>CAVRAM010000003.1:0-124716 GCA_963719065.1 uncultured Acidobacteriota bacterium | reverse complement strand
GAGGAGCCACGCATCTACTTCGCTCTTTATGAAGCGCAGATACTTCCCTACCCGGCGATATGGGATGATAGGCACGGCGCGGTTTGTGGCGCGGTAGCGGGTCCATTCGTAAATCGAGCCGACGGGAACCTGTAAGTACTCCGCTACCTGCGCGACGGTCAAGACAAGCGGAGCTGGCTTCGGCAGCGAGTCGATGGATACAACGTCCTTCTTTCGCATGGCTGGTTGCACTCGTAGAACTGCTATTGAGTCAACCCCGATGCCTACCGTGCTGGTGGTTGGAACTTCCGACTACGTTTCGTTTGGGACCCTAGTGCATCGGATGTTTCACCGTAGAGTAGAAACGCCGCCGCTCTGCTGTTTTGGAGTGCTGCTCCTTTGAATTTTTACTTCCGATTGATGCCAAACATTCTAACATATCGTTAGTTACTTGTCAAGTACTATTTACTCACGAAGACACATGCGCCGTAACGTCTGCTTCGCCCGTCGGCCAGATTATCCCGCCTTGACATGGACATGTGCATGTGGCACGCTGCGTCTATGGCCGACCCCGTCTATCACGGCACCAGCGAACGCGCGGCGGAGATGATTCTGAGCCAAGGCATCAAGCCGCGAGGGTTGTCCCGCAAACGTGGCAACTGGAGTCACACCGTTCAGAGCAATCTTGACTTGGTGTATCTGACGCGACCTTACGGGCCGTACTTCGCGTTGTCCGCCATCAACTCCAAGCGCGATGGCAGGCCGACCGTTATCGAAGTTGATTTGACTTTGCTGGATGAAAGCAATCTGCATCCCGACGAAGACTTTATTGCGCACGCGCTGAAGCTCAAGCCAGAGCATGCGGGCCGGACTCTCGCGCAGCTTAACCGTTGGGTTATCGAGCATGCGCACCAGTATCATGCAAATTGGCGTTTGTCGCTCGACAAGCTAGGCAACGTCGGCCACGACGGTGTCGTTCCTGTCAGCGGAATCACTCGTGCCGTGGCGTTTGACACCAAAAAGCAACCGCGCTTCGCTTCGGACAGCCTGAGTCCGACCATCACCACGCTGAACTATTCGTTGTGTGGCGAACACTATCGCGCGCTGACTGCTTGGCTGTTTGGTCATGCCGTTGCGCCAGAGCTATTGGCCTTCTCCACACCGATGCCTGCTGATACTGCACACGATGTCCCATGGATGCTGGAAGCGTTTAATCAGGCCAAGAAACAGTATGCGAGTCGTGAAGGAATTGAATTCATCTTGGAGCGTAACGTGAGAGCACATGGCAGATAAAAGTCAACGTCTCATTACCCTCATCACTCCGAAGATGTTCCGGTGTCTTGAGAAAGCCAGCAACAGCCAGAAGGTATCTGTGGCCGAAGTGGTCCGGCAGGCTATTCAAAAGTGGCTCGATGACAATGGAGTGCGGTAATGCAAAAAGGCAGAGTTTATAAACGCGGCGGCTGGTGGATGTTCCGCTACAAAGAGCCAAAGCTGGTTGGCGACAAAAAAGTTTGGGCAGACAAGTACAAGAAACTCGCGCCGTTGGAGCAGTACGCCTCTGCTGCTGCACTTGCAAAAGATGGACTCGTGCCGAAGGTTCCAAACTCCGCGAGTCTGACGCCGCAGCGAACGCAATTGTTCATCGATTTTGTTGAGCACGTTTATTTTCCCGGCAAGTTGACTGGCCTGAAGGCTTCGACCCAGCGCAGTTATCGACAGGTGTACAACGCCTACGTGCTGCCGCGGGTCCGCGGCGTACGTATGAACGAGTTCATTCTGCCGACCGCGCAAAAGTTTCTTGATGGTATTGCGGCGGAGAAAAGTTTATCGACTTCGAGCTTTCAGAAAATCAAATGGTTCATGGTTGCGGTTTTCAACGCCGCTCGAATTCAGGGCGCGTATGACCACACGTCCATCAATCCGTTTGCAGATGTGGAATTGCCATCGAATCGTCGGCCAAAGCAGGCGGGACGTTATGCTACGCTCGAAGACGTTGTTTCGATGCTGACGGTGTTGAAAAAAATTGACATGGTTGCAGTGCGAGTGGTCGCGCTGGCCGCATTCTCCGGGCTCCGCAAGTCAGAAATTCAGGGATTACGTTGGAGCGATATCAGGGAGGGTGAGATTCACGTCCAACGAGTATCGTGGCGCACGACCGCCGTGGAAGAGACTACCAAGACAGAAGCGAGCACGGGCGCGGTCCCGATATTGAAGGTCCTGCAAAAACATTTGACCGCTCACCGCAACGGCGCGCCAGACGAATCTTGCGTCTTCCGGGGCGAGAAGATGGGCAGGCCGCTCGACTTGCATAATCTAGCGAATCGCGTTATCCGCCCGGCGCTCGCTGCAAAGAAAATTGAGTGGGTCGGCTGGCATGGTTTCCGTCGAGGACTCGCAAGCAATTTACACGCGCTCGGCGTAAACGATTTGGATATAATGAAAATCATGCGGCACAGTGATGTCAACGTTACACGCGCCAGCTACATCAAGGTCCCCGACGCTGCAAAGAAAGCGGCGATGGCGAAGCTGGATGTTGCCCTGTCCATGAAGCGCAAAGTTTAGGTACATTTTTAGGTACACGTTTTAGTGGCGACGCGATATACAGCAGTTTTAGAGCCACAGTATTGACGATTCGCAACAAGGCCGAAGTAGCTCAGTGGTAGAGCAGCCGATTCGTAATCGGCAGGTCGTGGGTTCAACTCCCACCTTCGGCTCCACTTTTCTTTCCTCTTTTTTGCGTCGCTGGCACTTCCCTCTCAAATTTCTGAGCTGCGCCTGAGCTTTCGCGGCAGTTGCCGTTTCCCTGCCGATGGTGGAGACTTGCGCGGACTGATTTCGCGTGAACGCCGGCACCTCGCAGAGTTTTCGTCCGCGCCGGACACAATTCGGAGATTCCCATGCAGAAACATTTGCTGAAATTCATCGCAGTCGCAGCGACGTGCGCGGCCATTCTCGCGTCCGGCGGATTTGCGCGCCGGGACATCTCGGCGAAACCCGCGGCCGATCTGATCGTGATGAACGCGAAGATTTGGACGGTGGATCCGGCGCTGCCGCAGGCGCAGGCGGTCGCCGTGCTCGGCGGACGCATCGTCGCGGTCGGGTCGGATGCGGATGTGCAGCAGTGGCGCGGGCCGCGAACGCAAGTCGTCGATGCGGCGGGAAAACTGTTGCTCCCCGGATTCAACGACGCGCACGTGCATTTCGTCGATGGCGGCTCGGAGCTTGACCGCGTTCACCTGAACGATGCGACGAGCGCTGACGAATTCGTACGACGAGTCGGCGAACAGGCGAAAGTGACTCCCAAGGGCGAATGGATTCTCGGCGGCGACTGGGACGAAACGAAATGGAATCCGGCGAAGTACCCGACCAAAGAAATGATCGACGCAGTCACCGGCGACACGCCCGTATTTCTGGCGCGCTACGACGGGCACATGGGCCTCGCGAATTCGGCCGCGTTGCGTCTGGCGGGAGTGACGGCCAAAACGCCGGAAGTTCCTGGCGGCACAATCGTCCGCGATGCTAAAGGCGCACCGACCGGCGCGTTGAAAGACGCGGCGATGGACTATGTGTTCAAAGTGATTCCCGACATGTCGCACGTGCAACGCGAACACGCCGTGAAGCGCGCGCTCGCGCATGCCGCTGCACTTGGCTTGACCAGCGTGCAGGACATGACGCCGGCATACGCCGACGTTGCGATTTATAACGAGCTGCTGCAGCGCGGCGAATTGACCACACGCATTTATGCCGCACACATTATCGAAAACGTGGACGATCAGGTGAAAATCGGCATCCGCCACGCGTTTGGCGATCCCTGGCTGCGGATCGGGGCGGTAAAAGCATTTGCAGACGGCTCGCTCGGATCGCACACCGCCTACTTTTTTCAGCCGTACGACGATGATCCCTCCGATCGCGGGCTTCTATCGTCTGGCATGCAGCCGCTTTCGAAAATGCGCGACCGGATGATGGAAGCCGACGCGGCGGGAATTCAGATTTGCACGCACGCGATCGGCGACGCCGGCATTTCGGCGGCCCTCGATCTGTATTCGGACGTCGTGAAGGAGGATGGCGAAGCGGACCGCCGCCTGCGCGTCGAACACGCGCAGCACGTGGCCGCGAAGGACTTTCAGCGGTTCGCCGATTTGCACGTAATCGCGTCCGTGCAGCCGTACCAGGCGATCGACGACGGCCGCTGGGCCGAATCGCGGATCGGCCACGACCGCGCCAGCCGCACGTATGCGTTCCGCACGTTTCTCGATTACGGCGTCCGGCTCGCGTTCGGCACGGATTGGGACGTAGCTCCGCTGAATCCGCTGCTGACGATCTATGCGGCCGTCACGCGCGCGACGCTCGATGGAAAATTTCCGGGCGGATGGTTCCCCGAGCAGAAGCTAACAGTGGCGGAGTCGGTGGAGGCCTACACGATGGGATCGGCATACGCCGAATTTCAAGATCGCGACAAGGGCTCGATCACAACCGGCAAGCTCGCCGACTTTGTGATTCTAAGCGACGATATCTTCACCATCGCGCCGCAGAGAATTCGCGACGTGACGGTGCTGAAGACGTATGTGGGCGGCCGGCTGGTGTGGGACGCGAGCCATCCGTCGGGCGGCGAGCCGAGCGGACGCTGACGACCACGAGCGCATTCGCCGTGGGAGATTTCTACGGTTCTACATCCATAGTGGATTTGAGCTTGATGTCAGCCGAAGACGAACCGATCTGCACGTTGATCTGGTCGCGTTCCACATCCCATGCGCCTTTCGCGACGCTCCAGTAGGCCAGGTCGCTGGCCTTCAGCGGAAATTGCACGGTAGTTTTCTTTCCGGGCGCGAGCGTCACGCGTTTGAATCCCTTCAACTCTTCTCTCGGCCGATCGACTTTCGATCCGACGTGGCTGACGTACATCTGCACCACTTCGTCGCCAGCGCGCTTGCCGGTGTTGCGCACATCGACGCTGAACGTGATCGATCCCTCGCCACCGATTTTCCGCGCGCTCGATTTCAAATTCGAATATTCAAACGACGAGTAGCTCAGCCCGTAGCCGAAGGCATACAGCGGCTTGCCCTTAAAGTACATATAGGTGCGGCCGTTGCGGATGTCGTAATCCATCATCGGCGGCAATTGATCGAGCGATGCGGGCCAGGTGGTCACCAATCTTCCGCCAGGATTTACGTCGCCAAACAGGGCGTCGGCCAGCGCGTTTCCCAGTTCCTGGCTGTTGTGCGCCATGTGCAGAATCGCGGGGACGTGATCCTGGGTCCACTGAATCGCAAACGGAAAACTGGAAATCAGCACCACAACGGTGTGCGGATTTGCGGCGTACACCGCTTTCACGATGTCTTCCTGCTCGAGAGTGATCGATTTTCGATCGATCGCTTCCTTGCCATCGCTGGGCAGCGGGCATTTCGCCCATCCGGCATTGCACGTCGGATGATTTCCGACGACCACGATCGCCACATCGGCTGCTTTGGCAATTTTCCCCGCAGCATCGTCGGTATTGTCGTGCGCGAAGCTGACTTGCACTCCGCTGCCGAGCTTGGCTTTGATTCCGTCGAGAGCGCTCACCGCATAACCCGGCGTGCCGCTATACCAATCGAGAGCGACGATGTCTGCGTACGGTCCGATCACCGCGACGGATTTCAGTTTTGAACGATCGAGCGGCAGAGTTTCGTTTTCATTTTTCAGCAGGACGATCGATTCCTGCGTCACTTTGCGCGCCAGCGCCTTGCGGCCCGCGTCGTCCCACACCGGCGTATCGCCCTTGATTTTGTTGTACGCGACCATGTCCGGCGGATCGAGCAGGCCCAGGCGAATCATCACGCGGTAAACGCCGCGAAGGTTGTCGTCGATTTCGGCCAGGTTCACCAGTTTCTTGTCGATGGCCGCGTGCACACCGTCCTGGTAGCGATCGAGAAACTGGTTGATGCCGGAATGAATCGCGCCCGCCGAAGCTTCGTCGATGTTCGCGTAATACTTGTGCTTGGTCACCATGTTCGTCAGCGCGCCGGCATCGGTGCAGATAATTCCGTCCATGCCCCACTCGCGCATGGTGATGTCTTTCAGGATCGGCTGCACGGTCATCGGAATGCCATTCCACGCGTTGTACGAAGCCATGTAGGCTCGCGAACCGCCCTCCATCACGCCCATTCGAAACGGCACGGAGTAATATTCGCGCAGCAGCCGTTCATCGAAATTGGACGACGATCCGTCGCGGCCGTCTTCATTGCTATTCGCGAGGAAATGTTTCATCAGCGAGGCGGTCAGCCAGTATTTCGGATCGTCGCCCTGCAAGCCTTTCACAAATGCCGTGGCCATCGTGCCGGTTAAGTACGGATCTTCACCGTAGGATTCTTCGCTGCGTCCCCAGCGAGGGTCGCGGGCCAGGTCGGCGTTGGGCGCTCGCATCACAATGCCCGCGCGACGGTGCTTTTCTCCGCGCCGGCTGACGGCGGTTTGCGTGTCGGTATTAAAAACGTAGCGTGCTTCGTAGCCCTCGAGCGCTGCGGCCTTGCGCAGCAAGTCGGGATCCCACGTTTCGCCCAGGCCGACTGCTTGCGGAAACTGCGTGGTCGGCAGCACCGGCAGGCCGTGCCCTTCCCATCGGCCCGGTCCGCCGAGCGCGACGCCGTGCAGCCCTTCCAGATGGCCGGAGCCGACGATGCCGAGTCGCGGCACGCTCGGGTCGGTACTCAACGCCGCAATTTTTTCCTCGATCGTCATCAACGAGAGGATGTTGTTCACGCGCGCTTCGATCGGCACGTTTGGATTCTGAAACGGATACTGATAGCTCGGTTCGACGGCAACGGTAGCAACGGTGGCAGCGCTGAGAGAAATTGCAGCGGCGAGAAACATTCGTAGGTTCATGATCGACTCCGAAGCTGATGTGCGAGACGGATGCGCATCAGACGGCCAGACGTGCCATCACGTTACATGATGGTGGCTGCGCGGCGGCAGAAAAAATTCACGATGGAGGCGCGTACGGCGGCACCGAAAACCGCGAGCGTTACCGGCGCGGAGGCGGGCCGGGCTGCGGAATGCGCTGCAGCTGCTGCAATTGCTGCTGGAACACTTGCCCCGGATTCATTCCGTTCACCGGCGCATTGCCATTCATCGCGGCGATGATTTTCGCCTGGTCCTGCTGTAGCCCCGGCGACGCCGGATAGTAAACCTGCATTTCTTTTACCAGCTCGAGCGCCGCGGGATAATTCCGCTGCTGGTAGAACGCGGTCACCTGCGCGCTGTACACTTTCGCGAGCTGCGCTTCCATTTCTTTGCCGCCTTCGTTGCCCGCGTTGCGCGACTGAATCGCCCAATACAACGAAGAGCCCACCGGCGGCACGAACACATGCCCCTGCTTCAGCGCCGCTTGCGAATTCAAAAACATTTGCTGCCCGGCGTCGGTCTGCTGCGTCACTTGCGGCGCAGGAGCGGGCTTTGGAGTATTGTCCGCGGCGTGAACCGGCGCTGCTGCCGGCTTCGGCTGATCGACGTCCGCGACCGATGGCGCACTCGCGTCGTGAATCTCAACTCCGGTCGCCGCTCCGGGCTTGCCCTGCCAGGCGATGGCGAAAACCGCGCCTTCCTTAATATCAATCGGTCCGTTGCCCGCAACTTTGCTGGCCTTGCGTCCGGGGCAATTCACCAGGCCGCTCACCGAATAATCCTGCGGCCCGGTTGTCAGACCCGAAACCGCAAACGAAGCAGACGTCGGATGAACGGACTTGCTGCCGATGGTGACGTTCACATCCGTCGTGCAATTGTGCCGGTCCGGCGTGCTTTCTAGCACCACCGTTGCAGTGACGGGCGCAACCGGCTTCGGCGGCGCGGGTTTCGGGCGCGTGAAATGGTAAACGCCAAACCCAGCCGCGAGCAGAGCCGCAGCGCCGACGAAAATTCCAATTGGCGGCGACGAGGAAGATTTTGCGGGCGCGCTGCGGCGCGGTTGAACCGGCGGCGCGCTATTAGCGAGTCCGGGAGGCGTCACCGACGGCGCCGGCGCGGTTTGCACCGGCGGAGGAATCGCAGCGGTGGTCGTAGACGGCGCGACGAACGTGCCCGACCCGGTCTTCGAAGGATCAGCTGCGGTCGGCGGATGCGGATCGTTCTCGGCGCGAATTCCCTTGGCGTTCAATCCGGCGATCAGGTTCGGGATAATCGCGGAAACCTTGCCGGCCGAAATCCGCGTGGCGTTCGACGCTGCCATCGCCTGCTTCCATCCCGGTCGGCGCTTCGCGTATTCGTCGTGGGTCAATTCCAGCAGCAGCGGAAGCGTGGCTTTCGAACCTTCGACGGCGCGCACGATTTCTCGAGTGATTTGATCGGATGGCAGCGAGCGTGGCGAAATCAATACGATTATCGCGTCGCAGTCGGAAAGTGCTTTGTAGGTTTCTTCGAAGTAGTCTGCGCCCGCGGGGCAATCGCGTTCGTAATACCAGACCGAATAGTTGTGCGCTTCCAGACCTTCGGCCAGCGCGTGCGCTACGTCGCCATCTTCTTCCACGTAGCTGAGGAACACCATTTTGTGCGGCGACTGCAAATCCATTCGGCGGCTCCAGGCGCAAGGCACACCGCGGCGAATGCGATGCCGCGCCCGATGAACCCCATTTTAATGGCTATAGTGTTTTTTGCAAATCGAATCGGGGTTTTGGCGGGGCCTGTCTGATGTCCGGCGGACTTTCTTCTGCTATATTGGCCGCGTCCGCCGCGGATGGCAGGCAGCCGCGGCGCGCCGGAGTGGTTATGGTTGATGCGCCCTACAATCCCCATCCACTCGATACTTCGCGGATCAAGCTGGACGAGCTCGCGCCGCTGCTGGAAAAGCTGGCCCGCAACGCGCACGAAATGTGGTCACAAAAACGCATGGCGGACGGATGGACCTACGGCCCGAAGCGCGACGACGCGAACAAGAAACATCCGTCGCTGGTTCCCTACGATGACCTTTCCGAATCCGAGAAAAGCTACGACCGCGCGCTGGTGAACGAAACGCTGAAAGCGCTCGTCTCGCTCGGCTATCGAATCGAGAAAAGTTAAACCATGGCGACAACACAAAACTCCATCGCAGGCTCCGACCCGTGCGCGAATCCGCTGGGTATGCATCGCGTCTGCGCCGACGACATGGACGACACGATGGAGCTGTATCTGTACGAGCAGTGCATCGCGAAAGGCTGCAACGAACTCAAGCCGCTGTATAACGCACTGAAAGTGGTGCAGGACGCGATCTACGAGGCGTACGCGAAGTTCGATCGGGCGGCGGTGGACAATCGCAAGCGGTACGAAGTGGTTTCGGTGCTGGCGGTGGGATTCGGAGCGGCTTCCGTTTTCTTTGCGCTGACGGGAACGATTGCCGAGATGCACCACCAAGTTCACTACTGGATTGCGGAAGGAATTACGGCGGCGCTGACGCTGCTTTTTATTCTGGTGGGATGGTTTGCGGGCTTCAAGGACAAATGGATGGTGGCGCGGTGCAAGGCCGAGCGGCTGCGACTGCTGAAATTCGAGAAACTGGTGGATCCGGGATTGTGGTGCGATCCGCCGGATCTTGGGGCGGCAAGTGCAAGCTTGAAACGCGAAGTGCACGAACTTGCGGTGGGTGGTTCGGCGGAAGCGCGGGAATGGGCTGAGGGTGGTACCGAGCCGGATTTGTCGGAAACTCCGTGCAAAGATCGTTGTGAGCGGTCGCTGCACGAGTTGGTGGATTATTACGTGCCGAAGCGACTGAACATGCAGATGGCTTACATGGAACAGCGATGGCCGAAGGATGAACGCTGGGGACGTAAGACGGCGGTCGTCGTAAACGTGCTGTTCTTCGGGAGTTTTTTCTTCGTGTTGGCGCATCTGGGGACGCGCACGTTTGAGGGGCACGAGGATATGAAGGAGTGGTTGGCGGTGGCGGCGCTGGGTTTGCCGATCGTCGCAGCGGCGATTCGAACGTTTCGCGCCTCGCGGGAATTCGAGCGGAACGCGATGAGGCATCATGCGACGTACGATTCGCTGAGTACGCTGGCGAAGGATATGGAGAAGGCGAAAGACCTTGCCGAGAAGTTCCGGATCATTGGATTTTGCGAAACGATTTTAGAGGCGGATTGCCGGGAGTTTATGCGGCTGGTCGCCGAAGCGGAATGGTACGGATAAATTTTCCGCGTCGCGCACGTCGCCTCCGCGCTGCTAGCCGAGGAACGAAAGCGTCGGTGTGGTGAAGTTCGATAGATTCGGGAAGACAGTCGGCAAATCGCTTTGCGCCACACCGAACCAGGTCGCCAGCGTCGCTCCGTACTGATCGACCGACGTTGACGGAATCCACCGGCCATTCGTTCCCACGTCGTCCGGCCCGCCGAGTGCGAGCGTCGGGAAAGTGCCGTACACGTCGCCGCCCTTCACCGCCCCGCCCATAATCATGTGATGGCTGCCCCACGCGTGGTCCGAACCTCCGTTCGATCCCGGCTGGAACGTGCGACTGAAATCCGAAAGCGTGAACGAAGTAACCTGCTGCGCGATTCCGAGTTCCACGGTCGCGTTGTAAAACGCCGAAAGAGCGCCGTCGAGCTGCGTGAAGAGGGCCTGCTGCGTGGGCAGTTGAGTGGCGTGCGTATCGAACCCGCCGAGCGAGCAGAAAAAAATCTGCCGCTGCAATCCGAGCGCCGACCGCGCCTGCATAATTTGTGCGACCTGTTGCAGCTGCGCTCCAAGCCCCGTCGTCGGGAAAACAGTTTGCAGCGCCGGCAAACCTTTCAGTGCCCCGCCGAGCACCTGGCTCTGCGCGATCGTTTGAGTCATCACTGCGCTCGCGTCCTGTACGAGAGAAATTCCGGTGTCGAACGTCAGCAATTGTTGAAACGCGACCAGGCGCGCGTTTTGCGCTGCGCCGCTGTAATACCCGGTCAGGCCCGGAGTCGATCCCGGATTTAATGCGTACGGCTCGGTCTGCGCGCCGTTGCAAAGGATCGCGCCGCCGGCGACGGAAGTGATCGGAGGAAACTGCGCGCCGGAATTCAACGATTGCAGAACGTCGGCAGTACGCCCAGCCCATCCGGTCGCACCGTAGCTGTCAAACTGCGCCGTTTGCCACTGGCCCTGTTGATCGGAATGCGAAAACAGATTGATCGGAATAGTGGGATCGTTCTGCAGATATTGCGCGCGCGTAATCGGCGACGCCAGCGTCCCCACGTTGGCCACAACGGCCAGATTTCCGGAGTTGAACAATGCTTGCGTGGACGGCAGATTCGGATGGAACCCATACGGCACTTGTCCGGTTTTTGCGACCACCGGCAACAACGTGTTTTGCGGCAGCGCCAGATTCGAACGAATCGTCGCGTAGTTCTGATAGCCGGCCGTATCGTTGGGGATCAGCATGTTGTTGCTGTCGTTGCCGCCAAACAGGAAAATGCAAACCAGCGCCTGATAGCTGGAGGGCGGAGCGGCCAGCGCCTGAATCATGTTGAGCCGGCCAATCGCCGCGGTCATGGCAAACGAAGCGGCGGTGCAGCATCCGGCGCGAACGAAATCACGGCGCGACAATTTCGATTTCTGCGGCATCTGTACACCCCTTAACAAAACTGCGGCGCTAGCGCCAGATCTGGTACTGCGACGAAGTGGCAATCAGATAGATCGCCGTCTGCGCCTGCTGCATGGATTGTTTCGAGCCTGCCGGCACGGCCTGCATGGCCGCGAGAATCGCCGTCTGCATGTCGGACGACATGGTTCCGTGCAGCATCAACGTATTCAAATTGCCCAGCAGCGTGGTCGGGTTCGAAGCTTGCGACGCGTAACCGGAAAAATCGACGGTGGTCGTCGAGCCAATCGAGTTGAATACGAACGAATTCACCCAGTTCACGCGAATCAGCGAAGTCGCCGTCGTCAAAATTTGAAATTCCGGACCGTACATCGTTGTCTGCGGAATCACGTAGGTCGGCGCAAAGAAATTGAACACGCTCGGCGAGCACAACGCGTTCTGGCCCATGTCCGATCCGTAATACGCCAGATTCTGGCCGTCGGTGGTCGCTCCAAACGCCCGCAGAATTCCGGTCATATAGAGGATGGGTTCTTGCAAGTGCCCGTCGGTGGCAACCGCTGTGGAAGGATCGTCGCCGCGGCGCGCCTCCGGATCCATCAGGATCGCGGTGATCACCGCTTTCATGTCTCCGCGAACGCCTTGTCCATTGTTGTCGAACACATTCGCAACGCGCGTGATGTAAGCGCCGCTCGGATTGCTGGTCACCAAGTGTTGGATCAATTGCCGCGAAACGAACGGCGCGATGTTCGGATGATTGAAAATATTGTCGAGCGCTCCATTCAGATCCTGGACCGCGCCCTGTCCCGCGGGCAACAGGCCGCCGCCAGCCGCTCCGGAGTAGGTGAGCAATTGCTTTGCGGTCATGTCGTGATTCGAATCTACCGGCGTCATATTCCCGACCCAGTAAGGCGGGTTGTATGTGCTCGAAGGAGTGCCGGGCGTCGCAGGGAAAGTCCATCCGGTGTAAGCGAGCGCGAATTCCTGCACTTGCGCTTGCGAGTACGTCGGAATCGGATTGCCGCTGCCGTCCATCTGCGTCGAGCCGTCCTGATTGATCATCGACGTTCCGAGCGTGAACAACTGCATCAGCTCGCGTGCGTAATTTTCGTTGGCGTGCTCGGTGCTATTCTTCGGCCTGCCGTTGTCCACCATGTTCAACCACTGGCCCATCGCCGGGCTTACGGTTGCGTCGTACATGATCTGGCGATAGTTGGTGAACGCGTCGTTCTGCAGCATGTGCAGCCACGCGGTGTAAGCGGTCGGATCGTTCACCGTATTGCCGCCCACCACAAAAATTTCGCTCAGCGCAAACGCAACGCGCTGGCGAAGTTGATCCGGCGCGTAAATATTCACCACGTAGAATCGATTTTGCACGGTGCCAAGGCCGGTCTCACCCTGCACCGGATTCGGAACCAACGTGACCGGCGCAGCAAGCTGCGAGGTCAGATAGCCCTGCAATCCGCTCGCCTGCACCTGGCTGATCAGGTTGGGCGTCGGACCAAATGTTGTCTGCTGCAGGAATCGCGCGGCCACGTTTGCGGGAATCGCGGCTGCGCCCACCACCTGCGCGTTCAGGCTGTTCGAAGGAGTGTTGTTCGAAATCGGATTCGTGACGATGATCGAGACCGTTCCCACTTGCGCGGACGTGGCCGTGCCGGTGGCAATAATCTGCGTCGAAGTCAGCGAAGTGACCGTTAGCAGCGTCGATCCGAAATTCACCGTCGCGCCGCTCACGAAATTCGATCCGGTGATCGTCAGAGTCACAGATCCCACGATGAATTGATTCGGCGACACCGAACTGATCTGCGCCACAGGATTCAGCAGCGTCACCGCGCTCGATCCGGTTACGGTCGGTTTGGCTGTGACAGCCGCTTCCACGTTAATCGTGTTGGGCGAGGGCAGTGTGCTCGGCGCGGTATACACGCCTGCGCTGGTGATCGTGCCGACCGAAGCGTTCCCGCCGGCGATGCCGTTCACCGACCACGTCAATGCTTCGGTGGTATCGGAAGGCGTAAACGTCTGCGTTGCCGCGGCAACCACGTTTACCGACGCGGGCGTGATGGTTAGAGTTTTCGAAACGGGCGGCGGCGTGGTGTAACCGGCGGGCGCAAGCGCGCAGCCGCCGTTCACCACGATCAACAGCAACATCAGGGAAAGTGCCTTCCAGCTACGCACAGAATTTCCTCCGTGCCCTGTATCGGCTCAACGACGGATTCGGCCAACGGAATGGGTCTGCAACATCGCCGCGGTCCCCACCGGAACAGCGCGCGAACGTACTTCCAAACTGGAACAGCAGGCTAGCAGCGCACAAACCGCGATGAAACTGACCACGCGTCCAGATTTCGCACCTGTCCTTTCGCCTTAATGCAATTGGGCGAGCGAGCCAGCGAACAGCACGCGAAGTGAAAAACGGGGCGGATCTAGCGAGAACAGCGGGCGAGCGGCTTTGTGGAAATGATTCCGCTTGACATCCACAGTCATGCGGACGATAGTAAACCATATGGTTAAGCATTTAGACAGCTCGCTGGACGCGACGTTTGCCGCGCTTTCCGATCCCACCCGACGCGGTATCCTGGCGCAGTTGGCACTCGACGAGACCTCGGTCAGCGATCTGGCAGCGCCGTACCGCATGTCGTTGCCAGCAGTGTCAAAGCACTTGCGTGTGCTCGAGCATGCAGGCCTGGTGGCGCGGCGAAAAAACGGACGCGTGCACCGCTGCCGCCTGCTGGCCGAGCCGATGCGCGATGCGGCGAAATGGATCGAGCACTATCGCAATTTCTGGGAATCGCAATTCGACGCGCTGGAGAAATTCTTGGAAGCTACGGCGCCGCCGGCTGCGAGTGAAGTTTCGACCGCTGCATCCGAAAATTCCCTTCCGCCGATTTCGGCACATTCAAAACGTTCCGAGCTTCGTAAAAGGAAACCACGCCGTGGCGAATAAAAAGCCCGCGAAACCAACTTCGAAAAAAGATGCGGCCGTCGAACCGCTGATCGTTCGTCGCTGGCTCGCAGCTTCGCGTGAACGCGTGTTCCAGGCCTTCGCGCAGCAATCGCAGATGGATCGCTGGATGTGCCGCGACGCCGCTTCCCACGTGATCCGCTATGAGAAATTTGATTTTCGCGAAGGCGGCGAATGCGTTCTCGCCATCTCGATCGGCCGCGAACAGCGTTTCATGCAATATCTGCGCTACACGAAGATTGTTCCGCCGTCGCAGATCGTCTGGACGTGGGAGTGGGAGCATCTGGACCGGTCCGGAAAACTGCTGGAGGAGCTGCGGAATTCGGTTGTGACCATAGATCTGGCTGAAGCACGCGGCGGGACCGAACTCACCCTCACGCACGAATTCCTACCCGACCCCAAGAGTTTTGCAGATCACCAGCGTGGCTGGAACGGTTGCATCGACGAGCTTGAAAAACTGCTCGCAACGTCGCCGGGCTCAGGCGAGGCTCGCCGATGACCGGCCACAGTGCGGCGCCCACACCCGCGCTCGAAATGAAACGTACTTTCCGCGCCTCACGTGAAGCGGTGTTCGACGCGTGGGTGAAGCCGGAGCAGATGTCGCAATGGTTTTGCAGCGCCATTCCCAACCGCACGGGCCGCATCACGCGGATGGATGCGCAGCCGGGCGGGCGTTATTTGATCGAAGTGGACGATTCCGCGACCGGAATCCACTACAAGATTCGCGGAGAATATCGAGAAGTGCGGCGTCCCGAACGCCTGGTGTTTAGTTGGGAGTTCGAGCCGGATCCTGAATTCGGGAAGATGACCGTCACGCTCGATTTCATTGAAACCGGTGCGGAGACAATACTGGTTCTGACCCAGGAGAACTTCCCTTCCGCCGCTTCGCGCGACGGACACGGCCAGGGTTGGCAGTTCTGTCTGGACGCGCTCGGGCGCTTTCTGGAAGCGTGAAGCGAGGGACGAAGAATTTGTTCGGTTGTAAAAGGCTTACGGTTATCAAATCGGCGGCACGGAGACGGACGATGAAGAAAATGGTGACAGCAACATTGGCAACGGGATTGGTGATTTTCGGGTTGGCATTCGCGGGAATCGGCAAAGCGCAAATGCCGGCGCCGAAAACCAGCGCGGGATTTGAGAAATTAAAGTCGCTGGTGGGCGAATGGACGGCCAGCGCGGAAGGAATTCCCTCTTTCACCGTCACGATTCGCCTGATTTCGAATGGCACGGCGATCGAGGAAACCTTCAACAACGACATGGACCATCAAATGGTGACGGTCTATTCATCCGATGGCGATCGCGTGGCGCTTACGCATTTCTGTTCCGCGGGAAATCAGCCGCGCATGGAAACGGCCGCCGTGCGTGACAATCCCAACGAATATGTGTTCTCGTTCACTGGCGCGACAAATCTTGCCAGCCCGGATGACCTGCACATGCACCGCATGGTGCTGAATATCATCGATGCGGATCACTTCACCGAAATGTGGCACGCAAAGATGGGCAACAACGACATGCCGAAGGAATTTACGTTCGTGCGGAAGAAGTAAGGCGTGGATGAATCATCGTCGGGCGTTTCGCGGAGGGCGGCGCGTAGCCGCCGCCTAGCCACCGCCGACGAAGTGAACGATCTCAAAACTGTCGTTAGGCTGCACCTGGGTCTCAGCCCATTGCGCGCGCGGCAAAATACTCAGGTTCCGCTCGATGGCCACGCGATTCCCCGCCATTCCCAGATGCTCGAGCAGTGCAACGACGGTCGAGCCATCTGGAATTTCCTGAACATCTCCGTTGATCTTTACTTTCATTGCGGATTGGCGGGCGTAGTGTTTTTCGCGCGAGTGCGCATCGAAAAGCGGATTTCGTCTTTGGCGGCGTCCAGTTTGGCCTGAATCACCAGCGCCAGATCGTTTTTGCCAAGCGGCGGTAGCGGAAATGCGATTTTCACCCGGCCCTGCTCGTCGCAGATGCCTGTATGTTTTTCTCCGCTGATCGAGCCTTCGATCACGGCTTCCACTTGCGCTCCGGCTTGCGGCTGTTTATCGGCGCGGCGCGAAACCTCCACGTCGAGAGCCACGTTGCCGGCCGAAAGCCAGGAACCGGGATTCATCAGCTGAACTTGAATCCCAGGTCCGCGGGAAGCTTGCGCCGCAGCCTGCGTTTCAGCGGCGGCAGCGGCGATCTCCTTATCCAGTTCGCCGGCGCGAATCGATTCAATGACCGAACGGTGCTGCTCTGCCACGCGTTTATGCAGTTCTTCGACGCTAAATTCCGCAGAAGACGCAAATTGTTCGTAATTCGAGGCGCGGCGATGAAAAATACGTCCGCTTTGGTACACGACGGTATCGATGGAAGGATGGGCCGGTCCGCGGTCCTCGGTCTGCACGTGCAGAACGCGGTCGCCCACTTTCACATCGGTATTGAATCCGGAACTCATCGGTCGAAGGCCCGCAGATGCTCCTAAGAGAATCTTAAGATGTTCCTTAGATTGTCCTCAGTAGATCCCCGAAAGCTACCGATCGTTGTCGTTCGGCGCGCCGCTACGCTCTCATCGAACCAAATGAAAAAAAGAAGAACGTGAGAGTTCATTTGACCAGTCGCGTTGCTGCCGCTATTATATCAGCGCAAACAAAATGAACACGAACTACCTCGAAGGTTATGCGCCGTTGTTGCTGATGTTTATACTCGCCTGCGGACTGGCGGGCGTGCTCATCGTCGCATCGCAAATCGTCGGACGGCACAAGCGAACCCGCGAAAAAGACCAGGCTTACGAGTGCGGCATTCGCCCCACGGGCGATGCGCGCGATCCCATTTCCGTACAGTTCTACATGGTGGCCCTGCTGTTCATCCTTTTCGACATCGAAGCGATTTTTTTGTATCCCTGGGCTCTGGTGTACGGCGACCTGAAAATGTTTGGCTTTGTCGAGATGATGTTGTACATCGCGATTTTGCTGTCTGGTTACATTTACCTCTGGAAGAAGGGCGCGCTGGACTGGGAACACTAAACAGCCGCTCTCGGGACGCAGACTCTTTTGGAACCACAGGACATCGAGAAGCACCCCGTAGTTAGCAAATTAAGGCAGTGGGACGCGCAGGCCGTAGCCGAAGTTTTGGAGTTTCGCGGCGAATTCACGGTCGTCGTCCCGCGCGAGAAGTTGTTGCGGGCCTGCGATTATCTGGCCAGCGAGCCGACGCTGCGGTTTTCCCTGCTTTCGGACATCACGCCGGTGGATCGATTCCCTCTCGAGCCGCGCTTTGAATTGAATTACCACCTGGTTTCGATCGACCGCCGCGACCGCATTCGCCTGAAAGTGCGCGTTCCGGGCAACGACGCGATTTTGCCTTCGGTGACGCCGGTGTGGCCCACGGCGAACTGGCACGAGCGCGAAGCATTCGATCTTTTCGGCATCCGATTCGAAGGCCATCCCGATTTGAAGCGCATCTTGATGCCCGACGACTGGGAAGGCCATCCGCTGCGCAAAGACTATCCGACCGAAGGCTACCGCTAGTGCGCGGCAGGAGCGCTAAACGATGAGCACAACAATCGAGACGCCGACCGGCACAGCGCAAACGATGGTCCTCAATATGGGGCCGCAGCACCCGTCCACACACGGCGTGTTGCGCGTGATTCTGGAGCTGGACGGCGAAACGGTCGTCAAAGCCGAATCGGTGATCGGCTACCTGCACACCGGCATCGAAAAGTCGCTCGAATCGAAGACTTATTCGCAGGGCGTGACGCTAACCGACCGGGTCGATTATCTGGCTCCCCTGTCGAACAATCTGGCCTACTGCCTGGCGGTTGAAAAAATTCTGGGCATCACCGTTCCTAAGCGCGCTCAATACATCCGCGTTTTGCTGGCGGAACTCACGCGCTGCGCTTCGCACTTGGTGTGGCTCGGCACGCACGCCATTGACCTGGGCGCGATGACGGTTTTCTTGTACAGCTTCCGCGAGCGCGAAGAAATCCTGAAGATTTTCGAGTATTTGTCCGGCCAGCGCATGATGACCAGCTACTTCCGTCCGGGCGGATTGGCGCTGGAACCGCCTCCCGACTGGCTGGAGCGCGTGAAGCGCGTGGTCGATAATCTGCCGGCGCATATCGACGAATACGAAACGCTGCTCACCAAAAACAAGATCTGGCTCGCTCGCACGGTCGGCGTGGGAAATCTGAGCGCGACCGACGCGATCGCCATGGGCTGCACGGGACCGCTTCTCCGCGCCAGCGGTGTAGCCTATGACGTCCGCAAAGCATTTCCCTACTCGAGCTACGACGAATTCGATTTCAACGTGCAGACCCAGACCGCCGGCGATTGCTACGCGCGGTACCAGGTTCGCGTGGCCGAAATTCGCGAAAGCATCAAGATCGTGAAGCAAGCGATGGAAAAGATTCCCGCGGACGGCCCGTTCCGTGCCGAAGTGCCGGGAATCATCGCGCCTTCCCGCGAAGAGATGAAAGCGTCGATCGAAGGCCTGATCTACCACTTCAAGATATTCACCGAAGGGTTTGCGCCGCCGATCGGCGAAGTGTACCAAGCGATCGAGTCGCCCCGCGGCGAACTGGGCTATTTCGTCAAGAGCGACGGTTCGGCGAAGCCCTATCGCGTGAAAATGCGTACGCCATCGTTTGTGAATTTGCAGATTTTGCCGACGCTGGCCGTTGGACGCCTGATTTCCGACGTGGTCGCCTGCATAGGCACCACCGACATTGTGCTGGGAGAAGTGGACCGCTAGATTCCTGCGGCCGTAAAGGGACTTATGCAAGTACCCGCGACACTCGAAGCGAAATACAACCAGCTGATTAGCCGCTACCCGGTAAAACGGTCGGCGCTGATTCCGATGATGCTCTACGCGCAGGATCAGTTCGGCTCGCTCAGCGACGAAGTTCTCACGGACATCGCCGAACGTCTTGACCTGAACATGACTCAGGTCACCGAAACTCTGGCGTATTACTCCATGCTGCGCCGCAAGCCCGCCGGAAAATTTCACATTCAGGTTTGCACCAACATTTCCTGCATGCTGCGCGGCGGCCAGGAACTCTACGAGCACGTTCAGAAGCGCCTGGGCATCGGCAACAAACAAGTTTCACCCACCGGCACATTTTCGCTCGAGGAAGTCGAATGTATCGGCGCCTGCACCGGCGCTCCGGCGATGCAGGTGAACTACGATTTCTACGAGAATCTCGACTCCGACAAAGTCGATGCGATTTTCGAGCAGTTGCAGGACGGCCGCATCCCGCCTCCGGTGCCGGTGATTTCCGGCGCTCTCCATCCGCGCTCTCCGGCGGAAATTCCAGTCATTAGCCAGCGTTTCGGCATCAAGAATTCGCGCACGCTCGACGTTTATCTGCAGAACGAAGGCTATCAGGCGCTCGAAAAAGCGCTGACCCAGATGACTCCCGACCAGATCATCGACGAAATGAAGAAGTCGAGCCTGCGCGGCCGCGGTGGTGCGGGATTCCCCACCGGCATGAAGTGGAGCTTCGTCCCCAAGAATATTGATAAGCCGAAATACATTCTGGCCAACGGCGACGAAAGTGAACCGGGCACTTCGAAAGATCGCCCCTTGTTGGAAATGGATCCGCACCAGCTGATCGAGGGAACGATCATCGCCGGTCGGGCCATCGGCGCGAATCAGGGCTACATCTATGTCCGCGGCGAATATCGCTACATCATCGACATCGTGGACGCCGCGATCAAAGAAGCCTACGACAAGAATTATCTCGGCAAGAATATCCGCGGCTCCGGTTTCGATTTCGAGCTCTGCACCCACACCGGCGCGGGCGCCTACGAATGCGGCGAAGAGTCGGCGCTGATGGAATCGCTCGAAGGCAAGCGCGGCTATCCGCGCATCAAGCCGCCCTTCCCCGCCGTGGTCGGGCTATACGGCTGCCCCACCGTCATTAATAACGTGGAGACGCTGAGCACCGTGCCGGCGATTATCCGCAAGGGCGGCGACTGGTACGCCTCTCTCGGAACTCCGAAGAACGGCGGCACGCGCCTGTATTCGATTTCCGGCCACGTGAATAAGCCGGGCATCTACGAATTGCCTCTCGGCTTTCCGCTGCGCAAGCTCATCGACGAAGTCGCCGGCGGCGTGCGCAACGGCAAAAAATTGAAAGCCGTAATTCCCGGCGGCAGTTCCTGCCCGCTGCTTTCGGCCGACGAAATTGATGTCGCCATGGACTACGACTCCGTCGCGAAAATCGGCTCGATGCTCGGTTCGGGCGGCACGGTGATCCTCGACGAAGATACCTGCATGGTGGACGTAGCCCGGCGGATCATGCATTTCTACGCGCACGAATCCTGCGGATGGTGCATCCCCTGCCGCGAAGGCACGACCTGGCTGCGCAAGATGCTCGACCGTTTCCACGATGGCGGCGGACGCGCGTCCGACATTCCGCTGATCGACGAACTTTCGAAGAACATGCTGGGCCGCACGTTTTGCGCGCTTGGCGATGCCGCCGCGATGCCCACCATCAGCATCGTGAAAAAGTGGCGCAACGAATTTGAGGACCATCTCCACGGGAAGTGCGCTTACAAACCCGCGGAAGCAATTCTGGGAGCGCACTAGGAAACGCATGGCTGACGCGAAGCAAATCACATTCTCTTTGAACGGCCAGACGATCGTAACGACGCCCGGCACGCTGGTGATTGAAGCGGCCAAGCAACAGGGCGTCGAGGTTCCCTCGTTTTGCTACTACCCAGGGCTGACGTTGCAGGCCGCCTGCCGCATGTGTTTGGTCGAAGTGGAAAAAATGCCCAAGCTGCAGACCGCGTGCACGCTGGTCGCCGGCGACGGCATGGTGGTGAAGACCGACTCCGAGCAGATTCACAAAGCTCGCAAAGACATGCTGGAGTTCCTGCTCTCGAATCATCCGCTCGATTGCCCGGTGTGCGACAAGGGCGGCGAATGCGAACTGCAGGACATGACTTTCCGCTACGGCTTGGATCACAGCCGGTTTTCCGAAGAAAAGCTGCACTACCCCGAAGAAAAGTGGTCGCCGCTGGTGTATTACGATGCTCCGCGCTGCATCATGTGCTTCCGCTGCGTTCGCGTGTGCGATGAAGGCATGGACGTAAAAGCTCTGGGCGTGGGCGCTCGCGGCGTGAATTCGGTGATCATTCCCAACGAGCCGGGAAATCTGGCCTGCGAAGAATGCGGCATGTGCATCGACATTTGCCCGGTCGGCGCGCTTACCAGCGGCACCTACCGCTATCAGACGCGTCCTTGGGAAATGACCTACGTGCCGAATCCCTGCACGCACTGTTCAAACGGCTGCAAGACGACTCTAAGCGTTCGCAATAACGAAATCCTGCGCGCCAATAATCGCGACCACTCCGGCGTGAACGGCGAATTTCTGTGCGGTAAGGGTCGCTTCGGATTCGACTTCACTTCCAATCCCGAACGCATCCGCCAGCCGCTGGTCCGCAAAAACGGGAAACTCGAGCCGGCCACTTGGGAAGACGCGCTGGAAGAAGTCGCGCGGCGTCTGAAGCAAGTTCACGAAAAGCACGGCGGCGCGGCGATCGGCGTGATCGGTTCGAATCACACCACCAACGAAGAAAATTATCTGTTGAACCGCTTTGCGCGCGTCACGCTGGGAACGAATAACCTCGACCACCATCGCACCGCGGACTATGCGGGTTTGGCGAGTGTGCTCGGTCCGGCCGCGAAGACTTCGCTGGCCACGATGGCCGACGTGTACAACGCGCAAGCCGTGTTCCTGATCGGCAACGATGTCACTCAGCAGAATCCGCTGGTCGCCTGGCAGATTCGCACCGGTGTTCGCCATCACGCCACTCGGTTGTACGTGGTAAACGGACGCGAGAGCAAAATTCACCGCCAGGCCAAAATCGTTGCGCAGGTTCCCGCAGGACAGGAACGCGCAGCGCTGAAATGGCTGGCGGTTGACGAAGGCGGAAACTTCGACGCCACCGTCACCGGCGCGCTCACGCAATTAAAAGCCGCCATCGAAACCGAATCCGACGTTGTAGTGATTTTCGGAGCCGACATCCAGGGCTCGGCGATTCGCGATTTGGTTTCGTTCGCTTCGCGGTTCGCGGGTCAGACCAAGTACATGGCTCTCGGCGATTATTCGAACTCGCGCGGCGCTGCCGACATGGGCGTGCTTCCCGACCGTTTGCCGGGATATGCGCCGCTTTCCGATCGCTCTGAACGCGAACGCTTTGGCCGAGTGTGGGGCGGCGAAATTTCCGACCGGCCGGGACTTTCTGCGCGCGCCATGCTGGACGGCGCAGCGGCGGGCCAGCTGAAGGCTTTGTACGTGATCGGCGCAAATCCGCTGAAATCCTTCAGCATTGCGCAGCCGGATCGTCTCGCAGGACTCGAACTGCTCGTCGTCCACGATATGTTCCTTACTGAAACGGCGCAACGCGCGGATGTGGTGCTTCCGGCGGCTTCGTCGTACGAAAAAGACGGCACGCTCACCAACACCGCCGGTGAAGTGCAGATGACCCATCGCTCGATCGATCCGCAGGGACCGCGCAGCGATTTCGATTTGATTCGTATTCTTTCGCACCAGCTCGGCATGTTGGGCCTGGGCACGCCGATCAAACTGCGCACTCCCGAAGCGGCGTTCGATGAAATCCGCCAGCATGTGCCGGGCTACGATCTTTCCGTCGCAGGACTTTTGTCCGGCGGCGCGCAGCAAGCGGGAGCAACCGCGAAAAATCGTGACGCGGCGTACGACGTCCCGCTCGGAAATATTTTTTCGTCCAACGATTTTCTCTTTACGAGCGGCACTCTGGGCCGTTACTGTTCCAAGCTCACTTCGACCAAAGAGGCAAAAGACAGGCCGTGGATTTCATCACCCAGCATGCAGTCCTGGTGGTATCGCTAGTTAAAATTGCCGTTCTGTTGTTTGTGGTTATGACGGCGCTTGCGTACCTTACCTGGTTCGAACGGAAAGTCGTCGCGCGCATCCAGTCGCGATGGGGTCCGTATTACGTCGGCGCGCACGGATTGCTGCAGCCCTTGGCCGACGGCGTGAAATTCCTATTTAAGGAAGACGTGACGCCGCCGACGGCGGACAAGTTTGTGTACGTCCTCGCGCCGTTCATGTCTTTGGCTTTGGCGTTGACGGCAATCGCGCTGATTCCTTTCGGACCTGCGAATCTGACGGTCTTCGGCCAGCCGGTGTTCGTAGTCGCCAACGTCGGAATCTCGCTGATTTTCCTTTTTGCCGTCACATCAATCGGCGTGTACGGGGTGGCGCTGGCGGGCTGGTCGTCGAACAGCAAATACCCGCTGCTGGGCGGCGTTCGCAGCTCGGCGCAGATGATCAGCTACGAAGTTTCGATGACACTGTCGGTCGTCGGCGTGTTGCTGCTGGCGCATTCGTTCGGATTTAACGCCATCATCGAAAATCAGCGCGGCTCGATCGTGAATTGGTTCTTTATCCCGCAGATCGTGGGTTTCCTGTGCTATCTGACCGCGGCGGTCGCAGAAACAAACCGCGTCCCCTTCGATTTGCCCGAAGCGGAAACCGAACTGGTCGCTGGATTTCACACCGAATATTCCAGCTTCAAATTCGCCATGTTCTTTATGGCGGAATACGCGAACATGATCACGGTTTCGTGCCTGGCGACGATTTTGTTCTTCGGCGGCTGGATGTCGCCCTTCCCTGACACATGGACGTTTCAGAATTTTCTGCCGGCGCTGATTCTACTCGGCACTGCGGCGTATTGCGCATTTGACACGATCGTTTACATGCGCGGCATCGCGCGGCTGCAGTTCACCGTCGTCACGCTGCTGGCGGGCGGAGCCGGCGCGGCGTGCCTGGGCCTGGCAATTTTCAAGCCGGAATTCATGCCCTACGTGATGGGCCCGTTCTGGTTCGTCGCCAAGATTCTGGTCTTCATGTTCTTTTACGTGATCGTGCGCGGTACGCTGCCCCGTTTCCGTTACGACCAGTTGATGTCGTTCGGATGGAAATTCCTGCTGCCCGTTTCGCTGGCCAACCTGGTCATCACCGCGCTGGTGATCATCTTGAGGCACCGCGGATGACGCTGCCCTTCATCCTGTTCTTCATCCTTGCGTTCGTCGCCGTTCTCGGCGCGCTCACGCTGATTCTTGCTCGCGAGCCGATTCACAGCGCTCTGGCCTTGATCATGGTGATGATTTCGCTCGCCATTCTGTACCTGCTGCTGGGCGCGGAGTTCATCGCCGGCGTGCAGGTGATCGTCTATGCGGGCGCGATCATGGTGCTGTTCGTCTTCGTGATCATGCTGCTCAACGCCGGAGAAGAAGAACGCACCGATTTCAGCAAGCTGGCGAAATACGCCGGAATGCCGCTGGCAATTTTCCTGATCCTGTTCTTCGCGTTCGAAATGGTGCGTTCGGCCATTGGCCGCGAAATCGCCACCGGTTCGGTGGCCAGCTCCACTTCCGTTTCTACCGAAGTGCTTTCGAAATTGATTTTCCAGTCGTACCTGCTGCCCTTTGAAGCGACTTCTATCCTGATTTTGATCGCAATCATCGGCGCGCTGGTACTGGCGAAGAAGGCCGAATGAGCGTCGTTCCCATTTCCTGGTATCTCGCGTTGAGCGCCATTCTTTTCGGGCTGGGCATCGTGGCGTTTGTGTTCAAGCGCAACATCATCACGATTTTCATGGCCATTGAGCTGATGCTCAATGCTGTGAACCTGGCGTTCGTCGCTTTTGCGCGCGCCCATGGCCAACTCGACGGCCTGGTGTTTGTGTTTTTCGTGATCGTGGTTGCCGCGGCGGAAGCGGCGGTGGGTTTGGCGATCGTGATTAGCGTCTATCAGAATCGCCAAACGCTCAACGTAGAGCGCTTCAATCTTTTGAAATTCTAATGCATATACTCGACCAACTTTGGATCATCATCGCGCTGCCGCTGGTCGGCTCCGCGATCAATGGGCTTTTCGGCAAGCGCTTTTCAAAGCCCGTCGTTAATTCCGTGGCGATCGGCGCGGTAGGGCTTTCGTTCATGGCGGTTCTCGAAGCGGTCCGCGAATTCTGGCAGCTTTCGCCGGATCAGATTCCTGTCCTGAAAAATTACTTCACTTGGATTCTGGCCGGCCCGTTCCGCGTGGATTTCAAGCTCCAGATGGATCAGTTGACCGTGGTAATGCTGCTCGTGGTCACCTTCGTCGGTCTGCTCGTTCACATCTACTCCACCGGTTACATGGCGCACGACGAAGGCTACTACCGCTTCTTCGCCTATCTGAATTTGTTCGTCTTTTTTATGCTCACGCTGGTGCTCGCCGCGAACGTCGTCCTCATGTTCGTCGGATGGGAAGGCGTGGGCCTGTGCAGCTACCTGCTGATTGGTTTCTGGTTCCTGAAGCAGTCGGCGATCAGCGCGGGCAAGAAAGCGTTCATCACCACGCGAATCGGCGACTTCGGCTTCACCGTCGGAATCTTGCTGCTGTTCTGGACGTTTAAGTCGGTCGATTACATCACGATTTTCCAGCAGGCTTCGTCGATGTCCGTCGAGGGCTATGCGATTGGCGGCGTGCTCACCACGATCTGCTTGCTGCTGTTTACCGGCGCGATCGGCAAATCGGCGCAGCTCCCTCTTTACGTCTGGCTGCCGGACGCGATGGAAGGCCCCACGCCCGTCAGCGCGTTGATTCACGCCGCGACCATGGTCACCGCCGGCGTGTACATGGTGGCTCGTTTCAATCCCCTGTTCTCGCGCGCGCCGCTGGCGCTTTTTGTGGTCGCGCTGGTCGGCGCCCTCACCGCGTTTTACGCAGCGACGATCGGCTTGCTGCAGACAGACATCAAGAAAGTGTTGGCCTACTCCACGGTCTCGCAGCTTGGCTACATGTTCCTGGCGTGCGGCATGGGCGCCTACGCTTCCGGCGTATTTCACCTGATGACCCACGCATTCTTCAAGGGATTGTTGTTCCTGGCCGCGGGCAGCGTGATTCACGCGATGGGCGGCGATCAGGAAATGCCGCACATGGGCGGCCTGCGCACCAAAATTCCCATCACGTTCTGGACGATGTTCATCGCCACGTTTGCCATCGCCGGAATTCCCGGATTCGCGGGCTACTTCAGCAAAGACGCAATTTTGGAAGCGACGCGCTCCGGACCCTACGCCAATTTCTGGCTGTGGCTGCTGGGAATCGTGGCCGCGGGAATGACGTCGTTCTACATGTTTCGCCTGATCTTCCTCACGTTCTTCGGCGCGCCGCGCTACGACGAGCATAAAGTGCACGTCCATGAATCGCCCAAGAGCATGACGATCCCGCTGATTCTTCTGGCGATTCTCTCGATCGTCGGCGGATGGTTCGCCGCGCCGCACCTGATTGGCGGCACCGACTATTTCGCGAAATTCCTGCACCCGGTTTTCTCCACCTACGCGCCCGAAGCCGCAAACGCTGCAATGGAATCGGCCGAAGAAACCGGCAGCCCTGCGGTGATGCTGCTGCACGCGCTCACTGGATGGCCCGTGATTGTCGGCGTGCTCGGATTGATTCTGGCCTGGTGGTTCTACATCAAGAGCCCGGGAACGCCGAAGAAGCTGGCTCAATCGCTCAGCGGCGCGTACAACGTGGTCTACCACAAGTATTACATCGACGAAATTTACAACGCCGTCATCATCCAGCCGCTGCTGTGGGTTTCCACCAACGTGCTCTGGCACTTTGTGGATGAGGGCGTGATCGACGGCACGGTCAACGGTGTTGCGCGCGTGGCGCGCGAATCCGGCGGCCACGTTCGCGAAATTCAGTCCGGCAACACGCGCAGCTACGCCACGTGGGTTGTCGTCGGAGCTGTGGGAGTGACCGTGTTGATGCTCGGAGTCTGGGGAATGGTGCGCTAGCGTGGGATTGCAATCTCATCTTCTATCGGTGATTACGCTGTTTCCGCTGCTCGGCGTGCCGGCGCTGCTTCTGCTGCGCTCCGACGATCACGTTTGGATTCGCCGGATTGCTTTGACCGTCTCGACCATCGAATTTGTGATCTCGCTGCTGCTGTTGCGCGGCTTCGATAGCTCGGCCACCGGATACCAGTTCGAGGAATACAGCAACTGGATCGGCCGCGCCATTCACTATCATATCGGCCTGGATGGCATCAGCCTGTTCCTCGTGCTGCTCACCACCTTCCTTACGCCCATCGCGATTCTGTGCTCGTGGGAAGCGATTCACACCAACGTGAAGGGCTTCTTCATCGCTTTGGTGGTGATTGAAACCGCGATGATCGGCGTTTTCGTTTCGCTCGACCTGTTCCTGTTTTTCTTGTTCTGGGAAATCACCCTGATTCCGATGTATTTCCTGATCGGCATCTGGGGTCACGACCGCCGCATCTACGCCGCTGTGAAATTCATTCTGTACACCATGTTCGGCTCGATCCTGATGCTGGTCGCCGTGCTGTGGCTGTACAACATCACCGGCACGTTTGACTTCCCACTGATTCTGGCGCAATTGCAGAAGGGTCCGGCGCTACTGTCGCACAACACGGAGCTGTGGCTCTTTGGCGCATTCTTCCTGGCGTTTGCTATCAAGGTTCCTCTGTTCCCGCTCCACACCTGGCTGCCAGACGCGCACACCGAAGCGCCCACGGCGGGCTCCGTGATTCTGGCCGGGGTGATGCTGAAGCTCGGCACCTACGGCATGCTGCGATTCTGCGTGCCGCTGTTCCCGTACGCCGCGCACCGCTGCGCGAAGTGGATCGGCATCCTGGCCATCATCGGCATCGTGTACGGAGCGCTGGTCGCCACCGTTCAGACCAATTTCAAGCGCCTGATCGCCTACACGTCGGTGAGCCACTTGGGATTTGTGGTGCTGGCGATTTTCTCGTTCACGCCGATTTCCATCGAAGGCGCCGTTTATCAGATGGTCGCCCACGGAATTTCCACCGGCGGATTGTTCCTCGGCCTCGGCATGATTTACGACCGCCGCCACACCTACGAAATCAAGCAACTCGGCGGCCTGGTGAATCCGATGCCGGTGCTGATGGCGTTCTACCTGTTCATCTGCTTGTCGTCGCTGGCGCTGCCGCCGCTCAACGGATTCGTCGGTGAATTCCTGATTCTCGTCGGCGTGTTTCAATTCCATCACGCCTGGGCTGCATGGGCTGCGAGCGGCGCGGTGCTGTCCGCCATCTACCTGCTCTGGTCGTATCAGCGCGTCGCGCTTGGCGAAGTGACCGTCGAAAAGAACAAAACGCTGCCCGATGCTTCGCGCCGCGAGCGCTTGATTCTGGTGACGATCTCAATCGTGATTATCGCCATGGGCGTGGGCTCGACACTGCTCACGAGCCGCATGGAAGTTTCCGCGAACAGAGTTTCCTCGGACGCGAACCACAGTCCGATTGAATTTGGCGCCAAGCCTGCGCCGCTCGCGCTGCCTGGGTCGTCGGCCGTTACGGTGCCTTCGAATCCCGACGACTCCGCCGCCATCTTGGTGCGGCCAACACCCGCCGCGAAGCTCGTACCGATTTCCGCATCGCAGGTGGCCCGCTAATGCAACAGCCCACCTTCGAACACTTGGTCAGCTTCGAGCGCCTCGCGCCGGAAATCGCGCTTTCGGTCTTCGGCATCGTGGTGATGATCCTCGATACCTTCATCACGCCGGGCAAGCAGCGCGTCCTCGCGTGGGTCGCTTTCGTCGGCACGCTAGTTGCTCTATTTGGCGTCCACATCATGGCCATCGTTCATTCGGCCACCGAAGCCAACGGCGCGTACAGCAGTCTGATCCGCGCCGACTCGTTCAGCATGTTCTTTCATGTGGTGATTATTGCCGCCGCGGCGCTCTGTATTCTCGGCTCGGTGGATTACCTGCAGGAAGAGGGCATCCAGAAGGGTGAATACTACGCGCTGGTGCTGTTTGCCACCACCGGCATGTGCCTGCTGGTCGGCGCGAACGAGCTTGTGACCGCATTCATCGGCCTCGAACTCAGCTCGATTTCCACCTACATCCTGGCTGGTTTCCGCCGCCGCGCCCAGAAATCCAACGAAGCCTCGCTGAAATATTTCATCCTGGGCTCGTTCGCCACCGCGTTTTTCCTGTACGGCATCGCGATGACCTACGGCGCCACCGGAACGACGCGAATCGATCTGGTGCGCGATTATCTCGAACACGCCATGAGCACCACCGGCACGATTCCCTCTCTCGCCGTGTTGGGCCTTGGCCTGATGTTCGTCGGCCTCGCGTTCAAAGTGGTCGCTGCGCCCTTCCAGATTTACGGCCCGGACGTGTACGAAGGCGCGCCCACTCCGGTGACCGCGCTGCTGGCCTCTGCACCCAAGGCCGCCACCTTCGCGCTGATGCTGCGCGTTTTCTACGTCTCGTTTGATACTGCGAACCATTTCTGGTTCTGGGCGATCTGGATTTCCGCTGTGCTCACCATGCTGGTCGGCAATTTCGCCGCGCTGGTGCAGACCAACGTAAAGCGCATGCTCGCCTATTCCTCGATCGCGCACGCGGGTTACATCCTCGTAGCGTTCGCCGCCGGTACCGATGCCGGCGTCGCTGCGGTTCTCTTCTACCTAGCCGCCTACGCGCTGATGAAAATCGGAGCATTTTTGGTCGTGGCGCATCTGGGCCAGCAAAACGAAAAACATCTCGATATCGCCGACTACGCCGGACTCGGCATCCGCCAGCCGCTGCTGGCTGCGTGCTTCACGCTCTTCCTGCTGTCGCTGCTGGGCTTGCCCGCCACCGGCGGATTCGTCGGCAAGTTCTTCGCGTTCCAGGCTTCACTTGATTCGCATCTGGTCTGGCTGGTGGTAATTGCGGCCATCAACAGCGTCATCGGTGCTTACTACTATCTGCGCGTCATCATCGCGATGTACTTCTGGGAACCGTCGAAAGACTACACTCCGTCGAAAGTCGCTCCGGCGCTGGCCTTTGCTCTGGTGCTTGCAGCGCTCGGCACCGTGTACCTCGGCATCCTGCCCGGCCGCGTTCTGGATTACGCCAACACCGCGGCTCAATCGCTCTCGATTCGCTGAGCGTTTTCCATTCGCACTTTTCACGCCCGTCTCGAAACTCGCGCCGCCGCAAAAAAGAAACGGCCCGGAAGCTCCCTTCCTGCGAGCTTCCGGGCCGTCTGAACCTTCCCGACTAAACAGCCTAAATCCGAAACTTAGTAGCCGACCTTTGCAAAGACGATAGCGAGCGTGAACAATGCCAGCGTCTCGATAAATACAAGTCCGAGAATCATGGCCGTACGGATCGCGCCAGCCGCTCCGGGATTCCGGGCGATGCCTTCGCAGGCCGCCGCAGCAACGCGTCCCTGGCCGAGGCCGCAGAACGCAGCCGCGATCGCCATGGAAAGGCCTGCCGCGAAAACAATGCCAACCGCAACGTGCTCGGGCGGCTTAGCAGCTTCGGCCGCGCCTTGCGCCAGCGCCGGAACGGCGTTCAAGCCGGCGATCACCATCAGAGTGAAAAATCCTGCCAACTTCTTCATCGTGTTTCTCCTTGTTATGAAAATGCCGCCAGGAGGTGGTTCCCGTCATCCTCGTGCAGCCGGTCTCACACTGGTCGGCAATGATGCCTGTATGAACGCGCGAACGCTTGCCTGAAAGAAAAATCGAACGACCGGTCTAGTGCTCTTCGGCCGTGGCCATCCCGATGTACAGGGCCGGAAGAATCGTGAATACGAACGCCTGGACGACGGCGACAAACAGATGAAGCAGAATAAATGCGATGGGAATAATGGCTGGGAAAATACCCAGAGCTACGGCGATGCCCGGATGGGTGCGCTGCAACGCAATCCCCGGGGCCATGCACAGCCCGAGGAAAATCACGTAAATCAACTCACTGGCGAAAATGTTCGCCCAAAGACGGACGGTGAGCGAAAGCAGCCGGGCCGTGTGGCTGATGATTTCCACCGGAAAAATCAGCCACGAGAGCCACCAAACCGGGCCTGCAAAATGCTTCGCGTAACCGATCGGCCCGTGCGACCTCAGGCCCGCTGCGTTGTAATAAATAAACGTCAGAATCGCGCACGCCAAAGGCACGCTGGGGTGGCCGGTAGGCGAACGAAACGCCGGAAACACGCTGATCGCGTTTGAAAACAGAATAAAAATCGCCATCGCCCCGACCATCGGCAAATACTTCCGCGAATCGTGCTCGATGTTCTCGTCCAGCAGATCCTGAATTCCCACGCCCATCGAATTGGTCAGCAGCGCTTCCATCACCTGCTGCGTCGCGCCCGGACGCTCGGCGGAAATCCGCGGTCGGAGCCACAGGAAAAACAGCGAAGCAATCACGCACACGACGAACGAAGCGACCACGAAATTCGGAATCGGGTGCGCTGGATCGTTGGGCGTCACATGGACCAGCGCCAACACTTTGGCGGCGACTCCGCCGAGGTATTTATTCGCCAAAACTGTGGACCAATTCAGTGGTTCGCTCATTCCTGGTCAGACCCCGAAAAAACGTCGAATAAGGCCGCAGCCGTCGCCCCCGCGCCCAACGCTAAAAGGCCCAACAGGCAGGCTACAACCGGCACTGCGAAGAACGTAACAGTAACATATAAGCTGATTCCTATCAACAGGTAACGGGCGATGAACTTCGCGTACAGGCTCAGCGGAACCAGCGGTTTGGCGCGGCCCTGCTGGGCCGTGGCGGCCATTACCAGGCCCCCCAGTGCCTGGTCCAGCCATCGGAAGTTGATCCACGCCAGCACCGCGCCAATCGCGATGCCGGCACCCCAACGGGGCGTCCTCGCGATGGCCACCACAAAGGCAGCCGCGCCGCCGATCACGAGCGTCAGCCACTGAATACGCCGCGAAAATCCGCTGTGAAATCGCTCGTCGGCAGCCGCGTGCGCCGCGGTGTACGGCAACGGCGGAGGCTCCGCAGGCACGTGCGATTCAGGATTTTGGGGATCCATCGGAGTCGCTCGCATCGCCCTTGTCGCTGTTATCTAACCGTCGCAGCATGTCGCGCACCGCGACGGCAAATCCCACCGCGCCAAACACAATCATCAGCCACGGCTTGGTGTGCAGCCAGCGGTCGAGAAAATAGCCGATTAAGCCGCCCGCGAACGCGCCGCCCGCCACCAGAAACGGCAACTCGGTCGCCAGCGCCATTTGCTTGGCGAGCGATCCGGTCTTGGATTTCTGCGACGGCGAGTCGGGCATCCGGGAATTCTACCTGTCTGACGGGCCATGCGTCGGCCAATTTCAGCGAAGCAGCGGATTCAATACGCTGTAGGTGGCGAGATGGAGAAACTGCTCAGGGAAAATTCCCGCGGCTAGAGTGACCAGTGCCGTCGCCCCGAGCGCGATTTTCTGCGCGATCGAAATCATCGGAGCCGCTGGCGCAACTGAACCGTCTAGTTCGTCGGCATCGCGAATCCACATCGCCGCCACGATCCGGAAGTAGTAGTACACCGCCGGGACGATATAGAGCACACCGAGCAACGCGAGATACGGATGCCCGGTCTCAATCAGCGCCCAGAAAATCATCAGCTTGGCCACGAATCCGGCCGTCGGGGGAATCCCCGCCAGCGACAGCAGAAAAATCAACATCAGGATGGCCGCGCCGGGACTTCGCAGCAGCAGCCCGCTCAAATCGTCGATCTCTTCGCCGATCACCCCGCGCTTCTGCAGCACGATCACGATGGCAAACGCGCCGGCATTGAAAAACGCGTACGCGAACAAATAAAACGCCGTCGCCTGCAAGCCGCGCGCGTGCAAAGTGCCGTCCGCATTCACCGCGGCCACCAATCCCAGCAGAATGTATCCCACCTGCGCGATCGAAGAATACGCCAGCAGCCGCTTGATGTTCGATTGCGTCAGCGCACCCAGCGTGCCGAGCGTCATCGACAGGACTGCGACCGCTGCCAGGATATGAACCCAACTCAAATTCACCGGCCAGAAAACCGTGAGCAAGAGTCGCAGCAGCAGCGCAAAACTCGCCGCCTTGGATGCCACGCTGACGTATGCCGTGATGGTAGTCGGCGCGCCCTCGTACACGTCCGGTGCCCATTGGTGAAACGGCACGGCCGCCACTTTGAAGAAAACTCCGGCGGTGACTGTCGCGAGCGCCAGATAACTCATCGTATCGATCCCGGGAAACTGCGCGTGGCGCTCCACCATTCGCTGCTGAATCGTCAGCAGGTTCGTCGAGCCGCCCAATCCGTAGAGAATCGAAAATCCGTAGGCCAGCACGCCCGAGCTGAACGCGCCCATTAGCATATATTTCAGCGCTGCTTCGTTCGATCTCCGCTCGCGCACCAAAAAGCCCGACAGCACATAAAAGCTGATCGCCATCGTTTCCAGCGCCAGAAACAGGACCGTCAGATCGTTGCCGCAGGCCAGAAACATCATTCCCACGGCCGCAAACAGCACCAGCGCGTAGTATTCGCCGCGTTGCTCCGCAACCACTTGCATGTAACGTGCGGAAAGCAGCAGGACCAGCGCCGTGGAAGCCAGAAAAATGAAACCGAAGAAAATAAAAAACGGATCGATCACGATCGCGCCGTCAAACGCCAGCACATGGTTCGCAGCCGGAGTACGAATCAAAAACAGCGAAGCCGCGCTGAACCCGACGCCGATCATCGCCGTCCACGCGTTCCACGATTTTTGCGCGCGCGTCAGCAGGAAATCCGTCAACAGAATCGCGAGGCCGAAGGCGACCAGCATCGCTTCCGGAAACACAAAAATAAAATCGCTGCGTGCCTGGTCGAAAATCTGCTGCCAGTTCATCTAGGGGACCTTCACTGCGGCAGGCGCGAGCGGCGCGGAAAAATAACCAGGGTTCACGGCTTCAACCAGCCTGTGAACAGGCTGCTCGACCGCGCGGAACAGCGGCTTCGGATAAATTCCGATCCAGAATGCCAGCGCCATCAGCGGCACGAGGGTCGCGAATTCGCGCAGGCTCAGATCTTTCAGGTCTTCGTTCGCTGGATTCGTCACGCTGCCGAGCATCACTCGCTGGTACAGCCACAGCAAATACGCTGCGCCGAGAATTACCCCAAGCGACGCCCATGCCGCCCACTGCCAGCGAACTTCAAACGCGCCGCGCAAAATCGTGAACTCGCCGATAAAACCGTTCAGCAGCGGCAGCCCGAGCGCGCTGAGCGTGACGATCATGTAAACTGCCGCGAAGTTCGGCATCGGCGTCGCGAGTCCGCCAAATTCCGAAATCAGCCGCGTGTGGCGACGTTCGTAGAGGATGCCCACCAACAGAAACAACGCGCCGGTCGAAATCCCGTGATTCACCTGCTGCAGAATGCTGCCGCTGATTCCCAGCGGCGTAAGCGCAAAAATTCCCAGCGTGCAGAATCCCATGTGGCTCACCGACGAATACGCGATCAGCCGCTTCATGTCTTTCTGCATCAGGCACACCAGCGCTCCGTACACAATCGCAATCAGCGAGAGCGCCACCATCGCGCCGCGGTATTTGTTGGTCGCGTCGGGAAACATCGGGACGGAGATGCGCAGAAATCCGTACGTGCCCATTTTCAGCAGCACGCCTGCCAACAAAACTGAAGCGGCAGTGGGAGCTTCCGTGTGCGCCTCCGGCAGCCAGGTGTGAAACGGAGACATCGGCACCTTGATCGCAAATGCCAGGAAAAATCCCCAGAACAGCCACTTCTGCAGCGCGAACACGTCCGAGGTGAACGGATGCTCCAGCACCACGCGCATATCAAATGTTTGCCGCGAATGATAAATCGCCAGAATCGCCAGTAGCATCACTACCGATCCCAGCAGCGTGTACAGGAAGAATTTGATCGCCGCATACACGCGCCGCTCGCTGCCCCACACTCCGATCAGGAAATACATCGGCACGAGCATGGCTTCCCAGAAAACGTAAAACAGCACGAAGTCGAGCGAAAGAAAAACGCCGAGCATGCCAGTCTGTAGGACCAGCAGCAGAAAATAGAATTCCTTCTCGCGATTTCGAATCGCATTCCACGATGACAAAATCGCGATTGCCCCCAGCAGCGTTGTCAGCAGCACCAGCAACAGACTCAATCCGTCGAGTCCCAGCGTATAGCGCGCGCCAATCGATGGAATCCAGCTGTGATCGGTCACAAACTGGAATCGCGGCGCATCAGCACCCGCTCGAAACCGCCAGATCAGCGGCAGCGACACCAGCAACCCGAGAATCCCAAATCCGTTGCCGAGCAGCCGGTGCAATTCGGTTCGCTCGCGCGGGACGCACAGAATCACCAGCGCGCCCACCAGCGGCGTGAACAGCACCACCGTCAAAATGTGTGAATCTGAAAACAAGTTTCCGCTCCGTTCAACGCACCGCGTGCGATGCCAGATAAAAGTAATACCCCAGGAACCCGATCAGCCCGGCCACAATGAAAAGCATGTAGGCCTGGACTAGTCCGGTCTGCACGTACCGCGTAATGTGCCCAAACACCTGCACGACAGTCGCGCCCAAATTCACGCCGCCGTCCACGATTGAGTTGTCCCACCAGATTGACATCCGCGACAGCACACGAGCCACGCGCGCCGTGCCGCGCACTCCAATCCCGTCGATCACATTTCGATCGAACGCGCCGAGCTCGAGGCTCAACGTCTTCGTGCCATTCACAAACACGGCGTTGTAAAACGCATTCAGATAGTAGCCGTGCCACACGGCCTGATGAAATGCGCCCAGCCGGCGCGCGATCGCGCCCGGAATCTCCGTACGCTTCACGTAAAAATACCACGCCAGAAAAATTCCAAACGCGACGAACGCTTCGGACAAAATCATCAGCCGCAACTCGCCCCGCGGCGATGCCGGACCTTTCGAAGCAAGCTCGCGCACCGCATGCGGCACGGCCATCACCGGCTCCAGGAAATGAACGAAGCGGTCGCTGCCGCCCAGGAACTCGGGCCAATTGATCCAGCCGCCTGCAAACGAAAACGCCGCCAACACCAGAAGCGGGATCAACATGGTCCGCGGCGATTCGTGCACCGGGTGGCCTGACTCGGTTTCGTGCTCGCGCGGCACCCCATGAAACGCCAGAAAAATCAGCCGGAACATGTAGAACGCGGTCATCCCGGCCGTGAAATATCCGATCGTCCACAGCAGAAAATTCTGCTGGTACGTTTTGCCGAGAATCAGATCCTTACTCAGAAATCCGGCAAACGGAAAAATTCCGGAAATCGCCAGCGCCGCGATCAGCGTAACCGCGTACGTCACCGGGAGCTTCTTTGCCAGCCCGCCCATCTTTCGCAGGTCCTGCTCGCCGCCGAGCGCATGAATCACGCTGCCCGCCGCCAAAAACAGCAGCCCTTTGAAAAACGCGTGCGTCACCAGATGAAAAATTCCGGCCGTGAAAGCGCCCACTCCGCAGGCCAGAAACATATAGCCGAGCTGTGAGATCGTCGAATAGGCGAGCACTTTCTTGATGTCGGTCTGCACCACGGCCATCGACGCCGCCAGCAGCGCCGTCACCGAACCAATCACCGCCACAACCGCCAGAGCCTGCGGCGCCAGCAAAAAAATCGCGCTGGTGCGCGCCAGGATGTACACACCCGCGGTCACCATCGTCGCCGCATGAATCAGCGCGCTGACCGGCGTCGGCCCTTCCATCGCGTCCGGCAACCACATATACAGCGGAATTTGCGCCGACTTCCCCGTCGCGCCGGCCAGAATCAGCAACGCAATCGCGACGAGCGCCGGACTACCAGCCGAAAATCCGCCCGCATGCAGTGCTGCGCCAAAGTCCGAAAAGCGCATCGTTCCTAGCAGCGCGGACGTCAAAAAAATCCCCAGCAGAAACGCCGCATCACCCACACGATTCACGACGAACGCTTTCTTCCCGGCATCGGTGGCCGCTCGCTTGTGAAAATGAAATCCGATCAGCAGGTAGCTGCACGCCCCCACGCCTTCCCAGCCGACAAACAGCATCGCCAGATTCCCTGCCATCACCAGCGTAAGCATCGCGAACACAAACAGGTTCATCAAACCGAAGTAGCGGTACAGGCCGCCCTCCCGCTCCATGTAGCCGATCGAATACACGTGAATCAGGAAACCGACGCCGGTGACGACCAGCATCATCGAGATCGAAAGGGGGTCGATCTGAAATCCCCAATCCGCGGAAAAGCTCGCCGACGCGCCCCCGATCCTGTGAAACGGAATCGCTGGAATCCAGTCGAACAGCCTGCTCACCACCATCCGGTCGCTCGGCGGCCGGGCGATCAAGTCGAAAAACGCGCCCACGCTGCCGATGAACGACAGCAACACGCTGCCGCAACACAAATAACTCACCGCACGATTCGCCATGCGCCGCCCGGCGAATAGCATCAGCGCCGCACTCGCGAGCGGAACGAGCGGAATCAGCCAGGCGTCGCGCAGAAAGAATGGCAGCGAAGTTGTCATGCGCGCGCGCTCACCATTTCAGCAAATCCATTTCATCGGCGAGAATCGTTTTACGGTTGCGGAAAAACGCCAAAATAATTCCCAACCCGACCGCCGCTTCCGCAGCGGCGTCGGTGATCACAAAAATAGCGAAGACTTGGCCATCCACATTTCCGTACAGCCGCGAAAACGCCACCAGATTGATGTTCACCGCGTTCAGAATCAGTTCGATCGACATCAGCATCACGATGACGTTGCGCCGCGTGAGCACACCCGCCACGCCCACCGCGAAAAGCGCGAGGCTCAGAAATAAATAATGATCGATCGGAATCATTCCGCCCTCCGCTTCCCCATCACCACCGCGCCGATCATGGCCACCAGCAGCAGGATGGAAGCAATCTCAAATGCCACCAGAAAATGGCTGAACAGCGCATCCGCCACCGCTTCCGTGTTTTTCGCCGCGAGCGCGGTGGGCGGCGCCGGCAAGTGGAATGTATTGCGTCCCGCCCACAGCGCGAAAAATACCTGCGCACCAAGCACAAACGCCAGCGCCGCGGCGACCATCCACTGCCGGTTGAACTGCACCAGCCGCATTTCGATATCCAGATTCACCAGCATGATCACGAAAATGAAAAGCACCATGATGCCGCCCGCGTAAAGCAGCAACTGCGTCACGAATAAAAACTCGGCCTGCAGCTGCAGGAAAATTCCTGCGGTAGCCAGCAGCGTCGTCACCAGAAACACCGCTGCGTGCACGATATTCTTGCGCGTCACCATCAACACCGCCGAACCAACTGCCAGCAGCGCGAAAAAATAGAAGACTACATTTGCGAGGGCCATCACTCCGGCTCTCCCGTTGGCGCCATCCCAGCTTCGTTGCCGCCCATCGCATCCGGCTCGTCGCGGCTCACCAGCCACATCGCTGCGCCCAGCGTCGCAAGCGTCGTCGGCACCAGCGATAGAAACGGATTCCAATCGAACTGCTCTCGCAGCACGATCGCGATTCCCACGCCGACCACATTGACCAGCGCCAGCGGAATCAGGAATTGCCAACCCAGGCGCATTAGTTGATCGAAGCGGTAGCGCGGAAACGTAAACCGGAACCACATGAACGCGTAGATGTACGCAAACACTTTCAGCAGAAACCAAAACGCTCCGTGCACGCCCTGCATCACCCCGGCCGAAGCAAACAACGCGCCGGCCAACGCCAGCGCAATCACCACGCAAGCGGCTCCCGCGCCGGCCATCACTAGCTTTTGAATTTTCACCGGCTGCCGCGGCACCAGCTTGAAACAATACAAGGCCGCCCCGAGCGCGAGCAGCGGCGGCACGGCATCGAGCAACTCCACGGACGTGCCGGGAAAATGATCGCGATATCGCACCAGGGGCCGCAGCCAGCCGCCCAGAAACAGAGTGGTCGCAATGCCCGCCACGATGATCATGTTGGCGTATTCCGCCAGAAAATAAAGAGACCAGCGAAATCCGCTGTACTCGGTCATATAACCCGCGACGATTTCCGAATCCGCTTCGGGCAAATCAAATGGCGCTCGATTCGTCTCGGCAATCGACGCCACCAGGAAGATGAAAAATCCAAACGGCACGTAAAACACAAACCAGATTCCCTGATCGAGCTGCGCCTGCACGATGTCCTTCATCGAAAGCGAGCCGGCGAGCAGCAACACCGAAACCAGTGCCAGCGCGCCCGCTGTTTCGTAACTCACCAGCTGAGCCGCGCTGCGCATCGCGCCGAGCAGTGAATAGTGGCTGTTCGACGCCCATCCTCCCAGCACAATTCCGTAAATCCCCAGCGAACTCACCGCGACGATGAACAGCAATCCCACATTCAAATCAGCGATTTGAAATGCCGGACCGATCGGCAGCGCCGAATACGCCAGCAGCGCCATCGTCACACTCACCAGCGGCGCGAGCCAAAACATCACTCTGTCGGCACGCGCAGGGATAATGTCTTCTTTCAGCACCAATTTCAGCGCGTCGGCAATCGGCTGCAGCAAACCGTGCGGCCCCACGCGCATCGGACCAAGCCGCGCCTGCATGCCGGCCATCACTTTTCGCTCGACCAGCACGATGTAGCCGGCCAGCAGCGGCAGCACCAGCACGATCACAACGGCGCACGCCACCGGCAGCACGAATGGCGCAATCGAGGATGGAATCAAATGGCTCACGATTCATTTTGCGCGGCGAACTCGCCGCGGCTCTAGCGGTCCACTTCCCCCAAAACAATATCGATCGATCCGATGATCGCCACCACATCCGCAATCAACGCTCCGCGCACCATCCGGTGAAACGCCTGCAAATTCAAAAACGACGGCGGACGGACGCGCACGCGGTACGGCTGAATTGTTCCGTCGCTAACGATGTAATAGCCAAGCTCGCCCTTCGGCCCTTCAATCGAATGGTAAACTTCGCCCGGCGGCGGCTTCAGCACCTTGCCGATGCGTGCCATGATCGGCCCTTCGGGAATATCGTCCACCGCTTGCAGGCAGATTCTTCGCGATTGCCGCATCTCATCGATGCGCACCGAATATCGCGCGTACGTGTCGCCCGCTTCGCGCGTGGGAATGTCGAACTCGTATCGCTCGTACGCCGCGTACGGCATCGCTTTGCGCAGGTCCCACTTCACTCCACTGGCGCGCAGCATCGGCCCGGTCACGCCCAGCGCCACCGCGTCGGCAGCGCTCAATACGCCCACGCCTTTGGTGCGCCCCAGCCAGATCCGGTTTGCGGTGAGCAACGTTTCGTATTCGTCGATCTTGTGGGCCAAGTCTTCGCAAAAGCGCTTCACGTCGCGTTCAAACGTGTCGTAAGTTTCGTACTGCAGGCCGCCGATGCGAAATGCATGCGTGGTCAGCCGCGCGCCGCAATACTTTTCAAAGATCTTCAGAATTTCTTCGCGCTCGCGAAACGCGTAGAAAATCGGCGTCAGCGCCCCGATATCGAGCGCGTGTGTCCCCAGCCACAGCAGGTGGCTGGCGATGCGCTGCAACTCGGTCAGAATCGTCCGCACCACGCGCGCGCGCAGCGGCGCTTCCGCTCCCAAAAGCTTTTCCACCGCCTCGCAGTAGCCGAGGCCGTTTGAAACTGCGGCCACGTAATCCATGCGGTCCACGTATGGCGCGAATTGCTGGTAACTGCGGTGCTCGGCGATTTTCTCCACGCCGCGGTGAAGATATCCGATGATGCATTCGGAATCGACCACGCGCTCGCCGTCGAGCCGCAACTTCACGCGCAGCACGCCGTGCGTGGAGGGATGCTGCGGCCCCATATTCAGAATGATTTCGTCGGCGCCTAGAACCGTCGTCTCGACGTTGTGCGCGTTCGCGAACTGGGCGGTCTCTCGGTCGGCGTTCACGTTATTGGCCGCTCTCGATTCCCAGATTTTCGCGCACCCATTCGGTGTCTTGCTGAAGGATGTCGTAGTCCTTGCGAAGCGGATGCCCTTTCCATTCGTCGGGCAGCAGAATTCTTCGCAAATCCGGATGGCCGGTGAACACAATTCCGAAAAGATCGAAGCATTCGCGCTCGAACCAGTTCGCCGCGGCCCACACCGGGCTTACGCTCGCGAGCGATTCGCCGTGCGCCAGATGCGTCTTCAAGCGAAGGCGGTCATTTTTCGTGAAGGAATACAAGTTCAGGATTACGTCGAATCGCTTCTCGCGCTTCGGCCAATCGACGGCCGTCAGGTCGACCAACATCTCAAACGATTCCTGCTCGCGGCAGTATTTCGCAATATCGAGCCAACGAGCCGCATCGACAAGCACAATCGCCTGCTTGCGATCGAGCGTGGCGGCCAAAATCGCGTCCCCGAAATGTTCGCGCAATGCGCGCGTTCGTTCGTTATCAAGCGGAGTAGGTGCCGGAGGAGGATCTCGCGGAGGCGCGGAACCGGGAACCCGGCGAGCAGCGGGCGGATTGGAGGGGGAATTCTTTTTCGTCGGGTCATCCATCATCGTGTTGACCGGCTCCCGATGCAGCAGCGTGACGCGCGCTCGCCACTAAATCCAATCGAGCGCACCTTTGCGATACAGCCAGATGTATCCGATCAGCAAAATCCCCAGAAAAATCAGCATCGTTTCCAGTCCGTACAATCCCAACTGGCTGAATCGAATCGCCCACGGAAATAGAAAAATCGTTTCCACATCGAAAATCACAAACAAGATGGCGATGATGTAAAACCGCGTGGAGTACCGTCCCCGTGCGCCGCCTTCGGGGGGAATGCCGGACTCATAGGGCTCGAGCTTCGCGCCCACGTCGGTTCGGTCCGGCCGGATATATTTGAAAACCACGAGCGTAACGGCCGGAAATGCCGCCGCCAGCATTGCAAAAATCAAAATCGAAATGTATTGGCTCGGCATTTTCGTCTGGAAAGCGTCATGCTAGCACAGCGATGAAGGGTGAACCACCACGATTGGCCGCGGGTGTGAGGTTGCGTGCGGAGAAAGTCTATCCGTGTCGCGCGCCATGCAGCACATCGACGGCATGCGGCAGCAGGTGCGCGATTGCGTCCAGCGATTCCACCGAGCCGCGCGGGCTGCCCGGCAAATTCACGATGAAAGTCGTCCCGCGAATCCCCGCGGCGCCGCGCGAAAGCGTCGCTCGCGGATTTTTCTTTAGTCCTTCGGCGCGCATCTGCTCGCCAAATCCAGGAATCAACCGCTCGCACGCCGCGATCGTCGCTTCGGGAGTCACGTCGCGCGGACTTACTCCCGTGCCTCCGGTGGTCAGTATCAAATCGACTTCACCCGCATCGGCGGTTTCTTTCAGGAAATCTTCAATCGAGTGGAGATCATCGGGAAGCACATCAGCGGAGACAACGGTCCAGCCCAGCTCGCGGCAGCGGCCGCTGACGGCCGGCCCGGAACGGTCTTCGGAGCTACCGGCGGAAACCGAATCGCTGACGGTGAGAATCGCAACGCGCATGGCGGAGACTACAAAATTATCCTTCGGTGACCGCTGCGTCTTCGTCGGCGCCGTCGCGCTGGCCTTCGTCCATCAGACGCAGCCCTTCCATCAGCAATCCGGTCGTGGTGCGCGTAATCGTTTCGCGCGTCGGTGCCACGTTGAAATCGATTTCGAATTCGCCGTCGGGCCAGCGGACCGCCTGGTACACTGCGTCTTCGCCCTCGGTGGCGCCGAGTTTCGCATCCTTGCATTGGCCGCCGGCAAAAAATAATTGCCCGGTTTCGTCGCCGCGCCGGATCGAAAGCTGGCATGATTTCTGTCCCATCTCGAGCGACTGCATCAAATCCATGATGCTCATTTCTTCGAGCCGGCCTTGAATCACGCCGGGACGCACCTGGCGCTTCTGCAGCTTTTCCAGATGAACTCGATCGACAACCATCTTCGCGCGGCGCACCAAATCCTTGATGAAAAACGGCTTGGGAATAAATTCTTCCACGCCCTCGATGATCGGTCGCAGCTTTTCTTCGATGTCGCTGCGGCTGGCAAGAAAAATAAACGGAATCGATTTGGTCTGCTGGCGCCCTCGCAGTTTTTCGTACAGCTGCCGCCCATCCAGGCCCGGCATGCGGTAGTCGCACACGATCAAGTCCGGCGGATCGTCCACAATTTTCAGCAACGCGTCGCCGCCATCCGCGGCGGCCAGCGCATCGCAATGCGGCATCAATCCCTTCATCAAAAGGTCGAGGATCAGCGCGTTGTCATCGACCACCAGAACTTTTACGTCCTTCATTTGCGCCATTGCCGCCTTATTTCCCCGGACGCTTGTACACGCCGCTTCGACCGCCCGACTTTTCCATCACGTACACATCTTTGATCGTGATGCCGCGCTCCGCCGCTTTGCACATGTCGTAAATCGTCAGCGCCGCGATCGACACGGCCATCAGCGCTTCCATCTCTACGCCTGTCGGACCGGTCGCAGTCGCCTCGGAAGTCAGCTGAATTCCATTCTGGCATAGCTTCGCGTGCACATCCACGTGCGTCAGCGCGATGGGGTGACAAAGAGGAATCATCTCCGCCGTGCGCTTCGCCGCCGTAATTCCCGCGATTCGCGCGATTTCCAGCGGGTTTCCCTTCGGCGATTTCTGCGCCCGGATCCGTTGCAGCGTGCTCGCCTTCATCGCAACAAACGCATGTGCGGTCGCCGCTCGCGACGTCGCAGGCTTCGCGGTCACGTCCACCATACGCACGCAGCCGCTCGCGTCAAAATGCGTTAGCGCTGATTTCTTCTTTTTTGCCATGGAATTGAAAGTTCGTTTTGCCGGCGGGCTGAGAGGCGCCGGATGAGTCCAACTGTAAACCAATTCTCGCTAGAAAGTACCGCGCCGCAACAAGACCCGGGCAAACTCGCCGGCCTCGAACTTCAGCTTCGATTCGTGCACTGCCAAGAAGCAATTCCCTTTCACCACCGCCCCGATATCGCCCGAACCTTCCCAGTGAATTGCTTCCACGGTGGGCACCCCGTTCGGCCAGCTGACCCGCGCAGGAACGAAATGCGCCAGCGGAGGCCGTTCGTTCAGCCCGTGGCTCAATTTCGCCTCAAACAGCGGCAGCGGTCCGGCCGAATGCCCCGAAAGCAGATCGATCGCCGGCACCACGATAATTTCAAACGTAACCATCGTCGAAACTGGATTCCCCGGCAATCCGAATACGGGCTTGCCCTTGCAATATCCAAACACCGCCGGTCGGCCGGGGCGAATCGCAATCCCGTCAAAGAAAAATTCCGCGCCCAGATCTTTCAGCACTGCTTCCACCAAATCGTAGCGGCCCACCGAGACTCCGCCGGTAATCACAACGATATCCGCTTCGAGCGCCTCGAGAATTTTCTCGCGCAGCGCGTCCGCATTGTCCGGAGCGTTTCCCATCAGCACCGGGTCGCCGCCGGCCAGATACACCTGCGCCGCCAGCGAAATCGTGTTCGTGTTGCGAATTTGAAAACGCGTGGCCGGCTCGCCTGCCGCGATCAGTTCGTCGCCCGTCGGCAGAATCGCCACGCGCGGCTCTTTCGCCAGCACCACCGACGAACGGCCGACCTGCGTCGCCATAGCCAGCTCCGCATATCCCAGGCGCTTACCCCGCGGGATCACGGTTTCGCCGACGCGTGATTCTTGTCCCTCAAGCACGTAATGCGAGCTCAGCGAAGCGGCAATGTCGAAGCTGACGGTATCGCCATCGACGGTGGCGTGTTCCTGCATGATCACGGAATTTGCGCCACGTGGCACCGGAGCGCCGGTCATGATCCGCACCGCCGTTCCAGGATCGAGCGCGCCGTTGAACGGTTCGCCGGCTCGGCTCTCGCCGATCACCCGAAGTTTCACACCCGGCGTGGAAGCGTCGGAAGCGCGCACCGCATACCCGTCGCGCGTCGAGCGATTGAACGGCGGATAATTCCGGTCGGACAAAATGTTTTCGCCCAGCGCGCGGCCGAGCGCTTTCGCCGGGTTCACGGAAATTTCCACGGTTTCAGTGGCAGGGGGATTCGGGCGCGGGCGCGCCGTGATCACTTCGATGACTTTCGCGCGGGCAGCTTCGTAGGACAGCATCAGTGTTTAGAGCCAGGCGGCGAGCTTTGTGCCCTTCGGGACAATCGTCGCGTCGCGCTCCGGGCCCGTAGACACCATGCCGATTTCAACGTCCAGCTTCTCAGAAATAAAATTCAGGTAATTGCGCGCCGCTTCCGGCAATTCTTTCACGTCTTTGATTCCCGGCGTCGGCTTCATCCATCCGGGCATGGTCACGTACACCGGTTCCAGTTCGCTCAGGGTCTCCACGTCCGGAGGCATCTCCGAAATCGCTTTTCCCTTATGCGAATAGCCGACGCAGATTTTGATTTCCGGCTGCGCGTCAAACACGTCGAGCTTGGTCACCACCAGCGTATCGATGCCGCTCAACATTTTCGCGTACTTCAGCACCACCAGATCCAGCCAGCCGCAGCGCCGTGGACGTCCTGTGACCGCGCCGAATTCGTTGCCGCGCTCGCGCACCGCTTGCGCGTCCAGATCGGGCATTTCGGTGGGAAATGGTCCACTGCCCACGCGCGTTGTGTAGGCCTTGGTTACGCCAACCACGCCGACAATGCGCGTCGGCGCCACTCCCAGTCCCGTCGCCACACCGCCGGACGTTGCATTCGACGAAGTGACGAACGGATACGTTCCGTGGTCGATGTCGAGCATCGTGCCCTGCGCGCCCTCAAACAGCACGCTCTCGCCGTTATCGAGCGCTTTGTTCAGCAGCACGCAGGTGTCGGTCACCAGACCGCGAATATGCGCGGCCAGTTCAAGATATTGTTCGAGCAGTCCCTGCGTTTCCAGCGGATGGCCGTACGCGGCGCGTGAAATCGCGTCTTTTTCGGCAATCACTTTCTCGAGTTTGTCCTTGAACAGCTCGGGCGACAGCAAATCGCACACGCGAATCCCGCGCCGCGCCATTTTGTCTTCGTACGCAGGTCCGATGCCGCGGGACGTGGTGCCGATTTTCGCCGCGCCTCGCGCCGTTTCCGACGCCTTATCCATTTCGCGGTGGTAGGGAAAAATCAGGTGGGCGCGGTCGCTCAAGAATAGCCGTCCGCGATATTCGATACCGGACTTCGTCAGGTTTTCCAGTTCGACGACCAGCGCCGCCGGGTCAACCACCGTGCCCGCGCCGATGACCGCTTTCTTGCCCGGCCGCAGAATTCCGCTCGGGATCAGTTGCAGCACGTATTTGTGATTATCGAAAATGACGGTGTGCCCGGCGTTGTGCCCGCCGGCGTAGCGCGCCGTGTAGTCGAATGACTGCGCCAGATAATCGACGACTTTGCCCTTGCCCTCGTCGCCCCACTGCGCGCCGACGACGACTACGGCCTTCGCTCGTTTTTTATCGGTCAAATCTCGCGCCCCCGCCAACCCTCAAACCGCACTACCCCTTGCACGTTTCAACGCTGAAGCCTTACAGGTGGGTTCTTTGCTCGCGCAACAATTTTTAATCCTACCCTCGCCTCGTTTCCAACGCAAGGGCTGCCGCAGGCCGGCCGAATCAGCGGGAGGTTTTCGCAAACGCACAGTCGATCAGGTGATCGTTCACCATTCCAGTGGCCTGCATGAACGCATAGCAGATTGTCGAGCCTATGAATCGGAATCCGCGCTTCTTCAAATCTTTGCTCATCGCGTCGGATTCAGCCGTCCGCGCCGGCAGTTGTTTCATCGTCGGCCAGCGATTCACGCGCGGCGAGCCGCCAACGAACTGCCAGATGTACTTGTCGAACGATCCGAATTCCTTTTGCACATCCAAAAACGCGCGCGCATTCGAAATCGTGGAATCGATCTTCAACCGGTTCCGCACAATGCCCGCATTCGCCAGCAGCGATTTCTTCTTGCGGGCGTCGTACCGTGCAATCTTTTTGGCGTCGAACCGGTCGAATGCGGCGCGATAGTTCTCGCGCTTGTTCAGAATCGTTTCCCAGCTCAATCCCGCCTGCGCTCCCTCGAGAATCAAAAATTCAAACAAGACGCGATCGTCGTGCACCGGCCGGCCCCATTCCCGGTCGTGATATTCGATCATCAGCGGCTTGGTAGCCCAGTGGCAGCGCGTCACCGCTTCGGCGGCAGGGTTCATTTCACATGCTCCGAGTTCATCGCAGTTTCTTCGATTTTAGTTTTGCAGGAATGTTTATGAAGGCAAGAGGGACACAGACAATCAGGCGTCAATTCTCGCATCCGCGACAGCTCTTCGCTGGTGAGCGCCACTCCGCTGCACCAGCAATTCCCCGTCGCGGCGCCGCAACGGAACTCCGCACCGCACAACCCACAAAATTTGACCGCCGGTGGATCACTGGCACATTGCGAGCCCGTGTCACCGGCGGTCATGGAGTCCTCGAGAGTGTTGCCGCAGCGCTTACGAAATGTGGCGCTGCAGCACTTTCACGATCGTTTCTTTCGGCTGTGCGCCGACCAGCTGGTCGGCTACTTGGCCACCCTTGAACACCAGCAGCGTGGGAATTCCGCGGATATTGAATTTTCCGGCGGCATTGATGTTCTCGTCCACGTTCAACTTCACCACTTTCAATTTGCCCGCGTTTTCGCGCGCAATCTCCTCCACCGTGGGAGTGAGCATGTGGCATGGACGGCACCAATCTGCCCAGAAATCCACCATCACCGGCTGGGATTTGCTGGCCTCAATTACGTCCTTCTCGAAATTCGCATCCGTCACTGCTTGCAGAGTCTCTGACATGGTTTTCCTTTTGTGCGCCGTCCGCCCCGTATTTCCGATAACGGAGTTATTGGCACTACCGTTTAGATGTTGGAGCGACCGTAGGGATTCGCGACCTCTTAGCTGCTTCATACAACATGACATACGACGCGGCCGAAGCCTTCCAGGAGAAGTCCTTGGCCATGCCGTTCTTCTGAATCGTCTGCCAGACTTTCGGCTCGTAGTACGCCTTCAGCGCCTGGCGGATGGACTCCAAAAGCGCCCATCCTTCATACGGCTGAAACTTGAATCCAGTCCCCGTGCGCGTCTGGCTGTCGAAGTTCTCGATCGTATCGTCCAGACCGCCCGTCGCCCGAACCACCGGCACAGTACCATATCGCAGGCTGTAAATCTGGTTCAGTCCGCAGGGCTCGTACCGCGACGGCATCAGGAAAATGTCCGAACCCGCTTCGATCTTGTGGGCCAGCGCGTTGTCGTAGCCCAGCTTCACACCCACGCGGCCCGGATATTTCTCGGCCAGCTCTCGAAATAGTCTCTCATATTCCGGCTGGCCGGTGCCAAGGGCAACGAGCGAAATATTTTCGTGCATCAGCTCGCCGGCGATCTGGGCGATCAGGTCGAATCCCTTCTGATCCACAAAGCGCGAAACGATTCCGATCAGCGGGCGCTCCAGATGCTCTGGCTTGTCTGCGGCCAGCTTCATCTGCTGCAGCAAATCTTTCTTGCACGCCTTCTTCCCGTCCATGTTGTGCGCGGTATAGGTGCGCGCAATGAACGTATCAACCTCAGGACTCCACACCGCGTAATCCACGCCGTTGATGATGCCGCTCACGCGATCGCCGCGCGCTCGAATCACACCTTCCAATCCGCAGCCGTACTCCGGCGTTTGAATCTCCTGCGCGTAACGCCGGCTCACCGTCGTTAGATAATCGGCAAAAAGCAGCCCGCCCTTCAGAAAATTTACCCGGCCGTAGAATTCCAGCTTGTCGAATGCAAACAAGCTTTCCGGTAGGCTCAACGAAGACATCACGGTTTTCGGAAACACACCCTGATAGGCCAAATTATGAACGGTCAACACCACCGGCAGCGAACGCAGCACCAGATCGTCGCCGTGCTGTGTGCGCAACAAGACCGGAATCAATCCGGTCTGCCAATCGTGGCAGTGCACCACGTCCGGCAGCCACACGCGCTTCATGAATTCAATCGCCACGCGGGAAAATTCGCAGAAGCGCTCGGCGTTATCCGGATAATCGGTGCCTTTTTCGCCGTACAACTGCTCGCGATCGAAAAATCCGGGATCGTCCACAAAAAAGTACCGGACGCCGCCGACCGACTGAGCTTCAGCGATCGCCGGGAATCGCAGCTTATCGCCGAGTGTCACCGTCACACTGGAAACAATCGTGGAAGTAATGCGGTTTCCCCGGTATCGCGGCAACAGCACCGCGACCTCGTTGCCCATCTGCACCAGCGACTTCGGCAGCGCTTCGATCACGTCCGCCAGTCCGCCGGTCTTCGAATACGGCAACCCTTCCGGGGCTATGAACAGGATTTTCATGTGTCTCAACTGCGAGAAAACGGTAGCGGAAGCGTTCCGCCACGTCAAGAGAACCAAACCGGAGTTGAGACTCGTGTAAAACTCCATTCACAGCGCAGACGCAAGGCTTTCGCGATTCCCGTTGCGCGCTTGCGGTCAGTGAACCTTGCCGCCCTTTTCGAAGTTGAGCACCACAACCACCTGGGTGATCAACTCGCCTTGCACCGTCAGCGGTACATACTTCCACTGCTTCACGGCATTCACTGCCGCATCGTTCAGCAACGGATTTCCCTCAATCAATTTCACGGCTTGCACCGTGCCGTCGTTGTTGAGCGTCACGTCCATCGCGACGTCGCCGTGCACCTTCTCAGCGAGGGCCTGCGGTGGGTCATCTGGCAGGACCTTCTTTTCGATCTTCGGCACCGGCTGATGTGATTTCGGAATGGTGAGCGTCGTTCCATACTCGAGCGCGTTCGGATCCTTAATTTTTTCTCGGTTGGCCTCGTAAATCTGCACCCATTTCTTTGAATCGTCATACATCAGCTTGGCGATGCCCCTCAGCGTTCCGCCGTCTTTCGCTTCCCCCACGTAGTAATCGAAAGGCTTCAGCCGCACGTCGTAAGCATCCAGCGTCTTCATCGGAGCCGCCGCGTACTCGCAGCATCCGCCCCAATCGCCGATTTCCAGTTTGATGTTCACCTCGGCCGTCTTGCCCGCAGTGACTTCCACGAGCGTCACGAGCGTCCGCTTAAATCCGTTCGACGTAGCGGAAACGTCATATTTCCCGTCCGCCAGACTACTCGCGGTGAACTTCCCCGCGTTGTCGGTCGCAAGGTTCACGACCGCCTTGGTATCTACATTTGTGATCGTGACCGCCGCGTTTTGCACCGCAGCTCCGGACGAGTCGGTCACAGTCCCCTGCAGTACACCCGAGTTTTCTTGCTGGGCTTGTGCTTGCTGCACCGCGCTCTGAATTGGTTCTGCGAGCGCTCGACCAGGCGGCAACGCTCCCTGCACTCCGATGGCAATCACGGCCGCCGCTGCCACCTGGCGCCCCAATCGGAATAGCTGCGCGCTCGCCTGCGAAGGTGCTCGATTTGGCAAACAGAATTCGTCCAGCTCATTTTTCAGCCGCAGTCCTTGCAGCAAGAACTGATTCCGAGTGCGAAGCTCGCGTTCCCGCAGCGCACTCACCTTCCGCAGGCCATCCGCGTCCATCTTCCCCAGACCCGACGCGCTCAGCTCGACCACCTCTTCCAGCAGCTCGAGCGTATCGAGATTCACTTCCCGCACCCATGCATGCGCGCGCTCGCACAAATCGTCCCGACCGTTGAATCGTTTCCGAACCGCGATCATGTGGTCGAGCCCAATCGTCTTCTGCATCAGGCTGCCGTCGCCCCAGTTCCGTTCGTAGAAAAGATCGAGCGAGATCGTGCAAGCCAGGTCTGCGACTGGGTCGTACATGCTGTACTCCCGCGCGCGATAATCTCCTCGCGCTCGCCCCAGCGCGATCATTCGCTTTTCCAGCGGCGTGCCCGCGTAGATTTCCGCGCGGCAGAAATTCAGCGGATTTCCCGCGAACCTTCGCATGAACGCCACATCGGCTCGCAGCGAATTCAAATTTGCGTCGGGGTTGAACGTCATGATCGTGAACTGCGCCGAAATATCGAGTTCGCCGCAAATATCGAGCGCTTTCACCGACTGCCCGACCGTCTGGTGCCGGTCGAGCGTCACCAATCCCGCCTCCGTCGCCGACTCAATCCCCATGAAAATGCGTGTCAGGCCCATTTCCTTCAACCGGCCCAGCACATCGCGGTTCGCGTCCGCCGGCCGGCACTTAATCAGCAGCGCGATATCGGTCATTCCGCGGCTCTTGAACGCTTTGTCGAATCCTTCGATCCGCGCATGGTTGTGCGCCACCGACGGCACCAGAAAATTGTCGTCGTGAAATACGAACTGCCTAGTTCCCCGTTCGCGGTAGAGCTGCGCCATTTCGTCGGCGATCAATTCCACGCTGCGTTGCCGGAATTTTTTGCCCGGCGCCAAATTGTGAAGCGTAGTGATGCAGCAGTAGGCGCAGTTTTCGTAGCAGCCGCGGCTTCCCATCAGGAAACTGGTTGGCACGCCCGCGATGCTGTGGATTCTCCCGTCACGCACGGGAAACGGCAGGGTGTCCAGGTCGTCCATCGTGCGCCGTTTTTCCGTGAATCGCACTTCGCCGTCTTCGCGGTATCCGATTCCACGAATTGCCGGCAGCCCTTCTTTCAAGTTCGTTTCGGCCGCGCGCACGATTTCTACCAGAGTTTGTTCCGATTCGTGAATCGCCAGCACATCGAGTTCGGGATGGTGCTCCAGTAAATCCTGTGCCGCGCACGATGCGTAGTGTCCGCCGGCAACCACAAGTTTTTCGGGATATAGCTGCTTGATGCGGCGCGCGAGCGTGAGGAACTCCTGCGCGCGCGATTGAAAACAAATCGACAGCCCTACGATGTCCGCGTCTCTTGCCTGCCGGGCGACATCATCCACATCTTTCGCCGAATTAAACACCGCCAGCTGCGGGTCGTGCGACGCCGCGCTCAGTGACGATGCCAGGTATCGAATCGACAGATTTTCCTCAAAGTCGGGACCCGCCAGAAGAACGCGCATGTGTGTCCTCCCTTGTCAGGCTTCGAACGCCGCCATTGTACATTCTTGAAATTGCACGTCGATATAAATGCTGCCGCGACGGCGGCGCCACGCGCGAACGCCCGGTGTGAGCCGGGCGTTCCGCGATTCTGATTGCGATTCGTCAGTTCGCCATCAGTTGGCCGTCTTCAATTCGCCATCTTCGCGATGTGCAACTCGAATCCCGTCTTCGGCAACAGTGACGTCAACGCGAACACTTTGAATCCGTCTCCGGTCACCTCCGACTGGCGATAAATTCCCGGCTCGTTCTCGCTGACCTCTCGACGGCCCTGCATGTCGGACAGGAACGACTGCGCTTGCCCCACATTCGCGTCTTCGAATTTCACGCGCTGCACCACCGCCTCCGACGCGTAGGAACGCACCAGCTTCGGCCAGTACTTTTCCAGCAGATCGGTGCTGGCAAAAATATCCGCCCAAATGATTTGTCCGTTGACCGCGACCACTACGCCCACTGCCTTGCGATCGTGAAGTTTCGAAATCAAGCTTTGATAATTTTCCTCGATCGGTTTCGCCATTCCATCGACCTTCTCTTTTACCGCCTGCGTCTCCATCACCCGCGCGTACGACGTCGTCGCCGGCATCGGAGCGGCCTCCACAGCACGCGTAGCAGCACCAGTCGCCGCACCGGACATGGCGGCGGTTGAATCGGCCTGTACTTCGACCGTCATCGACTGCTGCTGCTTTCTCACTTCCGCCCACACCTGGCTCTGGTCCTTATCCGCCATCGCCTTGCTGCGCACCGAAGGTTGAGCCATCAGCGTTCCGGTAGCAGGTTTGGCCGCAGTTCCCGCGCCGTTGGCATGGCCCGAGCTGGTCGCGTTCGCCGCATACGTCGTGCCCGACGCGCCGAACTGGTTGCTGCTCGCAACCCACCGTCCCGGCTCCACGCAGAAAACATTCAGATCGATCGGCTCGCTTCCCGCCGGCACGATTCGATCCTTTCCAATCACGCGGTCCTGCTTGCCTCCGGTGACGATTTCGCCGGCCAGCAATAGCAGCGGCCGCGTCGAGTTGTTGATCAGCACCAATCGATTCACCTCGGCGTGCTGTTGGCTCGCCACCGGAGTGGTTCGGCGGCGCATCAATCCGGCCGCGCTTCCGTATTCGGTCACCACCACGTCGCCGGTCCGGAATCCCTCATCGAGCGTCAGGAATTGCCCAGTCGGGTACGACTTTGTCGCCACAACTGGAAACACCGTCAAACCTCCGCTTCGGATCGGATCCAGCACCGTGTATCCCGAGCCATTTGTTTCTTCGCCGGCGCCAACATTTCGCATCGCCGGAAACAGCAATGCCGCCACCGCAATCGGTAGCGTGAAAGCTACGATTCCTTTATGTCGCATCATGCCCTCCGCGCGAGCGCACGTGCACGCCGTAGCGCAAAGACGGTTTGCGCCATCGCCGCTCGTCCATTCGTGCCGTTTAACTCGCTATGTGCTTGGAACGGGCCATGCGCGGAAACTTGCGGATAAATTTGGCTCTTTCCAGATCGAAAATGAGATCTCTGTGACGAACTGCAATCTCCACAGCAGTCCGTTGCGCTGTTCACAATCGCCGCCGGTTGTTACACTCTGGCTTCCAGTGGCTAGACAACGGCTCGGCCAGCATTTTCTCGGCAACAATGGATGGCGAAAGCGCATCCTCGACAATCTTCGCCTCGCGCCCAACGAAACCTGGATTGAGATCGGCCCCGGCCACGGCGAATTGACCAAACTTCTGGCGGGCGACGGCCGCAAGGTCGTCGCTATTGAAGCCGATGCGGCTCTGGCCGAAGGGCTGCGCGCCAATATCGATTCGTTCCCCGATGAGTGGGCCGGCGTCTCCGTCGTCACCAGCGACGTGCTGCAGGCTGACATCGGCAAACTGATCGAAGGCCCTTTTCGCGTGTACGGCAGCCTGCCTTACTACATCACCTCACCCATCCTCCAACACTTGTTTCAATGGGCCGAACGCATCGCCTCCATCCACATCGTGATCCAGCTCGAAGTCGCCGAACGCATCGCCGCAGAACCCGGACGCCGCGACTACGGCTACCTTTCGACGCTCTGCCAGTTTTATACCCGGCCGAAAATCGCTTTTCACATCCCGCCCGGCGCGTTTCGCCCACCGCCCAAGGTGCAATCGGCACTGGTCGAAATGAAGCTGCCGGGGGAAGGTGCAACACTTCCGATCTCGAGCGCGCCGGAATTTTTCGATTTCTTGCAGGCATGCTTTGCGCAGAAGCGAAAAACGCTTCGCAACAACTTGCTCGGCCGTTGGTCGGACGCGGAAATTCACGAAGCGCTCGGCGAAGCGGGCTTGCGAGCCGACGCGCGCGCAGAGCAACTCACGCTGCGGCAGTTTGGCGAAATTTTCAGGGGAATTTCGGTTCGGTAGGAGTCGTGCCGCCGGCCGGCGGGGCGTTGCGGGCGCTAACCCATATCCTCAAGCACAGCCTGCAACCGGTCGGGAAAATTCGACATGATTCCGTCCACGCCGGCCGCCACCATCGCGCGAATCACCGCCGGATCATCCGCGGTCCATGTCGCGACTTGCAGATCGAGTCGATGCGCCGCATCCACCAGTTCGGTCGTAACCAAATCCGTCTTCGGGCAAAGCTGCCGAACGCCCAATTCCAGCGCCGTTTTCGGGTGATCGCGCCCGGCATCTTCCACCAGCAGTCCCATCATCAGCGCCGAATCCACTTGTCGCAACGCCGCGAGCGTCGATTCATCAAACGAAATGACGATCGTCCGCGCCGCGTTTTGCGCCGCATGCAGCGCCGCAACCAGCGAGTGGTGCATCCCCAGCGTCGAATCGTATTTTACTTCCAGATAGAAGATCACGTCGTGCTTCTGGCCAAATTCCAGAATTTCTTCCAGAGTGGGAATTCGCTGGTCCATGAATTCGCGGTCAAACCACTTCCCCGCGTCGAGCTTTCTCAGCTCGGCCAGCGTGTGCTCGTGAACCGCGCCGCGGCCATTCGTCGTCCGGTCAATCGTCGAATCGTGCATCGCTACAAAGCGGGCGTCGCGCGTCAGTTGCAGATCGGTCTCGATGAACCCCGCACCCAGCTCCACGGCCCGCTGAAACGCGGCCATGGTGTTCTCCGGCGCGTGTCCAGACGCTCCTCGATGGGCGATGACCCAGGGCTTTCGCATGTGGCGTCAATCCTAGCAGAAATGAATCCGCCATCCGCCCGGCGACTGTCGCCAAAATTAGGCGTTGATGTGGAACTTGCAACCCTTAGATTCCTCGCTCGAGCGACCGCGCAACTTCAACAGAATCCGCGTACTAGCCAGCCGCCGTTCCAAATCGGGCTAAGTGCAAATCGTTTCCCAAATACGCGATTCGCTTGGCGGCGGTGGAACTTTCTTCGATGAATTTTCCGCACAAGACCGTCCAGCTTCGACGCGCTTTCTATCGGCGCACCTGTAAATAGATTATTTACATCACGATACGATACTCGCCAACGAAAGCCCCTTGCAGCCATTTTGGCGGGCTGATTGCCATCTCTTCCGCGTCCCTCTCGGACCTCGCGATCGTCTTTTCAGCGAAGACGCCGCGTCAGCATTCGATCAGCGCACTTGGAGTTAGAACGAAATGGCAGCACCGACTGGAAGCACCGTTATTCAATTAATGCTTAAGCGCCTCGCCGAGGATTCACAACGCGAGCGCCAGCATGCAGTGGCAGCAGATACGACTGTCGGCACAGCAACGCCGCTGAAGTCCAAGGCGGCTGTTTCCTGAGGGTGTGACTCGACGGCAGCGGCTTTCGTGCAGACCTGCTTCCGGACAGCAGCAATCGCGACGCCCCGCAGGGCAACGCGGAATCGAAGCCGGAAACAGATGGTGCACACGCCTGGGGAGGCGATCGTGGCGCTGTTCGTTCTGGTGATTGTTGGGGTCGTAGTCGCGCAGACCTGGATGGACTGGCGCGACGCTAAGAGAAAGTGGGTCGTTCCCGACTGGGCAAAGGGAATGGCGCTGGCCGGCGCGGTTGCCGCGTCGCTGACGGGCGTTGCCTCGTACGCGTCCTACTGGCTCACCGACTCCGCCGCCCAAAACGACGATCCTTTCCGCGCCAGCATGTTTTGGCCTGAGCTGGGGTTCGCCGTTCTCGCCATGGCCGTAATTGTGATTGGCGTTAAAACCAAGCGGCTCAAGCTGATGATGGTCCTAACGGCCGTCCTGATTTGCGCTTTCTGGATGGGAATGTCTCTGTAACCCCCTCAGCAGCCTACCTTCCGCCCGCCGATTCCTTCCCAGCTCCTGACCCAGTAGGCCCCGTTCGCCGGTAACCAACCGCCGTTGGCCGAATTCCCCGCGACGCCCCGCCATACACCCTCTATTCTCGGCTCATGAACGGCAGCAACCAAATCGCAGGAGTCGAGACCATGACAAACATCGAGCGCCAATCCTCAGTGCAATCCATTTCCGGCTCGGGACTTCTGCTTGTGGGCTCGGCGATCATGATTCTGGTCGGCATCGTTTTCCAGGCTGGCGAACTCGGCTTCGGCCACTTGCGCGTCGGCAATCTGTGGCAGTTCTCGGTCGTGCTGTCGGACCTCTGGAACTTGCTCTCGACGCACCTGGGCGGTCCCACCGTTTCGGAACTGCTGCGCTTCTGGCCGCTGATTCTGGTAGGTTTGGGCATGGCAATTCTGCTGGCCACCCAGGAAAAGCGCTTTTCGCGGAAAAACGCGGGAGGTCGAAATGCCCGATAAACGCTCTCGCCGCTTCAGCTCCGGCCTGATCATCGGCCTATCCGTCGTCGCGTTCGGTATCGTGCTGCTGCTCAACGAACAGGGCATCCTGCCCGATCGCGTTTACAGCTTCTGGCCGATTCTGCTCGTCGCTTTCGGCGTGGCCAACCTGTTTGAAACCGGCAAGCCCGGCCACCATCTGTGGGGCTACGGGATGGTCGGCATCGGCCTGCTTCTGATCGGCGAAGAATCCGGCCTGCTGAAAATCCGCTGGGAGATGATCTGGCCCGTCGTGATTATCGCCGTCGGTGTGTTCATGATTTCCCAGTCCGTCGGCCGCAGAACCAACCCCGACGGCTCGCGCTGCATTTCCTGGTTTGAAGGATGGAACGTAGCGACCGAAGACGCCGACATCAACGCGCTGGCAATTTTCAGCGGCTTCAAGCGCCGCGTCACCCTGAAGAATTTCAAGGGCGGCCGTATGCTCGCCATTTTCGGCGGCTACCAACTCGATCTTCGCCAGGCCGACATCGACGGCAACGAGGCGGTGATCGACGCCAGCTCTATTTTCGGCGGCGGCGAAATCCGCGTCCCAGAGCACTGGATCATCGTCATGGAAGGCTCCGGCATTTTCGGCGGTTACACCGACGACACGCATCAGGACCAACTCGAATCGTCGCCCACCGCCAAGCGCCTGATCATTCGCGGCGTCGCCGTTTTCGGCGGCATGGTCGTAAAAAACTAGCGCGCCATGCACCCGCTTCTCACTCATTTCCGGCGACTGCTGCTCTACCTGTCGGTCTGGGTGCCGATTGCCGTTTTGCTCGCGTACCTGCTCGGCGCTTCCGGCAAGATGAACGGGCCGGAGACGCTGGTCCTCGCGATTCCGCTTTGCATCCTGTACGCGTTCGTGTGTTTGTCGGCTTGGTATTCTTGCCGCGTTACGCCCATCGACAAAACCAGCACTTCGAAACTGGTGCTTGCCCACTTGGGCGGAGCGCTGGTCGCGAGCGGTCTATGGGTTCTCGCCGCGCGCTGGCTGGCCCATTCGCTCTCGCGAACCTCCGCATTCTCCGGCCTCGACCAGAAATTTATGCCGGAGCTGCCACTCGTCGCCGGCACCGGCATCCTGCTCTACTTTTTGTCCGTCGCGTTTTATTACGTGTACCTGACCTTCGAAGCAAACCGCGAAGCCGAAGCCCGCGTGATGAAAGCCAGCGTGCTTGCGCGCGACGCCGAACTAAAAGCGCTGAAAGCCCAGGTGAATCCGCACTTCCTGTTCAACAGCTTGAATTCGATCAGCGCGCTCACCAGTTCCGACGCAGCGAAAGCCCGGGAAATGTGCGTGTTACTCGGCGATTTTCTTCGCCGCACCCTCGGCCTCGGCGAAAAATCGGCGATCTCGCTCGAAGAGGAACTTTCGCTGATCCACGCGTTTCTGGCCGTTGAAAAGGTCCGCTTCGGCGCGCGCATTCAGATGCATGAAACCGTCGATCCCAACGCGCTCAACGTTTTGGTTTTGCCGCTGCTGCTGCAGCCGTTGGTCGAAAACGCCGTCTCGCACGGCATCGCCAATCTGATCGAAGGCGGATGGATTCGCCTGACCGTCGAATCCAAAGGTCCGGACGTCGCGATCACGGTCGAAAATAACTTCGATCCGGACGCGCCGCCTCGCCGCAAAAGCGGCGTCGGCCTCGTGAACGTTCGCCAGCGCCTGAAAGCACGCTACGGCAACAAAGCGAGTTTCGCCTGCAAACCCGACGGTGAAGTTTTTCGCGTCGCGCTGCAATTCCCCGCCGAAAGAGAGGCAGCGGCATGAGCACCGAAAAGAAAATCCGCGCGATCATCGTGGACGACGAAGACCTGGCCCGGCAGGTCCTGCGCGAACTGATCTCGCAGCACACCGAAGTCGAAATCATCGCCGAATGCGCGAACGGCTTCGAAGCCGTGAAAGCCGTGATGGAGCAGAAACCCGATCTGCTGTTCCTCGATATTCAAATGCCCAAACTCGACGGCTTCGAAGTCCTCGAACTGATCGGCAATGAGACCGCCGTCGTGTTCGTCACCGCGTACGATAGCTACGCCATCAAGGCCTTCGGCGTTCACGCCGTGGACTACCTGCTGAAGCCCTACGGCGCCGAACGCTTCAACGGCGCGCTCGAACGCGCCAAGGAGCGCATCAGCGGCCGCGCCGCGGGCAAAAGTTCGCCCGACCTTCCGCTACCGGTCGACCTATCCGCATCCGCCCGCGCACCGCTGCAACACCTGGACCGCATCGCCGTCCGCGACGGGACCCGCGTCTTTATCATCCCGGTCGCGAAGCTCGATTACGCCGAGGCGCAGGACGATTACCTAGCGCTGGCGTCCGACGGCAAAAAACATCTGAAGCAGCAGACCATTTCCAGTCTGGAAGCGGCACTCGATCCCACGCGTTTCATCCGCGTCCATCGCTCCTACATCGTCAATGTCGAACGCGTCGCGCGGCTCGAGCCCTACGCGAAAGACAGCCACGTCGCCGTCTTAACCAACGGCGCGCAAATCCCGGTCAGCCGCTCGGGTTACGCAAAACTGCGCGAATTTCTGGATAAATAACGCACCCTGCATCCTCAGATTTGCACCTAGTACTACGCAGTCGCAGTTTGATACACGGCCCTGTTCTAGAACTTCTACTACTCCCGTTTTACCCCGTGTTAACCATATCCATATTGCTAGCACGCTCGGTTTCGTAGTACTGTCCCGCCATGCCTCGACCTCAACGGCGACGGTCCCCCCGGAACGGCATGAAAGGCACGCGATCAAAGGGCAGTGAAAGGAGAGGTAGGAAAATGGCATCCCCGGCGGACGCAAAAATCCCGAATTCATCCGGCAAGGAAAACGCGGAAGGCGCGAATGTAGATAAGATCCGCGACATATTGTTTGGCACCCAGATGCGCGATTACGAGAAGCGTTTCTCGCGCCTGGAAGAGACCGTCACCAAGGCCATCGAAACTCTCCGCGAAGACACCACCAAGCGCCTGGATACCCTCAGCAATTTTGTGCAGCAGGAAGTGGATTCCCTCAGCCAGCGCATCAAGACCGAAAAGGGCGAGCGCATTGAAGGCATGAAGGAATTCTCGCGTGAAGTGAAAGACAGCACCAAAGCCATCGAAAAGAAATTGTCGCAGCTGGAAGAAAACATGTCCGACGGCCAAAGCGAAATCCGCGCCAAGCTGCTCGAGCATTCCAAGGCCGTCTCCGCCGAAATCGATAAGCTGCGCCGCGATTCCACCGCCGCTCTGAACCGCGAAGTGGAAACCCTGCGCGACGAAAAAACCGACCGTGCCGGTTTGGCCGATCTCTTCAGCGAATTTTCGCTGCGCTTGAAGAATAAATTCGAGTTGCCCGACGAGTAGTCAGCCGCAAGGGCGCGACCACGAGAAAACGGTGGGAGACACCATCCATACCGCCGGGCGAGAAACCCATCCTTCCGACATGGCCGAGCAAGCGACACGCCGCGCCCCGACGGGGCCCACGCAGGAAACTTCCACGGACAAGCAGCACGACTACCAGGAGCTGCGCCGGCTGATCGTCGGTCCTGAAAAGGACGGCATCGCCGCGATCGAAGATCGCCTGGACAACGTCGAGCGCCGCACCGAAGACGTCAGCACCGTCGTCGCCGAAGCGATCCAGCTGCGCCGCGAAAAAGGCGATTCCCACGCGCTCGCCGAAGCTCTCGCTCCCACCATTCAGGCCACTCTCCGTGAGTCCGTACGCCGCGATCCGCACGTTCTGGCCGACGCGTTGTTTCCGGTGATGGGCCCGGCCATTCGTAAATCGATCACCGAGACTTTGCGTTCGATGCTCGAATCGTTCAACGAAGCTCTCGAGCACAGCCTCTCGCTACAAGGCATTCAGTGGCGCATCGAAGCCATACGCACCGGAAAATCGTTCGCCGAAATCGCGGTAATGCACAGCCTGCTGTTTCGCGTCGAACAGATTTTCCTGATCCACAAAGAAACCGGCTTGGTGCTGAATCATCTGGTCGCGTCATCGGTGCCCACGCAGGATCCGGACATGATTGCCGGCATGCTCACCGCGATCCAGCAGTTCGCCCGCGATTCTTTTAATTCGAAATCGAGCGAAAGCCTCGGCAGCCTCAACGTCGGCGAACTGGAAGTCTGGCTGGAAGAAAGTCCTGATGCGATTCTTGCCGCTGTGATTCGCGGCCACGCCCCGCAGGATTACCGCTTGGCGATGAACGAAGCGCTCGAAAACATTCAGCGCCATTACGGCCCCGCGCTCGCAAGCTTCAAGGGCGACGCCGGACCATTCCGATCGGCCGAAGAAAAACTGTCGCCGCTGCTGGAAACTCACTACAAGCACGCTGACGGCGAATCGAAAAAAACTCCGAAAGCCGCCCTCGTCGTCGGGGCGCTCCTGGCAGCCGCCGTTCTCGGCTGGATCGTTTACTCCACCTACCTGATCCTTCAATGGGGCAAATTCCTGCACGCCCTCGATCACCAGCCCGGCATCGTTTTGGTCTCGCACAGCAAATCCAACGGCAAATTCCAAATTCAAGGATTCCGCGATCCGTACTCGGACGATCCGGCCAAGCTCCTTTCGGACGCGAAGCTTGATCCCAATGACGCCGATTTGCAGCTGGCTCCTTACTACTCGCTCGACGACGCCATCGTCGCCCGCCGCGCCACGGAAATGTTGCACCCACCCGCGGGCGTGAAGCTCGCCTCGCGAAGAGGAGCGCTGGTGGCCGAAGGCTCAGCGCCGCCGCAATGGATTGCCGAGTTCGAAGCGCACGCGCCGTGGATTGCTGGTGTGACCAGCATCGACGAATCGCGCCTCGATAATTCCGACCTCGCTGTCCTGAAGCCTCTGAAAACCACCATCGAATCGACCGTCATCCTGTTCCCTGTCGGCAGCGCCGAAATCGAATCCGGGCAGGACGACAAACTCGCCCAGATTGGCAAAAACTTTCAGGATCTGCTGACTCAGGCCGCGCGGCTCCACGAATCTGTCACCGTCGAAGTCACCGGCCACACTGACAGCACCGGAATTGAGGGAACCAACCTGCCGCTCAGCCAGCAGCGCGCCGATGCCATTCGCGCCTATTTCCTGCGCCGCGGCGTGAAGCCAGCCAACATGCGTACCGTCGGCGTCGGCACTTCCCAACCCTTGCATTCCGAAGACACCGAAGAAGGCCGCCAATACAATCGCAGCGTCACGTTCCGGATCGCTTTCACTCCACTTCCTGTTTCGGCTTCCCTCGGCGCGCGTTCCTCGGCGCTGGCGGGCAACTAAAGAGAGCGCCTCGCGTGCTTCAGAAAAAAATCTGCATGTTGGGATCGTTCTCGGTCGGCAAATCCAGTTTGGTGCGGCGGTTCGTCGAAAGTATTTTCGATGAGAAATATCACACCACCATCGGTGTGAAAGTGGATAAGAAAGTCGTCCAAGCCGACGGTCAGGAAGTCACCCTCATGCTCTGGGACATTCACGGCGAAGACATCTACCAGAAAATGCGCATGAACTATCTGCGCGGCATGTCCGGTTATTTGCTGGTCATCGACGGCACTCGCCGCCAAACCTTAATCGACGCGCTTTCGCTGAGTGAACGCGTAGTAAAAGAAATCGGCACCGTGCCGGCGATCCTCGTACTCAACAAAAGCGATTTGATCGACCAGTGGGAAATCGATGACGCTCAGCAGGCGAAGCTCGCCAAAGACGGTTGGAAAATCGTAAAGACCAGTGCGCGCTCCGGCGACGCTGTCGAAGACGTGTTTCTGCAACTGACCAGGGCAATTTTGGCAACGTAAATGACTTCGCAATCGATCTTCGAAAATTTCGTTTCCAGCCAAGGCTACGCGCTGTTTGAATCGGCCGGCGAGGGCGAATTCCGCCTGATAGGCGAGTGGCCCGCGTGGTGCCGCGCCATGTGGGGCGCCGAAGCGAAGGGAAACACTTCGATCCGCCTCGGCGACAAATCTTCATTCCTCGATAATTTCCTCTACGATGCGGAGGAATTCTGGAAATCCGGCAAGCCCGGCTCGGTAGCCTCCGGCAACTGGATCGAAGCGGACGAAACCGGCGGTTCCACGCCGCTCGAAGCTTCCGCGCTTTCCCTCGACGGCAAGCGCATCCTCATCATCCGCAATCTTTCCAGCACATTTGCCGAACAGCAGGAATGGTTTCAAACCGCGCGCGATTCCCTGCTTTCCCACGAACGCCTGCTGCGCGAAATCCTGAAGAAAGAAATCTTGCTGCACTGCATCGTTCACGATCTTTCGCAGCCCCTCAGCGCGATGCGCGGATGTTTTCATCTGCTTAGCCTGGAGCCGCTCTCGCCCACGCTGAAAAAGTATGTGAAATCCGGCGAGCGCGAATCGCAGCGCCAGGAAATGATGATTCGCGGCATCCTCGAAGCGTTTTCCACCGATCTGGCCGCGCAGCAAACCGTCAACAAAGAACACACCGACGCGCCCGATCTCGCCGCCTGCGCCAAACAAGCCGTGGAAGCCTTCGAAACTGCCTTCCGCGATCGCGGCGTCAAACTGCGCGTCGATCCCGCCGTAAAACTCTCCGCCAATTGGCGCGTGATCGGCGAAGCGTCGCGCCTCGATCGAATTTTCGGCAACCTGCTCGAAAACGCCATGCGCTACAGCCCCAAGGGTTCAACCGTCACCATCAATCTGCAGGATCAGAGCGAATTCGTTCTCGCCTCCGTCAATGACGAAGGACCCGGCTTGCCCGCAGACATGCCGCAAAATCAATTGTTCGCGTTGTTCGCGCGAGGAAAATCGCACGCTGGAAAAGCGGGGCTTGGACTTTACTTCTGCAAAATTACCGTCGAACGCTGGGGCGGCGCGATTGGCGCGGAAAATCGTGCCGAAGGCGGCTCGCGATTCTGGTTCCGATTGCCGCGCGCGGCCGCCGATGCAAAGCTCGAATCCGCCGCGCAAAAGTCCGAGCCGGCAAAGCACGCCGCCGCCAAGCATCCGGCGCACCCGAAGCCTGCGAAAGCGCTTCACATCCTGGTGGCCGACGACGCCGAACTAAATCGCGAACTGGTGATCGAACTTCTCGAACGTCGCGGCTACACGGCCGTCGGCGTCCCCGACGGCAAAAAGGCTCTCGCCGCGCTCGAACACGGCCACTTTGACGCCGTTCTGATGGACGAAGAGATGCCGCACATGACCGGCGTCGAAGCCACACGCGCGATTCGCGAACGCGAAGCCGGCGGCAGCAAACATCAGTTCATCATCGGCATCACCGGCAACGCCGCGTTTGAAGACGAACGCCGCTTGCTCGAAGCGGGCATGGATGCGTTTCTCACCAAGCCCGTTCACATGCAGAAGCTGTATCAAACCGTCGAGCTTGCCGCACACAGGTCCGCACCGTCCGCCGCGCATGACCCGCAGGACGCTGACGCTTCGTCGGCCGCTTCGGTCACGCCCGCCACACCGCCGGCTCCCGTGCTCGCGCCAAATCTGATTGTTGGCGCTGTCGCAGCTACTGCGTCTGCCGAAACGGAAAAGGCCGTAGCGGTTGCTGTCGATTTGCGCGCGCATCTTTCGCAGATTACCGGGGGAAACGAAAAACTCGCGCGTTCCCTGGTTAAGACGTTCCTCGCCGATGCGCCGAAAACGCTGGAGCAAATCCGAAAAGCTGTCGCGAAGAAAAACGCCAGGAAACTCGGCAGCACAGCTCACTTGCTGAAAGGCTCGATTGCCATCTTCGGCGCAGCCAAAGCCGTCGCCGCCGCGCAGTCCCTGCAGAATATGGGACGCTCTGGCCACGTCCGCAGCGCCGCCGAACTCCGCACCCTCGAATCCGAATTCAAATCGCTCGACCGCGAACTTCGCGCTTTGTATCCGCCCGAGCCCGCGAAGCCGCCGAAAGCCGGCGCGTCGAAATCGAAATCGCGCAAGAAGCGCTGACCGCGCGCGACGGTCGCAGTCACTCGTCGAGCGACTTCGCCTCGAAACTCACCACCTCGTCGCCTTCGATTTCGTAGTGAATCTCAATCGGATGGCAGCAGACTTCGCAGTCCTCCACGTATCGCTGCCGCGCGACAGCCGTATCGAGCACCATGGAAATCTCTTCGCCGCAGTACGGACACTGGAATGCGTATTCCATGAACTGACTCTCGCGCCTCAAGAGCAGCGCTCTGTGCCGCTCTTGACTTTCGCCTTTTATTCGCCTACTCTTTTCTGGTGCACACTTGGGTCATGGGCCAGTGAGGCGCCGATCCCATTGCCGTTCAGGGCGATCGATCGATGATCGCCCGGCACCCCGGATCTCGCCTCACTCGCTCGAGTGTTTCAGCGCCAGATTGTAACTCATCGCTTTCCCTGTCTTAGGCTTCGCACCGCCTACAGCCACCTGCTGACTCATCCGGCACCACGCTGCACCAACTCTTGCCCGCGTGCGCGCGCGGCAGCATACTCTGGGTGCATGTCGCTGCAACGCACGTTCGCCGCATCTCTCGTCGCGCTGGGAATTTTCTGCGCGTGCGCTTCGTCGCGCGCTGACGAATTGAAACTGAAAGACGGCTCGAAAGTCACCGGCACGATCGTCGGCTTCGAAGAAAATTCGTTCAAAGTGAAAACCAGCTACGGTTTCGCCGTGGTGATGAAAGATCAAGTCGTTTCGATCACCATGTCGAGCGGCGGAACAAATGCAGCAGCCGCATCCTCGACTGCAGCACCGACGACGCCCGCGCCCGCCGCGCCGAAGCCAGCAAAATCCGAGGCTCCGCCGCCGGCAGCGGCAGTAAAAATTTCGACTCCTGCGCCATCGACTCCAAGCTCGGCACCCACCGGCGCTTCGGCATCAAATTCCGCCACACCATCGCCCAACGCAACGTCGGCATCCGCCGCGACCGCTCCGGCGCCCGCGCCGCCGAAACCGAAACTCGTCGCGCCCGAACCGATCCGCGAATCGGTCACCGGCAATCTCTACACCAACGAAACCTACGGCTTTCACATGTACAAGCCGCCGGACTGGAAAGTGATCGAGGGCGCGCGCTCGATTCTGCCCGGCTCGATCACCGCCATGGGCACCGACGATCAGACCACTTATCTTCTGATCGGCCAGGATCCCGCCGGAAAATCTCTATCGAGCGACGTCGATTCCACCGAGCGCCGCCTGCGCGACATTCTGCAGAATTTCCGACCGATCGACGACAAGCGCGTGACCGTCGCCGGTGTCCAGGCGATCGAGCGCCACTTCCGCGGCTCAGTCGACGAGAAAGATTGGTCCGGCGTGGTGGTGTATGTGCCGCGCGACACGCACGTGTACACGATTTTCGGCATGACGCTCGCCGACACCGATCTGGTGCAAATTCAGGAAAACGTGATCGCTCGCGCCATCGCCAGCCTGCAATTCACCAAATAGTTTCGCGATTCCCTGCTTGCAACCCACGCCGCGAAAAGCGTAACTAATAGATTCGTGCGCATCTGTCGCAATCAGCTGAATCTCGCCCTCGGCGCGGCTGCGTTCGCCGCCGGGCTTTTCGCCGCGCCGACGCACTCTTCACTCGTCGCGCTCGCGCAAACGAAATCTGCGCCTCCGCTCGCCTCCACAGCCAATTCACCGACGTTTTACCGCGACGTGCTGCCGATCCTCGAAAATCATTGCCAGAGCTGCCATCGCGCCGGAGAAATCGCGCCCACATCGTTCGTCACCTACGACGAAACGCGTCCGCAAGCCGCCAGCATCGCCGCGGCCGCCCGCACTCGCACCATGCCGCCGTGGTTCGCGGATCCCCAGATCGGCCATTTCGCTAACGATCCGTCGCTCGCCCCACAGGAAATCGCCACACTCGTCGCCTGGGCAAACGCAAACGCGCCGGCCGGAAATCCGAAAGATGCTCCGGCTCCGCGTGCGTGGACCAGCGGCTGGAACATTCCGCCGCCCGACAAAATCATCTCGATGCCAAAACCAGTTGAGATTCCCGCCGACGGCGACGTGGATTACACCTACGAAATCGTTCCCAGCGGGTTTACCACCGACAAATGGATTCAGATGTCCGAAGTCCGCCCGTCGAGCCGCGAAAACGTCCACCACGCTGTCGTCTACATTCGCGCGCCCAATTCAAAATGGCTGCGCGGCGCTCCCATCGGAACTCCGTTCACCGCCGCGGACATGACCGACCAAGCCGATCGCCACGGCGCACACTGGACTGACAGCGACATTCTGCTCGTGTACGCGCCGGGCAGCTCACCCGACGAATTGCCCGCGGGCATGGCGAAGTTCGTTCCTGCCGGTTCGGATTTCGTTTTTCAGATGCACTACACCACGCACGGCCGCGCGACAAAAGATCAATCAAGCCTGGGAATTATTCTCGCGAAGGAAACGCCGAAGCAGCGCGTTCTGACTCTGCAACTCACCAACGAGCATTTCGTGATTCCGCCCGGCGTTGACGATTTCCGCGTCGAGTCGCGCGGCTCGCTGCCCAATGACGCCACGCTGCTCGGTTTTCTGCCGCACATGCATCTGCGCGGAAAAGCGTTTGAGTACAACATCATCGACGCCGACGGTGCGATCGAACCGCTGCTTCGCGTACATTGGGATTTTTACTGGCAGCTGAGTTACCGGCTCGCCAAGCCGCTGCCGCTGAAGGCCGGAACCGAACTGCAAGCCGTCGCGTGGTACGACAATTCCCGCAGCAATCCCCACAATCCCGATCCGGACGCAGCCGTGCGCTGGGGCGATCAAACCTACGATGAAATGATGGTGGGATTTTTCGACGTTGCCGTGGCGGCCGGGCTCGATAAGCCGAGCTACTTCATTCGCCACGACGCGCCGCACAAATAGCAGCAGCCGACCGCCGCCCTAGAACTTGGTTACTTCGCTGAAATGAAAATTATTGATCTTCATCGCAGGCACAACCATTTCAAACGCTTCTTCGCCCGCGCCGCGTACCGCCGGCCCCAATAATTCCACGTTCGATAGCGCCGCCAGCACACTCTGGTTGAACCGAAAATTTCGGATGCCACCCGCGATTTTCCCGTTCTCGACCAGAAACGTGCCGTCGCGCGTCATTCCGGTCAGAACCTTTTCGTACGGCTCCACTTCGCGGATGTACCACAGCCGCGTCACCAGCACGCCGCGCTCGGTGGATGCGATCATTTTTTCCACCGACGAATCGCCGCCCGCAAAAACCAAATTCATCGGCGCTTCACCAAAATCGTTGGGCAGCGTAAAGCCGTGGCCGGTTGGCTTTTTCCTATTTTTTTTCGCCGAAGCGCGCGAGTAAACCAGATTTTTCGGCACGCCGCGATCGATCAGCAGAACTTTCTGCCGCGGCATGCCTTCGCCATCCCACGGCGCCCCAAGCTGCAGCGGATGGTACACGTCGTCCCACAGCGTGATATTTTCGCCCACGACTTTCCGGTCCATGCGATCGTTCAGGCAGGATCGTTTGTCCATCACCGCCGTCGCCGAAAAATCGTAGAAAATCGAGCCGACCAGATCGAGCGCCGCCGACGGCTCCAATATTGCGGTGTAATGTCCGGGCTTCAACTCGCGCGGCTCGCGCGATGCCGCGGCTTTGCGGCTGGCGCTCGCGGCGAGCGCGTCTGGATCGATCTCCGCCACGTCCGGCGAATTCGCCTTCGCCCATCCCGATGATTTTTCTTCCAGGATGGTGATCGAAAACTCGGACTCGGTGTAATCGTGACGCGCCAGCAGCCCTTTCGAGTTCGTCAGCAGCGTCTGGATGAAGCCAGTCGAGAAAATTCCCGCCGCCGTTTGCCGGTTCGCGTCGGCCATTTTGCACACGCGGGTAACCGCTCGAGCGCGGTCCATTGGCGTGGCTGCCGCTGTGGCTGTAAAGAAATGCTTCACCGCGTGATATTTCTGCGAGCGAAGCATCGGCAGCAGATCGGGACTTTTCGGCTCGTTGTGCGCCAGGCTCATCGCCGCTGCCGTCACGCGCCGTAGCGATTCGTCGTCCACCTTGTTCGTCGTCGCGCGCGCCGTCCGCCCGTCCACCACCGCGCGCACGCTGATGTTCAGCGTTTGCTCGGCCACGTTCTGGTGAATCGTGTTGTTCGCGAACCGCGTCAGCGCTTCAACCGTGGAATCGATCTCGACTTCCGTTTCGTCGGCTTCGCTGAATTTCAGGATGCGCTCGGCAATGTGTTCCAGATCGCTCGCTGAAAAATGGGCTCCGCTCACATGCGCGCCCAGTCGGACGTTGCCCGCGCCACCCGCGCGTTTTGCTGCCGGCTTTTTCTTTTTCGTGGCCGTCATTTGGAAAATGCCACTCCGATTTTCACGTTTCGAAATCGTGCGGGCGAAGCGCCATGCCCGGTACCCATGGTCTGCATCGGCTGGCCTTTGCCGCAATTGGGCGTTCCCCACAGAGTCCAATGCTCGCGCGAACAAATCGCGTCGCAGCTGTTCCAGAACTCCGTGGTGATTCCGCTGTAGCTCGGATTTTTGATCATCCGGCCTTTCTTGCCGCCTTTGATCTCCCATCCGATTTCCGTCGAAAACTGAAAATGGTAGCGGCGATCGTCGATCGACCAGGATCGGTTGGTCTCCATGAAAATCGCGTCGTCGGTGTCGGCGATCAGATCGTCGTAGCTCCACGTGCCCGGATTGATGCTGATGTTGGTCATGCGGATCATCGGCAGGCGGTTCCAGCTTTCGGTTCGCATCGTGCCGCCGGAGCGTTTTTCGCCGATCGACCGAGCCGATTCGCGGCTGCTCAAATATCCAGTGAAAAGTCCGTCAGTGATGATTGGAGTGCACTGCGCCGGAACGCCTTCATCGTCGTAAGCAAACGTGCCCAGACCGGGACCGTGTTCCAGCCGCGCGTCGGCGACAACGTTCACGATGTCCGATCCGTATTTCAGCTTGCGCAATTTTTCTGTGGTCAGAAAACTCATCCCCGCGAAATTCGCTTCTTGCCCGAGCACGCGGTCGAGCTCAATCGGATGTCCGATCGATTCGTGAATCTGTAATCCGAGCTGCGATCCGCCCAGAATAATCGTGCTCGTTCCCTCCGGGCATTGCACTGCGGAGTGCAGCTCGACTGCTTCTTCGCCGGTGCGCTGCGCGTTGCCGACCAGGTCGAGCGATTCGACCAGCTCGTATCCCTGCAGCGCGTGCTGCCCGCCAAAACTATTCGGATACGACCGTTTCTGAATTTCGCTGCCCGCAAAGCTGGTGGCCACAATTCCCGCGCCGGAGTGCATCTTAATCTGGTGAATCGACGACCCGATGCTCGAAACGAACAGCTGGTCGATGCGCTTGAACGACATCGAACCTTCGGCCAGCGTCACGCCCTTCACCCGCAGCATTTCCGCATCTGCTTTCAGCAGCAAATCGATTTGCCGCTCGACGGGAATGCGAAACGGATCTTTCAGGAAAGGATTCTGCCAGGTATCGACGTAGGCATTTTCCGGAGCGAGCACCACATCTTCGCGCTTAGCGAGCGACGAGGCTTTCGCGATCGCCACAGCCTGTGCGGCGCATTCCTGCACGCCTTCGCGCGTCAGCCGGTCGGTGGACGCAAATCCCCACGAACCATTGACGATCACGCGAATGCCGATTCCGAGAGTCTCGGATTCGACCAGCGTTCCCACTTCCCCGTTTTTCGTGGTGATATCGCGCTGGCGAATATCCATCACGCGCGCGTCGGCGTACGTAGCTCCGCGTCGCGTCGCGGTATCAATCGCCCACGCCGCCCACTGCTTCATCACTGGCGACTACCCGTGGCAGAAAATTTGGATTGAAAAGACGAAACGGGCCTGGGGAACCGCATTTGCATTTCGAGATGGTAACACAGCAGCCAAAAGTTCCCTGGATGCGCGGGCGAAGTTGCCAACGCAGCAACGCGCAAAAAAGAGAGCAAAAAAAAGCCCGGCACCCGCCGAAGCGAGCGCCGGGCAAATCCAATAACGACTACGTGCCTTCCGACCACGAAGCCAAGTAGTGCTCCTGCTCCGCCGTCAGCTTGTCCACATGCACGCCCATCGAGTCCAGCTTCAGCTTGGCGATTTCGCGGTCGATGTGTTCCGGCACCGCGTACACCTGCGGCTTCAGTTCCTTCGCGTTTTTAACCATGTATTCCGAAGCCAGCGCCTGGTTCGCGAAGCTCATATCCATCACGACCGCGGGGTGGCCTTCCGCTGCCGCCAGATTGATCAAGCGGCCTTCGCCCAGCAGATAAATCTTGCGGCCGTCTTTCATCACGTATTCGTCCACGAAAGGCCGAGCCACTTTCTTGGTGCTGGCCAGCTTTTCGAGCGCCGGGATGTCGATTTCGACGTTGAAGTGACCCGAATTGCAGATCACCGCGCCGTCGTTCATCTTTTCGAAGTGTTCATGCGCCAGCACGGACTTGTTGCCCGTGACGGTGATGAAAATCTCGCCGATCTTGGCCGCATCGGCCATCGGCATCACGCGGAAGCCGTCCATGATCGCTTCGAGCGCGCGCGTCGGATTGATTTCGGTCACGATCACATCTGCGCCCAGGCCCTTGGCGCGCATTGCCACGCCGCGTCCGCACCAGCCGTAGCCCGCCACTACAACGCGCATGCCGGCGACCAGCATATTGGTCGCGCGAATCACGCCGTCGATCGTCGATTGGCCCGTGCCGTAGCGATTGTCAAACATGTGCTTGGTGAGCGCATCGTTCACCGCGATCACCGGAAACTTCAGCGTGCCGTCCTTGGCCATGGCGCGCAAACGAATCACGCCGGTGGTGGTTTCTTCGGTGCCGCCGATCACGCCGCTCAGCAAATCGGTGCGCTTGGTGAGCAGCTGGGTCACCAGGTCCGCGCCGTCGTCCATCGTGATTTGCGGCTTGTGGTCCAGTGCCGCGGCGATGTGTGCGTAGTAGGTGGCATTGTCTTCGCCCTTGATCGCGTAGGTCGGAATGCCGTAATCCTTCACCAGCGACGCCGCCACTTCATCCTGCGTCGAAAGCGGATTCGAGCCGCACAACACCAGGTCCGCGCCGCCGTCGCGCAAGGTGATCGCGAGGTTAGCGGTTTCGCTGGTGACGTGCAAACAAGCCGCCATGCGAATTCCCTTCAGCGGCTGGTCCTTGATGAACTGCTTGCGGATCAATTGCAGCACGGGCATTTGTTGATTGGCCCATTCGATCTTGCGCTTGCCCTTCTCTGCCAGGGCGATGTCTTTTACGTCTCCAGCCAGTTTCGTTGCCGTTTCCACGAGAAACTCCCTTTGAATTTAAATTGCGAAAGATCCTAGCTGCGCGAAACCGCCACCGCGCCTCGCGTGCCCGCTTCCTTGCGGATGGCGTCGGCTTTGTCGGTGCGTTCCCAGGTGAAGCCCGGTCCGCTGCGGCCGAAATGGCCGTACGACGCGGTCGGACGGTAAATCGGGCGCCGCAAATCCAGCGCCTCGATAATTCCCTTCGGGGTCAGCTTGAAAAACGCGCGAATCAATTCGGTGATCTGCGAATCGGAAATCGTGCCGGTGCCAAACGTATCGGCCATCACCGAAACAGGTTCGGCAACGCCAATCGCGTAGGCCAGCTGCACTTCCACTTTCGTCGCCAGGCCCGCGGCGACCAGGTTCTTCGCCACGTAGCGCGCCATGTAGCACGCCGAACGGTCCACCTTGGTTGCGTCCTTGCCCGAAAGCGCTCCGCCACCGTGACGGCTGTATCCGCCGTAGGTATCCACGATGATTTTGCGTCCGGTCAATCCGCAGTCGCCCATCGGGCCGCCGGTCACAAATCGTCCGGTCGGGTTGATGTAATACTTGGTGTCCTTATCGACCATTTCGGCCGGCAGCACCGGCTTGATCACTTCTTTTTTCACGAAATCGGTGAGCGTGGCGAGCGACACTTTGTCGCTGTGCTGCGTTGAGATCACCACGGCGTCGATGCGCTTCGGCTTGCCGTCTACGTATTCGATCGTCACCTGGGACTTGCCGTCCGGCCGCAGATAATCCACCAAACCCTTCTTGCGGACTTCCGCGAGCTTATGCGTCAGGCTGTGCGCCAGTTGAATCGGCATGGGCATCAGCTCGGGAGTTTCGTTGCAGGCAAAACCAAACATCAAGCCCTGGTCGCCCGCGCCGCCGGTGTCAACGCCCATGGCGATATCCGGCGACTGCTTGTTGATGGTGCAGATCACACCGCACGTGTCCGCGTCGAATCCGAACTTCGCGCGCGTGTAGCCGACGTCCCGGATAACGTCACGAGCCAATTCGGCAAACGGCACATACGTGGAAGTGGTGATTTCGCCGGCAACCACGATCAATCCGGTCGTGACCAGCGTTTCGCAGGCGACGCGGCCCTTGGGGTCGTCCTTCATGACCGCATCAAGAACGGCGTCAGAAATTTGGTCGGCTATTTTATCTGGGTGGCCCTCGGTGACAGACTCCGAGGTGAACAGGAATTTCTCATCATGCGCCAAAACAGTATCCTCCGGCTCGTCGAAAGGCAGTACAGGGGCCCACTTGCTCTTTCGGATGAATGACCAAGAAAACCCAGTTTAACATCGGGGTATAGGGGCGTCAATCGTATGCAGTGAAAGGCCTTAAACCGAGGCTGAACGGTAGTTTTCGGGCCGGAGTTGCGCCAGCGCAGCTCGGCGAATTCGACTCGATCACGGCATTTTTCGCAAGTTGATACACATACACAGACGTTCGGGCTTGCCAAGTCGCGACCGGACCGAAAAATTTACAGATTGTCGCGCCGGTATAGAAGATACGCGCGGATAAAGGTGTCGATGTCGCCGTCGAGCACTTTCTGCACGTCGCCGCGTTCCACCTTGGTCCGGTGGTCCTTTATAAGCTGATACGGCTGCAAGGTGTACGACCGGATCTGGCTGCCGAAGCTGATTTCGGGCTTCGAAGCGTCCAGCTTGTGCAACGCCTCGCGCCGCTTCTCGAGTTCCTTTTCGTACAGATGTGAACGCAGCAGCTTCATCGCCAGTTCCCGGTTCTTGTGCTGGCTGCGCTCGGCCTGACACTGGACGACGATCCCGGTCGGAATGTGCGTGATGCGAATGGCGGTCTCGACCTTATTCACGTTTTGCCCGCCCTTGCCGCCGGCGCGGTAAGTATCCACACGCAAATCTTCGGGCTTCACCACGATTTCGATCCGGTCGTCGATTTCCGGTATGGCAAACGCCGAAGCAAACGATGTGTGCCGCCGCGCCGCCTGATCGAACGGAGAAATCCGCACCAGGCGATGCACGCCGCTCTCGCCCGACAGTAACCCGTAGGCGTTCTCGCCCTCGATCTGCACGGTCGCGGACTTGATTCCCGCTTCTTCACCCGGCGTCGATTCGAGCACTGTGGCGCGAAATCCTTTCTGCTCCGCCCATCGCAAATACATCCGCAGCAACATTTCCGCCCAATCCTGCGATTCGGTGCCGCCCGCGCCGGGCTTCACCGTCAGAATTGCGTTCATGTGATCGGTTTCGCCGGCCAGCAGCGTTTTTGTTTCGAGGTCCGAAAGATAGACGTCGGTCGATTCGAGTTCCTTCGCCAGTCCCTCGAGCAGCGTGTTGCGCTCGGCGTCGTTTGATTCTTCCTGCGCGAGCGTGATGTAGGTCTCGATGTCGCCGATCTTGCGGTCGAGGTTCGTCTCCGCGTTCACGCGGTCTTCCACAGCCTTGCGCTGCTGCAGCGTCGCCTGCGCTTGCGCCTGATCGTTCCAGAAATTCGGATCGTTGGTTTTTTCTTCCAGTGCGGTCAGCTGTTTCCGTGCGGTTCCAGCGTCAAAGAAAGCTCCGCACGAGCTCGATGCGTTTCCGAAGCTCGGCGAAGCGGTGCTGCAGGTCTTCAATATGATCAGCCATTCGCAAATCCCTTTACGACGGTCGATTTCTTTTTTCCGCTCGCCAGCGCGTACATCAGCAGCGCGACCGTCACGATGATGCACAACCACGAAAACCAATCGCCGAACCGGACGTACGGCGTCAAATCACTGCGGAAATCGTACGGCGCATCGAGCTGCCCGCGAATATCGAGCGGCAACTGGGCGATCGTTCGCCCGTACGGATCCACCGATTCAGTGTAACCGTTGTTGGTGTCGCGCAAAAGCCAGCGCCGGTTTTCCACCGCGCGCACGCGAGCCATCATCATGTGCTGCTCGGGCGCCGACGAACGGCCAAACCATCCGTCGTTGGAAATCGTGATCAGCACCTGCGCGCCTTCGGCGGTAAACCGCCGCACTTCGCTGGGAAAAATCGCCTCATAGCAAATGAACGCGCCGAATTTTCCTTCGGGAATCTGGCCGACGCTGTATGTCGAACCCGGCGTAAAATCCGAAATGTCGGCGGTCAGTTTCTTCGCGAACCTCAGCCACCCGCGCAGCGGCACATACTCGCCAAACGGCAGCAGGTGAATCTTGTCGTACGAATAAATCCGCTGGCCCGCCGGATTCAGCAGCACGGCGGTGTTTGACGCCAGCCACTTCCCCTGCACGTCGCGCTTCCAATCGACCACGCCCACAAGAAAATAACTGCCGGAGTCTTGCGCGATCCCCGCGGCATCCTTCGCGAATGTCGAATCGCTCAGCGAAAACGGCGCGGGAACCTCCGGCCACACAATCAACCCCGGCTGCGCTTTCGCCGCGCTCACGCTGATCGCCGTCAGCTCGTTCATGTCGCCGGCGTGAATTGTCATCCAATCCGCGGGATAACTTTCCGACTGTGGAAAATTCGTCTGCACCAGATGCGCCACGTAGCGCGGCGTCGCCACCGGCACCAGATGCGGACCAATCCAGCCGACCGAAACGAGCGCAACAGTAGCCAGGGCGGTGATCCGCCAAACTTTTGCGGATCGCTCCATCACCGCGTATGCCAGCAGCGATCCGTAGGCCGCAATCAGAAAGCAAAGCCCGTAAATTCCGGTCACCGACGTGAATTGCAAAAACGCCAGATTCCGCGTGATCGGATAGCCCGACAAATCCCACGACGATCCGATGATCGGAACGTTCGTCCGGAAATATTCCACGCCGGTCCACAGGAACGGAGCGACCACACACCCCAGCAGCTTGCTTTTGCGCGACGCGAGCGCCACGCCCGTTGAAAAAATCATGCAAACCAGTCCGGCGATAAATCCAATCAGCCCTACAAACGCCGCCGAGACCCACACGTCGATGTTTCCGTATTGCCGCATCACCGTGACCACCCACGGCAGGCACACGGGATAAAACACCTGCCCGTGCAAAAATCCATACAGCGGCGCTTGCTTCAGACTCGCGCCATTTGACGCAAGCACCAGCATGCCCATCGCGACCCACGCGAGCAGCCGCAAATTGTAATTGGGAAACGCGAACCCGAGTGCCGCACCACTACCGATGGCGAGCAGGACTCGCGCATAACCAGGAAGATTCATCTACCGTTTGATTATAGCCTTGAATCCGGCCTGTTCGAGGGAGCGCATCGCGGCCTGCGCAGCAGCCATATCGGGGTAAGGACCCACTTGCACGCGATAGTAGGAATCGGTGGTCGGCGTGGTGATGAACGCGGGAAACTTTTTCTTCTGCAGCTCGTCGGCGACTTGCAAAGCGTCGCGCTGCTGATTCACCGCCGCGACCTGCAGCACCACGGCGCTTTTCGGAATCGAGGGCGGCTGATATTTTCCCGCCTGCTTCGCGGCAGCGGCCGGCGCTTTTGCCGCAGCAACGGGCGGAGCCGCAGGCGCAGCTTTCTTGGTGGTCGGATTCGCAGCTGACGGAGCCGGAACGGCCTTGGGCGCTGGCTCGATGTGTTCGTCGTTGTTTTTCTTGGTGGGATCGTAATTGTCCCAGTTGGGATCAGCAGCGGGAGTCCCTGCGGGCGTTGCTGCAGGCGACGCGGAACTTTTGCCGTTCGTCGCTGCCGGCGGCGCTTTCGCGTGGGTGCCGCTGATGCCGGACTCTGCGGCATGCACCGCGGCGTCGAACTGCGTCTTGCCCATCACGTATCCGAGCGTGAAGAAAACTCCGCAGAGCAGCACCACGCCCAGAAACAGGCCGACCAGGTGCCTACTTTCGAGTACTCTGTCGCCGCCCTTTGCCATTTCGTTTCTTCGCCGCCTGCTTCGTCTCTCGACGCGTTTCTAGATTACGACTTGTTGCCCAGCGCTTTCACCCACTGCGAAATCAAATCGATCGGCAGCGGGAACACGATCGTCGTGTTCTTCTCGACGCCAATCTCCGTCAACGTCTGCAAATAGCGCAGCTGAATCGAAGCGGGCTCTTTTTCCAGCACGCTCGCCGCTTCAGCCAGTTTCGTCGAGGCTTCGTATTCGCCCTCGGCGTGAATAATCTTCGCTCGCCGCTCGCGCTCCGCCTCTGCCTGCCGGGCGATGGCGCGCTGCATATTCTCCGGAATATCCACTTGCTTTACTTCAACCTTCGTTACCTTGATACCCCAAGGCTCGGTATCCTGGTCAAGGATTTGTTGCAGCTTGGCGTTAACCTTTTCGCGCTCGGAAAGGATCGAGTCCAGTTCGAACTGGCCGACCAGGCTGCGCAGCGTGGTCTGGGCGAGCTGCGATGTGGCGTACAAATAATTCTGCACCTGTGAAAGCGCCAGATTCGCATCGACCACGCGGAAGTAGCACACCGCATTTACTTTTACAGACACGTTGTCGCGCGTGATCACGTCCTGCGGCGGTACATCGAGCGTTTCAATCCGCAGCGAGATGCGCGTGAGCTTGTCGATCGGGAAAAACACCAGCTGCAGTCCGGCGCCCTTCGCATCGGGCAGCATCCGTCCCAGGCGCAACACCACGCCGCGCTCCCATTCCTTGATCACATAAACGGAATTGACCAGCCAAAACAGAAAAATCACCGCGACGATGCCAATCCCGATCGGTACGATCTCCATGTTCAGCTCCTTCCAGAATCCGCAAACGAACCGTGCGTGCTTAAGCGCGCTGCTCCACAGGTTCGACTTCCAACGTCAAGCCCTTCACTTTTTTCACACGCACACGCGAGCCCGCAGGAATCGATTCGCCCATTCGCGCCGCCGCGCGCCATAGTTCCCCGTGAACGAAGACCGAACCGACCGATTCGCCGGCACCGACCGCCTCGCGCACTTCGCCGATTTCACCAATCAACTCTTCTTTGCCGGTCGCCACCTTCCACGAGCGCGACCTGAGCACCAGGCGCATCAGCACAATCACGATCACCGCAAACGGAATCGCCACGCACAACGCTGTAAACAAGCTCACTCCCATGCCGGTCAGCGGCGAACGAACCAAAAATAGCGCGCCCAGAATCATGGCCAACACTCCGCCCACGCCCAACACTCCATGCGTTGGAAACTTTGCCTCCAGGATGAACAGCGCGAAGGCTAAGCCAATCAGCGCGACACCCGCGAAGCTTACCGGCAGCAGGTGCATGGCGTAGAGCGCCAGCAGCATGGCGATCGCACCGAAAACGCCGGGCGCGAACGCTCCAGGATGCGTAAACTCCACGTAAAGCCCGAGGACGCCGACGACGAGCAGAATGAAAAACGCGTCCGGCTGCACGATGCGCGTCAGAAATCTCTGCCGGCCGGTCATCTCGCGCGGCACAAGTACCGGATGGCTCAAATGAAGTTGCGCGCTTGTCCCGTCAAACCGAGTAATCGTTTTTCCGTCGAGCTTGGCGAGCAATTCCTCTTTCGATGGCGAAACATACTCGATCAGCTTTCCGCTCAGCGCTTCGGAATCGCTGAACGCTTTCGCATCGGTCACCGCCGTCGCGCCCAGTTCCACGTTGCGCCCGCGCTTGCTCATGTAGCTGCGCAGGTAGGCCGTCGCGTCATTCATGATTTTTCGCGTCAGCGTGTCGTCCACTTTCACCGGCGACCCGCCGATTTCAAGCAACGGCGACGCCGCGCCGGTTTCCGTGCCGGGCGACATTGCCGCCACATCCGCGGACATCAAAATAAAAAATCCGGCAGACGCCGCGCGCGAACCCGTTGGATGCACGTAGGCGATCACCGGCGCGTTCGAGGTGAGGATGGCCTGCACGATCGCACGCATCGAGGAATCGAGGCCGCCCGGCGTATTGATGGCGATCAAAATTGCCGCGGCGTGATCGGCGTTCGCGCCGTTAATTCCATCGACGATGTAATCGGCCAGCACCGGCTCGATTTCGCCGTCGATGCGGAGTTCCACGACGTTGGAATTTCCAGTAGAAGCGTCAGAGGATTTTTCGGGGACGCCGGCTCGAACGGCGAGGCTTGCGAGAGTAAATCCCAGCGCGGCAATCACAACCAGCAAATTCCCGCGCCATGACCGGATGTTCATTCGCCCGCTAGTATAGCAAGTTGCGCGCGTGAATGCGGAAACCGTTGCACTAGAAAACGGCGTCTGGCTGCGATAAGCGGCGCACCGGCTTCAATCGCCGCCGGCTAGTTCTGGATTTGCTTCTTCGCCGAAGCCGCGTAGCTCGGCGGCACTTGCAGCACTTCCTGGACCACCGGCGACTTGATCACTTTCGCAAAGGCCGGGTCAGTCTGCGCCTGCATGAAGTTCTCGTACCCGTCGTCACGCGCCAGCTTCAAATAGTGCGCCGCTCGCACGGCATCACCAGTCTGCGCGAACGATTTCGCGACGAAGAAATAAAACAGCCCGGGATCGGTACTGCTGCGCTGCTGGATGATCGTGCCGCCGGCGCCGCGACGGTCGAACAGACCCGGATCGATCTTCAGCGCCGAAGCGAACGAATCCATCGCTTCCGGATATTCCTTGTTGGCGAAGTACGCGTAGCCGAGGTTGCCGTAAATCGTCGCGGACTCCGAGCTCATCCCCAGGGCCTTCTTATACGCGGAGATCGCTTTGTTGTAGCGTTTGCGGGTGTATTCGACCGTGCCGTAATTGTTCACCGCGCTGGCGAAGGTTTTGTCGAGCTTCATCGCGCGCTTGTAGAAATGCTCGGCCTTAAAGAGGTCATCCATTTCCTGATACGCGACGCCGGTTTTGTTCCACAGCTCGGCGTTCTTCGGCTCCTGCTGGATCAGCTTTTGATAGCTGTCCGCAGCGGACGAATATTCCTTCCGCGCCATTTCAATGTCGGCGCGCAACTCCGCCAGTTGGCGAGGCGACATCGTCGATGGGTCCGTCAACGACGTCGGCGCAGACGTGGACGCCGCGCTTTTCACGGACGCTTGCTGCACATTTTCGGCGGAGTCGGATTTCTTCGCGTTGGCAGATGAAAAACAAACAAGAACTGCGGGTATCAGAAGAAGAGTCGCTCGGTTCATGGCGAACCCCTTGGAAGCCTTTGACTACTGCGGAGGCGTCGTCTTGGGCGGGTCCGCAGGCTTCTTACTTGACCCAAAGATACCAAAAACCTTGTCCAGAAGTCCCTTTTTCTTTTCGGCCGATGGCGGAGTGGTCCCGTCGGGGTTTGTGGCGGGCGGTTGGTTTCCCGTTTGCTTCGCCTGTGCGTTTCCGGGCTGCGCGGCGGGCGTGCCGTCATTTCCCTTACCGAACAAATGTCCGAGCCATGTGGCGGGATTGGCGGATGCCGAGTGGCCGCCATGCAATTCGCAAAGCTGTGTGGGTTCGCTACCCGAAACAAAATATTCCTGCGCAGTCTGAGGACACGATGACGTCGCAAGCTGTCCGCTCTGCGGATCGATGGTTTCCTGCAGCACGCCATCAGGAACCTGAAAATCCTGCGTGTTGTGATATTCGGGCAGCGCGACGGCGCGCTTCATGAAGTCCGCCCAGATCGGCGCAGCTGCCGTGCCGCCGGCGAGGCCCAGGTCGCGATTGTCGTCAAACCCCACCCAGATCACGCACAACAAATTCGAAGTGAATCCCGCAAACCATCCATCGCGCGACGTTCCGGTTTTTCCCGCGGCTACCGGGGTGAAACCAAGAGCGCGCACGCTTGCGCCGGTGCCTTTGTTGATCACGTCTTCCATCAGGCTGGTGGTCAAATACGCGACGCGCGGATCGAGCACTGCGCGCGTTCGCGGTCCGGTGGTTTCTTCGACCGATCCGTCGGCGGCCACGACGCTACGCAAGAAAAGCGGCTCGGCGCGCGTGCCGTTGGTGACGAAGGCGGTGTATCCCGCGGCCACATCGACGGGAGTCATTTCGTAGGCGCCTAGCGCGACGGCTGGAGTTGCCTGAATGTTATTGCCCAGTCCCATTTGGCGCGCGAGATCCACCACGCGACGATAGCCGATTAGTTCGGCGACTTTCACCGTGGCGACGTTGAGTGAATGCATCAGCGCGTCGCGCACCGTGACCGTGCCGTAGAATTCTTCACCGTAATTGTCGGGCGTGTATTCCTTGCCGTCGAATTCAAACGTGGTGGGCACATCGTCCACCGTGGTCGCCGGTGTGACGACCGGCGTCAGGCCTTTCGTGGTGTTATCGAATGCCGCCGCATAGACGAACGGCTTGAACACTGAGCCGGGCTGGCGCCGCGCGAGCGCGTGGTTCAACTGGCTCTCGCCATAATTTCTGCCGCCCACCAGCGCGCGGATTTCTCCCGTGGCAGGGTCCATGGCGATCAGAGCGATCTGCACCGGCGGCACCACTTCGCCCTTTTTCTTCCACGCTGCGTATTTTTTCGCCAGCAGCTTGTCGACGTTCACAGCGCCGGCTTGCACGGCCAGCTCCGCCGCTTTTTGCAGCTCCGGATCGAGCGAGGTGTAAATGCGGAAGCTCTGCGTTTCAAGGTCCGTCTCGGAATAATGCTCGAGCAGGTGGTCTTTCACCATGTCCACGAAATACGGCGCCGAGCTGCTGCTCACACCGCCATTCACGAAATGCAGTTTTTGCTTTTTCGCGGCGTCGGCGGCGTCTTGCGTCACGTAGCCGTCTTCCACCATTTGCACCAGCACGCGGTCGCGCGCTTCTTCGGCGCGATCGGGATGGCGTTCGGAGGCGGAGTAACGATTCGGCGCGCGAATAATCCCCGCAAGGAAAGCGGCTTCGCCGAGCGACAAGTCGCGGACGTCTTTGCCGAAGTACGCCGGCGCAGCTTCGCCGAATCCGCGAATCGCAAAGCTGCCACGATTGCCGATGTAAATTTCGTTCGCGTACATTTCGAAGATTTGTTGCTTCGAGAATCGCTGGTCGATCTCGATGGCCATCAGGATTTCTTTCAGTTTCCGTTTCCAGTCGCGTTTGTTGTCAAAGAAAAAGCTGCGCGCCACTTGCATGTCGAGCGTGCTGGCACCCTGCGCTTTTTGGCCGCGCCGCAAATCGGCCCAGGCCGCGCCGAACACGCGGACAATGTCGAGTCCGCCATGCTCGAAGAACCGTTTGTCTTCCGCGGCGAGCAACGCGTCGACCATCACTTTCGGCAAATCGTCGAAGCGGATGATGCGGCGTTTTTCGCGCGAGCTATCGAACAAGTTGGTGATCAGCTCAGGCTCGATGTCCACGAAGTCGCGCGGCGTACCGTCGGGCAGTTGCACGATGCGTGCGATTTTCCCAGCTGAGAATTCCACCTTCACCGCATTGCCGCCGTGGAAATACGAAGCTTGTGTGGGGCGAATTTCCACCGACCCGCCGGTCACCTTGAATTCGCCGGGTGCGCCTTCGACTGGACCTTCCTGATATCCGGCACGCAGCAAATACGAAGCGAGGTCGTTCGCCTTCAGCGTTTCGCCGGTGAACAAGTGGCCGGGAGCGGAAAACACGCGCGAAGTGTTCTGATAAATCTGGCCGGTGAGTTGGCGATCGATCAGCTTGCCGAATTGAATGTAGTAGTAGGCGAAAATCGAGACGAACAGGAGAAACAGAAACAGACCTGAGCCGAGAATGGCCAAGCCGATCTTCGACGTCCAAAACCCAGGGGCTAGGCGAATGCGCAATCCAACGCTCCCAAATGACGAACCGTTTCTCTTGTGATTAGACGCAGATTGCCGTGCAACGTTGACGCGCTCGCGCCCGCCGGCGGACGAGCAAATACGACGAAGCCGGCGAAGGCTTCGTCCTCCTCTAACTATATAGGATTGCGCGGTTAATACGCTTGGCTGTTTGCCGTAAGCGTGAACTCGAAATCGTGCTGGGTGACCTTGAAATCGACCGGCACGATGTAGTGAACGTTGATGGTCGTCGAAGTTGGAGCGGTAATCACCTGCACGTCGTTGGGAGTGATCGGCAGGTCGTGCTCTTTCACGTACTTCATGATGTTGCCCTGAATCTCGGACTGGCTGGAACGGTTGGCCATGGCGTGGTGCACTTCGCTGTTCATCTCGTCCTGCAGCTGAAACTTATCCATATAAGGAGGGGCGATCTTGAACATGGCGAAGCCGATCGCGAACAACACGACGATCGTGACCAGAAAGCTGACTTTCGAGCCGCCACGCTGCGAATTCGAATGAGTTGGTGAAACTGAGGTAGCCAAGATGACGTGCCTCCCGCTTTAAGAGCGCTGGGTTAACTGAAATTCTAGCAGCCGCCGAGCGGGTGAGAAGCGGGCGTTAAAGCGTGTGATGTGAATAAGTAACCTGAACCGGCGATTTCGAGTACTACGAAAAAAGGCCCGAACTCGTGGCGGAGTTCGGGCCGGAGGCCACGGCTGATTGTGGTTGCGAGAGTTAGTAGGCCTTGGCGAAAATCGCGCGCTCTTTCGCCGGTTTGCCGCAGTGGACGCACACGCCGGTGCCACCGGGCTGCTCCAGAGGGATACAGCGCATGGTCGCCTTGGTCTCCTCTTTAATGGCGGCTTCGCATGCGGAGCTGCCGCACCACCAGGAAAACGCGAAACCCTTTTCGACCACTTTCTTGAACTCGCCGTAGTCGGCAGGCTCGTGGGTGTTTGCTTTGCGAAACGCGAGAGCGCGATCGAAAAGCGCCTGCTGAATTTCTTTCAGGGTTTGCGCCACCACTTCGGGCAAACCTTTTTGGTCCACGAACGACTTCCCTTCCTTGCCGGGCCGGTCGCGGCGCGCCAGAACCACCGAACCCTTGGCGACGTCTTTGGGGCCGAGTTCCATGCGCAGCGGAACTCCGCGCATTTCCCAGTCGTTGAATTTGAAGCCGGGACTTTGGCCTTCGCGCTCGTCCATCTTCACGCGAATGCCTGCGGCGATCAGTTCTTTGCGTAGGCGCTGCGCGCACTCCATCACGCTGGATTTTTCGTCGTCGCTTTTGAAAATCGGGACGATGACGAGCTGGTACGGCGCGAGGCGCGGCGGCAGGATCAATCCCTGATCGTCGCCATGGACCATGATCATCGCGCCGATGAAGCGCGTGGAAAGTCCCCACGATGTGGTCCAGCAGTGCTGCAGGACGCCGGTCTTGTCGAGATAGCGAATCTCAAACGCTTTCGCGAAATTTTGTCCCAAATTGTGCGAGGTGCCGGACTGAAGCGCTTTCCCGTCGCCCATCATCGCTTCGATCGAGTAGGTCTGGTCAGCGCCGGCGAAGCGTTCGGATTCGGATTTGCGGCCTGGAATGACGGGCACGGCGGCTTCGTTCATGGCGAAGTCGGTGTAAATGTCGAGCATCTGGCGCGTTTCGAATTCGGCTTCGTCGAAAGTGGCGTGGGCGGTGTGGCCTTCTTGCCAGTAAAACTCGAGCGTGCGCAAAAACAATTTGGTGCGCAGTTCCCAGCGAACCACGCTGTTCCACTGATTGATCAGCACAGGCAGATCGCGATAGCTCTGAATCCATTTCGAGTACGCATGGCCGATGATCGTTTCCGAAGTGGGGCGAATCACCAGCGGCTCTTCGAGTTCTTCGCCGCCGCCGTGCGTGACGACAGCCAGCTCAGGCGAAAACCCGGCGACGTGCGATTTTTCTTTGTCGATGAAGCTGCGCGGAATCAGCAGCGGAAACGCGGCGTTCACGTGGCCCGTGGCCTTAAAGCGCGAATCGAGAGCTGCGGTAATGTTCTCCCACAGCGCCCAGCCGTAGGGGCGCACAATCATGCAGCCGCGAACTGGGGCGTAGTCCGCCAATTCAGCCTTCAGCACCAGCTGGTTGTACCACTCTGAAAAGTCTTCGGCCCGCGTCGGTAGTTTCTGTTCAGCCATTTTTCTGGGTTCTCTCTTGGTTCGGGAGTGCAGGCGCCGGATGAAGCAGTCGGAGCGCCGCAAAAATCCCTTCAACGTTATGGGATGGCTTGCGCGAAGTCAATTGTGCAGGTCGGGTTTAGTGGCGGGCAGGCGGAATGCGCGGGGTACGCGGAATGGCGTAGCGGCGAAAATTTCTAATCGTAACTGTTGTTACGATTAGAACGTACACGCGATGATTGTTTTGTAGGAGTTACGCCGGTTTCTAATAAATTGTGACGCATAGGCGGTACGCGAAATCGAGTAGCGGAGGTACGCGCGAATTGCGGCGCTTCAGGCTTGAGGCATTCGAGTTGGCCGCGATCGAGCACGTTGCTTTTGCCTTTGGCGCCTATTGGCGCAGAATTCGCGCCGAATTACACGCGATGGCAAGGGTAACATAGTAGTACACAGTTGTCAAGGTCTAAACAAATGGGTTCGGTGGGTGGATGAAACTGGCGTTTGAATTTTACGGGAAAAAGGAGCAGAATCCCTGTCCCATGAAATACCTGATTAAGCTCGATCACGGCGGTTATTCCATCAATCGAGGCGACGGCACGCCGATGGCTCCGGCGCCGCGGAACAGGTTGATCGAGACGATGAAGCCGCATGGCTTTGCGAATGAACATCTTCGCGAGATCCGGCGGCAGCTGGCGTCGTACGGCGTGGCGGAGATCGAGATTCCTGCAGTGAGTCGTAATCCTCAGCGGTAGAGCGGATCGGTTGCGCTGGCCTTTTTCTTGAACAGCAGGATCTAGTGATGGCGGATGGGTGTGCGCGTTGGTGAGGAAGGAAAAAGCGAAGGCGAAGGCGTGGAATCCGCCACGGCGGACGCAAACGGCGCGCATTTCACAGAGAAAACCGAGAAAGGCAGAGGGCACGGAGACGCTGTGGTGCGTGAGCAGGCGAGGTGAAGAGCGGAAAAGCGGAACCTTACCACAGAGGACACAGAGAAAGGCGAGGCGGAGGGCACGGAGAGTGCGTGGTCCGGCGGAGTGCGAGGACGTCGCTGCGAGGGTGCGTCGGAAGAGGACAGCCTGCCGCAGGCTGTCCCACGTTACTGCAACTTCGCGTATTCGGCTTTGGCTTCTTTCATGATGGGAAGGTCGTGGTCGGCGTCTTTCCACAGCGTGAAGAAATCGTCGTAGGCGGCGCGGGCTTTGGCGCGGGCGGCTTCGGCATCGGCGTCTTTCCCGGATGCGGCTCCTAGGGCGTAGGCGCGCGCGAGGCCCAGATGGGCGAGCGCTCCGGTGACGAAATTCACGACGAGGGCGCGGTGATCGACGATTTTCTGGAACTCGGCGGCGGCTTCTTTTCCTTTGCGCAGCTTCAGATACGCTTCGCCGCGCAGGTACACCGGGTAGAGCGTCTCACCTACCGCCGCAGACGGCGTCGGCGCCCCTAGTTCGTAGGGAATGGCGACCTGAAGAATCTCAATCGCTTTGTCAGCATCGTTGCGGCCCAGTGCAAGCGCCGCCCGAATGCTGGGCAGCCAATAGAAATTCACCACGCTGTCTTGGGGATACTGTTTGGCCAGATCGTCCGCGATTCTGGCGGCTTGGGCGGAATCACCAGCCCGAGCCAGGGCCAGAGCGCCGAAAATCTGCGAATCGTGATTTGAAGCCAGGGCCAGCGCAGCCTTCACCTGCTCGCGGGCGTCCGCATTGATTCCCAATTCCGCCTGGCGCAGTGCCGCTTCCAACTGCCACTGGGCGGCCGTTTCTTTCTGGTCGCTGCGTTTGGCCGAATCCATGGCTCGGCGGGAAAGTTCGAGAGCCTTGCCGTTGCGCCCGTAGTAAGCCTCGGTATCAGATGCGGCGGACAACAGGAGATCCTCGGCGCCAGGTTTGCCGGCGGCCCAGCCCACCTGCCGGTCCATTTCCGCCCGATCACCTTCGAGAAAAGCCAGCGCGTACATGTTTGCGTGAAGGGGGACGCTCTCCATTTTTCGTGCTTCAGCGTCCTTGTAGAGCGCTTTCGCCTCGTCAAAACGATTCGTGGCCACGTACAACCCCGAGAGATTTCCGTAATTGCTACTGTTCTCGGGCGCGATGCGCAGTGCTTCCTGCACCTCCTTGATCGCTGCGTCGTAATCTCCGAAAGATGTTTCGAAGAACCCCAAATTGCCATGGGGGACGGGATCCTGGGGATAGGCTTTCGCCCATTCCGCGTAGGCCGCCCGCGCTTTCTCCAGGTCTCCGGTCACAAGGGAGTAGTAGGCCCCTTCGATTTGCAGCCGCTCCCGCTCGCTGGCCCGGTCACGCAGCTCAAAAGCCTTGGTGAAGTTTTCGCTCGCCGCTCCGGACTCACCCAGATTCGAATACACAACGCCGAGATTGGAGTAAGCCAATGCAAACTTGGGATCGAGTTCGATGGCCCGTTTAAAATAAGGAATCGCCCCAGGCGCGTCTCCGGACCGATCTGCCTTCGCGCCTTGCGAAAATGCTTTCAGCGCATCGAGTGAGGAAGTGGTGGCTTGTTCGAGAGGCGTGTCATATTTCTCGACGGTGCCCAGCGATTCGCCAACTTTCTCGCGCAGCGTAGCCGAAGCTTTATCGAGGGCTTTCAGGACATCTTCCTTGCGTTCGGCCTGCACCTGAGTCTGGGCCAGCATTTCTCCGGTGCGGCAGCTGGTGGCATTCAGGCCGACGACATACTGACTGCCCAGCGGCGAGATCGAGCCGGAGAAGACCGCCGCGCCGCCGGTGCGCTGGCAGAGATCGATAGCCGCTTCGGGCGGTAGCGGATCGCCGGGAGTTTGCCCCATCAGCTTCTGGGTGCTGCGCACCTTTCCCTCGGAGAGGATATTCAAGTACGGCGACTGCGACAGGCTTACTGATAGCGCCTGCTTGAGCGTGTCGTCGAAGACCGCGTCGCCGGTTTTATTGGTGAAGTCGGAGAGCACCACGGTGTCGCTGGGCTTGAGGGCGTGAACTTTGCGAGTGAAGTAGAGCCAACCGCCGATAGCCAGGCCCACGACTAACACCGCCGCGACGGGTCCGACAATTTTCCAACGCACCGCCGGCTTCCCTGCCGCTGTGGCGCCGCCGGTCGAGACGGCTTGAGCCGAGGCTGTCGCGGAAATTGGCGACTGAACGGGCGACGAAGCGGGCGAGGAAACTGAAGATTGCACCAGCGGTTCTGCGACGGACGACGCCGTGCTGGCCGAGCGCCCCGATTGCATGTCGCGACGGATGCGCTGCAAATCCGTGCGCATGTCCGCGGCGCTCTGGTAGCGCAGCTTCTTGTCTTTCTCCAGCGCCTTGTTGGTGACTCGCTCGAGTTCAGCAGGGACATCGGGATTGAGGCGCACGGCCGGAACCGGCGCGCGATTTAAAATGGCTTCGGTGATCACCGCGGAAGTGTCGCCGCGAAACGGCATGGTGCCGGTGATCATCTCGTAGAGCACGACGCCGAAGGAAAACAGGTCGGTGCGCGCATCGAGTTCTTTGGCACCCAACTGCTCGGGCGACATATACGCGACGGTTCCGACGGCGACGCCCGGGCCAGTGAGATCGAGGCCGCTGCCGCCGCGATCATTGGTCGCCATGGTGACGTCCGAGGCAGTGGCCTTCGAGGTCAGCTTGGCTAAACCGAAATCAAGAATCTTGGCGTGGCCGCGTTTAGTGACAAAAATGTTCGCGGGCTTGATATCGCGATGCACGATGCCTTCGGTGTGCGCGGCGTCCAATCCATCCGCGAGCTGGATGGAAAGATCCAGGATGCTTTCGGTTTCCATCGGACGGCCATCGATCCGATGCTTCAGCGTCACACCGTCCATGAACTCCATGACGATGAACGCGCGTTTGTTCTCTTCATCGATTTCGTAGATGGTGCAGATGTTGGGATGGTTCAGGGCGGAAGCGGCCTGGGCTTCGCGTTGGAAACGTTCGAGGGCCTGATGATCGCGGGCCAGTTCGTCAGGAAGGAATTTCAGCGCGACAAAGCGGTGTAGCTTGGTGTCTTCCGCTTTGTACACCACGCCCATCCCACCACCGCCGAGTCGATCGACGACGCGGTAGTGCGAAATGGTTTGGCCAAGATACGAATCAGGACTGGGCACGCGGGCACATCTTAGGTGCACTCGATGTACAAGTCAACGAAAGTGACCAGCGTGGAAATAGGATCGGCTCTCAGCGTGTCTGCACCCCGCTCTCAGTGGGATAGGCTCTCAGCCTATCCCACTGGCAGCTACTTCAGCTTGGCGTACTCGGCTTTGGCCTGCAGTAGCAAGGGCAGGTCCGGGTCAGCGTCTTTCCACTGCGCGAACAAATTCTGATACGCCACGCGCGCCTTGGCGTCATCGCCTTCCAGTGCGTAGGCCCGCGCCAATCCCAATCGCGCCACAGCCGCCTGTGGCAGGTTCAGCACCGCGCCGCGATCCGCCAGAAACTTTTCAAACTCCGCTGCCGCATCCTTGCCCCGCCTGGCCTGTAGATACGCCATGCCGCGCAGGTATACCGGCAGCATCGTTTCCGTGATCGCACCTGACGTTACTGATCCGAGGTCGTCGGTCTGGTCGGGAGCCAGAATGGTCAACGCCTTTTCGAAATCCCCTCGGCTCAGGGCAATCTCGCCGCGAATCACCGGCACCCAGGCCTTCTGAATCAGCGTGTCGTTGGGATGCTTTTTGCTCAGATCCGCAGCAAATTGCTCGGCTCTTGCTGCATCGCCCGCGAATGCCAGACCTGTCGCCGAAAGGGCTTGCACATCGCGGCCACTCGACCACGCCAGCGCCTGCTCCGCGAATCGCCGCGCTGCCGCCTTGTCCCCAAAGATGCCTTCGCGAATCGCGGCTAGTGCATAGTACAAGGCGCCCGTTTCTTTTTGATCTTCGCGCTCTGCGTATGCGGCTGCCTGTTCGGTGAGTTTCGACGCTTCTTTCAGCCGCCCTCCGTACGCCGCCGTGTCCGCCTCCGTCGCCAGGAACAAATCCTCCACTCCCGGCTTCCCCTTGCTCCAAGCGACCTGCGCTTTCATCCCGGCAACGTCGTTCCTCAGAAATGCTACCCCGTAAATCTCGGCTCGCAGGTCCGGTGAATCGACCTTGTTAGCCTGCGCTTGCTGAATCAACGTCTCAGCCTCATCGATCTTCTCGTTGGCGACATAATCACTGACCAGATTGCTGTAAGCCAGCGGATCCTGACTCAATTGAAACGCTGCCTGTAGACCGGTCAGAGCCTTCGCATACTCTCCTAACTCATCATCGATCACTGCCAGATTATTCGTTGGCACGTCGTCGCGCGGATAGGTCTGCTGCCACGATTCATAAATCTGGCTTGCCTTCTCCAGGTCTCCCTCGACGTCGGAGACGTAATGCGCTTCGATGTACAGGCGTTCCCGCTCGCTCACCCGGTCGCGCAGTTCGTAAGCTTTTCGCGCCGCGTTGCCCGCCGCGTCCGTTTCGCCGAGAGTCCGGTACGCCGATCCCATGGATGCGTAAGCCATCGCAAAATTGGGATCAAGCTCAATGGCGCGTTTGAACTGAACGATGGCGCCTGCCTGGTCATTGGCGTAGAGCAAGGTTTTCCCCCGGCCATACGCCTGCAGCGCCTCGAGCGAGGAAGTGGATGCGGCATCGAGCGGAGTATCGTACTTTTTCACCGTCGCCAGAGATTCGCCGAGCTTTCCACGAAGATCGGAAGCGACTTTGCTGAGCGCGTCGAGCACATGGTTTTTGTCGGCGGCAGTCGCCTGAGCGCTCGCCAGCGTATCTCCCGAATGGCAATTCACCGCTTTCGCGATCACCGTATATTCGGTGCCGACCTGCGCGATCGATCCTTCGATCGTGGCCGACGCGTTCGCTCGTTCGCACACCTCGCGCGCCAGCGACGCAGTGAGCCGCGCGTCGCCAGGTTGCTGCATCATCACCAGCGTCTTTCTCACGTTGTCGTCGCCCAGCAGCGCCAGAAAAGGAGACTGTTCGAGCTGCACCGCGAGCCCCTGCCGCAGCGTTCCGTCAAACACCGTGTCGCTCGTCAGGTTCTGAAACTCGCCAAGCACCACCACGTCCTTCTCGGTGAGTTTCGGCTTTTGGTGAATATAGTAGTAGCCGCCCGCCGCCAGCACTGCCAGGAGAATCGCTGCGCCGCCGAACAGTTTTCCGACAGGTGGCTTTGAGCGCGACGTCGAGCCATCGTCGGGAGGAGACGTGGCGACTTCCGTACGCGTGGATGAGCGCTTGCCGGAGCCGGGCCGCGCGGCGGTTGCGTGTGAACTGGAGGGCGTGCGAGGAATTCCGCCGCTGCCGGTCGAACCGCCTGGGTGATCGTCTTCGTCTAGTTGGTCTTGCGTGGGAATGTGGCGGCCGCTGGCGCTGGAGTCGCGCTTCAGGCGTTGCAAGTCGGTGCGAATGTCCGCGGCGCTCTGGTAACGCAGCTTGGGATCTTTTTCGAGCGCTTTGGCGATCACGTCGTCGAATTTCGGCGGCAGATCGGGATTCACGCGCGCGAGAGCGGGAGGAGTGCGATTCAAGATTGCTTCGGTGATGACGCCGCTGGTTTCGCCGCGGAACGGCAACACGCCCGTAGCCGCTTCATACATCGCGATTCCAAAACTAAAAAGATCGGTGCGCGCGTCGACGGCCTTGCCGCGAATCTGTTCCGGCGACATGTACGCCACCGTGCCGACTGCGGTGCCGGGGCTGGTGAGGTCGGCTTCGCTGACGGTGGGGCCGCCTTCGGTGGAGGCAGTGTCTTCGCGGACGAGAGTGGAATCGCTGGCGGCGCTCAGCTGCTTCGCGAGGCCGAAGTCGAGAATTTTCGCGTGGCCCAGTTCGGTGATGAATAAATTCGCGGGCTTGATGTCGCGGTGGATGATGCCTTTGGCGTGCGCGGCATTGAGCGCGTCGGCGATTTCGATGCTGATGTCGAGCAGAAGATCGAGGTCGAGCGGGCGCCCGTTGATTTTATGTTTCAGCGTGAGGCCTTCCATGAATTCCATGGCGATGAAAGGACGGTCGTCAGCCTGACCGATTTCGTAGATGGTGCAGATGTTGGGATGGTTCAGGGCCGAGGCGGCGCGGGCTTCGCGGCGGAAGCGTTCGAGAGTTTGCGGGTCTTTGGCGACGTCGTCGGGGAGGAATTTCAGGGCGACGAAGCGACCGAGGTCGGTGTCTTCGGCTTTGTAAACGACGCCCATTCCGCCGCCGCCGAGTCTTTCGACGACGCGGTAGTGCGAGATGGTCTGACCGATGAGTGGATCGGCGCTGGGCACGCGGGCACATCTTATGTGTGAGCGTAAGGCAAGTCAATGAAGGTGCAGCGTAGAACAGTCTGACGCGCAGGATGTCCTCTTGCGGGCGATGCTGTCGTGAGCGCGCGATCGATGACGAATCGAGAAGATCGCAGAAGGCTGCGCTCCGTGTGCGGGTGAGCTGCGGATCGGAAAAGCGAAATCCGCCACGGCGGACGCAAGCGGCGCGCATCACCACAGAGGACATAGAGAAAACGTAGAGATTAGATCACGGAGAGTCCGTAGTCTGGCAATGATCGGGGCGCGAGGGCGTCGGGTGCTCGTCAGAGGACAGCCTGCGCGGCAGACTGTCCCGCGGGCGGGGCGGATGGATTTCCGCGATAAACTTACCGCTACGGAGCGGGCTGGTTGGTATCTGAACATTCATCGAGAGGTGGTGTGTGGTGAGTGAAACGTACGAGCGCGGAGAATATGTGGCGACGACGGATCGGGCGCGGATGGATGTGGAGGCGATTCATGCGTATCTGAGCCGGGCGTATTGGTCGGAGGAGATTCCGCGCGCGACGGTGGAGCGGGCAGTCGAGAATTCGCTGTGCTTTGCCGTGCTGCATGGCGGGAAGCTGGTTGGTTTTGCGCGGGTGGTGACGGATTCGGCGACGTACGCGTATTTGTGCGACGTGTACGTGCTGGAGGAGCATCGCGGAAAGGGGCTTGGAAAGTGGTTGATGGAGTGCGTGATGGGACATCCGCAGTTGCAGGGTTTGCGGCGGTTCAGTTTGGCGACGCGGGATGCACATGAGTTGTATCGGCAGTTTGGGTTTCGGGAGTTGGGGAATCCGAGTACGGCGATGGAGATTTTGAAGGCGGATATTTATAGGAAGCCGTAGGGCGGAGCGGAAGACAGAAGCAAAGGCAAAGGCGAAGGCAGGGGCAAAGTCAAAAACTTAGAACATCTCACGGAGAAAACCGAGAAAGGCGGCACTTTGTCATGCCACTGGCGTTCCTCAGTGAGAATTCACGGGTTTCCGCGAATACACTGAGCACGGAGATATTTGAAAACCTTCTCACCACCGGTACTCACGGTACTCGACTGATTTCCGCGTGAATCAGAGTGAAGATATTACTTGCTTGGGCCTGTAACTAACGGCACAATGGCCGCCTCTTTTCCGGAGGCATCATGAAAGCCACAAAACTCTTAGCCGCTATTTTCGTGTTCTTCGTCTGCGCTTCCCTATCGCGCGCGGACGGCAGTACCGATACGTTTACTTACACGACCGGCTACGGCGACTTGACGTTCACCTTCGATTTGCCGCAAGTGATTCCGTCGTCGGACTTCGTGATCATCACTCCGCAGTTGATCGGCTTGCCGCCCGGAGCATTCCCCAACGAATACTCGGCCCAAATCCCTCAGATTCCCGGCTCGGCGAACGACGGGCTCGGAACGGCCCCATTTGATTTGTTTCTCTTTTCCCCGCACAGTTTCCAGCTGGACGCAGGCAACGCACTGATCGAGTGCGGGTTCGCGAACATCGCCTGCACACGTTTTTGGTCTGCGCCATACCCCGCCGATATGGTTTCGTATGTCAACGGCGTGCTTAGTTTCAATCCTGGCACGTACGGTCCGCTTACGATCACCCAAGACGTCGTCGCTCCGGAACCGTCGAGTCTGCTGCTGCTGTCTCTGGCGTTGCTGCCGATCGCGGCGATCAGGCGTTCGCGATTTACTTCTACCCGATCGAAGTCATAGTCCCGCAGGCCGTGGCCGTTTGCATGAGGTCACGGCCTTTCCGGCGTTTCGATTTCGCCCGCCGAAAAGTCCCGCAAAATTGTTGGTGGTGTCCAAAATCGCCGGCGAGGTCCACGGCGAGCCGCGCGCGTTTGCTGGTCCGCTGGCTTTAAGGACTTATTCTGCACGGTAATCGCTAGACCTCGGGGGATTGGTGTGCGTTTTGGTGCGGTAGGCAAAGGCAGAAAGGCGGAAGATTACCACAGAGAAAAATTAAGGACGACGCAATGGAGACACCGTGATCCGGCGGTGAGTGAGGCGCGGGAGCGACAGTGCGTCGGACGAGGACAGCCTGCCGCAGGCTGTCCTACGAAGGCGTCCCACGAGGGCGGCGTGAGTGTGACCGGCGAAATTTCCGTGAAACGATTGGGGGTGCTGGACCGTAGGTGTTGGCAAGGAGCGCCTCCGTGACAACACAGGAAATCACGACGAACGGCCTGCAGTCTTCGGGTTCGACTTCGGGTTCGACTTCGCGTCCGGCTTTGGCTCCATTTCCGGCTTCGGTTCCGCGGCCGGCTTCTGCGATCAGGCGCATATTCATCGGACCCGGCGGGATTCGCGCGGGCTGGCGGCTGCTGATCTTTCTGGGAATTTTTCAAGCCCTAGCGCAGATTGCGCGGTTCACTCTGCTGCGCATCTTCCCGGATTCGCTGGACCCAACCGAGCTGACTCCGCTGCGAATCATCGTGCCCGACCTGTTTGCCTGCACGATTCTGGCTGTTGCCGCGTGGACCATGAGCAAGATCGAACGCCGCAAGATCGGCGATTACGGTCTGCCCGCGAGCGGAGCGTTTCGTAAAAACTTTTGGATGGGAATCGGGATTGGAGTGGCGGCCACGTGCGCCACGGTGTTGACGATTTTCGCGCTGCACGGCGTGCGGTTCACGAGTGGGTCGATTCATGGGGCGGCGATCGTGGTGCCGGCGGCGGCGTGGGCGCTGGCGTTTTTGCTGTCCGGTTTCGCGGAGGAATTTCTGTTCCGTGGGTACGCGCAGTTCACACTGACCACGGGAGTGGGATTCTGGCCGGCGGCGATTTTGTTGTCGGGTTTGTTCGGTCTGTCGCATGCGACGAACGGCGGTGAAAATATTTTGGGAGATCTTTCGGTCGTAAGTTTCGGTTTGCTGTTGTGCTTGTTCATACGGCGGACGGGGGATTTGTGGTGCGCGGTGGGGTTTCACTTGGGATATGACTGGGGGCAGACTTATCTTTTCGGCGCTCCCAATAGCGGATTGCTGCCGTCGCATAGTTTTCTGAACGCGACGCTGGAGGGACCGCGGTGGTTGACGGGGGGCGGGGTGGGGCCGGAGGCGAGCATTTTCTGTCCTGTGGTGCTGGGGATTGTGGCGATTGCGTTCAGTCGGATTTATCGGGAGGTGCGGTATCGGGCGTGAGCGAGTGACGTGAGGTGAGGAACGGAACGTCAAAGACAGAAACGTGGAATCTGCCACGGCGGACGCAAACGGCGCGCATTACCACAGGGGACACGGAGACAGCGCGGTGTGGCGAGCTACTTCACCTGCGTCGTGCCGTAGTCGGCGACGGGCTCCGGGAGTGCGCCGCGAATCTGCTTGATGAACGCAACGACTTCGGAGTTGAGCAAATCGACGCGATCGATCTGAATGTAATGGCTGCTGCCTTTGGCGACAATCCGACGGCTGCGGGTGGAAAGTTTTTTCAGATCGTCCTGCATCCCGTTCCAGATGGTACTCAGTTCTTTAGCCGCTTCCGGTGAAAAACCGGGAATGGCAACGGGCTGTTCCGGGTCCTGCGAAAGAATCAAGATGGGCAGATCGCCAAACGGTCCGGTGTGAATGGTCTGTTCACCGGATTCAGGCACAGCGGCCAGTTCCTGCCCCGAAGCCAGCATCGTCGAGGTGCGGCAGTTATCCTCGGCGACCATTTTTGCCGCATTCCTTTCGAAACCTGATTCGGGAGCGCACTGGCCGATCGCGCGTAACAGGCCCAACACCGAAGCCGCCTCGCCCGCGCGAAGCAAAATGAATTCTTTTTTCTCGAACGCCTGCATCGCGGCGGGAAATCGCTCGTCCTGTAGCGGAGTGGAACCGTCGACGAAGACGAGTCCGACGATATTTTGCGGATAGCGTGCGGCGTAATCGCGAATGTACAAACCCGAAATTGAATGGCCCATCAAAACGATTGGTCCCTCCATGCCCGCAGCGGCGAGCAGCGCATGCCATTCATCGGACAAATGCCGGGTATCGCGCGCTTCTGGACGCGGGGCGCTCCAGCCGAAACCGGCGCGATCGTATGAACAAACCTGCGTGATTTTCGATAAGACGGGCTGCACGTTCGCCCAAATCGTGGAGTCGTTGCCGAGGCCGGCGTCGAGAAGCACCGCGGGCGAACCGGCGCCGGTGCAGTAGAGATGCATTTGGTAGCCGGCGACGTCGTACAGTTTTCCGGGCGCCGGATGCTGCGAAAAAAAATAGTAGCTGGCCGCGGCGTTGAAGGCTGTGGTGACGGCGAGGGCGGCCGCGAGCAGGATCACGAAGGCGAGCGCAATGCGTTTGAGGATGCGGCGGCGCTTAGTGAAGCGGTCGGCGCGCAGCGCTCGCCAGCGGCGGATGGCGGAGAACAAAATCGCGAGACAGGCGAAGACGGCGACGCAAGGGAGCAGCAGGTTCGAGACTAGGGCCGGGAGAATAATAATGTTGAGCATCGTCGTTAGTGGCACGCGCTTTAAACCGAACGCAGTATAAGCGGAAGAGCGCGCGGGAGGCGCGGCAAATGCACAGGCAGAAGCGTGGAATCCACCACGGCGGACGCAAGCGGCGCGCATTACCACAGAGGGCACAGAGAAAAGCTGAAGATGAGGGCACGGAGAATGCGTGGTCCGGCGGTGAGTGGGGGGCGTGCGCGAGGGTACGTCGTAAGAGGACAGCCTGTGCGGCAGACTGTCCGACAGGACTGCGCGATGCTAACAACGGCGGCGAGGATTGCGTCCAATGGGGATTCGGTGCATGTTGTTGTCGAAACGGCTTGGCGGCAGAACGGAGGGACGATGCGGACGCTGATGCAGGATTTGCGATACGGAGTTAGGACGCTGAGGAAGATTCCGGCGTTCACGGCGGTGGCGATCCTGACGCTGGCGCTGGGGATTGGGGCGAACACGGCGATCTTCAGCGTGGTGAATGGCGTACTGCTGCGGCCGCTTCCCTACCGCGATCCTTCGCGGCTGGTGCTGATTGCAGAGAAGAGTCCGTTCCCGGTGATTTCGACTTCGTACGAAAATTATGTGGACTGGCGCGACCAGAGCAAATCGTTTGAGGCGATGGAAGCGACGCGCGCGGGTTCGATCACGCTGACCGGAGCGGGCGAACCCGAGCGGTTGATTGTGCGGATGGCGACGGCGGGTCTGTACCCGATGCTGGGAATCAACGCGGCGGTGGGGCGGACGTTTCTGGCGGAAGAAGACCGAGCGGGCGGAGCGCCGGTGGCGCTGCTGAGTTATGGACTGTGGCAGCGGCGATTTGGCGGGTCGGCCGACGTGATCGGCAAGACGATTCATCTGGACCTGCAGCCGTACCAGGTTGTGGGCGTGATGCCGGCCGGGTTTCAGATTATGCAACCCGCCGATGTGTACTTGCCGTTCACTCCGTGGGCAAAGACGCTGCCCGACGATCGCAACTGGCATCCGGGTATCATTCCGCTGGCGCGGATGAAGCAGGGAGTGACGCGAGAGCAAGCGCGCGCGGAAATGGTAGGAATCACGAAGAGGCTGGAGCAGCAGTATCCGGATTACAACACCGGAACGAGCGCGGACGTGGTGGGATTGCAGGATCAAATCGTGCAGAATTCGCGGCCGGCGCTTTTGCTGCTGCTGGGCGCGGTGAGTTTCGTGCTGTTGATCGCGTGCGCGAACGTGGCGAATCTGCTGCTGGCGAGGGCGACGTCGCGGCAGAAAGAAGTGGCGATCCGGACGGCGATGGGAGCGAGCCGCGGCCGGGTGATCCGACAGCTGCTGACCGAAAGCGTGTTGCTGTCGCTCGCAGGCGGATTGCTCGGCGTGATTGTGGGATGGACGGCGGTGAAAATTTTACCGTCGATCGCGGGAGACAGCATTCCTCCGGGCGCGCCGATTGGACTCGATCCGTGGGTGCTCGGGTTCACCGCGGTGGTTTCGATTTTGACGGGATTGCTGTTTGGAATCGTGCCGGCGCTGCGGACGGCGAACCTGGATCTGCGCGAAACGCTGAATGAAAGTTCGCGCGGCTCGACCGGAGGCCCGGACCAGCACGTATTGCGCGGCGCGCTAGTGGCGCTGGAAATTGGACTCGCGATGTTGCTGCTGGTGGGTTCGGGACTGCTGCTGCGAAGTTTTTCACGATTGCAGGAAGTGCCGCCGGGGTTTCAGCCGGATCATCTGCTGGTGGCGGACATTCCCCTGTCGCAGACGGCGTACGCGAAGCCGGAGGATCGTTACCAGTTTTTCGATCGATTGGTTGAGCGCGCGCGAGCGCTGCCCGGTGTGCGGTCCGCGGCGGCGGCTTCGTTTCTGCCGGTGAGCGGAGGCGGGTCGATCATTCATTTCAACATCACCGGACGTCCGCCGAAATCGCCGCACGATTTTGTGGCTGCGGGATACCGGACGATCACTCCGAATTATCTGGAGACGATGGGCGTGCCGCTGAAGCTGGGACGATTGTTTACCAGCGCGGACAATGAAAAGGCTCCGGCGGTGGTGGTGATCAACTCCACGATGGCGAAAACGTTTTTCGCAAACGAGAATCCGCTGGGCAAGCGGTTGCAGCTGGGCGCGCTGCCCGACAAGGATGTGCCGACGATGGAAATTGTCGGCGTTGTGGGCGACGTGAAGTTTGGTCTCGGCACCGACCCGCAGGCGGAAATGTATTTGCCGTACCGGCAGGCGGATCAGGTGTTGCCGGTGTATCAGCTTTCGGTGGTACTGCGGACGGCGGGCGATCCGGCGCAACAGACTTCGGCGTTGCGGAGCGCGCTGGCGGACATCGATCCGAATCAACCGCTGGTGCACGTGCGAACGATGGAAGAAAACATGTCCACGACAGTGGCGCAGCCTCGATTCCGCACGTGGCTGATCGGAATTCTGGCGCTGCTGGCGCTGGTGCTGGCGGCGGTGGGCGTGTACGGGGTGATGTCATACACGGTGACGCAGCGGACCAGTGAAATTGGCGTGCGTGTGGCGCTGGGCGCGCAGGCGGGGGATGTGTTTCGGATGATTGTGGGGAACGGATTGCGGCTGGCGCTGTTTGGTGTGGTGATTGGCGTGGTGGCGGCGCTGGCGTTGACTCGTCTGCTGCAAAGTTTTCTGTTTGGTGTGAGCGCGTACGATCCGGTGACGTTTATCGCGGTGTCGCTGGTGCTGACGCTGGTGGCGGTGGCGGCTTCGTATTTTCCGGCGCGGCGAGCGACTCGGGTGGATCCGATCCGGGCGCTGCGGTACGAGTAGCGGCGGGGCGCGAGCTAGGTGAGGAGCGGAAAGGCAAAGGCAGAAGCGAGGACAGCCTGCCGCAGGCTGTCCTACGGTGGCCGTCCTACCCTGCTAGCCGCGGCGGGCTTTTTCGATTGTGGCGATGTCGATCTTGCGCATGGGCATCATGGCTTCGAAGACGCGTTTTGCTTCGGCGCCGCCGGCGGCGAGTCCGTCGGTGAGCGCGCGCGGAGTGATCTGCCAGGAAAGTCCCCAACGATCTTTGCACCAGCCGCACGAACTTTCCTTACCGCCGTTGCCGACGATCGCATCCCAGTATCGATCGGTTTCTTCCTGCGAGTCGGTGGCGATCTGAAATGAAAATGCTTCGCTGTGCTTGAACATCACGCCGCCGTTGAGGCCGAGGCACGGAATGCCGACGACGGTGAAGCGCACAGTGATTACGTCACCCTTTTTTCCGCCCGGGTAATCGCTGGGGGCGTGATGCACCACGCTGACGGAACTGTCGGGGAATGTCGCGGCGTAAAAGCGCGCCGCGGGTTCGGCGTCTTTTTCATACCACAGGCAGATCAGGTTTTTCGGCGTCATGGGAGTTCTCCTCGGCAGATCTGTGATGCGCTGGCCGCGGGTTCGGCCGGTTCGAAATTACTTCTAAATTTCGCGCGATGCAATTCCCTGTTCGACGCGCGAGCTCCGTTTTCGATTAGCGCGCGCGGGCGATCTAGGATTTTTCCGGCCATTGCAAGGTGATGCCGTATCCGTCGGGATCGTGAAATGCGAGGGTGCGAAATCCGTAGGGCACCGAGACGGGCGGCTTGCAGTCGACGTTCGACGATTTCAATTTTTCGTATGCCGCATCGAGATTGGGGCAGCCGAGGAAGAGCCACGGTCCGAACGGAGTCTTCGGTTGTGGTGGACGTGTGGCGGGGCGCTGGCCTTCGTCGTAGGCGGTGTTGAGCATCAGGCGCGCGTCGTTCGATCTGAGCATGCACCAATGAAACTGGTCGACGCCGTTTTCGACGGCGTAGGTCGGCGAGCGATTTTCGATTTCGAAGCCGAGCACGTCGCAGTAAAACTTCACGGACGTGGGCATGTCGAAGACGCTCAGCAGGGTGCAGATGTCCTGAACTTGGATGGCGCTCATGGGTCCGCCTTCGGAGGATTTTGCCGGCGCGAAGAGCGTATCGCAGCGCCGGCGATGTGGTGCGTGAAAATTCACAAAATTTTCGTGGCGGCAGAGTTTGGGTGCCGGCGGGAATGCGGGGCTGAGCGACTTGTTGCGCACGGGTTTGAATCGGACTAAGTTACAGTTCGCGCGAGGACGCGAGGTTGGTGCGGGACGATCGCTCGCGAGGAGGGCAGATGAATTATGCGCGACTGGCACTGGCGGCGCTGGGCGGCACGGTGGCGGCGTTTGGATTTGGGCTCCTGATATTTGCTCTAGCGCCTGGGCTGATCGAGGAAGCGCATAAATATCCGCAGGTGTACCGGCAGAAGGAAGAAATGAAGAAAGTGATGCCGGTGGGACTGGCGGCGACGTTTCTGGCGGTTCTGGTGGCTACGATTTTGTTTGCGATGGTGCATCCGGGCGGCGCGGGGCTGGCGGACGGGGTGCGATTCGGCGCGCTGATGGGCGCGTTTGTGGTTTGCGGATTTGTGCTGCACAACTATGTGAATCTGAACATCGGACTGAAGCTGACGCTCGAGCAAGCGGCGGCGTATTTCGTGCAGTGGACGATCGTGGGGATCGTGATTGGGATGATTTATAAACCTGTCGCGATGCCGTAACCGCGGAGCTGGATCATGGTGCGAGACGCGGCGGCGAGCGGAAGGCCGTCAGGCTGACAGCCTGACGTACCATCAGGCAGGACTGCCTAATCCACTTGCGCGAGTCCGGCGGCTAAGCAGTAATCGTAGAACTGGGCGAAGGAGCGAGGGTGATGGATTCGGCGAATTTTGCGGCGAGTCGTGAGCCGGTGGATCTTCGGACGAAAAAATTTCCGCTGAGTTACGGCGCGGGGCAAATGCCTGCGGTGGGATTTGGCACGCTGATTCCCGATCCGGCGGTGACGCTGAGCGCGACGCGAAACGCGCTCGATGCGGGGTTTCGACATTTCGATTGCGCGGAGCGCTACGGAAACGAGCGCGAAGTGGGAGCGGCGCTCGAAGCGGGGCTGGCGGCGAATGGAATCGGACGCGCAGAAATTTTTGTGACTACGAAAGTGTGGAACACGAATCACCGGCCGTCGCGCGTGGAGCCGGCGTTTGAAGCGAGCCTGGCGCGGCTGAAGCTCGATTATCTGGATCTGTATTTGATTCACACTCCGTTTGCGTTTCAGGCCGGCGACAATCCCGATCCGCGCGATGAAAACGGGAACGTGATCTACGACCGCGAAGTGAGTCTGCTGGACACGTGGAAAGCGATGGAGTCGTTGGTCGATGGCGGCAAGTGCCGGGCGATCGGACTTTCCGATGTGGGCCTCGCGGAGTTGCAACCTCTATATGCGGCGGCGCGCATTAAGCCGGCGGCGGTGCAGGTGGAATCGCATCCGTATCTGCCGGAAACCGAGCTGCTGGATTTCTGCGACCGGAACGGAATCGTGTTTCTGGCGTTTGCGCCGCTGGGCCACGGAGCAAGGCCCGGGCCGCTGGAAGATCCGGTGATTACTTCGATTGCCGCGCGAACGGGAAAGACGGCGGCGCAGGTGCTGCTAGCGTGGGCGGTTCAACGTGGAACTGCATTTTTGACGACGCCGAAAACGGCGGCGCGGGCGAAGGAAAATTTCGATATTTCGGAGCTTCCGCAGGACGCGATCGACGAGATCAACGCGATTCAGACTCGCCAGAGGCTGAATCAAGTGGTGAAAACCGGCGTGCCAGGATTTATTCCGAAGGCGGGATAACTGCTGCGGTGCGCCGACAAAATGGGGCAGGACGCAGCAACAATTTCAGCTGCGTTTCGCAGAATTCCGTCACTTTTTAGGGTGAAGAAACGGCGGAAACCGTGTAGGCTGTTTGCTCTGCTGGCGCCCCACTGGCGGGCTTTACCCTACATTCAAGGAGATTTCGGGATGACGAATCGCCAACTATTTCCGGCACTTTTGGCGCTGACGCTATTGAGCGCGGCGGCCACGGTGCCCGCTCAGGGGCAATCCGCCACAACGACGCAGACCAGCGCGGACGCGGCCAAGGCGACGACCGCGACCACAGCGACGACCTCGACGACCACTGCGGGCGACGATACCACGGCAGTTCCGGCGACCTTGAGTGCGGATGCGAGTGACGACGCGACGCAGAGCGCGGCTGGCAGCGGAACGCAGAGCACTTCGCAGTCGACGACGCAGTCCACCACGCAATCGACGACTACACAGCAGAACGGGCCGACGATGATGTCTCCGCACGCGGCGCACACCATGCCGGGCCAGGCGTACACGCGGCCGAGCCGGCACGATCGTTTGCTGGGCTATGCGTTCGACACGTTCGGACCGTATCCGTTGATCGGATCGGCGATCGCGGCGGGAATTCAGCAGGCGCGCAATCCAGCGACTCCGCCGGAATGGGGCGGCGGCGCAGGACCGTACGGCGAACGAGTGGCGAGCAACTTCGGCATCAACCTGGTGACCCAGACGACGCGTTACGGACTTTCGGAAATTTTCCACGACGACACTTTGTACTATCGCTGTGAATGCAGCGGGATTTTGCACCGCACCGAGCACGCGCTGATTTCCACGGTAACGGCGCGTCGAGGCGACGACGGGCATCGCGTGTTTTCGTTTGCGGCGCTGGCTGCTCCCTACGCCGGCACGGAAGCGGCGGCACTGTTGTGGTATCCGAAGCGGTACGATCCGATGGACGGATTCCGCATGGGCAACTACAACTTGCTGACGCAGGCGGGATTGAATCTGGCGCTGGAATTCATCTACGGCGGTCCGCACACGCTGCTGAGCAAAGTGCATGTGCCGATCGTTTCGAGCGCGACGGGTTCGACGAATCCCCAGTAAGCGAATCGAAAAACGCGGCTAACGAAAACGAAAACGCCGGAGCGATGAACGCTCCGGCGTTTTTTATTTAGGACTGATCGATCGCGAAACCGGCGGCGAGCGGTTTAGTGATGCTCGTGGCGCCAGGTCCAATAGGCATGCTGCTCTTCGGGGCGCAGCCGTTCGTATTTCACGTACGGATGATGCGTTTCATTGATCCAGCGGTTGTAGTACACCACTTCCCCGTTATCCCAGGTGTGATAGTCGGAATAATAGGGATCGTACACGCGGACGCTGGCGTGCTCGGCGCAGCCGGTGAGGGCCAGCGGAGCGACGACAGCCGATGCGGCCAGAAACAAACCAAGGCATCGAGTGCTGAGGTGCATTTTGTAGATCCTCCGTGAGATGCGTTCGCTATCAGGCGTTTGCAAAGGATTCCGCCCTCCGATAAACTCTCTGTGAAATCGAACACAATCTTCCGCAGAAAGTTGTTGGTTAGATGATTTCCGCGCGCCGACGGTCTGGCGAATACGCGGCCAACACTTTCCCCCGGGGTGCCTTGCATGACCGCAAAATCCGCCGAACTGACCCGTATGAGCCGCACGCTGGACGCCGTGGACCCGCAAATCGCCGAAATCCTGCGCGAAGAATTGCGACGGCAAGCGACGAGCATTGAGCTGATTCCGTCGGAGAATTTCGTTTCCGAAGCGGTGATGGAAGCGGCAGGTTCGGTGCTGACCAACAAATACGCGGAAGGATATCCGGGCAGACGGTATTACGGCGGATGCGAATTCGTGGACGTGGCCGAGCAACTGGCGATCGACCGGGCGAAGGCGCTGTTTGGCGCGGAGCACGCGAACGTGCAGCCGCATTCGGGGACGCAAGCGAACATCGCGGTGTACATGACGGCGTTGCAGCCCGGCGACACGGTGCTGGGAATGAATCTGGCGCACGGCGGGCATTTGACGCATGGACATCCGCTGAATTTTTCGGGCAAGACGTACAAGTTCGTGCCGTACGGCGTGTCGAAGGAATCGGAAACGATCGACTACGACGAACTCGACCGGCTGGCGCACGAGCACAAACCGAAAATGATCGTGGCGGGCGCGAGTGCGTATTCGCGGATCATCGATTTCGCGCGCATGGCGAAGACGGCCGAAGCGGTGGGCGCGCTGTTTTTCGTGGATATGGCGCACATCGCGGGATTGGTGGCGGCGGGCGTGCATCCGAGTCCGGTGCCGTATGCAGATTTTGTGAGCACCACGACGCACAAAACTTTGCGCGGGCCGCGCGGCGGATTGATTTTGTGCCGCGAGAAATTCGCGAAGGACCTGGACCGCTGCGTGTTTCCGGGCGACCAGGGCGGACCGCTGATGCACATCATCGCGGCGAAGGCTGTGTGCCTGAAGGAAGCGGCCGAGCCGGAATTTCGCGCGTACCAGCAGCAAGTGGTGGCGAACGCGAAGGCGCTGGCGGCGGGAATCGCGAAACGCGGATTCCGGATCGTGAGCGGCGGCACCGACAATCATGTGTTCCTGGTGGAAATTCATTCGCGCGGGTTGACGGGCAGCACGGCGCAGCCGGCGTTTGACCGCGCGGGCATCACAATTAACAAGAATTCGATTCCGTTCGATCCGCTGCCGCCGATGAAGGCGGGCGGAATCCGGATGGGCACTCCGGCGGTGACGACACGCGGGATGCGCGAGCCGGAAATGGAAAAGATCGCCGGATGGATCGCGGAAATTCTGGCGAGCCTGGGAGCCGCGGAAGTTGAAACGCGGATTCGAGGCGAAGTGGCCGCGCTGGCGTCGCAGTTCCCTCTTTACGCCGGACGGCTGGAAGAAGCGAATCGCGCAGGGGCTGTGCACTCGCACGCGAATTCGTAAGGGATCGCGCGCGAGTGAAGGTGAACGAGCGGAGCGCATTTGGGCGCCGAGACGTTTCAGCGCGCGACACCAGTTCCACCTTGGCACATCGATCGTTCGGATTTGCTCCAATCGCTATCGATGTCGATTGACGCCCACCCAGCAGTTTCCATCGTTTACGGAATTTAGGACGCCCACGCGGATTTGGAATCCGGAGTGCGAGGATTCCGTCCTGCACAAGGAGACGACCGCCAATGAGTCCAAACGATAACATTGCAATCGTGGAAGCCGCGGACGCAGCGATCGATGCGGCGCGCGCAGAGGCGCTGCTGATCCAGGCTTCGCTGCTGCCGAAGTGCACGCTGACGGGAAACGGATTCGAGGTGGCATTTCGATTTTCGCCGCTGAACGATGTGGGAGGCGACTTCGCGGATTTTTTTCTGTTGCCGAATGGGCATGTGGGGATATATCTGGGCGATGTGGTGGGCAAAGGGTTGACGGCGGCGATGTATGCGGCGCTGGTGATGGGCACGATGCGCGGCACGAACAAGACGGATGAAGATCCGGCGACGGTGCTGGGTCTGCTGAACAAGCGGCTGCGCGTGCGTCCGGTTCCGGACCGGTTCTGCTGCACGCTGTATGCGGATTACGATCCGAGGACGCACGACCTGGCGTTTTCAAATGCGGGCGCGCCTTTTCCATTGATGGCTTCGCGGGCGGGGTGCAGCGCGATCGGCGAAGGCGGCATTCCGTCGGGCATGTTTTCGGATGTGACCTACAACACCTACCGGCTGAAGCTGCAGGAGGGCGACGCGATCCTGTTTGCCACCGACGGAATCCACGAACTGCAAAACGAAGAGGGCGAAGACCTCGCGTGGAATGTGCTGGGCGGAGTGTGGCAACACGCGCGAGCGAAAACCGCGGATGCGGCGCTCGATTATTTGTTCGAGCAGATCCGGCCGTTTTCTGAAAACGGCAAGCGGATGGACGATATTACGGCGGTGGCGCTGAAGATTACCGGCTAGTATTTGGGTCGGGCCGTGACGGTGCTTCGCCGTCGGCGTGGCTGGCAACGTCGGCGATGGATTCGATGGGCACTTCGGCGGCCGACTGCTCTCGGATGTAGAAGGCGCGGAGCGAAACGTCGCCGTTCGGTGCGACGCCTGCGACGATGTGGGCGACGTCCGGATAATTTGCTTCGGCGAGATCGCGTTCGGATGGCGTAGGGCGGCCGTTTGGATGCGAGTGATAGATTGCGAGCAGCGTTTCCCCCGACTCGCGGATCCGGCGCATGAGCGCGAACAATTCCTGGGGCGCAATTTCGTAGGATGTTTTCGGATCGCCGGCGGCGTTTGTGGCAGCAAGGGTGCGAGTGATGATTCCGTCCGCGCCGGAGAGCAAGCCGCAGACTTCCTGGTGCGGCGATTGCGCGACGCGGGCGCGCAAGTCCTTGAGCGCTGATTCGCGGATGCGGACGGGCTTCACCCTTCGCTGAGTGTAGCGTGATGCGCGGGATCGAGGAAGCTGGGCTGAAGTAGCGAACGGCGAGTAGCGGCGATTTCGCTGGCGGGTAGACACAAAAAAAGGAGCGGCGATGAAGCCGCTCCTTTTTTTTCGCGTAATGCGTGTGGCGCTAGGCTTTCTGGGCTTGGCGGCGCAGGAATGTGGGAACGTCGAGGTCGTCGGCAGGAACGTCGTGCATCACTTCACTGACGTTGCGCGAGACCTGCTGAACCACGTTGGTCTGCTGCGGCGCGACGTTGGTGATTTCGGGCTGCTCGCGCGTGGCTTTCCAGGTTTTCGGAACGTACGAAGGACGCGAGGCGGTTTTCCTGCCGGCGACTTCGCGGAAACCCGCGGCGATGACGGTGATCTTGACGGACTCTTTCATGGCGTCGTCCATGACCGCGCCGAAGATGATGTTGGCGTTTTCGTGAGCGGCTTTCTGGATGACCGAGGAAGCTTCGTGAACTTCCTGCAGGCTCAGAGTCGTGGAGCCGGTGATGTTGATCAGAATTCCTTGCGCGCCCTGAATGCAATTGTCTTCGAGCAGCGGGCTGTTGATGGCGCGGGTGGCGGCATCGACGGCGCGGTTCGGACCATTGGCGACGGCGGTGCCCATGACGGCGTAACCCTGGCCGGACATGATCGTTTTCACGTCGGCGAAGTCGCGATTGATGATGCCGGGAATGGTGATGATGTCTGAAATTCCCTGAACGGCCTGGCGAAGAATATCGTCGGCGATGCGGAAGGCTTCGAAGAAGCTGGTGCCCGGCTCGACGCACTCCATCAATTTTTCGTTGGGGATGACGATGACGGTGTCGACGCAGCCGACGAGCTCGGCAAGCGCTTGTTCGGCTTGCTCCATGCGGCGCTTGCCTTCGAAGGCGAAGGGCTTGGTGACGACCGCGACGGTGAGCGCGCCGAGTTCGCTGGCAAGATTGGCGACCACGGGAGCTGCGCCGCTGCCGGTGCCGCCGCCGAGACCTCCGGTGACGAAAACCATGTCCGCGCCGTCGAGAGCTTCGAGAATTTTTTCGGTGTCTTCGAGTGCCGCCTTGCGGCCAATTTCAGGATTGGCGCCTGCGCCGAGTCCCTTGGTGAGTTTTGCGCCGAGCTGCAACTTCACCGGCGCTTGGGACAATTTCAGCGCCTGCAAGTCGGTGTTCGCGGCGATAAATTCCACGCCTTCGACTTTGGCACGGATCATGCGGTTGACGGCGTTGGAACCGCCGCCGCCGACGCCGATGACTTTTATTTTTGCGCCGTTCTGAGTTTCTTCCGCAAACGAGACTCGAATGCCCGATTCTTTTGGCGTCATGCTTCCTCCGGTCTTTTTCGTACTACGAATATTTTTAGTCCTTTATCAGGCCCCTGCAAACATGCTTTTCAATTTTCCTACCCAGCCATTCGGACGGACGCCGGCGGTGCGCCGGGTGCGCGCTCCGTAGAGAATCAGACCAACGGCTGTTGCGTATTCAGGCTGGGAAACCTGGTCGCTCATGCCCTCGAGACCGCGCGGAGAGGCCACGCGCACGGGCAGATTGAAAATCTTTTCGGCCAACTCGCACAGGCCGCGCAAGTGCGCGCCGCCGCCAGTAAGAACTAAGCCTGCGGGAATCTGGGATTCGACGCCGCCGCGGCGGAGTTCGTCGCGAACCAGCATCAACAATTCCTGCGCGCGAGGCTCGGCGATGTCCGCGAGCATGCGCGCGTACACGGTGCGCGGCGGACGATCGCCCACGCTGGCGATTTCGATTGGATCATCCTGCGACAGCATGCCACGAAACACGCAAGCGTGCTCGCGCTTGATTTTTTCGGCTTCAGGAATTGGAGTGCGAAGGCCGACGGCGAGATCGTTGGTGAAATGATCGCCGCCGACCGGGATGGCGACGGTGTGGCGGACGACTCCTCCGGCGAATGCGACGAGTTCCGTGGTACCGCCGCCGATATCGAGCAGGCAGGCGCCGAGTTCGCGTTCGTCCTGGGTCATGCAGGCTTCGGCGGACGCGAGCGGTTCGAGAACGGTGTCGTCGACACGGACACCCGCGCGATTCACGGCGGTGACGATATTTTGGGTGGCCGAGCCGGACGCGGTGACGATGTGGACGTTGGCCTCGAGGCGCTGGCCGACCATGCCGATGGCGTCGCGGATATTGTCGTGCGCGTCGAGAAAAAATTCCTGCGGCAAGACGTGAAGGACTTCGCGATCTTCGGGAAGCGTGACGCCGCGAGCCGCTTCGATGGCGCGGCGAACGTCGTCGCGCTGCACATCGCGGGGCCGCGCGCCGATGGTGATGCCGCCGCGGCTATTCACACCGCGAACGTGCGTGCCGGCGACACCAATCAGAGCGGATTCGACGGGAACGCTGACGATCGACTCGGCTTCCTCGACGGCGCGACGGATGGAGCTGACGGCGAGATCGAGATTCACGATCTGGCCTTTGCGCCAGCCCTTGGATTCGGCGGCGCCGAGAGCGGCAAATTTCACTCCGCCGTCGTCATCCAGTTCGCCGATCAACGCGCAGGTCTTGGTACTGCCAATATCGAGCGCGACGATGTGCCGTTCCTTCTTCGTCAAAAGCGATTCTCCTTCCAATTTTTCAGCGCGCTCCGTTTTGGGGAGCTGCGCGGTTACTGGGAATGCTTGGCCGATGCTTTGACCGGTGTTTTGGCCGAAGTCTTCGAGACAGTTTTGGCCGATGTCTTTGCTGCTGTTTTCGCCGGCGCGTGCGAATGCTTTGCCGGAGGAGCGACGTGTGACGGCTTTGCTGCAGGCGCTGCGTCGGCTGCCGGCATCGGCGACGCGGCACTGTCTGAATTCTTCGCGTAGACGTTGGATTCAGGGACGGTGACAGCTTCGCCCGCAAAGCGCAGATCGACGGAGTGGAGCAGGCCCTTGGAGGCGTTCCACTTTCCGATTTCGTTGATCAACGATGTGTAGCGGTCGCGAAAATCGGTGTCGCCGAAATGGACGATCAAGGGAGCGGCGTCGGCAAAAGATTCGCCGTCGGCTCCCGCACCGGACGGCGCGTTGCCCTGCAGTCCGGCGATGGTGGCGCAGACGTCTTTCGCTTCGGTGAGGTTCACTTCATTCACTTGATCGATTGAACCGGCGCGCGCGCTTTCAATCTGCTGGGTGAAGGAGGCAAACAGGCGCATGCGCTGTTCGCGGTCTTCGAGCGGCATATCCTCTGAGATGCCGGTCACAACCGGAAAATGAAAATCGCCTTTGAGCGGACGGCTGAGAATCACGCCGTGCGCATCGATCAAAGCGAGAGTGCCGCCTTCGCGGAGAAAAGCAATCGGAGTGCGCTCGGTGATTTCAACTTCGATGCGATTGGGCAGAGCGCGCAGCACGGTAGCCTGCTCGACCCAGGGAATCGATTCGATCTGTTTACGGCGCTCGTCGAGAGGAATGCGCAGCACACTGTGATTGCGATCGGCGCGGAAGATTTCGAGGATGTTGCTCATCGGGACGTAGTGCGCACCGGCGAGATGGATCTGATCGGGATGCGAAAGCGCCATCTGTTCGGAGGCGAGCAGAAAATGGCCGAGCAAGTAAGACACGCCGGCGAGCCCCAGCGCCACGGCGCCGACAACCGACCAGCGGGCGTAGGACTTCCAAGCTTTCTTGCCGAACTTGCGCCGCTTGATTTCGAGCGGCTTCTGGCGGCGAAGATACTTCGGCTCTTCGTCGGCCAGCACTTCCTGCGGATATGCGTCGATGTTGGCGGCTTTCAATTTTTCCACACGATAACTTCGTTTTCGAGTTCGACTCCGTACGCCTGACGAACGCGCTCGCGCACGTCGTCAATCAATTTGAGCATGTCTTCGCAGCTGGCGTTGGCCGCGTTGACGAAAAAATTCGCGTGGCGGTCGCTCACAGTGGCGTCGCCCACATGATGCCCTTTTAATCCCAACTCATCAATCATTCGTCCGGCGGAACCGCCCGGCGGATTCTTGAAAATGCATCCGGCGCTCTTCTGGTTGAGCGGCTGGCTGGCGCGGCGTTTCTCGTTGCAGACGCGGATGCCGGCCAAAATTTCCTTGAAGGGCTTCGAGGGCAGCTCGAGTTTGACGCGCAGCATCATGTCGTCCGGCGCGAACGAGGTGTGACGGTAGTCGAAGCGAATGTCGTCGCCCTGCAGCTTTTCGATTTTTCCGGTCGCGGCGCGGTAGAGCTCGACTTCACGGACGTGCGTGCCGATTTGCGTGCCGTACGCGCCGGCATTCATGCGAAGAGCCCCGCCGACGCTGCCGGGAACGCCGATCAGGCCTTCCATGCCGCCCAAATCTTTTTTGGCGCAAAACGTGACCATGCCGCCGAGGTCCGCTGCAGCGTCAACGAAGGCTGAGTTGCCCTCAACGCGCATGCCGGGCTGCGAAGCGGGTAGATGGAGGACGACCCAGGAAAGTTCGCCGTCGTCGATCAAGACGTTGGAGCCGCCGCCGAGAAAACGATAGGCGATGTTGTCATTTTTCAGCGCGGCGACAACGTCGGGAATCGTTTCGAAATTCCGCAGAATCAATTGATCGGTGGTGCCGCCAATGCCGAGATAGGTTTTTTCGATCATCGAGACGCCGGAAACCAGCTCGACACCGAGCGAGCGAAGCTTTGTGGCGATCGGCTTATCGCTAATTCGCATTGGACTCCGCAAACTTGGCGTCGAGAAGAGCGGCCATGGGTTCGAGCACGCGATTGACGTTGCCGGCGCCGATGGCGAGCACGGCGTCGCCCATGCGCGCTTCGCGAATCATGAATTCCATGCCGGCTTCGAGCGAGTTGGCGTAGACGACGTGTTTGTGCCCGGCAAAGCTGATCGATTCAGACAATCGTTCGCCGCCCGCACCGGAGATGGGAGCTTCGCCGGCGGGATAGACGTCAAGGACGACCAGAATGTCAGCTTCGTTGAACGAGTTGCAGAATTCGTTCCAGAGTTGCTTGGTCCGCGAGTAGCGGTGCGGTTGAAACAAAACCAGCAGGCGCTTGTATCCGCAGCCGCGAGCGGCCGCGAGTGTGGCGCGAATTTCGGCGGGGTGATGGCCGTAGTCGTCGATCAAAGTGACACCCGCATGAACGCCCTTAATTTCGAAGCGGCGGCCGACTCCGGCAAACTTCGCAAAGCCGGCGCGAATCAAATCGGCGGGCACACTTTGCGAAAGCGCCACAGCGGCTGCGGCGGCAGCGTTGCGCACGTTGTGAATTCCCGGGGGCGACGGCAGATGAAAGATGCCGAGATCTTCGCCATGATATTTCAGGCGAAATTCGCTGGCGATGCCGTGGAGTTTCACGTCGCTGATCACGAGGTCGGCTTGCGCGGAGGTGCCGTAGGTGATCACCGGACGCTTCACACGCGGCAGAATGGCCTGCACGTTGGGCTCGTCGACGCAGAGAACCACGGCGCCGTAGAACGGGACGCGATTGACGAACTGAACGAAGACGTCCTGAATTTCTTCCAGCGATTTGTACTGATCGAGATGTTCGCGGTCGATGGTGGTAACGACGGCGACGACCGGAGCGAGCAGCAGAAACGAGCGATCGCTCTCGTCGGCTTCGACCACGATGTATTCGCTTTTGCCGACGCCGGCGTGCGAGCCGGAATGATTCACGCGGCCACCGACAACGTACGTGGGATCAAGTCCGGCCGCGTCGAGAACGGCTGCGACCATCGAGGTGGTGGTGGTTTTTCCGTGCGCTCCGGCAACCGCGATGCCGTATTTCAGGCGCATCAGCTCAGCCAGCATTTCGGCGCGAGGAATGACCGGAATTTTCAGCCGGTTGGCTTCAACGAGTTCGACGTTGGAGGGCTGCACGGCGGAAGAGATCACGACGACATGCGCGCCTTCGACGTTGGCGGCGGCGTGACCCTCAAAAATTTTCGCACCGAGCGAAGCAAGGCGCGCGGTGACGGCGGAAAGTTTCGCGTCGGATCCGGAAACGGCATAGCCGCTCGAGAGAAGGACTTCGGCGATGCCGCTCATGCCGCTGCCGCCGATTCCAATCATGTGGATGCGCTGAAAATTACGAAACGCGCCGTTCATTGACGCACCAATCCTTCGAGCAGGTCCACAATGTGTTCGACAGCGCGAGGGCGGGCGAGCTGCCGCGCATGTTGAGCCATTTCCGACGTTCTACTGGGCTGGTCCAGCAGGGAAAAAATTTCGTTGGTCAGCCGCTCCGGAGTAAGCTCGGTTTGCGGCAGCAGGCGCGCGGCACCCGCGTTTTGCATCGCTTCGGCGTTGCGCGTTTGATGTGCGTCGGTGGCCGCTCCAAACGGGATGAAGATGGCAGCACGCCCGGCCGCGGAAACTTCGGCCACGGTGATCGCTCCGGACCGGCAAACGATCAAATCCGCCTGGGCAAACCGCTCCGCCATATTCTCGATGAAGGGCACGACCTCCGCGCGGAATTCGCGGCGCGCATACGCCACGCGAACAGCATTATAGTCGCGTTCACCGGTTTGATGCACGATGAAAAGGCGGTTTTTTCGCGCGGAAAGCAGATCGAGCGAGTCGATGACGGCGCGATTGATGGGCAAAGCGCCGCGACTGCCTCCGGTGATGAGGATGTGAAAGGTCTGGTCGGCCGAGGCCGAGGCGTTCCGAGGTGGAACATCGAAAAATTCTCGGCGAACCGGAATGCCGGTCACGATTGCCTTTGCGCCGAATCGCTGGGCGGTTTCCGGAAAGCCGCAGGCAACGCGCGTGGCGATGCGAGCGAGGACGCGATTGGTGAATCCGGGCTCGACGTTTGGTTCGAAGACCACTCCGGGAATGCCGTGAAGGCGAGCGGCAAGAATCATAGGGCCGGAAGCGTAGCCGCCAACGCCGAGAGCCACGCCGAAATTGTGATTGCGCAGAATTTTTTCGGAGTCGAACAGGCCGGCGGGCAGCATGGCCAGGTTGCGCAGCAATTTCGTGCCGCCCATGCCTTTCAATCCGGCCACGCGAATGGTTTCAAGCGGCAGTCCGGCATTCGGCACTAGCCGCGATTCCATTCCGCGTTCGGTTCCGACGATCACAGCGTTTCGCATTCCTTCGGGCTCGCGCCCGAGCCATTCCCGCGCGACGGCAATCGCGGGAAACACGTGGCCGCCGGTGCCACCTCCGGCGATCAGCAACGATTTAGCCGCGGGGCCGGTGAACGGCTTCCACTCCGACTTCGAATTCGGCTTCGGTTCCACAACATCCGCGCTTTGTGTCACGGCAGACTCACGCGCGCCCGGTGCACGATCGAGGCCGCACGGCTTAGTTCTCTTCCGCGTGCTGGCTGATATTTAGGAGCACGCCGGTGGCCAGCAGCATTCCAAACAAGCTGGAGCCGCCATAACTGATGAACGGCAGCGGAATCCCTTTTGTGGGTAGCAAGCCCATCACCACGCTCAGGTTGATCATGGCTTGGCCGACGACCATGGTGGTGATGCCGAGGCCAAGGAATTTGCCAAAGTCGTCGGGCGCTTTCATGGCGGCGACAAACCCGCGCCATCCGTACACGGCGAACAAGCTGAGAACGATGACCGCGCCGATAAATCCAAATTCTTCGCAAATGATGGCGTAGATGAAGTCGGTATGCGCTTCGGGCAGGAAGAACAATTTCTGGCGGCTTTCCATCAGGCCGACTCCGGTCATGCCGCCGGAACCGATCGCGATCAGCGATTGCAGGAGCTGGAAGCCGTGGCCTTGCGGGTCGGAGCCTTGCGCGAAGAAAGTTTTGACGCGTTCGAGACGATACGGCACGCGGACGATGAGCAAGTAAATCGCGGGCAGCGACGCGAGCGCAGCCGCACCCATGTACTTAAATGACAGATCGGCGACCCAGAGCATCGCAAATGCGATCAGGCAGATCATGAAGGCGGTGCCCATGTCGGGCTCTTCGAGCACCAGCAAAACGATCAACATCACGGTGCCGAGAGCGGGCAACAAGGTGTGAACCGGATCGTTGACGCCAAAGCTGCGCGGGGCGCGGCGATTTTCGAGGAACCAAGCGAGATAAAAAATCACCACGAGCTTTGCGAATTCAGACGGTTGCATGCTGAACGGGCCGATGCGAATCCAGCGATGAACGGCGTGGGAGCGATCGAGAAAAAAGACCGCGACCAGCAGGATGAAGGCGACGGCGAGTCCGGTGAAAATCACGCGCGGCTGTCGCAGCTTGCGGTAGTCGGTGTTCATCATCCAAAACATTCCGGCGATGCCGAGGGCGACGTATACGAGCTGGCGCAGAAGAAAAATGTAGGTCATGCCGAACTGTTCGCTCGCCGTCATGGCCGAAGCGCTGAAGACCATCACCATACCGATCAGGCAAAGCGCCAGCGTGACGCCGAAAAGTTTGCGGTCGGGTTGAAGGCTGCGCGGCATGGTTATCCTTTTTCCGGCATGGGCTCGACGTTTGCGGTTTCGTTGTTGTTGGCGGAATGTTGGGCGGCGAGTTCATGGACCAGTTGCTTGAACGTTCGGCCGCGGTGTTCGTAGTTCTCGAATTGATCGAAGCTTGAGCAGGCCGGAGCGAGCAGGACCGTGTCTCCGGATTTGGCGCGTGTGGCGGCCAGCGCCACGGCGCGGTCCAGTGTGTTTGCCTGGACGAGCGAAACGCCACCAAGATCGGCCAGGTCGGCGGCAATTTTGTTCGCGGCAGCGCCGATCACCAGAACTTCGGCGGCGCGTTCGCGGAGCAATTCGCGGAGCGGCGTATACGGGCTGCCTTTGTCGGTGCCGCCAAGAATTACGTGCAACGGACCGGGAAAGGCTTCGATGGCTTTTGCAGCGGCATCGACGTTGGTGGCTTTCGAGTCGTTGAAATACTCGACGCCATCGATTTCGGCCACGAATTCCAGACGATGCTCGACGGCCTGAAACGATTTCACTCCGGCGGCGATGGCCTGGGGAGTGGCTCCGGCAAGATACGCAGCGGCACAGGCGGCCAAAACGTTTTCGAGGTTGTGATCGCCGCGCAGAGGAATTTGATCGCGGCGGACCAGTTCCACTTCGAAACCTTCGTTGCGGAAGACGATGAAGTCGCCAAGCAAGAACGCTCCGGCAGCGACACGCTTTTTGCGGCTGAACCAAAAAACGCGCGGCTTGGCGGGCATTCGCCTGGTGATTTCCGGATCGTCGGCGTTGAGCAGCGCGATGTCGCGTTCGATTTGGTTTTCGAACATGCGCATTTTCGCAGCGGCATATTCTTCGAAGGTGTTGTGACGGTCGAGATGGTCGGGCGTGAGATTGAGGAGCACGCCGATTTCCGGGCGGAAGCCTTCGATGGTTTCGAGTTGAAAACTGCTGACTTCGGCGACGGTCACGTCGGTGTCGGACGAGCGTTCGACGAAGGAAAGCAGCGGCGTGCCGATATTGCCGCCGATGTGCGTGGGAATGCCGGACGCTTTCAAGATGTGAGCGACGAGCGATGTGGTGGTGGTTTTGCCGTTCGACCCGGTGATGGCGATCAGTTTGCCGCGCAGGAAACGCCAGGCCAGCTCGATTTCGCTCCAGACCGGGATATTGTTTTTGCGAGCGAGATCGAGCGCGGGAAGATTTGCGGGAACGCCGGGACTGACGACGATCAGGTCTTGCTGAGTGAAAGTTTCGGGATTGATCGTGCCGAGTTCGAGTTTCACTCCGGCATCGCGGAGTTGCGGAGCGGTAGCGCCGAGGCTGGCTTCGTCGCGCGAATCAACGGCCGTAACGGTGGCACCATACCCGGCGCTGAAAAGCGAAACAACCAGACCGGTCCGCGCCAGTCCGACGACCAATACTCGTTTCCCCGCTAGATCGAATCCCGGCCTCAACGAATCTCCCTCAACGGTTCCTCACTCGTTCTCACTGCTTGCTCAAAGTTTTTGCAAGCGCGCCGCACACGTACGCCGCGGATCAGCGCAATTTCAAAGTCGTCAACGAAAACAGTGCGAAGACCAGCGCCACAATCCAGAACCGCACGATGATTTTCGATTCGCTCCAGCCCATCAGCTCGAAATGGTGATGCAGTGGCGCCATGCGAAAGACGCGTTTTCCGGTGAGCTTGAATGAGCCGACCTGGATGATCACGGAGAGCGCTTCGAGAACGAACACGCCGCCGATCGATAGCAGCAAAAATTCCTGTTTGATGATGACTGCGACGGTACCGAGAGCGCCGCCGAGGGCGAGCGAGCCAACGTCTCCCATAAACATTTCGGCGGGATGCGCGTTGTACCAAAGGAAGCCGAGAGATGCGCCAACGAGCGAGCCGCAGAAGATGACGACTTCGCCGGCATCGGGAATTTTTTGAATGTCGAGGTAGTCGGCAAATTTCGCGTTGCTGGCGAGATAGGCGAGCACGGTAAGCGCAACCGAAGAGACAAGGACGCAGCCGATGGCGAGACCGTCAAGACCGTCCGTCAGGTTGACGGCGTTTGAGCAGCCCACGATGACCAAAACCAAAAACAGCACCAGCGGAATGTAGGCGATGGCCCAGATATATTTCGCGCCAAGAAGCGAGTCGATCACCAAATCAGGATGAAGGCGCTTGAAAAATGGAACGCTGAGCTGCGTCGAGTACGCGCCGTGAGTCTGCAGTACCAGCAACACGATGCCGACAACGACGCAGGTGAGGACTTGCAGCGAAAATTTTCCTCGCGGAGTGAGCCCCATGCTGCGCTTGCGCACGACTTTGTTGTAGTCGTCCACAAAACCGATGGCGCCAAAGGCCAGCGTAGCGCCCATGGCGAGCAACACGTAGGCGTTGCGCAGGTCGGCCCAGAGTAGCGTGGGAATAATCATGGATGCGACGATCAGCACGCCGCCCATTGTGGGAGTGCCCGCTTTTTTCTGGTGGCCTTTGGGACCTTCTTCGCGAATGTACTGTTTCACCTGCAAATTGCGGAGGCGGTCGATCATCCAGGGACCGAGAAGCAGCGAAAGCAGCAGAGCGGTAAGGCTGGCGACCGCGGTGCGGACGGTGATGTAACGAAACACGTTGAGCGGGCTGAAATGCGGGCGCAGAACGTAAACAAAAAAGTAATAGAGCATCTCAGCGAGATCCCGGGAGCTTGGTTGCGGCGGCGACCGGCGTCTTTTCGCCGCTGCGGGCGTGCGATGCGTCGATCGCTTCGAGAATTTTTTCGATCTTCACGCCGCGCGAGCCTTTGAGCAGCAGCAGATCTCCGGACTGGACAAAATCGGCGAAGAATTTTCCGGCGTCTTCGGAGTTCAGGAAGAATTTGGCGCGGTCTTTCGGGAAGCCGGCAGCGACGGCGGCGCGGACGATTTCGGCGGCGTCGCCGTGAACACCGATGATCCAGTCGATGGTATTCAAAGCAGCGGCCGCGGTGCCGCAGTCGCGATGCAATTCGGCCGAGCTGCCGCCAAGCTCGCGCATTTCACCCGCGGCGAGAATGCGGCGTGTGTAGCCGGGAGTTTTGGCGAGCAGCTGAGCGAGGGCGTCGAGCGCCGTGGGACTGGAATTGTAGCTGTCGTTGATCACCGTAAAGCCGGCATCGAAGCGAACGATTTCGCCACGCTTATCGGCAGGCACCAGATTCGGGAACACTTCGGCAGCATCCGAAGCTGCAATTCCCCAAACGCTTGCCGCCGCCAACGCCGCCACTGCATTCATCACGTTATGCCTCCCGATCAATGGCAATTCCAGCCGCGCAGTTCCCTGCGGCGACACAAAATCAAACGCCGAGCCGGCAATGCCGCGCTCTTCGATATTTTCGGCGCGAAACGCGGCTGCCGGTTTTTCGCCACCTGCACCCGCTCCGACGCCAGCGACAACGCCTTCGGCGCTGAACCAAATCACAGGACCGTTCGCGACCGAAGCAAATTTCACCACGCGCTCGTCGGCGGCATTCAACACCGCGGTGGCCTTGGGCCACGGCAAAAACTCAATCAGCTCGCGCTCGGCCAGGGCCACGTCGTCAATCGACGAAAAAAATTCCAAATGCTCGACGGCGATGCGAGTAATCACGCCGGCATCGGGCCGCGCGATGCGCGTCAATCGCGCGAGTTCCCCGGGATGCGACATGCCCATTTCAATGACCACCGCTTCGTGCTCATCGGTAAGTTGCAAAAGCGTGAGCGGCAACCCGTATTCATTGTTCAAATTCCCCTGCGTTTTCAGAACGCGGAACCGCGCGCCCAAAAGCGCCGCGAGGATTTCTTTCGTGGTCGTCTTACCCACGGATCCGGCAACGCCGGCGATGCGCCGCCCCGGCTTCGCCGCGCGCCACAGCTCGCAGGCCCGCGAGGCCAACTGGTGCAGGGCCTCCAGCGTGTCATCGACGACGAACAACTTGCCTGCAATTTCGATGCTGAACTCCGAAAGCCGAGTTCGCGCCACAACTGCCGCAGGAGCACCACGCTCCAACGCGGAGGCGACAAAACCGTGTCCATCGTGACGCGTACCGTGGATAGCGATAAACAGCTGGCCAGGCTCGACGGTACGAGAATCAATCGAGACGCCGGCCATCCGGGCCAGGGGCGAAACGCCCTGCGGGAGCGCGACACCCAGAGCATCAGCGACTTGGCCAGCGGTCCACTGCAATGGTCGATCTCCCGAAAGCTCTGTGTCACTCGCACGCTCGATTACGAAAGCGCTCGACTGAAAAGCTCACTCGACGACTTTTTCTGCGCGCCGCGCGACAGCTTCGGTGCGGCGTTTGTACTTCAGCGTTTCGAATACCCTTTGCGCTGCAAAATTTTGCGCGACACATCGCGATCGTCGAAATGCTCGGTGCCGGTGCGCGTAATTTGATAATCCTCGTGGCCCTTTCCGGCGAGCAGCACGATGTCTCCGGCGCGGGCTTCGTCGATGGCCATTTCGATAGCGGTTGCGCGGTCGGGCTCGACGCGGTAGTTGGCGTTGGCTTTCTGCAGGCCGACAACCAAATCGTTGATGATGCGCAGCGGATCTTCGGTGCGCGGATTGTCGCTGGTGAGAATTACCAGATCGCTGAGCGCTCCGGCGGCTTCACCCATCGGAGGGCGCGTGGAGCGATCGCGTTCGCCGCCGGCGCCAAACAGAGTGATGATGCGGCCCGAAGGATTCAGTTCGCGCGCGGTTGAAATCAAATTGCGCAGCGCGTCGTCGGCGTGGGCGTAATCGACCACGACGAGAAACGGCTGACCTTCGTCGATGCGCTGAAAACGGCCGGGAACCTGTTCGAGATTGGCGATGCCCTGCTCGATTTTTTCGAGCGGAATATCGAGCGAGATGGCCGCGCCGATGGCGGCAAGAATGTTGTAGACGTTGATGCGGCCAACGAGCGGCGCGCGAGCGTCGAGCTTTCCCGCGGGAGTGTGCGCAGTGAACTCTAAACCGGAAAAGCTGAGCGCGATTTTTTTCGCCGAAAGATCGGCGGAATCGTTGAGGCCGTATGTCAGAGTGCGTTTGGCAAGACCCTCGAGGCGCGGAGCGTAGAGATCGTCGGCATTGATGATGGCGCAGTCGGGCGCGCCGTTGCCGGTGCCTTCGAACAGGATTTTTTTCGCGGCGAAATATTCTTCGAACGTTTTGTGGAAGTTCAGATGATCACGCGTGAGGTTGGTGAAAATCGCGGCAGCGAAGTGGCATCCCCACACACGATCCATGGCGAGTGCGTGCGAGCTGACTTCCATAACGGCGTGTGTGCCGCCGGCATCGCGCACTTCGGCAAACATTTCCTGCAAGTCGAGCGATTCGGGCGTAGTGTTTTTCGCTTTGCGGGCGCCTGCGGGAGTTTGATAACCGGTGGTGCCGATGCGTCCGGTGGTGAAGCCGGCAGCGTGCAAAATCGAATCCATGATGAAGGTGATGGTCGTTTTGCCGTTTGTGCCGGTAACGCCGATCAGTTTCAACGCGTCGGCGGGATGGCCGTAGGAATTGGCAGCGGCCCGAGCGAGAGCGCGGCGCTCGGTGCCGGGCTCGAGATCGATCCATTCGATGCGCTCGGAAATTCCGGCAGGACGAGGCAACGGGCTGGCGACTGCGACGGCGCCCGCTTCGATGGCCGCGGCGACAAATTGATTGCCGTCGGCTTTCGCGCCCGGCATTGCAAAAAACAAAGCTCCGGGGCGAACCAAGCGGCTGTCGCAGGCCACGGCAGCGACCGGAATTTTCAGTGCACGGTCGGAGTTGAAGCGCGCCCCCGGAATTCCGCGCAAGATTTCCTGCAAATTCATTTTGGCATCGACCTTTACGGCTCGTTTCGCACCTGAAAGCAATTCATCCCCACTTTCGACCGTCGAATTCAATTGGCCACTCTCGGCGCGGATGCCGGCAACAGATGACCCGCGCGGCCGAAGCGAACCGTCACCTGGCTGCCGCGAACCACGCGCGTTCCGGCTTCGGGCGTCTGTTCCAGGGCAACTCCGTTGCCAATCAGCGACGGCTCGATGCCGAGCTTCGAACACGCTTCGAGTACTGCGCGCGGCGAACGGCCGGAAAAATCGGGAATCGCCACGGCATCGTTTTCAATCGGCACGGTGGCCGAGCTTGAAAATTCGTCGGCGGCGGTTTTCGCGGCGACGGACTGAAACTGCTGCTGGTCTTTCACCTCGCGCGAAGCGGCGTTGCGCGCGTCGGCGGCGGCCGGAGCGTTTAATTGCAGTTCGGGCGGCTTTGATTTCAAATTGCCAGCGGTTTCAACGTCCGATGGCAGCGGCACGTCATGCGGCACTTCCAGGTACGCGAGGCTTTGTTCGGCGATGCGCTTGAAGACTGGGCCGCCCAGATTTCCGCCCATGTGCTGGCCGATGGGCGAATCAAACATCACCAGAATGGTGATCGCCGGAGTGTTCACCGGAGCAAAGCCGACAAACGAGGCGATGTATTTATCGGGTGAGTAGCGTTTTGTCTTGGGATCGATTTTCTGTGCGGTGCCGGATTTTCCCGCGGCGGTGTAACCGTCAAGATGCGCAGGCTTACCGGTGCCCTTCAGGATGACGGTCTCCATCATCTGGCGCAGAGTGGCGGCGGTCTTCTGGTCGGTGACCTGTCGGGGTTCGGCACGGGCGGGCAGCGCGGCGTCCGGGCCGCCGCGCACTTCGGAAACGATGCGCGGAGTGTAGAGCGTGCCGCCGTTGGCAATCGCAGAGATGGCGGAAATGATCTGCACCGGCGTGACGCTGACTTCCTGACCGATCGCCACCGAGCCGATCGAACTGGGCGTCCATTTATCGAGAGGGTGCAGCATGCCGTGATTTTCGGCGGGCAATTCGATGTTGGTGAGCTGGCCAAAACCGAAATCACGAATCGTGTTGTAGAAATTTTCGTTGCCCATCCGCAGAGCGACCTTGATGGTGCCAACGTCGCTGGAATTGGCGAGCACGTCGCTGACGCTGAGCACGCCGAACGGCTTGTGATCGTGAATCAAACGGCCGGCGACAACGATGCTGCCCATCTGGCAGTCGATCATTTCTTCGGGATGGGTGAGGCCGCGCTCGATGGCGCCGGCCATCGTGATTATTTTGAATGTGGAGCCGGGTTCGTAGGCCGCGGTGACGGCGCGATCCATGCGGTCGTCGTCCGAATATTTTCCGGGATCGTTGGGATCGAAGACCGGAGAGTTGGCGACGGCGAGCAGGTTGCCGGTGTTGGGATCCTGAATGACGACCGTGCCGTTCAGCGCGTGATTGGACTTCATCTCCGCGGCGAGTTCTTTTTCGGCGATGTATTGCAGCGTCTGATCGATGGTGAGGACCACGGCAGCGCCCGGATCGGGCGCGGCTTCGTGCGGATCGTAGAAGCGGCGCTTGCCGTCGGACATCATCATGATGCGTCCGGGTTTGCCGCGAATCGATTTGTCGAGTGAGTGCTCGATGCCGCCGGCGCCTTTCTCGTCGGTGTCCACGTAGCCGACCACGGCGGCGGCGAGTTCATGCTGCGGGTAGATGCGGCGATTTTCTTTCTGGAAGAAGACGCCCTTCAAATTCATGCTCTGAATGCGATCGACCGCTTCGGGCGAAAGTTTTTTCGCCAAGCGAACGGGTTTGGTGGCGTCGTTGATTTTTTGTTCGAGGTCGGCCGGAGCAACATCGAGAACGCGAGAGAGCAGGCGCGCGACCATGGCGGAATCTTTTACGTCGGCGGGATCGGCGAAAACCGAATCCATGGGAATGCTTTCGGCCAGCACGTGGCCTTTGCGGTCGTAGATCGGCCCGCGCGTGGGACTGAGTTCGAATGTGCGCTGCTGCTGATGCTGGGCTTTGGCGAAGTAATCGCTATAGCAGAAAAGCTGGAGGTAACCCAGACGGCCGAGAACAGCCGCCATCCAAACCACCGCCACAATCCAGATCAACAACCAGCGGAGACGCGGGCTGCGCTGCTCCATGGATTCCGCCCTGGCTTACGAAACGCTTCGATGGCAGCCAGTCAAAAGGCGCCGCCAAACCGGACCCGCAAACGGCGGCCCGCCATGAGTACTGATTCCAGTTCCAGTTCAGATGAAATTGAAAACGGGCCGCGTTACTGGCGTTGCGAAATGGCCACGGTGCGGACCTGAGCCACGACCGGTTCGGGCGCGCCAGAAAAATCGGCCGGTTCGCCGGGTGCGCGAACATCCAGACCCAGATCGCGTTCCGCGATGGTGTTGACGCGCCCAGGAGATTCCAGCTGCGCCACCGCCGAGTGAAGCCGTAGGTTCAGCTCGGCTGCTTCGGCGCGCTCGGACTGGAGTTGCGCGACTTTGTAGCGGAGTTGAATGCATTCGAAATGCTGCCAGGCGTAGAACAACAGGCAGGCCGCCATGGCGCAGCCGACACCTACGCGGCGCCAGTAATCTTTCACGCGGGCCGGGGCCATCGGGCGCACCAGACGCGAATTATCGATTCGTTTTACGGTGAGGTATTCAGTCATCACTGCACCTGGGGCGCCTGGCTATCTGCCGTCGCCGACTTTTCAAGAACGCGCATCTTGGCGCTCCGGGAGCGCGGATTGTTTGCGATTTCCGCGTCGCCGGGAAGAATGACTTTTTTGGTCAGCACCTGGAAGCCGCCGGAGCGAGCCAGGTCCTGAAAGGAATGCTTCACCACACGATCTTCCAGTGAGTGATAGCTGAGGACGATCAACCGTCCTTCTGAATTTAAAGTGGCAGGGGTCCGCGAAAGAAACTGCCCGAGTTCCTCCTCTTCTCGATTCACCGCTGTCCGCAGCGCCAGAAACGTTTTTGTCGCGGGATGCAGTCTCTGCCTTCCCCTTGCTTTTCGGCCCCCTGCCACAACCGTTGCCAGGTGTTCGGTATCGCGGATCGGCCGCGCACGCACGATCGCCCTGGCGATTCTGTAGGAATCTCTCTCCTCGGCGTTGTTGTAGAGGAGATTGGCCAGCTCTTTTTCTGACCAGTGATTCACAATTTCGTCCGCGGTAAGCGGATTGTCGGGATTCATCCTCATATCGAGATGGGCGGCCCAGCGGAAAGAAAATCCGCGTTCAGGGCTGTCGAGCTCGAGAGTGGAAATCCCCAGGTCGGCGATGATTCCGTCGAACGGCGGAAACTGATTGGCCGCCGCCACTTCGCCGAGCTGTGAAAATTCCGCGTGCACCAAAGTCACCTGCCGCTCATGCGGCCCCAACCGCTCCCGCGCAATCGCCAGCGCTTGCGGGTCGCGATCCAAACCTAAAACCCGTCCGGTGGTCAGCCGCTTTGCAATTTCCAGCGTATGACCCGCCGTTCCGACCGTCACATCCGCATAAAAGCCGTCGGGCCGGATTCGCAACCAGTCCAGAACTTCGTCCAGCAGGACCGGCGTATGCAGTACGGTCAAAACTTAAATTCCCAGACCTTCCAGTTCCTTTTCGTCTTCCGCCGTGATGGGGTTACGACTCAACTGTTCCAGGAATCGGGAGTGGTTCCAGACTTCCAGGTAAGTAAGCTGCCCCTGAACGTCCACTTCCCCCTTCATCTCCGCCGATTCCCTCAGCACCGGTGGAATCAGCAAGCGCCCTTGCCCATCCACCTCGACGACCTGTCCGTAATAATTCGCGCGAGCCAGAAATTTCTGTTTGGCCCGGTTGTGAGAAGAAACTTTGGCGAGCTTCTTTTCGATCTCTTCCCAGGCTTTCATGGGGTAAATCTTGGCGAAACCACCCGTCTCGCTGGTCACGTAGAACTTGGTGCCTGTTTTGCGCAGCTCGGCCAGAAAGTCGGCAGGAATTTTCATTCTGCCCTTTTCGTCGACTGTGCCGAGATAGTTGCCGCGAAGCATAAGGATCTAAATGTTGTGTGCCGAGAGTGTTCGCCGAAGTCTGCACTCGCTGGCCGCCTCACCACTGTTTAACACTGTCGAACACTACCTA
>CAVRAM010000002.1:0-755693 GCA_963719065.1 uncultured Acidobacteriota bacterium | reverse complement strand
TCGGCTGCGTTCGCAAGCAGGAAACGATCGATCGCGACGTGATCAAGGAAGTGCTGGCAGACCTGGATCTGGCGCCGCTGTTTGAGGATGCGCCCGGACCCGCGCCAGTACAGCCGCGAGCTGCTCTTGAGTCGCCGGCGTTCTCACAGCGCGCGACGCCCTCGATATTCAGTTCGTGGGTCGCGAAGGCTGCGGTTGCGGCAGCGCTGCTGATCGCCGGAGCGCTCAGCTGGTCTTCGATTCGCGGAAATTGGAGCGCGAAGGCAAGCAACGACGGAAAGTCTGCCGCTGTAGTACCGGCATCCGCGCCTGCGGTATCGACGCCGGCGCCAGCGGTCGCAGCGCCCGCGACCGTTGCGCCAGCCACGGTGGATTCGACGAACGCAGCGAATGCGAATGTGAAGGAAACGCCGGTCGTGACGGCGCCCGATGCGAAAGCGGAATCGAAGCCGGTCTCAGACGATTTCGCGGCGATCGATTCGGCGAACACGCGTTTGATCGCGGTGCATGATAACGACACGTTGTACAGCATCAGCATGGAAAAGTACGGACATTACGACCAGATGATCGTCGATCGCATCCGGATGATGAATCCGTGGCTGCGCGATCCGAACCATATCCAGGCCGGACAAAAGCTTCGAATTCCGATCGTGCAGCAAAATTCGAATGAGTCGAATCCCGCGGCGCCACATGCCGCAGAGGTGACCAAACAATGAGCAAGAACTTTGAATTGATCCAACAGGCCGAGATGAACTTGAACGTCTCGACCACTCCCGCAAAGCGCAACTACGCGCCTTCGCCGATCACCGGCAACGCGTACGTGCCAGCCGAGCTGAACATCGACAAGCTCACGCGCGAGGAATCGCAGAAGCTTGTGCAGCGGGTGTTTCTGGCGCAGGGCGTGGAACCGCCGAAGGTGGTGGTGTTTGCCGGAATCGATCATGGCAACGGCTGCAGCCAGATCTGCGCGCAGACCGCGAAGATCCTTGCCGACAATACGCAAGGAACGGTTTGCATTCTCGACGCGAACCTGCGGACGCCGAGCCTGCCGGAGATTTTTGGCGTGACGAATCACCACGGCCTGACCGACGCGCTGCAGATGGAAGGCCCGGTGAAGAGCTACGCGAAGCCGCTGACGCCTGGAAATTTGTGGCTGTTGTCCTGTGGGTCGATGCCGGCGGGATCGTCGAGCATGTTGACGTCTGACCGGATGAAGGCGCGAATCGCCGAGCTGCGGAAAGAGTTCGATTACGTGCTGGTGGATGCGCCGCCGCTGAATGAATACTCCGACGCGATCGCGCTTGGCCAGATTTCCGACGGCCTGGTGCTGGTGCTGGAAGCGAACGCGACACGGCGTGAATCGGCTCTGCGCGTAGCGGAGACTCTGCGCGCGACGCAGATTCGAGTGCTGGGCGCGGTGCTGAACAAGCGCACCTTTCCTATTCCGGAATCGCTGTACAACCTGCTGTAAGAAATTCGCAGCACTGTTTTACGCAATTTGTTCGCGGGGATTCTGATTTTTTGGCGGTCAATGGGACTCAAAGTGCGGAGCCGTGTCTATGGTCGGGCTTGAATCTACTCCGAACAGCGTCCTTAACGAGAATGCGGCGCTGATGCCCGAGCGGTTGCACTGGTTTGCGGTGCAAACGCGCGGTCGGTACGAAAAGAAAGTTCGCGCCGAGCTGCACGAAAAGGGAGTGCAGGCGTTTCTGCCGTTGTTTGCGGAAAAGCGCAAATGGAGTGACCGGCAACAGCTGGTGGAGTTGCCGCTCTTTCCCCAATACGTTTTCGTGCGAGTAGCGGCTACTGCGGAATCGAGGCTTTCGGTTCTGCGAACCAGCGGCGTAAAGAATTTTGTGGGCACGCGGGGACTGGGGATCCCGATCCCCGACCGGCAGATCGAACGGATTCAAACGATCATCGAGCAGAAGATTCCGTACAACCCGCATTTGTACCTGAATGTGGGGAAACGAATCCGGATCAGGGGTGGGGCTCTGGACGGACTGGAAGGAATTCTTACGGCAGTGAATGGGGATGAAACGTTGGTGGTGTCGGTGGAATTGATCCAGCGGTCGCTCGCGGTGCGAATTACGGGCTTCGACGTCGAAGCGATTTAGCCCACCGCGCGGCTGCATGTGATTTCTTCTTACTGGGTGCATGTTTTTCACGAAATAAATTCGCGCTATCCCGGCCCGAAGAGAGAGAACGGTGAACGAAGTAAAGCGTCGCTTTTTCCTGAACACGCTTAAATTGTTCGACGCGGGTATCGTGGTGCTGTCGTTTGCCTTGACGGCCTACTTTACGCAGGGCGCTTCTTTGCAGCGCCTGTTTTCGATGCGAGTGAAGCTTTCGAATTTCGCAATTTTCGTAATCATACTGATTTTGTGCCATGGAATGTTTTCGCTGTGCGGCTTGTACGAGTCGAAACGATTGTCGGGCAAGCTGGCTGAAGTGGGAGACGGATTCAAAGCCGTTCTGCTTTCCACCGCGTGTCTGGCGCTGATTTCGATTTTCTTCAAAGTGAAGCTGATCAACGCGGGCTTCCTGGGAATTTTCTGGCTGATCTGCTCGATCGCCGTGGTGGCTTCGCGGCTGCTGCTCCGTTATTGGCTGGCGAGCGCTCGGCGCCGCGGCCACAATCTGCATCACGTGCTGATCCTGGGCACGAATTCGCGCGCCGTCGATTTTGCGCGGATGCTCGAAGCGTCACCGGAACGCGGCTGCCGCCTGCTCGGCTTTGTGGACGATGAATGGGACGGCCTGAGCGCGTTCCGTGCAACGGGATACAAGATCGCCTGCAACTACGACGGGCTGGCTGAGTTCTTGCGCCGCAACGTTGTGGACGAAGTCGCCATTTATCTGCCGCTTCGATCGTTTTACGAGCACGCCGCGCAGATGGCCAATCTGTGCGAACAGCACGGAATTCTGCTGCGATTCGATTCCGACATTTTCAATTTGAAGATTGCCCGCCCGCGCGCCGAAGTGGTGGACGGAACTCCGCAGCTCACATTGCATGGTAGCGGCCTGGAAGGCTGGGCGTTTTTGTTCAAGCGATCGATCGACCTGATCGTCTCGACGATTGTTTTGATCGTGCTGTCGCCGCTGTTCCTGTGCGTGGCGGCGCTGATCAAGATGACCTCGCCCGGACCGGTTTTCTTCGGCCAGAAGCGCGTTGGCCTAAACAAGCGGCATTTCACGATGTACAAATTCCGGACGATGGTGCCGGACGCAGAGCGCATTCAGGAAGAACTGCTGCACCTGAACGAAATGACCGGGCCTGTCTTCAAAATTAAAAACGATCCGCGGATCACGCCGATCGGCCGATTCCTGCGCAAGACGAGCATTGATGAGTTGCCGCAGCTCTTTAACGTACTGCTGGGCGACATGAGCCTGGTGGGTCCGCGAGCAATGTCTGTGCGCGATTATCAATTGTTCAACGAGGATTGGCAGCGCCGGCGATTCAGCGTTCCTCCTGGGATTACCTGCCTGTGGCAGATTCACGGCCGCAACGCGATTCCATTCGAACAGTGGATGGAAATGGATATGCAGTACATCGACAAATGGTCGCTGTGGCTGGACCTGAAAATTCTGGCTCGGACCATTCCCGCAGTTCTGAAGGGTTTTGGCGCCGCGTAACGCAAGCAGCGCATCTTCGAGACCTCTGTTGACGCCGCGGTCGCGGTCAGCATATTCGTCATTCGAAGTTCCTTCTAACTAAATTCAGAAAAACAATTGAGCCGCACTGACCGAATGAGTTCAAAATCTGCAGATATGTTGATTCCGCGTTACTCGATGCTGGGCCTTCCTGTGAATGCGCTCACCAAGGACGATTTGGTGTCGCTGGTGGCGGAAACGGTTGCGGACAACAAGCGGTTTGTAATCGGCCATCACAATTTGCACGGGCTGTATGAAGCGCAACGAGAACCGAAGATGCGGCAGTTCTACGCGTCGGCGGATTTCGTGCACGCGGATGGCATGTCGCTAGTCGCGATCGGGCGGTTGCTGGGAGTTCCTCTTCAGCGCAAGGATCGGACCGGATATGTAGACTTGCTGCCGACGCTGGTCGAGCGCGCGAGTGCCGAGGGTTGGCGAATTTTCTATCTCGGATCGAAGCCCGGCGTGGCGGAGAAAGGCGCTGCGATCTTGCGCGCACAACATCCCGCGCTGCAAATTGAAGTGCACGACGGTTATTTCAATTCGTCGAGCGATGCAGCGGAAAACGCGGCAGTGCTCGAGAAAATTGCGCGGTACCAACCGCACGTGTTGCTGGTGGGAATGGGCATGCCGCGGCAGGAAGTGTGGGTGCTGGAAAATCATGCCGCCATCCAGTCGAACACCGTTTTTTGCTGCGGCGCGTTGATCGATTACGTCGCCGGCGAACTGGCCACGCCGCCTCGTTGGTTGGGCCAGATCGGGCTCGAGTGGCTGTATCGCTTGATCGTGGAGCCGAGCCGGTTGTGGAGACGATATTTGCTCGAGCCGTGGACGGTTTTTCGAGTCGTGGCGAAAGAATGGATGAGTTCGACGCGCCGTAAGGCCGAACCTGTAAGCGGCAACGGCCCGGTCAGCTAAGATTTTCAATTTGAATTGGAGGCAAGTATGCGGATTGCGGTAATCGGCTCTGGCTATGTAGGACTCGTTTCGGCGGTGTGCTTCGCGGAGATCGGCCATGAAGTGATCTCAGTGGATAACGACAGCGCGAAGATCGCCGCGCTGGAGCGCGGCGAAGTGCCCATCCACGAAAACCACCTCCCCGAATTGCTGAAGCGTCACCGCGGCGGCCGCCTGCGATTTTCGACGTCCGTCGCGAAATCCGTGAAGGAAGCGGACGCGGTATTTATCACCGTCGGTACGCCTCAATCGGAAACCGGCGAAGCGGATCTGTCGTTTGTGGAAGCGGTGGCGTACGAAATTGCGGCGGCGATCGACAAGCCGACGTTGGTCGTGGAAAAGAGCACGGTGCCGGTGCGGACGTGCGAATCGCTGCGCAAGACGCTGCTGATGAACGGAGCGAAGGCGGGCTTCTTTTCGGTCGCCTCGAACCCGGAGTTCCTGCGTGAAGGAACGGCGGTGGCCGATTTCCTGTATCCCGACCGCATCGTGGTGGGTGTGGACGATGAAAACAGTTCGAAGCTGATGCAGGACATTTATCTGCCGCTCACCAGCGGCACCTACTACGGGCAACCCGACGCAATCAAAATCGAAGGTCCGGTGCGCCCGAAAGCCGAAATCATTGTGACCAACGCAAAGAGCGCGGAGCTGATCAAGCACGCTTCGAATGCGTTTCTGGCGATGAAGATTTCGTTCATCAACGCGGTCGCGAATATTTCCGAAGCGGTGGGCGCGGACATTCAACAAGTTCGCGCTGGAATCGGGTCGGATTCGCGCATCGGGTCCAAGTTTTTGAACGCGGGCATCGGATACGGAGGCTCGTGCTTCCCGAAGGACGTCCAGGCGTTTCACGCCGTCGCGATGCAATGCGGCTACGATTTCAGTCTGCTGTCAGAGGTAATTCGCATCAACGACGAGCAACGGCGGCGCTTTCTGAAAAAAATCCGCAGCGCGCTGTGGACGCTGCGCGGAAAACAGCTGGGCGTGCTGGGACTGGCGTTCAAGGGCGATACGGACGACATCCGCGAGTCGCCGGCGCTAGCGATCATCGAGACGCTGCTGAAAGACGGATCGCAGGTACGCGTGTTTGATCCTGCGGCCACGTCACGCGCGCAGGAAGTGCTGCCGAAGACCGGCGTTACGTACGCGACCGACGCTTACGACGCCGCGAAAGGATGCGACGCGCTGCTGATCCTGACCGAATGGAAAGAATTTGCCACGCTCGACCTGGCCAAAGTGCGATCGCTGCTGAAATATCCTATCGTCATCGACGGCCGCAATTTGTATCAGCCCAGTCAGATGGCTGCGGCAGGCTTGATCTATCACAGCATCGGCCGCGCACCAGGCGTGCCCGAACACATGTCCGCAGTGATGGAGCATCCGAAACTCGACTCGCATCCGGTGGGAACACGCAGTTCGCGATGAACGCAGCGTTGATCGCTCAGTCGGCAAATCGCTGGTCAAGTCGCTGATTAAATCGCACATGTTCCGTTACCGCTCAATCCAGTTCTCGCCAGCCGATGCCTAAGGTTTACCATGTGATGTCTGAGACGGAGCCGTTCTCGCTCGAATTCGGAGGCGCTCTATCGCGATGGGCTGCGAACGCACTGCGCGACGATCCGGCCAGCATCATCGTTTGTCCCTCGGCGGACGACAGTTACGGATTCCCCAAAGATCGCGTAGTGATTCTGGAAGGCATCCAGAAATATCTGGGATTCTCGAAAATATTCCGGTCGAGATTGCTGATCGATTTGCGGGTCGCGTTTTTGAAACGAGTGTTTCGCGAGTTTGTTGCCAAGTTGAATCGAGACGATGTTGTGTACGTCCACAACCGACCGGACTTCGGGCTTGCGATGAGCGATGTCTGCAGGAAGACGGGCAACAAAGTCGTGCTGCATATGCACAATTCGCATTTACTTTCAGTGCCGCCGAATTACCGCAAACGCCTAAACGTCGACGCGTTTGCATTTTGCAGTGATTTCCTGCGATCGCAATCGCGCGGATTGTTTCCAAACGTGCCGAAAGCGGAAGTCGTGCCGAACGGCGCGGACGAAAAGTCGTTCTACCCGTCGAGAAACGGAAATTACGCAGGGGCGCACAAACCTGTGGTCTTGTTTGTGGGGCGGCTGGTTCCTGACAAGGGCGTTCACGTGCTGATTGAGGCGATGCGCCTGCTGGAAAAGAAAGGCGTCGACGTTTCGGCGCGGATCATCGGTAGCGTGGATTTCGGGTACCGCTCTTCGTCGAGCTACTTGACCGAGCTGAAGAAAAACAAGCCGTCGAGTGTAGAGTTTGGCGACTACGTGATCGGAGACGCGCTGGCGCAAGAGTACCGAAACGCGACAATTTTCTGCACGCCTTCGGTGTGGGATGAGCCTTTCGGCATGGTGAACGTGGAAGCGATGGCGACGAAGCTGCCCGTGGTTGCGACGAAAGTCGGCGGCATTCCTGAAATTTTTCAGGACGGCGGCGGAATTCTGGTGGAACCGGGTTCGGCCACACAGCTCGCCGACGCTATCGAATTGTTAATCGTCGATCCGGCAAAACGCCATCAGCTAGCCGAAGAGGGCTACAATACTTTTCAGAAACGGTATCGCTGGCCGGAAATTCACCGGCGCTATCAGCAGTTGATCGATTCGCTTTCCGAAGCCGCATGAAACTTTTCTCGTCATTCAAAGAAGGCAGCCTCGCCCGGAACGCCAGCTGGATGTTCCTGGGGCAGGGCATGAGTTTCTTCGTGCAGGCGGCGTATTTCATATTGCTGGCGCGCCTGTTGGGCAGCCAGCAATACGGCGTGTTCGTCGGCGCTTTCGCGCTGGTTTCAATTGCCAGCCAGTACAGCACGATGGGGTCGGGCCTGGTGATGCTGCGCCACGTAAGCCAGGATCGCGCCAAGTTCGCGGAATACTGGGGCAACGTAATTCTCACCACGTTCAGCGTGGGTTTCGTAGTCATTTTGATCTTGAAAATCGTGGGGAAGTGGATCGTCGGGCCGTCGAGCGCGTCGATCATCGTGCTGATTGCGCTGGGCGAGTGCACCTGCGCGCGCCTGGCGGAATGCGCGGGCCAGGCATTCCAAGCGTTTGAAAATTTGCGATGGACGGCGACGCTGACCACGCTGACCAACATCACGCGTCTGGTGGCCGTTGGCATCCTGATGCTGGTGCTGCGCCACGCGACGGTGATGCAGTGGGCCACCACGTCGGTGATTGTATCTGCGATTTCCGCGGTGATGGCGATTTCGGCGGTCACGTATTTGATCGGCCGACCGGTGTTCCGCCCGAAGCTGGTCGTGTCAAGCGCCGCCGAGGGAATCGGATTCTCGTTCGCGTGCTCGACCACCTCGGTTTACAACGACCTCGACAAAACGATGTTGAGCCACTACGGAATGTCTGCCGCGAATGGAATTTATTCGATGGCATACAAGGTGATCGACATCAGCTGCGCGCCGATCCGCGCGCTGCATTCCGCGGCATTCCCGAAGTTCTGCCAAAAGGGCGCGGAAGGCGCGCATGCCAGCATCGCCTTCACCAAGCAAGTGCTGAAAAAAACGCTGCCGTTTGCCCTGGTGGCCGCCGCCGGCATGTTTTTGACCGCGCGATTCATCCCGCTGATCGTGGGAAAGAGCTTCGAAAACAGCGTTTCGGCGCTGCAATGGCTGTGCTTGATTCCGGCATTTCGCACGTTTCATCTGAGCGCGGGCGACGCGCTGACCGGCGCCGGTTACCAGCGCTACCGCACCACGTGCCAGCTGCTGGCCGCGGGCCTGAATTTCGGGCTCAACGTTTTCATGATTCCGATGTTCTCCTGGCGCGGCGCGGCCTGGTCGAGCTTGATGACCGACGGCTTTCTGGGCATCGCCAATTGGGTTGTGCTGACCACGCTCATCAAGAAAGAGCGGCACGCGATTGCCGAGCCGATCATCGTTCGCGAAACCGAAATGGCGGACGTCGCCTAGATCTCCCTGCTGGTTGCAGTTTGCCGCGCGCACGGCGGTCGCGGCCTTCGGAAGCGGTTGAACCGTACGGAAGGTGCTGACATATGCAAACCACATCGTTCCTCGAGTCGAAAGCCTTTGAGCGATTCGAAAAAATATTCGTCGTCGCGTCAATTATCGCGTTCGCCGGCGCCATTCTTCCCACCAACACAGTTGAGGGGCAGGGCAGCGCGGACGCCAATCGATTCAACATCGTCATCCAGATCGTGGTATTTCCGATTTTGGCTTTCCTGGTTGCGGTACACGGCAAGCGAATACTCAACGCGCTTCGTTCCGTGCCTTGGCTGATCGTTCTATGCGGTCTGGCTGCTGCGTCCGCGGCTTGGTCTTACGAACCGACGTTCACCCTCCGACGCGCCGTGATCCTAGCGGCGTTCACACTGTTCGGAATCTATCTGGGCGCAAATTTTGAATGGGAAGAGCAGATTCAGCTGTTCGGCTGGGCGTTGCTTTACATGATTATCGTCAGTTATCTGGTGATTCTCATTGCGCCAGACTACGGAATTTCGCACGACCTCCACAACGGCGCGTGGAAAGGCGTCTTCTCCCACAAAAATTCACTTGGTCGAGTGATCGGCTTCGGGATGGTGTTCCTGATTTTCGCGAGGCCAAAGCTTGGACCCACGTTCGTTCGGATCGGAATTTTGCTGGCTGCAGCCGCGCTACTGATTTTCTCCGATTCCTCCACGGCGTTGCTGGCGGTGATCGGATGTCTCGCAGCGTACCCGTGCATTTATGTACTGCGCGTTCGAACGCGGAGAACCGTCCCTCTGTGGGTGGTGCTGCTCGTTCCGCTGGTTCTCGCGTTGGTACTCGTGGCGGCAAACTACGGCGCAGTGGCGGGAGTTTTCGGAAAGGACCCCACTCTCTCTGGTCGCACGAAGCTTTGGACTGCAGTGGTGGATGCAGTCAAACAGCATCCGGTTTGGGGCTACGGGTATTCAGTGTTTTGGCCGAAACCAGGGCCGGAAACGGTCAAGGTTGCGGCCGCTGCCTCAATGGGTGAAATGCCCTCTCACGCCCACGACGGATACCTGGACCTGACGTTGGACCTGGGGATCGTTGGCTTGATGGTGTTTCTGTACGGACTCGCAAAAATGATCCGGCTGGCGCTGGCGGCGGTGAAGGATGATTCCATCGCAGCTTCCGCTTGGCCGCTGATGTTTGTGGTTTATTTCGTCTTGTTTAATCTAACGGAGAGCAACTTGTTGATCTCCAGAGCATTCTTGTGGCTGCCATTCGTGTCGATTTACGTCGCGCTGATTCAATCCAGGGTTCTTGCGCCGAGTTACAGCCGGCAACAATCGCTGAGTGCCGAATACGCTGCGGCAAACTAGCACCAACCCGAAACACTCGATGAACAATGAAACCGCGCCAACCGCGCTGATTTTTCGTTCTTGGCTCTTGCCGTTTTCCGAAACTTTCATACAAGCGCAAACCGGCGCAATGCAAAGCTTCCGGCCTTATTTCGTCGGATTGCGGAAAGTAGCCGGTTTGGATATTCCAGCAGAGTCGTCGTGGATCGCGAACCAGGGCGGGGTAACCGGCATCGTGAAGGAAGCCCGCTTCCGATTTCTTGGTCCGGGCGCGGAATGTTTGAATGCTCTGCGAGCGGTGAATCCGTCGTTGCTGCACGCGCACTTCGCTCCTGACGCCTGCGAGGCACTGCCGATCGTGGCGAACCTGGGAATTCCGCTGATCGTAACGTTTCACGGCTACGATGCAACGCTCACGGACGAAGCGCTCCAAACGACGAGACACGGGCGGCGTTATCTGAGGCGTAGGGCGTCGTTGCGGGATCGCGCCAGCCTATTCATCGCGGTTTCGAATTTCATCGGCAAACAAGTCGAACGGCAGGGATATCCCGCCGATCGAATCACCGTTCATCACATCGGAGTCGACCTCCAGAAGTTTGTGCCGCCGGTGAATCCTGCGCGCGGCCCGCAAGTGTTGTTTGTGGCGCGGCTCGTGGAAAAGAAAGGCGGCGCGCTACTGATTAAAGCGATGGAGTTGGTTCAGCAGTCATTTCCTGACGCCGAACTCGTGATCATCGGTGACGGACCTGAACGGGAAGCGCTAGAAGCGGCTGCGAAGCAATCTTTGCGAAAATATCAGTTCCTCGGGCGGCAAAAGCCCGCGGTCGTAATCGAATGGATGCAGAAGGCTTCGGTTTTCTGTGTGCCGAGTGTGACGGCGTCCGACGGAGACGCGGAAGGGTTGCCGATGGTGCTCGCCGAGGCGCAAGCGTGTGGCATGCCAGTTGTGAGCTTTTCGAGCGGCGGAACCGGCGAGGCGGTGCTGCACAACGAGACTGGATTTCTGGTGCCCGAGGGCGACTGGAAAAAATTATCTGAATTTATTCTGCTCTTACTGAAGAATCCGGATACGCGTGATCGTTTCAGCCACGCGGGCCGCGAGCGTGCCGAACAAAAGTTCGACCTGAGAAAACAGACTCCGAAACTGGAACAGATTTACGAAGGTGTGATTTCCAGGCACGCAGACGAGATGGCCGCAAAACGATGAGGTTCGCGACCTTCAAATCGAGCTTATGACCGAGCCGCTGGTCACCGCAGTAATCCCCACTCGAAACCGGCCCGACCTTTTGCTGCGGGCGGTACGAAGCGCGCTCGCGCAGACCTACCAGCACATTGAAATCGTGGTTGTGATCGACGGGCCGGACGCTTCAACTGTTGAAGCCCTCCGCGCGATTCAGGACCCTTGCCTCCGATACATCGAATTGGAAAAGAGTGTCGGCGGATCGGAGGCGCGAAACGTAGGTGTCCGCGAAGCATCCGGCGAATGGATTGCGTTCCTGGATGACGATGACGAGTGGCTACCGACCAAAATCGCCAAGCAGATTGCGCTTGCGACGCCGGCTCCACAAAACAGCTTCCAGGTGATTGCGTGCAAGGTTATCGGGCGAACACCCACACGCGACTATGTGTGGCCCACCCGGTTTCCGGCGGTTGGCGAACCGTTAAGCGAATATGTTTTGGCGCGAAACTCGTGGTTTCGCGGTGAAGGCCAGCTGCAAACCTCGATGCTGCTGGTGACGCGGGAACTGATGCGGCAGGTGCCGTTTACCGCAGGCCTGCCAAAGCATCAGGACACCGATTGGTACGTGCGGATCGGAGCGCGACAGGACGTGACCGTGAAATTCGTCGATGAGCCGCTCGCAATCTGGTATCTGGAAGAAAATCGGGCGACGATCGTAAAAAGCTACGATTGGAAAAGGTCGTTCGACTGGGTCAACGGAGTGCGGCCATTAATCACGCGGCGGGCGTATTCCGGGTTTCTTGCGACGCACCTTGCGGGTGAGGCGTCGTCGCAGCAGGCGTGGGACGCGTTCACGCCGATGACCAGCGCGATGTTTAAGTTCGGCAGCCCGAAGCCGATCGACTTGGCCCTATACGTCGGGAACTGGATTTTGTCCCGGCCGTTACGGACTTCGCTGCGCCGGCTTTTTTCCCGAAGAGATTGATCGTTCGCGAGTCGATCGCCGACGGGCGAGCTGCTTTTTTTCGCAGCAAAACAAAACTTCCTGATAATGCGACTTTCTCGACTAGATGGTATCCGGGCCTTCGCGATCCTTGCCGTGTTCGCTCATCACGATATGGGCTTTCCGCAGGGATGGTTCGGAGTGGATGTTTTCTTCGTGCTGTCTGGATTTCTGATTACCGGAATCCTGAGGCGCGATCGAACCAACAAGTCATTTTGGGCGCCTTTTTATATCAAGAGGGCGACTCGAATCCTGCCGCCGTTGGTTTTTTGTTTTATCGGGGCCGGTTTTGTCTATGCGGTGCCGTGGCGGCAGGTGGGGCTTTACTACGCGCTGTTCCTCGCAAACTTTGCGGAGACGTTTCACCCCAACCACGGAAACCCGCTGGGCGTTTTGTGGTCGCTTGCCATTGAGGAGCACTTCTACCTGATATGGCCGTTTGCGATTCGCTACCTCAATCGAACGCAGCTCATACGACTGCTGGTGGGGGCTATCATCCTGGAACCGATTTTGCGAGGAGCGATCACCCCGTTCCTGTCGACGTATCTGCCCGTTTATTATTTGACGCCTCTTCGGTTGGACGGACTGGCCGCGGGAAGTTTGCTGGCGATTCTGGTGGAAGATACGAATTCGACCGAAGTTCTCGTGGAGTGGTCGGGGAAGTTCGCGCTGGGATTGTTTGTTTTGCTGGCGGCATTGTTCACCCGGCCGTATTTTCAGCGCGAAACGAACTCCTGGTGGTTCAACGCATTTGGATATTCGCTTATCGTGGCTTTCTGTTTTTTCTTTCTCGCGGCCGTGTATTTTCATCCCGGTTCGTGGGTGAGCCGCGTGCTGTCGTGGCGGCCGATCGTTTTTCTGGGAGCGATCAGCTACGGGTTTTATCTGTTTCATCCCATCGTGATGAGAGCCATGGACCGATTCGGCGTCGCCATTGGCTATCCCTACAGGCACAGGCTCTCGCCGATTACGTTCGCTCTATCGGTTGCGGTAAGTTGGCTGTCGTTTCGCTTCTATGAGAAGCCCATCATGAAGTGGGGACATCGCAAAGCATCCGAGCTTCAAGCCGCTCAGTAAGGTAAAATGGCCCTTCCAGCCCCGGTGCACTTAATACACTAAGCTTTCAAATCATTCTGGAGGCAGCGCCATCATGAACAAACTTTCGAGACGAACTTTTCTATCCAGCGCCGGAGCCGTGGCGGCTTCCGCGGGAATTCTGCCGGCGGCATCATCCATTCGTTGGATTTCGGAAATGAAGGGGCTTGGTCCGGCACCGGCCGACGGCCGGGTGCTTCGCGACATCGCGGGATCGAAGGGGATTCTGTTTGGCGCGGCGGCCCACAGCTCTATCATGAAGCACGATCCGCAGTATGCGCAGCTGTTCGCCCAGCAGTGCTCGATCATGGTGCCGGAAAGCGAACTGAAGATGGACAAGATCGAGCCGACGCAAGGAACGTACGACTACTCCGGCGCGGATTTCCTGGTCAACTTCGCGCAGCAAAACAACATCAAGTTCCGCGGGCATACGCTGGTTTGGTATCAATCGCTGCCGGGATGGTTCTACCGGAATATAAACGCTTCGAACGCCAAGCCGTTCATCACCGATTACATCAATACGGTGATGGGACGGTACGCCGGCAAAGTGGAATCGTGGGACGTGGTGAACGAAGTGATGAATCCGAAGGACAACCGCCCCGACGGTTTGCGCAACAGCCCGTGGCTGAAATTCCTCGGCCCCGACTATATCGAGATGGCATTCCGTACTGCCGCCGCCGCCGATCCCCATGCGCATTTGATGTGGAATGAAAATTGGCTGGAAGAGGAAACGCCAGAAGGCGAATCCAAACGCCGGTCGATGGTTGCGATGCTGAAGCAATTGAAGTCGCGCGGAGTTCCAATTCATGGAATCGGGATTCAGTCGCACCTCGTTGGTGACCACGGCAGCATCATTGCCGGACCGGGATTCCAAAAATTCCTGCAGGAAGTCGGCGACATGGATCTTCGCATTTTCATCACCGAGCTCGACGTGTCGGATGTGAATTTGCCGGCAGATGCGGGAACTCGCGACCAGACAATTGCGAATATCTACTACCAGTATTTGACGGCGGTACTGGCGCACAAGTCCGTGACGGCCGTACTTACGTGGGGACTGTCTGATAAATACACATGGCTCTCCAGCTACGAAAAGCGGACGGACAACGCGAAAGTACGCCCGCTGCCGTTTGACATCTACATGAAACCGAAATCCGTGTACGACGCGATGGTGCGGGCATTTGATGAGGCGCCGAAGCGATAAGTTCACTACGTCCACATAGGCAGGAACACGATGCCAACAAACGCACAAAATGGAATCGCGCAATACATCAGCGACACGGTCACGCTGCCCGACACGGTCGAGAATCTGAGTGCGCGGTACAAGAACGCAAAACCGTTCCCTCACATCCTACTCGACAACCTGTTTCCCAGCGCGATGCTGGACGCGCTGGTGAACGAGCAGCCTTCGATGGACAAAGCAAAGTGGGTCCACGAAGACAACGATCACATCCAGCAATTTAATTTGCGCTCGGCGGTGGACCTGGGAAAGGTGGGGTACGAGCTTTCGTCGTTTCTGAATTCGGCGAAGTTTTTGTATTTCCTGTCGGAGATGACCGGCATATGGAATCTGCTGCCGGACCCGTACCTGCAGGGCGCCGGGTACCACGTGATTCCGAGCGGCGGCAGCTTCGACGTGCACGCCGATCGCAATACCGCGTACGAAACCGGACTGATGCGCCGGCTCTCGCTGATCATTTATCTGAACAAAGACTGGAAGCACGAGTACGGCGGGCAGCTCGAGTTGTGGAATCAGGACGCGTCGAAGTGCGAAGCGGTAGTGGAGCCGGAATTCAACCGCACGATCGTGTTTGAAATTACGGACACGAATTTCCATGGCGTCCCTTCGCCGATCGCCGCTCCCGAGGGACGTACGCGCAATGGATTCGTGATGTATTACCACACGGCGGTGGTGGGTTCGAAAACGGAATTGAATCCGCACACGTCGATCTATGCGCCGAGTTTTTACCGCAAGGAAAAAGTGTCGCTGCGCGGCGTGATGCGGGATTGTGTGCCGCCGATTCTGCTGCGGCGGATTAAGAAGATGCGCGGGACGTACTAGATCGCCTCTCTTTGCGGTCGCGCGGAGTGTGGCGCCGTTTGCCGCCGGTTGGTTTGCCAGCTTACAGTTTGCCGCGGTAAAGAGCCATGCCGACCGCGGCGTTCATTCCCATCTTTTCCAGCGCGCGGACTTCACTTTGGCTGCGAATGCCGCCGGCCGCGGTGATTGGAAGTTTTGTGGCACGGCGTAATTCGCGATACCACGCAAGATTTGTTCCCTTCATCGTCCCCTCGTTGTCCACGTAGGTCGCCAGAAATTCCGAACAGTACGGCTCGAGCGCCGGCATCACGTCTGCCGTGCTCAGCTCCAGCCGCCGCTGCCAGCCCCGCACCGCGATTTTCCCGCCTTTGGTATCCAGCGCGATCATGATTCGCCGCCGGCCGACGTGCGCCTTGAGCGCGCCGAGAAACTTACGGTCGATCTGGCCGCTTGTGCCGCGAAACGCAGCGCTACCGACGATTATCTTCTCCGCGCCCCATCCGAGAATGCGTGCGGCACGCGCAACCGAGCGGATGCCTCCACCGACGCGGACTTTCATCTTGCCGCGTTCACAAAGCGTCTTGATCCAGCGTGAGTTGGATCCTGTGCGCATCGCGGCGTCGAGATCGATCACATGCAGGACGGGATACGATTGAAACGAATCGAGCAGGCCGAGAATGTCGCTGACCGATAGCGCCAGACGCTTTCCGCGCACGAGCTGGACGGCACGTCCGCGCTGGAGATCGATGCAGGGGATGATCATGGGACGATTCGCACCGGCACGCCGCGAGCGGCGAGAAATGATTTTAGTTCGCCGATCGATTGCGCTTCGCTGTGGAATACGGACGCTGCGAGAGCTGCGTCGGCCGCGCCGCGCTCGAAGACGTCGAGAAAATCCTGAAACGATTGTGCGCCGCCAGACGCGATGACGGGAACGGAGACGGCGCGGGAGACTGCCGCGGTGAGTTCGCAGTCGAAGCCGCTGCAGGTGCCGTCGCGATCGATCGACGTGAGCATGATTTCGCCGGCACCGCGAGCTGTGCCTTCGCGCGCCCACGTCAAAGCGTCGAGGCTGGTCGCGTCTCTACCTCCACGCACAAAAACCTGCCAAGAGTGTCCGAGGCGTTTCACGTCCATGGAGAGTACGACGGCTTGCGAGCCGAATTGATTCGCCAGCTCTTCGATCAGTTCGGGCCGGGCGACCGCGGCGGAGTTTACGGTGACTTTGTCGGCGCCAGCGCGCAATACGGCATTCGCGTCTTCGACGGTGCGGATGCCGCCGCCCGCCGTGAACGGAATTTGCAATTCTCGCGCTACGGCACGCACTGATTCTAGGAACGTGGCGCGGCGATCGCGGGTGGCGGTGATGTCGAGCATCACAAGTTCGTCGGCACCTTCGCGGTTGTAGCGCGCTGCTAGCGCCGCGGGATCGCCCATATCGCGCAGGCGCTCGAATTCGACTCCTTTCACGACGCGGCCCGCGTCCACGTCGAGGCAGGGAATGATGCGGCGCGCCAGAGTCATCGCGCGAACTCCAGGAAGTTCTTCAGGACCTGTGAGCCCGCCACGCCGGATTTTTCGGGGTGGAACTGAACGCCCGCGAATCGATTCTGCTGGACGACCGCCGCGAACGTGAATCCGTGATCGCAAACGGCGACGGTGCCCGGTGCCGCTGCGGAAGCGGCGAAGGAATGCGCAAAATAGAAATATGCATCGTCCGAGATATTTTTCAGCAGTACGGAATTTTGCACGCGCCGGAGCTGATTCCATCCGATATGAGGCGATTTCACATGCGTAGGCAAAGCGGTCACGACGGCGTTGATCAGTCCCAGTCCGATCTCGCCCGCAGCTTCTTCACTGCGCGCGTACGCCGCCTGCATACCGAGGCAAATGCCGAGGACCGGAACGCGCGAGAGGATGGCGTCTCTCAGAGGTTCGGTTAGGCCGCGTTCACGCAGTCCCGAAACGAAAGCCGAGAAATGGCCCACGCCGGGAAGTACGATCGCCTGCGCGGAACGGATCTGGGCCGCGGTTGTGGCGCGCTCAGTTTCGGCGCCGACAGACGCGAATCCGCGTTCGACAGACGGCAAATTTCCCGCGCCGTAGTCGATGATCGTGATTTTCACAGGACGCCTTTCGTGCTGGGAAGCACGCGCCGCAATTGTTTGTCGCGTGTGACTGCGAAACGCAACGCGCGCGCAAACGCCTTAAAAAGTACTTCGACCTGATGATGCGACGAACGCCCGTACAGGAACTTCACGTGAACATTTGCGGATGCGGCCTGCGCGAACGCTTGCAGGAAGTCTTCCAGGAGTTCGGTTTGAAAATCTCCGACGCGCGTTGCCAGCGGCTTCCACGTGCAAACGCAGCGTGCGCGCCCGGAAAAATCGACGGCTGCGAGACCGAGCGATTCGTCCATGGGCATCACAAAGTATCCAGCGCGCAGGATGCCGCGTTTGTCGCCCAGCGCTTTTTTTACCGCTTCGCCGAGCGCGATGCCGGCGTCTTCCACGGTGTGATGTTGATCGACGTCGAGGTCGCCCTTTGCCGTAAGTTCCAGATCGACAGCACCGTGGCGTGCAATCTGCTCGAGCATATGATCGAAAAACCGAATACCGGTTTCGACTCGCGCTTTGCCGCGTCCGTCGAGATTGATTTTGATGCGCACGTCGGTTTCGTTCGTGCGCCGGTGAACCGTAGCTTTCCTCATAACACCTCTTTCAGCGCGCGCAGAACGCGCCTGGTTTGCGCGGTTGTTCCGATCGTGATGCGGGCGTAGCCGCGGCCGCCGAAGTCGCTCGAACGATCGCGGATCAGAATTCCGCGCTTGACGAGCGCCTCGATGACGGATTTCATCCGCACGCCCAGTTCGACGAGGATGAAATTCGCGGCGCTGGAGAAAATGGTTAGACCCAGTTGTTCCAGCCCGCGCGCAAGTGCGTCCCGGCTCTGCTTGAATTCGCGTAGAGTCGTGCGTAGGAACGCAGAATCTCGGATGGACGCGCGAGCCGCCACCAGCGCGGCGACGTTCACGGGATATGGCGACGCCGCTTTTCGCATGATGGACGCGTTGTCGCGATGCGTGAAAATGCATCCCAAGCGAAGGCCTGCCATGCCTGCGGCTTTCGAGAATGTGCGGGTGACGACCAAGTTGCGATTGCGGCGAATCCACGGCAACGCTGTGATGCCGCAGTATTCGAAGTAAGCTTCGTCGATCACCACGAGCGTGGAAGCAGCTGCGCGGAGAATTTGACGAAGTTGCGCAGCGCTGAGAACGCTGCCCGTCGGGTTATTGGGATTTGCCAGAAAAAACGCACGAGGCTTTTTCGCCAGCGCTGAAAGTACGCCGGCCATTGGAAATTGTAACTGGGCGTCGTAACGGAGCGCATCAATCCTTGCTCCTGCGAGTTCTGAGTAAAAGCGGTACATCGCGAATGTCGGCTCGACAATGAGAACTGTGTCGACGCGCTCGATGTAGGTGTCAGCGATCAGATGCAGCGCTTCGTCGGTGCCGTTCGTGAGAATTAGCTCGTCCGCGGAAACACGGGAGCGACGCGCGAGTTCGCGACGAACGGTTTCCTGCTCGGGATACATGGCCACCCGATCCGAAGTCAAACGGCGCAGCGCTTTTTTCACAGTGGGCGAGCAGCCACGCGTATTTTCGTTGAAGTCCAGGCGCAGTTTCCCGTCGCGCCCCTCAAGCGGCGGGTGATAGGGGCGCATCTGTTCGACGGCGCGTCGACAACGAATTGGCTGGCGATTGGCTGCTTTCACTGGCGCACCTCGACCGACCGCCTGTGCGCCACGAGCCCTTCGACCCGCGCGAAGGTGCGCGCAACGGGCGCAAGACTGCGGAAACCAGTTTGCGAGATCTGCTGCACGGAAATGCATTTCACAAAATCGCTGCAGGAAAGTCCTCCGCGAGTGCGCGCCACGCCGCCCGTGGGCAACACGTGATTGGTGCCAGAGGCGTAGTCTCCGAATGTCTGGGCGCTCCAGTCGCCCAGGAAGACGCTACCCGCAGATGTGAATCGATGGATGTGCTTTGCTGCGTCACCTGCCAGAGTGAGATGTTCCGGCGCAAAGCGATTTATGAAGGCCGCAGCGTCTGAAACGGACGTCGCAACCAAAATCGCGCCGTTCCGCGCGAGCGACTTTCTAGCGAGATTTTCCGCTGCGGCAGGGCCGCAAGCTGCGACTTCACCTCGTCGCGCACGCTTTTCGCGAGCGTGTCCGACACCGCAATGAAAATCGACGTTGCGTCGGGGTCGTGCTCGGCCTGCGCAAGCAGGTCCGCCGCGATGAAACGCGGGTTGCCATTTTCCGCGAACACGATCGCTTCGGTCGGGTCCGGCGAGCAAATCGATCGAGCACTCGGCGCTTACCAAACGTTTGGCGGCGGTAACGAAACGATTGCCGGGGCCACAGATTTTGCTGACGGCGGCGATGGAGTTCGTTCCGTAAGCGAGAGCGGCGATGGCCTGCGCACCACCGACGCGATAAAACATGTCGAGATTCAGTCGCGACGCGACAGCGAGCAATTCGTCCGAGGGCTGGGGGCTTGCTACGACAATGCGCGCCACACCAGCTTCTTGCGCCGGAATCGCCGTCATCAGAAGCGTCGAGACCAGCGAAAATCTCCCGCCGGGCACGTAGCAACCGACCGAATCGATCGGTAATGACGCGCTGGCCGACGCGAACTCCCGGTTCAATGCCAAAACTCCAGACCGACGGGCGTTGGCGTCGAGCTAGTGCGCGAATATTCCGCGCGGCGTGATCGACGGCCGCGAGAAATTCTCGCGACACGCGCCGCTCCGCCTGTTTGAGTTCGCTGCGACCGATTCGGACAGTTTTTGAATTCAGCGCGACTCCATCGAACTTGTGAGCCCATGCAAAGAGCGCGCGATCGCCGCGCTTTCTCACATCGTTGACGATGCGGGCGGCGACACGTTCGGCAGCACGGTCGATCGAACGACGATTCCGCAGAATGCGTTGGATGACCGAATTGGTGAGGGGAAGTATGCGCATCAGTACACGATTTTGTTGAGTGGATACTCAACAATTCCTTCGGCGCGCGCCGCTTTCAGTTTGGGAATCAGTTGCCGTACGGTCCGCTCTTCCACGATTGTGTTGATGGCTACCCACGCGGGATCACTCAGCTGCGCCACGGTCGGATTCCGCAGCGCCGGCAACGCGCCGAGCACGGCGCTCAGATCGTCGCGCCGGACATTGAGCATCAGCCCGACGCGGTTGTACGCGCTGATCGCGCCATCGAGCAACATAACCATATTTTCGATTTTTTCCCGCTTCCAGTCGTCTTTCCACGAATTCGGGTTGGCGATGAACCATGGCGCCGATTCGAGCAGGGTATCGACGACGCGCAAATGATTGGCGCGCAGCGACGCCCCAGTTTCGGTGACTTCCACGATGGCGTCGGCGAGTTGCGGAACTTTTACTTCTGTGGCGCCCCAGGAAAATTCCACGCGCGCGCTTACGCCGTGCCGCTCCAGGTATTTTTCGGTCAAGCGAACCGCCTCGGTTGCGATCACTTTTCCCTCCAGATCTTTCACCGACTTAACCGCCGAATCTTCGGCGACGGCCAGCACCCAACGAACTCGGCCTAAACTCGATTTGGCGTATACGAGTTCGGCGATTTCTTCCACGGCTCCGTTGGTTTCGAGTATCCAGTCTTTGCCGGTGATGCCGGCGTCGAGCGCGCCGCTACCGACGTAGCGAGCCATTTCCTGCGCGCGGACGAGCATGCATTCGATTTCGGCATCGTCGCTGGCAGGAAAATAACTGCGCGAGCTGACCGAAATCCTCCAGCCCGCCCGCGCGAAAAGTTCGATGGTTGAATCCTGCAGGCTACCTTTCGGGATTCCCAGTTTTAGGCGCGGCGTCATTTTTTCTCCTGGCCGTACAGTTGCTCGGGCGAAATTAATCGGTCGGCGATCACTTTGACGTCGCCGCCGGTTGCGATTTGCCGGTAGAAACAACTCCGGTAGCCCTCGTGGCAGACTGCCTCGCCCTGCAGCTCGACGCGCACTAGAACGGCATCCAGATCACAATCGACGAGCAGTTCGCGGAGCAGCAGCTTCTGACCGCTGCTTTCACCCTTGGTCCACAATTTGCGGCGGGAGCGGCTGTAGAACGTGACGAAGCCGGTTTCTTGCGTTTTCGCATACGCTTCGCGGTTCATGAATCCGAGCATCAGCACGTCGTTGTTCGCCGCGTCCTGAACGATCGCGGGGACCAGGCCGTTTTCCTTTTCGAAGTCGAGTTCCATCCCATTTCTCCTATGCCGCAAAAAAGTACCCGTAAAAACAAAAAGCCCGCTGGGGCTTATCGCGCCAGCGGGCTGATGATTCCAGCTATTTGTGTACTAGCTAGTCACACCACCGCAGGCACGTGTGGGTGTGATGATGATGGTGCTGCGATGCGTGTGCCTGCAGATTCATGAGAGCTAGAAAGTAGCGTACGAATTCGTTGAAGTCAATCGAGTGCGCCATTCGAAATAATGATGCAACGTATTCAAGCGACCTGCAGAGCCTAGATCTCGCCCCGCCACATGTCCTTCACGGATTCGCGTTTTCGGATGATCCGGAACTTTTTGCCGTCGGCCATCACTTCAACGGGGCGCGGGCGGGCATTGTAGTTCGAAGATTCTACAAAACCGTACGCGCCGGCCGTCCAGACGACCAGCAAGTCGCCCGACTGTACGTTCGGAAGCGGCATGTCGCGGCCAAGGTAATCTCCCGTCTCGCAGACGGGTCCGACGACATCATACGGCGTCGCAACGTTGTCATCGTCCGGTTGAATTGTGGCTTTCGAGATCGCGTGAGAGGCGTTATACAGAACCGGGCGGATCAAATCGTTCATGCCTGCATCGACAATTGCGAATTTCTTGCCGCCGTTTTCCTTGATGTACACGACGCGAGTCAGCAGCACTCCTGCGGGGCCAACCAGCCAGCGGCCGGGCTCAAGAAGGACTTCACAATTTAGCGGACCAAGAGTTTCCATGATTGCACGCGCGTACTCCGGCAAGTCGAGTGCTGTTTCGTGTGTGTAGCGAATGCCTAGGCCGCCGCCGAAATCGACGCAAGGAAGCGGAATACCCGCGGATGCCAATTCCTTGACGCAATCCGCGACGCGCTCCAGCGCGCGGCGGAACGGCTCGACGGTGAGAATTTGCGAGCCAATATGCGAGCTGATTCCACGCCAGCGAATCCATTTCGAGTCTTTATGCTGAAGGTAAATACGCCGCGCTTCAGCCCAGTCCATTCCGAATTTGTGATGCCGGTATCCGGTGGAAATGTGAGGATGGCCGCCCGCTTGGACGTCCGGATTGATACGGATCGAGACGCCGGGTCGCTCGTCTTTGGTCGCGCGCGCCGGCCGTTTCAGGTTGGAAGCTTCGCTAAGCACAACTTCCATTTCCTCGGCGGACTCAACGTTGAACATGAAAATACCCGGCGAATCTTTGCCGATCCGGTAGCGAAGAGCTTCGCGAATTTCTTCCCGCGATTTTCCCACGCCGGAAAACACAATCGAACGCCCGCGCACACCAATCCTGCGCAGTCGCGCCACTTCGCCGCCCGAGACGACGTCGAACTTGCTGCCGAGTTTGACCAGCACTCGTAAGACCGAGAGATTTGCATTGGCTTTTACCGCGTAGCACAAGGCATGAGGAACTCCAGCGAGCGCGCCGTCCAACTTTTCGTAGGCATTGACGATGCTGGCGCGGCTGTAAAGATACGCGGGAGTGCCGACGGCCGCTGCGATCCGCTCGACCGACGTGCCTTCGCAGAAAAGAGTGCGCGAACCTCGTGCCTTCGAGGGCCGATAGCTGAATTGGGGAGTAAAGGATGTCGGATCGAGCAGGGAATTCGATGTCGGTTCCGTCGAGATTTGCGAATCTGATTTCATTGTGAAGCAAACAGTTTACAAAAGAATCGGATGAAAGCACATTCCGGCACCGGATACTACGATGCATGAAAGCCGATAGGGAGCTGCCACTTCGCATTTTGAATTTCGGTTCGAATCGACTTGCGCCATTCATTTGTTAGTATCAGGTGTTTTCTTAGCTGTTGTACTTTGCCAGTGTTGGGCGGTATCGAGGAGTGATGCAACCCGAGCTGCGTTTTTCTCACGTTGCTCCGGTTTCATTCCGCTCTGACTCGCAGAAACGTAACAGGGAATTCCATTGAGCGACGTATTTGAACTGACTCGAGCGCTCGTCGATATCGAGTCGATCACCGGAAATGAGGCGCCAGCGGCGTCGTACCTGTTCGACCGTCTCGCCGCGATTGCTTCGGCAACCGGCGGCACGGTGGAGCGAATCGAGGTGCCGGGCGGGCGATTCGATGTGCTCGCTGTGTGGGGCTCGCCGCTCGTGACGCTGTCGACGCACATCGACACTGTGCCGCCATTTTTCCCGAGCCGCGAAGACGAAACTCACATTTGGGGACGCGGAGCTTGCGATGCGAAAGGAATCATCGCTGCGATGGCCGTAGCTGCGGAAAAACTGCTGGCGGCGGGCACGCGGGATTTCGCGCTGCTGTTTGTAATCGGAGAAGAACGGAACAGCGCCGGAGCGCAGGCCGCTGCCCGTACGCCGCGCGGTTCGAAATATCTGGTGAACGGCGAACCGACCGAAAACAAACTGGCGCTGGGCGGCAAGGGCGTGCTGCGTTACGAGGCGATTGCGACCGGACGAATGGCGCACTCGGCGTACCCCGAGCTGGGACAATCGGCGATTGAATCGCTGCTCGACGTGCTTGAGCTGTTTCGGAAAATTCCGCTGCCGGTCGATTCCGTTTTGGGTGCGAGCACGATGAACATCGGAACGATTTCAGGTGGCCGGGCGCCCAACGTGATCGCCGACGCGGCTCGAGCCGAGGTCATGATTCGTCTGGTGGGCGATCCGGCGCCCGTACGACGGGCATTTGCAGCGGCGGCCGCGAAAGTGGAGCGTGTCGAGTTGAAGGAGGTGCTGTGCATCCCTGCGGTGCGCCTCGAAAGCGTTCCCGGATATCCGACGACGATTGTGGCGTTCGCGTCGGACGTGCCCGAACTTTCGCCTGCGTGGGGCAAGCCGCTGATGTTCGGCCCCGGCAGCATCCACGTGGCACACACGGATGGCGAGCGCATCTCGAAGAAGGAATTGCTCGAGGCGGTCGACGCATACGCGGACATCGTCCAGCAATTGATTTCAAAAGCGCGGAACGAGGCGTAAGGCTCGGCGGAGCGAACGCGCGAATACCGCGGGGCGATCAGTCCACGAGCTTCACAGCATCAAGCAGACCGAAAAATCCTTCGGCCATTGTGGGATGGATGAAAACCGATTGCTTCAGCAGCGTGTAGGGAGCATCGGCCTGAATCAGAGTTCCCAAAATTTGGACGATCTCGCCGCCTTCGCTGCACAGGGTCGCCGCGCCCAGAATTTTGTCGGTCTGCGCGTCCACAACGATTTTCAGCAATCCCGCTGTTTCGCTGCGTTCAATCGCTCGCGAAACGCTGGTCAGCGGATACGTGCCCATTTTGAATCTTTTGCTGGATGCTCGCGCTTCCTTCTCCGTGATTCCGACGCGGCCCAATTGAGGATCCGTGAAGACGGCATAGGGCAAAAATCGGTGATCAATCGTCAGATTTTTCCCTTCGATTAAATTGCCGTAGATGATTTGGTAGTCGTTGTAGGAAATGTGCGTGAATTGCGGGCCGCCTTTCACATCGCCCAACGCCCACACGCCGGGAACGTTGGTCTCCATCGCGCCGTTCACTTGGATGAAGCCCTTCGCGTCCGTTGCAATGCCAGCGGCGTCGAGGCCGAGGTCGCCCGTATTGGGCTTTCTGCCGGTCGCGACCAGCAAATGCGAACCGGTGACGGTCTGGTCGCCGTCGTTGGTTGCGATCGAGACGGAAATCCCCGATCCGGATTTCGAGACGGCCTTCGCTTGAGCTCCCAGTCGAACGACGACGCCCTCTGATTCGATCGCTTTTTGCAATTCCGTCGCGATGTCGGCGTCTTCGGTTGGCAACAGCTGATTTCCTTTCTGGATAATCGTGACGCGGCTACCGAAGCGGCGGTACATCTGCCCGAATTCCAGACCGACGTAACCTCCGCCCAAAACAACCAGATGTTCCGGCAGTACCTCGAGCTCCATCAGAGTTTCATTTGTCAGGTAGGGCACCGCGTCGATGCCGTCGATCTTGGGGACGGATGGCCGCCCGCCGGTATCGATGAAAATCTTGTCGCTCTCGAACGTTTCGCCGTTTGCTTCGAGCCGGTGCGGCCCGGTGAATTTCGCCTGTCCGTGGACGTAACGGATGTTCGCAATGGTGGCGACTTTGTTTTCGATACCGTGGCGAAATCCCTCGACGATGGATTTTTTCCGAGCGATCACAGCGGGCATGTCCACGATTACTTTACCGGTTTGCACACCCCATCGCCCGCCTTCGCGGGCGTAGTGCGCCACTTGTGCGGAGGCGACCATCGCCTTCGTGGGAGTACAGCCGGTGTTGATGCACGTGCCGCCCAAGAATGCGCGCTCGATGAACGCGACTTTCCAGCCCAAGTCAGCGAAGGCGTACGCGAGCGGCTTTCCACCTTGTCCGGCACCCACCACGATTGCATCGAATTTGTTCGCCACAGTACGCTCCGCCGATCGAGACTCGCTGGATGGTCTGCGGTTAGTGTACGCTCGCGGCGAACGGGTTCCCACAGCGGATCGGGACACGCGGCCGCTCGAGGGTCGCGCGAATGGGGCAGGCAAATCCGGCGCTCTTGCGAAGGAAACTTCTTAGAGATTCATTCGCTCGATTCGCGATGCAACCGTTAGAATTAGTGCATGGCTCGAGGGTGGGAAAGCAAAGCGGTAGAAGGCCAAGTGCAGGAATTCCAAACGAAAGAAGATCGTAACGCCAAATCAAAAGTCTCTCGCGATCAGGTGGAGATTCGCCGCCAGCGAGAAATTCTCCAGCTATCGCGCGCGCAAGTGGAAAGGCAGCTGCAAGCGGCCAGCGCTCCTCGCTACAAGGAACAGTTGACCCGCGCGCTTGCAGATTTGGACGCGCAGCTCGCTAAGCTCGCCTAGTTATTCGGGTTTCCGTGCCGGAGTGCGCTGAGCCGTTTCGTTGCCGGCGTTCGGCTGCGCAAAATCACTACTAATCCCGGTTTCGCCCTGCTTCGGATTCTTCCACGAACACAACGCCCACGCCGTTCTGCTGATTTTCGCGGCCTTCCTCAAAGTGCACCACAGTTGCGCGCAAGCTGAGCACCGCGGAGCGCGTGGGATCGCCGGACGTTTCGATCAACACACGCAATTCGCTTTGCAATCGCGGCTGGCTGTTGAGCGCCAGATAGGCGCCTTGCAGGCTGATATCGCGCACGGTCGCTTTTTCTTCGAACGCTTTTCCATCGGCGGTGTGCCCGCTGACAGTCGCGTTGTAGCGCAGCCGCTTGCGCTGGCCGACGCGCGATTCGCGCATCGTCACGTCCACGCCCCGGTCGCTCAAGGTAATTGCCATGCCCTCCGCTGCGGCCCACGTAGCAGGAAATTCCTGCCGCGCGGCGGACAAAAATCCATCGACGCCGCGATCGGTTGAATCCGGATCGTGATGAAACAACACCAAGTTTCGAACTTTCGACTGGCGCGCGATTTTTACGCCTTCCAGCCAGCTCGAATGTCCCCAACCTTTGCGCTCAGAGGCTAGCTGCTCGGGCGAATACTGCGCGTCGTAGATCAGCACGTCCGCGCCTTCGGCAAGCCGCCGGATATTGTTGTCGCAATCGGCGGCGCCGGGTTCGTTGTCGGTCGCATACACGATCGAACCGCCGGACGTGTCGATCCGGTAGCCGAGGCAGCCCTGCGGATGATTGAGCCATCCTGCGGTGACTTTCGTGCCGTGGATATCCCATTGCTGGCCGCCGGTGACTTCATGGAACTCGCGGGACGCGGTCATCATGCTCACGTCCACCGGAAAATATGGACTCGATAGCTGCGCTTCGAAGACTTGGCGCAGGCTGTTTGGCCCAAGGAACTTCGACTGAAAGCTGTAGAAATGGAATTTATTCTGCGGTTCGAAAAATGGATGGAAGAACGGAATGCCCTGGATGTGATCCCAGTGATAGTGGGTCATCAGCACGTGCGCGTCGATGCCGTCGGTTCCCGCGGCGGTAGTCAGATGATTGCCTAGCGCCCGCAGGCCGGTTCCGCAATCGAGAATGAAGCGCGTGCCTTCGGGCGTCACCAAATCCAGACAGGGCGTGTTACCGCCATAACGCCAGGTATGACGCTCGAGCGTCGGCGTTGAACCGCGCACTCCCCAAAACGTTAATTTGGCAGGTTTTGGCTTCATTCTGCGACCGATTCAGACGTCCCCATGGCCCCAAGTCTGGGATAACCCGTTGTTTCCCACACTTTTGCAATGTTATGGGCGGCTCTGGGGGGAGTCAATCGAGTTTCGGCCCAATGGTTCGAGAGCGCACAACTCGGCGTGCGTGGAGCCGTGTTGATGGCCGGGGAACTTGGGCCAATCCGCGTTGTCGGGCGCGGCCAAGAGCGGTTAACATCAACTGGATGCACGACCACCTCCATGGCGAATCGGGCCACTCGCACGATCACACTCACGATCACGGCGAAGGGCACGGCCACGCGCACTCCCACGGCCACAGCCATGGGCTGGGCGGCCACTCGCACATTCAACTGCCCGCCGAAGGCATGACGCTCACTCTCGGCGCGGCGGTGATTGCCACGTTCGCGCTGGTCGCGGTTGAGCTCATCGCCGGCTACACCGGCCATTCCGTTGCGCTGATTGGAGACGCGGTACACAACCTGACCGACGTGCCGACCCTGGTGCTTTCGTGGCTGGCGGCGCGTTGGGCGATGAAGCCGCCGACGCCGGAAAAGACCTACGGCTACCATCGCGCCGGAATTCTGGCAGCGTTTGTAAACGCAATGTTGCTGGCCATCGTGTCGATCGGGCTGATTTACGAATCAGTCTCGCGGCTGCGGCAGCCGGTGGAAGTGAAGTCGAGCTTGATGATCTGGGTTTCGGTGTTTGCGCTGCTGGTGAACGGCGGAATTACGCTTGCGGTTACCGGCGGACGCCGCGATTTGAATATGCGCAGCATCTGGATTCACAACCTGGGCGACGCGCTTTCAAATATCGCGATCATCGTCGGCGCGCTGGTGATCCGATTTACCGGGGCTACCTGGGTCGATCCCGTCATCGGCTGCGCGATCGGCTTGATGGTTCTCTGGTCGGGCATCGGAATCCTACGAGAGAGCACGCACATTCTGCTCGAAGGTTTGCCGCGAACCGTCGAGCTGGAAAAAGTCGCCCGCGCGATGCTGTGTATCGATGGCGTGCAGGAAGTTCACGACATTCATATCTGGACGCTGGGCACCGATTTGTACGCGCTTTCTTGCCACATCCGCATTCCCGACATGCATCTGGAAGAATGCGAAAAGATTTTGTCTTCGGTGCGAGAAGTCTTACTGAAAGAATTTAAGATCGACCACACCACGATTCAATTCGAGCGAGCCGGTCTGCCCGCCGATACCGGGCTGTACATGCCGGAGCCTGTCCAACCCACATCTAAGTAGTTCCGCCATTCTAGATTCGACTAATCGTAGTGCTTGGCGCGCGGCCACTGTTTTTGTAGGTCGATGTTGAAATCGCGGCACCACAAAATATCGAAGTGTTCGTCTTCGCGCGATAGCGGGTCGAATACATGCCCAACGGTTTGCACCGAGCCGCATCGATTCTTGAGTCCATCGGCATCCTCGCCCAAAAACAGAATGCTCTCGCCGGTGTACTCGCGGGGTCCCCACAAGTAAAAGGTTTGATGTCCGGCGATCGATGGGGGCAGTCCATACTGCGGCCCGAAATAATCGATGGCGCTCGCTTCGCCATAGTTGGCGCCGGCGATGGCCGTCTTCGCGCGAATGTCCGGCGGCAGCGCGTTGTAGGCATTCGCGGTTTCGTGAGCCATCTCGTCCCAGCCGAACATGTCTGCGTAAATCTGCTGCTGCAGAGGCCCGAGCGGTTGATGCTCTATGGGTGGCGCGGACAGATGAAATTTGAGCGCGTAAGCGATGAATTGCGCAGGCGGAAGAATAGGCAGAGTCATCGGCGCCAGAAAGACACCGATCGCGAGGACGGCAGCGAGATACAACGGCTTCAACCACGCGAAGGAAGCTCGAATCCATTGGTCGATAGCGGCACCGCCACCCGCGAACGCGATCGGATAGATTGGCCACACGTAATAGGCTTTGCCGTGGAGCACGAGAAAAACAAGAAACACGACCAAGAATGTCCAACCGAACACGACGTAGCGCCGACGCATCGGGTCTTTCTGTCCGCGGAAATACCAGAGAAGTCCGCAGAGCCAAACGGGAGCGGTTTGCGGAGCCATAAAAATGACTTGTTGTACCAGGAATGCGAACGGGTTCAACGCAACGTCGCGGCCTGACCCGCGGACGTGCGCCATGAGTTCCAGAAATGGCCATTGATGCTGGACGTTCCAAATCACATTGGGCATCCACAACAGCATTGCGATTGCGCCGCCGATCCAAATCCAAGGCGACTTCAGCGCCTTTCGTTCCGGCGTCAGCAACAGTCCGACAACCACGCCAAAGCCGAACAGCAGCATCGAGTATTTATTTTCCAGCCCGACGCCGGAGATCACTCCAAAGGCGATCCACAATTTCTGGTTGCCGGTTTGAATGATTCGCAGAACGACGTAGGCGGCCAGAGTCCAAAGCACGGGTTCGAATGCGTTCATCGTCAACAGGTGAAAAAACGCGAGGTACCCCAGCGACACGAGCACGCAAAGTGCAGCCAGCGCCTGACCGTAGGTGCGCGCGCCCAAACGCCACGCGAATAATCCCGTCAACCAGGCGGTGACGCCGCCAGCGACCGCAGGCAAAAATCGCAGAGACAGCAGGGAATCGCCGCCTACCATTCGCTCGATCCAGGTAATCCATGCGATCAGAGGCGGCTGATCGACGTAGCCCCACGCCAGATGCCTGCTGGATGCGACATAGTACATTTCGTCGCGAAAAATTCCGTAACGATGGATTGTGAGGATTTGCACCAGGAATGCAGTGAATGCAATGGCGCCGACTACGAGTCGCGCACCAAGAGTTCGTCGCCCGGCGCTGTTCGTTTCAAAATTCTCGTTGGTCATTGTTGGGATCCGATGCGCCGCCAAACGGCCGATGCAAATTACAGCACGACTGCGGCCTATGACTACCAATTTTCCTGGCGCCGGATTACAGCCCAAACGTCCTGAGCCGGCGTTCAACTGCCTGGGAGTATCGTGAATCAGCCGCGCGAGCCGTCCGAATCCTACGGATCGGGGTGAGGGAATGTTCTGCAAACCTCGATTTTCGGGCACTTTTGGGGGTTGGTCGGTGTCGAATTACCGGACGGGCAGGTCTGCCCATGGGTCGACCCGTTTTTTTACCTTTGCTTTTCCCTGTACGCGGGATGTGCTATAAACGTCAGTCCGAAGGACACTGGCGATGGCGCAGCAGCAAGAGGCCGTTATACCGGGTCGCAAAGAACGACCAGTAGACGCCGCTCGAAAGCGAGCCGCCGAACCGGAGCATGCCTCGCATCATTGTCCGCGGTGTTCCGCGAAACTTGAGCCGCGCAAGTGCAAGATGATATGTAACGAGTGCGGTTACTATATGTCGTGTTCGGATTTTTACTGATTCACGAAGGCGAGCCGCTTCCGGGCAGGCCGTTTTCCAGCACCAAGTGATCTAAAAGAGATTCGAATATTCCAGGAGGCGCGAACGTGGCACTTAGAATGGTGGACCAAGAAGTGAACGGAGTGACGGTGCTGGAAATCGAAGGGCGCATCGTGCTGGGCGAAGAAAGCAACGCGTTCCGCGAAAAAGTGAAGAGCTTGCTGGCGGCGGGACACAAGAAGATCGTCCTAAACCTGGCGCAAGTCGGCTACATCGACAGCGCCGGCCTGGGCACTCTGGTCGCCACCTTCCACAGCGCTCGCTCGCAGGGCGCCGTGCTGAAGCTCGCGAACCTGGGGTCGAAGTTCAAGGAAGTGCTGCAAGTGACCAAGCTGATGACCGTGTTCGATACCTACGACAGCGAAACGGCCGCGGTGCAGAGCTTCAACAAGTAAGTCCGATCTCGAGATCGAACGGGCCGGGGCGATGTAATCGCTCCGGCCCTTTTTTGTTTGCCGATGATTTGATGCGGACGTTGGCGGAGTTACGTTTTCGACTGGCCGCCCGGCACGCGTTCGCCGTCCACTTCGTAAATCGCCACTCCGCTCAACAGCTTCGGATAGAAGTCGGTGGACTTTTGCGGCATCACATCGCCGCCCAGCGCGATGTCGGCCACTTGTTGCACTCCGACGGGATTCAGCAGGCAGGCCATCTGCGCGGTGCCTCGATCCACCGCCGCGATTGCCGCATCCATTTCGCGTTCGTACTCCACGTTTTTCTCGGCCGTCACCATCTCCGGCGTGATTCCCAGGCCTTTTTCGATCAGCAGCCTGTGCAGCAGGACGATGTCGAGACCGCGCTGCGCTTCGGAGACGTCCGGCAGCAGCACTTCCAGATCCGCGTCGCGCCGCAGCAAGAACAGATAAAATGCATTGCCGCCGGCATAAATTCCGATCGCGCGCCGCTTGTGCTTGTCGCTTTCCAGATCCTTGCGGAATTCGGCGTAGGCAGCGGCGCGCTCTTCCGCGTTGGTGAACGGATATGAATACCAGTCGAACGTGGAAGCCACGCTCTCGCGGAACTTGTCGAAATTGAAATTCGCCACTTTTGCAATCAGCCGGTGCGTCGGCAGAATTGTCAGGCCTTTCGAGTGTGTGTTCACGAAAGTCATCATTGCGAATTCCTGCGGCGCGTACGGATCGGTTTTTCCCGCAGCTTTTCGGGCTTCGTTGCGCATATTCAGCGCCGTCTCGTAACGGTGATGGCCATCGGCGATCAGAATCTTTTTTTCGGCCATCGCGTTCTGCACGCGCTTGATAAAGGCGGGATCGGAGACCGGCCAGAGTTTGTGGGTCACGCCGAATTCGTCCTGCATTTCCTGCGGCTTTTCCTTGCGCGTCACTTCTTCCAGGATCGCGTCCACGCGGCCCGGAGCGTCGTTGTAGAGCAGGAACAGCTGGCCGGTTTGCACGTGGGTGTGTTTCAGCAGTTCGATTCGATCGGCTTTCGGGCCTGACAGCGTTTTTTCGTGGCGGAACACGACCTTGGCGTCGTAGTCCTCGATACGGCCGAGCGCAATGAATCCCATGCGCGTCTTCTTGGTCTGCGTATGCGGAACGGTGTAATCCTGTACGTAGATATAAATGTTCGGCTCGGCATCGCGAACCAGGACTTTTTCCGCGATCCACTCCCGCACTTTCTTTCCGGCGCGCGTGTAAACGTTGTTGTCGCTGGTGTCGCCCGGAAACGATTTGCCTTTTTCGATGGCGATCAAATTGAACGGGCTGGCCGCGTAATACTGCTCTTGCATCGCCGCGTTGATTTTGTCGTAGGGCTGGGTCAGCACCTTATCAAGCGCAACTTTGTTGGTGTCGTACCGGAATGCGCGAAAGGGTTGGATTTCCGCCATGGTGGCCTCGGATTGGGATAATTGCATAGTGCGAGCAAATGATTGTATCAGTCCGTGCCGCTACTCCGAAGCGTTTCGGCCGCATCCGGTGGCGCGGCGATATGACAAAGCGCGCGCTCCCGCGTAAAATTGAGTTCCCACGACGAATGTCTCTCGCCCATAAACACGGCCCCAAGTTCCGCGATGTTCGAGTGCTGATTTTCGATCTCGACGGCACTCTGATCGATTCCAAGCTCGACCTGGCTCTCGCAGTGAACGCCACGCTCGAGCATATGGGCCGCGCCCCGCTGCCGCACGAGACGATTTACAGCTACGTCGGCCGCGGAGCCGAGGCGCTGGTGCGGAGCGCTCTCGGTGCGGGCGCAACGGACGACGAAGCCTGCGAAGGCCACAGCTATTTTCTGACTCATTACCGCCGGCACATGCTCGACAACACCGTCACATATCCGGGCGTACGAGAAGCGCTGGCTGAATTCGCCGGTCATGACATGGCGGTCCTGACGAACAAGCCCGTCCGCTTCAGTCAAGCCATACTCGACGGGCTCGGCATAGCGAAGTATTTCAAGTTTGTATATGGCGGAAACAGTTTCGAGAAAAAGAAGCCCGATCCGATGGGCGTTTCAACGCTACTGAGGGATCTTCGCGCGGCTCTGAACGAATCGATGATGGTGGGAGATTCCGAGGTGGATGTGCTCACAGCTCGCAACGCGGGAATTTTTTCGTGCGGAGTTACCTACGGATTGGGTCTGGCAGGAATGCAGCTCCATCCGCCAGACATCATGGTGAACAGCCTGACGGAGTTACCGCACCACTTGACTCGCCGCTCGACCTAAGCCTGCTTCGCAGCCGCCGCAGCGTAAGCGCCTTTGTACCATTCCCAGGTGCGCTTCAGCCCTTCTTCGAAATTCACGTGCGGCTCGTAGTCCAGCGCTTTTCGCGCGAGCGAAATATCGGCCTGCGAATCTTTGATGTCGCCGTTGCGCGCAGGTTCGTACTTCGCCTCGATTTTCTTGCCCGAAAGTTTTTCGAGCTGCGTCAGAACCTGGTTCAAAGTCGTCCGCCGGCCGGTTCCACCGTTGAAAATCATTCCCGAAACGCCGTCCGCTTCGCACGCCCGGAGCGTTTGATCGATTACGTTGTCCACGTAGGTGAAATCGCGAGACTGCTCACCGTCTCCGAACACGACCGGCGTTTGACGTTCGATCACCGCCAGCATGAAACGCGACATCACGCCCGAATATTGCGAAGTGGGATCCTGGCGCGGTCCGAAAACGTTGAAGTAGCGCACGCAGACCGTTTCCAAGCCGTAGGTGCGCGCGAATACCCGCGCATACATTTCGCCGACGCACTTTGAAACGCCGTACGGAGAAATCGGATCCACGGGCATTGTTTCGACTTTTGGCAGGATGGCCGTTTCGCCATACGCCGCAGACGACGCCGCGAAAACGTAACGCCGCACCGACGCTTCGCGCGCGGCCATCAGCACGTTGAGCGTCCCATCGACGTTCACGCGATTTGTTTCGAGCGGATTTTCAACGGAGCGCGGCACGGACGTGCGCGCCGCGAGGTGAATTACGCAATCGACGCCCTTGCAGGCCGCTTGCACGGTTTTCAGGTCGGTGATGCTTCCCTCGCGGAAATCGATCTGGCCGCGCAGGTGCGCGAGATTCGCCGCTTTTCCGGTCGAGAGATCGTCCAGAACGGTCACGTCCTGTTTCCGGCGTACCAACTCGTCCACAATATTCGAGCCGATAAATCCGGCGCCGCCCGTCACCAAATAACGCATTCTGAGTACTGCCTCCCAAGTTCTGTTGTCCGGAATTCACAGCCGGCGCGTGACCCTGCCGCTTAGCCTCTTCGCGGAAGATCAAATGGCCTGCGCTTTTCCTTTCAGGTAGGCTTAAATCATATCCCGGAGGCTAGGTGGCGGCAACGGATATGAATCCCGGCGCGCAATCGTCTGCGAAATTTGCCCGCTGGGCTGGGCTCAGCGCGATTGCAGTGTGCGCGGCATTTGCTCTCGCGCGAATCTCAGCCGGCAACATGCCGGAACACTCCGGCTCTCCTTTTGCCGCCGCTGTCGACACCGCGCTGCCGTATGCTGCGGGCGAAACACTTCATTACAGACTCGGGTGGGCTAGCTTCGCGAACGCCGCAGACGTGCAGCTTTCGGTCATCGAACCCGATCAAAGTTCGCATGGAACGAACCTTCATCTGCGCGCCAACTTGCATTCGCTTCCGCCGCTCCGCAACCTGTTCCCAGTCGATGACCAATTTGATTCGAGGTCAGACGTGCGAACACTCGAATCCCGCCAGTACGAATTTCATCTGGACGAGTTAGGCGAAAAAGAAAATCACGTATCGCACTTGGCGACCGTCGCCGCAGCGCACACCTTGCGTCCCCCGCGAGTGATCGTGCCCGAAGGCACGCGCGACCCGCTCGGGGTGCTCTTTGCCATGCGGGCCGTCGATTGGACTCATCGACCGGAATTCAAAACCCTTATGTTCGACGGGCACGACGTCTTCGAAGTTCGCGCGCATCTGGAAGTGCGTTCGGAGCTGATCGCGGCAGCGTCGACGAACCTGCGCGCGACGCGAATCGACGTGCGGCTATTCGAGCATGGTGTGGAAGTGCCAAAGACGGCGCTCTCGATTTGGTTTGCGGACGACGACAAGCACACGCCGGTGCTGATGGAAGCGGCGATGCCATATGGAAATGTTCGAGCGGAACTTCAGGCGGGCGGAACGAGATAGCGGAAGATATGCGCGAGCGGTGTAATTGCCGGTGGCTGCAGATTAATTCTCCGGAACGACCCAATCTTCCGGAGGAAAGTCGATCTGCCAGAACGTCGGCGACGGCTTTATAAACTCCACGCCCATCTGCGCCTTGCCGCCTTGCACCGCGCCTACGTACACGATCCGGCATTCCATCGATTTCTGCGTGGCTTTGTTCGAAACTACCACGGTGCCACCCGCCGTCAGGCGTTCCGCGAGCGAAATCAGCGCTCCGTGAGCGTTTACTACGAGGGTTCGAGTTTCTTCCGCGAAATCTTTCTTTGCTGCCGACTTGCCAGAAACCTGGATCGGCACGCTCAGCAGCACGCGCATGCTTCGGCGGCGGCCCGGATCGGTCTTCAAACTCTCGGCTGTGGGCGCCTTTGGCTCTGCCATGGAAGTGTTCATGTCAGCTTCAGTCTAGAAAGCCCATTTGGCCTGCGCAATGGGACTATCCTACTAGCCCCGCGAACGGCGATTCGAACAGGCGAAACTGGCCAGCTGTCCCGAAGGACAGTTCCCGCCAAAAACTACGCCATTCTCCTCCCGCTCGGGCCAACGCGCCCAGCGCGATGGAAGAATCGCGCTAGCAGTGAACGACTTTGCCGGCCTGATTCTTCACCCGCCGCGTGGCGTTGCGCGTGTCGACCACAAGTTTCGAATTCTTCACAATCGATTCGTAGTCGTAGCTCGTATGGTCGGTGGCGATCAGCACGCAATCGTAGCTCGCCAATTTCTCCGGGGTGATGTCCACTGATTTCATATTCGAAAAATCGTAGTGGCGCAGCTTCACCATGAATGGGAAGTACGGATCGTTGTAATCGAGTTTCGCGCCTCGTGCCGCCAGCAGCTCCAGTAGCTTCAGCGACGGCGATTCGCGAAGGTCGTCCACGTCTTTCTTGTATGCGACGCCCAGGACCAGAATCTTCGAACCCTTCACGCTCTTCTGGTGATTATTCAGCGCTTCGGCAAGCGCATCCACCACGTGGTAGGGCATTGCGGTGTTGACCTCGCCGGCCAGTTCGATGAACCGGGTGGCGAAATCGTACTCGCGCGCTTTCCACGAGAGATAGTACGGATCCACAGGAATGCAATGTCCGCCGAGTCCCGGACCCGGATAAAACGGCATGAAGCCAAACGGCTTGGTCGCGGCGCTGTCGATCACTTCCCAAATGTCCAGATCCATCCGCAGCGAAAGCTGCTTCAATTCATTGACCAGTGCGATGTTCACGCAGCGGAAGATATTTTCGAGCAGCTTCACCATTTCCGCGGCGCGGGTAGAGCTGACGGGAACAACTTTCGAAACGATCTGCGTATACAGCGCGGCCGCTGCCTTTCCGCTCGCCGGATTGATGCCACCGACGACTTTCGGAATCTGCGCGAGGCCGAATTGCTTGTTGCCGGGATCTTCGCGCTCCGGAGAAAACGCCAGGTAGAAGTCGGTCTTGGTATTTTCCGAACCTTCGCCGCGGGCGATGGGGCAGCGCAAGCCGCCCTTTTCCAGAATCGGCAGCACGAGTTCTTCGGTGGTTCCCGGATATGTGGTGCTTTCCAAAACGATCAACTGGTTTTTCTGCAGGTTGGGCGCAATCGCGATCGCCGTATTTTCCACGTAGCTCAGGTCCGGTTCGCGTCGTTCGTCGAGCGGCGTGGGCACGCAAATCAGCACGGCGTCCATGCCCTTCAATTTCGTGAAATCGGTGGTGGCGCTGAACCGTTTGCCGTCCACATGGTGTTTGATCTTGTCGGCGGGAATGTGCTGAATGTAGGTTTCGCCGGCGTTCAGCTTCTTCACCTTGGCGTCGTCCAGGTCAAATCCAGTCACAATGTGGCCTTCGTCGGCAAAACGAAGTCCCAGCGGAAGTCCTACGTAGCCGCAACCGATGATTCCGACGTGGATCCCTTTCCCTGCGAAAAACTCTGGCGTACGTTCCGCACCCATCTCGATTCCTCTTTATGATTGAATTTTACCCGCCCGGCGAATGCGCAGCCTGGCTCGCGCGTCGATAGCACCCACAGACGCGATTTTGGCGTCTTCAGTTTGCATCCCATTGTAGCAAGTTTCGGCGAACGCCCAAGGCCTGCGGTTCGCCGAGGTGCGAGAATTGCACTCCGTCGCTGCTGCGGGATGCCGGGTCAGATGTTATTACAAGTAACTGATGATAAAAGGCTTATGGCGTGCGTGCCGAAGGTTTCACGGCCGAGGTCTGAAGAACAATTGAGTCCAATCCCGTTAAAATCTGGTCAGCGCTGCGGGACGACGCGCCGTCTGTGCGAATCGACCAAAGCCGAGGACGTCCAACTGGCGAAATTCGGCCCACCAGGAGTGACGTCGTCACCGATTAGTCGCCGATTGGCCGGAAGCCATTCTGATCGATTACGCCGGGAGTGGGCAGAGGTACCACTAGTTTGCCACCGTCCGTGATGAATCCGTGCTCTCGCTCTTCCATTTCGCGAATGAAGTGCCAGGGCAGAACCAGGAAGACGGACGCGGTGTCTCGCGCGTCCTGTTCGGCCACAATCGGTATCCACGATCCGACCGTGTACTTGCCCCACTTGTCGGAGTTTCGTTCCGCCGCGCAACGGATGATCGACCGGTCGAGCCCGTACACCTGCAAGAGCGTGTTGCCTTTGGTGGACGCGCCGTACGCAGCGACCACTTTTCCCTTGGCTCGTTGCGCGGAAAGCCAGCCGTTCAATCGTTCGCCGATCTGGCGAACGCGGCTTCCGAATTGTTCATAGGTCGATGGATCCTTCAGACGCGCCTTCTGTTCGCCGGCTCGCAGCGCTTGTACGCGTTGGCGGCGAGAGGGAACTGCAACCTCGGGCGAGTCTCGATGCACCACGTAGACGCGAATGCTGCCGCCATTGCTGCTGTTCGTTTCGAGGTCAGCGATCCGCAAGCCGGCACGTTCGACGACGGTTTCAAGGGCGGCGATCGAATAGTATTCGAGGTGCTCGTGGCAGATGGCGTCAAACGCGTATGATTCGAGCATCCCCGCCAAATAGTGCATTTCGATGATCCACACGCCGTCTTCGGCAAGAACGCTGGCGACGTCCGAAGCGAAACGATTCGGATCTTCGAGATCGTAAAACATGGCAATCGACGTAACGATTTTGAATTTTTCGCCGGCAACCGGCTTCCCACTGAAAAAGTCCGGAACAATTCGGTCAGCCGCGTCGGCTGCTTCGGATGCAAGGTTCGCTGCCGGCTCGAATCCCACGCGGCGAATTCCTTCGTCCGGGTAGGAACGGAGCAAAGTTCCATCGTTGCAGCCGATATCGAGAACCGAGTCTCCGCGTCGCAGCGGGGCGAAGGCGGTGGCTTTCCGCGTGATGTCTGCCAGTGCGGCGCGCATCGTGGCGCTCGTCCCAGATCTGTACCAGTAATGCTTGTACATCCACTCGCCGGGAGTGGTGTGGCGCAGTTGTACCAGGCCGCACGCGGTGCAGAGCAGTACTTCCAGCGGAACGCGAGGCCACGGTTCAGGGTTCGGCGAATCTGCGAAATTCGAAACGTACAAATTTCCCAGGTCCAGCACGAATTCCAGTGCGCGGCTGTCACACGAACGGCACGATGTTCGAGTTTGTGGCTTCAGCACGGACGATTGGCGTTCCGGCGAGAGCAGTTTTTCAGCGGCCAGCATCGGATCACTCCGGCAAATCTAGTTTCCCTTCGCCAGCACTTTTTTTTCGGTTTGCATCGCAGCGCTGCAGCGTGCCGATCGGTACCACGTAACGGTTTCCTGCAACCCTTCAGCCAGCGACTTTTTTGCCTTGAACCCAAATTCCTTCTGCGCGCGCGTCACATCGAGCACGCGCCGCGTCGGCCCATCGGGATAGTTTGGATCCCACAAAATGCGCCCGGAAAATTCCGTTGCTCGAGCGATTCTGCGAGCCACGTCGTGAATTCCGACTTCGATGCCGCTTCCCAGATTCACCGGATCGCCGCCGGAATAACGCTCGAGCGCCATCACGATTCCGTCAGCACAATCGTCCACGTGCAAGAAGTCCCGAGTCGCACATCCGGTGCCGCCGATGGTCACTTCGTCTTTGCCGGTTTCCTGCGCGTCCACAAATTTCCGGATCAACGACGGAATCACATAGCTGGTTCGGGGCTCAAAATTGTCGCCCGGCCCGTAGAAATTCGTGGGGATCAGGCAAACACAATGAAATCCGTATTGCTGCCGGTATGCCTTGGCTTGAATCAGCGGCAGGCGCTTCGCGATTCCGTGCGCTTCGCGGGATTCGTCCGGCGCGCCTTTGAACAAATCCTGTTCGCGCAGTGGAAATGGTGCGTTCGCGGGATACGAACTCGCGCTGCCGATGCAGATCATTTTTTCCACGCCGTGGCGGCTCGCCGCTTCCATCAACTGCGTGGTCATCATCACGTTGGTGTAGAAACTCGTGGCAACATCGCGATGGCCCACGGGACTATCCACGGTGGCTGCGAGGTGCAGCAAAAAATGTGGCCGCGTTTGCTCGAACAGTTTTTCGATGTCGTCCCACCGGCTCAGATCAAAATTCGCACGGCGCGGGACGGTGATTTCCTTGCACCCGCGCGCAGCGAGTTTTTCCACCACGTAGCGGCCCAAAAATCCCGCTCCTCCGGTGACGACAATCCGTTTCGCGGAAAGAGTAAGGCGGCGCGTGGACCCCGCCAGTTCCAGTGCGCTCATTCGCCGCCTCTCATCGACATTCTGCGTTCCACCTGTCCGCTCAGCGTGTCTTCCAGCAGTTGTACGTCGGCATCCACCATCACTTTCACTAGGCGGCGAAACCGCGTATCGGGCGCCCAACCAAGCACGCGCCGCGCTTTCGAAGCGTCGCCCTCCAGGCGATCAACTTCGGTGGGACGGTAATACTGAGGATCGACTTCGACGTGTTGCCGCCAATCGAGACCGACCTCGGCGAACGCGCGTTCGACAAATTCGCGGACTGTGTGTGTTTCGCCGGTGGCGAGCACGTAGTCGTCGGCCTCCGGCTGCTGCAGCATTCGCCAGATGCCCTCCATGTACTCGGGCGCGTATCCCCAATCTCGTTCGGCGTCGAGATTGCCGAGATAGAGCTTGTCCTGCAGTCCATGCAGGATGCGCGCGACGGCGCGCGTAATTTTGCGGCTGACGAAAATTTCGCCGCGCCGCGGCGATTCGTGATTGAACAAAATTCCGTTTACCGCAAACAGCCCATAGCCCTCGCGGGCGTTGACGGTCATCCAGTAGCTGTACAGCTTCGCGCAGCCGTAGGGGCTGCGTGGGCGCAGCGGCGTCATTTCGTTTTGCGGGCATTCGTGCGCCTGGCCGAACATTTCGCTGCTCGCCGCGTTATAAAACTTCGCCGGAATTCCGGTCTCTCGAATCGCTTCGAGCATTCGCGTCGTGCCCAGCGCGGTCACGTCGCCAGTGTATTCCGGAATATCGAAACTCACGCGCACGTGGCTTTGCGCGCCCAAGTGATACACCTCGTCGGGTGCGATGCGGTACAGCAGCCTGCTCAAGCTGGTGGCATCCGACAGATCGCCAAAATGAAGCAGGAACGGCGTCGTCTTGTCGTGCCAGTCCGTCAGCAGATGATCGACGCGCGTGGTGTTGAAGCTGCTCGAACGACGCTTGATTCCGTGGACCTCGTAGCCCTTAGCCAGCAGCAGCTCCGCCAGGTACGAGCCGTCCTGCCCGGTGATCCCGGTGATCAACGCCCGCTTTTTATGTTTCGGAAATTCGTCCTTCATTCAGAAAACCTCAATTCTTCGCGCAGCCTGCAGCCTGTTTTCGGCACAGCCATTTCCGCTTTTGAAACTGTTTCACTTGGCTGTACCTGTTCCTTGCAATATCCGCACCATTTCAGAATTACAAAAGACTCACTCAACTCCCCGCGTTGTTATCCTCACTCGCCTGCGCTATTCTCAATTTTCATGATCGATATTCACTGCCATATCCTCCCCGGACTTGACGACGGCCCCGACGCGGCGGAAATGTCGTTCGAGATGGCGGAAATGGCGATCGCCGACGGCATCACACACGTAATCGGCACGCCGCACGCATCGCCTGACCACGCCTTCATTCCCGAATTGGTAAAGCAGCGCCGCGATGAACTACAGGCAGCTTTCGAGGGGCGGCTTACGCTGGCGACGGGCTGCGATTTTCATTTGAGCTTCGAGAATCTGCGAGACATCGAACACAAACCGACGCGATTCACGCTCAACCAGAAAAATTATCTGCTGGTGGAATTCGCGGATTTCTCGATTCCGCCGTCAATGGACCAGGCGCTGCACGGTTTGCACCTTGCGGGGCTTCGTCCCATCGTCACTCACCCGGAACGAAACCCGTTGATCCGCGCGAAGCCGGAGCGCCTGTATCGCTGGCTCCGGCAAGGCTGTTACGTGCAGATCACCGCCCAATCGCTATCGGGGCGGTTTGGAAAAGCTGCTCAGGAAGTGGCGCAGGAACTGATGCGGATGCGCGCGGTCCATTTCATCGCCAGCGACGCGCACAACGTCACCAGCCGTCCGCTCCGTTTGAAGGAAACATACGATCTGGTGAGCAAGAACTACGGAGAAGACGTCGCACAGGCGGTGCTGATCGATAATCCGCTGGCGGCGTTTGAAGGGAAGTCACTGCCGTGGGTGCCCGAGCTGGACGACGACGTGGGACTTAGCCCGGGCGCGACGGCGATCAAAAAGAAGAAGCGCTTCTGGTTTTTTTAGCGCAGGCGAATTAGTCCGGCACCGCCTCGCGGTTTAGTTGAACAACTCCAGGATTTCCTCGTACCTCTTGAACGGCGCAATCAAGTACGCCCCGGCGATGCTTTCACTGCGCGCCGTCCGAGCCCACTCCAGCATGCGCCGCGCTAAAACGAATCCACGCGCACGCGCAGCATCACCGGCCTTTTCCATTTCGCGCAAAGTCGCCTCGGGAATCACGATTCCGGGGACTTCGTTGTTCAATCTCATCGCTTGCTTGTAGCTGGTGAGCGGCCACAATCCCACGATCACCGGAATTGGCGATTTGCCACCAAGCTTTTTCAGGAATGACGCCCAGTGCGCGGGATCGAAAATCGGTTGGGTCATCGCGAAATGCGCACCGGCTTTCACTTTCTGCTCGAAACGCCGCAACTCTTCGTCAATGTTTTCGGCCACCGGATTCACGGCGACACCGATGGTGAAATTCGTCGCTCCGCCAAGGCTTTTGCCGGCCCAGTCGGTGCCCTGGTTCAATCGCGACAGCACTTTCACCAGTCCGATCGAATCGACTTCATATACGCCGCTCGTTTCCGGATGATCACCCAGCGACGGCGGATCGCCTGTGATCGCGAGCACGTTGCGCACGCCGCCGACCGCCCACGCTCCAAGCAGCATGGCCTGCAGTCCGATGATGTTGGCATCTCGCGTGGTGACGTGAGGCACGGTTTCGAAGCCATGCGCTTCGAGCGCGCCGGCCAGAACCATCGCGTCCATTCCCACGCGCGCCAAAGTTCCGCTATTGATGTCGATGGCATCCACGCTTTCGTGGGCCATCACTTTGCCAACCTGCTCGACGATCCGGTCGATCGTCACACCCTTCGGCGGATCGATTTCCACCGAAGTGACAAATTTGCCGGCCTGAATGTTCTTCCAGAGTTTGCTTTCCGGTTCGCGCGCGGCAATTCTGCGAAAGCGTTCGGCCGGCTCGAAAACTTCCACCGAGCTGGCGGCCAGGTTCTTCGAGCCGGATGCGCGATCCGCCGCGATTTTCTTTAGTGCCTCGGCGATCGCATGAATATGTTCGGGAGTTGTGCCGCAACATCCCCCGATGATCCGCGTTCCAAGCTCCGCTGCTTCCTGAGCGAATAGCGCGAAATACTCGGGAGAGGATTTCGGATATACGATCCGGTCGCCGATGCGTTTTGGAAATCCCGCGTTCGGCATTGCCGAAAGCGGCAGCGAGACATGCTTGCCGAGTTCTCGTATCACCGGCAGCAGCAGCTGCGGACCGATGGTGCAGTTCGCGCCAATCGCCTGGATGTTTTTGCCCTTCAGCTTTTCCCACGCGTCTTGCGGCGATGTGCCGCCGAAGGTCGTCCCTTCGTCGGAGTAGGTCGGCTGCGCGACAATCGGCAGCAGAGAAAACGATCGAATGGCGTCGATGGCCGCAGCCAGCTCGTCCACATTGCTAAATGTTTCCAGTACGAATAAATCGACTCCGCGTTCCTCGAGAGCCCCAGCTTGCTCCTTGAACAGCGCTTTCATTTGGTCGAACGGCAAATCCTGCACATGTTGCACGATTCCAAGCGGTCCGATCGACCCGGCAATCAAAACTTCGTGCTTGGCCGCTTCGCGCGCTTCTCGGGCGACTTTCACTCCGCGATGGTTCAGCTCTGCCACGCGCTCGCCCATGCCCAGCAGCGCTAGTTTGTGGCGGTTCGCGCCAAACGTATTGGTCTCGATAATCTGCGCGCCCGCTTCCACATACAGTTGATGCGCCCGAAATACGGCGTCGGAATGCGACGAATTCAGTTCGTCCACGCAGCGCTGCGGCCCGACCGATTCGTACAGCAGCGAGCCCATCGCGCCGTCGCCCACCAAGATCGTCTTCGCCAGACGCTCGCTGAAATCCTCGATTCGCATCACGTTCCTTTTGCCGGATCGAATTCCGGCGTTGCCGCAGACGCCCACACCATGTCCGCGCCGCGTCTAAAAAGTCCCCAATTATATCATCCACACAGCGGGCTGCACGCCTACGGGCGCTTTCTTCGGCTTCGGTCTCGTGATATACGCTGTTTACGCGTCGTCGTAAACCCAGCGCGCCGAGGCTGAGATTGCCACCGATCAATCCTGACCCGCTCATTCATATAAATCCCGAACCGAACCGCGAAGACGAATATCGTTCGCCGCTTTACGAACTTCGCAATCGCCAGGTTTGGTTTTCCGCCGAAGCCCGCGCCGAGCAAAATCGCAATCGTTCTTCGCTGTGGCAATACGTGCGAACTTCTCGATTTTTCGTGGGACTTACAGCGCCGTTTATATACGGCTGCATCGTTCCGTTCGTGCTGCTCGATATTTTTATTTCGATCTATCAGTGGGTGGCGTTCCCCATTTACGGCGTGCCGAAGGTCCGACGGGACGATTACATCGTCTTCGACCGCGGCAAGCTCTGTTATTTGAATCTGCTCGAGCGCATCAATTGCGCCTATTGTTCCTATGGAAACGGAGTGCTTGCCTACGTGGTCGAAATCGCCGCGCGAACCGAGCAGCACTGGTGCCCCATTCGGCACGCACATCGCATCTACCACCCGCACGATCGCTACTCGCATTTTTTGCCGTACGGCGATCCTGCGGCATACCGCGCGAAAATCGAAGAGGTGCGATGCGACTTCAAGGATGTGGAGGCAGCGGATTTGGCGGCAGCTTCCGGTACATCGGGGTCCGCTTCGCCCACCGATTGAAGCTTCGCGGCGCTGTCGGCATCGACCGATTGGTTTAAGATAGTGAGACGCGGAGAAAACGATGCGACTCACGATTGAACATCACAGAACCAAAGCGGAAGTTGTGGAGCAGATTGATCGTTCCTTCAACGACGCCTTCCAAGGGCTGGAAGGGCTGCCCGTGAAGGTCGTGGTCAAACAAAAGTCCTGGAACGGTTCGGTGATGACGTTTCTGCTCAGTGCGAAAATCGGTCTGCTGAGCAATCCGATCAAAGGAACGATCGAAGTGACCGACACCGATCTGACCATCGACGCCGATCTGGGCATGCTGAACCGGTTGGTTCCAGAGGATAAGGCGCGCGCGATGCTAGGCCACAAGATCAAAGGCCTGCTGAACTAAGTACGCGAACCGCAGACGCGCGCGAGCCGTTTCGATCAAGATAGCGACTCGCGGAAAACTCCAGGAGAAGAAATCGCATGCGCTGGTTCGCCGTTTTCGTCCTGATCGCGTCGTCGTTGGGAATCTCGCCAACCGCGCACGCGCAAAACTCCGCGCCGCACTCCGAGCTCGAAGACTCGTCCGCCGCGCCGCAAACGTTTCCGCTGTGGCAGGGCAAGGCTCCGGGCGCGCTGGGCGACGCGTATGACGATCGGCCAACGATCACTCTGTTTGCTCCCTCATCGAACCACGATCCTGCGACGGCGGTGATCGTGTTCCCGGGCGGTTCGTATGCGCATCTCGCCTCGAATCATGAAGGCCGCCAAATCGCCAATTGGCTGAACTCGCTCGGCATTGTTGCGTTTGTGGTGAAATACCGGCTCGGCCCCCGATATCACCATCCGGTCGAACTGGGCGACGCGCAACGCGCAATCCGTTTTGTACGCGCGCGAGCTGCGGAGTTCGGCGTACGGCCCGACAAAATCGGCGTAATCGGATTTTCGGCGGGCGGCCATTTGGTTTCGACCGCGGAGACGCATTTCGACGCAGGCAATCCTGCTGCGACCGACACGGTTGAGCGGGTCAGCTCACGTCCTGATTTCGCGATTCTGGCGTATCCGGTAATTTCGATGATCGCGGACTACGCGCACCAGGGCTCGTGGCAAAATCTGCTCGGCAAAGACGCGACGCTTAAACAGCGGCGCGCGCTATCGAACGAATTTAACGTGACGCCGCAAACGCCCCCTACATTTCTTTTCAGCAGCAGCACCGACACTCTTGTTCCCCCGGAAAATAGTGTCGCGTTTTACCTGGCGCTTCGAAAAGCAAACGTGCCCGCCGAACTACATATTTTCGAAAAAGCGCCGCACGGCGTTGGGCTTGATCTTGACGATCCAGCCGTCGGCGAGTGGAGCACTCTCGCGATTCATTGGCTTCGGGGAAATGGATTTCTCAGTGGCGGTTCGGAATAACCGAGCGGCAAGTCGCGACCCAAAAAGCGACCGCCGCAAAATTCGAACGCCCCAAGCGCTCTCAGTTTCACGGCGGCTCATTGAATCCAAATTAACTTAGCTACTTCAGTCGGGGTGGCTGTGTCGCCAGTTCCAATACTCCGCCTGTTCCTTCGCGTTGGCTTTTGCCCATTCGTGGTCTTTGCGGTGCTTTTCTGCAAGAAACCGTGCCCAGGCAGCCTGCTCGTGCTCATCCCAGTTGTGATAGTCCTTGTGATCTTTGTCGTACACGCGAACTTGAACCGCAGCGTCTTGCGGCGCGGCAATCACCGCGACAGGAGCTACCAATGCAGCTGACAGAAACATCGACGCGATAAAACGATGGGTGCGAATCATTCGGTATTCCTCCATGAGCACATCAGACCATTTCGGTACGGCGACGCCCATACGCCGATTCGTGTAAAACTCGCCGCACGAAACCCCAACGGCCACTGGACAGATTTTCGCGAACTCTCTACTCTATTTCTTCATACCCTCAAGGAGCGCCTGCACCCATGAAATGCAACAACATTCTCGAAGCCATGGGCAACACCCCGCTCATCCGTTTGAACAAGGTGGCCAAGGGATTGCCCGCCGAAGTCTGGGTGAAGGCCGATTACATGAACCCGGGCGGCTCGGTGAAGGACCGCATCGGCATTTCCATGATCGACGAAGCCGAACGCACCGGAAAATTGAAGCCGGGCGGCACCATCATTGAGGGAACCTCTGGCAATACCGGTATGGGCCTTGCGTTGGTCGCGTGCGTTCGCGGCTACAAAGTTGTGTTCACCATCAACGACAAACAGTCGCGCGAAAAAATCGACCTGCTGAAAGCGTTTGGCGCAGAAGTGATCGTGTGCCCCACGGCCGTCGAACCCGAAGACCCGCGCAGCTACTATTCGGTGGCGCAAAAGCTTGCGCGCGAGATTCCCAATTCGTTTTATCCGAATCAGTACGAAAACGCGATGAATCCGGAAGCGCACTATCGAACCACCGGACCGGAAATCTGGAACGACACCGAAGGGAAAATCACTCACTTCGTTTGCGGCATGGGTACCGGCGGCACGATCAGCGGCGTGGGCAAATATCTGAAAGAAAAAAATCCCAACGTAAAAATTATCGGCGTCGATCCTGTCGGCTCCTTGTACTACGATTTTGTGAAGACCGGAAAAATTGGACACGCCACCACGTACGTTGTGGAAGGCATCGGCGAAGATTTTTTCCCCGGCGCGATGAACTTGAAAATTCTCGATGACGTGGAACAAGTGGGCGACGAGGAGTGCTTCGTCTGGGCGCGACGCCTGGCGAAGCAAGAGGGAATTTTCACCGGCGGCTCCGGCGGCGGATGCATTTCCGGCGCTCTGCGCGTCGCCAAGGCTGCGAAGCCCGGCGATATGGTGGTCGCGTTCCTGCCCGATTCGGGGTCGCGCTATATGAGCAAGGTGTACAACGATGGCTGGATGCGTGAGCACGGCTACACCGACGCCGAGGTGGCGTTAACCGCGGCGGATGTGATTCGCGTGAAACAGCAAAACGGAAAATCGCGAGAGATGATCGTTGCCGGGCCGTATCAAACCGTTTTCCACGCGCTGCAGACCATGCAGCAGCAGGATATTTCCCAGCTTCCTGTATTTGAGGAAGGCCACTCGATCGGCACCGTGTTCGAGGATCAGATTTTGAACCTCGCGCTGCAAGGGAAGGATCTTCGCAAGCTTGTCATCCGCGAAGTGATGGGTAATCCTCTGCCGCAGGTGGCCGCTACATCACCGGTGGAACGCGTAACGCAGATTCTGAGCCACGACAGTCCGGCGGTTTTCGTGGAAATGCCGAACAACAAGCTCGAAGTTCTCACCAAGTTCGATTTGATGGACACCATCGCCGGCCTGGTCACGCAGAAGCGCTAACGTCGGCGCCGGATGCTATTCTGAAAGCGGCGGCGAAATACTTTTTGTTCGAGCACGCTGCCCGCGGTTTTTCCGATGGCCGATTCGGACTCCACTCCCGATTATCTTTTCTACGATGGCCACTGCGGCTTGTGCCATCGCTCAGTTCAGTTCGCACTGCGGCACGACAAGCCGGGTACGCGGTTTCGGTTCAGTCCGCTGCAGGGCGAAACTTTTCCGACACTTGTCGATTCTCAGCGCCGCGCCGCAATTCCCGACAGCATCGCGATTCTCACGCCGGATGGCACGGTTCTAACCCGTTCCGATGCCGTGATCCGAGTCCTCTCTCGCATTGGCGGTGGCTGGCGCACGCTTGGCAAATTGCTTCAGATCATCCCGCGTCCGATTCGAGACGCCGGCTACAGTTTTGTCGCGAGTGTACGCTATCGAATCTTCGGACGCAGAGAAGATCTCTGCCCTGTAATGTCGCCCGACGAACGCAAGCGATTTGATCCGTAAGCGCGTCTAGGTCGAGAAAAGGAGAAACGATGCAACGTCAAAATATTTCGTCCGGCGCTCCGTGGGAACCGATCGTCGGCTATTCGCGCGCGGTTCGAATCGGTAATCACATCAGCGTTTCCGGTTCGACGTCGATCGACTCTGCCGGCAAACTCGTCCACGCCGGTGACCCCTACGCGCAAGCGGTCCAAACTCTTCGCAACATCGAATCCGCGCTCGCCAAAGCAGGCGCTTCGCTTTCAGATGTGGTGCGGACCCGCATGTACGTCACGCGCATATCCGACTGGAAGGAAATTGGCCGCGCTCACGGCGAATTCTTCAAAGACATCCGCCCGGCGACTTCGATGATTCAAATCGTGCAGCTCATCGACCCGGAAATGCTGGTCGAAATCGAAGCCGACGCCATCGTCGCCGGCTCATGACGTTGAAAACGTTCGCACGCGCGGCTGTAACACAATATTCATCTTCATTCATCGGACTGAAATATACGGTTCGATAAAATCGCGGCTTATGCCCAACGAAAACCTGCAAGTAGACGCCCGCCCCGGCAAAGCGGCGGACGTGAAAATCCTCAGCTTAGTCGGCTCTTTGAATATTCAGACGATTTTCAGTTTTCAGGCCGCCACTCGCGCGGAGACGTCGCCGAAGTTGATCATCGATTTCAGCGGAGTAACATACGTGGATTCAGCGGGTTTGGGCGCGCTCGTTGGCGCGTATGTGGCTTCGCAGCGGACACAACGCAAGCTCGCGGTCGCGGGAATGAACACGCAGGTAAAAGCTTTGGTCGATATGACTCACGTCGGTACGCTGATCAAGTCTTACCCGACCGTTGAGGATGCAGAAGCGGCGCTGGCCTAGTTTTTTGTAGCGAGCCTGAGTTACGCCGTTGCGGGCGCAGCCGCTGCGGCACCGCTCGCCGCTTCCTCTGCGAGTTTCGGGCCCGCCCACTTAAACACTCCGCGCACCACAAACACATTCAGGAAAATCGAAATCAGCGATGCCGCGAGTGTTGCCGCGAAAACTTCTTCGCCGACCAGCCCAGTCTTCTTCGCGACCTCGACCAAAATAAACGATAGCTCGCCGATTTGCGTCAGGCCCGCCGCTACGGCCACCGAAGTCCACAGCGAATAGCGGAATAACTTCATCACTGCAAACCAGATCACGAATTTTCCGAAGACGATCAGGAGCAGCATCGTTCCTAGCAGCGGCAGGTTGTGCAGAATCACGCTCGGTACCACGAGTGTTCCGAGCGAAACGAAAAACATGGCCACAAACGTATCGCGCAAAGGCATCAGGGCCGTGTGCGCGCTATGAAGTTCATGCAGTCCGCTGATCGATAGTCCTGCCAGAAACGCACCGAGCGCGACGGAAAATCCCACCGCTTGCGCGAGCCCCGCCGAGACCAGGCAAATCGTGATCGCTACCAGCAAGAACAGTTCCTGGTCATTGGTTTTCGAAACGCGACGCAAAATTCGCGGCACCACGGTCATCGCGAGAAACGCCAGGGGAATCAACAGCAGAAATGCTTTACCGAGCGTCCATGCCGCAAGCTTGGCGCGATTTCCCGGAGGCCCGCTGAATATCGGAATCACTACGGTAAGAAAAACCACGGCGATATCTTCCACCAGCGTGATGCCGATCATCACGCGGCCGTAGGTAGTTCCCATCGCGCCGCGATCGTTCAGCAGCCGCGCGAGCACCATCGTACTGGCCACCGAAATCGTCGAGCCAATCACGAACCCCTGCACCATGCTCCAGCCGCTGATCCACGAAACCAGCAATCCAAGCCCGATTGAAAGCAGGATGCCGACTGTCCCTCCGCCCAGCGCGATCCATTTCACGCGCATCAAGTCAGGAATCGAAAACTCCACGCCGATGGAAAACATCAGCAGCACCACGCCGACTTCGGCGAAGACTTCAAAGGCGTGCAAATCCGAAATCTGCAGACCCGGAGTGAACGGGCTGATGATGATGCCGCCAAAGACGAACCCGAGAATCAGCGGCAGCCTCACGCGCCAGGCAATCAATCCGCCAACGACGGCCGCAAGAAAGATGTAGGTGAGATCACGAAACAGGATTGGATTCGCTTCCATCGATTGACTTGGCTCCGGACTGCGCTTCAGCCGGAATAGTATCGCAAGCTCGCGGAAAAATGTTCACCGAACGTGTGAAATTTCAATCGTTCTGCGACGGGATTGCCGCGATGCGACGTGGGAACATCCAGTCAACGTCGGTCGCCGTGCCCGCCATTGCAATGCGTTAGAATGTTTCGCTAATGAAACGTTTCTACCGCGCGACGATGCGAATCACCGGAGACACTCTCTTCGGCCGGCTCGCATTCACCTTTCTGGTGCTTTGCGCCATCGGAATCGGCGCAGCCGCAGGGCTTCTGTTCGTTTACACCAGCGATCTGCCGGAAATTCGCGCGCTTGAGGATTACCGGCCCAACGTCGTCACCGAACTATATTCCGACGATGGCCAGTCGATCGGCACGTTTGCTCTGCAGCGCCGGATTCTGATCACCTACCCTCAGATTCCGCAGGTGCTGAAAGACGCCATCCTTACCACGGAAGACCAACATTTTGAAGAGCACTGGGGCGTGGACATTCCGCGCGTGCTGCAAGCCGCATCGCACGATATCGTGCAGCACCGGCTTGCCGAAGGCGCCAGTACGCTGACCATGCAACTCGCCGGCGGACTATTTCTCAACCGTTCGGACCGCAGCGCGCACCGGAAAATTCAGGAAACGTTGCTCGCCATTCAAATCGAGCGCCACTACACCAAAGATCAGATTTTCACGATGTACTGCAATCAGATTTATCTGGGTGCGGGGAACTACGGCTTCGAAGCAGCGTCTGAATATTATTTCAGCAAACCGATCGGCCAGCTGACGCTTCCCGAGGCTGCCACTCTCGCCGCGATTATCCGCGGCCCGATTTACGCTCCCATCAATCATCCCGAGCGCGCGCTCGCTCGCAGAAATCTGGTCCTCAGCCTGATGGCGCACGATCGCAAAATTTCCGAGGACCAGGCTCATGCCGCGATGAAGTTGCCGCTCGGGCTTCACATCGCTTCCACGCGAAATGATTTGGCGCCGTATTTCGTCGAAGAGGTTCGCCAGTATCTCGAGCACACCTACGGAACCGCCGCTGTTCACGAGCAGGGGCTCCGCGTTTACACCACGCTCAACGTATCGATGCAGCGCGCCGCGGATCAAGCGGTTCGCGACGGACTTCACACCTACGACCGCCGGCACGGCTGGCGCGGCAATTTGCCGAGCATATTCCCCGCGAACTCCGCGCCGAACGCGACGCTGCTCGAGAAATATCAAAACGAAGACTGGCACAACGCGATCCAGAAAGGCGACTACGTCACCGGCCTTGTGACGTCGGTCGAGCCGACGTACGCCTCAATCAAAATCGGCAGCTACCGCGCGATGCTCACTCCGGCCGATTTCGCCTGGACGGGCAAGAAAACTCCCGAGCAACTTTTGAAAGTCGGCGACCTTGTGTGCGTTTCGGTGAAGGAGATTTCCGGAATCACTCTGCGCGTCCAGCTCGAACAAGTTCCAGTGGCGCAAGCCGCTTTGCTGACGATCGATAATCCCACCGGCGAAATTAAAGCTATGGTCGGCGGATACGATTTTGAAGACTCAAAGTTCAACCGCGCCACGCAGGCCTCCCGCCAAACCGGCAGCTCGTTCAAAGTCTATGTGTATGCGAACGCGCTCGAGCAGGGCATGTCGCCGTTTGACACCGTTGTGGACGAGCCAATCGCGATTCGCAGCGGCGGCCAAAATTATTCGCCGCGCAACTACGACAACAAATTCGAAGGCCGCATCACGCTGCGCCGTGCGCTGGCCGATTCGCGTAACGTCCCGGCGGTTCGTATTCTCGACAAGATTGGCGTGAACTCCACAATCGACCTTGCGCGCAAGTTCGGAATCAGCAGCCCGCTTCCTCCCTATCTGCCGCTCGCACTTGGCGCCGCTGACCTCACACTTTTCGAGCACACCTCCGCGTTCACCGTGTTTCCCGATGACGGAATTCACATTGAGCCGCACTATATCCGCCGCGTCACCACGTACGACGGTGTCGTCCTGGAAGAGCCGAAGCCCGACGTGACGGACGTGATTCCGCCGGAAACGGCGCGCACGATGGTGGCGATGCTCGAGGAAGTCGTCCAGTTCGGCACCGGCGTCCACGCAAAAGAGCTCGGCCGTCCGTCAGCCGGGAAAACCGGCACCACCAACGATTTCACCGACGCGTGGTACATCGGATTCACTCCGCAAATCACCACCGGAGTGTGGGTGGGAAACGACGATCCGCGGATTTCACTTGGCAAAAAAGAAACCGGCGCGCAGGCCGCGCTGCCGATCTGGCTGGAATTCATGCAGCAGGCGACGCAGGGAACTCCGGTGGAAGATTTCCCAAATGTGGTGACGCTCGAAAAAATCGCGCCGACCAAACAAGTGCAAGTCGATGTGCCCGATACCGCTCCGCCTGCGGACCTCGCCGAACAGGGAATTCGAACGCCTTCCGCGCCCGCAGACGCCGCAGTAGCGAAGCCCAAACCTGCGCAACTGAATACCCCTGCAGTCGCGCCGCACCGCAACTAAAATTCTGCGCTGTTCCTGGAATCTCCGACGGGTAGTGCGCGAATTACTTCGATGATTTCTTGCTGAACGAATCCCATCCGGCTGCTCGAAGCGGGGATTCGGTTCCGTTCTGATGGCGAAGCAATACTTTGTTGCCGCGAATGATCCGTCCGATCTGCGCAAGCCGCGAAAATCCCGGCGCTCGACGCAGCAATTTCAGTTTGCGCTCAGGCACCGTAAACAACAGTTCGTAGTCCTCGCCGCCATGCAATGCCAAATACAGCGGGTCGACTTTCGGAATCGCTAGCTTCTTCGCGGCGTCAGCCGGGATTCGAACTCGTGGTATTACGGCACGCTCTATCCGCGCGCCCACGCCGCTCGCCTTGCACAGCCTCGCTAGATCGGTCGAAAACCCGTCCGATAAATCCATCATCGCCGATGCGACGCCGCGCTTCGCCAGCCACGCTCCGAGTTCAATTCTCGCCTTGGGATATAAGTGGGCCACGACGAACTCGCGAACGACCGCATCCGGCCGCCGCCCGGCTAACGTGAGTTCGAGTCCGAGCTCCGCACGTCCGAGCTTCCCGCTTACATATATATAGTCGCCAATTCGGGCGCCGGACCGAGTCACCGCTCGTCCGCTTGCCAGCTCGCCAATCACGGTGACGTCAATCGAAACGTTCGCGCCCGACGTGGTGTCACCGCCAATCGCTCGAATCCCCAGCGACCGCGCCGCCCGTGCCATGCCCCGCAGAAAATCGTCCAGCCATCGCCCGGTCAGCTTCGCCGGCAGCGAAATCGTCAGCAGAAAATACCGCGGCTGCGCGCCCATCGCGGCCAGATCGCTAGCCGCCCTCATCAAACTCTTGTAGCCCACGGAATCGGCAGGATGCGTCGCCAGGCGAAAGTGTACGTCCTCGATCGAAGCGTCGCAGCTCAACACCCATTCGCGGTCGCCGTCGAGTTTCAGTACCGCCGCGTCGTCGCCCAGCCCAACCCGTACATCACCGCTCGCACGCGGGCGTCGGGACGAGCGTTCAGCCCCGCGCAGACGACGCATAATTTTTTCGACCAGCTGTATTTCTCGTTTCAACCTGAACCATCGTACAGTTGAATTTTAGTTGCTCGCTGCCGTAACATTTTCGCAAGCAACGCCGAAATTACATAGAGCGTCTCATTGAATGTGGAAAATATTCCCGCGGTTTTTTCGCGTAAGTCTTTTGCATTCATGGTGGCCCTGTGGAAAACGGAAGATTGAGGTTGACCTCATGTAACACGGTCGTTACAATCTGCGCTGTTTCAGAGTCGACCGCTCAAGTGGATCTTCAGATGAATTCGGCAGGTCGTGAGCGGGGGCTCGCGATAGGAAGTTCGCCGGACCAAACTCAATCAAGGAAAAATTAGAACGATGAAAGGGAAGTACTACACGTTTTTTATTGCCTCGAGTGCTGCCGGCGGTATGCGGCGCCTCCGTGTACCTTTCTACGTTCTGCATGGCCTCGCAGCGCTGGCGCTGGTCGGCAGCATCACCGTTGCCGCGGCGATGGGTTCGTACTCCCGAATGCTGTGGAAAGCCGCGAGCTACAATTCGCTGCGCCGCGATCAGGACGCTTTGAAGCAGCAGTACAAAGCGCTGCAGACCGAAGTGAAAGATACGAACCAGCGGCTGGATTCTCTGCAATCCCTCGCGAGCGAAGTCGCCATGGCCTACGGCATCGCGCGATTCCGCCAGACTCCCTTCGCTTTCAGCGACGACGAACAATCCGACGCCAACTTTCAGGAATCGGTGGATGAATTCAGCTACCTGCAGCGCAATGCAAGCGCGGTGGCAATGTCGAACGGCGGAATGCGATTGCTCCCCGCGACTCAACTCAGCAGCCTCGGTGTGGTGCCGACTTTGTGGCCCGTCGCCGGAGAAATCACCGGACATTTTGGCGAACGCCTGGATCCTTTCAGTGGTGAAGGCGCGTTTCACGCCGGCATGGATATCGCGTCGCACTACGGCGACGAAGTTCACGCGACTGCGGACGGAGTCGTAACGGTCGTCGAACAGCGCGCCGGTTACGGGCGCTTGGTAGTAATCGACCACGGATTTGGCGTCACTACGTGGTACGGGCACCTTTCGGCGTTCAAGACCCAACCGGGAACGCACGTGAAGCGCGGCGACATCATCGGCAATGAGGGTGACAGCGGCCGATCGACCGGCGCACACGTGCACTACGAAGTGCGAATCTACAACACGCCCGTCAACCCCTGGCGTTACCTCAGCTCTGCTGCAACGGCTGTTTCCGCGGACTGATTTCCTGACCGCAATCTGAAACGAAGTTAATACCCGCGCGATCCGTTTGTACCCACCATCGATGGCGTCACGTTCAGACTCACTCGCACGTTCCGGCCTTCCTGCTTAAATTTCGCCTGTCCGATCAATGCGTTGGCAAAGGCGAGTTGCTGCCGCGTCATTTGTTTTCGCGCGTCCGGACTCGACATCGCCATCGACGCCGCCATGCGTCCGGTTTCGAGCATGAACGAAAGCGTCATCGCGTGGCTGGCAGAATCGCACTCCGCTGCGAGCGTCACGTCGAGCGCGCCGCCGGTCGGATCGCCCACCAGCGTGATTGCTTTCACGCCGCGCGCCAGCCCCGCAAGTTGCGGCGCGTTTTGAAATACATCATAGAAGCCCTCAGGCAGGGCTCCCGTTCGAGCCACGGCAAAGAGCGGAGCGCCCGCCACGCGCTGCAGCCGAATTTCCATCGCCGGATCGCGCGGCCGCGGCCCGTCCGACACAGTCTGGGCGATCAATTCGGTCGCGCCGTTTCCACCCGCCACCATGATTTGCGTCGGCGTCAAAAACTCGATCGAAATCGGCGGATTTCCCGGCGCTTCGTAAATCGTTTGAGTTCCGCGCGTGACCACCTTTCCGGTCCGCAGCACGTAGGCCTTGATTTTTTGCGCGTCGAACCGTCCATCGCCGATCGCCAGAAACCGGTCGCGCCCCATCACGTTGGCGGGACTCCACGATCCAACGGGCCAATACGCAATCGCCGCGTGATCGAGGTCGCGGGTGTAGTCAAATCCGGTCGCGTCCACGAACTGGCTATACTCCCGATCTGCCTGCGGGCCAGCTGAAACCAAAGCAGTTAGGCCGGATAGCGGGAAATCCTGCAACTTCCGCAGGGTTGCAACATCCATATAGCCCACCACTGGAGCGTCGGGCGGCAGCTGGCTCATTGCGTCAGGCGGCGGACCTGCGACTTCCGGTGCGAACGCCGGCGCCACAGACGGCCGATGGGATTGCCAGTAGTAAAACCCTCCCGCAGCAGCGATCAGCAGAATGATGAAGACCAGAATCACGATTCCAGCGCGTTGAGTGGATGTCATGGGCATGTGAATGTCTGACGAAACACAGACAATTTAGTGTAATGTTTTCGGCGCGGCCCGCGTAGTAGAAATGAAAGGGAATTGCTCCCACGTTATCCCGCGAGGTTCAAAAATGAAACGCGCATCTCTGAAAGTTGCATCTCTGTTGACGCTCTCAGTTGCGATGAGCTCTGGCTTGATTGCTCAGACCGCCGCGAAACCGGCGACTCCTCCGCCCGCGACGGCCGCATCCGTGCCTGCAGCTGCACTGCCGTCGTCCGACCAATTGCTCGATAACTACGAAAAAGCGATCGGCGGCCGCGATGCGTGGATGAAAGTGAAGTCGCGCATTTCGAAAGGCACGATCGAAATTCCCGCCGTGAATATCACCGGCGACGTTGAGGTGCACCAGAAAGCGCCCGACAAATTGTTGTCGGTCGCTGTCGTGGCGGGCCAGGCGTACCGCCGCGGATTTGACGGCACCGTTGCGTGGTCCGACGATCCGCAAAATGGATTGCGCGAAGAAAGCGGCGCAGCGCTCGAATCCTCCAAGCGCGAAGCCGATTTCTATCATCAGCTGGACTTGCGCAAGCTGTACCCAAAACTTGCCGTCACCGGAACTGAAAAAGTCGGCGACCACACCACGTACGTTCTGGAAGCCACAAAATCCGACGGAAGCGTCGACAAGCTTTATTTCGACAGCAAAACCTGGCTCCTCGTGCGCAGCGTCAACCACCGCGCCACGCCCGATGGCGACGCACTCTACACCGGCGACATTGAAGATTACCGCGATGTGGATGGGCTAAAAATGCCCTTCGTCGTCCATCAGGTCAGCGATCAGGCCGCGTTCACCATCACATTTACGGAAATCAAGCAGAACGTGGACCTGACCGACGACCAATTCTCAAAACCCGCCACGCAGTAGGAAGTGGCGGATTGAAAACCTATCTGCAAAATTCCGGCGGATGTTGTATGATTGGGTTTCAGGGCCGCGAGGAAGTGAGCGGTAAGTCGTCGTGTGGCAACAGTTTTGCGCAGAGAACAAACCTGCTTGCAATTCGGCTGCCTCTATGATACTTTTGCTCGGTTTGCCAGTGCTGGCGTAGCTCAGTTGGTAGAGCATCTGATTTGTAATCAGAGGGTCGGGGGTTCAACTCCCTCCGCCAGCTGAGATTGACGTACCGGGAAATTTAGCAGGGTTGCGGACGATACTCCTCGCGACAAGAGCGCTAGGGCTGGTGTCTTTAGACACGAGCCCTTTCTGCATTGCGAAGTGCCCCGTACAGTGGTCCGCTTCTGATTTCGGGTTTTACTCACGGGATGGAGTTGTGTCCCGAACGGTTCTGCGGGACGGGTGGGTGAGTGGCTAAAACCAGCAGACTGTAAATCTGCCGCTCCTTGCGGGCTACGGAGGTTCGAATCCTCCCCCGTCCACCAGTATCTCCTGCGACCCCGCGTGTGGTCCTGAGAGCCCGGTGAAGAGTTCGTGAAAAAATCGCGGACTGGCACAAGAGTTAGTTTTTCGAATTGTCGCAGCGAATGCAAGTTTCAGAGGCGCTTCGGCCCCGGACGCGTTTCTGAGTGGAGCAGCACTGAAGGCGGGGAGACCGGTTAACGCCTGGGTAGCTCAGTTGGTAGAGCGCGTCCTTGGTAAGGACGAGGTCACCGGTTCAATCCCGGTCCCAGGCTCCAGCTTTCGCGATCTGCTTTCGACGGTCGTGAGACCGTAGCGCGAGCCGGTGGTTGTGGTCGGAATGAGCGGGGGTAACTCAGTGGTAGAGTCTCTGCCTTCCAAGCAGATGGTCGCGGGTTCGAGTCCCGTCCCCCGCTCCATTGCGCGGTGTTGAGCGCGGGGCGAATGAGTCGGAAGAGAATTTAGTTTTAAGTCGTCGAACTGTTCTGGCAAAGCACTGACGCGGCAGACGCCGCGAAGTCCTCATACAGGGTGATTCGAGATGGCGAAAGAGAAATTCGAACGAACCAAGCCGCACGTAAATATCGGGACGATTGGTCACATTGACCACGGCAAAACGACATCGACGGCGGCAATCACCAAGGTGTTGTCGAAGAACAACCCGAAGGTGGCGTTCCGCGCGTTTGATTCGATTGACAACGCGCCGGAAGAGCGCGAGCGCGGTATTACGATTGCGGTGTCGCACGTGGAATATGAGACGCCGAACCGTCACTACGCGCACATTGATTGTCCGGGTCACGCGGACTACGTGAAGAACATGATCACGGGAGCGGCGCAGATGGACGGCGCGATTCTGGTGGTGGCCGCGACCGATGGACCGATGCCGCAGACGCGCGAACACATTTTGCTGGCGCGTCAGGTGGGCGTTCCTTACATCTGCGTGTTTCTGAACAAGTGCGACATGGTGGACGATCCCGAGTTGCTCGAACTGGTGGAGTTGGAAGTTCGTGAACTCCTGAAGAGCTATCAATATCCTGGCGACACGCTGCCTGTGATTCGCGGATCTGCTTTGAAGGCGCTCGAGGGCGACGCGAAGTGGGAGAAGTCGATTCTGGATTTGATGGAAGCGGTGGACAAGAACATTCCGCAGCCTGTCCGCGACGTTGACAAACCGTTTGCGATGCCGATTGAAGACATCTTCTCGATCTCTGGCCGAGGCACGGTGGTAACGGGCCGAATCGAGCGCGGCAAAGTGAAGGTTGGCGAAGAAGTGGAAATCGTGGGATTCCGTCCGACGATGAAGAAGACGGTCACGGGCATTGAAATGTTCCGCAAGCTGCTGGATGAGGGCATGGCGGGCGACAACGTTGGACTTTTGCTGCGCGGCACGGAAAAAGACGAAGTCGAGCGCGGACAAGTGCTGGCAAAGCCCGGTTCGATCACTCCGCACACCAAGTTCAAGGCCGAAGCGTACGTATTGACCAAGGAAGAAGGCGGACGACACACTCCGTTCTTCACTGGCTATCGTCCACAGTTCTACTTCCGCACGACCGACGTTACGGGCGATGTGAAGTTGCCGGATGGAGTGGAGATGGTGATGCCGGGCGACAACATTTCGTGCGAGATCACCCTGATCACCCCGGTGGCGCTGGAAAAGGGTCTTCGCTTCGCGATTCGTGAAGGCGGACACACCGTAGGGGCCGGCGCTGTCGCCGAGATCATCGAGTAAACGACTATGCGAGAAATCATCACACTGCAGTGCAACGATTGTAAAAACCGGAACTACACGACCACCAAGAACCGGAAGAAGCACCAGGACCGTTTGGAGACTTCCAAGTTCTGCAACTCGTGCCGCAAGCACACCGGGCACAAGGAAGTTAAATAGTTCTCCTGCGAGTTTGAATTCTTCAGGGGAGTAGGTTTAACGGTAGACCATCGGTCTCCAAAACCGAGAGTGGGGGTTCGAATCCCTCCTCCCCTGCCAGATTTTTCGACGGACGTGGCAGGCGGTTCGCAGCAAGTTTGGTAGGCAAAGGCAAATTTCGAAATGGCGGACGCGGCAAAGTTTAATCGAGAACAGGAAAAAGAGCGCGTTGACGGATTTGCGCTGCTGGAGCCGGTCGGCAAAATTGCCAACTGGCCCAAGCGCATGCGTTCGTTTTTTCACGACGTGCGCGTCGAAATGCGCCAGGTAAACTGGCCGTCTCGCGCCGATGTGATCTCAACCACCGTGGTTGTCACCGTCACTGTGGCGTTTTTTGGGTTGTATTTTTTCCTAACGGACTCCGTTTTCAGCAAGGGGATCGGCTGGCTCATTGAATATGCAAAGAAACATTCCTGAAGGCTCAGAAAATCCCGAAATCGTGCCGGGCGCCGCGGAAGTCTCTACTCCGGCGGCCTCAACGAAGCATTGGTACATCGTCCACACGTATTCGGGATTTGAGAAAAAAGTGAAGGAAAGTCTCGAAGGCCGCGTCGCTGCCTTCGGACTGACCGAAAAGATCGGGCAGATCATTATCCCGACCGAGTCCGTCGTCGAAGTGCGCGGCGGCAAAAAAGTAATCTCGCCGCGGATGTGCTATCCCGGCTACGTGCTGGTCGAAATGGATATGGACGACTACACCTGGCACGTGGTTCGTTCCACTCCGCGGGTCACCGGCTTTGTCGGCTCGGGCCAGACGCCTTCGCCGCTCACCGAAGAAGAAGTGCAGAATATTTTGAACCGCGCCACAACCACGGCGGAAAAACCGAAGCCGAAGCTATCGTTCGATCGCGGCGAAAAAGTCCGCATCGGTGAAGGGCCGTTTGCCAACTTTACCGGCATCGTCGAAGAAGTGAATTCCGACCGCAGCACCTTAAAAGTGTCGGTCACCATCTTCGGCCGCTCGACGCCGGTGGAACTCGACTTCGCGCAAGTGGAAAAGGTCGCGCAGTAACGCGCCGTAGGCAGCAGGATCGCTCGAGCGAAAAGAATCGAAAGACGGGGAATCGAAAATGGCAAAGAAAGTCCAAGCAACTGTAAAGCTTCAATTGCCGGCCATGAAAGCCACTCCGGCGCCGCCCGTTGGAACCGCACTTGGTCCCCACGGCGTCAACATCATGGATTTTTGCAAGCAGTTCAACGCCAAGACGGCGAAAGAACCCGACGGAATGATCATTCCGGTGCTGGTCACGATCTACAGCGACCGCACGTTCACGTTCATCATGAAGACTCCGCCGGCTTCGGAGCTGATCAAGCGGGCGGCAGGAATCGTGAAGGGATCTCCGGAACCGAACCGCAACAAAGTCGGCAAGCTCACGGCCAAGCAAGTCGAAGACATTGCCAAGCTCAAGCTGCCCGACCTGAACACCACGAATCTGGCTTCGGCGATTCGTTCAATCCGTGGCACCGCCCGCAATATGGGCGTTGAAGTCAGCGAGTAGGAGAGAAAATCGATGGGCCGCAGCGCAAAAATTGGTGGGAAGAATATCGACCGGGCACGCAAGCTGGTGGAAGCGCGTCCTTACAAGTTTGAAGAAGCCGCCGAACTGCTCCGCAAGGCGCACTTCGTGAAGTTCGATGAGACCGTCGAAATCGTGCTCAACATCGGCGTCGATCCGAAGCAGTCCGACCAGATGGTTCGCGGCACCGTGGTGCTGCCGCACGGCTTGGGCAAATCCAAGCGCGTGGTCGTCATCGCGACCGGCGACAAAGTGAAAGAAGCCGAAGCGGCCGGCGCCGATTTCGTCGGCGGCGAAGATATGGTCGAAAAGATTCAGGGCGGCTGGACCGATTACGAAGCCGTAATCGCCACGCCGGACATGATGCGCTCGGCCGGTAAGCTCGGTAAGGTTCTGGGCCCCCGCGGTTTGATGCCGAACCCGAAGACGGGCACGGTTACTGCCGATGTGGCCAAAGCCGTTGCGGAAATCAAGGCCGGTAAAGTCGAGTTTCGTCTCGATAAGACCGGGCTGATCCACTCACCGGTAGGCAAGATCAGCTTCAGCGCCCAGCAGCTCGCTGGAAACGCGCACGCTCTGCTTGCCGCGGTGATCAAGGCCAAGCCTGCGGCCGCCAAGGGCAAGTACATCAAGAAAATCACCATGACTTCGACGATGGGTCCCGGCATTTTGATTGCAGAATCCGAAGCCGAGTCGGCCGTCGCCGTAGCAGCCTAGACAAATTTCAGAATTCGCAATTTCGAGAGGGAAGTTCGAAATGAAGAAGAAATCGGAAAAGGTCAAGCAGGCGGAAGAGCTGAAGTCCCAGCTCGCCACGGTTTCCACCGTTATCTTGTCCACCTTTCAGGGCATCACGGTTGAGCAGGATACGGCGCTGCGCCGGTCGGTGGAAGCAGCCGGTGGTCACTATCAAGTCGTCAAGAACACGGTTGCCGAGCGCGCTGGCGAAGGCACCCCGACCGAAGGGCTGCTGAAGAATCTGAAGGGCACCAACTCGATCGCTTACACCAAGACCGATCCGGTTGCTCTGGCGAAGATTCTCACCAAAGTCGCAAAAGACGTTCCGGCGTTTCAGTTCCGTGCGGGTTGGGTCGAAGGCCGCGTCATCTCGATTCAAGAGATCAAGCAGCTTTCCGAACTGCCGAGCAAGGAAGAACTGATCAGCAAGATCATGTTCATGCTGAATTCACCGGCACAGCGTCTGGCCACCGTAATCAACGCCGTGCCGCGCAATCTGGCCGTCGTCACCAGCGAAGCCGTGAAAGCCAACAAGTTTGCAGGTGGCGCCGCTCCGGCGGCCGCGCCTGCACCGGAACCTGCGCCTGCAGCCTAGGCCGGTTCGAGCGAAAGGTTTGTTCGGATATTTTGTTTTTGGTTTTTAAATTCGGAGGAGGATAGGAAACAGCAATGGCCAGCAAAGTCGAATCAATTTTGGAAGAAATCAAGGGTCTGTCGCTGCTCGAAGCGTCGGACCTGGTGAAGAAGATGGAAGAAGCGTTCGGCGTTTCCGCGGCGGCAGCGGCTCCCGTGATGGTGGCGGGTGGCGGCGCGGCAGCGGGCGGCGGCGCAGCGGAAGAGAAGACGGAATTCACCGTCGTTCTTACCGAAGTCGGCGCGAACAAGATCAATGTGATTAAGGCTGTCCGCGAAGTCACCAGCCTGGGCTTGAAAGAAGCCAAGGACCTGGTTGACGGCGCTCCCAAGACCGTGAAAGAGGGAGTGAACAAGGACGAGGCCGCCACGATCAAGAAGAAGTTCGAAGAAGCCGGCGCCAAAGTCGACATCAAGTAACTGATCGGTATTTAGCTATACCCTGCAGCCCGGATAGATCGGCTGCGAAGGAATGCGCCACGCGCGCGATCCTTTTGAACCTTCGAACCTCACAATACGTCCTTCCCGGACTGACGGGGCGGGTGTCTATCCGCTTCGTCTTTCCGGCATGCTACTGACATAAGGATGGTCCATGAGCAATCGTAACGGTAACCGCGCCACTCGGGAACGAGCACGCCTGGACTTCGCCAAAATCAAGACGACCGTTCAGATCCCCAACCTGATTGACGTGCAAAAGAAGTCGTATCAGCGCTTCCTGCAGATGGATTTGCTGCCGAGCGAACGCGAAGATACGGGCTTGCAGTCGGTGTTTGCCTCGGTATTTCCGATTCAAGATTTCCGCGGTCTGTCGCAGCTGGATTTCGTCGATTACGCCATCGGCAACTGGGAATGCAAGTGCGGCCATCTTCGCGGCCTGCATCACTTGCGCGCCACCTGCCGGAATTGCGGAGCTTCGGTCGTCACCAACCCGTACAAAACCGGCGACGTTCTTTGCGCCAAGTGCGGCACGTTCAACAAGAACACTCCCACTTTCTGCAACAAGTGCGGCGACCCGGTCACTCTGCAGTTGAAGTACGACGTAAACGAATGCCAGGAACGCGGCATGACCTACTCCGCGCCCTTGAAAGTCACGATCCGTCTGACCATTTACGACAAGGATCCGGACACCGGCGCAAAGTCGATCCGCGACATTAAAGAGCAGGAAGTTTTCTTCGGCGACATTCCGCTGATGACCGAGAACGGCACCTTCATCATCAACGGTACCGAACGCGTCATCGTCAGCCAGTTGCACCGTTCGCCGGGCGTCTTTTTCGAAGCTTCCAACAACCGCAGCTACTTCCTCGGCAAGATTATTCCTTACCGCGGATCGTGGGTGGAATTCGAATACGACACCAAGAACATTCTGTACGTCCGCATCGACCGCAAGCGCAAATTCCTGGGCTCGATCTTCCTGCGCGCTTTGGGAATGAAGTCCAACGAAGACATTCTTCGTACTTTCTACCAGGTCGAACGCATTTCGGTTCGCGACGGCGAAATCTACTGGAACGCTTCGGAAGGGCTGATCGATCGCAAGCTGTCCAAGGAAATCAAGCACCCCAAGACCGGCGAAGTGCTGGTCGGTGCGCACAAGAAAATCAGCGATCCTCTGTTCAAGGAAATGCAGAAGGCTCGCGTCACGCAGGTGGAAGTCGGCGTTGCCGATTTGGAAGGCGCGGTCACCGTCAGCGAGCTCGTCAATCGCCAGACCGGTGAAGTGCTTCTCGAATCGAACAAGCCTCTCACCGCCGAAATGTGGGCTTCGATCGGCGAAGCCGGCATCACCGAAGTGGACGTTTGCTTCCCGGATCGCGACGACGTCGGCATCATCGTCACGCGTACCCTGGAAAAGGACACCATTCGTTCGCCGAAGGAAGCGCTGATCGAAATCTACCGCAAGCTGCGCCCGGGCGATCCTCCGACGCTTGAAACCGCGACTGCGCTGTTCAACGGAATGTTCTTTGACGCGCGCAAGTACGATTTCAGCAAAGTCGGCCGCCTGAAGTTCAACATCAAGCTGGGCCTTGAAACCCCGCTCGAAAAGCGCACCCTCGATCCGTCGGACTTTGTCGCGGCAATCAAGTATTTGCTGAAGCTGCGCAAGAACATCGGATCGGTGGACGACATCGACCACTTGGGCAACCGCCGCGTTCGCGCGGTCGGTGAACTCCTCGAGAACCAGTTCCGCATCGGTCTGGTCCGCATGGAGCGCGCCATCAAGGAAAAGATGTCCGTGTATCAGGAAATGTCCACGGCCATGCCTCACGATCTCGTCAACGCCAAGCCGGTTATGGCCGCGATTCGCGAGTTCTTCGGCAGTTCGCAGCTTTCGCAGTTCATGGACCAGACCAACCCGCTCAGCGAAATTACGCACAAGCGCCGCCTTTCGGCTCTTGGTCCCGGTGGTCTGTCCCGTGAGCGCGCCGGCTTCGAAGTCCGCGACGTTCACCCGACGCACTACGGCCGCATCTGCCCGATTGAAACGCCTGAAGGTCCGAACATCGGTTTGATCAGCTCGCTTTCTTCTTATGCGCGGATCAACGAGTTCGGCTTCATCGAATCGCCGTACCGCAAAGTGAAAAACGGTCGAGTGATCGACTTTGTCCAGATCGTCAACGCCGGAGACAGCGAATTCAAAGCCGGCGAAATTGTCGAAAAGGAAAAAGTCGAAGACGCCAACGAAGAGCTGAAGCGCCGTCGCGTCGTGTGGGACGCGCATTGCTTCTACCTTTCCGCGTGGGAAGAAGACCGCTACGTCGTCGCGCAGGCCAACGCCTCGCTCGACGAAAAAGAGCGCATTACCACTGAACTCGTCAACTGCCGTCAAGCCGGTAACTTCGTGCTGAAGAGCCGCGAGGAAGTCGATTACATCGACGTTTCGCCCAAGCAGCTCGTCTCTGTCGCAGCCAGCTTGATTCCGTTCCTGGAAAACGACGACGCGAACCGCGCTTTGATGGGTTCGAACATGCAACGTCAGGCCGTCCCCCTGATTAAGGGCGACGCTCCTCTGGTTGGCACCGGCATGGAACGCGTCACGGCTCGCGACTCGGGAGCAGTCATCGTCTGCCGTCGCGACGGTATCGTGGACCAGGTTGACTCTGAACGCGTGATCGTCCGCGTCGAATCCGATCAATCCGGCGTACTCAGCCGCGAAGTCGGATCCGACATTTACCTGCTGACGAAGTTCAAGCGCTCGAACCAGAACACTTGCATCAGCCAGAAGCCTCTTGTTCGCGCGGGCGACCGTGTGAAACAAGGTCAGGTTTTGGCCGATGGTCCTTGCACCGATCGCGGCGAACTCGCTCTTGGGCGCAACGTGCTGGTCGCGTTCGTTCCCTGGCGCGGTTACAACTTCGAAGACGCCATCCTCGTCAGCGAAAAGCTGGTGGAAGAGGACTACTACACCTCCATCCACATCGAGGAATACGAAATCGAAGCGCGCGATACCAAGCTCGGACCCGAAGAAATTACGCGGGACATCCCCAACATCAACGAAAGCTTCCTTCGCAACCTGGACGAAAGCGGCGTCATCCGTATCGGCGCCACGGTAAAGCCGGGTGACATCCTGGTTGGCAAAGTCACGCCGAAGGGCGAGACCACGCTGACTCCGGAAGAAAAGCTGTTGCGCGCCATCTTCGGTGAAAAGGCCGGAGACGTTCGCGACGCTTCTCTCTACTGCCCGCCGGGCATCGAAGGCACCATCGTTGACGTGAAGATCTTCTGCCGCAAGGGTGCGGAAAAAGACGAACGGCACAAGTCGATCGAAGCCGCTCAAGTCGCCAAGCTCGAAAAGAACCTGGGCGACGAAATCCGCATTCTGACCGACGAACGCCTGAAGCGCTTGAACGACTTGCTCGGTGGCCAGAAACTCACCGCCGACCTGCACGACGAACGCACCAACAAGCGTTTGCTGGTCAAGGGCACGGAGCTTACCCGGGACATCCTGGAAAAGATCTCCACCCGCAACCTCAAGCGTCTTCGCTTGAACGATAAAGACCCGCTGCTAATCGAAAAGATCGACGAAGTCGAAGAAATGACTTCGCGTCAGATCGACGTGCTGCGCAAGATCACCGACGAGCGCATCGGCAAGCTGAAGAAGGGCGACGAGCTGCCTCCGGGCGTGATCAAGCTGGTGAAGTGCTACATCGCCATGAAGCGCAAGCTCTCCGTCGGAGACAAGATGGCCGGACGCCACGGTAACAAGGGCGTCATCGCGCGCATCATTCCGAAGGAAGACATGCCTTACATGCCGGATGGCACTCCGGTCGAAATCGTTCTGAATCCGCTCGGCGTTCCGTCCCGAATGAACGTCGGACAGATTCTGGAAACGCACCTAGGCTGGGCGTCCAAGGAATTGGGCGAGCAAATCGGCAAGCTGCTGGACAAAGAATCGAGAGCGGAAAGCGTCCGCAAATATTTCAAGGACGCCTTTGGTCCCACGTCGGTCTGGAAGACGCTTTCCGGCCTCGACGATGACCAGGTTCTCGACATGGCTCAGGGCTTCCGTGACGGTGTGCCGTTCGCAACGCCGGTATTCGACGGCGCTCGCGAAGGCGACATCCGCCACCTGCTCCAGTTCACCGAACTTCCGGAGAGCGGCAAGATCACTCTGCATGACGGTATGACCGGCGACGTGTTCGCGCAGCAAGTCACTGTCGGTTACATCTACATGCTGAAGCTCTCCCACTTGGTGGACGACAAGATCCACGCCCGCTCCATCGGTCCATATTCACTGATTACCCAGCAACCTCTGGGCGGCAAGGCGCAATTCGGCGGTCAGCGTTTCGGAGAAATGGAAGTGTGGGCGCTCGAAGCATACGGCGCCGCGCACATTCTCCAGGAATTGCTCACTGCCAAGTCGGACGACGTGTATGGCCGCGCGAAAATCTACGAGGCCATCGTGAAGGGCGAACCCGGAATCGAACCCGGCGTGCCTGAATCGTTCAACGTTCTCGTCCGCGAGTTGCAGTCGCTCTGCCTGGATATCGAACTGATGAAGCGTCAAAAGCCGCAGCCCGAAAAGCTGGAAGCGGCGGACTAACTTCCGCGGCCCGGAAGCAGTTTCCCGGGCCGCCAAGTCTTCTGAACCTGTTTTACATTGTCCGGTCTTACCGGACAGGAGGATCAGCCCTTGTATCGATCGAGCCCATATGATCGCGCCAGCCAGATTGCGGACTTTGATTCCATTCGCATCAGCCTGGCAAGTCCGGAAAAAATTCGGTCCTGGTCGCACGGCGAAGTAACCAAGCCCGAAACCATCAACTACCGCACCTTCAAGCCCGAACGCGACGGCCTGTTCTGCGCCAAGATTTTCGGCCCCGTCACTGACTGGGAATGCTTGTGCGGAAAATACAAGCGCATGAAGCATCGCGGAGTGATCTGCGATAAGTGCGGCGTTGAAGTCACGCTCAGCAAAGTCCGCCGCGAGCGCTTGGGTCACATCGAACTTGCTTCACCGTGTTCGCACGTGTGGTTTTTCAAGGGTCTGCCCAGCCGTATCGGCTACCTGCTCGACATCACCATGCGCGACTTGGAACACATTCTGTACTTCGAAACGTTCGTTTGCATCGATCCAGGCGAAGTCGCTTCGCTCCGTGAAAAGGAAATCCTGCCGGAAGAAAAACTCCGTGAACTCCAGAAAGAGTTCCCCGGAAAATTCCGCGCCGGCATGGGAGCCGAAGCGATTAAGGAATTGCTCCGCCGCGTCGAAGTGGACAAGCTTTCCGAAGAGCTGCGCGAAAAGATGAAGACTGACGCCAGCCTTCAGAAGCGCATCAAGTACGCCAAGCGCCTGAAAGTTCTGGAAGCCTTCCGCAAGAGCGGCAACAAGCCCGAGTGGATGATCTTGGACGTAATCCCCGTCCTGCCGCCCGAACTGCGCCCGTTGGTTCCTCTGGACGGCGGCCGCTTCGCCACGTCCGACTTGAACGATTTGTATCGCCGCGTGATCAACCGCAACAACCGGTTGAAGAAGCTGATGGAGCTTCACGCGCCGGACGTAATCGTTCGCAACGAAAAGCGCATGCTGCAGGAAGCGGTCGATGCTTTGTTTGACAACGGCCGCCGTGGCCGCGTTTTGCGCGGAACCAACAACCGCCCGCTGAAGTCGCTCTCCGATACGTTGAAGGGCAAGCAGGGCCGTTTCCGCCAGAACCTGCTCGGCAAGCGCGTGGACTATTCCGGACGTTCAGTCATCGTAGTTGGCCCCGAACTGAAGCTTCACCAGTGCGGTTTGCCGAAGAAGATGGCGCTCGAACTGTTCAAGCCGTTCATCTATCACAAGCTTGAAGCCGCCGGACATTGCACCACCATCAAGCAGGCCAAGGAACTGGTCGAAGCGCAGGAACCGGTCGTGTGGGACATTCTCGAAGACGTAATTCGCGAACATCCCGTCATGCTCAACCGCGCCCCGACGCTTCACCGCCTGGGTATTCAGGCCTTCGAACCGACGCTGGTCGAAGGAAAAGCGATCCGCATCCACCCGCTCGTCTGCACCGCGTTCAATGCGGACTTCGACGGCGACCAGATGGCGGTCCACATTCCTCTCTCGCCCGAAGCGCAGGTCGAAGCATCCGTCCTGATGCTCAGCTCGCACAACATCCTGTCGCCCGCCAACGGCTACCCGCTGGCCATCCCGACGCAGGACATGGTCCTCGGTATCTATTACATGACCAAGTCCAAGCCGAAGGCCAAGGGTGAAGGCCGCGCGTTCGGTTCACCGGAAGAAGTCGTGATGGCGCTCGAAGCGGCCGAAGTGGAATTGCTCACTCCGATTCGCCTGCGCTACACCGGCGAAGTGATCGACCTGACCAACGCATACGACGATCAGGACGTTTCGCACACCGAACCCGTCAACCTGAACAAACAGTTCCTGCAAACCACCGTCGGCCGCGTGATCTTCAACGATCACCTGCCGCACGACATGCCGTTCATTAACGGCTTGCTCAAGAAGAAGGGCGTGCAGGCGCTGGTTCAGTATTGCTACCTGCGCTTCGGCCTCGAAAAGACGGTCGTCGCTCTCGATAAGCTGAAGGAACTCGGATTCCTGTACGCAACCAAGTCCGGCGTTTCCATCGGCATCAGCGACATGGTTATCCCCAGCGTGAAGTTCAAGCTGGTGGATACCGCCGAACACGAAGTCGTCAAAGTGCAGCAGCAGTACCTCGACGGTGCGATCACCAACGGCGAACGCTACAACAAAGTCATCGCCATCTGGTCGGACGTCACCGAAAAGGTCGCTGACGAAATGTTTAAGGCGCTCGAGGAGCAGGACAAGCAGGGCGTCATCAACCCGGTGTACGTCATGGCTGACTCCGGAGCGCGCGGATCGAAACAGCAGATCCGTCAGCTTTCCGGTATGCGCGGCTTGATGGCCAAGCCCTCGGGCGAAGTCATCGAAACGCCGATCACTTCAAACTTCCGTGAAGGCCTCACCGTGCTGCAGTACTTCATTTCCACGCACGGCGCCCGTAAGGGATTGGCTGACACCGCGTTGAAGACGGCGGACTCCGGCTACCTCACTCGTCGTCTGGTGGACGTTGCACAGGACGTGATCATTAACGAATTCGATTGCGGCACGGCCGACGGCATCTACGTCGAACCGATTTTGGAAGCCGGCGTCGAAGTCGAACCGTTGCGCGATCGCGTTGTGGGCCGCGTTTCGCTCGAAAAGATCAAAGACTACGAAGGCAACGTCATCGTCGAGATCAACCAGGAAATCACCGAAGAACTCGCGAACGCGATTCAGGCAGCGGGCATCGAGCGCGTCAAGATTCGCTCCGTGCTCACCTGCGAATCCCGCCGCGGAGTTTGCGGACGCTGCTACGGCCGCAACCTGGCCACCGGACGTTTCGTCGAAATGGGCGAAGCGATCGGCGTCATCGCAGCGCAGTCCATCGGCGAACCTGGCACTCAGTTGACGATGCGTACCTTCCACATCGGCGGTACCGCTACCCGCGTCACCGAACAGTCGAAAGTCGAAGCCCGCAACAACGGTTTCGTGAAGTTTATCGACTTGAAGGTCGTCGAGGGCCGCGGCAAGCAGATCGTTTCCATGAACCGGTCCGGCTTGATCGCCGTTGTTGACGAAAAGGGACGCGAAAAGGAACGCCATCACGTGGTGTACGGAGCGCGCTTGAAGGTCGAAGACGGCCAACCGGTCACGCTCGGACACACCATGGTCGAATGGGATCCGTACACGTTCTCGATCCTCACCGAAACCGGCGGCACGATTCAGTTCAAGGATTTGCAGCCGGGCATCACCATCGAAGAGCAAGTGGACGAAGTCACCGGTCTTTCGCAGCTCGTCGTCACGCTGCCGCCGGGTGACGAAAAGCATCAGCCCACCATTCTTGTCCGCGACCCGCAAGGCCGCGTCCGCAAGAAGTACCTGATGCCTTCACGCGCTCACTTGATGGTTGTGGACGGTGACGAGGTGCAGCCCGGAGACGTGCTCGCCAAGATCCCGCGCGAAACCACCAAGACCAAGGACATCACCGGCGGTCTGCCGCGCGTCGTCGAACTGTTCGAAACGCGCAAGCCGAAGGATCCCGCGGTCATCAGCGAAATCGACGGTATCGTCAAGTACGGCGAGATCGCCAAGGGCCAGCGCAAAATCTACGTCGAAAGCGAAGATGGAAAAACCGTCAAGGAATACTCCATCTCCCGCGGCGTTCACATCAACGTTCAGGAAGGCGAACACGTGCAGGCCGGCGAACCTTTGATCGACGGTCCGCTGAACCCGCACGACATCCTCGCCGTCCTCGGTGAAAAGTACACCCAGGCATACTTGGTGAACTCGATTCAGGAAGTTTACCGGCTGCAGGGTGTGAACATTAACGACAAGCACATCGAAGCGATCGTTCGCCAGATGATGCGTTGGGTGAAAGTGGAAGACGTCGGCGATACCACGTTCCTTCTGGAAGAGCAGGTCGATAAGTTCCGCTTCCGCGAAGAAAACGACCGGGTCATCAAAGACGGTGGCCGCCCCGCAACGGGCCGTCCGCTGCTCCTCGGCATCACCAAGGCTTCGCTCTCGACGGATTCCTTCATTTCCGCCGCGAGCTTCCAGGAAACCACCCGCGTCCTCACCGAGGCGGCGATTTCTGGAAAGGTCGATTACCTGCGCGGCCTGAAGGAAAACGTCATCATGGGCCGTCTGATTCCGGCGGGCACTGGACTCGAGCGTTACCGCAACATCCAGTTGCTCACCGAAATCCCCAAGGAAGAACCGCAACAGCTCGAACCGGAACTCACCCCGGAAGAAGCTGCCGCGCTCGATTTCCTTCGCAAAGACACCGACGCGATCGCCGAAGGCGACTAACTTACCGGCCGGAGCGCATCGCTCCTGTCGCAACCGAAAACAAAAAAGGCGTCCCGATGATTCGGGGCGCCTTTTTGCTTTTTGCCTGCGCTGTTATTTCGTCAGGTACATCGCCATGTGGTCGAAATCGAACGTCACCGCGTAATTCCTGAGAAAGTCGTGCCCCACCATTCCATCGACTTCGAATGGCCACCCGGCGGACCAATCGAGCGGACCGTCATAGATTCCGGGAATGTCGTGAACTTCGATCGGTCCTAATGTGAAAGTTTTTACGGTGAAGGGAACCGTTCTAAACGTCCCAGCCCCGCCCGCTCCGATTGTCGCTCCGGCCTCGTTCATTTCGATCCCGGCTTTCTTGATTGCCGCTTCGGACAGTTTCACTGCCGCTCCCGCGAGCCCGCTATCGACAAACAACAGCGACGGCGGCAGCGCCTCCACCTTTCCCCACGTCACAATGAAATGGTCGCCCTCCAGCCAGATAGGCACCATCACGCCCTTTTTCTCATTCGTCGCTTGAAACGACGCCCATGTCGCGTGTGTCTTTCTTCTCAGAATCAGCTCGCTGTTTCTGTAATCGAGCGTCGAAAGAAATTGGTACAGCACGTTCGTGCCGACGCATCCGTTCAATTGCTTCACGCCGAATCCTTCCGAGAGCGAGCGCAGCGGCAACATTCCTACGGGCACGTTGCTGATTTTCCAGGCCCCCAGCGTCAACGAATCGATTCGTCCATTTCCCACTGGCGCATGCTGGCCGCCGGAAAACGTTCCTTCTACCGAGCCCATCACTTTTATGCCGAGCTCTTTCGCGAAATCCGAATCCAGTAGCAGCTCCGATCCTCCCGTATCGACGAAGAAAGTTACCTCCCGTCCGCCGTTGATCCTCACATTCACCACCGGCAAAGGCTCAATCTTCACGAACTTCAATGTCGTCACGTCGCCCGGGCCCTCAACGACATAGGGCGTCTGCCCTTGGAAGCTCGCGAGTTTCGCTTGGTTGAGCGTCGTGTAAGGTTTCAACGCCGCATCGCCCGGATCCATTCCATCAAGTATTTCAGCCGCTTTCCCAAAGTTGTTTTGTCGATAATACGATTCCGCCAGCATGGCTTTGGCGCTCGCATCCCCCGGCTTGGCTTTTAGCGCGCTTTGTAGCCATTTCTGCGATTCCGCCAGGTGATTTTCCAGCAGCGCAATTTGCCCCAGCTGCACCGTCGCCTGGTAATTTCCGCGCTCCTTCGCTGCGACTTCGCGATATATCTTTCCGGCCTCTGAGAATTTCCCCGCATGCAGCAGCGCGTCGGCTCGCGCAAGCGTCGACTGTAGCGATTGCCCTAGAACCGTCGGCGTCACGGCAAAGCACATAAACAGGGCCGGTACACTCAGTAGCATTCGCTTAGCCGTAAATGTCGTCATCGATCTCTCCTCAATAACCTGCGCTAACGCGCCCCATACACTACCACCCGCCGCGTCTTCTGTTTAGCTTTCCACCGGTGGCAGGCATTTTTACCGGCACCCAGATAGTTCACCCGCTAGTAAACATCTTGGCATCGGCTCTCACCTTTCTTCGGCAACGCCGTCTGGCTGTCGGTAAGATTTAAGCGGGGGAGCCTGCGTTCACGGGCGCCCAATTGCGACGCTTTACGGACGACGACGAATGCCGCTCGATCCTACCGACGACTTGGCTGCCATCGAAGCCGCGCTCTCCGCCAACGGCACACCCACCGCTGCGCAGTTCAAGAAGCTCGTCGAAGTCATCTCTCGTTCGCAATTGAATTACCGCGAGCTGATCGACCATCTCGATCACGCTGTTTTTACCATCTCTCTCGATGGCGAAATTCGCGTCGCGAACAAATGCCTCGCCGAAATCCTCGGCACATCATTTCAGGACTTGATCGGTCACCGCCTGCCTCAATTTGTTTCCGAGCCCACGCTCGCCGACGCTCAACGCGCCATCCCAGGTTTTCTGAAAAACGGATCGTGGTCTGGTCGCATCTCGGTCCGCCGGTGCAATGATGATCAGCTTCGCCTGTACGACTGCTGGCTGCAGCTCTTGAAGGACGACGAAACCACGTCCGTCAGCGGGTGGGCCCGCGACGTGACCGCGCAAAACGAGTCCGAACTTCGTTTCACAGAGCTGTTTGAGTCGCTGCGCGAAGGAATCATTTTCACCACGCCCGATGGGCACTTGATCGACGCGAATCCGGCCTTTGTCCGCATGCTCGGTTACGCCGACAAAAGCGAGCTAACCCGCCAGAATTTCGCGTCGCTCTACGTTCATCCTGAGCAGCGCGACAAGCTCGTGAATCAGATGCTCGCCACCGGCGCGATTCAAGACGTCGACATTATTTTCTGCCGCAAAGACGGCTCGCACCTGCACACTCTCGCGTCCGGATTCGCCATCCGCGACACGTTCGGCAAAATCGTTCGATTGCAGGGGACCATCGTCGATGTGACCGAGCGCATCGAAATCGAAAAACGCCTGCAAAAAGAACAGGAATTCGTCCGCCAACTGGTCTCCAGCTTTCCGGACATGATCTCGGTGCTCGACATGAACGGGCAAGTCACCTTCGTCAGCCCGCGCATTAAAGAAGTGCTCGGATACTCCGCGGACAAGCTGGTGGGCGAAAATTTCGGCAGCGCGATTCATCGCGACGATCTGCCGGGCATCAAGGAAACCTTCCGCCGCATCGCCACCGGCGAAACGGCCAGTGTCCTATGCGAATACCGCACGCTTCACAGCGACAGTTCGTGGCGAATCCTGCGGGCCAGCGCCAGCCCGCTGTTTGACGGCGAGGGCAAAATCAACGGCGTGGTCGCCTCGATCCGCGACGTTACCGACGCAAAAAATAATGAGAAACAAGCGGCTCAAAAAGAAAAACTCGCCGCCATGGGCGAAATGATGTCTGGCGTCGCACACGAGCTGAATAATCCGCTCACCGCGATTCTGGGAATCAGCGACCTGCTGTACGAGCGCTCGAATGACGAGGTCAGCAAACGCCAGATCGGCCTCGTCCTCAAGCAGGCTCGCCGCGCTGCCACCATCGTTCAAAATCTATTGTCGTTCTCGCGCCCGTCGGCTCTCGTTAGCCGCAAGCTCGCGGTCGAAGACGTCGTCCGCTCGGTCCTCAGCCAGCAACAGATCCTGCTGAAGCAGAAAAACATCGACGTCCAGTTTTCAGCGCCAACGCGGCTGCCACCGATTCAGGGCGACGCAAAACTGCTGAACCAGGTGTTCCTCAACCTGATGGCCAACGCCGAACAAGCGATTCTCTCCGGCGCCGGAACGGGAAAAATTATTGTCTCCATCGAGCCGCTTGACGGCAAAGTGGCTGTGAAGTTTCTCGACGACGGCCCGGGAATTCCCGCCGACATCCTCGGCAAAGTGTTCGATCCGTTTTTCACCACCAAACGCCCCGTTGGCGGCACCGGTCTCGGCCTCACGATCTGCTCCGCAATCGTGAAAGAACATGGCGGAACCATCGAAGTCCAATCCGTTCCCGGTTCCGGCGCGGAGTTCTCCGTACTTCTGCCGGCATTCGAGGAATTATTGCCCGCTCCGGCTCAGTCCGCTCCGTCGGCGCGCGCGGCGGCAACTGTACCCGCAGGCAACGCTGCCCTGAAAGCGCGCACGGTTTTCGTCGTCGACGACGAAGAAAGCATTCGTGAGATCGTGCAGGAGGGGCTTTCGTCGCGCGGCATGGCCGTCGAAGGTGCGGCCAGCTCGGAAGACGCTCTCGCCCATCTCGCCAACCACTCGTACGATTTTATTTTGTGCGATTTCAATCTGCCGGGAATGAACGGCGAAGAGTTTTTCCGGACGCTGCGTTCACGCAATCTGGCCACCAACACCAAATTCGTGTTCATGACCGGCGCGATGCTCGATCCCGCCGCGCTGGCCGATTTCAAAGAAAAAGGCGCTTACGTGCTGCAAAAACCCTTTCACATTGCCGCGCTTGCTACTTTGCTCGTCGAACTTCTGCAGCCGCAGCTCGTCAAAGCAGACTGATCATCGAAAATTTCGCGCGAGAAACGCCGCACTTCGCCGCCACTATTTTTTCGCGCTGCCTTGCTTCCCGTCGATCCCAAAATCCCAAAAATACAGGCTCGTGCCTCCGCCCGGCACAATCTCGGCCAGCGCGTATTCGCCCGGCTCGAGCGGTTGCATCACCGTAAACTTGTATACGCCGCGCGCGATCTGCCATCGCAGCGTCTTTACTTCCAGCAACCCGCTCGTCTCTTGCGTTTTGAATATTTCGTCCAGGTTCTCCAGGTCTCGCTTGTCGCCGTGAATGCGCGCCTGGATGAGCTGCACTTCCGGCTCATGTCCGTCGGCGAATCGCATGTAAAACTCAATTTGCCCGGGATCCAAACGGAATTTCGCGCGCGTTCCTTTCAGCGAAACCGTGTGCCGCGTCGGGACGATCGGAATCGGAATCAGCACCTGCTTCAGCATTTGCGATTTGCTGAATTTGATGTCGGCATCCACTGGTGAGAGCTTCGAAATTTTGTCTCCGTCGTAAGACCACACGCCTTCGCCCGCCGGCAAAAACACGTTCTTCGCGATTTCGATGCTCGCATCGATATCCATCGGCTCGGAAGTCCGTGCCGCTTCCTGCGCGTGAACCTTGGCGATGATCGCCTTCTTGCGATCGGAGTCGGCTGCTGCGGCCTTTTTCGTGGCATCCCAATCGACCAGCGCCGCGGGCATTTCCTCCCAATCGTGCTGGTCGATGCTGTAGTACCGCACTCGATCGCCGTCCACTTCATACTCGCGGACCAGTTGAAACGTGCCGTCCTTCAGCATCAGCTTTCCGCCCGTGGAGGCAGGTGCGGTCGCGGTCGTGTCAGTGGATTCGGCCGGCGGTGGCGGAGGTGGTTGCGCGGCGTGAGGCGTAGGCCCGGGCGCTCCTTGCGCAAAGGCGCTCGCGGCCAGCGCAGCGAAAGCCATCGAGGCACAAGCCGCCCTCAAGCGACGAACCCACCGATCCAACCAAGTCCGTCGCCGATCGTCACCTAAGGAATTCGCGCAAATGCGCAAGCGAGCCAATCCGTTCCTCCGCGTTTGCCGTGTAGGATGCCGCAAAACGCCCGGGGGTTGAGTCCGATTCAGAATAGCTCGCGCGAATCTGCGGTACAACGACAACGTCAATTTTCAGGGAACCGCGAAAAGGTGAGATAGAAAAGGAGGAACAACAAACCGAGCGATCAGTCGCACATGCGGGCTGGGCCGAAGCCGCCTAGACGGTCGTCGTACGGTGTTCGCAGCGCGGCCCGATCACGTTCACGATCATCAACTCGGCCTGCGTAAACAGCCATTTTTCTGCTTCCGCACCGGCCGCTTCCGCGGCGCGGGCCAGTTGACCTAGGTGCTTGATCTTCGCGAACCCTCGGAGATGGTCCAGGCAAATGCCCGTCAGGACGCACACTTCGTCTTCGGTAAACATCTTCTGGCTGAGCTTGATTCGCACCATGTGAACGCCTCGCGATCCATCCGATGCTGGCTTCAGGTTAGGATCCGCACTTGTCCCGTGCAATAGTCCTTCCGTTCTATTCGGCCAAAACTACCTTTTCTCTACTCCGCCTCGAATTGGCCCGAAACCCCATCCTCTCTACTATTTGACGCAGCTCCAGGCGAAAATGTTCCGAAGGGCGAAGCTCTTCGTCGAAGTCCAAACCCGGAAATCAAATCCTACTGGTGGAATATTTCTGCAACTTCACGGATTTGTTTCGCGTGGCGCAATTCGTGGTAGGCGATCAATCGAAACCAGGAATAGAGGTTCAGCGGCCCGAAGGCAGGATGAGGAAAACTATAGAGGCTCAGGTTTTTGTCGGCGGTCGTAGCGATGAAATCGAGCGTCGCTTTTCGCGTAGCCGTGATTCGGTCCAGATACTCGCTCTTGTCAGGGATGCGGCGTTCATCCAGCCGAATCGGGGTCTTGAACTTTTGCCGGCGCAGCGAAGCGAGCGCCATGGGTGGGTGAAAACGTTTCAGAAAGGGAATCGGCTTCGGCTCTGCGGCCAGCGCCTTTTTCGAGCCGGCTACGATCGCTTCCTCCACCTGCATGGTGTGCGTCACTACTTCTGCGGCAGACCAAACTTCGTCCGCCGGCGATTCGCGCCAACGCTCGGCAGGGAACGCGTCCGCCGTCGCGACGAACCGCGTGCGAGTTTCAGATAGCAGCGAGTAGATCGGCCCCAGCTTTCGGCTCAAATCCGAATTTCTCCTTGGGTGGTTCGTCCAGCCAAACCGTCAGCCCGCGAGGTGCACGTTAAATCGTAAAGCCGCCCGCCGTTTCAAATCCCTTGGCCAGCTTCAACATTTTCTCCTCACCGAAGTGAGGCGCGAAAATCTGCAACCCGATCGGCAATCCCACCGAGTTTTTGCCGCAGGGAACGGACATGCCTGGAATCCCCGCCAAGGACCCTGTAACTGTATATATATCAGCAAGATACATCTGCAGCGGGTCTGCCGTCTTTTCGCCCAACTTAAAGGCTGCCGTCGGCATGGTCGGCGTCACGATCGCATCCACTTTCTGAAAGGCGTCTGAGAAATCTCGCGCAATCAGCGCCCGCACCTTTTGGGCTCGCAGGTAGTAAGCGTCGTAATATCCTGCGCTTAGCACGTATGTCCCCAGCATGATCCGGCGCTTCACTTCGGGCCCAAAGCCGGCCTCGCGGGTCCTGCGGTACATATCCATCAGCGTCCCGCCGCTCACCCGGAGCCCGTATCGGACGCCATCGAACCGCGCCAGGTTCGAACTCGCCTCTGCTGTCGCTACAATATAATACGTCGCGATCGCGTAGTCGGTGTGGGGCATCTTCAGCGGCACGCGCTTGCACCCTTGCTTTTCGAGCAGCGCGATGCCGGCCAGCACCTTCGCTTTTACCTCTGGGTCCAGCCCCTCGCCGAAATAGTCCTCCGGCACGCCAATCCGCATACCCTCGAGCGAACCCGCCATCCCGGCGCGATAGTCCGGTACCGGCAGGTTGGCAGACGTAGCGTCGTTTTCATCATGCCCGGCAATCACACCCAGGACCGTAGCGGCGTCGTCAACCGTCGTGGCGAACGGCCCGATCCGGTCAAGCGACGACGCAAATGCGATAAGCCCGTATCTCGATACGCGGCCGTATGTTGGCATCAGTGCTGGGATACCGCAGCAGGCTCCCGGCTGCCGAATCGAGCCTCCCGTGTCTGTTCCGAGCGACGCGACTGCCAGTCCGCCGGCCACAACTGCCGCCGAGCCCCCGCTGGAGCCGCCCGGCACCCGATCCGTCGCCATGGGGTTCCGTACGGCACCGTATGCTGAGTTCTCGTTCGAGCTGCCCATCGCAAACTCATCGCAATTAGTCTTGCCCAGAATTACGGCTCCAGCTCGTTCCAACCGCTCAATAGCGGTCCCGTCGTAAGCTGGAATATAGCCCTTCAGAATCTTCGATCCGCAGGTCGTCTCGACGCCCGTGGTGCTCAGCACGTCTTTAACGGCCACCGGGACGCCCGCTAGGGCGCCGACTTTCTCTCCGCGAGCCCGGGCGGCATCCACCCGGTCGGCCTGTGCGTAGGCCCGTTCAGGTGAGAGAGCCAGATAGGCGTTCAGCTCCGGATTGCGCTTCTCGATGCGTCCGAAAAAATCCTTGGCCAGCTCGCGCGCCGACATCTTCTTCGAGGCGAGCGCCTCGCGTACCGACGCGATTGTCCACGCCGTGCCCGCGCTCATCGCTCGATCACCTTGGGCACGCGGAAAAAAGGCGCTGCCGCATCGGGAGCGTTTTTCAGCACCGCATCGGCCACGCTGCACGGGCGCAATACGTCTTCGCGCACGTTCGTGTCGTCGGAATTCGCCGACGAGACCTGCGCCATCGGCGCAACGTTCGTCACGTCCAGCTCTTCGAGCTTTCCGATGTAATTCAGGATCTCGTCAAGCTGGCCGCGGTAGGTTTCGGATTCCTCGGCCGACAACTCCAGATGAGCCAGCTGGGCCACGCGCAACACGTCTTCACGGCTGATTTTCATAATCGTTCATCGCCTGATGGAATTGGGGAACTGCCCGGAACCGCTATTCGTGATTCGCCGCCGCTGCCCGAATCGCTCTACGTGCGCTGTTTCCGGTTTCCGCGAACAAACGGCGTGTGCTCGTCGTCAAATTCCTTGTCCACATGCCGCAAACTCGCCTGGGTCGCCACGAATTTCACGTCTCGCACCAGCGTCGATCCCCAGGCCTTATTCACCTGATCGCAGAACTCGCGTTTCATTCCCTCGATTTGATTTTCCCAGGGCTTCGCGTCCGCCGAAATTTCCAGGCACGCACCCGCGCACCGCACCGGACGCGTGTGCGCCGCGAGCGTCTTCCCGACCACACTCGGCCACACGCCCGTCAGCCAGGCCATCGCGGCCTCGGGGCGCTTGGTCTTGCGCAGCACTGTTCCCAGAAAATCTCCCGCGCGTTCCATGGACTGACGAGTCTAGCACACACGCTCGCAGTGAAAATCCGCACAAAGTTTGCCCGCGCGAACCGGATAGTTTTCACACGCAACGAACTCCAAAATAGACGAGGTTAACGATCGACGAGCCGATCACACGCCTCAAAGAGGAGATTTCAATTCGTGAATACATTTATAGTCGTAGCGATTCCAACTGATGTCGCAGAGTTCGTCCGGCGCACCGGAAAAGATCCACGCTACGGTCACGCCGCCCACACCGATGTCGCCGCGGAGCCAGCGCCGTGTCGTCACTGCCTGCAACTGATTCAACCCGGTGAGCCGCAAATCCTGTTCACCTACGATGCGTTCGAAGGCACCGAAAATCTGCCGCTTCCCGGGCCAATCTACATCCACGCCGATGCGTGCGAACGCTACGCCGATGCCCGCACATTTCCGCCCGAGCTTCGCCACAGCCTGCGCACACTCAACGCCTACGCGGCTGGCCGCCGTCTTCTTGCCGCTGAATATGTGGACCACGCGACCGTCGATTCCGCGCTCGCCGCGCTGGGCTCCCGATCCGACGTGGACTACATCCACGTTCGCAGTACCACCGCTGGATGTTTTACGTTTCGATTGGTTCGCAAGGATGTTGCCGCGACTCCCTCCTGAAATCGCACGCAGCCAACTCCGGCGCGGACAGGAACCGCCGCTGCTGCCATACTGGATTCGCGCAATCACCGCGCATCCATATGTTTCTGCTCACAAAACCTCGACGAGTCGAAATATTCCAATTTCTGCAGGAGCAAAAGTCGCAGCCATTTTCCTACGCCGAACAGGGCTGCACTCGCGCCGAACCCCCCGCCGGCTTCACGGTCGATCACAATCGCGCGCTGCTCGGCCACGGCCGCGAAATTTTCGAACGAGCCAAGCTCGCCATTCAAAGATGGCGAATGTTCGACATGCCGTGGCTCGCTCTCTGCGGGCAGGAAGCGCCGATCGCACCCGAGTCCACGGTTGCGCTCCTCGTTCACCATTTCGGCTTTTGGTCGCTCAACGCCTGCCGCATCGTTTACGTGATCGACGAACACTCCGCTGTCGAAAAGTACGGATTCGCCTACGGCACGCTGCGGCAGCACGCCGCGATCGGCGAAGAGCGTTTCACCGTCGAATACAACGCGGCCGACGACGCGGTTTGGTACGACTTGTACGCAGTCTCGCGCCCACGAACGGCCGCACGTCTGGCATACCCGTTCGCGCGCATGCTGCAAAAGCGTTTCGCGCGTGATTCGAAATCGGCTATGAAGAATTTTGTGGCAGGGAATTAGAAACGCGGGAATTACTCGTTCAACTTTAAGCTTCGCATGGCCATCGCGGCACGTGGACTAATCCACTGCGGGTAACGGCCAATTTCTTCCACCAACGCGGTCTTCGGCATTCCGGCGCGCCAGTAGTAAACGCCCAGGCACGAATCCTGCCCTGTGTATCCGGGCAACAACTTCGTTCCGAAATGCTGCATGTCTTTGTAGTAGCAGGATTCGTTCGTGTGACCGGCGTACAACACTCCGCCCACGTCGGAGAGCGACATTCCGTCGAGTCCAGCTTCATCGTGCTCTTCGGCCACGCATGACGTCGCCCCGCTACGGATTTTCGCAACGCACAACTGGCTCGGCTTCGTGTCTTTCGCCGTGTAATACGCAGCAAACGCTCCGTTCTCGCTCACATCGAAATCCATTCCGCCATTCACCGCCGCAGCGATCTTTTTGTCCGGCTTGCCGTGCACTTGCAGCAACAATTCGGTCGCCGTGATGTGTACGTCGTTCCAGCCCATTACCACGTTGCGAGCAGCGTCGCAGCGAAACGCGCGGTCGGGCGGATGTTCCAGCGGCTTTCCATTGAAAATGTCGGTCGCCGTCCAGTTCCCGGGACTGTAGCCGAGGATCGTGCCGCAACTCGCGCGAACGAACTGCCACTCCGTCGCCTTCGCGGGCGATTCGCTCAGCGAACGGAGCGACGCCTCCACCAAATCTTTCACCACGATGCCGCGCTGATCCGGTTTCGATACGTCCAGCAGCAGCACGAAGTTCGCTCCATTCGTCGAAACCGCGTAATGCATCACCATACCGTCTGCTTTCAGTTGCACCTTTTCGCGCCGGCCATTGCACGACGTCCACACGTTTCCGTCTCGCAAAAACGCGTAACACAGGTTTTTTCCCGCGCTCGCCGGCATTGCGGCTTCACCAAACGTGCCATTCGATTCAGCTCCAACGAAGGTCGAAGGGCGGCCTACGCTACTCGATCCCTTCGCCACGAGCGCAATCACAACCAGCGCGACCGCAATCGCAGGCCAGGCGACGCGCCGCAGCGCTCGGCGCCACGTAGCGGCGCGGGGCTGTCGCGCGCTCACACAATTCCCGGTTGTCACCTGTTCGTTCGTCATGTTGGAAATGGAATAGAAGCTCTATCAGGTTGGATGCTTTGGACTTCGAAATTGGCCCGCCCGCCCGCGCGAGCGCGCCGGCGGTTCGGCCGCGCAGGCTTTCCCTACGATCCCGCTGCCGCGCTTACACCATTCAATCCGAGTTCGGGCGCAATCGATCGCAGTGCCGCGATGCAAAATGTGATGTGCTCTTCGAGTGGAACTCCCAATTCTTCGGCGCCCTTATATACGTCGTCGCGGCTCACGCCCCGGGCGAACGCTTTGTCCTTCAATTTTTTCTTCACTGAAGAAGCTTCTACGTCGTGAATGCTCTTGGTCGGTTTCACCAGCGCGCATGCCGTCAAAAATCCGGAAAGTTCGTCGCAGGCGAACAGCGTCTTATCGAGCGGCGATTCGCGCGCAACGTCGCAGTAGCCTGCGTGGCCGAGAATCGCGTGGATCATTTCTTCCGGATATCCGCGCTCGCGCAGAATTTTCGATCCAGCGAACGGATGCTCCTCGGTCGGATGATGAGCGTCGTTGGGCCAGCGCTCGTAATCAAAATCGTGGAGCAGCGCCGTCGTGCCCCACAACTCCTCATCCGCGCCGGCTTTCTTCGCATACGCTCTCACGCAAGCCTCCACGGCCAGCGCGTGTTTCCGCAAGCTGTCGGATTGCGTGTATTCGCACAGCAAAGTCCAGGCGTCGTCCCTCGTCGGTAGTGTGTTTTCGCTGGCCATGGTGTTCGAGCTGCCCCCAGGATCTGAAATCCTTCGCGCGGAATGTGCACGGAATCCGCGCCAGCATTATGGTGCGATGCGGCCATCCCTGCAAATCCCGCAACTCGCACCACCGGCACCCGCCGCCGATACGGGGCAAGCCTTCCGCTTCGGTGCACCACTCACGCCCCAATCCGAAATGCCGATGGGACAAGAGAACAGACGGCGAACGTTAGACCACCGTTAGAAACCTGAGACTCTGTCTCACCCGGCCCGCACTTCGTCTCTCTTTGAGACGGTTTGTGTGACGTTCTGAGAGAAATTCGCGATTTGTTCGCGTCATTTTTTGAACACAGTGCCGCGACCGCCTGTTTTCTGGAGCAATTCTAATGAATTTTTGGGCGAACTCCACGCGCCGAACTTGATTCAGAGGTGATCGAATCCGTTCCATCGATGTGCGCAACTCGCTATTTCCGAGTATGTTGCAAAAAAAGTCAGTCGTTGACGCGGAGTGACATTGTGTTCAGAGCGTTAGCGGACGCAAAAGGTCGCCATCCAAAGCCGCTCGCTCCTCGGTTTTGATTTGAACATGGCATGTGTATTGCTTTGTTGAGTTGCGACCGTCAGCTTCAACAGAATATTTCCGGGATGCCGAGAAAGGACTTGACAAGAAATGGCACTCTGTAGAGAATCGCACTCGCGCCTGTCTTTGCCTTCCCCCGAAAGACAACTACGTTCCTCCGCTTCCACTCACCGCGCCAGTCTGCGAGGAGAACCGGTGGCGGAAAAAGAAGCCCTAGCATCAAGCATGGAACTGGATCGTGAAGTTCTTCGATGCCAGGTTTGCGGTTTGGTTCAGTATCGCACCCGTACGGATAACTGCCGTCGGTGTTTGCGCATGCTGCCGCCAAAGGTGTCGTTTGTCATCCCGTCGCCATCGCCTCAGGATCTTCCTGGGGACGATCGTCAACTCTTTGAGAACTGGCCCAACCGCGAAACGGTGGAGAACATCGGCCAGCGCATCAGACAGTTGCGCGAATCGCGCGGTATGACGCAGAGCCAGTTGCAGGCGCGCTCGCGCGTTTCTCGCTCGTATTTGTCCCGCATCGAGAGCGGACAGATGACTCCCAGCCTCGGCACGCTTGAGAAAATTGCCGAAGCGCTCGGCGTTGGTCTGAATCGCTTCTTCGTTCCGGAAACAAACGGCGAGACGGTGCTCGAAGATCCTTTCATTCAAGGTCTCCGTCCCTACTTGCGACAGCTCGATTGGACTCAGTGGCAGGGCATCCTGAAAAGGCTGCAGGCGATCAGCGAGCATGTGAGCACCAATCACAGCATGCGTCCGCTTGCGCCGCAGGTTCCGGGTATGTCCGGAATGCCGCGCCGCCCGCTGGGCCACACTGCCGCTTCCATGCACCGCTAGTCGATTACGACCAGCGGCCTCACACACACAAGATTCCGAAGCAGACCTGGCGCCCAATGTCCCTCGGGTGGCGCCGGGCCTGCTTCCACATCCGCTCGCAACCTACTGGGTCTCGCGCTTTCCCGCTCGCACCAGCGATATAGCCACGCCGTCGCCTTTTTTCGTCAACGCGACCACTCGCGCGCCGTTGCCGCGGTCGTCCACAAACGCCACGTCGGCGTGATGATCCATTTCATCGTCGCGCTCGAATTTCACACGCTGCGGATTCTCCCGCCTGAAGCTCGGGCTCAAATGCTTCTGGTACCACGCCGTCACATCATCCAGTGAATCGTCCGTGGTGTAATTTTCAACAGCGAGTCCCACGCCGGTATCACCCGCGTTCAATTCAATGTGCGCGTTTTTGTTTTTCTCGTCCGAACGATCCGCGCCCGGATACACCGGAAGCCCCGTCGAATGCGCAGAATCCGTATCCACCTTCAACTCGCCCACCGGCGTCTGAATGTCCACTTTATTCTCTGACCCGTTCACGTGGACCCGGTGCAGAAACATCCCCGCCAAGGCCAGCCCGAAAATGATCATGATCACAATGCCGCCGGCGACGATGCCCAGAATCCACCACACGGCGTTGTTGTCGCGTCGCGGCGGAGCCATATTCATCGGCGGACGTCCCGAAGATCCGCTAGACATAGTTCACCTCACGCCTGGTCATGTCGTAGATACGCATCGTTTCATTGAAATGTTTCCCCAGCGGCAGAGGCAGTGGCAGCGCGACGCGGTGCACAGCCCGCTCGAGGGCGATTGTACTCCTGAGCCCGTTCAGAGGGTACGTGCGATCGAGGCCGGAAGAACGGGATGCCAAGCGGCTGGTTTCAGTCTTCGACGCGGCACTTGATGTCGGCGTAGGCGGCTTCGATCAGGCGGGTGATGGCGGCGTGGTTAGCTGGGGTGCCCGGCTTCAGTTTCAGGTGGCGCATGAACTTGCCGGAGCCTTCGAGCAGGTGCGACGGATCGGGCAAATCGTTGCCGTGGAAGAATCCGACGTTGACGTGCGATTTGAAGACATTCACGTAGGCGAAGGGCGCGTTTCCCAGACAGGCAACGGGGCAACCGTCGTGGATAAGCTCGAAAACTTCGTCGCCCGCTTCGCGCATGACGGAAAACCAGTGACGAGCGATCTCGCCGAGTTCACCGTTGTGCTGCCGGAACCACGCCGCGATGGCAGGGTCGCGCCGGACGGCGCCGTTGAAAGTGAGCAGATCTTTTCGCAACGTCATTCGGCCTGCACTAGTAGAAGTTGACGCGGACGTCGGGGCCTTTTGCCAGGTGGACGGTGTCGACGAAGCGGACCTGGCGGCTATCGAGAGTGAGGACCATCGACTGGGTGCGCATGCCGTCGCCGAAGAAACGAACGCCGCGGAGCAAACTGCCGGTGGTGACGCCGGTGCAGGCGAAGATGATGTTGTCGCCGGGCGCGAGTTCGTCGGTGTCGTAAATGCGGCGGGGATCTTTGATGCCCATTTGCGCGACGCGCTCGAAATGCTCGGGCTTTTGGACGATCAACCGGCCGAGGATCTGACCGTTGAGGCAGCGGAGAGCCGCGGCGGTGAGCACACCTTCCGGCGCTCCACCGATGCCCATGACGGCGTGGACGCCGGTGCCGCCAACGGCCGCACTGATGCCGGCGGAAAGGTCGCCGTCAGAGATCAACTGAATGCGGGCGCCGGCGGTACGAATTTCGCTGATGAGTTTTTCGTGGCGCGGACGGTCCATCACGACGATGACGAGATCCTCGACACGGCGCTCGAGACACTTGGCGATGATTTTCAGATTGTGAGCGACCGGTGCGTCGAGTTCCACCAGGCCTTTGCACTGCGGCGGAACGATGATTTTTTCCATGTACAGATCGGGGGCGTGAAGAAGTCCACCGCGATTGCTGGCCGCGAGAACGACGATGGCGTTGGGCTGGCCGGACGAGCACAGGTTGGTGCCTTCGAGGGGATCGACGGCGATATCGACCTCCGGATATTTGCGCGATTTATCGTGAACGGCGGCGCCGACTTTTTCGCCGATGAACAGCATGGGGGCCTTATCGCGTTCGCCTTCGCCGATCACGATGGTGCCGTCCATGTTGACCGAATCCATCTCGGCTCGCATCGCTTCGACGGCGACTTTGTCGGATTTGTGGCCGTCGCCCTGGCCCATGGTGCGGGCGGAGTCGATGGCGGCGCGTTCCACGACGCGAAGAAATTCGAGACTGAGTTCTTTTTCCATGGCTGCTCCGTGCTGCTTCTACGTGATGACGATGGGTGCGATGCGTTCCACGCTTGAAGATAAATTACAAAATAAAGAAGACAAAGCGGATCGCGCCTACTCGAACGCCGCAATTCCGGTGATCCGCTCGCCGATGATCAGCTTGTGAATGTCGTGCGTTCCTTCGTAGGTATAAACCGACTCGAGATTGTTCATATGGCGCATTACGCAGTAATCGTCCACGATTCCGTTCGCGCCCAGAATTTCGCGTGCCCGGCTCGCGCATTCCCGCGCCACCCACACGTTGTTCATCTTCAGCATCGAAATGTGCGAGGGATGCACGCGGCCTTGATCCTTCAGCCGGCCGACTTGCAGTGCCAGGAATTGCGCTTTGGTGATTTCGGTAATCATCCATACCAGCTTTTCCTGCACCAATTGGTGTCCGGCAATTGGCTTGTTCTTGAACTGTTTGCGTTGCTTCGCGTAGGTCAGCGCCGTGTCGTAGCACGCCATCGCCGCGCCAATCGCACCCCAGCCGATGCCGTACCGCGCTTGGTTCAAGCACGACAGCGGACCGCGCAAACCTTCCACGCCGGGCAGCAGATTCGAGGCGGGAATTTTGCAGTCCGACATTGCCAGTCCCGAAGTAACCGATGCTCGCAGCGAATATTTGCCGTGAACGTCCCACGCCTTGAATCCCGGCGTACCCTTTTCCACCAGAAATCCGCGGACCTTGTCGTCTTCGCATTTCGCCCAGATCACCGCCACATCCGCGATCGAACCGCTGGTGATCCACATTTTTTCGCCGTTCAGCACGTAGCTGTCGCCCTGTTTCACCGCGCGGGTCAGCATGCCGCCCGGATTCGAACCGAATTGCGGTTCGGTCAACCCAAAACATCCGATCGCTTTGCCTTGCTGCAAGAGCGGCAGCCATTTGTCTTTTTGCGCATCCGAGCCGTAGGTGAAGATCGGATACATCACCAGCGCCGACTGCACCGAAATAAAGCTGCGCAATCCCGAGTCGCCGCGCTCCAGTTCCTGCGTCACCAGACCGTACTCTACGTTCGACATTCCCGCGCATCCGTAGCCCTTCAGGCTTGCGCCGAAAAGTCCGAGCTCGGCCATCTGCGGCACCAGCTGCACCGGGAATTTCCCCTCGCGGTTGCACTGCTCGATGATCGGCATGATGTTCTCGTCCACGAATTGCCGCGCCGACTGCCGCGCCAGCTTTTCTTCGTCGGTTAGAACCGAATCGAAATCGAGAAAATCAACCCCCGGAAATGACGGCATGGTCGAACTCCTTAGTGAGCCTGAGCGCCTTGGAAACGAAAGCTATGATTCCTTCGGAACTTTCAAATTCGCCGGACGCATCGCACGTTTCCACGTGCGGGTGCGCGAGCGTTGCGGCAAACTGTAATTGTATCGAAAACGAAGCCGATGCGCCGTTCCGCTAAACGAGATTTGCCCCGCGAAGCAGCGTCCAAATTGGCACCGAGTTCCTAGAGTTTATGCGAAGTTCGCAGAATTTCTCAGCCGCGGGATTCTGACTCCGAACGGCGAACACCCTAAGCCGGCGTTTACCGTCGCCGAGATTGCGCTGGCACAACTGCAAAGCTGAACGTAAGATTCGCGTTCGTCCGTTTATGTCTGACGCATTCAATCCGTTTTCCGCCGAGTCGGAGATTTCGCAAGGGAACGCGAAAGCGTCTACCCGCGCATTTGCGTTCGTGCGATTCCTTCTGTTCGCAGGATTGTTTGGAATATTGCTGAAGGTGATTGAGCGTTTGGCCGCGCCAGCGGCCGCTCAATTCCAAACTCTTTACTCGTCGGCGCTGTTCGGCAATTTACAGGTCGTGCTGGCTGCCGTGATGGCCACAGCCATCCTCGCGCGCATGGATCGTCGCAGGTTCGGATATTACGGACTCGGAAAAAGTCCGTGCGGCCGGCGATTCGGTTTGGGCGTTGCATGTGGCTTTGTAGCGCTCACGTTGCTGCTTCTCGCTTTGCGCGTGGTCGGCGCTTTCTATTTTGGGCCCGTCGCTCAGCGGGGAAGCGCCCTCGCCGGATACGCTCTGGCGTACGCCACGCTGTTTTTCGTCGTCGCATTCTCCGAAGAGAATCTTTTCCGCGGTTACGCGCTGGTGACTCTGACCGAAGCCATCACGTTCTGGCCCGCTACCGTTGTACTCGCCTTTATTTTTGGTTGGGTTCACTCCGGTCATTCCCAGGAATCTCGCGCCGGTCTTTTATTCGCTGGACTTTTCGGCATCGTGCTGGCCTACACGTTCAAGCGCACCGGTTCGCTGTGGTTTGCGATTGGTTTGCATGCCGCCTGGGATTTTGCCGAAAGCTTTGTGTACGGAGTTCCGGATAGCGGCATCTCCGTGCCGGGTGCGTGGCGAGCTCCCGCGTTTCACGGACCGTCGTGGCTCACCGGAGGTACGGCTGGGCCCGAGGGCAGCTACCTGATGGTCTTCGTCCTCATCGGCTTGGTGCTCGCCGTACGCGCGCTGTTTCCGCAAGAAACTCCGCCGTCCTGATGGGCCTTAAAAGCCCTCGCGCGCGCCGTTAGTGATTTCACGGCCTCTCGGTTTAGAATGATTTCACTGCAATCGTAAATCGCTGGAACGAATTTCAAGAAAAATCGCAGCTGAACGGGAATTTCGAAATCGAATCGGAGGATTCAGATGGCAGACTTGACGCTCGAGCAGGCAGAAAAAATCGTCGCAGCCGCAAAAAAGAAATCGGAGGAACTCGGCACCAAGATGGACATCGCCGTGGTGGACGCGGGCGCGAATCTGAAAGCGTTCGTCCGGCAGGACGGCGCCTGGCTCGGCAGCATCGACATTTCCATCAAAAAAGCGCGTACGTCGCGCTTCTTCAACTTCAACACCGGCGAGATCGGCAAGCTGTCTCAGCCCGGCGGCCCGCTCTACGGCATCGAGCACAGCAACGGCGGCCTGATCACCTTTCCCGGCGGCGTCGTTTTGAAGGCAGCAAACGGAGAGGTCGTTGGCGCGATCGGCGTTAGCGGCAGCACAGTCGAAAACGATCACACCGTGGCTCAGGCCGGGGCAGACGCTCTGGCAAAATAGCGCTGCGACTGTTCCATTTTGGCAATCGAGAGGCCTGCTCTAGGCGTCGTGGTGTGCAGTGGCGATCTCCGTAAAGACCACCTCTGCACCCCGCGGCAGCGTAATTTCGCCTCGCCGGAGCCGCTGTCTGTCACCGCAATGGGTTGACGGCGGCAAAGGTGGATGCGATAATTCTTTTCCTTGGTACCAACCTTTTTTGCTCTGGTGCGTCGGCCGTACGCCCGAAACCAGATATAGTAAATAAACGGGGCGACCACATCCGTACCATTTCCTGACGATGGGAATTTTAAACCAGCTCGGCGACCTGTTCCTTCAAGCTGTGCCTACAGTCGTCCTTTTCTTCTTTTTCTATTTGTTTATGCGCTGGGCTTTCTTCACCCCCATCCAGCAAGCCATGGCGGAGCGAAGCGCAAAAATCGAAGGCGCTCGCGCCGAAGCGGCTTCCGTAGAATCCGCCGCGAAGCACGATCTGGAACACTACAAAGCCGAACTCACCAAAGCGCGCGCCCAGATTTATCAGGAGCAGGAAGCTGCCCGTCAGGTCGTTCTCGATGAGCGCGCCAAGCTGCTGAAAGCGATGCGCGCTCGCGCGCAGGAAGAAATTCTCGCCGCCAAGAAAAAGCTCGAAGCGGACCTGGCTGCCGCAAAAGTCGAAGCGGACGCGCTCACGCCCGCGTTGGCCGGCGATATCGCACGCGCAATCCTGAGTGGCAACTCGGGCGGAGGCGCTGCCCGCTGATGCGCGAACTTCGCTCGGAACCTCGCTTGGACATTCGTCAGGCTCTCAGAATCGCGTCTTGCTGCGCCGTTTCCGCGCTTTTGCTTGCCGCGCCTGCTTTTGCGCAAGAGGGCGGAGACTCTGCTACCGATTCTCCCGCCGGAACCACCTACCGTTGGGTGAATTTCGCGATCGTATTCATCGGCCTTGTGTTCATCCTCGTGAAATGGGGTGGTCCGGCTTTCCGCAAGCACACCGATGAAATTGCGCAGAAAATCGCCGAAGGAACTCGCGCTCGCGAAGCCGCAGAAGCGCAGCGCCAGGAAATCCGTGCCAAGCTCGAAGGGCTGACGGTAGAAGTCGAAACCATGCGCGCCAATTCCAAGCGCGAGATGGAAGCCGAAGCGCAACGCCTCCGCAATCTGGCAAAAGTGGAAGCGCAGAAAATCGAAGACAACGCCCAATCGGAAATTTCGGCAGCGATCCGCGCCGGTCAATTCGCCTTAAAATCGCTCACCGCGCGCAACGCCGTCGCTCAGGCCGAAGCGCTGCTGCGCAAAGAAATCACTCCGGCGTCGGATGCCAAGCTGGTTCACACCTTCGTCGCCGATCTCGAACGGAGCTCCAATTGAGCGCCGTAACCGAGCGCTATGCCGCCGCGCTGGCGGATGTTGGCTTCGAACGCAAGAACGGCGACGTTCTCCGCGCCGATCTGAACGCTTTCGTGGATTTGTATGTTCAGAATGCCGACCTGCGAAACGCTCTCGAAAGTCCGGTCGTCGATCGCGACGTGAAACACAGAGTCATCGAGCAAGTCGCCGCGAAGATGGGTGTGAACGACGCGGTCCGGAATTTCTTGTATCTGATTGTCGATCACGGTCGCACGCACTTGCTGCACGAAATCGTGCCCGCTTACGGCTCAGAACTGAATAAGCGTCTCGGCATTGCGGATGCCGAAGTAACTTCGGCTCATCCGCTGAGCGAAGCCGACAAAAAGCAGTTGGTTTCGGTGCTCGAGCAGCGCACCGGCAAAAAAATCCAGGCGCGTTTCAAAGAAGATGCCGCTCTGGTGGGCGGCGCGGTGGTGCGAGTGGGTTCCACGATTTACGACGGCTCGGTGCGCGAACAATTGAACCGCCTGCGCGAACGTCTGGAAACCGAATAGTCTTACAAGATCATAGGAGCAGTGAATGGCGAACATCAAAGCGGATGAAGTAACAAAGATCCTGCGCGAGCAGATCGAAAACTACCAGCAGAAGCTGGCCGTCGAAGAAGTCGGCACGGTGATCTCGGTTGGCGACGGAATCGCGCGCATCCACGGCCTCGATAAATGTATGGCCGGTGAAATGATCGAATTTCCGCATGACGTTTTCGGCATCGCGCTGAACCTGGAAGAAGATCAGGTCGGAGCCGTGCTGCTCGGCGATTACGCCGAAATTAAAGAGGGCGACGTCGTCAAGCGCACCGGCAGCATCATGTCCGTGCCCGTCGGCGATGCCATGATCGGCCGCGTCGTGAACGCGCTCGGAGTTCCCATCGACGGAAAAGGTCCGATTGCCACCAAAGAACGTTATCCCGTCGAAAAGATCGCGCCGGGCGTAATCGATCGTCAACCGGTGCGTGAACCGGTGCAGACCGGTATCAAGTCCATCGACGCGATGATTCCCATCGGCCGCGGCCAGCGCGAATTGATCATCGGAGACCGCCAGACCGGTAAGACCGCCGTCATCCTCGACACGATCATCAACCAGCGCGGCGGCGACATGATCTGCATTTACTGCGCGATCGGCCAGAAGCGCTCAACGATCGCGCAGGTCGTGAAGACGCTCACCGACGCCGGTGCGATGGATCACACCATCATCGTCGCGGCAACGGCTTCCGAAGCGGCATCCATGCAGTACATTGCGCCGTTCGCGGCCTGCGCGATCGGAGAATATTTCCGAGACACCAAGCGCCACGCTCTTTGCGCGTACGACGATCTTTCCAAGCACGCGCAAGCCTATCGCGAAATTTCGCTGCTGTTGCGCCGCCCTCCCGGCCGCGAAGCGTTCCCCGGCGACGTATTCTTCCTTCACTCCCGGCTTTTGGAGCGCGCTGCAAAGCTCAACGACGAACTCGGAGCAGGTTCGCTCACCGCGCTGCCCGTGATCGAAACGCAAGCGGGCGACATTTCCGCCTACATTCCGACCAACGTAATTTCGATCACCGACGGTCAGATCTTCCTGGAAGCCGACCTGTTCAACAGCGGATTCCGTCCTGCCGTGAACGTCGGTCTTTCGGTCAGCCGCGTCGGCGGTAACGCACAGATCAAAGCGATGCGTCAGGTTTCCGGCACGCTGCGTTTGGACCTCGCACAATACCGTGACCTGGCTGCCTTCGCGCAGTTCGGCACCGACCAGCTCGATAAGTCCACGCAAGCACAGCTTGCTCGCGGCGCCCGTCTGACGGAAATCCTGAAACAGGATCAGTACCAGCCGCTGTCCGTCGAAAAAGAAGCGCTCATCATCTGGGCCGGTTCGAACAAGTATCTCGATGAGTTGCCGGTTTCCGAATGCCGTCGCTACGAAAAAGAACTGTATCCGTTCGTTGAGACAAACTACGCAGGCGTGTTCAAGGGCTTGCGCGAAAAAAAGCAGTTCGACGACGCCGTGAAAGCCGAAGCCAAGAAAGCCCTCGACGATTTCGGCGAGCGCTTCAAGGCGTCGCTGCAGGCAAAGCAGGAGCAGGCGGCGGTGCAGGCGAACTAATCGCTTTTCGCGAACCTCGATGCCTACTCTTCTCGATTACCGGCGCAGAATCCGCTCTGTAAAGAGCACGCAGCAGATCACCCGCGCGATGAAGTTCGTCGCCGCGGCGAAACTGCGGCGAGCGCAGGAGGGCGTGTACGCAGCTCGTCCTTATGCGAAGGAAATTCTGCGCGTGCTGCGTTCGGCGGCGGCGCGTATGGAATCTCCGGCGCATCCGCTGCTCGAGCGGCGCCCGGAAAAGAAGATTCTGATCCTGCTCGTCACCGGCGATCGCTCGCTGGCCGGCGCGTTCAATACCAACTTGCTTCGCCATGCCACCGAGTTTGTCCGCTCGCACAGCGACGCCAAACTCGAAATGATTCTCGTGGGCCGCAAGGGCCGCGATTATTTCAAGAAGCGGGGCGTCACTCCCGTGGCGGAATACCTGGAAGTTTCAGCGAACGTAAATTTCGCCAAGGCCAAGGAAATCGCCCAGCGAATCGCCGATCTGTACATTTCCGGCGAAGTGGACGCCGTGTACGCGATCTACAACGAGTTCAAGAACGTGATGGTGCAGAATCTGCGCTCGGCGAAGTTGCTGCCGATCGATGCCGCGGTCGTAAAGCGTTCGCACGAAGGCGAAGCGCAGCTCACCGATGAATCGCCCGAAAATGCCGCCTCGCTGCCCACCGAAGCCGCTGCGGATGGTGGTAGCCGTCTGATCGATTACATCTACGAACAGCCGGTCGAGCAGATTTTCGCTGGCCTGGTGCCGCGCTATCTGGAATCGGAAATTTTCCGCGTGTTGCTGGAATCGGCTGCTGCAGAGCACGCAGCGCGCATGACCGCCATGGATTCCGCTACCCGCAACGCTGCGGAATTGATCGGCAAGCTCACGCTGCAGATGAACAAGATCCGGCAGGCAGCGATTACAACCGAAATTATCGAGATCGTCAGTGGTGCGTCGTCTGCGACTTCTTAACGCGCCGCGAGATATGAGGAAAAAAGAAAATGGCTAACGAAGATCTAAAAGTCGGCCACGTGATCGAAGTGATCGGTCCGGTGGTGGACATTCAATTCAAAGAGGGGCACCTGCCGCTGATTCACAACGCGGTACGGATCACCAGCGAAGGATTCACTGTGCCTGAGCCGCTGGATTTGATCGCCGAAGTGGAACAGCATTTGGGCGAAGGGCGTGTCCGCACGGTGGCGATGAAGCCGAACGAAGGCTTAGTGCGCGGCATGAAGGCCGTCGATCTGGGTGAAGCGATTTCCGTTCCGGTAGGCCGCGGAGTGCTGGGGCGCGTTCTGAACGTGCTCGGCGAGCCGGTGGACAAGCTTGGTCCGGTGAAATACGAGAAGCGGTATCCGATTCACCGTCCGGCGCCGTTGCTGGAAGATCAATCGACCTCGCTCGAAATGTTCGAGACGGGAATCAAAGTCGTTGACCTGATCGAGCCGTATTTGAAGGGCGGAAAGATTGGCCTGTTCGGCGGCGCCGGCGTCGGCAAGACGGTTTTGATTCAAGAATTGATTCACAACGTCGCGATGAAGCACGGCGGCGTGTCGGTCTTCGCGGGCGTGGGCGAACGCACCCGTGAAGGAAACGATCTGTGGCTGGAAATGCAGGAATCGGGCGTCGTTGTGCCGGGAAATTCGGAGAAGTCGCGTTGCGCGCTGATTTATGGGCAGATGACCGAGCCGCCCGGCGCGCGTCTGCGCGTGGGATTGACCGGACTGACCGTTGCTGAATATTTCCGCGACGAAGAAAAGCTCGACGTGCTGCTCTTCATCGACAATATTTTCCGTTTCGTGCAGGCGGGTTCGGAAGTATCGGCGCTGCTGGGCCGCATGCCTTCCGCCGTCGGTTATCAGCCCAACCTGAACACGGAAATCGGCGAACTGCAGGAACGGATTACGTCGACGAAGAACGGATCGATCACTTCGGTGCAGGCGATTTACGTGCCCGCGGACGATTACACCGACCCCGCTCCGGCCGCCACCTTCGCGCACCTGGACGCCACCACGAACCTGAGCCGCCAGATCGTCGAACGCGGAATTTATCCCGCCGTCGATCCGATCGCCAGCTTCTCGAGAATTTTGGATCCGCGCATCGTCGGCCAGGAACATTACAACGTCGCCCGCGCCGTCAAATCCGTGTTGCAGCGCTACAAGGAATTGCAGGACATTATCGCGATTCTTGGAATCGAAGAACTTTCGGACGACGACAAGCAGACAGTGGCGCGCGCCCGTAAGATCGAAAAATTCCTGTCGCAGCCGATGTTCGTCGCCGAGCAGTTCACCGGCCTCGCGGGCAAGTACGTGAAAATCGAAGACACCGTCCGCGGCTTCAAGGAAATCGTCGAAGGCAAACACGACGATTTGCCCGAACAGGCGTTCTACATGGTCGGCACGATCGAAGAAGCGCGCGAAAAAGCGGAGAAGATGGCGGCAGTCGCGTAGACCTCCGCGGAGACTTCGCGGCTCGCGCAAACGGAACTCATGGCAACGCTACCGGACAAAATTGAACTGCAAGTCGTCACTCCGGAAAAGCACGTCTTGAGCGAAGACGTTCAATCGCTCGAGGTGCCCGGCAAAGACGGCTATCTGGGAATCCTGCCGGGCTACGCGCCGCTGCTCAGCGAACTCGGCGTCGGCATTCTCACCTATCACAAAGACGGCGCCTCGCGTTCGATGACCGTAATCGAAGGCTTCGTCGAAGTGTTGCCGAATCGCGTCATCGTACTGGCCGAGCAGTCCGAACGCGCCGAAGACATCGATGCCGCCCGCGCCCGCGCCGCTCTTGAACGCGCTCAATCCGATCTACCGAAGGCTGGAGCCAGCGAAGAAGATTGGGAGCGTGCCAACGCGGCCATCGCTCGCGCTACCGTACGCCTCGAAGCGGCCGAAAAATCGGGCGGTGCCGCAAGCGGAGCCCGCCAACCGCAGCATGCGCAGGCCTAAGTTAACCCCCTTGTTTGCCGCAGCACACCGCCGAATCTCCCCGTTTTCGCCGGCATCTAATTCTGTATAGTCGGAGATGCGGCAATCATGAGTGAAATTACCGTCTATTCAACATGCTGGTGCGGCGACTGCCGTCGTGCGAAGAACTTTTTGCGCGAGCGCGGCGTTGCTTTCCGCGAAGTGAATATCGACGATGAGCCGGAAGCCGCGGCGCTGGTCATGCGCGTGAATAACGGGAAGCGCAAAGTGCCCACCATCGGCACCACTGATGGCCGCTATTTTTCGCTCAGCCCCTTCGATCCCCACAAACTGTCCGAAGAGTTACAAATCCCGCTGAATAAAACGAAGTAGTTCGATCTTGTTGTTTGGATTGTCCCGCCGCAGGAAATCGATCAATCGCGATTGCGTTCGTAGAATTACAGCAGGCCGGCGCCGCGCGTCATCACGCCGGCGATTTTCATATCCGAAGTCAGAATCACCAGATCCGCGTCGGCGCCAAGCGCCAGCAAACCCTTTTTACCCGCCAGTCCCAATCGTCGCGCCGGCAAAATCGTCGCCATCCGCACCGCATCCACGAACGGTACGCCGAGCGAAACCAGATACCGCAGCGCGCGATCGATCGTCAACGTGCTTCCCGCCAGATTGCCTTCCGCGTTGCGCGCCACGCCGCCCTTCACCGCAACTTCCGTCTCGCCCAGCCGGAAATTTCCGTCGCCCATTCCCGTCGCCGAAATTCCATCGCTGATCGCGATCACCGTGTCGAATCCCTTCGTGCCCAGCAAAACCTGAATCGCCGGCCCTGCCACGTGCACGCCATCCGCGATAATTTCCGCCGTCACGTCGGGGTCGGTCAGGATCGCCCCTATCACTCCCGGGTCGCGATGGCCAAACGGCCGCATCGCGTTGTACATATGAACGCCGTGTCGCGCCCCGGCTGCAATCGCGGCGCGCGCTTCCTCGTACGTCGCATTCGTGTGGCCCATTCCCACTACGATTCCGTCCGCCACCGCTGCCTTGATGAATTCAATCGCGCCCGGCAACTCCGGTGCAACGGTGACCATTTTCACCAGTCCATCGGCGGCTTCTCGGAACTGTTTCAGTATTTCGATCGACGGATGAATGATCGACGCAGGCGGATGCACCCCGCGGCATGATTGGCTGATGAACGGCCCTTCCAGATGGATCCCGAGAATTTCCGCGCCGAATCGCGTCTCATCACTCGCCTTTTCGTGCGCGCGAATGTATTTCGCGATTCCTTCCAGGCTCCTGCACGTCACGTCCACCGGCGCCGTCACTGTCGTCGCCAGCATCGACGTCGTCCCATAACGAGCCACGGTCGTCGTGATTTTGTCCAGCGCCGCGGCGGTTCCTTCCATCACGTCGTGCCCGCCCGCGCCGTGGATGTGCACATCCACAAATCCCGGGATCACCGTCGCGTTCGAAGCGACGTAATCCTTCGATCCCGCCGGAATGTGAACCTCATCGCGATGTCCGATGCCCGTGATGCGGCCGTTCTCCACGGTCATCACGCAGTCGGTGAACTCCTCCTGCGGTGCCAGGATCTTCGTCGCGTAAATCGCTGTCGCCGTCATGTGTTCACCAATGCTACTTCAACGTGCCCTGAAAATCAGCGCCGAGCCTTGCATCCATTTCCTGGTTCGCTACAATCAATAGGCATAGTTTTCGGGAGGAGACGCATGGCACACGACAAACGGTATGTGGCGCAGAAACGCCAGAAGCGCCGCCGCAAGGCCGCGAAAGCGAAAGTGAAGCTGTACGAACAGGGCAAGATCACGCACGACAAGCTTCCCGCGCTGGCCAAGAAATTTCACAGCCGCAAAGTGAAAGCGGCCAAGAAAGCGGCATAAGACCCTTCGGCATTTCACGCTTCCGTACGCAAAAAAAGGGCGCTCCATGGAGCGCCCTTTTTTCATCCCGCCAGTGATCGTTCTGAATCGTAGTTAGTTGCCACCCGATACAGCCTGCGCGTGAGCCTGATTCACTTTCGGCACGCTCAGGTATCCGGTGATTTTGTCTTTGCCCACCTGGTTCACCACGAACTCAAGCGGAGCGTGGGCGCCATTTTCGAAAAGGTACAGCGGCTCGTTGGCCGTCATATTCTTTTTCTCGTGGCGCTGATCGTCAACGAAGATGGTCACTGCATACTGGCTCTTCTTGGTGTTGGTGTTGTGCAGTTCGACCATTAGGTTGCCCACTTTCTCGCGGGCGTTTTTCTTTTCGATGTTGAATTCGTAGTAGTCGCGTTCACCCAGCCGCCGAAGTTCTTCCACTTCGTCGTGGTTGCGCGCGATCAACGTGCCGAATTCGCCGCGAGCCATTTGCAGATTGTTCTTCGTCGCGTCCAGATCCGTCTTCACGCCCGTCACGTCGGTGCCCAGCTTGTTCACGTCATCCGTGCTGGCCTTCGTCGCGAGCTGTGCGTTGGTCTGGTTCTGCAAATCGGCGAGCTGCGCCGCGTCATCGTCCTTGATCTTCTTGGCCTGCAGGCGCGCCTTCGAAAGCTCGCCCTCGGTCAATTTCATCTTGTCGGTCACCACGCTCAACTCGCCTTCCAGCTGGGCGTTGGTGTCTTCCGCTTTCGCCAGTCGCTGGCCGAGCACGTCTTCGTTGCGCGAGACCTGATCTTTTTGGGATGCGAGCGTCTGCGCAAGATCCTTCGACCGGTTGGAAGCCGACCAACCCACGCCGAGACCCGCGATCGATACGACCGCCAGGGCCGCCACCGCAATTCCAACCCAACGCGGCGACTGTTGATCTTCTGCGACTACCACGTCATCTCTGTCGATACTCATTTCAATGTCCTCCGGAATTCCCTTGCACCCGGAGTAATTGCATCGGAATCGCCAAACGCCGCCTAGCGGAAGACCTCCCATAAAAGATTGAAATAGATAGACTTATTGGAAGATATGGATTGATGGAGCCGGCCTGGTCGCCGCTTTACCGTGCAAATTTTACGTCAGGTTAACAATTCTGCGTGGTTCGGCTGACACGGCGTAGCACGGCTTCGCCCCCGGGCGAAAACGGCGAAAACCACCTGATTTCGAACGAGGCGTGTGCGCCCAATCCGGCGTTAGCGAGTCGGGACAATCGACATGTTACGCAGCACCGCGATGCGGTCCGCAAGCGGTGGGTGAGTGCTGAAGAGGCGCGAAGCGATATCGCGCACGTTCAAGGGAGCGACGATGCAAAGCGCCGCCGTCGTAGGAGGTATATTGCTGGGAATTTTCTGATTGTACGCCCCGAGTTTTTCGAGCGCACTGATCAGGCCATTGGCGTGGCCGATCATTTGCACGCCGGAAGCATCGGCTTGATATTCGCGCGTGCGCGAAATTCCCATCTGCAGCAGCAACGCAGCAAACGGCGCCACCAGCAGCATGATTAGCGCTCCGATTCCGCCGCCACCGCGATTCCGGTCGTTTCCGCCGCCGTACCCGCCAAACATCATTCCCCAGCGACCCAACATCCCGATGTAGGAAATCGCGCCTGCGATCGTCGCGGCGATCGACGACGTCAAAATGTCGTAATTGCGCACGTGCGACAACTCGTGGGCGATCACGCCTTCGAGTTCGTCGTCGTTCATAATTTCCATCAGGCCTTGCGTTACCGCCACGGAAGCATGGCTCGGGTTTCGTCCCGTCGCAAAGGCATTGGGCGCGGCTTGCGGAATCATGTACAGCGCCGGCATCGGCAGGTTCGCCTTCGCCGCCAGCCGTTCCATCACCTGATACAAGCGCGGCGATTCCTCACGCGAAATCGGCACGGCGCCACTGGACCTCAGAGCGATCTTGTCGGAATAGAAATACGCCACGCCATTCATCACAATCGCCGCGCCCAGCGCCAGCGTCAACCCCGCCCGCCCGCCGAACGCTCCGCCGATGAACAACAGGATCAGCGTCATCAAAGTCAGCAAGAAAGTTGTCTTAATCAGTTTCATCGAATTCAGCCTTGGCGCCGACGTCGCGCCCGTACGCTTTAATTATATAAGCTTCAGGCCGCGCCTGCCTTTGCGTTTTCGGGCGAGAACTTCATCTCGCCCGTCTTGGAATCCGCGTCCACCTTCACCACGGATCCGGGTTTCACTTCGCCGTCCAGAATCTTCAAGGCCATCGGATCCTGAATCAGCTTTTGGATCGCGCGCTTCATCGGCCGCGCGCCATACGCCGGGTCGTAGCCTTCACGGAACAGCAGCGCCTTCGCCGCCGAAGTCAGTTTCAGCGTGATCTGCCGTTCGCCCAGTCGCTTCACCAGATGCTGCATCTGCATGTCGATGATGTGCTCGATCTGATCTTTGCCCAGCGGACTGAACAACACGATATCGTCGATGCGGTTCAGGAATTCCGGACGGAACAGTTCGCGCAGCGCCGCCATCGCTTCTTCGCGCGCTTTCTTCGGATCCTTTTCCATCAGATCGAAGATCGCCGCCGAACCAACGTTCGACGTCATGATGATCACCGTATTCCGGAAATCGACCGTCCGGCCTTTGCCGTCCGTCAGCCTTCCGTCGTCCAGAATCTGCAGTAGCACGTTGAACACGTCGGGATGCGCCTTTTCGATTTCATCCAGCAGCACCACCGAATAGGGACGGCGCCGGACTTGTTCCGACAATTGGCCGCCCTCTTCGTATCCCACGTATCCCGGAGGCGCGCCGATCAGCCGTGCGACCGAATGCTTCTCCATGTATTCCGACATATCGAGCCGGATGATCGCGCGCTCGTCATCGAACAAGAATTCCGCCACTGCGCGCGCCAGCTCGGTCTTGCCGACGCCCGTCGGACCCAAAAACAAAAACGAACCAATCGGACGGTTCGGATCGCTCAATCCCGACCGGCTCCGGCGAATCGCGTTGGCCACCGCAGCCAGCGCCGCGTCCTGGCCCACCACGCGCTCGCGCAGCCGCTCTTCCATGCGAACCAACTTTTGGATTTCGCCTTCCAGCAAGCGCCCGGCGGGAATTCCCGTCCACTTGCTGACGATTTTCGCGATTTCCTCTTCGCCCACTTCTTCCTTCAACATCGGATGATCTTTTTGCAGCTCGGTCAGACGATCTTCCGCGGCCTTCACTTCTTTTTCCGCCGCAGCAAGCTTCCCGTATCGAATCTCCGCCACTTTCGAAAGCTCGCCGGCGCGTTCGAATTTCTGTTCTTCCGTGCGCAAGCGGTCTATTTCTTCTTTCAGCGTGCGAATGCGCCCGATGGCGGTCTTCTCCGTCTGCCAGTGAGCCTTCAGCGCGTTCGATTGCTCGCGCAGCGTGCTCAGTTCTTTTTCAATTTGCTTAACGCGTTCGCGCGACTGCTTGTCCGATTCCTTCACCAGCGCTTGCCGCTCGATTTCGATCTGCATGATGCGACGTTCCAGATCGTCGATCTCGGTGGGCAGGGAATCGATCTCCATGCGCAGTCCGGCAGCCGCTTCGTCGATCAAGTCGATCGCCTTGTCCGGCAGAAAACGGTCGGTAATGTACCGCTGCGACATCAGCGCCGCAGCCACAATCGCCGCGTCTTTCACGCGCACGCCATGATGCACTTCGTAGCGTTCTTTCAGTCCGCGCAGAATCGCGATCGTATCTTCCACCGACGGCTCGCCCACAAACACGGGCTGGAACCGGCGCTCGAGCGCAGGGTCTTTCTCAATATATTTGCGGTATTCGTTCAGAGTGGTCGCGCCGATCGCTCGCAGCTCGCCGCGCGCCAGCGCCGGCTTCAGCATATTCGAAGCGTCCATCGAGCCTTCGGCCGAACCTGCACCGACCAGTGTATGCAGCTCGTCGATGAACAGGATGATTTGCCCGTCGGACTCGGTCACTTCCTTCAAGAGTGCCTTCAGCCGATCTTCGAATTCTCCGCGATATTTTGCGCCCGCAATCAGCGAAGCAAGATCGAGCGATACGATCCGTTTGGTCTTCAGCACTTCGGGCACGTCACCGGAAACGATGCGGCTCGCAAGCCCTTCGACGATCGCCGTCTTGCCCACGCCTGGTTCACCGATCAGCACCGGATTGTTTTTCGTGCGCCGCGCCAGAATTTGCATCACGCGCCGGATTTCTTCGTCGCGCCCAATCACCGGATCGATCTTTCCACGCCGGGCCATTTCAGTCAGGTCGCGCGCATATTGTTCGAGGGCTCGATAGGAAGCTTCGGGATTTTGAGATGTCACACGGTGGCTGCCGCGAATCGCGGCCATCGCCTGCAGAATCGCGTCTTTGGTCGCGCCTTTGCGAACGAGCAGCTGGCCCGCGGGGTCCTTCTCGGATCCGGCGATCGCCAGCAAAATATGTTCGGTTGAAACGTATTCGTCCTTCAGGCGCTGCGCTTCATCGAAGGCGCGCTCGAGGACTTTGTTCGACGCGTCGCTCAGGTATTGTTGGCCGGCACCGGAGACCTTCGGCAGCCGCTCGACTTGTTTCTCGATGTCACTCGCGAGGCCGGTGGGGGACACCCCGAGCTTTTCGAGCAGCGGCGGCACTACACCGTCGCCCTGTGCGGCTAATGCCCACAGCAGGTGCAACGGCTCAATTTGTTGCTGTCCGTTGCGGCTGCCAAATTCCTGTGCCGCCTGCAGCGCTTCCTGCGCCTTTACCGTAAGTTTTTCAAATCGAATCATAGGGGGAGTCTCTCACGTTCGTTCAGATGTAGAAAGGGGGCTGGGTGGTTCGACCCACCGAGCCCCCTTGAGTTTCACGCCGTCCGACTTGGCCGGCCGTCTCGTTAGTTCCGGTTTGGGGTCACGTTGATTCTGACTTGCTTGGGTTTCGATTCGGCTCGCTTCGGCATTTCCACCGTCAACACGCCGTTCTTGTAGTCTGCTTTGATTGCCTCCGTGTTAACGGTATTCGGCAAACCGAAGCTACGGCTGAATGAGCCATAGTTCCGCTCGATCCTGAGATAATTGTCTTCCTTCACTTCGCTGCTGAAATTACGCTCGCCGCGCACGGTCAAGGTGTTGTTCTCGACGCGAATGTCGATGTCCTTTTCTTCAACTCCAGGGATGTCCGCCTTCAGCACTAACTCATTTTCCGTCTCATGGATGTCCACGAAGGGCGCCCAAGAGGTCAGGGCAGAGTTCTCAGCGTGAGATGGACTAGCCGAGTCGAACAGCTGGTTCATTTGGTCCTGCAGGTTCGACAGGTTGCGAAAGCGATTCCATCGGATCACAGAATTCATGGTCTAGCTTCCTCCAAAAAAGGTGTCGCGCTGTATTAGCGCATACGCATAATAAAATATGCGTGTGTTATTGTCAAGTATTTTTATGCGGCCATCTCGGAGCACCGTCCGACACCAATGATCCTATAGGACTCTGGAAATAATGCACTTAAGATACATCGATTCTGGCATCGTCAGCAAAATCGGGTGATCCTGCGCCTGCGTCCTTCGCTCTGAAATCACAATCGACTTCTTCGCGTCCACCGCGGCCTCGGCAAGGATCTGCAAGAGCAGGGGCTCGTTGATGTGGTACGAGCACGAACAGGTGACCAGGTACCCGCCGGGCTTGATCAACTTCAACGCTCGCAGGTTGATCTCTTTGTACCCGCGCTGGGCGGCCGAAATCGAGTCGCGATTCTTCGCGAACGCCGGAGGGTCCAGAATCACCATGTCGAACTTGCGATCGACTTCGTCGTATTCCTTCAGAATGTCAAAGGTGTTGCCTTCGCGAAACGTCACGTTCGCAATTCCGTTCAGCTCCTGATTTCGCCGCCCCGCCGCCACCGCCGCTGGCCCCATATCGACGGCTTCCACGTGATCGCAGTTCCCGGCGATCGTCAGCGCGAAACCGCCCTGATAGCTGAAGCAATCGAGCACCTCGCCCCTCGCGTAACGCCGCGCTGCCCAATGGTTCTCGCGCTGATCCAGAAACGATCCGGTCTTCTGGCCTTTCGCGAGGTCGTACACAAACGTGACGCCGTTTTCTTTCGCCAGGATTTCCGCCGGCACTTCGCCGTACAACACGCTCACCGATTGTTCCAGGCCCTCCAGCAAGCGGACCTTCGGATCGTTTCGCTCCAGCACCCCTTTCGGCGAAAACATATCAACCAGGATCTCGACCAGCGTTTTCTTCTGCCGTTCAGACGCCTGGCTCAATGTCTGAATCACAATGTAATCGCCGTAGCGGTCCACGACCACCGACGGTAATTGGTCCGCTTCGCCATGAATCAGACGATAACAGTCTGTGTTTTCCACGATCGTGTTTCGGTAGGACTCTGCGTGGCGAAGCCGCTCAGCAAAAAACGCGCGATCGATCGGCACGTCCGCGCGGGTCAGCATTCGCACCGCGATCTGTGACTTATCGCTGTAAAACGCGCGGCCGAGAAATTTGCCGCGCTCATCGTTGACGCGGACGATCGAGCCGGCTTCGGCCTGTGCCGAACGCACGTCGCTGCGATATACCCACGGATGGCCGGAACGCACGCGATCGACTCCGCGCGTTCCGATAATTAAGAATGGCTCTGGCACAGTGAACTCCGGGAACAGAATAGAACGGCTAGTTCGCTACAATAGTCCCGGCAATGATGCGCTGCTCACGGGGAACGAGAGAACTTGCGTCGCGCGTTGCTCGGCCATCTGAACGATTTCTAGCATACCTGAGCAGCTGGTGCCAGAAGAGCGGATTGGGAAACAGCTTCTCGACGCGTCTCGGGTTTCGAAGCGACGTACTTTCACGGCCGGCTAAATGAGCCTCAGCGATTTCGATTTCGAGTTGCCATCCGAACGAATTGCGCAGCGGCCGCTCGCCGAACGCGATGCTTCCCGGATGCTTGAACTCAATCGCGCCACCGGCGACTGGGTCGATCGACAATTCCGCGAATTTCCCGATCTTTTGCGCGGCGACGAACTAATCGTCCTCAACAACACCCGCGTGCTGCCGGCGCGGCTCTTTGGCCGGCGCTCCGGAATCAATGCGGTCGCGCCGGGCAAAGACAATCCCAAACGCGCCAAGCATCTGACCACGGAAATCGAGGTTCTGCTGGTCCGCCAAATCGATTCCGAAGTTTGGGAAACGCTCGTCCGCCCGGGCAGAAAAGTTCCCGTCGGCGAAAAAATCGTCTTCGGTGATAGCGGCGGCGACGGAGAACTCGAAGCCACCGTCGAGCACCGAGGCGATTTCGGCTTGCGCGTCCTTCGCTTTCATTCGTCGAGCGGCTTTCATCGAGCCCTCGATCGGCTCGGCCATATTCCCTTGCCGCCATACATCAAGCGGGCCGACGATGCTGCCGACCGCGAGCGCTACCAAACCGTCTTCGCCAAGCAGGGCAGTGCCGTCGCCGCTCCCACGGCCGGTTTGCATTTCACAGCCGAAGTTCTCGCTCGCGTCCGCGCTCGCGGCATCGAAGTCGCCGAAATCACCCTCGATGTTGGCCTGGGCACATTCGAACCGGTCCGCACCGAGCGCATCGAAGACCACAAAATTCACGCCGAGCGCTACGAAATTCCCGAAGCCTCCGCCGCGGCGATCGCGAAAGCCAAGCAACAAAACCGTCCAATCCTCGCCGTCGGAACCACCGTCGTCCGCGCCCTCGAAGACGCCGCCGAAAAAGCCGTAAACTCCTCGCGGCCCGGCGCGTTGCTTTATCCCGGTATCGCGAACGCCGAAATACTTCTGCACCCCGGTACACCGATTCGCATCGTCACTCAACTGCTCACAAATTTTCATTTGCCGCAATCCAGCCTGCTCGCTTTGGTCTCCACGCTTGCCAGCCGCGAAAATCTCCTGCGCGCTTATCGCCACGCCGTCGCATCGGGCTACCGTTTTTACAGCTACGGCGATTGCATGTTCGTCCGTTGAGCGACTCGCCACACCAACCGTCCGAAATGCAGCGATTTCGTGCATTTCAAGCCATCATTCGTCTATAATTTGCCGTTTGTGGACGGGGGATTCTGAATGCGTTATTTGATTCTGAGCGATATCCACGCCAACCTCACCGCGCTGGATACCGTTCTGGAGACGGTGAAAGGACGCTGGGACAAAGTTGTGTGTCTGGGCGACGTTGTCGGTTATGGCCCCGATCCCAACGAAGTCGTCGATCGCATTCGCGAAATCGAAGCCGTCACCATTCGCGGCAATCACGACAAAGCCGGCTCCGGCATCGCCAACGCCGAGGATTTCAATCCGGTCGCGCGCAACGTCGCTCTGTGGACGCGCGATCAACTCCGCCCCGAAAATCGCGAATGGCTCGAAAAGTTGCCCACCGGCCCGATCACCGTCGATACGTTCATGATGGTTCACGGCGCTTTTCGCGACGAAGACGAATACGTTTTCGCGCCCGCGCAAGCGCTCGATAGCCTGCTCGACGCGCGCGCCCAAGTCACTTTCTTCGGCCACACGCACCTGCAGGGCGGATTCACTCTGTTCGATAACAAAGTCGGCGTGCTGCACTTCAAGCCGCCTGCCGGAGTGAATTTTTCCACGCTCACCACCGACATGGAAACCACCTACCTGCTCAATCCCGGTTCGATTGGCCAGCCCCGCGACGGAGACACTCGTTCCGCATTCGCAATCGCCGATCTTCCCAACAACACCGTCGAATTCTGGCGCGTGCCGTATGATATTGAATCGGTGCAAAAGCGGATGAGCGCGGCCGGTTTGCCGGAGCCGCTGATTCTTCGCTTGTCGTTCGGACGTTAGCGCCGCCATCTCGAAACACGGATACGCGATTATGGAACCCGGCGAAAGCTCCTACGCAAAACAACGAAGTCAGTTTCCGATCGCCTTTCTCGCTGGCCTGATCATCGTCGCGATTTTGGCGGGAGTTGTGGTCCTGGTCGTTTTGCACACGCGCACCACCACCACGGGCGCCGCGGCGAAATTGCCGTACGGACCCACCGAACAGGCCTACGCCGAACGCATTCACTTTCAGGATATCCGTCTTGCTCACGCCACCAATTTTCTGAACCAGGATTTCACCTACGTCGGCGGCACCATCTCAAACGACGGCGTGAAAGACATCCGCGCCCTCGAAGTGCAAATCGAGTTTCGCGATGCCCTCAACCAAGTCATCCTCCGCGAAACGCAGGAACTCATCGTCCCCGGTACCGATCCCATCGCCGCCGGCCAGCGCCGCGATTTCCAGGTAACCCTCGAACGTCTTTCCTCCGAATGGAATCAGCAGTATCCTTCCATACAAGTCACCGGCCTGTTACTGCAGTAATTTCCGAATCTCGCGTCACCACGCACGCGCAATCGCGGAGCCCTTATGAAGGCCCCGGATCAAGATTGGGATGCGCTAGAACGCACGCTTCAGGAGTTTGCCGGCTCCGGCACTGCCGACGTGTGCGAAGACGGCGAATGGCTCGCCGAGCTGGATTCGTTTCAGTGTGAGCTGCGTCACGACCGCAAAAATCCTGTCGTTCGCCTTTGGTCCGTAAATCGAAATCTCACCCGACGCGTTCTCCGCATACGCGAACAGTCCGCCTCCCGCCTGGTTCTCGACGTCCAAAAATTCGGTCGCGCCAAGGCCGCGAAACTCGAGTTCGTCCGCAAAGACGTCCCACGCACCGAAAACCGTATCAATCGCGGCCAGTTCCGCGCCCGTTTCGCACGATTCCTCGCCGAGCGTTTTCCCGACTCCATCGTTGATTCGCTCGCGGTTTCAACCGACAAAGAAAATACGTTCTCGGAGTTGTACGTCCGAGGCTGGATGCACGAAGGCTCCATCGCATGGGCGTTGCTCGCAGCATCAGAGAGCGAAACCGCCGCGACGGTCGAAGGGATGCTGGCTTACGGTTTGCTCTGGCTTGATTGGACTCGAAATCATTCGTCGACGCGCGCCGTCAATGGCCTGCGCCTTTTCGTTCCAGAGGGTGGCAGCCGCCTGCTGCGCGAACGCTTGCTCGCACTTTCACCGATTGGTCACGTCGAGATTTTCGAAATGGCTAAACTCAACGGGGAATTGCGCCGCATCGACATCGCCGACGCTGGAAATCTCGAAAGCTGGCTCACGCCGCGTCGCGATATCGACGAGCTGCTGCGTCGTGCGAACGAAGCAATCGGAAGCGTTCGCATCGCGTGGCCGGAAAACGCCGGAAAAATCGAGCTGCGAGTCGCAAGCGGCGCACGCGAAGTCGCATATTGCTGTCGCGGCTTGGAATTTGCTCGCTGGACGCGCGAAGGAATCGTCATCGGCGAGTCTCCCAAGCCGCTCACCGAGCGCACCCAGCCGACTCTCGATCGAGCCATCCGCCAGCTCGCTCTTCATCGCAGCCCGCTCGCCGATGACACAAATCATCCTCTGTATCGCACCGCCGCCGAACGCTGGCTCGAATCGATCATCCTAGAAAACCCTGCAGAACTCGACGCGATGCTGGATCCCAAATATTTTTACTCGCAGGTTCCCGCGCTTGCCGCCGGCGATCGCGGCGTAATCGATCTTCTCGGAATCACACGGCAAGGTCGCCTTGTGGTCACCGAGCTGAAAGCTTCAGCGGAAATTCAACTGCCACTGCAAGCCGTTGATTATTGGTTGCGCGTCAGGCGGCATCAATTGAATGGCGACTTTCAGCGCGACGGATATTTTGTCGGCGCCGAAATTGACCCGCGGCCGCCGCTTGTCTGGCTCGTGGCTCCGGCATTGCAATTCCACTCCTCCGCGGAAGTGCTCTTGAAATATCTGTCGCCGGAAATTCACGTAACGCGGATTGGCCTCAACGAAAAATGGCGGCGGGGCGTGAAGATTTTATTTCGGCAGTAATTCGGAAAAAAGTGTCCAGAAAAAGGGAGGGGAAGCGGTCCGGATTGAGCCGGTGCCACTTCCCGGGGTGTGTCCTAGAAGCAATTACAGGATTAGACGTGAACTAGCCGAAAAGGTTGCATTCGGTTTCAAATTCCTGAGGGCCTAGTTAAACGATTAATAAAAGAGGTATTTACGCCACTTCTCGTCGCGGTGCCCGATCAAACGCATCAGTTGCCGCGAAGTATGCAGCGTGAAAGGCCGCGGCCTCCGCTGCAATTTGATGCCCGCTTCTTCCGGCGTGCGATCGCCTTTGCGGTTATTGCACGCGTAGCAGCACGCCACCAGGTTTTCCCACGACGATTTTCCGCCGCGCGAACGCGGCATCACGTGGTCCAGCGTAAGCTCCGCCGTCGGAAACGCGCGCGCGCAAAACTGGCACGTATTGCGGTCGCGCAACAAAATGTTTTTCCGCGAAAGTGCACGGCTCTGCTGCGGAATGTGACGGTAGCTCAACAAGCGAATCACCGACGGCACATGCATCGATTTTTGCGTGGAGTGAACGCTCGAGGCGTTGGTCTCTTCCGCTTGCGCTACGCCCTTCAGCATCAGCACCAGCGCTCGCCGCACGGCCGTCACATTGATGGGTTCGAAGGTGGCGTTCAGGACCAGTACGGGAGCCTGCATTACCGAGGGGCGACTGGCTGCGGATGGCGCTGCTTTTGCCGTTGCGTCCGGCACAACTCCACTGCGCCCCAGGACAGGGCGAGGTCGAAGGCCGCTTTTATGTCGGTTTTCCAATTGCGCCGCCTTTGCGTCGCTCGAAAAACTCTCAGCTAATTATAATGGATGCTCGATATTGCGCGCTAGTTTCTCTCAGTTTAATTTCCTGCCCGAACCCGCCGCCGTCGCCGCTGCTCCAGCTCTCGATACCACGCGCGCGACCGTCAAACCCATCACTGCAGCCGCGCCCGCCCTCTTCAACGCTCGCGAACACGCATCCAGCGTCGCGCCGGTCGTCAATACATCATCTACCAGCAGAACGCGAAGATTGTCAACGCGCAGCCCTTTTCGAGTGGCGTACGCGCCACGTACCGAATCCCAGTGTTCTTTGCGCGACAGAATCAACCGCGCCGGCCGAGGCTTGGTCCTCATCAGCAAATACGCGCCTTGCTTTAGCTTCAGCCGCTTCGCCAGTGGACGCGCGATCATCTCCGCCTGGTTATAGCCGCGCTCTCGCTGGCGGTCCGGATGCAGCGGCACCGGCACGATCACATCCGCCCGAAAGTCTCCGGCTTCGCGTAAATAGACTTCGGCCAGCCGTTCCGCGAACCAGTTTCCCAGTCGCGTGATCTCTTCGTATTTCAGCAACAGGATCGCGTTGTGCAGCAATTCGTCGTACTCGCCAAAGCTCCTCGCTCGGTCAAACGCATAAAACTGGTCGCGGCACAATCGGCAGAGCGGCTTCACAGTACGCGACGGGGAGGGTGAAGGCGGCAGTCCCGGGCTCGTGGGCTCCTCATCATCCGCCCGCACGGGCGTCGCGACCATCGGCCGTCCGCAGCAGTCGCACATCGGAGGAACGATCGGCACAAACGCGCCCAGGCAAGCCGGGCAGACCGGAATTCGGCTCGCGTTCAGCAGCGGCCGGTCGCATAGCCGGCACGGAGCCGGAGCCACCACCGACACAAGCGCATCGATCACCGATCGTATGCTCACCGGCCGTAGGGTCACGCTCTGGTTATATAACCAAAACGTACTCGACGCAAAGAAAGCTCCGCATCCTCGGGAGCGTCCTTCGAAATTTTAGGATTCTCAAAAGGCCGGCGGGTTTACGCAGTTCTACAAACAAACGAACAGGGGCTTACAGCAGCCCCTGCTCTTTCTTTTCCTGGCAGGTAATGCAGTAGCGCGTCCAGGGCACCGCTTCCAGGCGCTTCTGTTGCAATTCCTGATGGCAGGAATCGCACTCGCCAAACGATCCATCCTTGATGCGAACCAGCGCGTCATCGACCAGCGCCAGCATCGAGCGGTCATTGTGCGTCTGGCCAAACAGGAATTCCTTGGTGTAGGAATTCGCGGCCTTGTCCGCCAGGTCCACCGTCGGATCTTCGTCCGCTTCGCGGCCTTCCTGTTCGGTGCGCAGAATGCCGCGCGCCAGTTCCTCGCGCCGCGTCACCAATTTCTTTTTGTAATAATCCAAGCGTTTCTTGTCCATCGTCCGTTCCCTAGGTGAGCCCAAATACCTCACTCAAATCCCGCGATTTTAACGATACCTTCCCGTCGCTGTCAAATCGGTCACCGGAAAGCGTGCGAATCAGATAAGCGTTTGTTCGGTGACCGGCAACGCGGAAAGGAATCTGCGGCGCGAAAACCGGCGCCGCAGACCACAGATAGATGCTGTCAGGAAGGGAAAGGATTCCAATCTCGCCGAATTTACGTTCTACGAAGCGCGACCGATCACCGTTTTCGGAAACAGAAAGTGAATGCCAATCGCTCCAATCGCAAGCGCTGCGAAAGCGAGCAAGCTTCCTTCCGGGCCCACACTTCCGCCCGTCAGCCACGTAGGTCCGTGGAACGTGGAGTTCAGCAAATGTCCTTGCGCTTTGAATCCGCTGTCCGCCACGCCGTACAAATACGTCTCGCCCCAATCCCATCCGGCGTGCATTCCAATCGGGAACCAGATGTTGCCCGTGCGACTCAGCGAAAACGCAGCGAGCAATCCAAACGATCCCGCCATTGCCGCGCCAAACAACGCCTCGCCCTGATTTCCCAGATGGATTGCGCCGAACAAAATCGAAAGTGCAATTGCCGCCGGCCAGAATCCCACTCCCGATCCCAGCGTCGATTGCAGATAACCGCGGAACGAAAATTCTTCAAACATCCCGACGCAGATAAACCCGATTCCATACAGCAATCCGAACTTCACTGCCGCCGCCGCGTTCATGGACGTCCCTTGTAACGAAAATCCGTGCAGTGCCGCGATCATCACCATCAGCAGCGACAGCATCACGACGCCATACGGCACGCCTTGCCAGAATCGTTTTCCGAACGCTTGATTTGGCGGCAAATAATAATCGGCAAAACTGCGCTTCTCGATCACAACCATCACCCAAACAACAAACAGCAGCACCAGCACCGTACTGCCCTCGCCGATCGCCAGCGTTGCTGGACTCATCTCGTCCTGTACCTGCGATTGCTGCCAGGCTCGGAGCGCCGGAATGTGGCGCACCCCGTAATTGATCCCCGAACTGATCGCCGCGAACAGCGCCAGGAAAATCAGCAGCCTCCATCCCGCGCGGATGCCATTCGGCCCGCGGAAAATCGACCCGCCGCCGAAACCCGTCTGCGCCGGTGAAATCGCCTCGTTCGGCTCGGCGCTCTGTTCGAAATTCGTGGTCATCCCGACCCCCTAACCGTCTTCCTGCTCGCTGGATAGTACGTCCTATTCATCCGAATTGTTTCAATTTCCGGCGAGCGCCAAAATGGTCGCTTGCGCCTGCCAGGCCTAGCCAAACCAATCCTCAACAAGGTTGCGGCTGTCCCGTACGGCTGTTAAAATCAGGCGTTTGCGCAGGGAACCGCCTTCAATCCTGATGACTCTTCCGCGCATCGAATGGCTCGAAGTCGCGTGAAATCTGTAAGGGAGAACTGGCTTGGCTAAATACGATCTTGTGGTGATTGGCAGCGGTCCCGGCGGTTACGTAGCCGCGATTCGCGCCGCGCAGTGGGGATTGAAAGTGGCGGTCGTTGAGAAAGACCCGTTCCTCGGCGGGACCTGCCTGCATGTCGGCTGCATTCCCACCAAAGTGTTCCTGCACCACGCCGACATTTACGACCACTTCAAGCGCGCTGAGGAATTTGGCTTCGAAGTGAAAGACGTCAAGATAAATTGGCCTTCGATCCTCGGCCGCAAAGACAAAATCGTGAAGAAACACGCCGGCGGCATCGGCGCTCTATTCAAGAAAAACAAAATTGAAACGATCGTCGGTTGGGGACGGATCGCCGGCCCCGGAAAAGTGTCTGTCGAGAAAGACGGCAAGACCACCGAACTGGAAACAACCAACATCCTGCTGGCCACCGGTTCCGAAGCGCGCTCCTTGCCCGGCGTAACCATCGACAGCGACACCATCCTCACCAATCGCGAAATTTTGGGCCTGAAAACGATCCCGAAGTCGATGATCGTCGTAGGTTGCGGCGCGGTCGGCGTGGAATTCGCATCGATTTTCCGCACGTTCGGTAGCGAAGTCACCTTGCTCGAAGCCGTCACTCGCGTTGTGCCCCTCGAAGACGAGGAAATCTCGGCCGAACTTCACAAAGCCCTCGTCAAGAAGGGCATGAAGATCGAGCTCGAAGCCAAAGTCGAATCGGTGACCAAAAACGCCGGCGGCGCCACCGTCGTGTACAAAGATAAGTCCGGAGCGTCCAAGACCATCAGCGCCGAAAAAGTTCTGATCGCCGTCGGTCGCCGTCCGCTCACCGAGAATCTCGGCCTGGAAAAAACAAAAATCAAGGTCGAGCGCGGCTTCATTCACACCAACGCCTACATGGAAACTGACGAGCCTCACGTGTACGCGATTGGCGACATCGTCGCCGGTCTGCCGCAACTCGCGCATGCCGCGTCCGCCGAAGGCATCATCGCCGTCGGCCGCATGGCCGGGAAAGACGTCCAGCCGTTCGACCGCAAGCGGTGCCCCAACGCAACCTACTGCGAACCGCAGATCGGTTCGATCGGGCTCACCGAAAAGCAGGCGCGTGAGGCCGGGTACGACGTAAAGACCGGAAAGTTTCCGTTCGTGGGCAACAGCAAAGCCACCATCCTCGGCCAGCACGAAGGCTTCATCAAAGTGGTCGCCGATGCGAAATACGGCGAAGTGCTCGGCGTTCACGCGATCGGACCGCTGGCCACCGAAATCATCGCGGAGCCGGTTGCCGCGCTGGGTCTGGAAGCGACCCTCGACGATATGGCCGCCACGATTCACGCTCACCCCACGGTTTGGGAAGCGATGGGTGATGCGTTCAACGCGGTTCGCGGTCTGGCGATCAATTACTAATAGAATCCATTCCTCGCTGTAGCTGTGTTGCCGTACCGTTGTGCGAGAGCTTTGTGAGCCAAACGTCCGGAAAAATCTGCTGGGTGGTCGAACTGGGACTGGTGCCCTACGCGCTCGCCTCGGCGCTGCAATCTCGCGTAGTCGCGGCCCGTAAGCTGGACGCCATCCCGGATGTATTGCTCTTGTGCGAGCACCCCCACGTGATCACCCTTGGCCGCAATGGCAAGCGCGAACATCTAAAAGCGGGCGACCGGCTCCTGGCTCAAATGAACGTAGACTTTCACCCAACCGACCGCGGTGGAGACATCACCTATCATGGCCCCGGCCAGATTGTGGGCTATCCGATTCTCGATTTGACCGAGCACCGCCGCGACGTTCGCTGGTATGTGCGGCAGCTTGAGGAAACATTGATCCGCGTCTCGGCTGATTTCGGCGTCACCGCCGACCGTTTCGAGGACAAACACGGGATCTGGGTCGATACGCCGTCCGGCAAGGAAAAATTGGCCGCGCTGGGCGTTCATCTCAGCCGCTGGGTCACTTCCCACGGCTTCGCGTACAATGGTTCCACCGATTTGCGCTACTTCGACTTGATTGTCCCGTGCGGCATTTCCGGGAAACGCGCCACGTCCCTCGAACGTCTGCTGAATCGGGCCGTTCCCTCGGGTGAGGTGATCCCCAGGATCGTCGCCCATTTCGGCGAGGTATTCGACCGCCGGATGATCCCGAAATCACGCGAAGAATTTCTAATTTGGTTGAACGCTGTCTTTGACGAGATTGCTCTCGCCTCGTCGCCGATTGTGGAAGATGGTAGCAACGCATCAACGAAAGGGAGCAGGGCATGAGCCAGCCGCTGACGCGCGAACAACACCTCGATTTGTATTACTACATGCAGCTCAATCGCCAGCTCGAAGAGCGCATGGTCCGCTTGTTCCGCCAGAATAAAATCGTCGGCGGACTCTATTCCAGCCTCGGACAGGAAGCCATCTCGGTCGGAACCGCCTACGCCATGGAAAAGCGCGACTGGATCGCGCCCATGATCCGCAATATCGGCGCATTACTCGTCAAGGGCGTTCCTCCCCGCGACATCTTTACTCAGCACATGGCCAAGTACACCTCGCCGACCAAGGGCAAAGACGGCACCAGCCATTTCGGCGACCTGAAAAATCTGCACATCGTTTCACCGATCTCCATGCTCGGCGATTTGATTCCGGTGATGACCGGCGTCGCCATGGCCGGCCGGTATCTCGGCCAGAAAATCGTGGCCCTCACATGGATTGGCGATGGTGGCAGCTCCACCGGCGCATTTCATGAAGGCCTGGGACTCGCCGCTGCGCAAAAGGCTCCTTTCGTCTTAATCGTCGAGAACAATCAGTGGGCGTATTCGACTCCCGTGTCGCGCCAGGTTCCGGTAAAAAATCTGGCGGACCGCGCGGTGGGCTACGGCATCCAAAGCGCCATCGTGGACGGCAATGACGTCGTCGCCGTATTCAACAATACGAAATACGCCGTCGAAGAATGTCGCGCCGGCCGCGGTCCTCGTTTGATCGAAGTGAAAACGATGCGCATGCGCGGCCACGCCCAGCACGACCCCGCCGAATACGTTCCCAAGGAAATGTTTGAGTTCTGGAAATCGCGCGATCCCATCACCCTCTACGAAAAATTCCTCACCGACAACAAAATCTGGGACGCCGCCACCAAATCCGAACTCGACGCACGCATCGAAAAACTTCTCGATGGCGAACAGCAGTTCGCCGAAGATTCTCCGATGCCGCCCCCGGAGTTTGCGGCCGAAGGCGTGTACTGCGATGGCTGCCACGATATCGAAGCCGTTTGGCAGCGTCCTGTCTCGGAAGTCACCCCGCCCAATTCCGGCATCGACACCAGCTGGAAGCTTTCCGATTTCGGCGGAATGGGTGACGCCGCGAGCGTCGCGAAACCCTCCCATACGTCCGGCGGCTCGCAGCACAGCGCGAAAGTTTCCGCGCCCGCTCCGAAGCAGAATTTTCAACGCCCTCAACCCCCCAAGCCTGCGGCGAAATCAGTTTTGCCTGTGGACGATCCGGAAGAAGACTTCGAAGAGCCGGTCGTTTCCGCTGAACCCGCCGGCCCGCGCGTCCCGTTTGGCCGCGGCCCCAAAGACAAAGCCTTCCGCGAAAGCCCGGAAAGCAAAACCTACAGCCGTGTCCAGAAGCCGAAGAGCTTCGGCCAGAACGCACAGAATAAAAATTTCTCGAAGAATGGCCAGAACAAGCCGTTCCACAAAAACGGCCAGAACAAAAACCAGCAGACCAAACAATTCTCAAAAGGTCCGCAGGGCAAACAGGGAGGGCGCTAATCATGGCTGAAACCGCTGCTCTCAAAACCGGACCGATCACCATGGTCGAAGCCATCCGCCAGGCCATGTTTGAAGAAATGAACCGCGACGCTGCCGTCGTCGCCATCGGCGAAGACATCGGCGTGTACGGCGGAGCGTTCAAAGTCACAGAGGGCCTGCTCGAGACCTTTGGCCGCGAGCGCGTCATCGAAACTCCCATCGCCGAAACCGCCATCATCGGCGCGGCCTGCGGAATGAGCTTTCTGGGCCTGCGCCCCATCGTCGAAATGCAGTTCATCGATTTCATCGCCTGCGCTTTCAACCAGGTCACCAACTTCGTCGCGAAATCCCACTACCTGTGGGGAGCGCCGGTGCCCATGGTAGTTCGCGGCCCGTCCGGCGGCGGAGTTCACGGCGGCCCGTTTCACTCCGCGAACCCCGAAATGTATTTCGTGCATACGCCCGGATTGAAAGTGATTTATCCTTCCACGCCGTCCGACGCCAAAGGCCTGCTGAAATCGGCCATTCGTGACAACAATCCGGTTCTGTTTTTCGAGCACAAGTTTCTTTACCGCCGGATCAAGGAAGAAATGCCCGAGGGCGACTACACCGTGCCGATCGGCAAGGCCATCGTCCGTCGAGAGGGCAGTGACCTCACCATCATCAGTTACGCGGCCATGGTGCACACCGCCGTTGAAGCGGCCGAACAGCTTTCGAAACAGGGGATTGAAGCCGAGGTGATCGACCTGCGCACGCTGTTGCCGCTTGACCGCGAAACCATCCTTGCATCCGTAAAGAAGACCAATAAGTTGCTGGTCGTTCACGAAGACACCCGCACCGGAGGCATTGCCGGCGAAATTGCCGCGCTGGTTTGCGAAGGCGCGTTTGAAGATCTGGATGGTCCGATTGCCCGCGTCACCGCCCTTGATACGCCGGTTCCGTACTCGCCGCCGCTCGAGGAATTTTTCCTGCCGAACACCGAAAAAGTGGTTGCGGCCGCTCGGGCACTTGCAAAATACTGAAACGAATCGAAGCCAATAGGGGAACATGGGAAAAACCAAAGGCATCAACAACGCAGAGTTCGAGGTGGGTTCCAGTGTCCGGATCGCCGACCGCGCTTTCCTCGAGGACTTTCTCGAAGCCGGTCAGTACCACAATGAACTGGAGCCGGAGCAGCTCGAGTTCGCCGACCGCACGGCCAAGGTGAAAGCCGTGGATTTTTTCACCGGCGGCGACGAGATCTACACCCTGGACGGCATTCCGGGCGTTTGGCACGAAGAGTGCCTCTCCGCCGCGTAACTTTTTTCGATCCGTTCGATCGGCGCTCGCCACGCGCCTGTTCACGTTCGGCACGATTCCGTGCGAGATTTAAGTTTTGCAGTCCTAGGAGCTGACCATGGCTGTTGACGTCATCATGCCCCAGATGGGCGAAAGCATTTTCGAAGGCACCATTACCAAGTGGCTCAAGAAACCGGGCGACAAGATTGAGCGCGACGAACCTTTGTTCGAAATCTCCACCGACAAAGTCGACGCGGAAATTCCTTCGCCATCCGCCGGCGTGCTGAAAGAAATCAAGGTCACCGAAGGCCAGACTGTACCCATTCAGACGGTCGTCGCCGTGATTGACGCCGCTGGCTCCTCCGCGGCACCTTCTGCACCGGCGCCCGCGTCCAAGCAAGCCGAGCCGCCCGCCGCCGCTCCGAAGGCTGCTGCGCCCGCTCCGGCTGCACCGTCGGCACCCGCACCTTCTCAGCCCGCGGCTGCGTCATCCGGTGCCTCGTCGGGTGACAAAGTCCGCAGCTCGCCGCTGGTTCGCAAGATCGCCAAGGAAAATAATATTGACGTCGCTCAAGTGCCCGGCACCGGTGCCGGCGGCCGAGTCAGCAAGCACGACATTCTAGCCGCCGTTCAAGGCGGATCGTCTGCCCCCGCTGCGCCTGCGGCGTCCGCTCCGTCGCGACCTGCCGCGCCCAGCGCTCCGGCTCGTCCCTCGGCCCCTCCACCCACCGGTGGCGCATCCGCTTCGGCCGTGCTCGAAAACGCCGTGCCGCGCGAAAAAATGTATTTCGGCAATTACGAAGTGCAGCCCATGTCGGTCATGCGCCAGCGCATCGCCGAGCACATGGTTCTTTCCAAGCACGTTTCGCCGCACGTCTATTCCGTGGACGAAGCAGACGTCACCGCCATCGCCGCTCTGCGCGCCAAGATGAAGGGCAAGTTCGAGGAGACCACCGGCACCAAGCTAACCTTCATGCCGTTCTTCGTTCGCGCCGCCGTCGAATCGCTTCGTGCCTTTCCCACGGTGAACGCTTCGGTCGATGGCACCAACATCGTCCTTCACAAGGAATGCAACATCGGAATCGCCGTCGCTCTCGACTGGGGTTTGATCGTTCCGGTCATCAAGAACGCCGAAGAAAAGAATTTCCTCGGCATCGCCCGCTCGATGAACGATCTGGCCGAACGCGCCCGCGCGAAAAAGCTGAAGCCCGAAGAAGTCGCCGAAGGAACCTTTGCGATTACCAACCCGGGCGTTTTTGGCGGCTTGTTCGGTCTGCCGGTCATCAACCAGCCCAACGTCGCCATTCTCGGCCTCGGCACCATCGAAAAGCGGCCCGTGGTGGTTGACGACGCCATCGCCATTCGCTCCATGGTCTATCTCACGCTGTCGTACGATCACCGCGTGGTCGATGGAGCCGTGGCGCACCAGTTCATGGCCAAACTGAAGCACACTCTCGAAAACTGGACCGAGGCGATTCTCTAAATCGTCTGGCGCAAATCTCAAAACCTGTGGCGGCGAAGAGCTCGACACTCCTGCTCTCGCCGCCGCGAACTTTAATTGCAACAAATCAGCTTCGCCCTCTTCGCTTTTCGCACCGCTAGGACGCTTGAATGTCGCACTCTTTCCACAATTGGGGCCAGCCGCCCTGGCCGATTCGCTTTCGTCCGCCAGAACCTCGCCCGTTGCGGGAGCTAACGCAACCAGTGGACTTCGCGATCGTCGGTGGCGGATTTTCCGGCCTCGCCGCGGCCGCCTGGCTGCGTCTTCTCGCGCCTGAAAAGTCTGTCATCGTCCTCGAAGCTTTTGCCATCGGCGCGGGCGCCAGCGGACGCACCGGAGGAATGGTCCTAGCGGAAACCGCGGCGGGCGATCAGCCGGGTCTCGGCGATGTGCTCGCCGGATTTAAGAGAATCCAGAAAACGCTGCGTCTCGATTGTGATTTGAATCTCACCGGCGCTTGGGAAATCGGCCGCAGCGGAGGCATCGCGAACTCCCCGATTTCGTGGAACGATTCCGGCACTCTGCGTGTTGTGAAGAAAGTTCCCGGCGGCACACTCGATCCCGGAAAACTGGTCGGCGGGCTTGCGCGCGCCGCGCATCGCCTCGGCGCCTCCATTTACGAGCATCACCGCGTCGAAAAGATCGACTGGAAACCGGTTCCGGAATTGGAAGTCAACGTCGCTCGGCCGTCCCGTTCCGCAAACACTCCGCAGCGCGCGAAAAAAGTCACCCTTCGCGCCCATAAAATTCTGCTGGCTACCAACGCCCTCTCGCTCGGCCTGAACGGTCTCACCAAAGGCACGCACGCGCGCCTGACGCTTGCAGCGCTCACGCGCCCGGTCAAGGAATCGGTCCTCCGCCAGATCGGACTCGATTCCCGAACGCCCTTCTACACGGTCGATTTTCCGTACTTGTGGGGACGCGTCCGCCGCGATCGTTCGCTCATCTGGGGCGCGGGCCTGGTTCAGTCGCCAGATTCCGAGGATCTCGAACTCGTCGACGTCACCGCCGAAGAGCCCGCCGCCGTTTTCGCGCGCCTCGAAGATCGCGTCAGGCACCTGCATCCTGCTCTGGCCGACGTAGAATTTACCGCGCGGTGGGGCGGCCCGATCCTGTTCCGCGATTCATCGAAGCCCGTCTTTGGCTGGCATCCCAAGAGCGGCGCAAAATCCGCAAACGGGTTCGTGCTCGGTGCTTTTGCCGGACACGGAGTCGCGCTCTCGTCGTATCTGGGCGCGTGGGCTGCGGAAGTTTTGCTCGGCAAGCGCCGCCCGCCGAAGTGGGGAGCGATCAGCGCTCGCGGCGAAGTCGAAAAGTGAGCGCGCATTTACAGAAGTCCTGCTACTGCAGCCGCACGCGCAATTCCTCGGCGAATCCTTCGATCTGATTCATGGGCACGATCCGCACGTTTTGCTCGCTCAAAATGTTGGCGATGAACCGGTGCCGTTTGTTATCGCGCAGCGGCGGCTCCTCGGTCACCGCGGTCACTTCGCATGTCGAGTCGTGCGCGTGAATGCTCGCCGCCGTATACGCAAGCACCTTGGCCTGTGCCGCATCGCGCTTCAGCGCCACCGAATGAATGAACCCACGCACTCCGTTCTGGTATCCGAAATCGAGCCGCATCGGATCGCCCGGCTGCGTAAATCCTTCCACGCGCACCTGCGTTTCCAGCTTGCCGAGAATGCGGTGCCGGCGAAACACATCGCTGAGCTTCGCGCGCATCATCTCCCGCAGGTTGTGCAGCATTCCGCCCGCCCGCTTCGATGGCGGCGACACATGCGCGCGGTACAACCGGTCGAGCTCCTCATCGAAATTGTCAGCCAGCAGCGCGCGCTGCGGACTCAACTGCAGCGTGTTCGAAAGTGTTTGGTTTAGCTTCTCGAGGTACGCCGTCACCTCGCTCGGCGCCGCCCGCAGCCGCGCATTAAATTCCGTCGGCAGCGCGCGCAATAGCTCTTCGTCCAGGTCCGGATGAATCCGCGCGACGCGCGCGAACTCCGGCTGCTGCTCGATCAGCCGCACCGCCACGCGCCCGGCGCGGACGTCTTCCAGCAGCACGCCAATGTTCACCCATTCGTCGCGCACGATGTTCGGCGTATACCGCAGGATCCGGTAACGGAACGTCTGCTGCGGATTTTCCGCATCCGTAAAATGCGACAGATCGAGTGCGTTCATGTTCACTTCCAGTTGGGAAATGGCTGCACCGACGATTTCCACGCCGACAGCACCAGCTCCCTCACCAATTTTCGACGCCGGAGCAACTGCTCCAGCATTCGTTCCATCGCGTCCATGTCGTCGTCATACCATTCAGAGGGAATTTCGCGCGAGTCGAGATCCAGTTCATCGGGTCCCACTCTTTCGACGCGCGCAATCCACCGCTCGAACGCGTCCATCCCGCGCACGCGTTCATACACACGATGCCGTGCGTACAATCCTCGCAACGGCGCATCCGGAAAATTCCATTCCGCCGCATTAAAACAAAATCCGTGATCGATCATCAGCGCGCGGTAGCGGCTTTCGCCGTTCTCGCGGTAGAAAATCGCCTGCCGCCCATTCGTGTTGCAGGTCCACTTGTCAAACACCAGCACGCCGCAGAAATCATCCAGATTTTCCACTTCGCGCAGTTGCTCGTCCGGCAAAAAGTCGTACACCGGCATCCTCGCCGGCTCGCCCGGATAGCGTGACCCGAACTGTTTTCCCGCCTGGCACGGCGCGCGCCCGCGCCCCAGTTGAATCACCAGCTCGTCCGTGTGGGCGATCAACTCCTCGCTCACCTCCACCACTTCCGGTTCCGGCGATGGCAATCCAATCCTCTTCGCCAGCCTCGTAGCCAGCAATTCGTTCGCCAGGATCCGCCGCCCCTGCGGATTATTCTGGAACTTCACCACGTAAAAGCCACCGTTGCTGCAGCGCATCAAATGCGACTGCGCTCCGCCCCGCATTCGCTTCACCTGTTCCACGGCCAGCGCCATTCTGCCGGTATGCTAGTCGCCTCCGCCTTTTTCGTGCAACAAATCATTTCGCAAGCGGGAACGTATTACACTCGCCAACAGTTTTCTACCCGCGAACGAACTGCACCGATGTGAAGCAACCTGCAGCCGCACTCCAAACCAAATGGTTCACCGCGGCACGCGCGCGCGTCGCGCATGTCTCGAATTGCATTTTCCGCAGCCCAAAAAAGAAGCAGGCCGGAAGCGAGCGCTCTCGCCCTCTCCCGGCCTGTTTCGATTTTCGTGACGCAGATGTAGATGTACCGGATCGCTCCAGCACAGCCCTAACGTTTCTTTTTCTTCGCGGCCTTTTTCGGCTTCGACTTTTTCGCTTTGGCTTTTTTCTTCGGCGCTTTCTTCTTTGCCTTGGCTTTTGGTTTCGATTTCGCTTTGGCCGCCGGCTTCTTCGCCTTCTTCGCCGGTGCCGGAGCAGGACGCCGCTCCGCAACCGCCGCGCCCTCGCCCTCTTCTTCCTCCGCTCCCTCGTCGATGACGAGCTCTTCCACTTCCTCTACCGTCTCGCCGTGGGGACCGGACTCCAACCCCTCTTCTTCTTCCTCTTCGAAGTGCGGCAGTTCGTCGTCTTCTTCATCGTGCAATTTGCCGTTGAACATCTCGATCCTCCCCAGGCTCGGATTACGAATCTCGTAGAAGTACCCGGCGCTTATAAATGGTGTATCGAAACTTTGTCAAGAGCGCAAGCGGGGAAAACAGCATTTCGGACCGAAGTCGTGCGGAAAGCTCCCGGCGTTCCAGTCGCACTCCCGCGCAGACGCTAACCTAAACGATTGAAATATATAGGTTTATCGCTTAATCGGAGGAGTGGGCCGGGCATAGCGTTGAATCGTCAACACATCTCCCGCCTTCAGCGGGCCTTCGTTCAGGAATGGATTGGTTTCGCGCAGATTGTCCACCGTGGTCTTGTAGGCATGAGCGATGGTGTACAGCGTCTCGCCCTGCTTCACCCGATGCTGCACGGTCGGCGCCTTCTTGCCGCTGGTCGAAACGTTCTGCACCGAAGCGGACGTGTCGGCCGCCTGCGCCGACTTCGGCTTCGGCGCAATCGAGCCGCCGGTCATTCCGCCGGCGTAAATCTTCAGATGCGCGCCGCGCGGCACGCTCGATCCCCGAATCCGGTTCCACTTCTTGATTTCCGGCACCGTCACATCAAACCGGTCGGCAATCGCTTCGAGCGTATCTCCGCGCGCCACTGTGTAGTGAACCAGGCGCACCGTCGGCGGCGCCGCCGGAATGTTCAGCAGAAATCCTGCGTCCACCGTCGCGTGGCTTTCCAGATGGTTCGCCGCTTCGATCGCCGCCACCGTCACGTGGTAACGGCCTGCGATTTCAGAGAGAGTCTCGCCGGCCTGCACCGAATGCAGCCGCCAGCTGGTCCACTTGTCTTCCGGCACCTGCTGGATCGCTTGCTCGAATTTCCCGCTGGTTCCTGCCGGCAGCTTCAGTTCAAAAGTCGGATCGCTCGGCGTCACGTTGCGCAGCAGCTCAGGATTCAGTTCGCGCAAATCGTACACATCCGCTCCGGTTGCATCGGCCACCAGCCGCAAATCGATCGAGTGTCCCGGCCGGATCACGTCCATCGTCGGAGCTTTGTCGGGCTCCACATCGATTCCGTACAACGCCGGGTCCTTGCCCACCAGCGCCAGCGCGATGATGATCGGCACGTAATTTTGAGTCTGCTTTGGCAGAGCGTGACGCGACTGCAATTCCCAGAAATCTGCGTACCCGGTCCGCTCGATGCCTTTCACCACATTCATCGGGCCCGAGTTGTAAGCCGCCATCACCAGATACCAATCGCCAAACATGTCGTACAAATCCCGCAAATGCCGCGCCGCTGCTCGCGTCGCTTTTTCCGGGTCGCTGCGCTCATCCACGAAGTAATTGCGGTCCAGATCGTATTCCGCGCCGCGGTACGGCATGAATTGCCAGATTCCGCGCGCGCCCTTGTTTGAAATCGCTACCGGCTGAAACGCCGATTCGGCCTGCGCCAGATAAATCAGATCCTGCGGCACGCCCTCTTCTTTCATCACGCGCCGGATCATTGCCGCATAGCGCCCCGACCGGTCGATTCCGTGCGCCGCCGTCGCGCGTCCCTTCGGCGTCGTGAAGTAGCTCAGGTATTGCAGCACGGAAGGATTCACCGTCAGCGGTAAATCGTGCGGCACGCGCATCAATTCCTGCTCGGCCTTGGCCGCAAGCCGCGGGTCACCCGCCGGCAGATTCAAATTCGCCAAATCGTCGATCGGCGCCGCTGTCGTCGGAGCCGTCTCATCCGGCTCCGCATTCTGTTCGGCGTTCACCTCATACGAGTGCAATGTTTCGCCGATCTGGTCCAGCAAATCCGAAAGCCGCCGGTCCGAATCCGCCTGAAATCCGCTCGCGACGATCATTCCCACCGCTTTGTCGTAATCCGCGCGCGCCTTCTCAAACTCTCCGGCCTTATACTCTTTTTGCGCCACGTTGAACTGCGCCTGCACCTGCGCCACCAGGATGTCGATCCGGGGCCGCGTATCGTACAGTCCAGTCAGCGACGTCCGCTGTTCGGGGAACGGAAGCGTTTCCTTCACATACTCGGGAATCGGAGCTGGAACCACCGCCGGCGCGTGCGCCTTCGCGTGCTGATTGGTGATGGTCTCGTCGCAGCCGGCCAGCAACAAAGCGCTCGCCGCTACCGCCATACCGATCTTCATTCCGATTTTCATTCCGGCGTTCAATCGCAGTCGCATGATCCTGGAAAAACCTCTCCGCTACCTATCGGCACTTTCGCGCTCAAACTGTCCGCGTGACCAAGTACTACTCGGCAGCCGCCAAATCCCCGCGCGCCTGGCCCGCAGCCGCGCCATCAAGCTTCGCCGTAACAAAAAGCTTACGAGCTACTTACGACCCGGTCAATGGGCTTAGCGTACCTGTCATTGGCGGAAACGGGACATCGAGTACTACCGCACGAGCGCCCCTAAGCGCCCTGATTCTTGAGGCTTATAGCACCATTTTCTGTGGATTTGAGGGCCAAATATCGCCAGGGTTTGAACGATTCGGGCTGAACGTTTCCGTCTGTGCGTTTCGGCTAGAGATTTTCGGTTAAGCGTTTCAGGTCGAGGGAGGCAATCCAACCTGTGCCAGCAATTTCTGAAATCGTGGGTCCTTCCGCAAGCTTACGAAACTTGGATCGATCCCAATTGCAATCGACCGTTCATCGCGCTTGGCCACCGCTTCTTCCAGGGATTTCAACGCGTCCTGCGTCTGCCCGAGCCGCCCGTGCAGCGTCGCGATCACATACGGCGAACCGTGCCCGGCCGCTTCCATTTCCTTCTGCTTCGCGAGCATCGCCCTCAGCAGGCCGTCGCCCCCGCCGCTCGCGTATCCCTTGTCGGCCGCATCCGCCATTGCAATCATGTTGGGATCGTTCAGCAGCTCTCCGTACTTGCGTGCCTCCTGCAGATACGCCGGATAATTCTTCTCGTTCAGAGCGATGGACGCCAAATAATTGTGCGGCGAAAGAAAATTCGGTTCCGACTGCTCCAGCTGCTTCAGCAGCTTCATCGCTTCGTCTTGTTGCCCGGCAAACCACAGTACGTAACCTTTATCCGCCAGAATCGCGATCGACGAAGGATCTAGCTTTTGCGCCTTCTCAATCTCGGCGATCGCTTCCTGCGACCGTCCCATATGCATCAAAAACGTCGCGTACCAGTGGTGCGCCACTACCGAATTCGGATCCAGCTCCAGCGCCCGCTTGAATTCACGCTCCGCCGCCGCCGAATCCCACGACCAGTAAAATTCCACAAATGCCAGCGAGCTATGCGCGCCCGAAAGGGAATCGTCGAGGGTAATCGCCCGTTTTGCCGCCGCCATCGCTCGCGGATACGCTTCTTCCGGCGGCATCTTGGTATATTCGCGCAGCAGGTTGTAGCAATCCGCTAGGCCCACGTACGCCGGAGCGTAGTTCGGGTCTCGTACAATCGATTGGGTGAAGTAATCCACCGCCTGCGTCAGTCCTTCCGGCGTTCGCTTGTGCCAGAAATAAATGCCCTTCAAATACAACTCTTCGGCCTCGGGGTTTGTCGCATGCACCGGCGAGGTCGCAATTTTCTTCGCCGCCGCGCGGTGGCTCGTATACGCCCACACCGCCGCGACGCAAAGCACGGCGACGATTGCCGCAGCAAGCCACGTCCCGCCACGGCGCCTCTCGATGAACTCTGCGTCCGGCTCTTTGGTTGTCGTCGTTTGAATTGCAGCGGGAACCGACGTGCTCGAATCAAGCAGCGCGGCGGGAACTGCGTCGGAAACTTCGGTGGAAACCGCGATCGGATTATCCGCCGTTTTCAGCCATTCGGCTAACTCACTCGTATAGGCGTAAACGCTGCCGCGGCCGCTGCCTGGCACGCGATGGACTGGCAATCCACGCTGATCTTCCCAGCGTTTAACCGTTCGTTCGTCGCGCCCAAAGAACGCGCCAATCTCTTTCCACGTATCCAGCCGTTGGTCGGTTCGGCGGGCAAGATTCTTCCCGCTGGGATTCTCGGCCCGGTGGCCAAGACGCGTCTGCTCGTTGTTTTCCGCCATTTCCCTAGATGTCCCGAGTTGTCCCTAACTGTCGATTGCCGAGGCCGCGTGAGTCCGATTATAACCTCGAAATGCCAGCCAAACATGCGGACTTGGGCGCTCAACCGGCTCGCCACGTAGCAAATTTGCTGAATGACCGTCGGGCACATTCCGAGCGGACGCTGATTGCGTCGCTTGCCGCCGCTCTTGCTCGGACGCTCCTAACCCTCGTCGGGGTTGTGCTTCTTTTCGCCGCATCTTCGGCCGCGCAAACCTCCTACCAAGATCCCAACGGTCAGTTCGAACTCAAAATTCCCGCCGGCTGGACGCCCGACACGTCCGACCCGCAGCAGCTCGGCATCTCCAAAGGCACCGCGATGGTCACCGTTGCCGTGCACCTCAATCAGGATCATTCCACGCCCGAAGCCTCCAAAATCCTCGATGCCGTTCAGAATAAATTCTCCTCCGGCTGTCCCGGCTCGCAAGTGATGAAGCGCGGCACCGAATCCATCGCCGGTTTCCCCGGCGTGTACATGGTTCTCTCGTGCCCGCACTCCGGCGCCGGCACAGATTTGATGAAACTCAGCGTCGCCACAGCCAACGGAAAAACCATCACGTTCAATACCGCCGCCTACTCCACCGAATACGCCGGCCTGAAATCTGACTTTGACGCCATGGCCAAAAGTTTCTACGTCGTCTCCTCGACGTCAGCAAAATCGTCAACATCTACAGCCGTCCCGGCGGACAAGCAGGGCACTACCGCGCAGAAGCTCGCGGCCCTCGAGCGTGGCTGCAATGCCGGAGTTTTCACTGCCGAAGAGTGCGCCGAGAAAAAGGCCGCGCTCTCGGGCGCAAGCGCCGCGCCTACGAAACCTGCAGCGGCGGCATCTGCCGCACCGGCCGCGACACCGACCGAAACCCGCCAGGACTCCTACGCGTCCAACTCGCCTGCACCACCGGCATCGACCAATGGGCCGACCGTGTATCGAGATCCGCTCGGACGCTTCAGCGCCACGATTCCGACGGGCTGGCAGATTTCTCCGCAAGGGGACGGTGGCGAAAGCGGCGTCGAATTTTCAAAGGGTTCCGACTGGGGCTTGATCGGCCCGGTCGCCGGAGCGCAACAACCCAGCGACGTGGTTGCCGCGCTGGCCAAACAGCTCGAAGCAAAATACGGCTCGTTTCGCGTCGGCGAACGTGGACCGTTCCTGGTGAACGGCCATCCGGCCTACTACGCTGTCGCGAGCGGCATCAACGCCAAGGGAGTCGCGGTGCAAATGACGTTAGCAGGAGTCGAGTCTCCCGACGGTCACTATCTCGCGATGATGTCTTCGAAACTTCCGCGGGATTCCGCGTGGGTTGATCCGCTGATGTCTCAGGTTGCGCAGAGCGTTCGATTCCCGGGCGAATAGCAAACCACCATGAAAGTCACCAAATCACATTTTCTCGCCGCGGCTGCCCTCATCGGCCTGATGGCCGTACTCGTCTCAAGCTATCTTCACAACACTCGCGTGCTGCAACTTTCCAAGCCGGACTTGGAAAGAATCGAATCGCTGGATGATGCTCTCAAGAACGGAATGATTTCCCGTGCCGAATATAAATACCGCGTGGATCAAATTCGCGCCCGCGCCGCACAACATCCCGACGCTAGTACGCCCACTTCAACAACACCCGACGCCGCCACGCGCGATTCCGCGCCGCACGAAAATCCGCCGCCGGATGCCACCGCACCCGCCCCCGCACAGCCCACTAAATCAAACTAGCTCTACCACGCAGATAATCCGCGTGCGCATTCTACTTTCCGCTCCCCGCCCGCGCCAAATCCACAATCCCCAAATTGGTCGCGCGCCTTCCCAGCGAGCCGATGTCCAGGCCGCAAATCAAAGCCGCTTGACACGGTATCGCCATTAGTACAATATTGACACTGTCATGAATGACCTGCTGATTCTCGCGCTACTCCTCGAAGGCCCAAAGCACGGCTACGCCCTCAAGAAAGAGGCCGCGCTGCTCTTCGGCCAGCACGACATGCACAACAATCTGGTCTATCCGCTCCTGCGCCGCTTCGTAAACCAAAACTGGGTGACGCGCAAAACGAAAGCAGGGGACCGCGGCCAGACGCGCCAGGTGTACGCACTCACATCGCTCGGCCGCCGCGCTCTGATCGACCGCCTTCGCGCCTTCGGCTCCGCCGAAGCCGGCTCCCTCGAACAATTCAGTGTCCGCGTAGGCCTGTTCGAAATCTTGCCCGCAGCCGACCAGCTCGCAATTCTCGACGCTCGCCAGGCCTTCCTCACCCAGCGCAAAGTGCGATTCGGACCGCTGGCTCAATCGATGAAGATGGGAGTCTTTCCCGCGCAGGTCGTGCAGTTTCTGGGCGAATCGATCGACAGGGAACTCATCTGGATTGAAAAACTGCGCCGCACGGCTAACAAACTCGCTCAGCCCCGCGCCGCAAAAACAAGGAGTGAACCGCGATGATCTGGAATTCTCCGTTCGTCTCCAGCATCTTCAAAATCTCGCTCGGCATTTTCTGGTTCGCCATGGCCGCGCAGTCCGGCGCCGCCACGCCCGAGTGGCTCACTCCCAATCACCTGCTCTGGATTTCGTGGCTCGCGCTCGCGGCGTATTGGCTTGGCTCCGCGCTTCAAGTAAAGCGCACCGCCAGGCGCCAGCCGTCTGGCGAACGCATGGTCCATCTTTTGATCATGGTCACCGGATTCATTCTTCTCTACGACGACAGTCTGCCGTGGAACTTCCTCTATCGCCGGTTTTTGCCGCAAGACATTCGCATCGAATGGCTCGGCGCAATCATCACGTTCGGCGGAGCCGTCTTCGCCATTTGGGCGCGACGCACAATCGGCAAAGACTGGAGCGCCGAAGTTCAGATCAAGCAAGGCCACGAACTGATTCGCACCGGCCCGTACCGCTACGTTCGCCATCCGATTTACACCGGTTTCCTCGCCGCCGTCGCCGGCGCGGCGCTCTACATGGGGCAGTACCGCGCCATCATTGCATTCGTGATCGTCCTGATCGGCTTCGCTCGCAAGGCGAAAAGGGAAGAAGCCTTTCTCGCTTCTGAATTCGGCGCCAAATTCGATGAGCACTTGCGCCGCACTGGATTCTTTCTGCCCAAATTTCGCTAATTCTGCGACCCAAATACCCCGGCTTTCGCCTTTCATTTGCTGCCGTTTACGCTGCGCGCCCCCGCAAATCCACGGGCGCAGTTCGCCTTTCGTGCCATCCTGTACCCAGCATCCTCGTCGATTTCCTTGAAAGCGTAAATCTGGGTGAGGGGAACATGCGAAAGCGGCTGACCGGAATTCTTGTGCTTGCAGTTTGCACCGCGACTTTGGATGGCTGCGCGTTCATGCGCAACACCGGCCCGTGCCTCGGCGTCGGTTGCCCCGCGGGAACCCCCGGCCAGAGCGGGCAGTACAAGCTCGGCGAAGCTCCTAAGCAGCAGCAACAGCCCGCTCAGGCGAAGAAGTCGAACGACCCCGCAAAACCGGGATCAGCCGGCAAGGAACTCAGCAACCTCGCCGCATCGTTCAAACGAATTATTCAGGGAAAGTAACGGCCTAGCGTTCGAGTGACGCAGGCCCGATCTGAAAAGTCCCGTCCGCCTGCACGTACCCATACGCCATTCGGGGAGTATTGAACGCAACCGCAGGATTTCCGTCGCGGTCCAGCAAAATCAGTCCGCCCGTCGTGTGTGCGCGATGCCCGAGCTTTCGGATGCATGCATCGGCGACGAACTGCGCCGTATTTGCCGAAATTGCATTTTCTTCGGTCTTCTTCCGGCTCCGCGAAGTTTCCTTCGCCGTCTTCTTCTGTGTATTCACGCGAGCCACTCGCGCCGAGCTTCCCGCCGTTTCCGAAGCTCCCAACAGATCCGCGGCCATTTTTGCCATCACGATCTTCATGATGCCTTCGCCGTGCCCCGTGCACGAAATCCCGCCCGCCTCTGCGTCCGCGTAGCAACCGCAGCCGATCAGCGGCGAATCGCCCACGCGTCCCGGTAATTTGCAGCACGTCCCGCCGGTCGACGTTCCCGTCACCATATGTCCGCTTCGATCGATGGCCACCGCGCCGACGGTTCCCGATTCGTGGCCCACGTGATGCTCGGCCGCATGCTCGCTGCCAATGCACTTCGACCACGCCACCCGCTCGCGCTCGATCACCAAATCTTCCGGAGCACACAGCAACACACCATGCGAAGCGCCGAATTTTTCAGCGCCTTCGCCCACCAGCATCATGTGTTCGCTTTGCTCCATCACTTTGCGCGCCAGCAGGATCGGATTCCGCACATGTTCCACAGCCGCCACTGCGCCTGCCTTCAAAGTCGCGCCGTCCATCACGATCGCATCCAGCTGCACGCGGCCATCGGAGTTCAGGTGAGCGCCAATCCCCGCATCGAACGTGACGTCATCCTCTAAAATCACAATCGCCGCTTCAATCGCATCAATCGCTGCGCCGCCGGACGACAAAATCTTCCACCCTGCTCGCAACGCTCGATCGATTCCCGCGCGGCAATCCTCCACCGCATCATCGGGAATCGCCCAGGCTCCACCGTGAATGATAAATGAGGGCTTCATAGTCTCCGTGGGAATGATACCGCACACCGCAACGAGCGAAATTCCACAAAGCAGGGCACCGCGCGGAAGGGTTACGGCAGTTCTTCGATTCTAAGTTCTTTGAACTCTAGTGGCCGCGCCGCGCAGCGCGACGCATCACTTGCTCGGAATTTTGTGATTCTCGCGTCAGATTCGCAGGATACGGCTTCGCAGCGCTCGACTGCATCACCGGGCTTGCCGGCGCGGTCTGCGATCCACTCATCGCCCCGGACGAAATGGACGCCGCGCCGTCGTGCGCGCTCGGCGAGCGCTCGCCTTTGGTCGATTGCCACGTGTGAATGATGCGGTGAATCACCGTGATGTTCGGGCCGATCGCCAGAATCCACAGCGCCACGTCCATCCGATTCACCAGCGCGCCCAGAATCATCAACGCCAGCCGCTCCGGACGTTCCCAAAATCCAACTTCCACCGTCGGCGTCAGCGACTCCGCGCGCGCCTTCGCGTAACTCACCATCACCGCGCCGGCCATCGCCGCTCCTGCCAGGATCGCGTATCCGAATCGATTCACGCTCGAAAAATAAACCAGCAAGCCGAGGAACAGCACCAGATCCGCGTAGCGGTCGAAAATGGAATCGAGGAATCCGCCGAACAGCGACACGCGCCCCTGCCGCCGCGCCACCGGTCCGTCCAGCAGGTCGCACAGCGCCGCCAGAATCATCATCCCGCCGCCTGCCGCGAACCGGCCTTGCGCAAACAGCACGCCCGCCCACAAGTTCAGAATCAGCGCAGACCAAGTGATGACGTTCGGAGGAATTCCCGTAGCGGCGACAACTGCAGCGAGCCGGTCAACCGGCCAGATCAAATACCGGCCAATGGTCCGAGTCAGCATGGAAGAAAATTCACCCGCGAATCCTTATTCCTCGTCGTAAATCGTCGAAAGCTTCACGACTTCGTATTCTTTTACGCCCGCGGGAGTCGTCACCGTCACTTCGTCTCCCACTTTCTTGCCTAGCAGAGCGCGCCCGATCGGCGAACTGGTCGAAATCAGCCCGTTCGTCACGTCCGCCTCTTCCACCGTCACCAGCTTGTACTCGATCTTCGCGGATTTCGCCACATCCAGCACCGTGATCCGGGAACCGTACGCCGCGCGATCTTTCGGCAAGTTGCTCAGGTTCAACATCGAAAGGTCGGCCATCCGCTTGTGCAGCTGCCCCAACCGAGCCGAGACGTACGCCTGGCGCTCTTTCGCGTACTTATATTCCGCGTTTTCAGATAGATCGCCGTGCGCGCGCGCCACCGAAATTTCTTTCGGCAGGTCGTTATGCAGCTCGTGCTCAAGAACCGCGATCTCGTCTTTTAACTTCTGTTTAATCTTTTCGGCTAGGTCAACCATGTTGGCGTGTCTGCAGCGTCGCTTCCGCTCTCACTTTCTTATTAGAACGTACCGGAAAAGTATAGAGGATTTTCGACTGCCGCGCCAAATAAGTGGGGAACTGGCCAGCGTAGCGAGGTCTTCAAACGCTCGAGCCACCGCCATCCCGCCCCCTTCGCCCCTCCCCTGTAGTTTTTGTTCGCTAGCTTTATATAATAAAGTACTTCACAGACACGATGTACTTTGCTAGGCTTGTCTCGTTGCGGCGGAACACCCTTAAGGAGCCTAATCCGATGTTCAAACGCATTGCCGCTATCGCTTTCATCTTTTTCTGCACTTCGATCGCCTGGGCCATCCTCGGCGGTACCGTGTTCAGCCGCACTTACGACACCAACAACCACCTGAAAGGCGAAGTCTCTTCCTCGTGGGGCACGTCTCAAGACCAGTCCGCGCCCTCGGCCGGATATGCCGTCGTTGTCCCCAGAACAACCGCAACCACCGAAAACCCAAACCAGATCCAACGCACCTCTGACAAAACCGAATGGCACTCCTTGACGCTTGAAAAATCGCGCGTCAACGCCAACCTGCATCTGGACTACCGCAAAAAAGGTCTCCTCTGGTACAGCACCTACCAGGTTCAGTTTGCCGGTGAATATTGGTTTACAAATCGCGGCGCGGAACCCGAAAACGCCACCTTCACGCTGCCTCTTCCCGCGCAGGAAGCCGTTTACGACAATTTGATTTTCACCATCGATGGAGTCGAGGTCCCATCGACCAGCGGCGACAAAGTCGTCACCACCACCGCTCTCGTGAAGCCGCTCCAGACCGTCGCCCTGAAAGTTTCTTATCACTCGCAGGGACTCGACAGTTGGTCCTACAACTTCGGCAACGGCGTCACCCAGGTAAAAGACTTCCAGCTTCACCTCGCCACCAACGTGCCAACCTACGACCTGCTTCAAAACACTCTTTCGCCCACGGCCGAACGTCTCGAGCCCAGCGGCTGGGAACTTGATTGGGACTACACCAACCTGGTTTCCGGTTTCCGCATCGGCATCGACATGCCGCAGAAACTCCAGCCCGGCCCGCTCACTGGCCGGATGAGCTTTTTCGCGCCTGTGTCGCTGCTGTTTTTCTTCTTCGTCATCTTCATCCTCACCACGCTGCGGGGCATCGATCTCCATCCGATGAATTATTTCTTCCTGGCGTGCGCGTTCTTTTCGTTTCACTTGTTGATGGCTTACCTCGCAGACATCGTTCCCATTCACGTCGCTTTCGCCATCTGCTCGTGCGTTTCGATTTTTCTGTTGGTCAGTTATTTGCGAGTCGTGGCGGGCATGAAATCTACGGCGCTGGAGGCGGGAGCAGCTCAGTTCCTGTATCTGGTGCTGTTCTCGTACGCGTTCTTCTTCGAGGGATTCACAGGTCTCGCCATCACCATCGGCGCGATTCTAACCCTCTTCATCGCCATGCAAACCACGGCGCGCGTGCAGTGGGCTCAGAAATTTGCTGCAGCGCGCTAAAACGAAAATCCCCGCAACGGATGGCTGCACGAACAGTCCGTTGCGGGGATTTTTCAATCTTTCAGACTGAAATTTGCTGCTCGAATCCTACGGTCGCGGCAAAACTCCCACCTCAATGCCACTCGCTTCGCCGCTCGTCCGGAAAATTTTCTCCGTTGCCTTTTGAAAATCCGCCGGCTTCGCATCGGGAATATTCACAAACGTCTGCGGATTCCGATCGACCAGCGGAAACCACGAACTCTGCACCTGCACCATGATTCGGTGCCCGCGCCGGAACGTGTGATTGATGTCCGGCATCGAAAAATCAATTTCCTCTACTTTGCCCGGAGTAAAAGCTTCCGGCGTCTCAAAACTCTTCCGGAATTTCCCGCGCATCGGCTCGCCGCGAATCAATTGCTGGTAACCGCCCATAGCCACTCGCGGCGGCGCCACATCGTTCGCCGTCGGCTCGCTGTCCGCCGGTGGATTCGGATAATCCTCCGGATACACGTCGATCAGCTTCACCACGAAATCCGAATCCGTTCCCGTCGTCGAAACGAACAGTTTCGGAGAAATCGGTCCGGCAATCGTCACGTCTTCCTCGAGCGGCGCGGTCTGATACACCAGCACGTCCGATCGCGACGCCGCGAACCGCTGATCCGAAACCATATATTCCTGCGGCACATCGGTCGCCTGGTAACCCACGTAGGGAACTGGCTGGTTTGGATCGCTCACATATTCATCGAACCCTGCCGCGTCTTTCGAAGCGCCGCTCGTCGGCGCGTCAAACGACAATGCGCCGTGCTCGCGGAAATATAGCGTCTTCGTTTGCAAACCCGCCGGAGGCCAGGCCGGATACTGCCGCCACACGTTCGTTCCCGTCTCAAACACAAACGCTTCTGGTAACTTCGCGTCTTCGCCATCCTTCAAATACTGCTCGAAGAACGGAAATAAAATGTGGCTCCGGAAAAACTGTCCGGTATCCGACGAAAACGTCACATTTCCCAGATGATTTCCATCGAAGTGCGCCCATCCGCCATGCACCCACGGCCCAACGACCAGTCCGTTGTAAATTCCGGGATCGTTCTGCTTCACCGCCGAATAAACCTTGAACGGTCCGGCCAAATCTTCCGCGTCGAACCATCCGCCCACCGTCAGCACCGCGCAGTGGATATTTTTCAGGTGCGGCGCCAGATTCCGCGCCTTCCAGTAATCGTCATACGTGTCGTGACGCACCTGATCGTCCCAAAGCCAATTCGGATTTTTGAAATACAGCGCATCCGCATTCGAAAGCGATCCAATCTTCAGAAAAAACGAATATCCGTCCGTTGTTCCGTAGTCAAACCGGTCGAAGTTTTTCTCCGGCGGCCCCGGCGCTACCTGCGGCCGGAAAAACGTGTAGAAGCCCATGTTCGCCGCCAGCATAAACGCTCCGCCGTGATACGCGTCGTCGCCCTTGAACAAATCCGTCATCGGCGCTTCCGGTGAAGCCGCCTTCAATGCCGGATGCGAATCGATCATGCTCGCCGAGGTATAAAATCCCGGATACGAAATTCCCCAGATCCCCACCTTCCCGTTGTTGTTCGGCACGTTTTTCAGCAGCCATTCGATCGTGTCGTAGGTGTCGGTGCTGTTGTCCACGTCGTTCTTCGATTTCTTTACGTCGATATGCGGCGTCATCTCCACGAAAGTGCCCTCGGACATGTATCGCCCGCGCACATCTTGGTACACGATGATGTATCCCGCCTTCTCAAACTCTTCCGAAGGCCCGATCATCCTGCGATATTGATCCACCCCGTACGGCGACACACTGTACGGCGTGCGGTCCATCAAAAACGGATACTTCCGCGACGTATCTTTCGGCACATACACCGCCGTGAACAAATGTTTTCCGTCGCGCATCGGAATTCGATACTCGTACTTGGTGTAGTGCTCCTTCACGCTGTATTCGGGCGCATCCGTTTTCTTCTGCGCGCGCGTCGCCTCTGCAAAAGCGCCGCACACCACCAGCGCCACGCCCAACGTCACCGAAATCCTCAGCCAACTACGTCGCATGAATGTGTCCCCCGGGAAGATCCATCCGAAACCACATCAGACGCTATCGTTCCGCCCAGTCTCGGTCAAGCGCTTTTGCCCTGATTCCCGCCGCAACGCACGATCCGCGCAAAATTTGCGACTTCCGGTCACTACGCCGCATCTGAGTTATCGATAACCTTACCGACGCCATATATTCGAGGAGCCACCGCCATGACCAGCGCACCCGCTTCGCACGGAAAATCGGAACCGAACGCCGCGAATTCCGGCACATTCAAAATCGGCAACGACATTTCGATTTATCGTCTTGGTTTTGGCGCCATGCGCATCACCGGCGAAGGCGTCTGGGGTCCGCCGAAAGATCGCGCCGAAGCGATCCGAGTTCTCCGCCGCGCGGTCGAACTTGGTGTGAACTTCATCGACACCGCCGATTCCTACGGCCCGAACGTAGGCGAAGAAATCATCGCCGAAGCGCTGCATCCATGTCCTGCCGGACTGGTCATCGCCACCAAAGCCGGATTCGATCGCAGTGGGCCGAACAAGTGGACCATGAACGGCAATCCGCAACATCTGCGCGAAGCGTGCGACGGCAGCCTTCGCCGCTTGAAACTCGATCGCATTGATCTGTTTCAACTCCACCGCATCGATCCGAAATTTCCTGCGGAAGATCAGCTCGGCACTTTGAAGGATTTGCAGCAGCAGGGCAAAATCAAGCACATCGGACTCTCGGAAGTGAGCGTGAAACAAATCGAACACGCTCGCACCATCGTCCCGATCGTCACCGTGCAGAATAAATACAGCGTCGTCGACCGCGCCGCCGAAGACGTTTTGAACTATTGCCAGAGCGCCAGCATCGGATTCATTCCCTGGTTTCCGCTCGCCGCCGGAAAAGTTTCCAGCACTGCCAGCGCCATCGCTGCCGACGCCGAAAAGCTTCACATCACTCCCTCGCAGCTCGCTCTGGCCTGGCTCCTCGAGCGTTCACCCGTCATGCTGCCGATTCCCGGCACCTCGCGCGTCTCGCACCTCGAGGAAAACATCGCCGCCGCATCGGTAAGGCTCCCCGCCGACGTGATCAAGGATCTCGCTGCAACATCGTAACGCCCGCATACGGCGCGCGGGCGTTGCCGCGGCTCGATCACTCTAAGGTTCGTTAAGTCGAGATCCGCCGCTCGTCATGTCGCCGCGTTGCTGGGCAACCGACGATCGCTGAAGTGCTCCGTCCGCCGAAGACGCGCGCCCGCTCCGACGTCAACCAATCGTCGCTCCGCTCCATGAGACAATTTCAAGCGCAATGAATCCCGCTCGCCCAACCGTCCGCGGAATCGACCTCGATGCCCAAACCCGCTGCGCACACTGGCACGGCCCCACCGACATCGTCGCGCTGAAAATGAAGTGTTGCGGTGAGTATTACGCCTGCAAAGACTGCCACGACGCGCTCGCATCCCACGCCATCGTCGTCTGGCCAAAATCCGAATGGACCACCCGCGCAATTCTCTGCGGCGCCTGCGGCACCGAACTAACCATCACCGAATACCTAGGCTCCGAAAATCGCTGCCCGTCCTGCGACGCAAACTTCAACCCCGCCTGCCGCAACCACTATCATTTCTATTTCGAGAGTTAGGCGGGAACCACACGCACTTTTTCGCGCGTGAGCCGTCAAATTTGCAGATGCCAACCGCTCGTTGACTCGCCACTCAGCGTCGTATCGTCTCTGCCGCCGGCGCCGGTTTCCGGCTCGCCGCGTACAGGCCCACGAACAGCATCGTTGAAGCCGGAATCCTCGCCCTCACCGTCCTCGCGATGTTGTCCGTCGGCCTGGAGCTCGAACTCGCCTCGGTCGCGCGCCTCGCCACGCACAGCCGCCGCTCCGTCAACCCGTAATTCCACGAACGCCCGGCCGCACCATCACCGATCCAAATACCCACCCGAGGTTCCGGCGCCAGGCGGATAACAGGAACGAGAAAAGCAGGGAGCCGATCGGCGATGTCCTTCAACTCGGCCTCGGCTAGAGACAGCTACTCTGCTTTGCAAGCAGGGGATCGCCGATTCGATTCCCATCACGTCCGCCAACATCTCCCTGCGAGTCAATTCTTTACGAAATCGGCCGCGCGATAACCTCACCGGGTTCGAAAGCACTTGGCCTAAGTAGAGACCCCAGCTCTCCCACGATCCGTCGTTGCGCCCTGCCACAGACACACGCGCGAACCACAAGTGAAATCGTGATCTAAGCCTCGGCCCGATCCTGCAACGCTGTGACCGGATCAGGCATTTGGGCGTTGTCATCGCTGATACAATCGCGCACGGCACCCAACGCGGTGGCTGTAGGTTTCACACGCCGTGTCGTCGATCACAGGAGCGAAGCCATGAAAGCCGTCGTGATGGGAGCACCGGGAGAAGTCGCTCTGGAAGAGCGAGTCGAGCCCGTTGCCGGCCCCGGCGAGGTTCTCTTACGAGTCCGAAGGATTGGTTTGTGTGGGACCGATTTGAATTCCTACCGCGGATTAAATCCCTTGATCACCTATCCCCGCGTTCCCGGCCACGAAATCGCAGCAACCATCGTGAAACTCGGCGACGGAAACTTGCCCGGGCTCGCAGTGGGAACGAATGTCGCGGTTTCGCCCTATACGAGCTGTGGGAATTGCGCGTCCTGTCGAAAAGGAAAGCCGAACGCATGCCAGTTCAACCGCACGCTCGGAGTTCAGCGGGACGGCGGACTTGAGGAATACATTGTCGCTCCGGGTAGCGCCCTGCACGCAGCATCCCTGAACCTCGAGGAGCTTTGTTTAGTGGAGCCTTTGGCCGTTGGCGCGCACGCGGTCGCTCGGGCCGGCATTCAATCTGGAGAGACGGTCGCGGTTGTCGGTTGCGGCGGAGTCGGACTCGGTGCCATCGCTGCCGCCAAATCACGCGGCGCAACGGTGATCGCCCTCGATGTCGATGACGCCAAACTCGACGTCGCCGAATCGGCGGGCGCCACTCACAAAATCCGCAGTGCAGGGGATCGAAGCTTCGAGCAACTCCGGCAGTTGACCGACGGACACGGACCAGACGTCGTGATCGAGGCTGTGGGTTCGCCGGAGACATTTCGCGCTGCGGTGGACATCGTGTCATTCGCCGGTCGCGTCGTGTACATCGGCTATGCGAAAGCTCCCGTCACGTATGAAACGCGTTTGTTCGTGCAAAAGGAACTTCAGATTCTCGGCTCGCGGAACGCTCTGCCGGAAGACTTCAAAAATGTAATCGGAATCCTCGAAAGAAAGGAATTTCCCGTTCGCAAAACGATCAGCGTTACCGTCGGTCTAGACGAAGTTCCTGAAACATTCGCATCGTGGAGCGCGACCCCAGCCCGCTTCACGAAAATCATCGTGAACCTAGACAAATTGTCCTAATTCTCCGGCGTATTTCTCAGCGCACAGGGCAGACAAGACCATCGTTGTGGCGGGAATGTCCGAACAGTCGGTGATCGCACTTCGATGATTCACGGACCCAGGCGTCGAGCGACCGCTAAAACTTCGGATGTACGGCGGGTCACCTCGCGCCGGCCTCCTCAAATAGATCCGCGTCCCACGGAGCCAGGACGATCTCGCCTTCGAATTGGCGCCCGCTTAGAATTCCTTGGCGTGAACCGGTGATGGGAATGCGCTGTTCGATGGTGGTCGTATTTGTGTACAGAGTGCGGCCGGCTACGACGCGCGCGTACACGCCCTCTGGTGTGGCAGGACCGGCGGAAACGCCGGCGTCGGCCATGATGGTTTTCAGAACGGGTGCCATAACCGATTTTCTTGAATCGGTCGCCACGTAGATCGCTTTGCCTTTCCCGAATCTGTTGAGGCTAACGGCCGCAGGTCGGCCGGGAATATTCGAGAACGTGGCCAGCACCGAAGCGGTTTCAGGCTCGAGCAACTCATACTCACGCGCGTCGCTCTGGACTCCAGCGTTGTTCCACGAAAACTCCAGATTTTGATCGGCTGTGTAGAACGCATTCGTCGTCAATCCGAAGACATCCGTCAATCCGCCGGGCAGAGGCGTATGAAACCACTGCCCATGCTCATCCACTTTGGCCGAGAACGCGGTCATCACCACCGTACCGCCGCCGGCTACATAGTTGCGAATCGCTGATGCACTCGCTGAGTCCATCAGGTAGTCCGCCGGAACGATCACAAGTTTGTAAGACGCAAGGCTGTCTCGTCCGATGTGAATGAAGGCTGTATCGACGTTCGCGCGGAATAGCGGTTCGAATGTCCCCTGAATCTGATCCGTGTAAGCACGCTTGAAATATTGAAGTGTCGTATTCGATGGACCGTTCGGATGCGAATCCACAAGAGAGTCGAATGAGTACGCGATGGCCACTTCAGGGTGCGTATAGCGAGGGAATCCGTACTTCGAAAGCACGCTGAATTCGCGCGCGATGCGCGACCATTCATCGAGTTTCCACGAGGGTCTGTTGTCGTGATCGATTAGCCCAAAAAGCGCCTGCTCCTCGCCTCCCAGGTGCGAGTTAAAGGTCCAGGCTAAAAATCCCTGCGCTCCAATCGTAAGCCCCACGTACGCGTACATCCTGCTACGTCCGGGCGTGCCGTAAAATCCTCCTCCGCCCGCCGTAAATTCGTTGAACCATAGTGGTGTCGCGAGGTCTCCCTTGACCAAAAGCGCGCCCAGCGCTCCGCTCACGGGGTCGCTCGGATAAAATCCCTCGGCTCCGTACGACACGTAATTCTTGTAGCTGCCAAGATAATCGAAGCCGCGGCGTGGCGCGGTGTCCCAAAGGTTTGAAATGGTGGGAAGATGCGGCGCCACCTGCTTGCGAATCGCATCCAGTTCTTCGAGCCGAGCCACGGTAACGTCGGACCAATAGCGGCGAAGATCGAGATAGCGCTCCGAGGGGCCGGGACCGTTCGCGAGCGGCAAATCAACGTCCTCGAATCGATTCAAGCGTCGCGACCACCACTCGCTGGCCCAGGCACGGTTCAAATTTTCGACGGTGCCGTATTTCGTTCTGAGCCACTCGATAAATCGTAGGCGGTCGGCTTCCGAGTACGACATATAACCGTTGCCGATCTCGTTGTCGTAGCCGACGGCGATCACTGCCGGGTTGTGCGCGTATCTTTTTAGAATGGTTTCCGCAAGCGATCGTGCTTCTCGCACGTAGTCGGGATCACTGATGTCGTCCATGTAGCGCTCGGCCGGTGGCAGCCTGTTTCCGTTTTCCGCGACGATATCGATGCCAGGGAATGCTCGGTGCAACCAGATCGGAGCCGGCGAACCTGGAATATCTAAAATCACGCCAATTCCGTTTTCGTGCATCTTCTCCAAAATATTGTCGAACCACTCAAATTGAAATGTCCCGCGGGACGGTTCGAACGAGTCCCAAGAAAGATCGCCCATGCGCACCACATTGAAACCGGCGCCTTTCATTCGTGCGATGTCCTGATCAATCTCGGCCGGCGTCCGTTCAATCGGTTGGTAGCACGTTCCTACGAAGAGTCGATCCGGAGCGGGCCAGCCGGTTTGCGACGCCGGACGCTGCGCAGGCGTCGTTGCGGCCAATCCCAGGAGCGCGCAAACACACGCCCCCTTCGAAATAATTTTCTGAAAGTTACGGCGGCGATTGGGCCGTTGGATTGTCAGCATCGAAATCTCAGAACGTGGCCCCGAATACCTGGTAGCGAGGCACGCCGCTCGATAAACGTCTCGTGCGAATCGTTGCACGCCAATGTCACGATCGCCGCCGCAGGTCGACACTTCGGCAGACAGCCCACCGACGTCACGTTTAGCAGAGCCGCGTGATAGCCGTCGCCGCTCCGCCGTCTTACTCGGGCAGGGACTTCGTGCCGGTGATCTGAAACGCGCCCTCGATGCTCGGCGCGCCGGTGTTCGGCTGTCCGCCGCCTACGAAGACGGAATATTTTCCGCCTGCGATTACCGGCTCGCCTTTGCCGGTGACCATCCCCAAATCGCGAGCGCCAACATCGAAATGCACATTGCGAGATTCCCCAGCCTTCAAGTGCACGCGCCGGAATGCTCGCAACGCTCGATCCGGCGCACCGTCCACCTGGGGAAACGAGAGATAAAGCTGCACGACCTCGTCACCATCGAGCTTTCCGGAGTTCGTCACTTTCACATCCACAGGAATCGTCTCGCCGGCCGCCATCGCGCTTGCTGGAACTTTCAGGTCGCTGTACGAGAAACGCGTATAGCTCAGGCCGTATCCAAACGGAAACAGCGGCGTGCCCTCGAAGTATCGATACGTTCGTCCTTTCATCGAATAGTCTTCGAACGGCGGCAACTGCTCGACTCCTGTGTAAAACGTGACCGGCAGGCGTCCTGCCGGATTATTTTTCCCGGAAATTGTTTGCGCCACCGCCGTGCCGCCTTCTTCTCCGGGGTACCACGCTTCAAGGATTGCGTTCGCGTGAGTCTTGGCCCAGTTCACCGAAAGCGCGCTGCCGTTCGTGAGTACGAGAACGATCGGCTTTCCTTTCGCAGCTAACGCTTCCAGCAGATCTTCTTCGGGCTTCGGCAAATCAAGACTCGTCCGGTCGCCGCCTTTGAATCCCGGCTCGCTCACCGGCATTTCTTCGCCTTCCAGTTCACTTGTAATTCCAAGAGCAGCGACGACCACATCCGCATTCGCCGCGGCTTCCAACGCCTCGCGGCTCGGCGCTGCGTCGTACTTCGACCAGATGAGCTGAATGCTTCCCGGGCCGGCGCTGCCTTGCGAGAAATCCACCTTCACGTGAACTTTCTTGCCGCCTTCCAGGTGAACGTGGCCGACGTGATTCTGCAATCCGTCTTCGCCTCCAGCCCAGGCTTGCGCCGTAGGTTTGTCATCGATTTCCAGGCGCGCGAAGCCGCCCATCATTCGCAGGCCGAGGCTGTAGTCGGCGGTTTCCGTCGGAGTCAGATAACCACCCCATTCGACGCGCATCGGATACTTGCCCGCAGCCGCGGCCGGTACGCTCCCTGCTTGAAAGTTCACGTTCGTTACGTTTTCTGTCGCAAGCACCGTCTGTTTCGGCTGAAAAAGATCGCCGGTCGAGAATTTCTGAGTGAGCCCCGGCTTGCCTTCGGCGGTCGTCAGAAGCGCGTCCGGAACGGGCGCCCCGTCGGCCCGTAGGTACTGCGTTCCTGCCGCAAACGTAATCTGCGAGCCTGGAAATTCCTTCTTGATGCCGTCGAGAATCGAAACGATATGCGTCGGGCGGCCGGAGTAGTTGCCGAGCAGATAGTGCGTCTGGTCCGCCAGCGGCCCGATCACCGCAATTTTCAGATTCGGCTTCGAAAGGGGCAGCGTTCCATCGTTCTTCAGTAACACCATCGACTCATTCGCGATGGACAGTGCCAGCGCGCGATGCGCGGCGCTGTCGAGCTGAGTCTCATCCATCTTCGCGTAAGGAACCATGCCTGGCGGATCGAACATTCCAAGCTTGATGCGCGCGGTATAGAGGCGGATCAGCGCGGTATCGATCTCACTCGTCTTCAAAATCCCTTTCTGGTAAGCATCCCAGTACGGTTTGTAGTCGCTGTCATCTTTAACGTCGCCGAAATTCAGGCATTCGTTGTCCATGCCACGCTGAATCGCGAGTGCCGAAGCTTCAGGCTGAGTTTTCGTGAAGTGGTGATCGCGGAAAATATTGACGACCGCCCCACAATCGGAAACCACGTACCCGTTGAAGCCCCATTTTCCTCGCAGCTGATCCTGCAACAGGAACTCATTCACGCAGGCGGGTTGGCCGTTCACGCTGTTGTACGCGCACATCACGGAACCGGCCTTGGCCTCGGTCACCGTGGCGCGGAACGCGGGAAGATAGGTGTCGAGTTCGTCGTGTTTACTTACGATTACGTCGGCCGTGTGCCGCGTAGGCTCGGGTCCGCTATGCACGGCGTAGTGCTTTGGCGTTGAGATCACTCGGTAGTAGTGCGGATCGTCGCCCTGCATGCCCGTCACGTACGCCACGCCCAACCGCGCCGTCAGAAATGGATCCTCGCCGTAGGTTTCCTGCCCGCGTCCCCATCGAGGATCCCGGAATATATTGATGTTCGGCGCCCAGAAATCGAGACCTTCCATTACTTTGCTGTGCCCGTCGCGCTCAAACTGCGCGTGCTTGATGCGGCCTTCGATGCTAATCGCAATCGCCATCTGATGGATCGCGTCCGTATCGAACGTAGCCGCCAGGCCCACAGGCTCCGGGAATTCCGTGGTTCCGCTGTTGGCCACACCGTGCAGCGCTTCGCTCCACCAGTTGTAGGCGGGGATATTCAGACGGGGAATCGCGCGCGATTGGTTGGTCAGTTGCGTGACTTTTTCTTCGATCGACAGGCGGTGAACAAGATCCGCAGCACGCTCTTCCGCCGATAGCGATGTATTCCAGTAGGCAGGCTGTGTTGTTTCTTGCGTCCAGGCGCTTGCCGCACCAAGGAGCAGTGTGCCTGCCACCACCAAATACCCAATCTTGATTCGCATAAGAGAAGCTCCTCACCCGAGTTGATCGATCCAGCCACGTCGCAGCGGCCGGCTTGTCCCCGATTCGGCCACCGGGCCGCGAGCATAATCGACACAGTAAACGTTTTCAACGACAGTTTAACTGGTAGAATTCGCTTCGCGTTCTGCCGGCGCCGCAGATCCCGTCCGGCAACTCGGTTACGGTTCCAGCTCTGGACTCGGAGAATTCATGAGACGACGAGACTTCTGCAAGTGGATCGCAATGGCTGCCGCCTCAGAAGCCGTTTCTTCCGCGACTCGTACTCCGTTGGTCGGGCAAACTCAGATTCCTTCCGACTACAACCAGCTCACGCAGAGCTATGCCGAGTTTTGCGCTTCGCGGCCGGAAGCGCGCAAGTTTTACAAAATCAGCGGCAACTCGATCGTCGCAGACAAACTTGACGAATCGACGTGGCAACCTCCCGTGTGGAACTACAGCCCTGCACCGTCAGACGTCGCGGGAGGAATGTGGGATGACGTTCCGCTGAAATCGCCAATTGCCGATCTGGATGGCGGCGGCCAGTTCAAACCGACGTGGGATTCGTTGCTCGAATACCAGGCGCCGGAGTGGTATCAAGACGCGAAGTTCGGAATCTGGGCGCACTGGAGTCCGCAGTGCGTGGCAGAAGACGGAGATTGGTACGCGCGCAACGTCTATCAGCCGGGGCAGCGCCAATATCGGTATCACCTCGACCATTACGGACCTGCGTCGCGTTTTGGTTACAAGGATCTCTGCGCGCAGTGGACGCTTCTCAATTGGCAACCCGACGAGTTAATCGCACGTTATAAAAAAGCCGGCGCGAAAATTTTCGTAGCGCTCGCCAATCACCATGACGGTTTCGATTCGTGGGACTCGAAGCATCAGCCGTGGAACTCGGCGGCGATTGGTCCGCATCGCGATGTGATCGGCACTTGGGCTGCGTCGGCGCGGCGCCAGGGCCTGCGGTTTGGTGTCACCGTACATCAGGCCCGGAACTGGTGGTGGTTTCAGCCCTCTCACGGAGCGGATAAAGACGGACCGCTGGCCGGCGTTCCTTACGACGGCCGCCTAACCGAAGCAGACGGCCAGGGCGAATGGTGGCAGGGTCTGAATCCGCAACGTCTTTACGGCGTGAAGCACCCGCCCAGCGCGCTACCCGACATCTCGTACGTGAAAAATTTCTACGATCGTACGCGTGACCTGATCGACCAGCACAATCCCGATCTCCTCTACTTCGACGACTCCCTGCTCCCGCTCGGCTGGGGCGGCATGAACATCGGCGCGTACTTTTATAATGCCAGCAGAAAGCGGAACGGCGGCAGCGTCGACTGCGTTCTGAACGTCAAAGATGTTCCCGATCGATTGGCGAAGGCGGTGGTTGCGGATTACGAGCGCGGCTTGACGGCCGGGATCATGAAATATCCTTGGCAGTCCGAGACCTGTATCGGCGAGTGGCACTACCAGCGAGCGCTCTACGAAAAACCCGGACCGTACGGCGGATATCTCGATCCGCGCGACATCGTTCACTGGCTGATCGATACCGTCAGCAAAAATGGCACGTTCATTCTCAACGTCCCCGGACGACCCGACGGAACCATCGACGCCAAAGAAATTGCGGTGCTCGACGGGGTAACGTCCTGGATGGAAGTTCACGGCCAAGCCATCTACGCTACGCGGCCCTGGAAGATTTCCGGCGAAGGACCGAACACCATCAAGGCCGGATCGTTTCAGGGAAACAGCGTTAGCAAGCTCGGAGCTGCAGACATCCGATTTACTAGCAACAAAGCGAATACCGTCGTGTATGCGTTTGTGCTCGGTCGGCCCACCGGACCGATTCTGATCTCGTCGCTCGGTTCATCGGCATCCACCGATCCGGGAAAAATTCTTCGAGTCGAACTTCTCGGTAGTGGTGCGCCGCTCGACTGGCATCAGCAACCGGACGCGCTTCGCGTGCAACTCCCGTCTCATCCTCCCGATGCGCCGGACTACGCGCTGGCATTAAAAGTCAGTCTGGCGTGAGATCGAACCGGAAAGAAACGTGCATTTCGATGGAGACATGGCCGCCGTCTTCGCGCGTCAGGTCAGCGCGCTTCGTGGGCACCGCTTAGAACGTCGCGACCGATGAAGCACCCCTTCATCGAATGGTCTTTCGAACTTCCGCGCCATCGTACTCGATAACCGCGTTCGGATCGGAGGTTACGTTCGAGTCCGTGCCGTGCCCGCTTCCGACCAGCACCACATCGAATTTTCGACGTTCGATCATCCCCGGGAAAGAACCTTTCCGCGGTTCCACTGTGAGCGCGGAATTTAGATCGTCCCAGTGAAACGAAATGATCGAATGCCGGCCCTGCTCGTATTCGTAGCCATCGCCCGCATCTTCGTATAAATCGAAGGTGCCGTCGGCGCCGCGATAGATCCGCAGTTCGATCGGCCCCGCTGGATTCTCAGTGGCGTATTCGATTTGCGGCCCCATCGGAACGATCGATCCCGCCCTCACGAAAAGCGGCATTCGATCGATCGGTGCGTCCGCTTCGACGTCTTGTTCTCCGTGCACGGACGCGCCGGTCCAGAAGTCGTACCACGCCGCAGCTGCAGGCAGATACACGCTGCGCTTTGTCGCCTCAGCTTTCAGTACCGGATTCACCAACAACGCCGGACCGAACATGAATTCATCGCCAAGGTTCCAAGTTTTTGGATCGGTGCGCCAATCCATCACGAGCGGCCGCTGAATGGTGTAATCGTCGCTCGCCACCTTCCACGCAAGCGAGTAGATGTAGGGCATAAGCCGGTAACGGAGCCTGTCGTAGTTCACCAGGATCGGCTCAACGCGATCGAAGCTCCAAAGCTCGTTATGAGGACGGTGCCCGTGCGTTCGAAAAATCGGGCAGAACGCGCCAAATTCAAACCAACGCGCGTAGAGCTGTTGATATGCGGGGTCAGCGAGAGGATCTTCGTGAGGCGGCCAATAACCCCCGATGTCGGTGGTCCAATACGGGTATCCGGATAAAGCAAAGTTCAGGCCTGCGGGAACTTGACGTCCGAGGCCCCAATAGGTGCCGTAAACGTCGCCCGACCAGACCGTCGCGCCCACGCGCTGCTGTCCCAGAAAAGCCGATCGCGTCAGCAGAAAAACCCGCTTGTCCGGCTGCTGCGCCTTCCAGTGATCCTGCACTCCGAGCGTATGCAAAAACGGAAAGACGTTCGTGAACTCGGCGCCGTTGCCCATCGCAAGCCGGCGACTGCTCAAAATCGCATCTCCCATGTGCGGCCAATATTCTTCGGGCTCGGCGCTGTCGAGCCAGAACGCGTCCCAACCCTGCGCGAGCAGTTTGCCCGGCAGATGCTCCCAATAAATGTTGCGAGCGTCGGGATTCGTCGCGTCGTAAACGTGTGCTCCGGAAACCAATTCTTGCTTGGCATCGAGGATCTTGTACGTTTCTGACTTTGGATCCAGCAGTCCCCACACCGAAATCATCGCGTGCACGTTCTGTTTGTGCAGCGCGTCGAGATCCGCCGCTACATCGTGATAGTTCGAGTTGAAAACCGGATCGCCTTCGGTCTTCCACCAGAACCAGTCCTGCACCATCGCGTCGATCGGAATGTGCTCCGAGCGGTAACGCGCTGCAATCTCGCGTATTTCATCGAGCGATACGTAGCGATCTTTCGATTGAAAAAATCCGTACGCCCACTTCGGCAGCATCGGCGTGTGGCCCGTCAGCGTTCGGTATTCGTGAACTACGCCGTCGATCTCGGGCCCGTACAGAAAGTAGTAGTCGATCGATTTACCCGCTGACGAACTCAACTTCATATCGAGCGGGAAACGGTTATCGAAATACGTGAGCGCCGCCGTGTTCCACATCAGGCCGTATCCCTTGCTCGAAATCATCAACGGGATTGCCACGTCCGTGTTGTTCTGGCCGAGCTCCACGGTAGCACCGCGATAGTTAAACATTCCGTTTTGGTGCTGCCCTAGGCCGTAGATGGCTTCGTTAATCGTCGGCGAAAACCGGTCCGTCACGCGGTACGTGTGCTCGCCATTCAGTTCGACCGGCTCGTACGTGCGAGGAATGCTGTTGCCTTCATTCAATAGGGAATCGCCGCTCGCCGCACGGAACGTCAGATTGCCGCGCTCGCGGCCGATCGCGAGATCGAGTTTTCCCGTTGTCAGACGGGCCCCCTTTTCATCCTCTGAAAAACTGAACGTAGCACCAGGGCAGGATTCGGCGGCGTCGAGCATCCACGGACGGGGCGATGCCGGAGCCGACGGTTCGATGGTCGCGACCACATGAACCACCGAATCCGAGCACACGGTCAGCTCAAGAATCTCCGCGCCGGCGGTCGCGCGAAATCCTTGCGCGGTTTTCTCGAACCGCTCAGGAGGCGGACCGGGCGCTTGTTGTCCTGGCATTTGGGCGCTAAGGCAGGAAGCGGCGACAAGAAGAGCGAGGCACGACCACAGAATTCTCACACCGGTTCGCAACGACTTCATCGAGCCTCCACGATCGAAATGCTACTGCAATGGATACGAATAGATATTCACGCTGAACGGCCGAACTGTCAGTGTCTCCGGCAGCGCCCCAAGCGACTGTTCTTCCACCTGCACTTCTGGCTTTTTATCGACCACGACCGTCGCATTGATCGAATCCGGCGCCATGCGCCACAACTTGCCCGTATCGGCCAGCTTCGCTCCGGCCAACGTGAGCTTTATGCTCTGCTCCGCGTCCGACGGGTTCAGCACCGCAATGGAGAGCGTCTTTCGGTCCTCACTCAGCGCAGCGCTTACGTCCAGCGGATACGTATCGCTGCCGGGGTTGACTGCCGGCTGATCGCCGCCCGCTGGGAACGTGGGCTTCGGTTGTGGGGAGTTGCCGCTCACTTCCACCGGAATTGTGCCGAAGTGATCGCGATACATTTTGAAAAGCATCCCCGTGGGATTCAGGATCGCTTCCGTACGGTTCTCGCTCATCATCGCTGTCGCGAAGGTGAATGCTCCCATTTGAAAAATGTCGGAGTGGCGGAACATTTCGTGGAATGCCCAGGCGTAAGCCGGAACCGTTTTGTACGAGCCCGGTCCGCCCCCGAAATAGGCCCACTCGTCGATCGCGATGGGAACGGGTTTGGCTCGCAGCGCCGGAATCCGTTTTAGATATTCCTGGTAATGCTCGTATTTTGCGCGAACCTGAACGGCAGGCGCGCGCTGCCACTCGATAAACGAAAGCGGAGGATCGATCGGCACCTTCTTTTGCAACTTCATATCCGTATGTTCGGTGCCGGATGCGTAGTAGTGCTCGCTGACCATATCAATGTTGTCGAGGCAGTGGAGCAGCAGCTGCCCGGTCCAATCCGCGGCCGAGAGGTAATCGGGCACGTACTGACCGTTGATTCGCCGAGCCTGGTCGGCGCCCTCCATTACGTCCGGCATCGCGCCGCCGGCGATCAGCACGATCGATGGGTCCACCGCGCGCATTTCTTTCGCGAAAAGATTGTGCTTCAGTTCAAATTGCGGCAGCGACATCGCACCCATCTGGTAGTCGCCCCACGGTTCATTGCCCACGCCCCAGAACTTCACGCCGTAGGGCGCGGAGTGGCCGTTCTCCGCGCGCCATTTGCCCATCGGCGTCGTGGCAGCTCCATTCGTGTATTCAACCAGTTCGCGCGCCGACCACGCATCGCCGAAGCCGGCGTTAACCGTGATGTACGGATCGACCCCGAGAAGCCTGCACAAAGTAAGAAACTCATCGGTGCCGACGTCGTTTGGCTGTACGGCATGCCAAACAGGATCGAAAATCGGCGGCCGTTTATCGATGTCACCGACGGCGTGCCGCCACTCGTACGACGATACGAAGTTGCCTCCCGGAAAGCGCAAAACTCCGAAGCGCAATTGCTTCAGCGCCGCAACGACCTCGGGCCGGAATCCATCGATATTGTCCACGGGCATCAACGAAACCGCGCCCACATGAAAGCTGCCGCTTCCGGTTGCGGTGATCTGCAGTTTCGCGTCGTCCGTATCTGCCGTCGCCGAAAAGCGTAGCGGGAACTTCCGGTAACCCGCCGCGAGCGATCGGATCGTCACCGTCTGCTCGTCGGCTGGCGCAGGTCCCCAGATCAGCGTCACTTTCACGACGGCACCGGCCGAGCCGGCCAGTAATATGCGCCCGGTATACGATTTTCCTTTTCGAACCGCGATGCCGGACTGCGAAATGCCACGCGGAATGTTTGCATCGATTCTGATCAGCGGTGACTGCTCGCCTGTGTAAGGCGTCTTGGTGTCCATGGAAATATTTTCGGCTCCGCCAACCGGCGCCCACCAGCGAGTTGGAATGCGATTGAATCGCGGATTCCCGGCGGCGTTACCCAACACCGGTGGAGGAACCGGCGCGCTCGCGGAAACCGGGTAGAAGAACTTGCGATCCACCAGCATCTCCGACCAGACGCCCGTGTTGACGATGTCGCCTCCGTGTTCGAGGAACTGGCCGTAGATGTTTTTCGAAATCGGAGCGCCGGTCTTGGAGACGTCGACCGTCGCAGTAACCGTCTGCGTTTGAGAGTACGCGGAGATCGTGAACCCGAACAGCGTGGACAGTAAAAGAGCGCCTGCGCGTGAAAACGTTTTCCCGATTGCCACTGCTTTAGGAATCTTCATCTCTGCTTCTCCCCATTCGAACTCTCAATCTCGTGGCATGTGCGCGCAAACATTCGCACTGCCGCTGCTTTTGCGTTGAAACCGCCACGCCGCACTGCGAAACAAGCCGCCGGGAAGTCGACCGATGCAGAGATCGCGGCGCGTATCATTCCGGCGGAGCCGCTATCGTATCAAGCAATCGATTCGCGGCGATGAGCAGTTAGCACGAATCGCAGTTAAGCGGGGAATACGCCCAGAATCACGCAGGCAACCGTCATCAACACCGAAGCCCCGAACAAGAACGGAAAACAGAATTTCTGATGCTCGCGCAGTTCGATGTCCGCGAGCCCAACGATTAGAAACGTTGCCGGCGTTAGCGGGCTGATGGGGAAGCCCGTAGTCATCTGCCCCAGAATGGCAGCCTGTGCCATCTGCACCGGCGGAACTCCAAACGCCGCAGCCGCCCCGGCTAGCACTGGCAGCACTCCGAAATAAAACGAATCCGGATCAAAAAGCAGGCTCAGTGGCATCGCGCACAGTCCGAGGGCAACCGGCAAATGCGGCACGAAATGCGTCGGAACCACACGCAACGCGGACTGCGCCATCGCGTTCAACATTCCGGACTCACGCAGAATTCCAGTGAACACTCCCGCGGCGAGCAGGATCGCCGCCATCGTCAACGCCGGGCGCGCATGCGCTTCGATGCGCGCGCTCTGCTCCGACGGCCGCGGATAGTTGGCCACCAGGGCGATCACGAAGCCGATCATGAACACGACCACGGGCTCCAGGCGCAGCGCAATCATCGCGGTGATCAATCCGAGTGTGAGGATCAGGTTGAACCAAAAAAGCCCCGGACGGCGCAGCGCTTGGTTCTCCGGTGATACCTCATGCTCGAACGACGCACCCGAATTTTTCCCCGTGAGCCCGAGGCGCTTGGCTTCGCGCTTGCCCAGCCACGCCGCTGACGCAAACACGAACGCTATCCCCACTGCCTGGACAATGACGAGCGGCCTAAAAATAGCAAGAACAGGAATGTGCAAAGCCGCCGACGCTCGAATCACCGGTCCCGTCCACGGCAGAAAGTTGACGCCCGCCGCCATCGACGCTGCGCACGCCAGAACGCGCCGGTCCATCCCGAGCCGGTTGTAAAGCGGCAGCATCACCGGAATGGTTACCAGGAAAGTTACAGCGCCGGAACCATCCAGATGCACCAGCAATCCGAGCAGCGCGGTTCCCAGCACGATCCGCACCGGATTCATTCCCACCATCCGCAAAATGCCCGCGATGATCGGGTCGAGCATTCCGGCGTCGGTCATTACCCCAAAAAAAAGGATGGCGAATACGAACATTCCCGCGACGGGCGCGATGTTCTGAATGCCGTGGATCATGAACGTCGCGGTGTTTTTTCCAAAGCCTCCCGCGAGCGACGCGACCACCGGAATGGCCACGAGTGCAGTGAGAGGCGACATCCTGCGGCTGAGAATCGCGACAAGCAATACGACGATGGTTACGAGTCCAAGGAGCGCCAGCATGCTCGCAGTCACGATGCCGGCTCAGGCGGTATCGACGGCTCAAAAACAATTTTTCTGCGGACCAGATCGTCCACCGACGCAGACTCCAATCCCAGAATTTGCTCGAGCACCAAACGCGAATGCTCTCCAACTTCCGGCGCGGCGGAAGAAATCCGTCCGGGCGTATCGGACAGCTTCACAGGCGGTCCGGTGACGCGTTGCCTTCCGGCCGCAGGATGGTCGAGCGTAGGAAACATCGCTCGGGCGAAACTCTGCGGATGCGTCGCGACGCCGGCAAAATCCAGAACCGGCGAGCATGGTACGCCGGCCGCACGAAGACGGCCGATCCATTCGTCCGCGGAACGCGAACGGAAAATATCGGCGAGGAGCGGTTCGAGCGCGTCGCGATGCTCGATTCGCAGCGAGTTCAGTTTGTAGTCCGGATGCGATTCAAGATCGGGGCGATCGATCGCACCGCAGAAAGCGGACCACAATCTCTCGCTGCCCACGGCGATCGCAAATTCCCGATCGCTCGCTCGGAACACGCGGTAGGGAACTACGGTGGGAAACGCCGTACCCATCGGGCGAGGCACAACGTCCGATCCCAAAAAACTCATGTAGTTCGAACTCATCGTCGAAATCATGCTGTCGAACATCGAAACGTCAACGAACTGGCCGTGGCCGGATTTTTCGCGCGCTCGCAGCGCCATCAAAATTCCGGTCACTGCGAAAAGACCGGCTGTCACGTCGGTGACCCCATAACCGCAGCGCACCGATTCGCCTTCGGGTGTGCCGGTGATGCTGAGCAGTCCGCTCGAAGCCTGGATCACCAGATCCATGGCGGCTTCGTCACGCGACGGCCCGTCTTGCCCATAACCTGAAATTGAGCAGTAAACCAGGCGCGGGTTCCGCGCGTGCAGCGCTTCGAATCCCAGACCGAGGCGGTCCATCGCGCCCGGCCGGAAATTTTCCACCAGTACATCCGCACGATCGAGCAGCTGCAGGCAAAGTTCGCGCCCCTCCGGCTGTTTCAGGTCCAGAGACACACCGAATTTCCCGCGATTCAAGCCCAGGAAAAAACTAGCCATTCCTCCCGCGAACGGAGGTCCCCATCCCCGGCCCATGTCGCCTGCCGCGGACTCCACCTTATACACGCGAGCTCCGTAATCGGAAAGCAGAAGCGTGCAATACGGGCCGGCCAGCGCGTGTGAGAAATCCACGACGGTAAGCCCTTCCAATGCGGAGGCGCTCACGGGTTTGTTCGTTTCGGCGGATTCAGATTGGGGGACCATGCGTGTCCGGACTACGGCGCGATACGCAATTTTAGAAAGGCTGCTGCGGCCTGCGCAATTTGAATCTTCGGATAGCTTTGATAGAGCACGGTAAAGCGCGGCCGGCCCGATTGCAAAAGTGGCCCCGCGAGAATAGACTCCGCCTATTACTAAGCCGCATAAATCAATCCGCTAAGAAAGATAGCTTATGTCTATGAATATCGATATCCGTCACCTGGAAGCATTCCTGGCCGCTGCTCACTATCGCAGCTTCACCAAGGCGGCGCACTCCGTGCACGTTTCGCAACCCACCTTCACAGTTCAGATTCACCAGCTCGAATCCGAGCTTGGCGTGCGCCTGCTCGACCGCAACACGCGCTCGGTGGATCTCACCGCGGTCGGTCGTGAGCTATTGCCGGCTCTTGAGCGAACGATGAGAGAGCTGAAAGCCACACTCGCCAGAACCGCGCAATCGTCCAAGGAGAAGGCCGGGCCGGTGGCCATCGCGGTTTTGCCGTCACTCGCCGCCACCCTCTTGCCCAAAATTCTGGTTGCCTTGAAACGTGACCATCCGGGAGTGACGATTCATCTCCGCGAAGCCCCCGCGCGCCGCATCGCGAACATGGTCAAGGCGCAAGAGGTCGATTTCGGGATCGGTTGGATCAGTGGCAACGACGATGAACTCGATCTCACTCCACTGTTTTCAGACAGAATGAGCGCGATCTTTCGCGTGGGGCACGCGTTGGGCCGGAAAAAGAGCGTGACGCTGAAGGAACTCGAACCGCTTCCGCTGATCCTGATGGATCGCGAGAGCAGCGTTCGCGCCATGGCCGACAATGCCTTCGCCGCCCTGGGGATTTTTCTGAAGCCCGCGTGGGAAGCCACCTATATTTCCACGGCGCTCGCGCTGGCACGGGCCGGACTCGGCGTAACGATTCTTCCTTCCTCCGCGCTGAAAACCGATGGCGGCTCGCATCTCTCGGCTCGGCCGATTCGAGGACACCAGCTCGATCGTTCCATCGCGATCCTGCAGTCGCACGGCCGCTCGCTTTCGCCCGCCGCTGAAGTTCTGTTTCACGCCGTAATTGCCGGTGCCAAAGCCGGTAAAGCCTCTCGGCGCAATTAATCTTTCGTCGCGGCTTTGAAATCAGTGCAGAACGCTGCTGGCCTGAGCTTCATCCACGATGCGGTCCGCATCTTCGGGAAGCAGCAGCCTTCGCTCCACGAGCTTTGCGGCAATCGTCGCGAACTTAATCGCTGGTCGCATCCTGAAGCTTCTGGTCAAAATTGTTCCGCAGCTCGCAGGTGTTGTCGAAAATCATCGTCGCGTTTGTCGCCGCCGTCAAAGGCTCCCAGTTCGGCAGTCCTTTATGGTTCGGATTGCCCGTTCGGGCGAATTGGATCCACGCTTCGCTGACCTTCGCCGCCAACGCGCGCGCCGACTCTCCGCCTCCGGTCATGTTCTCGCACCGGTCGGTGTTATCAAAAACGAACGCGATTTCCGAGCAGTGAAACGCCATCGGCCGGCCGCTGAGCACCGGCGTCTGCCACGCGAACTGATAGCAATACGCCGGCGCGGCATTTTGCGCCCCCTTGAGCTGCGCCTGACGCAACGCAGAGCCGCGCACCGAACTCACCGCGATCACCGACCACAATTGAAACGGACTCGCGTTGGGATACACCTGCTTCGCCGCGGCGATCACCTTCTCGGTTTTATCGTTGAACACCGACTGCACCCGCGTCTTCAGTGTTTCGTCGCTCATGTCCATCGCTTCGGGATGACCGCTCGCCGTCACGAATTCGTTGAGCGTGGTGCCCACCAGCAGCGGGATCGCCGCAGACTGTGGAGGCGCGTCGGGATCGTAGGGTTCGCGCGGCAACACGCGACCATCCACCACCGGCGCCCATCCGAGCAACGCTCCGACGTGGCGGAAATCGATCCGGCCTGAGCCGGGATTCGGGCGTGCGGTAATTGCGACGGCCGCCGCCTCTACTTGATCCACCGGAAGAGTCTGCAGCTTGTCCACCGATCCTGCATCGAGCCCGAGCTTCGCCAGCAGCGCGTCCGCCAGCTTCGATGAGCTCTCCTCGCTCTGCGCCGTCAATAGGGAACCGCTTTCCACGATCGCTCGGTGGAATAGCCCCTTCGCCGAAGGCATCGCCAGCAGCGCGTTCACCTTGCCGCCGCCACCGGACTGCCCGAAGATCGTCACCAGATTCGGATCTCCACCGAATGCGCCGGCGTTGTCGCGCACCCATTCCAGCGCCGCAACAATGTCCAGCATCCCCGCATTGGCGGAGTCCTGAAATTTGCTTCCGAACTTGCTCAAGTTCAAATAACCGAAAACGTTGAGCCGGTGATTCAGCGTCACCACCACCACGTCTCCACGCCGCGACAAATTTTCGCCGTCGTACGAAAGCAATTCCTGCCCGGACCCGGCCGTGAATCCTCCGCCGTGCAGCCACACCATCACCGGCCGCTTCTTTCCGTCATGGATTCCGGGCGTCCAAAGATTCACGCGAAGGCAGTCTTCGCCGGGCACGCCGTCGTTCCAGGAAAATAGCCATGCTTCTTCGTCGTTCCGCCAGCCAAATCGCGGCGGCTGCGGGCAAACCTCGCCAAACTGCATCGAGCTGCGAATGCCGGTCCACGGTTTCGGCTTTTGCGGCGCCATGAAGCGATTCGCTCCCGCCGTCGTGTCCGCGTACGGAATCCCCTTGAACGTATAGATTCCTTTCCGCACGTACCCGCGTACTTTGCCGTTATTCGTTTCCACCACTGGCGCCGCGTCCGAGACCGCGATGGTGTCTCCGGTCTCCGGCGCGACCGCGGGATAGTCGGGAAGTCCGGCGGCGTACACCGCATGGCCCGCGCTTCCCAGGATCCCTGCACCCGCAGTCAGTCCAACCACTCGGAGCGCGTCGCGCCTCGAAACTTTCATCTCCCCATCCGTTTTCAGCTTCATGTTTTCCGGCATCGTTCCCCCAGGGTTGATCCGTGCACTGTCGGCGACGGGCCGCATATTTCCCGTCGATTCAGTCGTTGAGCCTAACGAATCCCGCCGGAATCCGCATATTGAAATATCGAAATACTCTGCTCGGAAAATCGGAATGCCGGAACTGCGCCGTTGCCCTCGGCGTGCTGCAACGAACGATCGGCAACTGAGAAATCGCGCCACACGATTCGCCACGCAAAAATTGAATCCGCGGACTCTCCCGGTTTCTGTTGCGAACTCAACCGCGGCTGGCGGATTGCGCGACCAGCCTCCAACCCAAAGTCTTGGCCCGCGCGAAAACTGTGGGAACAAAATGGAAACAATCAGACCTGAACATCCCGCGAAGCCCTCGTCCCGCAATTTGTCTCGCAATATTTGTCGATTGAAAAGCTGGCGACCGTAAAAATCCCTCCGCTTCTCAATACTGAATTTCGACTGCGTTGTGAGGAAGTCTTGGGAAATGCTTCAGGAAGGAGCCCAACCCACTGAAAACAAAGGAGTGGCGGAGAGGGGGGGATTCGAACCCCCGATCCGGCTTTTGACCGGATAACTGCTTAGCAGGCAGCCCTGTTCGGCCACTCCAGCACCTCTCCGCGGGAATTCGAATGTCGAAGGAAAGCGGACGGCCTGCCCACAAAGTATAGCATTAAGCTCTCATGCGTCGAACGCGCGTTTCGGCGCTGCTGCGTGCGACCAAGCGATACGCGGCGCGGCACTTGGTTCAGCGTCAGATGAAACGTTCGGAAGTCGAGGCCCACGCCGATACTCCGGGCTAGAGCGCGACGAATTTCCGGCGCGCTACTTCCGCCGGTACACATAATCGTAGCCCGCTTGCCAAGTCTTGCCGCCATCGGTGGAAAGCGTCCCGATCTGCCGGACCGACCCGTCGGCTTGCCGGCGGTAAATCATTTTTTGCGTAGCGCCGCCTTTCGCGGGGCAGGTCATGACCATGTCGGCGCCGTCGAGACCCCCAGTGTAAAGTCCCACCGAACCCGTGTTATCGATGTACATCTGGTGCCATTTGCCGTCTTTGCGATCGTAGCTGCTGTAGCTCGCTCCGATGTAATCCGCGGCGCCCTTTTGCGGAGCGTCGAAGCTCTCTTTGATGCCGCACGAATCCATCACGATTTCGATCTTGCTTGAGCCGACGGGCGAATCGTCGCTCGCCTCAGAAACTTTCCACTCGCCCACCCAAAAGTCGAGTTGCCGGTATTCCGGCCCGCTGCAAGGTTTCGCAGCGTCACCGGAAACCGCCGCGGACGCCGGCGTTCGTGCGGCTGCGATAGCAGCACCGTTCGATATTCTCGCACTCGCTGCCGGCGACGCCGCCGCTATGAAACCGGCAATCAGCAAAGTTGCCGCCAACACTCGATTCACTTTGCGCATGGACACCCTCCCCGTTTGAACGTAACAACGTGGACTGCAATTGCCGGATTAGACGCCGCAATCTGCGAGTGGTAAGTGAGATAGTCGCGATTTACGAAGAATTTTTGCGCTGCGCAACGTGGCGCGCCGCGACAAGAAGGGAAGCGCACTGCACAGAACCGAAGTGAAGAGAACCGCAGTGGGGAGAAGCGAACCTTACTTTGTGCCCGAAGCAGTCGGCCTAAACCGCAAAAACACCATCACGCCCCACGGATGATCGCCGTAGACCGCATCGAGCGACGCCGGCTTTCCGTACAGCGTCAACTGCGCGCCCAACGCGCTCGAAATATGCGGAATCACGCCAAACTCGCGATCGTACCCGAACGAGTAAGCCTGTATCCGCGCCAGAAAGTGTTCTTCGAATCCTGGCGGCAGCGGTTTCTCGCCGTTCAGCAACTCGTTCGTGCGATCCACATTCTCAATGCGCGTCCACGTATAGTTGTGGCGCAAAAATCGCAGCGTCGATTCCGCTAGATATCCGTTCGTAACCGCGCCGCCGGGCAGCTCCAAGTTCCGCCCCCACACCAGCGTCGTCGCCGAATTTCCCCAGCCATCTGCGCCGATCGGTTTGTTGTACGTCACCGAAGCGGTCATCCTCAGTTGATCCTCATCCGGAAACAAAGCTTCCGGACTGTGAATCCGCGCGATCGAATATTGTCCCGACCAATTCGGCAGCGGATTTACCGTCAGCCGCGTGGACCACGAATCGATTGCCCCCGTCGTAATCGTCCAGCGATTTTCTCCCGGCTCGCGCCCGTGAAATCCCGAAACTTCCACGCGTGCGCGCTTGTATGTGTAGCCCACCGTCATCACATCCCACGCGATGTGCGTGGAATCCTCTAAATGATGTCCCAGCGGCGCCAGCGTATCTTCGCTCGCCGACACGCGATGTGCGAACGCTTCCGGCCCGATCGCAGGATCGCCCACCGGAGCTGCGTAAAACGACAGCAACGAGTGTTCTCCCAGTTTCAAATCGTAAAGCGCCGCCAGCTCCATGAAAAAATTGTGCGGATGCTGCCCGTCAACGATCGGATTGCCAAACGCAGTCTCGCCCACCTGAAATAATTCCGGATACTGCCGTCCGCTGATCGTTGCCGGCTCCAGGCTGAACATCGCCCGCGCCGTCAGCGTCCCCGGACCCAGCTCCCGTTGCGCCATCGGCATCAGCCAACTCGTGCTGAAAACTTTGTCCGCGCCGCGCGGCCCACTCTGCTGCTGCGAAACCACGAACGCTGTTCCGTGCAGCATCAGCATCCACCCGCCGCGCTGCTGCATGATCATGTCGTGCGGCGTGGAGTTCGGCTCGGCCGTCGTGCCCGCCGTCGCGTGCTGCAAAATCTCATCAATGAACGAAGCCGCCGGGCGCATCCCGCCCTGCATGTTCATTCCGTGCATGCCGTTCATGTCGCCCATACCGGCCATTGGGTCCGAATTCATAGTCGGCGGCGAATTCGGTTTCGTCGATTGGCTCGGCGCGCGAACGGGAGTCACCGGCGCAGTGCACGGGCACAAGAACGCAGCTTCGCAGATCGAGCTTGCCTTATCGCCGGCAAACGCAGTTGCGCTCACCGAAATCGTCACTGCCACGGCGGCTGTAATTCGCAGGATGGGTCGAATCAACGACACGGTAATCTCCCGAAAATTTCGCGCTGCAAAATTCAGTGTACTTGGACTCGCCTACGATGCAAATGGATGTGCGCCTTCGCAGTCCGCGATTGCCATCCCCGCACATCCCGTTCCGCGCGCCGCCGCGCCTCGAACTCAGGTATCATCTCGCACCAGGGAGACGCACCGACGCATGCCGTCCGGGCCGGCAACCTCAATCGTACCTCTCGCAACCGCACAGCGTCTTTTGCGGTCGGCTGATGCACCCGCAGGTTGGTCCGTTTCGCCCGAACGATTCCGAACCGCCCTCGAACGTAGCGCCGCTCAGCGATTTTCCGGCGCCGCGCCATCCCCAACCGCCGTCGATTCGTACCTCGATACTCTCCGCGCGCGTGACCTCGCTCTTGCCTGCGCTTGCAGCGACGGCAACTCCGAAGCTTGGGATTTTTTCGTCACCCAGTTCCGGCCCGAGCTTTACCGCTCCGCCCGTGCGATCGCCGGTGACTCCGCTGGCCGCGAACTCGCCGATTCGCTCTACGCCGATCTCTACGGCCTGCGCGAATCCGGCGGCGCGCGCAAATCGCCGCTCGAATATTTTCTCGGCCGCAGCAAACTCAGCACCTGGCTGCACGCCATTCTGTCGCAGCGCAACGTGGACCGCCTCCGCGCAGCCCAGCCAACCGAACCTCTCGAAGATGCGCCGGGAGAAAAACACAGCGAAATCGCCTCCGCCGATCCGCATGTCGATCCCGAGCGCGAACGCTACCTCGGCTTGCTGCAACCCGTGATCACCGCGTCGCTCGCGGCGCTCGATTCCCGCGACCGCCTGCGCCTCGCTTATTATTATGTGGATGAACTGACGCTCGCGCAGATCGGCAAGCTTTTCGGCGAGCACGAAGCTACCGCCTCGCGCAAACTGGAAAAAACGCGCCGCGAGCTGAAGCAGGATATCGACCGTCGCCTTCGCACCGAAAAACAACTCAGCGACGCGCAGGTTCGGCTTTGTTACAGCTACGCCCAGGAAAAATGGCCATTTGATTTGACCGGCGCACTTTCGTCCGGGAAATGATTTCCGCGCAATCGCAAGGTTTTGCGACTTGCGCGTACTAAAGTAGAGGCAGGAGCTGCAGGCAATGGCTTTCGAAGAAAACGATCGGCCGCTCGACGGCGCCATTCGCGAAACTCTCATTCGCGAAGACGTAGCGAGCGACGCCTGCCCGTCACCCGACGTTTTCGCCGCCTACTACGAGCATTCTCTCGACCCCGAGGAAACCGCACGCTACGACCGGCATTTCGCCACCTGCAAATCCTGCCGCCAGATTCTTGCCGGGGTCGCGCGTGCAAACGCAGACACCTCGCAGCTCGCGGCCGCTGGCGAAAAATCCTCCGCCTGGGCCTGGCTGAAAAATACTTCGTGGCTCGTTCCGGCCACGGCAGTTGCCGCGGTCGTCGCCGTCATTCTTACCGTCGAGCTATACCCGCGCCACAATGCGATGCGCGGGCCCACGCCTCAGGTAGCGCAGCTGGAAAAAGCCGACAAAGTGGAGCAGACGGAGCCATCGGAAAAAGCTGAAACGCCGGACAAAACCGAAACGGCCGAAAAACCCGAGCAGCCGTCCTCGCCGTCATCTTCGATTTCCGTCACCGGCGCGAATCCTCTGCCGCTTCCCTCGACTCGCGCACCGAATCCTGCTCCGCAGTCTGCCGCAGCGCAGATTGCGCCACAGCCCGCGCCGCCTAAACCAGAGGCGCCGCAAATCACTGAATCTTCAAACGTCGCCGTAATGCCCGCCATCGCCGGAGCGGCGGTCAACGCGCCGAAACCGAGTTCATCCTCGGGTGCGCATGCAGCGACGGCCGCGAGATCCGGTTCGGGAAACGGCGTCGGTCAATTCGCTCGCCGGAAGGACGAAGCAAAAATGGCTGCCGCCGCCCAAGCCGTCGCGCAGTCCGCCGCGCAAGCCGATCAATCGGCCGTGATTTCGCCTCCGGCTGCGAGTGAATCCGTAACAGTCGAGGCATCACCGGAAGTAATTCAAAACGCGAACATCGACTCCGGTCGAGTCGTGGTTCCGTCTCCCGATACTTCGGTTGTCTGGACCGTTTTCTCCGGTGGCCGCGTCGATTTTGCCGGAAACTCGCCGACCTCCGCGGTTCACGATTTTCTTCCCACCACGCATCGCATCGCTGCCGGTTCGTCTCCGGGCGGAAAAATCTGCTGGCTTGTCGGAGCGTCCGGCACCGTGCTTCGAACCACGACGGGTCGCATCTGGGTCGTCGTTCCGCCGCCGGTAAACGCGGATTTCACCGCTGTCGACGCCTCAAGCGCAACCGCCGCCACCATCACCGCCGCCGACGGCCGCAAATTCTCCACCGCAAATGCCGGCCAATCCTGGCAAGCCCTGAAGTAGCCGCGATCCGCACGTGCAATATACCCTGCAAGAAATTCGGCCTCGCACGTTCTAACGTTTGTAAGCCAATTTTGGAGGGATACCAGCCATGCATCGTTTCGCGACTCTCGAAAACTCAACCCGTACCGCTGCAAATCCGCGCACCACGCGTACAACACGCGTGTCTCGCACTCTGCACTGCGCCCGCGCGCTCGCAATCGCCGGCATCCTCATCGCACCGGCAGTTGCCCGAGCGCAGGACTCCGCAAAGTCCGCGACCACCGAATCTCTCGCCACGAAATCCGACACGCTCGCGACCACCGACAAAGACCGCACCGATCTTTCGATTACCGTGTACAACTCCAACATCGCCCTGATTCGCGACACACGCCAAATCAGTCTCTCGTCCGGAATTTTTCCGCTTCGCTTTGAAGACGTCGCCGCGACCATCAATCCGGTCACCGTTCATTTCCGCTCGCTCACCGATCCCGCCAAGCTCAACGTCGTCGAGCAAAATTACGAATACGATTTGCTCGATCCGCAAAAGCTGATGGAAAAATACGTCGGCAGGGAAGTCACCCTCGTCGAAGGCGGTGTCGACAAGAAAGCTCTCCTGTTGTCGAACAACAACGGTCAGGTCTGGAAAATCGGCGACGAGATCGTCACCGGCGTCCCCACCGGCACGTTCAAATTTCCCGATCTGCCCGGCAATCTTTACACGCGCCCCACCTTGATCTGGACGCTCGACAACCGCGGCTCCAATTCACAAAAAGTCGAAGCGTCGTACCTCACCAACAACATGAATTGGAACGCCGACTACGTACTCACCGTCACCCGCGACGAAAAAACCGCCGACCTCGACGGATGGGTCACGCTCACCAACAATACCGGCGCGTCGTTCGCCAACGCCAAACTTCAACTCGTCGCCGGAAAAATCAATCGGGTCAGCACGGGAGCCATGCCCCAGGCCGCGATCGCCGGCAGGGCCGTGATCGAATCGGAGAGCGTGCAGGTTTTCTCGCAGGAGGCGTTCTCCGAATATCACCTCTACACTCTCGAACGCCGCACTTCGATCAACAACAACGAATCGAAACAACTCAGCCTGCTGAGCGGCACGGGCGCGCCGGTGGAAAAACTTTTGATCGCCTCAGCCGAGCCGAACTACTACCGCAACTCGGCCGGAATCGGAAACGCCATCCCCGAAACCGTCAACGTCTACTACCGCTTCAAGAACGATCAGAAAAGCGGCCTCGGCATGCCGCTGCCGGCGGGAACCGTTCGCGTATATCAATCCGATGCGAAGGGCGGCGTTCAGTTCGTCGGCGAAGACAACATCGAGCACACTCCGAAAGACGAAGCCGTAAACATTCATATCGGCGATGCCTTCGACGTCCTCTGCGAACGCAAGGAAACCGACTACAAGAGAATCGCGAGTGATGTCTTCGAAATGGAATACGCCGTCACTCTGCGCAACCACAAAGACGGCCCGGTCACCGTCGAAGTGCGCGAACCCATCGGCGGCGATTGGGAGATCCTGAATTCCAATTTCAAGTACACCAAGCTCGATTCCACAACCGCCAGCTTCCAGATCCCCCTCGCAAAAGACGGTGCCGAAACTCTCACCTACCGCGTACGTGTGAAGTGGTAATCACAAAAGGGGGAGTGACAAAAGTAGAAGTCGCAAAATAAAATCGGGCCGGACGGTCGCTCATCGAGCAGCCGTCCGGCCCGTTTTCACGCACGCCGCCGTCCGCTACATCCCCGGCGTCTTTCCAATCTGCTTGTTCACGATCGCCAACTCCCGCGAAAACACCGGATTCCCCGGAAACTCATTCGCCAGATCCGCCAGCAGTTTCTGCGCGCTGGCGTTTTCGTGCTCGCGCTCGTACGCCAGCGCCAGCATCACTTTCGCGAACGGCTGAAAATAGTGTCCGTGTTCCGCCGCCGACCGCATTTGATCCATGCCCTTCGCGCGATCGCCGTGCACGCCGCCAAACCACACGAACGCGCGCTTGTACCCGGGCAGGCAGCCGATCACGTAATTGCTCATTCCGAGCGCCACGTTTGCGTCCTGCATCGTATTGTCCAGCGCCAGCAGCGTATTCGCTTCCGCCTCGGCCTGCTTCATCATGTTCAGCGCCGGAATTTGTTTTTTCACGATGAGCGCGTCGTAATCCGATTCCATTCCGTCGGTCATCGTGATCGCCAGCATCGCGCGCAGATTCCGCGAATCGGTCTTCAGTTGCGCCTTCGCCGCTTGCCGCGCTGCGTCGTTCGACTGCAGGAACTGATCGTTTTTATTCTGCGTCGCGCTTCCTTCCACGCCGCCCAGGAATTTCGCGTCGTTCAGGAAAAATTCAGACGTCAGCACGCCCTTCTGATTGAACTGCTCGAATAGATAGCTGGCCGCTTCGGCCGCTTTTCCCAGTGGATCGTCCGGACGTTCTTTCTGGTACGCCAGGAAAGCCGCTCGCGCTTCGTCGAATTTCAGTTCGTACAGCCGTTGAAATCCCGCTTCGAGCAGTTTTGTTGAGGTGTCCGCCTGCATCGTCGGCGATTGCGATTGCGACTGCGACCGCGATGCTCGATGAGCTCCGGTCGCTCGCTTCGCCGCAGTTGCTGCATTCGTCGCCGGTACTGCCGTCGCTGCTGCCGACGTGGCTGACGCAGTCGCGGCCGACCCCGCCGCCATCAATCCCGCCAGTGCCGCCGCCGCAAAACGCATCGCGCTTTTACAAGGTATGATTTCCGCCACGGGTTCTCCTCCGATTTCTGCCTTGATTGCTGTCGGCAGTCTCCAGGAAGACCGCGTCCCCGCACATTCACCAAGCCAAACAAGCCACGCCAACCACGCCGAGCAAATTCAAAAAATCCGCGCCGCCTCTCACAGCGCCTTCGCGCGCACTACAGATGATTCTGAATATATTCCATCGAGTCCCGGATCAGCAAAATCCTCGCCGCCGGATCGCTGATTCCATGTCCACGCCCGGGAAAAACCATCAGCTTGTCGGGATAGTGCCCCGAATCGATCAGCGCGTTCAACAACTCAATGCTGTTCGCAAAATGCACGTTGTCGTCGCCCGTGCCGTGAATCAGCATCAACAGTCCCTTCACGTTGGCCGCCTGATTCACCGGCGACGAATTTTTGTACCCATCCGCATTATTCTGCGGCGTTCCCATATATCGCTCGGTGTAAATCGTGTCGTACAGCTTCCAATCCGTCACCGGAGCGTCCGACACTCCCACCTTAAACGCGCCGCCTGAATTGAACAGCGCCTCAAGCGTCATGTATCCGCCGTAGCTCCCGCCGGTAATTCCAATCCGCGAGCCGTCCACATAACCGAGCGATTGCAAATACTTCACGCCTTCCATCTGGTCCTGCAATTCCACTTTGCCCAGTTGATGGTAGATCGGCGTTTCAAACGCGTGGCCGCGGCCCCACGATCCGCGATTGTCCAGCGTCCACACGATGTATCCCTTGTTCGCGTACACCTCATCCAGCAGATACCGCGGTCCGCCCCACGCGTTTCGCACCAGTTGTACGTGCGGCCCGCCATACACGTTGATCAGCACCGGATATTTTTTCGCCGCATCGAAATCCACCGGCTTCACCATCGAAGCGTACAATTTCGTACCGTCGTCCGCTTTCAATTCTACGAACTCCACCGGCGTCAGCTTGTAATTCGCCAGGTCGGGAATCTTGCCTTCGTAGATGGACGCCACCTCCGTTCCATCAGTCCGCAGCAGCGTCTGCGATCCCGGCGTCGAGCGATTCGAATACGAATCGATAAACGCCTGTGTGTTCGGCGAAACGTTCGCGCTGTGCACTCCGTCGCCTTTCGTAATTCGCGTGATTTCCTTGTTCGCTACAGACACGCGATACAGATCCGTGTCGCGCGGATCTTCCTTGTTCGCCAGAAAATAAACATACCCGCGCGCTTCATCCACCGCCGGATGATTCGCCGAGCCCGGCCCGAAACCGCCCAGGTCCGCGATGCCCCAGTCTCCGCTGGTCAGTTGCGCGATCTGTTTCCCGGAATTTTCGTACAGATAAAAGTGGCGGAACCCGGTTCGCTCGCTCGACCACAGAAATTTCTTGTTGTCGCTGAAAAAATACAAATCGTCACTGATGTTGATCCAATACTTGTCCGTCTCCGTCAGGATCGTCTTCGAAGCGCCGCTCCCCGCATCCGCAACCAGCAGATCCAGCTGATTCTGCGCCCGGTTCAGCCGCTGAATCGCCACGCTCTTGCTGTCCGGCAGCCAATTCACGCGCGCCAGATACACATCCGTATTTGCGCCCGAATCCAGCCACTTGGTTTCACCGCCCGTCACCGCCACCACACCCACGCGGACAATCGGGTTCGCTTCGCCGGCCTGCGGATAGCGCGTGTACTCCGTCGCGCCCGTCGGGCTGCTCATATCCATAATCGGATAGCGCGTCACTGGCCGTTCATCCATCTCGTAGTACGCAATCTTCGTCGAATCCGGAGACCACCAGTACGCCGTCCGCGCGTCCAACTCTTCCGGATACACCCAATCCAGTTTGCCCTTCAGCACTTCTTCGCTGCCGCCCGTCGTCAACGCTACCGGCGTGCCGGGATTCGCCACGTTCACTACCCACAAATTCGCGTCGCGCGAAAAACTGATCCACTGGCTGTTCGGCGAAAATTTCGGATCTTCGATTTCTGCGTCGCTCGAAAGGATCGGCTTTGACAACATCGTCTTCAGATCCAACAACACCAAACTGTTCGTCCCGATGAACAGCATTGAGTTGCCGTCCGGCGACCACTGATAGTTTTCCGGCCGCACGCGTCCCAGGCCCGTCGCTTGCGTGGTCTTCGCTTTTTCGGGCTGCGTCACCGACTTCAGCGTTTCCGCGTTCACCAGCACTTTGCGCTCGCCGGTCGCCGCGTCCATCGTCCACAGCTCGATCGGTGCGCCGGGTCCCGAACCTTGCCGGTCCAGATACGAGAATCGCTTTCCGTCCGGCGCCCACTCGATTCCTTGCGTCGGTCGTCCAAACAGCGATGGCGCGCTGAACACTCTTTCAAGCGTCAACTCTTTTTTCTCTGTCGTGGCGGATTGCGTCGCCTGCGCCGAAACGCGCGCCGGCATCGTTGCACCCATTCCAACGGCTAGAATCGCCACTGCCAGACATCGCGCCGAAAAACGGTTCATTGCGTTCTCCTGTATCTCGCCCTGCAAATCAAACGCGCCATTCTATCGTGGCAACGCCGGAAACAACACGCGTTCCGAAATTAAACCGCAGCTTGGCTCGAATTGGGAATTCAGACGTAAGTAGGCCCAGAGGAATCGATCGAAGAACTGTTCTAATTCGCTTGCTGCACAGCGACTGCCGCTTCCGGCGCCGCTGATTTCTCGCGCTTCGCACGTCTCGCCATGAACGCGCCGATCGAGACTGCCAACGCAAGTGCCAGCAGCGAACCGTCGCGCAGCAGCGTCATCGGGCCCAGCCGTTCGCCCGGTCCGAAACAGCCGCAGTTGATCTCCAGGCCCATCCGGTAGCTGCGCACCATTACCGAGAAAAATCCGCCCAGCAGCAGCGTCGTGATCAGCGAAGAAAATCGCAGCCAGATTCCACTCAGCAGCCACAGTCCCAGAAACAATTCAAACGGCGGCAGCAGGTTCGCCACCAGCGTTACCAGAGATGGCGACAGCAGTTTGTAGGAATCCACCTGCATCGCAAACATCGAAAGGGAAGTCTTGATCGAAGCTGGCGACCACGGCATTGCCACCTGTGGCTTCAGCTTTGCGTACGCCGCAAACAGAAAGATCGCTGCCAGCGCCAGCCGGCCCAGCAACAGCAAAGTCGATCCGATTTCGCGTTTCGATTCTTCGCTCATAGGTTTTCTCGTTACTGGCTCAGCAGCGAGTCAAAAAATTGCTTCAGGATCGGCCAGGTCACTGACGACGCCATTGGCGCGTAGCGCTGTCCTTTATATGTCACCACAAACGTCGGCGTTGCTTTCACCGGAATTTTGTAGCCCATCGCGATGTCTTCCACGATGTATTTGTCCACCGGGCATCCCGGATCCGCGGTCGGCATCGAACCATCCGCCTTCGACGTCGGTGGGGCCACCGAGCACGGCTTCAGGATGTTCACAATCCGCGTGAAATCCGACGGGCTGATCGCTCCCGCCACGTATTTCGCCACGTCGCCGCTTTCGGTCCACGCGCCTTGATTGTCAAACAGCGCCGCGTCCACATCCTGAAATTTTCCGATCTTCGCCGCCGCATTCGCAAACCGCGCCGCTTCGCCCGAATAGCGATGCATCTGCAGCGGGAAATCGTGGTGCACCAGATAGACCTTTCCGTCGGCCACGTAGGTCTGAATCATCGTCTTCAGCGTGGACTCGTAAAAATTTCCGCACGAAGGGCATTCGTAATCGCTGAACACTTCCATCGTGATCGGCGCGTTCTTGTTGCCGATCGTCTTGTTTGGCACCGCGCTTGCCGCCGCATCGGCTTTCGGATGCGCTTTCGCCGGCATCGTTTTCGCGGTTTGCGTCTGCGCGCTTGCCGCGCTCGCTACCCACAAACCCAACGCCAAAACTCCTGCCAGCTTCACCGCAATTCCAGTTCGCGAATTCCAGATCCGAAGACTCAACGATTCCTCCCGCACAGTTTTCTTACTCACACTCAAAAATCGCCCCAGATTGTATCGCGAAATCCGCCCGCCGCCCTTGCCGCTTTTTGTCGACGTGTTCAAACCCGGCGCTCGCCGCCAACCTCTATATCTGCGCAGAGTTAGACGTACCTCCCGCCCGGGAGGCTGTCTGCCGACCCGGCGTTTTTGTGGAAAAGTAACCAAAATCACAATCCTCGCAATAAGCCTAATGAAATCATTGGAATACGGACACACATAAAACTTGACAATGATACACTCAATGCCTATAATCTCTCCTGTTCAACTAAAGTCTGCTCGGCCTGCCGCCTTCCCGCGCCAGCCCGACGTTCACTGGAGCATATTCATGAGTAAGATTATCGGTATTGACCTCGGTACCACCAACTCGGTGGTTTCCGTGATGCAGGGTGGCGAGCCGCAAGTCATTCCTAACCAGGAAGGCGCGCGCACAACCCCTTCGGTCGTTGGCATCACCAAGAGCGGTGAGCGCCTTGTCGGCCAGGTGGCCAAGCGCCAGGCGATCACCAACCCTGAGAACACGATTTATTCGATCAAGCGTTTCATGGGCCGCCGCTTCGACGAAGTAAACGAAGAAATGAAGATGGTGCCCTACAAAGTCGTGAAGCATGGCGACGGCGTCGCCGTTCTCGCGCACGGCAAGGAATACACTCCGCCGGAAATCTCCGCGATGATTCTGCAGAAGCTGAAGCTCGCCGCGGAAGACTTCCTCGGCGAAAAAGTCACCGAAGCGGTCATCACCGTTCCGGCGTACTTCAACGACGCGCAACGCACCGCCACCAAAGACGCCGGCAAGATCGCCGGTCTCGACGTGAAGCGCATCATCAACGAGCCAACCGCTGCTGCTCTCGCCTACGGCCTCGACAAGAAGAAAGACGAAACCATCGCCGTGTACGACTTCGGCGGCGGCACCTTCGACGTCTCGATCCTGGAAGTCGGCGAGGGCGTGATCGAAGTGAAAGCCACCAACGGTGATACTCACCTCGGCGGCGACAACATCGACCAGCGCATCGTCGATTGGCTTGTCGAAGAGTTCAAGAAAGACGAAGGCCTCGACCTGCACGCCAAGGGCAACGAAATGGCTCTGCAACGTCTGCGTGACGCTGCCGAACGCGCCAAGATCGAGCTGTCGTCCACGCTCGAGACCGAGATCAATCTGCCGTTCATCACCGCAGATGCCACCGGTCCCAAGCACTTGGTGAAGAAACTCGGCCGCCCGAAGCTCGAATCGATGGTCGCGGACATCGTGAATCGTTCGATCGAGCCGTGCAAGCAGTGCATGAAAGATGCCGGCGTCGATGCCAGCAAGATCAACGAAGTCGTCCTGGTCGGCGGTCAAACCCGCATGCCCATGATTCAAGAGCTGGTGAAGAACCTGTTCGGCAAAGAAGGCCACAAGGGCGTGAATCCCGACGAAGTCGTCGCGGTCGGCGCCGCGATTCAAGGTGGCGTGCTCGGCGGCGAAGTGAAAGACATTTTGCTGCTCGACGTTACTCCGTTGTCCCTGGGCGTTGAAACCCTCGGCGGCGTGATGACCGTGCTGATCCCGCGCAACACCACGATTCCGACTCGCAAGTCGGAAACGTTTTCTACCGCCGCGGACAATCAGACCTCGGTTGAAATTCACGTGCTGCAGGGCGAACGTCCGGTCGCCAGCGGAAATCGTTCGCTCGGTAAGTTCCACCTGATCGGCATTCCTCCCGCGCCGCGCGGGCTGCCGCAAGTCGAGGTCACCTTTGACATCGACGCCAACGGCATCCTCAACGTCTCGGCCAAGGACAATGCCACCGGCAAGGAGCAGAAAATCACCATCACTGCTTCCACCGGACTCAGCAAGGAAGAAGCCGAGCGCATGCAGAAGGAAGCCGACTCCCACGCCTCCGAAGACAAGGAACGTCTGGCGGAAGTGGAAGCGCGCAACCGTCTCGACAACTTGGTCTACCAGACGGAGAAAGTCGTGAAGGACAACCGCGACAAGCTGCCCGAAGCCGACGCAAAAGCGGCCGAAGACGCCATCGCGGAAGCGCGCACTGCGCTCACCGAAGGCGGCGTGGCCAAGCTGAACGCGGCTGCTGAAAACCTCACCAAGGCTTCGCACAAAGTGGCGGAGACCATGTACAAGGCTCAGCAAGCCGGCGCAGCGGCCGGAGCTTCCGGCGCGGCCGGCGGTTCGTCCGGTTCCGCGGGCGGCGAAGGCGGTCCCACCACTCCTCCGCAAGGTGGAGATGTCGTGGACGCCGAATTCGTCGACGTGGACAACACCAAGCAACCGAACTAAACGTTCATCGCAGTTTCAAAACGCAGGGACGGAGTTCAACCTCCGTCCCTGCAAATTTTTGTAAGGCCGTTTTACCGAAAACCCAATGGCGAGCACACCCAAAACCGATTACTACGAACTTCTCGGCGTCCCGCGCAAAGCGGGCGCGAAAGATCTCCGCGCTGCCTACCGCAAGCTGGCGCGCAAATATCATCCCGACCTGAATCCCGGCGACAAATCCGCCGAAGAAAAGTTCAAGCAGATTCAGGAAGCCTACGACGTACTTTCAGACACCAAAAAGCGCCAGATGTACGACCAGTTCGGGTTCAACACGCCGGGCCAGGGCGGACCTCCGCCTTCCGGAGCCGGTTACGCTTACGGCGGCAGCGGAAATCCCAACGACGTGCAATTCGATTTCGGTGGATTTGATTTCGGCGGCGGCGCAGGCGCGGGCCCGGGCGCGCAGGGCGGCGGCTCCAGCTTTCGCGATCTCTTCAGCCAGTTTTTCCGCGGACAAAATGCCGCGCGCGCTGCCGAAGAATCCGAACCCGGCTCCGACCTCGAATTTCACATCGACATCACCTTCGCCGAAGCCATGCGCGGCACCACAAAAAAACTCAGCATCACCCGCCTCGATGTCTGCAACGTCTGCCACGGCGAAGGCGTGCAGCCCGGCGAAGAAAAAATCTGCCCCACCTGCAACGGCACGGGCCAAGTCACCCAAGTCAGCGGCAAGATGCGCTTTCAGGTTCCGTGCTCGCGCTGCGGCGGCACCGGACGCCTACAAACCATCTGCAAAAATTGCGGCGGTGAAGGCCGCGTCGCGCGTCTCGACACGCTCGAAGTTCGCATTCCTCCCGGCGCGCACAATGGTTCGCGCGTCCGCGTCGCCGGCCGAGGCAACGCCGGCACGCAGGGCGGCCCTCCGGGCGATCTCTACATCATCACCAAGGTGCAGCCGCATCCGTTTTTCGATCGCCGCGGCGACGACCTTTATACGACCGTGCCGGTAACCGTCACCGAAGCATCGCTCGGCGCGAAAGTCGAAGTCCCTACGATCGACGGCCGCGCGCAAGTCCGCATTCCGCCCGGCACCAACAGCGGCAAACGCCTGCGCCTCCGCGAAAAGGGAGCGCCTTCCACGCGCCAGCAGGGCAAGCGCGGCGACCAGATCGTCGAAGTGCAGATTGTCGCGCCGAAACCGGAAGACGAACGCGTGCGCAATCTGCTGAAGGAACTTGCGAAAGTGGATCCCGAAGATCCGCGCACCGAAATTTTTTCGAAGGCCGTTGTGTAGGTCGAAAAACGATTTAGAACACTTTGTTTGGCGGAGTGCCAAAAATGGTTCGCCCCAGAAAACGAGCGAAGGCCGGCTACATGATCAGCGCCGTCGCCGAGCTGTACCAACTTCATCCCCAGACGCTGCGCCTCTACGAACGCGTCGGACTGCTGAAGCCCTCGCGTTCGCAGGGCAATACGCGCCTGTACACCGACGAAGACCTCGAACGCCTCGAAGTGATCCTCAACCTCACGCGCGAGCTGGGCGTCAACCTCGCCGGCATCGAAATTATTTTGAACATGCGCGACAAAATGTCCGAAATGCAGTCGCAGATGGAAGAATTCATCCACGCGGTCCGCAGCGAAATGTCGCGCGGCTTCAACACCACCGACGACCGCAAATTCCGCAACGCCATCGTGCGCTCCACGCCGCGCCAGTCGATTCGCGTCATCAAGTAGAAAGTGGCGGGTCCTTAGTGACGAGTGGCGCGCCGCGCTTCTCACTCTCCGTGCCCTCAAGCCGTTCTCCTCTTTTCTCTGTGTTGATGTTCTCGCCTTTGCCTTTGCCTTTGAATTCCACAGCACGCGCGAATTTCCTCAGCCGCGCTGCTCACTCTCCGTGCCCTCCGGCAGTTCTCCGCTTTTCTCTGTGGTAATGTTCCGCTTTTGAATTTGCTTTCGCCGCGCGCGCGCCGCCGGACAGCCATCGTGGCTGTCCTATAAAAACTTTCCACAGCAAGAAAAATTTCCTCAGCCGCGCTCGCTTGCGCATCCTCGCCCGCCCGCTTATTCTTCTTTCATGGCACGTCCCGATTGTCCCCATTGCGAAGGCAGCGGCTGGAAAGTCGTTGAGCGCGTAAACGGTTCGGCTCGCCCGGACCCGTCTGCGCAAGCCGTGTCTACAGACCGCGCCGGCTCCGCCTCCGGCGAACCGAAAATGTCCTGGGCGGTCCCCTGCGATTGCACCACCGGAGACAAAACCGAACGCGCCCTGCAGCGCGCCCGCGTGCCCGAACGCTACCGCCATTGCGATTTTGAAAATTACGAAACCGACAACGAAGTCACCGGCGCGACGAAAGAGCAGACCGCCGCATTCAATCGCAGCCTCGCGCAAGCCAAGCTCGTCGTCCAGCGCTTCGCCGAAGAATTTTTGCCCGTCGCCGGAGCCGATAGCGAGCACGGTCTGCTGCTGATGGGGCCATGCGGAGTAGGGAAGACGCACCTCGCCATTGCGGCGATGAAGACCATCGTGCTGCGCGGACACACCGGCCTCTACTACGATTACCGCGAGCTGCTGAAAGCAATTCAAGACAGCTACAACTCCGAAAGCCAGGCCACCGAAATGAGCGTGCTGGAGCCGGTGTTGAAAGCCGAAATTCTGGTGCTCGACGATGTCGGCTCGAGCAAGCCTTCGCCCTGGGCGCTTGAAACCGTCGGACATATTTTGAACACCCGCTACAACGAAAAGCGGGTCACCCTGCTGACCACAAATTATCTGGATACCGAAGGGCCGGGCGGAGCCGCCAGCGCCGCTGCCGCTGCCGCCGGATCGTCCAGCGCGCCCGCTCGCGCCATCGGTATGCGCGCTCCGTCGATCGAAGACTCGCTCAGCGAACGCGTCGGACGCCGCATCCGCTCCCGCCTCTACGAAATGTGCCGCACCGTCGAGATTTTCGCCCCCGACTACCGCAAAGAAATCCGCCACGCCGGACCGTACAGGCCTTAAGTTTTTGCACTGGTCTGACTGCGGCTTTGCCATGTCGGCGAGGCGACGCGAATCCGCGTGGGAGAAACGGCGACATACAAATGCTGATTTGTGTCGATTAGAAACGACCTCGGGTGATTGTTTTGAGGAAGTTACGCGCGTTTCTAATCGCGGAGTATGCCGATTAGAAATCACCAAACTGGAGAGCAAATGTCGTGTGGTAATTACGGAGAGGCTACGCGGAATCGCGTAGGGTAGGGCGGGGTAAGGCTGGGAGGCGGTTGGGTGAAGCTGTCCAAGTTGGACGCCGCCGAGCATGATGCGATCTCAATAATTCAAGGTTCTAGTCCACTATATGTTAACATGAAGTCAGCTATCTTATCAAGAATAAAATAACGATTTGGTTTTATCGATCCGCTTCTCGCCTACTGCGTAGATGTGTTATACCTCTCCGAAATGGCGCCCACAAAACCCTCTAAAATCAGCAAAGAAACCACGGTCGAGTCATTGGCCGCGTACCTCGAACGCATTCGCGCGATCAGAGATGCCTGGTTCGGTGGCGAGGCTTCGATGGCGCCTTGGTTCAGGGGACAGCAACGTTCTTATTGGCCTCTAGTTCCGAAGCTTTACCGGGATTTCGGTAATTACAAATTCATCGAGAAAAATGACATCGAGCGCGAGATCTGCGAAGAGTTCTTGGTCCGAGCTCCGATTCTTTCGGAAACGAAACCTGCAGAAAATGATTCCTGGGAATGGTACTTTTTGATGCAGCACTACGGAACAGCCACCAGACTCTTGGATTGGACGGAAGGCGCGCTCATCGCGCTATATTTCGCAGAAAAGGATAATCGCGGCTTCTACGACGCAGTGGTTTGGGCGCTCGATCCCTACGACTTGAATAAGATGACGATTCGCTCTGGTCAAGTCATCCCTCCAAGCGCCCCGCGCGTAAGCAAGAAAGACAAAAGGCTTGTTAGGCCTTGGATGCCGGTGACCAGCCCGAGTTTTTGTACCACGGCGAGTGAGAGAGTCTACATCACAACCTCATCGGGCAAGGGTGCAAATGGCGGCTCGCAGGGAGCCGTAGGCGACCGGAGAGCCGCCATTTGCGGCGCCAAAGTCACCGGCGCCGGCGGCCTGTAGCCCAGCGCCGAATGCGGTCGCAGCGTGTTATATACCACCCGCCATTTTTCGATCACCACCTGTGCCTCCCTCAGTGAATAGAAAATCTCACCGTTCAGGCATTCGTCCCGCAACTTCCCGTTAAAACTTTCGCAGTAGCCGTTCTCCCAGGGACTTCCTGGTTCGATGTACAGCGTCCCCGTGCCCACCTTTGCCAGCCACTTCCGCAGTTCTTCGGCCACGAATTCGGGGCCGTTGTCCGAACGAATGTTTTCCGGGATTCCTCGATACAGCATCACGTCCGCCAGCGCTTCGATCACTTCGTACTTTCCCAGCCTTCTCGCCACGCGGATCGCCAAACACTCCCGCGTGTACTCGTCGATCAGCGTTAGCATCCGCAACGTTCTTCCGTCGTGCGTCAGCGCGCTCACGAAATCGTAGCTCCACACATGATTCGCTCGTTCCGGCCGCAGCCGAAGGCACGATCCATCTCCCAACCACAGCCTCCCTCGTGGCCTTTGTTTCTGCGGCACTTTCAACCCCTCGCGTCGCCAGATCCGTTGCACGCGATCCTTGCCTACATGCCAACCGCGATCCCGCAGCAGCGCCGTGATCCGCCGGTAGCCGTAGCGCCCGTATTCGCTGGCCAGTGCCACGATCTCTCGCGTCAAAGCATCTTCGTCGGTTCGGTAGAACACTTCGTAGCGTTGTGTCCCTCTCCACTGCCCCAGCAGCCGGCAGGCATGCCGCTCGGAAATCCGATAGTCCTCGCGTGCATGCCTGACCGCGCCACGCCGCCGCTCAGGGCTTAGAAGTTTCCCTCTGCCACATCCTTCAGAATTTGCTTCTCCAAAGACAACTCGGCCACCAGCCGCTTCAGCTTGGCGTTCTCCCGCTCCAGCTCCTTGAGTCGTTTGGCCTGATCGAGTCTTAATCCGCCGAATTCCTTCCGCCAGCGGTAGTAGGTCTGTGCGGTGATCTCGGCTTCTTTGCAGGCTTGCGGTGTGGTTTTCCCGTTGGCCAGTTCCACTTCAACCTGCCGTAGCAGTGTCACGATCTGCTCCGGCTTGTATTTCCTCATCGGCATACCAGCTTCCCTCCAGAGTGAATTCTCTCTCACTCCCGCTGGTACAAAAAACCCCGGTCACGTCAAGTCCATGGTACGGATACGCACGCGTTTGAAAGACTCGTCGGACAAGCGCGGTTTCGGCTATCGAAGATCGTAATTCCGAGTTATAGCGTGCAGTCCATACAACGGGAATTGGCTACGTCCGGAGTTGACGAGATCACAATATTCCCCGACTTGGACGGGCTAAGCCGGTCGCTTACCGCGAAGTACCGTTCGGATGACCCGGTGCTGCCCCACCAGGGAGTGCTGGCGCGGCTGAAACCCTCGAAAATGAAGAATGCCGGTGTCGGAGTGTTTGCTATTACCAATATTAAGAAAGGCGATACGCTTTTCTCTGGTGAAAACGAAGAGATGCTGTGGGTGCACAATAACCTTCCGAAACTGAAGCCCGAAATTAGGTGCTTGTATCACGATTTTGCGATATTCAAGCAAGACCGACTCGGATGCCCAAAGAATTTCAATCTGTTGACCATGGCCTGGTACTTGAACGAGCCAGAAAAGGATAAGGCAGCCAACGTAAGATGCGATCCCACGAGCTATGACTTCTACGCGGCTCGCGATATTTCAGCGGGTGAGGAGTTAACGGTCGTTTACTCGACATACAGCGACAAGCCGACCGTTTAACTAGTGTGCCTTGATGTGAAGGTGGGGAGACATCAATCGAGGCGACATACGAGCGCAACAGATTTCCTGAAGTTATACGGCTTGATAAGAAACCAAGTGGCCTTGTCGTCGCAGTTCTCTCCAAAGTTTGGCTAGGCCACACCGCGCAAAAAACGGAAGTTCCATCTTTTCACGGCCCATGGAAACCAAACAAATATTCCAATCGCCCTGTCTGGGTCGGTCAGCCAACCACTCGGTGCTAGCGTGTTTGGCACGCAAGATCGGCGCCAACTTGCGTCGATATGCGTCATCAACGCTGAATAGCATCTCCGTAGTCCTTCGAACCTACTCATACAGGTGACTCATACCACTGGAGCGCGACCCATTCTTGACGAAGTAAAGCGTTCGGCTTTCGAGGTGGAGGATATCGCAAAACTCAAATTGTGATTGACCTCCGCCGTGACGAAGCGGCAACCGATCAAAGTTGACGAACCCATCGCGCTCTCCGCAGCGTTGGTTGTAGTCTTCCTCGCTTTCTACTTCGTTCCATGCTGCCAGCGGTGTCCGTGGGGCCGCGATTTTTCTCACGGCCTTATTCGTATCCTTTATAAAGTTGCGTGCAACCGAATACCAAACGCCACCGGAAAGCACGTAGGTCTTTCCTCTGAACTCGGTCTCGTACCCAAAGCAATCAAAGACGTTCGATTTAAAGACTGTCTCGCGGTTTACATCGAGAAAGTGAATGGGGGTGCCTTTAGCTTGGAGTGCCGTGGCCGGCAGGCCGGCTGCCTGCAGTAACGATTTCCACGCGTTTACTCGCAGAAACGGAATGGTGACTGGATTTCTTCCTTTTCGGCCGACAACGTACGACGCAGTCCCTACAACCTGGTCAAGGTTCCGAGTGGGCGTGAGCATCACGATGTTTTTCTCGGCGTCTCTCGGCACGAGTGCAGCCTCTAGCTTTTCATTTAGTTTCTGAACGGTCGGCGGGACGGTAACAACCTCGAGGTTGTCGATCTCGGGGAAGTTATTCCTGTAAGAGCGGCTTCGGTATAGCGCTATCGTTTTGTCGAGAATGCTCGGAAATGTTGAAAAGCTGGCCTCGATTCGTAGACTTTCGGCGCCGGCGATCTTAGTACCTAAAGTTTTGGTCGCTGACTCACCGGCAATTCTCGCGACCAAATCCCGATCAAACTCAACGCCAAACGCCTCCACTGCCGCCGCCCGCGGAGCCGACTCCGTAGATGTATGCCATCGTGCAAATACCTGTTCAGCGTGAATCTCGCGTATCTTGCTTGGCTTGATTCCGTTCAGGGCTACCTTGAGTCCGAAGTCTGGATAAAACCAGTCGGAGTTCAATCGGTGATAAGCCCGTCCAAAGGATAGTGCGAACGTGTGCCCGCTTTGGCGCACAACCATGATGGCTGAAGGTGAGAAGTTCGCACCGCTCACTAATTCGGGATCCTGCACCACGGATTTGAGTGATGTAATCCATGGAGGCACGTTGCCTGGCGTTGGGAACGATACGACGTATCCGGTGTATGGCGCGCGGAGAGGGACAACTGAACCGATTGCCGAAAGGATTCTCTTGGCTTGGTCTACTTGCTCCGGCTTAAGGAGAAGAATCGTTAGAGGGAGTTTGTCGGGAGTCATGAATTTGTCGGTATGATTCAGACTCCACGATATATATCACATCTGTTTGTTCTATTTGCTATACGTATTTAATGCGATAATAAAAATTCTTAAACCCCACCGGGAACTATTACAAGACAAGAGCGGAGCCCACCTTCCTTGTGTAATCCGCCGCGACCTTTTCGAGCGCAGATCCGTCAATACAACCGTCCGCCGCGCGCCTCGGTCGTTGATCACGCCGTTCACCAGCGCACCGCGCAAACAGACAACCCTGGTTGTGTCACGACGGCGGTTGTGCTCAGGCTCTACCCAAGTTTCGTCCGGGATTGCTTACCACGTAAGGTCTAGTGCCGGAAACCCGTCATCGAGCAACCGGCAGGCCTTACGGGCAATCCGCGGTGAGGCGAAATGACATAAAAATTATATAAAAATTCGTCACCGAGTACTTCGCGTACCACGGCGAACGTTGGTTGACAGTGTTGGGAGCGGGCGGGTATCATCGGCGTGACTAGAGCGTTCGAGCGCGGGCGCTCTTTCCCCTTTCTTGGCACCAAACCCAAGCAGGTTTGAGGTACCAAGGCCAGACTATCGGCAAACAGGGCACGCATCTGTACGGAGGCCGCTCCCCATGCAACCCGAACACGACACAAACGAAGCACCGTCCGCGAACGAGAATCAGTTGGCGGAGAACGCCAGCGAGACGCCGGCAAATCCCGTAGCAGCAAATCCCGCAGTGCAATCCGATGGGTCTCGTGGTGTGTCTGCCGGCGGAGCAGCAACGGCCGTGGTGCGCGCGCAGGAGCCAGTGATGGAAGCGGCGGTTGAGCCTCCGGCGGAGACGCGCGTGGAAGTGACCGAAGCGGAGGCGCACGCAGCGGAAGCGCATCCGGGCGCGGTGAATATCGAGGAAGAAGCGCCGACGCACGCGCCGATTCTGGAAACGGCGGCAGCGTCTGCGGCAGCGTCAGCGACGACTGCGGCGCCAGCGGATTCGTCCGCAGCGGCGGCCGCGGATGCTCCTGCGGTGCATGCGGCAGTGGCGGATGTGCACGAAGCGCATGAGGCGCACGAAGCGGCGCGCGCGAAAGAACAAGCCGAAGCGAAGGAAGCAATCGAAAGCCACGAGACGATGGAGCAGTTGCTCGAGCAGTTCCCGACGCCGGAGCCGGTGGCGGCCGAAGGCGAAATTTTCGATGGACGCGTGGTGAGTGTGACCGACGCGGGCGTTGTGGTGGATGTGGGCGGAAAGTTCGAAGGATTGGTTCCGGCGCAGGAATTTGCGGATTCGGGCAGCCCGATTGAGTTTGGTCCGGGGCAGACGATTGAAGTCGAGCGGCTGAGCGAGCACAAAGATGGATATGTGCTGTTGTCGCATGTGCGCGCGCATCGCCGCCGCGTATGGGAGCGGATCGACAAGAGCTACCGCGAACATCAGACGGTGAAGGGCAAAGTCACCGAACGGATCAAGGGCGGGCTCGTAGTCGATATCGGTGTGCGGTCGTTTTTGCCGGCGTCGCAGATTGAGTTGCGTCCGGTGCACGATCTGGATGCGTGGAAGGACAAGGAAATCGAAGTCCGCGTGCTGAAGCTGAATCGCAAGCGCGGGAATGTGGTGGTGAGCCGGCGCGCGATTCTGGAAGAAGAGCAGAAGGCCAAGCGGAGTTCGCTGCTGGATTCGCTGAGCGAAGGCACGACGGTAACGGGCAAAGTGAAGAACGTGACGGATTACGGCGTGTTCGTCGATTTAGGCGGCATGGACGGACTGCTTCACGTAAGTGATCTGGTTTGGGGACGCGTGCCTCATCCTTCGACGATTGTGAAGGCCGGCGACGAGATTCAAGTGCAGGTGCTGAAGTTCGACAAGGAAAAGCAGCGGATTTCGCTGGGGCGCAAGCAGCTGCTCCCCGATCCGTGGGCGACGGTGCCGGAGCGGTTTCCTGTTGGCACGAAAGTGACCGGAAAGATCGTGGGCGTGACGGATTATGGCGCGTTCGTGCAGATCGAGCCGGGAGTCGAAGGCCTGGTGCACGTCAGCGAGATGAGCTGGTCGAAGCGGACCAAGCATCCGTCGAAAGTGGTGAAGGTCGGCGACGAGGTTGAGGTGGTGGTGCTGGAAGTGAAAACGGATCAGCGCCGGATTTCGTTGGGATTGAAGCAGACGCAGCCCGACCCGTGGAATGCCGCGGCGGAAAAGTATCCGGTGGGGACGATTGTCCACGGAAAGATTCGCAACCTGGCCGATTTTGGCGCGTTCGTGGAGATTGAAGAGGGCATGGAAGGGCTGATCCACATCAGCGATGTGAGCTGGACGGAGCGGATCAAGCATCCAAGCGACAAGTTCAAGAAGGGCGATGCGGTTGAAGCGAAAGTGCTGAAGGTGGATTCGGCGAACCGGCGGTTGTCGCTGGGCATCAAGCAGGTGAAGGACATCTGGAACGATTGGTTCACGGCGCACAAGATCGGCGAAGTGATTAAGGGCAAAGTGGCGCGGACGACGGATTTTGGGGCGTTCGTGCAGCTGGCGGAAGGAATCGAGGGGCTTTGCCACATTTCGGAGATTGAGGAGCGGCGTCCGAAGGGCGATCGCGACCGGGATCGCGATAAGCCAAGCGGCGCGGCGGCCGGAAGTTCAGGCGACAAGGCGCAGCGCGGCGCCCGCGTGACGGCCGTGCTCACCGCCGGCAACGAGTACGACTTCAAAGTGTTGCGGCTCGAGCCGGAGCAGCACAAGATCAGCTTGAGTTACCGCGCCGCGCAGAAGCAGCAGGAGCGCCAGGAAATCGAGACGTTCCGGTCAACGTCCAAGGCAGCGAAATCGTCGCCGACGGCCACGATTGGCGACGCGATTAAGGCGAAACTGCAGGCATCGTAACGGTCGAAGGGCGCCGATCGAGGCGCCTGGACGCGATCGGGGCGAGCCGCCGTCAAACGAAAATAGTTTACCTGACGGTAGATTGGTGATATGCAAGGACATGCAGCGCGTCGCCCCGCCCGCGCGAAGCCCGGCCTCAACGGAAAATTAGAGGAGAGTCTCAACCCATGGCAGACACTGCCCCACAAAATCACCCCGAACACGCGCACAAAGAACACACCGTGACCAAGGCCGAACTGGTCGAAGAAGTGACGCGCGTGACCGAATTGCCGCGGAAGGAATCCGAGGCGGTGGTGGAGACGATCTTCGAGAGCATCATCGGGGCGCTGCAGGCGGACGACAAGATCGAGATTCGCGGATTTGGAAGTTTTCGCACGCGCGAGCGGCGCGGGCGCACGGGAAGAAATCCGAAGACCGGCGCGAAAGTGGAAGTGCCGCCGAAAAAGATTCCGTACTTCAAGCCGAGCAAGGAATTGAAAGATTACGTGAACAATCCGCGCGCTGCGGGTTCGGATCACGGCTCGCACGAATAGGCCGCGGAATCGGATATGGATTATCTGTGGACGCCGTGGCGTTACCGGTACATCGCAAACGCCGGGAAAGATGACCGCTGTATCTTCTGTGATGCAGTTGCCGCGAAAGACGACGAAAAAAGCCTGATTGTTTTCCACGGACTGAAAAATTTCATTATTTTGAACGCGTTTCCATACACGTCCGGCCACGTGATGGTGGTTCCATACGCGCATGTGGGCGATCTGTCGGCGGCAGAGCCTGCGACGCTGGCGGAGATGATGGTGCTGTCGCAGAAAGTGAAAACCGCGCTCGAGAAAACCTATCGACCCGAAGGATTTAACCTGGGAATGAATCTGGGTCGCGCGGCGGGCGCCGGCGTGACGGGGCATATTCATCTGCATGTGTTGCCGCGATGGGCGGGCGATGCGAACTTCATGACGGTCGTCGGCGAAACGCGCGTGGAGCCGGAAGATTTGGTAACCACGTATCAGAAACTGCGGGCGGCGCTCGAAGCGTAGATTTTTTGTTGCTTGACATCACCCGTACCTCGCAGCACAATCCCCGCCAATTGCGATGCCGGAAACTCCTTCCATTTACAATGCAGCTGCGGATTTGCCTCACACAGAGGTGGCTGCGAACGACTACATCCAGCCGACGTTTGGGCATGGACTGCGGATCTGGTGGGCGATTTTCTGGAAGGTGACGCTGCTTGCGGGAGCGCTCACATTTTTGCTGAGTGCGTGGGGGATTTATCTCTATCGCGAATCGGTGCTGGACGCGCATACGGTGAGACTGATATCGCTGGCCGGCCCATTTGTGTTTCAGTACAGCGCGACGCTGCTGGTGATGTACTTCGTTTTGCGGAAGTCGTTTCGCAATTTCAGGCTGAAGCTGACGCTCGGCGAGATTGTGGGCGACGGGGAACCGGCGCCCTACACCTGGGGACGAGTGGCGAGAGTGTGGTTCGCGTATTCATGGCGGACGTTGATTTACGGATTGATCGCGGCTTTCGTGGTGGGCTTTCCGACGGGCGCCTTGCTGGGCGCGTTCAGCCGTATGCCGGCGCTGTACCAGACGCTGCAGCTTTTGGTTGGAACGATGGTGAACGGCGCGGTGGGATTGTTTGTGATTTACACCAATGTGATCGATGAACAGTTCGGCGATTTTCGCGTGAGTTTGCTGCCGCGAGAGGCTGCGCCGGCGGCTCCGCCACAGGCTGCTCCGGTACCTACGGTTGTGAACCTCTAAACGCGATTGCGGCGGGTGCGACGGTGTTTCCGCTTTCTTATCATCCTCCCTAAGCCTAAAATTTAGGTTCGTGCAGATTTGCCCAATTCTGAAAGGCTGCCATCGTGAACCTGGAACTGAGTGAAGAACAACAGTTGCTGCAGAAGAGCGTGCGGGAGTTCGCGGCGGCGGAGATTAAGCCGATCGCGCGCGAAAACGATGAGACCGGGAAATTTCCGCGCGAAGCGTTTCGCAAGGCGGCGGAGCTGGGGCTGACGGGCGTGGCCATGCCGGAGGAATACGGCGGCGCGGGGATGGATCACATCAGCTACGCGATCGTGATCGAGGAAATTTCGAAGTGGTGCGCTTCGACTGGCGCGATTTTGTCGGTGCAGAATTCACTGTACTGCGATCCGGTTTACCGGTTTGGAACCGACGAGCAGAAAAAGCGGCTGCTGACTCCGTACGCGCGCGGCGAAAAAATCGGATGTTACGCGCTCACCGAGCCGCAGGCCGGTTCGAACGCGGCGGCGCTGAAAACCAAAGCCGTGCTGAAGGGCGACAAGTATGTGGTGAACGGCACCAAGGCGTGGATCACCAACGGCGGCGTGGCCGATGCAGCCGTGGTGTACGTGAATACGCATCCGGAAAAGGGCGAGAAGGGAATTACCGCGCTGGTGATCGAAAAAGGGACGCCGGGATTCGCGGTGGGCAAAGAAGAAAAGAAACTGGGAATCAACGCGACGGCTTGCGCGGAACTTTCGTTCACCGATTGCGAAGTGCCGGTGGCGAACCGGCTGGGCGCCGAGGGCGAAGGATATAAGGTTGCGCTGACGACGCTCGACGGCGGGCGAATCGGAATAGCGTCACAGGCGGTGGGAATTGCGCAGGGCGCGTTTGACGCGGCGCTGGCCTACGCGCACGAGCGGCAGGCGTTCGGGCATCCGATCGCGGATTTTCAGGCGATTCAGTTCATGCTGGCGGATATGGCCACCGAAATCGACGCGGCGCGGTTGCTGGTCCGGAAGGCGGCGTGGAAGCAGGACAGCGGAGCGCGCTTTTCGATGGAAGCGTCGATCGCGAAACTGTTCGCGAGCGAAATGTCCACGCGCGTGGCGCATCGCGCGATTCAGATTCACGGCGGCAACGGCTACAGCCGCGAATATCCAGTGGAACGCAACTACCGCGACGCGCGCATCACCGAAATCTACGAAGGAACCAGCGAGATTCAGCGCCTGGTGATTTCGTCGTGGGTTTTGAAGTCGTATTAGAGGATTTAAAAAACTACTCTTCGATCCGACGGATTGACTTAGCAACCCTTCGCGACGTTGAACTCCACCGCGCGGCCTTTCGCAAAGACTACGTACCACCAATAATCTTTGTCGACAAAGAAGATGTGATCTTCGGGCCATCGAGCATTCGTCCAGCATGAGGGAATGTAATGACCGGAGGTGCGGATCGGGACGAGAGGACCCAGTATCGCTTCAATTTCTTCTTTCGAACGGCCGATGACGAACTGGTCGCGTTGGGGATCGGCCGCAAGTCCGGAGAGGACGGAGGCAGAATTGAGATGGTAGAGGCCATGCTTCCACAGCACGTGCTTCATGTTTTTTGAGTCGTAGGCGTCTGGGTACGAAACCGTCCAGAAACCTGCGATAGCGACAAGCGCCGCGGCAATTATGAGGAGTGCGATGGCGATTCGTTTTCCCATTCTGGACGACAGTGTACGGTGTCTCGCGCCTGAGCGCGTCCCCACACCTGGCTGCAGAATCGATCTATCTATATATGTTTAAGCCGCGGACCGTCCTAAACATGTAACGTTCGGGGTGCACGTGTCGGATTATGACGACGCCCTGGCCTGAAGTGCGATTGAATCGAAAGAGTTTCCCGCGCGAAATGGTGGAACTACGAATGCAAGGGCATGCCTCAATCCCAGCATTCCGCGAGTGCCGATGAAAACTCTTTGCTTGGTTGCGATTTTCGGCGTGGCGTTCAGCGCTTTTTCCGACGCGCAGGGCGGTGGCGGCGCCGTAAATCTGCGCCAAACGCAACGGTACGACCTGCGCGGCGTACTCGGTCTTTCGCTGCAGGCGGACGAGCCGCAGACTCATTTCACGCTTTCGCCCGATGGCCGGTCTCTCGCGAGCGAATTGTGGAGTGACGACGGTACAGGATGTAAAAGCCCGCTGCGTTGCGTGAAGAAATCGCTGGCGTTGATTGATCTGCCGAGCGGGCGAGTGATGGCGCAAACCACGGGCGAAGCTCCGGAACTGATCGCTTTCAGCAACAATCCTGTGGAAGTATTGAGTTCGATCGGGCCGGACCTGGTTTTCCTCGATGGGCACCATCTTTCAGAGCTGCGGCGCACGAGTGCCGACGGACTATTTCCTCCAGCAAAGTTTCGTGCGCGATTGGTTTCGGCGGATCTGAGCAGCGACGACCGTCGAGTGGGCGCGCTGTATCGGGTCGAAGCGGTTGAAAGCGGAGAGCCGAAGGGCGCTCGCACGATCGAGTTCGTTGAGTTCGATGCCCGGACGATGGCTGTTCGCACGCGATGCACGGTGCCCCGAACGCCGACAGGCGACGCGACGTTCGAAATGAAACTCGAAGCCGATGAGAACCGATTCTTCTACGCGTCGAAGTCGTACTTTGTGGACGATCAAATCTTTTCCGAAATGGATCTGCCGAACTGCGCCGTGCGTCGATCGTTGAAAATCGATCAGGCGATTCACGAAATACTGCTCTCGCCGAATCAACAATTAATCGTGCTCAGCCTTGGCGGAGACTATCCAAAATCAAAAGTAAAAGTTCTGCGGTATTCCGACGGCAAAGAGATTTGGAATGCTCCGGCGAAGAGCGAGAACGATATGCTGTGGCGCGTTTCGATCTCGAAAGACAGCCGCTACGTGGCGGTGAGTACCGATCGATACGGCGAAACCTGGTGGGACGCGCTCAGCGAAACGCACCACGTTGCAAATCCTGGCGTCGAAGTGCGCGATCTTGAATCCGGCAGGGTGCTCGGTAGCGTGCAATACGCGCGGCGATTACCTTCGACCGTGGGATTTTCGAGCGGGACAAAGCTGGTGCAGTTCACGCAGCAAAACCAGCTGGCCGCGATATTCGAAGATGAATTCCGGCTGTACGACGTGGCTCCGAAGTGATCCGCTAGTTTCCCCGCCGCGCAGAGTGCAAACCGAACCGATTGGGGTGTCCGAATCAATCGTGTCGCACGCGCATCTGATGGTGCGTATTCATATCGGACTGCGGAGGCACTCGATGGCGGACGCAACGAAGCGAGTAGCTTTAATCACCGGCGCGAATAAAGGTATTGGATTTGAAGTGGCGCGACAGTTGGGCAAAGCGGGATACACGGTAGTGGTTGCGGCGCGAAACGCGGAGCTGGGACGAGCCGCGGAGAAAAAATTGAAGGCGGAGGGCGTGGACGCGCGTCACGTGGAGCTGGATGTGACCAAGCACGAGACGATCGCGAAAGTAGCGAAAGAGATCGAACGCGAATTCGGGCACCTGGACGTGCTGGTGAACAACGCAGGCATCGCGGCGCTAGGTCGCGACGGCGCGCCGAGCACAACGCAAATTGAAGCCGTCCGCACGACTCTGGAAACGAACTTTATCGGCGCGCTGGCGGTGACGCAGGCGATGCTGCCGCTGCTGAAAAAATCGAAGGCTGCGAACATTGTGAATGTGTCGAGCGAGCTTGGCTCGATCACCGGCCACACCACGCCGGGCTGGAAGTTCAGTCACGTGCGCGCGATCGGATATTCAGCGTCGAAGGCGGCGATGAATATGATGACGGCGCAGCTTGCACTCGAACTCGAGGGAACCCACGTGAAAGTGAACTCGGTGAATCCCGGCTTCACCGCGACGGACCTGAATCAAAATCGCGGCACGCAAACCGTGGAAGAGGGCGCGGCGGAAACGATCCGAGTGGCGCTCCTCGACGCCGACGGTCCCACTGGAAAATTCTTCGAGACCGGCGGGACGGTGCCGTGGTAATTCGCGAGCGAAAAGTTTTTCAAAGTTTAATTAAGCAAACATTCAGCTGAGCGAGGATGGCGGCGGTGGAATCGCACTGGCCGAAGCGGGGGAAGATTTTTGCGATGGCGTGCGCGTGATTTTCGGCGCTCATGTCGGTCATCGCGTCGGTGGCGAATACGACGTGATAGCCCAGGTCGGCGGCGCTGCGGGCGGTGGATTCGACTCCGGCGGTGGTAGAAATGCCAGTGAGGATTACTTGCGTGACGCCGCAGCTGCGGAGATATGCGTCAAGGTCGGTGCCGTGAAACGCGCCGACGCGTTGTTTTGAAACCAAGTGATCGGAGGGCTGGCGGTCGAGTTCGGGAACGAGCTCGGCCCAGTCGGGCGGAAAATCGCGGACGGGGCGCGGAGTGTCTGTGCGGCCGGGGGCGGCGGCGGTGACGTTGACCAGAACAACGGGAAGATTGTGACGGCGGAACGCTCGGGCAAGTTCGGCGGAGCGCTGGACGATCGCGGCGGCGGGTTGTGCGGTGGGCAGGGCGACAATCCCTTTTTGAAGATCGATGACGATGAGTGCGGCGATGGGGTCGAGTTGCGTGAGTGGCATGGTGGCTCCTGTGATTTTGCGTGTGTTGCGTTGTGTATCGGTCGAGCTGACGGCCGAGTGATGGATGGTTGACGTTGATCGGCGGTAGCGCGCGTTGGTGGTGCGGACTTTCTCGCGCTGGCTTGTCGCGCGATTTTTTGTTTCGGGCTACGAAGCGCGGCTTGCGACGGGTTCAACGGAGCTAAACGCTGTGCTGGCACCGCGGAAAAATTCGCCCGCTTCGCGGATTCGGCGAACCGGCCGCTACAGGTGGCGGTCGCATGCCGCCTCGTTAGTCGCTGTGCTTTGAGGCGAAGCGGGCGCTCATCAGCAGGCTGAGGATCGCACTCACGGCGAAGAAGATGGCGAGAGCGGTGTTGTCTCCGCTGGCAACGTTTCCGGCGCGAAACAGAAAAAAACCGATCACCAAATTCAGCAGCGCCCAGGCTACGTTGACGGTCGGTGACGACAGGCCTTTGCCGGGAGGCTTGGCGAACGGAGTGGGGAAGCGGTCGCCGCACACTCCTTTGACGAAGTGCGGAACGAAATTGGTGAGAAACATTCCCGCCAGGAAACTTGCAACGTAGCTGTGCCAGGTCACTGAGATTTCTCCTTTCAAGCTCTGCCAAAAATTTTATGAGCGCTCAAACCACCAATTCGCTTTCTTCCGCGAGTTCGTCCAGCTGCTCCACGGGCAACAAACCCTTTTCGCGATACACGGCGTGCATTTCGGCGTGCAGTTTCGGGATTTGAAACGAGAAGAGGATTGCGCCGGCGATGCAAAACGCTCCGGTGAGCATCACGGTGTGCGGCGCGCCGATGTGGTGCGCGAGGATGCCGGCGCCGAGACTTCCGATGGGAGACGCGCCGAAAAAAGTCATGGTGTAGTAGCTCATCACGCGAGCGCGCTTATCTTCGCTGACCAGCGACTGCAGAAGCGTGTTGGTGACGGCGGCGCCTTGAATCAAGCCAAAGCCGGCGAACACCAGAAGCAGCAGGGAAAGCGAGACGCTGCGCGAAAGTCCGAAGGCGATGAGCGCGGCGCCGAGCGTGGCTGCGGCGATTTGCAGCATGCGTTCGAGTCCGATAACCGAGCGGCGAGCGGCCAGAGAAATCGCGGAAATGAGAGCACCGGTGCCGGACGCTGCGCTCAGCGAACCGAGCGTGCGCGCTCCGCCATGGAGCATTTCGCGCGCGAATACCGGAAGCAAAACCATATACGGATAGCCCATCAGGCAGGTGAGCGCGAAAAGCGCGAGGATGGTGCGGATCGGGCGAAAATTGCGGACGTAGTCCCAGCCTTCGCGCATCTGTTCGAGCAGGCTGGCGGCCTGGCGGCGAATGGTCTGCGCGGATATGCGCATCACCAGCAGGGAAGCGATCACGGCGAGGTAGCTGAGGCCGTCGAGAAGGAAGCACCAGCCTTCGCCGACCGCGGCGATCAGAAATCCGCCGATGGCCGGGCCGATCAGGCGAGCGCCGTTGGCCATCGACGAGTTGATCGCGATGGCGTTGCTAAGGTCGTTGGGATCTTCGACCATTTGAACCAAAAAGGATTGGCGGCCGGGCATGTCGAAGGCGTTGATCAGGCCTTGGAATGCGGCGAGAGCAATGATTTCCCAGAGCGTGATCACGTGCGCGAGAGTGAGCGCGGCCATGGCGAGAGATTGAATCGCGGCGAGCACTTGCGTCCAGACGAGCAGCTTGCGGCGCTCGAGGCGTTCGACCCAGACTCCGGCGAACGGGCCGAGCAGCACGGCGACGATTTGTCCGGCGAAGCTGACCACGCCGAGCAGCAACGCGGAATGCGTGAGGCGATAGACGAGCCAGCCGGTGGCGAGGCGCGTCATCCATGTGCCGACGAGCGAAATTCCTTGGCCGAAAAAGTAGAGCTGAAAATTGCGGTGGCGCAGAGCGCGCCAGGCGTGCGCGAATCGCGCGAGTCCCGTCGGTGGACGGGCGGGCGTGGATTCGGCCGCGGCGCACGGCTGAGTCATTTTGCGGCCAGCTTGCGCATGATTTCACCGGCGCGGAAAAGAGTTTCGCGATCGGATTCGTCGAGCTGGGCAATGGCTTCGGCGATCCAGGTGCGTTTTGCGTCGCGCTGGCTGATGCGCACGGCGCGGCCCTTGGCGGTGACGTGAACGCTCAACTGGCGTCCGTCGGTGGGATGAGGTTTGCGTTCGACGAGGCCCTGCTCTTCCAGAGTTGCGATGGTTGAGCCCATCGATTGCGGTTTCATGCATTCGGCGCGGGCCAGATCGGCGGTGGTGGATGGGCCGTCGAGATCGAGGCGTTTCAGGACGGCGGCTTCGGTAAGCGAAAGTTCGTGCGAAGCGGCGGCGGAGCGGACGCGGCGGATGAGCAGGCCGATGGACTGAGCGAGTTCGATGGCGGAGGCTTCGATGGTTTTTCTCGGCATGGGAGGAGTGTAACAGAACGGCAGGCAAACTTGCAAGGCAGACTGGCAAGATAGGCTGGCGAGTGCGGTGCGGGCTGGCAGGCTGGGGTGGGATCCGGAAGCGGCTCTGCTGCGCGATGCATGGCTGAACCTGCACCCCTCTTCAGAGGGGTGCACTCAGGCACGACTGCCTGAGCTACGAGTGGGTCAGTGAGCGTGTCAGTGAGCGGGCGCGGGGCGGTTGGTGGCGGCGGAGAGGGGCGCGGCTGTGGCGGCGCGGCCAGTCGTTGTATTCTGTTCGCGATGCTGCAACTCGATAGCGAGCAGGAATTTCAACCGGCGTTCGATCTGGAGTTTTTCGAAGCGCTACCGGCGCGGGCGGGCGTGTTTCTGCTGGCCATGAAAGCAGAGGGCGCGCGGCCGTACCTGGCGCGGACGGCGGACATCCGTGCGGCGGCGCAACGATTGCTGGGGCGCGCGGAAGCGCAATCGAAGCGCCTGAATCTGCGCGAAGTGGTGGCGGGGATTCGCTACCGCGTGACGGGATCGAAATTCGAGCAGTCGATCGCGCTGTATGAGAATGCGCGGGCGCTGTTTCCGTCGCGCTACCGCGAGGTGATGCGGCTGCGGCCGCCGGCGGTGCTGAAGGTGAATCTGCGGAATTCGTATCCGCGCTGCTACGTGACGCGCAAAATCCGCGGCGACGAGGGATTTTATTTTGGTCCGTTTCCGTCGCGGCAGTTCGCCGAGGAATTCAGCAACGGATTTCTGGACCTCTTCAAGACGCGCCGGTGCCAGATCAAAATTCTGCGCGATCCCGAGTTTCCGGGATGCATTTATTCGGAAATGAAGATGTGCCTGGCGCCGTGTTTTGCGGGTTGCACCAAACAGGAGTACGACCGCGAAATGGGCGACGTGCTGGCGACACTGGAAAGTTCGGGCGCGTGGCTGATGGAATCGCTCGAGCAGGAACGCGAGCGGGCCAGCGAGGCGCTCGATTTCGAGCGAGCGGCGCTGCTGCACAAGCGACTCGATAAGGCGAGCGACGCGCTGCGCGGTTTGCCGGAAATTGCGCGGCGGATCGAAAACCTGAACGCCGTGATTCTGCAGAAGGCCGCGGAAGAAAAAGTGATTGCGGCGTTTCCCGTGCTGGGCGGCGTACTGGCCGCGCCGCTGTTCTTGAATTTCGGCGATGTGACATCGGAGCCGCGGTCGGCCGAAGCGGTGCTGAAACGCGCGCTCGAGCCGGAATTATTCGAAAACGAAGCGGTAACGGAAGGCGGCGGGACGGCGCGAGAGGTAACGAAGCCGGTGGTGATTGAAAATCCGCAAACGCCGGCGGAATGGCGGGCGCGTTTCGGAATGAAACACGCGGCGAGCGATTTGCCGGAGCACTTGTCGCTGGTGTCACGCTGGTTCTACTCGAAGCCGCGCGACGGCGAGATATTGTTTAAGGATCGGGTGTGGCCGTACCGACGAATTATGCGGGCGTGCAACCGATTGCTGGCGCCGCCGCCGGAAACGCGGCCGGTGGAACCTGCTCCCAATTGAAATGTGGCGCTGCGACCAACGCGTCTGCGAAAACCGCGACTGCGAGAACCGCACACCCGCGGCGAACGAAACTGGCGCGCGCGCGATTGCGTCGTACAATTAAGTAGATGGCTTCTTCCGTTGGCACCGAAGTTTCTCCGCCGCCTGCCGAATCGCAGCAGGATTCCAGTCCTCGCTCGCGCTTGAAGGATATGTTCCGCTCGTTGCGGCACCGGAATTTTCAATTGTTCTTCAGCGGGCAGATGATTTCGCTGATCGGCACGTGGATGCAGAACATCGCGCAGGCTTGGCTGGTGTATTCGCTGACGGGTTCGGCGCTGCTGCTGGGTGTGGTGGGATTCGCGGGACAAATTCCGATTTTCATTTTCGCGCCGCTGGGCGGATTGGCCGCGGACCGCTGGAACCGGCATCGCGTGGTGATCTGCACGCAGGTGGCGTCGATGATTTTGGCGTTTGCACTGGCGGCGCTGACTCTGATGCACATTGTGAAAGTGTGGGAAGTGATCGTGCTGGCGGCGCTGCTGGGAGTGGTGAACGCGTTTGACGTGCCGGCACGGCAATCGTTTTTGATCGAGATGGTGTCGCGCGACGACCTGATGAATGCGATCGCGCTGAATTCGTCGATGTTCAACGGCGCGCGGGTGATCGGGCCGGCGATCGCGGGAATTACGGTGGCGAAAATCGGCGAGGGGTGGTGTTTTTTCGCGAACGCGGTGAGTTACATCGCGGTGATCGCCGGACTGCTGCACATGAACCTGGAACCTTGGAAGCGCGCGGCGCAGCAATCCTCGCCGTACGAGCACATCAAGGAAGGTTTTCATTTCGTGCAACACACGGCGCCGATTCTGGCACTAGTGATGCTGATCGGCGTGGTGAGCTTTGTGGCTGTGCCGTACAGCGTGCTGATGCCGGTGTTCGCCGATACGGTGCTGCATCGCGGGGCGCACGGACTGGGAATTCTGATGGGCATGAGCGGAGTGGGCGCGCTGCTGGGCGCGTTAACGCTGGCAATGCGGCGCGGGGTGCGAGGACTTGGAAAAGTGATCGCGTTTTCGGCGATGGGATTCGGCGCGTCGCTGATCCTGTTTTCGCTGTCAAAGATTTTCTGGTTGTCGGTGGCGCTGATGATCCCGGTGGGGTACGGAGTGATGCTGCAAATGTCGGGATCGAACACGCTGATTCAGTCGATGGTGCCGGACAAACTGCGCGGGCGCGCGATGGCGGTGTACACGATGATGTTCATGGGAATGGCGCCGCTGGGGTCGCTGTTTGCCGGTGCGATGGCGGAAAAAATCGGCGCGCCGTGGACGGTAGCGATCGGTGGAGCGGGCGCGATTGCAGGAGCTTACTGGTTTCTGCAGAAGCTGCCGGAAATTCAGCGCGAAGCGCGTGAGCTGATCGCGGCGCAGGGACTGGGCGGAGGAACTCCTCCGGGCCGGGCGACGGCCGGTTAGAGTGCAAGCGCGAATTCGGTGCATGGCGCGGACTTTGCGAGACTAGGCAGTGTGCGGGCGAGCGTTTGAGCCTGATTTCCGGGGCTTCTGATATACTTCCCGCGATTTTACCTGCGCAAAAAGGATAGGGTTTTTCGAGCATGTCTTCGGCGGCGTCATTCCCCACAGATTTGAAATCCGGTTCGGCCACGGCGGAAGGCACGCTGCGGTACGCGGCGAAATTTCAGGGCCGAAGCGCGGCCGGATATTTCCGCGAGATTCGCGGCGGGCTGGTGCTTTCGTCGATCGGCATCGGCACGTATCTGGGAGAGCCGGATGCGGCGACCGACAAGGCCTACACCGAAGCGATCGTCGCGGCGGTGGAGGGTGGAATCAACGTGGTCGACGCGGCGATCAATTACCGATTGCAGCGCAGCGAGCGGTCGGTGGGCGCGGCATTGCGCGAACTGTTTGCCAAGGGGTTTTCGCGCGACGAAATCCTGGTGTGCACAAAGGCCGGATTTTTGACGCCGGATGGCGACATGCCGGCCGATCCGAATGTGTATTTCGCGCGCGAATTTCTGGAGAAGGGAATTTTTCGCACCGACGAAATCGCCGCGGGTTGCCACTGCATGGCTCCCGGATACCTGGCGGATCAACTGGAGCGCAGCCGGAAAAATCTGGGCATCCAGACGATCGACGTTTTCTACCTGCACAATCCGGAAACGCAGCTGAGCGAAATTTCGCGCAGTGAATTCAAGGCGCGCATCCGCGAAGCATTTTTGTTCCTGGAATCGGCGGTCACCGCGCAGCAAATCCGCGCGTACGGAATGGCCACGTGGAACGCGTTTCGCGAAGATCCGAAGGTCGAAGGCTATCTGTCGCTGGAAGAAATGGTGGCGATTGCGAAAGACGTGGCCGGCGACGATCACCACTTTCGATTTGTGCAGCTGCCGTTCAATCTGGCGATGCCGGAAGCGTTGACCCGGCCGAACCAGATGGTGAACGGAAAAGCGGTGCCGATGGTGCAAGCGGCGCGGACGTTTGGAATTGCGCTGGTCACGAGCGCGGCGCTGCTCCAAGGCCAGCTGACGAAAAATTTGCCGGGATTTGTGGCCGCGGCACTGGGATTGAAGGAAGGTTCGACGCTGGCGCTGCAGTTTGCGCGATCGGTGCCGGGGCTAACGACGGCGCTGGTGGGAATGAGCCGCGTGGGGCACGTGAAAACGAACTTGGAATTATTGAGCGTTGAGCCGGCCAGCCGCGAGCAGTTTATGAGATTGTTCGAGCAGAAGGGCTGAGAGGGATCGCGGCGTTGCGGCTGCGCTGGGGTGGTCGCCGATGCGCGCGCGTTTATCGAAAGGCGGTCAGACTGAAGTCTGACCAACCGTCAGACAAGACCGTCCAACCCACTTTTGGCTCCGTGAGAGCGTTGCGGCGAAGTGGAAGGGAAAGCGGCCAGACCAAAGTTTGGCCGACGGTCAGCCACGATTGGCTAACCTACCGGCGGATGGGATCGAGCCAAGCGTCGATGGCTTCGGCGACTTTTTCCAGATGGCCGGCGAAAAAATGATCGGCGTCGGGAACGATCACCAGCGATTTCGGTTCGGGCAGAGTGGCGTACAGATTTTCCACGTTTTGTTGTGAGCCGAACTGATCGTTCGCGCCCTGCAGGAACAGTTTTGGTTTTCCGCAGTCGCGCAAATAGTTCAAGTCCATGCGGTCCACCGGAATTCCCAAGCCGATCAACTTTTCCACGCGCGCGTCCTCGCATCCTACGCGCAATCCGACCCAGGAACCGAAACTGAATCCGGCGAGCAGCAGCGGAACCGAGGGAAATTCGGCGGCGAGATAGTCGATCGCCGTTTTCACGTCGTCTTGTTCGCCAATGCCGCGAGCGTGTGTGCCTTCGCTAAGTCCCGCGCCGCGAAAATTGAAACGCAAAACCGGAAATCCGTGGCGATGCAAAGTTTTCGCCACCTGATAGACGACTTTATTGTGCATCGTTCCGGCAAACAGCGGATGCGGGTGGCAAACGACCGCGGCCATCGGGGGAGTATCGAGCGCGCTGGTCCACAGCATGGCTTCGAGCTTGCCGGCGGGACCGTCGAGAAAAAATGTGCGATGAAATACGTCGGCCATGAAGTTTGCGGTTAAAAGTTTAGCAGCTGCGGGAAGCGCAGGTCACTTTTTCGGAGGCGAATCCCAGCGAATCGAAACGGTGGAAAGAATTCCGCTGGAGCCGGCGGTGGGATTGGAGCGCGGCGCGGGGCCAGGCAAAATGGGAGCTGCTTCGACGCGGACGATGCGAGCGGTCATTTCTCCGGCGCGTTCCCAATCGCCCCAGGGAATTTTCGCCAGCACGGAATCGCCGGCAGCATAAATGTTGGCGGTTTCAAAGCGAGCGCCGGCGCGGGAAATATCCTGGGTCATGGATTCTTCGGGCCAGGGCGAACCGGCGGCGCGAACGAAAATCGGCAAAGCGAAAGGGATGCGCGCGGAGGAGCGGCGTTCGCGGCCACGAGGGCGAGCCGGAACGCGTTCGGGCACATCGAGTTGCAGCGCGACGCGGTAGCCGCCGCCGGGCGCGTCTTGCACGCGGACGACGCGAGCGGGAGTTTCCGGTTGGGGCGGCGCGGTGGAAGATTTATCGAAGGGAAATGCCACCCAGACGCGGGATTGGACGTCGCAATCTTCCAGGCGCTGGACGAGCAGGCCGCCGCGAGAAACATCCACGGTGAAGGTGGATTCCAGGCGCATGCCGAGAGGGCCGCGCCAACGAATGCGTGCAGGAAGCTTCAGGCGCGCTCTTGGATTTTTCCGGAGATCGACTGAGGTGGCCACCCGGGTCATTGGGAATCATCGTAGCCGCAGTGAGGGCAGGCGTCAAACGGTTGCGCATTTGTTCGCCCAACCGGTTACTGGACGCGCGAAAACGCGAATGAATCGCGAACACTCGATCGCTCCGTACGGCATCCGGGCGCGGCGGGTAGGGTTGAAAATGCATTGCGCACGGGTTGGCTCGATGATAGCGTGACGCCATCGGAACGCCCCGCGGAGGGTTGATGGACAAAGAAACCGAACGCCGTGCCGCACGCCGGTTTTCGATGATGCTTCCGCTGAAGGTACGCTTTTCGGCCGAAGACAGCATCCTGGAAAAGCAGGGGCAAACGCGCGACGTGAGTTTTCGCGGGCTGTATTTCATGATCGAAGAAGTAGCGGTGGAAAAAGGCGCGCCGATTGAATTTGTGCTGACGCTGCCGCAGCAGATTACTCTCGCAGGAGATGTAAACATCCGGTGCTACGCGAAAGTATTGCGCGTGGAACCGCACAACGGGCGCCGCGGAGTGGCCGCGCGCATCGACCGGTACGAATTTCTTCCCGCTACGGCGTGACGATCCTTCTGTAAACCTTCCGAAACAGAGTAGAATCTTTCTTCGCGCTCGGTGAAGGAGGAGCCATGTATCACTACGATCCGGCTACTGCACTGGAAGAACTGCGTGACGACGCGGTGCTGCCACATCCGGTGCATTTGCGCGACATGATCTTGAGGACGAAGCTCGATCCCACGACAGCGAAGGAATTGAATCACCATTTTCAGGATTATCTGGCGCGGTTCGGCGAAACACAGCAGATCGGGCGCGCGATTCTGGAAAAAATCGCGGCGGGCGTGAGGAAAGCGAGCGCGTCGTAAAGTTTTGTCGCGGGCGCATGCTCAAACGTGAAGTGGTGCGGCGGGAAAATCAAACCTCGGGAAGCTGAATGGCACGCCAGACAATTCTGATCGACGCGGACGACACTCTCTGGGAAAACAATATTTTCTTTGAGAAGACGATCGATCATTTCATCACCCAGCTGGAGCATCTGGGTTACACGCGCGAATATATCCGCCACATCCTGAATGAAACCGAGCGAAGAAATATCCGCCAGCACGGATACGGCGTGCGGAGCTTTCGCCGGTCGCTGGAAGACACGTACATGAAGCTCGCGGGAAACGCGGCGCGTCGCGAACTCGTACAGGAAATCGAACGGATGGCGGCCGAGCTGGAAGCGACACCTCCGCACATTCTAGACGGCGTGCCGGAAACGCTGGCGTATCTGGCAAAGCATCACCGGCTGATTTTGTTGACCAAGGGCGAGCCCGCCGAGCAGGCGGCGAAGGTGGAGCGTTCGGGACTGCAGCCATATTTTGATGCGATCGAAATCGTGCTGGAAAAAGATCCGGCGGTGTACGAACGCATGGTCGAGCAATTCAAAATTGTGAAGACGCACGGGTGGATGGTGGGCAACAGCCCGCGCAGCGACATCAATCCCGCGCTCCAAATTGGTCTGAATGCTGTGTTTCTGCCGCATACAAACACCTGGCATCTGGAGCACGCGGAGCTGGAAAGTGGTACGGGGAGATTGCTGATCCTGGCCAGCTTTCGCGATTTGCGTTCACATTTTTAGAATTTTGGCGAAGTGGTAGAAGCTGCCGGAGAAATTCCCCACGGGTGGTTTTCAAAAATGGATTACAGACGCGAATTTGCGGATTTTGAGGGCGTAGCGTATCTGAACTGCGCGACGCAGGGGCCGATCCCGCTGGCCGCGGCGACGGCAGCCAAAGCGGCGCTGGAATGGAAAAAGCGGCCGGATCAGATTCCGGCGAGCGCGTATTTCGAATTGCCGGACCGCGTGCGGGCGAAATTTGCGGCGATCATCGGCGCCGAGGCGAGCGAAGTGGCGATCACCGCGGGCGCGACCAGCGGAATGACGTCTGTGGCTTCGGGCCTCGATTTTCAGCCGGGCGACGAAGTGATTGTGGCGCGCGGAGAATTTCCGGCGCACTTTGCCACATGGTTTCCGTATCAGAAGGCAGGACGCGTGACGCTGCGCGTTGCGCCGCCGCGCGGAAGATTTATCGCGCCCGAGGATTATTTCGAGCACTTTTCGCCGAAGACGCGGCTGGTTTCGACGAGCTTTGTGCGGTTCGACAACGGCGCGCGCCTGGATGCGGCGAAGCTGGCGAAAGCGTGCCACGAACGAGGCGTGCCGCTGCTGCTGGATTTTTCGCAGGCGGTGGGCGGGATTCCGATCGACGTGAAAAGCACCGGCGCGGATTTCGCGGTAAGCAGCGGATACAAATGGCTGTTTGGTCCCTACGGCACGGGATTTTTCTGGGTGAGCCGCGAATGGTCGGAGCGGCTGCTGCTGGGTCCGGTGAACTGGACGGCGATCGAAGGTTCGGACGATTTCAGCGCGCTGCCGCTGGATGGATTGAAACTGGCGAAAGGCGCGCGGCGATGGGACGCGCCGGAAACGGGAAATTTTTCGAATCTGACGGCGCTGGAAGCGTCGCTCGATTTGATTTTGAGGATCGGAGTGGACGCGATCGCTGATTACAATTTGTCGCTGACGAAGGAACTGGTTGCGCGGCTGCCGTACGATCGCGTGGCGCTGGCGTCACCCGCGGAACCGGAAAAGCGCGGGCCGTACGTGTGCATCGTGGCGCGCAAGCCGGAGGACACGGTGAAACTTTTCAACCGGCTGGCGGAAACCGAAATTGTGGTGGCGATGCGCGAGAATGCGATTCGGATTTCGCCGAACATTTACAACACGCCGGACCACATCACTCGAGTGATCAAGAGTTTGTCGCTGTAGGAATCGCTGCTCGCGGAAATTATTCGCTGGGATGAAAGCGGAAGGGAATGAAGACGACCGCTTCAACGTCCACCGGAGTTCCATCGCGCATCGCAGGCCGGAACTGCCAGCGCGCGAGCGCGGCCATCGAATTCTGATCAAGCGCCGGATCCAGTCCCCTGACGACCTGAATGCTATCGACCGTGCCGTCTTTGCGGATAATCGCGTACAAAACCACCTGACCATCGACGCGCTCTTTGATGAGCGACTGCGGATATTTCGGATCGACTTTGCGCTCGGGCTGCGGGCCGGAAAGCGTGCCGGTTTTTTTGATGTACGGCGGGCCGCCATCCTGCAGTTCGGCAAATTTCATCACCCAACTGCCGCTGTAGCTGGTGAGGTTGGGCATGTCGATGTGCACGGTGAAAATTTCGTTGCCGGACAACACTTTTTCCGGCGGCATGCCGGGAGCGATGGCAGCGATTGTCGGTGAAGATTTTCGCGGCGCGGGCGTTGCTTCAGCGGACGGCATGGGTTTCAGATTGAGTTTCGAAGTTGTGCTGCTGCCAGCCGGGCCAACTCCGCCGTTGCCGCTGCGGGAATTTCCGCCGCTCACGCTGATGCCCGAGGGCAGATTGGCAGCGTTGCCGCCGCCATTTTTGCCCGTACCGCCCGCGCTCGAAGAATTTCCGCCAGAGCCGCCGTTTGATGCGACGCCGTGCTCGGCGCCATTGGGCGAGCCGGGCTGCTTGCCGTCGGGAGAAATCGCGACGCGCGCGGATAAATTGCCCTGCGGAACATTCACGACGGGTGCGGGCGGGCCGGGCGTGGCGGAAAGCGCGATCACGCGGTGCAGGCTGGCGTCGCCGTTCGAAGCCGCGCCGATTTCCGGAGCTGCTCCGGTTTCGGCTTGCGATTTTTGGCGAACCGCGGCGGACATCGCGCTGACCGGCATTTTCGGTTCCTGGTTCACCACCGGCGCGGCGGCGATGTTCAGCGCTCCGGGAGTTTTTTCCTGATTCACAATTTCCGGCGCGGAAAGATCGGTGACGGCGCGGCGCTGCACTTTGGCCGCAGCGACGGTGGGAGTGATGTGAAGCTGCGGGACTGCTTGCGGCGCGGTGGCGCCCCATTCCACAACGTTCGGCATTTGCGGATCAATTTTCGGAGGGGCGAGCGGCGCGTCGGGGCGGATCAATGTTTGGCGCGGATGATTCGCTTGAATCGGCTGTGAAAGAATCGTCTGGCGGGGGCTGAGTGCGTCGGCGCCCCTTTGCGGCAGCGGTTTTGCGGGGTCGCCCTTGGGGCTCGGCTTGCGTTCGGCGCCGCGCGGTGCGATCACCGGCAGATCGTTGACCGGCGGAGTCCAGGAAAGTTGAATTTCCGGGCCGTTGTAGGGAATCGGCTTGATGGCCAAAAATCCCCAGATCGGAAGGCAAATCAGAATGACGGCGACGATGTGCCACGCGGCGGAGACAGCGTATCCGCGCTTCGAAAGTTTTCCTTCGACCCATTCGACTTGCAGGTCGGCGTCTTCGGGCAGCTTCGCATCGGCATCCAGTTCCGGGCCGTGAAAATAATCGTGCCAGCTCGAGCGGAATTCTTCCCACGGCGATCCCCAGTCCACGCCGAGATCCAGGCGCGGCAAACGGGAGTGCGAAGGGAGTTCGGTGATCTGGTCGACGACCGGCTCCGGCTCGAGTTGCATAGCGGGCTGCATTGAGCTCTTTATTATACCCGACCGATTTGGATGCGTGTTCGCGTCGAGAGGTTTACGCCGCAGCGGCTGGGCGATAAAAACTGAGCGCTGAATCGCCCTGTTCGAGCAGGCGCGTGAGTTCGAGCCGGTCGAAAATTTCGGGCAATTCGAAGCCGTTGCGATGTTCGACGATCACGATGCCGCTGGGCGCGAGCAGGTGCGAAGCGTCGATGAATTCCAGTGCGCGCATGTACAGATCTTCTTTTTCGTACGGTGGATCGAGATACATAAAATCCGCGACCATGTGCCGGGACGCGAGCCGTTCGAGGCCCAGCGCCGCATCGGCCTGAATGATCGAGGCTTCGGCTCCGACGGCGATATCGAGCGCGGCGAGATTTTGTTTGATGATCTGCACCGCACCCGTTTGCAATTCGATGAACACGGCTTGGCGCGCGCCGCGGCTGAGCGCTTCGATTCCCACGGCGCCAGTGCCCGCGCAGAGATCGATGAAAAGCGAGTCGTCAACGGTGGGGCCGAGCACGTTGAACAGTGTCTCGCGCAGACGATCGCTGGTGGGCCGCAGTTTCAGCTTGCCCGGACCTTTCAGAACGCGGCTGCGATATTTTCCAGCGATCACACGCACGACGAAACCTGCCTGTTTGCTTTTGTAAATTATCCGACCGACGCCAGTTGGTAGCGCTTGCGCCACGAAGGACTGACCGCTTCGAGCTGGCGGATCACTTCCGCGGAACGCGCTGGATTTTCGGCGAGCAGCGCGGCTTCTTTGCGGGCGAGCTCGAGTAGTTCGTGGTCGCGCAAAGGCTGAGCGACGGAAAAGGCCGCGTCGCCGGATTGGCGCGTGCCGAAAAATTCGCCGGGGCCGCGCTGTTTCAGGTCGCGCTCGGCGATCTCAAATCCGTTGGACGTGGCAACCATCGCTTCGATTCGCTCGCGCCCTTCGCCGGTGATATTTTTTTGCGCCACCAGGATGCAGTACGACTTTTCCTTGCCGCGGCCGATTCTGCCACGTAATTGATGCAGTTGTGCCAGGCCGAAGCGGTCGGCATGTTCGACGACCATGATGGTTGCGTTGGGAACGTCCACGCCGACTTCGATCACCGTGGTAGCGACCAGAATCTGAATTTCGTTGCGGCGGAACTGCTCCATCACGGCGTCTTTTTCTTCGTTTTTCAGGCGCCCGTGGAGTAGCCCGACCTTTGATGCGGGAAAAACCTCGCGGGCCAAGCGGTCATGCTCGGCCATGGCGGCTTTTAATTCCTGCTTCGATTCTTCGATCACCGGATAGACCACGTATGCCTGGCGTCCGTGGGCGATTTCGCGGCGAAGAAATTCCCACACGCCGGCGAGCTGCGATTCATCGCGCCATGTGGTTTCGATCGGCGTGCGGCCCGGCGGAAGCTCGTCGATCACCGAAAGATCCAGGTCGCCGTAGAGAGTGAGTGCCAGGGTGCGCGGAATGGGCGTGGCGGTCATGACCAGAACGTGGGGCGACGCGCCCTTTTCCATCAAACGCTTTCGTTGCAGCACGCCGAAACGGTGCTGCTCATCGACGATCACCAGCCCCAGTTTTTTGAATTGCACGGGATTTTCGATCAGCGCGTGCGTGCCGACCACGAATTGCGATTCGCCGCTGGCAACACGATCGAGCGCCGCGGATTTTTCGGCGCGTTTGCGGCCGCTGACGATCAGATCGACGCCGTAGCCCACCGGACCGAACACGCGCCGCGCGGAAAGATAATGCTGCGCCGCGAGAATTTCGGTGGGCGCCATCAGCGCGACCTGGTAGCCGTTTTCGATCACGATGGTGGAGGCTTCGAGCGCCACGATTGTTTTTCCGCTGCCGACGTCGCCCTCGAGCAGCCGCTGCATCGGAAACGGCTTTTCCAGATCGCCGACGATTTCGGAGAGCACACGTTTTTGCGCGGCGGTGGGCTTGAACGGCAAAATGCGCTTCAGCGCTTCGCGGATCCGATCGTCGCGGACGTGCATGGCAATGCCGCGATGGCTGCGGTCGCGCGATTTTTGCATCGCCAGCGCCAACTGATAGTAGAAAAACTCCTCGAAGATCAGCCGGATCTGCGCCGGGCTGCGATAACTATTCAACAGTTCGAGCGGTTCGTCTTTCGGCGGGAAATGCGCAAACATCAGCGCTTCGCGGCGTGTGGGAAACCGGTAGCGCTCGCGCAAATCCTGCGGCAGCGCGTCGGGAATGGCGCCGTCGAAATTTTCCAGCACGCTGTAAATGATGCGGCGAAACATGCGCGAGCTGACGCCGCCCAGAGATTCGTAGATCGGAACGATGCGGCCGATCTCGGTAGAGTCCGCGGCGGCTCCCTCGGCGGCGCCGGTGAGTTCCATCTGCGGATTCACCATTTCGATGCGGCCGGCGCGATACGGATCGGCTTCGGCTTTTCCGTGCAGCACCATGCGCTGGCCGGGTTTGAGTTTGTCGGCCCAATAGCCGCCGTGAAAAAAGCGAACGTGAAGGCTGCCGGACGCATCATGCACGGAGACGTGGAAAACGGACTGGCGTCCGCGGCGGAATCCGACGGAGCTGCCTTGCGCCGCAACTTCCGCAAAAACGGTATGCACTTGGCCGGGAATCATTTCGGCGATCGGCGTGAAGCGGATGCGATCTTCGTAGCGGAAGGGAAGATAGCTGAGCAGATCGGCGACGGTGACGATGCCGCGCTCTTCGAGCACGGCGGCGCGCTGCGGGCCGACGCCTTTCAGATACTTCACTGAGTTCGAGAGCTGTATGGGCATCGAAGGTGGAGTTGGAAGCGGCGCGATGGTTTCGCGCGACCGCGCATGGCCGATCGGGCTCTACTTTTATACCACCGCTTGGGCGGCGCCCCTGAATTTGCGAAGTTCGCGCGAGTCACTTATATTGGCGGACGCTCGCTCGATTTTGGCGGCACACGGGGCAATGGCTGAAAAATATCTGGGCATGACGGGCCGCCGCTGGCTGGAATATCTGGCCGCGACGGTCCTGGGAAATCTGATCTATTTCTACTCGCTGGAGCCGTTTTTGCCGGCCTCGCTTCAGCACAATAGCCGCTTTCTGGACCTAGGCAGCCTGATCGATTTTCTGGTGTGTATCGGGGTGTATTTGCTGATTCGGCTGGGGGGCAGACTGGGAGCGTTTTGAGAACATTTCCGATGGCTACGAGTGTGCATTACGAATCAATACCCAAAAGCGCGGAATTACGGGGGTTACGGGAGGGAGCCACCTGACCGTAACCCTCTTGTATGCAACGCAATAGCGGCCGCGCGCATCTAGTGCTATGTTGGGTAAAGGACGCGACGTGGGGCTGCTGTCCGATAGCGGGAAAACCAAGTCCGCAAATGCTCACCATCGGGCAGAACAGCCGTCTATCAATATGGAACACGCGGAAAGGCTAAATGCCGGAAGCCCTCTTCGAGCCGGCGACTCGAGCACGAAGATCAGGGCGGTAGTGGACCCGGCGCCAAACACGATGGGAACCAGCGTCGCAATTGACGTAGATGCCCGCCAGGCAGCGGCGGCAAAAATGGCGGAGGAGCACGCGCTGGTGCGCCGCGCGCAGTCGGGAGACCGGCTTGCGTTTGAATCGCTGGTGCGCCGCTACGACCGCGACGTGCTGCGTTTGGCGCTGAACCTGGTTCATCGCGCCGAAGACGCTCGCGACATTTATCAGGAAAGTTTCCTGCGCGTGTACCGGAATTTGCAGCGGTTCCGGTTTGAGTGCAGCTTCTACACCTGGCTCTACCGGATTGTGACCAACGTGGCGCTCGATCATCTGCGGCGCCGTACCAGCCGGAAAGAAGATCAAGCGCCTGCGCTGGAAGACGCGGACGGAACGACGCGCGATTTCTTCGATCGCCAGCCGGAAGTGAGAGCGGCGGCGAATCCGGAAAAAAGTTTGTTGGGGCAGGAACTGGGTGAGCAGATCGCCACGGCGCTGAATCGATTGTCACCGCGCGAACGGATGGTGTTTGAGATGAAACACTATCAAGGGCTGAAGCTGCGGGCGATCGGCGATGTGCTGGGAACTTCGGAAGAGACGGTGAAAAATTCCCTGTTCCGGGCGACGCGGAAATTGCGCGCGTGCCTGGAACCGGTGCGTTAGCCGGAAACGAAAACGAAAAGGATCAACGGAATGCATCAGGGCAGCAACGAAGAGACAAATCGAATGGCGTGCGCGGAGTTCGACGAGCGCCTGGTTCTGTTTGCCTCGGGTGAATTGAATGAGAGCGAAGCGGCGGAAGTGAATGCTCACTTGCCGCAATGCGAAGGGTGTAGCGCTTCGCTGGCCCGCGAATTTGAGCTGATTGAAATGATGTCGGCGCATCAGGTGGAACCCGATGCCGCGTTGCTGGCTTCGTGCCGTGCGGGCTTGGTGGACGCGCTGGACCAGTCGGAAGAAAAAAGCTGGCTGGTGCGCGTGTTCGGATCGTTTGTGCCGCCGAGCTTGTTGACGCCGCGACCGGCGTTCAGCGCCGCGCTGTTGCTGGTGATTGGATTTTCGGTGGGCCTGTTTGGTCCGAAATATTTGAAGCAAGCTCCGGCAAAAGCGAATCCGAGCGCCGCGGTAGTGACGGCGTCGAATGATGCGAACACGGCTCCGGCAGAAGCGAACGCGCCGGCAGCGGATCCGCTGGCCACGTCGCCGATCAGCAAACTGGATTTGCGTTCGGCGCAGGTAGCGAGCTTGAATGTGATGCGGTCCGGTGCGAGCGAGCCGCCGCAAGTGCAGATGGAATTGAGCGCGCGCCAGCCGGTAACGCTGCGCGGCGACGTGAATAATGCCGAAGTGAAGTACGCGCTGATCGGCGTGCTGGAAAATAATCAGAGATTCGATCCCGATATGCGCCTGGATGCGGTGGACCTGCTGCGCGAACGCAGCGACGATCCCGACGTGCGCATTGCTCTGTGCCGCGCGGTGCATACCGATCAAAACGCGGCGGTGCGATTGAAAGCGCTCGAAGCGGTGAGCAATTCGGCCGGGCCGCAGGATCTGGTGAAGCAGACTTTGCTGGACGCGCTGGTGAACGACCACAATCCGGGCGTGCGCGTGGAAGCGGTGAACACGCTGCGCGATATGGCTTCGAAGGGCCAGATTGATTCCGACCCGGTGGTGCTGGCGGTCTTGCGCGACCGCATGCAGAAAGATCCCAGCACGTATATCCGGCTGCAAAGCGCGGCAGCGTTGCGCGATCTCGCTCCGACTCAAAAGTTCTAGAAATGCGGAAAACTCTTCGGGTTCGGGAACTCCGGCAAGCGGGCTGGATTTCGCAACGCTACGATTTTCAATCCTCCCTGTTGTACCTCTCGTTGTTTTTACTCACCTGCGGACTGGTGTGCGCGCCGGCTGGCCGAGCCGATGGCGCCGGCGGCGGAAAACCACCGAACAATGCGACGCAATCCCAACGATTGACTTCGGATTTGATGGGCAGCGTGCCGACGCACGATGGGCAGCGTATTCATCTGTCAATCGGGCTCGGCAACGTGATCGTGCGGACGGATGACGTCGGCAAGATCGATTACACATTGCATCTGGAAGCCGATGGATCGCAGAAAGACGCCAAGCGGCTGCTGAAAACGTTTGTGGTGACGGCGCGTGCGACTCCAGATGGCGTAGTCTTCCGCGGAGAAACTTCGGAAAAGAAAGCCAGCGGGCGGCTGTGGGTGACGCTGCACATCAACGTGCCGCGCAACTACAACGTGGATGTTTCGACCGGCGGCGGAAATATTGAAGTGGGCGATTTGAACGGCCGCGTAGCGCTGAACACCGTGGGCGGAAATATTGTGGCGGGAAATTCGACCGGTTCGGCGCGGCTGACGACAGAGGGCGGCCACATCACGATTAAAAATGTGGGCGGCGATTTGATGGCCACCACCGGCGGCGGGCACATCACCACCGGCGACATCACTGGAATCGCCACGCTGCATACCGAAGGCGGACACATTCAGGTTTCGTCGATCGGCGGCGCGGGGCATTTGACCACCGGCGGCGGCAACGTGTTCGTCGAGCGGTCGGGCACGGGACTGGTTGCGGAAACGATCGGCGGACAAATCGAAGTGGGCGAAGCGGCGGGCCTGGTGCATGCGAAAACCGGCGGCGGCGGAATTCACGTAGTGCGGGTGACCGGGCCGACGAATCTGCAGACCAGCGGCGGCAACATTTATCTGACGCAAGTGGACGGCACGGTGAAAGCATCCACGGGCAATGGCGGGATTACGGCGTGGTTTGTGACCCCGGTGAAAACGCCGAGCACCTGCGAATTTCAATCGGGCGACGGCGACATCATTGTGTACATACCGCGGCAATTGCCGGTGACGATTGATGCGCTGATGCCTTCGGACAGCGATCATCAATTTTTTGTGGACCCGTCGCTGCGGCTGCTGGTGACGCGCAACACCATGCCGAACGACAGCGCCACGCTGCACGCCATCGGTTCGCAAAATGGCGGCGGAGAAGTGGTGCATCTGAGGACGATTTCGGGAAACATCCGGCTGATCGCCAGCGACGCTTCGAAGCAACTGGAAATTTACAAAACGCAAATGCAGCAGCTCGAGGAAAGTTTGCAGAATCAGTGGCGGGAAATCACGCGGCTGCAGGTGCAGGCGGAAAGGCGAGTGCCCTAATTCGGGTGAGCCAGGCAGCGCGAGCGGCCGCGAACGGAATCTAACGGACGACGGGACAAAGAGGAACGAAGAGGGACGAAGAAAGTCAGAAACACGGAAGCAAAAGGGGCACACCGTGAACCTGAACAATCGAGCAAAGAGTTTGCAGTACACAGCGGAATCGAGTGAGACGTTCGGCACGAAGTTTGGCGCGACGATTGTGCGCGCGCTCGCGGGTGCTGCGCTCGTAGCTTGCCTGGCCGCGCCCAGCTTTGCGGCGGACGACACGATGTTTCACAAAGTGTATCCGCTGGCGGCGGGCGGCAATTTCCAACTCGACAATGTGAACGGATCGGTGCGCGTAGAGGGCTGGGATCGCGACGAAGTGGAAGTGAGCGCGATCAAAGTTTCGAAGAGCGGCGCGATCGACGTTTCGCAGGTGACGATTGATGTGGAAAGTCATCCCGGCACGGTGAACGTCCACACGCATTATCCGAAAGGCGAAGGCGCCGAAGTGGCGGTGGAATATCGCGTCCACGTGCCGATGCGCGTGCTGCTGGGCAGCGTGGGTACGGTGAATGGCAGCGTGATTGTGAAGGGTGTGGATGGCGGCGGCGAGCTGCGCACCGTGAACGGCAACGTGGAAGTGTTCGACAGCGCAGGACGCTTCAGCGAGAAGACCACCAACGGGAATCTTCGGCTCGAGCTGCGCAAACTGGAAGAGGGCGGACCGATGAAACTGGAAACGGTGAACGGTTCGGTGATTCTGGGTTTGCCGGCGGGCTCGGGCGCGAACGTCAATGCGCTGAGCATGAACGGCGAATTGTACTCGGAATTTCCGGTGACCTCGAAAACCGGAATGCTGGCGCCGCGCGCTTTCAACGGAAAACTGGGAACGGGCGGCGGAAATATTTCGGTGCGAACGATCAACGGCGGGATCAAGTTGCTGCTGCAGCATCCCGCTGCATAGGATTTTTGCGTCGCGATTAGGGTTCGCGAATCACTTCGGCGTTTGCCGCGGGCGCGACCAAACGCATTAACTTCGTACCGTCCACATACAGATCGATTTCGTTGTCTTCAGTTTTCACGCGCAGCTCTTCCAGCTTTTTGCCGTCCACTTCCTGCTTCCCGAGCGTTTCCACCACCACGTTGCCGGGCGTCAATTCCTGCGGCACCAGCACGGCAAAGGTCTGCGGGCCTTTCTTTTCCATGTCGTAGAAGCCGGCCAGGATTTCGTATTGATGGTAGAGATTGTCGTCGAGCACGATGATCATCGGCGAGTTGAAAGTGAACTGCTGGGTGTAGGGCCGCGTGCCGTCCAGATGCAGTTCGGCGGTGGCCACGTCGGCGGTGAAGGAAATCGCCGCGGACGCTTTTTTCGCGCCCTGCGTGGACCAATCGTAATGAATCGGCTCGCCAGTGGGCTGCATGGTGAGAGAGCCGGTGACTTTGGTTACGCCCTGCGCGCTTTGAATTTCGGAATTGCCGTGAGCCAGCCAGTTGCCGCCGCTGGAGCTGATTTCAAATTCTTCCTTGCCCATCGGCTGGCCATTCACCAGGATTTTGAATTTGCCTTTGTCGGGAACGATGCCCGATCCGGATTTTTTGTCCGCGGCGGCGTTCGCGCGAACGAAGGGAACTGCTGTCGCGCTCAAGACGATCGCGGCGACAGCTGTGAGGTACAGAGATTTTGCGCCGAGCGCGGCGCGGCCGGACGATCCGTTTCTGAATCCGTTCATGAATTCACCTTGGGAAAAATCCCCAGCGCCAGAATCTGTTCGACGACGCGAAGCGGCTCGACACTGGATTCGACGCGAAATTCCGATTTTTCGTAAAACGCCAGCCGTTCGTCATACAGCTTACGGAAACTTTGTTCGTCGCGAAACAACGGCCGATCCTGGATGTGCGCAATCCGTTTCAGGAGTTCCTGCACCGGGCAATGCAACCAGATCAGGGCGATGCTTTCGTGATTCAGCAGCGGCTGGTTTTGCGGCTGCGCGACAGTGCCGCCGCCGAGCGAAACCACGCGCGGTTTCCGGGATTCGGCGGCTTCGCCGATGATGCGCGCGAGCTGCTCGTGCTCGATTTTGCGGAATTCCGCTTCGCCGCGGCGGGCAAAAATTTCGGGAATGGTCTGATGCGCAGCGCCGACGATGCGCTGATCGAGATCGACGTGCTGCCAGCCGACCTGGCGTGCGAGCAGGCGAGCGACGGTGGATTTGCCGGTGCCCATAAAGCCGGTGAGGCAGACCAGCGCGCGAGCACGGGTCTCATTCATGGAATTTTAGAGGGTGCGTCCGGAGAAGTGGGGAATCAGTCACGCTTCAGGATATTGATTGTACCATCGAAGGAACTGAGTTCGACTTTGGCGCGGCCGGCGTTGAACGTGCCGAACAAGCTGTTTCCGAACTTGCTGTAGAAATGCTGCGGATGAGCTTTCGGCGTGAGCGCGGCTTGATTGTTGACGGCGCCGCGAAGCGACATGGCGCTCAGGTCAAACGAATCTCCGGGTGAGAAGCGGACTTCGATCGCGCCGCTGTAATTCTTCAGGCGGTAGGTTCCGTTGGGCAGAAATTGTCCGTCGAAGAGAATGTTGCCGGTGGAGGTTTGCGCATGGACATTGTAGCTGCGCAGATCAACCAGCTTGAAACTGCCGCTGATCGAGGAAACTTCCACTTGGCCGGCGCAGCGAATGCACTGGAATGAGCCGCCGACAGTTTTAATCGTCAGGTAACCGGCGGTGTCCTGCAGATCGACGCCCGCGCCGATGGTTTCTACATTCATGTCGCCCAGAACGTTGGAGACGGTCACTTCGCCGGAGTCGTTGTGAATTTGTAGCTCGGCGTCTTCGGGGACGTTGATCTGATAATCGGCTCGCATGTCGTCAGCGGAAACATCCTGCGAAGTGCCGTGCGTGGAAATGTCCACGCGATTGCCCATCTGCTCGGCGTCAACGTCCACTTTATCTGTGGCCGGCGTGGAGATGACCATCACTTCGGCTTTGGTCCAGGCCTTCACGGTAATCACGCCATTCGGATTGTGAATGGTGATCACCGGATGCGCGTCCACTTTGAAGTGCTGTTCCTGGCGCTTGGGTCCGGCCGAGACGGCGCTGCAGATCAGCAGGCCGGGGACGATCAGTGTGGCGGTCTTCCATTGCCACTGGGTCAAAGTCGTGTGGGTCGCGCTCATTGGCCAATCTCTCCCCGTTCAGACATTTGAGTCAGCAAGTCTGCTTTCTGCCGATAAGCGTCGTAGAGGAAATCGCGAGCCGCTTCGTTATCGGGCTCTTCCCGTACGCTTTTTTCACACAACGCAATGTAGTTGTCAACGATCGCGAGATTCTGATGCAGGGAAGCCGACACGGCGTTGTTCGGCTGGCGCATTTGGGCGAGTTCGGCGGAGTCGAGTTGAGCGCTCAGCGGCGACGATACGATTTGTGAGCCGTTGATCCAGACCGCTTCCTTGCCGCGGTGCGTGGGCGTGCCGCTCATCGAAAAGGCCAGAGCGACCAGCGCTGCAAGATACGCGCCGGCGAGTACGGGCCGCGGGAACTTCGCGAACAGGGAAGACCACCAGCCGGACGCCGCGGCATGTTGCGCCTCGACGGTTGCGTCTTTAATGATGCCTTCGTTTTCCAGCTGCACGCGCAGCGACGTCCAGATGCTCTCGGGCGGTTCGGACGGCAGCGCGTCCCAGGTTTGCGCTTCGGACTGGATGGCGTTCAGGTCTGCGACCAGCGCGGTGCAGGCGGCGCAGGATTTCAAGTGCGCGCGGGAGATTGCCGGCCGCTCGCCATCCATCCACTTATCGAGTTCGAGGTGAAAGTCTTTGCAGCTCATGATTGCCATGTGATTCAAACCTCGCCGACGGCGTCTGCCGCGGCACGACGATCTTTGCGGGCCTGGTCACGTAGTTCTTCCTGCAGCAATTCGCGAAGCCGCATGCGGGCTTTGTGGAGTTGAGACTTCGAGTTACCGATGGAGCAGTCCATGATCTCCGCGATCTCGTTGTGCTCGTAGCCTTGCACATCATGCAGCACAAAAACCGATTTGTAACCCGGGGGCAGCTGGTCCACCGCCCGCTGCAAATTCACCCGGTCAATCGAGCCCGTCAACCGCAGGTCGGCGGTGCCGAAATCGCGCCGCGGACCTCCTGAATCTTCGTCCGGCTCGGTCATTTCCTCAAGCGAACTTTCGTTGCCGGACTTCTTGCGCAATTTCATGAGCACGACGTTGACCGAAAGCCGATGCAACCAGGTCGAAAACGCCGACTCCCCTCGAAACGTCGCGATCTTGCGGAAAAGCTGCAGAAACGCTTCCTGCGTCAGGTCTTCCGCTTCGGCGGTATTGTTCAGCATCCGCAGACACAGCGAATAAACGCGACGGTTGTGCATCCTGTACAGCCGCTCGAAAGCCGCTGCGTCGCCTTGCTGGGCCAGCCGGATGGCTTCCGCCTCCGACATCTCTCCGGGAACTTCTGTTCGTCTCGTTCGGGCCACGCTACCCGTTGGGACGCATCCTTCAATGCGATGCGCCGGTTGCTTTCTGAGTTGTACTCAGCGGTTCGTTACACGCAATAGAAGATTCGACGCACCAGAAATCGATTTCGCCACGTTATTTTTGGGGGGCGAAAGGGCGCCAAGGCGGGTCCGGGGTATCCGCACCCAGGCACAGCCCTGGTTATTTTCGTCGGTTTCCGGCCACGCGTCCACATTAGATACCGGCTGGCCAAAAAACGGCCAGGTAGACGCGAGGAGCGCCCGTAAAACATGGCGAAAGGCTACGAAAAATGGGAGGTTTCTACGTTAAGCCGAAGCGCGATTCGCCTTGGGACGAACCCGTGGCCGTGGTTTTTGCTTCGGCAGCGGCGGCGTGGAATCCAGTTCGGATTGAAACGCCTCGACTTGCTCGGCAGGCAGCGCACGCAGGAAACATTTCAGCACGATTTCGGTTTCGCGCAGGCAGGTGGTGAAATCGTGGTGAATCAGTTCCAGGTTTGACCAGCTGGCGACCGGCGCGATCGTGACCGCGTCGGCGATTTCCTCGATGGCCAGATTAAATTCGCCGGTCAGCAGCAACATGGTTTCGGAAAGGATCCGCGTTTTTTGGGCGAAGCGCAAACGGCGGTTGATCAGGATGTTGTGCAGGAGCTGGTTGCGTGTGGCGGCGGAGCGTCCTGTATCGCCGCGGAAAAACTCTACCACCAGCGGTTTCACCAGCGGTTGGATTTCCATCTGGCGGCTGCGAGCGGCGGCGGCATCGCACGAACCGATCAACACGCCGGCGAGGCGCGTGAACAAGTCGGCGGCCACGATCACTTGCTGGCGGGCGCAAACTAGTTCGCCGCGAGCGCGGAACGAGAGTCCGTCGTCGAGCGCTACGCTCATCATCGCGTAGAACGATTCCCACCGGCGCACCACAACGTCGAACAACTGGGCCTTCTCGCGGGGTAAAGCCGCAATCCAGTCGTCTGTAACGGTGCGTTTGGCGGAGGAAGGGACTTGCTTCCGCTTCAGGAACACACGGCCCCCAAGATTCTGCACGATTATAACACCGGATTTCAAAGGGCACGGTTTCTTGACGGTCGCGGAAGCGCACCGCTATACTGCCGCGCGGCCCTCCATCGGCGCTAATCTTCGGGCGCTCTCGCCGCCGAACGCCTTTCGTTCGACAGAGTTAGTACAAAGGATGACGTCTTGGAATTCGAACCGCTGGACCAGTTCCAGCAACGCGAGAAGAATCGAAAGGAAATCGAGGCGCTAGGGCACCGCGCCTATCCCACGAAGTTTGCCTGGACGCACACGCCGAGGCAGGTCAGTGAATCGTTTAACCCCCGCACCGCCGATGAACTGACCGCCGAACCGGTGCACGTGCGAGTGGCCGGACGCCTGGTGGCGCTGAGGCCGCAGGGCAAGGCCGGCTTCGCGCATCTGGCGGGCGATGGCGGGAAGATCCAAATCTACGTTCGGCTGGATGTAATCGGCGAGCAGCCTTTCGCCTTGTTCCGGCTGCTCGACCTTGGCGACATCGTCGGCGTGGAAGGCGACCTGTTCCGCACCAAAACAAACGAATTGACAATCAAAGTGAAGAAGCTGGAATTACTCACCAAGGCGATGTTGCCGTTGCCGGATAAATGGCATGGTCTGGCGGACGTCGAACAGCGATTCCGCCGCCGCTATCTGGATCTTATCGCCACCGAAAACACGCGTCACGTATTTGTGAAACGCGCGCAGATCATTCGCGAGCTGCGGCGATTTTTCGACGAGCGCGGTTACGCCGAAGTGGAAACCCCGATGATGCATCCGATTCTGGGCGGGGCCACGGCGCGTCCTTTCATCACGCATCACAACACCTTCAACATGGATTTGTATTTGAGGATTGCGCCGGAGCTGTATTTGAAGCGCCTGGTCGTCGGCGGATTGGATCGTGTGTACGAAATCAATCGCAATTTCCGCAACGAAGGGATTGACGCGATTCACCAGCCGGAATTCACGATGCTGGAGTTCTACCAGGCCTACAGCGATTACCTCGAGCTGATGGAGATGACCGAGGAGTTGTTGCGCGGCCTGGCCGAGAAAGTCACCGGCGGCACCACGGTGAAATATGGCGACGTGGAACTGCAGTTCGGGCGGTTCGAGCGCCTATCGATGCGCGAAGCGATCGTGAAGTACTGGCCGAACGGCGCGGGAACGGCGCCCGCCGTGGCGGAACTGGCGACGAGCGGCGGTCCGCGAGCGGTGGCGGAACGCTATAACTCCTATGCCCGCGCACAACATTTGGATGTGATAGCCCAAATCGAAAAACACTCTGACGGCGAACTGATCGGCGAATTGTTTGAGGCTGTGGCCGAAGCGCACCTTGTCCAGCCGACATTTATATATGACTTTCCCACGGCGATTTCGCCGCTCTCGAAATCCCGGGCCGACGATCCGTCGGTGGCCGAGCGTTTCGAGCTGTACGTGGCGGGAATGGAATTGGCCAACGGATTTTCGGAGTTGAACGATCCCTTCGATCAAGAAGCGCGTTTCCGCGCGCAAGTGGAAAAGGGCGGGCACGAAGCGCCGAGGGAAGTGGACGTGGATTACATCCGCGCGCTGGCGCACGGGCTGCCGCCGACGGCGGGCGAGGGAATCGGCATCGACCGGCTGGTAATGCTGCTCACCGATTCGCATGCCATTCGCGAAGTGGTGCTGTTTCCACTGTTGCGGCCGGAATCGCAGGGCGGCGAAGGTGAAGCGGGCGCCGACGCTTCTGCGGCAGCGAAGCCCGCGGATGGCGCGAAAAAATGAGCTTTGAATGGCTGGTGGCGATGCGGTATTTGCGCTCACCAAACCGGCCGGCGGTGCTTCGCATCGTCACGCTGCTTGCGGTGATCGGAGTGGCCGCCGGCGTGACCACGCTGGTGATCGCGCTTTCGATGAACACCGGATTCCGCCAGGCGATCCGCGACCGGCTGCTCAGCGTTACCGCGCACATCAATCTGAAACCGGTTGGCCCCAACGGAATTCGCGACTACGCGGATTTGATGTCGAAGCTCAGCTCGACGCCGGGCGTGAAATCGATCGAGCCGGCAATCTATAACACCGTGCTGCTTTCTTCCGGACGGCGCGCGCGCGGCGTGGTGCTGAAGGGCGTCGATCCGGAGCTGGAACGCAAATCGAGCGAAGCGCTCAGCCACCTGGATTCGGGCACCGGAAATTTCGCCGCGGATGCGGACGGAATTCCCGCCGTGCTCGTCGGGCGGATTTTAGCCGAAGACCTGGAACTTTCCGTCGGCGACTACATCACGCTCACCAGTCCACAGGGAAACCTCACACCGTTTGGAATGTTGCCGCGGTCGCGGCGTTTTCGCATTGCCGGAATTTTCAATTCCGGCTTTTTCGACTACGACGCGAACTGGGGATTCGTGACGCTGGAGTCCGCGCAGAGCCTGGCGGGAATTGGAAATGTGGTAAGCTTGCTGGAAATTCGCATCGACCATATGGACGACGCGAACCAGGTGGCGGCGGATTTGTTGAAACGCGCCGGCGAAGGATATTCCACTTCAACCTGGATGGAAGAGAATCAGGCGCTGTTTCGCGCCTTGAGCCTGGAAAAATTGGTCACGGCGCTGTTCATCGGATTAATCACCTTTGTGGCCGGGCTGAATATCCTAGTGGTGCTTACGATGACCGTGACCGATCGCTCGCGCGACATTGCGGTATTGATGTCGATGGGCGCGCGGCGGCGACAGATTTCGAAGGTTTTCATTTTACAGGGACTGGCGGTGAGCATCGCCGGCACGATTGCCGGGCTGATCGTGGGCTACACGTTTGCGAATCTGGCCAACCGCTGGAGATTGATCCCGCTGAACCCCGAGGTGTACGCGATTCCGTACGTCCCGTTTCACACCAACGCAACCGATGCGATTTGGATCGCCGCGGCTGCGCTGGCGATCAGTCTGGCCGCGACGATTTTGCCGGCGCGATCGGCTTCGCGAATTTTGCCGGTGGAAATTCTGCGCTTCGAATAGCTTCGCAATTTCTTCTTTCACCCGCTGACAACCGAGGCCACAAATTCGTTTTCAAAGTTGACCGCCGCAGCCCATTTTTCGCCGGCGGGCCTCGCTGGGAATACCGCGAGTTCTCTGCTTTTCCTTCGACGGCGTGCTAGAATTTAAAAGGGCGAATTTACGGCGAAGCGTCGCGAGACCCTTCGACCGGCGATGGGCGGAACTCGAGGTAACAGTACCGGCAAAAAAGGGAAACGCTTTAGATTCGGCGGGGTTTACTCCCATAGTGGGAATGGTTATACGGCTGTAACAAAAGGAGATACTCGCGGGGCCGTTCGGCATCTAAATTGAAAGAGGGTGGTACGTCACCGATGCACGCGAACTCCAATTCGGCGGTTGCCCTACTCGATGCTCCAGCGACCGGAGCCTCTCCGATCGAGGGGGAAATCCTGCGCGGAGAAAAGCTTCGCAAAGTGTTTCGCTCGGGCGAGCAGCAAATCACACCTTTGGATGGAATCGATTTCAAAATTACGCGCGGAGAAATGATCGCGATCGTTGGGCCATCGGGCGCGGGCAAAAGCACATTTTTGCATATGCTGGCCGCGCTGGACACTCTTACAGAAGGTGCATTATACTTCGCGCAGAAAGCGATTCACTCTTTTGGCGAAGCGGATCTGGCGGAGTATCGCAATCGTTCGGTCGGATTTATCTGGCAACGGCATTACCTGCTTCCTGATTTCACCGCCGCGGAAAACGTAGCAATGCCTTTGCTGGTACGGGGTGTATCACTGGGACAAGCACTTCAGACGGCGACGAAGTGGCTGGAAGAAGTGGGGCTGGCCAATCGCGCAGTCGAGCGCGGTGGAAACTTGTCCGGCGGCGAGCAACAGCGGGTGGCCATCGCTCGCGCGCTGGTGAATTCACCGGAGTTGTTGCTGGCCGACGAACCGACCGGCGATCTGGACGAACGAAGCGCCGAAAATGTTTTTTCCCTCATGCAGCGTCTGCACCAGACTCATCATCTGACATCTGTAATCGCCACACACAACTTAAACATTGCCCGGCGTTGCGACCGCGTTCTGGTTTTGGAACACGGCAAACTCACGGCGGGTAACGACGTACTTGCAGGCTCCGTGGCTTCCCTCACGCGGACAGCAAGTGCTGGGGCGCCGACCCCGGGAGAGCTTGGGTGACCCGTGTTTGAACGCTATACAGAGAAGGCCAGGCGCGTAATCTTTTTTGCCCGGTACGAAGCGAGCCAGTATGGCAGCCCGTACATCGAGACCGAGCATTTGCTGCTGGGTTTGCTGCGTGAAGACAAAGCGCTGGCAAACCGTTTCCTGCGCACGCATGGATCGATCGAATCGATCCGAAAAGAAATCGAAGCCCGCATCACCGTGCGCGAACGGATCTCGACTTCCGTGGAAGTGCCGCTCAGCCAGGAATGCAAGCGCATCCTGAACTTCGCTTCGGAAGAAGCGGAGCGGCTGGGGCACAAGCACGTCGGGACCGAACATCTGCTGCTGGGTGTGCTGCGCGAAGAGAAGTCCTTCGGCGCGGAAATTTTATTGGAACGGGGATTGCGGCTTTCATCCGTGCGCGAAGAACTCGGTCGCGGAACGGGGGAGAAGGTGCCAGTGAACCGACCCAAGGAAGCATCGCTGTTGGCTGAATTCAGCCGCGATTTGACGCAAGCGGCGATGGAAGGGCAGCTCGATCCGCTCGTAGGACGCGACAAAGAGCTGGAACGCGCGATTCAAATCCTGTGCCGGCGCACCAAGAACAATCCGGTGCTGATCGGCGAACCCGGCGTCGGCAAGACGGCGATCGTCGAGGGATTGGCGCAGCGAATCTCCGATGGAGATGTGCCGCCGTTTTTGGCCGACAAGCGCATTCTGTCGCTCGATCTGTCGTTGATCGTGGCGGGCACCAAGTATCGCGGACAATTCGAAGAACGTCTGAAGACCATCATGAAGGAATTGATGGACAGCCAAAACGCGATCGTCTTCATCGACGAATTGCACACGCTGGTGGGCGCGGGTTCGGCGGAAGGTTCGCTGGACGCAGCCAACATCCTAAAGCCTGCGCTGAGCCGCGGCGAAATTCAGTGCATTGGCGCGACGACTCCGGCGGAGTATCGCAAGTCGGTGGAAAAGGATCGTTCGCTCGAACGCCGTTTTCAAGCCGTGAAAGTTCCGGCGCCGAATGAAGAAGAAGCGATTCGCGTGCTGCAAGGCGTGCGCGACCGCTACGAGAAGTTCCATGCCGTCAGCTACACCGACGAAGCCGTTCAATACGCAGTCTATCTTTCGAACCGGTACATCCCGGACCGTTTTCTGCCGGACAAAGCCATCGACTTGCTCGACGAAGCCGGCTCGCGCGTGAAATTGCGCCAGGCGATGCTGCCCGAGGAAGTTTCCGAAGTGCAGAAGCGCGTGAAGTTCATCACGCACCGGATGGAAACGGCGATCGCGAATCACGAATTCGAGAAAGCGCGTTTCTATTCGGAAGAAGAGCGCAAAGAGAAGGAACATCTGCGCGCGCTTCGCGAAAAATTGAAGATCGACGATTCGTCGACCGGCAATGTGACGCGGGAAGACATCGAAGACGTGGTCGCTCGCTGGACCGGCATTCAGGTTTCGGCGATCAAGGAAGACGAGCAGCAGAAATTGCTGCGCATCGAAGAGGAACTGCACCGCCGCATCATCAGCCAGGATAAGTCGATCACTGCGCTCGCACGTGCGATTCGCCGCAGCCGCGCGGGATTGAAAGCTCCGGGCCGCCCGGTGGGCTGCTTCCTGTTCCTGGGACCGACCGGCGTCGGCAAAACCGAAGTGGCACGCCGCTTGGCGGAATTTTTGTTCGGCAGCGAGAAGTCGCTGATTCGCTTCGACATGTCCGAATACATGGAGAAGCATTCGGTGTCGAAACTGATCGGCGCGCCTCCGGGATATGTTGGATATGAAGAAGGCGGTCAATTGACCGAGCGAGTGCGCCGGACGCCTTATTCTGTAATTCTGCTGGATGAGATTGAAAAAGCTCATCCAGACGTGTACAACATTCTGCTGCAAGTTTTTGAGGATGGTCAGCTTACTGACGGCCTCGGGAACACTGTGGATTTCCGGAACACGATTATTATCCTGACGTCTAACCTGGGAGCGCGCCAGTTGCAGAAGCAGGGCGGCCTTGGATTCGCCTCAAAGGAACTGGAAACGATGGCGAAGACGCAGGACGAAATGGTGATGGGCGAAGTCAAGCGAGTGTTTAATCCGGAATTCCTCAACCGGTTGGACGAAGTGATTTTGTTCAACTCACTGACGGATGAGGATCTTTTGAGGATTATTGACTTGCTCGTGGGTCAGATCAACGAAACGCTGGTGCATCGCCAGGTGCAAATCGCAGTCACGCCTGAAGCGCGCCAGTGGATTCTGGAAAAGACCTGCGGCGATCGAAATTATGGCGCGCGGCCGCTCCGGCGCGCGTTGCAGAAGTACGTCGAAGACCCGCTGTCGGAAGCTTTGATTCAGGGAGGATTGCAGCGCCCCGCCACGCTGGAGATTTATTTGTCCAGCGAAGGGCTTGCGTTCCGACCTGTTGTAGAAGCAACCCCAGTGGCCCACTAGGAATCCTACGCGCAAGCCGGACAGGGAGCGGTCCGGCGGGGGAGCACACAATCTTGGGCAGGCTACCGCGGCCTTGACTACAGCCATGGCCGAAAGGGTAAAAATTGTTTTGCGCCATTTGGAAATCCTTGCGGTAGTGTGCCTGTGCGTGTTCGTTTTCGGCCCCAGCGCGAAAGCGCAGCAATCGCAACAGCCCCAGGAACAGCAGGGTCCGAAGTACTCCATCCAGCGAATTGAATTCATCGGAAACCGTCGCGTGCAGCGCGACACTTTGCTGGCGCGAATTTTTTCGCGCCCGGGCGATCCGTACAGCGAAGAAGCGGTGCGCCGCGATTTTCAGGCGTTGTGGAACACGCAATTTTTCGAAGACGTCCGTCTGGAAGTGGAGGACAGTCCCGACGAACCGAACGCAAAAATTATCGTGTTCTACGTGCAGGAGCGGCCGATCATCCGCCGCATCGAGTACAAGGGAAATAAATCGATCACCGAGTCCGACATTCTGGATGCGTTCAAAGACAAAAAAGTCGGGCTGACGGTGGAAAGCCAGTTCGATCCGACGAAAATCAAGCGCGCCGAAGTGGTGATCAAGGGATTGTTGGCCGAGCACGGCCGCCAGTTCGCGACAGTGAAGCCGACCTACGAGCGCATCGCGGCGACGAACGCGGTGAAGCTGGTCTTCAACATTGATGAAGGGCCGAAGGTAAAAGTCGGCGACATCAAGTTTGTGGGCAACAAAGTGGTTTCCGACCGCAAACTGGTCCGCTCGATGCGCAACGATCGCCCGTACGCGATTCCTTTGTACATCACTGAAATTCCGGTGATGAGCAAAACCTACGACAAAGACAAACTGGACGAAGACTTGGGCGCCGGCGTGACCGGCGTTTACAAAGACCTTGGATATTTCAAGGCCAACGTTTCCGATCCGGTGGTGAAAATCACCGACGACAAGCGCAGCGGAATCCCCGGGCCGTGGCCGGTTCTGGGTTCGAAGAATGGAAAGCGAGCCGACATCACGATCACGGTGGATGAAGGCGACCAGTACCGGATGGGCAAGCTGAATTTCCGCACGGCCGATCCGGATCAGGGCCTGGTTTTCAAATCCGACGTGCTGGCACGCGCGTTTCCGATCAAGCAGGGCGAGGTGTTCTCCGCCACGAAAATCCGCAAAGCTCTGGAAAATTATAAAAAGCTGTACGGCGAATTCGGCTACATCGACTTCGTTGCTACCCCGATCACCGACATCCAGGAAAAAACCAAGACCGTCGATCTGACGATGGAATTCGACCAGCAGAAACAATTCTTCGTGCGCCGCATCGAGTTTTCCGGAAACACCACCACGCGCGACAAAGTCATCCGCCGCGAAATCCTGCTGGATGAAGGCCAGGTCTTCAACAACCGGCTGTGGGAAATCAGCTTGCTGCGGCTGAACCAGCTCAACTACTTCGATACGATCAAGCCGGAAAACGCCGAGCTGAAGCGCAACGTGAAAGCGGGAACGGTTGACATCAAGCTGAAGCTGAAAGAAAAGGGCAAGCAGTCGATCAGTTTTTCGGGCGGAGTCAGCGGCATCGCCGGCACGTTCATCGGCGCTTCGTACACCACCAACAACTTCCTGGGACTCGGCGAAACTCTTTCGCTCACCGCGCAGGTCGGCAGCTTCCAGAAAAATATTCAGTTCGGATTCACCGAGCCGTATCTGTTCGACCGCCCGATCTCGACCGGCTTCACGATTTTCTCGAACAAGTTCGATTACAACCAGGCCAAGCAAGAGGGAATTTTGCTCGGCCAGGAAATCGCCATCAATCCGGCGCTGCAGGAAAACTACACCACGAACTCGAAAGGATTTACGGCGTTTGCCAGCTATCCGTGGCGGCGGTTTGCCTTCACGCGCGTCGGCATCACCTACGGATATTCGACCACCAACATTCAGACGTTCAGCACCTCTGCGCAATTACTGTTTGAAAGCGTGCAGTTCACCAGCCTGGCCGGCCCGTCGCAGTTGAACGGAATCGAATCGAGCAAGATCACGCCGACGATTTCTTACAACTCGGTGGACAATCCGCAAAACCCGACGCACGGAAAAAGTTTTTACTTCGGACTGGGATTCGAGGGCGGCCCGCTGCAGGGCAACGTCAACACCATCAGCGAGACGTTCACCAGCACGTACTTTCGTCCGGTGAACAAGCGCCGCAACGTGGTGGGCGTGCGCTTCCTTTCCGGATTAATCACCGGTTACGGCGGCAAGGACATTCCGCCCTTCAATCGTTTCTATCTGGGCGGCGAAAACGACGTGCGCGGTTTCAACTTCTACACGATTTCGCCGTTCGTCGAAATTCCGTACTCCACCACCACGCAGGTTACTTATTACGATCCGCACCGGTTGACTGGCGGATTGCCGACGCCTGTGGCGTTAACTGTGCCGATCCTGGAATATTTCCCCACGCGCCCTGGCGGCGACTTCCAGAACGTCTTGAACCTCGAATACCGCATTCCGATCGCCGGACCGGTGACGCTCACGTTCTTCAACGACCTGGGCATCAACGGCATTTTGCGGAAATCGCAGCTGGAGCTGAACCCGCAGGCGGTGACGCAATTCCAGCAGCAATATCCGAACCCGGATTTCCCGACGCTGAAAGTTCCCAGCGCGCTGTCGATTTATCCGGGCACGAACTTCCAGCCGCACACGTCGGCCGGAGCGGAAGTGGACGTGGTGCTGCCAATCGTCAACGCGCCTTTCCGTTTCTATTACGCGTACAATTACAGGCGTTTGAATCAGACAGTCAACGGGTATCCGGGCGGCTACTACCTCAGCGACGCCGTCAAGAACTCACTTCCTCCGGGCGTCTTGCAGGCGCAGGTCGCACCCGAGCTTCAGAACCTGCTGCTTGAACAACAGCAGCACATTCCGGCGTCTTTGCTGGAACCGAAACATACTTTCCGCTTCACCGTCGGCAAAACGTTCTAGGGGCGGGCGGCCCGGCGGCCGGAAGAGTTTCTGCGTAACGAGATGGAAACGAGCGCGCGGGGAATTATCTTTTGGGTCTGATTGAGGCCCGATGGAAGCGCGATTTAGGGCGCGGCGAATTCAGAAAAGAGGGTGATCGAGATGAGAGTTCAAGTGAGCGCGCCGCGTGCGGCCGCATTTTTCGCGGTATGCGTGGCTCTGCTGGTGAGCGGCTGCGGTTCCAACACCACGCCGGTCGGCGTGACCGTGGCTCCCACCACCAAGACGGTGAGCCTCGGCGGGACGCAGCTGTTCCAAGCGACGGTGACCGGCTCAGGCACGAACCTGGTGACCTGGCAAATCTGTCTGCCGCCGACCACGGTTGGCGATCAGCCCACGGTTTGCAATCCCGTCACCACCGCGAACACCAATCCGAAGCAGACGCAATTGCCCCCGGGATACGGCACGATCACCAGCGGACAGAACGGAATCGGAGGAGGTTTGTACACCGCTCCGACCACATTGCCGCCGACGAATAATTTCTTCGTAGTCGCCACCAGCGTGCAGGATACAAGCGCGTTTGCGACGGCTGTGGTGACGATTGACTCCGGCGTGCGCGTGACGGTGAGCCCCGACACTGCGGCGATCGCCACGAGCGAAAATTTCCAGTTCACGGCCAACGTGTTTGGCACTTCCAACAAGGGCGTGTCGTGGGAAGTGGCGGGCAGTGGCGGCGCGAATCCGGTCGTCGGAGGCAGCTCGACACTCGGATACATCTGCCCGAGTCCGAACATCACCGTGCCTTGCACTGCAGGACAGTATTTCGCGCCAGCGGTAGCGCCGGGATCGATCGAAGTGATCGCTGTTTCGTCGCAGGACCCATCCAAGACCGGCGATTCGTCGGTAACGGTTTCGTCCGGCAGCAATCCCGTGGTCACGTCGGTCCTGCCGAATCTGGTGAGCGAAGGTTCCGCGCAGCAGGACGTTTACATTACCGGCACAGGATTTTTCACCACGAGCACGGTGCTGGCGGGAACTCCGCTGACGCCCGTTCCGTCGCTGTATATTTCCGGCACCACGATTCGCGCCACGATTCCCGCCGGACCGCTTTCGACGAAGGGCGCTGTGCCCATCGTTGTGGAAGCGCAGAACGGAGACAGTTCAACGGTGCTGCCGGGAAATCTTGGACTGACGGCTGTGCCGACGCGGCCTGCGGTAGTTGCTGCGCTGCCCGATACGCTGCTTTCCACGCTGACCGATACGAACGTAAATCTGGTTGGTGGATTTTTCTCGCCTGCAACCGCGGTGAGTGTGAATGGCCAGTCGGTGGGCACCACGCGGACCAGCAGCCAGCAGATTACCGTGCCGGTTGCCGGCGGAGCACTGCCCGGCGCGGGCTTGTATCCGGTGATCGTGCAGAATAGCGACGTGGTTGCGCCGGCTCCGGCGATTTCCGCCGTGAATTTGGCGGTTGAGCCGCAGCCCAGCTCGATTGCTACGGCGCCTTCGGCGACAATTCCCGTGGGTGCGAAGCCGCTCGGCATTGCGATCGATCCTTCGCTGGGCATTGCAGTGGTTGCGAACTCAGGATCGAACACCGTTAGCATTTTCAGTTTGGCAACGAACGCACAAGTCGCCGGTTCGCCGGTGACGGTGGGCAACGCACCCACCAGTGTTTCGATCGACGATCAGTTGCCGGATCACATCGCGGTCGTGACCAACAGCGCGGACAACACCGTTTCGCAAATCGACCTGACGACATTTGCCGTCACTACGCTCGCGTTGCCGAATCCGAATACGCCGCCGGTGGCTGCTCCGATTCCGTGGGCGATCGGAATCAATCCCCAGACGCACCGCGCACTGGTGGCGATTCAGAATTCGAACTTCGGATTCCTGCTCGACTTTTCCTCCGGTCAGCCAGTGTATCTGCAGCAAGTGGGCGGCGCGTTGACGCCGTACAGCACCGGACTGAGCCCGACGATGGCGATCGACGAAAAATTGAATTGGGCGGTGGTCACGCCGGGCGGATTGGGCGTGATCAACGTAGTGGATTTGGGCCGCGATCCGGGCGTCGGTTCAGATATTGCCGACCTGGGTCGCGTGCCGTCGGTGGTGGCAACACTTTCGCTTTCCACTTCGGTGCAGGGACTGGGCCTCGATCAGGAAACGCACAAAGCGCTGCTGACCGATCCGAACGGACCGAACAATGTGCCTGCGTCGCAGAGCCTGGCGACGTTCAGCTTGATGGATCAGACCATCGCCAGCGTGCCGTTCACGCAAAACAATCTGCAGTTCTCACAACTTGGCCTGACGGCCGCGGCGGTGAATTCGCTGTCGAATACCGGACTGGCGGTGAACGGGGCGTCGAACACCGGTTACGTGGTGGACATGCAGGGCAGCACCGTGGTGGCGACCATCACCGGATTTAATTCGCCGCAAGCGGTGGCGATTGATCAGGGAAAAAATATCGCGTACGTGGTGAACCAGGGCAACAACACAGTTTCAGTGGTTCCGCTGGGCGGCCCGTTCAATCCGCTGCAGATCGTGGAAAGCAATCCGTCGTACACATTTGTGCAGCCCACGCCGGCGGCAATTCCGTTGACGATCACGGGAGTGGGATTTGCGGCCGGTTCGACGGTGTATTTGGATGGAACGGCGGTGCCGACGACGGTGACGAATGCACGCACGCTGACGGCGACGGTTCCAGCGGCCGATTTGCAATCGGCGCGGCGTTTCATTGTGTACGTGAAAAATGGGGCTGCGATTTCCAACGTCACCGACTTGACGGTCGTGCAGCCGATCAGCGTGGGACTGAATCCGATCGGCGTGGCGATCGATCCGTATCTGGATCAGGCGGTGGTGACGAATTCGGGTTCGAATAGTATTTCGGTGATGAGTCTGCTGACCGGACAAATCATCCAGCCGCAAGCGCCGAGTTTTTTCGCTACCGGCACTTCGCCGGTGGGCATTGCGATTCTGGCGCGCAGCGGACTGGCCGTGGTTTCCAACAATTCGAGCAACAACGTAACGATCCTCGACGAGAAGGGCGTCAACAATACTTTCTCCGCTCCGGCGACCGTTTCGTTGTGTACGATTTGCACGAACCCGCTGGGCGTCGCTGTGGATCAGGATACGGCGATCGCGCAGGTGGTCAGCTCGTATAATGTGCAGTCGAATACGACCGGAGCGATCAGCTCGCTGGCGATTTCGCTGGCGACCACGGAATCTGCGCCGACGGAAATCGATCTGGGACCGGTGGCCGTTGCGATCGATCCGGATTTGAATATTGCCGCCATCGCCATTGCATCGCAAGCGGGCGCGCTGGATTTCCAGGAACTCGGACCCTTCTTTGCTCCGTCGCCGGTCACCAACCTGCAGTTGCCGAGCGGAGTGATTTACGATCCCGTGAATCTGGACTTCCTTGTGGCGAACAGCCTGGTGAATACGGTTGTGGTGGTCGATCCGGGCTCGGGCGTGGTGCTCGGCAGCATCCGCACCGGAATCAATCCCACGTCGCTCGACTACAACTACAACACTTCGACGCTGGTGACCGCGAACTCGGAAAGCAATTCGGTGTCGGTGCTCGATTATGTGTGCGCTCCGAATCCGAGCGGCACTTCGAGCTGCCCGAACCCGACGGTTCACTCCGTGTTTTCGGTGGCGAGTCCGGTTCCGACCGCTTCGGTGATCATCGGACCGAACTCGATCGCGATCGATAACCGGTTGAATCTGGCCGTGCAGGTCGATCAGAACAACAACCGCGTGTTGCTGATTCCGCTGCCGCGTTAGTCGGATTCGTCGCGAGCGGGCGGCGGTGTGCGCCAGACGGGTTGCAGGGCAGCGGCAACCCATCGGTTGCGCCGGGCATCCGAAGTGCTGTTGACTGGCCTGCCTGGTTTCCGCGCCAATCGGTCGGCAAAACTGATTGACCCGCCAATTCACGCGCAGCTATAATTTCGGTTTTGTGTTTAACGGAAGAGACACCTAAGGAGTGAGAATGAAGATTCGATTTGCAGTCCCAGCCCTGGCGGCGTTCCTGATGGTTCCCGCTGTGTGGGCACAAGCGGGCGGCGCAGCCGCTCCCACGAAATTGGGCGTCATCGACGTTCAAGTAGCGATTACCAGCACTTCGGAAGGGAAGCAGGCAGCAGCGGAATTGCAATCGCAGTTTGCGCCGCGGCAGACCGAGCTTTCGAATCTGCAGAAGCAGCTCGAGGATATCCAGACGCGTCTTCGCACCGGCCAGACCACGCTGAGCGACGACGAAAAGGCCCGGCTGCAGCGCGACGGTGAAAATATTCAGCGCAGCTTCCAGCGGAAATCGCAGGACGCCAACGATGATTTCACCCAGGCGCAGCGTGACATTGTGGACCGCATCGGCCGCAAGATGATCGACGTGCTCAGCAAGTACGCGCGCGAGAACGGCTACGCGGTGATTCTGGATCGCTCCGGCCAGGCTTCGCCGGTGATCTACGCCGCGAACAGCACGGACGTGACGCAGGACATCATCCGCCTGTACGACCAGAACTATCCGGTGAAGTCGGGTGCGGCAGGAGCGGGTACCACGCCGCGCGCCGCAGCGCCGAAGGCGGCAGCACCGAAACCAGCGCCCCAGCAGTAAGCGGGCGAGCTCCTGCCATCCGCAGGAGCAGCGAACGGATCGAAGAGCCTTCCGAGCAGCAGCGGAAGGCTCTTTTTTTCGTCGTAAGCGGTTCTGCGGCGGGGCTTTGCGGGGGCTGTTTCGCAACGGTTGCGTTTTCTGGTCGGGGAAATTATACTGGGGTGCATCCAGAAAGGTCGCAACGTCGAGTGGGCGCGAGCCCACTTTTTTGTTGGGCGCGACTTTCGCCCACGGGGACGGAGTATCGGCGGACGATTCAGCGGATGGCACGGGCGAGCGGGACGTAGATGGAACTTGGGAAGATACGAGAGGCAGCCGAGCGGGTGGCGCGCTCCTTTGGCCTCGAAATTTTCGACGTAGAATTTAAGATCGGCAAAGAACGGATTTTGCGGGTCTTCATCGACCGGCTGCCCGGACCCGAGAATCCGCAGGATCTCGGTGTCACTCACAAGGATTGCGAACATGTGAGCGAGCAGCTGAGCGTGATCCTCGACGTGGAGGATCTGGTACCGGGACCGGCGTACACGCTGGAAGTAAGTTCGCCGGGGCTGGACCGCAAGCTGCTAAGGCCCGCGGATTATGCGCGGTTCGCCGGACGGCTGGCGAAAATTTGGCTGAGCGAGCCGGTGGGCAAGCAGCAATATCTGGAAGGGCGCCTGGCGGGTTACGACGATGGCGTCGTGAAATTGAATGTGCGGAACGAAGAAATGTCCGTCCCGTACGCGGCGATCAAGAAAGCCAATTTGATCGTCGAGCTGTAGCGCGCAGCAACGGCCGAGCAGATTGCAATCATAGATTTCGTGGCCCCCCAGCCGGCCGCGTAAAGCTTTAGGGAGATACGCGAATGGCGAGTCAGCTGTACCAGCAGATCGAGCTGATCAGCCGGGAGAAGCACATCGAACCGGAGATCATCGTCGCGGCGATCGAAGATGCGATGGTGGTAGCGGCGCGGAAATACTACCGCACCGAGGAAGACCTGCGTTCGAAGTTCAATCCCGCTACGGGACAAATCGACGTGTATTCCGTTCACACCGTCGTGGACGAAGTGGCGGACCCGATCCGCGAAATTTCGCTGGGCGATGCCCGGAAAAAACAGGCGGACGTGGAAGTGGGCGGCGAGATTCTGCAAGCGAAGCCCACGGACGTGCTCGGGCGCATTGCGGCGCAGACTGCGAAGCAAGTGATTCTGCAGAAAGTGCGCGAGGCCGAGCGCGACACGATCTTCAACGAATTTCACACCCGCGTGGGCGAGCTGATCAATAGCGTGGTGAAGCGCATGGAAGGCCCCGACATCATCGTGGACATGGGCCGCACCGAAGCGCGTTTGCCCAAGCGCGAGCAGTCGCGCCTGGAAGCGTACAACGTGAGCGATCGTCTGCGTGTGACGATCCGCGCCGTGGAGCGCGCCGCGAAGGGCCCGCAAGTGGTCGTGTCCCGCGCCGACCCCGCCCTAGTGCAGCGTTTGTTTGAAATGGAAGTGCCGGAAATTTACGACGGCACGGTGCAGATTCGCGCTGTGGCTCGCGAAGCCGGCGAACGCACCAAGATCGCGGTGGAAAGCCGCGATAAAGACGTGGATCCGGTGGGCGCCTGCGTGGGCATGAAGGGCATGCGCGTGCAGTCGATCATCCGCGAACTGCGCGGCGAAAAAATCGACATCATTCCCTGGAACGAAGAGACCGTGGCGTTCGCGCAAAAGGCGCTCAGCCCGGCAAAAGTCACGCGCGTCCAGATCGTCGATCCGGAAGAAAAGCGCCTGGAAGTGATCGTCGAAGATACGCAGCTGTCGTTGGCTATCGGCAAAAAAGGGCAGAACGTTCGCCTGGCCAGCAAGCTGATCGGCTGGAACATCGACATCAAGAGCGAAGAGGAAAAGCGCCGCGAGATCGAAGCGCAAATGGCGGCGTTGACGGCTCCGGGAACCGCGCTCAGCGAACTGGCCGGCGTGGGTCCGAAGACGATCGAAAAACTCGAAGCCGCCGGAATCACTTCGATTGAAAAGCTGGCGGACATGACGCCTGAGCAGCTGGTGGAAATTCCGGGCATCGGCGAAAAAATGGTGGAGAAGATTCACCAGTCGGTCGCGCTGTACTTCGAAAATCTGGAAGCGCAGGCAGCCGCCGCGCCCGCCGCAGAAGAAGCGGTGGAAGAAGCGGCCGGCGAATCCGAAGCCGGATTGGTGGATGAAGCCACCGCCGAAGCCGAGCAGGAAGTGGCGACTTCGGACGTGGAAGGCGGCGACGCGGTCGCGGAAACTCCCGCGGACGCGAGCGCCGAAGCCAGCGCGGTAGACGAAGCAACCGAAGAAGCGACCGAAGAAGTTCGCGAATCCGAAATCGGCGAGACCGAAGAGAAGTCGTAGCTCGGCGCCGCATTTCGAAATTGAAAACGATTTGGCAGCAGTAAAACGCGGCGCCAAAAATGGCGTCGCCGGAAAAAAGACAGAGGCGAATGGCAGACCCGAATCAAGTCCGCATTAACGAACTGGCGAGGGAACTGGAGATCAAAGCGAAAGTTTTGATCGAGTACTTGCCGCAGGTGGGCGTCACCGAAAAAAAGACGCACTCGAGTTCGATCGACAACTCGCACGCCGAACTGGTGCGCAAGCACTTCCTCGGTCTGGCGAACGCCGAAGCGCAAGCCGAAGCCGAAAAAGCCGCGAAAGCAAACGCCGCGAAGAAGCCGGCCGCGAAACCCGCTGCCGCTCCCACGATTGCAGCGAAGCCCGCGGCTCCTGCCGCGGCTGCGCCCGTTGCTGCAAAGCCCGGAGTAGCTGCCGCGCCCGTAGCCGGCGCGCCGGCTGGAGTTGCTCGCATTCCTGTTCCCACGCTTCGTCCTGGCGTTCCCGCTGCGCCGTCCGCTGCGGGCACCGCCGCCGCGCAACCGCCGGTCGCCACTCGTCCGGGTGTTACGCCTGCTGGTGCACCTGCGGGAGCCGCGCGCCCCGGCGTGCCGTCCACTTCCGGAGTTCGTCCCGGAGTTCCGCTGCGCCCCTCAGTTCCAGGTCAATCAACGTCTCCGACTGCGCCGCGGCCCACCGCCGCTGCACCGGGCGCTCCGCGTCCTGCCGGCGCACCGGGAACCACACAACGGTATCCTACTCGTCCGACTGCTCCGTTCACTCCGGGCCAGTCGCGACCCGGCGCGCCGCAAGGCATGCGCCCCGCAGGTTCTACGCAGCAGTATCGTCCTTCGAGCGGCCCGCAAGGCCGCCCCGGTGGCGCACCCGGACAAGGTGGACGTCCCGGCGGTCCGCCGTCTCGATTCCCGCAGCGGCCCGGCAGTGGTGGCGGCCCCGGCGGTCGCGACAATAAAGCTCCCGTCGGCGCGCAGCGCGCCGGAGCAGGCGTTCCCAAAGCTGAGCCCGGCAAGCCGCTGTATGCGCGCAAGCCGGCAGCCCGCGGCCGTCCGCTGATCGAAAAGCGCTACGCCGAAGGCGAACGCAAACTTCATCCGGTCCGTCCGCGCTCGGGCGCAGGTCCCGGTGGACGCACCAGCACGGTCGAACAGGCCGCGCCGGTAAAGCGCGAGCCGCGCCTGATCACCGTCACCGAAGGAATCACCGTTCGCGAACTAGCGGAGAAGCTCGACATCCGCGCGAAAGAATTGCTGAAGACGCTGCTCGATCGCGGCGTATTCGCCAGCATCAACCAAGCGCTCGACGTGCAGACCGCCACGGGACTCGCCGAAGCGTTCAGCGGAATCGTGGAAGTGGTCAGTTTCGAAGCGCAGCTGGTGCAGGAAGAAAAAGAAAAGGTCAAGCAGGAGCGCACTGGCAACGAAGTGCCGCGCGCACCGGTAGTGACCGTGATGGGTCACGTGGACCACGGCAAAACGAGCTTGCTCGACGCCATCCGCAAGGAAGACGTCGCGGCGGGCGAAGCCGGCGGCATCACTCAGCACATCGGCGCGTACGAAGCGCACATCGACGGCAAGCGCATCGTCTTCATCGATACGCCGGGCCACGAAGCGTTCACGCGGATGCGCGCTCGCGGCGCAAAAGTCACTGACATTGTGGTGCTTGTCGTTGCAGCCGACGACGGGATCATGCCGCAAACGGAAGAAGCGATTTCGCACGCGCGAGCGGCCAATGTGCCGATCATCGTGGCGATCAACAAAATCGATAAGCCCGACGCGCAGCCCGAACGCGTGAAGCGCCAACTCTCCGACCGCGGATTGATGCCCGAAGAATGGGGCGGCGACACCGTGATGGTAGAAGTTTCCGCCAAGGCCAAGAAAAATATCCCCAAGCTGCTGGAAATGATTTTGCTGGTTGGCGATTTGCGCGAACTGAAAGCCGATCCCGGAATTCCGGCGAGCGGCACGGTGCTGGAATCGCGCGTCGATAAAGGCCGCGGACCGGTAGCCACCATGCTCGTGCAAAACGGCACGCTGCATGCCGGCGATGTGTTCATCGTCGGCGCGGTGTACGGAAAAGTTCGCGCCATGTTTGACGATCACGGCGCGGCGATCAAGGAAGCCGGCCCGTCCACTCCGGTGGAAGTGATCGGCTTGCAGGGCATTCCCGAAGCGGGCGATCAATTCCAGGTGGCCGATGAAGCCAAAGCGCGCCACATTGTGGAATACCGGCAGGGCAAGCAGCGCGACGCCGCGTTGGCGAAGTCGGCCAGCAGCCGCCTGACGCTCGATCAGTTGCACGAGCAACTGAAAGCCGGCGACGTGAAAGATCTGCAGGTGGTGGTGAAGGCAGACGTGCAGGGTTCGGTGGAAGTGCTCAACGAAATGCTGCCGCGCCTGTCGAACGATCAGGTGAAACTGAAAGTGCTGCATGCCAGCGTCGGCGCGGTGAACGAAACCGACGTGCTGCTGGCGTCGGCATCGAACGCGGTGATCGTGGCGTTCAACGTGAAGCCCGAGCGCAAAGCGGCAGACCTGGCGCAGCGCGAAGGCGTGGAGATTCGCACCCACACAATCATTTACGAATTGCTCGACGAGTTGCGCTTGTCGATGGCCGGACTGCTGAGCCCGATCATCACCGAGCAGTATCTGGGCAGAGCCGAAGTTCGCGACACGTTCCGCGTGAAGGGTTCGGGCACCATCGCCGGTTGCGCGGTTACCGATGGCGTGATGAAGCGCGACGCCGAAGTGCGCGTCTCGCGCGGCGGCGTAGTGGTTCACACCGGCAAGATCGTTTCGCTCAAGCGATTCAAGGACGACGTGAACGAAGTCCGCACCGGATTCGAGTGCGGCATCGGCGTATCGAACTTCTCCGAAATTCAGGTCGGCGATTCGCTGGAATGCTTCAAGATGGAAAAGCGAAACGCGGTGCTCGATCCGGCGCACGGAGCGCGGCCAACGCGTCCTGAGCGCGCGGCGCGGCAGGAATCGGTTTAGGTCCGGGCGATTTTTCGGTCAGCGTGATGCTGTCGGCTTCACGGAAAAGGCGCGTAGCCCCGTCCGCTGCGCGGCGACGGAAATGCCAATCGGTCTCCTCACCCTGGAAATTCATATCCTCGATGCGCAGTCCCTAAAGGACAAGCGGCAGGTTTTACGCAGCCTGAAGGATCGATTGCGCGCGCATTACAACGTGTCGGTAGCCGAGCTCGCGCATCAGGATACCTGGCAGCGCTCTCGCGTGGGAGTCGTGACGATTTCCGGCGATCAGGCGTATCTGGAAAAATCGATGGCCGATATTTCGGCCGCATGCGAGCGACTGCTCGAGCGCGATTTGGTGTCGCAGGAGATTGAGTATTACGAGGAAGGCGCATGACAACGCAAGGACATCGCGCGGAACGAATTGCCGAAGAAATCCGGAATGAAGTGAGCCTGATGCTGGCGGGCGAATTGAAAGATCCGCGGCTGGCCGCTCCGGTGAACATCACCGAAGTTCGTCTGGGCGCGGGAATGCGCACCATCCGCGTGTTTGTGACGCTCGAGGGAACCGAAGCCGAGCGCGCGAAAACTCTGGAAGGCTTGCAAGCCGCGAAAGGCTACGTGCGCCACGAACTGGTCGAGCGGCTGCACATGCGCCGCGCTCCCGAGGTTTTGTTTATCCTCGACCAGACCGAAGAAATCGGGAAGCGCATCGACGAGCTGCTGAAGAAATCCGGCCCGCAGGAGAATGGATAGGGCTTCGTCCTGTAGCCGCCCGAGCCGCACATCGGAATTTCCGCAGCGCCCAAGTAAAAATATGCCCCGACCCCCTAAACCGCCGCCCATCGACGGAATTCTTGTGGTGAACAAGCCGAGCGGGAAAACCTCGCACGATGTGGTCGAATCGGTGCGCCAGATCGTTGGATTCCGCGGAATCGGGCACCTGGGCACGCTCGATCCGCTGGCCACCGGAGTTCTGGTGCTGGCGCTGGGAAAAGCGACGCGCCTGGCGCGGTTTTACGGCGAGCGCCGCAAGCGATACACCTGCGCGGTTCGGTTTGGATTTGAGACCGACACCTACGACGCCGATGGCGAAGCTCTCGGTCCCGATCAGGCGCCGTCGATCGATCGCGTGTACATCGAAGAACTGGCGACGCGATTTGTGGGCAAAATTCAGCAGACACCGCCGGCGTATTCGGCGAAAAAAATCAAAGGCACGCGCGCGCACGAGCTGGCCCGCAAGGAAAAACCGGTAAATCTGGAGCCGGTGGAAGTAGAAGTGTTTGAATTTCGGATGACGGCGCTGGAAGGCTCCGTCGCGCGTTTTGCAGTGGAGTGCGGGCCGGGCACCTACATCCGGTCACTGGCCTACGATCTGGGAAAGTTGCAGGGCACGGGCGCGCACCTTTCGGAAATCGAGCGCACGGCTGTGGGCGAATTCACCATCGATCAGGCCATCTCGCTTGCGGATTTGCAGGCCGACGCGCGCGCCGGCAAGCTCGCGGACCGCGTGATCCGCATCGAGAATTTGCTGACCGATTTGCCGCGCACCACGGTGTTGCCGGTGATCGAAAAGCGTGTACGCCACGGCGCGAAATTCAATTTGTCGCTTTCGCAGATTCAGCCCGGAAAATCGAGCGTCAACGAAGGCGTGCCGGCCGAACTCGATAGCGGCGAATGGAAACCGGCGCGGCTGCGAGTGTTCAATCAGCAAGGACAACTGGTGGCGATTGCCGAACCGGTCGTGCCGCGCACATACCAACCTGTACTGGTCCTCGAAGCGACGCCGTAAAGATCCGCACGAGCGTTCCTGCGCTTTTCAACACTTCGATTTCAATTCACTGAAAAATTTATTGTGGCTGCGGAGGCGGTTGCGGATTCGCCTGCTGCGGATTTCCTTCGAGTGGATTCGCGGGCGGAGGATTTGTGGCCGGCGGAGGATTCGACGGCTGCTCGCCGGGCGAGGGCAACGCGCGTTGCGGAGCCGGCGTGGGCTCCTCTGTGGTACGCTGCGGCTGTTGCTGAGGCGGCGTGCCGAACACCGGTGCGTTCGCCCGTTCCTGTTGCGTGAATCCGAAAGCGCCCCCGCCCTCGAGAGCGCCGCGCCCCGCATAGATCACATGATCTTTTCGCGGATTGAGCGCCACCAGCCGCGGCGTCACCAGAATCACCAATTTCGAGTCGGTGTTGTTCGTGGTGGTCAGCCCGCCGAAACCGTATCCGGTGTGCGGCAGATCGGCCAGGCCGGGCGTTCCGTTGATGTTGGTCGAGCGCTGCGGCGCAATATATTCGGCGATGCGGGCGGTTTGTCCCAGGCTGATGCGAACCGTCTGGTGCAGCTCTTCGTTGTTCACCACCGGAATATTATTCAGGCTCGAGCCCGCCAGGCTGCTGAGCGTCAGCTCGAACTGCAGCGACACTTCTTTATCTTCGTGAATACGCGGCGTCGCTTTCACTTTCAAGCCGATGTCGATGTACTCGGCGTTGGGGAATTGCGTGCCCGCGGTCGCCACATTGCCGATGAACGAAGAGGAATTCAGAATGATCGAAACGTCGTTCGACTGGTTGTTGGTCACGGCCAGGTCCGGAATTCCGTCGCCGTTGAAATCGGCGGTAGCCGCAGAGTCGGGCGCGGTGCCCAGCGGCAATTCCACAAACGAACTGAATTGCCCTTCGCCGATGCCGAGCAGTAGTGCCGCGGAATTATCGCCCTGCGCCGTCACAGCAAGATCGGGGCGTCCATCCACGTTGAAATCCGCCACAGCGATCGACGTGGGATTTGTGCCCGCGGCGAAATCCTGCCGAGGTAACGTTGCGGTGCCAAACGTGCCGTCACCGTTACCAAGGAAAATCGAAACGGCGTTGCCTACAGAGTTGGTTGTGGTTGGCGCACCACTATCGGCAACAGCCAGGTCGAGGATTCCGTCGCCGTTGAAATCGCCGGGAGCGACATCCAGCGGAGTGACGCCGGTGGCATAGGTGACGCCTTTCGCGAACGTGCCGTCTCCGTTGCCCAGAAAAATTTCGAGCGTGTTGTCGTTCGCGTTGGTCACCGCCAGATCGATTTTGCCGTCGCCGTTGAAATCGTCGGCTAGCACGCAGGTCGGCGCGGCACCGCTCGCGAACGGAGTCTGCCCGGTAAATGTGCCATCGCCCTTGCCGATGAAAACTTCGATGGTGTTGTCGGCTTTGTTGGCGACCACCAGGTCGGGAATGCCGTCGCCGTTCACGTCCGTGGCAATCACCGATACCGGCTGATTGCCGGTGGGAATCGACGTGCCGGTTGCGAATGTGCCGTCGCCGTTGCCCAGCAGCAGCGTCAGATTGTTGGAATTTTGATTGGCGACAACCATGTCCACGTTGTCGTTGTTCGTGGAGTTGAAAATTCCTGTGGCGATGGATGCCGGTCCGGCGCCGACGGTCACCGTTGTGGGAGTTTGAAACGTGCCGTCGCCGACGCCCAGAAACACCGAAACCGTGCCGTCGGTGTAGTTGGCGATGGCCATGTCTTGAAATCCGTCGGCATTGAAATCGGTGGTGGTCACAAAATCGGGATTTGTGCCGGTGGCCAGCGTGGTGACCGGAAAATTCGACGCCCCCACGCCCGGAATGTTCACGCCGGTGCTGCTACCAAGGCTCGCGGAATATTGCGCCAGCGAGACCGGAAAGCGCTCGCCCACGAAAAACGTGGCGGGCTGGCCGTCTTCGGCGCGAAGCAGAATGCGGCGTCCGGTGTGAACGGTGGAAAGCGCGTCAGACAGTTGTGCGCTCGCGCCGGGAAGCGTGCCGATGAAAGTCGTCTTGCCGCCGCCGAATGCAAATAGCGGCGGAATCAGCACGCTCGAAGCGATTTGGCCGGAGGCGAGCAGCGCGGCGATCTGAGACGCCGTCAATCCGGAAAGGGAAGTGGGCTGGCCGAAAATTTCGGTGAGCACGGCGATCAATCCTTCGGCCCCCATCTGCGCTTCCTGCACGGCGTTCGACGGGATCGAATAAATCTGCGCGGTTTGCGGCGGCAGCAGGCCGACTTCCTGCTGCTTCGTGCGATCCATCTCGACGATCATCACTTCGAGAACGAGCTCGCCCACCGGCTTTTCCAGGTCTTCGATCAACCCGGTGGCCACAGCCATCGCTTGCGGCGAAGCGCGCATGGTCATCGAACGAGTTTTGGTGTCGAGGTCGGTGCGCGTCACGCCGGCGATCTCGCGCACCAGCCGCGAAATTTCGGTGACCTGGTCGGCGGTTTCCGACGCAGGGAAAAGCACGGTGCGAACGATGGAAACGTCGAAGTCTTTTCGCTTTTGCGAAGTGTCCGGCGCCACGAAGAAAAGCTTTTTGGTCAGCGGACGCCAAAACGTGCCGGTCGCTTCGCCCATCACGCGCATCACGGTGGGAAAATCCACGTCGTCCAGATCGATCCGCACTGGACGCTGGCGAACGTCCACGTCGAACGCAACCTCTACGCCAAATCGCCGCGCGATTTCTTCGTACGCTCCCTGCGTTTCGCCGTGCAGGTGAAATGTCTGCGTGCCGGGCAGATGCTCGAGCAGCACTTGTTTCGAAAGCTGCGGCTCAGCCGAAACGTGACGCACCAGAGTGGGATCGAGCGCGGCGAGTTCCGTGAGACGCTCGGCGAGAATCTTGTTGGTCGGATCCATGTCGCGCGCCTGGCGAAGCAGCCGCACCGCCAGGGTAATCTGGCCGGAGACGGCGTCACGTTCGGCGGCGTCCATCTTGTCTTGCACGACGTGCGCGCGAGCGGCGGCCAATCCTTGCACGTATTGAAAATTGCTCGGATCGAAATGCGCCGCGTCGTCGTATTCCTCATACGCGGTTTGCCAGTCGCCCGCTTCGGCGGCTTTCAGCGCGCGCTTCTGCGCTTCTTTTGCGTTCTTCACGTCTTGTTTGCGCGGGGGCGCTGCGCTGGTCTGCATCTGCGGAGTGCTCGAGGGCGCAGTGCCTTGTTGCGTAGCAGGCGAAGTGGCGGTCTGCGTTTGCTGTTTGGTCTGCGTCTGTTGCGCGGCTTGGGATTGCGCCAGCGCGGCCATCGGCTGGAACGCGAGCGCGTACGCCAGCGCAATCGACATTGCATTCGCCAGCGCGACGGCAAGGCTCGACATTCGATGTTGGAGCGCTTTGTGACCGCGGCAGGGCATCAGGTTATAAGATGGTAGTTTAACGTGAATGGTAAGCAAGTTGTTCGAACTTGGTGGGAATCCGGCAAGGCTAGCGAAATCAGGCAGCTAGATCGGTCGCAGCGGCACATCGGGAAGGGCTGCAACGGCCGTGAATTCGCTTGATTTCAGGTGAACGCGGAGTTACACTCGAATTTCCAGTTGTAAATGGTTTACAACTGAGAATCGAATGCTCTCAGCCCTCTTACTGGCACTCCGCGAAGGCGTCGAAGCCGCTCTGGTCGTCGGCATCGTGCTGGTCTATTTGAACCGCACCGGCCGCCGCGCCCTTTCCTCTTACGTTTGGGGCGGCGTGATTCTGGCCGCTGCCGCCAGCTTTGCCGCGGCGGTGCTGCTGCAGCGCTGGCAGGTCAGCGAAGACGGATTCGAAGGCGTGCTGATGTTGGTCGCTTCGGTGTTGGTCGTCTCCATGATCGTCTGGATGAACCGCGCGGCCCGCAACCTGAAAAAAGAAATCGAGCAGCGCGTGGAAACCTACGCCCAGCGCGAAAAGCGCGCCGGCGGATGGGCCATCGGATTTTTCGTTTTCCTGATGGTGGTGCGCGAGGGCGCCGAGCTGGTGCTGATTTTGCGCGCCGTGGAGCTTTCGAGCGCCGGCGTGCAGGTCTGGATCGGGACAGCGCTGGGAATCGCGATCGCCATCGCCGTGGGGCTTTTCTTCTTCCAGGGTACGCTGAAAATTCCTCTGCACCGTTTCTTCAAGGCGACCAGCGCGATCCTGATGATCGTCGCGTTTCAACTCGCGCTCACCGGCATCCACGAATTGAGCGAAGCGATGTGGATTCCCTCGAGCAAAGCGGAGATGGCCACGATCGGGCCAATCGTCCGCAACGAAGTTTTCTTCTTCGTGATCATTCTGGGCTTCGCGGCGCTGGTGGTGCTGCGCGAATGGTTCAGCTCGAAAGACCCGGCCGCCGATAAAAAATCCGGCGCCGACGCGAACTCCGCCGATACCAACCCTGCCGACCGCCGCATGCGCCAGTACGAATTCCGCCGCCAGCGCCGCTGGAGTTTTGCTGCAGCCATTTTGTGCGTCGGTGTGGTGTTCGCGTTCGCCGGAGAATATGTGTACGGGCGCGTCGCCGCCGCGCCGGTGCCGGCGAAAGCGCTGGTCGCCGAAAATAATCTGGTTCGCGTGCCGCTTTCCGAACTCACCGACGCCAGCCTTCACTATTACACCGCCGACGTGAACAACACCGTCGTGCGTTTCCTGGTGATCCACCAAAGCAACGGCAACTACGCCACGGCGCTCGATGCCTGCCAGATTTGCGGCGCATCGGGCTACCGCCAGGAAGGCCAAAATATTATTTGCCGCAACTGCGCCGCCGCGATTTACGTTCCGTCGATCGGCGAATCGGGCGGCTGCAATCCCATCCTCGTGAAATCGCATGTCGAAGCCGGCCAGGTGGTAATCGATCTTTCCTCTCTCGCTGACTCGGTAGCGAAGATTCATTCCTGATCCGATGTTCGCCCGCTTGGTAGGTGAATCGTTCATCCGCAATCCGCGGCGGAAAGTTTTGACCGCGGCCGCGCTGATGGTCGGAATGGCCGTCGCCACGGCCACACTCACGATTGCGCTCGAGGTGGGCGACCGCCTGGCGCGCGAATTCCGCAGCCTGGGCGCGAATTTGCTGGTCACGCCGCAGTCCGACACTTTGCCCGTCGAAATTGGCGGCGTGGACTATCGCCCCGTGAGCGAGGGCGCCTATCTGAACGAAGCCGACCTCGGCAAACTGAAAATGATTTTCTGGCGGCACAATATTTTGGGTTTTACTCCGTTTCTCGACGTGCCTGCGTTCGTCACGTCGAGCGCCGTCCGCGTTCCGAATGAAACTCCCGTCACGTTGATCGGCACCTGGTACAAACACAGCGTCAGCGTGCCGGACGGCACCACATTTGAAACCGGCGCGAGCTTCACTCATCCGTCGTGGACCATCGACGGCCAGTGGTTTCACGACGACGCGCAGGAATGCGTGGTCGGCTCAAAGTTCGCGGCGAAATTTCCGGGCGGCGTGAAAATCGGCCAACCGATCTATGTGGAATACCAGTGGCCGGAAAACGTGGACGTGATGGAATCGCGCCCACTACTGAAAGTGATCGTCACAGGCATCGTCACCACCGGCGATGCGGAAGACGATTCGATTCTGGTTCCGCTGCAAATCGCGCAGGATCTTTCGCATCATCGCGGCCAATTCCGGCGGCTGTTCGTCAGCGCGCTCACCAAGCCCGCCGACGCGCTGGCAGAGCGCGGCGAGCGCGCGCAGAGCGACAAAAACGTGCAGCTCACGCCGGCCGAATACGACCGCTGGTTTTGCTCCCCGTACATTTCGTCGATCAGCTATCAGATCCGAACGGTGATGCCCAGCACCGACGTGCACGCGATTCGCCGCGTGGCGGAAACCGAGGGTCGCGTACTTTCGCGCGTGGGCACATTGCTGTGGATCGTCACGCTTGCGGCGCTCGCAGCGGCCGCGCTGGCCGTGGCGGCTACGTCGGCAACGACGGTGCTCGAGCGTCGCGCCGAAATCGGCGTGATGAAAGCGCTCGGAGCCAGCAACACGCTGGTGGGCGGAATTTTTCTGGCCGAGCAATTAATGCTCGCGCTGGCCGGCGGCGCCGTGGGATTCATCGTTGGCGCAGTGCTGGCGCGCTGGCTGGGCGAGAGCGTCTTCGGCACTCCGGCGTTTCCGCGCCTGGTGTTGCTGCCGTTGGTGCTGGCGCTCGCGGCGGCGGTGGCGTTGGTTGGCAGCCTGATTCCATTGCGGCGCGCTTCGCGTTTTGAGCCGGCGCTCATCCTGCGGGGCGAGTAATGTTCTGGCGATTGGTCTTCAAACTTCTGCGCGGCAGCAGCGGCCGGTTGGCCGTTGCGGTGCTCGCCTTGGTGAGCGGCGGTGCGGTCATCTCGGCGCTGATTAATCTGGATCTCGATGTGGAGCACAAGCTGACCCGCGAATTCCGTTCGCTCGGCGCGAACGTGGTGATTTCGCCCGGTGCCGGTGCCGGTGCGGGTGCCGACAATGCCGCGAACGCCGACGCTTCGGCCGGATCCACCGGGTCCGTCGCGCCGGCGCTGATCAAGGAATCCGAAGTCGTCGCCGCTATGCAGAGATCGAATTCGCCTTCGGTGCTCGCGGCGGCGCCGTTTTTGTACGTTGTGGCGCGCTCGAGCGACGTGCCGGTCGTGGTTGCGGGCACATGGCTCGACCAGCTGCAGAAACTGAATCCCTCGTGGCGGCTTGAAGGGAACTGGATCGCATCGCGCGACGACGCATCCGATTGCCTGGTGGGGCGCAACGTTGCCCGCAAATTAGATCTATCGACGGGCGGCACGCTGTCGCTCCAGACGCAGCAACAGCCGATGCATTGCACCGTCACCGGCGTTATCGACGCGGGCGCGAACGAAGACAATCAAGTTTTCGCGTCGCTCGGCGCGGTGCAAACTCTTGCATCGTTGCCCGGCGGCGTGAGCCTTGCGCAGCTCAGCGTGAATGGTCCGCCCGAAGTAATTTCGGGCGTCGCCGCATCTCTCTCGCGCGAATTGCCCGCCGATCAAGTTCGCCCGGTTCGCGACGTCGCCGAGGCCGAAGGCGCGTTGCTGGCGCGCATCCGCTTGCTGATCGTCGCTATGGTCATTTTGATTTTGGCGCTTACCGCACTGTGCGTGCTGGGCACAATGGCGGCGCTGGCGATGGAACGCCGCGAAGATGTGGGCCTGATGAAAGCGCTGGGTGGCTCGATTGCTCGCGTTGTGGGAATATTTCTGGCTGAGGTTGGCGTGCTGGGCGCGGCCGGTGGCGTCGTCGGCAGCTTGCTGGGATTCGCGCTTTCGTATTGGATGGGCTTGCGCGTGTTCGGGACGGCGATTTCACCGCGCTGGATCGTGTTTCCGATCACCGTCGCGCTGATGATTCTAGTGGCGCTGGCGGGCGCGTTGCCTTTGCGTTTGCTGGGCCGCGTGAAGCCCGCGGCGATTTTGCGGGGAGAGTAGCTTCGAGTGTCCACGGTGGTCAAAATCGATTCGCTGCACAAGCACTTCGGCAACGTGCGCGCGCTCGACGGCATTTCGTTTGAAGTGGCCGCGGGCGAATGGATCGCCATCATGGGCCCGTCGGGGTCCGGCAAAACTTCGCTGATCAATATTCTGGGCGGGCTCGATACGCCCACATCCGGCAACGCGATTGTGGACGGCATTGACGTGGCTCACCTCGACGAAGCGGGTCTTACTCGATTTCGCGCCGAAAAAGTCGGCTTCGTGTTTCAGCAATTTCATCTGGTGCCGTATCTGACCGCGCTGGAAAACGTGATGCTGGCTCAGTATTTTCACAGCACCACTGACGAATCCGAAGCGAAGCATGCTCTCGAACGAGTTGGCCTGGGCGATCGCATCGAGCATTTGCCCGCGCAGCTTTCCGGCGGCGAACAGCAGCGCGTAGCGGTGGCGCGAGCGCTGATCAACCATCCAAAATTGATCTTGGCCGACGAGCCGACCGGAAATTTGGACGAAGCGAACGAAGCGATCGTGATCAATCTGTTGCGCGATCTGCACGCGCAGGGTCACACCATTCTGATGGTCACGCACGCGCCGGAAATTGGGCGGCTGGCCGACCGCCGCATCGAACTGGCGCACGGGCGCCTGGCGCAGATCACCGAATTTTCCACCGAAGACGAAATCCATTTCGATCATTTGCTCGAACAGGTGTGGATCTGCGGCGAAGAGGGCATTGCGCCTTCGCTGGAGCAAGTGCGCAAGCGCGCCGCCGGGCAGGATGCCGCGCGCGTGATCGCGCGACTGGAATCGATGGGCTTGCTGACTGTGCGGGAAAGCGAATTGGCACTGACGCAGCGCGGCGGCACACGTGCTCGCGACATCGTCCGGCGCCGGCGGCTGGCCGAGCGGCTGCTGACCGACACATTTTCCATCACCGAATCCGAAGCGAACTCGCACGCCTGCAAGTTCGAACACATCATCAGCCCCGAACTGGATCAAAAAATCTGCACGTTCCTCGGTCATCCGGCCACGTGCCCCCACGGAAACCCGATTCCTGCCGGCAGCTGCTGCCCGAACCGCTGATTCCGTTTGCTTCGCGCTGCGCATCAGCCGCGGCGGCTCGCTCTGTTAGAATAAAAGTTCGATGCCCATCGCACTCGATGCACGCAAAAAACCAATCGGCGTAAAGGTCCACGTCTCGAGCGGTGAAGGCGTGGAAATTACCTGGTCGGACATGCACACCAGCAAATACGGCTTTCCGTATCTGCGCGACCACTGCCCCTGTGCGATGTGCAACGACGAACGCTCGAAAAAGGCCGAGGGCGGCGGCGCGTCACCAGTGCTGCCGATGTTCAAGCCGCGCGTCACGGCCAGCAGTGCCAACGCGGTGGGGAACTACGCCATCCAGATTCAGTTTTCAGACAGCCACGCCACCGGCATCTACAGCTTCGAGCATTTGCGCGAAATCTGCCCGTGCGATGCCTGCGCGCGCGAGTTTCGTTCGCAGCTGCGCGAAGCGCATTCCTGACGCGAAATCCCCGAAACGTTGAAATTTCCCGGGCCGCGAGGCGCTTTCCTTTCGTCCCCGTTTCAACGTATAGTTTCTAAACCAACGAAGATATGTCATCGAATCCCACGGGTTCTTCCTTTACGCCGGGTTCCTCTCGCCCCATAGCAAAAGTTCTGGTGGCCACCACGGCCATGCTCGCCTTCATTTCGTTTTGGCGGGCGGCGGCGATCGTACTGAACGACCTGGCGTCTTCCGCGTATTACGCGGGCGGTGAAGCCGAGCAGTTCATCGGCAAAACCGCGCCGTGGTTCATCCTGGGCATCATGCTGTTTTCCTACGCGGTTCGTGCCGTGTACGTGGAAAGCTGCAGCATGTTCGTGCGCGGTGGCGTATACCGCGTGGTGAAGGAAGCGCTGGGCGGCACGCTGGCGAAATTTTCTGTGTCCGCGCTGATGTTCGACTACGTTCTCACCGGCCCGATCAGCGGCGTTTCCGCCGGCCAATATCTGGGCGGCGTCATCAACGAGCTATTCGATTATTCCAAGATTGGATTCCATCTAAGCCCCAACGCCACCGCCGCCACCGTCGCCATCATCATCACGGTGTATTTCTGGTGGGAAAACATCAAGGGCGTGCCCGAATCGAGCGGCAAAGCGCTGATCATCATGGAGCTGACCACCATCATGGTGGTGATGCTGATCATCTGGTGCTGCTACACGCTGTGGGTGCGCGACCTGTGGCATTTGCCGCCGCTGCCAAACGCCAGCAACATGAAGCTCGATAAAGGGTCGCTCGGCTGGCTCGACGGCTACCACTGGGCCCATTCGGTGACGCTGATTATTATTTTCGTTGGCCTGGGCCATTCGGTGCTGGCCATGAGCGGCGAGGAATCGCTCGCCCAGGTGTACCGCGAAATCGAGCATCCGAAACTGAAGAACCTGAAGAAAGCCGGGCTGGTGATTTTTATTTACAGCCTGGTGTTCACCTCGCTGGTTTCGTTTTTCGCGGTGATGATCATCCCCGATAGCGTCCGAGGCAATTTCACTGAAAACCTGATCGGCGGACTTTCGATGCACCTGGTCGGCAGTTTCCCGGTGCGGCTGGCGTTTCACGTTTTTGTGGTGGTGGTCGGCACGCTAATTTTGGCCGGCGCGGTGAATACTGCGATTGTCGGGTCGAACGGCGTGCTGAACCGCGTGTCCGAAGACGGCGTGCTGACCGATTGGTTCCGGCATCCGCATCCGCGATTCGGCACCACGCACCGCATCATTAATCTCGTAGTCGCGTTTCAGTTGGTGACGATCATCGTCAGCCGCGGCGATGTGACTTTCCTCGGCAACCTGTACGCTTTCGGCGTGATTTGGAGTTTTTCGATGAAGGGCGTGGCCGTGCTGGTGCTGCGCTACACGCACCCGCAGGACCGCGAATATCGCGTGCCGTTCAATCCGGTGATTTTCGGCAAGGAAATTCCCATCGGCCTGGGATTGATCACCCTGGTTCTCGTCGCCATCGCCTTCATCAACCTGTTTACCAAGCCATCCGCCACGGTTGCGGGCGTGATCTTTACCGTGCTGCTTTTCATGGTGTTTCAGATTTCCGAACATCGCATGAAAGTGCGCGCCGCGGGCACCACGCACGTGGAGCTGGATCAATTCAACCTGGCGCAGGAAGCCGAACTCACTCCGGAAAGCGTGGAAGTCGCGCCGGGAAACATTCTGGTTCCTGTGAGCACGTATTACGGGCTCAGCCATCTGGAAGCGGCGTTGCGGCGCGTCCGGCGAAAAGAAGCGGAGATCGTGGTGCTGCACGTTCGCATGTTGCGCCGCGCGGCTTCGGGCGAATACGAACTCGCGCCGGACCAGCTATTCAGCACCATCGAGCAATTGCTGTTCACCAAAGTGCTGGCCATCGCGGAAAAAGAGGGCAAGCCCGTGCGGCTGTCGGTGGCCGCGGCGAACAACTTGTGGGAAGGAATTCTGCGCACCGCATCCAACCTGCAATCCAGCACAATTGTGATCGGCAGTTCGTCAAAGACTTCCGTGCCCGATCAGGCTCGCGAGATCGGACTTTCGTGGGAACGCATGGCCGAACCGCGTCCCCGCGTGACGCTCGAAATTTTCACTCCCGCCGGACAGGAACAGATTTTCTATCTGGGACCGCACGCTCCGCGGCTGACTCCGAACGAAATCGAAATGCTGCATCGCGTGTGGCTGGAGCTGAGCGACCGCCTGCCCGGCGAGGAAGTGCACCATCACGACATCGTTCATTTTGCGTTGACCGAAGTGGAGCGCGAGATGAACGAAGGGCAGGCCGCTTCCGTGACCGAACGGTTGCGGCAACACATCCACGACATTGAGGGCCGGCGCTCGACTCCGGACGAGCCGCCGAAGAAGCTGCCGGGCCAAGCCTAGTTCTCGGCACGCCGCCGGAGATTCTGCGTTTCTGCTTTTCTGCTACGGATTATTTTCTGGCAAACGAGAAGGCCGCGCTCAGCAATCCTCGCAACACCAGCACCGCACCCGCCACGCCGAGCAGCGCCATCGAGTAGCGCGTGGGAAACAGCGCGAGATTGATCAACAGAATTCCCACAATCGCGAGCGAGCCTGCGCGGATGCTGGACTGCGCGCGCGCGACGCCCGGCTCCGGTTTGCTGTAAGCCCGCGCGGCAAGATAAATGAAGAGAATTCCAACCGCGATGATGCCCGCCGGCCTCGCTGGCAGCGACGCGCGGCCCGACACCGACAGCAGAATCAGCATAGCGCCCAGCAGCACCACAATCAACTCGCTGAGCATCCGAAACGGGTTTGGCGCCTGAGCCATGTTCGGTGGTTTCCGCTCGGTAGTATCGCTGTACACGCAGCCCGCGCGCAACAGCAGCGCGGCCGAGCCGAGGCGTCCGCGCGGAGCAGACCAATGCGGTATTTCGCGCGCTTTGCCGGGCACTTTCGTACCTGCCGTGGAATGATATACTTACGTGTTTGCGCTTTGCATCGCGGCCCGTCGCTTCGTCATCCAATCGTTGAAAGATAATTGGGGAGATCGTTCAGTGCACAAGGTGATTATCATCGGCAGTGGTTGTGCGGGTTTGACGGCGGCGATTTACGCGGCGCGTGCGGATCTGAATCCATTGGTGCTCGACGGATACGAGCCAGGCGGCCAGCTCGCCTTGACCACTTTGGTGGAAAATTTTCCCGGATTTCCGGACGGAATCATGGGCCCGGAGCTGGTGGAAAACGCGCGCAAGCAAGCGCAGCGGTTCGGTACCGAATTTCGTTCCGGCGCGGTCGCGTCGGTGGATTTGAGCAAGCGCCCGTTCACGATCGTGGCCGGTAAAGAAACCTACGAAACGCAAACGCTGATCATCGCTTCGGGCGCGTCGGCGCGCATGTTGGGCATCGATTCCGAGCGGCAGCTGCTGGGCTACGGCGTTTCGACGTGCGCCACGTGCGACGGATTTTTCTTCCGCGGGAAAGACATTATCGTGGTCGGCGGCGGCGACACCGCCATGGAAGAAGCCACGTTCCTGACCAAATTCGCCAGCAAAGTCACACTCGTCCACCGCCGCAACGAATTTCGCGCTTCGAAAATCATGATCGACCGAGCGCGCGCCAACGAAAAAATCGAATTCCTCACTCCGTACGAAATCGCGGAAGTCCACGACGTGACCAAGCAATCGGTCGAAAAAGTGATCCTGCGCAATACCGTGGATGGCTCAACGGTCAGCCGCGATATTTCCGGAGTCTTCGTCGCCATCGGCCACGACCCCAACACTAAAATCTTCAAGGGCCAGCTCGACATGGACGCGAACGGATACCTGATCACGCATCACGGCCCGAAGACCAACATTGAAGGCGTGTTTGCCGCCGGCGACGTGCAGGATCATCATTATCGCCAGGCGATCACCGCGGCCGGTTCGGGCTGCATGGCCGCGATCGAAGCCGAGCGTTTCCTCGAAGGACAATCGGCCTGATGCCACGCGGCCGGATCCTGCCGGAGAATCAGCCATCATGATGCGGGCCATCCTGCTTCATCTTTCCGAAAACAAAAAGCTCGCGCCGTGGATTATGGCCAACGGTGTGAGCCGCCGCGTCGCGCAGCGGTTCGTCGCGGGCGACAATCTGAACGACGCGATCCTCGCGGCCCGCGAAGTGAATCGCAACCGCCAGTCCGCCAGCCTCGACCTGCTCGGCGAAAATGTTTCCGACGAAGCCGGCGCCCGCGCGGCCGCCGAAGGCTACATCGCCATCTTCGACCGCATCGCGCACGAAAAGCTCGACGCCAACGTGTCGCTGAAACTCACCCAGCTGGGCCTCGACCTGAACGAGTCGCTCTGCCAGGAATTGCTCGAGGGAATCGTCGCCCACGCGGGCGCGCTCGGAAATTTCGTGCGCGTCGATATGGAAAGCTCGGCGTACACCCAGCGCACCGTGGATTTGGTGAAGCGCGTCCGCGCGAAACACGCGGGCGTCGGCACCGTGATGCAGTCGTATCTCTATCGTACCGAGCAGGACGTGAAGGATTTGCTCGCCGCCGGATGCCGCATGCGTCTGTGCAAGGGTGCCTACAAAGAGCCGCCCGACGTCGCGTTCCCGAAAAAATCAGATGTCGATGCCAACTACGTCAGCCTGATGAAGATTCTGTTGCCCAGCGGCGTGTATCACGGCATCGCCACGCACGATCCGGCGATGATCGACGCCACCAAAGCGTTCGTGAAGCAGCAGGGAATTGCGCTCGACAAATTCGAATTTCAAATGCTCTACGGCATCCGCACCGATTTGCAGAAGCAGCTGGTCCGCGAGGGATATCGCCTGCGCGTTTACATTCCGTTTGGCACCGACTGGTTTCCGTATTTCATGCGCCGCCTGGCCGAACGCCCCGCCAACATGACGTTTTTTCTGCGCAGCCTGGTTCCGCGCCGGTCAAACACCGATCCACCGGCGTTTTAATTCGCGCGCCGTTCTTCGCACTCGAGCTCGTGACTTCGCCATCGCCGTTGTCAGAATCCGGATTCCGACTTAGAATGGGCGCGGTTTTTCGCCCGGCCAGATTTTTCTGCCGCACTTCACAGCATCAGGAGCGCATCATGCGAAAGTCTCTCTTCACTCAGTGTCTTGCGGTAGTTGTGTTTCTGGCGATCGGAGGCTGCGGCAAATCCAGCAGCACGCCGAGTTCGTCCTCGTCGCCTTCGACATCCTCGAGCTCGCCGAGCAGCAACGGTTCCGCGCCGGCGACGGCTTCGAACCCGCAGCCCGCTCCCGCACCAGCTCCTCCGCCACCGCCGCCTCCCGTAACGATTCCGGCGGGCACCACGCTCACGATTTCGCTCGGCGATTCAATCAACTCCAAGACCTCGAACGACGGCGACCACTTCGCCGCCACGCTTGCCGCTCCGATTACCGTGGGCGGCGCGATGGTGCTTCCCACCGGCACGCGCGTTTCCGGCACGGTCGTCACCTCGCACTCCGCGGGAAAATTCAACGGCAACGCCGTGTTGGCGCTCACGCTCGATACGATTCGCCTGAACGGAAATCCCTACTCGATTCAGACCAGCGAGTTTGAAGACGCCGGCAAAGGCCGCGGCAAGCGCACAGCCGTGGGAGCCGGCGGCGGCGCTGCATTCGGCGCAATCGTTGGAGCGCTCGCAGGCGGCGGCAAGGGAGCTGCCATCGGCGCACTCGCCGGCGGCGGAGCAGGAACCGCAGGCGCTGCGTTCACCGGCAAGAAAGACATCTCGCTGCCGGCTGAAACGCGCTTGCACTTCCGGTTGACCGCGCCGGTGACCGTGCAGGGCACGGACGTCCCCGCGCCGTCGTCCGCCGCCGCAGCTGCACCGGCAGCGCAGTAGTCGCGCAACAGTCACGAACGAGCCGCGCAGCCTCAGCTCGCATAGCGTGTGCAAAATCAAAAGGCCCTCCGGCGCGAAGCCAGAGGGCCTTTTTCATTCCACGGTCATTTCGTCTTTATTTCGTTTTCACCGCGTCGCGGCTCGCGAGCGAAATTCCGAATCAGCCCACCGACTCGCCCGGCTTCAGCGCATGAATTTCGAGCCCGTGAATGTCCGATGTCATCGCCCGCAACTGTTCCGGCCTGCCGATCAACGGCGGAAAAGTCCCAAAGTGCATCGGAATCACGTGCTTCACGTTGAGCAGACGGATCGCCAGCGCCGCTTCGCGCGGCCCCATCGTGTAGTGATCTCCGATCGGCAGCAGCGCCACATCCGGCGCGTACAATTCGCCGATGATTTTCATGTCCGTGAACACCGCCGTGTCGCCGGCGTGATACACCTTCAATCCGCCGGGCAGATGTATCACGTAGCCGCACGCTTCGCCGCCGTACACGATCTGATCGCCGTCCTTGATGCCGCAAGAATGGATGGCGTTCACCATGGTCACTTCGATCTCGCCGGTTTTCTGCGTGCCGCCTTTGTTCATCGCGTTGGTGTTGGGCACGCCCTTCGATTCCAGCCACGCGCACAGCTCAAAGATCCCCACCACCTGCGGCTTGAATTTTTTGCCGATGTCCACCGCGTCAGCGATGTGATCGAAATGGCCGTGCGTCACCAGCATGGTGTCCACGCGGTCGAGCTTTTTTAGCGGCTCGGGGCACATCGGGTTGGACTGGATCCACGGATCGACCAAAATCACCTTTCCCGAAGGTGTGGTGATTCGAAATGTTGCGTGACCCAGCCAGGTCAGTTGATTCCCGCGGGTATCGATCATTCCAGTCTCCCTTGCGCGCCTGCCGCCGCATCCAAATATTGAATGGCAGCAATCAGTTTAGCCCACTCCCGCGGCACTCGCGCGCCCTTGCCGCGTATTCTCACAGATGCCGCAGGCGCTTGTACGCGCTCTGTATTGATGATATAAAAAATGTTGAGCAATTATCCGCTCTGCAGCCCGGAGTGGCAGTTTTGTCACCCTATCAGGAGACTTTTAGATGGCGTATGTGATCGCGGAACCCTGCATCGGCACGAAGGACACGGCTTGCGTGGACGTTTGCCCGGTGGATTGCATCCACCCGCGCAAAGACGAAGCGGCCTTCGAAGGTGAAAAACAACTCTACATTCATCCCGATGAATGCATCGATTGCGGAGCATGCGTGCCGGTATGCCCCGTCACCGCGATTTTCGCGCTCGAAGATCTGCCGGAAAAGTGGACTTCGTTCACGCCGATCAACGCGGACTGGTTCAAGGCAAAGACTCAGTAGCCACAGCGAAAGACTTCGAGGTATTGGTAGGTTTGCATCGCGCGGCGGATCTCACGATTCGCCGCGCTTTTGTTTTTGAGGGCTCAGTGCGCGTGACTGCGTCGTAGCGTCGTTTACGTCGGTTCTTCGATTCCCAGCGCTTGCTTGCCGCTTTCCGAAATCATGCTCGGATTCCACGCCGGGTCCCACACGATATCCACTTTCACGTCGCGTACCGTTTCGATCGCGCCGATCTTCTTCTTCACCTGGTCGGGAATTTCCAGCGCCGAAGGGCAGCCCTGCGTCGTCAGCGTCATCTTCACCGTCACGTTGCCGGCGTCGTCGTACGCCACGTCGTAAATCAATCCCAAGTCCACGATGCTGATGGGAATTTCCGGGTCGAAACACTGCCGCAGCGCGTCCATGATCTGTTCTTTTTCCAGCGGCATCGCTCTTGCTCCTTGTTCTGTCGTTCGTGTGTGTACTACCAGCGTTCCACACACGCTCGCGCGAGTCAAAGCATTCCGCTCGCATTTCACCGCATCGCTCGACGCCGCCGCCTTCGCACGCGCTCCGACGGTTGCCGTCGGCCCGATGCCTCTGCTACAGTTCGCTGGGGGGAAATTCATGGCTGTTTCGCAGGAGTTGCTGGATATTTTGGTTTGCCCGCTCGATAAGACGCCGGTGAAGTTGACCGCCGATCAGCAGGGATTGAAGTGCCCGTCGTGCCGTCGCGTTTATCCGATCCGCGAAGATATTCCCGTCATGCTGGTGGACGAAGCGCGCATTGACGCCGAATGAGGATGTGAATCCCACGCCTGCCGCTCAATCGTTGCTGCCCGGTTTGCCGCAGGGCGCCGAAATCCTGCTCATCCGCCTGCGCTCGCTGGGCGATCTGGTTTTGGAAACGCCCGCGATTCGCGCGCTGCACGCTTGGCGTCCCGACCTGCGCATCAGCGTTCTGGCCGAGCAGCGCTTCGCCGCCGTATTCGAAGGCAATCCCGCCGTCAGCGAAGTAATGATTTCCCGCGGCCTCACCGAAGCTGCCGCGGAAATTCGCCGCCGAAAATTCCCAATCGTATTCAATCAGCACGGCGGCCCGCGCAGCACAATGTTGACCGGAGCGTCGGGCGCGTCCAGCCGCGTCGGCTGGGCCGGCTACCAGTATTCGTTCCTCTACAACGTGCACGTTCCCGACGCCGCGGAGTTTGACGGCGCGGAAGCGATGCACACCGTCGAGCACCGGATTTCACAACTTTACTTCTGCGGATTGCCACGCGGACCCATTCCACCCACCGAGCTTTTTCCTCAACCGGACGCGCTCGCCTCGGCTATGGCCAAAATTCGCGCGAAGGGAATCGCTGCGGGCGCGCGGTACGCGGTGTTGCAGCCTGGCGCGCGTTTGGCCGGAATGCGCTGGCCTCTCGGCAATTTTGCGGCCGTGGCTCGCTGGCTGCGCGAGCAGCACGGAATTAGAAGCGTGGTAAACGTCGGCGAGCGCGATCAAGCAGTTGCCGTTGAGCTCACCCGCGCGTTCGGCGATTCCGCGGTGATTGCCGGTGAACTCGACGTTCGCGAGCTGATTGCGCTGATTTCCGGCGCGCGCTTATTCGTAGGCAACGACTCCGGCCCAGCGCACATCGCCTCCGCGCTCGCCATCCCCACCGTGGTGATCTTCAGCGAGACCGATCCCGCGCAATGGGCGCCACGCTCCGCGCGCAGCCGCGCCGTCAGCACCGGCGCTACGTTCACCCATCCGCGAGGCGACAAAGCCGTGCTGGCTTCTCAGCCGCGTACGATCGATTCAATATCGGAAAGTGAAGTTCGCGAGGCGTGCGAGGCAGTGCTGCGCAGTTGAAGGTGGCTCTCGTCGCGGGGCCCGCCGGGCGACGCAGTCTCGCGAGCGGTACCCGGCGAAATTCTCGACCGTCTGACTATTTACGTGGCGTTGTGCGCTGAATGTGCTCGGCCACCGCTGCCGCCGCCAGTTCGTTTCCGCGCGGGCCCAGATGGTTCCAACGGTCGAGGTACAGCGGCTCGGTGACTTGGTCGAAAATATCGCCCAAATAGATGAAGTCGCCGTCGCGGGCCGCGCGGTCGCGCGCCACTCCATACACCGTCGCGATCGCCGGAAACGCGCTGCCTTCCGGGCTGTTTGCATCCAGATTCACAAGTTCCTGCTCGTAGGGCACGGTCGGATGCTGCGTTGCCAGCGCCGGCTGCCAAAACGCGTACAACGAAAATCCGTATGTGGCGGCTAGCTTGCGCGCGAATTCAATGTTTTGCTGATAAGTGTTCACCGTCGCCACGGCGCGTGAATCGAGCACGCCGGATTTCGCCAGCGCGTCGCCCGACGGCGCGCGGCCCTTCACCATTTCTCGCGCCAGGCGCAGCGCGTAGGAATTCCGCAAGAAATCGAGCTTGCCGGTGAGTTTGCCGTCCACCCGCGATTCGATCGCCGTAAATTCCCAATGATCATCGGGATTGCCCGGGGCAAACGCGCCGACGTAGGAATCGTTGAAGCCGTCGTAAAAAATCGCTATGTCCGGATGGTGTCCGCGCTTCAAAAGCTCCGAAAGCAAAATCACTTCCTGATTGGTGTTGTAGCCTTCGACGCCGAAATTGACGATCGTAAAACACGGGCCGCCGGAATTGAGCGCGGTTGCAAGATACGAGGGAAGCGTGGCCCAGTCCGGAACGCCGGAGCCGTAGAGCGTCGAGCCGCCAAACATCCACACCGTTTTCGTGCTTTGTTGCACGCAATCCGACCGCGCGGGTTGAACGGTACGCCGGACGGTGCCGAGATCGGTCAGATCATTGTTCACGAACTCGCCTTTCCACGGCGACACGCCCCAAACCAGAAACGGAACGTATCCGCCGCGGCCCGGTTTACGGCGCGCTTGTTCTTCCTTCCAGAATTTTGCTGCCCAGGGATACGAGGCGTAGGCGGGACTGGTGCTGCCGAGTTTTTCCTGCGAGCTGGGTCGCGCGCCGTGCTGCAGCGCCCAAATGCCGTGAGCGCCGAGCTCGATCACCAGCGCGGCCAGAATCACGCTGACAATCGTGTAGCCGATGAACGCAAACACGCGTTCGAATCGCCCGTAGTTGTCCTCACCCATGGATGTCGCTGTTATTCATGTGTATGTGTGCGGTCGGGATGGAGTGGTTCAGGGGATGCGTCACGCGGTTCGATCCACACCGGAATTTTCCGGCACGTCGAGTCAAGATGCAGGCAACACTCGCCGGAAACCCGCTAAAACGGCGGAAAACCCAGCGACTGGTCTTTGAATTGAACCCATATTCGAACTTCGGTGTTCTTGCTGCTTTTCACTTCATCGCTCTTCGGCGGAAACGGCTGGTACGGGCTTACTTCGAGCAAGATGATCACTCCGGAAGCGGACGGCAACCGCTGCGCGTCCTTGATTCGGTAACTCTTGATCGCGCCGTTGAAACTTTGCGGGCCCCAATCATCCTGAAAATCCTTGAACGAGTAGCTCGGCGCGGGCTTCCACAGCTTGTAGGCTTCGTCCATTTGGCCGGCGACCACCGTGTCCATGAAATGGCGCACGGTTTCCTTTTCCTGATGGTAGCGGAGCAGGTAGAACGCAAACGCCGTCACCAGCGCCACAAACGCGATGCCGGTGATTACGTAGCGGCGAACCTTTGCCGGCGGATGCTCGTCTGAACTATCGAAAATTCCCACGCAGGCTCCTTGCGATCACAGTGCGATTACAGTTGGCGCTTGAACAGCGCGATGCATCCGCTGATCATCACCACGGAAATGCCCAACAAAACTAACACGTCCACGTAAATTCCTTCAATGCCCGTGCCCTTGAGCGTCAGATTCCGCAGGGCGTGCACTGTGTATGTGAACGGATCGATCACCGAAATCCATTTCAGCCACGGCGGAAACGCCTGAATCGGATACACCGCGCCGGACGGGAAAAACAGCAGCGTATTCAGCACGCCGAAAATAGCGCGCGGCACCAGCGGATCGTCCACGCGAACCATCAGGAAAAACATGAAACTCATCATGGTCATCGCCGCGATGGTCACCACAATCACCAGGTAAATGATCCGCATCGGCTGCCACAGATTGGGCACACCCGCGATCATCCCGCCGATAATCGTCAGCACCATGCCGGCCATCAGCCCTTTGATCGTGCCCGCGCCGATCAATCCGAACACCAGCTCCGATTTCTTGATCGGAGTCACCAGATAGCCTTCATGCAGGCCGCGCGATTTGTCGTCAATGAACGTAATGCCGCCGCCGATCATTGCCACCACAAAAACCGAAAGCGCAATCGAGCCCGCCAGCAGGTACTGGATGTACGGCACGTAGGGATAAATCTCCACGGTTTGCAGGTCGATCGTGCGGTCCAGGCGCGGCGCCACATCCGGTGCGTTCAGCTGCTGCACCATCTCTTGTACGCGCTCCAGCAGGGAACTGGAGATGAACTGATCGGTGTTGTCTTCGGTGAAGGCGATGCGCGGGCGATCGTGCTGGTAAAAACGCCGCGAAAAATCGTACGGCACCACCACAATCGCTTTTACTTTTCCGTTTTCCAGATCGTGCGTGGCCGTATCCACCGAATCGTACTGCACCACACGAAACGTTTTCGGGCCGGTCTCGATGCCCTTGAACATTTCCAGAACTTTGCGCGACTCAACCGAATGATCCTGATCGACGAAGCCCACATCCACGTTCACCACTTTGCCGCCGAACGCGTAGCCCAGCACCACCAGCTGCAGCAGCGGAAACACCATCGACGTCATCATCAGCGCGGGGCTGCGGAAAAATTTCCGCAGGTCGCGCTCGATCAGAGCCCAGATGCGCTGAAAGCTCATCGGTTTCCGTTCCTCATGTCCATTCCGTCTTTCGACTCCGTTTTACTTGTATAGGTGCCCGATATCCAGGCGCTGCCCGCCCGACGCCGTGTCGCGCAGATCGTTTCCGGTGTAGTGCAGGAACACATCGTCGAGCGTGGTGCTTTGCACGGTCACTTTCTTCACTTGCACGTTGCGCGCGCGCGTCAGATCCATCAGCCCCGCAACGGTGGCCGGTCCGTCGGTGGACGAAATGTGATACAGCCCGTCTCGAAACGAAACGCCGGCGGCGTGCGCCAGCGGTTTCAGCTGCGCTTCCCAGTCCGCCGGCGCATTTTCAAATTCCGCTTCCACCGTGTCCGTGCCCGGCACGCTGTCTTTCAGTTTTGCCGGAGTATCCAGCACCGCCAGCTTGCCGTGATCGACGATCGCAATGCGGTCGCAGAGTTTGTCGGCTTCGTCCATGTAATGCGTGGTGAGCAGAATCGTCAGGTCGGAGCGTTCCCGCAGCGTGCGAATCAATTGCCACACGTTTGACCGCGACACCGGATCGAGGCCGGTCGTCGGCTCGTCCAAAAACAAAATCTTCGGCGAGTGAATCAGCCCTCGCGCGATTTCGAGGCGCCGCCGCATGCCGCCCGAAAACGTGCGCACCAGCGCGTCTTTAAATTTCAGCAGGTCCACCGAGCCGAGCAGGTCGTGAATCGTTTTGTCGCGCTCAGCGCGAGCGAGGCCGTAGAGCTTCGCGTGGATCAGCATGTTTTCCACCGCGGTCAACTCGGGGTCGGACGTGAGCGCCTGCGGAATCACGCCCATCGCGTGCCGCACTCCGTCGGCGTCGGTTCGAATGTCGTGACCGGCGATGCGAGCCGTGCCGGACGTCGGCGGCGTGAGCGTCGTCATCATGCGAATCAGCGTGGTCTTGCCCGCGCCGTTCGGCCCCAGCAACGCGAAAATTTCCTTGTGCGTCACCGAAAAGCTGATGTCGTTCACCGCCACCAGATCGCCGAACTTCTTGGTCAGGTGATCGACTTCCACCGCGTTTGTGATTTCGTTGGCCATCGGGCTATTCCCGCGAGAACCAGCTTTTCCGCGGCGGCCGCGGCAGCAGCACGTCCGCCGTCATTCCGGTGAACAAACGGTGATCCGGATTCGGGACCGCGACCTTGATCGCAAACGTTTTGATGTCGCGCTTCGTGCGGCTCACGTCGCGCTGCGTAGCAAAGTCGTTTTCCACACCCTTGAAAATCACGTTGCCCTCGATTTCATTTCCGCTAGGCAGCCGCACCCGCAATTTCTGCCCGAACGCCACCGAATCGATGTAGGTCTCTTCCACTTCCGCGCGCACCCACAAATGGTCGATATCCACCACCACCACAATCGGCGAGCCTTGCGCCACCACTTCGCCCTGCTTCGCCACGCGCACCGACACGATCCCATCGATCGGCGAATAAATTTTCGTGTAGCTCAGTTGCGTGGCCATCTGCGCTTCGGACGCGCGCGCCTGCTCCAGTTGCGCGATCGAAGTGGAAACCGCGCTCTTGCGCACGTCCACCTGCTTGCGATTCGCCTGCGCCACGTCGAGAGCGCTGTCTTCCTCTTTGATCGCTTCTTCGAGAGCAGTCACATTCGCTTGCGTGATGCGCACCGCCGCTTCCGCGTGGTCGCGATCCTGCGCGGAAACTTCGCCCTTATCGAACAGCGTCTGCATGCGTTTCAGGTCGGCCTGATCCTTCCACAATTGAGCGCGCGCCGGTTCCAGCTGCGCTTTGGCCATCGCGATTCGCCGCTGCTGCTGCACCAGCGAAGCGTCGGTCTGCGTATCCGTAAATGTGTAATTGTGATTCGCCTCGTTCACCTGCGCTTCCAGGCTCAGCACATTCGCACGCGCCGCGCCCACGCCCGCTTCCAGTTCGCGCGGATCGAGCTCGGCGATCAGGTCGCCCTTTTTCACCGCCGTGCCTTCGTCCACCGCGAGCGTGATGATGCGGCCAGTGATCTGCGGGCTGACGATCACCTCGTTGCCGTCCACCACGCCCGTCAGTACCACGTCATTGCCGCGCGGCATGGTGGTGAAATAAAACGCTGCGGTGATCACGAAAATCACCGCGATCAGAGTCATGAATTTCCGGCCGGTCATGGATGTCTCGCCTTTTGTCGAGTGAGTGCGTGCTCGATAAAATCCAGCAGCGCGTGCTTTCTTACGTCCAGCGCTTCGGGCGCCAGCAAATCTTTGCCCGCCACCTTACTCAGAATCGGCGCGGCTGCGAAATACGACGTCGTCATGCCCATAATCGTGAACGCCGCATGCTCCGGATTCACGCGCCGGAATTCGCCCGAAGCAATTCCGTCTTCGATGTTGCCCACCAGATGCCGGTGAAACGGCCGCAAATACTCGCGCGTGATCCATTCGAAATCGCGCGTCGATTCCATTGCCTCGCGCTGCACCAGCCGCGGATAATTCGGATGCGAAGCCAGAAAATCGAAATACGCGCCGAAGAAAGTCCACAGCCGCTCGCGTGCCGTCGCGTCTTTCGGAGCCGGCGCGTACACGCTGGTCCGCAGCCGTCGCAGCAGATTTTCCAGCACCGCGCGATGCAGCCGGCGCTTGTTGCCGAAGTAGTAGTACAACATCGCCTTGTTCGCATGTGCGGCTGAGGCGATCTCTTCGGTTCTCGCGCCCGCCATGCCTTGCGCCGCAAAATGTTTTTCCGCCGCAGCCAAAATGCGGCGTGCGGTGGCGGGGTTGGCGACTTTTGTGCGCCCTCGTGGCATCGCTTCGGCCTAGATTCCCACCCGGCCCATCATTGCCGCAGCGTAACGAGTGCCTGCAGCGGCGCCCGGCGGCAACACGTCGTGCAGCTTCGCAAGCTCTGCCTTCGTCAACTGCACACCCAGCGCGCCGAGATTTTGTTCCAGGTACGTCCGCCGCTTGGTGCCGGGAATCGGCACAATGTCGTCGCCCTGCGCCAGCACCCACGCCAGCGCCAGTTGCGCTGGCAAACAATTTTTCGCCTTGGCCATTTCCTGAATTTCCCGCACCAGCTCCAGATTTTTCTGGAAGTTTTCGCCCTGAAATCTCGGCGAGCCGCGGCGAAAATCGTCTGCGGCGAAATCGTCGGGTTTGGTAATCTGCCCGGTCAAAAATCCGCGCCCCAGCGGGCTGTACGCCACAAAACCGATTCCCAATTCGCGGCACGCGCCCAGAATTTCTTCTTCCGGCCCGCGTTCCCACAGCGAATATTCCGTTTGCAGCGCGGTGATCGGATGCACCGCGTGCGCTCGTCGAATCGTTTTCACCGCCGCTTCCGAAAGTCCCAGGTATCGCACTTTGCCCTGCTCGACGAGGCGCGCCATCGCGCCTACGGTTTCTTCGATCGGAGTTTCCGGATCGACGCGGTGCTGGTAATACAAATCGATGGTCGAAATCCGCAGCCGCTTCAAACTGGCTTCGCAGGCGCGCTGCACGTATTCCGGCTTGCCGCTAACACCCCGCGCCGTCGGATTTTTCGGATCGCGCAGGATTCCGAATTTTGTGGCGATCACCACTTCGTTCCGGCGGTTTTCGATGGCTTTGCCCACCAGCTCTTCGTTGCGGCCCATGCCGTACACGTCGGCGGTATCGAGCAGCGTCACGCCGCGGTCGATGGCGCGGTGAATGGTGGCCAGCGATTCTTCGTCGTCGGTGGCCCCGTAGAATTCAGACATGCCCATGCAGCCCAGGCCCACCGCCGACGTCACCAGCGAACTTTTGCCGAGCTTTCGGTATTGCATGCAGCCTCCGCCGGAAAATCTGTAATATTTAACCGGACGGTTAGTTTAGTCAGCCCGCGCGGGTCCGTCAAGCATTCGCCCAAGCGTCAAGCATTCGCGCCCAACGGCCAGGCGGCCGCGTTGGCGCGAACTTTCACACAAAGCTCCGCGGGCTGGCCGTTCTATAGTTATTACTCTGCAGGAAGAGAAAAGTTACTACGCGTCCAGCGCGCCGCCCGACCCTTTGGGCAGTTCGATGGAGTATTTCGTCCGTGATTTGTCGCGATGCAGTTCGAGCGCCAGCGTGATCAGCTGGTCGATCAGTTTTGAGTAGGGTAGTCCGGAAGCTTCCCACAACTTCGGGTACATGCTGATGGATGTGAAGCCGGGAATCGTGTTGAGCTCGTTGATGAAAATCTTGCCGGTTTTGCGTTCCAGGAAGAAATCGCAGCGTGCCATCCCCGTTCCGTCGATCGCCCGGAACGAAGCCACCGCCATTTCCTGAAACGTCTTCACTTGTTTTTCGGAAAGCTCGGCGGGGATGACCAGCTGCGTGCCTTGCTCCAGATATTTCGCTTTGTAATCGTAGAATTCGCGATGCGGGACGATTTCGCCCGGAATCGACGCTTTGATTTCGTCGTTGCCCAACACGGAAACTTCAATCTCGCGCGCGTTCACGCCGCGCTCCACAATAATTTTGATGCCGAACTGCCCGGCGAAATCCATCGCCTCGGCGATCCCTTCGGCCGCGGTCACGCGCGTCATGCCCACCGACGAGCCGGCCGCCGCCGGCTTCACGAAAATCGGAAACTTGAATTTCTTCACGATCGCATCGGTTACCGCCGCGCGATTGCGCTCCCATTCGGAGCGGCGAAACGCCAGAAACGGCACCACGGGCAGCCCTGCCTGCTCAAACAGCCGCTTCTGCACGTCTTTATCCATGCCGACAGCAGACGCGAGCACTCCCGCGCCCACGTACGGCAGCCCGGCCAGTTCGATCAAACCCTGCACTGTGCCGTCTTCGCCAAACGTGCCGTGCAGCACCGGAAACAGCACGTCCACAGATACACTGGGCTGTCCGGCGCCCGCGCCGAGCGGCACAAGCGACGCGGCACTGGGATCGGCCGGCAGTAACACGCGATTGCCGGATTTCAATACGTCGCCCAACAATTTCTGCGCTTTCGTTCCCACCAGCCAGCGGCCATCTTTTGTAATTCCGATGGGCACCGCTTCGTATTTTTCAGGATCGAGCGCGCGGATTACCGAAGCAGCCGAGGCCAGCGAGACTTCGTGCTCGCCCGAGCGCCCGCCAAACAAGATGCCGATGCGCAGCCGCTTTTTCCCGCTTCCCGCCATGCTCACCGCGCTCCCGAAAAAAATCGCCCGCCGCTACAGAATCTTTTTGCCCAAGCCCGAAAGCACCAGCTCCACGCCCAGCGTGGCCGTGGTGTTATGCAGGTCGATCACCGGATTCACTTCCACCAGTTCAAACGAACACATCAGTTTGCTGTCGGCAATCATTTCCAGCGCCAGATGCGCCTCGCGGTAGGTCACGCCGCCGCGTACCGGCGTGCCCACGCCCGGCGCGTCGCTGGGATCCACAAAATCCATGTCCAGGCTCACCGCGATGCCCGCGGTATCGTCTCCGGCAAACCGCAGCGCGTCCGCCATCACTTCCCGCATGCCGCGCTCGTCGATATCGCGCATGGTGAAAACGTGGACGCCGGAATCCTTCATCAGTTTGCGCTCTTTCGAATCGAGGTCGCGGATTCCCACCAGCGCCACGTTGCGCGGCTCGACCATCGGTTTGATGGCCGCCAACCCCGTCAGCTCCGGCGGACCGTAACCCATAATCGAGGCGAGCGGCATGCCGTGCACGTTGCCTGACGGCGAAGAGTCCGGCGTGTTCATGTCGCCGTGAGCGTCCAGCCAGATCACTCCGATCCGTTTGCCTTGCTTGTCGAAATGGTTTGCCGCTCCGGCCACCGTGCCGACGGCGATCGAATGATCTCCGCCCAGCACCAGCGGGATCATGTCTTCGTCGAGAGTCTTCTTCACCGCGTCGGCCAGACCTTTGCAGGCCTCCGAAATTTCGTCCAGATACCGTGCGCGCTTTTCGCCGTACGGCTGCTCTTCGGGCTGCGGCACCAGCACGTTGCCGATGTCTTCCACCTGCCGGCCGAGTTGCTTCAGCCGCGTTTGCAGTCCGGCAACGCGCAAGGCGGAGGGACCCATGTCCACACCGCGCCGGTTCTGTCCCAAGTCCATTGGCACACCGATGATTCGTATTTTGTCGGGCATGTTTGGTTAGCTTTGGTTCGTTCCCGTAAGAGAGGGAAGGAAGCTTAAGGATAGACTCGATAGAGCATCCGTGGGAAGGGAATCACCTCGCGGATGTGCTCGGTCCCGCAAATCCAGGCTACGGTGCGCTCCAGACCCAGGCCAAAGCCGGCATGGGGGACGCTGCCGTAGCGGCGCAAGTCCAGATACCATTGGAACGATTCTTCCGGTAAGTTGTGCTCTCTCAATCGTTTAACCAGGGTGTCGTAGTCGGCCAGGCGCTCGCCCCCGCCGATGATCTCGCCGTAACCCTCGGGGGCGATCATGTCAAAACTGAGCGACAGTTCAGGCCGCTCGGCATCGGTGGCCATATAAAAGGCCTTCATAGCGGCCGGATAGCGGTGGATCACCACCGGCCGGTCGAATTCCTTGGAAATGATGGTTTCTTCGTCGCCGCCGAAATCGTCGCCCCATTTCGCGGGATTGCCGGATTTCTGCAGCACTTTGATGGCGTCGTCGTAAGTGATGCGCGGAAACGGTCCTTTGATTTTTTCGAGCTTGGTTACGTCGCGTTCCAGCATTCCCAGTTCGCGCGAACGATTGGCGACCACCGACTGCACCACCGCGCTCACCAGGCCTTCGCCCAGCTGAATCATGTCTTCCAGATGGGCGTAAGCCGCCTCCGGTTCGAGCATCCAGAATTCGGTCAAGTGGCGCCGCGTTTTCGATTTTTCAGCGCGGAACGTGGGCCCAAACGTATAAACCTTGCCGAGCGCCGCGGCCGTCGCCTCCACATACAGCTGGCCCGACTGCGTCAGATACGCTTTTTGGTCGTCGATGTAGTTCACTTCGAAAAGCGTGGTGGTGCCTTCGCAGGCCGCCGGCGTGAAAATCGGCGCGTCAGTGAGCGTGTAGCCCTGCGCGTCCATGTAATTCCGCGCGGCCAGCTCGGCCTGCGCGCGAATGCGCAAAATCGCAGCCTGGCGCGGAGTGCGAATCCACAGGTGGCGGCGGTCGAGCAGAAAATCCACGCCGTGCTCTTTGAGTTGAATCGGATAGGGATTTGCATCGGCCACGCGCTGCACCACTTCAATCGCCGTCACGCCGATTTCGTAGCCGCCCGGCGCGCGCACCTCGGCGCGAATCGACCCGGTAACCACCACGCTCGATTCGATCGGCAATCCCTTCAGCGCCGCGAACGCATCGGGCATTTCCTTCAGCGAGACCACGCCCTGCATGATTCCCGTGCCGTCGCGGAAAATCGGGAACAGCAGCTTGCCGGATTCGCGCATGTTGTACAGCCAGCCGCGAATCGTCACGGTCTTTCCGGCGTGTTCGCCGGCTTTATCGATGGTGGTGATGGGTGAGGGCGCTTGCGCTTCCTGTGTCATGGTCGTGTCTATGGTCTCTTTCCGGGTGAAGTTGAATACGTCGATGGCCTATGCGCCGAGCGCGTTTTCCAGTTTGTCGCAAACTTTTCGAATTTCGTCCATTGAAGGGCCGTCGGCGCCCTGGTCCTTGATTTCCAGCACCAGCGCGGGCTGTTCGCTTGCGCCGCTGAGCGCCTTCAGCGCGTCTTTCCAATTGATCGTGCCCGCGTACGGCAACAGGTGCTCGTCTTTTTCGCCGTGATTGTCATGGATGTGCGCGGTCACCACGCGGTCGCTCATCACCTCGAAACTCCGTTCGACGCCCTCTTCCATTTGCGCGTGGCCGATGTCGAAGCAAAGCTTCAGCTCATTCAAATGCGTGCTGGCGATGAACTGCTGCAGGGAAGCGGGCGCGCCGAGTTCGTCGGGAGTGTTTTCGAGCGCGATCGTTACGCCGCGCGCTTTCGCGAAAACCACCAGATGCTCCAGCGACGTGAACGCCGCGTCGAACTTGCGGGGATCCGACGACTGCCGGCCGTATCCCAGATGCTGCACGAAATATTTGAACGGCGCCGTCTCCGCCACTTCCAGCGCTCGCTTGATTTCGTCCACTGCATCGAGGCGCCGGATGCGCTCGGTATCCGAAATCGAAATCGGAATGCCGCCGTCGCGCGTGGGCGAACCATCGCGCTCGGCCGGAGCGTGCAGCGAATGCAGCGCAAGGCCGTAATCGCCCAGCGCAGCGCCCAGCTCGCGCACTACCTGCGGATCGCGATAGTAGAAATGCCGCGCCGTGCAGTACACCTCCACGGCCGTAAACCCGGCCTTGGCGATGTCCGCCAGCGTCGCAGCCGCCAGCTTCTGATTCACGAATCTGTAGGTGGATAGAATGCGTTGCAATGTGCCCTCAAGGCAGCTTGATATGTTTCACTGGAAAGCGCACGGAAGTCAACGGCAGCCGGAGGGAAAGGCAGCGTAAACGTAGCAGGTGGCGGCAGAGCTAGCGACGTACGGCTAAAACCCCACGGCTTTCCCGTCGCGGCGCGGGTCGGCGGCTCCCAATCGTTCTTTCGTCGCGGGATCGATGCCAATCGCTTCCACCTCGCCCATGAAATGCCGGTCCGGTGAAATCGGATAGCCTCGCGCCTGCAAACTTTCCAGCACGCCTTCGGAGATGAACGGCTCGAGCTCCACCGGCTCGGGCAGCCACTGCTGGTGAAATCTCGGCGCGTTGATCGCCGACTGCGCGTCCATCTGAAATCTCGCCCAGTTGATCACCGTCAGCATCACCGCCGAGATGATCGTCGGCCCGCCCGGCGAACCGGTGACGAAGCTCAACTCTCCGTCGCGCAATAAAATTGTCGGCGTCATCGAACTCAGCGGGCGCTTGCCCGGACCGATCGAGTTCGCCTCGGACTGCATCAGCCCGAACATATTCGGTTCGCCCGGATGCGCGGTGAAGTCGTCCATCTCGTCGTTCAGCAGAAATCCGCCGGACGAAGTGACCGACGAGCCGAACAGATCGTTGAGCGTGTAGGTATTCGCAACCGCATTGCCCGCGGCATCGACCACCGAAAAATGCGTGGTGTGCGTGTGGCCGACTTGGGCTAGTGAGCGATTTGCCGCTTCGAGCGATTCGACGCCGCTCGCTGCACCCGCGGTCGCCGCAACCGCGGGGCACGGCGCGTCGGCCGCCAGATTTTCATACGCCGCCGGATCGCCCGCCCCGATCTTCGCGCTCGACGATGCATCCACCGGATCGATCGATTTCCGCCGCGCGTCGGCGTAGCAGCGCGACGTCAGCCCGCGCACCGGAATTTTCGCGAAGTCCGGATCGGCCAGAAACGCGGCGCGATCCGCAAACGCTCGCCGCATCGCCTCAATCGTCCAGTGCACCGAGTCGGCGTCTTCCCACGACTTCAGCTCCACCGGGTTCAGGATGTTCAACATTTCGATCATCGCCACGCCACCCGAACTCGGCGGAGGACTGGTGATCACCTGCCAATCGTGTCCATTGAATTTGTAATCCGCGGTCAGCGCGTCGCGCACTTTCGGTTCGTAATGTTCCAGGTCGGCCAAAGTGATCAGTCCGCCTTCGCGTTTCATCTCCGCCGCGAATTCGTGCGCGATTTTTCCGCGGTAAAAATCCACCGCGCCCGCCTTCGCGATTTGCCGCAGCGTCTCGGCCAGTTCCGGCTGCTTCAAAATTTCGCCCGGCTCGTAGAACAATCCGCCCTTCAGAAACGTGCGGCGGCTCGCCGCAAAAATCTGCAGCGTCTTCGCGTCTTCCTCCAGCAATCGCGCCAGCCGCGGACTCACCGGAAATCCCTTGTCGGCCAGATCGATCGCCGGAGCCATCACGTCGGCAAGTTTCATCGTGCCGTACATCTTCAGCGCCATCGACAAACCCGCCACCGTTCCCGGCACCGCCACGGCGCGATATCCCACCAGCGACGGATCGACCCCCGGCAGGTGATCCATTTTCGCGTACATGTCGCGCGACGCCGCCGCAGGCGCGGTCTCGCGATAATCCAGAAATTTTGTGCGCCCGTCGTTCATGCGCACCAGCATGAATCCGCCGCCGCCGATGTTGCCCGCTTCCGGCTCGATCACCGCCAGCACGAATCCCACGGCCACCGCCGCGTCGATCGCGTTGCCGCCGCGCTTCATGATCTCCGCGCCCGCAGCGGACGCAAGCTGCTCGTCGCTCACCACCATCGCTTTCGGCGCGCGCACCGCTTCCTTCGGCCAATCCAGATATTTCGTCGCAGGGCGTGCGGAAAATTCGCGGGGAGTGGCGGCCGGCGCGCTTTGCGCCGGTTGTTGCGCGTGCAATGCGGCTGCGCCTGCGCCGAAGGCCGCGCAGCTCACCATCAGACAGACCACCGCTCGTAGTGGAGTTTTCACAGGCACGAAAATTTAAGAGATTCAGCGCAGCGCGTCAAGCGCGCTTGACCCGGCCGCATCGCGCCGCCTAACTTTCGATCAGCACCATCGCGCCCGCCATCAGCAAACCGAGCGCCAGCGCCAGCGCGATCCACAAAAATACGTGCGCGCGCTTGCGCATCAATCCCGCGGGCGGCTGATTCGGTTCTCCGAACTCGTATACTTCCGCGCCTGCTGGCTTCACCGGCCTCGGCCCGTCCGCTTCGCGCGCCCGCGGATCGTCTTCGTCGCGCTCTCTCGAGAAATCAAACGCCATCAATTCGATGCTACTCCCGGGAGCAGGGCATCGCAACAAAGCTTCTGTATGCGCGCAATCGTACGCACGCGCACACGCTTACCAGTGCCGCGCACGCCATCCGCGAATATTTTGCTCGTCTGTAATTTTGAGGATTTACTGCGTGAAAATTCCGACCATCAGCAGCGCCACCGCGCCGCCCACCACGATCGCGACTACCACCCAACGCCCTAGCTTGGGATGCGACTTCGGCAGCCCCAGCATGTGCACCGCAGGATCGGTTTGGTCGAAAATTGCGCTGCCGACACGGTGCCCGGAGGAGGGTGAAGTCCCTTCAGTTTGCAAGCTTGTGGCCGACCGGCGCGAAACGCCGGCTGATGGACTGGGCATCGAGCGGATGTTACACCTGTGTGAAACGCATTCCGAGAGCTATTTTCTAAAAATATTCTTAGATATGCACAGAGCCGCGTCCAGACTGTGGAATCCGCCGCCGCCGCAGCCTTTGCCGCCGTACTCGCCGCCATCGCCGTCGCCGCGCCGAGCTACCCGTGCAGCACGCGGTGAATCTTCGGTAACAACTCCAGCTTCGCAAACGCATTCGAGCGCGACAAATACTCGAGGCCGCACGAAGGCCCCAGATACGCCCGCCCGCCGTGGATTTTGCCGAGCAAGCGCTCCACGTCGCGCGCAACGGTCTCGGGATTTTCCAGCGCGGTCCGGCAGCCGTCCACCACGCCCAGCGCCAGCGGTTTGGCCGATCCCGCCGCCGCGATCGTTTCCGTCAGCGTTTCGCTTGAGACCAAATCGAATCCCAGAACGTCCACCGGCAGGTCCATGAATTTTTCAAACATCGGCGTCGCGTCGTAAAAATACGTGTACAGCGCCAGCTCCAGCGCTCGTCCCGATTTTTTCAGCAGGTCGCGCGTCTTCGCCAGATGCTGAATCGCGCGCTCGAAAATCGCCCAATCGCCCGGATGGCACAAAATTGCCGGCTCGTCGATCTGAATCAACTGCGCGCCGCCCTGCGCCAGCGTTTCAATTTCCAGCGCCAGCACTTCGGCGAAATCCCTGGCGCGCGTTTCCAGATCGCCGCCCGCCGTCTTCGTACCCTCGGCTGCGCCGTTTTCTGAAATCGAATATTTCGCCAGCGTAAAAGGACCGGTCAACACCGGTTTGATCGCCAGCTTCCCGGCTTTCTTCGCCGGAGTCGGCAGATGACCCAGCGCGTTGCGCGCAAAACTGTAATCCGCGGCCACCAGATGTCCGCGCCGAGTGGGCTTGCCGGTCAGCACCGGCTGGCGGAAATACGTGCGAGTCTCGAAAAACGGCAGCAGCTCTTCCATCCGCACGTTGTCGAGTTTTCCCGGAAGATGCGAAATCGGATCGTTCCAGCGGATCAATCCGTCGGTCACGATGTCGAGCCCCGCCTTCACCTGATCGGCGATCGCTTCGCGCGTCATGTCGTTTTGCGCGTCCAGCAGATCCGCGGTGGTGCGGTCGCCGGTCGCCAGCGCGTCCATCGTGCGGCGCAGCACCAGCAATTCGTGCGTGTCGCCGAAACGCGGGTAACTTCCCGTGCTCGATAAATACAGACCGGGAGACAAAAGGCTCATTCAACAACCTCGGTAGGGGCGACAGGAAAGTTAGTCGAATCCAGCAGACAGGTCAAGGCGCAGCGCCGCCGGCTCACGCATCGCAAGTGCCGCTCGCGCGGACAACAACCAGCGAACCTAGGCCTTTCGCGCCGCGCTGAAAATTTCCGCTAGGCGGTCGGCGATTAATTTATCCTCGCCTTCCTTCAGTTGCCACACCGCAAACCCAAAACTGTTCGGGTCGCTCGGATGGTTGTGATGCTGCGGATGATTCTCGCCCGCGGCCGGTGCGTTGGGATCGCGCCCGCGCATGCCGCTCACTCCCGCGCCCATGCTGCCAATTCCAATCGGCCGCGTGTCGGCCAGTTTCTGCATCACTTCCGCGCCGGTGATATTCAATTTCGCTGGGTCGATCTGCCAGCTGTAGCGCGGAGTCACGTTGCCCAGCGCCTGCGGATTGAATTGCCGCGGCAGCGCGACGACTCCGTATTTCGCGATCGCGTGGGTGATCACCTGCGCGCGCTCGTCGTACATTTTCAGCGTGTCGTCGTAATTCTGATTCACGAAAATTTCCAGCGCCTTCAGCATTCCGAAAATTGTTTCTTTGCCCACTTTGCAGCAACGTCCGATCCGGTCTTCCTGCGGGCTCATATTCAGCAGCGTGTAGCGAATCAATTCTTCGCGGCCGATCAGCACACCGGCGGCCTGCGGCCCTTGAATCGCTTTTCCGCCGCTGAACGCCACCATATCGAAACCCATCGCCGGATATTCCCACAGCCGCTCCACCGGCGGCACGTCCGCTGCCGCATCGTTGAACGTATAAAGGTTGTGCGCCTTCGCGATCTCCACTGTCTCCGCGCCGCTTACCTTGCCGTTCGCAGAAAGAATATTCGTGAAGTGAATCGCCACCGTTTTCGGGTTGATCGCTGCGATCATTTCCTCGCGCGTTTCCACTTCCACCAGCTTCGCTCCGGTTTGGCGGATTTGGTGATCGAACGGATACCGGTGGCTTTTCTGGATAATCACTTCGTTGCGCGGAAAATCGCTCACGTCCGGCACCACGCGCATCCGCGGCTCCAGGTCTTCGGTCATCATGCCCGCGTAGCCGGCCACCATCGCCGCTGCCGCTCCGCCTGTGACCAGTCCCGTATATCCCGCCGGAGATTTGCAAATCTTCGCGATGAATTTTCCCGCCGCGATTTCCAGCTCGTCGATCAGCACGAAATGTTCGTTGCCGCGCCGGATCAGCTCCATCACCTCCGGCTTCATCACCGAGCCGCCAATTACTGTGATCGTCCCATTGATGTTCACCAGCGGCGTCACGCCCAGTTCGGCGTACACGTCTCCGGTGGAACCCAGGCCGCTCGTGATCGGCACAATCGGATTTCCGTCCACCGAAGGCGCTGCGTGTTTGTTTTTCTTCCCGAGCGCACTTGGGGCGCTTGCGGCGTCTGCGCCGGCCGGAGCCAACAGATTGCCGGTCACCGCTCCGAGCGCCGCCAGAAACGATCGCCGGCTCCAGCCAAATTTCAAATTCATGTTCGGTCCTTTGTGCTCTCTCGATTGCTTCTCGACGAATTCTTAGGACTACTCTTTCGTCGGGATTGCGGACGGATCCACCACCACCGCGCTGCCTACAATCTCGATCAGCGAATCGCCGGGAATCCATTCGAGGGCCATGCACGCTCGCGACGGAGCTTTGCCCGGCGAAAAATACGTGCCGTAAATTTTGTTCAGCGCGTCGTACTGCGCCTTGTGCGCGTCAAATCGCGCTTTGCCGGTTGGCATCGGAATCGTATCGGCGAGCGGCAGGCACAAAAACACCGTCAGATGCAGAATGCTGTCCATCGAGCAGCCCGCATGCTCAACCGTTTTTTTTAGCGCGTCCATCGTGCGCGTCACGTGCTTTTCAAACGGATCGGTCACCGTCACGTGATCCTCTTTTCCAAATCCGTCGTTCGCGCCCGTTCCTGAAAAATAATAAATTCCGTCGTGGACGTGATTGTTGCGGTGCGGCGTCGCGGCAGGCGCCGCGCCCGGTGCCGCTGCATTTTGCTGCGCGAAGAGTCCGGTGGCGCCCGTTGCCACCGCCGCCATAGCTGCCGCTGCTCCGATAAATCCACGCCGAGAGTTTGTATCCATCGAATGCCTCCTCGAATGTTGGTCCGGCACGCGCGCCCTTAAATTGGTCGCGAAACCAGCGACATCTTAGCGCAACTGGATTGGTTCGGGTGATTGTCCGGCGATTCCGCGAGTATTTTTTTCAGCAGAGGAAAAACTACGAATGGAAGGGAAGTTTGCGCGCTTTGCTTTCGTGCTCCAGCAGCCAGCGCTTTCGTTCGATGCCACCGCCGTATCCGGTCAGCGAACCGTCCGAGCCAATCACGCGATGGCACGGCACCACCACGCCCACGGGATTCGATCCGTTGGCGAGACCCACCGCGCGCACTGCTTTCGGCCGCGCGATTCGCTTGGCCAGCTCGCCATAGGAAATGGTGGTGCCGCAGGGAATGGCGCGCAGCGCATCCCACACTTCGCGTTGAAATTCGGTGCCTGCGGTTTTCACCGGCAGCGAATCAATCGCCGAAAGCTTGCCCGCAAAATATTCGCGGAGCGCGGTCGTCAATCCTTTCGGGTCTCGGGCCGGTTCGAGCGTCACTTCGCAATCGCGATAGTGATCTTCGATCATCGCGCGCAGCGACTTCTGCCCTTCGGTGAACGCGGTCGCGCGCAGGTTGCCATCTTCATCCGCGGCGAACCAAAGTTCGCCAATCGGAGTCGCCACGCTGTCGATCCAAAGATGCAGTTTTGTCTTCATCGCAATCTCCCGCCAGTGTAACTCCGCGCGGGCCCCGGTTCCCAGAGGCTTCCAGCCGCATATATAAGTGTCCGATTTCGCAGCAGACCCTCCCGCTGCCGGACATCCGCGACCTGCCCACATTCATTCGCACACGTGCTAAACCCAATACTTAGAACCGCTTGCCCCGCCATTCGGTTCGGCACACAATCTGCGTTCACATCCGCGGGATCTCGAGGAGCACGCGTGGACACTTTCCTGCAGGATGTGCGTTACGGCGTTCGGATGTTGGCGAAATCGCCCGGATTCACCGCCGTCGCGATTTTGACGCTCACGCTTGGCATCGGCGCGAACACCGCGATTTTCTCGGTGATCAACGCCGAGTTGCTACGTCCGCTGCCGTATCCTCACTCCGATCGCCTGGTCAACGTCGCCACCACAAATTCGAAACTTCATTCCGGCGATGGCGCAGTTTCGTATCCGGATTTCGCCGACTGGCGCTCGCAATCGCACGTCTTCGACGGAATGGCGGCGTACACCGACGCCACCGCTGCGCTCACGGGCCAGGACAATCCCGCCCACCTGCTCGGCGTCAATATGTCTGACAATACATTCGATTTGCTTGGCGCCACGCCCGCGCTCGGCCGCACATTCTTGCCTGACGAAGACCAGCCGCACCACTTCGTGATCGTGCTGAGCGACCAGATGTGGCGAAATCAATTCGGCGCCGATCCCAACATCCTTGGCCGCACCATTCGTCTCGACGGCGACGCGTACACCGTCGTCGGCGTGATGCCTCCGAATTTCCGTTTTCCGTTGCGCCGCGAACCTTCGCAATTTTGGACCACGATGTCTCCGCTGCTCACCGTAAGCGAAGCGCAACAGCACCCGATCGCCGAGCAGCGCGAGGGACATTTTCTGAATGCCTTCGCGCGATTGAAACCCGGAGTGACCGTAGCGCAAGCCCAGGCCGACCTGGACGTGATCAGCGCGTCGCTCGCCAAGCAATATCCTGACAGCAACAAATATGTTTCCGCCATCGTCGAACTCGAGCAGGCTCGGCTGACGAAAGCGGTTCGCCCCGCGTTGCTTGTGCTGATGATCGCCGTAAGCCTGGTTTTGCTGATTGCTTGCGTCAACGTGGCGAATTTGCTGCTCGCGCGTTCCACATCGCGCGGTCGCGAAATCGCCATTCGGACTGCGTTGGGCGCCGGACGCACGCGCGTCATCCGTCAACTCCTCACTGAAAGTTTGCTGCTGGCAACGTGCGCCGGCGTTTTGGGCTCGGCTCTCGCGGTTTGGGGCAGCGCGCTGCTGGTCCGTTACAGCCCGCAGAGTTTGCCGCAGCTGGGCGACGTGCAAGTGGACGGCTGGACCCTCGCGTTCACCGCCGGGATCTCGCTATTCACCGGCATGCTGTTCGGCCTCGCTCCGGCTCTGCAGGTTTCCCGTTCAAGCGTCACCGACGCACTGAAAGAGGGTGCGCTGAGCACCACCGCCGGTCGTGGACGTCATGGCCTGCTGAGCGGTTTGGTGATCGTCGAAATTGCGCTGGCTCTGGTCCTGCTGGTGAGCGCGAGCCTGCTGGTTCGCAGCTTGATGCACTTGCAGGATGTGAATCCCGGGTTCGATGCGCACGGCGTGATGACCGCCGATCTTGATTTGCCGGACGCGAAATATCCTGACGCGCAGAAAGGCGTGTTCGCGAACGCCCTGCTCGAAAAGCTGAAAGCGATTCCGGGCGTGCAGCAAGCCGCTCTGGTGTATCCGTTGCCGATGGGCGGCGACGAAATTCGCACCGTATTTCAAATCGAAGGCCATCCGGTGCCCAAGAGCGAGCAGCCGCACACTCATTTCCGCGTGGCCTCGCCCGGATATTTTTCGGCGATGCACATTCCGCTGAAACGCGGGCGCGACATCCGCGAGACCGATACGATGAACACGCCGACCGTGATCGTCGTAAACGAATCGTTCGTCCGCCAATTTTTCCCGAACGAGGATCCTATCGGCAAACGGATCCAGCCGGGAGTTTTCAGCAACACCAACACCGCCGAATTTCGGGAAATTGTTGGCGTCGTCGGCGACGTGCGATTCCAGGGGCCGAATAGCGAGGTCCAACCCGAAGCCTACGTGCCGTACGCGCAGCTTCCGTTCGGTACGTTCACCATCGTCGCGCGATCCGCGAATAATCCGGGCGCTCTCGCTCGGCCCATCGCCGCAGCCGTTCAATCGCTCGATAAAGATTTGCCCGCGTATTCGTCCGCCACCGCGGAAGAATATCTGAGCGACACGATCGCCGTGCCCAAACTGAATACCTATCTGCTCACCGTGTTTGCCATTCTCGCCATGGTTCTCACCGCCGTGGGATTGTTCGGCGTGATCTCGTATTCCGTTGCGCAGCGCACGCGCGAACTCGGCATCCGCATGGCGCTCGGCGGCAAACCATCGGACATGCTGCGTTTGGTGATAGGGCAGGGAGTTCGTCTGGCGCTGCTGGGAATCGGTGTGGGCCTGGTCGCCGCGATCGCGCTGACGCGATTTCTTTCGAGTTTGTTGTTTGGCGTCAGCTCGACCGATCCGCTCTCGTTTATCGCGGTCGTCGCGATGTTGCTCATCGTCGTGGTGCTGGCGTGTTATCTGCCGGCGCGCCGCGGCTCGCGCGTCGATCCCATGGTCGCTCTTCGCTGCGAATAATCGCTACTGCATCCACGCGGCCGGATCGCGTTTCATCATCTTGTCCGCCCACGCGATGAAATATTTCATGTTCGGCGCGTCGGTGTGTCCGCCGTCGTGCTGCCGCCACGCCAGCTGCCCGTCGAGCAGTCCGGTATTCACCGGCGGCATTTTTTCGGTGTGATAATCGAACGAGACTCCTAAATCTTTCGCGCCCAGCAAACGCCACACCGGCTGCGCGGCTACCGTCGCCATGTAACTTCCTTGCTGGTCCAGCCATTTCGCGTCGCCCATTTCCGGCACGCCGTAACTGATGAACGTCAGCCTCGGCGCGCACAGTGCGATCAACTCGTGCGAATCGACAGGCAGATCGCCCGCTGTCTTCGCGCCGAATTTCGCATCCGACGCGCCGTACTTCATAAAATTTCCCGCCATCCAGTAATATTCGCCGCCGGTCAGGCTCTCGACCGCCTCGCCGAAATTCCGCCGGCTCAGTTTCGCTCCGCCCTCGCCCGACGATCCCACCAGCACCATCGCGAATCGCTGTTCGAACGCCATCGTCACCAGCGCTGCTTTTCCATAGCGCGAAACTCCCTCGATGCCCACATGTTTCGCGTCCACCGCCGGATCCGTTTCCAAGTAGTCGAGTCCTCGCGCCGCTCCCCACGCCCACGCGCGCAACGCGCCCCAATCGTCCGGCTTGCGCGGCTGGCCGTGATTCGCAAGCCCGATGATTCCGCGCGTCAGTCCCGCGCCGTTGTCCGCCTGAATGCTGGCCGGATCGATCGTCGCGTAGCCCCATCCGTCGGCGATCAATTGCTGCGTCGATGGCGGATCGCCCGCCGGCCGCGGCCCAAATCCCGCGAACGGCACATCGGTCACCAGGCTGTATCCCGGATACTCGTCGAAGACCGCCGCGAGCGACGGATCGCTTTTCACCAGCATCGCCTTCAGCGCCGCGTTGATTTTGTCCAGGTCCTGCGAAGGCGGCTGCATAGCCGCCGGCAACCCCGTCCTGCCAAACATCATCAGCACCGGCACCGGACCTTTCGCGTTGGCCGGCACCACCAGCGTCATCGCAATATTTACGTCGATGTACGGGTACGCGGAGTTGTCCACGTGCCCGACGAGCTCTTTCGCGATCACCGGACGAAATCCCAGAAATTCCTTGTCCGTCATCGTTACCGTCCAGGTGACCTTCGGCAGCGTCTTCGGCAGCCGCCCGTACATCTCGCGTTCCATGTCTTCCACGATTTCCGGCCGTCGCTCGGACCACCACATTTCGGGCGTCGTCACTTTCGTGCCGTTGTTCAGCGTCAGCACATCCGGCAGGTTCGGATACGGATTCGCCAGCGCTTCGTCGTAGTTGGCGTGGTTCGGCGCTTTTTCATCGCCGCTCGGCCCCGGCCGCAGCGCCTTGATTCCCAGCTGGTCCATCATGTTTTGGTGATCCTGATCCGCCGTGAATGTCACCGGAGGAGGCAGATTGCTCGCCGGCGCCGCGTTTTGCGCGGCCGCACCGCATGCCAGCATCAGCGTTCCGGCCAACGTCAGCGCCAGCGTCGCACCGACCTGTCGCTCACGCCACAGTCCCGCCCAGCCCGACGCACGTTGCAGCAGCATCTCGCCTCCAATGGTGATATTTTATGGCCGCTCGAATGAAACCCAATCCTATGCGAAAGCCTGCCAACAATCGAGCGGCGACCGCCGCTCTCGTCCTCGCCGTCGCGATGCTCGCCGCCGCCGTCTCACTCGACGCGCAAAAATCCGCAAACTCCGCCGCCCCATGGGCCGGCTCGTGGGCCGCCTCGCAGCAAATTCCAGAACCCCAAAACGCCCTGCCCGCTGACGATCTTCGCGACGCGACGCTGCGCCAGATCGTTCATCTCTCCGCCGGCGGCTCGACGCTGCGCGTTCACCTGTCGAACGCTTTCGGCACCGCGCCGCTGCATCTCACCTCCGCCCACATCGCGCGCCCGATTTCCGCATCATCCGCCGCGACCGACGTCGTCACGGACACTCCGCTCGCCTTCGCTGGCGCCCCCGACGTAATCATCCCCGCCGGCGCCGAATACATTTCCGATCCCGTAAATTTCAACGCGCCGCCCGGCAGCGACCTCGCCATCACCATTCACTACGACGCGCCGCCCGTGCAGCAAACCGGCCACCCGGGCTCGCGCGCTACCTCCTACCTCGTTCACGGCGATCAAGTCTCCGCGCCGAATCTCGCCAATCCCAAAACGATCGACCACTGGTACCAAATTTCCGCCGTTGACGTCACAAACGTCGCCGCGAAAGAAAAATCGTCCGCCGCCATCGTCATCCTCGGCGATTCCATCACCGACGGCCACGGCGCCACCACCAATGGCAACGATCGCTGGCCAGACGTTTTCGCCGCCCGCCTGCGCCGCCAGAAAAAATTCCAAGCCATCGGCGTGCTCAACCAAGGCATCGGCGGCAATCATCTGCTCACCGACGGTCTCGGTCCAAACGCACTGGCGCGATTCGATCGCGACGTGCTCGCGCAAACTTCAATTCGCTGGCTGATTGTTCTGGAGGGTGTAAACGATCTCGGCGGTCTGGCGCGCACCGGGGAAGTTCCCGCAGCGGATCACGCCGCGCTCGTCAGCCGGCTCGCCGCTGCGTATCAGCAAATCGTCACGCGCGCGCACGCTCACGGCATTTTCGTCGCCGGCGCCACAATTCTGCCGTACACCGGCTCCGACTATTATCATCCCGACGCGACCAGCGAAGCCGATCGTATCGCGCTCAATGATTGGATTCGCGCGCCCGGACATTTCGACGCGGTGATCGATTTCGATAAGCTAACGCGAGACCCGCAGCAGCCCAATCGAATGCTGCCCGCCTACGATTCCGGCGATCATCTTCATCCCGGGCCCGCGGGATATCGCGCCATGGGCGAATTCGTGCCGCTCTCGCTCTTCAAGCAGTAACCGCGCAGCCTCAGCGCAAGAAATTACTGCGCCGGCTCTTCGACCTCGCCCACAGTGAAGTAGCTGCAATCCGGATGTTGAAACACCAGCGCGCTCACGCTCGCCTCCGGATCCATCATCATTCCTTCGGTCAGGTGCACGCCGATTTCTTCCGGCTTGAGCAGTAGCCACAGGCCGGCCTGGTCTTCCAGATTCGGGCACGCCGGATATCCAAAACTGTACCGCTTGCCGCGATAGCGCGACACAAACCGGTCGGCCATCGTCAGCGTTGGAGGATCCGGAAATCCCCAGTCCTCGCGGATTCGCCGGTGCAGCCATTCCGCGCACGCTTCCGCGGTTTCGATCGCCAGCGCCTGCAGCCCGTGCGAGAACAAATACCGCCCCGCCGCTTTGGCTTCTTCCGATTTTTCTCGGATGTGTTTTCCGGCCGTCACCACAAACATCGCCAGATGATCGCGCTCGCCCTTCACCGCGGGCAAAATGTAATCGCTCAGGCACAGCTTGTCGCCCGCGCGTTGCCGCTGAAAATGAAAGGTGTGAACCGGCGAATTCGCTCCCGGCGTGAACAGCGCGATCGAATTTCCGTTTCGCTCGGCTTCGAAAAATTGCCACACCGCGCCGATTTTCATGTAGCCCGCGCATTCGCGCTTCACTTCTTCGATCACTTCGTACATTTCCAGCGCGCGCGGATCTCGGTCCGCCAGCGCTTTCTCGAAGTTTCCGCGAAAGCCCAGATGCCGCCCGAAAATCATGTACGGATTGATGTAGCTCCAGATTTCCGCCAGATTCGGCACCGCGCGGACTTTGCGATCAAGATAGGCCACCGGCTGGATTGGCAAATCGCCGCGCACGCGCGCGGACCGCTCATCGCCCGCGGGTGCAATGATTCTTGGGGCTTCTTCTTCGATCACCGCTGTGCCGGCATGCGTGTGCTTTCCGATTGTCGTTTCGCGGCTGGCCGGATCACTCAGCTCGTTCATCAGCCGCAATCCCGTCATCGCGTCTTTCGCGTAGCAAACCGCCGTGCTGTACTGCGGCGCGATTTTGGTGCGCGTGAATTTATCCGAAAGCGCCGCCCCGCCCACCAGCAGCGGCACGGTGATTCCTGCCTCGCGCAAATCCGAAGCCGTGGTCACCATCTGCTGCGCGCTTTTCACCAGCAAGCCCGATAGCCCGATCGCATCCGGTTGGTGCTCGCGAAATCCTCGGATCAAATCCTCGGGCGGCACCTTGATCCCCAGATTCACCACGTCGTAGCCATTGTTCTTCAGAATGATTTCCACCAGATTCTTGCCGATGTCGTGGACGTCGCCCTTCACCGTCGCCAGCACCACTTTCGCGCGCTTTTCGGTGTCGGCCTTCTCCATGAACGTTTCCAGGTGTCCCACGGCGGTCTTCATCGCTTCGGCCGATTGCAACACTTCCGCAACGATCAGCTCGTTGTTGTTGAAGAGTCGCCCGACTTCCGCCATCCCGGCCATCAGCGGGCCGTTGATCACGTCCATCGGCGGCACGCCCTCTTTCAACTTAAGGTCGAGGTCGGGAATCAGCCCGTCCTTCGAGCCTTCCAGGATGTAGTTCGACAGTCTCTGATCCAGCGGCAGGTCCGCGGCGCGATCCTTCTTTCGCGTTCCTGTGCCGCGCGAATGTTCGGTGATCGCCGCGATGTGGAATTGATTCACCGCCGCTTTTTGCTGCGGCGTTTGTTCGCGCCAGTCGCTCGGCACGTTGCGCAAAATTTCCGCGTTCGGATGATCGGCTGGCACGTTTTCCGGCGGCGTGTTGAACAGCAACGCCTCCGCCAGTTTGCGCTCCTTTTCCGGCAGCGAACCGTAGCGCTCCAGGCGCTCCGCATTCACAATCGCCAGGTCCAGTCCCGCTTTCGTGCAGTGATACAGAAAAACCGAATTCACCACTTCGCGCGCGCCGGCCGGCAGTCCAAACGAAACGTTTGAAATTCCCAGCACGGTTCGCACATTCGGAATCTTCTGCTTGATCAGCCGGATTCCTTCGATCGTTTCCACCGCGCCGCCAATATAATTTTCATCGCCGGTCGCGCATGGAAACACCAGCGGATCGAAAATCACATTTTGGTCGTGGATTCCGAATTTCCCGGTCAGTAGCGCGATCGATCGCTCCGCAATTTCAAGTTTTCGCTGCCGCGTGAACGCCTGCGCTTGCACGGGGTCTTCGTCGATGCAGCCCACGATCAGCGCCGCGCCGTACGAACGCGCCAGAGGGCACACTCGTTCGAACTTTTCTTCGCCGTCTTCCAGATTGATCGAATTGATGATGCTCTTGCCCTGGCAATACGTCAGCGCCAGTTCAATGCCGCGCGGATCGGTGGTATCAATCATGATCGGCGCTTTGATTTTGCGGATCAGCTGCTCGTAAAACGGCGGGATGTCGTTGATTTCGTCGCGGTCGGTGCTTTGCAGGCACACATCCACAATGTGCGCGCCGCTTTTCACCTGCCGCCGCGCAATCTCGGTGGCCTCTTCCCATTGCTCGGCCGCCACCAGATTTTTGAACAGGCGAGAACCGATCACGTTGGTCCGCTCGCCCACAATCAACGGACGCGTCGATTCCTCCGCCTCCACCATTTCGATTCCCGAATACACCGCGCGATGATTCGGAATCGGCAGCGCGCGCGGTTTTTTCCCTTCGGCCATCTGCGCGATGGCCCGAATGTGCTTTTCCGTCGTGCCGCAACAGCCGCCCACAATATTCAGCCATCCGCGGTCGATGAATCGCTCGAGCTGTTCGGCCAATGACGTGGGAGTTTCGCCGTACAGTCCTTCTTCGTTCGGTAGTCCGGCGTTGGGATAGCACGACACCGCGCGGCTGGTCAGCGATTGCAGCGTCCGCACGTGGTCGGTCATAAATTCCGGACCCGTCGCGCAGTTCAGTCCGATTCCCAGCAGATCGATGTGATCGAGCGAAGCCCACAACGCTTCGATGCCTTGCCCCGCCAGCATCGTGCCCATCGCTTCGATGGTCACCGAAACGATCAGCGGAATTGGCTGGCCGAATTCGCGACCCAATTCCTGGATCGCCAACACACCGGCCTTGATGTTCCGCGTGTCCTGGCAGGTTTCCAGCAGCAGCAAATCCACGCCGCCTTCTACCAGCCCGCGCGCTTGTTCCAAGTAATTGTTGAATAGCTGCTCAAACGTGATTCCGCCGGTCACGCTGATCGCTTTGGTCGTTGGCCCCATCGACCCGGCCACAAACCGCGGTCGAGCCGCTGTCGAAGCATCGTCCGCCGCTTTCCGCGCCAGTTCCGCGGACACGCGGCTGATGCGCAGCGCTTCCGCGCCCAAAGCGTACTCAGCGAGCACGACCGGCGTGCTGCCGAATGAATTCGTTTCGATGATGTCCGAGCCGGATTCGAGGTATTTACGGTGAATCTTGCTCACCACGTCCGGACGGGTCAGCACCAGGTTTTCGTTGCAGCCCTCAAGCGCCGGGCCGCCGAAATCCGCGGCTGTGAGATTTTCCTGCTGCAGCATGGTGCCCATCGCGCCATCCAGAATCAGGATGCGCTGGCGCAGCAGTTCGCGGAGTGTTTGCCCTTGTTGGAGTAGGTTTCTCATCGGCGGCACCATCCTTCCGCGGTCGCACCGCGGCGAATGGCTTCACTCAATTCTACAGGGTGATTCGATGATGCGCTCGGAATCGCCGATGCAATGTTCGAAAAATTGGGTCGGGCTGGAAACGGGGAAGCCAGACTCGCAAACAGCTGCGTGCCCGGCACGGAAGTGCTCTGTACGGAGGTCAACGTGCCAATTCTTGCTGGGTGAAACGCGATCTGTTCATTCGTATTTTCGAAAGTTACGCTCCTTTACTATCTAGAAATTCGATCGGCACGCCGGACGGCAGCATGCCCGCCTTCGCGCCGCGTTGCAACAGCTCACGAACCGCTCGCTGGCCCTCTTCGCCGTAATCGAGCGTCCATTTGTTCACATACATCCCCACAAACTTGTCGGCCAGCACTGGGTCCATGTCGCGCGCAAACTGCAGAGCGTAATCGAGCGCCGGTTCGCGGTGATCGAGCGCGTAGGCCACGCTTTCACGGATGATGCGCGAAACCTGGCGTCCCAAATCGGAGCCCAGCTTCCGGCGAATCGCATTCGCGCCGAGCGGCAGCGGCAATCCGGTTTCTTCCTGCCACCACTGTCCCAAATCCACGACCTTATGAAGGCCGATCTGCGAGAAAAGCAGCTGCCCTTCGTGAATCAGCAGGCCCGCTTCCACTTCCTTGGCCTGCACCGCGTCCAGAATTTTGTCGAATGGCATGGTTACGACTTCCACGTTCGGCTCGAAAAGCTTCAGCGCCAGGTAAGAAGTGGTCAGCGTCCCCGGAATCGCGATGCGGCGGCCGGCAAGCTCGGTCTTCTTCAGCGGATGGTTCGCCACCACGATCGGGCCGTAGCCTTCGCCGAAGCTCGCGCCGCAATCCATCAGCACGTACTTGTCGGCCACAAACGGATACGCGTAAAAGCTGATCGCCGTTACGTCGTACACTTCGGTCTTGGCCGCCTGGTTCAGCGATTCGATGTCCGACAACACGTGCGTGAACTTCACACCCGGCAAACGGACCTTTCCGGTCGCCAGCGCATAAAACATGAAAGCGTCATCGCTGTCCGGCGAATGTGCCAGTTTGATTTCCGTCGCTTTGGTTGAAACTGCCGGTGTGGACATCGCTGTTCCGCCTGGGGCTCACTGAGATCGTCCACCTGCCGCGTCCGGGCTGGGCACTTGCGCCACGGTGCGATTCGCTCGCCGGAAAGCCTCGGCTGCGAGCCTTTCGCCATCGGGTCTGAAGACGCTGGTTCCCAAGCCGTCAAACCCGCTGCGGTGAAAACCTACAAGGTGTGTCCGTCAACTGCGTGAGGCCGTAACTTCGAGTCCCAAGAATAGCACAGCGCGATGGGCGGGCCAACCGCCCCGGCGACCGCGCGAGACCCTTCGCCCGTTGTTCTCGTTGCGAGCGGGCTTGGGCACTTGGACCTTGACTTCTATGTACTACTATGTTAACGTACGCATCTACCCCCAACCACTTTCCTTATGGATATGAAAAGGGAGCATCGAGTGCGGCTGGCGGCACGAAAAATCAATTGCGCCTACGCTGAGTTCTAAAACGGGAACGCGCTACGGTTTTCAGAAGTGCGCATTCCAGTTATTAGAACCACGCGTAAAGTGCCGAAAACATTCATCGGGTACACGTTCTAATCGCCAACGACTTGGCGATTAGAAATGCGCGTAAGCTCCTGAAAACAATCACCGGCGGCCTGTTCTAAACGTAACAACAGTTACGATTAGAAATCACCATCCCTCGCTACTGGTTCGAATTTCCCTTCAGCGATCCTGGATACGGAGTCGGCAGCACGAACGCGGCGATCGAATCGATCACCTGCGATTCCACATGCCCGGGCTTGTCATACTCCGCCGGAGTGGACGCCCCAGTTCCTGCTTCGAATAAATGGTTCGCGTCTGGAAAAATTTTCAACGTCACGTTTCGGTTTTTTCCCAGTCCTTCTCGCCATTGGGCGAAGTTCGCGGGCGTCACCTGATAGTCGCGGCCACCCTGCAGAATCAAAATCGGTATTTTCAATTTCTGCGCAGTTTTCACCGGATCGTAGCCCCGCAAATCCAGCCAGTACGAACCATATGTGGTGCTGCCGATGAACGGCACCGTGTCGCCGGGTTTCAGGTCGGGGCTTTCGATTTGCGCTGCGGCCTGCTGTGCGGCATGCAGTTGCTGTTGGCCCTCTGCCGACGAACCCTCGCCTGTGCCCGTCAAATAGCGGATCTGATCGATCACCACTTGTTCGAGGGGTTTTGTGTTTGCTCCCATCACGATAATGCCTGCAATCAGTTCGTTCTTCGTGGCGATGCGCGGCGCCAGATACCCACCCAAGCTGTGGCCCAGCAGGTAAATTTCTTTTGGATTTACTTTCGCTTGCTTCGAAGCCAATTCCACGGCAGCGCGCGCGTCCGAAATTGTTTCGTCTTCGACGGTCAACTTCGTTGGGTCTGCCGAGCTTTTATTTCCGTATTGCTGCGTGCGCTTGGTGTAGCGATACACCACGATTCCGCGACTCGCCAGGCCCCACGCCAAGTCCTTCATGGTTTTATTCGGTCCGATCGTTTCGTCCTGATCCTGCGGACCGGAACCCTGCACCAGCACGACGGCAGGGAACGGGCCATCGCCTTTCGGCACTGTCAACGTTCCAGGCAAAACGAAATCGCCGTCGTGCAGTTCGAGCGGCTGTTCGGTGAACGAATTCACAATCACATATGCGGGCGGAGTCCACGGCGCGGCGGGCTCCTGATGCGCGCGGAATCCAATGCCTGCGATTTTTCCGTCTGGATCGTATGCCACGGTGGCATCGAGCGTTGCGCTCGCAAATTTGCACACCATCTTCGCCACGTCCAGGCCCTGCACCGTGCTGGTCCGCGTGCTCACGATCGACTGAAACGCGCCCACTTGCAGCGTAAGCGTCGCGAATCCGCTGCCAAGTTTTCCGGCCGGCAGAGCTTCGGTCATCTTGGCGTCGTACTGCGCCTCAATCTTCGCGAAATTTCCGGCGACCAGGTCGTGAATCACCTGTTCCGCGTTTGCGGCCACAGCAGAGTTATTCGCGGGCTGTTGCGCGGCGGCGCACAGTGCAGTGGTGAATAGCAAAAGAAAAAGCGCCAGCCATTTCATGGGTACCCTCATTTATTCCAGACGATTCGCGCCCAGAAATAGTTTCACGCGGGCGCGGCGTTTCGTTCCATTTGTTCGCAGAGCTTCACGGTTTCTTCGATGCGGAATTATTGCACGGTGGTGCGTTGCGGCGTGGGTAGAGGAGAAGCGTGATGCGCCACCAGCAGCCAGGTATCGTCGCGGCGGATGAAAATGTTGGTCGCCTGCGCGGTGGTGTCGTCAAATCCTTCGGCAAACGCAGTGGTGATGTGCTCGGTGCAGGCCACCCAGCCGACGTCGCCTTCCACGCGAACCCACACGCCGCTCAGCGCTACCCGAACCCGCTTGGCACCGGCGAAAATTCGCGCCCAGCGCTCGCGCACTTCGTCCCAGCCGAGCAGCAACTCCCAGCCTGGGTGGACGCACTCGACCCCATCATCGTGCGACCACACGTCTTCCATTTCCGCCAGGTTCAGCGATTCAAACGCGGCGTAAAACGCCGTATTCGCGGCGCGCAGTTGATCGTCGGGAGATAGTTTGGTGGGCGTTGACGGCGAGGACATGTTTGGATGTGTCCGGTAAGCGAAAGTGAAATGCGGTTGTGGAACCGGCGAACGATTGGCGCACGATCCACTGGCGCGAAATCGCGCGGCGCTAGGATTTACGACGGGCGAACTGAAATCCGCCAACTGCCAGCACGATTAGAGCGACTTTCAGAATCTCACCGGGAATGAACGGCAGCGCGCCTTGCGAGATTGCCGCACGAGCGCCGAGTCCAGCGGCGAGCCACGCGCATCCGCCGAAGAATATAATCGCCTCGCCGGAAATAAGTGCAGTGACCAGCGCGCCCACGCTTGCAGCGCCCGACGCGGAATCGCGCTCAGTGAATTTCGCAAATCGCTCGCTGATCCACCCGGTCACAAACGCTGCGAACGGATAGGAAACCAGGTAGCCCGCGGTCGGACCCACGAATCGCGCGATTCCTGGCATACCGAGAGGCTGAAACACGGGCAATCCCGCTGCGCCTTCAAGCAAATACAAAGCCAGCGCCAGCGCGCCACGGCGAGCGCCGAGCAGCACGCCGACCAGCAGCACGCCAAAGGTTTGACCGGTAATCGGCACCGGAGTCCACGGCAGAGGAATCACGATGTGCGCGCAGAGCGCCAGCAGAATCGTTGCGGCGACGATGCGAACTGCGTCCGCAGCCATGCCTTCGATGGGGAAAATCCGGTCGGCCAGAACTTTTGACTGTGCCATGCAAGAGCCTCGTGTGAAGACGGGTTTCAGTACGATTGCGCGATGCCGGGAATTATACCTGAGGCTGCGGTTATCACTCCGCTTTTTCACCTTCGATGAGTGGATCTTCAAACGTGGCTACGGATCCGGTGTTGTCGGCGCCGTGAATCTTGCCAGCGCTGTCGAGAAAAAACGAGCGGCGCCCGGTTTTCGGGTAGCTTACGGGCGTTGCGGCCAGTTCGAATGCAGTGTCGTTGCCGGCGGCATTGGGCACGATGCGGTAGCGGAAGTTGTAGCCGTCTTTTTTTCCGGCGGCCATGTTCGCATCCACCAGCGAAGCCAAGTCCGGTGAGATTTGATTTTTCGGCGCGGGTCCGAGTTGATCGAGATATTCGGGCAGCTTTCCGAACGCGCGATAGTAGGTCTGCACCGCGTTCGCCAGGCTGTGAAGATTCGCGATGGCGTTATCTTCCTGCGCCGCCAGATCCTGATCGGCCCACTGCTTGGCGAGCTGCGGAATATCGAGCATCACCAAGCCGATGGAAAGCAACCGCCAGCCGCTCGATTCGCGCAGCAAACCGAAATCGGCGGAGGTGTCGTTCTCCACGGTGACGGGAATGAAGGCCAGGCCTTCGTTCACGCGCGGAATTCCGAGCCGATATTCCACCGTGCCCGTCGCCGACTGGCAGCGCAGCACCGGCAAACCGTCTTTACCCGTCGAACGAAGGGGCTTCCCGGCGGTGTCGGAAAGCGAAATGCGCTTGATCACTTTGGTGCGCTGATCGAGCGAAAGCGCGCGAAACGCGGCGGGATTTTCGCCGGCCAGCGAATCGGCGAATTGTTTTTCGTTGGCGCGGCAGGCTGATACCAGAATTTCCAGCAGCGCGCCCGAGGGGCTGGAGTCCTTCACATCTTCAGGAGCCTGCGCGCGTGTCGTGGTCGCACTGCCGAAGCTACCGGCGCAAACCAACAGCGCCGCTACGACGCCCCGTCCGATGTAATTTCGAACTCGTTTCATCAGGATTGGGATTTCGCCTGGGCCAGGATGGTTGCCAGGTTCTGGGTGAATTTGGAGCGTGGCATCACGTACTGGCATCCGGCGTCGCGCGCTTGCGCGGCCAGATCGATTTGCACGTGCGATAGAAAGCCGATCACCGGCAGAGTTGAGGACGTCTCGCGGACTCGTTTCACGGCATCCAGCGGAGTACTGCGCGCGTTCAAATCAACAATCACCAGATTCGGCGCCTGTTTCGCGATTTCGCTTGCGAGCGCATCCGGAGTGGTGCACGCGCGGACTTCCACGCCGACGTGCTTGGCGGTTTCCATGATTTTTGCCTGAAAGAAAATATCGTCCACAAACGCAAGCACCTGGGCCATACCCGATTGTAACGCGCTTTTCGGGCTTGCTCCCGCGGCGGTCGAAAATCGCGCTGCCGTGCGATATAAAGGTAGCTGTCGCGAAAAGCGCAGAGCAATGGGGGAAACCATGGCGGGATCGTTGAATCCGGACGCGTTGCCGGGAATGGCGGTGCTGGAGCAGACGCCCATCATCATCGAAAAAATTGTGTGGGCCGCAACCGACGAACAGATGCACTGGAAGCCGGCGGCCGATCGATGGTCGATCGGCGAGGTGCTGGCGCATCTGGCGGACACCGAGGTGGTGTTTCGCGAGCGAATCCAGAAGATGATGGCGGAGAAGAATCCGACGCTCGAAGCGTACGACCAAAACGCCGCCTACGCCGAGGGACGCTATTCAAAACTGCGCGCGCGAGAGAATCTGAAGAATTATTGCCACGAGCGAGATCGTTCGTTATCCGCGCTGCGGTACGTGCCGGCAGCGGCGGCAGGACGTCCTGGCCAGCACAGCAGAATCGGAACGATTACGATCGGGCAGTTGATGAACGAGTGGGCGTTTCACGATCTGGGGCATATCCGGCAAATCGCGGAGCTGTACCGTTCGCGTGCGTTCTATCCGCATTCCGGACCGTTTCAAGCGTTCTACACCGTGAAGCCATGACGGATTTGCTGTCGAGAGCGATCGTCACGCTGTACATGCGCGAAGGCTGCCATCTGTGCGAAGAAGCGAAAGACGCGATGTTGCCGGTGCTCGCGGAGTTCGACGCGGAACTACGGGAAGTTGACATCGACGACGACGAAAGCCTGAGAAAACTTTACAACGAGGAAGTTCCAGTGGTGTTCGTCGGCGAGGCGTTGTTCGCGCGGTTCCGGGCGGATTCGGCGAAGTTCAGGACGGCGCTGGCGAAAATCGCGCGAGCCAAAGCGAACGGCGCTTAAGAATTTCGCAGCAATTTGATTGCGGTGGGGCGGAACGGAAAACCTAGTGGCCCGATTTCGGAGCGCCCGCTCCGACGCTTTCGTCAGGAACGTCGCCGGCGCGGCCCTTTACGCGATCATAGACGCTGAAGTGGCAGGTGGAACCGAGAGCTTCATTGTAATACGTGGGAACGCCGAGCGCGGTGCGCAGCTCTTCGTTGAACTTGCGCAAATCCTTCAGTTGATCCACATGAATCGGAAACTTCTTGCCTTCGTGGGTAATCAGAAACTTCTGATAGCCGGCATCCCACAGCGTGGTGAACTGGCCCTGCAGCATGATGCAGGGAATCTCGGTCATCTGAAACACGCCTTCGGGAGTTTTGCGAAGCTCGGCGCCGCAATTATATTTCTCGATGCGGACAACGCCGCCCGAACTGCGGACCAGGAAGCCCTTTCCGGCGAGCGTTTCGATTTTCGGCTGGTCGAAGAGTTTGTTTACGTACCACATGGCCCAAACAGGATAGGGAACTTGGTGCGAGGATGCAAAGGGAAAATCGCGCGCGAAAATGCCGAAACGACGGTCTGCGAATGAAAAGAACTGTGACGAAGCGGGCTGATTCGCGGTTGGATTTATGGCCTGAATCACGAACCGGCGCGCGAAGACTCTGCTAAACTATTGGAAATTCGCTGAATATCGGGCGAATCTCTCAGCATCTAAGTTTTGAAGCGCGTTTCTGTTACGGATGCGAATTCCGCAATGGAACAGCTGTATTCATTTTCGGACGACGAAGCGATCGACTGTGAGTTTGGCGAACAAATCGGCGGTATCGGACACCACACCGGCGCATCAGAAGCCGATGGGAAAGCGGCTGCTCGAACTGATCGGTCACACTCCTTTGCTGCGGCTCGAACGAGTGGTGGCGGAGTTTCCGAACGCCGAGTTTTACGCTAAAGCGGAATGGTTCAATCCCGGCGGCTCGGTGAAAGATCGCGCAGCGTATTCGATGGTTCGTGAAGGGGAACGCAGCGGCGCGCTGAAACCTGGGAAAATAATTCTGGATGCGACCAGCGGCAACACCGGAATCGCGTATGCCATGGTTGGCGCGGCGCTGGGTTACAAAGTGAAATTGTGCCTGCCGACGAGCGCTTCGCCGGAGCGAAAACAAATCCTGGCCGCGTACGGTGTGGAAATTGTGTACACGCCGGGAGATGAAGGCACCGACGGCGCGATTCGCAGAGTGAAAGAAGTGTTCGACGCCGAACCCGACAAATATTTTTATCCCGATCAGTACAGCAATCCGGCGAATCCGGCGGCTCACTACAATTCGACCGGGCCCGAAATCTGGGAGCAAACCAAAGGCCGCGTGACGCACTTCATTGCAGGGCTGGGAACGAGCGGCACATTTGTGGGAACGACGCGACGATTGAAGGAATTGAATCCGGCGATTCAATGCATCAGCGTGCAGCCGGACTCCGGGTTTCACGGTCTGGAAGGTTTGAAGCACATGGAGACCGCGATCGTGCCGTCGATCTACGATGCGACGCTGGCGGATCTGAATATCGGAGTAGAAACCGAGCCGGCGCAGCGGTTGACCAAGCGATTGGCGCGCGAAGAGGGCATTCTGGCAGGCGTGAGCGCGGGAGCAGCGCTGTGGGCCGCGATGGACGTGGCGAAGAAGTTGCCGAAAGACGAACGCGCGATGATTGTGATGATTTTTCCCGATTCCGGCGAAAAGTATTTGAGCGAACGATATTGGAGCGAAGAGTGAGCGGGGCAACAGCATCAACGTTGTCGGTGACTGCTTCGGTGGCCGAACGAATTCGCGCGCACGGCGTCGAGACGTATCCATACGAATGTTGCGGCGCGATTTTGGGGACCGACACCGACAATGGACGATCCGCGGTAGAGCTGGTGCCGCTCGAAAACCGGCGCAACGATTCGCCGCGCAATCGATTTGAAGTGACGCCGGATGATGTGCGGCTGGCGGAAAGGACCGCGGCGGAAAAAAAGCTCGATCTGATCGGCTGGTATCACTCGCATCCCGACGCGCCGGCGCGGCCCAGTGAATTCGATCGCGAGCATGCCTGGCCGTGGTACAGCTACATTATTGTGAGCGTGCAGCAAGGCCAGCCGAAAAACATGAATTCCTGGCGACTGCAGGACGATCGCGCGGCATACGATTCCGAATTGATACGGATAGCAGGTTAAAGATGCGCTTGCTGATCGTGCAATCGAGCTGAATTTTTTGAAATTTGAGGAGGAAGTCCGATGGCTGTGAAAGTTGTGATCCCGACGCCGCTGCGAGCCTACGCCGGCAAAAACCAAAGCGTGGAAGTAGCAGCAAAGACCGTCGGCGAAGCACTGGCTGCGCTTACCACGCAATTCGGTGAACTGAAGAAGCACTTATATTCGGATGAAGGCAAACTACGCAGCTTCGTAAACGTCTATGTAAACGACGAAGACATCCGCTACACGCAAAAGGAAGCCACGCCGGTGAAAGATGGAGACGTGGTGAGCATTGTGCCGTCGATCGCGGGCGGCAGCGGCAATTGATTTTAAGGAGTTTGTAAATGGGAACTCGGCCCGAAACACTGAACGACTCGAAGAACAATACGAAGGAAGCGCCCACGCTGAGCAAAGCGGAAATCCAGCGCTATAGCCGCCACTTAATCATGCCTGAAGTCGGCATGGACGGGCAGCTGAAGTTGAAGCAGGCGAAAGTTCTGTGCATCGGCACGGGCGGACTGGGCGCACCGCTGGGCGTGTACCTGGCAGCGGCTGGTGTGGGACGGATCGGCCTGGTGGATTTCGACGTGGTAGATCATTCGAATCTACAGCGCCAGATTCTATTTGGCACGAAAGACGTTGGCCGCGCGAAGATCGAAGCGGCTGCGGACCGTTTGCGAGATTTGAACCCGGAAATTCAGATCGACACGTTCGAGACGCGGTTGACGAGCGAGAACGCGCTCGAGCTATTCAAGGACTACGACATCATCGTTGATGGCACCGACAATTTCCCCACGCGCTATCTGGTAAACGACGCCTGCGTGCTGCTGAAAAAGCCGAATGTGTACGGATCGATTTTCCGGTTCGAGGGGCAGGTAACGATTTTCGGTTATCCGGACGGGCCGTGCTATCGCTGCTTGTATCCCGAACCGCCTCCGCCGGGCCTGGTGCCATCGTGCGCGGAGGGAGGAGTGCTGGGCGTGCTGCCGGGAATTGTCGGATCGATTCAGGCGGCCGAAACGCTGAAATTAATTTTGGGCGCGGGCGAGTCGCTGGTGGGCCGATTGCTGTTGTTCGACGCACTGGCGATGCGATTCCGCGAATTGAAGTTGCGTAAAAATCCCGATTGCCCGGTCTGCGGTACGCATCCGACGGTGACCAAGCTGATCGACTACGCGGAATTCTGCGGCATCCGCGGCGAAGAGGCTCCGGCAGCGCCGTCGACGGTGCCAGAAATCACGCCTCGCGAGTTGAAGGCGCGGCTCGATCGCGGCGACGATCTTTTCATCCTGGACGTGCGCGAGCCGCACGAATACCAGATCTGCAACATCGGCGGACACTTGATTCCGCTCGGCGAGCTTTCGCGGCGCGTGAACGAACTGGATAGCTCGCGCGAAATTGTGGCGCATTGCCGCAGCGGCAAGCGATCGAGCGAAGCGGCGGAATTTTTGCGGACAGCGGGCTTTCGCAAGGTCTTAAACCTGAAGGGTGGTATCCTTGCTTGGTCGGACGAAGTGGATCCGGCGGTTCCGAAATACTAAGGCAACATCCGAACGCGGTTTGCGCGGCGGGGCGAGCGAAGCAGAAGCGCTCGAGTCGGCGTACCGAAAAAATAGAAAAGTTTCGATCGGAGGATCGAATGGCAGATGTGAAAGTCACGGTTGTGAATAATGGTCCGTTGCTGATCGACGGCGAAATCGAAATCGTGGATCAAGAGGGAAAAGCGTACGGATTGGGCGGACGCACCAAGATCGGGCTGTGCCGCTGCGGCGTTTCAGAGCGCAAGCCTTTCTGCGACGGATCGCACAAGCGGAGCACTTTTCAGAGCACCGTCCAGGCGCACGAATTGCCGCCGCCTCCCGCGAAGAACTAAGGGTTTCGGTGGGGAACATCAACCCTACGTTGTAACATTTTCACCCAATCGGATGGGAGTGAGCAGCCCGGATCGAATTCGATCCGGGTTTTTCATTTTGTAAGCCACTCAATTTATGTAGTTTATGTAGTGCTAGAACCAAGTTCGTCGAACGGAAGACCCCGTGCTTGAATCTTTGTGGGCAAATAGGCCACTTGGGGGCTCTGTGGGTCGTCCGGGGCAGGTTTGGGCAGGCATTCGACGGTTCCGTCGCGTCCTGATTTGGGCGCTGGCTATTGGTGTGTACGTCGGCGCGGTTTGGTTTTTCCGCACCTCCAGCTATATTTCCGATCCAATTCTCGACACGTATTTGCAGATGGCCGGCAGCCTGATCGCGTTTACGTTTGCGGCCAACGCGCTGGTGCGGTTCCGCGGCACGCACGACCGGATCTCGCTGATCCTGGCGTTTGGATTCGTGCTCGCGGGACTGATCGAGGCGGGCACGAGCATCACGATTTCGCGCGGAGTTCTGGTCGAAGCGAGTACGGGCAATCAAATTTCGATGGGATGGCTGGCGGGGCGCACTTTGCTCGGCGTGCTGCTGCTGGCTGCGCTGGCCGTTGAACGGCGGATCCCGGTGGCACGCGATCCGGCGAAAGAAATGGCGGGCGCGACGCTGATTGTGGGCGCGGCGGCGTACCTGACCAGCATTTTTTATTTTGTGCTGCCACACGCGCCGAAAATTCATCCCGGTGCGTTTGTGCCCCGCGCGTGGGATTTGTTGCCGGCGGTAATTTATCTGGCGGCGGCGATCGGATATTCGCGGCGGTTGTTGCGTTCGCGTGCGTATCTGGACCGCGCGCTGTATATCGCCGCAGCGATGAATTTTCTGTGCCACCTGACGATGAGCCAGTCGCAGCACGTGCTGGACTCGGCGTTCACGGCGGCGCACGTGCTGATGGTGCTCAGCTATGTAGTGGTGCTGGGCGGCACGCTGCTGGATAACGCGAAGCTGTTCGATGAAGTGAGTCAACTGGCGGCGTCTGATTCGCTGACGGGACTGGCGAATCACCGGCGACTGATCGAAATTCTGGAAAATGAAATTCAGCGTTCGGGCCGCACCGGACGCAGCTTTTCGGTTTTGCTGTTTGACCTCGACGGGCTGAAAAAAATCAACGACAAGTTCGGACACTTGGTGGGCAGCGCGGCGATCAAGCGCGTGGGCAACGTGCTGAAAAGCCGCAGCCGGGCGATCGACACCGCGGCGCGCTACGGCGGAGACGAGTTCGCACTGGTGTTGCCGGAATCCGGCGAGGAAGATGCGATTCAGGCGGCGACGCGAATTTGCGAACAGCTCGCGCAGGATGGTCAATCGCCGGCGCTGAGCATCAGCGTGGGTTTGAGCGTGTATCCAAAGGATGGAACTTCGATCGAGAAGCTCTTGGGAGCGGCGGATCGTGCGCTGTATCGCATGAAAAACCGCGGGCCGAAGCAGAAGAAATTCCGCTTCGGGCATGTAGCAGCTTGTTTATAAAAAAGGGGGCATAGGCGATGCGATTTGGGATGGGGGTCCCAAAAGTATCCAAAGGGCCGCGGCGTGAGACGCGCGTTCCGATGGAAGTAGGCGTCCACATCACGGGCAATCCGGATTTGCCGGGAACCGAGACGACGTTTACGGAAAATGTGAGCGCCAAGGGTGCGCGCGTGCTGAGCATGCGGCGATGGAAAACCGGCGACCGGTTGACGATCGCGACGCTCACAGGCTCGTTCCGATCGATTGCGCGCGTGGCGTACTGTCAGCTGGTGCCTTCGAACGGATTTGCGGTGGGCCTCGAGTTTATTGAGGCGAGCGGGCAGTGGGTGGTGGCGGACTCGATCGCCAGCTGAAGCTGCGGCGGGCGCCGAAGAAGAAAGGAACGAGAGGAATCAACGGGAACGTTGACGGGAAAGTTGAAACCACGAGGCATGGGCCTCGTGGTTTTTTATTTTGCGGAGCGAGGTTTACTGAACGAAGCCGAAGTTGGTGTCGGGTCCGGGGCCGGAACCTTCGGGCAGCGTGCCGAATTGCGATTCGAAGCGTGCGATATTTTCCTGCAGCGCTTTCACCAGGCGTTTGGCGTGCGCGGGGCTGAGGATGATGCTCGAAACCAGTTTGCCCTGCGGAACGCTGGGAAACAGATACACGAAATTCAATGTGAACTCGTCGGAATTGTGGTGAACGATGGCGAGGTTGGCGTACTGGCCGAGCAATTCTTTTTCGTCGGCTTTGATTTGAACTTGCTGCTTCGGCGGTTCGGGCATTCGGTTTCTCCTGTAGTGAGCCTCCACTATAGCAAAGCTTTCGAGCGAGCCCGCGCGCGGAGGATTCCGCGCGTCGGAGTCTACGGAGCTGTGCGCATTGGTGGGGAGTTGGGAAGCGGCGCGGCGTCGTGAGAACATGGATCGCGCGGCGAGATCAATTTGAGCATCGTTGCAAAATCTTGCGATGAGTACGAATCCAAATCCGGACGGACCACCAAAGCCCAATAAGCTGGCCATTTGGGTGCTTTCGATTTTCGCGATTGTGGCGATCGGCGGCGCGCTTGCGATGTTTATGTGGAGTGGATGGAGCGCGCCGGCACGTGCGAGGAGTATGCCGAATCCGGTTCCTGCGACTCCAGAGGCGATTGCTGCCGGAGCAGACATTTACAAAGTCCACTGCCAGAGCTGCCACGGAATTAAGGGAGACGGAAAGGGCGAGCGCGCCGAGAAATTAAATGTCGCGCCGGCGGATCTGACCGACGGCAACGCGATGGCTGGGGAAACCGACGGCATTCTGTTCTGGAAGATTTCAGAGGGGCATCGTCCGATGCCGGGCTACAAGCGCAAGCTCAGCGACGTGGAGCGCTGGCAACTGGTGGACTACATCCGCACGCTGGAAAAGAAGTAGCGGCAGCATTCGGAAGCCGACGACGGAAATAAAAAAGCCTCCCGCGCGAGAGCGGGAGGCTTTTTTATTTCGTATTGAGTCGCGCGACTACTGAACTTTCGCCAGAGCTTCGGAAACTTCCTTCAAGTCCGGCACGGTGGAAATTTCGTAATTCTTGAACCAGGCGAGGTTGCCTTTGCGATCGATGATCGCGATGGCGCGGCTGGTGATGCCTTTTTCGGCCATAAACACGCCGAATTTATCGCCGACGGCGCCGCGCGGTTGAAAATCAGCCAGCAGCGGGTACTGAATGCCCATTTTTTCGGCGTAGGCTTTGTGCGACCAGACGCTGTCAACGCTCAGGCCCAGAACCTGCGCATCGAGCTTTTCGAACGATTTCATTTCGTTCACGAAGCAGACGTGCTCGTTCGTGCAGGTGGGACTCCAGTCGAGCGGGTAAAACACCAGCACGACGTTTTTCCTGCCGTGAAAGTCGGACAGCTTCACGTCTTTCATGGATTGGTCTTTCAGCGAAAAATCGGGAACTGCGGCTCCAACGGAAAGCGCCATCGGGAATCCTCTCTGTTCGCTTGCGCGAGAATCTTCGAAATTGTGAGTGCGTCGTGTTGCAGACATCTGATGATAGCCGAAGGCCGAGTGGCGAACAATCCGGCAGTGTTACGATACGGATGAACGGCGGAGCGGCAGACGATGACGCGAATCTCGTACGAAGAAGCGTATCCGGAAATTCAGATTTTGCCGCGCAGCCGGAATTGGTGGGCGCTGCTGAAGGGAACCGCGCCGGAATGCATTCACATGGGTGAAGCGTGCGACTGGATCGCGACACTCGTGCCGGACGTGCTTTACTTGCGCGGAAAGAAAGCGCTGCGCCGCGAGCCGCCGAGGCCCGAGCTGACGATGTGCCTTTCGTGTTTGTCTCACGTTGCCGGCGAGGCGATGGAGCAGTATCCCGGGCGAGTGATTGCGTTCGAACCCGATCCGGAGCTGGTGACCCAATATTTTTTTGTAGCGCCCAGGGATTTCGAAGGAGTAGGGTTGCGGCCAGAGGTTGGCGAGGCGATTGCGAACCGGCTTCGCGGCGAGCTGGGCCAGTGCGCGGAGTGCGGAAACGCGGCGACGTGGCTTTGGTTTTCGCGCAAGGATGTGGAGAGCCTGGACGAAGTGGAAAATATCGCGGGCAAGGCGGGTGAAGCGTTTTGCAGGCAGCACGGAACGGCGAAGCTGTTCGACGCGTTCGATGAGATTCCGCAGGCGAATTTGTTTTACATGAATTTACCGTACGACGAAGCCGGAGCGTACGTCTGGATCTGACAATGGATATGCGAGACGTAGTTTCGAAATACAAAGCGGCAGCGGGCGGATACGGAAAGCTGGTGCCGATCAGCGCGCTGGGAATCTCACGCGACGAAATGGAAAAGGCGCTCGCCACGCTGGACGAGGATTATCACATCAGCCGGTACTTTCATTTCGCGAACGCGGCCGGCGCGAGTTTTTCGATCAACGGATTCCCGCAGACCCACGTCTCGATCGATTCGGCGATCGAAGAAATTCTCTAGCGCCGTTCGGCCTGCACGGCTCCCCTAAAACAACGGTGGATTGAAATCGAACTGCGGGTCCACGTCCACAGGAATGTCTCCGGTTTTGGCCAGCAGAGCTGACAATTCCGGCGGCATATTTCCGTATTTCGCGAACCAGGCGTCAGTGCGCGCGCGATCGCCGGTGGCTTCCTGTTCGAGCAATTCCTTTGCGAGAGAGGCGATGGCCGCGGGCATTTTGGCGAAGTCGATGGCGTACAGGCCGCTCGCAGTATCGCGCGTGATCGCGCCCTGCTCGACGTAATAATTGAACTGCATGATTTCGCCGTGTCCGTGCGCTTCGGCTACGCCGAAACGGACGGTGCGGAAAATTCCCGCTACGTAGGAAGCGTACACTTCATTTTGCTTATCGCGCGGCACGGCGCCGTGCTCAACGAGCCAGTGCAAACAGAATTCGCCGACCACGTCGGCCTTTGATTCTTCGAGCGCGGAGTAGGACGCGCCAATCGCCTCGCGAACGTCGATCTTGCCGTGCTCGGTGCGCGAATAGGCCGGGCCCAGCCCGTGCGAGATTTCGTGCATGACCGTGTCGGCCAGGTAGCCATCGCCGGTGGCCATCGAGGCCTGGTCGGGACGTATGAGCCGCTGCGCGAGGGGAAGGATGATGAAATTCACGCGCGCATCCATGAAATTCTTCCAGAAAATTTTCTTCGATCCTTTTTCCACGTGGACGCGGGGATCGTTGGGCAGGTTGTCGGCGACAGCCTGATATCCGTGCAGCAGGTCTCCGGCGCGGTACGGTGAATCCACGACTTCCATAGGTGATTGCTTGCCGCGCTTGGAGGGCAGGTCTTCGGCGGAAAGTGGCAGCGATTCCTGCAGATCGGGAACGTATTTTTCGTAGATCGCGAGTTTTTGGCTTTGGACGTCGTCGCGAATCATTACTGAAGCGCCGTACGTGGCTTTCACGCCGAGCAGGGAATCGTCGTAGGTTTCATACGGCGCGAGAACCAAATCGAATTTCGGATTTTCCATGTCGAGCCAGGCCAGGTCGCTCGGGTAGTAGTCGTCCGAGAGCAACGCGTCGGCGCGGAGCCGCAGATATTTTGCAAACGCAGGATCGGAACTCAGCGCGGCGGCATCGCGAAGATCATTGGCCATCGGTTCGAGGAAGCGCTGGTATTCGACGTGGTACGGGATGGCTTCGAGCGCGTCGCCTTTGCGACGGATGACCGTGAGCGGATTGTAGATGGCTTGTTTTTCGCCGGGATGCGCGGCGGCGTAGGCGTTCAACTGATCGAGTGTCAGATCGGCGGGATAGAAACCGCGTCCGGGCGGCATGGGAATGGCGCCGACGAACGGTTTCTGATCGTCGATCAAATCGAAGTGGCTGCCATTGATTTTCAGGTAGCGGCGCAGCATCACGTCCTGCGGCGGTTTCGATTTTGCGAGCGCGAGGTAGAGTTTCAATCCTTCGGGGTCGCTCTGGCGCCAGTAGATGCAATCGGCGAGGCCTGCGGCGTCCACGAGCTTATCGACCATCTTGATTTCGTTTGCGGTGAGGCCCTTGGAGTGGAAGGGCATGCGGACTAATTTGAATTTGGCCGCGCGCGCGGCAAGGTCGGGCACGACGTCGGCCGCAGACAGGCTGTTTGCCGGCGACGACGGAGCCTGAACCGCGCGAGCACGATGAATGGCTGTGGCGGAAGCGCCGAGTACAGCGAAGAAAATGATTGCGGTTGCGGTGAGCGAATGTTTTGTTTTCATGGTCGATGAAGTTTAGCGCTAGAGTTCTGCCGGATGCTGCAGGAAATTTGACAATCCAATCGCGATGTCTGCTCGATCGGCTTGCCGCGCGTTCGCGCCGAGCGGCGGTGATATACTCGCGGGCCTGTGTACGCGCGAAAACTGCAAGCCGAAGCAATCATTGGAGAGGAACGCAAGCTGGTCCCGCTGGAATGGCTGGACAGTTTTTGCATGCGCAATTTCACCGGGTCGGGTGAATTCGACGACACGATTTCGACCGGCGAAGGTTCCCTCGAAGCGGGATTGACGATTGATCCTACGCGCCTGGCAGCGGCGATGAGCGAATGGTTCACGAAGCGCGGAAAAGGGAACGGATTGCCGGTGGAAATTGTGTTGCGCGAGCGAAGCCAATAGTCGGGAGTTAGGAACGAGCAGAAGTTCGGAAGAGCCGAACGGCTTCTGCGTATGTTGGGGCGTTTCAAAGTCCATCGGAGAAGGAGTTCGGCTCTTCTCTCTGCATTCGACGCGCGATTTCACGGCGGGTTAGCAAAAGTTTTTGATAGTTGGCGGGTCAACGGAGGAATGGGATGAAAAGGCTCTTTTTGCTCGCGGTCGTACTGATGGTCAGCATGCCGGCTTTCGCGCAATCGCGGGCTACGGTGACCACGATCGACTACCAGAGCAATCTGCTGCAAGCGAAAGCGCCGTTCAACGTGATCCTGCCGGCCGGTTACGAGACCAGTCTCAGGCGCTATCCGGTTTTGCTGCTGCTGCACGGTTTGACCGGCCACTACGACAACTGGGTGACCGATACGAATCTGCTGCTCTACGCGAATAAATATCCGCTGATTATCGTGATGCCCGAAGGCGGCGACGGCTGGTACACCAACGGCGTCGCGCCCAATGCGAAGTGGGAAGATTCGATCATGAAAGAAGTTCTGCCGTACGTGGATGCTCATTACCGGACGCTGCGCGATCACAGAATGCGAGCGGTGGCGGGACTTTCGATGGGCGGATACGGCGCGATGAAATTTGGACTGAAGTATCCGATGGATTTTTCGTTTGCGGCTTCGATGAGCGGAGCGCTGGACGCGCCGGTTTGGAAAGATTCCGAGCTGATTAACTGGGCTCCGGTACCGATCTCGATTCATGCGGCGTTCGGCCCCGAAGGAGCGCCGGCGCATCAGGCGAACAGCCTGGAGCAGTTGATCGAGGATGCAAAGCAGCCTTTGCCGTTTCTGTATGTGGATTGCGGAACCGAAGACGGGCTGATCGTCGAAAATCGAAAGTTCGCCAACCTGCTGCAAACCAAAAAAATCCCGCACGAATTCCGCGAGCGGCCGGGCGTGCACGACTGGATCGAATGGGATCACCAGATTCAGGAAGTGCTGCGATTGCTGGCGGAAAAGTGGCAACTGACGTGGTGCGACGATCCGCTGTGCGCGCCGCCCGCAGGCCGGGTGGAGAATTTTATGGTGACGACGCCGGGCGGAATGCCGATGCCTCCGCCGCCGGGCTCGCCTGTGGCTCCAGCTCCGCTGAAGCCGTAACGATCAGCCCTCGTGCGGTGAACTGGAAAGTTGAGAATCTTCGTAGGTGCGGCGCGTAAATGCGTCGATCGAGGCTTTGATTTGTGGAATCGCGGCGTGCGTGGCGTTTTCGCCCGCGGCGATCAATTGCGGCGACTTCAAAAACTCATCCCACAACACGTGATGCACGTCCGGTTCGATCAGCACGTCGCAAGCGCGACGCCAGGGCTGAATTGCTACGGATTGGATAATTGAGAACGACCGGCTGATCACTTCGATGGTGTTGCGCGGCTTGGAATCGAGCAGGCCGGGCTCTAGATGAACGGCGATGACCAGTTCTGCTCCCAAAGCTTTGGCCGCCGGCGCGGGCACCTGGTCGGTGAGAAATCCATCCACCAAAAAATGATCGCGGTATTCGACGGGCAGAAAAAGTCCGGGGTAAGCGCAGGAAGCGCGAAGCGGCGGCCCGATCTCGCCTTCGGTGAAATGAACCGACTTTCCGCTGAGCAGGTCGGTGGCGACGATCGCCAGCGGCATTCGCATCTGCTCGAACCTTTTGGCGGTGGTGAAACGGTGCAGAAAATCTTCCAAGCGTTCGTTGGAAGCCATTCCCATGCGGGAAAGCGTCCAGCGGCCAAAATCGCGGAACTTGGTGAGCGTGGCCTGCTGAGCCATCTCGTCGAGTGAAGTTCCACTGGCGTATGCAGACGCGATGAGCGCGCCGACACTGGTGCCAGAAATCACGTCGATGGGAATTTCGGCAGCTTCGAGTGCGCGCAACACACCCACGTGAGCGATGCCGCGCGCGAATCCTCCGCCGAGAGCGAGGCCGATGCGAGGGCGCTGGCCTTCGGCCGCGTAAGCGAAAGAACGCAGCCCGCGCACGGCTTTGTTAAACCATTTGGAAGATGACCCCATCGCAGTTTCCCAAGTGCTGCAATTACTTTAACCCAGCGGCGGCGAAAGAGTCTTTCGGGTTGACCACTCAGTACCGCTTTTGTAACCTCGATTGTCGGTCGAGGAAAACCATGAAGCGTCGCATCGAAAAAGTGGCGGTGTTGGGGGCCGGTACGATGGGCTCGCGGATCGCGGCGCATCTGGCGAACGCGGGCATACCGTGTTTTCTGCTCGATATGGCTCCGACGGAGCTGAACCCTGAGGAAACCAAAAAAAAACTGACGCTGCAGGACCCGCGCGTGCGAAACCGGATTGTGATGGCCGGCCTGGAGGCGGCGAAGAAGTCGCGTCCGGCGGCGTTTTTCACTCCGGAAACCGCGCGTCTAATCACTGTAGGGAACTACGACGACAACATTGCCTGGTGCGGGCAGGTGGATTGGATCATCGAAGCGGTCGCCGAAAATGTGGCGATCAAGCACAGCCTGTTTACCAAAGTGGAAGCCGTCCGCAAACCGGAAACGATCGTTTCCAGCAACACTTCCGGCATTCCCATCCACGTGATCGCCGAAGGCCGCTCGGAAGATTTTCAGCAGCACTTCGCGGGAACGCATTTTTTCAATCCGCCGCGATACATGAAGCTGGTGGAGCTGATCCCTGGCCCGAAGACCAAGCCGGAAGTGATGGAGTCGCTGGAAGAGATTTGCGATGTGCGGCTGGGCAAGGGCGTGGTGACGGCGAAAGATACGCCGAATTTTATTGCCAATCGCATCGGCACGTTTTCGATGTTGAACGCGCTAAAGCAAATGCAAGCGCTGGACATGACCGTGGAAGAAGTGGATGCGTGTACCGGGCCGGCGATTGGGCAGCCGAAGTCGGCGACGTTTCGCACTTCGGATATTGTTGGGCTCGACATTCTGGCGCACGTAGTGAAAAACATTTACGAAACGGCCACGGACGATGAGTCGCGCGAGATGTACAAGCTGCCTGCGTTCGCCGAAGACATGCTGAAGCGCGGTTGGCTGGGCGACAAAACCGGCAGCGGGTTTTATCAGAAGTTGAAGAAGCCCGGCGAAAAAGAAATTCTGACTCTCGATTGGAAGACGATGGAGTACCGCGCCAAGCAGAAGGCGAAGTTCGGCTCGATTGAGGCTGGCAAGGCAATCGAGGATACGCGCGAGCGAGTACGGAGTTTGGTCGCGCCCGTATTCGATACGAAACCGGATGCTAAACCGGACGGCAAAGGCGCGGACAAGGCGAGCCAGTTCATCTGGGCAGTCCTGAGCGAGATGTGCCTGTACGCCGCGCGCCGCGCTCCGGAGATCGCCAACAGCATTGTGGACGTGGACCGGGCGATGCGCTGGGGATTTGCGTGGGAGCTGGGACCGTTTGAAATGTGGGACGCGATCGGTGTCGAGCGGATGGCGGCGGCTCTTGAAAAACAGGGACAGCAGATGCCGCCGATTGTGAAACAGGTGCTGGCGACGCCTTCGAAGTCGTTCTACGAAAACGAAAAGGGAACGACGAAGTATTTCGATCTGGCGACGAAGTCCGCCAAAACTTTATCGGACACGCCGGGCGTGCTGATTTTGAAAACGCTGAAAGAGCGAACCGGCGTGGTGCAGAAAAACGCCGGAGCGAGCCTGATCGATTTGGGCGACGGCGTGCTGTGCTGCGAGTTTCACTCGAAGATGAATTCGATCGGCAGCGATCTGGTGGCGATGATTCACGCGGGCATCAACCGGCTGGGCCCGGAATTCGACGGAATGGTGATCGCGAATCAGGCTCCGAATTTTTCGGTGGGCGCGAACTTGATGCTGGTGCTGATCGGCGCGCAGGAAGGCGAGTGGGACGACATCCACATGGCCGTGCGGCAATTTCAGCGCGTGAATATGGCGATCAAGTACGCGTCGCGGCCGGTGGTGGTGGCTCCGCAGGGGATGGCGCTAGGCGGAGGATGCGAGATCAGCCTGCACGGAGCGCGCATTCACGCGGCGGCCGAAGCGTACATCGGTCTGGTGGAAGCGGGTGTGGGATTGATTCCCGGCGGCGGCGGAACAAAAGAAATGATGATCCGCGCCAGCGAACACGCGGCCACATCGGAGACGCTGGATCTGTTTCATGCGACCAAGCCGGTTTTCGAAACGATCGCGATGGCGAAAGTGTCGACCAGCGCAGAAGAAGCACGGTCGATGGGATTTTTGCGGCCGTCGGATTTAATTGCAATGAACCGCGATCGACAGGTGGCCGACGCGAAGCAGACGGTGCTATCGATGTTGCGCGCCGGGTACCATCCGCCGCCGCCCGCTGAGATTCGAGTGCTCGGCGAAGAATTCCTGGCTGGGGCGAAGCTCGCCATTCACATGATGATCCGCGGCGAATTCGCGACCGAATACGACGGCGTGGTGGGACGAAAGCTCGCGTACGTGCTGGCGGGCGGCGGAGTGACGGCGTCGCAGACGGTTTCCGAGCAATACGTGCTGGACCTGGAGCGCGAGGCGTTTGTGAGTTTGTGCGGCGAACGGAAGACGCAGGAGCGGATCGCGCACACTTTGAAAACCGGCAAACCGCTGCGAAACTAGAATCGGGAAGCTCGTGCGCCGGCCCGCGAGAATCTGGCAACTTTTTCACCGGTATCGTGTTTGTAAACCGCGGTGAAACCTATCCGCTCGAATTTGCTTCTAAGAAGCGAAGATACTTGCGCCTCGTGAACGGTTCGAGCGAAGGATCCGTGGAACTTTCGGGCGTGATTTTGGGAATCATCGCGCTGAGGAAAAATCTAAAAGACTGGGCAGGGAATATATTGGAATTATCCGCGCGAAGCTTCGAGCGGTTCTCACTCGATTTGCGCCACAGAATGAACGATGGCCCGCCCGGCAGGTAACATTCGGCCGGCACTTTATTCGTGCAATTTGTTTTCAGACATCTTGTTTTACGACATCAAGGGAGATTGGCGATGCGCAAGAGCATGAGACTTCTGGTGGTTTTGGCCGGCATGGTCGTCGGCCTGGTGACTTTGAACGCTTGCGGTGGCGGCGGAGGCGGCGGCAACAAGCCGGTGAACGGCGCGCTGGTGATTCTGCCGGGCTCGACGAGCGTGCCGGTCGGGCAGACAGTGCAATTCACGGCGTTCCTCGGCAATACGGCGACCAGTTCCACCTGGACCGCGTCGGCGGGAACGATCGATAGCAGCGGAAATTTTACCGCGCCCTCTTCGCCAACCAGCGTAACAATCACCGCTGTGGCGGGATCGAACGGCGGCACAGCGACTGTGGCGGTCGTGGCGGCTCAGCCGATCACGGTGACTCCTTCGGTGCTATTGATTCCGGCGGGCGGTTTGCAGAGCTTCAGCGCGAGCATGCCCGGCGTGACTTGGACGGTAAACGGCGGAGTCGGAAATTGCTTGTCGCCGGCACCGAACGCCACGACACCGTGCTACGGAATCATCGACGGCAACGGAAACTATCAGGCGCCGCTTTCGCCGCCGACCGGTGGCGTGGTGACGATCACTGCAACTTCAGGCGCGGATTCAGGAACGGCGGCGGCGACGGTTTTGTTTTCGGCGGCGTCGCTCACCAGCAACGGTTCGAGCGGGCAGTATGTGGTTTCGCTGGCCGGCGTCGATTTCACCTACGGATACCCGATCAACGTGACGGGAAGCATTCAGACGTCTGCCAGCGCGACGTCGAATTCCGGATCAATTGTCGGCGGTGAAGTGGACATTAATAGCTTGTATTACGGATTGTCCGCACCTGTGAGCGTCACCGGCGGCACTTTTCAAGTAGGACCAGTCGATGGCCGCACGTCGCTGACGTTTACCAACGCTTCGAGCAGCACTGGCATTCCATCGTTTACGCTGCAAGTAACTTTGCAAAACAACCAGCACGCGGTGCTGATTGATTTTGACAATTTCGCCACCGGCAGCGGAACGCTTGATTTGCAAAATCCGGCGCAGTTCAACACGCTCAACGGCAACTTCGTGTTTTCCGTCGCCGGAGTGGATACGACCCTGTTCAACAACTCCGGCTACATCCTGCCGGTGTATGCCGCAGGAACATTCGTGGCCAACGGAAATTCGATCCCTGTGAATCCGGTGAACGCGCCGGTAAACGTGCAGGACGTGGTGGAAAATGCGCTGCAGACTCCGCTGGTGACGAACGATCAATCGTTGAACGGTTCGTACACCAATGTGGATGGAGCAGGACGCGGAACGGTGACCATGTCGAGCACTCCGCTGGGTACCGTCAATTACGCATACTACATCATCGACCAGACGCACTTGAAGCTGGTCGAAATCGACCCGTCGCAAAATCTGGCGCTTTCCGGGGACGTTTATAGCGCGCCGGTGACGCCGACACCATTAACCGGCGGAGTTTCGTTTACCGCGGGCGGGGCGACCAGCAACTTGAACGCGTATGTGATGGGCGGCGTGTTCTCGGTGAGCGGCACCTCGATTTCCGGAACCGGCATCGTCGACATCAACGCCGGAACGCAGATCCAAAACGGAAACTCGATTCAGAGCGGCAGCCTGACGAATACGGTAGGCAGTGGAATCGTTCCGTCGCGCTACTTGCTTAGCTTGAGCACGAAATCGCCCAGCGGCCAGCTGACGTTTGCGGTATACAACACGGCCGCAAACCCGCCGACCGCAGTGATGATTGAAACCGATAATTTCACCGCAGGCGGCACCGGCATGGCGTATCAGCAGGCGTCGGGTGGCGCGGTGGCGGGAAATTTCGCGTTCAACATGACCGGCATCGGCAATTCACGCCTGATCAAATCGTTTGAGCAGGACTTGACGGGGCAGGTGATTCTCTCGCCGAACAGCACCAACGTGAGCGGAACGATTGACCTGAACAACGCGGGCACTTCGACGAGCCCGATCGTCACTTCGAGCAGCACTTGGAACACGCCGGCGACGAACGGACGAGGAGTGGCGCAGATCAAGACGGCGAACGGAGCGGTGTTCAACGTTCCTTACTATCTGGTCAGCGGAAACACGGCGTTGCTGCTGGATATCGACGCAAACCGAATCGCAGCCGGCATCCTGCAGAAGCAGTTCTAAGTTTCGCAGGAGTTGCGCTGGTGTAAAGACAACCTCGGCCCGTCGTCTGCTGGATCTCAGCGACGACGGGCCGATTTTTTAGCGGCCCATCTGTTCGAAAAAATCTGATAACCGAAAACGACTCCGCACGTCTGAGGGTTTACACGGTGGGGTGTGGGCCAAGCTCGTCATTTGCGGCTACCGGTGCGTTGCGGGCATCATTGCAAACGGCTTGCAATCATTTCGCGCACTCGTTAGCATCAACCGCCTTCTCCGATTCCGATTTTTCGCAATGATTTGCAGGTATTTTGTCAGGAGTGTGGGATGAACAAGCCAGTGAACGGCCGAAGCTCGATTGCCTCACGCGTTCGCGTGATCGCGGCATGCGCACTCGCCATCGGAACGGCGGGAATGTGGGTCGCGGTGAATCATCCGGATGCGCAAGCGAGTGAGGGCGGTGAGCCGCGCTATTTTGCGATTACCAATGCGCGCATCGTCCGCGTTTCCGATCCGGTGATCGAAAGCGGAACGGTGGTGATCGCGAAAGGGCTGATTCAGGCGGTCGGCGCGACCGTCACGATTCCTCCCGAAGCCTGGGTGATCGATGGCAAGGGCTTGACGGTGTATCCCGGGTTGATTGATGCCGGCTCGACAGTTGGATTGGGCGAAGACAACGGCGACGAAAAAGGCAAAAAGAGCCCCAATGTGAATAGTCCGGAGGATCGCCCGGGAACAACGCCGTGGCGAGCGACCGCCGATGAAGTGAAAACGGACGACAAGCGGATCGAATCGTGGCGGAGCGCCGGATTTACGACCACGCTGGCGTTGCCGACCGGAGGAATTTTCCCCGGGCAGGCTGCGGTTTTGAATTTGGCAGGCGAACGGCCTGGTGATTTTGTGGTGCGGCCGATGGCCAGCTTGCCGATTTCGCTGAAACCGGTCGGCGGTTTTTTCGGTTTTCCGGATTCGCTGATGGGCGCGATCGGCTACGTGCGGCAAGTCGTCGATGACACGAACTGGTATTCACAGGCCGAGCCGATTTACGAAGCAAATCCCACGAAGAACGAACGAATCCCGTACGACCGCACCGAACGAACGCTGAGCGCCGCAATGCGCGACAAGGAAGTAGTGCTGCTGCCGGCCAACAATTCCGTGCAGATTTTGCGAGCGCTGCGGCTGGCGGATGAATGGAAATTCGCGCCGGTCCTTTTCGGCGGACAACAAAGCTACGCAGTGGTGGATGCGATCGCGGCGAAAAAAGCCGCGGTGCTGGTGAGTTTGAAGTGGCCGGAACGACCGAAGGACGCCGATCCGGACGCGCCGCAGACCCTGCGCGAATTGCGATTCCGGGATCGCGCGCCGGGCACTCCGGCGGCACTCGCGAAAGCAAATGTGAAATTCGGTTTCTACTCCGAGGGGCTTTCTTCGTCGAAGGATATTTTCAAAAGCCTGAAAAAAGCGATGGACGCGGGGCTGACGTCGGACGCAGCGGTGAAAGCGCTGACGCTCGATGCGGCCGACATTCTGGGATTGAGCGACCGGATGGGCAGCATCTCGACGGGAAAGATCGCGAATCTCGTCGTGACCGACGGCGACATCTTCAATGAGAAGACGAAAATGAAGCATGTGTTCGTGGATGGCCGGTGGTTTGAAATCCACGACGACGCCAAACCGGACAAGAGCGGAGAAAAAAGTCCCGCCGACGACGAAGATTCCGACGGCGACGTATCGCACCAGCACTCGCGGGACATGGAAGGGGTGGGCCGATGAAGCGCGCAATTGGATTGCTGGCAATGATGGCGATGGGTTTGGTTTCGGCGGTTTCTACCGGCGCGCAAAGCCCCACGACCGTTTTCATTCAGAACGCGACGATTCTGACGGTCACGCAGGGCAACATCGAGCACGGCTCGATTTTGATCCGCGACGGGAAGATCGCGGAAGTGGGAACGAACCTGACGGCTCCGGCGGGCGCGACGGTGATCGACGCCACTGGACAATATGTGACGCCCGGAATTATCGACTGCCACTCGCACATCGCGGTGGACGGCAGCGTGAACGAAGGCGGAATGGCGGTTTCGTCGATTGCCAATATTAAGGATGTGCTGAACCCGGACGACATCGACATCTACCGCGACCTGGCGGGCGGCACTACGGTGGCAAATGTGCTGCACGGCAGCGCAAATCCGATTGGCGGCCAGACGGTGGTGATCAAGCTGCGGTGGGGCAAGCCGGCGAGTGAGTTGCCGTTTGAGGGCGCGCTTCCGGGGATCAAATTTGCGCTGGGCGAAAATCCGAAGGAATCGAGCTTCACTCCGCCGCCGGGAATTCCGCAGCGATATCCGGCGACGCGCATGGGCGTGGAAGAAGTGATTCGCCAGGCCTTTACCGAAGCGCGCGAATACAAAAAGCAGTGGGACGACTACGCGACGCGAAAAGCCGCGGGCGAACAGAACCTGATTCAGCCGCGGAAAAACGAGCGTCTGGAACCGCTGGTGGAAGTGATGGAAGGCAAGCGGTACGTGCATGCGCACTGTTATCGCGCGGACGAAATCATGATGCTGATCCGCGTGGCGAACGAATTTGGATTCAAAGTGCGGACGTTTCAGCATGTGCTGGAGGGCTACAAAATCGCCGACGAAATCGCAGCATCCGGCGCGGGCGGTTCCACTTTTTCCGATTGGTGGTCGTACAAGGTGGAAGCGTACGACGCGATTCCGTACAACGCAGCGTTGATGAGCGAACGCGGCGTGGTGGTCTCGATCAATTCCGACGACGCGCAGGAAGCGCGGCAACTGAACATCGAGGCTGCAAAGGCGATGAAGTACGGCGGGATGTCGGCGAACGACGCGTTGAAGCTGATCACCATTAATCCGGCGATTCAACTGGGAATCGACAAGCGCGTCGGCTCGATCGAGCCGGGCAAAGACGCCGACCTGGCCATCTACAACCATGACCCGCTCAGCGTGTACGCCGTGGTGCAGAAGACGCTGATCGACGGGCAGGTGTATTTCGACCGGCAAAAAGACATCGCGGGCCGCGCCGACCTGGCAAAAGAAAAGCAGGCGCTGATCGACAAGGAAAAGAAGGCGGCGGACGAAAAGAAAGACGACAAGAAGGCCGACGATAAAACCGGCGCGAAAAAGCCGGATTCGAAGAAAAAACCGCCAAAGTCCGACAGCGATGGCGCGAATGCAGTGATGGGAGGTGCGCTGTGAGATTCGCCAAGACATTCGCCATCACGATTTTCGCTGCACTCACACTTTGCCAATTTTCCGCAGTCGCGCAGACCACGACGCCGGCAGCTCCCGCAGCGGCTCCTGCGGCTTACGCAATCAAAGGCGCAAAAATTTACACGCTTGCCGGACCGGCGATCGACAACGGAATTGTGGTGATTCGCGACGGGAAAATCGCTGCCGTGGGTGCGGACGTTGCGATTCCTTCGGACGCACAGGTGATCGACGCGACGGGAATGGAGCTGTATCCCGGTATGTTCGATCCGATCACACAAATCGGACTGGTGGAAATCGCGCAGGTGAGCGCGACGATGGATGTGAGCGAACTCGGCGATTTCAACCCGGAGTTGGTGGCTGCAACGGCGGTGAATCCGGCATCGGCGCACATCCCGGTGACTCGCGCGAACGGCATCACCGAAGTGATCGCGGTGCCGGGCTCAGCGGGTTTTGATTCGCAGGGCGGCGGCACGATTCCCGGGCAGGCCAGCGCGTTCAATCTCGCGGGCTGGACGATGGACGACATGCAATTGCAGCGATCGGTGGCGATGATTTTGAACTGGCCGTCGATTCAAACGCGGTCGTTTGATTTTTCGACATTTTCGTTCAAGGAAAAATCGTACGAAGACGCGAAGAAGGAATACGACAAGTCGGTGAACGAGCTGGCCGACTGGCTCACGCGCGCGCGGCACTACGCGCAGGCCAAAGAAAAAGGTTCACCGGCGCTGTTCGAACGCGACTTGAAGCTGGAAGCGCTCGTCCCCGTGGTTGAGGGGAAATTGCCGGTGCTGGTGATTGCCGATGATGAACGCGACATCAAAAACGCGGTTGAGTTCTGCTCGAAGCAGAACCTGAAAATGATTCTGGGTAGCGGCGCGGAGGCGTGGAAAGTGACGGCGCTGCTGAAGGACAAGAAAATTCCGGTGATTCTGGGACCGACCGAACGGCTGCCGGAGCAGGAAGACACGCCGTATGACAAGCCAATGACGCAGCCTTCGGAATTGTTGGCCGCGGGCGTGCCGTTTGCGTTTGCGAGCTTCGGCACTTCGTTCTCGCGACGGTTGCCGAATTATGCCGGCACGGCGGTGGCGTACGGACTGCCGCACGACGAAGCGATGAAAGCGGTGACGATCAACGCGGCGCAGATTTTCGGATTGGCCGACAAGGTCGGAACAATCGAGACGGGCAAGCTCGCGAACCTGATCGTGACCAACGGCGATCCGTTGGAAATTCAAACTGACGTGAAATATCTGTTCATCAAGGGCCAGCTGACCAGCACCGACAACCGCCATCGCGACCTGTACGAGCAGTACCGCAAACGGCCGCAGCCGTCCCGCTAATTTCGGAACGGGGTTTCGCTCTCGCCGCTTCCGGCACGCACCGAGACCCCGTTTCTGCTCGCGTTACCCTTCAAATCGAGTAATCCGCCGCTCGTCCCTGTGCGCCTAAGCGTTATCCGGGAGTACAAAAGTACTATTGCCGCACCTAACGGCCGCCTTTGAAAATTCAGTTGTAGAGCCAGCAATACAAGCCGGATATCGGCCAACTGAATGGATCCTTGGGGGACGGCATTTCGCCGTTGAGCACGATGGCGCCACTAACCAGAGACGCTGTAGAAACCGCGCATTCCGCCACAGACACGACAGTTTCACGGACGCTCGCTCCGGCGTCGAAAGCGCCCGCCAGCGGCGGCTTGCGCGCCGATGCGGTATCGCTCGAAGTGGCTGTGCGCGTGTACGGATCACGCATCACCCAAGTGGCCGGCCAGGCCGAGCCGAACAGCGAGCCGTTTGAAGAGCAGACCTCGACGATGATTGTGTTTCCGCAGGGGTGCGTGCTGCGGATGTCCACCACGGTGACGGTGGGTCAGATGCTGGTGGTGACCAACGCGAAATCGAAGCAGGATGCGATTTGCCGCGTGGTGAAAGTTCGCACGTTTTCGAATACGCAGGGATACGTGGAAGTGGAATTTACGACGGCGCAGCCGAGCTACTGGGCGGTGCGGTTTCCGTCAGAAGGTCCGGCGCCGGTCGCTGCTGCCCCTGTTGCTGCTGCACCGTCTGTGGCGCCGGCGAATCCTCCGGCACCCGTGAAAGCTGCTGAGCCGGCCAAGCCTGCTGTTGCGCAGGCGCCGCCAGTTGTGGCGAAACCTGCGACTCCCGCTCCCGTGGTTTCGGCGCCGGTGGTTGCTGCGCCCGTGGTCGCAGCGCCGGTCGCACACGCACCTGCTATTCCTGTTACGCCCGTAACTCCGCCGCCGGCTGCTCCTGTTGCGGCTGCGCCGGTCGTCGCTGCTCCGGTTGCAACTCCGCCGGTCGCAACTCCGTCCGCGATCGCGTCCGTGCCTCCGACCGACGAAGAAGAATTGAACGAAATTTTGAATCGCTTGATTGCGCCGACGCCTGCGAGCGCAACGCCCGTTGCTCCTGTTGCAGCTACGCCTGCCGTTGGATCCACCAACGTCGCTGCTCCAGCTGAGTTGAATACGAAAGTGCCGCTGAGCGTGGCGTTGCAATCGCCGCTGCCGGCGATCGAATTTCCGGCCGCGCCGCCCGCAGCTCCCGAGCCTTCGGTATCGATCAGCGATCTGCGCGGCGACGCTTTGCCGGAGACGGCGAGCGCGTCGACAGACATTTCCGGCATCTCGGCGTCCGCCTCCTCGGACGCGAGCGTTTCTGAACCTGCGGTCGAAGCTCCGCGCCGCTCGTTTGGAAGTTTTTCGGGCGGACAAAGCTTGACCGGCGGCACGCTGCTTTCAACGCAGCCTCTCGCGACGTCAACCGAAACGGAATCGAGCGAGCATTCGGATTCGAGCCGCGATTCGTCGGTGGGACTGGGAAGCGATTACGCCCAAGCGCCGAAGCAAAGCCATATGGGATTGATCGCCGCGTGCGTGATCACACTGTTCCTGGTGGTCGGCGCAGGCGTGTTTTACTTCCGCACGTCGCTTTCCGGCGGCAACACGCGCGCGGCACAAGCTCCGAATTCGCCTGCGTCGGCTTCAGCTTCGGAAGCGGAACCGACGGGCGTAACGTCCGAGCAGACCGCATTGCGTAACAGCGCGGCCGGTTCGAACGCAGCGCAGCCTTCGGCGAGTTCAACGGCTCCGGCGGTTTCATCGAGTACTCAACCGAACTCTGCGGAGTCGAACAACGCGGCTGTGGCGGCGCGTGCGAATGCGCTCGCAAAGCAGGCACAGGCCAAGGCACTTGAAGGAATCGTGGACGCGACCTCGAACGCGCATCCGGTTTCGTCGCAGCGCGCTGATTCCGCTGCCGTCGGTTCTGCTCCGACGCTCGAAACCGGCGGCTCGGAAGCGGCTTCGCTTTCCGGAATCGTTGCGGCCAACGACGGCTCGACGCTGAAGGCGCCGGAGATTCGTCCGGAAGGCCCGATTCGCGTGGGCGGAGATGTGAAGGAACCGCGGCTGATTTCCAACGTGATGCCGACCTATCCGCTGACGGCCAAACAAGCCGGCATTCAGGGCGACGTGGTGGTGCAGACGACGATCGATGCGCGCGGATACGTGACGGACATGAAAGTCATTTCCGGCCCGATCATGCTGCGCCAGCCGGCGCTCGACGCCTTGCGGCGCTGGAGATATGCGCCTTCGACGCTGAACGGCCAGCCCATTTCGTTGCAGATGCAGGTGACGATCAAGTTCAGCCGGCCGTAGTTTGAAGCGAACCTCAAACAATTCGAGATTTACCAGCGGCGCGGGTGATCCCCGCGCTGTTGCTTTTTGCGCAGCGGTGCATCCAATATAGACATCGGTTGCATGGACTGGTGTTTTGTCGAGGTGTGAAGATGCGCGACGCTGTAATTGTAAGTTCGGTTCGAACTGCGGTGGGAAAAGCTCCGAAGGGATCGTTGCGCAACACGCGCCCGGATGATCTGGCTGCGACGGCGATTAAAGACGCGGTCGCGCGCGCCAAGGGACTTGATCCGAAGGAAATCGACGATGTAGTGATCGGCTGCGCCACGCCCGAAGCAGAGCAGGGAATGAACGTGGCGCGCATCGCTTCGCTGCGCGCCGGATTGCCGGTGACAGCGTCGGCGATGACGATCAATCGTTTTTGCTCTTCGGGTCTGCAAGCGATTGCGATCGCCGCGGAAAGCATTATGGCGGGGCACAGCGAGGTTGCGGTGGGCGGCGGTACCGAATCGATGAGCATGATTCCGATGGGCGGAAATAAAATCGCGCCCAATCCGTGGCTGGCCGATAACTATCCGGACGCTTACTTGAACATGGGATTGACGGCGGAAAATCTGGCGAAGAAATACGGAATTTCGCGCGAGCAAGCGGATGAATTCGCGTTCCACAGCCATCAGAAAGCGATCGCGGCGATTGCTGCGGGAAAATTCAAAGACGAAATCGTTCCGGTGGAAGTGAGCTATTCGTATTTTGAGGCCGGCGCGAATGGGTCGGGCGGAGGCTCGAAGCCGAAAGCTGTGAAGACCACGTTCGACACAGACGAAGGGCCTCGTTCGGATACTTCGGTAGAAATTCTGAGCAAGCTGAAGCCGGCGTTTCACGCACGCGGCGTGGTGACGGCGGGAAACAGTTCGCAAACCAGCGACGGAGCGGCGGCGGCTGTCGTGATGAGTTCCGATAAAGCGCGCTCGCTGGGATTGAAACCGATGGCGCGGCTGATTTCGTTTGCGGTAGCCGGGTGTCCGCCGGAAGAAATGGGCATCGGGCCGGTTTTCGCGATTCCCAAGGCGCTGAAGATTGCAGGGCTGACGCTCGATCAGATCGCAGTGATCGAACTGAACGAAGCGTTCGCGGCGCAGGCGCTGAGCGTGATGAAAGTGGCAGGACTTGATCCGTCGCGAGTGAATGTGAATGGCGGCGCGCTGGCGCTGGGGCATCCACTTGGTTGCACAGGCGCAAAACTGACCGCGACGATTCTGCGGGAACTCGAACGGCGCAACGCACGCTATGGGTTGGTGACGATGTGCGTTGGCGGCGGAATGGGCGCTGCGGGAATTTTCGAACGCGCCAACTGACCTTGTAGTCTCCGGCCCCTGGAGAGAGAATCACTCGATACGGCGTCCTACGGAGGTATTTCGATGTCATCTCCCACAGTTTCGCAGGCCCTGAACCGCGGCGGCTCGTTTCTGATCACCACGACGGCGGCGGAAGATGTCTTCACGCCCGCGGATCTAACCGACGATCAGCGGCTGATCGGCCAGACGGCCGAAGAATTTGTGCAGAAAGAAGTGATTCCGTCGGTGCCTGAGCTCGAAGCGCACAAAGACGAAAAGCTGATGGCGCAGATGCTGAAGAAGGCCGGGGAGATCGGCTTGCTCGGCGGCGGGATACCCGAGGAATACGGCGGCTCCGGCCTGGACAAAGTTTCGGCGACGATTTTGGCGGAAAAACTGGCGGGATACGGATCGTTTGCAGTTTCGCACGGCGGACATGCGGGCATCGGAACTGTGCCGATCGTTTACTTCGGCACTGAAGACCAGAAGAAAAAATATCTGCCGAAGATCGCTTCGGGCGAATTGCTGTCGTGCTATTGCTTGTCGGAACCGCAAGCGGGTTCCGATTCGCTCGCTGCGTTGACGCGCGCGGTGCTTTCACCCGACGGGAAGAGCTGGATTCTGAACGGGCAGAAGATGTGGATCACCAACGGCGGCTTCGCGGATGTCTACGTGGTGTTCGCGAAGATCGATGGCGAGAAGTTTTCGAGCTTTATCGTGGAACGCGGCACGCCGGGATTTTCCGTCGGCGCCGAAGAAAAAAAGATGGGCATCAAAGGCAGCTCCACGACGCCGATCTTTTTCGAGAACGCGCACATTCCGAAAGAAAACCTGCTGCACGAACCGGGGCGCGGGCATTTGGTCGCGTTTAACACGCTGAACGCCGGACGCTTTTCGCTCGGAGCGTATTGCATCGGCGGCGCAAAGAAAGTATTGGAAGCTTCCTCGAAATATTCGAAAGAGCGGAAGGCGTTCGGCAAGACGCTCAGCGACTTCGGCCTGATCAAGACCAAGCTGGGTGAAATGGCCATCCAGATTTTCGCCATCGAATCGATGGTGTACCGTTCGGCGGGCATGATTGAGGCTGCAGTTTCCACTCCCGCGCCGGGCCTGACCAAGACGCAACAAGCCATGCAGGTGCTGGAGGAGTACGCGATCGAAAGCTCGATCAGCAAAGTCAGCGGCAGCGAAATGGTGGATTACGTGGTGGACGAAGGCGTGCAGATTTTTGGCGGCTACGGATTCCACGAAGATTATCCGGTCGCCCGAGCATATCGCGACAGCCGCGTGAATCGCATTTTCGAAGGCACCAACGAAATCAACCGGATGTTGATCGTACAGATGCTGATGAAACGCGCCATGTCCGGTGCAGTACCGATTATTCCAGCGGCGATGAAGCTGGCGGACGAAGTGCTGGCCGGGCCGTCGTTTGAAGAAGGACCGACCGGGCACATGGCCGAAGAAGAGAAGTCACTCGAGCAAGCCAAGAAGATTTTCCTGCTGGCTGCGGGCACCGTGGTGCAGAAATTCCGCGACAAAATGGCTGAAGAACAGGAAATCGTGGGCGCGCTGGCAAATATCGTGATGGATGTGTACGCCATGGAATCCGCGCTGCGGCGTGCGCAAAAAACCTATGCCAAGCGCGGCGAGGCCGCCAGTGCGATGGTGGATGCGGCGCGGTCGTACATTTACGACGCGATGGATCGCGTGGAGAAGGAAGCACGGACCGCGCTGATCGCCACGGCCGATGGCGACACGCTGACCACGCAGTTGGCTGTGCTGCGGCGATTTGCGAAACACGCGCCGGTGGATACGATCGCGTTGCGCCGCCGCGTGGCGGATGCGGTGCTAGCGCAGGATCGCTATCCGTTCGAGGGCCGTTAGTCAGAATTTGCAATCGAACGAAATTGAGGCGCGACGGAGTTTCGTCGCGTCTTTTTTTTGTCGCCGCGAAATTTATTTCGCTGTTTCAAAAGCAAACACCGCAGTGAACTTTCGCCTTCGAAAAATTCCTCCGCAAAAAAGTTCGTAAAACGACGGAAAACGTCGCCAGAAAATGGCAGCTTTTTTCGGCGTTCGGGCTCCCGGCGCTTACCCAGAGCGGGAAACCGATTTCCCGTTAAAGATTAGAATTCCTCAGGGCACAATTACTCCCCTTTGTTTTCAATCGCTTAGCAGTAGTGCATTTGGCTGGCACCGTGCATCCAATGGCAGTGGAGCAAGTGAGGGCCATGAATAAGAACTTAGAAACGTTGAAGGCGACTTGGAACACGGTTTCGGAAAAGGCGAAAGTCCGCAAAGGAATGTTGTCGATTCTGGCGGTCTTTTTCGTCGTCCAGATTTATTTCGTGCGCGAGCTGCTCGCCGCCGAACTGCTTTTCGGAATGGGCTTCGCGGTTTTGTTCGCGATCGGAATAATGTTTTACTTGGTGGGCACTCTCGGTGAGCGCGGCCTCGATTGGGCCGAAGCGGGCGTCCGTGTGGTGGCTAGTTCCGCACGGCGCGGCTACGCAGGCCTGGAAGAAATCACGCGCAAGTCGATGCGCGAGACGCGCACGGAGTCCACACAGTAACGTTACACGTTTCGACGCCGTTCTTCATCGGGCCGCAATCGCGAGTTCATCGCTGATTGCGGCCCGATTTGCGTAAAACCCCAGCGCTTCTCGCCCGTGTTTTTCCTCGCGAAATTTGACCGTCTATTCGGCCGTCCCGCAGACCGTTTCCTTCTGAAACCAAAAGGCGAACAAAGTGGCAGGGAATGGCTGCTTCAGGTAAAATACTGAAGATTACGGAGAACGATGTGACGCTGACAAACATTCATAATACGAACCATGGCGCCAAGACGCTGGTTCGCGTCCGCCCGCGCGGGTTTTGCGCCGGAGTGGTTCGCGCCGTTGATATCGTCGAGCTGGCCCTCGAAGCCTATGGCAACCCCGTGTACGTGCACCACGAGATCGTGCACAACCGGTACGTGGTGGACCAGCTGCGCCGTCGAGGCGCGATCTTTGTCGAGACCATCGAAGAGGTGCCCGAAGGCGCAGTGCTAGTGTTTAGCGCGCACGGCGTGCCTCCCCGCGTGCGTGTCGAAGCTCAGGAACGCAAGTTGAAGGTTGTGGACGCGACTTGCCCGCTGGTAACGAAAGTTCATCTGGAAGCGCTGAAGTTTGCGCGAGAGGGCCGCACGCTGATTTTGATCGGCCACCGCGACCATCAGGAAATCGTAGGTACATCGGGCGAAGCGCCGGACCAGACGATTATCGTCGGCAGCGTGGAGGAAGTGGATCAGCTCGAAGTACCGGATCCGAATCGCCTCGCGTTTTTGACGCAGACCACGCTTTCGCTTTACGACACGCAGGAAATTGTGGCGCGTTTGCGCCAGCGTTTCCCGGCGATTGTCGGCCCCGCATCGGATGATATTTGCTACGCGACGCAGAACCGCCAGGAAGCAGTGGAAGCGCTGACGCGCGAAGTTGAACTGATCCTGGTGGTTGGTTCGGCCAACAGCTCGAATTCGAATCGTCTCGTGGAAGTGGCGAAGCGCGCCGGAGTTGCTTCGCGGCTGATCGAAGACGCGAACGACATCGATGCTTCGTGGCTGGAAGGCGTGACGATCCTCGGATTGACGGCCGGTGCGTCTGCTCCTGAAATTCTGGTAGAGCAGGTGAGCCAGCGCCTTTCGAGCTTTGGATTTACGAACCATCGCGATCTGGATCTGATTCGCGAAGACGTACGTTTCACTTTGCCTCCAGAGCTTGCCGCGCGGCAGCGGCCGGTGGCGCGTTAACACCATGCGCGACGCCGCGCGGAAACACGAAACGCCAAGGAGCTATTGAGTGGCGGCAAAGATCGTCCGCCAATTCAACAAAATCGCCCTGTTGGGGGCGCCGACCAGCGCGGCAGCGATGTCCGCAGGCCTCGAGGGCGCGCCCGCAGCGTTGCGCGCGGCAGGACTCGCCGATCGGCTCCGCAACATCGGCTATGAAGTGACCGACCTTGGCGACGACGGTGCCCAGATTTTCCATCCCGACGAAGAAAGTCCCCGAGCACGAAATCTGAAGCGTGTACTTGCGTCTGTAGACGCGCTGAAGCCGCGCGTGGAGCAAGCGGTGAAATCCGCAGCGTTGCCGGTGATTCTGACGGGCGATTGCTCGACGGTGCTAGCGACGGTGGCCGGAGCGCGACGATATTTTCGCAACGTGAGCGTGATTTATCTGGATAGCGACGCGGATCTGAATACGCCGGCGACGACGCCATCGGGATGCGCGGATGGCATGGTTGTTTCGCATCTGACCGGACATGGCGCGCCGGAGTTGGTTCGATTCTGGGGTGAGCCCCAGCTGGTTCGCGAACCGGACGTAACACTTTTTGGTGTGAGCCGGCTCGATCCCGGCGAAGAGCAGGTGCTGGAGCGTTCGACGCTGCGACGTTACCTGGTGAAAGACGTGAAGCGCCTGGGCGCGACCGCCGCGGCGAAGGCGGCCGTTGAGCGAATCGAAACCAACGGCTACGCATTTGTGCTGCATCTGGACGTGGATGTGATTTCCGGATTTACGGCGACGAACTATCCGTCTTCGGGCGGACTGACGCTCGACGAAGTGCGCGACGCGCTGATGGTATTCGCGCAGCAGAAGCACATGGCTGCGTTTGAAGTGGCCGCCTACAATCCGACGAAGGATCCCGATGGTTCGGGCGCGAAACAAATCGTGGATCTGATCGCCGAGGCTCTTGGCGCGCGGTACGAGAAATTGAAAGCAGCTGCGGCGGCCGAACCTCCTGTACCGCCGAAAGCTAGCGCGGCGAAGCGAGCGAGTGCTGCTCCGGCGGCGGCGACAGAAGCCGTGATCGAGCTTGGCTCGCATGGGAAAACCATCGAACCGGTGCCGGGCGAGTCGTGGTCATCCGATGATCTGGAGCCGGACTCGGCCGATGCCGCAAGCGATGCATCGGGCGAAGGCTCACACGACAGCTCGCACGACGGTGATGAATCCGGCGAGCCCCCGGAAAATTCCCACTCCTGATTTGCGCTCCACCCTACAAATCGCATCCTCTCGAGAAAGTGCCTGATGAAATTCAGCCCGAAGGTCATCGTCTTCGACGTGGATGGCGTGTTGGTGGATACGCGCGGATCGTTTCAGCGCACCACGCTCGAGACGGTAAAGTATTTCACCGGCAAGCGAGTCACGAGCCGCCAATTGCACCAGTGGAAAAACCGGCCGGGGTTCAACGACGATTGGAAGCTCTCGACGGCATGGGTCAATGACCTCGGATTCGACGTGCCGTACGACACCGTCAAGGCCAAGTTCGTGGAGCTGTATTGGGGCAAAAACGGCAAAGGGTACGCAAACGGCGAGAAATGGTTATTTCCGAAGCCGGTCCTACGGCGGCTGCGAAAAGTGGCTGAACTGGCGATCTTTACCGGGCGAGTCCATCGCGAGATGGACTTCACGCTCGACCGAGTGGGGGTGCGAAACCTCTTCGATTTGATTGTGACGGCGGACGACGTGAAGCACGGAAAGCCGGCTCCGGACGGCCTACTGAAGATCCTGAACGGGCGCGACCCGCAAGTGGCTATTTATGTTGGAGATAACGTGGATGACGCCCTGGCGGCCCAGGCCGCTGGCGTACCGTTTATCGGGATCCTGCCTCGAAACAGCGAGGAGCGTCGCCAGCGGGGCGCCACGCTGCGCACGCTGGGTGCCCGCACCATCATTGGCGATATCAAGGAGTTAGAGCGGCTGGTCTAGCCGCCGCGGCGTGCTTTTTGGTTCCAGGACTAGTCTCCCACCCCCGGGGTAGCCCGAAAAGGTAGTACCAAACACAACAACCGTACCATTGTGCGGATCGCGCCTAAACCTCATATTTGCTTTACGAGGCGGGGCGTGAAGCCCCATACAATGGCACCCAATCAAAATATCAGACAAGCTGCGGCCCGCGCGTTCGTGCGGAGCCTAAACATCCTTCTCAAGTTCGCTCGGATGTATGACTTCGGGCACCCTCGGACAGCCCGCCAGTACGCTACGGCGTGGAACGAATTGAGCACCGCGATCGGCAGCGGCTCGAACGAAGCATCGGGACTGTTGTTGGCTGTGTCGGGCGATCAGCTGTTGCTGGATGGAACGCCGCTGGAATCTGCCGCGGCAGAGCGAAGTTTCGCGCGGATGCTTTCCGCCGCGGGAATCGCGAGCATTTATTTTTCACCGCAAGTGACCCAACCGAGTCTGGCGAGATTCGCGCGCGGTTTTCCGACCGGCACTGGTGCAAAACCCGGCTTGCTGGCCGAACAACTGAAAGCCGCGATGGATGGCGATCCGAACATTCAAGTGAACGAAGTTTGCTTCGTGCCGGCCGATTCTGCTGTGGCGAAATCCACGATGGCTGCGCAGATTGCGGCGCACACACTCGGCATGAACGCGGCGCAGACCGATGAACTCTTGAACGATCCGACGAAATTGCTGGCGCTGATCGTGGCCGCAGAGGGCAGCAAGAACGGTGGCGCATCGCGGAATGCTGGCGGGCAAGGCGACGGCAGTGGCAACGGCGGCAGCGGCGATGGAAATGGCAACGGCGGGAACGGCGACGGCAACGGGTACGGCAACGGAGATGGCTACGGCAACGGCGGCGGAAACGGTTCCGGCGGCTTTGGATATGGAAATGGCGGTGGCGGCAACGGTGGTGGCGGAAATTCCGGCCAAGTTTATTACGCGCAGGAAACCGCAGAGGTCGTTCGCGATTTTCCGTCGGGCGAAGTTTCGCACGCTGCGAGCAACATCGCGTTTCCGGAAGGATTGGCGACGCCAGTTTACGGCGCCACCGAAATGAAAACGGGTGGTCAGCCCGGCGGTGGCAGTGCAACGCCGGGAACCTGGAACATCGTCGGGTCGGAAGGTTCGGGCACTCCGCTATCGCCGGACGTTGCAGGCTTCTGGCTGAATAAAGACGCTGGATCGGGTGCGACTGGATCGGGTGCGACTGGATCGGGATCCGGCCGCGGAGTTTCAGGAGTTGTGCCGGTAGGCGGGCACTCCGGATCAGGATCTGGATCCGGATCGGGCACGGGAGTTGGAAGCGGTAACGGATCGGGCGGCACGGGCCGCGGCGGGAACGGCGGCGGCTCAGGTCGCGGAGGAAACGGACGGGTTCGCGGATCGAGCGCCAGAATTTTTGACGGAGTCGGTGGAACCGGTAGCGGAAGTGGCGGCGACGGCGGCGCCATCTCGCGATGGGGCAACGCTACTGCGGAAATTCGCGGCCAGCGCGCGTCGGGCGGCGGCGAAGGCTCGATGACCGTCGAAACCGGTTTGATGACGCTGCATGAAGACGAATTGAAAGGCATCCTGCAAATGCTGGCGCAGATTGCGCGCACCGGCGATTCGGCGGACGAAAAACTCGACGCGGGAACATTTCAGTCGCGGCTTTCCACGCTGCCGCGGCGCGCGCGCTTTACCGTCAGCCAGGCGCTCTCGGCTTTGGCGGCGCAAGCTCCGAATGAATCCACCGACAAGCCGGCGCTGTTGAAGCTTGCCGAACACATTGCCATTCGCTATGCGATGGAAAGCTTTGACCGCGGCGACATCGAAGTGAACGCCGTGCGCCAGGTGATGACCGAAATGAGCGTTGAGCTCGACGGTCTGCGCAAAGTTCTTGGCGTGTACGAAGAAAAAATGGCGCGCGCGGGACTGGAAGTTCAGTCGCACGTCGATCTGCTGGCGCAACAGTTCTGGGCGCAGGTGACCGACGAAAAGCGCAAGGCGGTTTTGGAATCGGCGGAAGCGTGGTGCGTGCCCGCGACGAAAGTCCGTGAGCATGTGGACCAGCTTGTCGCTCGTGGCGACAAGGAAGCCGCAGAAAAAGTCCTGAAAAACTACGCGCAATGCATCGAGATGAAAGCGCCGGAAGCGCGCCGCTTGACGGCAACGGGGCTTGCGGAACTTGCCTCCACCTACGCGAAATTCAACGACACGCTGCTCACCGATACGATCCGGCGAGTGGGCGTTCAGCTCGCGGATGAAACCGATCCGCAGTTGCAGAGCCAGTTGAGCGCTGCGTTCGTTCGTTTGTCGCAAGAGGCGACCAACGAGCGTGCGTTTCCCGCGATTCAGCGAAGCGTGGAGTTGGTGGACTACGTGGAAGCAGAGCGTCCTGCGGTTGGAAAGACTCTGCGGCCGCGCATCGGCGTCGAGAACCGTCTGACGGAATTCCTCGATGACGCGATCAAGGCGTCAGAGGTTCCTCCGGGCTTGCTCGATTTGTTGCGGCGCATCCCGCTAGCATCCGCCGTTCATGTGGCGGGGCGATTCAGCCGTTCGGGTTTCCGCGAAGATTGCGACCTGCTCGTTTCGATCATGAACACGCTGGGCCCGGAAGCGCTGTCGCACTTGAAGGAACAGCTCCGCAGCGGCGACGTGAACGAAGCAGTCGTAGCGTTGGGAATTCTCTCCAGGATCGACGGCGATGTGGTCCAGGAAGTCCTGCCCGGACGAATGGCCGAGTGGAAGCGTTCAGCGCATGACCGCGTGGTTCGCCAGATCGCGGCAAGCGGTTCGCCGGATCGCGGACGTTTGCTGTTGAATCTATTCGACACGCTCGATGCGACCGTCCGTCCGTTGGCCGTGGATGAAATCGGAATGGCCGGCGAACAAGCGGCCGATATGCGCCTGTTGCGATTGGCCGAGGGCGATTTGCCGAAGGATGGAACCGATTATCTGCGGCTGAAGGCGATTGAAGCTCTTGGCCGGCTGCGCACCGCGGGAGCGGAATCGGTGTTACGCAAGGTTGCCGAAGCCCGTCGTGCGTTCCGCTGGGTGAATCCGAGCGAAATGCGCATCGTCGCGGCCCAGGCGATGGAACGGATCGATCCGGAATGGGTGCGGCATTTCGTGCCGCGCAGCGGATTGAGCGTTGCGGAATTTTCGATCGAACCGCTGGATGCGGACTCGCAATCCTCGGCGATTCGCCAGCGCCGCTATCCGCGCATGCGCCTGGAGCATTCGGTGCAGGCCATGACGACGAACCTGAAGGAAAACTGCCGCGTGGATATTCCGGAATTGACGCTCGGCGGCGGTGTGGCGGTGTGCGAGCAGAGCCTGCATCCGGGAAGCATGGTCACGCTGAAGTTGACTTCGTCGCAGAAAACGGTGAAGGCCCAAGCCATCGTTCGCGACGCCAACACGCAGGCTCGCGCGTTCGAAGTTGTGGAGATGGATTTGGAAGAACGCGCCAAGCTGCGCAAGATTCTGGTCCAGCTGGGCAACGCGCAGAAGAAGTCCTCGGCCAACGAACGAGCGCGTCGTGCGTCGCGGGTGTTTCTCTCGACGAATCAGTAGCGCTCGCCGTACTACGAAGATCGAACTGGTTCGGCCGCTTTGGCCGAGTCCGGTGCGTATCTCGCTGGACGCTTGACCAGTCGAATCAAGCAGCCCACCAAAATAATCGTGCCGATTGCGGTGATGCCCATCGCAACAGGTCCGTTTGACTCCCTCGTGATAGCCCACGCCACGAGTGCGACGCTCGCCGAAGCCGCGTAGGTCGCGAGCGCAACCCACCGCGGAGAACGACCCGTCTGAAGCAGCAAATCGTACGGAATTATTTGTTTAGGATCTTCGACAAGGTGGGCGTCTCGACGCGCGTGGAGCTGGTGCTGTATTGCCTGCAGGAAAAGCAAACGTCGGCGGAGATGGCGAGTTAGGCGAGCATGATTCAGGCTGGCGGGGAATCGCGCGACGAGTTTTAGATTCAAAAAGTTAACCGCGCACTTCGAACGGACCCATGCCGCCGGGGAACGGAGATTCAAACGCCGGCATCAGAAAATAGCGGGCCGGTTCGTAGTGATTTTCGGCGGTGAACGGCGCGGCGAATATTTCAGGTTTCATTTGATCTGTGCGCACGAAAAACGCATTCGTGCCGAGCAGATTGCAGCCAACCAGCGAATATCCCTTTGCAGTCAGCAAGCTTTCCAGCGCTTTCAGCGAAGCCCCAAAGTAGTCGGTCGAATCCCACTGGTGCGATTCGTTGTACTTCATTACCCAACCGAAATCCGGCGGGAATTTGGCGTTGTACTCCGCCACGATCACGCGTGGAGTGATCGAGCGGATCGAATCGAGAATGTAGTAGTCGTTTCCGTCGAGATCGATCGACAGCAAATCTATGTTTTGCGCCGGCGATTGCTTCGACAGCAGGGAATCGACGTTCCCGGCGGTGACGAAATGCTGCTCCACGCGCAGGCGATCGCCGGGAATCACTCCTGCAAGCTTGCTTTTGATGGCAGCCACGCGACGTGCCGAGCCTTCGACCCACAACCCGCGCCAGCCCTGCATCAGAAGAAATAAAGTGTTGTTCTCGAGCCCGTCGCCCGCGCCCAGTTCCACGAAGGTGCGCCCGCCTTCGCCGATCCTGCGGAAGACTTCGTGCAGGATGCCGTCTTCGTCCGACTGCGAGTACGCGCGGTAACCAAACTTGGGTAGGCGGCGGTCATCGGCGAGGCGGGGCGAGGCCAGCAGGTCACGTCGGAACTGCTGCAACTGGGCAAGATTTGTGGCCCGTTGCAACCGCGCGTTTTGAATCCGCGCCACGCGTTCGGTAACGCCGAGATTTCCCAGCAGTTTATTCCATCGACGATTCATCGAAATCTCGCGGACCTCGCCGCGCGCGCCGGGATCGCGAGCGAATTCACGCGCCCTTCCGCGCGGCCAGGAATTTTCGCACTTCGGCGCCGGTAGGCATCGAGGGCTGCGCGCCATTTCGCGTGACCGAAATTGCGGACACAGCCGCGCCGTAGCGAGCCGCTTCGAGCGCTGGCTTGCCGGAAAGCAGCGCCGCCGCAAACGCCGCGTTGAACGCGTCTCCGGCGGCTGTGGAATCGACCGGCTTCACCGCAAACGCGGGAACCATCTGTCGAACGCCATCTGCAGTGGCGACAAACGACCCTTTTTCGCCCATTTTGATCACAGCATTTTTCGCGCCGCGACTGAGCAAAGTCTCCGCGCATCGCTGGGCGGTGGCTGGCGTAATCGCTTCGCTCGAATCCAGTCCGCAAAGCGTTCGCGCTTCGCTTTCGTTGGGGGTAATCCACGTCAAGAGCTGCAATAGGCCCGGCGGCAATTCGCGCGCGGGTGCGGGATCGAGCATCATCGGAATGCCGAAGCGATGCGCGAACACGGCGAGCGCTTCGACGGTGATCAGCGGAATTTCCAGTTGCGCGAGGATCATGCCGGCACTTTTCAATATCCGCGAGTGCCGCGAGACGTCTTTCGGCAGCATCTTTCCGTTTGCACCCGGCACCACGACGATGCTGTTTTGCCCATCGCCGCCCAAATTGATTAGCGCCACGCCGGACGATCCCTTTTCGACGGCGACTGCTTTCACATCGACGCCGGCTTTTCGCAATCCAGCTTTCAGTCCCGCGCCAAACGAATCGTCGCCGACTTTTCCGACGAGCTTCACCGGATATCCCAGCCGCGCCGCGCCGAAAGCCTGGTTCGCACCCTTGCCGCCGTTAAACGTTGCAAAGCTCGTGCCGGAAAGTGTCTCGCCCGGCAGCGGCACGCGGGCAGACGTGGCTACCAGATCGAGATTGATGCTTCCGACCACGACGATGGGTTTCCGCATTTCCGTTCAGTCCTCGTTCAGTCTGCGTTCGGTCTCCGCTCGACTTCCGTTCAAGTTCCGTTCAATCCGAACACGAGCCGCGTTCGAACTACGTTGACTCTGATCGTCAGCCAAAAAGCCTACCATCAACTCGCCGTAACTTCGCGCGTTCGCGCAAATTTTCCCGAATCTCTCCGCATTCCGGTACGCGGTTGCTCGTGCTAACCTTTTCGAGCCCGCAACCAAGGCCCGGGTGGCGGAATGGCATACGCGGCAGACTTAAAATCTGCTGTCCCTAACGGGGCATGTGGGTTCGACCCCCACCCCGGGCACCATTTATCAGCGAAATCATCAGCCTGTCCGGCAACTACCCGCAGAAATGTGTCAGGTCCTCTTGATGATAACCGCGGTGAGATCGTCCTTTTGCTGCGTGCCTTGCGAATAATCGAGCACCGCGCGGTAGAGAGCGTCGATAATCTGCTGCGGCGGCAGCTGCTTGGTGGCGCGAATCACGTTTTCCATCCGCTCCACGCCAAATTGCTCTTTGCCAAGGTTGACCCACTCGAAAAATCCGTCGGTGATCAGTAGCAGCATGTCCCCGGGTTTCATGTCCAGCACGACGGGAGGCTCGGACTCGAGCGCCGGTGAAACTCCCAGAGGTAATCCTTGCGCATTCATTTTGGTGAAGCGGTCTTCGTGAATCAGATACACAAACAGCGGGCCGTGCCCTGCCGACAACAGCTCGACTCGCGAACTGTTGGGTGAGCAGATGGCCGCCACAAACGTTACAAACCTTCCCTGCGTCAGGTCCATGCCGATGGATGAATTGATGCGGCCCATCGCGGACAGCAGATGACCGTCCAGCGAAAAATTCGCGCGAACGTAGGCGCGGCACACCGCCGCGAGCAGCGCGGGCCCGATGCCGTGGCCGGTCACGTCGGCGAGAGCGACCATTAATTTTCCGTTCGGCAGAAATTGCCAGTCGAAGAAATCGCCGCCGGTTTCGTCGGCGGGCAGATTCCACCCGGCGATTTGAAATCCCTCAATCTCCGGCGATTCGTTGGGCAGCAGCGATTGTTGAATGGTGCGCGCCACGTTCAAATCGTGCTGCAACCGCTCGACTTCGCGGCGAGCGTTTGCTTCGCGCAGCTCGGCAGTCACATGTTTTCGGATGTCTTTGGCGACGGCCGCAGCGACCGCACCGCCCAGCACGAGCGCGAATGCGTAGCCCAGCACCGAGCGCGATGGCGAAAAGATCGAAGTTCCCGGGTCGTAATCGAGCGTCCAACCCAGATAATGCGCGGCCAGCATGTAGTTGATCGATGACGCGATTCCGGCAATCCAGCAGTCCACTCGATTCAGTCGCAGCGTCGAAAGAATGATGAAAATGAAAAATCCCAGACCCAGAGGGTTTGCGAGCGGTTTGTAATCCGCACTGATCGCATCGCTGGTGAGGAACGCAATTCCAAACGCGGGCAGAGTGGTTTCGAGCGCGATCGATCCGTACCAAACCCACTTGGAGATTTCCCGGCCGCTCTTCGCGGCGCGGTTCGTCAATCGCAGCACCACGATTTCGTACACGAAAAAACACGCGATGACGGTGGCCGCGTACGCCCACAGACGCAGGTCGTCCCGCGTGTGCAGCAGCGCGGTGCGAATCGAGCGCTCGATCAGGAAAAATCCGAGCGCCGCCAGCACCAGATGGATGCGGAAGCGTTCGCTTTTCAGCTGGGCGGCGCGAAACGACGGTGAATCGATTGCAGGTTCGAAAGTTTGGGCCGTGGAGCTGGGGTCTTTGGTCGTCATCCGAAGTTTCTCTGGGGAATCTCAGGTGCACGCTCGGCTGCATGTCCAAGAGCGTGCGTATCGTAAAGTAAGTACGTGGTCGTACTCAAGGGCCGAACGCGGCTGATTCTAGATCTCGCGCAGCGCCGTGTTACCAGCCGCCATTCGCGTTTTGTGGCGCGCTCCATCTTGCGTAGAATTGAAGGGCTTTCGCAAACGTTGGAGGATCTGGTGGCGACCGCATATCTGCTGAAAACCGAGCCGTCGGAATATTCGTTCGAAGACTTGAAGCGCGACGGATCGACCGAATGGGAAGGCGTGTCGAATCCGGCAGCGGTGAAGAACCTGCGGGAGATGAAGCCCGGCGCGAAGCTGATTATCTACGAGACCGGCGAACGTCGCAGCGCCGTCGGTACGGCGACGGTGCTCGCAGTAAACGCGAAAGACCCGAAATCGCCGATCGTGAAGATCAAAGCCGGCGACGCGATCGCAAAGCCCTACACGCTTGGCGCGTTGAGGGGTGAGAAATTGTTCGCGGACTCGCAGCTGGTGCGGCAGGGAAGGCTCTCCGTGGTGCCGCTGACGGCGGAGCAATACGATTTTCTGGCGGGAAAGTAAGCGCGCGACGACTCGACAGGCCTGAAACAAACGATGAATCGCAAAAACAAAGTGTACGAATCGGTTGACGCTGCCGTCGCGGACGTTCCCAGCGGCGCGACGATCATGTTCGGCGGTTTCGGCGGCGCGGGCTTTCCCAACAATTTGATTCAAGGGCTCGCGCGAACGGGCGTCAACAATCTGGGCGTCATCAGCAACAATTGCGGCACGGGAGACGGCGAACTGGGGATTCTATTCAAGCATCGCCAGATCACCCGCGTGGTGGCGGCTTTCCCTGGCCCCGCAGCCAATTATTTTCAGGAGCAATTTTCCGCCGGCAAAATCGAGCTGGAATTAATCCCCCAAGGAATTTTGTGCGAACGGCTGCGTGCCGAGGGCGCCGGAATTCGCGCTTTCTTTTCGCCCGTGGGAGTCGGCACTGACGTGGCCAAAGGAAAAGAGGAGCGCGTGATTCGGGGCAAGCGCTGCATCCTCGAACAATCTCTCGGCGCGGACTATGCGTTCATCAAAGCTTTCCGCGCGGACCGCATGGGCAATCTGGTGTATCGCAAAGCAGCGCGGAACTTCAATCCGCTGATGGCTGCGGCGGGGAAAACCACAATCGTGGAAGTGGATGAAGTGGTGGAAACCGGCACGCTCGATCCAGAAATGATCGTCACGCCGTCGATTTTCGTGGATCGAATCGTGGTCGCGAAAGGGCTCCGTTATGTCTAAAGCACGATTGACCCGCGAACAAATCGCCGCGCGCGCTGCGCTGGAGCTGCCCGACGGCGCGTACGTCAATCTGGGCTGGGGCATTCCGAATCTGATTGCCGCGTACGTTCCAAAAGACATTTCGATTTATTTCCACAGCGAGAATGGAATTTTGGGGATGGGTCCGCGAGCCAAACCGGGCGAAGAAGATTTCGATCTGGTGGACGCGATGAAGGTGCCGGTGACGCTTGTGCCGGGCGCTGCGTTTTTCACGCAAGACGTGGCTCACATGATGACGCGCGGCGGCCATTTGGATATTTGCATTCTGGGCGGCTTGCAGGTTTCCGAGAAAGGCGATCTGGCGAACTGGCGCGTTCCGGGCGCAAAAGGCGCAGGAGGAATCGGCGGCGCGATGGACATTGCCGTGGGCGCGCGCCGGTTGATCGTCACCATGGAACACACCGCGAAAGATGGCATCCGCAAAATTGTGAAAGAGTGCACTTATCCGCTCACTGCACTCGAATGCGTGGACACGATCGTCACCGACCTTGCGGTGATCGACGTGACGCCCCAGGGTTTGCAATTGCGTGAGGTCGCGCCGGGATTTACTCCCGAAGAAGTACAGGCACAGACCGAACCGAAGCTGCACTACGAGGGCGCGGTTCCCGAGATGAAGTTTCCGGCGCAGTAGGTGCGGCTAAGCGCGATTGCACGCCGGCGCACGTCGCCGGGCGCGGGCACACCGGCTGAATTCATTGTATGATTTTGATGTCATGAGCCAATCACCCAACGAGCGGAGCAAGCCGATCACCCACTGGATCGGCGAAGGCGGCGGATGGCTGCTGCGCCACGTCGTCAGCGGCCTGGCGGCGACCGGCATCACGCCCAACATGTTCACGTTTCTGGGGCTGGCGGTAAATTCGTGGGCTGCAGCGGAATTTGCGATGGGAAATTTTCGTCGCGCTGCGGCGATTTTGTTCCTGGCTGGATTTTTGGACATGGCAGACGGCCAGGTGGCTCGCCGCGTCGGTCGCGTCACCGCATTTGGCGCGTTTCTGGATTCCACGCTCGACCGTTATTCCGACCTCGCGCTGTACATGGGCCTGGTGGTGCACTACACCCTTATCGGCCGCCCCTTCTACATGGCGCTGGCCGCAGTCGCCATGGCCAGTTCGTTCATGGTCAGTTACTCGCGTGCGCGTGCCGAATCGTTGATTCCGCTTTGCAAAGTTGGATTCATGGAACGGCCGGAGCGGCTGGTGCTGCTGATCATGGGCGGAGTGTTCAACCGCATGGCGCCGGTTCTGTGGGTGATTGCCGCGATTTCGACGCTCACCGTGATTCACCGCGTGGTTTACACCTGGCAGGAATTGCGCGCCGGGCGTTCACTGCCCGACGCCAACGTGACTCAAACTTTTTGAACGGGATTTGCCGCGAGCGATTCTTCCACTGGCTTCGACACGATATCCTGCACGCGCTGACGCAGTTCATCCACTTCCGCACGGCCGATTTGCGACGTATCAATCGTATTGTGCACGTACACGGTGATTTTTTCGGGGAAGAGCATCCAGTTGCCGGTCTGAAAAAATTGGTACGAGCCGACGATGCTCATCGGCACGATCGGCGCGCCGAATTTCTGCGCCAGGCCGAAAATCCCTTTCTTGAACTCGTTTACATGGCCGGTCCGCGTTCTTGATCCTTCCGCAAACGCAATCAGGCTGATTCCCGCATCGAGCGCCGCTTTGGCGCGCTGCCGCATGATTTCCAGGCCTTCGCGTGTTGGCGCGTCTGGAACCGGGATGTTTCCGAAGCGGCCCATCATCCATCCGTAGATTGGAACTTTGAAATGCGATTCCAGTTCGAAGCCACGGACGAATTGTGGAATCGCGGAGTAGATCACGAACGGGTCGAACAGGTTCACGTGATTGCAGATGAAGATCGACGTGCGCGTGCGATCGAAACCCGGCGCGTACTGCACCTCAAGTCGTGCGCCGGCGATGCGCATGATGTTGCGGAAGAAAAATCGCTGCGGCCAATCGTTTTTTCGCGGGTCGATGAAAATTCCCAGCAAAATCAGAATCGCGCCGACCACAGCGAAATGAATTCCGCTGAGCGCCCACAGAATCGCCGACCGTAAAGTGAGGTACGCTTTTCTCAAACGATAATGTCCATCGCGCCCGGCAGTATTTCGAGCGATTCGCATTTCAGGCGCAAGCTTTCGCCATCCACCATCACGTTGACGGGGCCGTCGAGTTCGAAGTCCACGTGTTTTACCGCCGCGCGCGACGCCAGCGGGTGACGGATATGCGTGCCTGTGAAAAGTCGCGGCAGAGTCGCCACCAGTCCCATTCGCTCGATCGGACCCCAGCGAACGTATTCGATAAATCCGTCGGCAGGGTCTGCGTTGGGAGCGATCATCATCTTGCCGCCGGTAAATTTGCTGTTGCTGAACGTGAGAAACAAAGTTTTGCCGCGATCCCAATCGCCAGTTTGATCGAGGCGATGTGGAAATGAAGTGTGCTCCAGATTTACCAGGTGCGCGAAGACGGCGCGAATGTATCCGAGTTCGCCCATGCTCTTAAACCTTCGATTCGCGGTCTCGCCGACCTCGGCAGGGAAGCCGAGGCTCAGCAAATTCATGTAATACAGTTCGCCATCGGCGTGGCGCAAGCGGATCACGTCGGACGGCCGGCGCGCGCCCCTAGCAAGCGCATTGAGCGTGTGCTCGACTCCTCGTTTTGTGAAATCGCGCAGAAACGAGTTCCCCGTGCCGAGAGGTAAAAATCCCAAGCTCGGCCGGCCGCCGGTGAGCGCTTCAGGAAAAAGCCCATTCACGATTTCGTACGAGGTTCCATCTCCACCGACGGCGAGAAAATTTCTGACGCCGCGAGCATAAGCGTTTCTCGCAAGTTCGGTAGCTTCGCCGGCGCGGCTGGTTTGCGCAATCTCGACGTCGAGGCCGGCCTTTCGAACGCGCTCGATCGCCGCCGGAGCCAGTTCGCCGCAGCGGCCGCCGCCCGCGGCCGGATTCACGATTGCCAGAAATTGCCCGCTCGCCATGCTTAAAGCGCCACAATCCGCGAACGCTCGCGGCTCTCGCGGATTTGTTCAGCTAGCACCAGGCGCTTGATCTTCATCGAAGCGGTCAGCGGAAAATCACGATCCCATTCCAGATAGCCGTTCACGCGCTTGAAATTCGCGAGTTTGCGGTTGCGTTCGGCGATCTCGGCGACGATTTCCGACGTCAACGGCTTTTCATTTTCAGTGTGTACTACCAGCACTAGCTGCTCACCCACCATGGTGCGTGCCGGCCACAAATAATTTGCTGCAAACACGCAGAACTCTTTTACCGGCAGCCCCTCGAAATACGTTTCGATGTCTTCCGGATAGATATTCTTGCCCTCTTCGGTGACGATCATGTTTTTCTTGCGGCCCATCAACTGCAAATGGCCGGCGGAATCCATGCGGCCCAGATCGCCCGTGTTTAGCCAGCCGTTCACGATTGTCTCTGCGGTCATTTCCGGATCGTCCAGATAGTGCGACATCACGGTCTTGCTGCGCACCGTCACTTCGCCCACGCCTTCCGCATCGGGGTTCGCGATTTTCACTTCCATGCCCGGCAGCGGTTTCCCCACAGTGTCGGCGCGAAATGGTTTGAAATCGTTCAGCGTGATCGCCGTGCCCGCTTCGCTGCAGCCGTATCCATTTCCGACCTGAATTCCCAAATCGTAGAAGAATTGCAGCGTGCTCGGTTCGGTAAACGCGCCGCCAACGAACAACGCGCGCAACTCGCCGCCGAAGGCCTGATGCACCTGGCCCAGCAGCCGGCGGCTCAGATTCAGATTTGGTTTTTTCTTCGTGAGCGCTTTGTTTACCGCCACCAGGCCGTTAAAGACTTTTCGCTTTCCCGCAGGCAGCGCGGCGAAACGCTCGCGCAACCCTCGTTCTAGATTTTTTAGGATCAGCGGCACCAGCGCCATGTAGGTGATCTTGTACCGAGTGAATGCTTCGCGGATGAATTCCGGCCGCAGCGTCCGCAGATGGACCACCGTGGCTCCGCACGTGAACGGTCCGATGAAGCCGACCATAAAGTCGATGGCGTGATTCGTCGGAAGAATGCTGAGGTACCGCACGCCGGGCCAGAACGGATACAACGACGTGAGCGCGACGCACTGTTCGAGATAATTTTCGTGCGTCAGCACGCAACCCTTCGGCCGTCCGCCGGTACCGGACGAATACACGATGCACGCGGGGTCTTTGCGCGTACGCGGCACAAATTCCGGTTCGCTCGTTCCGCGATAGTCTTCCCACCGTTTCGCGCCGCCCAGATCCGCTTTTGCGGGAGCTTCGGTGACGAGCACCACACGCGTTCGCATCGAGTTGAACTCCGGCGACTGCACGATCGCGCGCCACAAATGATATTCGACCACCAGAAATTCAGCGCCCGAGTGCGCCAGCAGCCGCAGCTGTTCGTCGGCGGGAAGTTTGTAGTCGAGCGGCACCAGCACGCCGCCGCAGAAGAAAATCGCGTACGCCGAAATCAGCCATTTCGACTGATTGGTCATCAGGATCGCAGCGCGCGTCCCGTTTTTGAATCCGTCCTGCTGCATCGCGCCGGCAAGCGGCAGCGCGGCTTCTTTGAATTCGCGGTAGGTGATGCGCGCGTTTTCGCGTTCGCGATCCGCTTCGATCAGGCAGATTTCGCTCGGCCAGCGCTCCAGCGCGGCGCGCAACGCTTCACCCAGAGATTGAAATTTTGAAAGGTCGAGCATTCGGCGGTTCCCGGGGACGTGCGAGCTACAACCTGGACTGAATCCGTTCGGCGAGCGTGCGGAAATCGCTCACGTCCTGCAATTCATAGTCCGGCAGCTCGATCCGGAAATGTTGTTCCAAGCGCGTCAGCAAATCCAGCGCCTGCAGACTGTTGATGCCCAGCGTCTTGAAAAAATCGTCGGCCGGATTGAGAGTTGCGCGCGGCACCTTGAAATGTTGCGCGGCTAGATTCAGTACTTCTTCCGTGGTTTGGTCGAGAGTTTTCATGTCTCACTATCTTGCCATAGTGCCGGGAAATTTCGCCAAACGCGGCACGGCGCCGGGCGCTACGGCAAGTAGGGAAGCGCGCTGGTAGTTTCCACGAACTTGCGCAGCCCTTCGTTGACCGCCGGACGCGCGAATAGCTCGCAGAAGATTTCGATTTCGCGCCGCAACTCGTCGCGCGGAATCGGCTTGATGAATTGCTTGGCCGCCGCGGCCGTGCTGCGATCGAATTTTTTCAGTTGCGCAGCCGTCGCTCGCGCCACACGCAGCGCGTCGCCCTCGCCCACCACTTGGCTCACCAGTCCGACCGCTTGCGCTTTCGCGGCCTGAATGCTTCGCCCAGTCAACAGCAGATCGCGAACAACTCCGTTGCCCAGATCTCGCTTCAGCCGAGGAATTCCGCCGAAGCCCGGAATCAAGCCCAGCCGCAGCTCCGGAAAACAAAACCGCGCCATTTTGTCGGCCACAATCAGGTCGCACACCAGCGCCAGCTCGAATCCGCCGCCAAAGCACACGCCGTGAACCGCGGCGATCGTAGTTAACGGCGCCGCGTCGATCGCATTCATTACCGCGTGAATGCGCTCCAGAAAATCGTGCAGGCCCGCCATCCGGTCGCTCGCCGAACGCTTCTGCGATTCCTGGTACAGCTCGCGCAAATCCGCTCCGGCGCAAAATCCCTCGGCGCGCGCGCTGGAAATGATCAGCGCATGGCAATCGTTTTGCAGCGCGGGCAGGGCCGCGGCAAACTTTTCGAGTTCGACGAGCGCGAGCGAGCCAATCTCATTGCACGGAGCGCGGTCGAGCAGCAGCTCAATCGTTCCACCATTCACCGTCCACGAAAGCGCTTTGCCTTGGAATCCGTTCATGACGTTTTCTTCTGATACAGCAGTTCGATTTCGTTCGCGCAACGCGCCGCAATGGCGTCGCGCTTCAGCTTGCCGTTCGCGGTCAGCAATCCATTCTCGATCGTGAATGGGTCAGCGACGATCTGAAATCCGCGAATCTGTTTGTAATGCGGAGCGTCGGCATTCATCGCGTCGAGCACGGACTGCACCCGCGCGTCATTCAATCCCACCGGCGCCGCCGGCGTGATCAGGGCCGTCAGATAGCTGCGTTGATTGCCGATCAACATCACTTGCCCGGCTTCGGGCAGAGCGCGAGCGATCGATTCCTCAATCGGTTCCGGCGCAACGTTGTGGCCGGAATTCAGAATAATCAAATTCTTGATCCGGCCGGTGATGCGCCAGTTTCCTTTTTCGTTTACGTCGCCTTGGTCGCCGGTGTGAAACCATCCATCGACGAGCGCTTTCTCGGTTTCAACGGGTTTCTGCCAGTATCCGGGAAAAATATTCGGCCCGCGCACCAGGATTTCCTGATTATCGCCTACTTTCATTTCCACGCCCGTAATCGCCATGCCCACCCGGCCGGGTTCCGGTGCGGCAGGATCGTCCATCGTGCAGATCGCCGTGGTTTCGGTCAATCCGTAAACCTGCAATACCGGAATGCCAACCATCATGAAAAAGTGCTGCGTTTCAATGGATAGCGGCGCGGAGCCGCAGATGATCGCTTTCAGATTCGCGCCGATATTTTTGCGGATTGCAGGAAACACCATTTGATTGGCCGCGCCCAGCCACGCCGAATCGAGAAACTTGCTCGTGCCGCTGGCTTTGCGCGCGTACGCTTTGCGCCCATTCGTGAACATGCGTTCGGCGATGCCGCCTTTTTTCGCGACCGCTTCCAGAATTTTGTTGCGCACACGCTCGAGCAGCGTCGGCACATTCAGGAAATAATCGGGCTCGGCAAGTTTCAGCTCGTCGGCCAGCTTCGACAGGTCCATCGAAAGTGTGAGCACGCTGTTGCGCGAAAGCGCGGTCAGCAACAAAATCCACGATCCCGCGAAGCAAAACGGCAGATAGTGAAAGATTTTGTCGGGCTCGGTTCGCGCGCCCATCAACCGATCGAGATGCGCGTTGGTGCAGCCGACCATGTGGGTGACGTTTCCGGAGGTGAGCATTACGCCTTTCGCCGCACCGGACGTTCCCGACGTGTAAATGATCGTCGTGACGTCGGAATCGGCGAGCGGAGCTGCTGCGGCGGCTTCGGGCGCGATGTCTTCGCTGACAAAAACACTTTCCTCGAGCGAAATCTTTGGCGCGCCGGGCCACAGCTTTTTCAGCTCGGCGGCGATGTTGGCGTCCGAACAAATGATCCGTGCCGGGCTGGCATCTTTTAGCATCGCCACTAGCTCGGCCGGCGCCTGCCGTGCGTACAGCGGCACAACGACAAGGCCCTCGGCCATCAGCGCCAGATCGATGGCCGCCCAGTGAATTCCGTTCGGCGCGATCAGCGCACAGCGATCGCCCTTTTTCAGGCCGCGCACGGAAAAGAAAAAACGAGCCTGCTGGACTAGCTTGAGGAATTCGCTACCTGTCGCCGCGGCAACTTTACCGTCGCGCACATCCTGAATGACGGGCACGGCCGAACTTTTTTGCAGCCGCGCGAAAATCTGTTCGAGAAACGGCATCAGGCCGCGGCTCCGCTATGGACCTCGAGCAGCGCGCGCAGATTCGGGCTGAGGGGAGGCAGATAGGCGTCCCAGCCAAGCACGCCGGTGCGAATCGGGAATGCCGGATACTGGCGCGCGACTTGCGCCTCGAAATAAGTGCCCATGCGCGCCATCAGCTGCAGATTGCGTGCCACCGTCTGGCCCATTGCTTCGCGAATTTGCTCCGCTTCGGCGTCGAGCGCGTTTAGCGCGGAGACGATCTTGTCGGCCAGGTCCGGCTCATTCACGCGCATCAGCAGGTGATCGTGGCCGCGTTCTCTCATCAAGTTGCGAATGCGTTCGTCCATGGTGATGCCGGCGGAAACCACTCCGGCGGGCATGGACGTGACGATCGCGTGATAGCGCGACGAGAGCATCCGCTCGCAGACGCGCAAAATGCTCACGAGCTCATACATGTTGAATTTGTCCGACGAAAATACCGGAGCGCCGCCCATTTTCGCCGACACCAGTTCGCAGGCTTCGCGGTCGAGCATTTCCATCGCGACCAGAATCGGAAATACCTTACGGCTCTGCTGGTAGTTCTTTACGCCGGTCGCAATCGCCGAAAGATATTTTTCGTAGGCGTCATCCACCGCCTGTCCCGAGCGGTGAAAATAAAGCGAGCGGTAGTGGCTTTTCTTGTACGCGCCGGTGGTCACGTAGGAAAGCCAGCGCAGCACCGATGCTTTCACTGGCCACCAGAACGGATTGATCGGGCAGACGGCCAGCAGCGGCGTCTTGCCGTCCCATCCGGCGTCGCGCAGCGCTTTTTCGCCGTACGATCGCGGTAAAGGTTCAAATGTCCATGCGGTGTCCGTACCCAGTTCGCTGGGCACGCCCAGCTTTCCCAGCACGGCTTGTGATTCCACGTTGCGGGTGATGACCAGCGAATCCTTGCAGTAGCGGCTGCACATTTTCTGCAGCAGGGAATCCATCTCGCCCGCTTCGGCGCCGTAGGCGATGCTCAATTTATTCTGCGCGGCCGCGATTCCCAGCGTGCCGATCATCATGGTCGTCAGCGCGTTGGCGAATTTGCTTTTGAACATCGAGCCTTCGCACGCCACCACGCCGTCGTTTTTGCGGACTTCGGAATGCAGGAAGGGCGGAAACACGTCCGGCAGGTGAACCTGTTTGGCGTCGCCGAAATATCCGCGCGTCAGATCGAAATTCTGCGACATCACGCTGAGCGACAGATTCTGATCGCCCAGGATCCAGCGGATCTGGCGGATCATTTCCTCCACGCGGACGTCCGAACCGGTGTTGCGCGTGCCGCAGTAACCCGCGAAGAGAAGTTTCAGTTTCGTTCCGGGTTTCCAGGCGCTGCCTGCGCCGAGCATCCATTCGAACTTGTTCAGCTCGACCAGGCCGCTTACCCAGGCTTCCAGCAATAGATCGGTCATTGGTTTACGTCCTGCGCAGCTGCCGCGCTGCGTGCCGCCGGCACCGCACCGGCGCCCGAAGGCAAATCGCGATATTTATACACGAAATGGCTTTCGCGGCTGAATCGCAGTAGCGGAAAACTGTAATCGGAAAACGGCACTGGCTTCCGGCCCATTTCCGCCACGGCGCGTGTATTGTCAAACACCGTGTTCCACACCAAGTAGGGCAAAAACACTTTCAACAAATTTGCCAGGCCGCCGATTTTTCCGGCGCGTCCGGCGAGCGCATTCACCATTTTGGACGTGGATTTCTCGAATTTCGGCACAAACATCGGCCCGCGTTTGCCGGTTTCTTTCGCGAGTGCGTCGGTCAGTTGAGCAAACGTCTCCGAGCCGGTGCCCGACGACAGATGGTAAATCTGGTGCGCGGGATCGGGCTTCTGATGAAGTGTGGTGACGGCGTCCGCCACAAAATCGACCGGCACGATATCGATTTTGTCGGTAGGGCGGAAAGGAAGCACGGGAAGGCCGGCCAGAAACACAAACGCCCGCACCATGTCGAATTGATTGGTTTCCGGGCGGCGGCTGTCACCAAGCACGATACTCGGACGAAAAATCGTGCGCTGCACGTCGGGCAGCAGCTGATGCACCATGTGTTCGCAGAATTTTTTGGTACGCGCGTAGGGATCGTAGTCCGAGCGATTCCAGTCGATCGAAGTGTCTTCCTGTACCACTTCGTTCGATCGTTGTCCCGCGACAGCCACGGTGCTCACATGGCTGAATCGCCGCAGGCCGTGCTGGTCGCGCGCCCGCTGCGCCATCTGAATCACTTCAAGCGTCCCGCGTAAATTCACATTCATGCAGCTTTTTTCGGACTTGCGATTCAGCGAAGCCGCGCAGTGGATTACCGAATCGGTCGTCGCCACCAGCCGCGCGTAGTCGTCATCGGCGAGGCCGAATTTAGCACCGGTCAAATCGCCGCGGAACACACGGATTCGATTGTTCCAATACGACTGGAACTGCGGAAAATCCATGTGCAGCTGCAGCGAACGCCACAACCGCTCGCGCGCTTCCTGCTCGTCACGCGCGCGAACCAGCAGACTCAGCGGATCGTTGTGACCCGCGAGCAAGTTGGACGCAATGTGGGCGCCGATATATCCGGTAGAACCGGTGAGGAAAATAGCCACGTGTTTTTTGTGAAGTTCAGGACGAAATCAATTTGCCGGCGCCCGCCACCTGCGAGGCGTTGGCATCAGGCTGGCCCGCGAATGGCACGGAACGCTTGGGGCGCGGCTCGAGTTGCCGTCCTTCGATGAGAGGATAACACCACTTTCGCAACGCGGGAACGTGCACGTTGATCCAGTAGTCCCACCAATCGATGCCGCGCGTATCGTAGCCGAAGGTGGGAATTTCGACCTCCGGCAACGCAGCGGATAACAGTTCGACGTTGGCCGCTTCGAACACATGATCGTTATGCAGAATGAAGGGCTCGAACAGGGAGATCAGTTTGATTACACGCTCGAGGTCGCGCTCTTGCTTTGCCAAAGGCGGCCGCGACGCGAACGGTTCGGCCGTGCGGTTGATCATCTTTACGATCGCACGCTGCGCGGGAGCTGAAAACGCCTGGTAGCGCGTTTTCGAAACGGAAATCGCGTCGAACTTCAAACGCATGCGTTCGCCCAGGCCGTCTTGCGCTCGATAAAACCGCCGGTGCGCCAGGCCCGTGAGCTCAATCGAGCGCCGCATGTTGCACGAGTTCGCCACCGACGTCGCCAGCTGATACACCCGAGCGTTGCGCCCGGTCACCAGCGCTGCGGCGATCAGCGTCATCCCGCGACAAACCAGATCGACGGGAATCAGATCGAGGCACTTATTTTCATTTGAAGGCAACTGCCGGAAAAATGTGCCGAGCAGATAGGAAAGCGACGCCGAGGTGTTGATGCCTTCGTTCCACCCGAGGAACGGCTGCGTAACCGACGATTCCACGATCGCCGGACGCACCACAGCGATCGCCGCGTTCGGATTTTCATCCAGGAAATTGTGGATCAGCGATTCCGACAGGCTCTTGGTGTAGGTGTAGGTATTCGGCCAGCCAAGTTCATTCGCGCGTTTCGTTCCAGCCTCGGTCAGCGTTTGGCGCAGCCATCGGGTACGATTTTTGCGGATTTGATTGTCGAGCGCCGCACCGTGCAGGTCTTTCGCCGCATGTTCTTTCTTTTGCGCGGCTTGTTTCAGCTCGTTCGTGATTTCGTCGGATTCGGCGCGCGCTTCGGTATCTTTCACCAGCTTTTCGAGCGACTTCCATTCTTCGACGGCGTTGTAGTTCGGAATTCCGTACGGCGTGTAGTTCCGCGGCAGCTCTTCGAGCACGCGCCCGTCGCGCTGGCCGACTACGTAACACGTGGAAAGATGCAGCAGCGAAGCGTGCGCGCACTGCTTCAAAAACTCCAGCACGTACACCGTCGCGTGCACGTTCATCGCCAGTGCGTCGCGCACGTCCGGATTGAAATCGGTCAGTCCGGAACTGTTCACGATCACATCGACGGATGCTGCCAGTCGATCGCGAACCTCTGGTGCGAGGCCTAAGCCCGGCTTGCTGACGTCGCCATCCACAACTTCCACGCGTTCGCGCAGAAACGCGCCGAATCCGTCGCCGTACTTCGCCACCAGGTTGTCAAACACCGGCGATTCTTCGATCACGCGCTGAAATCGCTCGACTGACGTAGCCGCGCGATTGTGCCGAACCAGCAAATACACTTTGCCCACGTCCGGCAGGTCATTCAGCAGATTCGCGAGCCACACTTTGCCGATGAATCCGGTCGCGCCGATCAGCAAAATGTGTTTTCCACGCAGCGCGTCGCGCACCGAAAGTGGCTTTTCCGCTGGGGCCGTTGCAAATTCCACCACCGGAACATTCACCTTCGGCGATGGACGCTCGGCCGGCTGAATCGCTTCGTCGAGCACGTCCGGGCGTTTTTCGAATCCGAGAACGCCGATCAGTTTTTCGCGCGGCACACGGCCGTCGGGCTGGCTGCCGGTAAATCGCGCAAACAATCCGCGCGGACGAATCACCGGATCGAGCAAACGGCCGGTGCAAATGCCGTCGCGAAAATCCAGGCGATTGCAAACGATGCGCGAAACGCCCAAATGCTTCGCCAGCGGCCGCATCACATGGTCCAGGCCCTGGCTCACCAGGATGATGTCGGCGCCCGCAGCGATCGCCTGCTGCAATTTTGCGACGCCCGCGGGTTTCAAACGGGGCTTCAGAAAATATTCGAAGAACTCTTCACCGAGCAGATCGAGGCGGTCGCGGCTCACTCCTCGCAACACCGAATGGAGCAGCCGCGTGGCGAATTCGCGATTGGTCAGGTAGAGAAACGGGCGCGCGACGGCGAGAATCGCCATGCTGCCTCGGCGAGTCCATCGCTGCAAAAAACTTTGCGAGTTCCAGGCGAAAAACCCCACCGGCCGAACGGCCGTCAGATTCAGCAGGCTGCCTTCGACGCGCCAGAAGGCAGGCTCGCGCACGGGCGCCGAAGCTTCAGGTGTTGGGGCAGAATAGTTCGGATTGTGGCCGTTTACGTTCGAGGACGACATCGTTTCGCGGTTTTACGAATTACAACTGGAATATCGAAATTAACACGCTCTGGAGCGGCAATCAAGTTAGCCACGCGCAACGGCTGAGCCGAAGCCACGACGCCGCAAACTATTGCTCGGCCGGCTGGTCTGGCTTGGGGTCCAGTTTCTGGTAGTCGAATCGGTAGGTATCGCTCGCCGAGCCGGCAACGCCGCGCGTGTTGAACTCGAGCATGTATTTCAGGTGCGCGGGATCGAGCGGATACGCGACTCCCTTGGGATACGGATACGGCATCTGCGAATGAAACGGCAGCGGCGTGACGGTATCGCCGTACGCAGCGTAGAAATCCATGTCCTTCGCGAATCCGTCGGCATAGAAGAAATAATCGCGCGTCCAGCCGTCGGGAAGATCGGGCAGCTTCGTGGCATCGAAGTCCACCGCTATTTCGTCGCCCGAACCGTAGATTACGTATTCGTCGTCGGGTTTGCGAACCAGATCGGTGACGTCGCCGTATCGCGTGTAGTTTCCGGTCTGCCGCGAGTACGGACCCGTCGCGCTGACTTCCTCGTAGATGTACCTCAGATCGTTCGCCGGTTTTCCCTCGACCACGCGCGGGTAGCCCCTAAAACCCAGCTTCGCCTCGGCCAGCGGAATTTCCGTGAGTTTTACCGGCAGATCCGGCGCGGAATTATCCACGCGGATGCGATCCCAATAAATTCGCAAGTTCGTGCTCATCCGGATGAATCGCGTGCCCGGCGCCAATTTTCCGGTCAGGTCGGCGACCATCGTCCGCGAAAGACCGGCGGGGAAGCCCATGTCGTCGATCACCCGTACCCAATTGCCCGCGTCGTCTTGCGCTTCCACATACGGAGGCACCGGAGCAACGCCCGCCTGCCACGCTGCGTACATTGAACTCGCGCTGAAATAATCGGTGAATCCATCCATCAGCAGGCGGAGCGGCTTCTGCGCGTCCCACTCGCCCAGGTCGAGTTCAATCCAGTGCATCGCCGCGAATCCCGCGTACGGCTCCTCGGCGAAATTCGTCACGTATTTTTTGTCGCGCTCGGCCAGCATTGGCAACAGATTGTGGCTGTGATCGTCCCACGCGCCTGCCAGCGGATGCGCGCTGTCGCTGGCGATGACCTTGAATTTCGGGAACGGCGGCTCGCTGGCGAAATGCTCGTTGGGGTAAACCTCCACATCCGCGGGATGATCGACGGCGATCAACCGCGCCTGATCCAGATAATCGAGCTCCTCCATCGGTTCGATCATGCGGAAGCTGATCTTGCCGTCCTTCACCTGCACCTGTTTGCCTTCCACCTTGAAATATTCATCGGGATCGGGCGTGTTCCGCTTTCCCGGCGCGATCCAGTGACCAACCACTCCTGGTCCGATCATGTCCGCCAGAAATTCGAATTTCTCGCCGTTCCACACAAACACGATTGGACACGAGCTGCCGCGCCGGTCGATCTCGGTGATCACCTCGTCTTTGTGCGCGGGAATTTCCAGTTCGTCCTGCAGCACGCCGGTGGGCCACAGCAGACGGATCACGTCCGCTTCGCGCTCTGCGCCAAGGCCAGCGACAATCGTCGCCGGACCTTGCCCCAGATATCCCGACGAGCCTGGGATTTCCCACTTTTGCCGCATCGCGCCGGCAAACAATTCCACCTTGGAGCCGATTGCGGTTTTGTTGTCGGCCTCGGCCTTCAACTGAATTCGCAGCCAGTTGTAGCGGTCGCCGCCTTCGTTTTTCAGCAGCACAGGCGGCAGATGGTTCTGCGTAATCAGCAAGCCGGTCGATCCGTCGTTATCGAAGTCGACGGCCAGCACCGCGCGCGGATTGTGCAGCACCACTTTGTCGAGGCCAACCGAACCGGTCACATCGCGAAATCCTGCCGCACCTTCGTTGCGCAGGAGCACGATGCGTCCTTCGCCCGCAAACGTTTCGCCGACTGCGACCAGATCCACAAATCCGTCGTTGTCGTAGTCGATCGGCGCCACGCCCCACGCGCGCATCCAGTCCAGGTCCGGCAGATTTGTGCGCTCGAACGATTTGCCGTCGACGTTGCGCCACAAACTCAATCCCGGCGGCGCCCAGTGCGTGAACGCAAAATCCATCCATCCGTCTTTGTTGAAATCGAGCGCCACCACGCCGGCCGTCGGGCCCGGCATGTCGCTCGCCCATGGCGTTGTCGCTTTAAACGCGCCCTCGCGCTGATTCAAGTATGCGACCGGAGCTTTCTGCCATCCGGTGACCACGAAATCGATCGCGCGGTCGTTGTTGATGTCGCTGGCGATCGCGCCCACCGAAGCGCCGATGCCGGCCAGGCCCGTTTCCGCCGTCTGCTCGGTAAAGGTTCCGTTGCCGTTGTTGCGCCACAGCACGTTGCCCGCAGGTTTGGCATCGGTGGGGAATTCAAACGGCTGCTCGGGATGCGGCAGCGGAAAATGGTTAAACCGAGTCACATACAGATCGACGTCGCCGTCGTGGTCGTAGTCAATGAACGTGACGCCCATCGCCAGCGCGTCGGAATCGGCGTCGGTGGCGATGCCGCTGTCCTTCGTCGCGTCTTTGAATGTGCCGTTGCCTTCGTTGTGAAACAGCACCAGCCGACCGTCCACGGTTACCGCGAGATCGGGCTTCGAGTCGCTGTCATAATCGCCGACGCTGCACCCCATCACCCGGCCGGTCAGCTCGAGCTTTGCCATGCGCGTCACATTTTCAAACCGACCGCCGCCCAGATTTTTGTAAAGCGCCGGCGTGCCATGGCCGTCAGCATCCGCCAGAAACACGTCGGGTTTGCCGTCGCCGTCGTAATCGATGATGCAAGCGCCGCTGCCCAAAAATTCCGCCAGCGCATTCGGTGCAGGCGCCGCGTCGGTGGCTTTCGCGACGCGCCTTGCACGCGTCGATCGCGGTCGCGAGGTGGTGGCAGGTTCAGCACCCGGCGCCGCCGCAACGCCCGTAGGCGCGGACGCGGCGGCGATCGCAGCAGCGCTCGCAAGCGGAAAACCCGAAGTCGCGGCCACGTTCACAAATTTCACCGGCACAGACGGCGGCACCGGCTGCGGAGCGGGTTGCATCAAATCCGCCAGTGAATATTTTCCCTGCTCGCCGTAAATGGAACTGACCGGCTTGCCGAGTTTTGCCGACGTCATGTGCTGAAATCGATCGAAATGCTCTTTCGCGTGCGGCGTGTCGTTTGAGCGCTGCAGCGCTTGCGCGAGCCCGAATTCGGCCGAAACTTGAAACGGATTCAGCGCGATCGCTTTCTGGTACGCCGCAATCGCCTTCGGATAATCCTGCTGCTGGGCGTAGATCAGCCCCATGAAATATTGGGTGTCCGCATCGTAAGGGTCGATCGCCGCCACTTTCTGAAAATCGGCAATTGCTGCGTCGGCGTTGCCACTGGCCTTTTCAAGCAGACCCAGATTGAACCAGGCTCGCGGATTGCGTGGATCGCGGTCGGCGGATTTTTCCAGGATTTTGCGTGCTTCGTCGAACCGCTGCATATTCAGCAGCGCGATTCCGGAATTCAGGCAGCCCGTATCGGTTTCCGGCGCCAGGATGCAGGCGCGCTGAAATTTGCCCAGCGCCTGTTCAAACTGCTGGCGGTTCATCAGTGCCACGCCGAAATTATTTTCGCGAATCATCTGCGCGCGCGGGTTCGGCGGAGGCTCGGCTTGGGTCTGGTCGGTTGGGTCGGGCGCGGGTTTCGATACGGCACGAGCAGCCCGGTGCGTTGCGGCCGCCGCAGCGGGGGCTGCGGGATCGGCGGTTTCCTGTTGCGGGCGATTCGCGCCGGCTGCAACGGCACACACGATGGCCACGGTGGCCGCAAAAATGGCAATCTGCGTGAAACGGTTCATGCCAACCTCAATTCAGTTGATGGGAAGTATTCTACCGTTTCGCGAGGGGCTTCGCAGAAATAGTGCCTTCCTTTTCTTTTACGCTGATGATTTGGTCGGCCGGAATATTTTTCAGCTCATCGACCTGGCCGCTGGGCCAGCGAATCTCGATCGCATCGGCGGAAGTGTGCGAAGCAAGGCCAAACGTCAGCACCAGCTCGTTCGACGAGAGATAACTGGAGCCACTGCTGAGGGTCTTCGACTGCACGTCGCTTCCGGCCGTTAGCTTCACAACGGTTCCGATTCCGTCGCGGTTGGACTTGGTGCCGACCAGCTTCATCCGCAAGCTGTGATTCGTCGCGCCGGTATTGCGGAATAGCACCGCCGGGCCGCCATTCACGCCGACCAGCACATCCAGCGCGCCATCATTATTAATGTCGCCGAAGGCTGCGCCGCGCGCCACCCGAGGCGAAGCGAATCCCGCGCCCATCGACTGGGTGACTTCCGTGAATTTCCCGTTCGTCAGATTGTGAAATAGATGCGGCGGCTCGGCGTAGCGCACACGCGACTGTACCCGCTCGATCGAATCTTCGATGTGGCCGTTGGCGACGTACAGGTCCAGCCATCCGTCCAGATCGTAGTCGAAAAAGAAGCATCCGAATCCCAGCGTCAGCAGGGAAGCGTGACCTACGTCCGATTGCGGCGCTTCGTCCACAAACAATCCGTTGTGCTCGTTGTGATAGAGCGCCAGCATCTGATTCGAAAAGTTGGTGATCACCACGCTGGGATAGCCGCTGCGGTCGTAGTCTCCGGCATCGACGCCCATGCCCGCGCGCGCGATTCCGTCTTCGCTGTAGCCGATTCCGGCCGACACGCCTTTCTCGCTGAACGTACCGTTGCCGTTGTTCATGTAGAGCTTGTTCGGCTGCGTGTCATTGCTGACCAGAATGTCCGTCCAGCCGTCCTGATTCGCGTCAAACGCGAGCACGCCGAGGCTTTTTGAACTGGTATCGTACAACCCCGCTTTCTGCGTGGCGTCCTGAAACGTGCCGTCGCCCTTGTTGTGCCACAGCCGAAGCGAAGTGCCTTTGTACGCTTCCGGGGTGCAATAAGATTTCGTTTTTCCGTCCAGCGCGCAGTAGATGTCGGTCTCCGGCGTCCACTGGACGTAGTTCGCGACCACCAGATCCAGCTTTCCGTCGCGGTCGTAATCCACCCACGCGGCACTGGTGCTGAATTCGTTCGGTCCCAGCAATCCGGCTTGCTTTGTCACGTCGGTGAACGTGCCGTTTCCGTTGTTGCGGAACAAACGGCTCTGGCCCAGCGCGGTGATGAAAATATCGTCGAACCCATCGTTGTTGTAATCGCCGATGGCTACGCCCATGCCGAAAATTTCCGTGCTAAGCCCGGCTTTCTGGGTCACGTCGGTGAACGTGCCGTCGTGATTGTTGTGATACAGCGCGAGCGTGGTGCGATGGCGCTGGTGGCCGGGAAAGTCCGAACCGTTGACCAGCAAAATATCCTGCCAGCCGTCGTTGTCGTAGTCGATGAATCCAACGCCGGGTCCCATCGTTTCCGGCAGCCATTTCTTTCCGAACGCGCCGCTGTTATGGACGAAGTGAATGCCGGCGGCTCGGGTGATATCTTCGAAATGAACCGAACTTTGGGCGCGCGGCTGCTGCGCCGAGCTTTTCACTGTCGCGGCGACGAAAATTAGGATCACGCCGATCAGCGCGGCGGCGATGCGGATTCGCGCGCGGGAATTCGTTCGATTCGATCGCATCAATTTCCGATCCTCGGCGGCACACAGCCGGACGACGCGGATGCGCAAGAATCCGTTTTCTTTGTGACTGATTTCTTTTGTGACGCTGTTTGCGGCGACGGCTTTGCGTTTAGCGGCGTTTCGGATACGTGCTCGTGGATGGGTTGGCGCTCGTTGTTGTCGTCCGCATGCTGGCGAACGTACGGCCCCGCCAGCGTTTGCGCCGACTCGTCGGCCTTGAATCGCAAATATCGCTTCTGATATTCGGCAGCGACGTCGGGTTTGCCAAGCCCCGTGTAAGTGAGCATCAGGTTGTAATTCGCTTCCAGATCTTCTGGGTCGATAGCGATTGTGGCGGTGAACTGTTTCAGCGCGTCGTCGTAGCGGCGCTTCAGAAAATAAATGCGGCCCAGGTCGTCGCGAGCCACGCGGTCGCTCGGATATTGCGCCAGCACTTCCTGCAGATGCGGGATGGCATCGTCGTAGCGTCCCTGCTGGCGCAGCGCTCTCGCGTAAAAATATTGAGCGCGCGCAAGATGTGGATTGATCGCCAGAGCTTTGTCGAGAACTTCGAGCGCCGCGGGCAGATTACCTTCCTGCACACGCACGCGGCCGATGTTCGTCCAGCCATCGGCGTTTTTCGGATCGATCTCCGTAACTTTCTGAAATGCTCCCGCAGCGCCGGTCAAGTCGCCCTGCAGAAATAGGCCGATGCCGTAGTCGTTCCACCGCGTCCAGTCGTCGCCCGACAGGATCACGTTGGGCTCGGGTTCTTTCGCGCTCGCCGGAAGCACGCGGAAATCCGCCGAATTTTCGGCCATTACAACGATGGGAGGATTCGGAATGCCGTTCGCGCCGCCGGGCACTTTGCTCGTGTCTCCGGTAAACACGTAGTGGGAGTCGTCGTGATCCTGCCCCATCGCCACTGCCGGATCTTTTTCGTTGGGATCGTGAACGCCGGCAAACGAAAACTGCGTGTTGAACCACGAAAATTTCCGGTAGTTCACTTTCGCGTGCAAGTGAATGTGATCGGATGCATTTTCGGGAATGTGCATGCGGTAGTGAATCGTGTCCGCGGCGCCCGGCGGAATCAGATGGACGTACACCACTGACCGCGTGGCCCAAGCATTGCGTTTGTTGATCGGATTTCCATGCGCGTCGATTTGCAAGGAACGGTAGAAATGCGCGCCAGGATCGACCGGGCCTTTCCCGTCCTCTTCCGCTCGTCCGCTCCAAAAAACGGTTTGCCCTTTGTCGTCGGTGGCGTTCAGTTCGACCCAGCAGTCAAACGCGTCCACAGTGCCACCAGGGAAAAAATGGCCGAGCTTTCTGGTGCGAACTACCACGTCCACGCGGTAAGTGCCTCCGCGGCGCACCGACGCCTGCGCGCGATTGAGCGGCGCGGTCAGCAGGGCGATTGGTGTGGCGGCGTCGGGAGATTCGTTGACCGGCACATTTGATTCTGCTTCTTCGCCGACCGCGAATGTGGTCTGCAGATTGTGCGACGTGACGCCGACAGGGGGCGCGGAGGTAGCTGCTCCGGTTTCCGAATGCGTGCCGGTTCGTTCCGGCGAAACGGCGAAAATATCCACGCTGACGGCGGTCTTCAGGAAGTCTTCGGTGTTTTTCAGCTGCGAAGCGTCGCCGTTTACGTAGGGCAATGCGGTGTTGGCGGCGACGAATTCGTGGGAGTGAATTGTGCCGGCCACGTTTCCGGCATCGGCGGAATTCGTTGCGGGCATGTGGCAGTCGGCGCACATCTGCGATTTCGCCGGATAGTAAAACGAGCGCGCGCCCAGGCCCGAAACTCCGCTGGCCTGCCAATTATCGTAATCGTCGAAGCCCCGCACCCAACGATAGTGGTTCACCGGAATATCCAGATGAACTTTGTGGCAGGACGAGCAGAACTCCGCGGTCTGCGTACGCATGAACGGTTTCAGAAACACGCGGCGATGCGGTTCAGGATTTAGTTCGGTGAGGTAATCGTGAATGCGGCGCACGAACGGATTGTCACTGGCAGCGAGTTTGTGCAGCGTCGGATATTCGAGCAGAAAATCCGCCTGACCCATGGTGCTTTTCACTTGTGAGACCGAGTGGCACATCATGCAGCCGAGACCAGCCTGGCCCGCGGGCGTGTCTTCCACTTCGCGAATGGGGCGATCAAACATACCGCTGTAAAGCAGCGCGGGATCGTGGCAACCGGCGCACCACTTTGATGGCTTGATGCCGATCGAATCTTGCATGTACTCGATGCTCTTGCGATACCACGCATTATTGAACGAAGAAAAGTGGTGTGCGGAACCTTGCCACTGTTTGTAGATGTCGGCGTGGCATCGCTGGCAGGACTGCGATTCGGTGAAATAGCTGGCCGGAATGTGGCCGCGGTCGGCGGTCTGCGCCGAGCTGGGGAAAAACGGGCCTTGCGGGCCGTCGCCTTCGCTATCCATCGTTCCCGGCGCGATTGTGGGATTTGCGATGTGATGCGATTTCTGCCAAGGCACGGTGCGCGTCCACCAGGCGCCAGCGAGAATGATTCCTGCAAGCGCAAGACACGAGACGCTGCGAACGACGGCGCCGGCGGCGCCATCGCGAAGAATTCCTCGGCGAGCCGCCCAACCCGCCGCGAGAAATGCGCCGCCCGCAACGCAGGATCCGATGTGAACGTAGAGTAGCGGCCACTCCGCGCGCCGTGTGCCCGTGTACATCAGCAACAGGCCGAGCACGCCGCCGAAGGCGATCAATATCCAGCCGATGCGCGATTCAATGGATGAACTACGGAGAATGGGCGCCAGCAAAAAGACGAGCAGCAGAGCCAGCGCCACGCCACCGACCAGGTGAAGGATCAGCGCTGCGAAATAGGGGATGTTCGCGGACGGCCACGCGTACAAGTACGCGGCGCTGAGAAACAGGATCGCCAGCAGAGCAAACGCAGCGCGCCGAAGGCGGTATTGGGAGGCCGTAATGCTCATGAGCGGGTCGTGCAAGATGCTTACGAACATAGCATTTTCAAAGGCGACGCGGGATGGGTCAATAATGGATTTGTATTAGCTAGCTCGAGGCGGCCGGTCCTGCGGGGATGCGAAGGCGAAAAATGCAGCGTGTTAGACTTGAGCGTTTTTCGCAGCGCGGTTTCATAGCCGCGCGTGTGGGAAACGAAATTTCCGTTGAGGTTTGCTGAGTTGAGCGATTTGGTTTTCATGCCGCTGCAAGAAATGGCCGCCGCTGTGCGGACGAAGAAAGTCTCGCCCGTGGAGCTGGTGGACGCGCATCTGGCACGGATTGCAAAGATCAATCCGGCGCTGAATGCGTTTGTGTTTGTGGACGCGGATAGCGCTCGTGCACAGGCGAAAACCGCCGAACAGGCGCTCGCGGCGAATAGCGCCGGCGCGGAGATTGGACCGCTGCACGGCATCCCGCTATCGATGAAAAGTTCGGTGGACGTGGCCGGGTGGAAAGCCGAGTGCGGGACGGCGCTGCGCAAAAATTACGTCGCGTCGGAAGATGCTCCTCTGGTCGAGCGGTTGCGGCGCGCTGGTGCAATTCTAATCGGCAGCACAAATGTGCCGGAATTTCTGATGGCGTACGAAACCGATAATCTTCTATATGGGCGCACGAACAGTCCGTGGGATTTGTCGCGCACGCCGGGCGGATCGAGCGGCGGAGAAGCAGCGGCGATCGCGTCGGGATGTTCGGCGGGGGGATTGGGAAGCGATGGCGGAGGATCGATCCGGATTCCGGCACACTTCAGCGGGATTTGCGGACTGAAGCCAACGCCAGGCAGGATTCCAGCGAGCGGACATTATCCGGCTTCGGCGGGACCTTTTGCGCAGCTCGGAGTGGTCGGTCCAATGGCGAGGACCGTTGCGGATCTGGGCATTCTTTTCGAAGCGATGGCCGGGCCGCACAGGGGCGATCCGGCGTCGGCTCCGGTGCCGATCCGCCCGAGAGGCGGCGAAGAAATCCGGAAATTGCGCGTCGCGTATTTTGAAGACGATGGGGTGACGCCGGTGACGGCGGAAATCGCGGCGGCTGTTCGCACCGCGGCGGAAGCGCTACGGCAGCAGGGATTTGAAGTCTCAGAATGGCGGCCTCGAAATCTGGAACGGGTGTGGCAGCTCTGGTGGAATTTATTCGGCCGCGGAGTGCAGATGGCGTTTGCGCCGACCGTGGAAGGGCGCGAAGACGAATTGAGTCCGATGTACCGCGATTTTCGAGCGATGGTTTCGGCACAGGCGCCGATGAACGCGCAGGAATTGTTGAATACGCTGCTGGGGCGCGATGCGTTGCGCGAAATGCTGCTGGAAAAAATGGAAGAGTTTCCGATTTTAATTTGTCCGGCGTGCGCGATTCCGGCGTTTCGTCACCGAGAACGCGAATGGACCGTCGAAGGAAAATCGGTCGCGTATCTAAAAGCGATGAGCTATTCGCAGTGGTTCAACTTGCTGGGAAATCCGGCCGCGGTCGTGCCGGTATCACAATCGCCGGAAGGGCTGCCGATTGGCGTGCAAATCGTGGGGCGCCCGTGGCACGAAGAAGAAGTGCTGGGCGTGGCGGCGTGCATTGAAAAAGCGAGCGGCGGATTTCGAAGGCCGCCGGAAATTGAATCGTGAGACGCGTCAGCCGTTGTTGGCGCGAGCGATCAGCAGAATCGCGAGAAAATAAAATACAAACATCATCGCGAGATACGCTTTAGCGCGTTTGTTGGCGCCTTCAAATTCTTTCCACACCAAAATTCCCCACAGCGCGGCGACCATTGGGGCGGATTGTCCGATCGCGTAGGAAATCGCAACGCCGGTGTAACTTGCGGCGACAAGATTGAACACAGTGCCGGTCGCCCAGATCGCGCCGCCAATCAAGCCGAGCGCGTGACCGGAAACCGGGCCGCTGAACCATCCGCTGAAGGCGACCGGTTCGCCGACCAGCGGATTGCGCATGAAATAAATATTCCAAATAAAGCAGGAGAGCAGCGCACCGAGTGTGAGAAAAACCGCGACGGTGTAAGGCCCAAGCGGATTGCCGTGCGTGAGAGCGCGCGTCGAGAACGGCGCCCACAATCCCATCAAAACGCCGGAGATGACGCAGACGATGATGCTTTTGCGCGAAATTTCTTTGTTTTTGCCGCCCAATTCGCCGTAGGCTTTGCCGTCAAGAATAATGGCGACCACAGCGCAGACGACTCCCGTGGCCAGTAAGGGAAGATAGCCGCGCTGCTGCTGGGCGTAGCTGAGAACGACTCCCACTACCAGGGCGATGCCGATAGCGACAGGGAAGGCGATCGAAAGTCCAGCCATGTCGATGGCAGCGACGAGAAGAAGGTTGGCGAGATTGAAGATCACTCCTGCGAGCAGCGCCCAGCCGATGTTGGAGTTGTCCGCGGAATGGACATTGTTAAGGAAACTCATGGGGCCGTTGTTGATGGAGCCCATCGTGAGGGCGTAGATCAGAGTGGCCAGGAAAATGCCGATGGCGTAATCCCAGTAGAAAAGCTCGAACCGATAATTTTTAACGCCTTTAAAAGTGTTGGCCCAGGAGCCCCAGCAGACGGCGGAGATGATGATCATCAAAAGAGCGGTACTGAACCCAGTGGGAGTGAACATTCATTTCCTTTGCCGCGCGAACCGCGGAAAATGCCTTGGCAGCTTATAGTGCCGGGTTGTGGCGGCGTCAAGGAAAAACAGCCCTGAGGGCGAGATTCTAATCGTAAATAGTATGTCGATTAGAACTGAAGTCGATGTTTGTTTTCTGTGGTTTACGTTGAGTTCTAATAATTTCTAATCGCACCGAGCTACGCGAATCCGCGTAGGGAGCGGCGAGGCAAAATTGCGGGCACTGAGTTGCAGACCGTCCAAGTTTGCCGTGGCCGTGCATAATGCTCCTTCGCGGGGCCGGAATATTAGCCCGACCGATGATAGCACAGTAGTAACTAACACGTCAAGTAAAATGAGCGCATATACCAGTTCAATGATGACGTCGCGCGGCAGGCGGCCGAGTTGCGGCGCGCGAAGGGCGCCATCGTGGCCAGTCAGGGCGTTGATCGCGGCGGCGTGCTTTGTGTTGATGAGCGCGCCGGGGAGTGCGCAGTCAGCGCCGGCTGGGCCAGCGCAGGTAACGACGCTGGAAAAGAAGGCCGCGATGGAGGCGAGCGCGGGAGATTTTGCGGATGCGGCGGACGACCTCAGGACTGCGATTGCGCAGTCGCCGAAAGAAGCGGGGCTGTATGTGCGGCTGGGACAGGTGCTCGCTTCGAAGCGCGCGTATCCGGAAGCAATTGCAAGTTACGAGCAGGCGTTGGCGATTGCGCCGAACGATCTGGCCGCCGAGATGGGCCTGGCGACGGCGTATCGCGCGGTGCACAACTACGAGGAAGCGCGGCGTGTGTTGGAAGCGGCGCACCGGCAACATCCGCGCGCGGCGGGGCCGCTTGCGGAACTCGGCGACATGGAAATTGAGCTGCAGGCGTACGATGCAGCGATCGCGCGATTGAAAGCGGCGCTGGCACTTGCGCCAAACGATCCAGAAATCCGCGAGCGGCTGGCGGTGTCTTACAAATCGAAGGGAGATACGAGCGCGGCGCTCGAGCAGATTGCGATTGTGGTGGCGCACGATCCGAAGAATGCGCTCGGGTATTTCACGCGCGCGCAGATTTATTCGGACCGTAACCAGGATGCATTGGCGCTGGCGGATGCGGAAAAAGTGGTGACGCTGCAGCCGCAGAACCGGCGCGGGCGCGAGTTGCTCGCGAAGACTCTGCTGCGGCTCGCGGAAAACAAGGGCACGGCGGGAGCGCCGCAGCAGTGCGCGCATGCGGTGGAGATTTTGCAACCGATTGCCAGTGGCGACGGAGCGGATTCGGAGTCGCTATTTTTGCTGAGCCGCGCCTACCGTTGCGCGGGTGACGATGCGAACGCCGACGCGGCGAATGAGCGGTTTGAGGCGTCGTCGAAAAACGACCGCACGGTGAAGGAAAACCAGACGCAGGCGAAGCACCTGGTGCAGCAGGCCGACGATTTGGCGATCAAAAACGACCTCGACGGATCGCTGGATTTGCTGAATCAGGCGATCGCAATCGATCCGACGTATGGAGCTTCCTACGCGCAGATGGCGAAGCTTTATTATTCGAAGGGCGATACCGGAAAAGCGAGCGAAGCGATTGGAGAAGCGCTGAAGCGCGATCCGTATCAGCCGGAATTTTTGTTTGTGGACGGCAAGATTCTGGAAAAGCAAGGCGATCTGGATGGAGCGCTGGAAGCGTTTACGCGGACCACGAAAGTGAATCCGAAAGAATCGGATGCGTATTTCGAGATGGGCGAGATTTTCCGGGCGAAAGGCGAACGCGAAAAGGCGATTTCAGCGTATGAGCACGCGAGTGCGCTGGCGCCGGACGATGCGGATTACCGGAGGGCACTGGAGGAGATGAAGAAGGCGGAGTAGCGGCGCGGAAGGCGTTCGGAGCGCTCGGGAAGTAGACGATCAGTTCCTATTTTGAATCGGATGTGCTCGCCTCGTGTTCGAAATGCAGGTCGAGTTTTCGTGGTGGGCTCATCAGATCGCCAGCTTTATCAGCCTCGGAAGCGACAAGTAAGTTGACGAATGCCGATCGGGGCAGCACGCCCATCCGCAGTGAGACCGACGAAGTGCTGCAATTTGATAATGCCCCTAGCATATGGCAGAGTGAGCAGCACATCGGTCACCCGTCGGGAGCCTCGCGTGATAGGACGAAAGCTGATTGCGGAAGCGCTGGCGCTATTGATTCTGGCGGTGACAGGCGCATTCGCCGCAGACGGAAACTACGCTCGGATGGAGTCAACGGCGCAGCAATCTTCCGCGCCGGACGAACCAACACAAGACAAGGCTGAGACAGGGCATCAGCACAGAATTCGCGTGGCGGGAAACGTAGCGCAGGCAAATATCGAGAAACAGGTAACTCCTGTTTACCCGCCGATTGCAAAGACCGCCCACGTGAGCGGCACGGTCGTTCTTCATTGCATCATCGATAAAAACGGGACAGTGGCCGAACTCGAATACGTCTCCGGGCCGCCGTTGTTGATGAAGGCCGCCATGGACGCTGTTCGCCAGTGGAAATACAAACCGACGATGCTGAACGGTGAACCGGTTCAAGTGGATACGACGGTGAGCGTCGTGTTTTCCCTCGAAGGCACGAGCGCTGCAGAATCCGCGCAGCAGCAATTAATGAATGGTTCTCAGGGTACGGAATCGATCAAGTTCCGACCCCCCAGTATTGTCGATCAGCCGCTGCCGATCTATCCGCCCGCCGCCAAAGAAAAGCACATTGAGGGGATCGTCGTACTCCGCGCAGGAATCGGCTCGGACGGTTCCGTCGAGCAGCTTGACTTCGAAAGCGGGCCGCCGGAGCTGATGGACGCCGCGATGGAAGCGGTCAAAAAATGGCGCTACCGTCCGATGGAACTCATCGGCACTCCGGTGCAGTCCCAGCAACGAATTGCGATCCTGTTTTCTCTCTCGAAGAACAACTACAAGCTGATGGCTTCGAGTTTCGAAACAATCACGGCCGAAGTGATTGCGTCTTCGCGCGACGTGCCGCTGCCGAAACATCCAGATGCGGCGCGAACGGGAAAACCGAGTTTCCCCGACACGCTCGAGGGCATTCAGAAACAGACGCAGGAGACGTTCGAGGCCTGGAACGCCGGAGATCAGCGAAAATTCCAGGAGCTTCTCGACGGGTTCGCGGTGGAGGATCCGCTCGCCTGGCTGACGGCCACGTTTGGCGCGGACAAGAGCGCTGCCTTGCTTCCGCAGTATGAAATCAGTCTGGAGAAATTCAAACAGCACATGGCTCGAATCGGAGGCTATTGGGAAAAATCGACGACCTCGGCTTTGCATGTGGACGATTCGGTGACGCCGAATCCGCCGAATGCCGCGGGCGAGCCAGACGGTCCTCCAGTTCCTCTACAGCCGTTGCACATCGAGAATTATCGTTTTTTTGTGACCACGGGGCAGACGGACCCGGGCGACTGGGTATTTTCATTCGTTTATCTCAACGGCGCATTCCGAATCGTCGGCGGCACGCATACATTCTGGAACGAGAATTGGCAGCGAAAAATTGGCGAGGCTCAAGCGACGAGGGTATTCACCCGGGCGCAGGGTTTCAAACCGCTTACCGCTGCCGACCGGGCGCACGAGCCGTTTATCTACGAACAGGTCCGCGGAAAAATGCGCTACGAGAATGACGGAAGCGGCACGCGGGAAATAACGGCTCGATTGCGCGTGCAGACGCCAGCAGGCCTGAGTAAAGCTGGACAACTGGTTTTCGATTACAACGCAGCTAACGAAAAAATTGAAATTCGCGAGGTGAAAGTAACAAAACCGGATGGCAGCGTGATCACTGCGGGTCCCGAAGCGGTTCAAGATTTGAGCGCGCCTGTAACGCGAGAAGCACCCATGTACACCGACGCACGACAGAAGCACGTGACCGTGCCGGGTGTTGCGGTCGGCGACATTATCGAATACGACGTGCTAACAACGTATCAGCCGCTGCTCCCAGGTCAGTTCTGGCAGGCCTGGAGTTTCGTCGATAACGCCATCTCTCTCGATGAACAGGTCGATCTGGACGTGCCGCGAGACCGTCCGCTCAAGATCAAAAGTCCGGCGGGGATCGAGCCGACCATTCGAGACGAGCGGGACCGGCGGATCTATCACTGGGCCGGATCCACGGAGCGGACTTCCGATCCGGCTATGGAGATGAATTTTAAATTTGATATCGACACTCTTCTGGAAGGAGCCAGGACACCGGCGCGCCGCACGATCCTGTTTTCAACGTTCCAATCGTGGAGCGAAGTCGCAACATGGTATTCGAATTTAGAGCACGACCGGCGATCGCCATCCGCCGAAGTTCGAAAGCAGGCCGATCAGATCGTCCGCGGCCAGACGACCGACCTTGAGAAAGCGCAAGCGCTATATGCTTGGGTTTCACGCAACATCCGATATGTGAGTCTGTCTTTTGGAGTCGGACGTTACCAGCCACACGCGGCGACGGAGGTTCTGCAAAATCGCTACGGAGACTGCAAAGACAAGACGACGCTGCTGGAGGCGTTTTTCGAATCAGAGGGCTTGCACGGGTCCCCGGTGCTGATCAATTCGAGGGGCAATATCGATCCGGATGTTCCAACGCCTCAGCAATTCGACCACGCGATTACGTTTATATCCATCGCCGGCCAGGACCACTGGCTGGATCCCACGGAAGGCATTGGTCCGTTTGGTTATTTGCTGCCCCAGCTGCGCGGCAAGAACGCGTTGATTGCGACTTCGTACGCGAACGTGGGGCTGCGAAAGACACCGCAGAATTTACCGTATCCGGCCTTGTACCAACTCAATATCGAGGGGAGCGTGAGCGAAACCAAGGATATTGACATGAAGTTCAGCCTGGATACGCGCGGCGACCTGGAAGTTTTGCTGCGAGCGGGTTTTTTACAGATGTCGCGGGGCCAACTGACTACGCTACTGGAAAACATGAAAAAGGGAGCGAATGCCAGCTCGAAGACCGGCGACAGCAACGTTACTTTTAGTGATCTGAAAGGCAGCGACCCAAGCGACACCTCAATACCCTTTCACGTGGAACTGCGCATGCAAGGCAGGGTGAAGGAAAACAAAAACGTTGGAGCGACGCCCAGTACGTCTTCGCGCGAGCAGAGCCTGGAGCAATTTCGAACGGCGATCCCATTTTTTCTTCCGCCGCTCACGCCGTCGAGTGATGTCCAAGACAAAACGAAACCGCAGTTGCTCAATCTGCGCGGGGAGAGAGAGCTCTCCCTCAACGTGGTGGTCGAGACGCACGCGGCGAACCGGACAGCCTTTGAAAAACCCATTCATATCGACATTTCCAAAGACTTCGCAGAATTCAAAGTCGACTTTGGTGTGGACGGCCAAACCGTTCGTGGGAAGGTAAGCTTGCACGTGTTGACGAGCGAACTTCCCGCCAGTGAGGCGGATGACTATGCTGCATTCGTCAAGGCGGTAGGCGACTCGCTGGAGAACATGGTGCCGAAGCCCGCGTCTGCCGATTTGCCTTCGTCGAGCGGTGAAACAGCAGCGGCGCCGCGCGGCGTGCCTCCCGTGGTGATTCCCGGGGGAGAGTTCAAGAGGCTGTACGCGCAGGGCATTGCTGACGCCAAACAGCAGGACTACGCCAATGCCGTTGAGAAATTTACGGCGGCACTGAAGCTGGATTCGAAAGACCCCGGCGCCTGGCGGGAGCTCGGCAGGTCGCAGATGTATCTTCAAAATTATGCGGAAGCAGAGTCCGCGTTCCGAAAATATCTTGCGTTGGCTCCAGATGACCGTTTCGCCTATTCGAATATGTCGTGGGTGCTGTTCACCGAAAAGAAGTTTCAAGAAGACGCGGATTTGCTTGAAAAGCGGGTCCTGAGCGCCTCAAATGACGGCGATGCCAATTCGCGCCTGGGATCCGCCTACCTGGCCCTGCATGAACCTGAGAAGGCGCTGCCGATCTTGCAGAAGGCGATATCGATCACGCCGAACTATGAGCCTTCCCACTACGGGCTGGCACGCGCGTACTTACAACTGGGCCAGAACGATAGCGCTGCGGCGGAGTTTGGCCGCGCTATCGAGCTGAGCGATACCGCGAACACGCGAAACATCGCGGCATACGATCTGGCTCGAGCGAACACACATCTTGAAATCGCCGAGGCGTGGTCCGAGCAGTCGATTCAGTCGGTGGGGTTAGAACTGGCTCAAGCGAAATTTCCACTCCAACCGTCGATCATGAGGCGTGTCACTGCGCTAGCCGCTTACTGGGATACCTTAGGATGGATAAAATTTCAGCAGGGGAAATTCGATGTTGCGGAGAAATATCTGCGCGCATCGGCGCAGCTTGCAGACGACACTACCGTTTTGACGCACCTCGGAAAAGCTTACGAAGCGCAAAAGCGCAAACCCGAAGCGATTCAAGCGTATGCGGAAAGCGTGGCTGGAGTTCCCGCAACTCGGACGATGAACGAGGACGAGGAGGAAGCTCACAGCAGACTGGTCGCGCTGGTCGGAAGCCAGTCCGCCGCCGAAGACCGCGTGAAAAAATCTCGCGCAGATACCAGCGCACGTCGTTCGGTCTCAATTCCGAATTCAGCCAACGTAGAGGGTTTCGCGCAGTACGCCGTGATCGTCGGCCGTGGATCAAAGATTGTGGATATCCAAGAGTTGAGCTCGGACGATTCGCTGATCAAACTTCGAAATACGTTGCAGAGTCAAGACGTGCCGCAGTCGTTTCCCGACGATACAATCGAGAAACTGCCGCGCACGGGTAGCCTGGCGTGTCCGCGAGCGGACGCGCCATGCACTTTTGTATTTAGCTCTGCCGGTAGCGCGTCGCGTGTGGTTCCCACGGATTGAATCTGTTTCTCTGCAGGTCGGCCGAAACGTTCTAATCGCTGGAGCCGACTCTGTCTCCAAAATGAAGCGTTTTGGGAGAAAAAGGCTTATAAGGCAAGGACGCGTGCGCGAAATTCGCCTTTTCATTCCGTTTCGATAGAGCAGGAGCGATCGCGACGCCGGGAGGAAATTGTGAAAAAAGCTGTGGGACTGATTGTGTTGATTGCGGCGACGATGGCGATGTCGGGCGGCGGGGCGCAGCAAAACATTTTTCCGGCTGACAAAATTCCTTACGGACCTGCTCCGGCGTTTATGGCGCCGGGAGCGCAGCTTGCGGTGTTGGAAGGGAATCCCGGTGCATCGAGCGGAGATTTTACGGTGCGACTGAAAATGCCGGCGGGATACAAGATTGCGCCGCACTGGCATCCGAATCGCGAGAACGTGACGGTGATTTCGGGAACCGTGAAGTTTGGTATGGGCGACACGTTTGATGAAAGCAAGATGGGCACGTTTGCGGCTGGAAGCTTTGCGTACATGGATCCTTCGATGCATCACTATGCGATGGCCGTGGGACCTGCCGTGGTGCAGGTGCATGGCATGTCTCCGCTGCAGTTTAATTATGTGAATGCGAGCGACGATCCGTCGAAAAAGTAGGCCTTTCTAACGGCGCTGCGGCGGGGCGGGAGTGGTCTCGCTCCGTTGCGGCGGCGAATTCCTCGAAAAAATTTAGCGTGGTCTATGGGAGTGGGGAGGGGTGTGGGCGATGGCGTTAAGGTTGGTGGAATTTTGGAAATGGCTAAACCTGCACCCCGCTGAAGCGGGGTGCACTCAGGCGCGAGTGCCTGAGCTACCAGCGTATGGGTAGCGAAATATGAACGGAAGGGTGATGAGGCGTGTGAGCGATCGCGCGAGAGTCGAGAAGGCGCACGCGAAATTCGGGCGAAACGTTTTGGGGAAATTTGCTTATGAGATCAGGCGGGGGAGTCTTTCGGTACGAAGCAGGTCCGAAGCATACGTAGGGGAGCGTCCTAGGTAATGCACTTCGCGCCACGGAGGAAGGGACGATGAAGCGATTGCACATGTTCAAATACGTGCTGGCACTGGCGGTACTGGGGATGATGATTGCAGGATCGGCGGGCGCGCAAGCGCTGCTGACCGACGACACGCAAATCGCAAGCAACGCAACGACAACCAATTACGGCGGAACGGCGGTGCTGGGGGTGAATTCGACAACCTCGACGCTGCTGAAATTCGACATCAACGACATTTTGCAGGCGCCGCTCACCAGTAGCATGGTGAGCCGGGCCCGACTGATTTTTTTCACCGGGACGGTGACGACGCCGGGGACGTTTAACGTGTACGCGCTGACCAGCAACTGGGCCGAGGGAACGGTTACGTACGCGACCAAGCCGACCGTGGGAGCCACGCTCGTGGGCAGCGCGACGGTGACGGTAGGCCAGCAGTTCGTGTATGTGCCGGTGACCAACCAAGTGCAGAAGTGGGTAGCGACTCCGGCGAGCAATTTCGGATTTGAAATCGTGCCGTCCGGCTCGACGAACTTCTCGATCAACAGTAAAGAGAACACCAACACCAGCCATCAGGCGATCCTGCAGGTCGATTTGATTTCGACCGGTCCGGCAGGTCCGGCTGGCCCGCAAGGTCCGAAGGGCGCGACCGGGGCGACCGGTCCGGCTGGTCCGCAAGGTCCGCAGGGACCGTCGGGCGGAGCAACACTGCCATTTGCCGGTAGCGTAAGTGATGAAAACGAAACGGCGTTTTCGGTGACGAATACGGGAAGCCTGGGAGTGGGCATCGCAGCGACGGGCGGACCGGGATTTACAGATTTCAGCGGATCGGGAACTGGAATTATCGGAACCGGCGGACCGGGAGAATCGGGAACCGATGTGGTGTCCGGTGTTGGCGTGGAGGGACAGGGCGGATCCGCAACGGCTGCGTCTGGACAGGGCGGAGCGGGCGGCTATTTCTTGGGAGGCAGTCCGGGAACCGCGACAGGAACAGCGGGTATCGGATTGTCGGCCGAAGGAGGTTTCAGCACGACGCCGGGACTGAGCGGGATCGGTCTGGTGGCGACGCAGATCAGCAACGCAAATTACGCGGCGCAGTTCGAAGGCGCGGTGAACATCTCTGGAAACCTGTCGAAGGCGGGAGGATCGTTCCGCATCGACGATCCGCTCGATCCAGCGAACAAAGTGCTGTACCACTCGTTTGTGGAATCGCCGGACATGATGAACGTGTACAACGGCGTGGTGACGACCGACGGCAGTGGATATGCGGAAGTGGCGATGCCGGAATATTTCCAGGCGTTGAACCGCGATTTCCGGTATCAGCTGACGGTGATCGGCAGTGGGTTTTCGCAGGCGATCGTCTCGTCGGAGATGGTGAGCAACCACTTCACGATTCATACGGATCATCCGGGAGTGAAAGTGTCGTGGCAGGTGACCGGAATCCGGCAGGATGCGTGGGCGAATGCGCACCGCATTCCGAACGAAGTGGATAAGTCGGACAAAGAGAAGGGAACGTACATTCATCCGGAGCTGTTTGGGCAGGCCGGGGATGTGCCGATGGATATGATCAACTTCCCGCCAGCGATGGTGAAGAGGATGATGGGGCCGGCGCCGATTCAGTAGCGGAGGCGTCGTCGAAAATAAGACCCGCAATCCTGCCGAAGGGCGGGGTTGCGGGTTTTTTTTTGGGTGGCGAGATGGACGTGTTGGGCTGGGCGGGATTTTGGGAATGGCAAGAGATTTGTCACGGAGGGTACGGAGAGACTGTGGGAGGGGCGGGAGGGGTGCGTTCGTGTTGGTGGAGTGGTGCGGGCGGCATGGCTGAACCTGCACCCCTCTGAAGAGGGACGCACTCAGGCACGAGTGCCTGGGCTACCAGCCTCGCCGAGCTGCGAGAGGGTCAGTGAGTGGGCGCGATGCCGGGCGCGGGCGGCGGGGGAGTGGGGCGCGTCAGGAGGGCGACAAATTCGGCGTAGAACTTTTGTTTGTCAACCGAGTCCTGAATTTCGACTTGCTGTTCGCCGAGGTTGGGGCGGGTGGCTTCGGTGAAGACCAGAGTGTCGCCGTAGCCGGCGCCGTGATCGACGTCAACGTCGAGATACACTTTGTGCGAAGCGGTGATGATTGACGGGTCGAGCCAGGCGACGGCGGCGAGTTCGTCCCATAGATAATTCGCTTCGGCATACTTCGCGGTGTATTGCGCGGCGGGATAGGGCGCGGCGGCAATTTTCGCGATTAAATCTTTATCCATGCGCGTGGTGATGGAAATGTCGACGGTGGTGACGACGACGCGCGGCCACGGTGAATGCAGGACGCGGCGGGAAGCTTCGGGATCGATCCAGAGATTGAATTCGCGGCGAGGAGTGAGCTTGAATTCGGGATCATCGGTGATGGGATTGATGCTGGCTCCCATGAGGATCAGTTCTTTCGAAAGCGACGCGAACTCGGGATCGATGGCCTGCGCGAGAGCGAGATTGGTGAGAGGGCCGCCCTCGTAGATGGTGACTTCGTGCGGATATTTGTGGACCATACGAATCAGGAAGTGGGCGGCATCTTCGTTGAGAGGTTTTGTGGTGGGCGCGCCTTCGGGCATCGGCGGAATTTCCCACGGACCGTGTACGGCGGCGCCGCGAGCGAAATTCCATGCGCCCTGATAGACGATCTTGCCGTGTAGCTGCTCCCACTTGGCGATGTATTCCTTGGAGTTGACGAGCGGAAAGGATGCGCCGGCGACGACGGGAATGTCGGCGCGGCCGATAATTTCCATCAGGCGAAGACAATGCTGGGTTTCTTCGGCTTGCCACGCATCTCCGGTGACGGTGGTGATGCCGAGAACGTCAGTGAGCGGAGATTGAATGAGAGCGAGGACGGCCTGGGTGTCGGTGCCGCCGGGGCCGGCGCAGTCCTGGTCGATGATGACTTTGCGTTTCTGCTGGGCGTGGGCGGGTGAGGAGACGATTGCGGCGACGGCGATGAGTGCGAGGAGCCGCGTGCGGCGAATGAGTGACATGGGGCCTCCGGTTGCGCGCAAAAGGATACACAAAAAGATTGGACGTGGGAATGTGGAGTGGTTATAGGTTTTTCGGTTGGGTCGGCCCGCGGAGGCGGCGCGGGTGAGAGTGAATTCCGACGTGGCTCGACCTGCACCCGTCCGGAATTGGGTTGCACACAGTGGCGAGCGTCTGTGCGACGGGCGGCCGTAGAAATAAAAATGGCAACGCACTCATCGTGCGTTGCCTTTTTTTCGTCGGGACGACGGTTAGAACTGGAAACGAACGCCGAACTGGGCGGCAAAGGCGTTGGCGCCGGGAGCGAGTTCGTCCACGGTGCGGTAGCCAGGAGTGTTCGTCGAGTTTGGAATTGCGGTGAGCGACGGACAACTGAGGTTGGCGTAGAGCGCCGCGTTCACCGGAGTGCAACCGACGTTGGAAGTGGGGCCGACAAATCCGTACACGTCGGGATCGGAGTACAAGTTGCTGGCGTTGGTGAGGTTGAAGAAATCGGCGGAGAAGCGCAGCTGATATTTTTCCTTGAAGTTCAGGTCTTTGGCGATGCGCATATCCCAGTTGTAGAAAGCCGGCTGGCGGCCCGGATATTCGGGCAGTAAGAAAGGCTTTCCGCTGCCGATTTGAACCGTGGGCCGGTCGTTTTGGGCGAACTGGTTTACGACGGCGTCGCCGTTGATGTCGATATTGGAGTAAGCGGGATAGGCAAGACCGCTGTGAATGATGAAGTTGGTGCTGAAGGTGAAGCCGAGGGGCAGGTCAACAACGGCGCCGCCCTTCACTTGATGGGTGATGTCGAGACCGTCGCGGCCGTAGTCGAGATTGAGGTTGAAGGGATCCTGCGGGCCGTAGAAAGTTTCGGTATCGCGTTCGCTGGAAGCGTTCGAGAAGTTCTTCGACCAGGTGTAGTTGGCGAAGAGCTGGTAGCGCTGGGCGAAGCGCTTGTTTACGGCGAGGACGAGTTCGTTGTAATTGCCGCGACCAAAACTGCCGAGTTCGGCGGAGCTGAAGATCGAGGGATCGAGCGGGTTGGCAAATTGCGTGTAGCTTTGCAGAACCTGCTGGCCGCCGATGGTTGCGTAGTTGGGAGTGACGCTGCCGGAAAGCAGGGTGCGGCCGAAGGAGTCAGTGCCCTCAGGAATGAAGTTGCGGTACCAGTTGGTGGTGCTGAATCCGCCGGTACGAAGATTGTTGGAATGGACGTAGGCGTAGTTGGCGGAAACCGTCCAGTTGCTGGTGAACGAGTGTTCGATGCCGACGGTCAGGTTTGACACGCGCGGGTTGCGGAACGAGGGATCAACGTAGCTGATCCCGGGGCAACCGGCAACGCTCTCGCACAAGTCGCTTGCGCCGATAGAAAGCGCGGAGGGGAACAGGTAGGGGAAGTCGGCGTATTGCGAGCTGGCGGTCGGCGGCGCGCAGAATTCAAAGAATGCGCCGGGACAGAAAACGGTGGTTTGTTTCGAGGTGCCGATCGTCGGGAAAAAGATCAGCGGCGTTTGCGCGTAATAGAAGCCCCATGCGCCGCGAACGACGGTGGGGTGTTCAGTGCTGCCGACGTTCCAGGCGACGCCGAGGCGCGGACCGAATTGGCGGAAGTCGTCGGGAACGCGCTGCGGGACAGAGGACTGCCTGCTGCCGCTGCCTTCACCGATCCAGACGGTGCTGCCGGGGATGGCGGATTGCGGTTGGGGATTCCAGGTGCCGTCCCAGCGCAGACCGTAGGTGAGGGTGATGCGCTGAGTGAGCTGCCATTTGTCCTGCCAGTAGAGACCCAGGCCGCTTTGATAGTTGTTGTAGAGAGTATTTTCCTTGGTGAGCAGGGCGAGTTGTTGAGCCTGGGTGAGTCCCTGGGGGGCGTTGAGAGCCAAGCCCTGGGTGAAGAAAAACGGATTGGGCTGAGTGGGAATCGTGCCGGGATAGTTGGCGCACCACGGGTTGGTGGCAACGGGACCGGGATCGAAGTCGCAGAAAGTGTCGAATTCGTATTCGCCGGCGCTCCAGCCGACGAAGGTATCTTTGCGGTCAGAGAACGTGTCGGTATCGCCGCCGAATTTGATGTCGTGCTTGCCGAAGGAGTAGGAGAAGTTGTCGGCGCCCTGAAGTTTTCCTGCGTCGTTGTTGCTGGGCAGGTAGAAGCGCTGGCCGAAGGATGCGCCGGTTTCGTTGATGAGGATTTGCGGCGCACCGTTGAAGATGGCGTGGCGCTTTCTGGTTTCGCCGCTGACCTGGACGCGCAACTCGTTTACTTTTTGGCCCAGGGCGGTGGTGAGAGCGAAGACTCCGCCGATGCCCTGGTTGACGAAATTTTCCGCGGTTCCGATGGAGTAGGGAGTTTCGGTCTGACCCTGACCGCCGGTGAAACCGTTGGTGTGGTTACGACTGCCGAGGCCGCGAATGCTGAAATGGTTCGCGGGGCTGAACTGGTAGTCGTAATGTCCCAACAACGTGAAGAAATTCTGGTACTGGTTGTGCGGGCCGGTGAGCGCACCCACTGTGGGCACGCCGTAGCACGCGGGAAGAAGCGCTTCGCCGACGGCGGAGGAAGAGCAGCCGATCGGAAGAATGTTGGTGGTGCCGGGCGTCGGCGGTCCGATGATCGGGCCGGAGCTGGCTTCGAAGGCCTGGCACTCGGCGAAATCGGCAGCGGTCGGAGGGCAGAAAATCGTGTTCAGAGGGCCGTTTTCGCGCTGAATGTCGGTGGAAAGAAAAAGGAATTGGCGGTCTTTGTGGATGGGGAAGCCGATCGAACCGCCGAACTGATTTTGGTTGTCGATGTTGGAAGGTTCGCCGAGGGCGTCATTGGCGGTGAGGCTGCCGCCGCGGTAATACTCATGGGCTTCGCCGTGGACTTCGTTGGTGCCGGATTTGGTTACGACGTTTAGTAAGCCGCCGCTGGCGCGACCGAATTCCGGAGCAAACCCGTTGGTGACAACCTGGAATTCCTGGACCGCTTCCAGAGGAACCGTGAGGTTCTTGGTTTCGAGAGAGCCGAAATTTTCGCCGAAGTAATTGTTGGTGGCGTCGGCGCCGTCGATCACCAGGCCGCTGTAGTCGCTCTGCTGGCCGCCCATGCGGAGGCCGCCGCGCAAGCCGGGAACGACCTGAACGGTGGGAGTGAGTTGAGCGAGGTCGCGATAGTCGCGCCCTGGGAAGGGAAGATTTTCGATGCTGGTGGAATTCAGAAGCTGGGTGATGCCGGCGGTAGAGGTGTCGACGATGGCGCCGGCATCGGCGGTGACGGTGATGCTCTGCTGCGCGGTTTTGAGAGGCATGACAACGTCGAAGTTCAAAGAGGCTCCGACGTTAACTACGATGCCCTTGACCGTGGTGACGGCGAAGCCATCGGCTTCGGCGACGATCGTGTATTCGCCGGGAGAGATATTTTCGAAGACGTAGCTTCCGTCGCCGGAGACCGTCAGTTCACGGCGAATTCCGGTCGACGGATTGGTGAGGGTGAGTTTGGCTGTGGGGACGACGGCATGCGTCGTGTCAAACACGGTGCCGCGAATGGCGCCCTTTTCCAGGTCTTGCGCGGAGGACGGCGCAGGCGCGAGCAACAGGCAAACGAGCGAAACGACCGCTACGAAAGCCACGACCAAACTCTTGCGGATCTTCATCAGTACTCTCCCTTGTGGATCATTCCCGTGCGGTTACCGATGAAACGATTGCGCCGGCGAAAAAGTTCTACGTCCACCTGCGCGGCCTCTTTTTACTTGCCGGCAATGCGCGAATTGAACAGCTGAAAAAACTTTTCCGGATCGACGCCGACGGCGACTTTGGCGTTTGGTTGAACTACGTCGAGACCTTCGATGATGTAACGGCCGCCGTGAAGGACGTTGCGTTCGTTGGAGCCGCGTCGGTTGGCGACGGTTTCGCCGCGGGTGAAATCGCCACGGGTTTCGACATCGACGTGCATGGGTTGGGTGGTGAGCATAGTTGCGTCAATGGCCTGCGCGACGGCCAGCGGGTCGTACATGGGAGTGCCGCCGCCGGAACCGTATTTGACTTCCAGGCCGAGAAGAAACTCGAAGACGCCGACCAGAAAATCGTTCTGCGGGCCGTGCGTTTTTTTGAGCTGATCGAGTTGCGGATGACCGTACAGAGTTTTGTCGCCGACATCGAGGCCGACCATCGTGAGCGGCCAGTCGGCTTGAAAGACGATCTGAGCGGCTTCGGGATCGTTGTAGATGTTGGCTTCGGCAGCGGCGTCCACATTGCCACCGGAAATCGAGCCGCCCATGAGGATGACTTCCTTCACCAGCGGAACGATGGAGGGATCTTTTTCAAGCGCAAGAGCGATGTTCGTGAGCGGACCGATGGGAACCAAAGTGATCTGGTGCGGGTTTTCGTGAATTAGCTGAATGATCAGGTCCGGTCCGAAACGGGGATCGGCTTTGCATTTCGAGGGCGGAGTGGGGACATCCGCAAGACCGTTGGCGCCATGCCAGAATTCGGCGGTGATGAGTTTTTGAAACAGCGGATGCTGGGCGCCGCCAGCGATGGCGATGTCGCATCGATTGGCGAGACTGGCGAGTGTGAGCGCGTTTTTCAAACCTTGCTCGGCAGTGACGTTCCCGGGGACGACGGTAAGGGCACGAACATCGAGTTCGGGGGAGTTGAGCGCCAGAAGAATGGCGATGGCGTCGTCGGTGCCGGGGTCGGTATCGATGATCACTTTTTTCGGCGGAGTTACTGGAGCGCTGGAACCCGCGGCGAAAGCAACGGACATAAAAAGCGCGACGACCAGCGCACAGCAGTAAATCAGCCGCGAAGCGCTCCCAAGCTGAATCCCTGAGCACGCGTGCCGCGTAAGCACGCGCCGGTTTAAAGCGGTTTCGCGACAGCGGAGCGAATTCAAAGACACAAATCGCGTTGTAAATGGAAAGAACACCTGAAAAAAAGAGCCCCCCAGCCCTAGGATGTGACGAAGGCTAACGTCCGGTTTAATCCGAGTCAATACCAAAGTGAAACAGTAGAAGGAGTTTTCCACAGAGTTCGTCCCAATTTCGAGATTTCGTTTGAATTCCGAAATGAGACCGATTTGTTTTCGTGATGACTGTTTCATTTCAGTGTGAATTTCCTGGACGTATCGGCGAAATGAGTCAGGCAATTTGATTTCCGATTGTCCGGACTGCCGCGGAGCGGAAGTCGCAGAGCACGAGCGAAAGTTGTTAGAATCTGAGTCGAAATGGAACGAAGACGTTCAACGATTGGGTGGTTGGCGGCGATCGCTGTGGCCGGAGTTGCGATCGGCACAGTAGATATATCGGCCGGAATGTTGCGGGCTGCGGTTCAATCGAGCGGACAGCAGGATAGCGGGATCACGCTGCATCACCGCAGCGAGCGGGCCAATCCTTATCATGTGGAGTTCCGGGACGTGACCGCTGCGGCGGGAATTCATTTCCATCACGAGAGGGCGGCTTCGCCGGAGAAGTTGTATCTGGAGACGATGGGCGCGGGAGTGGCGTGGATCGATTACAACCAGGACGGATATCTGGATGCGTTCTTCGTGAACAGCGGGTACACGCCGTTTTTTCATCCGGCGACGCCACCGCAGCCAGAGCTGTATCGCAACAATCGCGACGGCACGTTTACGGATGTGACGGCGGCGAGCAAGGTTCACGCGGACGGGACCTTCTTCTTCGGCGTGGCGGTGGCGGATTTCGACAACGACGGATATCCGGACATCTATATGACCGGCTACCGACATTCGGTGCTGCTGCATAATAATCGCGACGGTACGTTTACCGATGTGACCGCGAAGGCGGGAGTGGGTGACGACGGGGAGTGGGGCACGGCGGCAGGATGGTTTGATTACGACCACGACGGGCTGCTCGACTTGCTGGTAACGAATTACGTGGAGTACGACGAAGATCATCCGGTTGAGTGCGGCGATGGGCGGCCGGGATACCGCGCGTATTGCCATCCGGACAGCTTTCATGGAAGTTCGGCGCGGCTGTACCACAACAACGGCGACGGAACGTTTACCGATGTGACCGAGAAGGCCGGCCTAGTGAATAAGGATGGCAAGAGCCTGGCGGTGGTGCTGGCGGATGTGAACAACGACGGATGGACGGATATTTTCATCGCCAACGATACGCAGCGGAATTTTTTGTACATCAACAATCAGGACGGCACGTTTCGGGACGCGACGTTTAAATCGGGAGTGGGATTCAGCGAGGATGGGCGGCCGGAAGCGGGGATGAGCGCGGACGCGGCGGACGTGACAAACAACAGCCTCATGTATTTATTCGTGAGCCATCTGGACTTTGAGTTGAACCGGTTTTATCACAACAACGGCGACGGGACTTTTACCGACTACACGATGGCTTCGGGGCTGGGGCAGACGAATATTTTGAACAGCGCGTTTGGGGCGCGATTTTTCGATTTCGATAACGATGGATGGCGCGACCTGCTGGTGATCAACGGCCACATTCTGGACAACATCGGGCTCTACCATCCGGAAGTGAAGTACGAGGAAGAAAAGACGTTGTACCGGAATCTGGGGCAGGGCCAATTCGTGGATGCCACGCGAACCGAAGGCGCGGATTTCCGCGCGCCGCGTGTGGGACGCGGGCTGGCGGTGGGAGACTACGACAACGACGGGTGGCAGGATTTTCTGGTGAGCAACAACGGAGAAGACGCGCAGCTGTTTCGCAATGAGGGCGGATCGTCGCCGCTGGCAAGCGGAAATCACTGGCTGGGCGTGCGGCTGATTGGCGAGAAATCAAATCGCGATGGGATTGGCGCGTCGCTGAAAGTGATTGCCGGAGATTTCACCAGCTACGATCAGTCGAAGGGCGGGATGAGTTATTGCTCGGCGCAAGACCCGCGGATTTATTTCGGGCTGGGCAAGCACGAGAAGGTGGACTATCTGGAAGTGAAATGGCCGAGCGGATATGTACAGCGGCTGAAGGATATTCCGGCCGATTCGATTGTGACGGTAACCGAGGGCGTGGATGCGATTGCGCGCAGGTATCCACGGCCCCGTCCGCAGTAAATCCAAAGTGAAAATTTAGGTGAGGGGATGCGGCGGCGCAGATGTGTGCGCGGAGTCGCGTGCGTTGAGTCGCGTCTAGGCGTTTTTGGGCGGCACGAAGCCGACGGCGAAAATCTGCGCGCCGCGGAGTTCGAGTTTGATTTGCGGCAGGGGTTTCGGCGGAGGTCCAGCGAGAACCGAGCCGTCGGTGGCGGAAAAGACTCCGCCATGGCAGGGGCAATCGAATTCGTTCGCTTCGGCGCCGTAGAAAACGGGGCAGGCGTGGTGGGTGCAGAGTCGGCTGAAGGCGATGTAGGTGTCAGCGGCTGGGCGGAGGAGGAAACACGGACGGTCGTCGGATGGGTAGGCGAAGACTTTGGAGCCGCCGATGGGTACGTCGTCTGTGGTGGCGATCAGTTTTGTGGGGAGCGGTTTTTCGCCGCAGCCGGATGCGGTGATCAAGGCTGTGGCGATCGTGACGAGTCCGGCGGAGGCGAGGGACTTTGTGAAGTCGCGGCGCGACGGATTTTGGGGATCGGTGTTTCGAAACGAGTCGGGCATGGGCGAGCGGAAAGTTTAGCAGAGGTGGCGGGAGGGTTGGGCGCTCTGGGGGCTGGGGCGCGGCGCGGGTTGCGATGAATTGTGCCCGTCCGCTGAGTCGGTTGAAACACACCGTGGTTTCGGGGCTACGGAGCTGTGGAAAGTCACGCCTGTAAGTGTCGAATTATCAACGCCCCGAAAGTGGTCATGCCGATGCAATTGCGGTGGTGTGCCCAGTGAGATTTGCAGGACGGAGGAAGCCATGGAAAGCACAATCGGATTTGTGGGGATTGCGACGGCGGTGTTCGTGTCGTTCGCGTTTGCGCTGGGACTGGAGTGGTTGAGCCTGGAGCTCCTGATGAAGATGATGCCCGCGCGCGCTCAGGTGAAGACGATGGCGCAACGGTTCGCGGCATACGACGAGCGTGGGACGGTTGGCGCTGCCGCAGGCGCGGGCCAGGAGCGGAAGGCTGCGTAGGTTTTGTGGCGGTGCGTTTCGGTGAGTTGCAGTGAGATCTGGTTCGTTGCGGTGAGAAGTGCTGCGTGAAAGGAGGTCACCATGCTGTTTCTGCGATTTCTGCTGTTGGTGGTGAGTTTCGGTTTTTTGGCGGTAGCGGCAGGGGTGGTGCTGTACGACGTATATCTCGCGTTTGAGCTGGACCGGATTTTGAGGAAAAAGGACGGCGCTCCCGGTACTACGAACTTGGCGGATGCGTTGGGCGCGGCGGTAACTGGCGGCGCGGTTAGTGCGGGAAATTTGCAGAGCGACGCGAGTGTGACAGCGGGGGCCAATGCGACTGCCAGTGGCGGCGGCGCGGCGGCTTCGGATGCGGCCCTGCGCGAGGCGTGGGCGGGAATCCGGCGACGAAGCGCCGCGGGAGGAACGCGTCGAGTGATTCGCTGGCAAGTCGCAGTAAAACTGGTGTTGGCTGCGGCGGTGTGCTCACTGAGCGCGAAAAGTATTTTGGTGGTGCCCGACGGGCAGGCGGCGGTGAGGATCAGCCAGATTTCCGGCGTGCAACCCGGAACGCTGTACGCGGGGACGCATTTGATCCTGCCGCTAGTGCAACGCGCGCAGACGTACGACATCCGCGACAAAGTGTATTCGACGGCGGCGTCGCCGGGGCCGCGCGACAAGGGCTATGAAGTTTTGACGGTGGATGCGCGCGAGGGATTGCCGGTGGGGCTCGCGGTGACGGTGCGGTATCGGATCGACCCGAGCAAACTCGATTTTGTACAGTCGAATTTGCCGCAACCGATTGATGAAGAAATTGTGGCGCCGGTGGTCACGAGCGTGTTTCGCGATCTGGGTCCGAACTACGCGGTGAGGGATGTGTTTTCGACCAAGCGCGGAGAATTTCACGATCGGGCGACGCAGCAGATTACGGCGCGGCTGGCGCAGGACGCGATCGTCGTGAAGGAAGTGCTGCTGCGCAAAGTGGAATTGCCGCAGCAGTACGCCGACGGATTGCAGGGATTGTTGATCAAGGAGCAGGAAGACGATCAGGTGACGGTGGATCAGAGCATCGAGGCGAAAAAAGTGGCGATTGCGGGATCGCAGGCGGAGGCGCAGAAGGTGCGGCAGATCAAACGCGCGGAGGGTGACGCGCGGACGCGCGTGTTGATGGCGCAGGCGGAATCGGATTCGATGCAATACACACTGCCGCTGAAGCAGAAGCAGATCGAGCAATCGCGGCTGGAAGCGGAGGCGCGGAAGCAGACGACTCTGGAAGACGCCGATGCCGCTGCACAGGCGCGGGTGAAAAACGCGGATGCGGAAGCGCAGGCAAAAGTGATCGACAGCAAGGCGGAGCAGCAGCGACGGGTATTGTTAGCTGCCGCGCAGAACGAGGAAGTGGTGAAGGGCGCGGAAGCGGCGGCGCAAGCGAAAGTGATCGACGGAAAAGCCGAGCGCGAGCGGCAGAATTTGCTAGCGGACGCGGAAGCGAACCAGATTCGAGTGACTTCGCAGGCGGATGCGGAGCGGTTGCAGCTGGAGGCGTCTGCACTGAAGGTGAATCCGATGCTAGTGCAGTTGACGGTGGCGCAACGATTGAGCGACCGGGTGCAGATCATGATGGTGCCCAACGATGGGAAATTTTTCTTCACCAACGACGTGCTGAAATCGGTGCAGGGCGCGATGAACGATTCGACGGCGCGCGTTCCGGGGAAGTAAGGCACGAACGAGTTTCCTGACCGAGCTGTTTGCACTTTTCGCCTGTCACGAAGAGCGCAGACAGTTCGGTCTGGAGGATGGCCGGCAAGAACCCTTGCGGGCGGCTGCGGGAAGCACCGAGTGCAACGGCAACGTCACCGCCGCGACGAAGCCGATCGCATGAGGATGCGGAACCAAGCCGCCCTGCCGGCGTTTTCTTCTGGATGTTGATCGGGCGTTGATCACACGCTGAGTGCGCGTGGCCTGGAAAACGGTGTGCTATGATTGCGATTCCCGATGCGGCACTCCCGCCGATTTCACTTCTTGCAGACAATCATGGTGATTATTTTTTTCGCGGCTGCGATGGCGGCTGCGAATCCGGTGAAGGTGCGTGCGCAGAGCGGCGAGGCTTTGCCGAAGGTGTGGAACGACGCGGCGGCGGAGTTGGCGGACAAGGTTGCGGCGATGGTGAGTCCGGCACATCCGGTGTATTTCGAGTTTATGAACGTTTCCGGAGTGGGTGCGGCGAGTGCGGAGGCGGCAAAGGCGGCACTGGAAGCGCAGCTCGCGCAGCATCATTTCCGGTTCACTCGGTCGGCCAATGTGGAAGCAGCGCTGTGGGCGAGGCTGGCGGAATCGAGCGAGAGTTATGTGTTGACGGTGGAGATTCGGCAGAAAGATACGGCGGATGCGGACCGCGAGGTCGCGATTGTGACCGTGGGGAAGAGCGCGCTCGGAAATGAGGGAAGCGGCGGCGCGACCGTAACGTTGAAATCGCAGCTGTTGTGGAAGCAGCCGAAGCGGTTTTTAGATTTTCGCGCGGTGGGCGCGAGTGGCAGCGACTTGGCGATGTTGTACGTGCTCGAGCCGGGGCGCGTGGATGTGTATCAATTGAAAAATTCCGAATGGGAGTTGCTGCGCAAGGATGTGATTGCTCGCAGCAAGCCGTGGCCGCGGGACGTGCGCGGATATTTCAAGCCGGGCGACGAGAAGACTGCGGCGCTGATGCCGGGAATTTCTTGCGTGGAGGCGAACGGAGCCGGCGCGACGCTGAAATGCGATCCTGGGCTAGAAGAATTGCCGGCGACCGGAACGACGCTGCCAGGAATTGAAACGGGAGACGCAGTGGATGTGGGTTTGAGTTGCGGCGACGCGCGGGTGGTGGTGGCGTCCGGCATCGGCGACTGGACTCAGCCGGATTCGCTGCAAGGGTATTTGGCGCGAAAGGGTGGAGCGGTTGCGTCGGGCGCGGCGGTGGCGTTCGATGGGCCGGTGGTGTCGCTCGTTCAGGATGCGCAGGGTGGTTCGGCTGGGAACGTGGTGAGGGCGGTGGTGAAGAATTTGAAGACGGGGATTTACGAGGGATACCTTGTTACGGCGAGTTGCAGCCAGTAGCGCGATTGTGTGCGCGTTGATCCCGGCGCTGGCGGCAATGTCAGCGACGCCGGCGCGGCGTCCGCACTATGGCGGAACGTTGCGCGTGGCGATTGGGGCGGTGCTAATGACGCTCGACGCGGCGCAGGGCGCAGCGGGCGGTGGCGAGGAGACGAGCGCGCGCGCGGAGATCGAAGCGCTGATCGGTGTCCAGAATGGCGAGCATCGAGAGGCGGATGCGGCGGCGAGTCCGTTTCGCGTGAGCGAGTGGCAGCCGGGCAAATTGCTGACGCTGGCGGCGAATGAGAAATTTTCGGGCGGCCGTCCTTACGTGGATGGGATCGAGATTTCGATGGGAAGGAACGCGCGGGATCGGCTGCTGGATTTGGAATTGAACAAAACGGATTTTGCGGAGCTCGCTCCGCAGGATGCGCGGCGTGCGACGGAACGGGGTGTGCGGGTTAGCATTTCGCAGCCGGACGAATTGCTGGCGCTGGTGTTTCTGAAGGCCGCGCGGGAAAAAACGCGGACGCCTTTGCGCGAAGCGATTTCGTCTTCGATCGACCGAAGCGCGATCGTGAGCTTTATCCTGCAAAAGACCGGCGAGCCAGCGGCGGGATTGCTGCCGCAATGGGTGAATGGAACCGCGTTTTTGTTTTCGATGCCGGCATCGGATGCGGCGGGAGTAGCGCGAGCGAAGGAACTTTTGCAGCAAATGGCGGGGCCGGCAAAGTTGGTGTTGGGATATGATTCCGCTGATGCGCTCGAGCAAGCGATCGCCGAGCGCGTGGCCGTGAACGCGAAAGAAGCTGGGATTGCGATCACCACGGTGGGAATTGCGGCGGGAAAATCCGCGAGCGAAGCGGGAGCCGACGCAACGATCGCGCGATCGTCTCTCGATTCGAGAAAACCACGCGAGGCGTTGACGGGTTTGCTTGCTGAATTTGCGACGTCGGCGGATGTGGATGCATCGGCGCTACCGGATGCGGCGACAGCGCAGGATGTGTTTGACCGGGAACGCGCGGTGGTAGGGGATTATCAAGTGGTGCCGCTGGCGTGGACTCCTCACGTTTATGGGTTGAGTTCGCGCGTGCGAGACTGGTCGGCGCCGGGACCGGGCGAACATTGGCCATTTGCGGATGTGTGGCTCGAACAAACGGCCACAAGCGCGGCACAATAGCAGCGGAAACAGCAAAAAGGAAATCGTGGTGACGTTTCGCTCCAAATTATTTATCAACTTCATTTTGGCGCTGCTGGTTTCGGTGGCGTTGATCGCGATTGGCGTGACGCTGATCACGCGGCGCGCGTTCGATCAATTGAACGGCGAACACAGCGCAGCGCTGCTGGCACAATTCCAGCGGGAGTTCACACGCCGAGGCGACGAAGTGCTGCACCGCGTGAAGGGAATCGCGGAAGAACAAGCGACGACGCTGATGGCGGTGGATCTGAGCCGTCCGAATTCGGATGTGTCGGTTTACGTCAACGATGCGCGCGGAGTTTCGCAGTCGCATCAACTGGATTTTCTGGATTTTGTGGCGAATGACGGATCGATTATTTCGTCGGAAGAAAATCCGGCGCGGTTCGGCTACAAGATGGAGTGGGTGACGCAGCAGCAGGATTGGGGAACGCGCGGCGCGTTTCTAATGAAGCTGGACACGCAGGAAGGCCCGCAGTTGGGATTGATGGCGGTATCGACGGTGCGGGTGGGTGACCGGAATTTGTACGTGGTGGGCGGGCAGCGGCTGGACAAAAAATTTCTGGCTTCGCTGGTGTTGCCGGCGGGAATGCGAGCGCTGCTGTATTTGAATTTGCAACCGGAATTCCAGAGCGCTGACCTGGTGAACGAGGATGGTCCGGCGCCGGATGCGGAGCGATTCGCGAGCATAATCCAGCGAGAGCAGCAGAATCCGAGCGACCAGAGCGAACGGATTGTGTGGTCGGTATATCCGGTGAGCGCGGAAGAATTTCACGCGATCCCGCTGAGCGGGCGGTCGCACGAATTGCTGGGCGTGCTATTGATGGGCAGTTCGCAAAACGCGGCGATTGCGCTCGAGCGGCGAATCCGTTGGCTGGCGCTGGGCGTGGCGGCGGCGGGACTTTTGTTTGGATTGTTTTTGAGCTGGTGGGCTGCTTCGCGGGTGACGCGTCCAGTGCAAGCGCTGGTGAAAGGGACGCAGGAAGTTGCCGAGGGGAACTGGAGCGCGCGCGTCAACGTAAAGAGCGGCGACGAAATCGGGCAACTGGCGAAGAATTTCAACGGCATGACCGAGCAGCTGGTGGAGCAGCGCGAAAAGCTGGTGCAAGTGGAGCGCGTGGCGGCTTGGAGGGAACTGGCAAGGCGCCTGGCACACGAGCTGAAGAATCCCCTGTTTCCGCTGCAGACGACTGTCGAGAATCTGCAGCGCGCGCGCGAGCACAATCCGGAACAGTTCGATGAAGTGTTCCGCGAATCGACGGGAATTCTGCTGACGGAAATACAGAATCTGAAAACGATTGTGGGCCGGTTCAGCGATTTTGCGAAGATGCCGCAGCCGGAACTGGCGGATGTGAATCTGAACGAGATCGTGCGGACGGTGGTGAAGCTGTTCGACGCGCAATTCGGCGCGGTTGGAAGGCCGCCGATCACTCCCGAGCTGCATTTGCAGGAAGACTTGCCGGTGATTCAGGCGGACGCGACGCTGCTGCACCGCGCGGTGGAAAATCTGGTGCTGAATGCGATGGATGCAATGCCCGCCGGCGGAGTGCTGATGCTGCGGACGACGCACAAAGACGGCGAAGTGCGCCTGGAAATTTCGGACACTGGCGCGGGACTGACGCCGGAAGAATCGGAACGAATTTTCACGCCGTACTACACATCGAAACAGCACGGAACGGGGCTGGGCCTGGCGATCGTGCAGGCGGTGGTGGCCGATCACGGCGGACGAATTTCGGTGGAAAGCGAAACCGGCGTGGGAACTTCGTTTCACATCGATTTGCCGGTGAAGCCGCCGCACAAGCCGACGGTGTATCCGATTGTGTTCGAGAAGAAAGACGAAGAGGCGTAACCCGCAGTGAGCTCCAAAGCCAACATCCTGATCATCGATGACGACGCGAATACGCTGGCGTCGCTGGCGCGAGCATTTCGACTGGCGGGGCATGAAGCGACGGTTTGCGACAATGCGGCGCGCGCGGTGGAGATCGCGAAGGCCGAGCGATTCGATTTGATTTTGTCGGACGTGGTGATGCCGGGGCGCGATGGAATTGCGCTGCTGGAAGATTTGAAAACGGCTGGAGTGCCGTCGCCGGTGGTGATGATGTCTGGCCAGGCGACCATTGAGATGGCGGTGAAGGCGACGCGGCTGGGCGCGATCGATTTTCTGGAAAAGCCGATCTCGACGGAAAAGCTGCTGCTGACGGTGGAAAATGCGCTGCGCCTGAAACATCTGGAAGATGAAAACAAGGATTTGAAGCGGCGGCTGGGCCGGCATCACATCGTGTGGGCCAGCGCGGCGATGCGCGAAGTGATGGCGCAGGTGGAGCATGTGGCGGCGAGTGAGACGCGGGTTTGCGTTCGCGGCGAAACGGGAACGGGAAAGGAATTAATCGCGCGGACGCTTCACGAGAAAAGCCAACGGCGGAACGGGCCGTTTATTTCGCAGAATTGCGCGGCGGTGCCGGCAGAGTTGATGGAAACCGAATTATTCGGGCACGAAAAGGGGTCGTTCACAGGCGCGGCTTCGCGGCACACGGGAAAATTCGAGCAAGCGCATCGAGGAACGCTTTTCCTGGATGAGATCGGAGACATGCCGCTGACCATGCAGGCGAAGCTGCTGCGTGTGCTCGAGGAAGGCGAAATCGAGCGCGTGGGCGGAGAAAAACCGTTCAGCGTGGACGTGCGAGTGGTGGTGGCGACGCACCGAAATCTGGAAGAGCAAGTGCGGCAAGGAACGTTTCGCGAGGATTTGTACCATCGCGTGTTTGTGTTTCCGATCGTGCTGCCCCCGCTGCGAGAGCGGCGCGAGGATATTCCGGTGTTGGCGGAGCATTTTGCGCGGCAGCTCGATGAGCGAAACAGCTGGAAGCCGAAGCTGTTTACGGCCGAGGCGCTGGAAGAATTGCAGCAATACGCGTGGCCGGGAAATGTGCGCGAGCTGCGCAACGTAATTGAGCGGGCGCTGTTGATGGCGACCGGCGATACGGTGGAAGCGGAGACGGTGCAACGAGCGTTGCCGCAACCGATCGGCGGTGGGCACGGCGGGGCGTTTGGCGCCGGGCCGAGTGCGGCGACGGCGACCGGTCCGCTGGCGGGTCGTGTGGAAGCGTTTGAAAGGGAGACTTTGCTGGCGGTGCTGAAGCTGCATCACCATCACATGACGAATGCGGCCAAGGCGCTGGGCCTGGAGCGTAGCCACCTGTATAAGAAGTGCCAGCAGTTGGGAATCGATTTGCGCGCGATCCGGCAGACGGAGTGAAGGGGTGGCGTGGTGGTGCGGACGAGCGAGATTTGGAAATGGATTGGGCTGCGCGACGGTGAGAAATGGCTGAACCGGCACCCCACTGAAGTGGGGTGCACTCAGGCACGAGTGCCTGAGCTACGGTGCCTTAGCAGCTGAAGGATCGGCGCGAAGAAATGTGAGTGGCACTGAAAATTAGGATTGCGCCGATTTTCTTCTCCGAACGACCCAGTAGCTCCGGACGATGTAGGTGACGAGCGAGATCGCGATAATTACCAGCAGGATCGTGAAGCGCAACGATAGAGCGAAGGCGAGCACCGCGACGAAAAATCCCCACATGAATAATTCGCCGAAGAAGGCCTGTTTCCAGTGTGGCTGAATGCCGCTCGCTGGAACCCGCGGCGTGAACGAAGGAAAAAATCGCGGGACGCGGCGACAATACTCGAGAAAGCTCGCGCCCTGTTCTTTGGCGAGGCTTGATTCTTCGAGTCCAATCAGGCGCAGAGAAAAAATGGTGACGCCGATGGCGGAAAACACGAAGCCGACACGAGACATCAACAGGCCCATGCCGAAAGCGAGCAGCGTGCCGCCGAGATAGAGCGGGTTACGGACGTAGCGATAGGGGCCGTCGGCCACGATTTTTTCGGCGTGCAGAGTTGGGTCCTGCATGACGTCTGCTTTCAGATATGCGGTGGCCCAGGTGCGCAGAGCGGCGCAGAGAAAGCACAGAAGCGCGGCGAAGGCGAATCCGGCACGCAGCCAGATTCCTTCCGACGGCGAGTTCGCACCGACGGTGCGATTGACGATCCACTGAACGACGTTGAGTTTGTCGACGTTGTAGAGTGTGAAGCCGACCCAGTAGAAAAACCCGAAAATCCAGAAGCGATTGCGAAATTCGAAGGCCGTGGCTTTCATCAGAGTTCCTAGCGTGCGTGTGGTTACGGCGCGTCTCTGGGTGTAATACGCCAGCGGGCGGAAATAATTTCAGCGATTGTTCGGCGCGCTGCGGGCCACGGCAAAGTCTATTTTTTGGGTGTGACCGCGAGCGGGACGCCGTCCACGTTGGGAAGCGGCAGATTCAGCCAGTGGGCGACGGTGGGAGCGACGTCGATGGTGCGGGCGTTTTCGATTTTGCCGTGGCCGAGTTGCGGCGAGAAAAAAAGCATGGACGCGCGCATTTCGGGGCGGTCGGGGAAATAGCCGTGTGTGCCGCCGGGGGGAATCGGGCTGCGGGCGTCGCCCGTGTATCCGGCAGCGAGGACGGTGCCGTCGGCTGCTTCGATGGCGAGGAGCGCGTTTGGATCGCCGCCCATTTTTACGATGTCGTCATGCAGGGCGATGCGACGAATTCCTTCGGTGGACGGTGTGAACATGGCGAGAACGGCGGCGCGGCTGGCGTCGTCATGCGGATCGTTCAAGTAGATGTAGGCCGAGCCGCCGTCGGTGATCAGAGTAGCCTTCCAGCCGGTGATTTTTCCTTTCGCGTCGAGTGTGACCAGACCCTTTTCGGCTAACAACACCCCGGGACGAAACCCGCGCGAGATGGGTGCGAATCCGTGATCGGAAACCACGACGAGGACGGTTGAATTCCATGTGCCGGCTTTTTTGGCGGCTTCGATGATGCGGGCGATTTGGGCGTCGGCGGTTTCGATGGCTTGATTGCCTTCGGCGCTGAACGGGCCGTGAAGATGCTGTTGGTGATCGACCATGGCGAGATGAACGAAGAGCAGATTCGGTTTGAGGTGCTCGATGGCGTAGCAGGCGGCGTCGGCCCAGGCGATGTCGGTTTGGTCGGGCGGCGTGACGGCTTCGGTGAAATCGGGAAATTCGGCGGCGACAGCTTCGAAACTGCCGGGTGTGGAAAGCGCGCGGAAGAGTTTCAAATCCTCGGGAATGCTGGCGCGCCAGACTTCGGGCATGTTGAGGTCGGCTTTGGCGCCGACGGTGACGGGCCAGTGAATCAGAGCGGTTTTGAGTCCGTGCTGCGAAGCGATTTGATAAATCGTGGGGACTTTGATGTCTTCGGTGTACCAGCGATAGCCGCCGTAGTTGCGATCGAACGGGTCCCACGCAGGATTGGTGTAGATACCGTGCTTGAGGGGATTCACTCCGGTGACCATGGCGGTGTGGTTGGGGTAGGTGACGGTGGGCATGACGGATTGAGCTCCGTCGCTGTACGCGCCGGAGTTGACGATGGCGCGGAGGGTGGGGACTTTCAGATTGTGAGCGTCGGGCTCGGTGTAGGACTGGGGTTTCAGGCCGTCCACGGAGACGACGATGACGTGATCGATTTTGGATTTTGCGTGGCCGGGGGTGGGAGTGGCGTGCAGGTGCGCCGAAGCGGTGACGAACGCGATGAGAATGGCGGAGGCGAGCAGAGACATGATAGCTCGACGTTGGTTTGCTCGCTGCTGGGTGGGCATGAATTCTCCTCCGCGAAGTTCGAGAACACTGTATGCGGTGGCGCGGCGTTGATTCAAGCACAACGATGTGACGGCGGCGTTACGCGGCTCGCGGATGAGGGAAGTAGCGCAGCAGCAGCGAGTGGACGGGCCAATACAGAATGAAGATCAGGGCGAGATACATTGCGGCGAGATGCACGGGTGCTGGGCCCCAGGCGCGATGGAAGATGGGGTCGAGAAAGGCGGAGTTGAGATTTTGGTCGGGTGCGACGAAACGCGAAGCGAGAAGAACGGCGGCGGCGATGACGGATTGAACGCGCCAGGCGCGAGGATCGTAGCCGACTCGGTAGATAGCCCAGAGCAGCAGCGGCGGCAGCGCGATGTGATACAGCGAGAGGAAACGGAGCCATGAAGGAATCGTGCGATCGAACATGTATTCGGTGCCGCCGATCAGATGGTGGCCGAGAGCGAGGCGGGAGCCGGCGTCGAGAGTCCAGACCAGGCAGATGGCGAGAGAGGCGAGAGTTTGCGTTGAAAGCAGCAGGCGATTTTGAAAGGCGAAGCCGAGGCAGGTGAGGATGAGGGCAACGTCACAGAAGTGCAGGAAATTTTCCCAGCCCCAGGCCTGGTAGTAGGCGGGCATCCAGAAGCAGAGCCAGAGAATTGCGGAGATGCAGAGCCATGCGGGGAATTTAGCGACGGGCGCGGTGGATGTGGACATGGCGTGAGCGACGAAGGCGATTATGGCACGGCGACGGGATTGCGAGCGCAAGCGATCGAGTATTTCCGGCGCGCGGAAACTTTGCGTCGAGAACGGGGCGTGAGAAAATTTGTGCGTGGCGACGAACGAACTTTTGTGGATGGCGGCCGGTGGCGTGTGCGCGGCGGCCACGACGTGCGCGTGGGGAGCGGTCGCACATTCGTCGCAATTGTTTGGGCCGACGATTCGCGAGACCGGGCTTGCAGACGCGGTTGCGCTGACGTTTGATGATGGGCCGAATCCGGCGATCACTCCGGCGATTTTGGATTTGCTCGAACGGTATGGCGCGAGAGGGACGTTTTTTGTGATTGGGCGGCACGTTCGCGCGTTTCCGAAGCTCTCGGCAGAGATTGTGAAGCGTGGGCACACGATCGGAAGCCACACGGAGACGCATCCGAGACTGACGCTTTGCGGGCCGCATACGACGCGCGAGGAATTGAAGCAGTGCGATGAGGCGATCAGCGGCGCGACGGGCGTGGGAGTGCGGTGGATGCGTCCGCCGTACGGATATCGGAGCCCGTGGCTGGATAGCATTGCGAGGGAGCGCGGCGAGCGAGTAGTGATGTGGAATGTGGTGGCGCGCGACTGGGCGACACAGGACGCGCAGCGGGTAATTCAGCGCTTGCGCGGCACGCGGGGTGGGGATATCGTCCTGTTGCATGACGGAAATCATCGCGTTTTAGAGGGCGAACGGCGGCATGTGTTGACCGCGCTGGAATATTGGCTGCCGCGGTGGAAAGACTCAGGGATTCGATTTTTGAGTTTGGATCAGGTGAAAGCAAGTTCCGAGGCGAACGCAATCCCATGATGGATGAGAAACGTTTCTACGACGAAAAAACGGAAACGAAGCAGATGACGTTGACGTGCCCGCACTGCCGCACCGAGGGAACGTTTCCGGTGCGCTGGATGATGCGGACCAAGAAAAATGCGATGCCGCCGGGCGGCGATGCGGACGACCGGGCAAAGTTTCTGAAGGCGCGGACGTACATGGTGCGCATGGACGATATGGTGGCGTGCCGGAATTTGCGGTGCCGGAAGCGATTTGATTTGACCGGACAGACGGTAATTTTGAGCTAGGTTTTTGCGGAGCGCTTAGTCTTCGTCGTACGAATCGTCGGAGGCCGAGACCGAAGCAGGGACGCCGTCGAGGACTTCGCGGACTTTCTGAGCCATCGCTTTCAGGTTGAACGGTTTTTGCAGGAACGACATCCCACCTTCAAGAACTCCGTGTCGAAACACGCTGTCGTCGGTATATCCGGAAATATACAAAACTTTCAGGTCCGGACGTGAGGCTGCCAGGCGGGTGGCGAGTTCGCGGCCGCTCAGCTTGGGCATGACGACGTCGGTGATGAGCAGCTGGATCGGTTCGCGGTAGTCTTCGGCGATGGCGAGAGCTTTTACGCCGTCGGGCGATTCGAGGACGTTGTAACCGCGAGCGCGCAGATATTCGCCGACCAGTTCGCGCACGCTTTCCTCGTCTTCCACAAAAAGAATCGTCTCGGTGCCGGCTGACGGCTTGGCGGCTGGTTTTTCGGCGACGGTTTTTTCGGCCAGTGCGGCCACGCGCGGCAAATAGACTTTGAATGTGGTTCCGTGGGCGACTTCGCTGTACACCCAGATGTAGCCGCCGCTCTGTTTCACAACGCCGTACACCGTGGCGAGTCCGAGGCCGGTACCTTTGCCGGGACCTTTGGTGGTGAAGAACGGTTCGAAAATGCGGGCTTGGGTTTCGGCGTCAATGCCGCAGCCGGTGTCGGTGACGGTCAACATGACGTAAGGGCCGGGCTCGACGACGGCGTGTTTTGCGGCGTAGCTGCGATCGAGGTCAATGTTCGAGGTTTCGATGGTCAGGCGTCCGCCGTCGGGCATGGCGTCGCGAGCGTTGACGACCAGATTGAGGACGACTTGCTCGATTTGGCCGGGGTCGGCTTTTACGGAGCCGAGTTTCGCGCCGGGCAGAAACGCGAGTTCGATATTTTCGCCGATGACGCGAGAAACCATTTGAATCATGCCGGCGACGACGTCGTTTAGGTCGAGCACGCGCGGTTGCAGAACCTGCATGCGGCTGAAAGCGAGCAACTGGCGAGTGAGTGCCGCGGCGCGTTCAGCGGCCTGCTGAATTTGTTCGACGTTCTGGCGTTCGCTGGATTTCGCGGGCAGCGAATCTATCAGCATTTCGGCGTGGCCCTTCATGACCATGAGCAAATTATTGAAATCGTGGGCGACGCCGCCGGCCAGTTCGCCAACGGCCTGCATTTTCTGCGACTGGCGCAGTTGATCGGCCAGGTGTTTACGGTCGGTGATGTCGAGCGCGACGCCGATGGCGCCGAGCAAATCGCCTTCGTTGCTTCGCAGCGGCTGTACGTGCGATTCAAAGACGCGCTGTTCCCATTCAATTTCGTAGGTGACGGATTCACCGAGCAGCGCTTTGCGATGCGCGGCAATCGGCTCGAAGTTCGGGTCCGAGGTACGGAAATATTCGAACAAAGTTTTTCCGGTCATTTCGCCGGGGCGAACGCCGAGCGCTTCCAGTCCGGCGCCCATGCTGGAGGTGAAACGAAGATCTTTGTCGGTGGTCCAAAGGACCGCGGGCATGCGCTCGATCATGACGCCCAGGCGCGTGCGGCCTTCGTGGCGGTCGAGCTGCGAGCGCTCGAGGTCCTCGAGCATGCCGTTGATGGCGGTGCCGAGGTAGGCGAGCTCGTCTTTGCCGGAGACAACGAGCCGGGCGCCGAGATCTCCGCTGGCGCCGATTTGAGTGATGTGGTCGGTAAGATTTCCAATGCGAGAGATGACGAACCGCTCGAGTAGGTACAGTGTGACAGCGCCGAAAACAAAAGCGGCTGCGAGCAGCAAAAGCAAAAACTGTAACAGGCTGGTCTTGCCCTGCGCGTAGATGGAACGTGGAAGCAGAACGCGAATGATCACCGCCGGTTTGCCGTAGAGATCTTTCAGTTCTTCGTAGGCGGCGATCGACTGACTATTGAGCGTTTGGATGAAGACCGGTTCGGTGCGCGAAATACCAGAGGCTGCGAGGCGGAAGTCGGGGTCGAGATTAGGACTACCGAGTTCCTGCTCTTTGAGCGGAGTGTGGGTAATGAGCGCGAGCCGAGTGAACTCGGAAAGATCGAGCAGACGGCCCATGACTAGCGTGCCGCTGATCGGACCGACGTTGTCGCTTTTCAGAATCGGGCGCGAATCGACGAGGACGGGACCGTTTTTGAGAGCCAGGATGCCGGCGACGCGAGAATTCAGCGAGTCGTGGGTTAGCAGAAGCGAGCCAGGAGTAAGGTGTGCTTCGATCCCGTCGGGGATGGGGATTTCGCCGCCGTGCTCGAGATCGAAGCCCTTGGCGAACAGCTGCTTGCCGGAGGAGTCATAGATCGCTACGAAGCTGATTTGAAGTTGCTGAAACGTGGAAGCGGGAAATTCGGTGTTTATGTAGGAAGGGCGTTGGCCATGAACGAACTCGTAGGTCTGGTCCCAGGAAGCGTATTCGGAGGTGGTTCGGTCGAGAGTGGCGAGATCGTTCGAGACGGCGCTGGCGGCGCGTTCGACGTTTTCGGTGGCGAATTGCTCTTCGAGCTTGCCAAAGCCGCGGTGAAGCAGAAAACTGGAGATGGCGTACAGACCTCCGACCAGTCCGATCATCGTGACCGCAACGATGAGGAGCGTCTTGCGCCGAAGCGAAGACGGTAGGGACTGGCTGGCGATGCGGAGGGTTCCCAAGCGATACCTCAATCGTTATTATAGGGCCTTGGAATGGGGTGATGGTGCGCGGGTGTCGTACCCGTACATGCCGTTTTGGGCCGGAATTGGGCACTTTCCCGGGAGCGGTGGGCCCGAAACTGCGGGGTCTGGGACATCTTCCGGGAACGGGGCTGCATCCTTAGAGGGAGTGCCGGCCCGAAGTGAATTACACACAGGAACGTACATGAAAATCGCGATGAAATCCGGTCGATGGCAGGTTTGGCCGGCGGCTGCATTGGTGCTGCTGACGGCGATTGCGGCGTGTCCGGTAAGGGCGCAAGAAGGGCCGATGGGGCCGGCGCCGGCGCCGCAGGCTGAGCCTCCGAAGCCAGCGGCGGCTCCGAACGCGAGCCCGGCTCCGGCGACCGCCCCGACGCCCGCGACGGATTCCCCTGCCACGACTCCAGCGGCTGCGCCGGCGGCGAGTTCGGATGCGGCGGCGACTGCAACAGCAACACCTGCTGCGGCATCCGCGACTTCGAGTGGCGCGAAAATTATGGTGCCGTCTGGAACGCACATTCCGCTGGTGTTGCACAACGCGATTTCGACGCGAAGCGCGCGGCCGGGCGATCCAGTTTATTTCGAGACACTGTATCCGGTGATGATTGCGGGGCAGGTGGTGATTCCGGCGGGATCGTACATGAGTGGCGAAGTGACGGAATCGAAGCGCGCGGGGCGAGTGAAGGGACGAGCCGAGCTTTCGATCAAGTTGACGTCGATGATTTTGCCGAACGCGTACCAAGTGAATTTGAACGCGATACCGTCAGGAACTGGAACGGGCGGCAACGAGACGACGAACAGCGAAGGGCAGATCGTCGGCGATACCGACAAGATGGACAAAGTGGCGACGGTGGCGAAGACGACCGCGGCGGGCGCCGGCATCGGCGGCCTGGCAACGCAGGGCGCGCGGGGAGTGGGAATTGGAGCGGGAGTGGGCGCGGCGGTGGGACTGGCGGCGGTTTTGCTCACGCGCGGGCCGGAAGCGGAATTGCCGCGAGGTTCTACGGTGGAGGCAGTGATCGACCGCTCGATTTATCTGGACGCGGACAAGATTCACTTCACCGGCCCGGGGCAGGCGTCGGCATTGCCTGGGCCACCGAATCGCGAGCCGGTGCGAAACAAGAATCCGTTTTAGTGTTCTTGATTGGCGCGAAGCAGGCGGGAATTAGTTGCGCGCGACGCGAGACGCTGCGCCTTCGGCACGCGCGGCGGAGAATCGCAGCGGCGAGAAGGGCGCGATATCGAAGCTGGAGTTTCCGCTGACGATCAAGTCACGCATGACACGCGCGGTGGCGGGCGCGAGCAGAATGCCGTTGCGATAGTGTCCGGTGGCGACGAGCAGCCCGTCGGTATCGGTGAGGCCGATGATCGGTAGATTGTCGGGGGTGCCGGGACGCAAGCCGGACCATGAATCGATGATTTCCGCGGACGCGAGTGCGGGAATCATTTCCGAAATACCGTGCAGGATTTTCTGTTTTCCTTCCGCAGTGACTTCCTTCTGAAATCCGACATTTTCAAGAGTGCTGCCCGCGATGAGGGAGCCGTCTGCGCGAGGGACGACGTAAGCGTGCTCGGAGCGGAGAACGCGCGCGAGTTTCAGATTGGGCGCGCGAAGGGCGAGCATTTGGCCGCGGACGGGACGCGTGGGAGCGAATCGGGCGAAAGAATTCAGTTCCGGCCCGGCCTGATTTTCGGCGAGCGTGGCGCAGAAGCTGCCGGCGGCGAGGACGACGAACTTTGCGGAGATTTTTTCGGCGCCGGCGAGAACGCCGGTGCAGCGATTTCCGTCGCGAAGAAATGATGTGACGGCAAGGCCGGTGCGGAAAGCGACGCCGGAACTCTTGCACGCTTCGATTGCCGCGGCCATCAGCGCGCGCGGTTCGATGGTGGCTTCTGCGGCGAGAAGGGCAGCGGCGCGGACGGCAGGGCCGAACGATGGTTCGAGTTTTTTCGCGGCGTCGAGCGAGAGCGGCTCGATTTCAAGATCGAGTGAGTCGTACTGGGCGAGCATGGCGTCACGATTTTGTTCAGCGCCGGGACCGGTAAACGCTTCGATGGTGGCGGGGCGCGCGAAGTTCACGGATTTGCGCGATGCATTTTCGATGGCGGCCACGAAATCGGGATAGCGACGGAAGCTGTCTTTCGCGAACGGCACCAAAGGCACGGCGGAGGGCGCGTCCGGGCCGGGCGAGAGCATTCCGGCGGCGGCCCAGGAGGATTCGAGGCCCGGCTGCTGGCGATCGAGGACCACAACGCGCAGAGCGGCGGAGGCGAGTTCGAACGCGATGGATGTGCCGATGATTCCGCCGCCGACGATGGCCACATCGAACGAATTCATACTCTCAGTTTAGCAAAAATGGGTTGGAGCGCATGAGGGCCGGCACGCCGACGGGTGGCGAGCTGCCAATGTGTGCGCGTTGGGAGATGTGTTGACCTTCAGTGAACGAGTTGGCCGCGAGTACTATTTGCGGTTCGCCCGTTGTGAATCATGCTTTTTGGATGCGAGTGAAGATGGGATTGCTGGCTGCCGGCGTTGCAATACTGACGGGTGTCGACGCATCGGCAGTGTGGGCACAGTCGCCGAATTCCGCGGCGGCCCAAAATATGGCGGTGATGGGGCTGGCCATCGAGTCGCCCGCAGAGGGCGCGGTCGTGCATCAGGGGCAGACGGTGCCGGTGACTGTGATTTCGCCAACGGGATTGAAACTGAAAATGGTCGGTCTGATCGGGGAGTCTCCGATGGGATTTAGCGAAGTGAAGGAATCCGTTCCGGCGCAGCTTTCCATGACTGTTCCACGCGATATGCGTTCCGGCAGTGCGATGTTGACGGCGACGGGCGTGACGGAGGACGAGCAGCCGGTCGATTCGCCGACGATTCTGGTGGATGTGGAACGCGAGGACGCGCCGGTGTCGATGTCGACGGATTTTCACTCGCTTGAGTTGACGACACAGGGCGAAGAATTTCCGGTGCAACTGCTGGCGGAGTTCGCCGACGGAAGTTACGTGGACGTGATGGAGTCGTCGCTGGTTTCGATGGCGAGTTCGAATGAGAGTGTGGTGACGATCAGTGCGAACCGGATGATCACGGCGGTAGCACCGGGCCACGCGACGGCGACGGCTACTTACGCAATCGGCGGAAAGACGGTGGCGCGGGCAGTGGTCCAAGTGGACGTGGCGCGATTTATTTTGAATGCTGTGCCGGCGTCGCTGCATTTCGATGAGCAGCGAACGGGGACGACGGCGACACGAGCTCTGACGCTGACGAATTCGAGCACGTCACCGATGAAAATTCTGAACGTGTACAGCGGCGGGGCATTTTCACATACGAGCGATTGCGAAGCGCAGTCACCCTTGGTGCCGGGAGGATCGTGTCTAGTGACGGTGACGTTTGCGCCGACCGTCGCAGGACGAATCCAAGGAGTTGTGGCGATCGAAACGGATGTGCAGTATTCGAGGACGATCGTCGCAGTGGATGGAATCGCTACGCGGTAGTCTTTCGCACCACGTCAATTCAAACCTTAACGATAGAAACTATTGCCGAAGATAAATTCGGAAGGTACTCCTGCGCGCACGCCCGGGAGCGAAGGGAATTATGGCATCGCGCAATTCGCGAGGCGGCGACGGAAGGCTAGAACGACTCGACCAGTTCGACGGAGAGTAAGCGCGCTTTTTGGGAGAGGACTGAGGCGCGTGCCCAGTCCCCGGATTTTGCGGCGTCGCGCGACTGAGCGAGAAAACTTTGAATTTTCTGGACGAGGTCGGATTGCGCGGCGCTGAGCTGTTTTCCGTTGGCCTGATCGAGATTCTGCTGGGCGACCGCCATGTCGTCCCGCGTTTTGCGCTCGTAGCTTTGCTGATCGCCGGCGGAAATTTGGGGAACGATTTGCGGCGCGGGAGTTTTGGCCGGCTGCTCGGAAGCGGAGTTATCGGCGGCGGGTTCCGGAGCGGGCTTGCGCGGAGGCGAAGGCTTGGTGTGAGTGGGCGTGACGGGAATTTCGGTGGCGACCGGCGGTGTGTTGGAAGCGGGCGGGGTGACGGTTTCCACCGGCGGCAAGGCGTTGGTATCCGGCGCGATGTTGGTGATTGGTTTCGATTCGGCGGGCGCGGGAACGGCGGCAACCGGCGGCGAAGATTTGGCAGTGTTGCGCGCACACCCACTCACGATTAGCGAGAGAGCGCAAATCGCCAAAGCGAAGCACTCGAACGATTTCAAATTGCGGCTGGGCATTGATTTATCTTTTTTCTTCTGCAAACGGTTGACTGAAATCACGAACTTTGCCGCCGGGCGCTTCGAGGGTTCGCGCGAGCGGCAACTCGATGCGAAACGTGGTCCCGCGACCCAGTTCCGATTCAAATTCTATCTGACCGTTGTGTATCTGTACAAACCGAAAGGTATTGGCCAGGCCGATGCCGGAACCGCCGGGGCGCGTGGTGTAGAAAAGCTGAAAGATTTTTTTCTGATCTTCGGGGGAAATTCCCTTGCCGGAATCGGAGACGGCGATTTCGGCGTACTCGCCGCTGCGGCGCAGGCTGAGGCCGATGCGTCCGCCGGGCGGCGTGAACTCGGAAGCGTTGAGGAGCAAGTTTAAGACGGCCTGATGCATGAGCTGGCGATCGAGCATGACGGGAGGGAAGCGCGAGGGCAGATCCATTTTCAGTTCGACGCCCGCTTTGGTGATGGAGGGACGAGCGGCGTCGAGAACTTCGTCGAGCAATTCGCGGAGATCGGTTTCTTCGAGAATGAGTTCGACGGGCTTGGTGAAATTGAGGAACGTTTTCACGGCGCGATCGAGGCGATCGATTTCGTTGTCGAGCATTTTTACGGCTTGCTGTGGTTCGGGATCGACGGGCATGTTGGCTTTCAAAACTTCCAGCCACAGGCGCATGGAGTTCAAAGGGTTTTTTACTTCGTGCGCGACGCCGGCAGTGACGCGGCCGAGAGCGGCGAGGCGCTCGGAAACCTGTAGCTGGCTGCCGATGCGTTCGAGGGACTCGACGTCGCGCAGAGTAATCAGGGTGCCCATGGGAACGCCCTGTTCGCGGACGACTTGCGCGCTGAGGCCGATGCGCTGCGGGCCGTTGGCGCCTTCGATGGTGACTTCGGCGTTTTCGACGGGCTGGACTTGCTCACCGTTGATGCCGAGAGCGTCGCGGATGGCGTTGCCCTCTGGAAAAATTTCGCTGATGCGGCGACCGCGCATCTGGTCGAGACGGCCGCCGAGGAATTTTTCGACCGAAGGACTGACCAGAACGGCGCGGCCGGAAGCGTTGAACAGAAGCAGGCCGTCTTCCAGGCCGCTCATCACCTGATCGAGATTTTCGCGCAGGGTGCTGAAAATTTCGCGGACGTCGCGAAGCTGTTTGCCGATGCCGATGATCTTGGTGCTGACAGCGCCGAGTTCGTCGCCGCGCTCGACCGGTTCGAGATCGAATTCACCGGCGGAAATGCGGTCGAGTTGGGCCGAGATGCGTTCGAGAGGCGCGAGAGACGCGCGGCTGACGACGAAAGCGAGCAACGTAGAGAGCAAGACCGCGCCGAGAGCGTAGAGCCCCGCGGATTTGATGCCCGGGAAAATTTCATCGCGAATGAGCGCGGAGTTCAGGCCGATGCGGATGTCGCCGAAGGGACCGGTGGCGAGATTGAATGGCAGCGAATCTTCGTACACCTGCGGGGGGCCGTAGAGAGTGTTCATCTGATCGAAGAAACGGCCGCGGACGAGGGACGAGATGGGCGGACGAGCGGCGAGTTTTTGGCCGCGAAGGGCGGCGTCACTGGAAACCAGAACGATGCCGTCTTTGTCGCTGATGGTGATTTCGTAGATGGTGGGCGAATAGCCGATCGCCGATTCCATTACTGAATTCAGAGTGCTGGAGTTGTCGAGAGTGCGGCGAATATATTCGCGGACGTCTTCGGCGCTGCCGGACGCGGGAGCGTCGCCACGTTGGGAAGCGTCAAGCAAGCTGCTCTGGCAAGCGAGGAAAACCTGCTGAGCGACGAAACGGGCGCGTTCGTCGGCCTGGCGCAGAGTCTGGCGCATCAAGCGGGCGATGTAGAGACCCGAGACCAATGTGACCACCGCCAGGACCAGCAGCGAGGTCGAGAGGGTGAATTTAGTTTTCAGGCTGAGACGCATCTTTCCGCCCCGCCTCGTATTCTTTCAATTTGTTGTGAAGAGTTTTCAAGCTGATGCCGAGCAGATCGGCGGCGCGCGTCTTGTTTTGGCTGGTGGCCGCGAGAGTCTGCATGATGAGTTCGCGTTCGACGGCGTCGACGGTGGTGCCGACGGGGAAGCGAATACCGCCGAGTCCGGGAGTGGTCATGGCGGTTGCGCGGCCGAATTCGGAGGGCAAATGCTGGCGGGTGATCACGCCGCGATCGGATGCGATGGCCGCGCGCTCGAGCACGTTGCGTAGTTCGCGGACATTGCCGGGCCACGGATAGGATTTGAAAAGGTCCATCACGTCGGTGCCGACCGAGTTGACTTTTTTATCGTGCTTGACGGAAATGTCGGCGAGCAGATTTTCGATCAGCAACGGCAGATCGTCTTTGTGTTCGCGCAGCGGCGGCAAATGAATGTGAAACACGTTGAGGCGGAAATACAAATCCTGGCGCAAGTGGCCATCGGCGACGGCTTGATCGGGATTTTTGTTGGTGGCGGCGACAACGCGAACGTCCACGGGAGTTTCGACTTTGGCGCCGAGGCGGCGGACTTTGCGGTCTTCGAGGACGCGCAGGAGCTTGGCCTGGGTGGGCGCGGGCATTTCGCCAATTTCGTCGAGAAGTAGTGTGCCGCCATCGGCGAGTTCGAAGCAGCCGATGCGGCGTTCGGCGGCGCCGGTGAAGGCTCCCTTTTCGTGGCCGAAGATTTCGCTTTCCATCAGCGATTCAGGAATTGCGGAGCAGTTGATGGCGACGAACGGCCTTTCCGCACGCGGCGACAGCATGTGAATCGAGCGAGCGACCATTTCCTTGCCGGAGCCGGTTTCTCCGGTGATTAAAACGGAAGCGGTGGACGGCGCGGCGATTTCGACCTGACGCATAACTTCCTGCATCGGGTCGGAAGTGCCGACGAGGGCGCCGATTTTTCCGGCGGAGCGAAGGTCGCGTGTAAGGGCGGCGACGGTTTTCTGATCGCGGGCGTGGCCGAGAGCGCGTTCGAGCAAGGCGCGAAGCACGGGCGGCTTCAGAGGCTTTTCGATGTACCAGTAGGCGCCGGCGTCGATGGCCTGAATGACGCGTTCGTCGCTGCCGCGGCCGGTGATGATGATGACGGGAATCTGCAGCAGTTCGTCGCCGAGCTGTTTCAGCAGGTCGAGGCCATTCATGCCCGGCAGCTCGACGTCGGCGAGGATCAGATTGGGCTGAAATTCCTGAAATTTGGCGAGTGCTTCTTCACCGCTGCCGACGCCGAGGATGGTCCAATTCCATTTGCGGAGTAGGGCTTCGTAGCCTTTGCGTGCGTTGTCCTCGTCCTCGACGATGAGGATGCGCTGCTGGTTTGAGCTTTCGGCGGTCATCAACTTCTGAATCTACCAGCAGTTCTGGCGAATGCCAAGAAAACGCGGCAGAGATTGAAACGCGAAATCAGGTGCGGCGCGCGTGGAGAGGGCGCTGCAGCACGAGTTCGAGTTTGACGTTTTGCTCGAGCGTGAGTTCCTGGCCCAAGCCGGAGGTGGCCATGTAGGCTTCGACGGCGGCCATCGCGGCGCCCGAGGCGGCGTCTTTCGAGTTTTTCGCGGCGACTCCGGGAGCGGCACCGGCCATGGCAGCGGCGAGAGCGGCGTAGATTTCGGTGTCGCGCTTTACGGGAGTCATTTCGATAGCGCCTTCGCGATCGAACAGGACGTGGAGCTTTTGTTCGTCGGGCATATCGATCACTCCGGCGGCGAGAGGAGCCCAGCCGCGGGGAGTTTTGATTTCGTCGAAGGCGAGCCAGAGGCGTGCTTTGCTCATCTGCTCGGCGGGACGGATTTTTACGATGTGGCCGCGAACCGGAGTGCCGGCGGGAAGCACGGCACCGTCTTCTGTCGCGACTTCATCAAGAGTGTGGGCGAGGAACGGTTTTCCGGCTTTGTCCTGCTTGGTGGAAATGCGCGTATCGAGAGTGACCATGAAACGGGTGCCCGGCGCGCCAGCAGACGGGGTCTGCTGCGCATCGGAATCGACGGAAGCGTCCTGCGATTGGGCGTAGCTGGGAATTACAGAAAAGGACAAGCATGCGACGAAAATGGCGAGAAATTTCCAGCGGAACATAGCGCCTCCGAAACTTTGGATTAGCGCTCTCTGCTGGAGTAGAAAGCGGAGAACAACTGAGCCGAGTATAACAGAAATCAGAGGCAGGAACGCGACGCAGATTTCGGATTGGTAAGGGGTCGCGGACACGCCGAATTGCAAGAACCACGGGTTGCCACGCAAGAGCCTGGGGAATCAGAAAAAATAGTACTGGAACGGGGCGCGCCTGAATTATACTGCGCTCGGTTTCGCCGCTTTGCCTGGGACGAGTCGCCCCACTCCCTTTTTGGGCCCCTTTGTGTAAGTGCAGGGGTATCCCCGACTGTGCAACGCGCACATTCATATACGACTTTCGAGAGCGGAGTGAAATCCGTCTCACGTGATATTTGGAGGCTTCAATGAAGTGTCTGGAACGGATCACACTCCTGGGGCTGGCGGGCTTGGTGTTGGCGAGCGGCTGTTTCGCGGATGACGCGAAGACGGCGAAGGGCGACGACACAAGCACGAAGGCGAGCGCCTCGGCGAACTCCACGACCGGCACGACGACGGACACTTCTGGGGACGCTTCGGGCAATTCCAGCAATGCGCCCGCTGCGAAAACGACGGATTCCACCACTGCAACCGCTGCCACGAAGGATGCGGGGACGGACAAACTGAAAACCGACGGAACTTCGGCCGCGCTGAAGCCTGCGTTGCCCTCACGCATGGCGGCAGCGGCGGACGCGAGCGCGGCGGGTGATGGCTCGTATCAATCGGCGGAAGCGTACAACAACAGCATCAAGTGGAATCCGATGCCGGCGCTCGACGGTAATCCGGGGCTTTTTACGCTTGAGACCGGAGATATTTTGCCCAAGGGCGGATTCGATGTGGATATGGGCGCGAACAAGTTTTCGCGCATGCCCGGCGATATCACGTCGCTGCAATTCATTCCATCGTTTGGAATCGGAATCACGAACTGGCTCTCCGGATTTTTCCAGATCAACGCGTATGACCACATCCACGTGGGCGATCCGAGCCTGTTGAGCCTTTCGTCGGTGAACGCACTGAATCCGCAATATCTGAATACGATTTATCCGTCGATCATTCCGTCGACTGGATTTCCTCCCGCGTATGTGGAGGATGCGCCGTTTGCTTCGCACAACGGCGGCGGAGTGGGAGAAATCGATCTGGGATTCAAGATTGGGCTGATGTCTGAGCGGAAGGGAAAGCCGCTGAGCCTTTCGATCCGAAATGATTTTTATATTCCGACGCAGACCGGATACAGCAGCCTGCTGAGCAATCAGGTGCAGTACGGAAAATTCAATTACGGAATCGGAGCGGAAGCAAGCAAGACGCTGTTGCACCACAGCATTCTGGCGACGGCGAACTTCTCGTACCGGTTCATGCGGAATTCGAGTTTCAACGTGACGTCGGGCGGGACGACCGAGACGCTGGTGTTGAGCCTGGCGGACCAGATGCAGGTGGGCGCCGGATTGCTGATTTTCCCGACCAAGCGATTTCAGATCATGACCGAATACGACGGGCTGATCTTTGTGCATCGGGGAACTCCGAATACCACCTTTGGCGCGCGCGATCCGGTGGACAACGTGACCGGCGTGCGGATTTACGCCTGGAAGCACATGGCGCTGGATCTGGGCTACCGGTACAACATGAATTTGAACAATCACACGGACCGGAACGGATTTGTGATCAAGCTGGCGGGTGCATACTGGCCGGAAAAGCCGCTGCCTCCGGATAACGTGACGGCTTCGTGCGCGGGAGAAAAATCGTCGGTGATGGAAGGATCGAACGACGCGGTGGTATTCACCGCGACGGGCACCGATGCGAATGGGCACCCGCTGACGTACACGTGGACGGCCAACGGCGGAAAAGTTTCCGGCGTGGGAGCGTACGTGCGGTGGGATTCGGCGGGCGCGGCGGCGGGAAATTATACGATTACGTCGCGTGTGGATGATGGAACGGGGAAGACGGCCAGCTGCTCGGCGAATATCACTGTGCAGCCGAAGCCGGTACCGGTGGCACCGACGATGAGTTGCGCGGCGGACCGATCATCGGTGACGGCCGGCGAGCGCGCACAGATTGCGGCGACGGTGAACGATCCTTCGGGATTGCCGCTGACGTACACGTGGCAGACCAACGGCGGACAGATTGTGGGCAGTGGACCGAACGTGCAGCTCGATACGTCCGGGCTGCAGCCGGGAACATACACGGTGACAGGACGCGCGGAAAATACGGCGCATTCTGCTTGCGATTGCACCACGAACGTGACAGTGCAGGCTCCTCCGGCGCCGCCGACTGCCAGTATCATTGCGGCGTGCAAGTTCAAAGCGAACAGCTCGTACGCGGACAACGTGTGCCAGCGGATGCTTGATGATGCGGCTGTCCGGCTCGCGAGCGATCCTAAAGCAAAAGTGGTGCTCGTGGGCTACGCGGACCCGAAAGAAGCGCACGCTGATAATTTGGCGACGGCGCGAGCGGCAAGCTGCCAGAAATATCTGGTCGGCAAAAAGCGAGTCGACGCTTCGCGCGTAGAGACGCGAGGCATGGCCGGCACCGATGGCGCGGGCGATGACAATCGCCGCGCGGACGTGAAGCTGGTTCCCGACGGCGCGACCGAATAGCAACGTCTATGCGGCGGGATCGCGGCCGTGAAATGCGAATTCTTTGTGATGCAAAACAAATTTGGCTGAAAGCGCCGCGCGTGTTCGTGGCAAAATCCACCGCTTGATATAGATCACTCAACTTTCAGGAAGCCTCGTGCGCCTTATTCGCCCCTTTCTCGCCGCTTGCGTGTGCTGTGCTATCGCTCCTGCGGTTTTCTGCCAACTATTTCAAGCTCCGGGACCGACGGGCGGAGACGTGCGTTCGCTGGCCGCCGATGCGATGCATCCGGGAACGGTGTATCTGGGCACGACGGATGGTCACGTGTTTGGTTCGACCGATGCGGGCGAGCATTGGACGCGCCTCGGACGAGCGGGAGACGACGCGTCGGCGGTGGTGAGCGCGTTGATTGCGGATGAGCGCGACGGCCGGACGATTTTCGCAACGACTTGGACGCGCGGAAAAAGCGGCGAGAGCGGCGCGGTGTATGCGAGCACCGACGGGGGACGTACCTGGAAGAATGAGGGACTGGGCGGGCACGCGCTGCGGGCGCTGGCGCAGGCGCCGTCGGATCCGAACATCATCGCCGCGGGCGGACTGGATGGAGTGTTTTTATCGCGCGACCACGGCGAGAGCTGGAAGCGAATCACGCCGGAGGATTACACCGAACTGGGGAATGTGGATTCGCTGGCGTTTGATCCGTTCGATTCGGCGGTGCTGTACGTGGGCACGTTTCATTTGCCGTGGAAAACCAAGGATGGCGGCGAACACTGGATCGCGATTCACGACGGAATGCTGGACGATTCGGACGTGCTGAGCCTGGCGGTAGATGCCGAGCAGCCGGGAAAAATCCTGGCGAGTGCATGCTCGGGAATTTACAGCAGCGAATCGGGCGGATCGCAGTGGACCAAGATCGCGGGAATTCCATATTCGTCGCGACGAACGTACGCGCTGCGGCAGGATTGGCACGCTCCGCAGAATTTGTATGCGGGCACGAACGAGGGGTTGTGGCTGTCGAAGGATTCGGGGAACTCGTGGAACCGGGCGACGCCGGCGGACTGGACCATCAGCGCGATCGCGATTGTGTACGGATACGGAGCGGCGAAAGGCGGTGAGTCTCCACATCGCAGAATTATTGTAGGAGCTGAGCAGCAGGGAATTCTGATCAGTGATGACGGTGGTGCGCATTTGCGCCGAGCGAACGACGGATTTGTACACCAGCGTGTGGTTTCGATCGCTGCGGGAGCGGCGAGCACGCATCCGGTCGCGGTGCTGCTCGAGGATGCGGAGACAGCGGCGCAGATCAGCGAAGACGGCGGCGAGACGTGGAAGCCGATGGGCCGCAATGCCGGCACGCTGGGTCTGGCGGAAATTATCGAGACGCCGGACGGATGGCGCGCGCCGCTGCTGGCCGGGGGACTGGCGCGGTTCGATCGCGGCGCGAACGTATGGCTGAAGCAGAGCTCGCTCGGATCGAAAATTCAGGAACTGGCGTTCAGCCGGCGCGGTTGGTACGCGGCGACGGATGACGGACTTTTGTTTTCGAAAAACAACGGCGGAAGCTGGACGAAAATTCCGTTCGGTCCCGAGGATGTGCCGGTGCGGTCGGTACAGACAGACGACGCGGGGATGTCGATCCGCGTGGCGTCGTCGCGGGGAATGGTTTATTCCGACGACGGTGGCGACACATGGACCTGGCACGATCTGGATTTGCATTCGGGCGGAGTGCTGCGATTGGTCTGGCAAGGCGACACGTTGCTGGCGTTTTCACCGAGCGGCGTATTTTCATCGCACGACGGCGGGCGCACATGGGCGAGCGTGCAGCAAGGGTTGCCGGGCGGGCAGCCGGCCGACGCCGTGCTGGCTGGTTCACGGTGGACGGTGTCGATGCAGAGCGGCGGAGTGTATCAATCGCTCGACGCAGGCGGTTCGTGGACGCGCGTCCAGACCGGAGAGGCCGGCGCGGGCGGGGCGGGCGATCTATTTCCGGTGCTAACGCTGTCACCGGATGGCGCGCACTTGTATTTGGGTTCGGCGAATGATGGCGTATTTATGATGGATCTGCGGTAAGCGCGGGCGTTGCGTCTTTGTACTCTGGTCGTCGGTGTCGGCCACGCGTGACCCAAATCGAAATTAATTCCCGAATCGGAATTCTACTGATTCGGGAGCGAATTGTAGGTAAAGACCCGTTTGAAGATCCCGTAGTTCTGCGACTTGCGACCTGTTCCATTCCGGCACTAAACTCCGCGCAATTCAAACCGATGTGCAGCCGTAAGTAAGGCGAATACTTCAAAGCGGGAAAATTCCCATTTGGTAGGGCCATTGCAGGGTGCGATTGGGAAAGCTTAATTCAAAGGGGGAATCGTGACTTCATCCGCCTCTGGAACTGCGTATTCGATCGAACGGCCGGTGACAGCGACGGTGCTGATCGTGGACGACGAAGACACCACGCGCAGCTTGTGCCATGACGTGGTGAGCGACGCGGGATTGCGGACGCGGACGGCGGCTACGACCGAGCAGGCGCTGGAGATTTTGGAGCAGGGTCCGGTGGACATTGTGATCACCGATTTGCGCGTGCCGCGGATGGGCGGGCTGGAATTGCTGAAGCGGATTCGAGAGACGTATCCGCAGACGTCGGTGATGATGCTGACGCAGTACGGAACGATCGAGAACGCCGTGGAAGCGACGAAGATGGGCGCGGCGGATTACATCACCAAGCCGTTTCACATTCCGGAGCTGCGAAGCAAGCTCGACCGGATGGTGCGGATGTTTGAAACCGACAATGAGAATCGCGTGCTGCGGGAAACTCTGCGGACGCGGCCGGGATTTGCGGGGATGATCGGCGTATCGCCCAAGATGCAGCGGGTATACAAGCTCGTGGAGAAGGTGAGCCAGCACGGGTATCCGGTGCTGATCCTGGGCGAGAGCGGAACCGGAAAAGAATTGGTGGCACGCTCGATTCATTTTTCCGGGATGCGACGGAACAAACCGTTCGTGCCGGTGGATTGCTCGGCGCTGGTGCCGACGCTGATCGAAGCGGAATTGTTTGGGCACGTGAAAGGTGCATTTACGGGCGCGAATCACACCAAGCAGGGATTGATGGAGATGGCGGACAACGGGACGTTGTTCCTCGATGAGATTGGCGAACTGCCGACGGACCTGCAGGCCAAGCTTTTGCGAGCGATTCAGGAAAAGGAAATTCGTCCGGTGGGCGGAACCGATCATGTACCACTTTCGGCGCGGGTGATTGCGGCGACCAATCGCGACCTGGAACACATGATCCGGCAGGGAACGTTCCGGCAGGATTTATTTTTCCGGTTGAACGTGGTTCAGATTAAATTGCCGCCGCTGCGAGAGAGGAAGACGGATATTCCGATTCTGGTGAATAGGTTCCTTGAAAAGCACGGCGAATCGAGCGAGAAGACGTACACATTTTCGGAAGATGCGATGTACCGGATGATTTCGTACGACTGGCCGGGAAATGTCCGCGAACTAGAGAACGCGGTGGAGCGGGCGATTGCGCTCAGTTCGGGGCCGATCCTGCAGATCGCGGATTTGCCTTCGAGCCTGCACAATTTTTCCAGCGCACGGGCTCCGCAAACCGATGAGTTTTTGCCGCTGGAGGAAATGGAGAAGCGAGCGATCGAAAGGGCGCTGGTGGAATCGGGCGGCGACAAGATGCGCGCGGCTCAGTTACTGCGGATTGGGAAGACGACTCTGTACCGGAAACTTAAGCAGTACGAGGCCGAGCGGGCGAGATTGAAGGATGCGGCCATGTCGTCGAATTGAAGTGAGGTCGACGATGGAAGCGTGCGCGTTCGCGCCGCGCTGACCGCACACGTTAGGATTCTCCGCAATCGACGGCGCTCGCGGAGTGAGATTCCCAGGTAGGAACGGAGAAATCGAACTGGGAAAGAATTTTCTAATTTTCTGATTTGCTGTCCGCTCGCGATTCGAAAACCCTGCTCTAGATCGATAATTCCTCGAAGTTCACATCCCGCCAATTCAAATTGCCGGTGGACCGAATCATGCAGGGGGACTCTGCATGAACCCAGCCCCATTTTCCGTCGAGACTAGCTTGGGCCCGCGCGGACACACGGTTGTGCGCGGAGGTGAATTGTGAGGCGCGGGCAGCCGGGCGGAGGCGCGGCACGAGCCGAGCAGGCGTTGCAGTCTGGCGTCCGCGGGACGAGCGTGGATGTGGGGGCGGTGCGCAGTGGATTTGAGATCGATGCGGTGTTTCGCGCGGCGTTTGAGGTGAGCGGCGAAGCACTGGTGGTGATCGACGGTCTGGGGCAGATCCAGTGGGCGAACGCGAGGGCGCGCGAGTTTTTGAGGATGCGCCCGGGGATGGGAGCGGTGTCGCTGGCGGATTTTTTCGCGGGCGACGTGGCGGCAAGCTTGTCGAAAATTCCGGCGGGGCGCGCGGGACAAAGCGCGGTGACTTCGTTTGACGCGACGCTGACGACCGGCCTTGCGGTGCGTGTGGCGTGGCGACCGACCGCGGGCGCGACCAAGCACCGGCTGCTGTGCATTGAAGAAGGATCGATCGTGCAGCGGGCGGAATGGAAGTGGAAACGGTCGGAGGCGGAAATCCGATCGATTCTGGATTCGGTGCGCGTGGGAGTGCTGGTGCTGGACTCGGAAGGGAACGTGCGGCATTCGAACGCGCGGTTCGGGCAACTGTTCGGGCTGGACGCTTCGAATTTGCGGGCGATCGAAACGGCGGAGGATATTCAGGCATTTCTGGGGCCGCGATTCGATAGTGCGGCGGCGTTTGTGGCGCCGTGGAATTCGTTTGCGGCGGGAGAAGGCGAGCCTTCGCACGACGAATTGGAAATTGCGCGTCCGGCGCGGCGAGTGATCGAGCGATTTTCGCGTCCGGTGCTGGATGCGCAGAACCGGAAAATCGGATGGCTGGAAATTTATTACGACGTGACCGGCGAACGGCAACTGCAAACCAAACTGCTGCAGACCGAGAAAATGGCGGCGCTGGGGCATTTGGTGAGTGGCATTGCGCACGAGCTGAACAATCCGCTGACCGCGATCATGGGATACGCGCAATTGTTGCTGAGCCACGGACTGAAACCGGATCAATACGCCGAGGCGCGGAAAGTGTTTGAAGAGGCCGAGCGGGCGACGCGTATCGTGAAAAATCTGCTGTATTTCGCGCGAGAGAACAAGCCGGAGCGTACGCGCGTGAACCTGAACGAGATTGTGGAGCGCGCGTTGGCGCTGCGCAGTTACGAACTGAAAGTTCAAAACATCGTGGTGGAATGCGCGCTCGCTGCGGATTTACCGGAAACGCTGGCGGATTCGCACCAACTGCAGCAGGCGGTGCTGAATCTGGTGGTGAACGCCGAGCAGGCGCTGCTGCATTCGCGAGGGCAGGGGCGGATATGGATTCGCACGCGGCGCGCGGCGAACGAGCGAATTGCCCTCGAGATTTCGGATGACGGCCCGGGAATTCCGAAGGAAATCGCGTCGCGAATCTTTGAGCCGTTTTTCACAACGAAGCCGCCCGGCGTAGGCACGGGGCTTGGACTTTCGATCGTGTACGGAATCGTGAAGCAGCACGAAGGCGAAGTGTCACTCGAACACCGCGCGGCGGGCGGAGCGACGTTTGTGGTGGAGCTGCCAGTGACGGTGAAGCAAGCCGAGGAATCGTATCCCCTGCCGGAGTTGACGCGTGAACTTGTAGGGTCGGCGGTGGCGAGCAGAATTTTAGTTGTGGAAGACGAGCCCTCGGTGGCGCAGCTGGTGGTGGACGTGTTGAGGGAGGAAGGGCATCACGTGGACGCAGTGCTCGATAGCCAGGAAGGGCTGACGCGCCTCGCGCGTTGCGAATACGATCTGGTGATTTGCGATTTGCGGATGCCGAGGCTCGATGGTCCGGCGTTTTACGACGCGCTGGTGCAGGCCGGCAGTCCGCACCAAAACCACATTGTTTTTATTACCGGCGACACGCTGGCGCCGCGGACCGCGCGATTTTTGGAGGAATCGGGATTGCCGTATCTGGCAAAACCGTTTCTGGTGGAGGAATTGCGGCTGGCCGTGAACCGTCGGTTGAGTGGGCGTCCGAACTTAGTGCAGACGAACTCTGCAGGCGCGGCGCCGTCAGCGGCCGGAACGAAAGCGAGAGCGACGGACGGGAGGGGTTGAGCGAGATGGCTTCGGCGCAGAACGCACGAGCGATGAAACAAGAATCACGAGTGCTGGTGGGAATTCCAGACGCGTTGGTGGCGCGGCGGGTGTCGCTCGATTTGAAACACCGCGTGAACGCGCGGACAGTCCACGTGGCGCGAAGCCTGACCGAGCTGCTGGAGAATTTTTCCGAAGCATCGGCACAAGTAATCGTGTTGGACGATGGAATCGTGGAGGGAGTGCGGCTGAACGAGTTTTTGAGCCAACTGACGGGTACCGCGCCGGTGGTGCTGATTGCCGATTGTTCGCGGCAGAATGAGGCGGTGAAATTCGTCACCGAAGGCAAAGTGGATTTTGTGGCTAAGTACGGGGATTTTGTGCCGCTGGCCGTGAGCCTCGCGGAACGGCATTTGCGGGCGGCGGCATCGCAATCGATTCGGTTCGGCGCGATGGAACGCGAAGTGTCGGAGGAACTCGCCGAGATTTTCCGGCATGAGATCAACAATCCGCTGACGGGAATTCTGGGGAACGCGGAATTGCTGCTGGCTCACGGAGCGCATTTGAGCACTTCGGATGCGCAGCGAGTGCAGACGGTGGTGGATCTGGCGGTGCGGCTGAGGGAGACAATCCGGCGGATCAGCAATTCGATCGAATCGAACGGGCAACTGCTGAAATCATTCTGACCGCGGGCGACGTTGCCTCGATGAACCGCGCGGAAGTCCGCAAACCTTCAAACGACTACACCAACGATCAAATTCGATCGACCGAGTTCACCATTTAGCGCGTTACTTCGCCGCGGAATCGGCGGGCGCCTGGCTGAGCACGAGGACCAGGATGCGGCCGTCGGAGTGAAAGCTGCCGCCGGTGGCTGTGTTGGCGGTGGTGAGCGGATCTTTCGGCGTCACGTGAGTGCGCTGCACCACGATGCCGGTGCCGGAAAGGGTGTCGTTGACGTATTCACGTTCGCCGTCGATCGCCGGATCGATTTTGTGGGTGAGGCCGTTGTTGCGCTGGTCGCGTTCGAATCCGATATCGTGCGTGGCGGCGATGCACCAGAGCGGCTGGCCGTCCACGATGAATGTGGATTTCCAGACGCGCAGGTGATTTCGCGACATGGCAACGCGGACGGGCTCGGCGTGAGCGAAGCCGTAATCCTGCGGACGATCGAACAGATATAGAGTGCTCATCGGCATGGTCAGATAATCTTTTTTCTCGATCGAGTCGGTGATGGCGTTCATCACGGAATTTTCGACCGAGCGATCGACCTGCACCCATCCGGCGCGAGCGAATACCTTTTCAACCTGTTCCTTGGAGCCGACGATAAAAATATTCACCATGTCGCCGGGTTTGCCTTTTTCGTCGGAGATGCGGCGAGGAACGGCGGCAAGAATTTCAGCGGTGATGCCGGGTATAGGAGTTTCGGGCGGGCCGCCGATCGCGATGGCAGTGGCGGTGCTGAGGCCCGGATCGATCACTTCGATTTTCACCTGGAAATTTCCAGTCGCGGCGGCCGCGTCTTTCATGCTCTGGTTGATTCCGAGAAACAGGCGACCGGCGACAGGCGCTTCGTAGTCCAGCGACGCGCCAACGGCAAAAGCCTGCGCGCCATCGTCCGAACCAAGCCTTCCGATAAGCTCGCCGTGGCCACCATCGGTGACGGCATATTCGTGGATTAAGTCTTCAAACGCGCGAGGCAAGCCGTCGGGGCCGAGGGTGCGGCCATCGGGATGCTTCTTATCGGCCGGATAGGTGATCGTGCCGGTGGCGGTGATTTTGATTTTTTCGCCGCCGCGGAGATCGACTTTGGTGTCGACCCATTGTTTGGATGCGTCCACGTCCACCTGAAAGGAAGTGGCGTTGGGCGAACCGGACTGCGCGGTTTTGGTTTGAGCGGAGAGAGGAGCGGCGGCCCAAAGCGCGGCCACGGAAAACACGCATGCAAGCGACAGCGATCGCGTTCTGATCTTGTTCATTCTTCGACTCACAAATGAATTTTAGTTTCCGGAAAGATTCTTCGGCGAATGGTGATTCAGGGTTTCGATCAACAATTTGGCGCAATCCGGGGCCGGCACAACGCCGTTCAAAACGATGTCTTTGGCGTCGAGCGATTTATCGTAGAGAGAGCGGTTGGCGTCGTTATCGGGGCGAAGCGTGGAACCGGTAAGCGAAACGCCGATGAAGATTCCGCGCGAACGCGAGTAGGACAAAACTTCGGCGCGCATGGTGGCATCGGTTTCGGCGGAGGCGGAGCGGCCGACCGGTCCGGCAGCGATGGAAGCGTCGCCGCCCAGTTTCACTTTGCTGTAGAGAATGCTGCTGGCCGCGCGCTGATTCATCAGCAGCAGGACGAAATCGGTGGCTTGGCCGCCGATTTGAAATCCGAAGCTGCCGCCTTCGAGAGCCATCATGGTCGGAGCGCCCCACGGACCTTTGAAGTCCGCGCCGCCACGGCAGGTCATCACGCCGCGACCGTAGCTGCCGCCGACAATGAACGCCGCTTTCAGAACGGAGGGGAGCACGACGACGCAATCGGCGTGGTCGATCACGTTCTGCGGGATGTCTTCGGGAATATCCATAATTTCTTTGGTGACTTCGCCGGCGTTTTGGACGCGGTCGCATTCTTTAGTGTCTGCGGCGGGGACGGGCCAGGAAAGAGCGGCGATCAGTCCCAAGGCGGTCAGAGTGCGCTTCATGATTCCTCCAGAATTCGGGTTCAGTCGTGTTCGACGTGCGGCTGGGCGTTTTGGTTGTGAGTGAATGCGAGAGAAACGCAGAAAGACAACCGGAGGAAGTTTACACGCGGCCCCACGGTACGGCAACCGGTACACGAAGGAAGAAATCGACGTGCCGTGAGCGGGGTCGCGATGAATTGGCGGCGGAGACGCCGTCGCCTATTTACTTCGGGCGCGAGTTTACCTACCATGTCCCGTGCCCCAAGGTCGCGTCTGGGCGCGGCAGCCGTTGTACGTCCGCCCGCTCAGTGAAGCAAACACAACACCATGCCACGAGCTCCTAGAGTAGTAGTGATCGAACCGAACGGCGTTCGCAGGGAAGTGCCTGTGACCACGACGCCATTTCGCATCGGCCGGCAAGCGGGCAATGAATTGACGCTGCGCGACAGCCGCATCAGCCGCCAACAGGCCCAGATCGTGTCCGTGAATGGCGCGATGGTGCTGGAGGATATGGGCAGCCGCCACGGGACGTACATTAATGGCGAAAAGAGCCTGCGGCACGAGTTGCAGCCGAAAGATCGAATCGATTTCGGCATGGCGGATTCGTACAAGCTGATTTTTCTGGGCGAGGGCGCCACAATCGAAGAGCTGGTGGAGCGCGTGGAAGCGCCGGCGCCGACGCAGTCCGGCTCGCGCGAGCTGTATCACCTGGGCGTACTGCTCGAGGTAGCGCGGACGCTGGGCACGGGATTGTCGCTCGAAGATGTGTTGACCGCGGTGGTGGATGCGGCCATTCAAGTGACGGGAACCGAGCGCGGCGTGCTGCTGCTGGCAAATGAGTCGAACGAATTGCAGATGATCGTGGCGCGAGACGCGCAGCGCGGCACGCTGCGGCCGGACCAACTGCAAGTGTCGCAGTCGGTGGTGAAACGCGTGGCGCAGACGCGGCGCGAATTGATCGTGAGCGACACCGGCGAAGACGGAATGAACCAGCAGGAATCGGTGGCGCGGCTCGAACTGCACACGGTGATCGCGATTCCGGTGGACAAGCTGCCGGTGATCGAAACTCTCGACGCGACGATTTCTACGCGGCAGGGCGAACTGCTCGGCGTGTTGTATCTGGATAGCCATGTGCCGTCGAGTGCGTTTACGGATTTGGACCGCGACGTATTGCGAACGCTGGCGCGCGAAGCGGCGACGGTGGTTGAAAATGCGCGATTGTTTGCGTCTTCGCGCGCGAAGCAGCGGCTGGACCATGAGATCGAGATCGCTAGCCAGATTCAGAAAAATTTGTTGCCGAAGGCGCTGCCAAATCTGCCGGACGTGGCAGTGGCGGGATCGACGCTGTCGTGCCATTCGGTGGGCGGCGATTGTTTCGACGTGATCGAGTTGGGCGGCGGGCGGCACGGATTTTTCGTGGGCGACGTTTCGGGTAAGGGAATTTCGGCCGCGCTGCTGGCGACGCTGCTGCAAGGCGTTTTCTTCACGACCGCCGCGATGGACATTTCGCTGCCTGGAGTTTTCTCGCGCGTGAACCAGTATTTGTGCGAACGCAGCGGAGAAGACCGATACGCGACGGTGTTCTACGGAATTTTGGACAAGATGGGTCGGTTTGAATATGTGAACGCGGGACATGTGCCGCCGCTGCTGAAACGCAAGAAGGGCGGCCTGGAAGGATTGGGGTCGGCGAATTTTCCGGTGGGAATGTTTGCGGAGGCGGAATATCAAAGCTCGCGCGTACAAGTGGAACCCGGCGATTACCTGGTGATCTACACGGACGGAGTTTCGGAAGCGAGCAACGTGCAGAATGAATTGTTTGAGGAAGCACGGCTGCGAGCGATTCTGGAAGAGTTCAAAGGCGCGAACGTGCAGGAGTTGGGCGATTCGATTCGCGAAGGGATGCGCGTATTTACCCAGGGAGCGGCGCAGTCTGACGACATCACGATTCTGGTGATTGAATACAAAGGGAACGCATGATCAAGCGAAAGCCGACCAAGCGCCCCGCGAAAAAGAAGAAAGAGCCGGAGACACTCGAACGGGTTGTGACGAAGTTAAATCCGGAAGTGGATCCTGGAGACGTGGCGGCGCAGATTGTGAAGTTGCTGGCGCCGGGGCGACTGGAAGGCGCGCGGCTTTGGCGGATCGTCAACGGTTCGCCGGTGGTCTGGCACGAAAGCGGTAAGGTCCCCACCGCGGATTACAATCACATCGAAAAAGTTTTGCGCGGCAAAGAATCGGGAGTAACCCGGCATCCGCACGCGTGGATTCTGGGCCGCGGCGAAATCCCCGTAGGAATTCTGGAAGCGCATCCCAAAGGAAAGCTGGACGAAAAAACGCGCGGGTGGCTGGATTTGTTCCGCCGCTATGCGGAGTTGGCACTCGAGAGCAGCGACCGGCGCAACGCGTTGATCGAGCTTTCGACGATTGTGGAGGCGACCAAGCGGCTGAATTCGACGCTGGACTTGGCGGAGCTGCTGAACATTATTCTGCAACTGACCACGCGGCACACCGGAGCGGAGCGCGGGACGGTATTTCTAGTGGATCGCGATGCGGGCGAGATCTGGTCGCTCGTGGGATTGGGACTGGACCAGCACGAAATCCGGTTGCCGATCACCAAGGGAATTGCGGGCTGGGTGGCGGAGCACGGCGAGAAAGTGAATCTGGAAGACGCGTACTTGGATTCGCGATTTGAGCCGGAAGTGGATTTGCGGCTGGGATTCCGAACGAAGTCGCTGCTTTGCCTGCCGATTCGCAGCAAGAGCGGCGAAACGATTGGCGTGCTGCAATTGCTGAACAAGAAAAACGGGCCGTTCACGCGGGCGAACGAAAATTTGCTGAGCGCGATTTCGGATCACGTGGCGCTGGCGCTGGAAAACGCGCAGCTGCATCGCGATCTGCTGCACAAGCAGCGCATGGAACGGGATTTGGCACTGGCGCGCAGCATTCAGGTAGGCCTACTGCCCGAGCGTCCGCCGCAGCTCGATGGATTTGATTTTGCGGTTTCGCACCGGCCTTCGCTGGAAGTAGGCGGCGACTATTACGATTTCATCGCGCTGCCGCCGGACAATGTGCTGATCGTGGTGGCGGACGTGGAAGGCAAGGGCGTGGGTTCGGCAATGGTGATGGCGAACCTGCAGGCCACACTGCACGCGCTGCTCGCTCACGTACATTCGCTCGAGCGGCTGGTTGGTTCGCTGAGCGACATGATGCTGGCGGATACACGCGGACAGAAATTCATGACCATGTTCGTGGCCTTGCTGGATAAGCCTCACCGCACACTTCATTATGTAAACGCGGGGCACGTGCAGCCGGCGGTGATCCGCGCGACCGGAAAAGTAGATTATTTGACAGAAGGCGGAATGGTGGTCGGATTGTTTCCGGGGGTTCGCTACGAGCGCGGTCATGTGAAGCTGCACTCTGGCGACATTGTGGTGGCGTGCACGGACGGAATCACCGAAGCGGATAACGCAAAAGAAGAGGAATTCGGTTCCCAGAAGCTGGTGGATCTGGTGGCGCGAGAGCGAGCGCTTTCGGCCGAGCAGATCGTGCAGTCGGTATTGACGGAAGTGGATTTGTTTTCGCGCGGCGGCACGCATGAAGACGACCGCGTGATCATGATCCTGAAAGTGGTTTGATTTCCTGCCTGTAGCGCCCTGCGGTCCCTGCGGCGCGCAATGCGTTTAAGTTCTACGAGCCGGTCGAGGAGTAGTGCTTCGTCCCGAAATTCCACAATGAAATCGCGAGTGTGAGGAAAGCGACCGCTACCAGCGGAACGAGCGGCGCGAGCTCGGGCGCGGTGGTGCGTCCCAGGATGCGAACGCTGGGATAAAACGATGCGAGGCCGAAGGGGACAATCCAGCAAAGGAAGAATTGGACCACGCCGCTGTAGATCGAAAGTGGATAGCGGCCGAAGGCGATGACGTTCCAGACCGGTGGGTGCACGCCGATTCGATCTTCGAACCAGAACGAGACGGTTGAAAGAATCAAGAAAACCGAGATGTAAATGACTGCAGCGCAGAGTCCGAAAAAGAGAAGCATGGCAAGGCGCACCGGATTCCACGGGATGCCGAGGCTGCGCATGGCCCAGATGATGCAGAACAATCCGGTGGCGACTTCCTGAAGCGATTCGATCCGGAAAGTTTCGAAGAGCACCTGGAACAAGGAGGAGACGGGGCGAAGCAGGACGCGATCGAATTTGCCTTCGATGATGAAGTTGTTGCCGAAGTCGTAGAGATTCGGGCTGATGACGTTGAAGACGCCGTAGGGAATCAGCGAGAAACCGTACAGGAACAGAACTTCTTCGAATCGCCAGCCGGAAAGCTGAGTGGCTTTCTGGAAGAGGATAACGACAAAACCGAGTCCGAAAACGGTGGCGGCGAAACTGGTGATCAGGCTGACGAAAAAATCGCCGCGATAACTGACGCGGACTTTGGCGTACTGCGCGAAGTAGTCCGATACGAGAAGGACGTGGCGTTTGGCCTGGTAGGCGAAGGCGGCGAGGCCGCGGCGATCGTCGGCGACCAGCGCGTCGGATGGCGGATTGGGTGCGAGCGCGTTAGCCACCGTGCACCGTGATTTTGCTGGCAGAGTGCTCCCACCAAAGATGCGCGGCAGTGAGCAGCACGAAAACCCAAATCCATTGCGCTGCGACGGCGCGAACGGCTTGCCCGGAATTCCACTTGCCGAGGTAAATCTGCAGCGGCGCGTAGGCGATGTATTGGAAGGGAAGCCATGCGAGGACGCGCTCCATCGAGGCCGGAAAAAACGTCATCGGCACAAGCAGGCCCGACAGCAATTCGATCAGCCAGAATTTTGCGCGGATGAGAGCGAGGATCGATTTCAACGGGATGGCACAGGTCCCGATCATGAAATTGATCGCGCCCATCAGGAAGAAACTTCCCAGCACGGCGAGCATGAAAAGGGCGAAGTTGGCTCGCGATGCGGGCGATTGCACGGGAAATACGAGTCCGACAACGATCGCGGTGGGAAGAGTAAGCAAGGCGAGGCGGAAGGCCGATTCGCCCATGGCGCGGGCAATCCACATCCACTGGATGGAAACGGGCTTGATGAAATCCATCGCGATTTTGCCTTCGATGACTTCGTAGGCCATTTCCTGGTCGATCGTGTTGGTGTAAAACGAGCGGATGATCCAGCCGATGCTGACGTAGGTGATCATCTGCGGCAAGTTGTAACCGGCAATGGTGGCGCCCGTGGAGTACACGGCGCTCCAGATAAAGTAGTACACGGTGACGTTGAGGAAGTAAGTGACGATGCCCGTGAAGTAGCGCAGGCGGAAGGCAAGAATGTTGACGAAGCCAACGCGCGAAAATTCGAGGTAGGGAATCAGGGCTTGGGGCCAGGCGCTCACGCCGGAACCTCCAAGCGAGCTTCTCCGGCGTAGATGCGCTTGATGATTTCTTCGATCGGCTCGTCTTCGATCAGCAGGTCGCGGACTTCGACAGAATCCAGAATCTGGCGGATCAGATCGGAGGTGGAAACGTTGACGCGGTCGAAGCGAATTCGATAGGTCAGCTCGTCCACTTTTTCAACTTCCAGTCCGTCGCGGGTGAATTTCGCGAGAGCGGCGGCCTGGGCGCGGTCTTTCAGGACGAATTTAATCTGCTTGATGCGCAAGAGCTGCTGTTTGAGCTGGGCAAGTTGGCCATCGTAGAGGACCTTGCCGTGGTCGATGATCATGATTCGGCGGCAGAGCTCTTCGATATCGTCGAGGTCGTGGGTGGTGAGCAGCACGGTGGTTTGAAATTCGCGATTGATGGCGCGCAGAAACTGGCGGATGTGGTGCTTGGCGACGACGTCGAGGCCGATGGTGGGCTCATCGAGAAACAGCAGCGGAGGATTGTGCAGGAGCGCGGCGGCGATATCGCAGCGCATGCGTTCGCCGAGAGAAAGCTTACGGACCGGCGTGTGAAGATACTCGCGGATATTCAGAATGGCGTCGAAGCGCTCCATGCGGGCGTCGAAATCGCGCTGAGAAACATCGTAAATGCGGCGCAGGAGTTTGAAGCTTTCGATGACCGCGATGTCCCACCAAAGCTGGGTGCGCTGGCCGAAGACGACGCCGATGGTCTTCACGTACTGGCGGCGCTGCTTGTGAGGGACGAATCCGTTGATACGGATTTCGCCGCCCGAGGGAACGAGGATGCCGGTGAGCATTTTGATGGTGGTGGATTTTCCAGCGCCGTTGGGGCCGATGTAGCCGACCATTTCACCGCGTTCGATCGAGAAGCTGACTCCTTCGACGGCGGTGACGGTGCGGTATTCACGAACGAAAAGATTCTGAATGGAGCCCCACACGCCTTCGCGGCGCTTGAAAGAACGGAAATTCTTGGAAAGGTTTTGAACGTGGATCAGAGAGTCGGCGCTCATGCGCCCTAAATTCTAGCACCTGTGAACAAACGAAACGCGGGAAGAGCGGAGCGCGAGAATGGCGAGCTCGCTATTCGCGGCGGCAAACGTGGCAATGCTTGGCTTCGAATTGGGCGGGATCGACTTCAAACATGTTGTTGCAGCTGACGCAGACCCGGTGAATGCGCGGAGAGACGACTTCGGCGCCAGTGCGAGCGGGGGCGGGGGTTTTTGGTGAAGAGGATTTCGCGTCCACCGGCTTACTGTAGCACTTCCCGGAGGAAAGTTTCGGGCGACGCGAGGGGCGATTCGCACGTCTAAGTGTTTCGAGAGGCGTGTGGAGAATCTGTCTGCTACAATTTCGTGAAGTCGCGGAGAAACGAGCCAGCTAGCGCCCGGCACTCATGGCGGAAAATACGAAACGAAACTGGACGATCGGAATTGTGGTCGCGCTGGCGGCGCTTGTCGCCCTGCTGACTCTGAAAGGCCATCAAACCGCACCGCAAGTGCCGGTGGGGGCGGTTTCCCGCGAAGACATCACCTCCGCCATCACCAGCAACGGCAAAGTAGAGCCGATTACGCCGTTTGTGGCTCGCGCGGAATATCCCACATTTGTGTCGGACGTGAAGGCCACCGAAGGGCAAACGATCCACAAAGGGCAAGTGATTTTGACGCTCGACTCGGCCGACGTGCGCGCGCAGCTTTCGCAGACGCGTGCGGATTTGCTGACCGCCGAAAGCGACCTGCGTAATTCGAAAACCGGCGGGCCTCCGGATGAAGTGGCGACGCTCGCGGGGAGCTTGAGCGCGGCGCGGACGCAGGTGGCGACGCTCGAACACGACAAGCAAGTTCTGGGTGAGCTGGTGGCGAAGCAGGCCGCAACGCAAAGCGAAGTGGCGGCCAATCAGGCAAGCCTGGACACGGCACGCGCGAACCTGCAGACGCTGGAAGCAAAGCGCGCGGCGCTGGCCGACCGCGCCGCGGTGAATACCGAAAGCGCAACGCTGCGCGTGAATCAGTCGCGAGATTCGCAAGCGGCGCTCGAGGAAAAAGTAAAGTCGGCGACGGTGACCGCTCCTTTCGATGGGACGCTGTATTCGTTGCCGGTGCATCGCGGCGACTTCGTGAAGCTGGGCGACGTGCTGGCGGAGATGGCGGATCTATCTCACGTGCGGGTGCGAGCGTTTGTGGACGAGCCGGACATCGGAGCGCTGGCGCCCGATCAGCCGATTCAGGTTTCGTGGGACGCGAAGCCCGGGCAGACATGGGCCGGAAAAGTGGAGCAGGTGCCGCGGCAGGTGATCGCGCGGGGAACGCGCAGCGTGGGCGAAGTTTTATGTTCGGTGGACAACTCGAAAATCGAGCTGCTGCCGAATATCAATGTGGAAGTGCGGATCCTGGTGCACCAGCTGAAGTCGGTGCTGGTGGTGCCGCGCGCGGCGGTGCGATTTGAAAATGGGCAACACTATGTGTACGTGTTCAACGGCACGGATGTGTCGCGGCGGAATGTGGATGTGGGAATCGCCAGTTCGGCGAATTACCAGGTGATTTCGGGGTTGAGCGCGGGCGAGAAAGTGGCGGAGCCGCCGACGGGAATCGATCTGAGCGACGGAATGAAGATACGGCCGACGGAGGCGAAATGAGGACGGTTTGGATGCGGAAGGTGGCAGCAGCATTCGCGGTGGCGACCATTACGGCCGCAGGAGCGATGCCATCTGCCGCGCGACCGAATGCACATGTTGCCACTCGCGCGCTTTCGCCTGACGCCGCCGCGCAAATTCAAACAGCGCAAAGACAATTCAACGCTGGAAACTATTCCGCGGCGATTTCGACTTTGCAGACGGCGACCACGCAGAATCCATCGAACGCCGAAGCGTTTTACTGGTTGGGACGCTGCTACTACGAAGTGCGCGATTACGATAACGCAATCACCGCCGGCGAAAAGTCGGTGGCGCTCGATCCGAAGAACTCGATTTTTCATCAATGGCTGGGGCGGATTTACGGCGGCAAAGCGGATCGCGACCGGAGCTTCTCGTATGCGCGCAAGGTGAAGAAGGAATTCGAAACCGCGGTGCAACTGAATCCGGGAAATATTTCGGCGCGGCGCGATCTGGAGGAATACGACATTCAGGCGCCGTGGGTGGTGGGCGGAAATAAAGATGAGGCCAAGGCGCAGATGGATGCGATCACCGCGCTCGACCCGGCCGAAGGGCATCTGGCAAAGGGACTGTACGACAACGAAGAGCTGAAGAAGCCTGCGCAAGCGGATCAGGAATATCGCGCGGTGCTGGCGGCAAAGCCGACCCGCATCGAGCCGTATTTCGACGTGCTTTCCTATTTTCAGCACCAGAACAGCCCGACCGACATGCAGGCGGCGATTCAAGGCGCGGCGCAGATCAGCCCGAACGATCCTCGATTGACGTACTGGCGCGGCGTGACGTTTGTGTTGAGCAATTCGAATCTGCCGGAGGCGGAAAAAGATCTGAAGGCGTATCTGGCGAGCACGCCGGATCGAAGCGATTGGCCTTCGCACGCCGCGGCTCGCGAGTGGCTGGGCCGTTTGTACGAAGCGCAGGGAAAGCGCAGCGAAGCGGCGGAGCAATATCGCGCCGCGTTGCAACTGGACCCCGACAGCAAAGAAGCGAAGGCACGGCTGGAGAAGCTGGAGAAGGGCGGGAAGTAACGGCACGACAGAACCGTAGAACCCGTTCCCGCGCAACGCGCATCCTATCTATTCGACCTAGACGATGGCCACCTCGCACCCAACCGGGCTGAAAAACAAACCCATCTTTTTGGGTGAGACGTGGAGCCTCGCGCTGCAGGCATTACGCGCAAACAAGGTACGCGCGATGCTGACGATGCTCGGAGTGATCATCGGCAGCGCGTGCATCGTGCTGGTGGTGACGGTGGCGCTGACGGCGAAGCGCTACATCGTGGGGCAGATCGAAGGCGTGGGATCGAATTTGATTCTGGCGGAGGCGGTGAGCCCGGGCATCGACCATCCGGAAACGGTGGGAGACCAGATCAATCCCGGCGATCTGGAAGCGATCAAGCAGGAAATTCCGCAGATCGTCCAAGCGGCGGGCACGAACGATCTTTCGATGAGTGTGACGATGGATGGGCAGGAGCATCCCATCAATCTGGTCGGGGTGACCGAAGGGTTTCAGGAAATTCGAAAGCTGGTGATCGTGCGCGGCCGCTATTTCGATCAGGACGACATGCTGACGCACAGTAAAGTGTGCCTGCTGACGGAGAATCTGGCGAAGCTCGCGTTTCCGCACGACAATCCGGTGGGAAAAGATATTCGCGTCGGCGAGCTGCATTTCGCGGTGATCGGAGTTTTCAAGGAACGCGTTTCGACGTTTGGGCAGACGGAGATCGTGCCCGAATCGCTGATCGTGCCGTTTCCGTTGATCAAGTACTACACGGGGACGGAGTTTTTTCGGTCGTTTTACGCGCAGGCGCGGACGGCCGAAGATGTGCCGATGGCGACCGAGCAGGTGCGGCAAGTGTTGGAGAGCCGTCACCGCGCGGGCGCGAAGTTCCGCGTACAGAATCTAACGGTGATTCTGGAGGCGGCGCGATACATTTCGCTAGCGATGACGAGCGTGCTGATTTTGACGGCGTTGATTGCGCTGACGATCAGCGGAATCGGAATCATGAACATTATGCTGGTGACAGTTACCGAGCGAACGCGGGAAATCGGGATCCGGAAAGCGATTGGTGCGCCGCGCGACGCGATCCTGTACCAGTTTTTGATGGAAGCGCTGGTGATCAGCGGAACGGGCGCAGTGATCGGAATTTTTATCGCGCTGGCGATTCCGGCGATTCTGAATTTCGTAATTACGCTGATTCCGGAGACGGCGGGAATGCACATCCCGGTTTCGGGAATGTCGGTAATCATGGCGTTTTTGGTATCGTGCTCGACGGGATTACTGTTTGGCTATTTGCCCGCGAACCGGGCGGCACGGCTGCATCCAACGGAATCGTTGCGGTATGAATAAAAACTTCAATTCGAAGATGCGGCGCGCAGTCGTTTTGATAGCGTGCTCGTTTTTGCTGTTTGCGCCGCGCGGTGCGAAAGCGCAGGACGCGAATGCGCAAGCCGCGTATACGCAGGACCCAAGCGCGATGACCATGCACCAGGCGATTGCGCTTGCCCTGCAGAACAGCCGCGATCTGGCGCTGGCCCGCGTGCAGTACCGCGTGGCGACGAACGCGACGGGCGTCGATCGGGCGGCGTTTCTGCCGAATCTGTACACCGGTTCCGGCGCGGCCTATACGTATGGATTTCCGTCGCTCGGGGGATCGCCTCCGGCCGTGTTTCAGATGAACTATTCGCAGTCGATTTTCAATCCGATCCTGAAAGCGCAGCAGCAGGCGGCGGAAGAGCACGCGAAGACTATGAAGCTGGAAATCGACCGCACGCGCGACGACGTAATCGTGCGCACGGCCAGCGCGTACCTGGAATTGGCGAAGGTGCGGCATTCGCTTGAGCTGATGCGCGCCGAGCAAGTGAGCGCGGAAAAGATTGTGGGCGTGACGCGCGACCGCGTGGCGGCGAATCAGGAGCTGGCGATTGAAGTGACGCGCAGCGAACTCACTGCGGCGCGCGTGCAGGAACGAATCATCAAGCTGGAAGGCCGCGACGAAGCGCTGACGCAGCAGCTGCGCGATCTGACCGGAATCGCGGACACGCAAGCGATTGCGGTGATCAACGACGACACTTCGTTTGCGACAGACATGCAGGCCAGCGAAATTCAGAACCTGGCATTGCAAAGCGACCTGGGCGTGAAGGAAGCGGAAAATGATCGCGCCGCGCGGCAACACATCCTGCGCGGAGCACATCTGAGTTACTTTCCGACGTTTGAAGTGGTGGGGCAGTACAGCATTCTGAGCAAGTTCAACAATTACGAAGAATACTACGCTCACTTTCAGCGGAACAATATTAGCGCGGGCGTGCAGATCAACATCCCGCTATTTTCAGCGAAGACGCGGGCGAACGTAGCGCTGGCGAAAAGCGAGTTGAATGCGTCGGAATTGACGCTCGGCGTGAAGCGACAGGCGGTGCGGCTGGATGTGCTGCAGAAAGAGCGGAACGTGAGGGAATTGCACGCCACGCGGGAAGTGGCGCGGCTGGACCTGAAGCTGGCTCAGGAGACGCTCGAGGTGGCGCAGGCGAAGTTCGAGCAGGGCAACCTGACGCTGAGGGACATCGAGCAGACGCGGCTGGATGAGAGCGACAAGTGGGTGACGTTCCTCGACTCCGATTTCGCGCTGAAGCAGGGTCAGTTGACGCTGCTGGAGGCCACCGGGCAGCTCGCCAAGGTGTTCCAGTAGAACACCGAAAACTGAAAGCATGGCTTGGGGTATCCTTTAATATCGAGTAAAATAGAGTCTCCGCGTATTGGTGGACATTTATTGCTGCTTTGGCAGTTCTGAGGGGGAATCGTAGATGCCGTCTGTAATGAAAACATTGCTCTTAAATCCGCCGAGCTTCGAAAAGTTCGACGGTGGTGCCGGCTCGCGCTGGCCCGCAACCCGCGAGATCGAGTCGTACTGGTATCCCGTCTGGCTGGCCTATCCGGCCGGAATGCTGCCGGGCAGCCGGCTGCTGGATGCGCCTCCGCACGGAGTGACGCCTGCCGAAGTGGTGCAAATTTCGAAGGACTACGAGTTCGTGGTGCTGTTTACCTCCACGGTCGGTTTCTTCAGCGACCTGAAAATGGCCCGCGGCATGAAGGAACAGAAGCCGGGGATCAAGATTTGCTTCGTGGGACCGCAAGTGCAGATCAAGCCGGCGGAAAGTTTGCTGGCGAGCGAAGACATCGACTTCGTGGTGCGCGGCGAGTTTGATTTTGCGGTTGTCGATTACGCGAACGGAAAGCCGCTGGGCGAAATCGCCAACGTAAGCTACCGCAAAGACGGCCAAATCGTGCACAACCCTTCGCGGCCGATGCTGCAGACCGCGGAACTGGATTCGCTGCCGTTTGCCACTGACGTTTACCAGCGCGACCTGCAAATCGAAAAGTACAACGTGCCGTTTCTGCTGCATCCGTTCGTATCGTTTTACACCGCGCGAGGATGCCCGGCGCTATGCACGTTCTGCTTGTGGCCGCAGACGCTTTCGGGCCACGCCTGGCGCGTGCGTTCGGTGGAGTCGGTGGCGCGGGAATTCAAACAAGCGCACAAAATGTTTCCGCAGGCGAAGGAATTTTTCTTCGACGACGATACGTTCAACATCCGCAAGGACCGCGTGCTGGCGCTTTGCAAAGAATTCAAGCCGGAAGGATTCCGTTGGTCGTGCACGGCGCGCGTGCACAGCGACTACGAAACATTGAAGGCGATGGCGGACGCCGGAGCGCGGTTGCTGATCGTGGGATTCGAATCGGGCGATCCGCAAATCCTGAAGAACATCAAGAAGGGTTCGACGATCGAGATGGGCCGCACGTTTGTGCAGAACTGCAAACGCGTGGGCATTCACGTTCACGGCGACTTCATTATCGGACTGCCGGGCGAGACCAAGGAAACGATCGAGAAGACGATCAACTACGCGAAGGAACTGGATTGCGAAACGATTCAGGTTTCGATGGCGCACGCGTATCCCGGAACGGCGCTCTACGATCAGGGAATGAAGGAAGGTTTCCTGGCCGGCGAAGCGATCACCGACGATCTGGGCCACCAACTGCCGCACCTGCAATATCCGGGGCTGAGCCGCGAATACATGGTGGAATCGGTGAACCGTTTCTACGACAGCTATTATTTCCGTCCGCGCGTTGCGTGGCGGATCGTGCGTGAAGCGCTGTGGGATAGCCACGAGCGCAAACGTTTGTTCCACGAAGCGTGGGACTTCATGAAGCTGCGCCACGACCGGATCAAGGTCGCCAAGAAGGGCGTGGAAAAGAAGGCAATGGTGCAGGTGAAACTTCCGTCGATCAACCAGGGCGCCGGCGAATCGCAAGGCGCATGACGCGATCGGAAGGGCTTCATCTGAAGACGTATTTTTTTCTGCTGTTGATGGTCACGTTTGGCCCGCTGGGTGACGTTTTTCTGGGTAAAGGGATGCGGAGTCTGGGAGAAGTGGAATCCTGGACTCCGGCAAGCCTGTCGCACTTCTTCTTCCGCGCCTTCACATCCCCAACCGTTTGGCTTGGAATCGTCCTGCTCATGGCGTTTTTCATCTGCTACACGCTGCTGCTTTCGTGGGCAGATTTCAGTTACGTGCAGCCCGCGTCTTCGTTCGCGTATGTGATCGTCGCGCTGCTCGGGCACTATTTTCTGGGTGAAGTGGTGACGGTGACACGCTGGATCGGAATCGCCATCATTTGCCTGGGCGTGCTGCTGGTGGGTCACACGCCGCTGAGCACAACGGAGCCTTCGTAATGTTTGCGAAAGTGGCGCTTTATATCGTGGTGGTCTGCGCGAGCACGGCGGGCGAGCTGTGCATCAGCCGGGCGATGAAATCGATCGGCGAAGTGAAAGATTTCCGGCCGATGGCGCTTCTACGCGTGCTGTGGCGCGCGGTGCAAGTGGGTTGGTTGTGGGCGGGACTGACGCTGATGGCGTCGGCGTTTTTTTCGATGTTGATGCTGCTGTCGATGGAAAATGTGAGCTTCGTGGTGCCGGCGACGGCGCTCAGCTACGCGGCGGGTGCGTACGGCAGTCGCGTGTTTTTGGGCGAACGCGTCGCGCATTTGCGATGGGCCGGCGTGGCGCTGGTTTGCATCGGCGTGGCTCTGGTGTGGCAGGGCCGAGGATAGCGATTCATGGCGTGGACGGCGCTTCGCGTTGCGTGCTGCGTGCTGGCGCTGGTTCCTCTGGCGTACTACGTGGTGGCGTTGATCGCCGCGTGGCGATTTTTCCCCGGTGGCACTCACTCCGTTGTTGCAATTCGAAAACCCGCTCCGCCCGTTTCCATTCTGAAGCCGATTTTCGGACTGGACCGCGAGACGTATGAGAATTATGCAAGCTTCTGCGATCTGAGTTATCCCCAATACGAAATTTTATTTTGCGTGAGCGATGAAAGCGATCCTGCGATTCCGGTCATCCGGAAATTGATCGCCGATTTTCCGGATCGTGACATCCGGCTGCTGGTGGGTTCGGAACGGCTCGGCGTGAGCGACAAGGTGAACAAGCTGTGCCGGATGTCGCGCGAGGCGAAGTACGACATTTTGGTGGTGACCGACAGCGACGTGCGCGTAGCGCCCTATTTTCTGCTGCCGGTGGTGGCGGCGATTGACCGGCCGGAGACCGGCGCGGTGACATGCCTGTATCGAGGGCTGACCGACGGCGGATTTGCGGCGAATCTGGAGGCGCTCGGCAACAGCACCGATTTCGCGGCTGGCGTACTGGTGAGCTGGCTGTTCGCGCCGGTGAATTTCATGCTCGGCGCGTGCATGGCCACGACGAAGAAACACCTGGCCGAAATCGGAGGGTTCGAGTCGATGGTGGACTATTTTTCGGACGATTACGAGCTGGGGAATCGCATCGCCGCAAGAGGCCATCGCGTCGAATTGATTCCGCAGGCGGTTTCGATTGTGTATCCGCACCAGACGCTCGGCGAGGCTTTCCGGCACCAGCTGCGATGGAATTTGAGTATCCGCTTTTCGCGTCCGGGCGGACATTTGGGATTGCTGTTCACACAAGGGTTACCGCTTGCGATTCTGGGCGCGGTCGCGGCGCCGACATTCGCGCTGTCTGCGACGATTCTGATGGCTTATCTGATTTTGCGATTCGCCGTGGCGTGGTCGGTTGGCGCGCGCGGGATGCGCGACGAGCTGGTGCGGCGGGAATTCTGGCTGCTGCCGGTGCGCGATGCGTTTGCGTTTGTGGTGTGGGTCGCAAGCTTTTTTCCACAGCGGATCGTGTGGCGAGGGCAGGAATTTCAGGTGCGCGACAAAAAACTCGCGGCAGTGCCGCCGAGCCGAAGCTAGACAGCTTTCGCGCGAGGGCCAGCGCAGCCTTCAGCGGGGCTGATTCAGGAGCTTGTACAACTCGTTGGCGGCGGCAAATTCGTCGCCGAGTTCTTTCGATGTGAGGCGCGTTCGCAGGTATTCGATCGCCTGAGTCATGCGGTCGAGCGAGCGCGTGATGTTTTCGGTGTTGGTCAAGGCGACGTCACGCCAAAGCCCGTAGGGACTCCCCGCAATCCGTAGCATATCTCTCAGTCCCGATCCGGCGAGCGCGAGCGGCATGCCGGTCTCGTCGGTTTCGTCACGCAGCACACGTGCAAGAGCGATCGCCAACATCTGAGGCAAATGAGAAACGGCGCCGACGGCCCAGTCGTGTGTTTCGGCGTCGCACCAGACAGGCTCGGCGCCGAGCTGGCGAACGAGCGCGGCGAAAGCATGAACGCGCGGGTCCGAATCGTTTTCCGCGGCGATCAGTGCGTAGCGCGAGCTGCGAAATAGTTCGGCGGAGGCGTGTTCGATGCTCGAAGTTTCTTTTCCGGCCATGGGATGACCGCCGAGAAAGCGTGCGCCGTTTGTGAACTGCTGCGCGGCGGCGCGGCAGATCGTCTCCTTCGTGCTCGCAGCGTCGGTGACGAGCGCGTGATTCGAAGCGACAGTGGCGATTCCGGCCAGAGATTCGATGGTCGCTCCGATGGGAAGCGCGATGTAGATAAGGTCGGCATCGCGGACTGCGCCGGCGATGTCGGATGCGCCGTGCGAGATAGCGCCGGCGGAGAGGGCGCGTTCGAGCGTCGCGGGACGGTCGTATCCGGTAATTTTGATTTCCGGGAAATGTTTGCGGAGGGCGAGGGCGAAAGATCCGCCGATCAATCCAGTGCCGATGATGGCGACGCGATGGAACGCAATGGAGTTCGGGGCGGCGGGCACGCGACTAGTCTAAACGAAGTCGGCGGATTGCCAAACGCGGTCAGACCGCGGAGTGGGCAGTGCGCGCTTCGGAGGTTTCCGGCGAATTCACGATCAGGACCTGCGAGACGTCTTCCAGTTTTTCGATCTGGCGGACCAGAGTGAGGCCCGCGCGTTCGGCGCGGACGGTCATCTGCACGTCGAGATGATCGCCGTCGCCTGCGGCGTTAACCTTGAGTTCAAGCAGATCGAAACGGCGGCGGCGGGTGACACTCAGAATGCGCTCGAGCCCGCCGTCGCTTTGCCGCACACGAACTTGAAGCGTGAAAGTGTTCACGACGCAACCTCGTCCATCATTTCCGAATTCGATTTGCCCGGGCCGACAATGGGCCACACGTTCGCCTCGGGATGAATCAGCACATGCGCGAGAACGGGGCCTTTCGAGTTGAGCAGTTCGTCGATGGCGCCGGAAACTTCGCTGCGGCGCTGCACGCGGAAACCGGGAATACCCATGGATTGAGCGACCAGCGTGAAATCGGGATTGTCGGAAAGATCCACTTCGCTGTAGCGCTTGTCGTGGAAAAGTTCCTGCCATTGGCGAACCATGCCGAGCGCGTGATTATCGAACAGCACGATTTTGATCGGCAGGTCGTAGCGTTTTAGCGTCGCGAGTTCCTGCAGGTTCATCATGATCGAGCCGTCGCCGGAAACGTTGACGACCGTCGCGTCGGGGCAGGCGAATTGCGCGCCGATGGCCGCTGGCAAACCGTAGCCCATGGTGCCGAGGCCGCCGCTGCTGAGGTGCTGCGAAGGACGGCTGAAACCAAAATGCTGAGCGACCCACATCTGGTGCTGGCCCACGTCGCAGGCGACCACGCAATTTTCGCCGGCGCGTTCGGAAAGAGTGCGAAGAAACGCGGGAGCGTAGATTTCGGATCCCGGCGCGTTGTAGTCCCAGGCAGTTTTTTCCTTCATGCGCAGGCAGTCGCGGCGCCAGCCGTCGATTTGCAACGGTTCGGCGAGCGCGGCGAGCGATTGGCGCAGATTGCCGATCACGGCGGCGTCGGCGTGGCGAAGTTTGCTTACTTCGGACGGATCGACGTCGAGGTGGACGACCTTGGCGTGCGGCGCGAAACCGTTCAGGCGTCCAGTGGCGCGATCGTCAAAGCGAGCGCCGATGCAGATCAGCAAATCGGATTCCTGCACAGCGTGATTCGCGGCTTTCATGCCGTGCATGCCCATCATGCCGAGAAATAGTTCGTGCGTGGCGGGGATGACGCCGAGACCTTTCAGTGTGGCGACCACGGGAATTCCGGTTTTCGCGACGAAGGTGCGAAACGGATCGATCGCGCGCGCCATGCCGATGCCGCCTCCGGCGTAGATCACCGGACGTTTGCTGGCGAGAATCAGCTCGCGCGCATTGGCGATCGAGTCCGCGCCGGCCGCGGGCGAATCGGCGTGCGCGCCGTTGGAGTGGACGTTGTAATCGGCGACGGTATTGGCAATATCTTTCGGCAGATCGATCAGCACCGGACCGGGACGGCCGGAGCTGGCGATACGAAACGCTTCGTGAACGATGCGCGGCAGATCTTTCGACGAATTGACGATGAAGCTGTGCTTCACGACGGGCAGAGTAATGCCGAAGATATCCACTTCCTGAAATGCGTCGGTTCCCATCAGGTTGGTGGGAACTTGCCCGGTGATGGCGACCATCGGGATCGAATCCATGTAGGCGTTGGCGATTCCGGTGACTAGATTGGTGGCGCCGGGGCCGGAAGTGGCCATGCAGACGCCGACTTTTCCGGACGCGCGCGCGTACCCATCGGCGGCGAGCGCGGCAGCCTGCTCGTGACGGACGAGGATGTGGCGAATTTTCGAATCGATCAGGGCGTCATACACCGGCATGATGGCGCCGCCGGGATAGCCGAAGATGACTTCGACGCCCTCATGTTCGAGGGCCTTCACCAAAAACTGCGAACCCTTCATTTGGCACCTCTCGCTGCGGCCGTTTCGGGCTTCAGCCAGGCCATCTGTTTGCGGAGATCGGAGCCGACCTTTTCGATCGGGTGATTCTTGTCCTGTTCGAGCAGACGCGAATATTGCGGACGCCCAGCCTGATTTTCGAGAATCCATTCCTTGGCGAACGCGCCAGATTGAATTTCTTCGAGAACTTTTTTCATGTTTTCGCGAACGTGCTCGTCGATGATGCGCGGGCCGCGCGACACGTCGCCGTATTTGGCGGTTTCGCTGATGAACTGGTGCATTTTCGCGATGCCGCCTTCGTAAATCAGATCGACGATCAATTTCAGTTCGTGCAGGCATTCGAAATAAGCGGCTTCGGGCTGATAGCCGGCGTCCACGAGCGTTTCCCATCCGGCTTGGATCAGCTCGCGAGCGCCGCCGCACAGAACGGCTTGTTCACCGAACAGATCGGTCTCGGTTTCTTCGGTGAAGGTGGTTTGAATCACGCCGGCCTTGGTGCCGCCGATGGCGCTGGCGTAGGCAAGCGTGCGATCAAAGGCGTGGCCGGTTGCATCCTGATGAATCGCGAGCAAGCAGGGAACACCGAGTCCGGCTTCGTATTGGCGACGGACCAGCGCGCCGGGACCTTTGGGCGCGACCATGGTGACATCCACCGTTTTCGGAGGAGTGATCTGGCCGTAATGAACGTTGAAGCCGTGCGAGAAAAGCAGCATGGCGCCGTCTTTCAGGTTAGGCGCGACTTCATTTACATAGAGAGCCGGCTGCGCCATATCGGGCGCCAGCATCACGATCACGTCGGCATTTTCAACGGCTTCCGCGGGACCAACGAGAGCCCAGCCATCGGCTTCGGCTTGTTTCCACGACGGCCCGCCGCGGCGCAGGCCGACGGTGACGTTGAGTTTGCTATCGCGCAGATTCAGCGCGTGGGCGCGTCCCTGGCTGCCGTAACCGAGAACGGCGATCTTTTTTCCTTCGAGTGCACGCGGGTTCGAGTCTGCGTCCCAAAACATTTTCGCCATGATGTTTCTCCTTAAAGTTTTCGTGCGAATTTCTAGAAAATTTTCAGGCGCTGGTTACGGCGCCGTCTGAAGCCGACGAAACCAGCTTTGCGTACTTGGCCATCACGCCAGTGGTGTAGTGCGGCGCGGGCGGTTTCCATTGTGATTTGCGCGACTCCAGGTCAGCGTTCACGTCGAGCCGGCGGGCTTTCACATCCAACGTGATCATGTCTCCATCGCGAACCAGTGCGATGGGGCCGCCCACGGCAGCTTCGGGCGCGACGTGGCCGACCATGAATCCGTGCGTGGCGCCGCTGAACCGGCCGTCGGTAATCAGGGCGATCGAATCGCCGATGCCTTGGCCGACCAGCGCTCCGGTGACGGCGAGCATTTCGCGCATACCGGGACCGCCTTTCGGCCCTTCATAGCGGATGACGACAACGTCGCCGGGAACAATTTTTCGCGCCTGGACGGCGGCGAAAGCGGCTTCCTCGGAATCGAACACGCGGGCTGGCCCAGTGTGCAACACGCGCGTGTGGCCGGAAAGTTTCACGACACAGCCATCGGGAGCGAGAGTGCCGCGCAGAATCGCCAGGCCGCCCTCTGGCTTCAAAGGAGCATCGAGCTGGCGAATGACGAGCTGGCCGGAAGTTTCCTTCACGTCGGCAATTTCCTGAAACAGCGTGCGGCCCGATGCGGTGATTTCATCTTTCAGCAGTCCGGCCTGTTGCAACCGCTGCGCGAGTACGCGCATGCCGCCGGCGTTGTACATGTCGGGCGCATTGAAGCGGCCACCGGGCGTCAAATCGGCGAGCAGAGGAGAGCGAGCGGAAATTTTGTCGAAATCGTCGATTGAGAAGGGAACGTCGGCGTCGCGAGCGATGGCGAGCAGATGAAGAACGGCGTTCGTGGAGCCGCCGGAGGCTGCGACGGAGGTCACGGCATTTTCGAGAGCTGCGCGAGTGATGATTTGTTTTGGGCGGATGTCGCGTTTTAGCAAATCCATCACGATACGGCCGCAGTCGTAGGCGACTTGATCTTTGCGCGGGTTGAGCGCGGGCACTTCGTTGAGGCCCATCGGCGAAATGCCGAGGAAGGTGATGGCCGTAGCCATGGTGTTTGCAGTGAACTGGCCGCCGCAGGCTCCGGCGCCGGGACAGGCATGATTTTCAAGGTCCGTGAGCTGCTGCTCGGTCATCTTTCCGGCGACGCATGCGCCGATGCCTTCGTACACGTCCATAATGGTGACGTCGCGGCCCTCGAACTTTCCGGCCATAATCGAGCCGCCGTAGAGCGAAAGGGAGGGGATGTTGAGCCGGGCGAGAGCCATCACGGTGGCGGGAATCGTCTTGTCGCAGCCGCACAGAGCGATCACCGCGTCGAACGCGTGGGCGCGCACGAAAAGTTCAATCGAGTCGGCGATTACTTCGCGCGAAACGAGGGAAGCCTTCATGCCTTCGGTGCCCATGGTGATGCCGTCGGAAATTGTGATGGTGTCGAATTCCATCGGAGTGCCGCCGGCGTCGCGGACGCCTTGTTTCACTTTTTCGGCAAGGTCGCGCAGGTGAAAATTGCACGGAGTCACTTCGGTCCAGGTGTTGGCGATGGCCACGAGCGGCTTGGCGAGGTCGGTATCTGTGAGGCCCGTCGCCTTCCACATGGCCCGCGCGCCGGCCCGCGAGATGCCTTTTTTGATCGAGTCGCTCAACATGGATTAATCGAATCTCCTGTCAGGCCGAAACAAGCGCCGGAAAACAAAAAAGCCCCGTCACCAGTTGTCCGGTGCGGGGCAGCGTCGCCTGAAATGCTAGGCGGGCGGGCCGCAGCCGGCGAGTTCTACGACTACGATCGCGTTCACTACTGTTCGAAATCGCTTCATGGGATTGCGCGGCGTTGCCGGGACACTCAGGTTGCACCGAATCGATCAGGGCCGTCATCCTCGCGCCACGCTGCCCCTTCATTAGGCGTCCGGCGAGGGTATAAGTCCAATTTGTAATAATTGCCGAACACATAAGAAAGTTTTATGTATGGGCAGCAAGCATTCGCTTGACGGAGCCAGTGCGAGGCCGTAGTATGAGCGGCGTTGCAGAGATTCGAAGTTCCAAGGACATCGCACCGCGTGCTGAACAAGTTTTATTACCGTTTCGCATTTACGTACCGCTTCCCTTATCCAGGGGAGCGGGCCGGCGAGACGCGCGCGGAGCACCACAGCTAGAAAAGCAAAAACCGCACAAGTTCTTGAACCGCCGGCCGCGAACCTCCAACGAGGACGCGGCTTTTTTGTTTTATGGGCGCTGCGCAGGGAACAAGGAGCCGGCATGACCCGGATGAAGATTGGCGATTGGCGAACGAAAATCGACGCGATTGATACGACGCTGCTGCATTTGCTGAATGTACGCGCGGCGTTTGCGCTGGAGGTGGGCCGGCTGAAAGGGCTGCGCGGAATCGCGCTGCGAGTTCCGCAGAGGGAACAGGAAATTTTGGGACGGCTGAAACGGTTGAATCCCGGGCCGCTGGACGAGCGCGCGATCGAGACGATCTATGCAGCGATCCTCCGCGAATCGATCCGGATTCAGGCCGAACACGGGTTCGGGACGGTGAAGACGGCTGCGAGCGGCAACACCGCGCGGCCGCGTGCGCGGCGGTCCGTGACGCCACGCCGGCAAAAGGCAGGAACGGAATGAAGCTGCCGGCGAAAGCGCGGATCGCATTTCAAGGGGAACGCGGCGCGTTCAGCGAAGAAGCGGCGCTGAAGCTGGGGGGTGACGATGTGACGCTGGTGCCGCGGCCGACGTTCGATGCGACGTTCAGCGCGATTGGCGATGGCGTTGCGGATTACGTGCTCGCGCCGATCGAAAACAGCTTGGCGGGTTCGGTGCACCGCTCATTCGACCTGCTGGTTGAAAGCGATTTGCGGATCATCGGCGAAGTGATCATTCCAATCGTTCACAACCTGATTGCGATTCCGGGCGCGCGGTTCGAGCGAATTACTGTGGTGGAGTCGCATCCGGTGGCGCTGGCGCAGTGCGAGCAGTTTTTCACATCGAATCCGCGAATCAAGCGCGTTCCCGCGGAAGATACGGCGGGAAGTGTGCGCGAAATCATGCGGCGCGGCGATCCGGCACATGCCGCCATCGCGAGCCATCGCGCCGCGGAAATCTACGGCGGGCAGATTTTGCGCGAGCATCTGGAAGACGATCGCGAGAATTACACACGATTTCTGCTGCTCGCGCCGGAAACCACGGCGCATACGAATGGCGACGCGCGCCGCGACCCAGGCGCGGGCGACTCGGCCGACAAGTTGTCGATCGTGTTTCAACTGGCCCATCTGCCCGGAGCGCTGTATCACGCGCTTGAGCCGTTTGCGCGCCGCAACATCAACATGATGAAAATCGAAAGCCGGCCGATGCACGGGCGGCCGTGGCAATACCGCTTCCATCTGGATTTGCAGGCGCAGGCGTCCGACGCGGAAGTGAAAGATGCGGTCGCGGAGCTGGGCAAGCTCGCGGTGGAATTGAGAATTTTGGGTTCGTACAAAGCAGCCGAGATCGCGCAGCAAAAAACAGTTTCCACGACGGAGAAAAAATAATGATCGTCAACATGACCAGCGGGGCCACCGAAGAGCAAATCAACCACGTACTGGATCGAATCAAGGAGTGCGGCTGCCAGGCGCACATCAGCCGCGGGGAGGAACGAACCGTGATCGGCGTCGTCGGAAACATCAATCAGCATCGCAGCGAACTCGAGGCGCTGAATTCAACGCCGGGAGTGCAGGAGATTATCCGGATTTCGCATCCGTTCAAGCTGGCGTCGCGCGGCATGCGGCCGGAAGGGACGGTGGTCGATCTCGGCAAGGGTGTGAAGGTGGGCGGCACCGAAGTGATCTGCGCGGGCGGCCCGTGCGCGGTGGAATCGGCGGCGCAAATTGATGAGATCGCGGAGCGAGTGGCGGCGTCGGGAGGGAAGTTGCTCCGCGGCGGAGCGTTCAAACCGCGATCGTCACCATACTCGTTCCAGGGAATGGGCGAAGAGGGATTGAAATTGATGCGCGCGGCGGCGGACCGCAACGGATTGCTGGTGGTGAGCGAAGTGATGGACCCCACGCAAATCGAAGTGATGGCGCCTTACGTGGATTTGCTGCAAGTGGGCGCGCGCAACATGCAGAACTATTATTTGCTGCGGGCGCTGGGCGAAATTCAAAAGCCAGTGCTGTTGAAGCGCGGCATGTCCGCAACGATCGAAGAGTTGCTGCTGAGCGCGGAGTACATCATGTCCGGCGGGAACTACAATGTGATTTTGTGCGAGCGCGGGATCCGGACATTTGACACGTACATGCGCAACACGATGGACATCGCGGCGATCCCGGTGATCAAGTCGCTGTCGCATTTGCCGGTAGTGGCCGATCCTTCGCACGGCACGGGACGGCGAGACAAGGTGGCGGCGATGGCGCGCGCGGCGGTGGCCGCGGGCGCGGACGGTTTGTTGGTGGAGGTGCATCAGGATCCGGAGCGAGCGCTCTCGGACGGAGCGCAGTCGCTGTATCCCGACCAATTCGACCAGATGATGGCCGAAGTGCGCGCGATTGCGCCTGCGGTGAATCGAGTGATTGCGGCGGGACGGACGCGGCAAACGGCGGCGCACTAGCTACGCCTGGGGCGACGTGAGCCGACGGCGCGTGCGACGAAAATTTCATGTAACGTTCGTCCGTGCCACGGCATCCACTGTAGTGTGAAGACGGAAGTCCGAATCCATCGCAACGACAAACGCGAATTTCACGGAGGAGACGAAATCATGGCTACTCGTACTGACAAGCGCGGTCCGAACTACGCGCAGCTCTCGGCCGGCGCCGAAAAGTCAAAGCCGGTGCTGCACCAGCACGCGCACGAAATCCAGCCGTACGGCAGAATCGCGAAGCTGCCAATCGCGCTCGACGAAAAAGTTTGCGCGTTGAGCGCGGAAAATCTGAACCAGATCCTGGCGGATACGATTACGCTGCGCGATCTTTACAAAAAGCACCATTGGCAAGTGTCGGGCCACACGTTTTACCAGCTCCACTTGCTGTTCGATAAGCATCACGGCGAACAGGACGAGCTGGTGGACGCCGTTGCCGAGCGGATTCAACTGCTGGGTGCGGTGAGCATCGCCATGGCCGCCGACGTAGCCGAAACCACGATCATTCCGCGGCCGCCCCGGGGACGCGAAGAAGTGCCGGTGCAGATCTCGCGTTTGCTGGAGGCGCACGAATTCATCCTGCGCGAGGCGCGAACCATGGCTCGCCAGGCGGCCGACGCAGGGGACGACGGCACCAACGATTTGCTGGTGAGCCAGATCATCCGAACCAACGAATTGCAGGTGTGGTTCCTGGCCGAGCATCTGGTGGATACTCCGGCCGTGCGCGCCGACCGCTCGTAGTCGCAAATTTGCCACGTATGAAGCTGCGAGATGTGTATAATCGCGCAGCTTCGTACACCACTCTAAAACCCAGATAAGGAGGAGTCATGGCAAAGGCGTGCGTTCGAATTAGCGCGCGAGCGTTTCTGGCTCTGTGCGCATTGTCCCTTTTCCTCGCGATTGGTACCCGGGCCCAGGATGTAGTGGTCGGCACGATCGATAAAGTTGATACCGGCACAAAGACGATTGCGGTGAAGACCGCCGACGGAACCGTGACGGTGGTGAAGTACACCGGCGATACGACGCTGGCGGGATTGAAAGACGGCGCGCACTGCGGCGATTTAGTGGGCAAAGAGGGCAGCCACATCATCGTCCACGAAGTTCCCGACGGCGCCGACAAAGTGGCGCACGCGGTGACTTACGTCGGCGACGCGACGGTGCACACCACCGAAGGAACTGTATTTCATATCGGCAAGAAATCGAAGACGATCGGCGTGAAGACCGCGGACGGCACGGTGAAGACGTTCAGCGTGGCGAAGCATGCGACGATCGACGGCGGCAAAGACGTGTATCACTACTCATCGGTGAAGCTGAAACAGGGCGATCACCTGGTCGTGTATTCAACCGAAGAGGGTGGGAAGGAACTGGCTCACGCGTTCAAGCATCTGTAGATTTTCGGTTCGGCTGACGGATCAGCAGAAAACGGCGCTTTCGGGCGCCGTTTTTTTGTGTCTCGACCTCCTGCGCTCCGAATGAAAATGCGCGGAAGGGGTTGAGCGAAACCGCCGGCAACGGTAGAATGGAGTGCTCGCGGAACGATGGCGAGCCCCACTGCTGGGAGGTCGTACAATTGGCAGTACATCAGATTCTGGATCTGATTATCCTGGTTCGAGTCCAGGCCTCCCAGCCAACTTCTTGAAATAGCTTTTTCTCTCCTGATTTTCCCTCTGCATTTATGAATGCTGCGTGTATCAGTAGCCATTTTTGCGTTACGGCAGGATGCGGATTTCACGTTCCGTCGCGCGGCCGTCGCGGATTGAAAGCGCGTGGATGGGGTTCGCTGGAGATTCGTGCGGATTGAATTCCTGTAACCTTCCCCGACGGCTCGACTCATACAACCGGGTGACGATCTGCCAGAAGGTAAGGTGAGAAATGCGAGCGAGATTCCTACCAATCACAGCGATCTTGATGGCGTTCCTCGGTTATTTCCTGCTTCAGCATGCACGGACGACAGGAGGTACGGAACTGAAACAGGTCAGCACGGTCGCGCGAGCGCCGATACTCGTCGAACTGTTCACTTCCGAGGGCTGCTCGGACTGCCCGCCTGCGGACGCGCTTCTCCAAAAACTAGACAAGTCCCAGCCTGTTAGCGATGCGCAACTGATAGTCCTTAGCGAGCATGTCGATTATTGGGATGGCATCGGATGGAAAGATCCGTTTTCTTCGCACGATTACAGTCTTCGGCAAAGCGCGTATGCGGGACACTTCGGCTTGGCAAGCGTCTATACCCCTCAAATGGTCGTCGATGGACGCTTCGAACTGGTAGGAAGCGATGAGCGTGGAGCGCTTCGAGCCATTCAAGACGCGGCAAAGGCCGAGAAAGTACCGCTAACCCTTTCCGCGGTTCGCTTTGCGGATGGTGAAACGATCCGAATGCAAATCGACGTTGGTCCAGTTCCGTCCCATCTGTCGGACCGTTCGGGTCGAATCCTCGTTGCGGTCGCTGACGAAAGCGATCAATCAAACGTGAGGAGTGGAGAAAACTCCGGCCGGTTTCTGAAGCACGTCGCCGTTGTGCGTCAACTGAGTGTAGTGGAGGAATTCGAGCGAGGCGGCACGTTTTCACGCGAGGTCGCGGTCAAGTTCAATCCGGCAAGGAAGGGTAGTTGGCGGCTTGTGACGTTCGTGCAAGACCGAGCCGACGGATCGATATGGGGCGTAGGATCGGCCAACCTATCGAACTGAGCCAGTCTTCCGACTCCGCTGAACTTTACTTCTTGCCGGCGTGAAATCATTTTGTTACACAATCGAATTCGCATGCGATTGACGGAAGCCGTTCTGTTGGCTCTGCTGTTTTTCGGGAGGTTCGGCTCCCCGCAAGATCCATCAACGAATCCCTCGGACCCGCCCTCGACAGGAATCGAAGTCGGGAAATCGACGCCCAAGTTTTCTGCAGAGGATCAATTTGGTCGCACGGTTTCGAATGAAACCGTCTGCTGGACGATGATCGAGGGCTGGAATTTAAGCCAGGTTCGTCGTGGCCGCCTCTGCAATGCTGCGCACACGGAATTTCTCGCCGCGCGGATTCGCCGTCGAAACAGTTCCAAAGCTAACAACTTGAGTGTTTAGAGTTGCCGCGGCGGCGCGGAAGTTGCATTAGACTAGCTGGAGTCGCGCTGCGGATGAGTGTAGGTGTGTGCGTGATGCACGCGCTGGCAAGTTGCGGCGGACGCCAGGATCAATGCCCAAGGTTGCGCTTTTCATCCCGTGTTTTGTGGACCAGTTGACGCCGCAGATCGGCGTGGACATGGCTGCGGTGCTGCGTCGCGTTGGGTTTGAGGTGACGTTTCCGAAGGACCAGACGTGCTGCGGGCAACCGGGATTCAACTCCGGATATTGGGGCGATGCGCGGCCCCTGGCGGAAAGATTTCTGCGTGTTTTTGGCGATGCCGAGCTGGTGGTTTGTCCGTCGGGCTCGTGCACCACGATGGTGCGGATTTTTTATCCGCAACTGCTGGCGGGAACGGCGCGGGAAACGGAAGCGAGAGCCATCGGAAACCGAGTTTTTGAGTTTTCGGAATTTTTGCTGCGCGTGGCAAAGGTGACCGACGTGGGAGCGGTGTTTCCGCATCGCGTGACGTATCACGATGCGTGCCACGCGCTGCGCGAGTTGCACCTGAAACAGGAACCGCGGCAGCTGTTGCGTGCGGTGCGCGGCATCGAGCTGGTGGAAATGCCGTTCAGCGAAGAATGCTGCGGATTCGGTGGCACGTTTTCCACCAAGTTCGGCGCGATTTCCTCGGCGATGGGCGAAACCAAAGCAGGGAACGCGGCACAATCCGGGGCGGAATTCATCACCTCCACCGATCCGAGTTGCCTGATGCAGATTGACGGTATCTTGCGGCACAAAAAATCGCCGCTCAGCACGATTCACATCGCCAGCATTCTGGCGCGCACCGATTCTGCGAGCAGCGCGCGATGACCACGGCCGCACAGGATTTTCTACGCAATGCGGCGACCAAGTCCGCCGATCTGGTCCACCGCAAGACCATCCGCAACAGCATCGATCACTACGATAGCGCCGTGGTGCGCGGGCGCGCGCGATTTCAGAATTGGCAGGCCGCGCGGGAAAAATGCCAGGCGATCAAGCGCGAAGCGGTGGAGCATCTGGACCGCTATCTGGAGGAATTCGAAGCGAACGTGAAGGCGCGCGGCGGTCACGTTTTCTGGGCGGAAAACGGCGAGCAGGCGCGGCAGTACATCGCCGGCGTGGCGGCGAAACACAACGTGCGCACGATTTCGAAATCGAAGTCGATGGTGGCCGAAGAAATTCATCTGACTGCGGCGCTTGAGGCGCGGGGAATTGAAGTTTTCGAAACGGACCTGGGCGAATTCATCGTGCAGCTGCGCAAGGAGCCGCCGTATCACATCGTTACTCCGGCGATGCACTTGACGCGCGCGCAGATCGCCGAGCTGTTCAAAGAAAAATTGGGCGGCATCGACACGGATGATCCGGCCAAGTTGGTGGCCGCCGCGCGCGAAGCGCTGCGTCGCGCATTTTTCTCTGCGGAGATGGGCATCACCGGCTCGAATTTTCTTGTGGCGGATCAGGGACTCGCGGCGATTTCGACGAACGAAGGAAACGCCGATCTGGGCGTGACGCTGCCGCGCGTTCACGTGGTGCTTGCGGGAATTGAGAAAGTGATTCCGCGGATGCAGGATCTGGCGATTCTGTGGCCGGTGCTGGCGGCGAGCGGAACGGGCCAGCCAATCACTTGCTACAACACACTGGTGGGCGGGCCGCGCGGGAAAGATGAAAAGGCCGGGCCGGAAGAATTTCATGTGGTGCTACTCGATAACGGCCGCACCGAATTGCTGGCGGATCCCGAGCAGCGCGAAGTGCTGCACTGCATTCGCTGCGGCGCGTGCCTGAACGCCTGCCCGGTGTATCGCAACGTCGGCGGACACACGTACAACACCGCGTATCCAGGGCCGATCGGCAGCGTGCTGACGCCGCATTTGCGTGGGCTCAACGAATTTCAGCATCTTTCGTATGCATCTTCGCTGTGCGGGGCGTGCACCGAAGCGTGCCCGGTGAAAATCGATCTGCATCATCACTTGCTGGAAAATCGGCGCAATGCAGTGAGCCATGCGGATCGTCCGCTGAGCGAACGGATCGCGTTTAAGCTGTGGCGATGGTCGATGAGTGGTTCGACGCGGGCCGCGTTGCTCGGTGCGGTGGGAAAGTTCGCGCTGCGAGTGCTTTACGGTTTGGGCGCGGAAGGTTCGACCATCGATCCTTTGCGAAGCTGGACGAAATATCGTGCGGCGCCGCCGCTCGATTCGGAAACGTTTCGTGCGCGATGGAGCAAAGATCATGCAGGCGAGTGAAAATTCGGGGCGCGAAGCGATCTTGGGTCGCATTCGCGCGGCGCTGAAAGTTCCAGCGAAAGTCTCGGAGTCGGCGGGCCACGTTCACGCCGGGCCGGAGCCGATTTTTGCGGCGATTGCGAATCCACTCGAGCGGTTCGAGCGCGAGTGCGGCGGCAACAACACGGAATTGGTCATCGTAAAAGATGCGGCGGAAAGCGCGGCGGCGATGCGGACGATTTTGGAATCGTTGCCAGCTGGCGAGATTTTCGTCGGGGACTCAGCGGCGCTCCGCGAGGCTTCGGGCGCGTGGGCGGGTGGCCCGTCGGTCCAAAGGTCGGTGCGATGGTCGAGCAAGGGCGGACCGCGGGAAACGTCGCAAGCGTCGATTACGCTCGCCGAAGCGCTGGTGGCGCAGACGGGGTCGGTGTTGATTTCGTCGGCTTGCGGGGGGCGCGGTGCTTCGGTTGCGACGCCGGTGCATATCGTGCTCGCGTCGATTGACCAGCTTGTGGCGGATATCGATGCGGCGTTTGCGCGAGCGACCGAGCGCGGCACGGCGGCGAAAAATTCGTATCTTTGTCTGATTACCGGCTCGAGCCGGACCGCGGACATCGAAAAAATTCTGGTGATGGGCGCACACGGCCCGAAGCGGCTGGTTGTGATTCTACGGCTCAGCTAGCTTGCCCCTGGTGGGACTCGCGTGTGCGCGATTTTCTGTAAACAAGAATTTGCCACGCCGCAACGAGCAAAACAAAAAACAAAGAGACTAAGTCGGCGAGCGTGCGGTCGATGGTGCGCTCGAATCGCAGCGTGATGCGATGTTTTCCAGCTTCAACCGGCACGAGAACCTGGCCGATGCCGGGTGCGCCGAACGTTTTCACGTCCATGCCATCCACTTGTGCGGCCCACGCTGGGAATGACAGCAGACGGACTCCGACGTTTTGATTTTCTTTCGCGATGTAAGTGAAGTCTTTATTCTGGGCGGTCCATCGCTCGACGTGAAACGATTCGGGCGGCACGGGCACAGTTGATTCGTTTTCGTCGTCCCAGCGCGTCACTAGCGGCGCGGGCGGGCCGGGAGGATCGCCGTAGGGAACGTCGCTGCCCGGCAAATTGTAGCGGTCGCTGCCGAGGGGTTGGTATTCGTCGGTGCCTTCGTAACCGTTGCCTGTGCGAATTCCGCCGGCGAGCACGTGAATGTCTTCGCTGTCCCACCAACAATCCTGAACGATGGCGGTTCCAATTCCGGCAATGGCAAGAGCGCTCAAAGTCCAGACGGCGACTTGAGATTTCCGCGTTACCGGTGCCGCTGCGAGCAGGAATGCAAAAACGAAACCGAGCGGGCCAAGCCAACGCCACGGAAATTGCACGAAGGCGAGCTTGGGGAGCAGGCGCCAAACCATTGCGCTCGGCGAGAACATCAAGACGGACGCGAACGCACTGACCGCCGCGACGAGCCACCACACCAAAGCCAGTTCGCGGCGTCGTCGTGCAACAAACACAGTCGCGACGGCAGCGACGAGGATCATGCCAACGGCCACACTTGAGACTTTCCAGTTGAACAGCAGAAATTCCGGATCGAGTTCGTGCGTGAAAATAAAATTGGACGCGGGCCGCAGGAGTTGCGTGAGCGCCTGGCCGATCTGTACCCAGCGCTGTTCACGCGCGGCGGGCAAAATATAAAACGCGGCGAGGCCAAAGCCGCAGAACATCGCGGATCCGCCGGCGATCAACGGATCGATCGCTCGGCGATAGACGGAGCCGACGAACAACATCAGCGCGAGGGAGTAGGTAGCGAGAACCGCGGCGGGAGCGTTGGTAAGCCACACTGCAGCGAACACCAGCGCGAGCGCGGGAAGCTCGCTCCATCCATCCTGAATCACGCGTATGGCGCGCAATACCACGAACGGAAACAGCGCGGTCGCCAGCAGCTCGGCAAAATCGCTACGGTAATACACGACGATCAATTGATATGGATTCACGGCACAAAAAATAGCGGCGGCGGTGGCTTGCGCGGGGGTAAGCCAACGGCGGGCGAGAGTCCACATCGCGCTGCCGTTGAGTACCAGCGCGATCCACACGAATGTTCCGGGGACCATGCGCCAGGGCAAGATCGTTCCGAGGCCGGCACCGAGCATCCACGAAGCGGGCGGATAGAAAATGAATCGCGGCTCGCCGAAACCGAAGTTGGCCCACTCGGCCCAGCGCGGGTAGAGGATGCCCTGGCGCCACTGGCCGGAAACGTCGAGCCAGGAAGCCATATGAAATTGAAAATCGTGGCCGGAGGCGTTGCCGAGAAACCACATCGGCGCGATGACTGCGGTGGCGGCGAGGACGATGAGCGCGTAGGCAATCGCGCCCGAGCGAGCCAAGCCACGCGAGCGTGATGCGGAGCCGGATGGTGACGCTGCGTTGATGAAACTGGAATGAATGGTGATGTACCTTTGAGCGCCGAGCCGCGCGAAATTACCGGTGCAGAATCGACTACCGAGCATACAGAATCCGCGCGACGTTGTGCCAGAATCGATTGCGGCCGCCAGGCCAGCCGGCCGATAAAGTTGGAGTGCCTTGCATATCCGCAACCGCAGCAGGTAGAGTTCTGACAGCGGTTTTGCACTCCTTCACCTGACCGCAACGAATGAGGGCGCGCCCGTTATCGCCGCGTCGCAAGCGGCGTCGAAGCATTCAAAAAGGATTCCCGATGGACGAGAAATTAGCGCCTGACGCCAACCCGGATGCGGTACGCAAGCACGACACGGCGCCGACCGCCGAAGAAGAGCGGCTGAAATCCAGTTCCGAGCGCGCGGTTCACTGGAAGCGCTGGGGCCCGTATTTGTCGGAGCGGCAGTGGGGAACGGTCCGCGAAGATTACAGCGCGAACGGCGATGCGTGGAATTATTTGCCGCATGATCATTCGCGTTCGCGGGCGTACCGATGGGGTGAAGACGGCATTGCGGGATTCTGCGACCGTCACCAGCACATTTGTTTTGCGCTGGCCCTGTGGAATGAAAAAGACCCGATTCTGAAAGAACGGCTGTTTGGGTTGACGAACAAAGAGGGAAATCACGGCGAAGACGTAAAAGAGTATTACTACTATCTGGACGCGACGCCCACCAGCTCCTACCTGGAATACCTATACAAATATCCGCAGGCCGAATTTCCCTACGATCATCTGGTGGAAGAAAACGGCAAGCGCACGCACCACGACCCGGAGTACGAACTAATCGACACTGGCGTGTTTGCCGAGAATCGCTACTTTGACGTGTTCGTGGAGTACGCGAAGGCGCAATCGGAAGACATTCTAATCAAGATCACCGCTTGGAATCGCGGACCGGAAGCGGCGCCGCTGCACCTGCTGCCGTCGCTTTGGTTTCGCAATCGTTGGGATTGGGGCGATGAGTACGACCGCCCGAGCGTCTTTCAAATCGACGGAATCGACGGCGGCGCGCTGATGGAGCTGAACGAATTCCACTACGGAAAGCGCTGGCTGCTGGCGGAAGGAAATCCGGAAACGCTGTTCACCGAAAACGAAACCAATAACGAGCGTCTGTTTCAAACGAAAAACAATACGCCGTTCGTGAAAGACGCGTTTCACCGCTACATCGTGAACAAAGAGCCGAATTGCACGAATCCCGACCGTAACGGCACCAAGTTCGCGGCGCACTATTCGAACACGATTGAACCGGGAAAGAGTTGGACGATCCGGCTACGGCTGAGCAACGAACAGATCGTGCCGACCGGACATCCGGTAAGCGAATTTTTCGGCGATAACTTCGAAGCGGTTTTCGTGCAGCGCAAAAAGGAAGCCGACGAATTTTACGCCAAGGGAATCGATCCGAAGCTGAGCGAAGACGCTCACCGCGTGCACCGGCAGGCGCTGGCTGGGCTGCTGTGGTGCAAGCAGGCGTATCACTATGACGTCCGGCGCTGGCTGGAGGGCGATTCGACCCAGCCGAAACCGGATCCCAGCCGCTGGTACGGCCGCAATCACGAATGGACGCACCTCTACAATTCCGATGTCATTTCGATGCCGGACAAATGGGAATACCCGTGGTACGCGTCTTGGGATTTGGCTTTTCACTGCGTGACGATGGCGCTGATTGATCCGGAATTCGCGAAGGAGCAGCTCATCCTGTTCCATCGCGAATGGTACATGCATCCCAACGGGCAAATTCCCGCTTACGAGTGGAATTTTTCAGATGTGAATCCACCGGTGCTGGCATGGGCTGTGTGGCGCGTGTACAAGATCACAGCGCGCGTGGAAGGCCACGAAGACCGTAATTTTCTGGAGCGCGTGTTCCACAAGCTGTTGATGAATTTCACCTGGTGGGTGAATCGCAAGGATCCCGAAGGCCGCAACGTGTTCGAAGGCGGATTCCTCGGCCTCGACAACATCGGAGTGTTCGACCGCTCAACGCCCCTCGGCCCGGGAAATTTCATCGAGCAATCGGACGGGACGAGTTGGATGGCGATGTTCTGCCTGGACATGCTGGCGATGTCGCTGGAGCTGGCGCGCGAAGATCCGGCGTACGAGGATGTGGCCAGCAAATTTTTCGAGCACTTCGTTTACATTGCGCAGGCGATGAACGATATCGGTGGTGAGGGCCCGGCGGGCGACGGCATCGGGCTGTGGGACGAGAAGGACGGCTTCTACTACGACGTGTTGCATCTGGGGCACACCGCGCAACTGCCGATGAAGGTTCGCTCGATGGTGGGCGTGATTCCGCTGTTCGCAGTGGAAACGTTTGAGCCGGAAGATCTGGAACGACTGCCGAGTTTCCGCAAGCGTATGGAGTGGTTCATGGCGCACAATCCGGATTTTTCCGATCACGTGGACATGAGCCAGACGACGCCGAAGGGCGCGCGGCTGCTCCTGACGATCGCCAACCGTCCGAAGCTCGAGCGAATCTACAAATACCTGTTCGACGAGAATGAATTCCTTTCCGCGCACGGAATGCGGGCGTTATCGAAGTTCCACGAGAAGCATCCGTTCGTGCTGAATGTGGGCGGAAAGCAACAGATGGTCGATTACGAGCCCGCGGAATCGACATCGGATTTATTCGGCGGCAACTCGAACTGGCGCGGGCCGATCTGGTTTCCGCTGAACTTCCTGTTGATTGAATCGCTGCAACGGGTGCATTACTACTACGGCGACGAATTCAAGGTGGAGTGTCCGACCGGATCGGGCCAGCAGAAAACGCTGTGGGAAGCGGCGGGAATGATTTCGCAGCGGCTGTCGTCGCTATTTCTGCGGCGCGACGGAAAACGCGCAGTGTACGGAACTTCCGACGTTTTCCAGAACGACCCGTACTGGCGCGACCTGATTTTGTTTTACGAATATTTCAACGGCGACACCGGCGAAGGTCTGGGCGCGAGCCACCAGACCGGATGGACGGCGCTGGTGGCGAAACTAATCGAGCAGAGCGGAGAGTAACGGTCTAGAAGTCGGTGACCAGACCGAGGCCGAGCGAAACGCGATTGATGTAGCCGAAATAGGCGACGGTCAAAACCAGTTCGCGCACGGCCGCATCGTCCCATCCGGCTGCTTTCAAAGCTTCGATGTCGGACTCCACGATGTCGTCCGGTTTTTTCGTTAATTTCTCGGCAAAGCGAAACAGCGCTTTCACCTTCGGTTCGACGGTCGCGTTTTCGTAGTCCGAGGTGAGTTTGCGTTCCATGGCGCGATCGATTCCGAATCGCCGCAACAACTCCATGTGGAATTTCACGCAGTACGAAGATGAATTGATGCTGCTAACGACGACCGCTACCTGTTCCTTCTGAAGCTTCGTCAGCGCGCCATCGCTCATGATCGCGTCGTCCATCAGCAACTGCGCTTCGATCACTTTCGGCATGGCGCCGAGTGATTTGAAGTAGTGCGGCAAAAATCCAAGCCCCTGCTCGAGCTTGCGATAGATTTCCTTCAGTTCCGGACCGGCCTGCGATTCCTCCACTTCGTTTACAAATGGCATCCGCATGCTCCTGAAAGTGAGAACCTGAAAAGTTGGGGATGAAAGATCAAGGTATGGTGAAAGTCTAGCATCTCAAAATGAACGGAATGTGACTGGTTTGGATGTGCGTGACGGACGAACGATTCAAGAGCGAACGCGACGGCGGCAGATTTAGGCGTGTTCCGCCGGGTTTTCGACCAGTTCCACCAACACGCGCTTCCCGTGCGGGCAAGGAACCAGAAAGAAATTCACCGACGAGCCGTTGGCTCCGGCAATCGCCTTGGGATAAATCGAAATCACGCCAAAGCGCGAGTGGAGAATTGCCATAGCGCGGTCGATGGCCAAGACGAAAATTTCAACCTGCTGAATCCCTTCGCCGAATTTTTCCAGGAATTTGGCGATGGCTCCGGTGGGCTTTTCTTCGCGCGTCGTGAGCACGTCGAGTTCCGTTCCGTCACCGGCGTGCAGCTCGAATTCCCGGGCGTCCTGATCCGACGGGACGTCTGCCAGACGCGGCGATCCGTTGAGCGCTCGGATTGCGTCGAACGTGGCGGGTTTCACGGCCACGCCGACCACCATGCGCACCGGCGAAAACTCGTGCGATGCGCGAACCAGCAAATCGTCGAACTCCACATCTTTTCGCCATTCGGCGAGCGCAGGTTCGCACATGGCTACGCCTGCCACGTAAATCCGGCGAGCCGACTCGACGCGGACTCGCTTGTCGGGATCGCTGAGTCCGTCGATCAACTCTTCGATAGGGAAAGCGTCACTCAAAGTTTCCGCAAAGCCTCAGGGCGTTGGATTGGCCGGTTGCACAGCGTTGATATTCGAAAGCGAGATGCTGGTCTGCTTTCCGGCGGTCACGGTCAAGGGAGTATCCCACACTTCGCGTTCGTCTCCGGAAAGCGAAGTGACGTTCAAGCTGCTGAGCCAGTAGGTGCCCGGCGGTATCCCGCGAAACGAACCGCGGCCATCCAGATCGGTGTCGGTGCGCGCAGCCAGATACTTTCCTTGTGCCAGGGTTAGTGTCTCATGGTCGAGCCGCGCTTTGCTCTTGGCCTGGATCACATCCCACTTGTGGCCCGGATCGACCGCTTCCAATTCCATATCGATGCCGGAAACGCTGGTGGGATTTGCGATGAAAAACTGGCGGACTTGGTCGTGGTAGAGCTTTACCTGCGCGGCGTACTTATCGGGATCCTTCACTTTGTCGGAGTCTTTGTACTTCGGCGCGGGGAACTGAACGGTCTGGTCGCCGGCCATGCGGTCGAGATACGCTGAGTTAAATTCCGGGACGTTCATCACGTCGTCCACTTTGATCAGCTTCAGAAAATCTTCACCGGAAAGCGAAACGCACTGATTTTTCTTCATCCAGGCTTTCAGCTCTTTGGAAACGTCGAGCTTGTCGATGAAGTCGTCCATCTTCGCGGGAGGAACCATGCCGGCGGCTTCGGTTTGAATGTCGGCGTAACTCTTGCGCAGCAAATAAAACGTGAACGAGCGAACCGGCTCATCGCTGCCTGCCGAGGTGCGGACGTGCGCGTCGAATAGGATCGAACCGTTCTGCGCCTGAGTGCGAGCGGCAAATGCGAACGTGAACACCAGCAAAACAAATAGGACGCGAGAGGAAAATTTCATAGCGTTCATGCTAGCAGATGCGCGCGCGACAATGCGCGCCTGAGGCTTGATGGTAACCCCGAAAGTTTTCAGGAATGTGAATGTCGCCGGCGGACGCGCGCCGGACTCAAACTCAACGCCGCGTTGAACACTCGGCTGAATTAGTAGAGGTGGAATGTAACTTCGATCGTCTGGCGAACCGGAGCCGGACGGCCATCCGGTCCCGCGGCCGGCCGGAAGCGCCACGTGCGGACGGCTTCGATGGCCTTTTCGTCGAGGCCGAGTCCCAAGCCCTTCACCACGTGAATGTCGGTGGCTTTGCCGTCGGCGGTGATCACCGCGACGAGCAGAACGGTTCCCTGATACTTCGCTTTGACGGCTTCGTCGGAGTATTGCGCCTGCGGGCAATACACGCAGGCCGGATTGCCGTAGCCCCCGGTTCCCGCGTTGTAGATTCCGCCGCCGGTGCCGCCGCCTTCGCCCGGACCCAAACCGCCGCCGGTGCCGCTGCCGATGCCGGTTCCGTTGCCGGAGCCGATACCGTTACCGCCGCCGGGACCGTTGGAATCGTTCAGAACTTTCGCGAGCGGATCGCCCCAGTTCTTGGCGTCGTTGTTGGGCATCTTCAGGTCCGGAGGCCCAAGAAGCGTTGGAGTCATTTTCAGCGCCGCGTTCGGATTGGTGATGACCTTCGCGGGCGTCATTTGCTCGAGCGCGAATTTCGGGGCGCGGCCTTTGCTGGCCGGAAGAACGTCATGTGAACCGCCGCCACCGCCACCGCCCGCTTTCTTTGCGCCCGCGGGAATTTTCGGCAGGTACGGCGAGATGTCGTTAATTTCAATATTGGTGTTGGCTTTGGTGGTCGGAGGCGAAAACAGTTCGCCCCAAAGCGGAATCAGGATGATCACCACCAGCACAACGTGAAACACCAAAGACATCGCCTGCACGCGCGTGAACTGCGTGTCTTTGGTCCAGATGTCTTTTACCGCGATCGGCTTGCTGGTTCCCTTGAACGGCACAACCTTTGGCGGGTTCAGCCAATCTTTCACGTTTTGCCAGAAACCGCCGAAGCCCTGATTCCAATCGACGAGCAAATCGGAATTTACGGGACCTTTGGCAGCCGGCGCCAAAAATTCTTTCCAGTTATCTTTCAGGCTTTCGCCGAATTCCTGGCTCTTGAAGACTGCGGCGGGGCCGAGTTTGCCCTTGATGGGCCGCTCGGTCATGAACTCTTTCAGGTTGGAGGTGAATTGCGTCCAGCCGGACTCGGCTCGAGGTGAGCGCAGGCGGCCCAGGCGCAACTTCGGCGCGTCGGCGTCTCCAGTAAGGATCGCGTCGCTCTTAGTGATGATTGGTTCGGCGGCGGGCAATTCCGGCGAATCGCCTGCCGGATTCGGTACAGCGCCCGAATTCGATGTCATGTATCCCATGAGTTCGCCCCAGCGTCCCCCATAGCGGCCTTCTAAATCCTTAGACGCATAGCGCCATAAAAGGATGTACGGCCCCTACGGCTGACACCATCACAAAATCATTGTAACATACGGTTTGCAAGTTTCACCGCGAGCGGGCCACTCGTTGCCAGCGAATCTACGGCAGTTGTAAGCCCTAAACGTCGCCCATTTCATAGTTTGCACGTCCCGGAGAACAGATACCCTTACCCAATCAATGGCCAAAAACGTCGACCTGAAAAGTACGCTGAATCTGCCTAAAACAGATTTCCCGATGAAGGCGAAGCTGCCGGAGCGCGAACCGGAGCAGCTGGCGGCGTGGGAATCCGCGCGTTTGTACGACCAGATTTTGGCTGCGCGCGCCTCGGCGCCGCTGTTTGTGCTGCACGATGGGCCTCCGTACCCGACTGGGGAAATCCACCTGGGCACCGGTCTGAATAAAGTGCTGAAAGACATGGTGGTGAAGACGAAATCGATGGCTGGATTTCGCGCACCCTACGTGCCGGGCTGGGATTGCCACGGATTGCCGATCGAAACCAAGGTAGAAAAGGAACTAGGCGGCAAGACTTCGAAAGTTCCGGCTGCGGAATTCCGCCAGATGTGCCGGAAATTCGCGGCGGCGTTCGTGGAAAATCACAAGGTTGAATTCAAGCGGCTCGGTGTTTTCGGCCAGTGGGATAAGCCCTACTTGACGATGGACCACCGCGATGAAGCGTCGATCGCCGGCGCGTTCATCGATTTCTACGAGAAGGGTTACGTGTACCGCGGGCTGAAGCCGGTGTACTGGTGCATCTACGATCACACCGCGCTGGCCGAAGCGGAAGTGGAGTATGACGATCACACCAGCCCGTCGATCTGGGTGAAGTTTCCGCTGGTCGTCGATGACAAATCGAAAAAACTCGGCTTGCCGGACGATGCGAATGCGCTGATCTGGACGACCACTCCGTGGACGCTCCCCGCTAATCGCGCGCTGGCGCTTCATCCCGAGTACGTGTACGTACTCGCGGAAACGTCAGCGGGGAAATTGCTGCTGGCCGAAGACCGGCTGGAAGCGGTGGCGAAGGAACTGGGACTCGAAGTGCAGTCGCGGCTGGGCACGTGGAGTGGCAAAGATCTCGAGGGGCTGAAATTTCATCATCCGTTTTTGGATTATTCCGTGCCGGGCGTTCTGGCGGACTACGTGACGCTCGATCAGGGCAGCGGGATCGTGCACACCGCGCCGGGGCACGGCGCCGACGACTTCCGCACCGGTCAGCGATACGGACTGGAAGCATACGCGCCGCAGGACGACGAAGGCCGCTTCGTCGAAGGTTTGCCGGAGTACAAAGGCAAAACAGTATTCGAAGCGAATCCGATCGTGATCGGAATCGTGAAGCAACGCGGCATGCTGGTGGGCGAACGAAAAATCACGCACAGCTATCCGCACTGCTGGCGCTGCCACAATCCGGTGATTTTCCGCGCCACCGAGCAGTGGTTCATACAGATGGACGGCGGTTCGGCGGCGATTCCTGCGCCGAAAGCTGCGCCGTTGCGCGAAGCGGCGCTGAAAGAAATCGACAAAGTGAAATGGCTGCCCGACTGGGGCCACGATCGGATGAAGGAAATGGTTTCCGGCCGGCCGGATTGGTGCATCTCGCGCCAGCGGTTCTGGGGCGTGCCGCTGATCGTTTTTTATTGCGACGCGTGCGGAAGGCAGCTGAAAGATTTCGCGGCTCTACGCGGAGTGCTGCCGTTTTTCGAAAAGGAAGGCGCAGACGCCTGGTTCACTCATTCCGCCGAGGAATTGCTGCCCGCCGGAACCAAGTGTTCGTGCGGCTCGGCGAAATTCCGCAAAGAGTCCGACATTCTGGATGTGTGGTTCGATTCCGGCTCGACGCACCTGGCGGTGCTGACGCGCGACAATCAACGTTGGCCCGCCGATGTGTACCTCGAGGGTCCCGACCAGTATCGCGGCTGGTTTCAGAGTTCGCTGCTGGTGGGAATCGGCACGCGCGGCGGCTCGCCATACAAGCAAGTGGTGACGCACGGCTGGACGCTCGACGAAAAAGGCGCGCCCATGTCGAAATCGCTGGGCAACGCGATTTATCCGGCGGAAATCTGCGCGAAGTGGGGAGCGGACCTGCTGCGCATCTGGGTGGTGTCTCAGGATTATTCGGCCGACATGCGCATTTCGGAACCGATGATGACCCAGCTGGCCGAAGCCTACCGCAAGATCCGAAACACGTTTCGATTTGCGCTGAGCAATTTGAATGGGTTCGATCCGGCGAAAGATTCGGTGCCCGACGCGCAGCTTTGGGAAATGGACGCGTGGATGCTGCGGCGAACCGGCGCTCTCGCGAAGCAATGCCAGCGGTGGTACGAGAATTTCGAATTTCATCGCGTGTACCACGCGCTGCACGATTTTTGCACGGTGGACCTGAGCGCATTTTATTTCGATGTGCTCAAGGACCGCTTGTACACGTTCGCGCCGAAAACGGTAGGTCGGCGTTCGGCTCAGACGGCGGTTTACCGAATCGCGGACACGTTGCTGCGGCTGATCGCGCCGACTCTTGTGTTCACGTCCGAAGAAGTGTGGAAGTTCATGCCGCACCCGGCGGCCGACCCGTCGAGCGTCCATATGTCGACGTTCGTCGCGCCCGAGGAACTCGAGCGCGCGTTTGACGATGCTCGGTCGAAACAATGGGAACGGTTGCTCGTCGTGCGCGAAGAGGTTCTGAAAGCGATGGAGCCGGCGCGCGCCGCGAAGACCATCTCCAGCGGCTTGGAAGCGAAGATCACGCTCGCAGCAACCGGCGATCTGCTGGCTTCGCTGCGCGCACACGCAAAATTCCTGCCTGGATTGTTCATCGTGTCGCAAGTGGACGTGGTGGATGGCGACTTGGCCGGAGCCGTTGCGGCGCCGGCGTTGCCTGGACTGAAAATTCTGGTGACGCGCGCCGAAGGCAAGAAATGCGAGCGGTGCTGGAATTATTCGACCCACGTGGGCGAGAGTGCCGATTTTCCGACGGTGTGTGAGCGCTGCGTTGCCGCGCTTGAGGAAATCGAGCGCACCACCGGTTTGCCGGCCGCCAAGTCTGACTCGAAGAACGCGGAAAAGAGCGTGCCGTCGTAATGGCCAGCGCGCGAGGATCCGCGGAGACAGCTTCAATTCCACAAAGCGAACGAGCCAGCCGCGTGACGCTGGTTTGCCTCTCGCTGTTTGCGCTGGTTGCCGATCAGCTCAGCAAATACGCCGTGGAGCATCACACCGCGCCGGGATCGATCCGCGTGCTGGTGCCGGGAATGCTGAATCTGATGCACACCAGCAATCCTGGAGTGGCGTTCGGCATTTTCGCCGACTCTGAAAATCCGTGGCGATCGCCGCTACTGATCGCGTTTTCGATCGCGGTGATTGGGTTGCTGATCTGGCTGCTGGCTACCGGCCGCGCGGGTGCGCGGGTGGGCGAATGCGGTCTGGCGCTAATTCTGGGCGGCGCGGTGGGAAACGTACTCGATCGCGTACTCCATCGCAGCGTCACCGACTTCATCGACTTTCACATTGGCGCGCACCACTGGTACACGTTTAATGTGGCGGACGCTGCGATTGTGATCGGTGCGGCGCTGGTGATGCTGGAACTGTTTCGCGATCGGGCGCATCCTACACAGAGTCGCGCATAGCCATGCATCCGATTCTCTTCCAACTCGGCAACATCCCGATTTTTAGCTATGGAGTGCTGGTCGCCACCGGCGTGCTGCTCAGCCTGTGGTACGGACGCCGCATTGCGCCGCAAGCCGGAGTCGATAGCGAAAAATTGTGGAACATGGGCATCTACATGGTGCTGGCGGCGTTGGTGGTCGCGAAAGTGTGGCTGATTCTGAGTTCGTGGGACTATTACGTCGCGAACCCGCGCGAAATTTTCAGCATGAACACTTTTCAATCCGGCGGCACGTTTTACGGCGGAGTGACCGGCGCGATCGGTACGGTGATTCTGTACACGCATTTTCAGAAAATGAATGTGCTGCGCACGCTCGACATTTGTGCGGCTTCGCTTCCACTGGGCCATTCGATCGGCCGGCTGGGATGCTTTGCCGCGGGATGCTGCTACGGCAAGCCGACCGATGTGGCGTGGTCGGTGGTGTTTAAGAATCCAGTGGCGGCGCAGATCGCGGGCACGCCGATCGGAGTTCATCTGCACCCGACGCAGCTGTACGAAGCGTTTCTGGAGATGTGCAACTTCTTTTTGCTGATGTGGTTGTGGAAGCGGCAGCGCTTTGCGGGGCAGATCTTCGGTACGTACATGATTTTGTACGGCATCGAACGCGGCATTATCGAATTTTTCCGCGGTGATCCGGGCCGCACGTTGATGTTTCATGACCGGATTTCGCTGATGCAGGTCACGAGCATCATTCTGATTTGCACCGGATCGTTTTTGTGGTGGCGCGGGCTGCGGCAAGTTTCGTCTGCGCGGCGGATGACCACGGCGACCAATTAGGCGGTGTCTTTCAGCCACACGGAATCGCACACGACAGCACACTAGAAACCATTCACCAGATGCCACGCGAACCCGAAGCCGACGATTTCTTCGAAGCGGACGAACGGTCCTCTGCGCGCCACGAATACGTGGTGGACGAAGATCAGGCAGGGCAGCGCCTGGACCGTTTTCTCGTTGGCCACCTGCCCGACATCAGCCGCACACACGTGCAGAATCTAATCGACGAAGGCCGCGTGCGTGTGGGCGGCATCTCCAAGAAGCCGTCGCACCATCTGGAGCACGGCGAAACGGTCACCGTTGAAATTCCCGCACCCGAGCCCCCCGGAGTTGATCCCGAAGACATTCCGCTCGATATCGTTTACCGCGACAAAGCCATCGCGATCGTTAACAAGCCAGCGGGGATGATCGTGCATCCAGGCGCGGGCGAAGATCGCGGCACGCTGGTGGCAGCGCTGCTGCACCATTTCGGCGGCGCGGAAAAGCTGTCATCCGTTGGCGGACCGATTCGCCCTGGCATCGTTCACCGGATCGACAAAGGCACATCAGGGCTGCTGATCATTGCGCTTACCGACGAAGCGCATCTAAAACTGGTGGACGAATTTCGCGAGCGGCAGGTTCAGAAGACGTACGTCGCGCTGCTGCATGGAAAGCTGAACGGGGAATCCGGCACGATTGAATTGCCGATTGCGCGTGACGCCAAGCGCCGCTCACGCATGACCGCGCGGCGCCGTGAAGGAAGGGAAGCACGTACCGATTGGCGGTTGAAGCTGCGGTTCGATCATTTTGCGTTTATCGAAGCGGACCTGCACACCGGCCGCACGCACCAGATTCGCGTTCATTTTTCTGCGCTTGGCGCACCGGTGGTAGGAGATACGGTGTACGGCGCGCCGCGGCAGGAGCGCATCGGTCACGAATTGTTGCCGCCGCTCGACCGGAATTTTCTGCACGCAGCGCGGCTGGCGTTTGAGCATCCGATCACCGGCAGGCCGATGGAATTCCGCGCGCCGATGCCGGTTGAACTGCAGGAGTATTTGAAACGGGTAGGCCGAGCGACGCAATCGAATCCGGCGGCGATTGACGCCGCTTTGAAGGAATTCCTATAATCACAAGGTCGCCGAAAAACATGCGCAAATCGCCCTTACTGCCCGCACTGATTCTCGCTGTTGTTTTTGCGTTGCCGGGCTTCGCGTTTGGCCAGCAGCAACCCGCGCCCGCCGCTCCGGCTCCAGCCACTCCGCCCCCTGCCAAGCAGCAACAGAACCCCGTACCGGCCACTCCTCCGCAGGCGCCTCCAACGATTACGTCCACGACCGGCTTGGTGCATCTGGTGGCGACGGTGATGGATCATCACCACGAATTCGTGACCAATCTCGATCAATCGGATTTTCGGATTTTGGAAGATGGCTCGGTGCAGGAAATTCGCTACTTCGGCCGCGAGACCGACCTGCCGTTGCGCATCGGCATTTTGCTCGACACTTCGAACAGCATTCGCCCGCGCCTGGAATTCGAAAAGGAAGCCGCGCTCGATTTCCTGCAGAGCGTGATCCGGCGCAACAAGGATCAGGCGTTTCTGATGACTTTTGATAACGAGCCGGAAGTGATTCAGGACTACACCGGCGATCTTGCGTTGCTGACCGATGCAATTCGCAAGCAGCGCGCCGGAGGCGGCACGGCCCTGAACGACGCGATTTTCCGCGCGGCCGAGAAGCTTTCGAATCCTCCGCTGCCGAAGGGGCCGAATTCCGAAGTCCGCCGCGTACTGGTGGTGATCAGCGACGGCGACGACAACCTAAGCGACCATGCGCTGAGCGAATCGGTGGAAGCGGCCTTGCGGTCTGAAGCGGCGATCTATTGCGTGAGCACCAACACGGATTGGCTCTCGATCAGCGGCGACAAACCGAGGAAAATTCACCTGGAGCCGGGCGATCAGGTGCTTGAGAAGTTTGCCGACCAAAGCGGCGGGCGCGTTTTCTATCCTTATAAGGTAGAGGACCTGGCGCAGTCGTTCGTCGATATTGGCAACGAGCTTCGCTCGCAATATTTCATCGCGTATGCGCCCAGCAACGCGGCGCAGGATGGTAGGTACCGGAAAATCGAAGTGCAGACCGATCGCAAGAATCTGGACGTACGCACCCGCAAGGGCTACTTCGCCAAGCCCCCCGAAAGTACGAATCCACTCGTACCCGCCGCGAAATAGCGGCAGCTACTGCGACGTATCGTTCTCGACTGCTTTGACCGCGCCGTGCTTCACCGCCCAATCGATGAATCCCGTCGGTGCGTTCTTCACGCCATGGATCTCCGTACCTTTCACGCTCGCAATGTCTTTCCAAATGACGCCGGCCAGATTCGCGCCGGTCAGGTCGGCGCCATCCAGTTTCACGCCCGCGAGTTGTGCGCCGCTCAAATCGGCTCCCGTTAAGTCGCTTTCCGTCAGGTCGGCGGTGCGCAGATTCGCCTGGTGAAGATTGCTGTCGCGAAGATTGGCCGAGCTTAAATTGCAGTCCTGAAGGTCAGCTTGGTGGAATTTGCTGTTCCTTAAATCCGCGGAACTGAAATTCGCGCGAACCAGTTTCGCGCCCGCGAGATCGATTCCTTGAAGGAACGCTCCCGAGACATCCACTCCGATAAGCGGCACACGATCGGCATTGAGCTCTTGCAGCGCGTCGATTCGTCCACCGCTGCCGCCTTTTCCCTGCGCCGTGTTTACCACCTGCCACGCCTGATAGTGCCGTTGCTTGACCCGGTCGCCGGATTCGGAAAAATAAAACAGGACCGCAACCAGAACGCCGAAGCTGCTCATGTATTCGAGCACTTCCAGAAAATTCCAGTGGCTCAGGAAGTACGCAACCCACTCCCAGACCCAATCGAAGGCGAAGAAAGGGACCATCCAGCGATGCTGCAAGCGGGCGACCCCGTCGGCAAACGCCCCAGGTTTTTCGTGTTCTTTGAGAAGTCTCATAGGCAATTGGGCCGCGACTTCCGTCGGAAACGCGGGATCCTTCGAACTAGAGAGTCGGGACGGGTCGGGAAGTTACAGCCAGAATTTGATGGGAACACGGTTCTGGCGAAACGGTCGGGAACCACCTCCGCATTCTACTTAAACGGGGCGTAGTAACCCTTTCTTGCCAGAACTTTCATGTCGGGCCGCGCTACGTCCACTTGGATCTTGCGGAACGTGCCATCGCGTTTTTCGTTGGTGGGGTAATAGCCGAGCACGTACTGCGAGCGGAGTTCCTGCGAGATTTCGTCAAACGCTTTTTCGAGCGACGATTCGTTGTGCACGTCGATCACGCGGCCGCCGGTATCTTCCGCCATTTTGCGCGCCACACCCGGGCCAGAGCCAAACGTGGCCATGCGATCTGCGATCAGCAATACGTGAATCACGGCATCGGTGCGCTGGGCAGCTTCGATCGCGTCCTGCAGCCTCAACTTGCTGCCGGTGTCTTCGGCGTCGGTCATGATGATTACGCCCTTGCGGCCAGCTTCTGTAGCAAGTTCGTCGTGACAAGCCAAGTACACCGCGTCGTACAAGTTCGTGCCGCCGCCCTGGCCGCCGGGAATCGTGCCGGGCGTAACCACGCCGCCGCCGCCCACCGAGTTCACGCGAGCTTTGTGAATGGCGCGGGAAAGATTCGAAGTATCCTGGGTGAAATCGGCCAGCAGATCCACGTCGAAGTCGAAGGTGATGACCATCGCTTCGTCCTTCGGGCGCATCACTTCGCGCAGAAATCGCGAAGCCGTGTCCTGCTCGGCGTCGATCATGTTGGCCATGCTGGCGCTGGTATCGATCAGCAGGCCGAGCGTGATGGGCATGTTCACTTCTTTGGAGAAGAAGGCGATTTTCTGTTCGACGCCGTTTTCGTAAACCTTGAAGTCTTCCTTGCTGAGGTCGGAAACGATTCCGTGATGCTTGTCGCGGACGGTGGCGAACACGTTCACCACGTTGGTGGTGGCTTGCAGCGGGCCTTGTCCACTTTGCGCCTGGTCCTGCTGCGCGGCGTCAGCCGAAGTGATGTGTCCCGACGCCAGCTTCAGGAACGAAGCCGGACGAGCCAGGCGGCCGGCCATCTGCGGCAACGCGCCCGTGGCGGAAGGCACGGCCGAAACTGAGGCGTACCCGACCAGAGCTACTATGAAAATCCCCGCCGCAAGGCTGCTGCGCCGCATTGTATAATCCTCCGTGAAACTGCCTGAGCTAGTATGGACAGCGTTTTGATACGATGCAGTCCGCGCGCTGCCGGATGTTTGCGGTTTTCAGCTTCCGCGGTTGCAACGCGCCGCATCGAATTGCCATCTTACGTCCAAATCGAGACTTCCGAATGATCGACCGTACAATCGCGACGAATCAAGCCGGCGCACTGACCGCAGCAGGACGCAAACTGGCTCGCGCTCTTCTGGCCCTCGGCATTGTAATCCTTTTCAGTGCCGCGGCACGCGCGCAGAGCGCAGCGCCGCAGCAGGATCAGACCAAGCCTCCGGTGCAGCCCGGCCAATTGCCGGCCGCCCAAGCGCCGGATAAGACGCCGATCGCGCCGCCGTCGGCCTCGCCGCAAGTTCCGCAGGCAACCACGCCGCAGCCGCAGACCGGAGTTTCGAAGCCGCAGGGTCAAAGCGATACGCGCAATCGAATTCGCGTGCGTTCGGATTTGGTGATCGTGCCGGTGACGGTGAAAAACCGCGACGGCGCGTTGGTCGGCGATTTACAGCGCGACGAATTCCGCATTTTCTGCGACAACGTGGAACAGCAGATCATTTTTTTCACGTCCGATCCGTTTCCGCTCTCGGCCGTGGTGCTGATCGACAACGACCTTTCGATCAAGTCCGCCGATCAGGTGCAGAAAAGCCTGACGGCGATTTCGGCGGGATTCGGCCCTTCGGATGAAGTGGCGCTGGTCACCTACAACGAATTCACCAACGTGGTTGAGGATTTTTCTTTCAACAACGATCAGCTGTTCACGAAGTTGAAGCGGCTGGAGCTCGATCATCATTATCCGGGCAGCCCGGTGGGCGGCCCGCTAACGGCAGGCCCAACCGCGAACGGCAAGAACACCGAAACCGGTCAGCCGACTCCGCTTGGCGTGAGACAGGAATTGCCGCACAAAGATATGGATGACGCGATTTTCGACGCAGCCACGATGCTGAAGGGCCGCGGACGCGATCGCCGCAAGATTATTTTTCTGATCTCCGACGGGAACAACGCGAAAAACAACACCCACACCTTCGACCAGACGGTGCAATTGCTGCTGACCTCCGATGTGTCGGTATATTCGATCTCCGTCGGTCACGCGTTTCTGCAAAAGCAGACGCTGCGCCTGGAAAAGTACGCTTCGAAATCCGGCGGCGACACGTTTTACGCCGGAAACGACCGAGGGCTGGAAGGTTTGTATTCCAATGTGACCGAGCAGGCGCGCAATCAATACACGCTGACGTTTTCGCCCCAGGATACCGACCGCACACAGGATTTTCATTCAATCGAAGTGCGCGTTCGCCGGCCGGGACTGGAAGTTTCGACGCGCGAAGGCTACTACCAGAGTGGATTGCATTAAACGACGCGAAGTTTTTTTGCGAAGTCAACAACGCGGCGTGATTTAAATTTCTTGACTTCATCCGCGTCCCGTTCAAAACTCGATTCAACGATCAAAGCGCGCGCAGCGAATCGCGCGGCGCTCGATCGGATGGGAGAAAGTTCCAAAGAACTGCGCGGAACAATCTCGAGCCTGTAAAAAGGCTCTGCAAAGTACACGGGGCTCTACTCGAGAGAGCAGCGCCCCGTTTTTTTTGAATTGCGGCGGGAATGAAAGCGAGTGGCGAGCATGCAAACCGCCGGAGCTATTCGTCGGCCGGTGTGTATGCGTCCACACCACGAATTGCAATTAATTGCTCGTGTGCCGGGCAGATCGGGCGGTAGTCGCAGAATTTGCAGCCGAATCCCGGCTTAGCCGTAAACTCACGTGCCCGAATCAGGTCTGCGGCCTGGGCGATGCGTTCGCGGGTTTCTTTCAGCGCCTTCGCATCGCGGGTCGATTCCACCGCTTCGTTGGACGTCAAGCTGTAGAGCACCAGCTTTTCCGGCTTCAGCTCCAGAATTTCTTCCGCCGCGAGCGCGTAGATCCCAAGTTGCAGGTCTTTTGCGGCGGCTTTCTTGTCTTTCGCTTTGCCGGTCTTGTAATCGATGATCTCGACTTTCTTTCCGTTGATGCGATTGATCTGATCGATGCGGCCGGTGACGATCACGTCGTTGTCCATCGGCAGCTCGAATTTTTTCTCCTGATGCAGCACGTCGGCCGGCGCCGCGGAATATGTTTTCCAGAATGCTTCGAGTTGCCGCCGGCCCTCTTTCTTGTATTCCTCTTCGTGGTACGCGTCGATGAAGCCGGAATCTGACCAGTGCCGGTCGTAGATCGCATTCACTTCGGCGAGCGGAATTTTCCCGCGCGTTTTAATTTCTTCGACCATTTCGCGCACCGTGGTGTGCATTACGTTGCCAAAGGTGGCCATCGCGTGCGGCCCGCCGGCAATCGACCACGAATACTGAAACATGTAGCGCTGCGGGCAGCGTTCGTAGCAATCGATCGCCGACGAGCTCAGCTGCAGCGGCTCGGGCCGCGGCGGATGGAACGCCTTTGCCCATACAGCAACGCGCGAATAGGCTCGCGTGGTTTCACCCGCTGGACCGAACAGCTGCGTCGGATCGGCGGTATCCGCTTCGGGTCCCGTGGTTTCCGCCAGCGCGGGCAGATCCACCTTCGCTTCGAACTGATGCACGTCCTGCTGCTTGATCTTTGCGTCTTCGAGAAAATCTTCGAAGAACGGCGAATGCTTCAGCCGCTTGTTGAGCACGGTTGAAAGCGTCAGCCGCTGCCGTGCCCGCGTGAGTGCGACGTAGAAGAGACGGCGCTCTTCTTCGCGCTGGTAATCGAACTGCGGCTGTTCCTCCTTCATCAGCTCGCCGGGAAATTCAAAAACGGGTTTCCGCGTGCCGGAAGGGAAGTCGCGATGCGTGAGCCGCAAAATAAAAACGTGCGGGAACTCCAGACCTTTTGCCGCGTGCACCGTCATCAGGTTCACGGCGTCGTCGGTCATTTCTTCTTCCAGGCATACGTCGCCGCCCGCTTCGTAAAAATATTCGAGGTATTCGATGAAGTCGGCGAGCTTCTTGTCTTCGCTCTTGCGCTGCCATTCTTTTACGAACAAGACGAACCGCTCGAGGTAGTAACGATCCTGATCGGTCGGCAGCGGCGCGAGGCCAAGCCCTTGAATCAGCTCGTCCACAACTTCGGTGGCGACTTTTCGACGCGCGCTTGCGCGCAGCGCGTCGAGCAGACGAATCAACTCGGCGAGTTTGACTCCGTCGCGATTGAATGGAGCTTCATCCTTTGAAGAAGCAACTTCATCGCCCAGCGACCCACGCTTTTTCGCCGCACGTTCCGCGAGCCGCACCAAGTCCTTCGGCTCAAGTCCCCAATACGGTGCGCCGAGCACGCGCGCCCAGGCAACGTTGTCTCCGCGGAGGACAATGATCCGCAGCCAGGCGAACAGATCCTTCACCAGCGTGCTGGTAAGAATCGAAAACTTTTTGATGATGAACGGAATTTCGCGCCGGCGCAGCGCACTCAGCAAATCGGACCGATGCGTGTGCTTGCGGTACAGCACGGCGATTGATTGCCACGCGACGCCCTTATCGTGAAGCCGCTCGATTTCGGTGGCTACCCATTCGGCTTCTTCGGCGGGCGCGCCGAATTCGGCGATTCGAACCCGCTCGCCGTCGATGTTCTCGGTGATCAGATTCTTGGTGGGCAGCAGTTTCGATTTTTCGTTGTGCGAGATCAGCTTGCCGGCGACACGCAGGATTCGTTTGGTCGAGCGGTAGTTCTGCGAAAGCGAAACCAGAAAATCTGATGCCTTGGGAGCGTTTTTAGCGCCAGTGACGCCGCAGAAGCGTTCGAGGAAAATCGTGAAACTGCCGAACGAAGCGCCGCGAAAGCGGTAAATCGCCTGGTCGTCGTCGCCCACGGCGACGATGTTGCGCCGGTTGCCGGCCAGCAGCCAGAGAAGTTCGAGCTGCGCGATGTTCGTGTCCTGAAATTCGTCTACCAGGATGTATTTGAACTGGTCGCGGATTTTGGCGCGCAGTTCCGCGTCATTTTTCAGCACGGCGACCGATTCCGCGATCTGCGCTCCAAACGTGAGCACGTTCCGTTCGCGCAGCAAACGTTCACTTACGCGATAGACGCGCGCCAACTCTTCCTGCCGCGCGACCTCGAGTTCGGCTTCTTCGAGCGCGTCGGCTTCGAGTTCCGAGCGCGTCGCTTCCAGATTTCCGCGCAGCTCAGTCACATATTTTTCGTAATCGTCGGGCGAAACCAGCTCGTCCTGGCAGCGCGAAAAAAAGGACTCGAAATCGCCGATGAATTCGCCGGGTTCTTGGAGTCGCCGGAACTGTTTCAGGTCGAGTTGGGCGATATTCCGTCGCAGCAGAATTTTGTGGTCGATGGGTTCGAGCGCTTCGACGTTGGGCCGCACGGTTTTGAGGATTTTATCGAGGCAAAATTTGTGGAAGGTGCTGACCCACACACCTTCGGCGCGCTCGCCGATGGCCTTCACCACGCGCCATTTCATTTCGCCGGCGGCTTTATCGGTAAACGTCAGGCCCAGAATGTTTTCGCCCTGCAAGTCCGGCTGCGTTTCGAGCAGATTGCGGATCCGCTCGATGATCACCCGCGTCTTGCCTGTGCCGGCGCCCGCAACGACGAGCAGAGGCCCGTCCACATGCTCTACCGCGGCGCGCTGCGCCGGATTCAGTCGCCCGAGCGGTTCCGATGATTGTTCGTCCGTAGCCATGTGGCTATCGTAGCCCAAATCGGAAATTCGCGCCGAGACACGTACCGCGCGCGCTACTCTTCGCGCGTCGCGCAGGCCGCGCGACGGTCGTTCGCGTGTCGCGGACTGTGATACTGTGACGCGACTATGACCTTCATCGTTTGCCGAAAAGTGTTCTGCAAGTGTGTGCGTTCGGGTGGATTCAGCGTTGCCCTCGCCGTCGCGCTCGTGATCGCGGCCATCGCCACGGCCGCTAACACGAAGCTGGCTTTTTCGTGGCGGAATCCGGCGTTCACGGGCGGAAATTTCAAAAATATTATGGTGCTGGCAGTAAACGGCAAATCGGCGCGCCGCGCGGACTTCGAAGATCGCATGGTCTCCGCGCTTGAGCATCCCGGGATTCAGGTGGTGCAGAGTTACTCGCTGTTGCCACGCCCTGAAGACACGCCGATCGATCAAGCAGCGTTGCGCGACGTGGTGAACGGACAGCACTTCGACGCTATTCTGGTTTCGCGTCTAACGAAATACGATAAGACGACGAACTACGTTCCGGGCGACACGCGCACGCTTCCTCCTCAACTGGTCAGCACGTTTTACGGTTACTACACGTTTGTAACGCCGGTGGTTTACACGCCCGGCTACATGCAGACCGATACGAAGGCGCAGATCGAAACCAATCTTTACTCCACTGCGGGAAATGACGGGCAGCTGGTGTGGACTTGCACGAGTTCGATTTTCAATCCGCGGTCGCCCAATGCCGCGATCGACGCGGTGGTAAAACTCGTGGTGAAGGAACTCGCGAAGCAGCAAGTCATCTGAAGTCTGCGCTAACTCGCAGCGGCCCACGCAGTCGCATCTTAATCCTTCTCGATAGCAGGATTGTCGGCCGAACGCCTCGCTGTTGGCGCGTCTGGTACCGAAAAATGTTTGAGTGCCTTGTCGAAATTGACCGCGCCCGTTCGACTATAGGCTGAAGACAGGGGACAGATCAGACCGCCTGTCCGTAAAGCGGCGGATCTGATGGAGGAAGACGATGCGGAAATTTGGACTTATTGCGACGGCGATGAAGGGCACCGCGCTGCTGATTGTTGTGCTGGGCGTGGCGTACCAAGCGAAGGCACAGGATGCGGCAAATCCGTATCCGGCGATGGCTCCGGTCGAGCAGTACATGATGGACCGAAACGACGAGATCGCCCTGGCGCGCAGCGCCGCACCGGCATCGATATCGGGCGACGCAACGGTGTACGTTTTGGGGAAGCAGGGGTACGAGAAAGCCGTGGAAGGGAAGAACGGATTCGTCTGCCTGGTCGATCGAGGCTGGATGGGCGCGTTCGACTGGCCGGAATTTTGGAATCCGAAAATCCGTGCGGCGGGCTGCTTGAATCCGCAAGCGGCGCGTTGGGATGTGCCGGTCGAAATTCTGCGCAGCAAGATGACCATGGCTGGCCGTTCGCAGTCGGACGTCCTGGCGGCGGTGAAGGCGGGATACGCGAAAAAAGAACTGCCGCAACTGGAAATGGGAGCGATGTGCTACATGATGTCGAAGCCGTCGTATCTGACCGATCAGGACGGCCACAACATGCCGCATCTGATGTTCTACGCGACGGTGGACGCGAAGGATTGGGGTGTCGGCTCCGAGGGCGTGCCCATCATGGCGGCGCCGTTTTGGTTTTTCATGTCCAAGGATCCGGCGCAAACCAAAGGCCTGCCTCCAGTGGTTGTGTTTCTGGTCGGCGCCGCCACGTGGGCAGACGGCACGCCAGCGGGCCAGCATAACGAATAAGCATCGGGCCCAGCTCCGCGCGGTACGGAGCGTGCTTTGGTCGCGCGATTTTCAGTATCTGCCAATAGGGATAACGACTCGCTTGCCGTCCTCGGTGCGACTGGCTCAGAGCCGGGAAGCAGGCGGCCAACCAGCCCCGTCGGTTTCGTCTGCTTGATATAGAAGCGATAGGCATAAAATTCTTATGCCTACGAAAAATATAGATCACAGCATCAGTCCCGCGGGCGACCTGCCGATGTTGCTCCTCCGTGTCCTGCAGAACGGACAGCTCCATGGGTACGCCATCGCGCAGAAGATTCACCTGCTTTCCAGCGAAGTACTCTCCGTCGAAGAAGGCCTGCTCTATCCCACGCTGCAAAAAATGCTGGTGAAAGGCTGGGTGAAAGCGGAGTGGGGCATTTCGGAAACCAACCGCAAAGTCCGCTTCTACCAGATCACCGCCGCGGGTCGAAAACAGCTCGCTTCGGAAGTGAAGGATTACGAACGGCTGACCTCAGCAATCCGCGGGATCCTTCGCGCGTCGTAGCGTCGCAACCGCAGTGACCCGCAAGGTAGGAGCTCCACGATGGGTGAATGGATTCGCCGGCTGCGATACTTACTGACTTGGCGGCGCAGAAATGCCGAACTCGCAGATGAGATGGAATTCCATCGGGAAATGGCCCGGCGCGCACGACGAAACAACTTCGGAAACACGCTGCGACTGCGGGAAGAATCCGGTAGCGCGACTTATCGGGCGGTCGCCAACGGAAGCTGTGCGCCGTGGCTTATACTCGTCTCCAGGCGCGACAATGACGCGACATGCTCAACCTTGACGTGCGGCGGGTGAGACCGCATGGGAACTGACTGTCGGAAGTAGCGCACCTTTTCGATTTTTGGAGGGGCAATGGATAAGGAAGCAAGTCTCCAAAAGCGCGAGGCTCCACTGGCCATGCGGCCAGAGGAGTTTCGGGCATTGGGCTACCAGCTTGTTGACCGGATTGCCGGCTTCCTGGACTCGCTTCCCGAACGGCCGGTTACTGTTGGTGAATCGCCCCTGGATGTCCGACGAGCTCTCGATGCCGAACGCCCGCTGCCGCAGGGGGGCTCGGACCCAGCGGTGGTGCTCAACCACGCCGCCGATCTACTGTTCGAACATTCCTTATTCAATGGGCATCCCCGCTTCTGGGGATACATCACGTCATCTCCGGCTCCAATCGGCGCACTCGGAGACCTGCTTGCCGCCGCGGTGAATCCGAATGTCGGCGCTTGGTTACTGTCCCCGATGGCGAGTGAAATCGAAGCCCAGACGATACGCTGGATTGCCGAAATGATGAGCTACCCATCGGACTGCGCGGGCCTTTTTGTCAGCGGCGGCAACATGGCAAACGTAGTGTGCTTTCTGGCGGCCCGACAGGCAAAAGCAGGCTGGAATGTACGCACAGAGGGGATGCATCAGAGCCGCCTGCGAGTTTATTGCTCAAAGGAAACGCATACGTGGATTCAAAAGGCGGCTGACATCTCGGGGCTGGGGACAGATGCGATTCGCTGGGTTTCCACCGATCGTGAATTGCAAATGAACATTGCGGCTCTGAAGAAACAGATTTCCAGCGACCTGGAAGCCGGCGACAAGCCGTTCCTGGTAGTCGGAACCGCCGGCTCCGTCAGCACCGGTGCGATTGACCCGCTGCCGGAATTAGCCGCGATATGTCGTGAATTCAATCTCTGGTTCCACGTGGACGGTGCATATGGCGGGCTGGCCGCCGTCTTGCCGGACGCTCCCGATGCTTTCGCTGGACTCCGCGAGGCCGACTCGGTGGCCGTCGATCCGCACAAGTGGTTGTACGCACCCCTCGAAGCAGGCTGTGCGCTGGTGCGTAACCCGGAACATTTGAGAGACGCATTCGCCTATCATCCTCCGTACTATCATTTCGGGACGGAAGCGATCAATTATTTTGATTTTGGGCCTCAGAATTCGAGAGGATTTCGAGCGCTCAAAGTTTGGCTTGCGCTGCAACAGGTGGGGTGTGACGGATACGTTCAAATGCTCTCCGACGATATCCGCCTGTCTCGGGAACTCTTCGAACGAATACTGAAATACCCTGCGCTGCAGGCCTTCACCCAATCACTGAGTATCACCACATTCCGATACGTGCCGACCGATCTTGATTTGTCCGGCGAAGAAGTGGGGCGCTATCTGGACGAATTGAATCGCGAACTGCTGACGCGTTTGCAGAATGGCGGAGAGGCTTACCTTTCGAATGCGGTGATCGAAGGAAAATTCGCGCTGCGTGCTTGCATCGTGAACTTCCGTACGTCTCTAGCGGACGTCGAAGCATTGCTGCCCCTGGTTGTCCGAATCGGCAAAGATGTGGATGTGGCGCTGAGGCCCAAAAACTTTGGGAACCGTAGTTGAGGCGAATTTCGGGCGACGCGAGAGTAATTCTCAAGTCCCGGTAAGCGCGGTAACCGGAAACCAAGACTCGATGTCCGGTAACGCGCTCTACGCGGTGTCTACGTGCATTTCATGGATAAAGAGACCGAAAAGCATTTTCGGTCGGCGTTGTCGCAGCTTCCTTAGCGCGTCGGCGGGTTCACTGTTTCTTCGGTACACACCCGCGTTCCTCCATGTGACGATGTAGCAATTCCGTCAAGCGAGGAATGCTCAATGCACACAAAGCATGTATTTACCCGAGTCCAGCTTTACGAAAAGGTTTGGTCAATTCCAATCCGAACCTTGGCAAAGGAACTCGGTATGTCGGATGTCGGGCTTACTAAACTATGCCGCCGTTCGAGAATTCCGACGCCCGGACTCGGATATTGGAGATTGATCGAAACTGGGCATTCGCCGAAACGCGAACCGCTCCCAAATTTCAACAGCGGAGAAACCGAGAGAGTCACAATTTTAGGACGCGAGGCAAAGCCTTACGATTTACCGAGAAAATCCAGCCGCCCCGCCGCTCCAACAGTTGAAGTTAACGAAACCCGGAAAACTAGCCACCCCGCCGCAACGCGATTACAGCAGACGTTTGAGCCAACCACCAAGAATCATCAAGGTGCATTTACTCCCAGAAATCTCAAAATTCCCCACATTAGAGTGTCAGACAAAACATTTCCGCGAGCATTGCGGATATTCGATGCATTATTTTGCGCAGCTGAAGCGCAGGGACATTCGGTCCTTTGGGAAATGGAATCGGACGCGAATCTTTACATCGTTGTGGAAGGGGAACAGATAAGTCTATCCATGAACGAGAATTTTGCGCGGGTTCCGCATTCGCTGACATCCGAGGAGCGCACACGTAAAAGCAAAAATCTCTACGTGTATCCCCCGCAATGGGACTTCATCCCAACGGGCGAATTGTATCTTTCGATCGAGAACGTACCATATGAGATCGAGAATTTTCGGAAAACATGGCGCGATGGGAAAATGCGGAAGCTCGAAAATTGTTTGGGCGATTTCCTTAGTATCATTCCTTATTTAGCCGCAGCTATGAAATTCGTAGGCCAAGAACGGCAGCGGAAATGGCAAAGACAGCAAGAAGATGAAAAACGCGCTGAGGAGCTTCGCCAGATACGAAAAGAGTACAGGCGTAAAAGGAGCGTTGTTGAAGAATTGATGGACGCGTGGACTAGAAGTAAGGAACTCGACGAGTTTGCACTTGCCCTGAGAAGCTTAGTTAAAAATTCAAGCTTGTCTAACGATCAACGTGAAAAGCTTATGGCGATGTCGGATTGGATCGCCCTTCACGCCAGTGAAACCAACCCAGTCTCAAATATCGATTCGATACTGTTCAAATTTCACGAACCCAACTATGAACGGTGAGCTGGAGAAAGGAGAGGCATATTCGAGTGCCGCCGCCAACATTTGAACGGTAACCACCCTTCAACTGATATGACGGCGTCGCAGCAGTTCGTCGTGCGTTTCTCCCTCGCATCCCTAAATGAGACTCGGCCCGGCCAAGCGACCTTGCGAGCCTCAATCGCTTCGCATGCAGAGTTCAGATCGGACGTCACGGCATCTCATGGCGATGCCGTGATCCAGTCACTTATCGACAGGCCCCCCTGGATGAGCCTTAAGGTAAGTCTGCAGAAAATCTGCCCAAGCAACATCTGAAACGAACTCCGGCGGGGCTTGAACTTGGCCGCGCGCTATTGCTTGCTTGTCATATCCTGTATGGTCGGGATCGCAGTTATAGTCCTTCTGAGATGCGGGGAAATAGATGGCTAGTCCTTGCGATCCGAACGAAGCAGTATTGGAGAGACTAGAAGCATAGTTCTTCAAGACCAGAGTCTCCATCGATTTCCGTACTTTTGAAGCACTATCAGAAAGCGCCGCGTCTTTAGTTTCGGACTGCACGTTATCTAACAATGCGCCTAAGTCGATGCCATGGAACCTCATCACGTTTACGCGGGTACATACATCCCAGGAATCCGAATACCAATCGCCAAAATTTAAAAGCTCAGTTCTGGAGCTTTGCCAACCAAGCTGGTCTGACTGGAACGTTTTATTGGCAAGGACAGAAAATGAATTCAGCGCGCTGATGAAATTCGGCAACTGTGTCAGGTCAATCGCCGATAGCGTTGCATTCAAGTCATTTCCGTAGAAACTCCCATATTGGTCTACGAGTGTAGTGCCTAGAGTTCGAGCATCCATCGTCGGTGTTGCCTCTAGCGCAGATAGCCATTTTTCATAAGGCCACCCGTCGTTCGGAACTAATTCCTCGCTACCGACAAAAACAGTCGCGACGCCTCGAAATGCGTAGGCAGATTCGACCATCCCCATCAAGCAAGCGTCAAATCCAATCACGTCAACCGAATTCCGTTTAAGCACATCTTCAATGTCGCGATTATAAAGAAAATGTCCTGTGTCATCGTCAAACGAAACCGAGCGAAAACCACCGATCAGCGGTTTTTCCGGCGCGCTCGAAGAAGGACTTCTACCGTTTTTGCTAGTCGCAGTCAACGCCGCGACTGTCGTTCTACTGGTTCGAGGTGCGGCGAGGCGCATAGCCAATGCGTCGTTGTAAGCTAATTCCAGTCTCCAGCCTTGCCCGTGATTCCAGATTATGAGGAGATATTTTTTGCTTTGTAATTACTCTTGGCCCAGGATACGAAGTCGTCCAGAGTCTTCGCACTGCCCATGTCAGCGTTGCGGACATTCGGGTCGTCAGGATTGATGGCTTCGGTCGGCAATGGCTCCATATTTGGCTTTGCAACGTAAAATCTCATAACCCCACCCCAATTGCCTTCCGCCCTCGAATGCTTCGACACCGGCCTGCCAAGTTCCGCAAGGATGTTCACTTGATCGTTGCTAGAAACTTTCGCCATTTGTCGAAAGTTGTCTAACGCAGCATCCTCCAAATTATTCTTTCCATTCATGTACACCATTACGGTCCACTCAGCATTCAACTTCGGCTTTGTCGCGCCGCCCGATTGTGGCTGCGGTGCTGGCTGCGATTGCGGGGCTGGCTGCGGATCAGGTTGTGGCTGTGGTTGCGGTGCAGCTTGTGGTGCTGGCTGGGGCGCGGGTTGTGGGTGTGACTGTGGTTGGATTGTGGGGGATGGTTGTGTCCCTTGAGTTCCGTTATTAACGGGTGCCGAGTCTTTTGTCGAACTCTTCAGTGTGTTCGTTTTGAACGTCAAGCCGATTGCAAAACGAGCTGTATTCCTAGTCGTCGGGGTCAAGGTGCCGAAGCCTGGCGGTATGACTGATCCTGGCGAAAAGCCCGGAGGATAGCTCGCATACTGACCTATGTGCACTCCAGGGGTGATAAAAAAGCTCTTATACAAATGTACTGACACGCCAGCGAAGAGTCCGAGCTTGGAGACACCCGGAGTACTTCCTAGTGCATAAACAGGACCAACAGAAACAGCAAGCCCTGTCCAGTCCGGAACTTTAGGTATTTGCGGAAGGTTATAGTTCAATAAGGCTGCCCCGAGCACGTTCGTAGATTGATTTACGACCAACACGTTTTGCGTCGTCGTACTGCCTGGGGCAACAGGGACAGTTTGAGAAGAGAAAGTTCGGTACGGCAGCGTCGTAACCATTGGTCCGACTGACAACGTGAAAATATCGGTCTCACCGCACCGCCATGTCATTTCGGAGTCGGGAACTGGTTGTCCGTTCCAAGTTTCAACGAGCTCGAATTTGTAATTTGTATTTGGATTGAGGTTTACGTTGAACGTTGCAGAATGATCTCCCGCAGCGAATCTTGATAACCACTGCAGTATGGCGTCCATTTTGTAGCCCGCTAGTGTGTCGGCACATGAGGGCGTGGCATACGCATCGTAAAGGTGCTGTAAAGCCGGATTTTGACCCAACAGATTTTGTCCGTCTTCGATACTTTCGTTAACTGTTGCGGCTTTGCCGTTCTTAATCGCATCTATCGTAAGATTCGCACTTCTGACCGTCGCAAGATCCGCCGAAATTTCCGCTTCGTAGGGACACGCGGGCGTGGGCACTCTAGCCACTTTAGCCGCAACTTGGTTGGCGTTAGATTGGGCACCTAGAAACAAGCCCAAGAAATCGGTTGGTGCGACTTGGCTCGCTGGCGTGCCATGTACAGAGATTGAGTACTGCGGCGTAACGCCATTCGAAAAGTTGAATGCGACGTCATTTATCCCAGTTACCTTGAACTGTTGCGTTCCGGATTTCGTGATCTGACCCGGACACGATGCCGACTTGGTTGGCCAATCTACTGGGCACGGAGTGGGTGTCTGGCTGCTCGCTTGCTGCGCAGTCACCAAAGTCGGCCACACCAGCAGCAGACACAAAAATCGAACACAATTGATCATCAGCTTCATCATTGTCTGTGCGCCTCTGATTATAATTTGGCCGGTACGGTACCGTCGTCTTAGTAAACGAACGTGTACGGTACGATTGTGACGTTGGCGTGGTATATCAAAATACTTTTATAAATACAACGAATAATCGTGTGGACCGAGAAAGGCCTGTGGAAAACTCGGGCTTATTCGGTGCGAACGTAGAAGGAAAAGCGGGCTTCAACTGTAAAGAACGCCGACACCGAAATCACACAGCGTGGCCGCCAGGACTATCAGCGCGTTTCGCCGAGCGATTCGAGGAAGTCGGTTCGAAAGGGCAGTTTCGCTCTCTCCTATCTCCTATCCCGCGCAAAGTTTGACACTAATTCGCGGCGCTCCTATACTCCTGCCCTCAGCCCGCACAATCGTCCTGGGAGGACTCCAATGTTGAAATCTTTGTGTGTTTTCTTGTTGCTCGGCGCCAGCGCGACCACCGGCTTCGCCGCCGCAGCAGGCGGTGGCGGCGGCGAAAAAGTTCCGCAGCCGAAAATTACGGTGCAGTCGAGCGGCACCACGCAACTGTTGATCGCGGTCAGCCCGGTGAACGAAAACGTGGTGTGGGCTTCGGGAGCCGGCGGCACGTATGAAGTGACCACCAACGGCGGCAAGACCTGGAAATCCGGCGTCGTGCCCGGCGCCGATCAGCTGCAGTTCCGCGACGTGCAGGGCGTGAGCGACAAAATCGCCTACCTGCTTTCGATCGGCAACGACACCAACAATTTTCAGATCTACAAAACCGAAGACGGCGGCAACACCTGGAAAGTGCAGTTCACCAACCAGGATCCGAATGCGTTCTACGATTGTTTTGCGTTCTGGACGCCGGAACGCGGCCTAGCGCACAGCGATTCGTTCAACGGCGTTTTCCCCGAGCTTCGCACCTCGAACGGTGGCAAAAACTGGAACTCGATCGCGTCGCACATGCCGACCGCGCTTTCTGGCGAAGCGTCGTTCTCGTCGAGCGGTACGTGCATCACCACCCAGGGACTGTCAAACGCGTGGATCACTACCGGAGGATCAAACATTGCTCGCGTACTCGCCACGCGCGACGGCGGCAACACCTGGCACGCGTACAACACTCCGCTGGTGAGCAATGAGAACGCGGGCGGATTTTCGGTTGCGTTTCGCGATTCGCGCCACGGCATCGTCGGCGGCGGAGATCTTTCCACCAACGACAGCGCCGATGTGGCTACGTCGGACGACGGCGGCCAGACCTGGACGCTGACGAACAAGCCTCCGGTGCAGGGCGCGATTTTTTGCCTCGCGTACGTGCGCGGGCAGCACCTGAACGACGACGGCTACTACTGGAATTTCTTCAACGGATCGACCGAGTGGGGATGGAATCAGGATTGGGAATTCGAACACGCCGTGGTGATCACTGCGGAGTTGCAGCCGGATTTTTCCGCTGGCCCGGCAGCGTGGAGTCCTGATGAAGGCCGCACTTGGTACGCGATTCCCGGAGTGAGCGGCAACTGGGCAGTCGCGTTCGCCAATCCACACGCTGGATGGTTCGTCGGTAACAACGGCCAGATCATCAAGATCAGCTTCTAACGCGGGGAATCGAGTCCGGGGTGCGGGCGGGTGCTCTCTCCCCGGACTTGTAGATCGTCGCGGCGATTGCACAAGCGAAGTCCGTCCGCATGGCCCTCCTCAACTCCGAACTCGACCGTTCGAACCACCGCAAAAACCAAACTTTCCTGCGTCCGCTGGGTGAATGCGTCTATATTCTCCGAACATGCCGGCCACGCAACAAGTCGCGCTAGCCCCTGCCACCGAACGGCTGATGTGCCTCGATATTTATCGCGGGCTCATGGTCGCAGCGATGATCGTCGTCGATAATCCCGGCAGCGACGACAAAGCGTACTGGGCGATCAAGCATGCCGAGTGGAACGGCTGGACGCCCGCCGACTTTATCTTCCCGTCGTTCCTGTTCCTCGTAGGTATTTCGCTGGTGCTTTCGTTTTCGTTGCGACTCGGACGTGGCGAATCGCGCGCGCATATTCTGCAGCACGCTTTCAAGCGAAGTTTGATCCTGATCGCGGTCGGACTGTTTGTGAACGCTTCTCCGTTTATCGGTCTGGATGTGCACACCTGGCGTTTCGAAGGCGTCACGCAGCGGATTGCGCTCTGCTATTTCGTCGCGGCCCTTCTCGTTCTGTGGACCGGCCGTCGCGGACAACTCGTTGCGTTGGTGGTCTGCCTAGTGGGGTATTGGGCGCTGTTGCGTTACGCGCCGGTACCCGGATTAGGCGTTCCAGGTCGCGACATACCATTCATGGATCCTGATAAAAACATCGCCGCGTGGCTCGACCGAAAACTTTTCATGGGACATTTGTTCGATGGGACGCGCGATCCCGAAGGACTGATCAGCACCATCCCCGCGATCGGAACCACTCTCGTCGGAGTACTCGCCGGCCACTGGCTGCGTTCGAATCGAACTCGCGGCGCGATCGTAAAATGGATGGTCGCGTTTGGAATTCTCGGACTCGTCGGCGGTGAAATTTGGAACGTGTGGTTCCCGATCAACAAACATCTTTGGACCAGCTCGTTCGTCCTCTTCACGGGCGGCGTTGCTCTGGTCTTCCTCGCTCTGCTGTACTGGATGCTCGAAATCAAGCGCTGGCGCGGCGCGTGGACGATGCCCATTCTAGTGTTCGGCATGAATGCGATGGCTGGATTCGTGGCCGATTCGTTCGTGTATGGACCCGGCTACAGTTTCACGGTGAAAGATGCGTCCGGCACAGCCGTTGCGTGGCACGACGCGGTCCAGGCGCACCTGGAATCCCTCGGCGCAAGCCCCGCCAACGCGTCGCTCATTTATTCCGCCGGCGCAGTTCTGTTCTGCTGGCTCCTGCTGTATCCGCTCTGGCGCAAGAAAATCTTCATCAAGGCGTAGCTGCGTTCACCGGCAGTCTCCGCGCCCAATCCGAAGGCCGATTCGAATTCTCGCCGAGCCAGCACGTCAGTGCGCCGCGCCTGCCGCAGCCGGCCGTTTCGTAATTTTGTAATCCGCAAACGTAAACGTCCCCGTGTCGGTCCCGCGCTTGCCCGGCACCAGTTCGGTCAGCGTCTGCGGCACCAGCAGGCCGTCCACCGTCTCGTACTGCAGCGTGAGCTTCGCCGTCGTGGAGCGATTTTTCTCGTAGTTCTCGAAGCTGCCTTCGTAGCCTTTCAGCACGAATCCCTTCGGCGTCGCTTCAAACACTGGGCGAATCTCGCCCGTGCTTCTCGTGTCCTTGTTCCACACGCGCGTCATTTGGAATTTCGAATTCATGTCGATCGCAAACGCCGTGTCGCCGATCAAATATTTCAGGTAGTAGGTGCCGCCGGTTTGCACCATGTGGATGTCCACATCGTCGCCCGGCAGCACCGTCGCCGCCATGTAGCCGGTCCAGGCGTTCAACAGAGATTCGAGCGTGTGCGCCATGCCTTCCACTTCGCTCCGCACCGCGTCTGGGTCTTTCGCGTCGGGCGGCATCGCGCCTTCCACGGCCGTAACGGTCGGCGTCCCTTCTCTGTCGATCGCGATCTCGTAGTGCGATCCAGCGAGCGACGCGAGAATCGCTTTATCGGATGCGGCCTGCGGCCCGCGCCAATCGAGAAACGTCGCCCAGTCAAACTTCGCCGTCGCGTGCAGAGACTCCATGCCCTCGCGCAGCAAACTGTATTGCGCAGCTTTGGCGTTCGCCAAAATCTGCTTCTGGTTCGGCAGATCCTGTGGCGCCGCCGGCGCCGTAAACCCGAGCGCCGCCGCGCCGGCTATGCAGACCACCGCCCCAATCACGCGTCCACCCCAATGCGCCATCGCGGCGAAGAAAATGTCGTCAGCGCGCCGCTTATGTTGAGCCATCACTGGCGTGGCCATCATCGATCTACCTTTTGGCGAAACGTTTTGCGGGGCTTGAATTTAGCGGCGATGGTAACACGGTTCGATACGATACCGGTTTGAGCCCAAATGCGTTTTACGCAGTCCTTCTTCAAACCTCCTGATCCCGCTCACCACGCTTTACCGCGCGGAAATTGACCGCGCTCGCTCGGCACGCCTATACTGATAGTTCGCATAAGCGATTCGAAGTTCACTACGGAGCCACACATGGAACGTCCGGTCATCCTCAGCGCGGTGCGCACTCCCATCGGTAAATTTATGGGCGGCCTAGCGCCGCTTTCGGCCCAGGAGCTCGGCGCCAAGGCGATCGCCGAAGCGGTGAAGCGCGCCGGTGTGGAATCGGCGCAAGTGGACGAAGCGATCATGGGCAACGTGGTGCAGGCCGGGCTGGGCCAGAATCCAGCGCGGCAGGCTGCGCTAAAAGCAGGGCTTGCGCCTCGCGTGGCCGCGATGACGATTAATAAGGTGTGCGGTTCGGGCCTGAAAGCGGTGGCGCTCGCAGCGCAGGGCGTGCAGCTGGGCGATACGGAGATTGTGGCCGCAGGCGGAATGGAGTCGATGTCGAACTGCCCCTACCTTATCAAGGGCGCGCGCACCGGATTCCGCCTGGGCAATCAGGAAATGATCGACTCGATGATCAACGACGGCCTGTGGGATTCTTACGAGAATTATCACATGGGCGTGACCGGCGAAAACGTTGCCGAAAAATACAAAATCACGCGCGAAGAGCAGGACAAGTTCGCATACGAGTCGCACCAAAAAGCGCTGAACGCGCAAAAGTCATGTTTCTTTTCCGCGCAGATCGTGCCGGTCGAAATTCCGCAGAAAAAGGGCGAGCCGGTGGTGATCAGCAAAGACGAATCGCCGCGCGCCGACACCACGCTCGAAGCGCTCGCGAAGCTGAAGCCCGCGTTCAAGAAAGACGGCACCGTGACGGCAGGGAACGCGCCCGGTACGAACGATGGTGCCGCGGCGTTGATCGTCACCACGGAATCGATCGCGACGAAACTGGGCAAGCAGCCGATGGCGCGGATTGTGGCGCAAGCGGTAAGCGGCGTGGAACCGAAATGGGTGATGATGGCGCCGGTGGACGCAGTGGAAATCCTGCTGAAGAAAACCGGATGGGATCGCGACAAAGATGTCGATCTGTTCGAACTGAACGAAGCGTTTGCCGTGGCCGCGATCGCCGTCACTCGCGAGCTGAAGCTGAATCCGGAAAAGGTCAACGTGAACGGTGGCGCGGTGGCGCTCGGTCATCCGATCGGTGCGTCTGGTGCGCGCGTGCTGGTCACGCTGCTGTACGAATTGCAACGCCGGAATCTGAAACGCGGTATCGCGGCGCTATGCTTGGGCGGCGGCAACGCGGTTGCACTGGCTGTCGAGCGTTTCTAACTCCACTCGAAATCTTAAGCGGCTGGAACCAGCCAGCCTGTGCGTTTCGGGAATTCCGATGGCGTCTCGCAAGTCAAAAAACAGCAAACGCGCGAACGGACCCACAAAATCCAAGAAGAAGTCACCTGCGCGCGCAGCGGCGAAAAAAGTCGCGCGCACAATCCCGATCGTTCCCGCGCCGCCGGCGTTTGATGCCGTTCGCCGGATCGCGCACACGCTCGACGGAGTCGAAGACGGCACGTCGTATGGCACCGCGGCGTTGAAGGTTCGCGGCGACCTGTTCATCCGGCTGCGCGAAGATGGCGATACGTTGGTGCTTCGCTGTCCGACCGAACAGCGCGACGCTCTCATCGCCGAAGATCCCGACACATTTTTCCTGACCGATCACTACGTGAATTATCCGTGGGTGCTGGCGCGGATGTCGTCAATCAATCCTGCCGCGCTTCGCGACGTGGTAATCATGGCTCACCGCAACGCCCTCGCCGGCGCTAAACGAAAAAACACATGGGGCGCCAAGTCCAAGCCTCGCCCGTGAACGGGTTCGAGAGGCTGCTCGAGCCGAGGACGGAACGCGTCGCACCGGGCCGCTTTCGTTATATTCTGAATGCGCAACGAAGGCGCCACTGTTGAGACTCGCCATTGCCGTCACATTCTTTTTAATCTCCGCGTCACTTGCCTCTGCGCAAGCGACGCCTCATGCGCCTACTTCAACCGCGCCGGGAGTCACGCCGCGTGCCTGCGGCCCTTCCACCGAAAGTTTCGCAGTCACCGTCGACAAGACTCCGCCGCCCGCCGTGAATAGCCCGCTCCCCGCGCCCGGCAAAGCGCTCGCATATCTCGTCCAGGACAATAGCTTCTTCGACAAAAACAAGAAGGACCAGCCAATCGTGAAATGGGGCGTCGATGGCGACTGGGTCGGCGCCACGCGTCACAAAACCTACCTCGCCATCTCACTCGATCCTGGCGAACATCACGTCTGCGGCGAATGGCAAGAGCCGCCAACCATCGCCGTGGTGCCGATCGACGGCCATCTGAAATTTACCGCCGTCGCGGGACGCACCTACTACTTCCGCGCGACAAATGTTTATCAGCCTCACAGCCTTCACGCCGCGACGCTCGTTCTCAGTCCGACGTCCAGCGACTCCGGGGCGCTCCTCGCCAAACAATCCGGCCGTGCAAACTGGACTCCACTACGTTAAAGAGGTGACCCAAACACCATGAAAATTCCCAAACTCAAGCTCAACTTCACGCTCATGCTTACGCTCACCGTCGCGCTCTTCTCGGCCCCCAGGATTCGTGCTCAGTCGCAATCCGCCGTTACGCCCTACGGCGCGAACGCTGCCGTCGGCAAGTACGCCGACGTCAACGGCATCAAGCTCTACTACGAAATCTACGGTGAAGGCGAACCGCTTGTCCTTCTCCACGGCAACGGCGGCTCCATTGCCGCGTTCGATTTGCAAATTCCCGAACTCTCGAAACATTTCAAAGTGATCGCCATCGATTCCCGTGCGCAAGGCCGCTCGACGGACGATCCCGCCGCCGAAATCACCTACGCCCTCATGGCCTCAGACGTCAGCGCGCTCATCACACAGCTCCACCTCGGCGCTGTCGACGTCGTCGGCTGGAGCGACGGCGGCAATATCGGCCTCGAGCTTGCCATTGCGCATCCCGAGCAACTCAAAAAGCTAGTGACCTTCGGCGCGAATTACACGCACGTCGATTTCGAAGCCCCGCCCGACGACATTAAAATGCAGCCGGACGATCCCCGCTTGCTCAGCACCCAATCCGCCATCGCCCAAGCCATGAAGTCACGGCCGCCGGAAAGTTCTGCCGCCATCCAGAAAAAACTCTCCGACCTCATGGACAAGTACCCGAATATCACGCTCGACCAGCTTCACCACATTCAAACGCCCACGCTCATCGTCGCCGGCGACCACGACGCCATCAAAATCGATCAAACCCTCGCGATCTTCCACAATCTGCCGCACGCGCAGCTCTGGATCGTTCCGGGCGCCACGCATTTCGTGCTGATGGAGCAGCCCGCGCTGACGAATCGCGCGATTGTCGCGTTTCTCACCACGCCGTATCGCGACATCGCCGGCTATTACTGGCTCAATTTGCTGCCCAAGCACTAATATTCGTCGCCCGCATTTCATGGATGGCATTTGATCTCGATGCGGAGCAGTGGCGGATCGCCGTGCACCGGCGCCGCGCTCGCGGGCGCATCAACCACCTCGATCGCGTGCATCGGCTCGGGCTTCATCCACTGGATATCCCATTTCCCGGGATGTCGCGGCGCGTCGTCGCTTGGTGTGTCGCGAACTTTCCCGTCCGCTGTGTGGTAGCGAACATGCGGCGCACCTCCACCTGTGTCCCAGTCCAGAAAAAATCCAGGCCAGCGATGGTGGTGCATGGGCTCGGTGGATCCGGGCGGCGGCATCGTCACTTCGAGTACGCGCACAAATTCGTTTTCGAAAATCACCTTGTGGCTGTTCGGCGCCGCTTGCACGGCGTCGTACCCGTCCGGGAATCCGGATTTATCCTGGCCATACAAGTAGAAGTAATCGGCGGAGATGAATAGCGCGACAAGGCAAGAAAGGACTGCCAACCATCGCTTGTGAGACGCGGCAAAAACTCTGAGGTTCATCATGCCGCGCAGTATACGTGTGCCGCCCAGCGAGACGGTCCATAATTTCCCCGCGTTGTCTCTGCGTCGGCTTGCTGCCACTTGACGAGTATTCAGCGGATGTGTTCCCGTAGGTTTCGCAATTTTTTGGAGGTTTCATGCCGGCTAATTCGATCAAAACCGTCGCCGTTCTCGGCGCAGGTACGATGGGCAACGGTATCGCGCATGTGTTTGCACGCGCGGGCTTCAACGTCATCCTTCGCGATATCGCGCAGGCGCAACTCGATCGCGCGCTCGAGACAATCTCAAAAAATCTGGACCGCGAAGTAAAGAAGGGCAAGTTAGCCGAAGCCGACAAGCCCGCGACGATCGCGCGGATCAAGCCGGTGATCGATGTGAGCGCGCTGGCCGGCGCCGATTTCGCCGTGGAAGCTGTGCCCGAAATGCGCGATTTGAAAATCCGCCTGCTGAAGGAAGCGGACGCCGCGCTGAAACCGGGCGTGATTCTCGCCAGCAATACGTCCTCGATTTCGATCACCGAACTGGCGGCGCAAACCAGCCGGCCCGAGTATTTCGTCGGCATGCACTTCATGAATCCGGTCCCGGTGATGCAGCTGGTGGAGGTGATCCGCGGGCTCGCGACGTCGGACGATACGTTTAACACCACGCTCGCGCTGTGCGAAAAACTGGAGAAGAAACCAGTGGCCGTCAACGACGCGCCAGGCTTTGTTTCCAATCGCGTGCTAATGCCGCTGATCAATGAAGCGGCGTTTGCGGTGATGGAGGGTGTCGCGACGCCCGAAGCCGTCGATGCAGTGATGAAGATGGGAATGAATCATCCGATGGGACCGCTGGAGCTGGCGGATTTCATCGGCCTCGATGTCTGCGTGAACATCCTCGAAGTGCTGCAATCTGGATTTGGCGATCCTAAGTACCGCGCCTGTCCGCTGCTGCGGAAATATGTGGCCGCCGGATGGCTGGGCCGCAAATCCGGCCGCGGTTTCTACAAATACGTGTAACTTTTCTTCACGCACATCGTTTTCATTTCTGTTTTCAACGCTGTTCTCATCGCTAATGCCGGCGCGAAGCTCACGGTTTCCGTGTTCGAGCGTCCAAAGTCGCATCCGCTGTGGTCTGCCTTGCACCTCCGAAGACTGGATGAGAGGCAAAATGAAACTGAGCGCGCGCTGGATCAGTCTCGTCACGCTTTTTGTTGCACTCGCCCCCAATCGCGTCGCGGCTTTTCAACTGGGCACGACCGATTACACCAAAGCCACAACCAGCACGATATCGCTGCGCGGAAATCTGACTCTGCTGCAGATTCACACCCCGCAAGACCTGAACAACATTCTGATCCTCAGCGGACCCGAGGGGATTTTGATGGTCGATCATCCCGAAGCGGCCGCTGGACCCATCGTCAAAAAAGCTCTCGACGCGCTCGGCAACAAACCCGTCCGCTTTCTGGTTAACTCGCACTGGCACTACGATCACGTCGGCGGAAACGAAATTTATGGCCCCGATGCAGTGATCGTAGCGCAGGAAAATGTGCGCAAGCGTTTGATGACCGCGCAAAACCCGTCGTGGTCGAAGACGCCCATCGGACCATATCCCGAAAAGGCGTGGCCGCGGATCACGTTCCGCGATCAGCTCACCATACATTTCGATTCGGAAGACATCGAGCTCGATCATTATTTCCCCGCGCACACCGACGGAGACAGCGTGGCGTATTTCGCGAAAGCGAACGCCGTGTACCTCGGCGATGTTTTTTCCGGAAAAGGTGACATCGCGGCAGGCGTCGACATGGAGGGACTGGCAAAATCTTTGGCCGCAGTTCGCGACCGCATCAACGACAACACTATTGTGATCACTGGCCACGGCGAGAAAGTTTCGAATCGCCGCGATTTGGCCGAGTACGTTCGCCTGCTCGAAATGACGCTGCAGCAAGTTCGTGACGAAGTCGCCGGCGGAAAGTCCGAGTCTGAAATCGTAGCGGCTGGACTGCCCGGTTGGCAGGCTTGGTTCGACACTCAAAAATTGCCGCAGGCTCCTGATTTTCTGACTCGCATCTACCAGTCGGTGACGCACACCAACAGCCTCGACCAGTAGGCGCATCTACTGATAGGGAGCGTTTGGGCGGTGCCAGCCGGGGAAGGCGGTCGAGCCACCCAGCACGGTGCCAAAAATTTGTAAAAAAGACCTTTCGCCTTATCTTCGCCTATGCTATTCTCCCCCTAGAAATGGCGGGCAGAAAGGCGCGGTGGTACACTTTGGCGACCCCATCCCCAGCTAAATCGCAACATCCCTTTTGAGGTGGCACGATGAACGACGACAAGACAAAGAACCTGGACCTGGCGATATCCCAGATTGAAAAGCAGTACGGCAAGGGCTCGATCATGCGGTTGGGCAATAAAGATGTCCTTGTCCCCGTGAACGTGATCCCCACCGGCTCGATTTCCATCGACTCCGCACTTGGCGTTGGCGGCTTTCCTCGCGGACGCGTGATCGAAGTGTACGGACCGGAATCCGGCGGTAAGACCACTCTCACTCTGCATGTGATCGCCGAAGCCCAGAAACTGGGCGGCCAGGCAGCGTTCATCGACGCCGAACACGCCCTCGATCCCGTCTATGCCCGCAAGCTCGGCGTGGATGTGGACAATCTGTTGGTCTCGCAGCCGGACAACGGCGAACAGGCCCTCGAAATCGCCGAAGCGCTAATTCGTTCGAACTCGGTCGATATCATCGTCGTGGACTCGGTGGCCGCTCTGGTGCCGCGCGCGGAACTGGAAGGCGACATGGGCGATGCGCAGATGGGCTTGCAGGCGCGGTTGATGTCGCAAGCGCTGCGCAAACTGACCGGCATCGTTTCGAAGTCGAAGACCTGCCTGATTTTCATCAACCAGATCCGCGAAAAGATCGGCGTGATGTTCGGCAACCCGGAAACCACCACCGGCGGCCGTGCGCTGAAGTTTTACGCTTCGGTCCGTATCGACATTCGCCGCATTCAGTCGATTAAAGAGGGCGACCGGGTGATCGGTTCGCGCACTCGCGCGAAAGTGGTGAAGAACAAAGTTGCCGCGCCGTTCCGCGAAGCCGAGTTTGACATTATTTACGGCGAAGGCGTTTCGCGCGAAGGCGATTTGATCGACACTGGCGTCACCGCAGGCCTACTCGAAAAATCCGGCACCTGGATTTCGTACAAAGCCGACCGCCTGGGACAAGGCCGCGACAACGCGCGCGTGTTCCTGAAGGAAAATCAGGATATCCGCCACAAACTCGAGCAGGAAATGCGCAAGCATCTCGGCCTGCCGAATACTCACGTCGCCGCGGGCGAAAACGGCAAGGCGAATGCCGAAGCAGCGAAGCCGAATGGCGACGCTCACAAGGTTTCGCCGGAAGTGGCCAAGGGCGCAGCGAAAGCTGCGGCAGCGGGGAACTCACGGTCCAGCCGTTAACATCTTAAGAAAGCCCTAAAACGACGGGCGGGGTCTGCCAACTCAGACTCCGCCCGTTTTCGTTTCCCCATTCCTCCGCGTTCCAACTGTCCCTCGGTACAGGCATGTCACTTCAGAAATCTGGCTTCGTTTCCCATTGCGCTCGGCTGTAACATTTCCTTAAACTGAAACTTCAGCGGTCGAGTTTTATTTTCGAGCAAGGGCCCATAGAAACAGATGCGACGCCACCCAGCCTTCATGTCAGCAGTCTCGATACTGGCTTTATTTCTGGCCGGTGCGTTCAGCTTCGCTTCGGCGGCACCGCGGCCCACGCCCCTAACGAAATCCAGCACAAAACATCACAAGCGCGGCCCGGTTGATAAGGCCGTCGATCCCACGAAAGGGGACGACGCCGAGTTCGACGATCCAGTGATCCGCCAGCTTGCGGTCGATGCTCTCGGCCATTCGAATGGTTCCGTGCTGGCGATGGATCCCTCCACCGGACGAATCCTCACGATCGTCAATCAGAAGATGGCGTTTTCTTCCGGCTTTGAGCCTTGCTCCACGATCAAGCCAGTGATTGCCTTGGCCGGACTGCAGGAAGGCGTGATCACCCGCGACACCATGGTGAAGATCGGCCGCCGCCGCTACATGGATCTAACCGAAGCGATGGCGCATTCGAACAACGCGTACTTTGAAGAGGTCGGATCGCAGCTTGGCTTTTCGCGCGTCCATACCTACGCGAATGAAGTAGGTCTCGGCCAGCGAGCCGGCTATAACATCGCGGAAGAGCAGCCTGGATTTTTGCCACCCTCGCCTCCGGCGTATGGCGGCGTGAAGCGCATGTCGAGTTTCGGCGAGGGAATCCGTCTGACGCCGCTGCAACTCGCCTCGCTGGTGTCAACGCTGGCGAATGGCGGCACGCAATATTATTTGCAGTACCCGCGCAGCGAAGAAGCGCGCGCCACATTCGTCCCGCGCGTGAAGCAGCAGCTCGATATCGCGCCGCTGCTGCCCGATTTGCGCGAAGGCATGCTCGCCGCGGTGATGTACGGTACGGCGAAGCGTAGCTACGATCCGGATGGCGAACAGTCACTCGGCAAGACCGGTACGTGCAACGATGAATCGCTTGGCGGTCGCTTGGGCTGGTTCGTTTCCTACGCCGATCAAGCGCATCCGAAAATCGTGCTGGTGATTCTGATTCGTGGCGGCAGCCGCTCGATCAGCGGTCCGCGTGCTTCGGAAATTGCCGGGCACATCTATCACGGCCTGCGGCAGAAGAATTATTTTGCCGAGAACGCGCAACACGCGCAATCGACGCCGGCCGGCGCTTCGCAGTAATTTTCTCGATCGTCTTCAACGCACAAGCGCTCTGATACTTTCCACCCGCTCGAATCTCGTCACTCCCATTTACTCGCTCGTGCCAGCAAATGCCTTTTTCGCTTTTCGATAATCCTTCGCCTGCGTTATTCTCACAACTCACTCGAATGGACGAAGCAACAAAATCCGGAATGCTGCCGAAAGCTGTGCACATCGCGCTGTGGTCGGTTTTTCTGGCGCTGGGCGTTGCGGCGGTCGCGTATTCCTACCATCTGCGTTACGAGGCCGAACGCGATATCGTTTCCGAATCCGCTTCCGCGCAGGACGACGCCCGCAGAATCCAGCAGCAGGTAACCGTCTTCACCGACAAAATCGTACCGGCTGGCCATCCATTCAACGCGCTGCTGCAAAGCCTGGGATTACCGGCCGATCTTTCCGCGCGCGTGGCATCGTCCGCCCAATCCGTTTTTGATTTGCGGCATCTGCGCGCCGGCAATCATCTTTCGATCGGCCGCTCGGTGATGGGTGAGCTTCGCGAAGTTCGCTACCGCATCGACGCCGACCGCTACCTGCACATCGCGCCGCAGGGTTCCGATTTTCGCGCCGACATTCAAACGATTCCGTCGGAGACCGTCACCAAGGGAGTCGTCGGAGAAGTGCACGGCTCGCTATTCAACGCGGTGCTCGATTCCGGAGAAAAACCGGAGCTGGCCATGCGCCTGGCCGATATTTTCGGTTGGGATCTGGATTTTTACACCGATCCGCGACCGGGCGATACGTTCCGCGTGGTGGTCGAAAAGAAAATGCTCTCGAACGGCGAAATGTCTTCGTACGGCCGGATCCTGATGGCGGAGTACAACAACGGTTCGCGTCCGTATCGCGCCGTGCTGTTTCATGATCCAACAGGCGCGCCCGCGTATTACACGCCGGACGGCAAGTCGATGAAGAAAGCGTTTCTGCATTCGCCGCTGAAGTTTCAGGCGGTCATCACGTCCCATTTCAGCAACAGCCGATTTCATCCGATCTTGAAGCAATACCGTCCGCATTTGGGCATCGACTATGCCGCTCCGACGGGAACTCCGGTGCAGACCATCGGCGACGGCCGCGTGATTTTTGCCGGACCGAAAGGCGGCGCCGGAAATCTGATCGAGATTCAGCACACCAACGGCTACACCACCTACTACATGCATCTGTCGCGGATTCTGGTGCACTCCGGCGAGCACGTGGAGCAAGGCGAACGCATTGGCCTCGTCGGCATGACGGGCCTTGCGACCGGACCGCATCTCGACTTCCGGATTCAGAAGGGCAAAGACTTCGTGAACTTCGAGCGTTTGCCGCTGCCGCCGTCCGACCCGATCAGCAAGCGCGATATGCCCGCATTCATCGAACTGCGCGACGCAGCGCTCGCGCAGATGCCGTCTCTCTCGTCGCTCGCCACCGCCGTGGCAAAAAACTCAGCGCCGCCTTCCACTCAGCCGCCCGCGCTTCAGTAGCATCGCAGCGATGGTCCCGCAGACGGCCTCAATTGGTTCGTATCGGTGTGCGACGTCGGGCGCGGTAGGTCGCTCGAAGGATTCGCACTTCGATCCCAGGGTGACGAGTCGAGAGAAAATTTTGGAGATTTGCGCAGCGTTTGCGGTTGCGGCTACGCGCGAACTTCCCAAGTGTCGCCGGCGCGGAGCAATTTCGCCAAATCGCCTTTGCCGCGTTTGGCTTGCACGTCGCGAATCTGCTGGTTGATCAGATCTTCGTAGCGGGGAACTCCGCTCACCGCCCGCAGCAACCCGATCGGAGTGGGAAATCCTTCCATCGTATCCATCTGCGAAAGCGCAAACGCGTAAAGTGGGCTCGGATCGTTTTCGTTGTGCACCAGCAAATCGGCTTCGGTGATTCCGTTTCCGAGTGTGACGACTTCCAGAGTCAGCCCGACCATGCGAATGCCCTTGTCGCGGTTCTTGCCGAATACCAGCGGCTTGCCGTGGACCAGCTCCAGCACGCTGTCGTGCCGCGTTTCTTTCTCGGTCAACGTCTCCCACGCGCCATCGTTGAAGATGTTGCAGTTCTGCAAAATTTCCACGTACGCGGAGCCCTTATGCGCGGCGGCTTTCTTCAGCGTTTCGCGCAGGTGCGCCTGAAACACGTCCACCGAGCGCGCCACGAAAGTCGCCTCAGACCCCAATGCCACCGACAACGGATGAAACGGACGATCCACAGAACCAAACGGCGTGGATTTAGCTTTCTTTCCCACTTCGGACGTCGGCGAATACTGACCCTTCGTCAGTCCGTAGATTTTGTTGTTGAACATCAAAACTTTCAGGCCGACGTTGCGGCGCAGCATGTGAATCGTGTGGTTGCCGCCAATCGAAAGGGAATCGCCGTCACCGGTCGCCACCCATACATCCAAGTCGGGGCGAACGAGCTTCACGCCGGTCGCGATCGCCGGTGCGCGGCCGTGAATCGTGTGAAATCCGAACGTGTTCATGTAATACGGAAAGCGGCTGGAGCATCCGATCCCGGAAATGAATACGAAGTTCTCGCGCTTCACTCCCAGCTCCGCAAACACCATCTGCACGGCCGACAAAATCGCGTAGTCGCCGCATCCCGGGCACCAGCGAATTTCCTGGTCGGTCTGAAAATCCCGCTTCTTGTAAATCGGAAGTGTTTCGGTTGCCAATTCCATCTCCTCAGTTATTACCGGCGCGAAAATATCAGCGAAACGCGCGCCGCCATCCTACAAAACGCCTAGCATTTCCTCGATCTTGAATTCGATCTCGGATTGCTTGAACGGTTTGCCCTGAATCTTTCCGTAGCTCACCGCGTCCACCAGAAACTTCGCGCGCAGGATCATCACCAGCTGCCCCATATTCATTTCCGGCACCAGCACTTTTTTGTAGCGCTTCAACACTTCGCCCAGATTTCGCGGAAACGGATTCAAGTGGCGCAAGTGAACGTGCCCGATTTTCCGTCCCTTGGCTCGCTGCTGCTTCATCGCCGCGGTGATCGGACCGCGCGTCGAGCCCCAGCCCACAATCAGCAAATCACCGGAAGCGTCGCCTTCCGGAACGATGTCTGGAATGTCCTGCGCGATGCGCTGCACTTTTTCGGCGCGGGTCCGGACCATGTGCTCGTGATTCAGCGGCTCGTAGTTGATGTTTCCAGTCACGTCTTGCTTTTCGATGCCGCCCACGCGGTGCTCCAGTCCCGGAGTGCCGGGAATGGCCCACGGCCGCGCGAGCGTATCTGGATTGCGTTTGTACGGCTCGAAATTCTCAGGATTCGTTTCGTACTTCACCGGAATCGGCGGCAGATCGGCCATCGCAGGAATCTTCCACGGCTCCGCGCCGTTTGCCAGGTATCCGTCGGAAAGCACGATCACAGGCACCATGTACTTGATGGCGATGCGGCTCGCCTCGAGCGCAATCCAGAAACAATCGCCCGGCGTAGAAGGAGCGAGCACCGGAATCGGCGCTTCGGAGTTTCGCCCGAAAAGCGCTTGCAGCAAGTCGGCTTGTTCTGTTTTCGTCGGCAATCCGGTCGAAGGTCCGCCGCGCTGAATGTCGCAAACCACCAGCGGTAATTCGACGGCGACGGCCAGGCCGAGCGCTTCGGTTTTCAGCGCCATGCCGGGGCCGGAGGTGGTAGTGATGCCGAGCGCGCCCGCGTACGCCGCGCCGATCGCTGAGGTGACCGCCGCGATTTCGTCTTCGGCCTGAAACGTCATCACGCCGAAATCTTTGTACATCGAAAGTTCGTGCAAAATGTCCGATGCCGGAGTGATCGGATACGAGCCGAGGAACAGCGTAGTGCCCGCTTGTTGCGACGCGGCCACAAATCCCAGCGCCAGCGCGGCGTTTCCGCTGATGTTCCGGTACGTTCCGGGAGCGAGCTTCGCCGGCGGAATTTCGTAATTGATTTGAAACGCTTCAGTGGCGTCGCAATAACTGTAGCCTGCCTTCATCGCCAGCGTGTTGGCTTCCACCAGCGTTGGCTTATTCTTGAATTTGTCGTTCAGCCATCGCAGCGTCGGCTCCATCGAACGGTTGTAGAGCCAGTAGCACATGCCCAGCGCAAAAAAGTTTTTGCACCGGTCCATGCTCTTGGTGTCGAGGCCCAGATCCTTCAGCGCCGCGCGCGTCAGCTTGGTCAGCTCGACCTTGAACAGGCGATAACCGTCGAGCGAATGATTCTCGAGCGGATTTTCCGTGGCGTTCGCCTTGCGCAGATCGGTTTCCAGAAAGTGATCCAGATTCACGATCAGGATCCCGTTCGGCTTCAGGTCCGCCAAATTCATTTTTAGAGCGGCGGGATTCATCGCGATCAGCACGTCCACCGCGTCGCCCGGCGTGTACACGTCCTGCGAAGAAAAATGCACCTGGAATCCGCTCACGCCCGGCAGCGTGCCCGCAGGGGCGCGAATTTCAGCAGGGAAGTCGGGGAACGTGGAAAGATCGTTGCCGAACAGCGCGGCCGTATTGGTGAACTGGCTGCCGGTAATCTGCATGCCGTCGCCGGAATCTCCGCAGAAGCGAATGACCGCGTTTTCGATCGTTTCGCGTTTGCGTGCCAGCGCTTCGGTACTGGTGGTTGATGCCATTCTCTATCGTGCCCTCAGTTCTGGATTCGAATTCGCCGCCTACCAATTCAGATGCGGCTTTTGTTTCGCGCGATGCGGCTTGCCGTGAAATACGGAACCGCGCGCTCCCGCCCAGCGTCTCAATACCTGGCTGCGCTCACTTCGCTGCGAACAGTGCGTGGAGGGCGTTTCGGTCCGTCGGTGATTGCCGCGTTCGATCAGACTGCTTCACCGCGTTTTATTAAACTTTTGCATCGTTGAGCTTAGGCTAGCATATTGCAGAGGATTTTGCGCGAAACCAACGCGCTGTGTTTCGTGTTCAACCGATAGAAAAATGAAATGGGAGTTCCACAATTTGCTGATGCAAGCCGCGCAGGCTGCGAAGTCCGCACCGGGGGCGAAGGGCGCGAAACCGGCCACCGCCTCGCGCGTGGTTCGGCGCTGGTTCTTTCACCTCGGTGGCCCTGGATTAATTCTGCTCGGCCTGATCGATAGTTCGGTCATCCCCGTTCCCGGCAGCCTCGACGCGATGACGATCATCCTGGCCGCGCACGAGAAAACTCTGTGGATGTATTACGCCGCGATGGCCACCATCGGCTCGGTACTCGGTGCGTTTCTCACCTACCGGATCGCACGGAAGCAAGGCGAGAAGGCGTTGCAGGCCAAACTCTCGGCTCGCAACATGAAACGAGTCACCGATATCTTTTCGCGGTGGGGATTTTTCTCCATCGCTCTGCCGGCGCTGCTTCCTCCGCCCATGCCGATGGTCCCGTTTGTGATCGCCGCTGGAGCGATGCAGTATTCACTGAAAAAATTTTTGCTGGCCATGACGCTTGGCCGCGCGGTCCGTTACGCGATTCTGGCGTATCTGGGAGCAGTGTACGGCCGGAAGATCTTCGACGTCGTGTTGGCGCATGGCTGGACGGCGCTTTACGTCCTGATCGGCGTCAGCGTCATCGCCGGAATCGTATTCTGGTTCTCGCGAACTCGCCGCAAAAAACCCGCCTTCGCTGCGGGCCACGATTGATTTCGCCTGGCATTCGCCTTCGCGTTCGGTGAATTCGCGCGCCTTTACCCTTTTCGCACAATGTCCTAAGTGCTATCGACCCGCCCCATTTGGAGTGCTAGCGTAAATCTGGACTCTTAGGGAGTGGTGTGTGACCGAGTTCGAGGAAACAAAAAGCCCAGGCGCGGAAAAGCGCCGCAGCACGCGCATCATCAAGTCCGTGCCCATCACGGTCACGGGTACCGATGCGCTCGGGCAGCAATTCCGTGAAGCCACCACCACGGTGATGATCAACTGCTACGGTTGCAAATATCAGACCGTCCATTACGCCCCGAAAGCCACGATCATCACGCTCGAAGTTCATCGCGCCAATCGCCGCCTGCCGCCCCGTAGCGTGCGCGGACGAGTGATTTGGGTGCAGCGGCCGCGCAATTATCAGGACGTTTACCACATCGGCCTGGAATTCGAGGTTCCCGGCAACGTGTGGGGGCTCGCCGCGCCTCCGGACGATTGGTTTCCGTTTCCAGGCGACGAACAGGAAGTGCTCGAGCCGGAGCCTCTGAAGTTCTCGAATCCGCCGTCGAACGGCTTGCGCAACGATTCCGCCGGCCAGCCGGTCATCGAGACGCTGGCGGTCGCCGTCGCCGAAGAATTCGAAGTCGATTGCACTTTGGAAATGGCCGCTGCGGCAAAAAAGTCTGCGCCCCAGCCTCACGCGAACGGCAGCCGGATGCGCGAACTGCAAAACGGCTCGGTTCGCGAAATGGTACGCGAAATCGTGGAAGCCAAGCTCGCCGAACACTCCACCGCGCTTCGCGGTCACCTCGATCACTCACTGAAACTGTTGCTCGACCAAATGACCGAGTGGACCGTCGCAACGTCCGATCAGACCCGCACCGAAATCAAAGCCCTGCGCGAAGCCCTAGAAGCACAGGCGGGCAGGTCTGGAAAAGGCTCGTCAAAGCGCCGCAAAAAGGGCGACTCCGGCGACTCGGACGCCTAACGCCGCCCGAAAATCTCCTTCAACCCTCGAAAAAAAAGGTCTAAGGAAAAGGGCCGAAAGGTCAGCCTGTCCGAAGGTACCATTGACTTTCGCTTTTAATTCGCCTACGCTGGCGCTAGATACTACCACCTAAGGGGCGTGCGATGGCGTTGACCAAGCGGCAGAAAGAGGTTCTCAATTACCTGGTCGGATTCCTCAATAAAAACGGCTATTCGCCGAGTTTTGAGGAGATCGCGCATGCGCTGAAGCTCACCTCGCTCGCGACCGTTCATAAGCATTTATCCACTCTCGAAAAGAAAGGCTTCATTCGCCGCGGGTACAACCAGAGCAGGTCGATCGAAGTCTTGCAGCTGCCCAAGCCGGTGCGCGAACAGGTGATGGACCGCCACGTAATCGAGTTGCCGCTCGCGGGAAGGATTGCCGCCGGCAGGCCGCTCGAAGCGGTCGAATCCAGCGAGACCATTTCACTCGCGGACTTTGCGCGCGGCCAAAACACATTCGTTTTGCAAGTGAAGGGCGAGTCGATGCGCGACGACCATATTCTTGACGGCGACTTCATCGTCGTCGAGCAGACGCAAGTCGCGAATCCCGGCGAAATCGTGGTCGCGCTGGTCGGCGAAGACGACGCCACAGTGAAACGCTTCTACCGAGAACCGGGAGGCAAGATTCGCCTTCAGCCTGCGAACTCCACGATGTCGCCGATTATGGTCGCGGCTAACGACGTAAAGATTCAGGGCCGCGTCGTCGGCGTGCTCCGCAAATACTAGTCAGGAGTTCGACGCGAGAGTTTGAAGCTAGAGTTTGAGGCGAAAACCGACGCGCGCATCACCTTCCCCTTTGCGCGCGCCGGCCTCAAAGCCTCTCGACCCTTTCCGCCGGATTTTTCGCTTCCACCATTTACCGTGTTCGGTTAGTCTCTGAAAAGTCCCTCCCCCAGCAGGGCAAGCTCGATAAAGACGTAGCCGACGCAGTAAAAATCGACTGCCCCTTATCGGGTCGAGCACACCTGTACCAATTTGGATTTGGCTCCGCCTTCGCGCGGGACTACATTCAGAGACCCCAGTCCTTATATTTCATTCTTACTGGCCGCAAGCGACCGTTGCCAGGGAGGGAAAATGTGGGGAGACAAAAAGCCGGACGCGCCGGCCAAGGGGCCGCTCCCGCATCAGCAGGGAAATGGACAGTGGCAGCAACCAGGTTCCACCGCAAATAACTCGAATGCGCCGAGTGCAAAAGCACCGGCTTCTACTGGGGAGGCAAAAACAATGGCACCAGAATCGAATTTCTCGAACACCACGCCGAGCGGCATCGCGCGGCTGGGCTCGACCCTGCACGTGAAGGGCGAGATCACCGGCAATGAAGACCTGCTGATCGATGGCAGCGTCGAAGGCCTGGTGCAGCTGGAAGACCGCAAGCTAACCGTAGGCGCCAGCGCCAAGGTGACTGCGGACGTGATCGCCCGCGAAGTGGTGGTGTACGGCAACGTGAAGGGCAATCTGCGCGCCCGCGACCGCATCGAAATCAAGAAAGATGGCTCGGTGGTCGGCGATTTGACCACTGCGCGTATTTCGATCGAAGACGGCGCCTACTTCAAGGGCTCCATCGAAATCGATAAGACCGGCGACCTGGCCGACCACGACAAATCGTCGTCGCGCCGCACCGCCACCGCCACCACCTAAATTGCACCGGCAACCGCGCTCCGCAGCGCCAAGCCAATTCAACCGCCCGCTGGGTGAGCCACTAGGCTCCCCAGCGGGCGGTTTTTTCGTACAAGCGCTCGCAAATTACTAAGGTCAGCTAGGGGGATGCGACGCACGAAGCCACCAACCCTGTTTTGGCGTTTCGATACAGTCCCGCTTAAAAAACTCCGGGAACAACGCCGATACCGGCGCTCTTACCGCTACTGATAACCAACGGGGCCAAACACGAGATCGTGTTCGGCCTGGTTTAGAATCACTCGATTGAGGCAGTGGATCGCCACAATTCCTTGCTGAATGGGTCGACCAAATATGGCGAAGTTGGGTATCGTCTGCGCCTGCGCGCGTGCTGCATTCCCCGGGAATCGCCGAACCGAGATGCCGTAAGCTGTCGCGAACGGCGTCGCACCTGTACGTAAAAGACTGAAATACGAAGGGTAGATCACACCGTCGAATCCTGCGTCGCGAGCAGCCTTCGCGATGTCCCTCGCGATCTCGTAAGCATGCTTTCCAGCGAGAAAAACCATCTGAATTGCGAGATCGAGACTTTCAAACTCAGTTACTTGTTCTTCCTGCAGAAGGTGGGTTAGATCTAGGAGCCTAAGGTCTCTCGTTGGAACCAGAGATGCAATGAAAGATTCGTCATCGACGGTGATACGGCACTCATGCACGCAAACCTGAAGGTCCTGAGATCCGTACAGTACCGGAAAATCAGGCGAATCCAGCCGCCCGCTTCCGAGGAATTGGTCCGGCGGACTATCGTACTCGGAAGGCGATGAAGGGTCTTTCGGACTCTTTCTGAGCCGGTAAAAAACTTCTCCATTTGAGAGTATTCGCGCAGGATACTCGCTGGTGATCCGTTTTAAAATTTTCTTCCGTTCATCGCTTTGCTGAAGATCCTTCAGCGGCTCAACCTCGCCGAGCATCCACAGACTGGGTCCGTAATAGAAAAAACCCATGCCGAGAGTTTTCTCGATCAGCCGAACGTCTTCCTCGAACCACGGCGCGGTCTTGATGCTCGTTTTTTGGTGCTCGTTCATGACGATGACGGGCGCGGCACCAAAGTCGAATCGGAGGGTAGTTCCTCTCACAAAGAACCGGTGCGCAATCCGCTCGACCAAGGCTTTGGTCAATTTACTACCGTCCGTCGAACCACACTGCGTGCATGGGGAATTACTCTTGTCGCCGTGCCAAAGCGAATCGAGCCTGAGGCCTTCATCACGAAAACAGTTCGAGCAGAGTACGGCGTCGCTCATCGACCGTTGTTACCTCCATTGCTCGCGGACCCAGAGTCTGCGACCTTCAAACTCAGAAGAACTAATATTCAAATCCAAACTGCTCGTCACGGAGGCGCTGTCCGTTCAGCGTTTGGACGGCGACAACATTCAAACGATCGACTAGGCCAGTGTCTCGCTGAGAGTTTCGAAAGAGCTGCACGCAAAGGCCCGCCGCACCAGACGCGATTTTGCACGTCGATCCCATCGGCGTACTGTTACCCAAGAGATGGCGTTGCGTCAACTTCCGGATCACCATAAGTGTCTATCAAAGCCCTTACTCGTCCGCTGTCTTCGACGTAGTTGTGCTCTCGCAGAAAAAACGCCAGAAACAGCAAAGCGATTGTGGTCGTTTGACCAGCGACCGCACGAAATTCCCGCGGCGAGAAGGAAGCCAGCACGTCAGGTTCAAGATACGTCCTTGCAATTTGCAACTTTCCTCCGTGAGTTAAGCTGTTCAGTAAGTCCCAAACATTGCTGGCAACGCCCTGGAAGAAGCCGCCAGTGCCATAAGCGGTGTCGATTCGAAAAGCGAGTTCTTGGAACGTGAGATTTACCTTGTCCTTCTCGACGAATTTTCGGATTTCGTCTTTGGTCGCCGCTCGGTTCACCCAAAGCCCTCGGTACGAACCTTCGACGGTCGGCCTAACGAGAGCTGCGGCCGAACGAACGTATCCCCTCGAAAGTAGGATTAGTGCGGATTCTTGGTGCTCGGTGACGAGGAGAGCGAAACCGATAGCGATTCGGGTTCGATGATTCCCTGGGAAACTTCGCTGCCAGACTATTTGCTTCGCCCGTTGCATGGCAGCGTTGCAACGCGCTAGATGTTGAACCAATTCAGGCGGTAGCTCGCGCGATTGCGGCACTGGGCTGACTCCTTCCAGCTGAGGTTAGCATGGAGGGTTGACTCAGGGTTACGTATCTGGAACGATATCGAGCGTTTGCACCGACAGGGTAACGAAAAGGATCTACATGAGCCCGAAGCGCACACAAAAAGCAGCGGTCGCACCTACACTCTCGCCGGGACAAGCGATAACGCTGCTGGAGCGACAGCGGAGTCGAGCCGACGCCGTTGCGCAAGTTCGCTATGGTGACCCAACAATCGAGGTGTGGGTCAATTCGACGGAAAATATCTTGAATCAGGCGTTTGGGAAACCTGACGGCGATATTCATCGAAACACACGGGCTTTCATGTACGCCGACGGATTGCCGATGTTCTTTGACGCGCCCGATGCCTATATTCAGCAAAGTCATGTCGAGCGAACTAGCCGGAGACAGGCCCTACTCGGAGGATTCATCGAGCAACTCGTGGATTTGGCCCCGCCCAGCGCAACTACAGCGCTGGACCAATACAAATTTCATTCTGAAATCGAGCGCGTCAGCGGCGAACTTTTTCGGGCAGGGCACTACAAGTCAGCGGCGCTTGAAGCCTATATCCGGGTAATCGACCAAGTTAAGACCGTATCGATGATTCCGGATGATGGCGATTCCTTGATGAACAAAGCTTTCGCCTGCGACAAGCAGGCTCCAGTGATTCAGTTTAACAATCTTCAGACGGAAGCGGAACGCGACGAGCAACGTGGGTTTCTCTTTTTGTTCAAAGGAATTGTGGGTCTTCGAAATTCCAAGGCTCATAGCAACACCCTGTTTGATGACCCACTGAGGGGACACGAATATCTTGCGTTGGCTAGCGTGCTCATGCGGGTGCTCGAAATCGCCCACGTAAACCCGGCGAAATGAACGCACTTACGCTTGGGAGTGCGGCGTCGCCCCGTCATAATTACGAAGGCCGCATCTAGCCTATTCAGGAATTCGTTGCGCCAATGAGCGAAGATAGTTCGCGAGGTTCCAATAAATTGGAGCGATGCCTGGATCATCCATCATAAATCTGGCGTTTCGGTCCGTACCATCGCCGTACTTTTCAAAGAACGCGATTACTTTGTCGTGACAGCATGCCGCATACGCCTTGGACGTGTCGTCGTGCGCCGCCTTCAACTCCGCTTGCTGGAAAGGAACAAAGTGGATTTGGAATTCTTCGTCCGACAATTTCATGTTCTTCTTATCGTCTTCGCCTTTCTGTCCAACGGCCCCAATGCGGTTATGCAGGTCGTCACCTAACTTCAGAATTTTGTTAGCTAGTTCGAGCATGGCCTCACGGTCGGCTGCGCCTTCCGATGGCAATGCGGGAGCGGCGGGAGTCGGTTGCACCTCTAGGCTTTTAGAACGAGGCAGAGGGGCGGAAGGTGTTTTCTTTTTTGGCGCTACCGTTGGCGGTCTGATTGGGAGGGCCTCTGGACGTTCAATCCGCGGAGGCTCTTTCACTTCTGTGAATTCCGTGTGAGACGGCTTCGGTGTTTCATTTTCGATACGGTCACGACCCACCTGCTTCCCCAAAACAATACTGCGGCGCAGGCAGCGGCGAGCACGACGCGAGTCAGAGTTCTGAGTTTTCTCCGCAGCGTCGGCTCCATCAAAAGAAGCAGAATCAAAATCCCAATCGCGATCGCCAGCAGTGCCTTCGCGAGGATTATTTTCTCCGAGCCACCCAGATCGAAAGGCGCAAATACGACTGCTAGAGTCGTCCGAAAACCGGCTGGGAATGCTTTTATTGGAGAGGTAGGTTCCGGAGCCACAAGCAGGTTTTACCATATACATACGTTCAGCGAAATAATATGACCGTATTTTAAACGAGCCCTCGAGTTCCATTGACATCTATGTACTACTATGTTAAGATAAACCGTGCAGTTAATGGCGAATTACCGAAAAACGATCATGGCGAGCTCTCAACAACCCGCCCAGCAGGGAAGTCCCAAATCGGGAACCACCCCTGGACGCCCATCTGCCTCGCCCGCCGAGTCAAACAGCTACGCAACTCCGCGTACCCCGCCCTCAGTTCCGCGTAGCGTTTCGGTTTTCCCTTACAGCAAACCCGCAATTTCTAATCGGCATACGACGCGATTAGAAATCGCCGTAACTCACTCAAAACAATCATCCGTGGTCATTTCTAATCGACACAAAATCGCGTTGTGTTTCGCCGACTTTCGCCCTGTCGCCCCCAACAGTCTTGCGGAAACCCGCAGTGAGGGACGCATTCCCGCAGGAAGTCCTCGCCGCGCCTGCGCGCCCCGGTTGACAGAAGGGAAGGCATACTTTAGACTCTACGTTTGTCTATTGAAGGAAGGGTGTGACTAGCTGATATGGCAACGTATATTCCGCGGGGACGTCAGGCCGAAGACCTGATGGTTGGAAAAAACTGGTTTGTGATCGACGCCGACGGAGTGGTGTTGGGCCGTCTGGCGACCAAAGTGGCGCGCATGTTGATCGGCAAAGATAAGCCGACCTACACGCCGCATCTCGATTGTGGCGATCATATCGTGGTTGTGAATGCCGAAAAAGTGAAGCTGACGGGGAACAAGATCGACCAGAAGATGTACCGTCATCACAGCGGCTGGCCGGGCGGTTTGAAGGAAGAACCGATCCGGTCGTTGATGAAGCGCCGTCCAGAAGAGGTCGTGCGTGAAGCTGTGCTGGGCATGCTGCCCAAGAACAAGCTGCGCGCCCGAAGAGCAAAGAAGCTGCGAATTTATGCCGGCAGTGAAGGCCTTGCGCGCCACACCGGACAGAAACCTCAGCCGATCGCCCTGTAACCTCGCACCATTCGGCCTCTAAATTTTTTGCCCGGCGGAAATGTCCGTCAGGGCCAACCTGTCTGCGCCAGTGGTACCGGCGGGGCGGGAACGTGAGGGGGAACTTTGAGTTCAGCAGCCAATACTTTTTCAGGTTCGGTAAAGCAGCACTACGGCACCGGCCGTCGCCGTGAATCGGTCGCCCGCGTTTACATCAAGCCCGGCGCGGCGAAGTTCACGGTGAACGGACGCCCGGTGGACGAATATTTCCGGAACGTGGCCTGGCACAAGGCCGCCACCGAGCCGCTCTCGTTCACGCAGATGCAGGACCAGCTCGAAGTTCGCGCCATCGTGAAGGGCGGCGGAACCGGCGGACAATCCGGAGCGGTGCGCATGGGCCTTTCGCGCGCGCTTTCGATTTTGAATCCGGAGCTGCGTCCGGCGCTGCGCACCAACGGTTTCCTCACACGCGACTCGCGCATGAAGGAACGCAAGAAGTACGGACAGAAGGGCGCGCGTCGCCGCTTCCAGTTCAGCAAGCGCTAACGATTTCCGCGGGCGGGGCTTGCAGTCACGGGCCCCGCGCGCGATTTTCGAGTTTGCTTTCGCTTGACGTTGTACCGACCAGGTTTGGATCCGCATCCGCTTTCAGGGCGCGGATTACATCACGGCCGGCAAGATGCCGGCAAAAAAGGAAACTGCCAAGCGGCCAGCTCTAAGGCGGCGGGAACAAGTTTCCCTTTCAAAAAAGGAGCGACATGGGAGTCGAAATCACAATGAAAGAGCTGCTGGAGGCCGGAGTTCACTTTGGCCACCAGACGCGCCGCTGGAATCCGAAGATGAAGGAATATATCTTCGGCGAACGCAATGGCATTCACATCATCGATCTTCAGAAGACCCTGAAAATGTTCCGCGAAGCTGCGCGGTACGTTTCGGAAATTACGGCACAGGGCAAACGAATTCTTTTCCTCGGCACCAAGCGCCAGGCGCAGGAAGCGATCGCGGAAGAAGCGAACCGCTGCGGCATGTTCTATGTGAATCATCGCTGGCTGGGCGGCACGCTGACCAACTGGGTCACCCTGCAGAAGTCGATCAAGCGACTGAAGCTATTGAACGCGATGGTCGAGGACGGCCGGATGGCTGAATTCTCGAAGAAAGAAGCAGCCCGGCTGGAGCGCGAGTTGAAGCATCTGAAGCAGAATTTCGCCGGCGTGGAAAACATGACCACGCTGCCGGATGCGATGTTCGTGATCGATCCGAACGCGGAATTGATCGCCGTTCGCGAAGCTCGCCGGATGGGCATTCCGGTCGTCGCGATCGTCGATACGAATTGCGATCCGGATCTGGTTGACTGGGTCATTCCGGGCAACGATGACGCTCTGCGCGCCATCCGCCTGTTCACTTCGAAAATTTCAGACGCTGTGGTTGTCGGCAATCAGTCCTTCGAGCAGACGCAAATCGCCGATCAGAAATCGGTGGAGGGCGGCGGTGAAGAAGGCGTGGATTACGTCGATACCAGCGCCTACGAAGTGTACGAAAAGCAGGAAGGCGATTTCGTGGAAGGCGAAGGCGAGACGATCACCGAAGAAGCGCTGCCTCTGCCGACCGAAGACGAAATTCAGCACCGCTAAACTTTCGATTCGTTCGCTGTAATGTAGCCTCGAAACTTCGTGCCGTCCTCCAGCGAGGGATTCCGGTCCGAATACTGTTCGAAAAATTTTGTGCCGTGGGCCCGGCGTTTCGTTGAACTCTGGCGAAACGCCGGACCACCGGCAAGAACTCATATAAAAGGAATTGGTCAAGCCATGGCAACGCCCGAAGGAAAGCCCAACGTATCCGCTCAACAAGTGAAGGAACTGCGCGACCGCACCGGCGCCGGATTCACGGCCTGCCGCGAAGCGCTGGTCGAAGCCGGTGGCGACATCGAGCAGGCGATCAACGTGCTCCGCAAGAAGGGCCAGGCCGCCGCGGCGAAGAAAGCGCAGCGCTCCACGTCCGAAGGTTTGGTGAGCACCTACATCCATGCCGGCGGAAAGATCGGCGTGCTGATCGAAGTGAATTGCGAAAGCGACTTCGTGGCGCGCACCGACGATTTCCAGAAACTGTGCCACGACGTGGCGATGCACATCGCCGCGCTCGATCCGCGTTTCTTGCGCCGCGACGAAGTCACCCAGGAAACCCTGGATCGCGAACGCGAAATCTACAAGGATCAAGCCAAGCAGACCGGCAAGCCGGAAGCGGTGGTGGAGAAGATCGTCAACGGCAAGATGGAAAAGTTCTACGAAGAAAATTGCCTGTACGAACAGCACTTCATCAAGGACGAAGGCCTGACGATCAAGGAACTGATCGACCAGGCAATCGCCAAGATCGGCGAGAACATCACCGTGCGCCGTTTCGCCCGCTTCAAGGTCGGCGAGATGGAAGCCGGGAAAGACGGCGGCACCGACGCCACCGAAACGCCGGTCGCGGTTCCGTCCGCCTAGTTTTTCGCCTCAAATAGTTTTAGAAAAATCCGCTGAGTTTCTCGGCGGATTTTTTTTCCCCGGACGAAACCGTCATTCGCGCGAAATATCGTGCGGCCACGCTGCGTATCAAAGGCGAACAGTTGGCGCACGCAGCACGCGCCCTCCGTTCGCCGGATTTTTACCGGATTGCGCCATGTTCCGGGCGTCCGCGTTGCGTTTCTCTGCTAGAATGCTCGGCGGGCCAGGGGGCTGGCCAAACCTGCGATGACGAAAGCACAGATGGCAAAAGACAAAAAAGGTCCGACCGGCGCGCCGGTTTACCAGCGAATTGTGCTGAAGCTCTCCGGCGAGTCGATGGCGGGGCCGAATGATTCCGGCATTCACGCAGAGACCGTCCACGAAATGGCGCGCGAGGTGAAGGAGATTCAAGACCTGGGCGTGCAGGTAGCCATCGTGGTGGGCGGCGGAAATATTTTTCGCGGCGGGCGGCAGAAGGATCAGAGCCTGGCGATTGAGCGCGCCACGGGCGATTACATGGGCATGCTGGCGACCGTGATCAACGGCATGGCGCTGGTCGATGCGCTGGAAAAGAACGGTTGCCACACGCGATTGATGAGCGCGATTGAAATGCACCAGGTGGCTGAGCCCTTCATTCGGCGCCGCGCGACCCGTCACATGGAAAAAGGTCGCGTGGTGATTTTCGCCGCAGGCACAGGCAATCCCTATTTTTCCACCGACACCGCCGCCGCGCTGCGCGCGATGGAAATCAAGGCACAAGTAATTTTGAAGGCGACTCGTGTGGATGGCGTGTACGACGCCGACCCGGAAAAAGTGAAGACTGCCAAAAAGTTCGAGACGATTACGTACATCGACGTGTTGAAGAAGGGATTGTCGGTGATGGATTCGACCGCAATCTCGCTATGCATGGACAATAAGATGCCGATCGTCGTATTCGACATGAACGTGAGCGGGAATTTGAAGCGCGTAGTGCTGGGCGAGCGAGTCGGCTCGACCGTGACTGCGGCGTAGTTTTTCGCGCGGAGGAATTTCGAAAGATGAGCACGATTGCATCCAGCAAAGACGCCATGGCGCAGGCGCGCGTGCGTATGGAAAAGGCCGTCGAAGACTTTCGCAAGGAATTGTCGAGCGTGCGCACCGGCCGCGCCAACGTTTCGCTGGTGGATCACATCCGCGTCGATTATCACGGCACGCCGATGCCGCTGAATCAGATGGGAACGCTCAGCGTGCCGGACGCAACCACGATCATGATTGCTCCGTGGGACGCTTCCGCCGTGCCGCTGATCGACAAAGCGATTCGCACTTCCGATCTCGGCTTGAATCCCACGAATGACGGCAAAGTCGTCCGCATCCCGCTGCCCAGCCTTACCGAAGACCGCCGCAAGGATCTGGTAAAGCACGTCCACAAAGTTCTGGAAAATCACAAGACCGCGGTGCGCAACGTCCGGCGCGACATCAAGGAAGCTGTCGAAAAGCTTGAGAAAGAAAAGAAGATGAGCGAAGACGACCGCAAGCGCGCCATCGACGAGCTCGAAAAGCTCACGCAGTCGGAAACCAAAAAGATCGAAGACCTGTCCGTGCTGAAAGAGCGAGAACTGCTCGAAATTCGCTAGCACGCCGAGTGACTTCGAGATTTCTCGCGATTGAAATTTAGTTCCTCAGCTCTTACGCAGCAGCCTAACCGTGATTGACGCCCGCCCTAGCATCACCGCACAGCGCGTTGCGATGCGTCGCGCCGCGCATCAATTGTTCGATAATCCCCGCGTCCTCGACGATCCCATCGCGCTGCCAATCCTTGGCGGAGACGCGCAAGCGCGGATCCGCGCCGACGCGCTCACCCACCGCACGCAAGGCGCGAAATATTTCCGCGCGTTCATGGTGGTGCGCAGCCGTTTCGCGGAAGATTGTCTCGCGGATTCCGTCGCGCGCGGCGCAACCCAGTACGTGATTCTCGGCGCTGGGCTCGACACCTTCGCCTATCGCAATCCGTTTGGCAGCGCACTCCGCGTTTTTGAGGTCGATCATCCTGCCACGCAGGCGTGGAAGCAGATGTGTCTCGCAACCGCCGGAATCGCACTGCCTGCGTCGCTCACATTTGCTCCGGTGAACTTCGAAACGCAGTCGTTGCGCGACGGTCTGGCCGCGGCCGGTTTCGATTTCGGCAAGATGACGTTTTTCTCGTGGCTAGGCGTGGTGCCGTATCTCACACGCGCCGCTGCGCTCGCGACTTTCGATTTCATCGCGGCAATGCCCGCCGGCAGCGGAGTGGTTTTCGATTACGCCCGGCCTCGTGCCTCGCTGCGATTTCTCGAGCGAATTGCGTTTGACGCACTGGTTCGTCGCGTCGCCAAAGCCGGCGAGCCGTTTCAATTGTTTTTCGACCGCGCAGAACTCGCGAACGAACTTCGCGCGAGGGGATTCACATCGATTGAAGATTTGAACGCCGAAGCGCTCAACGAGCGCTATTTTCGGAATCGCGCCGACGGACTGAAAGTCCGGGGCAGTCTCGGCGGAATCGTCAGCGCGCGAAAATAATTCGCCGAAGCAACCCGTGCCTCGCGTCAAACGGTCTACATCGCAGCTCTAATTCAGCGCCCGCACGTCCTCCGGCAAGATCAAAGTAAAAACACATTTGCCGGTTGCGGCGGTGCAGGTCAAAGTCCCTCGTCGAACCAGTTTTGCCGGTGAAGTATCCGGAAACGCTGCGCCGAAATCGATCGTCTTTAATTTTTCGGCGAACGGACGCAAATCCTGGCTGCCCGTGATGAATTTCGCGCCATCGACGACGGCCTGTCTTGTACCGGGCGAAAGCAACACGAAGAAATCCGCCTTCGCGTCCTCCTTCAATCCGTCCGCCAGCGGAAACTCGCGTATCTTTGTCAGTTCCGGTTTTGCTTTTGCCACCAGTGCATCGATCGTCGTGTTGGTGCCGAGCAGCACGATCAGCCGCGCGCGCGTTTCCGGCACGGAGTGCGGCGCGCCCATCGCCAGCGCGTACATGCGGATCGCGCGATCTTTTTCGCCGCGCTTTTCGTAAATTTGCGCCAGATGGTCGCCCACTTCGCCATGCTGATTCAGCAGCCACGAAGCGCGCACATACCGCTCGGCCTGGTCCAGCTCGCCTTTCTTGAAGTGAACCCATCCGAGCGTGTCCCAATAAACTCCAATCGCCGACACTTGTCCGAGATCGTCCATCGTCAGGTGCGACAGTTCCACGTTTCGCAGCGGTGCCGCCGTTGCCGAGACGGCCGACTCTGCATATTGTGACGCTTTGTCGAGTTCGATGCCCTCGTCCGCCAGGTTATAGGCCACGTTGTTCCACACCACCGGCGTTTGCGCCAGGTCCACGCTCTTGTCAAACGCTTCGAGCGCTTTGTCTTTTTGCCCCGTATTCAGATACGCGCGGCCCAGGCTCACCTCCAGCTCAGCGTTATCGGGTGATAACGCCGTCGCTTTGTCGAGTTCCGGCACGGCGTCGGCGTAGCGATGCTGCTCCGAATAAAGCGCGCCAAGCGCCGCATGTGCGATCGGGTCCAGCGGATTGATTTCGATTTGCTTTTTGAACGCGTCGGCCGCTTCGGAGTATTTTTCCTGCTGCTGCAGTGTGATGCCCAGATAGTTGTAAACGTGCTCGTCGTACGGATCGACGTCGATCTGTTTGTGAAACGCGGCGACCGCGTCGTCAAATTGCCCCAACCGCAGATAGGCGAGGCCCAGATCGTTCCAACCCTGCTTGGTCTTCGGGTCGAGTTCGGTCACCCGCTTGAACAGCGGAATCGCTTCGCGCGCATTTCCAGCGTTCAGCGCCGCGGCGCCCGATTCCAAAAGCTCATCGGCCGTAGCGCTTGCCGGAATCGAGCCGGAGCCCGGCGTGGGATTTTCCACCGCCAGCAATTGTGTTTCGTCGGATTCGACGGTGCGCGAAAACGTCAGGTATTCGCTCGCTCGCGAAGCCGGCAGCTCGCGCATTTTGAAATTGAGCGTGCGCTCCGCCGTCAACGTGTGGTCCGCGATCTTGTACGTCGATTTGTAGGCGGCGTAATCGTGATCGACGTTCACGCCAAAAGGAGCCTGGGCCGTGAATCCCGCCGGCAGCGTCATCGTCAGCTTCATGGTCACATCGAGCGGGCTGCCAAGCTGAATGGGGTCCGGCGAATCCTGTGATGCATCGGGCAATCCGATCGCCAGCATCGGAATCGGAATTTTCACTTTCTTGCTCGACCAATCGAAATAATTTGCTTGCGTGAATTCCAGATCCAGTTCAAACGGCTTTTCGGTGTCCGATGGATCGCTCGGCTTTACGTTGGTGACTTCGCCTTTGATTCCATCGAGCGTCGCGATCGTTTGGCCGAGCTGCTGCCACTGCGTTTCCGGCGTGCGACGGAAAGCCACACGCAGCGCGAATTCGTTGTCGCCGCGCAGAAAATATTTCAGCTTCGCGGTCAGTTTGCCAAGCTCGCTCACTTGCGCATCGATATCCACGGTCTGTGTAGATAGCCACGGCGGATCGGCCGGCGTTTCGATCAATTTTCCCGCGCCATCGGGCGGCACCAACAGCGCGTACTTATCGCGCAGCGAAGCAGCCAACAGTCGAAAGGGCGCAACCTCCGCGGTTGAATCCATCCAGACCAGCTTGTCCTGATACGGCACCGCCGTAATCAAATGATCGAACTGCGACGGGGACGGGATCGCCTCGTCGATCTTTCGCCGCGAGGGAATCAGTACCGCATCGGAAGGAATGCCAGCAGCATCGAGCATGGCGGCCAGCAGCGTGACTTTGTCTTTGCAGTCGCCGTATTGATTTTTGAAAACATCGGCAGCCGAGTGCGGCTGGTAGCGTCCCAGGCCGAACGACAAACTCACATAACGGATATTTTTTGCCACGTATCCGTACAGAGCCGCCATTTTCTGCAACTCGTCGGTCTTGCCGGCGATCAATTCCAGTGTCTTCGCGCGAATGTCGGCGTTCGGAACGGCGCGGCCCTTTTCCAAGTCCGCATACCACGCCGCCACTTCCGCCCAATTCTTAAACGTGGTGATTTGCACGTCCACAGTCCGCTGCGCGCCCGGCTCTGCTTTTTTCTTTTTCAGTTCTTCGTCGGTCGGACGAGTGAGCAGCGCGTGCTTCCACAAATACGTCGCGCGGCCGTCGGCGTTGGTCTTCGAAAACGTCGAATTGTCTTCGTGGATGTTTTTCGGATCCACGTTCGAATACGCCGTCGATTTCACAATCAGCGCGCGGTCCTGCGGCACGTTGATTTGCAGGCGCTCGTCCAGAACGATCGCGCCTTCCAAAAAATTCTGCTCGTACCAGAATTGGTTGGGCGCTAGCGATGTGACCGTCTTGATCGCAATGTCGTACTCAAGCGTGTCGCCGGAATGCAGCGACGGCACGGTGATGTGTTTTTCCTTGTAGTCGGTATATTCCGGCGCGTCGGCCGCGACGCCCGCGGTCATTTCCTTGATGGCATCGGGTGCAGCCGTCACGGTCGTGCCATCCGGTTTCAGCACGCGGACGTAACGAACTTCCATCTGTTCATTGCTGGAGTTGTAGCCGAAGACCAGTTCGCCGAGCTGTTGCACGCCGGCGTCGCTCTGCAGATGAATCCGCGCGACGATGTCTCGTTCGCCGGTCCCGTCGTTTTCATAGCGAACGTTGGAATAATATTTTTCCACCACGAAGGGCTCGTGCGAATAATCCGGCGCAGGCGTCTTCAACGGGTCGGACAGTGGAGCGGGTTGAGCGGAGGGAGACGGCGCGAGTTGTTGCTGCGCCAAAACCGGAGAACCGAGACACACCACAGACAGCAAGACGGCCGAAAAAATTTTCATCCGATCTCCCAAGATTTCGCCCCAATCAGTGTAGGTGGGATGGCGAAGCCGGTAAAGCCCGTCGGGTTGCAGAGTTGAGCAATCGGAAATCAGCGATTTTTGGCTTTTTGGGCGGTACCCACTCGTAGCGGCCGTCCGACCGAAATCGGCGGAGCACCGTGCCAACTGTTGCCAACTTACTTAAAGCCATGTAAATCAGTAGCTTGGGGCAGGGGAAGTCGCTTGCCGATTTTGGCGTCGAGTGTGCCCAAACGGTAAACATTTTGTGGTACTATTACGAAGTTGGAAGTAGGGAATCGCGAACCGGCCCGAATTTGGACTCCGGTTCGCAGGCAGGTTTCGCCTCACGCACGATGCAGTCCAAATTTGCTAATTTATTTTTGGATTGAATCGAGTTGACAAGGGCTACTGATTCTCCTATACTTCCGCGGTTGCGTTAGGGCTTTCGCAGTAGTGGTGATTAGGGAAGTCTTTCGTCCTCCGGAACAAAGAACGACGGATCGGGGAACGAAAGAGCGGCCGAAATGGGGCGCCAGCCCCGCAAAGCCGTGTCAGCCTCTCCGCAGTATAGGAAGATGCAGTTCACTCCTTGGGGTGAAGTAGCGTCGTCGCGGAGTACCTGGGTCAATCCTTAGGTCAGGCACCTTTTCTGTTCATTCACTCGCCGATTTTTGCGCGGGATGGCATTGTGCGCGCCAAAATCGAAATTTTCAGCTTTCATGGACTGAGGAGAGAAACGTGCCGACGTTTTCACAGCTTGTGCGCCACGGCCGCGAAAAGATTCGGGTGAAGACCAAGTCGCCCGCGCTCGAAGGCTGCCCCGAAAAGCGCGGTGTTTGCGTGCGCGTCTACACCCAGACGCCGAAGAAGCCGAACTCGGCCTTGCGCAAGGTTGCTCGCGCGCGCTTGACCAACAGCGCCGAAGTCACCACCTACATCCCCGGCATCGGCCACAACCTGCAGGAGCACTCGATCGTGCTCGTTCGCGGCGGCCGCGTGAAGGACCTCCCGGGAGTTCGCTACCACATTATTCGCGGCACGCTCGACGCCGCGGGTGTTGAAAATCGCAAACAAGCGCGCTCGAAGTACGGCGCCAAGCGGCCCAAAGCCGCACAGAAGTAGGAGGCTCGATAGATGCCACGCAAGGGTTGGGTTCTTCGCCGCAAGATTCCTGGCGATCCGGTTTACGGTAGCGATCTGGTGCAGAAGTTCATCTCCAGCATGATGTACGACGGCAAGCGCGCCACCGCGCAATCGATCTTCTACAACGCGATGGATCAGGTCGCGAAGAAGTCGAATGACGACGCGTTCAAGCTGTTCAAGAAAGCTGTTGAGAACTGCAAACCGGCTCTGGAAGTGAAGACGCGACGCGTGGGCGGCGCGAACTACCAGGTGCCTGTCGAAGTGAACCCGTTCCGCAAACAGTCGCTGGCTATCCACTGGCTGGTGCTCTATTCGCGCACACGCAGCGGCAAGACCATGACCGACAAGCTTGCTGAAGAAATTTTGGACGCCGCGAATGGCCGCGGCGGCGCCGTGAAAAAGAAGGAGGACGTGCACCGCATGGCGGAAGCGAACAAAGCTTTCGCGCATTATCGCTGGTAGCACGAACCCCAGGGACCTATGCCACGCCAGGTACAACTCGATCAGACCCGCAACATCGGGATCATGGCTCACATCGACGCCGGAAAGACGACTTCGACCGAGCGCATCCTGTTCTATACGGGTGTGACCTACAAAATCGGTGAAGTGCACGAAGGCACCACCGTGATGGACTGGATGGAGCAGGAGCGTGAACGCGGCATCACCATCACCTCCGCCGCCACCACCGCTTCGTGGACTCGTTTCCAGAAAAAATACCGCATTAACATTATCGATACGCCGGGCCACGTGGACTTCACCGTCGAAGTCGAACGCTCGCTTCGCGTGCTCGACGGAGCGGTCGCGATTTTTGACGCGGTCGCCGGCGTGCAGCCGCAGTCAGAAACCGTTTGGCGCCAGGCCGACAAGTACCGCGTTCCGCGCATCGCTTTCATCAACAAGATGGACCGCATCGGCGCCGATTTCGATCACTCGGTGCGTACCATCCGCCAGCGTCTTTCCGCGCATCCGGTTCCGCTGCAATTTCCGATTGGCCGCGAAGATAATTTCATCGGCGTCGTGGATTTCATCGAAGAAAAAGCAATCGTCTGGAAAGATGAAACTCTCGGCGCGGAATACGAAACGTTGCCTCTCGAAAAATTGTGGGACGCCGAATACCTGAAATCGCGGCCCGAGCTGGAAGTTGCCGTGAAAGCCTCGGCGCTCACTCCGGAATTCTACAAAGAACATCGCGACAAGGTCGTCGAATACATTTCCGAACACGACGACGCCATCATGCACAAGTATCTCGAACAGCAGAAAATCGAGCCGGCCGAACTGCGTGCCTCGCTGCGCAAATCGACCATCGCTTTGAAGCTGGTTCCGGTGCTGGCTGGTTCGGCGTTCAAGAACAAAGGTCTGCAACCGCTGCTGGATGCGGTCATCGACTATTTGCCCTCACCGGTCGATGTTCCTCCGGTCGAAGGTACCGACCCCAATGGCACGGAAACGTTGATTCGCAAAGTTTCCGACGACGAGCCCTTCGCGGCTCTGGCATTCAAGATCATGACCGATCCGTTCGTCGGTCACGTCACTTACATTCGCGTATATTCCGGCGTGCTCAAAGCCGGACAAAATGTTTACAACTCCACCAAGAAAACGCGCGAACGCATTGGTCGCTTGCTCCGCATGCACGCCAACAAGCGCGAAGAAATTGATTCCATCGAAGCGGGCGACATTGCCGCTTGCGTCGGCCTGAAAAACGTCACCACTGGTGACACGTTGTGCGACGAAGACAAACCGGTCGTGCTTGAAAATATCGACTTTCCCGCCCCCGTCATTCAGGTGGCGATTGAGCCGAAAACCAAAGCTGACCAGGAAAAGATGGGTATCGCGCTCGGCAAGCTCGGACAGGAAGATCCTACCTTCCGCATGCATACCGATCACGAAACCAATCAGACCTTGATTTCGGGAATGGGCGAACTCCACCTGGAAATCATTGTCGATCGCATGATGCGCGAATTCGGAGTGCAGGCCAACGTCGGCCGCCCGCAAGTCGCCTATCGCGAAACGATTCTGAAAGAAGCTGAAGGCGAAGGAAAATACATTAAGCAGACCGGCGGACGCGGTCAGTACGGCCACGCTGTGATCAAGCTGCTGCCTTTGCCGCACGCCAATCACGAAGACATGCACGAAATGTCGGAAGAGGAATTGGCGGAACTTGCGAAAAACGTCAGCGGTGGCAAGCCCGGCAAGTTCAGTTTCGACAAAGAGCATCGTCTGCTGTTCATCGATAAAGTCGTCGGTGGCGCGGTTCCTCGCGAATTCATCAAGCCGATTGAAGACGGCATCCGTGAAGCGATGGAGACTGGCGTTCTGGCGGGATACGAAATGGTCGATGCCGCTGTGGTTTTGACCGACGGCAGCTACCACGACGTTGACAGCTCGGAAATGGCGTTCAAAATTGCCGGCTCGATGGCTTTCAAAGACGCCTGCAAGAAAGCCAACCCGAAATTGCTCGAACCGATCATGAAAGTGGAAGTCGTCGTCCCCGAGGATTACATGGGCACCGTGATTGCGGACTTGAACTCCCGCCGCGGACAGATGCAGGGACGCGAATCGCGCGGCGGCACCGAAATCATCAACGTGTTGGTTCCGCTCTCCACCATGTTCGGCTACGCCACTGAAATTCGCAGCCGCACACAGGGCCGCGGCAGCTTCACCATGCACTTTTCGCATTACGAACAAGCGCCCAACAACGTTGCCGACGACATCATCGGCGGCAAAAACGGCGACAAGCCCAAGAAGTAGCGCCTGCAAAAAGTTTAGAAGTCAGAACGGATCGTTACAGGAGCAGAGAGAGAAATGGCGAAAGAGAAATTCGAACGAACCAAGCCGCACGTAAATATCGGGACGATTGGTCACATTGACCACGGCAAAACGACATCGACGGCGGCAATCACCAAGGTGTTGTCGAAGAACAACCCGAAGGTGGCGTTCCGCGCGTTTGATTCGATTGACAACGCGCCGGAAGAGCGCGAGCGCGGTATTACGATTGCGGTGTCGCACGTGGAATATGAGACGCCGAACCGTCACTACGCGCACATTGATTGTCCGGGTCACGCGGACTACGTGAAGAACATGATCACGGGAGCGGCGCAGATGGACGGCGCGATTCTGGTGGTGGCCGCGACCGATGGACCGATGCCGCAGACGCGCGAACACATTTTGCTGGCGCGTCAGGTGGGCGTTCCTTACATCTGCGTGTTTCTGAACAAGTGCGACATGGTGGACGATCCCGAGTTGCTCGAACTGGTGGAGTTGGAAGTTCGTGAACTCCTGAAGAGCTATCAATATCCTGGCGACACGCTGCCTGTGATTCGCGGATCTGCTTTGAAGGCGCTCGAGGGCGACGCGAAGTGGGAGAAGTCGATTCTGGATTTGATGGAAGCGGTGGACAAGAACATTCCGCAGCCTGTCCGCGACGTTGACAAACCGTTTGCGATGCCGATTGAAGACATCTTCTCGATCTCTGGCCGAGGCACGGTGGTAACGGGCCGAATCGAGCGCGGCAAAGTGAAGGTTGGCGAAGAAGTGGAAATCGTGGGATTCCGTCCGACGATGAAGAAGACGGTCACGGGCATTGAAATGTTCCGCAAGCTGCTGGATGAGGGCATGGCGGGCGACAACGTTGGACTTTTGCTGCGCGGCACGGAAAAAGACGAAGTCGAGCGCGGACAAGTGCTGGCAAAGCCCGGTTCGATCACTCCGCACACCAAGTTCAAGGCCGAAGCGTACGTATTGACCAAGGAAGAAGGCGGACGACACACTCCGTTCTTCACTGGCTATCGTCCACAGTTCTACTTCCGCACGACCGACGTTACGGGCGATGTGAAGTTGCCGGATGGAGTGGAGATGGTGATGCCGGGCGACAACATTTCGTGCGAGATCACCCTGATCACCCCGGTGGCGCTGGAAAAGGGTCTTCGCTTCGCGATTCGTGAAGGCGGACACACCGTAGGGGCCGGCGCTGTCGCCGAGATCATCGAGTAACCCATGGCCAACGGCGAAAAAATCCGGATCCGTTTGAAGGCGTACGACCACCGCATTCTCGATCAATCGACGAAAGAGATTGTGGACACCGCAAAGCGCACAGGCGCGGACGTTGCCGGCCCGATTCCTCTGCCCACGGTCATCAACCGTTGGACAGTGCTTCGCTCGCCGCACGTGGACAAAAAATCCCGCGAGCAGTTTGAAATGCGGACGCACAAAAGGCTGATCGACATTCTCGAGCCGACGCCGGACACGGTGGACGCTTTGATGAAGCTCGATCTTCCGCCGGGCGTGGACGTCGAAATCAAGGCGTTCGGCCGGGAACACGCGGCGAAGTAGGCAAGCCTGAAAAAATTGTAGTCAGCGCGCTCGCGAAAGCGGACGCCATTCACGAAGGAAAGAGCGAACGAAATGGCAGTCAACGGAATACTCGGTATCAAACTCGGCATGACGCAAGTCTTCGGCGAAGACGGTTCGGCGATTCCGTGCACCGTGCTGCAAGCCGGCCCGTGCGTGGTGGTGCAGCGCCGCACCAAAGACAAAGACGGATACGACGCCGTTCAGCTGGGCCTGGTGGAATTCATCAAGCCGCAGCGCGTGAACAAAGCCCGCACCGGCCACTTCAAGAAGGCCAACGTTGCGCCGCTTCGCTACCTGCGCGAAATCCGTATCGAAGATTCGAAGGACGAATCGAAGTCCGGCGACCGCGTGCTGGTGGAAAATTTCAAGATCGGCGAACTGGTCGATGTCACCGGCATCAGCAAAGGTAAGGGCTTTCAGGGCGGCGTGAAGCGCTGGCATTTCCGCGGCGGCGACGCGAGCCACGGTTCTATGTTTCACCGCGCGCCGGGCGGTATCGGTGCCAGCTCGTTTCCCTCGCGCGTCTGGAAAGGTCAACACTTTCCGGGTCACATGGGCAACGAACGCAAGACCATCAAGAAACTGCGCGTAGAGAAAGTGGACTCCGACGAGAATTTGTTGCTGGTGCGCGGCGCTGTGCCGGGCCCGTCGGGCGCATACATTTTTATTCGCAAGACCAAGGCAAATCTGTAATCGAAGTGGATTCCGTGGCCGTTATGGCCCGATAAAGAGAAAACGACGATGCCAGTTGTGGACGTAAAAAATCTCGAAGGCAAGACAGTCGGCCAGGTTGAACTCGCCGACGACGTGTTCGGAGTGAAAGTGAATCCGCACCTGCTGCACGAAGCCGTGCGGCATCATCTGGCGGGCGAGCGCTCCGGAACGCACAAGACCAAAGACAAGAGCGAAGTCTCCGGCTCCGGCAAGAAGCTCTGGAAGCAAAAGGGCACCGGCCGAGCGCGCGTTGGTTCGATCCGGTCGCCGCTCTGGCGCCATGGCGGCACGGTTCACGGACCCACGCCGCGCAAGTACGACTACGCCCTTCCGAAAAAGATGGTGATGGGCGCGCTGCGCTCCGCGCTTTCTTCGAAGCTGGCCGAACAGAAGCTGACGATTCTGGATAGCTGGAAGCTCGAATCGCACAAGACCAAAGCGTTCCGCACCGCACTTGGCAAAGTGAACAAGCACACCACCACGATTCTGCTGGTCGAATCGGGCGACAACCTGAATCTCGAACGCGCCAGCCGCAACATTGATGGCGTCACGCTGGTACCGGCGGCGGGACTCGAAGCATACGACTTGCTCCGCCACGATCACCTGATGCTGTCGCGCGAAGCGGTCGCCAAGCTCAGCCGTTCGCTTTCGGCCACTCCCGCGGAAGTTCCGGCGCAAATCGAACCGGCTCCGGCGGCGCCCAAGAAACCCGCGGCTGCGGCAAAGTCCGAAGTAAAAGCGGCGGCTCCCAAGTCGGCCAAAAAGCCGGCGGCCAAAAAAGAAGAGAAGCCCAAGTCCAAGCCCAAGGCGAAGAAGGAATAAGCGATGGAGAACAAAGTCTTCAAAGTCATCCGCCGCCCCATCATCACCGAAAAGGGCTTGGCCGTAAAAGAAACCCAGCACACGGTTGTCTTCGAAGTGGCTCACGACGCCACCAAGACCGAAATTCGCGAAGCCGTGCAGCGCATTTTCAAAGTGAAAGTGGACCACGTCCGCACCGCGGTGTTTCACGGCAAGTTTCGCCGTCGCGGCCGCGCCGAAGGTTTTCGCAGTGATTGGAAGAAAGCGTACGTTCGTCTCGCCGAAGGCGAAAAAATGATCGAGTACGCCGAGAATCTGTAAACCGGCGTTACCGCACGGGGCAGGCGCCCGGCGGCAAGTATGAGGCAATGATGGCACTGAAAACATTCAAGCCGTACACACCGTCGCGACGCTTCTTGACCATGCTCGATAAGAGCGAGATCACCAAGCAGACGCCGGAAAAATCGCTCACCGAGACGCAGAAGCGCACCGGTGGACGAAACTCGCACGGCGAAGTCACCGCATGGCACCGCGGTGGCGGCCACGCGCAGAAATATCGCGTGATCGATTTCCGCCGCGACAAGACTGGAATTCCCGCGAAAGTGGCGGCGATCGAATACGATCCGAACCGCTCCGCGCGCATCGCGCTGCTGCACTACGCCGATGGCGAAAAGCGCTACATCCTGCAGCCGGTGGGCCTGGAAGTCGGCATGACCGTGCAAAACGGCGAAGGCGCCGAAATTCTGCCGGGAAATGCGCTGCCGATTTCGCACATTCCGCCAGGCACCATGATTCACAACCTCGAGCTGCATCCCGGAAAGGGCGGCCAGGTAGTGCGTTCGGCCGGCGGCGCAGCACAGCTCATGAGCAAAGAGGGTGACTTCGCCCTGGTGAAGCTGCCTTCCGGTGAAGTGCGCCGGTTCAGCATCGGCTGTATGGCGTCGGTTGGCCAGCTTGGCAACCTCGACCACGAAAACGTCACCTACGGAAAGGCGGGACGCACGCGCTGGCACGGCAAGCGCCCGACCAACCGCGGTGTGGCTATGAACCCGGTGGACCATCCGCACGGCGGCGGTGAAGGCCGCGTGAAGGGTAACCATCCGCAGACTCCGTGGGGCTTCCCGACGTTGGGAGCCAAGACGCGAAAAAAGCGCAAGAGCGATCGCATGATCGTCGAGCGCCGCAAGTAGCCATGAGTTTTGTTGCTTCACGCACCAGAAGTGCACGGACCCGGCGCGGGGGAAAAGTGGGGAGTTACGAAATGACAGCAGCTCGTTCATCTCGTCGTTCGCCTCGGCGAGCAACGCGGACGCGGAAATCGGTTACGCGCCGCACTGCCAAGCCGGTCCTGAAAGCTGCGGCAAAGTTGCCGCCGCCGCAGGTGCAATACCGTTTGTGCCGTTCTGGTTGGGCTGTGATTGTGGAAACGATCCCGAACGCGCAGGGGACTCGCTTTGTGTGTCCTTTCTGCCCGGTATCGCACCGTGTCTCCGGTCCGGTGCGGGGATTCAAACGAGTTCGCCGCGCGCAATGGATGAAATTGCGCCGTGTGGAAGGATAGGGAGAAAGATGCCGCGCTCGCTAAAGAAGGGACCATTCATCGACGACCACCTCCGCAAGAAAGTCGAGGGGTTGAACACGCGGAATGAAAAGAAAGTGCTGAAGACCTGGTCGCGCCGTTCGACGATTTTGCCGGACATGATCGGTCACACCATCGCGGTGCACAACGGAAAGAAGTTCATTCCCGTGTACATCACCGAGCAGATGGTGGGTCACAAACTGGGCGAGTTCGCGCCGACGCGCACGTTTAAAGGCCACGCGGTGAAAGCGGCTTTGGAACGCGCGGCGGCAGCAGCGCCCGCGGCAGGTGCAGCACCGGCAGGAGCAGGCGCCGGAGCGAAGTCGTAATCAGGATTTCGAAAAAGGAATAATTCAATGGCAACGGCAACGCAGGTGGAAACACAAATCGGCGGAGTGGCAAAAGCGCGGTATTCCCGGGTTTCGCCGCAGAAGGCTCGCCTGGTAATCGATCTGATTCGCGGCAAGCGCGCCGAAGAAGCGCTGCACACGCTCCGGTTTACCAAGAAACGTGTGGCCAAGGAAATCGAAAAGACCCTGCGCAGCGCCATCGCCAACGCGGAACGCAAAGCGGAAGACGCCGGCGAAACGCTCGATGTCGATCAGCTCTACGTCACCACTTGCTATGTGAACGAAGGTCCGCGCTGGAAGCGTATGCGCCCGGCGCCGATGGGCCGCGGCTTCCGCTACCAGAAGCGCACCTCGCACATCATTGTCGAGGTTTCCGAACATCAACGCGCCGTCGCCACTCGCGTGCACGCCGCCGCGGTCGAAGCGCAGGAATCGAAGGGCGTCAAGGGAGCCGTGCGCAAGGCGCGCAAGGCTCTGGAACAACGGAACAAGCCGTCACAGAAAAAGAAGCAGTAGGAGGACAGTTTGGGGCAGAAAACACATCCGTACGGTTTTCGTCTGGGCTACAACAAGGGCTGGAAGTCGCGCTGGTTCGCCAAGAAAGACTACGCCGACTTGCTGCACGAAGACGTTCAGCTGCGCAAGATTCTGAAGGAAAAGCTGAAGTCTGCGGGCATCAGCGGCATTGACGTCGAACGCGCCGCCAACAAGCTGGTGATCCGCATCTACACCGCCCGCCCCGGCATCATCATCGGCCGCAAAGGCTCGGAAATCGACAAGCTCAAGCAAGACGTGCAGAAGCGCACCAAGCGGGAAGTGCACATCGACATTCAGGAAGTGCATCGCCCCGAGCTGGACGCGCAACTGGTCGCCGAATCGATCGCGCTGCAGCTCGAAAAGCGCGTTGCTTTCCGCCGCGCCATGCGCAAGTCGGTGGATTCGGCTCTGCGTTTTGGCTGCAAGGGCATCAAGGTCCGCGTGGCGGGCCGTTTGAACGGCGCCGAAATCGCCCGCAAAGAGTGGTACCTGCAGGGACGTCTGCCGCTGCAAACGCTGCGTGCAGACATTGACTTCGGCACCGCCGAGGCGAACACCACCTACGGCGTGATTGGCGTGAAGTGCTGGATTTATCAGGGTGAAAAGATCCCGCAACGCGGGAAGGCAAAGACACAAACCGCGCAAGCGTAAGGATACGGTCAAGCAACTATGTTGATGCCGAAAAAAGTAAAGTACCGCAAGCAACAGCGCGGGCGCCGCACCGGTAAAGCGTGGCGCGGTGGTTCGCTGGCGTTTGGCGAGTACGGGCTGAAGGCTCTCGAACCGGCCTGGATCACGGACCGGCAAATTGAAGCGTCCCGCGTCGCGATTACCCGTTTCATCAAGCGCGGCGGAAAATTGTGGATCCGGATTTTCCCGGACAAGCCCTACACCAAGAAGCCGGCCGAGACTCGAATGGGTAAGGGTAAAGGTCCCCCGGAGAAATGGGTGTCGGTGGTGAAACCCGGGCGGGTGATGTTCGAAATGGCTGGCGTTGATCTGGCGACGGCTCAGGAAGCCATGAAGCTGGCTTCCCACAAGCTGCCGATCCGCACCAAATTCGTCAGCCGTGCGGAGGAACTGTAATGGCAGAGCGGACGACTGGAAAAATGGAAAAACTCCGCGATCTGAGCGCGAACGAATTGGAAGTTCGCCATCACGAACTCGCCGAGCAGATCTTCCGCCTGCGTTTTCAGCTTTCCACCGGCCAGACCGAGGGTTTGCGGAAACTGCGGGAAGCAAAGCGCGATATGGCGCGAATCAAGACGCTGTTGCGTGAAAACGAATTGAGGAAGGCGTAATGGCAAACGAACAGGCAGCAACCGCCGCGCACGAAGCGGGATCCGCGCGCGGCGTCCGGCAGGAACTGACCGGCGTCGTCACCAGCACCAAAATGCAGAAGACGATCGTCGTGAAAGTTACACGCGCGGTGCAGCATCCGCTCTACCAGCGGGTGGTGCGTCACGCCAAGAAATATTACGCCCACGATGAAACCGGCCAAGCGCATGTCGGCGATACCGTCCGCATCGTTTCCACGCGCCCGCTTTCGAAGCTGAAGCGTTGGCGTTTGCAGGACATCGTGCAGCGCTCCGCGCGCGCATTGCCGAAGGCATAACTCCGGCAAGCGTTTCGCGGCAACAGCAGTAAAGCGGCATTCGTAACAGGGGAGCAAGAAAATGGTTCAGATGCGAACGTGGCTGACGGTGGCGGATAATTCCGGCGCTCGTCAATTGACATGCATCCTGCCGGTTGGCGGCGATGCAGGTTTGACGGCCAGCTTGGGAGACGTCATCACTGCGGCGGTGAAGGAATCGACGCCCGACAGCCAGGTGAAGAAAGGTTCGGTGGTAAAGGCCGTTGTCGTCCGCACGCGCAAAGAACAGCGCCGCAAGGATGGTACCTACATCCGCTTTGACGACAATGCCGCCGTATTGATCAACGATGCGAACGAGCCGGTGGGCACGCGCGTTTTCGGGCCGGTCGCCCGCGAATTGCGCGACAAGCAGTTCACCAAGATTATCTCGCTCGCGCCGGAAGTGTGGTAACCATGCGAAAAATCGAAACCAAACCAGCGGCATTCAGCATCCGTCACGGCGACACTGTAAAAGTCATCTCCGGCCGTTCCAAGGGCAAGACCGGAAAAGTTTTGTCGGTGGACGTTTGGAAGACCACCGTCACGGTCGAACACGCCAACATGATCAAGAAGCACACGCGCCCGAACCCTTCGAAGAACATCAAGGGCGGCATTCTGGAGCGCGAAGGTCCCGTGCACGCCTCGAACGTGATGCTGGTTTGCCCCAGCTGCGGCAAGACGACACGTGCCAGCCACTCCAAGCTTTCCGACGGCACCAAAGTGCGCAGCTGCCGCCATTGCAAAGCAACGTTTGAGAATTAGTTTTCGGTGTAGCAGTCGGAACGAACTTTTGTATCGGTAAAGAGAGACCAGAGAAATGATTACGCGTTTGCATGAAAAGTATCGCAAGGAAGCAGTACCGGCGCTTTCCAAGCGCTTCGGCTTTACCAACACCATGGCCGTGCCCAAGGTGAAGAAAGTCACCGTCAACATCGGCATGGGCGAAGCCAGCGCCAACGTAAAGCTGCTCGACACCGCTGCGGCAGAACTGGGCCAGATTACCGGTCAGAAGCCGGTGATCACCCGCGCGAAGAAGTCGATCGCCAATTTCAAAATTCGCCAGGGAATGCCCATCGGTTGCATGGTCACGCTGCGCGGCGAACGGATGTACGAATTCCTGGATCGTTTGTCTTCGATCGTGTTGCCCCGCGTTCGCGACTTCAAGGGACTGCCCTCGACGTCGTTTGACGGCCGCGGCAACTACACCATCGGCTTGAAAGATCAGCTGGTGTTCCCGGAAATCGACTACACCCGCGTGGACAAAATCAAAGGCATGAACATCACCATCACCACCACGGCACGGAACGACGAAGAAGGTCGCGAGCTGCTCAAGCTGCTCGGCGTGCCTTTCCGCCAGTAAGTCAGGCGAAGGAGAATCACCAGGCATGGCTCGCACCAGTCAGATCGCGAAGACGCACAAGAAGCTGAAATACAAGATCCGCCAGCGGAATCGCTGCCGCATCTGCGGCCGCGCCCGCGCGGTTCTTTCCAAGTTTGAGATGTGCCGTATCTGTTTCCGCGGCCACGCGCTCAAGGGTGAAATTCCCGGCGTCGTGAAGGCCAGCTGGTAAGGACGAGAGAATGACGACTGATCCGATCGCCGATTTGTTGACCCGCATCCGAAACGCTTCGCGCGCCAAGCACTCGCGCGTTGATTTGCCGGCTTCCAAGCTGAAGGTTGAGCTGTCGCGCATCCTGAAGGAAGAAGGCTACATCGCCAATTTCAAAGTGGTCGAAGAGCAGAAGGGCAAAAAGACTCTGCGCGTGTTCCTGCGCTACACCCCGGATCGCCGCAGCGTCATCACCAATCTGAAGCGCGTTTCGCGTCCTGGTTCGCGCCGCTATGTCGCCAAGACCGGCATTCGCCAAGTCGTCGGCGGCATGGGCATTTCGATTGTTTCCACGGCGCAGGGATTGATGACCGGCCAGGCCGCACGCAAAGCGGGAATCGGCGGCGAAATGATGTGCGAAGTCTGGTAGTTCGCTTTCGGAAAAAGTTTTGATTTTTTGATTTCAAGGAAACGAAACACATGTCGCGAATTGGAAACAAAATTATTCCGGTGCCCGCGGGCGTAAAGATCCAGGTCAAGCCCCACGAAGTCGAAGTGCAGGGACCCAAGGGCAAGATGAACGTTGCTCTGCCGAACGGCATTACCTTCGAGCAGAAAGACGGCATCCTGACCGCCAAGCGCCAGTCCGACGATCAACGCGCGCTGCACGGATTGTCTCGCGCGCTGGTTGCCAACGCCGTTACCGGTGTGACCACGGGATTCAAGAAAGACCTCGACATCGTCGGCGTCGGTTACCGCGCCGAAGTGAAAGGCAAGAACGTGGTTCTGGCGCTCGGTTATTCGCATCCAATCGAGTTCCCGATTCCCGAAGGCATCACCATTACCGTCGAGAAGATGACGCACCTGGTTGTCAGCGGCGCCAACAAGAATCACGTTGGACAGACTGCCGCCAACCTGCGCGCTCTGCGTCCGCCCGACCCGTACAAGCAGAAGGGCGTGCGTATCACTGGCGAGAGATTGAAGAAGAAGGCTGGAAAGGCCGGCGCGAAGTCCGCGGCTTAGTCCGGAAGGAGATAGAACGTGGCAGCACCTGTTCGCAGTTTGTCGCGGCAAGCTCATCGCCGCAGAATTCATGTTCGGACGCGCAAGCGCCTGATCGGCACCACCGAACGCCCGCGGTTGTGCGTGCACCGCACTTCCAAGCACATTCGCGTGCAGGTGGTGGACGATCAAACCAATCGCACCATCGTCTCCGCCAGCTCGCTCGATGCCGCCGTGAAGAAAGACATCAAGGGCGGTGGCAATATTGCTGCGGCGAAAGTCGTCGGCAAAGTGATCGCTCAACTCGCCAAGGAAAAGGGCGTTGAGAAAGTCGTTTACGATCGCGGTGGCTATCAATATCACGGGCGCGTCAAGGCGCTCGCCGAAGCGGCCCGAGAGGCGGGCCTGAAGTTCTAACTGCCTATGTCGAAACAAGAGCTCAAAGACACGCTGTCGATTCGCCAGATCATCTCCACCAATCAGGCGAACCTGAAAGATCAAGTCGTCTCGATCAACCGCTGTACCAAGGTCGTCAAGGGCGGCAAGAACCTTAGCTTCTCCGCGCTCGTCGTCGTTGGTGATCAGGGCGGCCACGCCGGATTCGGAATGGGCAAGGCTCGTGAAGTCCCCATGGCCATCCGCAAGGCGATCGAATCGGCCAAGAAGAACATGGTGAAACTCAACATGAAGGGATCGACCATCCCTCACCAGGTTTTGGGCCGTTATGGGTCGGGTCAGGTATTGCTGAAGCCCGCTCCGGAAGGAACGGGAATCATCGCCGGCGGCGCGGTGCGCGCGGTGATGGAGGTTGCGGGGATTCAGAACGTGCTCACCAAGTCGCTGGGCACTTCGAATCCGCATAACGTCATCAAGGCGACGTTTGACGCGTTGATGCATTTGAAAGATGCGGCCAAGGTAGCCGAAGGCCGTGGCAAGGGAGCGGAAGAAGCGGCTGCAGTCTAACGCTTCCAGTCAAATCTTATGACAACGAAGACGCCGGAAAAAAAGAAGTCGGGCAAACTGAAGATTAAGTGGACCGTCAGCTTCATCGGCTGCCCTCGCAGCATGCGCCAGACGATTCGCGGCTTGGGTTTCCGCCGCATGCATCAAGTGCTCGAAGTGGAAGATACGCCGTCGATTCGCGGCATGATCGCTCGCGTGCACCATCTCGTCGTGATTGAGGGTCAGAATGGCTGAGAAACCAACGCTGTCGAATTTGAAGCCGCCACGGGGCTCGCGTCACCGCAAAGTGCGCGTCGGCCGCGGTATGGGCTCGAAACTCGGTAAGACTTCGGGAGCCGGCAACAAGGGACAACAATCCCGCCGCGGTTACTCGCGCCGTCCGGGCTTTGAAGGCGGCCAGATGCCTCTGCATCGCCGTCTGCCCAAGCGAGGATTCACCGCGCCGAACTCCACTGCGTTCGCCGTTATCAACGTGGAAGAGTTGAATGGCTTTAGCGCCGGCGAAACCGTCTCGCCGGATCTGTTGTTTGATCTCGGCGTTCTGCGCGTCAAGCGTGAGAACGTGAAAATTCTGGGGGATGGCGAACTGAAAGTCGCCCTCACCGTGCAAGCGCACGCATTCAGCAAATCGGCGGAGCAGAAAATCACGGCCGCCGGGGGCAAGGTCGAAGTTATTCGATGAACAAGCTGGTCCAGGCATTCCGGAACATCTTCAGCACCCCGGATCTGCGGAACCGTGTTCTTTTCACGCTCGCTCTGCTGGCGGTTTACCGCCTCGGCGCGTTCATTCCCACGCCGGGAATCAACACCGCGCTGTTGCAGCAATTGTTTCAGCAGGGCCAGGGTTCGGTGCTGGGCATCATCGATTTGTTCAGCGGCGGCAACTTCCGCAAGCTGACCATTTTCGCGCTCGGCATCATGCCGTACATCACGGCATCGATTATTTTGCAGTTGATGGTGGTCGTGTGGCCGTATCTCGAACGCTTGCAAAAAGAGGGCGAACTCGGCCGCCGCAAGATCACCCAGTACACGCGCTATCTGACGATTATTTTGAGCTTGTTCCAGTCGTTCACGATCGCCGAAACGTTGATGCGCCAGAATCTGGCCGGCCAGGCCGTTGTCTATCATCCCGGCCCGCGTTTCGTGTTCATGACGATTTTGACGCTCACCACCGGCTCGGCCTTCATCATGTGGCTCGGTGAGCAGATCAGCGACCGCGGCATCGGCAACGGAATGTCGCTGATCATTTTTGCCGGCATCGTGGTCGGTCTGCCGCGAGCGGTAAACGATCTGTGGACGAAAGTCGTCAACCAACAGTGGGGTTCGTTCACCGCGCTTGCGATTATCGGCTTGATCGCGCTGATGCTCGCGGTTGTCGCCTTCATCGTTTTCGTCGAAGGCGGCCAGCGCCGCATCCCGGTGCAGTACGCCAAGCGCGTGATGGGTCGTCGCGTCATGGGTGGGCAGATGACTTATCTGCCGCTGCGCGTCAATTCCGGCGGCGTGATTCCGCCGATTTTTGCCAGTTCGCTTTTGACGTTCCCGCAGACGATCGCTCTGTTGTTTGCCAGCAAATCGTCGGCGTTTGACCGTTTCGCGCAGGCGATCAAGTGGGGCGAGCCGCTGTACACCGTGATTTACGTCACGTTGATTATTTTCTTCGCCTTCTTCTATGTGGGCATCATCTTCAACCCCACCGAGCTGGCGGACAACATGCGCAAGTACGGCGGATTCATTCCGGGCATCCGGCCGGGACGCAATACGTCGGAATACATCAACCGCATTCTCACCCGCTTGACGCTGGTGGGCGGCGTGTACCTCGCCATCGTTTGCTTGCTGCCGGAGTGGATGATCTCGGGTATCCACCTCCAGCATCTGTGGCTGGTCGGCGATTGGTTCGACCGCCACATGTGGCGCTTCGTTCTGGACGGCTTGAACGTCCAATTTTACTTCGGCGGCACGTCGCTGCTGATCGTTGTGGGCGTGGCCATGGACACCGTCCAGCAACTGGAAGCGCAGCTTGTGATGCGCAACTACGACGGATTCGTGCGCAAGGGCCGCGTTCGAGGGCGCCGTAGTTAATGGCGGCGCGTTAGTCGTGCAGACCGCGTCGAAACGCGCGTTGATCTTTCTTGGGCCTCCGGGAGCCGGAAAGGGCACGCAGGCCAAGCGCATCGCCAAGGAACTGAACGTTCCTCATCTTTCTACCGGCGACATGCTGCGCGAAGCGGTTGGAACCGGTACCGCGCTCGGCAAGCAGGCCAAGCCGATCATGGACCGCGGCGACCTAGTGCCCGATGCCATCGTGCTCGGCATGGTGGAAGAGCGGCTGAAGCGAGCCGATTGCGCGAATGGTTTTATCTTTGACGGTTTTCCGCGCACCTTGCCGCAAGCGGAAGAACTCGATGCGATCCTGCATCGCAGCGGATTCGGCAAGCCGCTGGTGATTGAGTTTCAGGTCAGCCAGGAAACGTTGATCAAGCGCGTGGCCGGCCGCTGGACGTGCAGCGTTGGCGGCGAGACCTACAACATTCATGATCGCCCGCCGAAAGTGGCCGGCATCTGCGATGTGGATGGCGGCAAGCTGGTGCAGCGCGATGACGACCGCCCGGAAATTGTGAAAGAGCGTTTCGCGGCGTACGAACGCCAGACCAAGCCGCTGGCCGAGTATTACCGGACGCACGGTGTGCTGGAAGTGATTGATGGAGCCCAAAGCGTGGAAATCGTCACCGGGGCTTTGAATCGGATTTTGAAGCGCTCGGAAGGTCGCGATGGTCATCTGTAAATCGCCGTCCGAACTCGAAAAGATGTATCGCGCAGGGCAGATCGTTTGGGGCGCTCTCGATAAGATGCGCCACATGGTCAAGCCCGGCGTCACGACGCAACAGCTCGACGAATTTGCCGAGGCTTACACCGTCGAGCATCACGCGAGGCCGGCCTTCAAGGGCTACCGTGGGTATCCCGGTTCGGTGTGCACTTCCATCAATCAGGAAGTGGTGCACGGGATTCCTTCGAAGTCGCGCAAGTTGCGCGAAGGCGACATTCTTTCGATGGATTTTGGCGTCGAGCTCGACGGCTACTACGGCGACGCGGCTTTAACGGTTCCGGTGGGCAAGATCAATCCGGTCCGCGAAAAGCTGTTGCGCGTCACGCGTGAGTCGCTCGAGCAGGCGATCGACAAAGTTCGGCCCGGCAATCGGCTTGGCGATGTTTCCGCCGCCGTGCAGGCTTGGGTTGAGAAGAACGGCTACTCGGTGGTTCGCGAGTTTGTGGGGCACGGCATCGGCACCAAGATGCACGAAGACCCGCAGCTTCCGAATTACGGTTCGCCCGGCCAGGGTCCCAAGCTGCAAGAGGGAATGGTCCTGGCGATTGAGCCCATGGTGAACACCGGCGGCCCCGGCGTGCGTGTCCTGGAAGACGACTGGACCGCAGTCACCACCGACGGCAGCGACTCGGCTCATTTCGAGCACACCGTCGCCGTCACCGCCAGCGGCCCGTGGATTTTGACCCGGCCCAAGGACGCAGCGGGCCCGGTTTGGTGATGAATCTCTCGCGCATCTAATTAAGTGGCGCCCGGTAGCAACAGGAGAGCATGAATCGAAGGCCGGATCAGAAGAAAGAGAAGTCCAGCGAAGGCAGCGGTAAGGAAGACGCCATCGAGGTAATGGCCACGGTGGTGGAACCTCTTCCGAACGCCATGTTTCGCGTCGAGCTGGAAAACAAGCATCAGGTCCTGGCGCACATTTCCGGGAAGATGCGCAAGAATTTCATCCGCATTCTGCCCGGTGATCGCGTGGCCGTGGAGCTTTCGCCCTACGACCTGACGCGCGGCCGGATCGTGTATCGCTACAAGTAGCACAGCGCTGCCAGCAAAAGCGGCGGCAAGGGGATTTCGATGAAGGTTCGTGCATCGGTAAAAAAGATTTGTATGAAGTGCAAGATCGTTCACCGGCGCGGCGTGGTCCGTGTGATTTGCGAAAACGCAAAGCACCGCCAGCGCCAGGGCTAAAGGTCAGGAGAAAAGCGAATGGCTCGTATCGCAGGTGTGGATTTGCCGCCGAACAAGCGGCTCTGGATTGGATTGACGTCGATTTACGGAATCGGCCAGCCTCGCGCGAAGTCCCTTGCCGAGAAGGCCAACGTCGAATACACCAAGAAGATCAAAGATCTGACCGAAGAGGAATTGACTCGTCTGCGCGCCGCCATTGAAGCCGAGGGCCGCGTCGAAGGCGATCTTCGCAAAGAGATGCAGATGAACGTCCGCCGCCTGATTGAAATCCAGGCCTATCGCGGACTGCGCCATCGCCGCAACCTGCCGGTTCGCGGCCAGCGCACCCACACCAACGCGCGCACCCGTAAGGGACCGCGGAAGGGCGCCGTGGCAGCCAAGAAAAAGACCATGGCTCGCAAGTAAGAGCCGAAGCGGAGCGTTTTAGCTCCGCCGCACCAAACGTATTCGCAGATCGAATAGGAGAAACACTCGCGTGGCAAAAGAACCGAAAGACGCAGCGGCGGCAGGAGCAGCGCCGGCAGCAGGCGCGGCAAAAACTTCGAAGCGCAAGAAAGAGTTCCGCAAGAAGCGTGAGAAGCGCGTGGTGCCGCACGGCGTCGTCTGCATTCAGGCGACGTTCAATAACACCATCGTTACGCTTACCGATCCCGATGGGCGTGCCGTCAGCTGGTCGTCGGCCGGCTCGGTCGGCTTCAAGGGTTCGCGTAAAGGCACTCCGTACGCCGCGCAGCAGGCTGCTGCCACGGCCGCGGGCGTCGCTCGCGATCAATACGGCATGAAGTCGGTTGAAGTGCGCGTCAAGGGTCCGGGCGCAGGCCGTGAATCCGCCGTTCGCGCGCTGGCTTCCTCGGGCTTGCACATCAACGCGATCAAAGACGTCACGCCCGTGCCGCACAATGGCTGCCGTCCGCCGAAGCGCCGCCGCGTATAACGCAAAGTTGGTAATGCCGCCTCGTGCGGCAAGTAGTGCAGTAAACGGAATGATCAGGAAGAAGGGTCGCCAGCCCGTAAACTGATCGCCAAGAAATAAAAGAAACAAAGGAGAACCATAAGTGGCAAGACATCGTGATGCAGTTTGCCGTCTGTGCCGTCGGGAAGGTCAAAAACTGTTCCTGAAAGGCCTGCGGTGCTTTACCGAAAAGTGCGCCATCGAAAAGCGCAACTTCGTTCCGGGTCAGCATGGCCAGGCCCGCCGCGCCAAGATGGTTGGCTACGGCGTTCAGTTGCGCGAAAAGCAAAAGGTAAAGCGCACCTACGGCCTGCTCGAACGCCAGTTCCGCAACTATTTCGAGAAGGCGGAAAAGACCAAGGGCCCCACCGGCTCGAACCTGATGGTCATGCTCGAACGGCGTCTCGACAACGTCGTTTACCGCATGGGCCTCGCGGGTTCGCGCTCCCAGGCGCGCCAATTGGTTCTTCACGGCCACATCCGCGTGAAGGGCCACAAGGTCAATATCCCCAGCTATCTGGTTCAGGTCGGCGAAGAAATCTCGCTGAAAGATAAGATGCACGAAAACGCCATGGTCCTCGAAGCGCGCAATCTCGCCAAGAGCCAGGGCGTCGCTCCGTGGCTCGATATCGACCCGGCCGCTTTCAAGGCCAAGGTCGTCGCTCTGCCGCGCCGCGAAGACGTGCAGACTCCGCCGATGAACGAACAGCTCATCGTCGAACTCTACTCGAAGTAGCGCTCTCCGTTTCGCGCTCCGCTTTCGAGTCCCGTTTTTGTAATTGTTCTTGGGTTTGTTTGCAGGTCCGCCTCTGGCGGGCCAGGAGGAACGTTAGATATGTGGAAGGGCTTCCAGAAACCAAAGCGTTTGGCAGCAGAACCGGAGTCGTTGACCGACAAGTACGGAAAGTTTTCCGCGCAGCCGTTTGAGCGCGGTTGGGGCACCACCGTCGGCAACTCTCTGCGGCGCGCGCTGTTGAGCTCCATCGAAGGCGCAGCCATTACCGCCGTGAAAATCGAAGGCGTGTTGCATGAGTTTTCTCCGATCCCTGGAGTTGTGGAAGACGCGACCGACATCATCCTGAACCTGAAGCAGGTTCCGCTGAAGTTGAACACCGACCAGCCCAAGACCATCACCTTGGTCGTCGATACGCCGGGTCCGGTTACGTCCGCGAAGATCGAAGAAGACGCCGACATCGCCGTCCTCGACAAAAACATCTATATCGCCACCGTCAGCGAAGGCGGCAAGTTCGAACTCGAACTGCGGGTCAAGAATGGCCGCGGATACGTCGCTGCCGACCGCAACTTCGACGAAGATTTGCCGATCGGATACATTCCCATCGACTCGATCCATTCGCCGGTGCGCAAGGTCAACTACGCGGTTGAAGCGGCCCGTCTGGGTCAGATGACCGATTACGAAAAGCTCACTCTCGAGGTTTGGACCAACGCCGCCATCACTCCGCAGGACGCGATTGGCTTGGCTTCCAAGCTCGTGAAAGACCACATGAGCATCTTCATCAACTTCGAAGAGACGCCGGATCTGCCCGACGAAGTCGTCGAGAACTTCAGCGATCCTCGCCTGGAATTCCTCGACCGCTCCGTCGAAGAACTCGAGCTTTCCGTGCGCTCCTACAATTGCTTGAAGAACGCCAACATTCAAAACCTGCGCGAACTGGTGCAGAAGACCGAATCCGAAATGCTCAAGACCAAGAATTTCGGACGCAAGTCGCTGAATGAAATCAAAGACATCCTTCACAAGATGGGCTTGAGCCTGGGTATGAAATTCGACGAGCACGGCCGCATCATCTGGCCGCCGCTCCCGAGCCAGACCGCTCCTCCGCCTTCCGAGGGGGATGCCTCGGCTCTGTAGTTCAGCGCCACGGTAAGCGAATATGAGACACCTTAAATCAGGCTCCAAACTCGGTAAGCAGCCCGCGCATCGCCGCGCGGTCCTGCGCAACCTGGTCACCAACCTCATCGAGAAAGAACGCATTCACACGACCATCCTCCGCGCCAAGGCCACTCGCCGGCTCGCGGAAAAGATGATCACCCTCGGCAAGCGCGATTCGCTTCACGCGCGTCGCCAGGCTTCGGCGTTCCTGATGACTCCGGTGGCTACCGAAAAACTGTTCAAGGATCTGGCTCCGCGTTTTGCACAGCGTCCCGGCGGCTACACCCGCATCATTCGTGCGGGCTGGCGCTTGGGCGATGGTGCGGAACTGGCCATCCTCGAATTCATCGGTTCCGAACTGAAGAAGAAAGAAAAGCGTCCTCGCCGCAAGCCCACCGAGGAAGCTCCTGAAGAAGAAACCACCGAGAAGGAAGCCGTCGTCAAGAAGTAGTCCGGCGCGAAATTCCTTCTCGCAAAATCAAAACGCCCGGCTCGATCGTTCGAGCCGGGCGTTTTTCTTTCTTACCCTACATCACGCCACCGCGTTCGCCTTTGACTTAGGACTTCAATGTAGCGCCGCGGTCCTCAGCGCTGCATTCGTCCGTCATCTCCGACTCCCGTCACTTTCCCGCGCGCAACATCTCCTGCAGCGCCAGCACGGTCCGCCAGTTTCGCGCCGTCCCCGTCGTCCTCAGCCGCGAATCAAAATACTGGCTCGTCAGCTTATTGTTCGCGATTCCGGTAGGGAACAGCAAATACAGCTCCCGTCCCAACACCGTAAACGAATCCCCGGGCGATCTTTGCGGGTCGAGCAACGCCACATTCTCCGCTAGCGGCTCATCCGCCAAAAAACTAACGTGCGGCCTGTCCCGCTCCTGATCGCACTTCGGGTACGGATTCGCCGCAATCGCCGCGTTCAGTTCTTCTTCCGTCCGCAACACCACCGGAGCGCTGAACCCAAACCGCTTCTCGATTGCCGCCGCCAGTGCCGCCGCATCGATTCCTTTCGCCGGCGCCGTGAACACAACGTTCCCGCTCTGAATGTACGTTTCAATCTCCTTGCATCCACACTTTTCGAACACAGCCACCAGGTCCACCATCTTCATCCGTTTGTGCGGCCCTAAGTTCACGCCGCGCAAAAGCGCTACGCCGCGTCCGCGCACCACACTGCCGCGCCCCGGCGATGCCGCAATCCGCTTCCTCGAAGCCGCCGTCGCCGCCTTCTTCTTCGCCACTGCCATGGCCGCTAGTTGATCCCCATCCAGGAGTTGTAGATTGCTTTTTGCTCCGGCGTCATATCCGCCATCGGCTTCAGCGTGTAGGTGGGGTTCGGATTCGCCGTCAGCGCAACCTTTACGTCCTGAAAGCTTCCCAGTCGCAGCACCGTGATTTTCACGCTATCGCCCGGCTTGTGCCCCGCGATGGTCTTTGCGAATCCTTCCGGATCCGTCACTCGGTCGTCCACCGCATAAATCAAATCGTTGAAATCGAGCCCTCCCAAATCGCCCGGGCCTCCCGGCGTCACGTTCTGAATCTTCACGTGGCCGTCATCGCTCGCCATGGTCGAAACTCCGATCCACGCTTTGGCGTCGTCGATTTTCTTTTCCACTGAAATTCCCGCGTACCCGAAATATTCTGCGTACGGGATCGCTTCCTTGCCCGCAATATACTTGGCGAAAATCGGGCTTACGTCCGTGCCCGCCGTTTCCGACGCTGCTTTTACCGCATCGTCCGGCTGAAAACCCGGCTTCGGCAGGGCGTAGCGCGAGTACATCAGCCGCATCCAGTCGTCCAGCGACTTCTGGTTTTTCGTGTCGTGCCGGATCGCGAAATCCAGAATGTGGCCCATCACCTGGCCGCCGTCGTAATACGAATAGTTCGTGTTGCGCAGATTGTTTTCCTGCTCGACGGTTTTGCGTGTGTACCACGTGTCCCAGCTGGTGTCTTCGATGCTTCGCTCGCTGCGTCCGGGCTCCGCTTCAAATTTCGTGATCAGCTGCCCGATGCCATCCAGGTATTGCGCCGGAGTGATCAGGCCCGCGCGCACCAGCGCCAATCCGCCGTAATAACTGGTCAGCCCCTCGGAAATCCATAGCGAAGGCGTGTGAACCATCTGCGAATAATCAAACGGCCCGAGCGGCAACGGTCGCAGCCGTTTTACGTTCCACGCGTGGAAAAATTCGTGCGCGGTCACAAATAGCTTCAATGTCGCCTGGTCGCCGTAACCCGGAACCGGATCCTTCGAATCCCAATCCTTTCCGAAATCGATCTGCGTGGAGTTCAAATGCTCCAGTCCGCCGCCGGTCTTCGGCCAAACGTGAAAAATAAAGTAGTAGTCCTTAAACGGCGCCGCCTGCGATCCCATGCCCGCTACCGGCTGCCACATGGTCACGATCTGCGCCACGGCCTTCTGCACGCCGTCCGCAAACGCCGTGAAATCCGCTTTGCCCATCACGTCGTGCACGATCACGTGATACGTGGTGCCGAAAAGCTCGAAATCCTTCTCGGCGAAATCCGAAAGCTCCAGCGGCGCATCGGCAAACCAGTTGTAATCCGCCGCGCGAAACGTGCTCGTCCCGCCACTCGCGTTGCCCCCGGCATTCTGTGAAGACGCATGTTCCATCCCCGTCGCGACCTTCCATCCCGCCGGCACCGCGATCGAAAGCTCCACCGGCCGCTCTTTGCCGCCGACCAGATACATCCACACCGACGGCCCGCCGATGAACGCATGCCGGTCGTTGTACTGCGCGATGTTGTTTTGCAGCGTGTTCGCAAAAATCTGGTACGACACTTTCACTTCGTGCGCGCCCGCGAGCTCGATGCGCCACGTCTGGCTGTCAGTCTTGTGCCACACCAGCTCTTTTCCGTCCGCTGTGGTCGCCCGAAATCGCTGCACGTTCGCCGAATAATTTTCGATGTAGTACGAACCCGGCGCCCAATCCGGAATCGCAAACTCCACCGTCGCGCCCTTCAGGTCGCTCGCGTGAATTGTCACATCGAGCAGATGCGTGTTCGGCCGCTCGAAACCAAGCTCATACTTCAGCGCAGACGGCGCCGGAGCCGCCGCGGACGACGGCGCGATAGCGCCCCGAGCGGATGCAACAGGAATTGCCGCGAGGACGGCGACCAGCAGGGGAGTGCAAAGACCGCGAACGAACATACGTTCATCCTTTCGAGCGATGATTTATTTGATTTGCCCCGGCTGTGCCGGAGCTGCAGAACCGCTATTTTCTAATGGTTTTTGACGTGCCTGCCGCCACCAGGTTACAAGTCCCGCGGCGATTTGTGCCACGATTCCGCCGCAGGTGTCGATCAGCACGTCGCTCACCGCCGCCGTTCGTCCCGGCACAAACGACTGGTGATATTCGTCGAGCGCCGCATACCCCAGAATTAGAAGTACCGTCAGCAGCGCCCAGCGCAAATGCATGCCGCGCTGACCGGCGCGAAATCCGCGCAGGATCAAAAAGCTCAGGATGAAATATTCGGTCAGGTGTCCGCATTTGCGGATGATGTGGTGGATAAACTCGAGCCGTTCCTGCGAAGCTTGCGGCATCAACCAATGAAGGAAAGGAACGATGAACCGGCTGGTGTGTTCGCTCGTAAACGCGCCGGTCGAAAATCCGGATATGAGTACAGCCCACAGCACGGCAGGCCACCATCGTTTCAGCCACGCCATGCTACAGCGCCCGGGATATTGCGATGAAATGGTTGCGATGCGGAAAGCGCGCTGCGCTGGGCATTACTCGAGCCGGTAGTTCGGCGCTTCGCGGGTGATGATTACGTCGTGCACATGGCTTTCGCGCAGGCCCGCCGACGAAATCCGGATGAACTCGCCGCGCTCCTGTAGCTCTTTCAGATTTTCCGCGCCGCAGTATCCCATGCCGCTCTTCAGGCCGCCGACCAACTGCTCCACCAGCGCCGCCAGCGGTCCTTTGTAGGGAACTTGCCCTTCGATGCCTTCGGGCACGGACTTTCCGCGCGCCGCGCCTTCCTGCGCGTAGCGGTCTGCCGATCCGGCTTCCATCGCGCCCAGCGAGCCCATTCCGCGATACGATTTAAACGTCCGCCCCTGATACAAAATCGTCTCGCCCGGCGATTCTTCCGTCCCCGCGAACAAACTGCCGATCATCACCGAATTCGCGCCCGCTGCGATCGCTTTGGTTATGTCGCCCGAAAATTTGATTCCGCCGTCGGCAATCACCGGCACGCCAGTTCCTTTCGCCGCCTTCGCCGCTTCCATAATCGCGGTGATCTGCGGCACTCCCGCGCCGGTCACCACGCGCGTGGTGCAAATCGACCCCGGCCCGATGCCCACTTTCAATCCATCCACTCCGAGCGAAATTAAATCCTTCGCGCCTTCCATCGTGGCCACGTTTCCGGCCACCACTTCCAGCTCCGGCAACTTGCTCTTGATCGTCCGGATCGCTTCCATCACTCGCGTGCTGTGTCCATGCGAAGTATCGATCGCCAGCACATCCACTTTTTCGCGAGCCATTTCCTGTGCGCGTTCCAGAAAATCCCCGGTCGCGCCGATCGCCGCGCCCACGCGCAGCCGTCCGTGATCGTCCTTGGTTGCGTTCGGAAATTCGATTTTCTTCTGAATGTCTTTTACGGTGATCAGGCCTTTCAGGTTGAAATCGCCGTCCACCACCAGTAGCTTTTCGATGCGATGCTTCTGCAGGATCTTTTCCGCTTCTTCCAGCGTGGTGCCCACCGGCACGGTCACCAGGCTGTCTTTTGTCATCACCGCGCTCACCGGCTGGTCCAGATTGCGCTCAAACCGCAGGTCGCGGTTGGTCATGATGCCCACCAGCTTCGTGCCCCGCGTCACCGGCAAGCCCGACACCTTGTACTTGTTCATGATGTCGAGCGCTTGCCGTACCGAAATTTCCGGCGCAATCGTAATCGGATCGACGATCATCCCGCTTTCCGACCGCTTCACCCGGTCCACTTCTTCCGCTTGCCGGTCGATGGTCATGTTGCGGTGCACGAAGCCGATGCCACCCTGCCGCGCAATCGCAATCGCCAGGCGTGCATCCGTCACCGTGTCCATCGCCGAAGCGACGATCGGAATGTTGATCGCAATTTTTTTCGTCAGGCACGTGCGTGTATCGGTCTGCGTCGGCAGCACCGAAGATTTTCCCGGTAGGAGCAGCACGTCGTCAAACGTCAGTCCTTCGCGGATGGGGCCGTCAATCATTGCTTCTCCTGTAGGAAAACGCAGCCGCCAGGAATTCGTGCGCGCAGCAGGGCGGGTCAGAGGGTGTAGGTATGAACCGGTAGCCGAAATCCTTCATCAATAATCTTCAATTTTATGTGCATCCCCAAATGAATGCAAGTTTGCCTCGCCCGCGCTTAGAGTGGATCCTTGCGCGATTCCCGTCGAATGCATACCATTTACGAGGTGAAAGACTTCCGTCCGCTGGGGCTTCTTCGCAACGCTCACGCGATGACGCTCGCCTCCACTTTCTGGCGCCGCGGCACACACCGCCTGGGCAAAAGCGTTCCTCGCGATTTCGAAACCGATCCCGGCACGAAAGTCCGCGGCCATTGCCACTGGCAGCCGAGTCCGCAGGATCATCCCACACTGATCGTCCTTCACGGCCTCGAAGGCTCCAGCGAATCCGGCTACGCCCGCGGTACCGCCGAAAAGGCCTGGGTCGCCGGCTTCAACGTCATTCGGCTCAACCAGCGCAATTGCGGCGGCACCGAAACTCTCAGTCCCACTCTCTACCATTCCGGCCTCAGCCAGGATATTCGCAGCGTCGTCTTCGAATTAATCGAGCGCGACGGGTTGCCCGAAATTTTCGCTTCCGGATACTCGATGGGCGGAAATCTGGTGCTGAAAATGGCCGGCGAACTCGGCGACGCTGCCCCGAAGGAGCTACGCGGCATCGCCGCGATTGCTCCGGCGCTCGAACTCGCCGCCTGTGCCGACGCGCTGGCCGAGCCGCGAAACTTCATCTACGAACATCACTTCGTCACCCGCCTGAAACGCAGCATGCGACGCAAAGCTCGACTGTTTCCTGATCTCTACCCGCTGAAAGACGTGAAGGACTTCGAAAAAATCAGCACCGTGCGCGGGTTTGACGACGTGGTCACCGCCCGCTTCTGCGGCTTTCGTGATGCCGAGGAGTATTACCAGACCTCAAGTGCGCTGCGCGTGATTTCCAGTATTCGCCGGCCCACGCTGATCGTCACCGCGAAAAACGACCCGTTCGTTCCCATTGAGCCGTTTCACGATCCTGCGCTGCAGCAGAATCCGTTCATCACGTTTTACGCGCCCGAGTATGGCGGCCACTGCGCGTTTATTTCCAGCGAAGGCGGCGACGAGCGCTTCTGGGCCGAAGCGCGCATCATCGAATTCTGCCGCAGCCTTTCGCTGCTGGCACCTACGCCAAACGTTTAGCTACGATATCGGTTTTTCGAGCGATTCCTGGAATCCGTACGTCAACAACTTCGCGCCGCCGCTTTCCGCGATCACCATGTCGTCTTCGCACCGCAGTCCGTATTCACCGGCCACGTAGATCCCTGGCTCATTCGAAAACGTCATGCCCGGCTGCAAAATGACCGTATTTCCGTGCACCAGATACGGCTGCTCGTGCCCGTCGAGTCCGATTCCGTGCCCTAGCCGGTGCTCGAAATATTTGTAGCCCGGCCCGAATCCCGCATCCACGATCACTTTGCGCGCCGCATCATCCACCGATCCGCATGCGTGACCGCTCACCGCCGCAGCCAGCGCCGCGTCTTGCGCCTTCCGCACGATCTCAAACGCGCGCTGCAATGTTTCCGGAGCTTTTCCGATCACGCCCATGCGCGTCACGTCCGATTGATATCCCTCGACCTCCGTGCCGTCGTCGATCATTACGCCCACGCCTTCGCGCAGTGTCTGCTCCGCGCGTGAGCCGTGCGGCAAAGAAGACGATGCGCCAAACGTGACCGATGCTTCTCCGCGGAGGCCCATCCGCGTGTAGCCGCGTGACACCATCGTCGCAACTTCCCGCTGCGTCATCCCTTCGCGCAGCGAAGCAAACGTCGCCTTATACACCGCGCAGGTCGCTTCGCACGCCAGTCGCATCAATTCCAATTCGTGCTCACTTTTTCGCGCGCGGCATCCCACCGAAATCGGATTGCCGTTCGCATACTCGAGTGCCGGAACCGCGCGCCGCAACCCGTCGAAAAATACGTATGGCGTGGTTTCTTCCACCGCCACTGTTCCGGTTCGGATTCCGCGTTCCGCAAACCATTTCGCGGCCACCGCGTAAGGACTTTCGTCTTCCTGCCACACGCGCACGTCCATCGGCCATCGCAGTTGCTCTCGCAGCCGCGCTTCTTCAAACGCCGGACACACCACCAACGCCTCGCCCTGCCGCGGAATCACCAGCGCCAGAATCCGTTCGCTCGGCCACCAACTCACATCGGTAAAATATTTCAGCGTCGTCCCAGGCGTCACATACAGAGCATCAAGCCCGGGTTTTGATTCGCTCATCAGTTGCTGCGCCCGCGCGAACCGCGCCTGAAATTCCGCCGTGGTGATCGGCTTTACCCGATCGCCCAGCGGTTTCAGAGCGTCAAAAGCCGGCGGCAAACTCGCGCCGCCGCTCGGCGCTTGCCCCTGCGCATCTGCCTCGCGCGTCTTCGCGCCAAACGCCGTCGCCGCGGCCATCCCACCCGCACCAATCAAAGCCGTGCGCAACACCTCGCGCCGCGAAAGTTTCATGAAGGTTCCTCCATTGCAGAGCAGGGAATCGTGCGCCGAGAAAAAACTCAGTGGAAGTGGGAGATCAGCACCGCATCGGTCACCGTGCGGCCACGCGCCAGCACCATCTGTTTTCCGTCCGGTGACAACGCATACGAAAAAAGAGACAACTCGCTGAAGTTGGTTACCTGCTTCGGTGCCGCCGCCGTCGCGCCCGCATTCGCCGCCACCGGCTGCGCCCACAAATTCCCCACGCCGCCGCGGATCACCGGATACAGAATCGCGCGGCCATCCTTCGTCCATCTGATTTGACCGACCGCGTCTTGATTGAAAGTAGCGCCGTCCGCCGCGTCGTACACATGTTCGATCGCACCTGTTGCGAGATTCATCACCGCGAGTTTGGCTGGCTTCGAGACGTCCGTCACATACGAACCGGCTACGCTCTTTCCGTCCGGCGAAATCGCGGGCGTCGTGAAAATCTCAGTGCCGTGTGTGATCGGCGTTGCCGCGCCGCCATCGATACTCACTTTTTCAAGCGTAACCGTCTGCCCGCTCGATGCCACGTACGCCACAAATGTTCCGTCTGGCGAGCACGCAGGCAACACGTCGATCGGCCCGGGGCTAATCGCCGTCGGATTCGACCCGTCCACGTCCGCGCGATACACGCGCAGCGATCCGTCGCTGCTCAGCGACGCGAACACGAATCGCTTGCCGTCGCCGCAAGCCGACGGCCCCAGCACCGACATGTTCCCGAGCGCAAGATCCCGTGTGTCGCTGCCATCCGGCGTCGTCGATGCGAACTTGATCGCGCCGCCCGCATAGATCGAGTACAGAATCGCGCCCGGCGTCGGCCAAATGATTCCCGTGCGCCCGTCTGCGCGATCGATCCCCGAAGTAATTTGCTTGGGCCCCGAAAACGCCGACCCGGCAGCGCTGCTCGTCCACAGACTCGACGTAATCGACCAAGCCACCGTCGCCAGCGTCTGGCCGTCGCCCGTCACGCTCGCGCCCGAGTAGTAATTCAAGTCATTCGTGATGCGTCGCGCTTCGCCGTCGGGATACGTCAGTTCCCAGATCTGCGAATTAAACGTCATCGTGTTCAGCGGCGACGTAAAAACAATTCCCGAGCCGTCTGGCAGCCAACTCAGCCGAGTCAAATTTGCAAATCCTCGCGATCCCAGCGGCTTCACTTCCTTCGTATCCAGGTCCATCACTTCAACGATGTTGCCGGTCTGGCTTTTTGTACCGATCCGCGCCAAGGCCAGCTTTTTCCCGTCGTCCGACCAGCCCGGTCCCACTCCGTTGTACAGCTCCGGGAAACGCAGCGTCGAAATAGCCTGTTCGTTTCCGCCGTTCGCGTCTGACAGATACACCGCTGAAGAATTGGTCTTCGAAGAAATCCGAATCCATGCAATCCGTTTTCCGTCGGGCGAAAATCCCACTGCGCTGTCCACGTCCGTCACCAAATGCTCCGGCGTCCCGCCGAGCGACGGCACTCGCCACAAATTTCCCAGGCCCGACCCTACCGCCTGGCTTCGGTAGTACAGATAATTTCCGTCCGGCGAAAATACGATGTCCTCGAGCTCCGCCTCCTCGGTGCCAGGCACCACTTTTGCCGTGCTCCCCGTGCCCAGCTGTCGCACCCAAATCGCGTGCCCATCTTTCGAATCCTGCGTGTACGCCAGAAATTTTCCGTCGCGCGAAATGGTCACCGAGTGCACGTTCCCGGTCGTCGTCACCGGCGAAATCTGCATCTGCATAAACGCGTTGTCGCTCGTGTGCTGGCCCACCGGCTTTTCCGGCTTGTAAATTTTGAAGTAATAAAACGCCGCCGTCGCCAGCACCGCAATCAGCAGACGCGCCCACGGCGGCAGCGAGCGAAACGCCGACTTCAATCCCCATCCTTGATCATCGCCGCCGCGTCCACGCTGTCGCGATTCTGCCTGCTCGGGTTGCTCTGCGCTAGCCGCCGGCGCCGCCGCAGTTTTCCAAGTCGAATCTTTTTTTGCCGCAGGTTGAGCCGCAGTCCACGTTGTCGCCGAGCTGCCCGTTTTTCCCGAATCGACGTCGCGTTTCAGCCGCTTCAAATCCCCGCGCAGTTCCGCAGCCGTCTGGTATCGAAGGTCGCGATCCTTCTCGAGCGATTTGCCGACGATCTCTTCCAATTTCGGCGGCATGTTCGGATTCAATGTGCTCGGCGCCGCCGGGGTTCGATTCAAAATCGAATCGAAGATCACCGCCGACGTGCTGCCACTAAACGCCGTCTGCCCGGTGGACATCTCGTACAACACCGCGCCCAGGCTGAACAAATCCGTGCGAACGTCGAGCTCTTCGCCGCGCGCCTGCTCCGGAGACATATAAATGATCGTGCCGATCGCCGAACCAGGGCTGGTCAAAAACAAATGATCGCTCGTCGGCATCGTCACCGCGTCGCCCGCGCCAACCGTCTCCGCCATACGCCGCGTCGCGCCTTGCTTCGCCAATCCGAAATCCAAAATTTTTGCCTGTCCGCGCGTGGTCACGAAAATGTTGGCGGGTTTGATGTCCCGGTGAATGATCCCGCGCGAATGCGCCGCGTCGAGCGCGTCCGCGATCTGCGCGCCAAGCTCCAGCAGCGAATCGGTCGCCACTGGACGTCCGCCGATTCTTTCGCGCAGCGTCTGGCCTTCGAGAACTTCCATCACCAGGTAAGGACGTCCATTGTGCTCGCCGACGTCGTAAATCGTGCAGATGTTCGGATGGTTCAGCGACGAGGCCGAGCGAGCTTCCCGTTGAAATCGTTCGAGCGAGGCCGGATCTTTCGCTAAATCTTCGGAGAGAAACTTCAGCGCCACTTGCCGGCCCAGGCGAGTATCTTCGGCGCGAAACACCTGGCCCATGCCGCCGCTTCCCAGCGGCTCCAATATCTTGTAATGCGAAATTGTTTCGCCGATCATTCGTCAGTTCGCGCACGCAATCGTAAACAAGTCACGCCGCGCGCGCAAGCTGCCAGAATCACTGATTTCCGCGCCCCAACCGCGTTCGCTGGCGTCGAGCCGGGAACCGGCACTTTCGCCAGGCCTCTGCCGCCGCGGCTGGGGCCCCACCCGAAACCCCCATTTCCCGCGCAACTTTCCACAACCCCCTGGGTTCTATTCGCAGCAATCAATTCGGGCACCTAGACCCGGCAATCATAAGCCTCATTCGTTTAAGGAGAATCGTAATGCGTTATACAAAAGCTACGGGTGTGTTCTTCGCCTTTCTTTCCACTGCCTTGCTCGCTAGCTGCGGCGGTGGCGGCACCAGCTCTACGCCTCCTCAGCAACAGCAGGCCAACATTTATACCGTCGGCACCGACGCGCCGTTGCCCAGCGTGATTTCCTGCCAGGTTTTGGTCAGCGGAATCACCCTCAACAACGGCAGCACCAACGTCAGCGTGCTCTCGCAGCCTGCCACCGTGGACTTCGCGCAACTCAGCGGCTTGCATCAATTGCTGGACCTGACCGCCGTACCTGCCGGCACCTATACGTCGGCCACCATCACCATCGCTTCGCCGGTCATCAGCTTCATCGACACCAGCGTCAACCCTCCGGCCATCAACACCATCAATGGCTCGCTCACGCAGTCGAGCGTCACCGTGAATTTGAATCAGCCCGTCACCGTCTCGAACGCCGATCTGTTCGGTCTTCGTATGGAATTCGATTTGCGCCAATCGTTGCAAACCGACGCGAACGGCCAAGTCACCGGCAGCGTGAACCCAGTGTTTGAAGTCGCGCTGAAGGATTCCACCGATTCCGCCGTCGCCATCGACGAATTTCACGGCGGCGTAGTCGGCGTCACCGGCGCAAACACCTTCACCATGCAGGGTCCGCACGGCCGCCAGTGGACCGTAACCACCGACGACAACACCATCTTCGACGATCCGGCCACGCCGATCAGTTCGTTCACTACCGACACCATCGTCGCCGTCTCCGGCACGATCGATCCGGTCTCGCACAGCATCGACGCATCCGAACTCGACGTCGTCTCCATGGACAGCTTCTATCTCGGCGGCTTGTTCACCAGCATTCGTCCGCCGAGCGGCGGCGCCACCGCAGCCGATCTGTATGTGCGTGACGAATTGCCGGCCATCAACGGGCTTTCCGATGGCCAGATCGAAACGCTCAGCCTGAACGGTTCCGAAAAATATCACATCGAACACATCAACCTGCCGCTCACCACTCTGCTCTTCAACAATTCCGCTCTCGCAGCGGGGCAGCGCGTGGGAATCGGCGGCCAGCTCACCACCACCAACGGCGTCAGCACTCTCACCGTCCACCGCGTCGTGCTGATGCGTCAGGGCCAGGCCGGTTCGTGGGTTCCGGGCAGCACCGTGATTCAGAACGGAAACACCGGCTCATTCAACTTGTCCGACGACTGGACGGCGGGCGTCTTGCTTCCGTCACCGTTGCCGGTCATGACCACCAACGATACGAATTTTATGAACTTGAGCGGATTGTCTGCACTCACGGGTGCAAATCCGATCTCGATTCGCGTCGTCGGTTTCATTCTCATCGATCCTGCGACCAATCAGCCGGTGATGATCGCGCGTTCGGTGGAACAGCTCACGTCTTAATAGCTCATACCATTCATAACCGCGGCAGCGGTTCTGCCGGCCAAAACGGGCTCTCCTCCCAGGGTTGAGCCCGTTTTTTTATGGTAGATGCAGAAATTCAGAACCGTGATGAGTCGAAGCAGGGAAGCGAATCGTCAGGAACGTACGAAGATTGACGTGAGAGGGACTTCTACTCTTCCACTCTTACGGCGACCACGTCTTTGCCTTTCACCGTCATCTCAATCGCAATCGGCGGACGAACTCCCGCGCCGCCCACGATTTCTCCGCGCACCATTCCGTTGGGTCCCGGACCGTAGCGCGTCAAATCAAACACCGCATGGCTGCACGGGTCGGCGATCATCGGATGATCGGCGTGAAAGTGATAGAAAGAATCGAGGCGATCGAGATCTGTCACATATTCCATCTGGCAATTGCCAAACGGCTCGCGCAACGAAACGCCCCAATAAATTCCGCTCGGCAGTTTCACCACTACGGCGGGAATATTTTCCGCCGTCAGCGGCACGCGAAACGTAAATCGTTGCGCTGACCAAGTCTTCGAAAGCGCGGCCGTCGTCGCCACGGGCCCAGGCCCAAACGGCAGATTTTCATTCACCGGTGCTTGCGGCGCCAGATCCACCACCGGCGCTGCCGGAGCTTCCTGCACCGAAGCTTGCGCTTCGTGCGTGGTTCGCGCCGTGTTCCACCAGCGAACGCCAAACGCAGCCGCCAGAATCACTACAATTGCCCCAATCGAAGCCATCCAAAACGTCGGCGACAGCAAAATCGGCGGCAATTTCGCGCTCAATGGCAGGCGCGGTGCGCTCGATTTCGCGGCACTCTCGCCCTGCGGTCGATTCGTCACGCCCGGTATTTGCGGAGCTTGGGGCTTGAACGGGTCAGCGGGTTTTTGTTCGTCGGACATCGTCGCCTGAAGGAATTCTTAGCTTGCAGGGGATTGGATGCATTAGCAAGCGGCTCGTCGCGGGGTGTTCCGCCATCAGCAAGGGTCAAGTCTGCAGACGCCGCGCGCGATTTCCGCGCGGCAAATGCATGCGAAGCCGTAGCCCAGCCTACGCCAGGCGCTTTAGCGGAAATGGTTGCTGCGCGGCGTACTCATGCAGATTCGCTAGATTCAAAATCAATTCCAGCATTCGGTCGCGCTGTTCCGGCTGCGGCGCGTCTGCTTGCGCTTCCAGATTCTGCACCGTCGCCAACGCATCCGACAGCAACCAATCGATTTCCTGCGGGTCCAGCCGTTTTCCCGAGCGGCAACTGCTCATCGCGTGGTCGGCGCGCACAAACGCTTCATCGAGAAAATGATCCAGGCAAAGCCGCGCTTCCGCGAGCGCGATCGGAATCGACTTCGGACAGCCAGGCCGGCCACATGCAGTTGACGCAGACACGTTTGTATCTCCTGTTTCGGTGCAATCGGCGCGCACTCAGCGCGCAGGCTCAAGCGAATATTCGCCCACACGTCGCCGCCTCCGGCATCGATCTCTGATTCACGCTTCCTCGATTTCCCTCGCCTGGGGTTACGAATCTTGGTGGACGTGTTCCGGAATTGGCAGGAGAGTAGCACAAATTCTGCGACGCGTTTGTCAATGATGCGTAAACACCAACATCGCCGCGCCGCCTTCACCGTGCTCTATTTCTCGCGCGTGGGGCGCGCAAAAAACAAAACCAGGCAAAAGCGTTCGCGGCGATGTCGTTTGCTTCGTCGAAAATAATTTAGTGAATTTGGATGCTTCCCGAGCTCGTGCTCAACTCAACTGTCGGTCCGCCGTTGCCCACTTTTCCTTCCAGCGACCGCGGGCTGATTTTTCCCTGCACGGCGATCGTGTGCGAGCTGTCGATGCTTCCCGATCCGGTGTGCGCCACCAGATTGAACGAAGCCGATGCCGGCAACACGACCGACACATCGCCCGATCCGGTGCGCAGTCTCCATTCGCCCGCCGGATTTCCATCCACGCTCACGCCGCCGCTTCCGGTCTGCACTTTCACTGCGCCGTTTGCGCCCTTCACGGTAACTTCGCCGGAGCCCGTGCCGATCTCCACGTCGCCCGGCGCCGTCTCATCCAATTTCACATCGCCGCTTCCGCTGGACGCCGTGAAACCGCCGGCAACACCCTCTGCGTGAATCGAGCCGCTACCCGCCGACGTGGTCGCCGCGCCGTGAATATCCGCCAGATTGATGTCGCCCGATCCTGTGCGCACGTGCACTTCGCTGCCGATGTGCGTGACCTTCAGGCTGCCCGATCCGCTGTTCGCATCCACGGTACCCGCCACGCCATCGATCACTTCATCGCCGGAGCCGGATTGCGATTTAACTTTCGTCTGCGCCGGCACCACGATTTCATAGCTGATCGAAATGTTATTTTTCCAGTCGTGGTTTTCAATGTGTCCCACGCGAATCGAATTTCCGCTTTGCTCGATCGGCGGATTCGCCTCGATTTCCTGCACGTACTTCGAAGCGTCGCCCATTCTCCAGCCGTTGTTCACATGAATTTTTCCGTGCACTTCCACTTTGCTGCTGTCGCCCGTGCGAACCGCAATCTCGCCGGAGCCGGTCTGCACGTCCAGATCAACCGCGCCGCTCACTGTCAACGTCTTATCAAAGTGTCCATCGTCGCCCGCCATCGCGGACCCGGCGCACATCGCCGCTCCCATCGCAAGAATCGCCACGGCCGGTAATATCGCTGTTTTCACGCTCATTGTTCATCCTCCAGACGGATTGGGGCCTTCTGCTCGTTAGGTACGCAGAGTGGCTCGGAAATGTTCAGAGGGAAAAACTCGAAAGATTGCTTGGCAGGGAAGCACGACGGACGCGGCCAAACCCACCGCCGGACGCGAATTCCGTTGCGTCCGACGCGAGAAACCACCGCGTCGCGCCTAAGCTTCGGTTCCGTGGCACTTCTTGTATTTCTTGCCCGATCCGCAGGGGCAGAGATCGTTGCGGCCCACTTTTGCCGCGCTTCGCACCGTCTTCGGCGCTTCCACCGGAGCGGCTCCAGCCTGATACTGCATTTGCTTTTCTTGCCGCTTCTGCCGCCGCTCAATTTCTTCCGGCGAAAATTGAGACAGTCCAGCGGGAGTCGCTTGTCTCGGCCCGCCCGTGGTCGTGGGTGCGGCAGCTTCGGGCCCGCCGGACGTTGTTCCCGGCCCGCCCACCACCAGCGGTCGAGTCCCCGCCACCGGAGCAGGTCGCGGTTCTGCCGGATCGGCCGGCCGCACCAAAAACAAAAAGCGCACCGCTTCGGTGTCGATCCGGTTCATCAATTCGTCAAACAGCGTGAATGCTTCCTTCTTGAATTCAACCAGCGGATCTTTCTGCCCGTATCCGCGCAGCCCGATTCCTTCCTTCAAATGGTCGAGCGTCAGTAAATGGTCTTTCCACTGCCCATCGACCACGTCCAGCAGGATGTGCCGCTCCAGCCATCGCAGCGTTGGGGCGCTGAATTGCGCTTCCTTCTCTTCGTACCGCGCGCGAACTTTTTCGATCATGACGTCCATCAACTGATCGTGATTCAGCGTCGCAAAATCCACGCCCACCGTTTTCGGATCGAAGCCAAACTGGTTCAGCACTTCATTCGAGAATTGCGTCAGGTTCCACTGGTCGGGATGTTGCTCGCGCGGGCAATACGTTTCCACCAGCTCGTTCGAAATCGCGTCGGCGCGTTCCAGAACGAATTCTTTCTGATCGCGCCCTTCCAGGAACGAGCGGCGCAGATTGTAAATTGTCTCGCGCTGCTTGTTCATTACGTCGTCGTATTCCAGCAGGTGTTTGCGCGCTTCGAAGTTCTGCGCTTCCACAGCCTTCTGCGCGTTCTCGATTCGTCCGCTGATCAATCGCGATTCAATGGGAACACCGTCGGTCATCCCGAGGCGGAACATCAAATTCTTCACCCGCTCGCCGCCGAAAATACGCATCAGGTCGTCTTCCAGCGACAAAAAGAATCGCGACGACCCAGGATCGCCTTGCCGTCCCGCGCGCCCGCGAAGCTGGTTGTCGATACGGCGGGCTTCGTGGCGTTCGGTGCCAAGAATGTGCAAGCCGCCCATTGCGACGACTTCATCGTGTTCGGCTTTGCACTGCTGCGCGAATTGATCGAACACCGGCTTCCATTGCTCGAGCGGCACCTGGAAAATCTTGCCTTCGATTTGGAACAGCACCATCGCTTGACTGCTCGCTCCGTTTGTCGGAGCTTGCAGTCCTGCCTGCGCCGCCACGTTCGCTGCGTCCGCCTGTGCCGCCGTTTCCGTATTCGGCGCCGCATTGATCACCGAACTGGCCGGCGCGTAAGGCAGCGCCATTTTATTTTTCAGGAAGTAATCCCGCGTCATCGCCTCGGGATTTCCGCCCAGCAGGATGTCGGTTCCGCGGCCCGCCATGTTCGTCGAAACCGTAACCGAACCTTTGCGCCCCGCTTGCGAAATGATGATCGCTTCGCGCTCGTGCTGCTTCGCGTTCAACACCTGGTGCGGAATGCCCGCTTTTTTCAGATGCGCCGCGATCTTCTCCGATTTCTCGATCGAAATGCTGCCCACCAGTACCGGCTGTCCGCTTTCGTAGTATTGCCGCACGCCGCCCAGGCGCGTTCCGTCTTCCTGCAGGATTCCGTTTACCGCCGCTTCGTACTTCTCGGCTTCGGTGCGGTACACCACGTCCGAATTTTCCACGCGGATCAGCGCTTTGTTCGTCGGAATCGCCACTACTTCCAGCTTGTAGATCTTGTCGAATTCCGGCGCTTCGGTATCCGCCGTTCCGGTCATGCCCGCCAGCTTTTTGTACATCCGGAAATAATTCTGGAAAGTGATCGTCGCCAGCGTCTGGTTCTCGCGCTCGATCTTCACTCCTTCTTTCGCTTCCACCGCCTGGTGCAAACCGTCCGACCATCGCCGTCCCGGCATCTGCCGGCCCGTGAATTCGTCCACGATGATCACTTCGCCGTCTTTCACCACATAGTCCACGTCTTTCAGGAACAGCGCATGCGCGCGCAGCGCGTGATGCACGTGATGGAAAATATCCATGTTGCCCGGATCGAACAGATTGTTCAGCCCGAGCAATTTTTCGCACTTCGAAATGCCTTCTTCGGTCAGCGTCGCGGTCTTGTGCTTTTCATCCAGCGTGTAGTCGATATCCAGGATCAGCTTCGGGATCACGTTGTTGATCCGGACGTACTTGTCGGTCGATTCTTCCGCCGGCCCCGAAATAATCAGCGGCGTCCGCGCTTCGTCGATCAGGATCGAGTCCACTTCGTCCACGATCGCGAAGTGGTGCCCGCGCTGCACGCATTGCGTCAACTCGTACTTCATGTTGTCGCGCAGGTAATCGAATCCGAACTCGTTGTTCGTTCCGTAGGTGATGTCCGCTGCGTATGCCGCGCGGCGCTGCACGTCGTCCAAATCGTGCACGATCACACCGACTGAAAGCCCCAGCATCTTGTAGATCGGACCCATCCACTCCGCGTCGCGCCGCGCGAGGTAATCGTTCACCGTCACGATATGCACGCCCAGTCCGGTGAGCGAATTCAAGTACGCGGGCAGCGTGGCGACGAGCGTTTTTCCTTCGCCCGTTTTCATTTCCGAAATTTTGCCTTGATGCAGCACGATGCCGCCGATCAGCTGCACGTCAAAATGCCGCATTCCCAGCGTCCGGCGTCCCGCTTCGCGCACCAGCGCGAATGCAGGAACCAGCGCGGGGTCGACCGCTTCCTTCAGTTGTGCTTTGTAGTTCAGGTCGGTGGGATCGAGGGCTGCAACGCGCTCCTGCACTTCTTTCCGCAGCGCGGCGGTCTTTTCCGCAATTTGTTCGTCGCTCAGCTTCTTCATTTCCGGCTCGAGCGCGTTGATCGATTCAACCACGGGCTGAATCGCTTTCACGTCTCGCTCGTGCTTGGTTCCTATGAACCGCGCGACGACGCTATTGATGATCTTTTCTACGTCCATAGTTTCGGTTTAGACGCATTCACGCCCACTGCCTGCGCGATGCCGACCCGCTCCCCAAGTTTCCAGTGAATTGAGACAGTCTTGCCTACCGCGATCGCGGCGAACACACCGCAAAATCCCACATCCTATTGTATCCGCTACCCCGTTTCCTGCAAAGTCGCCCGGCGCTGCCGTTTCCTCGCTTCGCGCGCAACCGCATCTTTGGCTCACGTAATTTGGATGCTCGTTTGTCACCCGCAGGATTGCTGCTCCGCCCAGCCAGCCACTCCACGTCGCCGCCCGTATCGCCCGCACCCTCCCGCGCCCGCCTTGCCGCACGCTCCGCACCGGTTTATCATTACAGTTCGCTTTTGCGCGTAACGTCGCGCCTGAATCGGCGTTCCACACATAAAGGACCAGGATGCCTCCCGCACCAGGACACACACATGGGCCCGCCGGCCCGCAAACGCTCGAAAAGAAGCCGCCCATCGCCGGAGTGAAAAATCTCGTCGCCGTCGCCAGCGGCAAGGGCGGGGTCGGCAAGACCACCGTCGCCGTGAATCTTGCGTTAGCGCTGAAAACTCTCGGCGCCACGGTCGGCCTGCTCGACGCGGACGTGTACGGGCCAAACGTTCCGGTGATGCTGGGCACAACCGAGCAGCCCCGCGCCATCAACGAAAAGACCATCGTTCCAGTGACCGCGCACGGAATCAAAATGATTTCGATGGGCCTGCTGAATCCCGGCGATAAGCCGCTGGTCTGGCGCGGTCCCATGCTCCACAGCGTGATTCAGCAATTTCTTCGCAGCGTGCAATGGGGCGAGCTCGATTACTTGATCGTCGATCTGCCGCCGGGCACCGGCGACGTACAGCTCTCGCTGATCCAGTCCGTTGCCGTCACCGGCGCGGTCGTCGTCACCACTCCTTCGATCGTCGCTCTCGCCGACGTTCGCAAAGCCGTCGAAATGTTCCGCCAGGTCAACGTCGAAATTCTCGGCGTCGTTGAAAATATGAGCTATTTTGCCTGCCCGCATTGCAGCGGACGCATCGACGTCTTCGGCCACGGCGAAGGCCAGCACATGGCCCAGACGTTCGGCATTCCGTTTCTCGGCGAAATTGAAATCGATCCGCAGATTCGCATCGGCGGAGACACCGGCAAGCCCGTCGCCTCGCTCGGCGAAGATGCGCCCGGCGGCAAAAGTATTTTCAACGTGGCTCGTAATCTGATCGCGCGCCTGGAAGTCGTCAACGCCGCAAGCACCGGCCCGGTCGTGCAGATTCTGTAAGTTTCGGAAGTGTTTTGCCGCATCCGCAGCGAACCCACTCGAGGGGGACGTGCATTGATTCGAAGCTATCGCGGACGTATGCCTCAGATCGCCGCCAGCGCCTATGTGGATCCCGCGGCGGTCATCATTGGTGACGTTGTGCTCGGCGAGCATTCCAGCGTCTGGCCCTGCGCCGTCATCCGCGGCGACGTTCACTACATTCGCATCGGCGCGCGTTCCAATGTGCAGGATGGCTCCGTGCTTCACGTCATGCGTGACACCAATCCCTTGGTGCTGGGCGACAACGTCACCGTCGGCCACAGCGTCACGCTGCACGGCTGCACCATTGAGTCGCGCTGCCTGATCGGCATGGGCAGCATCATTCTCAATGGAGCAGTGATCGGCACCGGCAGCATCGTCGCCGCCGGCACGCTGATTCCCGAGCGTACGGTAATTCCCGCCGGCAGCTTGGTGATGGGCTCGCCGGGAAAAGTAAAACGCCCGCTGACGGCGGAAGATCAAGCCTCTATCGACCGGTACGCGCAGAATTATTTTGAATATAAGGAGATTTACAAAAGCGAGCCGTCCGTCTGAAGCGTACAGCCTCCGCGACAACGATCATGCCCGAGAAAAAACAATTTCGCGCCATCAAAGGCACACGCGACATCCTGCCGCCCGATTCCGCGTTGTGGAATTGGTTTGAACGCACCGCGCGCGACACCTTCGAAAGCTACAATTTCCGCGAAATCCGCCTCCCGATTTTCGAGGAGACTTCGCTCTTCGCCCGCTCCGTCGGCGGCGAAACCGACATCGTCTCGAAGGAAATGTACACGTTCGCCGACCGCTCAAGCTCTGCGGACGCCGCGGCGGATCCTCCCGATCTCATCTCGCTGCGCCCCGAAGCGACCGCGAGTACCATGCGCGCCTACATCGAGCACGGCATGCACACGCTTCCAGGCAACGTGAAGCTCTATTACATGGGCCCGATGTTTCGCCGCGAACGCCCACAAAAGGGCCGCTATCGCCAGTTCTACCAGATCGGCGCCGAAGTTCTCGGCCAATCCGACGCGTCCGCTATTGACGCCGAAGTGATCGAAATGCTGATGACCTTTTTCGCCCGCGTCGGCCTTACGCGCACCACGCTCTACATCAACTCGATCGGCGACAAGAATTGCCGCCCCGCCTACGTCGAACTCCTGCGCGAAGAATTGCGCAAAGTGAAAGATCAGCTGGGAGCGGACAGCCAGCGCCGCATCGAAACCAATCCTCTGCGTGTGCTCGATTCGAAAATCCCGAACGAGCAGGAAATCATCGCCAAACTTCCGCGCATCGCCGATCACCTGTGCGATGCCTGCAAGGAAAACTACGCCGGTCTGAAAAAAGAACTCGCCCTGCGCGGAATCACGTATCAGGAAAACTGGCGCCTCGTCCGCGGCCTCGACTACTACACGCGCACCACGTTTGAAGTAATCGCCGAAGGGCTCGGCTCGCAGAACGCCGTCTGTGGCGGTGGCCGCTACGACGGCTTGGTGGAAATGCTCGGCGGCCCTCCCACCAAAGGCATCGGCTTTGCCATCGGCAGCGATCGCGCCATCCTTTCCATTCAGGAAAGCGGCAACCTGCCGAAACTGCCGGCTCTCGACGTTTTCGTCGCCTGGATGGGCATGGAAGCCTATCCCGCCGCCGTCGCCATCTCTCGAAAACTCCGCGACGCCGGAATTTCCGTCGAGCTGCCCGGCGAAGACTTCAAATTCAAAAAATCCCTGAACCTCGCCGACAAACTCGGCGCCCGCTACGCCCTCATCATTGGCAGCGAAGAGCTAGCCTCCCGCACCTTCGCATTGAAGCGCCTCGCCGATGGCAATCAACAGAAGCTCAACGAGACCGAATTGCTCGAAACTTTCGCAAGCGAACGGAGAAACCGTGCTTGATACTCTCGGCAACCTGCAACGCACCAACTACTGCGGCGCACTGCGCGTCTCTGACGCCGACACCGAAGTCATTCTCATGGGCTGGGTCCATCGCCGCCGCGACCTTGGCCAACTGATCTTCATCGACCTGCGCGACCGCGCGGGTATCGCCCAGATCGTTTTCAATAAAGAACTAGACGCCGCTGCGCACAAAAAAGCTGAAGAACTCCGCTCCGAGTTCGTCGTCGCCGTAAAAGGCAAAGTCGTCCGCCGCCAGAAAGACAATCCCGAAATCCCGACTGGCGGCGTGGAAGTGATGGCCTCCGAGCTCCTCATTCTCAATAACTCGAAAACTCCGCCGTTTCAGATCGAAGACGAAGTCACGGCCAACGAAGAAACGCGCCTTCGTTACCGCTATCTCGATCTCCGCCGCCCGAAACTTCACAGCAACATCGAGCTGCGCCATCGCATCGTTCTCGAAATGCGCAAAACTCTCGACGAACTCGGCTTCTTCGAGATCGAAACGCCGCTCCTCACCCGCTCGACGCCCGAAGGCGCGCGCGATTGCCTGGTGCCCAGCCGTATCCATCACGGGCAGTTCTACGCGTTGCCGCAATCTCCGCAGATCTTCAAGCAGATCCTGATGATTTCCGGCATGGATCGCTACTTCCAGATCTGCAAATGCATTCGCGACGAGGATTTCCGCGCCGACCGCCAGCTCGAATTCACCCAACTCGATCTCGAAATGTCGTTCCCGCGCCAGCAGGACATTTTCGAAGCGATCGAGCGCGTCATGCAGCGCGTACTGGCCCTGATCGGCGTCAAAGTCGACCGCCCGTTCCGCCATCTCGATTACAAAGATGCACTGCGCCTCTACGGCTCCGACAAACCGGATCTGCGCTTCGGCATGGAACTGCACGACGTCACCTCGCACTTCGAGCCTGCTCGCGACACGTTCAAATTCGAAGGCAACGTGCAGGCTGTCGTCGCTCCCGGCGCCGCCGCATGGTCGCGGAAACAGATCGACGAGCTCACCGAAGCAGGGAAGGCCGCCGGCGCTCGCGGCGTGTACACCGTGAAAGTCACCGCCGAAGGCGTCACCTCCGCGCTCGAGAAAAATCTCGGCGCCGAAGGCCTGAAAAAACTGGTCGAGTCGCTCGGCGCCAAACCCGGCGACTTGATCGTCGCCGCCGCCGCGAAAGATCAAATTCCGCACACCGACACGTCCGTACTCGTTGCCGGACAGCTTCGTCTTTACCTCGGCGACAAACTCAATCTGATCGATCGCACCAAATGGGAATTCGCCTGGATCACCGGCTTCGCGTTGTTCGAATGGAGCGAACGGGACAAGCGCTGGGTCAGCGCGCAGCATCCCTTCACCGGAATTTACGAAGAGGACATCGATAAACTTGAAACCGCGCCGTGGGAATGCCGCTCCAAGGGCTACGACCTGGTGCTCAATGGCAACGAACTCGGCTCCGGCAGCATTCGAATTCACCGCCAAGACGTGCAGGCCCGCATGTTCAAGGCTCTCGGCCTCAGCGACGTACAGGCTCGCCACCGTTTCGGATTTTTTCTCGACGCGCTCACCTACGGCACGCCTCCGCATGGCGGCATTGCTTTGGGAATCGACCGCATCGTCATGCTGCTGGCCGCGGAAAAATCTCTGCGCGATGTGATTGCGTTCCCGAAAACCACCAAAGCGCAGGACCTGATGTCCGAAGCGCCATCGAGCGTCGACGCTGACCAACTCGACGAACTCGGCATTCAAATCAAGCCCGAAGCGAAGTAGCGGGCGGCGCGGCGCGGCCGCCGTCCATTGAGATTGGACGGGGAAGTGCTGTACAAACGAGAGGTATGTTGACCCTTCCGTGGCTGATGGTGGTTCTAATCGGGGCGCTGGCGGTGGTCCTGGTGCTGCTGGCGGCCATGCGTCGGGTCTCGCCTCGAAAGCAGTTCGTGATTTTGGCGGCGATGGGGGTATCTCTGGGCTTTCTCTTGCTGGTGATGGTGCAGGAGCCGAAGTTTCCCGAATGGCTCGGTGCGCTGCTGATCGCCATCGTATTTTTCGCCGGTACCTTTGGCACTCGCATTTTCATGCGCAGCCTGGCGCGTGAAGAGCGCCTGATGGAGACCGCTGCGGGCGAAGACCGCCGGTTTGCGAGCGATCCTTCCGTCGGCGCCCGTCCTGTCCCTGGAGCGCGCGCTTGAGCCGTATCCGCATCCTTCCCGAAACTGTCGCCAATAAAATCGCCGCCGGCGAAGTCGTCGAGCGTCCCGCTTCAGTCGTCAAAGAGCTGCTCGAAAACGCTCTCGATGCCGGCGCGAAGTCGATTCGCATCGAAACCGAATCCGGCGGCAAGCGCCTGATCCGTATCACCGACGACGGCTGCGGCATGAACGCCGACGATTCGCTTCTCGCCTTTGAGCGCCATGCAACCTCCAAAATTCGCGGCGCGGAAGATTTACTCTCGATCGCCACGCTTGGTTTTCGCGGCGAAGCCTTGCCCACCATCGCCGCCGTCTCGCGCTTGGTGCTCGAATCGCGTGCCGTTGAAGAGGCCGACGGCTCGCGCGTGGAATTCGCGGGCGGCAAGCTCGTCAGCGTAAAGCCGGCCGGAATGCCCGTCGGCACTTCGATCAGCGTCAGCGATATTTTTTATGCCGTGCCCGCGCGCCGCAAATTCCTGAAATCCGAAACCACCGAGCTGGGCCACATCGCTTCGCTGGTCACCCACTACGCGCTCGCGCATCCCGAAACCCAGTTCGTGCTGAAAACTCCTTCGCAGGATATTCTCGATTGCGCGCCGGTGGAAAAACTGGCCGACCGCGTGTACCAGATTTTCGGCCGCCAGGCGCTCGACGAACTCACCGAAATTCCCATTACCGAAGGCCCGATTCGCGGTGCGGTTACCGAACCGCCGCTCGAACCCGAAGAGCGCGCCGCCACATTGAAAGTCACCGGCTTTGCCTCGCGTCCCGAAGTGCAGCGCACCAACCGCAACGGCATCTACATCTTCGTCAATCGCCGCCTGGTGCGCGATCGCCTGCTGCTTCACGCCATCAGCGAAGCCTATCGCAACATCATTCCGCCGGGCTCGTTTCCCGTGGTCCTGCTCTTCCTCGAAATGCCTTACGACGAAGTGGACGTGAACGTCCATCCCGCGAAAATTGAGGTCCGCTTCCGCCATCCGCAATTCATTCACGATTTCACCCGCGACGCGATTCGCCACGCGCTATCGCTCGCGCGGCCGGTTCCCGGCTTCACGGCCGGCCAGCACGCCGGACAAAATGCCGGACCCAGCATCGCCGCTGCGATGGCTACTGCGGCAGGAAATGGCGGCGCAACCGGCTACAACGGCGGACAAAGCGGCGGCTACGGCGCCGGATTCGCGCCCGCGCAGGCTCGCTCGATTGCAACTCCCGGCGAAGGCGCATTTCCCGGTCCGCCGCGCGCTGAAATTCCCACTTCGCTCGGCTACACGCCCGGCGCCCTGGAAAATTTCGAGCTGTCCGGCGCGCCCGACCGCCCCATTCCGCAGCGCCTTCAATTTGACGCCGCCACCGCCGCCAATTTCCCGCCGGGCACGCAACAAATCGTTCCGCCCATTGTGGATGCGACTACGTCCAACTCGCCTGGCGCCTTGCCCAGCATCGAACAAATCGCCGACCTGAAACCTCTCGGCCAGGTCAGCAGCAGCTTCATCGTTGCCGTCAATGCCGAAGGGCTTTGGATCATCGATCAGCACGTCGCTCACGAGCGCGTTTTGTTTGAGCAGCATCTGCGCGCGCGCCGCGCCGGAGAACTCGGCGGCCAGCGCCTACTCGCTCCGCTCATCCTCGAACTCAATCCCCGCCAGGTCGCCATCTTCGAGCAAATCAGCGAAGAGCTTCGCTCGAACGGCTTCGAAGCCGAAATGATGGGCTCGCGCAGCGTCGCCATCCAGGCCGCGCCCGCCGGAATTTCCAGCGGCGACGCAGAAAAACTGCTGTACGAAATTCTCGACGGCATCGCCCGCGAAAATCAGGCCATCTCCATCGATTCGCTGCAGTCGAAAATCGCCGCCTCCACCTCCTGCCATGCCGCCATCAAAATCAATACGCCCCTCGATCCGGTGAAAATGGAATGGCTGCTCGGCGAGCTGGCGAAAACTGAATACCCAATGAGCTGCCCGCATGGACGTCCGGTCGTTTTGCGGTATTCTGTCCGCGAAATCGAGCGCGCATTCAAACGCATTTGAGCGAAATCAACCGCACATGAAAGATTGGATCATCGCCATCGACGGGCCCGTCGGCTCGGGAAAGAGCACGCTGGCCCGCCGCGTCGCCGAGCGCATGGGTTACGTCTACATCGACACCGGCGCGATGTACCGCGCTCTCGCGCTCAAAGCCTTGCGCCAAAATCTTTCGCTCGATGCGGGTGTTCGTGCCGATGGCGAACTCGAAACTCTCGCCAAAGGCACGCGAATCGATCTTCAAGCCGTCGGTGGTACGCAGCGCATCCTTCTCGATGGCGAAGACGTCACTACCGCCATCCGCACGCCTGAAGTTTCGCAGGCCGCCTCCAAAGTCGCCGTCAACGCCGGCGTCCGCCACGTCCTCGTCGCCGAACAGCGCCGCGCCGGCATCGCCGGAGGTGTGGTGATGGAAGGCCGCGACATCGGCAGCGTCGTCTTTCCCGAAGCCGAACTGAAAATTTTCCTCACCGCCTCGCCCGAGACCCGCGCCGAACGCCGCTGGCGCGAGCACCAGCAAAAGGGCGACTCCATCGACCTGCAGCGCACCCTCGAAGAAATTCACGAGCGCGACAAGCGCGACGTCAGCCGAGCCACCTCTCCGCTTGTCCGCGCCGCCGACGCCGTCTTCGTCGATTCCACCGCCATGGATCCCGAAGAAGCCGCCCAGCTCGTCGTCATGCTCGCCAAAGACGGTCTCGCCCGCGCCGCCGCGAATCGCTAACCTTAGAAACGACCGCGAAAACGCCTCCACAAAAACAAAAACGCGCACGACCCGTCAGGATCGTGCGCGTTCGTTTTTGAATCCAGCCTGTTGTAGCCGCGTTTACGCCGGGCTCGACATCGACGCCAAAAATTCCGCGTTCGTCTTGTTCTTCACCAGTCGCCCCAGCAGCAATTCCATCGCTTCCACGGTCGATAGCGGGCTCAGCACCTTGCGCAGCACCCAGATGCGGTTCAGCTCGTCGGGCGGCAGCAGCAATTCGTCTTTACGCGTACCCGAACGGTTGATATCGATCGTCGGGAACACTCGCTTGTCCACCAGGCGCCGGTCGAGGTTGATTTCCATGTTGCCGGTGCCCTTGAACTCTTCGAAAATCACGTCGTCCATGCGGCTGCCGGTGTCGATCAGCGCGGTCGCCATGATCGTCAATGATCCGCCCTCTTCCACGTTTCGTGCCGCGGCAAAAAAGCGGCGCGGGCGCTGCAACGCGTTCGCGTCGATACCGCCCGACAGCACTTTGCCCGAAGGCGGCGTCACTGCGTTGTAGGCGCGGCCCAGACGGGTCAGCGAGTCCAGCAGAATCACCACGTCGCGCTTGTGTTCCACCAGGCGCTTCGCCTTTTCCAGAACCATTTCCGCCACTTGGATGTGCCGTTGCGGCGGTTCGTCAAACGTCGAGCTGATCACTTCGCCCTTCACCGTCCGCTGCATGTCGGTCACTTCTTCCGGACGTTCGTCGATCAGCAGCACGATCAGCGCAACTTCCGGATGATTCGTGGTGATCGAATTGGCGATCGATTGCAGCATCATAGTCTTACCGGTGCGGGGAGGGGCAACGATCAATCCGCGCTGGCCCTTTCCGATCGGGCACAGCATGTCCAGCACGCGCCCGGTCAGATTCTCTTTTGTCGTCTCCAGGCGGATGCGGTCCTGCGGGTACAGCGGCGTCAAGTTGTCGAAGAATATCTTCGACCGCGCCACCTCGGGATCTTCGAAGTTCACCGCTTCGACCTTAATCAGCGCGAAGTAGCGCTCGCCGTCTTTCGGCGGCCGCACTTGCCCGGACACCGTATCTCCGGTGCGCAAGTCGAACTTGCGGATCTGCGACGGCGACACGTAGATGTCGTCCGGTCCCGGCAGGTAGTTGTACTCCGGCGCGCGCAGGAAGCCGAACCCGTCGGGCAGGCACTCCAGCACGCCTTCGGAGAAGATCAAACCGCTCTTCTCGGTCTGCGCGCGGAGGATTTGAAAAATCAACTCCTGCTTGCGCATCCCGCTGGCGCCGGGAATGTTCAATTCCTTGGCGATCTTCGCCAAATCGGTGATGTTTTTGTCTTTGAGTTCTGCCAAAGAAATACTGATTGCGCTCATTGCTTCTGGAACCTCTTCTTTTTTCATGAGTTGCTCTCTGATCTGAATGGACTACGGGCGGGTCCCTTAATGTTACCTGCCGGACTGTCCAGACTTACAAATGGGATATCGTACAGACAATCTGAAACCTCTGGAGCGGGCCATGCCTGCTGATCAAGTTATGGAAGGACCAGAGGGTTTCAATTCGTTAGTTCATTATCCTGCGTCACATCTGCGCCAAACTTCGATTCCACGCCGTCCACCGGAGGAATATTCGCCACCGGCAGCGGTCGTTCCAGCGCAATCTGCAGGACTTCGTCCACGGACTCGACAAAATGGATCGACATCTGCGACCGGATCTCCTGCGGAATATCCGCAAGGTCCTTTTCGTTGTCTTTCGGCAGGATGATCGTGCGCAAACCCAACCGGTGCGCTGCCAAAAGTTTTTCTTTCACACCGCCGATGGGCAGCACTTTGCCCCGCAGCGTGATTTCTCCCGTCATCGCGATGTCGCATCGCACCGGAATGCGCGTCAGCGCGCTCACAATCGAAGTGCAGATCGTGATTCCAGCCGACGGTCCATCCTTGGGGATGGCGCCTTCGGGAACGTGCATGTGAATGTCCAGGTGCCGGTAAAAATCTTTCGCCAGGCCGAACAGGTGCGTGCGCGAGCGGATGTAGCTCATCGCCGCTTGCGCCGATTCCTGCATCACGTCGCCCAATTTTCCGGTCAGCGTCAGCCGGCCTTTGCCTTCCATCAGCATGGCTTCGGTCGAAAGCACTTCGCCGCCCACTTCGGTCCACGCCAGGCCCGTCGTCAATCCGATTTCGTTTTTCTTTTCCGCCAGGAAATCGCGGTACTTCAAAATTCCCAAAAAGTCGTTCAAGTTCGAAGGCGTCACTTCCACCGACACATCCTTGCCTTCCGTGACGACTTTCCGCGCCACTTTCCGCGCCACGTTGGCCAGTTCGCGATTCAGGCTGCGAACTCCGGCTTCCCGCGTGTAGTTCCGGATCGTCGCGCTCACCGCTTCCGGCGTGAACTTGATTTGTTCCTTGGTCAGTCCGGTCGCTTCGATTTGCTTTGGGATCAGGTACTTGGTCGCGATCTGGTGTTTTTCGTGTTCGGTGTATCCCGCGATGCGCAGCACTTCCATGCGGTCCTGCAGCGGCTGGGGAATCGTATGCAGCACGTTCGCCGTGCAGATGAACATCACCTTCGAGAGGTCGTATTCCACGTCCAGGTAGTGATCGGTGAAGGCGTGGTTCAGCTCCGGATCGAGAACTTCCATCAGCGCCGCCGACGGGTCGCCACGGAAATCCATCGACATCTTGTCCACTTCGTCCAGCACAAACACCGGATTGGTCGTTCCGGCCTTGCGCATCATCTGGATGATCTGGCCGGGCAGGGCGCCGATATACGTCCGGCGATGGCCGCGAATTTCCGCTTCGTCTCGCACGCCGCCCAGTGACACGCGCACAAATTTCCGTCCTGTCGCGCGCCCGATCGACATCGCCAGCGAGGTCTTGCCGACTCCCGGAGGCCCAAGGAAGCAGAGAATCGAGCCTTTCGGATTTTTCACCAGCTGCCGGACGGATAGATATTCGAGGATGCGGTCTTTGATCTTTTCGAGACCGTAATGATCTTCGGAAAGAATGGCTTCGGCGCGCTTGATGTCGCGAATTTCCTTTGATTTCTTCTTCCAGGGTACCGCTAGCAGCCAATCGAGGTAGTTGCGCGAAACCGTGGACTCTGCCGACATCGGCGGCATCATTTCCAGGCGCTTCAACTCCTGCATGGCCTTTTCCTGCGGCCCTTCGGGCATTCCCGAAGTTTCGATCTTCTTCTTCAACTGCTCGATTTCGTTCGCTTCGCCGCGGCCCAGTTCCTTCTGAATCGCTTTCAACTTCTCATTGAGGTAATACTCTTTCTGGGCGCGTTCCATCTGCCGCTTCACGCGCGTGTTGATCGAGCGATCCACGTTCAGCTTTTCGATTTCCACTTCCAGAATGTCCGCGATGCGGTTCAGCCGTTCCAGCGGTTCGAAAAGCTCCAGCAGTTCCTGCTTTTCTTCCACCGGAATCTGCAGGTTCGCCGAAATCGCATCCGAAAGTTTTCCCGGATCTTCCACGCGAACCGCGGCGATCATCGTGTCGTAGTTCAGGCTCTGCGAAAGTTTCACGTACTGCTCGAAAAGGCCCGTCACACGCTCGGATGCCTGCTGCACTTGCGGGGAAGGCTCGGATTTCGAAGTGACCACCTTGATCGAAGCGCGGAAAAATCCTTCTTCGCTCGTGATCTGCACGATCTTCGCGCGTTCCGTGCCCTCAACCAGCACCTTGATGTTTCCGTCGGGCAGTTTCACGCTCTGCACGATGTTCGCGAGCGTTCCCACCTGATAAATTTCTTCCGGCTTCGGATCGTCCACCGAAGCGTCATGCTGCGTCACCAAAAAGATCTTCTTGTCGCCCGCCAGCGCATCTTCCAGCGCGCGCACCGATGCCTCTCGTCCCACGATGAAGGGATGCATCATCTCCGGAAAGATGACCATGTCCCGCACCGGCATCATCGGCACGTGCTTCACTTCGGATTTTTCCCGGTTAAACATCAGTTCTATCTGTCTCCCGTAACGCTTAGCCCGCTTTTTCGAGCAGGCTCCAGTTAATTTCGCGTCCTTTCACCATCTCTGCCGTCACCACAAAGTCGCGCATCTTTCGCTGCGCTGGCAGGTGGTACATCATCTCCAGCATCAAATCTTCCAGAATCATTCGCAGGCCGCGCGCGCCCACTTTGCGTTGCAGCGCCAGTTCCGCCACCGTATCCAGGGCATCATCTGTAAAACGCAGCCGCACGTTTTCGAACTCAAACAGCCGTTGATACTGCCGGATCAGCGCGTTTTTCGGTTCGGTCAAAATCCGGACCAGCGCTGACTTATCCAGATCGCTCAGCACGCCCATCACCGGCAACCGGCCCACAAACTCCGGGATCAATCCATAACGGATCAAATCGGTCGGCTGCGCCTGCTCGAGCATCTCAATGTTCCGGCGATTCACCGGCGTCGGCATCACATCAGCATTAAATCCAAGCGACTTCGTGCCGACGCGCCGTTCGACGATCTTTTCCAGTCCCACGAACGCCCCGCCGCAAATGAACAGGATGTTCGTCGTATCTACCGGCGTAAACTCCTGGTGCGGATGCTTGCGCCCGCCCTGCGGCGGCACATTCGCAACCGTGCCTTCCAGAATCTTCAGCAGCGCCTGCTGCACGCCTTCGCCCGAAACGTCCCGGGTAATCGACGGGTTTTCGTCCTTCTTCGAAATCTTGTCGATCTCGTCGATATATATGATGCCTTGTTGAGCCTTTTGGACGTCTCCATCCGCCGCCTGCAGCAGCTTCAGGATGATATTTTCCACGTCCTCGCCCACATAACCGGCTTCGGTCAGCGTTGTCGCGTCCACAATCGCAAACGGCACGTCCAGCATGCGCGATAGCGTCTGCGCCATCAGCGTCTTGCCGGTCCCGGTCGGGCCTACCAGCAGAATGTTCGACTTCGCCAGCTCCACATCGCCCGGCTGCTTGTTTAGGAAAATCCGCTTGTAGTGGTTGTAAACCGCCACTGCCAGCTTTTTCTTGGTCTTGTCCTGCCCGATGACGTACCCGTCCAGAAACGCCTTGATCTCCGGAGGGCGGGGAAGCCGGCGATTGGTCGGGCTCGACTGTTCGCGCTTCTCGTCTTCCAGAATCTGCTGGCAAACGCCCACGCACTCATTGCAGATGTACGAGCGAGGATATTCCGAAGGAGAGCTGATCAGCTTCTCCACCTGCTCCTGCGTTTTATGGCAGAACGAACACCGCAACGGCTCTTCTGGGGTGAACCGCTTCACGAAGTACTCTCCCTGAACTTCGATTCCACCACACCCGGCGCACAACTAAATCGTATTGTAGGATGAAATGGAAATCGTGGGCGGGGAATCATCTGTCTCGATACTAACCCTTTGGAACGCAATTACCTGTGCTTCGTGATGATCTCATCCACGATTCCATACGCCTTGGCTTGCTCCGCCGTCATGATGAAGTCGCGCTCCACATCGCGCTCGATCTTCTCCAGCGGCTGCCCGGTATGGCCCGCGAGCATCTTGTTCAACGCTTCGCGTGTGCGGATGATTTCTTTGGCGTGAATATCGATGTCCGTGGCTTGGCCGGATAGTCCTGACATCCACGGTTGGTGAATCAGCACGCGCGAATTCGGCAGCGCGTAGCGTTTCTTCGGCGTTCCCGCCGCCAGCAATACCGCTGCGATCGAAGCCGACTGCCCGATGCAATACGTCACCACGTCCGGACGCACGAACTGCATCGTGTCGTAAATCGCCATGCCCGCCGAAATCGATCCGCCCGGCGAATTGATGTACATCGAAATATCTTTTTCAGGATCTTCCGACGCCAAAAACAGCAGCTGCGCCGTCACCAGGTTCGCCACGTGATCGTCGATCGGCGTTCCCAGGAAGATAATGTGGTCCTTCAGCAACCGCGAGTAGATGTCGTACGCGCGCTCGCCGCGGTTCGTCTGCTCCACCACCATCGGAACTAAAGTTGTTGCGCGTAGCGTCGTATCGTCAGTATGTCTCATGAGGAGTGTTTTTCCGTGCTGAGGAATTCGAACAGAGTCTTACGCTTCACTTTTGGCTGTCGTTTCGATGCGGGCGTTGCTGTAGAGCCACTCGAGAGTCTTGTTGCTTCTCAGTTGAGCTTTAATCCTATCGAGCGCTCCCTGCTTTGTCAAGCGAGCCCGCAGCGCCGTTGCCGATTCGTTACCTTGATGTTGTGCCAAGTGCTCGATTTCCTTGTCGATTTCTTCGTCGCTCGCGTCGATTTTTTCCGCCGCCGCGATTTTATCCAGCAGTAGCTCGGCCTTCACGTCGTCCACCGCGCGGTCGTGCTGCCTCTGCCGCATCGACGCCCAATCCACGTTCACCTGCCGCGGATCGATTCCCTGTGCCGTCAGTTGCCGGAGCGTCCGCTCGAGGCGCACATCCATTTGATTCTGCACCAGCGCTTCCGGCACAGGGAATTCGTGCGTCTTCACCAGCGCTTCCAGGATTTTTTCTCGCGCTTCGGACTTCTGCTGCTCGTCTTTCGCCGCTTCCAGATTCTCGCGGATCTTTTTCTTCATTTCTTCCACGGTCGTCACGCCCGCCGCTTCGCCCGCCACTTCCTTCGCGAACTCATCGTTCAATTCCGGCAGCTGTTTCACCTTGATCGCCAGAACTTCCACGACGAAGTCGTACGTTTTGCCCTGCAGCTTCGGATCAGGATAGTCTTCCGGATATTGCGATCGGAATTTTTTTGTATCGCCCGCATTCGCTCCGCGCAGATTCTCGGTAAAACTCTCCAGCGTCTCTTCCGCACCGATGTGGCACATGATGTTGTCCGCTTCCACCGGTTCGCCCTCTCCCACAGGCGTTCCCGCCAGCTTGATCAACACGAAATCGCCGTCTTTCGCTGCTCGGCCTTCCACCGGCACAAACGTCGCCGCGCGATCGCGCATCTCGTCGATCGCTTTGTCCACTTGCGCTTCGCCCGCTTCCACCGGTTGGATCTTCACGTCCAGATTCTTGTACGTTCCAAGCTCGAATTCCGGCAGCACTTCGAACACCGCGCGAAACTTCAGCGGCTCGCCGTCCTTGAAATCCACCTTGTCCACTTCCGGACGCGTCACCGGAATCATCTTCTGCTCGTCCAGCGCCTTTTCCAGGTATTCCGGCACCAGCGACTGCAGCACCTCGCCTTGAATATCTTCCGCGTAGCGCTTGCGGATCAGCGGAATTGGCGCCTTGCCCGGACGGAATCCCGGTATTCGTGCCACTTTCGCCAAATCGCGCGCCACTTTATCCGTCGCTTTCTTCGCTACATCCGCTGGAATTTCCAGCTCGATTTCTCGTTTGCAGGTCGCTGTGTCTGTCATTTGGGTTTTCTTTCAGGGCGCAAAACACAACGCCGCGGGGTGATTCTGCCTTTTACCTGTTCGGAACAATCAGAAGGAACGGGCAGGAAAGCCGGCGCACAACGCGCCACGCTCTGTTTTTCAGTATAAGGGAATCCCCAAACTCGCGTCAACTCGGCCGTGAGCTCGAGACTTCGCGAGCGCCGCAGATATGTGAAGGCTAGAACGTCGTCTGTAGCCTGAGCGCGTAGCTCCGCGACGGACCAATCGCGTTGCCCGAGAACAATCCCCCGAAATCGATCACGTTGAGCACGTTCGTCAAATTCTGCCCGTCCAACTGCAACTGCATCTTCATCCGGTCGGACGTATATATATTCGCCCCTGCCGATGCGTTCACCTGAAACGCCGGATAAATCCGTCCGCGATCGAAATTGATCCGGTTCACCACCTGCTGCCCGTATTGCTGCACCACGCCGGCGATGCACTGCGGCATCGTCAACGATGGATCGCACTGAAAATCAAACGGCAATCCGGTGTCGTACTGAACTCCGCCGGCCACCCAAAACCGCGGCGTCACCTGATAGCGCACCCGCCCGCGCACCGTGTTCCGCTGGTCCTGCGAGTCCGGCAAATGCCCTGACGTTGGAATCACCGCATCGTCGCCCAAAAATAATCCGCCGGTCACCGGAAACCACGCGTTGCCCACCGTGTAGGTGTAACTCAGGAACCCCGAAAATTTGTGCCAGTCCGGGACGTCCAACTTCGCTTCCGCTCCATAAATAATCGCCTTCCGGAACGCGATTGGGTAACTGATCGTCGTGTTCGCGATCTGATCGTCGTCCGCGTAATTGTTCACCAGGCGCCGGAAGTAATTCGCGTCCAGTTTTACTCTCCCGAAAAATCCCTTGGTCACGCCTGCTTCGTAATAATTTCCTTCTGAGGGTTCCACCGGCAGTTGCAGCGAAATCGGATCAAGCTGCGTGGCGGCCGTGGAACTCGACAGCAGAATATTTTCAAACGACGGCGTCTGAAACACGCGGTCGTACGAAAAATGAACCACCAAATCGGCTGAACGGAAGTAGCGGGCAATCGCAAAGCGCGGATCCACCGCCTGGCGATTCAGGAAAAGCTGGTAGTGGTCCCAACGCAGACCCGCGCTCACCGTCCAGTTTCCCAAATGCACTAAATCCTGCACGAACGCCGATTGCTCCAGGTCCGGCCGGTTGGCGATGAAACTGAACGTCAGCGGCGTGCCGGGATCGAACTGCGTCGGGTCGGTAATCGCGTAACGGAAATTCTCGTTCAGAAATGTATTGTCAGACTCGACGCCAAACTTGATCTCGTGCCGGCCATGAATCACGGTCATGCTGCCTTTCACATATCCTTCGCGAAACCAGTTGTGTTGAAACAATGCGATCGGGTTCGACAGGTCGTTGGAATTGAAATCGTTGGCGTTGTCGCGCACCATCGCCCGAATGTCGGCCATCACGTTTGACGAAAAAGTGTGCTGGTACGAGATCGTTCCGATCGTCTCGACGTTATCCGCGGTCTGCCGCTGGCACGGCGGACCGGTCGTCTGCCCCGGCGCGTAGCAGAATGTCTGCTGTACATATTCGTTCGGCAGATCGTAGTTCGAGCTTTCATGCCGCACGCTCAAGCTCAGGCGGTCTTTCAGCGTGAAATCGCGCTGATAGTGCACCGAAAAATCGCCCAGTGTTCCGGTGTTGGTGTAATTTTCCGGCACCACCGGATTCAAGTAATGCCCGGTCATGCTGCCGGTGGCGCTCGCACCCAGCGTGTTCTTGCCCCACACGTATTGCCCTTGCGCGTACGCCCCGGCGGTATCAAAGCTTCCGCCGGACAGCACCACCTGGCCGTGAAATCCGGCCTGCGGGTCCTGGATCGTATTTACTTCCACCACGCCGCCCATCTTCCGCCCGTATTCCGCCGGAATTCCCGCGGTATAAATGCTGATCGATTGCACATCGTCCGCGTCGATCGCCGGCCCGAAACTCGGCGACCGGTTGTCGGTCAGCGGAATTCCGTCCACTACGAACTGGGTCTGATACTCGGAGCCGCGCGGATGCAGCACCGCGTTTCCTTCGTACAGCCATCCGGGCTGCGAGTTCACGAGATCTTGCAGCGAGCGTCCGGGCAGGGAACTCACGCGCTTCTCGATCGTGTCCGACCCGATCTGGCTGACGGCACCGGCCTGGTCTGGATCGATCAGCGTGCCCGGACTTTTCACCTCCATCGTTTCTTTCACCGACGGCAGCTTCAGCTGGATCGCAAAATCGATCGCAATCGTGCTGCGTATTTCCACCGTGTCGGATTCCGCTGCAAATCCCGCCTGCGCGATGTCGATCCGGTAGATTCCAAACGGCAGCCGTTGCACATCCAGCGTGCCTTGTTCGCTCGTCGTCAGCGTGCTGCGATACTGGTTCGCCTCGCTCGTGATCTCGACCGTGGACTTCACGCCCAGCCCGGCTGGATCAGTCACCTTCAGCCGCAATTCTCCCCGCCCGCTCTGTCCCGCCACCGTCATCGCGCAAACACACACGCACGCGCTCACGAACGCCCACGTGCTCACGAACGCGCCCACGAAGCTCAAAAACCTCGTCATCCGCCCGATTCTCCGAATCCCCAAAAGCCCTGGCTCCCGCAGCAAAGTGCAATCGCCGCCCAGCGCACCCGCACAAACACACCGAGCCGCACCACGGATGTATCCGCGCTAGCCGCAACTTTTAGTATAAGGGGAGCCGCTCGAATCAGAGCCACGAATCTTTCAACGCGCGCGCATCTGCAACGCCCGCAACGCAACGCCCGGTATTCGCCTTTAGTTTTGGAGGGAATGTGTGACCGGATTGACGCAGTTCGCCGCGCGAAAGCCCGAGCCGTTACCTTGAAACTATGAATCCTCGCCGCACGCCCAGCTTCTAGGGATTCAATGTGATGACGCGCCGCCTCTAAGATTTCAATGTAGCGCCGCGGCCTTCAGCGCGGCATCCGGCATTCGTGCAATCTTCGCGCAAACTCCGCCACCACTCTGCCGCCACGCACAACACTTCCGCCGCTACTCATGCCTCAGCGCCGTAATCGGCTCCACGCCCATCGCGCGCCGTGCCGGTAAGTAGCATGCGAGCAGCACAACTACAACCAGCAATCCCGTCACCGCCGCAAACGTCAGCGGATCGCCCGCTCGCACCGAATACAGCAACCCACTCATCATCCGCGTAAATCCAAACGCCGCCGCCACTCCAATCACAATTCCGACCAGCGCGATTTTCCCGCCCTGCCCCAGAATCATCTTCAATATGTCGCCGCGCTGCGCACCGAGCGACATCCTGATTCCGATCTCATGCGTCCTCTGGGCCACCGCGTACGAAATCACGCCGTAAATTCCGATCGCCGCCAGGATCACCGCCAGTCCGCTGAATAATCCGAGCAACACCAGGGTCATCCGCTGCGACGACACTCCGTCACTCACAATCTTGTCCATCGTCGCGATTCCAAAAATCGGTTGGTCTTTATCCGCCGAAGCCACCACGCCGCGAATCGCCGCGGTCAGCGCGGCCTCATCGATTCTCGATTTCACCAGCAGCGTCGCATCACTGTAAACGTTTTGCTGCAGCGGGCAATACACTTCGAGGCGCGACGGATTTTCGAGCCCGTACATTTTTGTGTCGCCCACCACGCCGACGACGGTCAGCCACTTCGGCGGTTCCTTCGCGTTCGGATCCAGCCGTCCCCACATGAATCGTTTTCCGATCGGATCCTGATTCGGCCAATACTGCCGCGCGAGCCTGTCGTTCACCAGCGCCACCAGCGGAGCCGTTCCGTTGTCTTCGTCCGTGAATTCTCGACCGCGCTCGAGCGTCATCCCCAAAGTCTTCACGTAGTCCGGAGAAATTCCGTGAGTATCCGGATGCGGAAAACTTCCTGGCTTCAGCAGCGCCATTCCCTCGATCGTAATATCCGTGCGCCCGTGGCTATCTGTGAGCGGAATATGATTTCCCAGGGCCGCGCTTTCCACGCCCGGCAGCGCGCGCACACCGTCCAGCACCTGCTTCCAAAATGCCAGTACCGCCGGCTCTTTGTCGTAGCGTTGCGAACTCAAATACATTTCCATCGTCAACACCCGCTCCGGTCGGAACCCGGGATTCACGCGAATCAATTTGTATAGGCTCTGCAGCATCAGCCCGGTTCCGGCCAGCAGCACGAGCGCGAGCGAAATCTCCACCACTGCCAGCACCGAACGCAGCCGGTTGTGCGACGCCCCAACGCTCGCCGTCCTCCCGCCTTCCTTCAGATCGCTCTGCACGTCACGCTTCGCGCCATAAATGGCCGGCGCAATTCCAAAAAGCGCCGCCGCGATCAAAGCTGCGCCCGCCGTAAACAGCAGCACCGCGCCATTCAGCCCCACCTGCGCGCCGGCAAGCGAGTCCATCGGAATCAAGCCCGTGATCAGCCTCACTCCGCCGAATGCCAGCAGCAACCCTACTGCGCTTCCCAGCAGCGCCAGCACCAGGCTCTCGGTCAGCAGTTGCCGGACAATTCGCATCCGGCTCGCGCCAAACGCCATGCGTAGCGCAATCTCCTTCGACCTCGCCGCCCCGCGAACCAGAAACAGATTCGCCACGTTCGCGCACGCGATCAGCAGCACAAATACCACGGCGCCAAACAGCACCAGAATCTGCGTTCGCATATTTCCCGCGAACGCTTCGCGAATCGAAGTCAGTTCCACACCGAATTGATCGTTCGCCTCCGGATATTGCTTCGCCAGCCGCGCGGCGATTCCTTCCATCTCCACCCGCGCTTGCTTGTACGAAACGCCCGGCGCGAGCCGTCCGAACACCGTGCTGTCTCCGCGATCTCCTCGGCTCGACTCATCTTGCTTGTTGTTCGTCAGCCACACGCCAAGCGGCAGCATCACGTCGATCTTGTCCAGCGACCGGTAATTCGCCGGCAGCACCCCGATGATCGTGAAGTTGTTTCCATCGAGCGCAATCGTGCGCCCAACCACGCCTGGGTCCGCGCCAAAATGCGATTGCCAGATCTCATAGCCGAGCAGCAAAACGCGCGGCGCCCCCGCATTTCCTTCCGCCGCGTCGAAATCGCGGCCCAGCAGCGGCTGCACGCCCATCATCGAAAGATAATTCGGCGGTACCGCGTCGCCTCGAATATTCTCCGGCCGGCTGACACCCGCGCCCGCCAGGTTGAAGCTCATCTGCTCCACGTACGCCATCTGCGAGAAAGATTGATTCTGCGCGCGCCAGTCCACAAAATTCAGATACGACACGCTCACCGTCCCCACTCTCGGCGTCGTTTCGTTCAACACCACCAGGCTCGCAGCATCGCGGTAGGGCAGCGGCGCAAGCAGCACCCCATACACGAACGAAAAAATCGCCGTGTTCGCGCCGATGCCCAGCGCCAGCGTCAACACCGCCACCGCCGTGAACATCGGGCTCTTTCGCAGCGCGCGCAATCCGTACCGCACGTCTTGCGTCGTCTGCTCCAGCCAATTCCATCCCCACGCGTCGCGCGCCTCTTCTTTCAGCACCGCCGCGTTGCCAAACATTCGCAGCGCTGCGTTGCGCGCGTCTTCCGCGCTCATCCCCGCCGCCACGTTCTCGGCGATCTGCTGCTCCAGATGGAATTTCATTTCATCGTCCAGCTGATGCTCCGCGGCGCGCTTGCCAAACAGCGTCTGCACCTTCGCGCGCAGCCGGTCGATCCAGTTTTGTGTCTTGTTCATCGCGGCGCGCTCCTACGGCGTCTCCACTACCAGATCGATGGCAGCCGACAGCCGGCTCCAGTTGTCTTTTTCATTTTCCAGTTGAGCGCGCCCCGCGGCGGTCAGCGCGTAGAACTTCGCTTGGCGTCCCGTCTCGGTTTCGCCCCACTTCGCACGCACCCAGCCTTTCTGCTCCAGCCGGTGCAGGGCAGGGTAGAGCGATCCTTGCTGCACTTGCAGCACGTCGCGGGAAATTTGTTGGATTCGTTTGGCGATCGCCCAGCCGTGCTTCGGCTCGAGCGAAATAGTTTTCAGAATCAGAAGATCGAGAGTGCCCTGAACCAGATCGCTTGGTTTCCCCATACCATGATTATCTACACGACTAGCTGTAGATAGTCAAGGTGTCGCGCCTCGGCGCCGTCTTTAAGGTGTAAATGTCGCGCCGCGGCCTTCAGCGCGGCATCCCGCTTTCACGCAAACTTAGCCCCGCAGGCCGGCGCACTGGCTTGAATCATTTGCCTTTGGGGTACCAGATGCTTAGATCTGTCGAATAGCCGGCATGATCGAGCATGAAACCGTAGCTAGAATTTCTTTCTACGAGCCGTTGTTGTCTATATGATGTCCGGCAACTCCTCGCTCGCCCCTTAGAGCCGAACGCGATAGATGCCCGTCCCCATGCTCATCCGAAAATGCCTTTTGCTCGCCGCCGTACTCTGTTTCCTCGTCGTCGGCCGCGCCGCCGCGCAGCAGCCTCAGCCCCCGGAAGACCCGGAAGACGACAAAAAGCTGGGTCTATGGCTCGATCAGGGAATTTCCTACGGATTGACGCCCGGCACTTCGCTGGAATTTGAGGCGCACCAACGATCCGACGAACACGTTTCGAATTTCTACGAATACTTTTTCCAGGGTGGCATCGCGTTTCGCGTCCGGCCGTGGCTGACGATTACTCCGATCTACCGCTACCAACGTTTCCCGGGAAATCCCGCAGTCGCGTACGAAAACCGCCTGCTCCTCAACGTAACCGTGGCCACTTCGCGAGGGCCGTGGCGGCCAAATCTCCGGACGTTAATCGAGGGGCGTCTTCCCGACGACCTTATCGCTTCCGCCCGAATTCGAATTCGACCTGGCGTCGATTACACACTGCCGGTGCCGATGAAGCGGCGCCCGGTCGTCGTCGTGAGCGACGAACTTTTTTTCGTTCCCGGCACGAACAGCTTCGCCGCTGGTGGCAGCTTTACCCAGAATCGCTTTCAGGCAGGAGTTCGATTTCCCATCACAGATGCGCTTTCGGTCCGCCCATACTTTCTGCTTCAGTCGGTCAACCTGCCGGTGGGCTGGGATTCCAACCGAATCCTCGGCCTGTCGATGACGATTAAACTGAACAGTAAAACGAAGTGAGGATCCGTACCACGGAGGAAGTTGGTGCGGCCGAAGGGACTCGAACCCCTACGGGCTTTCGCCCACCAGCTCCTAAGGCTGGCGCGTCTGCCAATTCCGCCACGACCGCACGCGCCGAGTTTAGCAGCATCCCCGCCTCACTTCCACGCCGCCTGCGCCAAACGCCATCGCGTCTCGGCGCCCTCTTTAAGATTTAGATGTAGCGCCGCGGCCTTCAGCGCGGCATCCCGCCTCCACGCAAACTTCGCCTTGCCGCACGCTACCTCCTTTGTTACCCTTCGCCACCAACAGGGCCCAGACCCACACTAGGAGATCGTTCATGCCACATTGCACCAAGTGCGGTGCCGCAGTCGCAGACAACGCCGGCTTTTGTCCCAGTTGCGGCGCGCCAACGCCCGCGTCCGCCGCTTCCTCCGGTCCTTCTGCCGTTCCCGTCGCCACATCAGAAGGAATGCAGGAAAACGTCGCCGGAGCGCTCTGCTACCTGCTCGGATGGCTCACTGGCCTGGTCTTCTATTTCATCGATAAGCGGCCCTTCGTCCGCTTCCATGCCGCGCAATCCATCGTCGTCTTCGGCGGACTGCACATTCTCAGCATCGTCCTCGGAATGTTTTTCGGTTTCAGCATCATGACCCACGGCGTCGGCGGTTTCTCCGCCGGGATGGGACTGCTTTCGATCATCAACCTGCTCGCCTTCGTCCTCTGGATATTCCTGATGATCAAAGCATTCCAGCACGAAAAGTTTCGCGTACCGGTCGCCGCCGATTTGGCCGACCAGATTTTCAAGCCCTGATTTCCTCGGGCCACGGGCGAAGTTTTCGCAAGGGACTTGCTGCGTGCCGGAGCATCCTTCCCGGAAACTTCGCCCATCCTTTTTCTTCCTGGCCTTTCCACTCGCTCCCGAACCTTACTTGACATCCGCGCATTCACCGTCCATCCTCATTGGCCTCGCACCCGGAGACGAATTTGAAAGTTCGCGTTTGCTTTCACGATAAATGCTTCGACGGAGCCGCCTCCGCCGCCACCTTCTCCCGCTTCTATCGCGAACGCATCAATCCCTCCGCCGAATTCCATTACACCGGCATGACCCACAAAGCTTCGAAACCCTTCGAAGACGGCCTGTTCGACGGCGATGAAAACGCCATCGTTGATTTCAAATATTCCACTTCGCCGCTTCTTACCTGGTGGTTCGATCATCATCAAAGCGCCTTCCTCACTCCCGAAGACGCCGCCAATTTTCGCGCCGATCGCTCCGGCAAAAAGTTTTACGATCCAACCTACAAATCCTGCACCAAATTCATCGCCGACACCGCCGCGCAGAAATTCGGCTTCGATCCAAAACCGATCGCCGACCTGATCTATTGGGGAGACATCATCGACGGTGCGCAATTCAAGGATGCCGCCGAAGCCGTCAGCCTCCAGGCTCCGGCCACCCAACTTGCTCTCGTCATCGAAGCCGCGCCCGAACACGATCTGGTTCCCAAACTCATTCCTTACATGGCCAATCTTTCGCTCAAAGAAATGGTCGAGCTGCCCATCGTGCAGAAACACCTCGGCCCCTTGCTCGAACGCCACCGCCGCTCGATGGATATTTTTCGCGAACGCGCCGAATCGCGCGACGGCGTAATTTATTTCGATGTTAGTGATTTGGATCTCGAGGGTTACAACAAATTCGTGCCGTATTATCTGTTTCCAGACGCCACCTACTCCGTCGGCCTCAGCGCTTCGCAGATTCGTTCCAAGGTCTCGGTCGGCACCAGCCCGTGGAAGGACGTACCGCCCGAAGTCAATCTCGCCTCCATCAGCGAAAAATTCGGCGGCGGAGGCCATGCCCGCGTCGCCGCCATTTCCTTCGGCCCCGGCGACATCAATCGCGCCCGCCAGGTCGCCAAAGAAATCGCCGCATCCCTTCGCGCCGCCCCCAAGCTCCCCGCAAAATAACTTCGCCGCTTCGCACGTTCAGCAGGGAATTGCCGGGCCTTTAAGGTTTCAATGTAGCGCCGCGGCCTTCAGCGCGCCGTTCCTCCTCCGCGCACCCCTTCGCCACGCGAAAAATTCCTCCAGTCCGCCTCCGTTCCTGATTGGGCCAGCCAATCCCTCGTGCTACAATCTTCGTCCTAGTGGGCCGGTAGCTCAATGGTAGAGCAGCTGCCTCTTAAGCAGCGGGTTGTAGGTTCGAGTCCTACCCGGCTCACCACTTTTCCTCGATTCTTTCCCGCGTTTCCTGCCGTACGTCGCTCCCGCACCCATAGAACTGATGTACAATCGCGCTACCGGAGCTACGCCATGCCAATACCGGTCAAGACGCCTCTCGCCCTCCTCGCCCTTTCTCTCGCCGCATTTTCATTTCTCGCGCCGCGCCTCGCTGCCCAGCAAGTCCCGAACGCCGGCTTTCCAATCAACGATTCTTCGTCGTCACGCGGTCCCGCCGACATCGGCGGCCCAGGCCCCAGCGATCTCCCTGATGACCTCGACGATCCTTGCCTGATGTGGGCCACCGGAGATCATCAGGGAATCGTCGTCAGCGCTGCCTCGTTCACCATTCCCGATCACGCCCGCGACGAATACAAAAAAGGCTGCAACGATCTGAAATTGAAGAAATACGATTCCGCCGAGACGCACCTTCGCAATGCCGTTCAGCAATATCCTCAATATTCCGCCGCATGGGCGCTGCTCGGCCAAACTTTGCAAGCCGCGAAACGCCCGGAAGACGCCCGCGACGCCTGTGCCCAGGCCACTACCGTCGATGCCGGCTACGCGCCGGGATATCTCTGCCTCGCCGATTTATCCGCCGCCGAAAGCGACTGGCAGAAAACTCTCGATTTTTCCGATCGCGCTCTTGCCCTGCAGCCCAACGAAAACGCCTACGCGCACCTCTACACCGCTGTCGCCGACTTTCACACCAATCTTCTTCAGGAAGCGCAACGCAACGCGCAGGAAGCTATCGCCGCCGACCATCACCATCACATTCCGCAGGCCCATCTGCTACTCGCCCAGATTTATGGCGCCAGTCACGATCTCGATGGCGCCGCGCGCGAGTTGCGCGCCTATTTGAAAGCCGCCCCGAAAGCTCCGGACGCGAACTCGGTCCGCGAAAGCCTCGCCCAACTCGAAGCTGAAAATCAAAAGTGAACCGCAGACTCCGTGGCTTTAGCCCTCAGCTTCTTCGAGTCCTTCTCACCGCATCTTTATTATTCAACTCCGCCGCCGCGCCCGCTCAATCTCCCGGGGCGCCTCCGCAAACCGCCGTCACCCAACTCGACGCCGATATCCGCGCGTTCCTCGCCCAGCAAATCGCCGTCCACGCGGCTGCCATCCAGACTCTCGAACCCGCGCCCGAACGCGTCCTCGGAGCGATGACCACCGGCGAGTTTTCCTGGGGCGCTTTTGCTCGTGCTCTCGGTCTGTATGCCGAACTCGCCCGAACCGACACCGTCGGCGGAAAAAATATTCCTGCACTGGTCGGCCAGATGGCCGCCATCGAACGAACCCACGGCGGCAAAACGTGGGCCCAGCTCGATTGCGCCGAAGCGCTCCTCGCATACGGCGCAGACCTCGATCACAACCAGCTCTGGCAATCCCTCACGCCCGTTCAAAAATCCGCCTACCGCTCACTTCTCGATCCCACTCGCTTCTACGATCCCAAAACGCAGCGGCTCATCAATCTTCCGCAGAATTATCTCGGCGTCGCAGCACGCATCGCCGCGATCAGCTTCGAACTCGGCATTGATACGGATCGTCTCGCGCTCGATAGTCTGCTCGACGCCGCCGCGCGTCAGTTCACCCAGGGCGCTCTCTTCGCCGATGACGCGCCAACAACCGGCCGCTTCGATCGATACTCCAACGAATACGCCCGTGCCGTCTACGATGCCGCGGTCATCGCAAATCGCACGGACATCCAGAAATCCGTGGCGCCCTCTCTGAAAGCGCAGTTTCAGCTCTGGTGGGATTTGCTTTCTTCCGACGGTTACGGTTACCCCTGGGGCCGCAGCATTGGCGACATCAGTTATATGGACACGCTCGAAATCGCCGCCTTCGCCGCCGAATATCCTGAGTTTCGTCCAGCGCCACTTCCCGAACTCGCCGCCGCATACAATCGCGCCTGGATTTCTTTGCGCCTCGACTTCGACAACAACACTCACTTGCTGAAGATTTTCGCCAAGGGCCGCGGCGAATACAGTTACATCGGCGAAGACCGCGAGTGGCAGCAGACCACCACGTTTTTCGGCAAGCTCGCTGATTCGGAAATGACTCTCACGCGCGCTCTTGCAGCCGAAAAAGTCGTTTCGTTCCCATCGTCACTCGATCTGCCAGACGTCAACCGCTACGTCTCGTTTCGCGATGGCCCGGGTCGCCAGTTCGGCGTATGGGTTGTCCGCAACAAAAATTTCCATTTTGCATTGCCGTTTGTCACTGGACCGAAAGCCGCCACCTCCGATTACCAGCCCGCGCCGTTCGGTTTTTCTCTGTTTGCCGTGCCCGTCGAGAAAATCTACCCCTGCTTCACTCCGTTTCTCGGGCTCGCGGACGGCCGCACCATCGCCGCCGCCGACGGCGCCGACGAAATCAAGTTCGCGCCGGACGCGCGCAGCATCACCGCAACATGGAGAAACTGGGTGGTCGTCGGCGAAAAGGCGGGCGAAACAATCGATCCGGGCCTCACCACCACAGTCACCTGGTCGCTCACCGCTCGCGGCATCCGGCGCAGCGAAACGATCACCGCGTCGCACGCCGTCAACGTCCAGCTGCTATGGATGGCGATTCCCACGCGCGCCGATCGCATCGAAAACAGCGACCAGCCACCCGAGGAAGGGAAAAGTCGGTATGTTGTAGCTACAAAAGACCACGCGATGCGCGTCCAGGTGACGGAATCCGATTTGCCCGTGAAATTTTCAACCTACGCCGCACCCGACGATCCTTTCGGCCGTGGCGCCCAGGGAGCTATCCCGTCTCATCTGATCCTGCGTTCCAGCAACGTCAACTTCGAACCCGGCAAGCCACAATCGTGGGAAGTGGTGCTCACGCAAACGCAGTAATGCGCAGACGCCCGTTCGAGCCAACTCAATTGTAGTTTTCAGTTTGAATTTATTCGGAAACCCGTCGCAGCCAACGTGGTACGCGCATGGCTACGTCGCCAGGAATTGCCAGCCCATCGCCGCGCTCGTGGACACAATTTCCCGCGGCGTCGCTTCGCCCACATGAATCGCGATCATCCGCTCGAATAGCCCCGGCGTTTCGGCAAACGCCTGCATCGCTCTCCCGCGCAGCCACGGATTCCGCCCAAGCTGCAGCATCAGCCGGCTCATCCACACCGGCCGCCGCGCCATCTCTCGATGTGCCGCTTCATACCTCGCCATATCTCCGGCAGACATCGCCTCCGCCAGCGTCAGCGCATGTCGAAACGCCAATCGCAATCCTTCGCCGGTGATCGCATCCACTCCGCCCGAAGCATCGCCCACCAGTGCCACCGGCCCGCGCGTCACGCGCCGATACGTTTTCGTCTCGGTCACGGCACCGCGCTCGCGGCCGATCGGCTCCGCATTTCCGATCCGCTCGCGCAACTTTGGCAAATCGTTCAGCGCATTTTCAAATCGCGCATCCTCGCGCGTCTCGGCAATCGCCACCACCGAAATTTCTTCCCCGGATACCGCCGTCACATATCCCTGGGCCTTTCGGCCCCAATAAATCTCCATGTAATCCGACCATGGCCTGGTCCGGTAATGCCGCAGCGTCGCCCATCGCCGCGTTCGCGTTGCACCGCCTTCCAGTCCGCTCCACTTGCGCACCCGCGATCCACTGCCGTCCGCGCCCGCAATCCATCTTGCCGAAATCGTGCCATTCGCGAGACGCACTCCGTTCCGCTCGATCGCCGTTACCGGTGAGTTCCACAAAATTTCCACACCGCACGCTTCCGCGCGGCGAATCAGTAATTCGTGCAATGCCGTCCGCCGCATTCCGAATCCCGCTCCGGACGGAAAATCCGCTCGCACGTGCCGCCCTCGATCCCAAAACTGGATTCCGCGGAACGCTCGTCCTTCCGCCTCGCGCACATCCACTCCCAGCTCACGAAGTGCCGTAATCGCTTCCGGCATCAGTCCTTCGCCGCACGGTTTATCGATCGCCGGCCCGGCGCCATCCGCCACGATCGCCGAAAATCCCTTCTGCCGAGCAGCAATCGCCACCGCAAGCCCTGCCGGCCCGCCGCCGATTACGAATACATCCGTTTTTCGTCCGCGCTCGTTCACTCGCTCCGCCTCAACTCGGCACGTCCAGCATCCGCTCGCATTCGAAACCTACCACGACCTCACCATCGAATGGATGCGCCCTCGCAATCCATCAGATGCCTCGCCGCACCGCGCGACTCGCGAACTCGCCACTTACCGCCGCACCGTGGCACGATTTTACAAAATATGTTATTCGTGGTTCTCCGCTCGCGGACATGTCTTTCACCCTCCAATCGGTTTTCGACGATTCCTCCGCCAACCTGCGCGGCCGCATCATCGGCATATACACCCTGCTCGCGATTTTCAACGTCGGCGCCTGGATTTGGGCCGCCATCGCCTTTCATAACTATCCAGTACTCCTCGGCACCGCGCTGCTGGCCTACAGCTTCGGCCTTCGTCACGCCGTCGACGCCGACCACATCGCCGCCATCGACAACGTTACCCGCAAACTCATGCAAGACGGCAAACGCCCCGTCGCCGTCGGCTTCATGTTTTCGCTCGGCCATTCCACCATCGTGGTCATCGGCTCCGCCGCCATCGCCGGAACCGCCATCGCCCTGCAGCATAAAGTCGACTCGATAAAGCAAATCGGCGCCGTCGTTGGCACGCTGGTCTCCGCGTTTTTCCTGCTCGCCATCGCCATCGTCAACCTGATCGTCCTTCGCTCGATCTACCGCGCCTTTGTCCGCGTCCGCCGCGGCGAACCTTACGTCGAAGAAGACTTCGACATGCTTCTCGGCAGCCGCGGTTTTCTCTCGCGCCTGTTTCGTCCGATGTTCAAAATGATCACCCGCAGCTGGCACATGTACCCGCTCGGAATTTTGTTTGGTTTGGGATTCGATACCGCCACCGAAATTGGTCTGCTGGGGATATCCGCCGCCGAAGCCGCCAAAGGCCTCTCGATCTGGTCGATCCTTGTTTTCCCAACGCTCTTCGCCGCCGGCATGTCGCTCATCGACACCACCGACAACATCCTCATGCTCGGCGCCTACGGTTGGGCCTACGTAAAACCAATTCGCAAGCTCTACTACAACATGACGATCACGTCCGTCTCCGTGATCGTCGCTCTCGTCGTCGGCGGCATCGAAGCTCTCGGCCTTCTCGCCGGCCACCTTCATCTCACCGGCTGGTTCTGGGACTCGATCGTCCGCCTCAACGACAATTTCGGCGCGCTCGGATTCTTCATCGTCGGCCTGTTCGCGCTCAGTTGGATCGTCTCGATCGCGTTTTACAAATGGCGCAAATTTGACGACCTCAATCTCGCCGCGCCTCCGCCCGGTACCGCCACGCAATAATTCGCGCCGCACATCAATCGCGGGCCGCTATTTCTTCAGCGGCCATCGCCAGTTCCGGATTTCCGGCTTATCGATTCCTTCCTTATACGCGTATGCAATATTTTCGATGATCTGCGCCTTCAACCATTCCTTCAAATGCGCGCCCGGCTCCTGCAGGCTCGGCACTCGATCGATCACGTCGGTCGCCAGCGTGAACCGGTCCACCTGATTTCGGATCGCCAGTTCCAGCGGCGTGTTGATGTTTCCTTTTTCCTTGTACCCGCGCACGTGGATGTTCGAATGGTTCGTCCGCCTGTACGTGAATTTGTGAATCAGCCACGGATATCCGTGAAAATTGAAAATCACCGGCTTGTCTTTCGTGAATAGCGAATCGAAATCGCGATCCGACAATCCATGCGGATGTTCCGTGTCCGGCTGCAGCCGGTACAAGTCCACCACATTCACAAACCGGATTTTCAGCGCCGGAAAATGTTCCCGCAGGATCGCCACTGCGGCGAGCGCCTCCATCGTCATCACGTCGCCCGCGCTCGCCATCACCACATCGGGTTCTGCGCCGTCGTCGGTGCTCGCCCAATCCCAGATTCCGATTCCTTTCGTGCAGTGCACCACGGCCTCTTCCATCGTCAGGTAAATCAAGTGCGGCTGCTTGTCGGCCACAATCACGTTCACATAATTTTCGCTGCGCAGGCAGTGATCGCCCACGCTCAACAGGCAATTCGCGTCCGGCGGCAAATAAATCCGCGTCACGTTCGCGCTCTTGTTGCTCACCACATCCAGAAATCCCGGATCCTCGTGTGTGAATCCGTTGTGATCCTGCCGCCACACCAGCGACGTGATCAGCAGATTCAACGACGATATCGGCGCCCTCCAATCGATTTCCAGTTTCGATTTTTCCAGCCATTTCGCGTGCTGGTTGTACATCGAATCGATGATGTGCACGAACGCCTCGTATGTATTCAGCAGTCCGTGCCGCCCCGTCAGGATGTAACCCTCCAGCCATCCTTCCAGAGTGTGCTCGCTCAGCATCTCCATCACCCGCCCGTCCGTCGCGATGTCGCTCCCATCCGCATCAATCGGCTTGATCCGCGCCATCCACGTCTTCCACGTCGCGTCGTACAAATCCTCCAGCTTGTTCGAAGCGTTTTCATCCGGACTGAACACTCGGAACGTCTGCATGTTCTGCCGCATCACATCGCGGAGAAATTTTCCCAGCGTCGCCGTCGGCGAAGTTTCCCTCTGCCCCGGACCGCCCGTCGCCACTTCATACTTCCGGAAATCCGGCAGGTTCAGCACCTTCCTCAATTTCCCGCCGTTCGCGTGCGGATTCGCGGTCATCCTCCGCTCGCCCTTCGGCGCCATTTCCCGCAACTCCTCGATCAGCGTCCCGTTCGCGTCAAACAATTCCTCCGGCCGGTAGCTCCGCAGCCAATCCTCCACAATTTTCAAATGCTCGGGATTCGTCTGCACATCTGTCACCGGCACTTGGTGCGCTCGCCAGAAATTCTCCACGTGGTGGCCATCCACTTCCTTCGGTCCCGTCCATCCTTTCGGTGAACGCAAAATAATCATCGGCCACCGCGGACGTTCCGCTCGCCCCGTTCTTCGCGCCTCTTCTTGAATCGCGCGAATTTGCAGAACGCACGCTTCCACCGCCTCCGCCATCTTCGGATGCATCAACTCCGGGTCGTCGCCCTCCACCACATGCGGCGTCCACCCGTATCCGCGGAAAAGCTGCTCCAGTTCCTCCGGCTCAATCCGCGCCAGCACCGTCGGATTCGCGATCTTGTATCCGTTCAAATGCAAAATCGGCAGCACCGCCCCGTCGCGTATCGGATTCAAAAATTTGTTCGAATGCCACGAAGTCGCCAGCGGCCCCGTCTCCGACTCGCCGTCGCCCACCACCACACTCACAATCAGATCCGGATTGTCGAACGCCGCCCCGAATCCGTGCGACAAGCTGTATCCCAGCTCGCCGCCCTCGTGAATCGATCCCGGCACTTCCGGCGTGCAGTGGCTTCCCAGTTGCCCGGGAAACGAAAACGCGCGAAACAAATTCAGCAGCCCCTTCGCGTCCTGGCTCTTCTCCGGATAAATTTCCGAATACCGTCCTTCCAAATAGCAATTCGAAAGCATCGCCGGGGCGCCATGCCCCGGCCCCGAAATGTAAATCATGTTCAGATCGTATTTCTTGATCACCCGGTTCAAATGCACCCACGTGAACGTCTGCCCCGGATCCGATCCCCAATGTCCCAGCAATCGATTTTTCGTGTGCTCTGGACGCAGCGGCTCGCGCAGCAGGGGATTGTCGCGCAGATAAATCATTCCGCCGCACATGTAGTTGCACGCGCGCCAGTACGCATTCATCTTTCGCTGTTCTTCCGTCGTCAACAATTGCGTCGCTTGTTCCGCCGCCATGGCTTTCTCGCTCCCGCGAACGAATCGCCCGTCCGCTTCACCATCGATTTCGTAACTTTCGCACACCTTTCATTTCCGTACCGTACTATTCTGTGAATGCAGCGCATGCGTTTGGTTACAGCGCGTGCCTGCGCGCAAATTGCCCTGCGCCCAACCAGGAGCCTCCGTGCCTGACCACAATATCCTCGCCATCAACGCCGGCTCGTCTTCGCTGAAATTCGGCCTCTACGCTCCCGCTCCCACCGATTCCGGCGACGCGCACGACCTGGACGAAATCCGCATTCTCGACGGCCTAGCCGAGGGCATCGGCCGCGCCTCCGGCAAAATCGAACTCAAAGACGCTTCCGGCGCGACTCTGCGCTCTCGAGACGCCGACTTCAAATCGCCCGACCAGGCCCTCACCCTAGCCGCCCAGTGGCTCGCCGAATTTTCAAACTCAAAACCCATCGCCATCGGCCACCGCGTCGTTCACGGAGGTCCGCGCCTCACCGCTCACCAGCGCATCACTCCCGCCGTCATCGCCGACCTTCGCGCCTGCGTTCATTTCGCGCCGCTCCATATTCCCGCCGCGCTTGCCCTCATCGAGTCCACCGAAAAACTGTTTCCCGGCATTCCGCAATTCGCCTGCTTTGACACTGCGTTTCACACCACCATCCCCGAATCCGCCGCGCATTTCCCGCTGCCGCAGGCTCTCTACCAGGAAGGCATCCGCCGCTACGGTTTTCATGGCCTGTCGTACGAATCGATCGTCCGCCAAATGGGTAAGGACAAAGCTTTGCCGCCGCGCACCGTCGTCGCCCACCTCGGTAATGGCGCCAGCCTCTGCGCCATCAAAGACGGCCGCTCGATCGATACCAGCATGGGTCTCACTCCCACCGGCGGAATTCCCATGGCCACGCGCAGCGGCGATCTCGATCCCGGCATCCTTCTATATCTGATGCGCGTGAAAAATCTCGACGCCGAGGCCCTCGAAAAAATGCTCAATCACGATTCCGGCCTCGTCGCTCTCTCGGCAGGGAAGTCGGACATGCGCGACCTCGAATCCGCCGCCGCTTCCGGCGACTCAAAATCCCAGCTCGCCATCGAAATTTTCTGCGCGCAAATCCGCAAGACCATCGCCGCTTACGCCGCCGCTCTCGGCGGACTCGACCTGATCGTTTTCACCGGCGGCATCGGCGAACACGCCGTGCCCATCCGCGCAAAAATCTGCCAGGGCCTCGCATTTCTCGGCGTCGCATTCGATTCCGCCGCCAACATTGCCCTCAACGCGCCCGAAGCCACTACCGCGCATTCTCGCCCTCGTCCTTCCTCGGCCATCTCCGCGCCGCATAGTCTCGTGTCGGTTCGCGTGCTCGTCACTCAGGAAGACGCCCAGATCGCCCGCCACTCCCGCGCCCTGCTCGGCTAGCTTCCAGCCCGCGCCGCACCGCACCGCCAATCTCGGTCACTCTTGAACGTGTTCAAAAATGTGCTTGACATTCGGCCTGCCGCCCCGCACATTATTGAACATGTTCAAAACACCCGTGCCCACCGAAAAAGGCGATGCCACCAGATCCGCCATCTACCAGAGCGCTCTCGACCTCTTCCGTACCAAAGGTTTCGACGCCACCACCATGCGCGACATTGCCTCCGAAGCAGGCGTCGCTCTCGGCGCCGCGTACTACTATTTCCCCGGCAAGGAAGCCATCATTCAGTCCTACTACGAGACCGTCCAGGCCGAGCATCTTCGTCAGGTCACCGCTGCCCTCGCCGCAAAAAAATTAAATCTCAAAGACCGCATGCGCCTCGCCATGCTCTCTAAGCTCGATATCGTTCAGAAAGATCGCAAGCTCCTCGGCGTCGTCTTTCGCTATTCCGGCGAACCCGATCACCCGCTCTCCTGCCTCGGCCCGGCCACTGCGCAAGTTCGCAAAGAAAGCATTGAAGTCTTCGCCCGCGCTCTCGGTGACGAACGCCTGCCGCGCGATTTGCAGCAACTCCTTCCCGTCGCGCTATGGTCCCTGCACATGGGCTCGCTCATTCTCTTCATCTACGACAAATCCAAAAATCAGCAGCGCACGCGCAATCTGCTCGACGGCGCTATCGACCTGACCGTGCGTTTTCTTTCGCTCGCGAAAAATCCGTTGCTCAAACCGATTCGCACCAAAATTTTGAACTTGTTGACCGAAGCCGACCTGCTCCCGCAATTCGAATATGCGCCGTCGCTTGCCTCGGAGTAGCAATCACGCGCAAGAACGCCCAGTAAAGCGCCACCAAGGAGTCCATCATGAGCCACATCAGCAACCACGACGCATCCGTCCCGCCGGATCAAGAGCCGCCCAAGCCCATACTCGATCGTTCCCAAATCAGTTTGCTGCTCCTGATTGCCGCCGTCACCGCCGGCAGCATCTGCTACAAACTGATCGTTAACCAACATCTGGAGCAGACCGCGCTGCTTTTCATCGGGCTCCCGATGCTCCTCGCCGTCGTTCTCGCACTCTCGCCTCGCGCCAAAACCGTTCAAGGTGCGATCGCCAAGGGAATCACCTTCGCCCTGCTTCTTTCCGGCCCGCTGCTCAACGAAGGCTTCATTTGCATTGTCATGGCTTCGCCCATCTTTTACGGCATTGGCCTGTTCGTCGGCGCCATCGTCGACCAATCGAAAAAGAAATCCCGCGCGCCGCTTTCCTGCCTCATCCTTCTTCTCTTGCCGATGTGTCTCGAGGGTGTCTCGCCCGAACTTTCCTTCAATCGCAACGAAACCGTCCGTGCCACCGAAATCGTCAACGCGTCCGCATCAGATGTTGTCGCCGCACTTTCCCGCAGCCCGCGTACCGACCTGCCGCTTCCGGCCTACTTGCGGCTCCGTTTCCCGCGTCCCACCGAAGCGTACGGTGAAGGGCTATCCATCGGCGACACGCGCACCATCCATTTCGCCGGTGGGGAAGGCCATCCGGGCGATCTCGTCCTGCGCATCACTCACTCGCAGCCCGGCTACGTTCGCTTCGAAGCCGTCTCCGACAAATCGAAAATCGCGCACTGGCTCGATTGGAAATCGTCCGAAGTATGTTTCACTCCCATCGATGAGTCGCACACCCGCGTAATCTGGACCATACATTTCGTCCGCCGCCTCGATCCCGCTTGGTATTTTCGTCCCTGGGAACGCTATGCCACCACTCTCGCGGCCGAATATCTGATTCGCGCGAATGCCACGCCCTCTCAACCAGCATCTCGGGACGTCCCAATAAAATGAACCGCGCTTTCGCAGTCCGCTTTCTTGCTCTGTACGCGCCGGCCGTCGCCGCTATCGCCCTCGTGTACCTTCGTCCGCTTCACGGGCGCCTGTTTCCTGCCGCGCTTCTCGGGTTTTTGTGGACTCTTCCTACGCTCCTGGCCGTACAACTTCTCAATTTGCACTTCGGATGGTGGGAATACCGCGCGCAATCGGGCATGTTTCGTGGAATGCCGGTGGATCTCTATCTCGGATGGGCGGTGCTGTGGGGAATCGTTCCGGTGCTCGCGTTTCGCCGTCTGAAAATTCCCGCGGTGGTCGCGATCTTCTTTGCTTTCGACCTCGTTACAATGCCTGCCTGCTCACCGGTCGTCTTGCTAGGTTCGCGCTGGCTCATTGGCGAAATCGTCTCACTGGCGTTCGTCCTAGCGCCTGCAATCGTTCTTGCTCGCCTCACTCTTTCCGGCACACACGTGAGAATTCGTGCCGCACTTCAGGCCGCGATCGCCGGTGGAATTTTTCTCTTCCTGGTTCCCGAATTGATCTTTGCTCTTCGTCCGCTCCACGCTTGGGCGCCGCTTCTCGCCGAGCCTTCCTGGCTCCGAGGCCTCGAGCTGCAGGCGATTTTTCTGCTCGCCATCCCCGGACTTTCCGCCGTTCAGGAATTTGCTCTTCGCGGTTTCGGCACGCCGATTCCGTACGACCCTCCCCAGCGTCTGGTCGCAAGCGGTCTCTACCGCTACATCGCAAACCCGATGCAGTTCTCCTGCACCGTCGTTCTACTCGCGTGGGGAATTGTGCTTCGCCATCCCTACGTCTTCGCCGCCGGAGTGATTTCCTTCATCTACAGCTTCGGCATCGCCCGATGGGACGAAGGTGCCGACCTTGAATCTCGCTTCTGCGCCGCATGGCTCGACTATCGGAAACATGTCCCCTCTTGGCGCTTCCGTCTGACGCCCTGGCATCCCGCCGATCGACCGAGCGCCTGCCTCTACGTCGCCGAAGCCTGCGGACCATGCTCTCAAGTCCGCCGCTGGTTTCAGGCTCACCACCCAATCGCGCTCGAAATCCTTGCCGCTGAAGACTTTCCCTTCGATCCGCAGAACCCGACCGGCGACCTCGAGCGCATCACCTACGACCCCATGGACGGCACGCCCCGCGAAGAGGGTGTCGTCGCCTTCGCTCGCGCCCTCGAACATCTCAATCTCGGCTACGCATATTCCGCCGCGGCCATCCGCCTGCCGCTTGTCTCCCACCTGATCCAACTCCTGCTCGATGCTTCCGGCCTCGGCCCAACCACCATTCCGCGCCGCCAACCGTCGTCCGCATCGAGTTCCGCCTGCTCCCTGCCTCCGACCGCCTGATTTTACTTGAAAATACGTTACTAGTGTGCTAACATCGTACGTGCCTGCTAAAAAGACCAAAATCGGGCCCGCAACACGTCGCGCGAGCGACCCATTACCTGCCCGCCCAGCCAACCGTGAAATAGCTTCACCCTTCGGTCTCGGCTTCGAAGTTTCCGAAACCTACACCGCTCGCCTTGAGAACGCTCGCCTCACAGACGTCTCTGAATTTCACATTCACATTGCTTACGGATGCAAGTCCGCCAGTATTAGAAACGAACGTAAACCACTGAAAACAAACGGCGGAACATTTTCTAATCGACACACTATTGAACTTCAGTGTCGATTAGAAATTGAGCTTCCTCTGCTACCCAGCCCGGACGCTCCCCTCGAGATATCCGTTCAAATGTTCTTCCACCCACTCGAGGGGATGTCGGTCCTTGCTCACGCGGCTCAGCATCAGCGCTCCTTCGAGGTTCGAAACGATCAACGTCGCGATCTCCCTCGGCTGTGCGCCGCGCCGGATCTCCCGGCGCTTCAGCCCCACTCGGACGATCTCCTCGAGCCTGGAAATCCAGCTCTCGAGAGCCCTCTTCACGCGCTCCCGCAGAACAAGGTTCCCGTCGTCGGCGTCAATCGCTGTGTTCAGCAGAGGACAGCCTCCCGGCACCAGCCCCGTCCGGACCTCCACGAAGTTTTGGATCATCCTCTTCAACCGATCGACCGCGTCTCCGCTTTCCTCGATTCCCTCGGCGCGGACTCGCATGGCCGTCGCCCAGGCGTAGTCGAAAGCTTCCGCGGCCAGCTCTTCTTTGCTGGCAAAGTGGCGATAGATGCCGCCCTTTTCGAGGCCAGTGGCCTCCATCAAATCGGACAGCGCTGTCCCTTCATATCCGTGCTTGTTGAAGATTGGAGCGGCCAACTGGATGATTCGCTCCCTGGTGTCCTCGCCCTTCGTCATAGTTCTGCTCCCGACCGCTGAACTTAGCGCCTGATCCTTGCTCCCGCCTTGTCGCCCTGCAAAACCCACTATAACATATTTGCGACCGACCGGTCTCTTATCGCATCCCATCGCCTAGGTCCGCTTAATGGCTGCCATTGCCCAACCTCTGCTCCCTGTTCCTTCCGTCATCGAGCGGCCCCTCATCAATCCCTGGTTCATCGCCATCACCGTCACCCTTGCAACCTTTATGGAGTTGCTCGACACCGCCATCGCCAACGTTGCCTTGCCTCACATCGCCGGAGGCCTCGCGGTCAGCTACGACGAAAGCACCTGGGTTCTCACCAGCTATCTCGTTTCAAACGCCGTCGTTTTGCCTTTGTCCGCATGGCTCAGCCGAGTCTTCGGACGCAAACGCTACTATATGATTTGCGTTGCGCTGTTTACCATCACCTCGCTGCTCTGCGGTTTTGCACCCAGCCTGGGCTTCTTGATTTTCTTTCGCGTCCTGCAGGGAATTGGCGGCGGCGGCTTGGCACCAGTGGAGCAAGCGATTCTGGTGGACACTTTTCCTGCGCACAAACGCGCTGCTGCTTTTGCTCTTTACAGCATGGCCATCGTCACCGCTCCCGTCGTCGGACCCCCGCTCGGCGGATGGATCACCGATCATTGGAGCTGGCGCTGGGTTTTTTTCATCAACATTCCCATTGGTATCGTTTCGCTGCTGCTCACGCGCCGCGTGGTTTCCGATCCTCCCGAATTCAAACGCGAAGTCGAAGACGCGCGTCGCGCCGGCAAATTGAAAATCGATGGCCTGGGAATTCTGCTGATCGCTGCCGGGTTTGCGTGCCTGGAAGTGGTTCTCGATCGTGGCGAACGCCTCGACTGGTTCGGTAGCCGCTTCATCGTCATATTTTTTTCGATCGCCATCGTCGCCCTGGTCGTCGCCGTTTTCTGGGAGCTGCGCCATCCCGACCCTGTGGTCGAAATTCGCCTCCTCGGCGAGCGCAATTTCGCTATCGCCAACGTCAGCTACTTTCTTTTCGGCTTCACGTTGTTCGGTTCCACGGTTTTGATTCCGCAGTTGCTGCAGACTCTCTACGGTTACACAGCCACCGACGCTGGGCTGGTCCTCGGTCCCGGAGCTTTAGTGATCGTTGTGCTCGCTCCAGTGGTTGTGAAAATCCTGCCGAAGCTGGGTGTCAAGAAAATGATCGGCTTCGGATATTTCGTGCTGATGCTGGCGATGTGGCACTTCGCTTCGTTCGATTTCGGCACCGACTATCGCCATTTCGCACTGGCTCGCGCCCTGCAGGGACTGGGAATCGCGCCTCTGTTCGTGCCCGTCAGCCAGCTCGCTTATTCCTACCTGCCGAAAAACAAAAACAACAAAGCGTCTAGCCTCACCAATCTATTCCGCAATCAGGGTGGAAGCTTCGGAATCGCGTTTGTCACCACCATGCTTTCGCGGCGCTCGCAGTACCACCAATCGATTCTCGCCGCGCACGCTAGCCCCGTGTATCCGGCGTATCGCCGGAGCTTCGCCGAAGTTTCCGCGTACTACTTGCACCACGGTTTTTCGCCCGCCGACGCAGCCATTCACGCGCGCGCACAGTTCGCGCACGTGCTCGAATCCCAGGCCACCTTCTACGGGTTCATGGATTGTTTCCGTCTGCTGGGATGCGTCGCCGCGATCGGAATTCCGCTGGTCTTTTTCATCCGCCAATTCGGGTCGGCCAGTGGCGGTGGCGGCGCCGCTCACTAGAATTTGCCGGCAGTATCTCTACGTTCCATCGCCGCGCAAAACCCCTACACCAACCCATAATCCATTTCTCAGAACTGTCGATAAATCACAAGCAGACCAGGTGTCCGCGCGTTCTTGTTTCAATGCGAGCCGGGAAATCTCCCGAAATTCGCAGCCGATTGGGAGAACATTCAGGATTTGCCCGAATGAGCGATACAGAAATCGTTAAGGAATTCCTAATCGAGAGCTACGAGAATCTCGACCGGCTCGATCGCGAGCTGGTCGATCTCGAGCGTCACGCGGGCAACCCGGAAACGCTAGCCAGTGTGTTCCGCACCATTCACACCATCAAGGGCACTTGTGGCTTTCTGGGCTTCAACAAACTCGAATCGGTGGCTCACGCCGGCGAAAACCTGCTCAGTAAATTGCGCGACGGCCAAGTCCATCAAAACACCGAAATCACCACGGCGCTTCTGAATTTGGTCGATACGGTCCGCGAAATCCTCGGCAACATTGAAAATGACGGCGCCGAAGGCGAGCGCAACGATGCGGAATTGATTGCCATTCTTACGCGCCTGGCGCGCAACGAATCCGCCGCAGGAAACGGAAATCATCACGACTCATCCGCCGGGCCCACAACTCCTATTATTTCGGCAACGGCGGCAAAGACCTCGAATGCACCAGACACCGACGCGCCGCCTCCCACGCCCATCGGAAACATCCTGATCGAGCAGGGAGCCGTCTCTCCTCGCCAAGTCGAACGCGCCGTCGAACAGCAAGCAGCAGGCGATCCACGCCATCTGGGCGAAATTCTCGTTGAACATGGCGCCGCCAAATCCGGCGACATCGTTGATGCTCTGCAGATGCAGCGATCGTCTCGCGCTGCGGGCACAGCCGCTGACCGGACGATTCGCGTGGACGTCGGCCTGCTCGACAAGCTGATGAACCTGGTCGGTGAACTGGTACTCGCGCGCAATCAAGTGCTGCAATTCACCAACACCAACGAAGACCCGGGATTTCTGGCCACCTCGCAACGCCTGAACCTGATCACCACCGAGCTGCAGGAAGGCGTGATGAAAACCCGCATGCAGCCCATCGGCAATATCTGGGGACAGTTTCCACGCACGGTGCGCGACGTCGCCACCATTTGCGGCAAACAAGTACGCATCGAAATGGAAGGTCGCGAAACCGAACTCGACAAGACGATCATCGAAGCGATTAAAGATCCGCTCACTCACCTCGTACGGAATTCGGTGGACCACGGCGTCGAAGTTCCTTCGGTACGCGCGGCTGCCGGCAAAAATCCCGAAGGCCGCATCTTCCTTCGGGCCTTTCATGAGGGTGGCCAAGTCATCATCGAAATTTCCGATGACGGCGCGGGTCTGGACTGTGAACGAATTCGCCGCAAAGCCATCGACCGCGGCCTGGTGACCGCCGAGCAAGCGGCCCGCATGAACGACCGCGAAGTTGCTAACCTGATTTTCCTGCCTGGGTTTTCGACCGCCGAAAAAGTCACCAACGTTTCCGGCCGCGGCGTCGGCATGGACGTGGTGAAAACCAACATCGAAAAAATCGGTGGCACAGTGGATGTGCAATTCAAGCCCGGTCAAGGCTCAACCGTGCGGATGAAGATTCCGCTGACGCTTGCGATTATTCCTGCCCTCGTTGTTACCAGTGCAGGGGACCGCTATGCCATTCCGCAAGTCAGCCTGCTCGAACTGGTGCGCCTCGAAGGCGAACAACTGAAAACCGGAATCGAGCTGGTCCAAGGCGCGCCGGTGCATCGCCTGCGTGGGCAGTTGCTGCCACTGGTCTACCTGAACCGCGCCCTCGAAGTGGATTCTGCCGTGAAACAAAACGGCGCAACCAACATCGTTGTATTGCGAGCCGACGATCGTCAATTCGGATTGATTGTCGATGAAGTGAACGACACCGAAGAAATTGTCGTCAAGCCGCTCGGCAAACAACTGAAAGGCATCAACACCTTCGCCGGCGCAACCATCATGGGCGATGGCCGTGTCGCGCTGATTCTCGACGTTCTCGGCCTCGGTCAGCGCGCCAACATTCTTTCCGAATTGCGCGACCGCACCGTGGTTGACAGCAAAGACGCAGCTAAACGCGAAGACGCCCACGGCGACCGCCAAACCCTTTTGCTGTTCCAGTGTGGCGGCCAGAGCTTGATGGCTTTGCCGCTGTCTCTGGTGTCGCGTCTGGAGGAATTTCCGCGCAACGTAGTTGAACGCACAGGGCAGCAGGAAGTTGTGCAGTATCGCGGCCAAATCATGCCGCTGGTACGCATTTCGCAGGTTTTGTATCAAGCCGCTCCAGCAAGCGCCGACGAACAGAAACCAATTCAGGTAGTCGTTTACGCCGAAGAAAATCGCAGCGTTGGCCTGGTGGTCGACCGGATTCTCGACATTGTCGAAGAAAACCTGGTGATCGAGCGTTTGGCTTCGAGGCCGGGCATTCGCGGCTCCGCCGTCATTCAGAAAAAAGTAGCCGACGTGCTGGATGTGCAAGGCGTGGTGAGAGCCGCTCATCCGCAATTTTTCGAATCGCGGCCGGCTGCGTGACAGGCCAGGTAAAGGAGTTCGAACACGTGAGCGAAACACAGCAGCTCTGCACGTTTTTTCTCGACGGCCGCTTTTTCGGCGTGCCCGTGCAGCAGGTGCAGGAAGTGATTCGCTACCAGGAAATGGCGCGCGTGCCGCTGGTCCCGGCGGTGATCAGTGGCCTGATCAATTTGCGCGGACAAATCGTAACCGCAATCGATCTGCGGACAAGGCTGGGAATGGAAGGCCGCAGCGCGGAGCAGCTGCCGATGAATGTGGTCGTCCGAACCGATGACGCAGCGGTAAGCCTGCTGGTGGACGAAATCGGAGACGTACTCGAAGTCGGGGAAGACTCGTTCGAGCGGCCGCCGGAAACGCTCAACGGGATTTCTCGCGAAATGATTCGCGGCGTCCACAAACTGCCCGATCGATTGCTGCTGGTGCTGGACATCGAAAAAGCAGTGAACCTTTGCGAATTTAGCGGGACGGCCGCGTAGCGGTTTGCAATCAAGCACCGGCGCGCTTGCACGACGACGTAACGGAGGAAGTGAAAATGCCAACGAAGGTCCGCGGTTCCAATCACGCAGCGGTGCACACGTCGGATGAAACCACCGAACTGCTGCGCAGCCTCGAGCAAGCAAACGCGAATACCAAAGCCGTCGTGCAAGTCGTCAATTCGGTCGGCTCGGCCACTTCGATCGGCACGGCTGCGAAGGCGGCGCTCGATACGGTGAAAGATGCGTTTGGCTGGGCCTACGGTTCGTATTGGGTGCGCGATCCAAAGGAAAACGCGCTGGTGTTTTCGGTCGAATCGGGCTCGGTGAATGACGAATTCCGCAAAGTGACCATGGAAGCGCGCTTTCGCGAAGGCGAAGGTTTGAGCGGCCGCGCCTGGAAAAACCGCGATCTGTTTTTTGTCGCGGACCTCGCCGAAATGAAGGATTGCTGCCGCGCTCCTGTGGCGCAGCGCGCCGGGGTGAAATCCGGAATCGCGTTTCCGATTATTTTGAAGGGGCAAGTTTCCGGCATGATGGATTTTTTCGCGCTGGAAACGCTGCAACCCTCCGCCGAGCGGCTCGATGCGCTGCGCAACGTCGGCCGCATCGTGAGTGATGCCTTCGAACGAATCTCGATTTCCGAACTGCAAGCCGAAAATGGCGCCAACACCGTCGCCGTGAATCGAGTGCTGGAAGCGGTGGGCCGCGCCAGCACTGCCAATGAGGCGGCGCGGGGCGCTCTCGACACGGTGAAAGACGCGTTCAATTGGGCCTACGGTTCGTATTGGGTGCGGGACGAAAAAGAAAACGCGCTGAAATTTGCGGTCGAGAGTGGATCGGTGAACGAAGAATTCCGCCGAGTGACCATGGAAGCGCGTTTTCGCGAAGGCGAAGGTCTGAGCGGGCGTGCCTGGAAAAACCGCGACCTGTTTTTCGTCGCGGACCTCGCGGACATGAAAGACTGCTGCCGCGCTCCGGTGGCGCGTCGTGCGGGCGTGAAGTCCGGCGTCGCATTTCCCCTGATGGTCGGCGGCCAGGTGTACGGAATGATGGATTTCTTCGCGCTCGAAACTCTCACTCTGACCGAAGAGCGGCTCGACGCGCTGCGCAACGTCGGCCGGCTGACCAGCGCCGCGTTTGAACGCATTCTTGCCAATGATCGCGAACGCGAAGCGCAAACCGAACTGCGCGCCAAAGTCGATCGAATGCTTTCGGCCATCACCGCGGCATCGAAGGGCGATTTGACCGTCGATGTGGCGGTCAGCGGTTCCGACGCGATTGGACAAGTCGGTGAAGGGCTGACGAGATTTCTTTCCGACATTCGCGGCAGCATTTCCAGCATCGCCGAAAACGCGCAATCGCTGGCGAGCGCGGCGGAACAACTTACCGGCGTCAGCCAGCAGATGAGCGCCAATGCCGAAGAAACCTCTGCGCAGGCAAACGTGGTGTCTGCCGGGTCCGAGCAGGTGAACAAGAATTTGCAAACACTTGCGACGGGCACCGAAGAGATGGGCGCAAGCATCAAGGAAATTGCCAAGAACGCGAACGAATCCGCGAAGGTTGCCACTTCAGCGGTGAAAGTCGCGGGCACCACCAATCAAACCGTCGCGAAACTCGGCGAATCGAGCGCCGAAATCGGGCAGGTGATCAAAGTAATCACTTCGATCGCGCAGCAGACCAACTTGCTCGCTCTCAACGCAACGATCGAAGCGGCTCGAGCGGGCGAAGCGGGCAAAGGCTTCGCCGTGGTAGCGAACGAAGTGAAAGAACTGGCCAAAGAGACCGCCAAAGCCACCGAAGACATCAGCCGGAAGATCGAAGCGATTCAAACCGACACGAAAGGCTCGGTGGAAGCGATTGGAACGATCACCACGATCATCAATCAGATCAACGACATTTCCAGCACGATCGCGACGGCCGTGGAAGAACAAAACGCCACGACCAACGAAATGGCTCGTAACGTGAGCGAAGCGGCGCGCGGCGGCAGCGAAATCAATCGCAATATTTCCGGCGTGGCGGAAGCGGCGCAAAGCACCACGCGGGGCGCAGCGGATACGCAGCGAGCTGCGTCGCAGCTTTCGAATATGGCCGTCGAACTGCGGAAACTGGTTTCCCGATTCAAGTACTGAGCGGCGCAGGCGAAATCAGAATCCGCAGCAAGCTCGAGCTTTCGAATTTTCCGGGAATATCCATGCCTCCGTTGCGCGTATTGGTGGTCGATGATTCGGTGGTTATCCGCAAGATGATTTCAGACATCTTGTCGGAGGATCCCGAACTGGAAGTGGCTGGGTCGGCGAGCGATGGAAAAATCGCGCTTTCCAAGATTATCCACCTCAGTCCGGATTTGGTGACGCTCGATATCGAGATGCCAGTGCTCAATGGCCTCGAGACGCTTGCCGAGATCCGCAAAATATCTCCGCATCTGCCGGTCATCATGTTCAGCACCCTTACCGAACGCGGCGCGGGCGCCACGCTCGAAGCGTTGGCGCTGGGCGCTTCGGACTACGTGACCAAGCCCAGCAACACGATGAGCACCGACGAAGCGCGGCAGAAAATCCGCACCGAAATGATTCCGAAAATCAAAGCGCTGTGCCGGCGGTTTTCGTTTCAGCCGGGCGCGGGTTCGGAATCTGGCGCAAAAAGCGGGTCGCAAGCCTCGTCTGCCGCAGCGCAACGGCAACGTTGTCAGTCTCGGCTCGCGCCTCGCGGCGACTCGGCGGGCAGCGGCGCTCGTATCGCGGAAAATCGAAATCGTGGCCATCGGCACTTCCACCGGCGGACCCAACGCACTGGGCGCGGCATTGCCCGGAATTCCGAGAGACCTGCCAGTGCCGATCGTCATCGTGCAGCACATGCCACCGATATTTACGCGGATGCTGGCGGAAAGGCTTTCTTCGCGCTGTGCGATCAAGGTGCACGAAGGAACCGAAGGTGCGCAGCTCGAGTCCGGACATGCGTGGATCGCGCCCGGCGATTTTCATATGACCGTTGCGCGCCACGGTACGGCGTTGCGGCTGCATCTGAATCAAGCCGCGCCGGAAAACTCGTGCCGGCCGGCGGTGGACGTTTTATTTCGATCGGTGGCAGAAACCTGCGGCGCAGGCACTTTGGCGGTGGTGATGACTGGAATGGGATCGGACGGAATGCGCGGCGCGCAGCGCATTCGCGAATCGGGAGGGGAAGTGATCGTGCAGGATGAAAAAACTTCGGTGGTGTGGGGAATGCCGGGATTCACATTTAACGAAGGCCACGCGGATGCGGTGTATCCGCTCGAACAACTGGATTCGGAAATCACGCGCCGCGTGGTGCAGAGCCACGCCGTTGTCAACCAGCGCGCACGCAGGGAGTTGATCCGCCAGTCTTAGGGACTCTATGACCATGCAAGCCACAGTTGAAACTCCGCGGTTCGCGATGGATGCCAAGGGCCAGCCGACCGACGCCGCGTTTCTGCAAATCCGGAATTTGATTTACCAGATCTCCGGAATTTTCCAGCCCGAAGGAAAACTGTATCTGCTGGCCGACTCGTGCGGCAAACGGATGACGGCGCTCAAGTGCGGCAGCCCGAAGGAATATCTCGAGGTTCTGACGACGAAGCCGAATCGGGAGTCGGAACTGCGCGCGCTGCTGAATGAAGTGACGATCGGCGAAACCTGCTTGTTTCGCAGCATGCCGCAGATCGAAGCGATGCGGAAAATCATTCTGCCGGAAATTGTGGGCGACAAGATCAAACAACTGACCAAAAAGTTGCGGATCTGGAGCGCGGGCTGCTCGACCGGAGAAGAACCGCACACGCTGGCAATGTGCATGCTCGAAGAAAAAGAAAAACTGCTGAAAGACTGGAAAGTGGAAATTGTGGCTACCGATCTGAATGACCGGTCGATTGAAACGGCCACGGCGGGAGTGTATGGCGACTACGCGCTGCGATTTACGACCGACTACTTCAAGAATAAATATTTCCGTCCAGCGGCAGACGGCAAGCGCCTGGAAGTGCGCGAAGAAGTGAAGGAACTGATTTCGTTCAAGCGGCTGAATCTGCGCGACGACGCGAAGCTGGTCTTCATGAAGGGAATGGACCTGATTTATTGCTGCAACGTGTTGATTTATTTCGACAGCGAATCGAAAACCCGAGTGATCGAGCATTACTACAGCAACCTCAATATGGGCGGCTACCTGTTCCTGGGAATTTCGGAATCGCTCTACCAGCTGAACACGCAGTTTCGGCTGGTGCATTTTCCAGGAACGTTTGCGTACTGGAAAGCACCGCCAGGAGCCACCAAACCATGAGCCAACAAATCACGCAGACCGATACGGCGGTGGCGAATCGCCGCCACCAGTTGCCGCCGGACGCGAGCAAGAAAGTGCTGGCGCTGAAAGCGATCCCGGCGATGCCGATGATCCTGCTGCCGTTGCTGGAGCTTCTGCAGAAACCGCCGGACCAGATTTCGATCGACGAAGTGGTGCGGCTGGTTTCCTACGACAAAACGATCGCGGCGCAATGCATTCGCATCGCAGGCTCGCCGTTGTTTGGGCTGGCGCGGCAACCGGAAACGATCCGTGGCGCGATCATGAGCATGGGAACCAGCCGCCTGAAAGACGTCGTCCTGACTTTTTCGCTGGGCCAGATTCTGGCGCCGGAAAAATTCGTGATCGATCCGGGCGTTTTCTGGAAGCATTCGCTGGGCTGCGCGCTGGTGAGCCGACATTTCTGCGAAATCGCAGGCGGTATCAATCCGGAGAAAGCGTATCTGGCCGCGCTGCTGCACGACATCGGAATGATCGTGAACTGCATGGTTTTTCCCGCCGAGTTTAGCCGCGCCGTCCTGAAAGGAGCGGCAGAGGGCATTCCGCTGCACGAAGCCGAGCGTGCTTCGATGGGATTTTCGCACTGCGAAACCGGGCAAGTGCTGGCCGAATCGTGGAATCTGCCGGAAGACATGCGAGCCGTGATTTCGTGCCATCACGATCTGGACATGGACGCGGAAGTCGCGAGCCTGGTGGCGGTCGTCCATCTGAGCGATTTGCTTTGCGACATGCGCGACATGGGCTACGGATACTACGAGTCGCGGCGTGTAGACTTCACAGCCAGCCCAGCGTGGGAAATCCTGAAAAACTCCGACAAGAAAATCGCGGAAATGGATTTGGCGCGGTTCACGATGGAACTCGATGAAGCCGCAGCGGATGTGGCGAAACTGGTCGAGGGCGTATTTGCGGCGAAGAAAACCGCGGATTGACCACACGCGAGCGGCGGCGCTATTCCGGGCGGAATCGCGGCGTCAGATGGCTCTGCTTCACTTCATCGTCTGCCAGGATGGAACCATCGGGCGGATAGGGAATCGTTCCGCGGAACTTCGAAATCTCTGCCGGCGAGAAATCGGGGAATGGCAATGCATGATCGGCGCGCCACACCTCTACGGTGTGTTCGGCATCTTCGGATTTTTTCGCGTTCAGCCCGGGATCTCGCGCCACATAGACGTTGCGAGACGGCGACGCGAAGCTGGTTCCCGAATCGTCCACCACTTTCATAATCCGCAGCAGCACGTCTTCGCGAATCGCAGTGAACTCCACCGAATCGAGGGTCTTCACGTAGCAAAATAAATCGAGGTCGAGCGAGCTTTCGCCGAATCCGGCAAAGCGAATGCGCGCGGTTTCGGTTTCGATGCGCGGGTGCGAGTAGAGCAGCTTGCGAATTTCGGCGAGAACGAACAGCAGCTGATCGCGGCTGGTCTCACTGCGAAGGCCGAGTGTGGCGCTCAAGAGGAATTTGTCGCGCCGTGTGAGATTTTCCAGATTCATCGTGGCGAGCGAGCCATTGGGAATCGTCAGAGCGATGCGTTCCTGGGTGCGGACGCGCGTGGATCGCAGGCCGATATCTTCGACGGTGCCGACGGTGGTGCCGAAGCGGCAGACGTCGCCGACGTGAATGGCTTCGTCGGCCAGCACGGAAACTCCGCCGAAAAGATTTTCGAGCGTTTTCTGTGCGGCGAGCGCGATCGCGATACCGCCGATGCCGAGTCCGGCGAGGGCGGTGGTCATGTTGAAACCGAAATTTCCGAGAATCACCATGATCCCCGCGAGCACGGCGAGCGCTTTCAAGATTCGCTGGCCGAGAAGCACGAGCGAACCAAAACCGATGTGGCCCGAGCTGACTGCCCGGACGCGAAGCCGTTTCGCCGTCCAGCCGATCACGCGCGTGAATAACCAAGTGATGCCGATGATCAGAAACATCGCGGCGATCTGGCCGTAGTAGTGACGCGTGAGCAGCGGCAGAGCCAATCGAACGGGTCGCAATCATGTGGATGATTGCCGACAGGATCATCCAGAGCGGGCCGGAGACGGCGCCCTGAAACTGATAATCGATTTTGTGTTTGCGGACGGCGGCGACGAGGGCACCGATGCCGCGCGCGATTTGCAGAATGATCCACGCGCCGGCCATCGCGAGTGGAATCAGAATCAAAATCGCGAGCCATTGCCAAGCGGGTAATCCCAGAAACGAATGCTTCACCAGCGCGTCCGGCAATTTGGTTTCGACGTTTTCGACCGCGATTTGATCGTATAGATCGGGAACTTTCGCCAGCGACTCCGAAGAAAAAAGCCAAATTTGGCCGTACACCGGATCGTTCACGCGAACCAGAATTAGGTCGAGGTCGTCGCTTCCCACGGAAAATTTGCCGATGCGCTCCTGCTCGGGCGAAAGCCCTTCCTGCGGCGTGCCTTCGGGAGTGTCCGCGATGCGGCTGATGTTGCCGACGTAGGCGCGATCCATCAGCGTCTTGAGCTGGACGACGAGTTCGTCTTGATTGACGGGATGGCGGCTGCGCGCGGTTTGCAGATATTGCGCGGCGGAATCGAGGTGATTCAGCTGAGCGGCCTGCAGAAATCCGAGCACCGTGCCGCGCGGAGTGGAACGCCCCAGCGGATCGGACGGAACTGCCGCAGCGGGCTTTTCGGTGGCGGCTGTGCCGAGCGGGAGTTGCGCATGTGCGGGAATCGCGCACAGAAAAACGGCAAGCAGCAAACCGCCATATTTTCGGGACAGCATAAGGAGTGCTCCTAACACGCCGGGCGCATCGATTTTTGCACAACTGAGAGCTGGACGGTACGGTCCGGCGCGGATTTGCGCGACGCCCGGGTTGGTGCAGCGTCAGCGGCGAGCTTCGGCTGCCAGGTCGAATGGTTTGTCGTAGCCGGTCATTTCCAGGTACCCGACGCCCGCGAGCGGAGCACCGGCACGGTCGCCGGTCACGCGAATGGCGCCCTCCCAATAGCTCGGCGCGAATTTTATCTTGCTGGAAATTTCCTGCTGCTTCAGCGGCGTGACCACATCGAGCTGAAGATGCAGCGGCGCGACGGAAACGCGCCAATGAATCGGATATTTCGCTTTGCTCACCGGACTGGTCCAGCTTTCGCCGGCAGGCTCGAGGCCGAAATCCTTTCGATCGAGATGCGTGGGTTTGCCGTCGGCATCGATGTACGTGCCGGAAGAATACGGGTCGATGGTTCCATCGCTGCGACGGATGCGGAAGAGCATCAGTTCGCTGTTGTCGTCGAATTGCAGGCTCAACCAGTCCCATCCGGTTTGGCCGGCGTCGAGTTGCTGGGTGAAAAATTCGTGATCCATCCAGGCGGTGCCTTCGACCGGAATGCTCGCGCCTTTTAGACTAATCCCGCCGGAAACTGCCAGACGCGTGAGCGAAAAATAGTGTGAAGCGCGCCCGGCGCCGGCGGATTTCTGGCTGACGCCGTTGATGCCGTGAATCACCGGCGGTTTTTTCGTGGTGAGAGTGAAGTCGAGCGAAAAGTCGTCTGACACGGCTTTCAGTTTCTGCGCAGAGCCGTCGAATTGGATTTGCCAGTTGCCATTCCAGATTCGCGCGGTCGTCGCGTCGATTCCCGCGATGCCCGGGCCTGCGCGATTCAAGCGTTCGTCGTGGTAGAAGCGCTGGCCGTTGATGTCACTGAGCGCGAGGTGCGCCATGTAAATGTCGTTTACGGCCCAATCCGAACCCGCGGTGGCATCTCGCTTGGCACCGATGCGAAAAAACGTCAGCTCGAATCCAAATGCACGGCCGTCTGCCGATTTTAGATTTCCTGTGTAGTACCACCATTCGGTTTGAAAATCCGGATGATTGAAATAATCGCGCGGGAATTCGTATTTGTAACCCGGCATCGCTTCGCGGAATTGTGCCGCGAGCGAGGCGACCGCGACCGCCACTACCAGCGCGCACCGGGCCAACGTTTTCAGGCTATTCCTCATGCACGACCTCAATCGGGTTGAGCCGGACAGCCGTACGGGCCGGATACAGACCGGCCAGCAGCGTCGCGAGAAATACGCCGAACAGGGAACCCGCGAGCACCGCGACCGGCCAATGAAACTGGATCGTCCAGCCGAAGGACTGTTTGTTGATGACGTAAATCAGGATCACCGAAAGCGCGAGTCCCAGCAGCAAGCCGACGAAGCTTGCGATCAGTCCGATCAGTCCCGCTTCGACCAGAATCAATTTTCGGATTTGTGAAGTGGCTGCGCCCAAAAAGCGCAGCAAACCGAATTCGCGGCGGCGATCGACGACCAGCGCGAGCAAAGCTCCGGCGATGCCGATCACCGCAACGACGATGGAGATCGCTTCGAGCGCATAGGTGATCACGAAGGTGCGGTCGAAGATCTGGATGGCCTGAGTTCGAAGAGTTCGATTGGTGAAAATCATGATCTTGTGTCCGGCGACGGCGCGTTCCACGTCCGCGCGGACGGTGTCGATGTCGGCGCCGGTAGAAAGGTACAGCGCCACGTTGGACGGATCGGGATCGGGCAGATAGCGCAGCAGCGTGGCGCGATCCATGGCGACAAATCCGGCTTCGCTCGAATAATCGAAAGCAATGTCGATGATGTGGAAGGCGATTTCTTGATTGCCGAGCGGCAAGCGGATGGTGTCGCCGATTTTCAGGTGATGCTTGTTCGCGAAGGGCTCGCTGACGACCACGGCGTCTTCGTGTTGCAGCTCGGCGTACACGTCGGAGGCGCGACGTCCGGAAAGGAACGCGGACTGACGATAGCCGCGGACGGCATGAAAGTCAGCTGCGCCGAGTGTGGCGGGAAATCCGTCGTAGCTGATGTCGTAGGCACGAAAACGATCGACGGCAGCGACGCCGGGGATCCGGCCGAGCTTGTCGGCGACGTCGTTCGACATGGTCGGATGCTGATCGGAGGAAATCACTCCGGCGGGGCGTAAATACAAATCGGCTTGCAGTTGATTGTCCATCCAGAGCATGACGGTCTGGCGGAAGCTGCCGACCATGATTCCGATCGAGGTCATCATCCCGATGGCGGTGGCAAGCGCGCCGACGAGAACCGATGTGCGGCGAAGCGAGCCGGACAAGCTGCGCGATCCGAGTAAGCCTTCGACGCCGATCATTTTGCGCAGCACGGGCGCGAGAGAATGCAGCAACGCGTCGGCCAACGCGGGAATCGCGCAAGCGGTGGCAACAATCAGCAAAATTGCGGACAAATATCCGAACAGCGGTTTGCCCGCCACGGCGGGCAGCGTGGCCGCGGCAACTCCGCACGCACCGATTCCGGCGGCGAAAAGGGCATCGCGAAATTTATACACGCGCGCGGAAAATTCGGCGCGGCCTCGAGCCATCGCTTCGACGGGCGAAACTGCGGCCGCTTCACGCGCCGGCGAAATCGCCGCGACGCAGGTGACGCCGATGCCGATCACCAGCGCGTAGAGCAGCGAATCGAGACCGAGGGCGATCGGCGCGGGGCGGCTGCTCACATACAGCGCTTCCACGGTGGCGGATAGCAGTTTCAGCGCGCCGCTGGCGAGCACGCGACCGAGCACGAAACCGAATAGCGCGCCCGCCAGACCGAAGCAGCCTGCTTCACCGAGAAACGCCATGAGCACCGTGCGGCGGCTCGCGCCGAGAGCGCGCACAATTCCAATTTCTGGGCGGCGCCGCACGACGGAAACCGAAATCGTGTTGTAGATCAGAAACGCGCCGACCACGAGCGCGATGTAACTGAGAACGCGCAGATTCCAGCGAAACGCGGCCAACATTTTCTGCGTCTCGGCAGTCCGGCTGCCGACGGGACGCACTTCCACTCCCGACGGCAGAACGCTTGCGAGCCGCGTTTGCCATTCGCCGAGGGAAACATCGTCTGGAACTTTCAGTAGCACGCTATCGACGCGCGCGTTGCGTCCAAGCTCGCGTTGCGCCGCGCCGATATCCATCACGATCAGGCTCTCGCCTTCACTCGCGTCGTTGAAAACTCCGCGGACCACGAAGTCGGCGGCGTGATCGTTGAGTTGAAGGCGAATTGTATCGCCCGGTCTTTTGCGGAGGCTTGCTCCGGCCCACACGCCATCGAGGTTTCCGGCGGATTTGTACTGATCGAGCGCATTGCTTGGTGACGTGCCGCCGGGCAACGCTTCGTTGGTCAGCGAAGCGAATGTGGGATCGTTTACCGCCGCGATCATATCGACGGCGATGAGCGGGACCGACTGGCCGGAATCGACGACGATCGCGAAGTCTGAAATCCGTGGGCGCACGCGAATGGTGTAGGGAAGCGTCGCCAGCGTGCCGACAATCGCGTCGGGCACGCCGCCCGCAGCGGTCACTTCCAAATCCGAATCGCCCATCAGAGTTTCGACCGAGGATTTGAACGAGCCTGCCGCGGCATTTCCGGCGAGTTGAATGGCCAGCACGACGGCCACGCCGAGCGCGACCGCAAGGACTGTAAGTGATGTGCGTAGCGGTTCGCGCATCAGTGGGCGAATGATCAGGCGGTAGAAAAGCGCGAGGCGGCCCATTTTATTGCCGGCGGATTTCTTCGATGCGACCGTCGCGCATGCGGACCAGCACGTTCGACGACGCAGCGGCCTCGGCGCTGTGCGTGGCCATGATGGTTGCGGTGTTTTGTTCGCGGGTGATGCGGCGAAGCAAATCGAGGATCAAGTTTCCGGTGATGGTATCGAGATTGCCGGTGGGTTCATCGGCGAGCAAAATTCGCGGCGAATGGACCAGCGCGCGGGCGATGGCGACGCGCTGCATCTGGCCGCCGGAAAGCTGGTGCGGCAAGCGCGCTGCGAGTGATTCGAGTTCGACCCATTGCAGACGATTGAGCGCCGCGGCACGGGCATTGGGTTTGCCGGCCAGCAGCAGCGGCAGCTCAACGTTTTCAATGACGCTCAGAGTCGGCAGCAGCTGAAATGACTGAAAAATGAAGCCGACTTTTTCCCGGCGAATGACGGTAAGGCCCGCATCGTCTAGGTTCGAAGTACCGACGCCGCCGATTTCGACTTCGCCGGTGGTAGCGAAATCCATCGCGCCCGCGAGATTCAGCAGCGTGGATTTGCCGCACCCGCTACGGCCAACAAGCGCGGTGAAGTCGCCTTCGGCAAAATCGATCGAGACGCCGTCGAGTGCGCGGACCGGTGCGCCGTCAGAGTGATACTCCTTGGTTACGTTTTTCAGTCGAACGGCGATGCCGCCGGAAATTCGCGAAGGTTCGAGCGCGCACGAGTTGTCGAGCGGCCGAGTCATCGCGCTCCAACAGAGACAGGCAAGATATTCCCAGCACGACGCGAGCGGAGTGAGTAGCGAAGCGGAATCACGGCACCAACAGTATAAAGGAAATCAACGCGCGGCGAGGGCGGCTGGCCAGGCTCAGCAGCGTTCGAGAAGCGTAGCGATGCCCTGGCCGACGCCGATGCACATGGTGCAGATCGCGTATTTGCCTTGCGTGGCGTGCAATTGATACGTCGCGGTTGCGGCGAGCCGGGCGCCGCTGGCTCCCAGAGGATGGCCGATCGAAATGGCTCCGCCGTTCGGATTCACGAATGGCGCGTCGTCGGCGAGGCCCAGATCTCGCGTGACGGCTAGCGCTTGGGCGGCAAATGCTTCGTTGAGCTCGATCAAATCGATTTTCGCAAGTTCGAGCGCGGCAAGTTTCAGAAGTTTGCGGACGGCCGGCGCGGGCGCAAATCCCATGATGCGCGGAGCGACGCCGACCGTTGCGGTGGCGACGATGCGAGCGAGCGGCGTGAGTCCATGCCGTTTCGCCGCGGCTTCCGACGCCACGATGAGCGCACAGGCGCCGTCGTTGATGCCCGACGCGTTGCCCGCGGTGACCGCTCCGGTCGGTTTCACGATCGGTTTCAATTTCGCGAGCGCTTCGAGAGTGGTGTCGGGGCGCGGCTGCTCGTCTTCGCTGAAAATTTTCGGATCGCCTTTTTTCTGCGGAATCGTGACGGGCACGATTTCTTTTTTGAAGAATCCCGAGGCGTTAGCGGCAGCCCAGCGTTGCTGGCTGCGCAGCGCGAAGGCATCCTGATCGGCGCGGTTCACGTGAAATTCGTCGGCGACGTTTTCGGCGGTTTCGGCCATGGAGTCCACGCCGTATTTCGACTTCATCGCGGGATTGATGAAGCGCCAGCCGAGGGTGGTGTCGAAGACTTCAGCGTTGCGACCGAAGGCGCTGTCCGCTTTCGCGAGCACAAAGGGAGCGCGGGTCATGCTTTCGACGCCTCCGGCAATCGCAAATTCCACTTCGCCGGATTTAATGGCGCGAGCGGCAATGCCGAGTGCGTCGAGGCTGGAGCCGCACAGGCGATTGATCGTCGAGCCGGAGATTTCTTTCGGCAGGCCGGCCAGCAGCAGCGCCATTCGGGCGACGTTGCGATTGTCTTCGCCGGACTGATTCGCGCAACCGTAGATCACGTCGTCGAGCTGCTGCCAATCGACGCGCGGATTTCGCTCCATCAAAGAACGAATCGGCAGCGCGGCCAGATCGTCGGTGCGGATCGAAGCGAGCGCGCCGCCGTAGCGGCCGAAGGGCGTGCGGATAGCGTCACAGATAAAAGCGTCGGGCACGAGATTCTCCGTAAAAATTCAGCGTTCCATAAATCGACGCGGGGCGCAACTGCTGTTCGGTCGCGAGTGAATTCGCGGGCTACACACCAGCGGCTGGATTCGTGTACTCTAAACCCATGACCGACAAAATAAAAAAGCCCGATTCCGAATGGCGCTCGAAACTGGACGACAACCAATACTACGTGACGCGACAGAAGGGAACTGAGCCGCCGTTTACCGGCGAGTATGCGGACACCGAGACGGACGGGACGTATGTGTGCGTCTGCTGCGGGCAGCCGCTCTTCGCATCGGACGCGAAATATCATTCCGGTTCGGGATGGCCGAGCTACTGGCAGCCGATCGGCGCGGAGAACGTGGCGCTTGCGTCTGACAACAGCCACGGAATGAAGCGCACCGAAGCGATGTGCAGCCGGTGCGACGCGCATCTGGGGCACGTATTTGACGACGGCCCGAAGCCGACCGGGCTTCGCTACTGCATCAATTCCGCGGCGTTGAAATTGATCGAGAAGAAAGACGAAAAGAAGGACGCGAAGTAGATCGAATCCGCTTGGGCCGGCGCCGCGCGTTTCCGCACGGCGCCGGCTTAGCGTAAATCCCGCCTGCAACTTTCTAGTGATCGAAGTAAATAACTTCCGGATGGCCTGTCGTTCCGCTGGGATCCGCTGAAATCGCGCGAATCGTTGACGGCGACACAATGTAGTAAATGATGTTGACGGGCAAGCCGGTCAGGGAATTGGTGACCATGGTGCCGCGTCCGTTCGTCCCTCCGGTGAGCGAATAGGTGGCCTGCAACGGCTGGCCCAGATGCGGCGTGCCGTTGTTGTCCACTTCGTCGATCGTTCCAGAGAGGATTCCCAGTCCTGGCGAATTCGTTTCGCCGATCACGTTGAGCGCCGCGGGATCAAAAGTAGTTCCGGCGCTAAGCGTGTAGCCGCCCTGCAACGAATTGAGCGCGTACACCGGCTGAATGGTTTGAGCGTCGAGCAGTCCGTAAGTGACCGCGCCATCGGAACCAACCAGGAAGCCCTGATTTTTGCCGATTAGATACGCGGCCGCGATTCGAGTGCCGAGGCCGGTGAAGATGATATGTCCGTTGCGGCTTGGGTCGGCGATGTACGTGCCGCCGATCGCATTTCCGGTGGTGACGGTGCCGCTGTCGTTTTGATCGTAGATCACGTTCACGATGCTGGCGCCGTCGCCAGTCAAAAAGCCTGCAAGCACGCTGGCGTTGGTGTCGAGTCCGGTGCCGGTGGCGATGGATGTGCCGCCGAGCGATTTGGCGTCAAAAACTTGCGACGGATCCTGCAAGATGAGTTCGCCGCCCAGCCGCGGAGGATTTATGTTCGTCGTGTCCGCGACCATGAAGAACACATCGGACGGCGTGACGAAATAGAACGTATAGCTCTGCTGGATCTGCGACATGTTCGGCAGGTTGTAGGTGAAGTACAACACGCCCTTTTCGTTCGCGGTGCTCACGTTAAAATTGCCCGAAAGAGCGAGCTGCGGCGTGTAAGTGCCGCCTTCGTTCACGTCGATCATTCCGGGGCTGAGCAATGCACTGCCGTCGGCGCGAACCACGCCAGTGATGGCCATCGGTTTCCCGGCGTTATCCTGCCCGGTCAACTGGAACGCGTAATTCCCGCTGAAGTTCGAGGGAGACAAGCTGTTGCCGACCACTGGCTTCATGATGCCGGAGCCGTGCGTGCCCGTGGTGTCGTTTTCAATGATGCGAATATTTTTGTTCGAATCGATCACCAGCAAATAATCCGTCACCAGGATCGCGCCTTTGTTGTTCGTGGCGATCAGTTCCATTGTGCCGCGGCCGTCGCTGCCGAGCGTGTAGGTGCCGGTCAACGTCGATGCGGTGAACAGGCCCGACTTGCGGTTGCTATCGAGCTGGCCCGAAGAAATCACCCCGCTTCCGTTGGAAGTGAAGTTGCCGGCGATGACCACATTGCCGCCGGAGTCGAATCCCTGGAACAAGAAACTGTAGGAGCCGCTCAGCAGCGAATTTGTGCTGGAGCTGCCGGTGACGACGGTGATCGTGAGAGGTTGCGATGCGGAAACCGGCGTCGATTCAGAATCGGAAACTTGGGCGACAACCGAAGTGCTGGTCACCAGCACGGGCGAACCAGTGATTCGTCCAGTCGCAGAGTCGAGAATCAGCCCGGCGGGCAATTGGCCGGTGACGATGCTCCAGGTGTAAGGCGGCACGCCGCCCGTGGCGACCAGGTTGCCGGAATACGGTGACGCGACAGTTGCCGTGGGCAGAGGAGGTGTGGTGGCTTGCAGCGGCGTGGCATTGCTTACGGTGATCGTGAGCGTTTTGCCGGTTACGTTCTGGGGCGGAATTGATGAGTCAACCACTGCCGGCGTGAACGAATACGCGCCAGCCTGTGTGGGTGTTCCAGTGATTTGGCCGGAGTTGGTGTTGAACGTAAGTCCCGGCGGAATCGAGCCGCTGACGATATTCCAGGTGAGCGGAGTGACGCCGCCGGTGGACGAAATGCCTGCGCTGTACGGCGCGTTCACGGTGCCGTTGGGCAAAGTGGTCGCAGTGACCGAAAGTTTTGGCGCCGGATTTACCAGGATCGAATATTGCGGCGACACTACAGAAAGCGGAGTGGTCGCGCTGTCCGTGACCGTAATCGTAAACGTCGCGGGGTTCGGCTGGCCGGCGAGCGGGCCGGTGGGAGTGCCGACGATTGAGCCGGTGGAGTTCAGCGTTAGGCCCGAGGGCAAGCTGCCGGAGCCCGGAGTAATTTTGTAAGTGAGCGGCGAGACGCCGTTGGTGGCCGTGATGGTCTGGTTGTAGCCGACGCCGTTTGCGCCGTTGGCAAGTGTGGTGGGAACTGTGGTTGGGAACGTCGGCGGCAACACAACGGTGATCGTCACCGTTTTTGTGGCGGAATGATTATCAACGGCGATCGCTTCCAGGCTGACCGTCAAAGAAGTGGAAAGCCCAGCGGGCGCGGTGTAGGTGACAGACGTGGTGGTGACGTTGGAAAGGGTGCCGCAACCGGTGCCGGCGCATCCTGTACCTGTAAGCGGTTGCCACGTAACGCCGGCGTTCGCAGTGTCGTTGCCGAGCACAGCATAAAAATTTACCGATTGTCCCTGATCGAGGGTCTGCGCCGCGGTGGGCGAAACCTCCAAGGTGATCGTGCTGCCACCGCCGCCGCATCCGGCAACGGCGAACACTGCGACCGCCGCCACGCATAGAAGCGCGGCCACGCGCGCCACTGGTGATGACTGGCGGGACTTGGCGACTGCCGAGAGATTCGATCGCGATCCGGAGAAATTCATCGTTCGGGCAAACACCTTCATGATTTTCATATCACCTTGGGGATCTTTTTCGGATCCGGCCCGGACGGAGGGAATCACTCCCACAACGTGCCTTTGGCTCAATTTGCGAAACTATTTGAATAACAAAACCCCTGCGGTGTGTCAACGCACATCTCCCTGTATTACCAGCGTGCAGACGCTGGTAGCTTGTCGGGGTGGATGCACTTTGGGATAATTCGCGCCATCGCTAAGTCATGTTGATGCAATCGGAGCCAGCCTCGTTGCCCAGCCCCACACAGCGGCTCACGCTCGCCGTTGCCGCAATCGCGGTGCTCGTGTTTTTAGCCGCGGCTTGCCCGGTAGCACGGGCGCAGAACCCGCGCGGAACGGTGCGCGGGATGGTGCTCGATCTGAGCGGCGCGCGGGTGGCGGGCGTAACTGTCGTCGCGAACGCTGAACGGTCGTCGCTCAGTCGAACGGCAAAGACGGGGGCGGAGGGCGAGTTCCGGCTGGAAGATCTTCTGCCCGGCACGTATCACCTGACGGCGAATGCTTCTGGATTTGCCGAAGCGACCGCGGACGTGACCGTGGTGGTGAGCCTAGTGAAAGACGTAACGATTGTGCTGCGGCCGGCGCCCTCGCACCAGACCGTGACGGTTGCGGGAGAGGCGTCGTCCATCACCACCGAGTCGATCGACCTTGCGAGCGCCGTGCATCAAGGGGCGATTTCCGCCACGGACCTTGAGACTTTGCCACTCGCGAACCGCACGTTCGCGAACATCGCGTATCTGGTTCCCGGGACCGAGCCGGTTGAGCCGTCCGATCCCACCAAAGCGCGCATCACCGCCGTTTCGTTTGGCGGTAGCTCGGGGCTGAACGTGGAATTGTCAGTCGATGGCGGCGACAACTCCGACGATTACATCGGCGGCTTCCTGCAAAATTATTCGCCGGACGCGGTGCAGGAATTCGTGGTCAGGACGGCGCAGGAAGACGCCGACACCGGCCGCACGACGGCGGGTTCGGTGGTGATCACCACGAAGCGCGGAACCGACCAGTGGCACGGCGACGCGGCATTTTACGAACGAGCTGCGGCGTTGAACGCGCGGTTTCCGATCGATAATCCCGCGCCGAATCCGAAGCAGCCGTTTTCGCGCCAGAATTACATCGGCACGGCCGGCGGCCCGATTAAGACGGGGAAGGTGTGGTTCTTCTCGTCGTTTGAATACGTGGGCGAAGACGCCAGCATTTCTTACAGCTCGGCGAGCCTGGCACAGTTCAACGCGCTTGCGTCATTCGCGTCGGAGGGCTTAATTCCGGGAGTAACGTCGATCAACGTGCCATCGTTTGTGCGTGTGCCATTCCGCGATTACCTGGGGACCACGCGATTTGATTGGGCGCAGACTTCGCGTTCGCAATGGTTTTTGCGCGCGGCGATCGATCGCTACAGCACAGACAACGATTTGGTGCAGCAGGCTTCGCTGCCGTCCACCGGCGCCACGTCTCGCTCGAATTACATGAACCTGCTGATCAGCCAGCACTACACGTTCAGTTCGACGTGGCTGGGTACGTTGACGCTCGAAGGCAGTGGGCTGCATCGCACCGAAACGCGAACGGAAAATCTGGGATTTGCGCTGGCGTTTCCTTTCACGTCAACGGCCAGCACGATTAGCGGATACGAAACGTTTGGCGACAATCAGTTCGTCACGCCGATCACCGCGTTTCCGGTGCTGAGGAATCAGGAAAAATATCAACTTCGCTACGACGTGAGCCACGTGACCGGGCGTCGTGCGCCGCGATTCGGAATCAACTTCATTCACGAACCGGTATTGAGCGGCGCGCTTTCGGCCACGGCGGAAAATTTCACGGTATTCGCACTGAATCCCACGGCGTACGTGGGAAATCCCACGCAGTTCACCGCGGACCTTACTTGCACGGCAATCGGCGGAGTGCAACCGACCGACGGAACGACGTGCACCGACACGCCCGCATCAAACGGCAGCTTCAACCAAAACGTGCAGCGGCTGGGACTCTACGCGGAGGATTCGTGGCGCGTAACTCCGCAGCTCACGGTGAATTACGGATTGCGTTATGACACCACGTTTGGATTGTTCGAAGGTTCCGGCCGATCGCAGCTCGAAAATCCGACGTACATCACGCTGCAGGCGCTGGGAATCAATCTGATTCCCGGAGCGCCGCACGATTACCGCCACGCGTTTGCTCCGCGGATTGGCATCGCGTACTCGCCGGGACAATCGCAGAGCACCGTAATTCGCGCAGGCTTCGGCCTCTACTACAACGATCTGGCGCAAAACGGTTGGGTGAACGCGTTTCAATCCGTAAACGCGGCACCCGGGCCGTGCACCGACCCGTTCGGTCCGCCGGGACCCGGAAATGCCGGCTGCATTCCGGGTGCGGCGTTCGGCGGCGCCGGTGCGATCATCGCTCCGAATTACAAAACGCCGTATGCGGTGCACGCGACGGCGGGGATCGAGCATGCTTTCAGCAAAAACTGGCTGCTGAGCGCCGACTACACGCACGAGCAGGGAAATCACGCTTACCGCGGCTACAACTACAACGCCGGATACACGCTGTTCACTCCGCAATTTCCGGAATCTGATTTCGCCGACCAGCAAGCGTATGTGCCGAATATATCGGTCTACCGGTCGGACAATCGATCGAGCTACAACGGGCTTTCGATTCACTTGCAGGGGAATGTTTCGCGGCGTCTGAATTTGATCGCGAACTATACGCTCTCAAAAGCGCAGACTTGGGGATGCGTGCTGGGCGAGCTGTTTGATTACGTGAACGGTGTGTGCAATCCGCTCGATCCGTTCGGGCCTGGGGATTACGGGCCGTCCGGCGAAGACGTTCGCCACCGCTTTGTGCTCGCCGGCACGCTCCACGCGCCGGCCGGATTCGACATCACCACGCTAAGCCAATTCGAAAGCGCGCGGCCGATTACGCTGACAACGCCCGTGGATGTGAACGGATTGGGCGATACGGCCGACGATCGCGCCGTGGTGAACGGAGTACAAACGTCGCTCGACGAACTGCGCGGCACGCCGTACATCCAAGTGGACATGCGCGTGACGCGGCCAATTCGCATCGGCGAACGCGTGACGATTTCGCCGTTTGCGGAATTTTTCAATTTGTTCAATCGCAACAATCCCGGCGCGAACTATGTGACCAACGTAGCCGCGCTGCCAGTTCCGCAGAATCAACTCGGGAACCTTATGGACATTTGCCTGAACGCTTCGTGTTCGAGTTTGCAGCCGATCACCAGCCTGAACCAACTTCGCCAGCCCGCGGGAGCGCTGGGGGATTTTTTTGGTCCCGGCACAACGGTGGGAATTCCGTTCGCGGCACAGCTTGGCGTTCGACTGACTTTCTGACGGCGTTGGCGGGTTTCGCATTCCGACGTTTACCTCAGAACTAAAAATACTGCGCTGCTAAACAGCAAACGACCCGGCAAAGCATTTCTGCTTTGCCGGGTCGCCCGCTAGCTGTCGATTTTTCGCTTTAACGTCCGGAATACTTCGTCACTTCACCCGCCAGCATGCGTGCATCAGGAGGCACGGGAATCGTGCCGTCCAGGATGTTCTGGCGCGGAACGCCGTCGCCGTACATTGCGCGGTCGCCGCTCTTATCCGCCTGCACGACGGTTCCATCCAGGCTCACTCCGGCGAAAATTCCCTTGCTGCGCGAGTACGACAGGATTTCCGCGGTGAGCTTCAGATCCGTGCTGGCCTGCGCGTTGCGTCCCACCGGTCCTGCCGCCACCGAAACATCGCCGCCCATTTTGAATTTATCGCTCAGCAGACTGTGCAACGCGTGATCGTTCATGAACAGCAAGACCAAATCGGTCGATGAGCCGCCAGCCTGATAACCAAAGCTGCCGCCTTCGACTGCGAGAAACAGCGGAGCGCTCCAGCCGTTCGGAGTGCGGCAAATCGCCAGGCCGCGTCCGTAGTCTGCGCCGAGAATGAAGGCGAACTTTTTGTCGCCCGGAATGATCGCGATGCAGCGGGCTTTGTTCAATACGTCCTGAGGAATGCTGTCCGGCGCATCCATGATTTCCTGAAACACGCGCGTTGCGCTCTGCGTCCGGTTAATGTCGTCTTCTTTGTCCGATCCGGCAGACGTAACGGCCGGAATCGCGAAGAAAAGAATCAGAGCTCCGAGTACCGTGAACCAATTCTTCATGTGCAAACCCCTTTTTTAAAATCGATTTGAAAAAACGGTGGGCGCCAAAAAATACGAAGCGTGAAACGAGACCGTTGAAACAGGGCGCCCAAATCCACAAACAGCATGGGCTGGACGCGCAAAACTCGCCATACGCTAAAGGCTGTAAAGTAATTGGAGACGAACCCTAGGCTGGAAAGTCTAATTATGAGAAGGGAACACGGACGTAGCCGCGCAAGCGACCTCGGCGAAGTTTTCAATTTGCACGAAACTTTAGTATAAACATTGGCTGTGCGCGCGATGCCGAACCGGCTGGCGCGATGTGTGGGAGGCTCGATTGATCGAAGTTCAGAATTTGACCAAGACCTACGGTGATGTGAAGGCAGTGGACAACGTCTCATTCGCCGTGAAGAAAGGCGAAATTCTCGGCTTTCTCGGACCGAACGGCGCGGGGAAGACGACCACGATGCGGATCCTGACCGGATATATGCCGGCGACGTCCGGCACCGCGCGCGTTGCCGGGTATGACGTGTTCACGGATTCGCTCGAAGTGCGCCGCCACATTGGATATTTGCCCGAAGCGCCGCCGGTGTACACCGACATGACGGTCGGAGATTATCTGGAATTTGTGGCGCGCATCAAAAACGTGGCGGCGGAAAAAATTGCCAGCCGCGTGAGCGACGCGATGGAGAAAACCAACATCACCGACAAGCGCGATCAATTGATCAAGAGGCTTTCTCGCGGCTACAAGCAGCGCGTCGGGCTGGCGCAGGCAGTGGTGCACGATCCGGATGTGATCATTCTGGACGAGCCGACGATCGGTCTCGATCCGAAGCAAATCATCGAAGTTCGCAATTTGATCAAAGGACTGGCGGGAAGCCACACGATCATTCTTTCGACTCACATCTTGCCTGAAGTGAGCATGACCTGCGATCGGGTGGTCATCATCAATAAGGGAAAGATCGCCGCTGTGGATACTCCGCAGAATCTGACGTCGCAACTCGAAGGCGGCCAGAAAATTCACATCGAAGCTGCGGCGCCCGCGGCCGCGCTGCGCGATGCGCTGGCGCAGGTTCCCGGCGCCACCAACGTGCATGTGGAACCGCAGCCGGGCGGCGCTGCGGTTTCCGCCACGGTTGAAAGTTCGCAGGGCGCGGACGTGCGCAGCGCGCTGGCGGCGAAAATCATTCAAAGCGGCTGGCAATTGCTCGAACTTCGCGGAGTGAGCCTGAGTCTGGAAGACATTTTCCTGGAATTGACCACCGACGACGCGGCGCATTCGCAGCCCGCAGTCCAGTAACGCGCGAAATCAAGGAGCACGAATTTCAATGCGAAATCTTTACGCCATCTATCGTAAGGAAATGGGGCACTACTTCGTATCGCCCATCGCCTATGTGTTCATCGGGTTGTTCTTGCTGCTTACGGCTTTCTTTTTCAACTTCTTTCTTTCGGCGGTGATGCTGCGCGCACAGGAAATGCAGCTGCAGGGCATGCAGTTCGGCTCGGCGGCTGCGGTGGACATTCCCGGACAAGTGATGGGCGCGTTTTTCAGTTTGCTCTCGACGCTGATTTTGTTTTTCACGCCGATGCTGACAATGGCCAGCTACGCCGAAGAGCGGAAGCGCGGCACGATGGAACTGCTGATGACCTCGCCGGTTTCTGAACTCGAGATCGTGCTGGGCAAGTACCTCGCTTCGCTTTCGCTGTTTGCCATCATGCTGCTGCCCACTGCGGGTTATTTGACGTTTATGTTTTTGCACAGCGATCCGGCTCCGCCCTGGAAGATGGTGCTGGCGGGGTACGCGGGCGTGCTGCTGTTGGGTGGGGCGTTGCTGGCGCTGGGAACGTTCATTTCGTCGCTGACCGAAAACCAGTTGATCGCCGCGGTGCTTACGTTTGCAGCGATTTTGTTTATCTGGGTGATCGACCTGGGGCGCAACGCCGACGGCGGCATCGGCACCGTCCTGCAATATCTTTCGGTGATCCATCACTACGACGACTTTTCGCGCGGGGTAATCGATACATCGAGCGTCATTTATTACCTGAGTTTCATCGCTTTTTTTGTGTTTCTCACCGTGCGCTCGGTGGATTCAATGCGCTGGCGGCGCGCGTAACGCCGCAATCGGCGCGGATTTCCTGAGTTTTCAAGTTTTGGAGGAATCAGTAGGATGAAATTAGATCGGGAAGAGTTAGCACGATTCATCGCTACCCTCGGCGTGGCGATGGTGGTCAGCGGTTTTCTGCGCTATGTGATTCAGGGCGAGTTGTTGACGTTCAGCAAAGGCCTGCTGATCGCTGGCGGCGTATTTCTGCTGGCGGCCATCGTCCTCGGCTTCAAAAGCATCATTCGCTTTTTTTCGAAGCGCTCTTCGCAGCAGGGAACCAACACCATCATTCTTTCGATCGCCGTGCTGGTGATTCTGGGAATCGCGAACTGGGTGGGTTTCCGGCATCCCAAGCGATTCGACCTGACCACCGAAAAGCTCTACACGCTCTCCGATCAGACTCGCCAGATCGTGGGCGGCTTGCAGCAGGACGTGAAAGTTATTCGCTTCGACAAAACTCCCAATCCGCAGTTCGATGATTTGCTCGCGCAGTACAAACGCCTGAATTCGCACCTGAGCTATCGCACGGTGGATCCGAATCAGGATCGCGGCCTGGCCGATGAATACGGCGCGACTCGGATGGGAGACACGATCGTAGCCTCTGGAGCACGCAAAGAGCATCTCGACGCGGGCGCGCAGAGCGACGTTTCCGAGCAGGACTTAACCGGGGCGATCATCAAAGCCATCAACGATAAGGTGAAGACAGTTTGCTTCATCACGGGACACGGCGAACACTCGATTACCGACAGTTCGGAAGCGGGATACAGCCAGGTGGACGACGGGCTGAAAAAAGAGAATTACACCACCAAATCGATCAACTTGATCACCGGCGGCGGAGTTCCCGCTGATTGCACGGCGGTGGTGGACGCCGGGCCGACGCAGGCATTTTTCCCGCAAGAAGTCGTTATGGTAACGAAGTTTCTGGATGGCGGCGGGAAAGCGTTGTTGCTGGTGGATCCTCGCACCGATCCGAAACTCGACGACATTTTCTCGGCGTGGAACATTGCGGTCGGAAACAACATCGTGGTCGATGCCAGCGGAATGGGGCAAATGATCGGCGGCGGTCCGCTGATGCCCATCGTTGTGGATTTTGGCGACAGCACGATTACCAAGGGCTTCACGCGCTCGATGACATTTTTCCCACTGGCGCGAACCGTCTCGATCGCCGACAAAAATAAACCGATGCCGGCGCTGACGGAGTTGCTGAAGACGTCCGAACGCAGTTTTGCGATTCCCAAACTCGATCCGGGGCAAAAGGAAGTGAAATTTGACCCCAAGGTGGACACGCAGGGGCCGCTGTCGCTGGGAGTTTCGGGCGAGCGCCAGTCCGATGGCAAAAAAGTGCGCATCGTGGTGATCGGCAATTCGCAATTCGCTGCGAATCCATTCGTAGCGCATGTGCGCAACGGCGATCTTTTCTACAATTCGATCAGCTGGCTGGCGGAAGACGAAAGCCTGATTTCGATCCGGCCGAAGAGCGCGACGAACCGAACGGTCAACTTGTCGCAGGCCCAGCGGAGTTTGTTGGTGCTGACGGATATTTTCCTGATTCCCGGGCTGGTGTTCTTCTCCGGAATCTACATTTGGTGGAAACGGCGCTAACTGGTTGATCGTTCGGCCGCGCGTTCCGTGCGGGCCAATAGGGAAGCAAACTCATAAACGATGCTGAAAAAATCCACACTAATAATCTTGCTCGTCGCGGTACTGGCGGGCGCCGCAGCCTATTTTTTTGATTGGAAGCGCTCGCGAAAAGAGGACGCGAAGCCGCCGGAAGACGCTGGTAAGCCGGCGTTCACGATCACGCCTGACCAAATCACTTCGATTGCGATTTCGCGAGTGGGAGAAGCGCCGGAGGCGGCGATTCATTTCGGTAAGCGCAATGCAGCGTGGCAGATCACGCAGCCGGTGCAGACGCTGGCCGACGCGCCGACGGCCGAGGGACTGGTCGATTCGCTGGCCGCGGCACGCATTGCCCAGACCGAACCGGGAACGCCGGATCAGTTGAAGTCCTACGGGTTGACACCGCCTGTGGTAACAATCGAATTTCAGACGTCGAACGGCGCAAAGCATTCCATCCTGCTGGGCAAGAAGGATTTCACGGGCGCTTCGGTGTATTCGCAGATTGACGGCGCGAAGGATGTGGCGCTGCTGCCCGAGGCGCTGCTTACGAGTTCCGAAAAATCGCTCAACGATTTCCGCGACCGCACTGTGGTGCCTCTCAACGCAGCGGAAGCGAGTTCCATCGCACTCAAGAATTCCAGCGGCGCGATGGCTTTGGCCAAAGCGAAAGACGCGTGGATGATTACGCAGCCTGCGGCCGCGACGGCGGACGCGAATGCGATCGACGCGCTACTGTCCGCGATTTCGTCGGCGAAAATGGCGAGTGTAGTTAGCGAAACGCCGGACAATCTGCCGAAGTACGGGCTTGCATCGCCATCGATTACGTTTTCAGCGAGCGATGCGAAAGGGAAGAGCGCCACGCTGATCGTCGGTAAGAAAGATGGCGACGCCTACTTCGCGCGCGATTCGGCGCGTCCGATGATTTTCACCATCAACGACGACCTGTACAAGAAGCTATCGCAGAACTTCGCTGATTTGCGCGACAAGCGAATCGTGAGCTTCGATCCTGCGACCGTCACGCACATGGACATTCAAAACGCGGACGGATCGATTTCCTGCACGCGCAAAAATGAAGACGAGTGGACATTCGATTCGCCCGCGGATCTGAAAGGCAAATCGGCAAGCGGAGAAAAAGTGTTCGAGCCCCTCCAGCGAGCGCGCGCCGAGCAGATTTTCGATAATCCTCCGGCGAGCCTGAGCGCGAAATTCGCGAAGCCGGCCTTCGAAGGCGTATTCACAATGAAGGACGGCAAGAAACTGACGGTCGCGATCTCAAAAGACGCAGACGGATTCGTATTCGCGCGAACCAGCGCCGGCGCTACCGTTTACAAATTGAAAAAGCAACTTTTGGATGATCTGACGTTCAAACCAGCGGATATGGCGTTCTGATCGAGGGCGGCCGCGCGCTAGCGTATCGTGCAACCGCGGGTAGCGTGGAAATTCAGGCGCACTGCCGCATGGATTCGAGCACACGCACCGACGGCCAGGTAGCCAGCAGCAACACTTTCCCGGTCACTTCCGAAATACAGACGTAGTACACGTACGAGTCGCTTTCCACCTCGAAGAAGCCCGGTCGCTTGGCGTCCGGCGTTACGGTAGCGCCGCTAGCCAGCAAACCCTGCAGATTCGAAACGACTTCACTCGAGTGGTTCCTCAAGTCCTCTATTTCCATCGTAGTCTTCCAGTGCATCGCCATCTCGTCCCCCAGCACTCGCTTGCGTCCTTCTCCATGTACTACGCTCGCGTATCGGCAAAAGTTCCAGTGAAATTGAGCCTTTTTTCGTGTCCGAAACGGCAAGGTTTGCGCCGGACTGAATCCCTATTTACCAAACCGCAAGCCACGTAACGGCGTACTAAACACATAACTTCGCGCTTGCGCCCGATTCCCAAAATTGCCATAGTCTCTGCACTCGAGGTTCCCCAAAAGTGAAAAAGAAGAGTGCGACCAAGTCTCTGCGCATGAAGAACGACAAGCGCCGCAAGCACCAGCACTGGCAGGTGACCGTGTACTACGCCGACGGCGAAAAGTTTGCGCGGGTGTACATCGACCGCGATCGCGCTCACAAGTTTGCGGAGCGGCAGAAGAAATCTCCCGTGGTGAAATCCACGCGCGTGATGGAAGTCGATTAACGTTCGGCTGCTTTCCGGCGTACCCAAAATGGCTTGGGCGCCAGCCGAACCGTATGCTAAAATTCGTCTCGGCAAGTTCGACAACGAACGCTGCTGGGGATGTGGAGCGGCTGTTCGAGTCGGACGTTTAGAACGCAGGCTTGGTTCGAAGTTCCGAAAACGTTGCAAAATCGTTGCAGGTTTCGGAATGGAAGTCTGTACCTCACTGATTGCGGGATTCGTATAGTGGTAGTACGCGACCTTGCCAAGGTCGAGGCGAGGGTTCGATTCCCTTATCCCGCTCCATTTAATTCCAGCGATAACTCCATTTTTTGAAACTGTCCCGTGTTCTGCCGGCCCTCGGGCGGACGTGCGCGCGGATCGTCCGGATTTTCGCGCCATCGTGTGCGTGACTGATTTTGATTGCTACGCAGAGTAGTTTGTGATACAAAGTGGATATGACGACTCTACGAAGACTTCTGCTAGCGGACTCTGCGTGCGTAGTTCTTGCAACCACCTGGCTCGCGGTGATGGAAAATATGTTGAAGCATCCCGGCTACCAGGAGCGCGGATGGATGGCGACGTTCTTTGCGACCCAAGGTGTCGCCACCATGCTGGCGTTCGCTCCTGGTACAAACAAATGGCTTCGGGTGCTGGTTCTTCCCGGTGCGTGCATCGCAGCGTACCTTGGATTGAGCGTTCTGCTGGCTGCGCCGCAAAACCACGACATTGAGGGATACGTGCTGCTGATCGGCCTCGCAATGGTAATTCAAACCGCGCTCGTGTTCATGTTGCTGGTCTGGTCGATTTTTTCGGACGGCTCGACGAAGAGGGCAATGGCGGTTCCGTCGTAATTACCCATCCGTCGCGCACACGGTCGCCAGCCGCACTGAACTCAGAATTCGTTCGTCGCTTCCCACCCCGATGCTACTACCCAGTTTTAGTGCCGCGTGCTAGAGTCTGCGGCACCCAACCCCATGCTCGCATACCTTTGTGGTCCCATTGAATTCGCCGAAGACCGCGGCAAACTGTGGCGGCGCAAACTCGCGCCATTTTTGAGCGATACGCTGGGGCACCGGGTTTACGATCCGGCCGAAGACGAACTGAAGAGCCTGACCGAGGAAGAAGCAAAACATTTTCGCGAGTGGAAGACGACAGACATCGAGCGATTCCGGCGCACGGTGCGCAAAATCATCGCATTCGATCTGGACTTGATCGAAAACAAGGCCGATTACGTAATTTGCTACTGGGAAGACGGCGCGAAAAGCGGCGGCACTTCGGCGGAATTGACGCTCGCGCACCGGAAGGGAATTCCGGTGTATTTCATTTCTTCGCTGCCGGTGGAGCAGATCAGCGGATGGATGCTGGGCTGCTCGGACCAGATTTTCACGACCGTGGAAGAGTTGAAAGAATTTTTGCTGGCGCGGTTTGCGCGCGAAAAGCAGCATCAACTTTGGAAAAGCGGATAGTCTGCGGGAATCAATGGAAACCATCTACGTAGTCGTCGGCAGCACGCGACGCCCGAAAGTGAACGCCGTGGTGGAAGCGCTGGCACTGGTGCGCACGGTGCTGCCGTCGTTGCCGCATTTCGAAGTAAATTCGGTGGAAGTGCCCAGCGGCGTGGGCCACACTCCGCTTTCGCGTGAAGAGCTGATGACCGGCGCGCGGCAACGCGCGGAAGCTTTAGTGTCGCTGGGGCGCGCGAAAAACGAATCGTGGAAGTATTTTATCGGCCTTGAGGGCGGACTCGACGTAGTGAAGATGGCGCAAGGGCGCCTGGTCTTCCTGGAGAATTGGGCGTACGTCACCGACGGCCAGGGACGCGAATCGTTTGGCCAGTCCGGTTCGATTCTGCTGCCGGATGCGCTGGCAAAAACCGTAGTCGATGACGGCGTGGAACTTTCCGAAGCGATCGATGCGTTTGCGGGCGGACGCGGCATCCGCGATGCACAAGGCGCGTGGGGCGTGCTTTCGAGCAATCTGGTGACCCGCCAGGAAGCGTTTCGTGTGGCGGTGGTGAATGCATTCGCGCCGTTTTTCAACGCCGACCTGTACCGGCATAACTGAGCCGTTGCACTGAATTTCCGTTTTCGCTGTGATACCGTATCGCGCAGAGGGGAACGCGTGGACATTGTAAAAGGCAACATGGGTTGGATCGAAGTGGTCGTCGGACCGATGTTTTCCGGCAAGAGCGAAGAATTGATTCGCCGGCTGCGGCGCGCGGAAATTGCCAAGCAGCGCGTGCAGATCTTCAAGCCGGTGATCGACCAGCGCTACGCAAAAAACGGAATCGTATCGCATTCGGGTCTGGAGCTTGATTCGGAACTCGTCGGCAACGGCGACGAAATCCTGGCGAATGTGGCGCCGCGCACCGAAGTGGTGGGAATCGACGAAGCGCAGTTCCTGGGCGAATCGGTGGTTGAAAGCTGCGTGAAGCTGGCGGACATGGGCAAACGTGTGATTGTGGCTGGCCTCGATACCGATTTCATGGGGCGACCGTTCGATCCGATGCCGCGATTGCTGGCCGTCGCCGAGGAAATCACCAAGTTGCTGGCGATTTGCATGAGGTGTGGGAATCCCGCGGTGCATACCCAGCGGCTGGTGGCTTCGGCGGAGCTGATTGTAGTCGGCGCGGGCAATGTGTACGAGGCTCGCTGCCGCCGGTGCTTTGAGCCGCTGCTGGCGCAACAGAAAATCGAGGCCGAATCGACAGCAGCTGCCCCGAAAGCCCGGGCTGCTTCAAACTAGCCGTACTCAGACCGGTCCCGGCAACCGCTGGGCGCCCGCGCGAATCCATATTCACCTGAAGGCCAAAAAGCCGTAAAATAGCCCACGGGAACCCATCCATGGACCTGCGCCTGACGATCGCGGCATTAGCACTGGCTGGACTCGGTGCTGCCTTGGGCAGCGGTTCCGACGATGTGGATCGTTACCGCAAACCGGTGCTGGCCGGGATGCCCGATCTTGGTTCCGTACCGAATACCCCGAGCCTGCCCGAACTGCTCGTTTCCGTAAACCCACAGGTAAAAGCCAAGCAATCCGAGCTGCAGCCTCAGTCGCGCCTCGAAATCGTGCGCTACGTCTCGGGCGAGTTCGCCAAGGTTCGCAAGCCGATCCCCGCGGGGAAAAAGGGATTCCGCATCGAAGTCGGCAAGAAGATCGACGACAACGACTTGAAGCATGCGCTGCGGGGCAACGGGCCGGCGGCAAATCCGGGAGACACGATTCAGGTCACCGGAGTTGAGTTCCGCGCGAAAGAAATCGTGGTCGAGATCAACGGCGGCGGCAAAGCGAAATTTCATCTGCGCGACCATTTGCAGGTCGGCGTTGGCGGCCAAGCCGCACCGGGCACCGGACCTTCGGCCGAGCCTGCTGCGAACGGCGGAACGTTGATCCTCGATTACGGCAAGCCGGTGCCGGACATGAGCGCCGACGATTTGATGACCGAGCTCCAGCCTTTTTTGGATTTCACGCGCGAACACTCCGGTGCAGTGAACTGGATCGATACGCTGCCGCAACAATACAAAGACGCGATTCAGAATCGCGAGGCCGTGTTGGGCATGGACCACGAAATGGTGCTCGCCGCGCTTGGCCGGCCGGAACACAAAGTGCGCGAGCGAACTCCGAACGGCGATGAGACCGAAGATTGGATTTACGGATCTCCTCCGGCACGGACCACGTTCGTGACGTTTGCCGGCGATAAAGTGATCCGCGTCGAACAGTTCAACTGAAGCACCGCGAGCGTTCCGCTCTTTTGTGGTTCGTCCAGCGTTTGAAATGCATTTGATCGGCGTTCACCGAGCATTCATGCAGCGATTTTCCGCCGGATGAATCCCCGCAACCGATGTGCAATAATCTTAAAGCCCGGATGCGCTTGCGGGGAGCTGTGCGCGATGCGCAGATGCGGGCCGCCGGTGTGAATGCGGCGAATGTGCGGCTGCCGGACGCAGAGCCGCTAGAGATCGATTGAAACCACCTTCGGAGGAAGCATGCCTGTAAAAGTGGGAATTAACGGATTTGGCCGCATCGGACGCAATATTTTTCGCGCCGCGCTGGGCGATCCGTCGATTGAAATCGTGGCGGTGAACGATATTACGGATTCGAAGACGCTCGCATACTTGCTGAAATACGACTCAATCCTGGGAAATTTGGAGCACAAGGTTACGTATACCGATGATTCGCTCACGGTGGACGGCAAAACCGTGAAAGTGTTCCGCACAAAAGATCCCGCTGAGATCGACTGGCCGTCGGTGGGCGCGACGATCGTAGTGGAATCGACCGGAATTTTCACCAAGGGCGAAGATGCGCGCAAACACATTCGCGGCCCGGTGAAGAAAGTGATTATTTCGGCTCCGGCGACCGATCCCGACACGACGCTTGTGCTCGGCGTAAATGAAAAGACCTACGACAAGGCGAAGCATCACGTAATTTCGAATGCTTCCTGCACCACGAATTGCCTGGCGCCGGTCGCGCGCGTCCTGCAAGACACTTTCGGAATTACCGTCGGCACGATGACCACGATTCACTCCTACACCAACGATCAGAAACTGCTCGACCTGCCGCACAAGGATTTGCGCCGCGCACGTGCAGCGGGGCTTTCGATGATTCCCACGTCCACCGGCGCGGCGAAGGCACTGCAACTGGTGATTCCGGAATTGAAGGGCAAACTCGACGGATACGCGATGCGCGTGCCGACGCCGAACGTGAGCGTGGTCGATTTGACGGTGATCACAGACAAGCCGGCAACGGTGGCTTCGGTGAACGCAGCGCTGAAGGCTGCGGCCGAAGGCCCGATGAAGGGAATTCTCGGATACTCGGAAGAAGAATTGGTATCGATCGATTTCCGCGGCAATCCGCATTCGTCGATTGTGGACGCGGGATACACGCGTACCGTTGGCGCAAACTGCGTGCAGATTCTGGCGTGGTACGACAACGAGTGGGGCTATTCGTCGCGCTGCAAGGATTTGATCAAGTTCCTCGCGGCATAGTATTGCAAACTGGATTCGGGTGCGCGGCCTGTAGGGGCTGCGCACACGATTCGCTTCGTAACGAAATCACATACCGAAAACGAAATCGCAGGGCGGTCCTGCGCGGACACTATGAACAAATTGTCGATTCGCGATCTATCACTCAGCGGCAAGCGCGTGTTCGTGCGCGTCGATTTCAACGTCCCGATGACGGGCGGAAAAGTGGACGACGACACGCGCATCCGCGAGACCGTGCCCACGATTCGCTATGCCGTGGAAAAGGGCGCTCGTGTGGTGCTGGCGTCCCATCTGGGCCGACCCAAGGGCAAAGTGGATCCGAAGTACACCTTGGCGCCGGTGGCGGCGAAGCTCGCGGAATTGCTGGGCAAGCCGGTCGCGTTTGCGTCCGATTGCATTGGCGAGGAAGCGGAATCGAAAAGCAAATCGCTCGCGAATGGCGACGTGCTGGTGCTGGAAAACGTCCGCTACCATCCCGAGGAAGAAGCGAACGACGCGGAATTTTCCAAGAAGCTTGCTGCGCTGTGCGATGGCATCTTTGTATGCGACGCGTTTGGATCGGCGCATCGCGCGCACGCGTCGGTGGTGGGCATCACCAAATTTGTGAACCAGTCGGCTGCCGGTTTGCTGATGGAAAAAGAACTGGCGTACATGGGCAAGGCGATCTCGAATCCGGACCGGCCGTTCGTGGCGGTGCTGGGTGGCGCAAAAGTTTCGGACAAAATCGAAGTGGTACAGAACCTGATGAAGCTCGCCGACGCTATGCTGATCGGCGGCGCGATGGCGTACACGTTCCTGAAATCGCAGGGCCTGCCGGTAGGGAAGTCGCTGGTCGAAAACGACAAGCTAGATCTTGCGCGCGATCTGCTGGCCGAAGCCAAGCGCCGGAATTTTCGGCTCGTGCTGCCGGTGGATCACGTGCTGGCCGAAGCGTTCGATTCGACGGTGACGAAAACCGCGGACATCGCCGACACTCCCGAAGGTTGGATGGGCCTCGACATCGGCCCGAAGACGGTTGCGCGGTTTGAGAGCGAAATCGCCAAGGCGCGCACGATTGTGTGGAATGGTCCGCTGGGTGTATTCGAAAAGCCTGCGTACGCAAAGGGCACACTCGCGATCGCGAAAGCTGTGGCGGCGGCGTCCGCGAAAGGCGCTACATCGATTGTCGGCGGCGGCGATTCCGTGGCGGCCATCGAGCAGTCGGGAGTGGCATCGCAGATTTCACATATTTCGACTGGTGGCGGAGCATCGCTGGAGTTTCTGGCGGGCGAAAGACTGCCGGGCGTGGAAGCGCTGACGGACAAGACATGACCAACGGACTCCAACGGAAGCGCCGTCCGGTGATCGCCGGAAACTGGAAGATGTACAAAACGCAGGAGCAGACGCGCGCGTTCTTCCAGGCGTTCAAGCCGCTGGTTGCACCAACCATCCACTGCGACATCATCGTCGCGCCGCCGTACACATCGCTGTCGGCGGCGGTGGACGAGACGAAAGGCACCAAAATCGCGATCTCCGCGCAGAACGGCTACTGGGTGAATGAAGGCGCGTTCACCGGCGAAATCTCCATGCCGATGATCGTCGATACCGGCGCGCGCGTAGTGATCATTGGCCATTCCGAGCGCCGCCAATATTTCGGCGAGACCGATGAAACGGTGAACAAACGCGTAAAAGCCGCGCTGGCCGCGCAACTGACGCCGATTGTGTGCGTTGGCGAGAGCCTGGCCGACCGCGAAGCGAACCGGACCCATCAGGTGTGCCATCGCCAGTTCACCGGCGGGCTCGATTCGTTGACCCCCGCCGAGTTCTCGCGTATTCTCATTGCGTACGAACCGGTTTGGGCAATCGGGACCGGCAAGACGGCCACGCCGGAAATGGCGGCAAGTGCGCATGCGTATTTGCGCAGCCTGGCAGCCGAGAATTTTTCGCCCGAACTGGCCTCCGCAGTTCGCATCCTCTACGGCGGTAGCGTCAAGCCCGACAACATCAAGGGTCTGATGGCGCACGAGGAAATCGATGGTGCGCTGGTGGGCGGAGCAAGCCTGGACCCGAAATCGTTTGCGGCAATCGTGAATTATCATTCGTAGAATGCGAGAGAAATCCGGCGCGCGGCGCCGCTGAGAATCCAAGAAGGGGTACTGGAAATGCCATCGTGGGCCAAATGGGGTTTGTCGTTACTGGTTGCAGCGCTGCTGATCGCGGTCGGCTGGCGCTACACCTATGTGCTAGTGACGCTGCACGTGCTGGTCTGCTTCGTGCTGATCATCGTGATCATGCTGCAGAGCGGCTCGGCGGCTGATTTGGCCGGAGCGTTTGGCGGAGCCGGAAGCCAGACGGCATTCGGGCCTCGCGGCGCGGCCACATTCCTTTCGCGCGCCACAACGTGGTGCGCCATCGTGTTCATGATGACTTCGCTGACGCTTTCGGTGAAGCGCTCGCCGGATGACTTCACCGGCACGGGCACCGGATCGATCCTCGAGCAGACTCAAAAACAAACGGCTGCTCCCGCGAAGCCCGCAACCACGACGCCTGCGCCGATTCAAATTCCGTCGCAGCAGCCTGCTCCTGCGCCGCAGACGCCTCCCAAGAAATAAAGGCATCTGCTACAATTCGATTCATCTCCTCGGTATCGCGGAAGTGGCGGAATTGGCAGACGCACCATCTTGAGGGGGTGGCGCCGCAAGGCGTGGGGGTTCGAGTCCCCCCTTCCGCACCATATTTATCCTTGTTGGCAGATTTCTAAGTTCGCTCGCCTTTCGATGTAGCTCCCGCAATACCAACTTCCGAACATGTTTGCTGACCGCACCAACTGGAATCTGGATACGAACCGGTTGAGTGAAGCGCTGGCTCGTCATCGCGCGACGGATAAGCGGCTGATCGATTTGACCGCATCGAATCCCACGGTGTGCGGCTTCGCGTACGATGGGGAAGCAATCCTGCAAGCGCTCGCGAATCCCCTGGCGCTGGAGTACGAGCCGCAAACCAAGGGGCTGGTTTCGGCGCGGCGAGCAGTGGCGGATTACTATTCGGGCCTGGGCGTCGAGCTGTCGATTGAAGACGTGATCCTGACGACCAGCACCAGCGAAGCGTATTCGTACATTTTTCGCGCGCTTTGCAATCCGGGCGACGAAATCCTGATCCCCGAGCCCAGCTACCCGCTTTTTGATTTTCTCGCCGAAATCCAGGACGTGAAACTGACGCGCTATCAACTGGTGTACGACCACGGCTGGCAGATCGATTTTCATTCGCTGGAAGCTGCTCTCACGCCGAAGACTCGCGCGGTGATGCTGGTCCATCCGAATAATCCCACCGGGCATTTTGTGAAAGTGGCAGAGGCCGAGCGGCTGAGTGAGTTGTGCGTTTCGCGCGGCATCGCGATCATTGCCGACGAAGTGTTTCTGGATTTCGGCCTGGATTTCGACGAGCAACGAGCGCGCAGTTTTGCGCACAACAACTCGGAGCTGACGTTTACCTTGAGCGGACTATCGAAGATCGCCGGATTGCCGCAAATGAAAGCTTCGTGGCTGGTGGCGAGCGGGCCGGCGGAACTGAAAAAATCGGCGCTCGACCGGCTGGAAATCATCGCTGACACCTATCTTTCCCAAAACGCGCCGGTGCAACACGCAATTCCGGACCTGCTGACCGGGCGCGGCCCGCTGCAGGCGCAGATCCTCGATCGCGTTCACGCGAACTTGCGCGAGCTAGACCGCCAATTGCACGTGAAAAATATCTGCACGCGGCTGGCAATCGAGGGCGGTTGGTACGCCGTACTTCGAATCCCGGTGACGATGCCGGATGAGGAATTCGCGGTGAAATTGCTTTCGACGCGCGGTGTGCACGTTCATCCGGGCCACTTCTACGGATTTCCCGGCGACGGACATCTGGTGGTCAGCTTGATCGCCCCGCAAAACGACTTCGCGGAAGGAATTGGCCCGCTGCTGGAAATGTTTTAACGGTTGTGCGGGCTGTCGAATCTACGAACGCAGGCGCGCTGGTGGGTCCGCGGTTTGCGGTGTGGCGATTTTCAATTCGGGTTTCGCTGATTCCGGCTGATGCGACGGCGGCGGCTGCGGGATTCCGACTCCACGATTCATCTCTTGATGGTCACGCGCGCATCGCGGGCAAAAGCCTTTGCCGGTCTCTTCGTCGCGCAAATTCGCAAGCTCGTAGCAGCCGTGAACGCAGTCGCAGTAGCCGGTGTTCGAAGCGGTTTTGATGGGCACTAACGCCACGCGGCACACCTCACTCGGCGAACTTCACGCACCGATTCTAATACAAGGCAGGTTGCGATCGGGAAACGGTGCGCAGAAATTGCGGGAAGCGCGTGCGTTCAGGCTTAGACGTGCTCGAGCTGGGCGAGGCGGAATGGATCGCCGACTTTGTCGTGCAGTTCCATCCAGACGCGTTCGGGATGCGAGAGGAACACTTCGACGACGCGCGGATCGAACTGGCGGCCGGAGTAGCGCCGAATTTCGTCGCGCGCAGCGGAAATCGGCAGCGCCTTGCGGTACGGACGGTCGGAAATCATCGCGTCCAGCGTGTCGGCCACAGCGAAAATTCGCGCGCCGAGCGGAATCTGATCGCCCTTCAAACCGCGCGGATATCCGGAACCGTCGTAGGATTCCTGATGCGAAAGAACAATCTCGGCCGCTTCTTTCAGGAAGGGAATCCGTTCGAGCACCGCGAATCCGATTTCGCAGTGGCGGCGCATAATTTCGCGCTCTTCGTTGGTCAGCGGACCGGGCTTGCGGAGAATGCTGTCCGGCACGCCCATCTTTCCGATGTCGTGCAAGAACGCGCCGCGCGCGATGTGGCGGAGCAGGCCGCGATCGACGCCCATCGATTTTGCGATCGTAATCGTAAACGCAGTCACGCGCTGGCAATGGCCTTCGGTTTCAGCGTCTTTCGCGTCGAGCGCGCCGCCCAATGCTTCGAGCGTGTAGTCGTACGATTGTTCGAGATCCTGCAGCGCAATGGAAAGTTGCTGGGTGCGTTCGGCGACCAGGTGCTCCAAGTCGCTCTGGTAGGTGCGATTTTCCATCACCAAGCGGCGATGTTCGAGGGCCCGGCGGACGCTCAGATGCAGCTGATCTTTTTCAAACGGCTTCAGAATGTAATCATACGCGCCGGCGCGGATGGCTTCGAGCGCGATGGAAATATCGTGCATGGCCGTGACCATGATCACGGGCACGTCAGGATCTTCCTTGCGGAGTTCGCCCAGAAGCTTGATGCCGTCCATTTCCGGCATCACGATGTCGCTCAGGGCCAAATCAAACGTGTCGTTGCGAAAAGCATCGAGCGCCATCCGCCCGTGCGAGCAAACCGTGCAGCGGTATCCCTGCGCTTCCAGCAAGGTCGAAACGACCTCGCGAATGGCCTCTTCGTCATCGACAACGAGAATCTTTTCCGGGTTCAAGGTAGGCTCCCAGTCTTCCTATTATAGAGGAGCCTTCGGGCGGCTTTTGGGGCGAGTTGTCGTAACTTGCATCGCGGTGCCGCATCGCGTAATAGCGCGATTCTATACACCAATGCGGCACTGCTCACCGTAAGTGGCGCAATACGTCAAACATACAGGGACGTAGCGATCTGTGTGCGCTGCGTCGCAGGCGTTGGGCGTGCGGTCACGAGCGGCGGGCTCGGAAAACCTGCTATCCTTTTTCAGTGCGAGTTCCGGAGGTAGGAATGCGGCGGTTGATCGGCCTTTTTGTGCTGTGCACGTTGGCGGTGGCTCTTGGAGCCCAGCAATCCACCACCACTCCGTCCGCGCAAACAGGCTCGTCGGGCGCGCCCGCAGCATCGAACGCTTCCAAAGTTTCTAACCCGCTACCCAAAGCAGATGGGTCGCCCTCCGCCACCAATGCCGACTTCGAAAAAGCCGCGGATGAAGTGCTCGCGCAGATGAGCCAGCTGCTCGACCTGCCCATCCGCGAACCGCTGAAGAAAAGCCTGCGCTCGAAGCAGGAAGTGCGCGATTACCTGGTGCGCGAAGACAAAGAAGACAAGAACGACAAAGAGCGCTATGCCGACGCCAAGACTCTGGAAGCATTTGGCCTGATTCCGAAGGGATTTCCGCTCGATACGTTCATGCTCGACGTGCTCACCGATCAGGTGGCCGGCCTGTACGATCCGAAGGCCAAAGAGTTTTACATCGCGGACTGGATTCCGATCGACGAGCAGCGCTCGGTGATGTCGCACGAGCTGACCCACGCGCTCGAAGATCAATCCTTCCACATCGATCCCTGGATCAAGGCCGCGCGTCCGAATGACGATGCCGAACTTGCGCGCGATGCGGTCAGTGAAGGTTCAGCGATGGCCGCGATGGTCGATTACGAAATGCTCGACCAGAAAATCGGCGTGCGCGATTTGCCCGATGTGACGCTGATGATTCGCACCAGCGCGATCAGCGAAATGGACAAGGATCCAAATCTCGCCAAGGCGCTGATCTTCATTCGCGATCAGCTTTTGTTTCCCTATCTGGCCGGCACCAGTTTCACGCAGGAATTTCTGAAGGCGCACGCGGGATGGGGCGACCTGCACCAGATTTTCGAAAAGCCTCCGGTTTCTACGCAGCAAATCATGCATCCGGATCTGTATTTAAAGGGCGTTGCTCCCGAACCGGTAAAGTTGCCGTCGTGGAAGGGAATTGTGCCGGGCGACTGGAAGTTGCTGGAAGAAAATGTGTTGGGGGAATTCGGGCTGAACGAAGTGCTGAAGCAATTCATCGGCGACCAGCGCGCGGAGCTTTTGTCTCCGGCGTGGAAAGGCGATCGCTACGCCGTGTTTGAGAATGAAAAGACGAAAGAGACTCCGCTGGTTTTCCGGTTGTCGCTCGATGACGCGGACGACGCGGCGCGTTTTTTCGGGCAGTACAGCGAAGCGCTGGAAATGAAATATCCCAAGCGCATTCAGCTTTTTCGCCGGCCGAACTTTTTTCAGTTTCAGACCGAATCGGGCGGAGTGTACTTGCGGTGCGTTGCGACGACGTGCGTAACGGTGGAATCCGCGTCACGCGATACGTTTGACAAGATCGATCAGGCTATCGGATGGCAACCGGCGCCGTCGCCACCGATTTCCGATGCTCCGGCGGTGGTCACGCAGTTGACGCCGGCTGCATCCGTGTCCCTGGCGCGCTGACCGCGCGCTATGCCGTCACCAGGCGCTTACTAAGCCCTCAGTTCAATCTGATCCGCGCCGTTCCTAGCTGTTTTCTTTTCGAGTCTCGCCAGACGCCGTTCAAACCGCTCGCGATATTGACGGTGCATCGCCGCGCTTAACAAGCCCGCGCGATTCGTTCGGCGTAAGTCTGCCAGCGCTTTGCGCACCAGCGTCGCGGCTTCGGTGGGGTTGCGTCCGGCACGCTCGTGAAAGATGGCGAGTTGCTCGTACGCTTCGAATCCTTCTCGCGAGTTGCCCACCATGCTTTCCCAAAGCTCGCGTGCCAGGCGAATGTCGCCGTCTCGCTTGGCGATTCGCGCCAGTGCCCGTCGCGCCACGCGATCGGTTTCCGGCGGCAACTCTCCGGCAAGTGATTGCTCGTAGTGCTTTCGCGCGCGTTTCGCTTCGCCTCGCCGTTCGCAAATGCGCGAAACGCCAAAAAGCTCAAGCGAATCGCCGCCGTGCTTTTCGGGCTCCGCCAGCAAAGCGACGATGCGGCTGGCCAGTCCGGCCAGCCCGCGCAAATCCATCTGATTGTGCTTGAAGATTTCGACCAGCGGCTCGACCGGGCCGCCCGCCAGATAATCGAAATAATATTGCGGGATCATCGCGGAAATTAAATCCGCGCCGCGATAGAAGCCCAGCACGTGCTTTTCGAGTTCGGCCAGACGCACGGAACCCAGGCGAATCCGCCACAAATTGCGAGCCGGATGCAGAAAATCCAGATGCGCGCGAAGCGCGGGAACCTTGATCTTGCGCGTCATGCGATAGCGCGTTTCCAGCAGCGGCCAGTCGAACGATTTTCCGTTGAAAGTGACTAGCACGCCGCGTTCGGCAATTCGTTCCGCGAGAGTGACCAGCAGCGCGTGCTCTTCGCTGTGGTCGCGCATGAAAAACTGTTCGACTTCCAGGCCGCCTGCATCCCACCACGCGATTCCGACCATGAACGGATAGGTTCCGGTGCCGCCCATCAGTCCGGTGGTCTCGGTGTCGAGGAAGAGCCATGAACGCGGATCGCAGATTTCGTGGCCAGAGTCCGGCGCGAGCAGTCGAATCGCCGCAGTGTCCACATCGCCATCGGGCGCGGGATGCCCGACTGCCTCGGAAAACCATTTCTTCACCGAAAGATGTTCGCCGAAGTGGGTGCTCAGCGCGCGCGCATCGAGCAGGCGGGCTAGCTGTGCCGCGCCTTCGGGCAAATGCGGCGTAGCTCCGGCGTATTCGGGAGCGTCGCCGACCTTTCGGCCGCTCGGGCGTTTGGACGGCGGCCGCAAGGCCGCCAGGCGCGCAAATTTATCGAGCATCGATTCCTTCGCCGCGCGAACTACGCATCACGCGCCCAGCCTTTCGAGGATTGCGAGCGCGACTTCTTTAGTCTTCTCGCATTTTTCACCCGCAGGACCGACGCACGAAGGGCAGCCCTTTTCGCACGCGCAGCCGGCCACCATTTCGCGCGTCTTCCGCAGCAGAATGTCGTGCACCTTAAATAGTGGTTCGCTGAATCCGATTCCGCCGGGATACGCGTCGTACAAATACAAGTTGGGCTCGAAAAATTCCTTCATCTCATTGGGATCGCTGGTGGCTACCGAAAATTCCTGCCACTCCGTGTCAATTCCTGGGCTGGGCGGGCGGTCACCCACGGCTGTTCCCAGGTCGCGACCGTCGCACATCAGCAGCAGCGTGGCCATCGAAGCCATGGCGTACAGCAATCCGAAAATGCCGCTCTGGCGGTCGGAAAGCGCGTAAGGCAATTCGGTGAGCAGCTTGCGCTCGAGTGTGATCCAGAACGACGTGGTGTGCATTTCGTTTTCGGGCAGTTCCAGTTTTCCCGCGCCGATATTTTCGTTGGTGAAAAATTTGATCTTCTTGAAGCCCACCACCTGCGAGCGCACCAGCACATCGCCATGCACACGGGCCGCGGGACCATCGATGCGCTCTTCTTCAGCGATTTCCAGCACGCGCACCTGTGTGTAGCGAATTGCGTCGGTGTAGTAGTCCACGTTCACCGATTTTACGTACGCCTTGCGCTCGTCGAAATCCAATCGCTCGACGTGGAATTGTTGGCCCTGATGGATGTAAATCGCTTTCGGATGCACGGTGGTGAGCGCGGAGGAAAAATCGACTTCGCCGATCACTTCCGGTTCGCCGTCTTCGGTGCTTTCCGGATGGCCGGTGATGTCGATGATGATGAAATTGTCGGACGTCACGGAACGCAGGCTGACGGTATCGGCGGGGTACGCTTCCTGCGTCCAATGCCAGTTGCCGCCGCTGCGATGCAGAAATCCAGCTTCGGCCATCCGCGCGCACAAATCCTGCACATCGACGGCGCCGAATTTGTCTTCGGCGGTGATCGGCAGTTCAAACGCGGCGCACTTCAGGTGATTCACCAGAATCTCCAGATTGTCAGGCTGCACGAAAGCGTGCTCCGGCGAGCGGCCGAAAAAATAATCCGGATGCTGCACGATGAATTGATCGAGCGGAGCGGAGGACGCGACCATCACCGCGCACGAAGTTCCGTTGCGGCGGCCTGCGCGTCCGGCGCGTTGCCAAGTGGCGGCGATCGAGCCTGCGTACCCGGCCATCACGGCGGCGTCGAGCGAGCCGATGTCGATGCCTAATTCGAGCGCGTTGGTAGCCACCACGCCGCGAATGCGGCCTTCGCGCAGGCCGCGTTCGATTTCGCGCCGTTCGCCGGGCAAGTAGCCGCCGCGGTAGCCGCGAATCGGTTCGGGCTCGCCCGGTCCGGGCCGGTTGGCCTGCTGCAGATACGTCAGCAAAACCTCGGTATGCAGGCGGCTGTTGGCGAAGACAATCGTCTGCAACTTCCGGGCGAGCAGCTCCTTGGCGACGCGCGTGGTTTCGTTCAGATAGCTGCGGCGAATGCCCAGATTGCGATTCACCATCGGCGGGTTGTAAAAAACGAACAGCTTTTCGGCGGCCGGCGCGCCGTTTTCTTCGATCACTTTCACTTCGCCGCCTTCGATCAACTGCGCGGCCAATTCGCCCGGATTTGCGATCGTCGCCGAGCAGCAAATAAATTGCGGTTTCGAGCCGTAGAATTCGGCGATGCGCGTCAGGCGGCGGAGCACGTTGGTCAAATGGCTGCCGAAAACGCCGCGATAGGTGTGCAGTTCATCGAGCACGATGTAACGCAAATTTTCGAAAACGCGCGTCCATTTGGTGTGATGCGGCAGAATTCCGGTGTGCAGCATGTCCGGATTGGTGACGATCACGTGGCCGCGCTCGCGAATCGCTTTTCGCGCATCGCTTGGTGTGTCGCCGTCGTAGGTGAAGACGCCAAAGCAATCGTCAAGCCGCGTCGCCAGGTCGTGCAGTTCGGTGAGTTGATCCTGCGCCAGAGCTTTTGTGGGAAACAGGTACAGCGCGCGCGTGTCTGGATTTTCCAGAACCGTGTTCAGCACCGGCAAGTTGTAGCAGAGGGTTTTTCCGGAGGCCGTCGGAGTGACCACGACGAAATTCTTTCCGCTGCGCGCCATCTCCGCCGAAGCGGCCTGATGCGAGTAAAGCTTTTCGATGCCTTTTGCGCGGTACGCGGCGGCGAGCTCAGGGCGGATCCAGTCGGGAATCGAGCGATAGACCGCCTCGCGCGCCGGCAAATGCTTTACCGCGGTCAAAACTTCGTCGGCTCGATAGCGGGCTGCCAACCCCTCGAGGACTTCCTGCACGGTGTCGAGAGTGGTTTGCGGCCTTAGCGACAGACCTTGGTGCGGTGCGGCCATCCGATCCTCCTCAGCCGCCGTTCGGGCCGGCTGGCAACTCCCCCTGCGCACGCACGAGTGCGAGCTACGCGTTTCGCCTTTTGTTCGCTGAGAGTAACACGCCGCATACAGGCGCGCAACACGGCGATTTTAGCTATTTTTCGATGAAAGCGACTTTGTTTGCCGCTCGCGCGAACACGGTGGGGACGAGCAAGCGACCCGGCTGAGACTGCTATACTAAGAGAATTCTATGAAGACTCGCAAGACGTCGAAGTCGGGAGCTAGAGCGCGGATCGTCGCCAAGGCGCAACTTCCCACAAGTTTTGGGCGCTTCACGATTCTGGGCATTGAAGGCAGCAAGCCCGGCGAAGAAGCCGTCGCGATCCAGCGCGGCAACGTTGCTGGCGGCAAAGCCCCGCTGGTTCGCATCCATTCGCAGTGCCTGACCGGCGACGTATTTACGTCCGAACGCTGCGACTGCCGGGCGCAGCTGGAACTGTCTTTGCGCAAAATCGCCAAAGCGCCGTCGGGAGTTCTGCTCTATTTGCCGCAGGAAGGGCGAGGCATCGGATTGATCAACAAGCTCAAAGCGTACGAGTTGCAGGATGGCGGGCTCGACACCGTTGAGGCGAACCGCAGGCTCGGTTTTGCGGACGATTCACGCGACTACGAGTTTGCGGCCGAAGCTCTGAAAGCGCTGGGCATGAAATCGGTGCGGCTGCTTTCGAACAACCCCGATAAAGTGAATCAACTGGAGCTGGGCGGCGTGAAAGTTTCCGAGCGAGTTCCGTGCCGTCCGCGAACTACGAAGCATTCGGCTGCTTATTTGAAAACGAAGAAGAACAAGATGGGACATTTGCTGTCGGATTTGTAAAGCAGCGAGAAACGTGGAAGCTAACGGCTGCGGTGAAATTCCAAGACGCTAGTGTTTCTTGCTCATCTTGCGGCGAATGTCGGGCCAGAATTCCTTCAGCATAATCGCAAACGCGTCATACCCCACCTGCGTACCCCACACTTTCGTTGTGTTTGCCCAGGTTTTGTCTTCCGCCGGATGATAGCTGAATGTGGAAATCGATGCGCCGGCGAACGATCCGCCGATTTCTGAGATGTTGAATTCGGTCTTGCCCGAATCGCCGCGCGTGACCACCAGCCGGCTGAGCGCGTACGCCGAGCGATGCCAGAATCCGCCTTTGCCGGACTGAAAATAGCGGGGGTCCTGCTTGAAGATCGACGGCACCACGGCGCTAACCATGTAGCCTTCGATCAAGCCGTCGCCAAATGCTGTGGCGTAGCGCTTTCCGTACGCGTCCCATCCCTGGCCGTACGCGGGCTCGCTGTTTTCGGCCTGGCCGATGGCCGAGAGCATCGCGTACCACCCAAATTGAAACGGATCGAAGCTCGCTTTGGTCTGCAGCCGGAATTTTTGTCCGACGGTGAGCGGAGGCACGTGCGCGGAATTTTCGAGCGTAAGGAAATTCGGCATGGCGTAAAACAGTCGATCTTTGGAGCCGCCGTTGGCCTGCGCGTTGCTTTTGCCTTCCTGGGCTTCGGCGACGGTCTGGCCGGGTGTTGCGTGTGCCGGAGTGGACGGCTGCGAAGCCGTCTGGCCGGTCGCACTCGGACTCGCCGTTGGAGTTCCGGTACCGGCTGCCGGTTGCTGAGCATCCGGCGACTGGGGTGATGCTGGTGATGCGCTGGAGTTGGGATCCGAAGCAGATGGATTCGGCGCTGGAGGTGTCGAGGCGGGCGGAGTTGATGCCGGCGGGGTTGCCGGTTGCTGAGCTGCGACGCCGGGAGCCCGAAAGGCCACCACGGAAAATAACAAGGCGAACGCGCACAGCGTGGCCCGATGCACTCGAATCATCATTAAATCGTATCACCTTGGGCCAGTTCTCCGGCCGCAAATCCATGCGTTTGCTCGATTTGGTGTACTGGCTTAGATACCCGTGCGGCTCGCACTGTTGTACGCGAACGTAAGGCGAGATCGATGTCCGGGGACGAACGGGCGCCGGCGCGCAGCGATGGCGGAGTCGAATTCGATTTGAGTCTAGCGACTAAAGCGCGCGAGCTGAATGTCAGTCGCTCGAACGTACCATCCACGCAAACTTTCTCTGGAGGCGTGAACGCGCGATTGAAATGTCGACGGGACTAGTACCGGTAGAACTGCGATCGCCGAATGAAGCCTGCGAGTACGATCGCGACCTTGCGCGATGTGCCTTCGGAAAATCGTCGGCTGAAAAGCAGAAGGCCCGCCTTGTGAGCGGGCCTTCGAGGGGAGAAAGTTCCAAAGGCCACTGCGCGGTGGGCCGAAGAACTCTTTCCTCGAGCGCAGTCTAGTAGAGGGGAGAAATCGAGTCAAGCAGGAAAGAGAAATCCGAGCGAACCTATAAGCTGTTTATTATGAATTAGATATGGAGAATTCAAGGCTGCGCCGATTTGGGAATTCCGGAGTTTTCCACAGAGGTACTACGCTCGTACTATTTATCGGATTTTCCTTCGATCCCGTAGAAGTCCTCTGCATTGATGGGCTTACTGCCCAAGCCGAGCTGCAGCACTTGCATCGTGTTGCTACGATCGAAAACTTTGTCGGGAAACAATCGCTTAGTCACCAGGCGAAAGCCCCCGAACGCGATTCCAGCAATCAGCGCAAACATGCAAATCACGCCGCTGCCTTCAATCGCGCCGACAATCATCGCTCCGATCGTCGGTTCCTTAAATTGCCACGTCGGCTCATTCCAGGTGACTTCTGCGCCAGACTGAATTCGATCGAGCAGCTTGTCGGCTTCGGCTTCGCTTCGGGCGCCGGAAACAATCGCGAGCATGGTGATCGCGCGTCGCGCAAAAATCGGAGACGAATTCGCATCGGGCGAGTCGGGATTGATGTGATAGTCGCGCCGCAACTCTGCCAGACGCTTCTGCGCCGATTGCGGAGTAGGGAAGTCGGCGAGCAACAGAGTCAGTTCCCGACCGTCCACGCGGTACTTGGCCACTTCGGCTTCCGCGCCGGCGTAAAATCCAATCCAGTCGTCTTTGCCGGCTTGCGCGAACGGAAAAAATTCATTGAGCGTCACCGGCCCGAGCACGTATTTGTCCGAGCGATCGACGAAATTGTCGGTGGGCAAATGCTCGGAGATCGACGGAAGCGGACCATCGGAAGCTTTCGGCGAAATGGCAGCGACCAGCGCGTTCAGATCGGCCGCATGTTTCGGCAACTCCGTGCCGCGTACATCCAGCACCAGATTTCCTCGCAACACGAGCGCTCGATCATTGGAAATCGCGGAATGATCGGTTACGGCCGAATGTTCCATCTCCGGCGAGCGCAGATACGAGTAGAGGCCGTACGCGCCGCTCGGATCCTTCATGTTAAAAAGCACGATCTTGTAGGTGCCCGTAGCGTCGGTGAAATTCTGTGCTTCCAGCGATGCCAGGCCGTACTCCTTCAGCACATCAGCAGACGGCACTTCAAATCCGGTCGAATCTTTCAACGCTGCGGCTGGCTTTTCGCCTGCGCGACCGCCGACGTTGCGCGGAAGCACACCCTGTGCGAACGACGGGACGGCGAACAAAAACACGACGGCGAGTAGCCGCAAAAAGGGTTTGCGCATATGCATCTTCATTAGACGCCGTTATTTTACTTTCGGTTCCCCTCGGAGGCTACTGCCGCGGTGCCTCCGGGGAGGTCGTGGTTGTCGGAAACCAGCTTGGAGCGGTCGTAAGACAAACTATTGAGGCTATCGAGGTATGAGGCGATGCCGCGGTACAAGCCGTCGGCCACATGCTGCCGCTGGTCGGTCTTCTTCAGCAGCTTTTCATCGTTGGGGTTGCTGATAAATGAGATTTCAGAGAGCACCGACGGCATATTGGCGCCGATCAGCACCACGAACGGAGCTTTTTTCACGCCGCGGTTGCGTTCGCTCTGGCTGACCAGCTGCATCCGGTGAGACAACGAATCCTGAATGTCGCTCGCCAGTTCCTTTGATTCTTCGATTTTTTCGTTGCGCGCGATTTTCTTGATGATGTCCTGCAGGTCGTGCATCGATTCCTGGGCCTGCGCATTTTCGCGCGACGCAACTTCCATCGATTCTTCCGACGTGGCGAAGTTCAAGTAATACGTTTCGACTCCGCGAGCGCTCTGGTCGTGGCTGGAGTTTGCGTGAATTGAAATGAACAGGTCGGCTTTCGCTTCGTTGGCGATGGCGGTTCGCTGCTCGAGCGGAATGAATGTGTCGTCTTTGCGCGTGTAAATCACTTCCGCGCCGGGCAGCTTCTCTTCGATTTCCTGTCCCAGCTTTAGCGCCACATCGAGGCACAGATCTTTTTCCATTAAGCCGTGCGGGCCGATCGTTCCGGTGTCGTGTCCGCCGTGGCCCGGATCGATCACGATGCGGTTAATTTTCAGGCCCAGCGCGCGAGAAAGGGAGCGCTGGCCGTCGCGAGTGGGCTTCGGCTCGGTAGGAGGCAGGAGCGCCGCAGTTTTGGTCGAACCTGTCGTGGAATTGGATTTCGATTTTGCAGAGGTGGTAGCGCTGGCCGTTTTTGCGCTGATGGCCGCGGCCGACGCGGACGTCTTTTCGGTCGTTGCGCCGGGTGTGGCACCGGTCCCGGCGTTCTTCGCCGATTCGTTGGCCGAGACGGGCTGCACGGCAGGAACCGACTCCGCGGGCTTTGCGTTCGCGGCCGACGTCGGCGCGGGTTTGCTGCGGACGTCGATCACCAGCCGGTACGGATTGCCGAGCAGTTGCGCGGTGTAGTCGTGCGCGCCGTTCACGTCGAGAACCAGACGAACCACGCCGTCTTTGTTCTGGCCGATGCGTACGGACTTCAGAAGGCCCGATTGCACGTCGAAAGTTTTCTTCGAGAATCCCGGCGTCAATTTTGCTTTGTGCAGATCGAAGTAAATGCGGTCCGGCGAAGTAATGCGCGCGGCGTCGTACTGGATGCTGCCGTCGAGAGTCACGATGATTCGCGTTGAAGCTTCGTTGTTCCAGGTCTTCAGCGCCAGCACGCGCGGAGTGCCTTGGGAGCTTTCGCGTGGCTCCACGACAGGCCCTTTGATTTCCGGCAGGTCCGGCGCAGCCACCACCACGTTTGCAACGGCGGCCGCACGGGCGGGCGAACCATTCGAGGGCGAAGGAGCCGCGGTGCTCGTGGTGACCGTTCCGGCTTTCGCTTTGTCGCGAGCTTCGGCGATTTCCTTCAAAGCTTCGCGCGCGCCGTTTGCCTTGTCGGTCTTCGGATACTGCTTCAAATATTGTTTGAAGGTGATTTCCGCGGCATCCGACTGTTTCAGATCGTATTCCTGAATCATGCCGATCGAATACAGCGACTGAATGCGATAGCGGCTGCCGGGATACTGCTTGATCAGAAATTGGTGGGTCTGGATGGCCTGCTGAAAATATTTGGGATCGTACTGGCGGCCCATCTGCTCGTAGAGTTCGGCTTCGGCGATGAGCGCGGGAGTGACTTCCTCGGCAGACGGTGTGATCAGGTACACCTTGTGGAACGCAGCGATCGTCGCGCGGTAGTCCACAATGTCGCGGTCCTGCATGGGATTGCTTTCGAGGGTCGTGCGCATGCGGACGGCGCGCGCAAACTGATCTCGCGCTTCGGTGCGCTTATCCGCCCGAGCCGAAAAGGGCGCGGCTGCGCATACCATCAGCGCGAGCAAAAGCGCCACAAACCGGGTCGTCCGATTTAGTTTTCCCAATGCCACGTGCGTTTATTCGTTCGTGAAAGTTACCCGGCCGTTCGCGTCCACGGTCTTTCGCAGTGGAGTTCTTGGCGGAGTCCACAGCGACGTATCGCGACCGGAACTTGGGCCGAAATACCGATTGGAAACCTTCTGAACGTATTTTTGCGTTTCCGGGTAAGCCGGAACGCCCCCATTTCGATCAACTGCATTCTCACCTGCGTTGTACGCTGCCAGCGTCTTGTCCAAATTGTTGTCGTACCGGTCCAGCAGCGACCTCAGGTAACTGGTGCCGGCTTCCACGTTCTGTGCCGGATCAAAACTGTTGTGCGCGCCATAGCGCTGTGCCGTACTGGGAATCAATTGCATCAGCCCGACCGCGCCTTTGCGCGAAATGGCCTGCGGATTCCATCCTGATTCCTGGCTGATCACCGCTTTCACCAGCGCCGCGTCCACGTGATGCCGTTCCGCAGCCTTCGCGATAATGCCGTCGTACTTTGTCTCCATCGGTTTCGGCGGAATTGGATCTTCCACCGATCGCGTTTCGGCCAACGGAGTCTCGCTACCCGGAAACGGATTCACCATCAGCGAAGGCGATGCTGCCGTCGAAACAGGCGAAGGCGCCGGGGTAGAACTGATAGTACTCCCACGATGGGGTTTGGGGGAATCGGCATTCACGAAAACCGTTTTGCCGTTCGCATCGACGGTGCGAGTGATCTGCGCGCCGGCTGGAAACGACAGCACGAGCCAGGCGCCCGAGACAAACAGGACCGGTGCGACAATTCGACCTTTCGACTTTCTCAAGCCGTTGGATGGCGATGAGAGTGGCATGGCCGGGCTCCCGCAGGGTGCGCTGCTGAGCTGAACGCACCGAAGCGAACGCAAAAAAACGAATTTCGCAGACACGAAATCAGCTCGCGGCTAAAAGCTCCGCGCCGCCGTAAACTCCTGTCTGCATTGAGATTATAACAATCGGTCGATGAGAGGGTAAACCTGGTCAATAGCGTTTTGTATGCCGGATGTGTCTTTTCCGCCAGCCTCGGCCAAATCGGGCCGGCCGCCGCCGGAGCCACCCACCAGCTTGGCCAGTTCCTGGACGATCTTGCCGGCGTGGAGCTTGGGGTTCAGGTCCTTCGTAACTGCCGCAATTAGAGACACTTTGCCGTCTTCGGCGGTCGCCAGCACGACGACTCCGCTACCCAGTTTCTGGCGCAGGGTATCGACCATCTGGCGAAGGGCTTCGCGGTCAAATCCGTCCACTTTGGCGGCAATCAGGCGAACGCCTTTCACGGTCTTCGCCTGCTCGACCAGATCGCCAGCCGCGGAACCCGCCGCTTTGCGTTTCAGGCCTTCGAGTTGCTTTTGCAGGTTCTTGATTTCTTCGCCCTGGCGCTCGATGGCCGCCAGCAATTCGTCGTCGGCGACGTTGAGGCGCGAAGCAGCATTCCGAATTGTGGCCAGCGAAATCTGATACTCGGCGAGCGCGCGATCTCCCGAAATTGCTTCGATGCGGCGCACTCCGGCGGCAACCGATCCTTCGCCGATGATCTTGAACAATCCGATTTCGCCTACGCGCGTTACGTGCGTGCCGCCGCAAAGCTCCTTGCTGTAGAAACCGCGCGGCGCGCCGGCGTCCGGAATCGTCACCACGCGGACGTTGTGTTCCGGATATTTGTCGCCGAAGAACGCGATGGCGCCGGACGAAAGCGCTTCGTCGATGTTCATGATGTCGGTTTGAACGGCGGCGTTCTTCCAGATTTCTTCGTTCACCTGCTGCTCGATCTCGGCCAGCTCGCTGGGATCGACGGACGCGAAATGCGAAAAATCGAAACGCAGATGGTTTGGCGCGACGAGCGACCCGGCTTGCTTCACATGCGTGCCCAGCGTGTTGCGCAGCGCGGCATGCAGCAAGTGCGTCGAAGTGTGGTTGCGCATATCCTGCATGCGGCGCACGGGATCGGCGACAGTGCTAACGCGATCGCCCACGCGAATATCTTCCTTGGCGATCACTCGATGCGCCACCAGGCCGCTGACCGGATAGTAGGCGCCGCGAACTTCGGCCACCTGAAGCGCACCTGCATTGTCGTAGAACGATCCGGTATCCGCCACCTGGCCGCCGGACTCGGAATAGATTGAGGTGCGATCGAGGACGATCTCGGCTTCCTGGCCGGCTTTCAGTTCGTTTGTCGCTCCCTGCTTGGTGATAATCGCTTCCACGCGCGCATCGCGAGCTTTCGTCCCGAAGTAAAAATCCGGCTCGGTTTTGTGCGTTTCGCGCAGCTTGGCGTACACCGGGCTTGCCGATTCTTTATGCGCTCCCTTCCACGAGGCACGCGCACGAGTCCTCTGTTCTTCCATCGCTCGATCAAAATCGGCAGCGTTGAACTCAAGCCCCTTGTCACGGAGCACGTCTTCGATGAAGTCTCGCGGGAGCCCGAACGTGTCGTATAGGCGAAAGGCGTTCGCGCCCGGGTACACGGCTGCTCCGGACTTCTGCTTGGCTTCGAGGAAGGGAACCACGTCTTCATCGAGCTTCTTCAGCCCCACTTCCACGGTGCGCGTGAATTGTGTTTCCTCGCCTTTCACGATTCCGGCGATGCGATCTGCGGCATCCACGAGCTCTGGGTACGCCTCTTTCATTTCGTCGCGGACCGCGAAAACCGTATTGAACAAAAACGGCCGGTCCTGGCCGAGCAGTCGTCCATGGTGAATTGCCCGGCGAATGATTTTGCGCAATACATAGCCGCGACCTTCATTCGATGGAACAACTCCATCGGCGATCAGAAACGTCGATGCACGGGCGTGGTCGGCGATCACGCGCAGCGAAGCAGCGCCACCGCGTCCCTTCTCGATGGCCTCTTCCTTTTCAATGTTCACGTGGCAGAGTTCCGCGGCGCGCCGGATTAGCGGGATAAACAAATCCGTGTCGTAGTTCGAAAATTTCGAAGGATCCGCGACGTTTAACAGCGTCGCCGCGATCCGTTCGAGGCCCATACCCGTATCGACCGAGGGTTTCGGCAAAAGTTGAAGCTTGAAACCTGTAGCGCCGTCTTTTGGTGATTCTCGGTTGTACTGCATAAATACGAGATTCCAGATCTCGACGTACCGCCCGCAATCACATGTAAACGCACAATCGGTGTGTCCTTGTTCCGACGCAGCTGGACCCATGTCGTAGTGAATTTCACTGCACGGCCCGCACGGCCCCGTTTCTCCCATTTGCCAGAAGTTGTCCTTCATGCCCATCGCGAAAATGCGTTCTCGAGGAACTCCGACCTCAAGCCAATACTTCTCGGCTTCACTGTCTCTTGGCAGTTCCAAGTCCGGCAAATCAGTACCCTCAAAAATCGTCACATAAAGCTTATCTTTCGGGATTCCGTACCACTCCGGCGAGGTAATCAGTTCCCAGGCGTAGGCAATCGCTTCTTTCTTGAAATAATCGCCAAACGAAAAATTGCCGAGCATCTCGAAAAACGTCTGATGGCGGTTTGTGAATCCTACATTTTCGAGGTCGTTGTGCTTGCCGCCCGCGCGGACGCACTTTTGGCAGGATACGGCGCGGTTGTAGTCGCGCTTTTCGAGGCCGAGGAAGACGTCTTTGAACTGGTTCATCCCCGCGTTGGTGAAAAGCAGCGTGGGATCGTTTGCCGGGACAAGCGAGGAACTACGTACCACGCGATGGCCGCGCTCTTCGAAAAATCGCAGAAACGTGCTGCGAACTTCGTTGCCCGTCCAAACTTTACCGCTCGAGTTGCTGGCCAAAGATTCCCTCAGTCGTGTGCGAATCGGATCGAAAACAAGCCGGCGAACGCCGCTTCGGCATTATCCCAGATGCATTTCGACCCCGCAACGACGGGTATCCCGATCGAGCGCGTACGAACGTTCACTTCCGTGCAGATAGCGTCGCGCGGCCGCGGAGGCGTTTTGGTGAAACGACGTCCGCGGGCCGCGCACAAATTCAAATCCTCAGTCCGGGTTTGCGTTCTTTTTCGCCTGCTCGGCGGTCCAAGGCGGAACGATTCCGTTCACGCGCGCGTAGGCGATCGACTGGCCCAGGTGTTCATGAGCGTGGGTGACGAGGATGTACACTACGTCGCCTTCATTCGCATCGGGACCGAGCTTCGGCAGGGCCTTGGCGAAATCGGCGTTGGTCATCCCGGCGATGGCGGCGTGAGCGCTGTCAAACGACTTGTTCAGCTCGTCGATGATCTTCGCCTTGTCGGTCGTCGTTTTCTCGAACTTGTTGCGGTCGAAACCTGCCGGCACCGCCGTTCCCATCAGGCTGGGAATGCTGTAATTCGCGGCCGAGATGTGCAGAAACACTTCGGCGATCGAACGAACGCCTTCCGCCGGCCGGTAATTGTATTTTTCCTGCGGAACTGCGTTCGCCAGAGCGACGAACTTCTGGTGCATCTGATCGAGATCCTGCAGCGATTGCGCCTTCATGTCGTAGCTGGGAGCGGTTTTGTCCGCGGATTGCGCGGCCTGCGAGGCGGCTGCGGGAGTGACCGCCGACGCGGCCGATACAACAAAAGCAAATGCCAAAGCGGGAATCAGCAGTTTCTTCATATCGGTTCTCCTTGTGAATCGATTCGGCAATGGAAGTTGGGACGGACGGGCCGAAAAGCGTGTTCGAATTCGCAATGCTGTGGACGGTGTGCGGAAACGGCGAGGTCGCACCAGATTCGGCGCAGCCTTTTGAAAGGCGCGCGTCCGACTGTTCGACAAATTTGGTTCATCGCAATTTCACGAACTTTTACGGCAGGCAGCTGTGGGGCTTAGACGCGGGTCTCGCGGAAACTCTTCACGGAAAACGGCAAAAAATTTCGGGACTTTAGCGATGGGTACGTTGCGATCGACGGCGGGATCCTACGATTCTTCGGCGGCTGTGGGCGCGTCGGCAAGATCGGGCAAATCGCCGCGCGTGAGGCCCTTCAGTTCCGCTCGAATCAACTCGGACGAAAATCCTGCGCCCATCAGGTTCCTATACAACGAGGCGATTTTTTTCTGCTCGAGTGGTCCGCGAAGGTGCGCCAGCTTGCGCTTGATGCGCGCGCGCACCAAAGCAGCTTCGTCGTTCTCGGCAAAAACCGTAGCCACCGCAGCTTCGATGAATCGGTCAGGAACGCCCTTGGCGCGCAGGTCGCGCTCGATCCGGTAACGGCCCTGCCGGCGAATTTTGGCGTGCTGGCTCGCGTAGTTGAGCGCGAACTTTCCGTCGTCCAGATAATTCAGCTCGCGGAGCCGCGCGATGATCTCCGGAATCATTTCCTTGTGCTCGGCGCGCCGCTCCAGATGCGATTTCATTTCGTGAATAGAGTAGGCATGCCGCATCAGCGCGCGCTGCGCAGACATGTAAAGCTGTTGCGTGGTTTCCAGTTTGCGCGTGGCGCGACGGGTACGCATCGCTTGAGGATAGTGTCCTGCGCCGGGCGAAGCAAGCGCGGCCCGGAAAAGAAAAAAGGCGCGGAGACGATGCGAAATCGCACGGTCCCCGCGCCCTCGATAACGGTTGCGAGCTGTTACTTGCGGTCGAACTCGGTCATGGCGCGTTCCATGTCTTCGCGCGCGCTGTCGGCCGAAGAGCGCACACCCTGAACGCGCAGACGGAAATCGTCCGGATTGGAAGCGCGAGTCAAAGCTTCTTCGAGCGTGATCAAGTTGCGGCTGTAGAGATCGAAGAGCGATTGGTCGAAGGTCTGCATGCCGTACTGGCTGGTGCCGGCTGCGATGGCGTCGCGGATCATGCGGGTCTTGTCCGGATTGATGATGCAGTCCCGGATGTATCCGGTATTGATCATCACTTCCACAGCGGGCACGCGGCCCGAACCGTCGGACTTTCGCACCAAGCGCTGGCTGATAACCGCTTTCAACGTTCCCGCCAGCTGCAGACGAATCTGTTTCTGCTCCGGCGGAGGAAACACAGCGATGATGCGCTGAATGGTTTCCGTCGCGTCCAGAGTATGCAAAGTCGAAAGCACCAGGTGGCCCGTCTCGGCGGCCAATAGTGCGGTGGAAATGGTTTCCAGGTCGCGCATTTCGCCGACCAGAATCACGTCCGGGTCCTGACGAAGGGCGGCGCGCAGCGCGGTTGAGAACGAAGCGGTATCCACTTCGATTTCGCGCTGGTTGATGAAGCCCTTTTTGTCGCGGTGCAGATATTCGATCGGGTCTTCAATCGTCATGATGTGCTCGGCGCGCAGCGAGTTCACGCGGTCGATCATGGCGGCAAGGGTGGTGGACTTACCAGAACCGGTGGTTCCGGTGGTCAGAATCAATCCGCGCTGCTCTTCGCAAATCTGGTTGATGATGCGCGGCAGTTCGAGTTCTTCGATCGTGCGAATCTTGGTGGGAATTACGCGCAGAACCATGCCGACGTTGCCGCGCTGTTGAAACACGTTCACACGGAAACGGCCCAAGCCCGCAACTCCGTAGGCCATATCGAGTTCGGCGGTTTCCTTGAATTTCTGCTTCTGCCGGTTGGTCATCATGCTGAAGGCCATCGACAGCATTTCTTCCGGCGTGATGCGCGGCACGTCCGTCAGACCGCCCAGATTGCCATCGACACGAAGATAGGGATGGTTGCCGACTTTCAGGTGCAAGTCGGACGCGCGGCTTTCGACAGCGCGGCGAAGGAGATCGTCAATATTGATGGCCATGAATTCCTCAGGTGCAGACGGTTTCAAGCCAAAGTAGCACGCAGGGGAGGGGGTGCCAATCGCGTTGGGCGGAGGAGGTGCTAAAGGTGCAACCTGTCCGTTTGATCAGGTGAGCCGCTGGGGGAAACGGGGAACCGAGGGTTTTGGATCAGGAAGGAGGCTGGTCGCTCAGGAACAGCTTGTCGTAGAACACTCCGGCGAGCACTCCGCCCAGCAGTGGTCCAACCCAGTACACTCCGTGGTTCGTCCAGTGGCGCGTGGCCAGCGCCGGACCGAACGCACGCGCGGGGTTCAGCGCCGCGCCGGTAAACACGTAACCGCACAGCGCCGCCGCGAGCACCGTAAGTCCGATGGCAAAGCCTGCTACCTTGTGGAACGCGCCATGCACGTCCACCGAGGTGGCGAAGAACACAAAAACGACGACGAACGTAAGCACGCCCTCGAGCAGCATGCCGTGAAGCCGGGTGAAGTCCGATGCGAGATACGGTGTGACGGAGCCGAGTACTTCGCTGCGCCAATTCGCTTCGGGCATAATCGCGACCAGCAGGTAGGCAGCAACCGTCGCACCCAGAAGTTGCGCAGCCCAATACAGCACGGTCTGCATGGTGCTCAAACGCTTTGTCACCCAGAATCCAATGGTTACGGCGGGATTCAGATGACCGCCGGAAATGTGCCCGACCGCGGTAGTCATGATCGCATACGTCAAGCCGTAGGCCGTCGCGATGGCCAGCACCGTCAGCGAGCCTTGCGTCGCGATCCGCAAATATTGGTCGGCGGCGATGGCGCCGAGAGCGAAGAAAATCACCGCGAACGTACCGAGGAATTCGGCCAGCAGCTTTTGCGACAGGCTGTACAAGAGTTTCTCCCGCGCGATTCTACTGAAATCGCGCAGGGCAGTCAAAGTAGAGCCAGCGTGTCACGACGAACCGTCGGCTCGAATTGGAGGATTTAGCGCGTTGCGGCAGGAACCGGCGCGTTTACGTGCGAGAGCCAGTTGTGGCGATCCGGCTTTCGGCCTTCGACCAGCGCGAAAAATTCATCTTGAATGCGCTTGGTGATGGGGCCGCGTTCGCCGATGCCGATCTTGATGCGATCGACCGAACGGATCGGCGTGATTTCAACGGCGGTGCCGCAGAAGAAAATTTCGTCCGCCAGATAAATCATTTCGCGGGGAATAATCTGCTCGGCGACGGGAATGCCCAGCTCGCGACAGAGGGTGATGACCGTGTGGCGAGTGATGCCCGGCAGCGCTGAATTGGAAAGCGGCGGTGTGATCACCGTGCCGTCCACAACCAGAAAAATGTTTTCGCCCGAACCTTCGCTGACCTGTCCGTTGGTGTCTAGGGCGATTCCTTCCACGTAGCCGTTGGCGCGCGCTTCCATGCGAATCAGTTGGGAGTTCATGTAATTCGCGGCGGCCTTGGCCATTTGCGGCAACGTGTTGGGCGCTGGACGATTCCAGGAGCTGACGCAGACATCGACGCCGGCTTTGAGGGCCTCGTCACCCAGATATTTTCCCCACGGATGGCAAGCCATGTAGGTTTCGATCGGGCAGCCGTGCGGATCTACGCCTGCTTCGCCGTAGCCGCGCAACACCACCGGGCGAGAATATCCGGAAGCGAGCTTGTTCACGCGAATCAGTTCGAGATTCGCCTCGCACAGCGCATCGACGGTGAAGGGAATTTCGATTCGATAGATGTAGGCGGAATTGCGCAGCCGCTGCATGTGGTCTTTCAGGCGAAACACGGCCGGACCCTGCGGCGTCTGGTAGTGGCGGATGCCCTCAAACACGGCGGAGCCGTAGCTGACGACGTGCGAAAGCACATGAATTTTCGCGTCGTCCCAGTCGATGAACTTGCCGTTGTGCCAGATTTTCTCTGTCTTGGGAAAGGGCATTTTCCGCTCCGCGCGCTTCGAAAAAATCGTGGGAAACGCTCGAAACTCAGATTAGAGCAGCGGAATTGTGGTGTCAATCAATCGGCCCACTGGAATTGCGAATACATCGCATCCAAATTGGCCGAGCCTTGGTCCCATTTGGTCAGCGACCCGACGCTTGATCGCCGCGCAGCACCAGGCAGGTGGAAGAGGATCGAGCGACGATTTCGCCTTTGGAATTGGCCACGTCGCATTCAACCATGCCGACGGTGCGGCCGCGCTTGACGATTTTGCCAACAGCGCGCAGTTTGTCGCTCCACACCGGTTTCAGGAAATTGATTTTCAATTCGAGCGTGGTGAAGGATTCGTCGTCTTCCAGCGTCGATGCGAACGACATTCCCATGGCTGCGTCGGCCACGTCGCACAAAATGCCGCCGTGAAGCGTGCCCATCGGGTTTGCGTGCCGGATGCTCGTGTCGATTTCGATGATTGCTTCGCCGAATTCCGCGGACACCAAAGTGAATCCGACCAGCGTGGCGATTGGCGGCGGTGGCAGCTCTCCGCGGAGCACTCTTCGCATGTCTTCGAGTTTCTTGCCCATGCCTGCCTCCTGCGCTTGCAGCTGCTCGTCGGTCGAGATCAGTGATCGTCGCTAGCGGCGTCGCTCTGTCGCGGGACCGAAAATCCAGAGATGCGGCTCCACGCACTGGTTTTCCAGTTGTCGGTGATTTCTTTCGCCAGAATCCACGGCGGAACGGCGACAAACAGATGGCGCGAAAGCGCTTCGAGAAACGGCTCGTACATCACGCGAAGTTCGCGAAGCTTGGCGTTTGACGCAGGATCGTCGCGCAATTCGAATCCGACCGCCGCCAGCGAGTGCCGAAGGCGCGCCAACTCTTCGGGCGGCAGCCGGTCTTTTTCGGGACTCACCGGCCGTGCGTAGAAAACCTGCGACAAATCGACCAGCGTGTGACGGCACATTGCAAAGGTGAGCCGCGCCTGCCGCGAGCACGGATTTTCGCCGACAGAAATCAGCAGCGCCGTGGCGTCCAGGATTGTGGCCAGTGCTGCAAGCCAGGATTCGTTGCTGTGCTGCGAACGAAAATAGCTGACTACCGGATACGAGATGTGGCTTTCCAGCAATTCCGCGGACCAAACTTCCCAGTCGCGAAACAGTTGCTGCAGCGCCGTCAGCCCGTGCGGTCCGTCGTGACGCCGCAGTAACTCGGCTGCCGTTGGCGGAGAACCGGCGCGCGCGTCGAGCAATACAATGCTTACTTCGCGGCGCGAAAACGCCTGATAGATCACTGGCAGATAGCTGATCACCAGCGCCAAAAATCCCAATCCGAGGCCGCTTTCGAAAACCGTTAGGAAACGTTCAATTGGGGTGTGAGGGGTGACGTCGCCGATGCCAAGCGTGAAAAGCGTGGTGCCGCTTAGATAAAAACACATCGCCAGACTCGGCCGCGTGGGATCGTATTTTTCGTTGCCGTAATAAACGAGCGCGAAGCCGACAAGCAGGGAAGCGCCCCAAATCGCGAACAGGATTAACAGAGACAGTGGACCGTAAAAACTGAGAAACGTTTCTCGCTGGCGCACGCCCGAAATTCGCCGCGCGACCCACTTCCACGGTCTCCATGTGACCACGTAGAAAAGGCGCGTCAGCCGAAACCAACGCGTCACGCGCCGCGGCAGCACCACCGTCTCAAACGCTTCGAGCAACACCAGGGCGATGATGAACAGGCCAATGTAGGCCGGATAGGTCATGCACTCGGCTCCAGCGTGGTTTTCAGAGTGATATCGGCTTTAAAGAGGCGCGAAACAGGGCAGTTCGCTTTCGCGCTGGCCGCTGCGGCGTCAAACGCGCTCTGCGAGATGCCCGGGATTTTTGCAGTGACGTCCAGATGGATTTTTGAAATCGTCCACGCTCCGCTGAGATTTTCAAGCGTGACGGTCGCGACCGTCTGCAGTTTTTCGGCGGTGAAATGAATCGTTCCGAGCTGCGCCGAAAGCGCCATGGTGAAGCATCCGGCGTGCGCGGCCCCGATCAGTTCTTCCGGATTGGTGCCCTTCCCGTTTTCAAAGCGTGTGACGAACGAGTACGGCGCATCGGAAAGAATCCCGCTCGGCGTGGAGATTGTCCCTTTTCCGTCTTTCAGTGAGCCATTCCAAACAGCCGATGCGGTGCGTTCCATAAGTTGCTCCAGTGAATTGGGAATGCGTGATGGTACGGCGCGACGAATTGGATGTAAACAGGCGCTGGTAGGATGAAGAAAATTTTGTTGAGAACGGACGGGCGCGCACCGGCTCGCCCTCTGCGCCGGAGCGCGTCAATTTTCGACCCCGCGCGCTAATTCGAATTTGAATTCGCTGCCGGCGCGGCGTCGGTGCGATCCAGATAATCCATCGTGCTATGAACGCGGTTCAACAGCGTGCCATTCACCGCCTCGTAGGCGCCGAAGGCGATGAACGGAATCAGCGCCACGACGACCCAAACTTTTGCGCGGGGCGGCAACTTTTCCTCCGGTTCCCAGCGGAAAATGCGGCGCGCGATTTCAAACGCCACCAGCAGGCCCACGGTCAGCGCGATCGTGTCGGTCAGAATTTCCGGGAACGTAGCCTGATGCGTCATGGCGCTCTGGAATCCGGTGGCGAGGTACGTGGCCGGAGAAAATAGCGTCACGTATTGAACCCAGTGCGGAAATACGCTCAGCGGAATGGTCGCGCCCGACAGGAACAGAAACACCATCCAGATCAGCTGGTTGATGATTTGCGTTTCCTGCATCGAGTTGGTCACGCTTGCGACCGTCAGTCCGAAGGCCGAAAACGTCGCGGAGCCGATCATCACCAGCAGAAAAATCACCGGCACGTTGCCCCACGAAGCCATGTGCAGCACGAATTTGCCAATAAGCATTTCAAACGCGATGAACGGTACGACCAGCACGAAATTCGCCAGAATGCTCGACGCCAGCATTGGTCCCGCCCCGAGCGGAGCCAGCCGGAAGCGTCGTAGGATGCCCTGTTCGCGGAACGTGACGAGCTGCACGCTCAGTCCCCAGAAACCGCCCATCACCGTAAGCGTCAAGATGCCGCCGAAGATGTAACTCACTTTTTCCGGCGAGCCTTTGCCCCAGATCATCACAAACAGGAAAAAGAAAATCATCGGCATCAGCAGGCTGAAAAACAAAAACATCTTGTTTCGCGTCGCGAGGCGGATGCGAATCTTCGTGAGAGCCCACGTGTTGCTGACTGCGTTCGCGGCCATGATTATTCCCTCAGCCTTCGGCCGGTGAGCTCGATGAACACATCCTCGAGCGACGGCGAATACATTTCCATGCTTTGCAATTCGTTGCTGTCGGCTTCTAAATGTTTCACCAGCGACACGATGGCTTGCGGCGCGCGCGACGCGTACAGCACGTGCGTGTCGCCCATCGCGCGGTAATCCGCCACTCCCTCGAGCGCGCGCAGCGCTGCTTCCGCCGCAGGCCGCGCCAACCGAACCTCGATCCGGGTCGTCCCTGCCGACGATTGCTTCAACTCACGCGGCGTGCCGGTCTTGATGATCTTGCCGTGATCGACGATCGCCACCCGGTCGCACAGACGCTCGGCCTCTTCGATATAGTGCGTCGTGAGCAGTACGGTCTTTTTCTCGGCGCGCAATTCTTCAATGATGGTGTAAATTTCGCGGCGGACTTGGGGATCGAGCCCGGCCGTCGGTTCGTCGAGGAAAACAACCTCGGGATTGTTCACGAGGGCCATCGCCAGCGCGAGGCGTTGCTTTTGTCCGCCGGACAATTCCTTGTAGAAGGCGTCTTTTTTCTCGGTGAGCTGAAAGCGTCCAAGCAGCGCCGTGGTATTCGCGCGCTCAGAATAAAACTCGGCAAATAGCTCGAGCGCTTCCGAGACTCGGATCTTGTCCGGCAGGGAAGTCGATTGCAGCACCGCGCCGATCTTCCGTTTGAATTTCGTCCCGCTTTTTTCAGGATCCAGGCCGCAAACTCGCACGGTGCCCTTGTCCGCGGTGCGCATGCCTTCCAGAATTTCCACCGTGCTGGTCTTTCCGGCGCCGTTTGGCCCCAGCAAACCGAACACTTCGCCTTGCTCGACGTGAAAGCTCACGCCGCGAACGGCTTCGACCGCGCCGTAACTCTTATATAGGCCTTCAACGTTGATGATGGATTCGGGCAAGATGCAGTTCCTCAGAACAGCGAGCTATCTTCTATATCATAGCCGCAGTGACTACGCGAATCAGGCCCGAGGGCGTTTTTTTCGGCGAGCCACGCGTTTCTTCGGCGTCCAACCGTACTGCTTGATCCGGAGCGAAAGTCCCTCGACTTCAACGCCTTCGGACTGCAAAAGCCTTCGTTGCAACGAGGCAGCGGGCTCGGCGATCCGGATTTTGCCGCCAGCACCCACCACGCGATGCCACGGAATGCCTTGGCCGCGCGGGCACGCCGCCATGGCGTAACCGGCGGCGCGCGCACCGCCGCGCAACTTGATCGCTTTCGCGACGGCTCCGTAGGTTGTTACGCGCCCTCGAGGGATTTGTTTCACAATCTTATACACGGGCGACCACGACATATTTGCGCTCCGAAATGCGCAGATCGAATCCTTACAGTGTAAACATACCGCAGCGCACGAAGTTACGGTGCGAAGTTACGTCGCGAACTCCCGCGCCGAAAAATGCCGCGAAAAACCGGCGCCACGAAGGCGCTGCAACCCGCTCAAACGGCCCTATTTTCGTGCCTCAAGAGTAATAACCGATTCGCTGCAGAGCCGCGAACAGAGCGACTTGTACCATTGCCATCGTAGTGGAGCGTTCATACACTACGCACAGTTTCGTCATCTGTTCGTAACGCATTTGGGAAACGTGTCCCAGAAGCTGGCCCAAGCCCGGGGAGGCGGTTGTGGCTTTCGTTCGGCGCAAAGGCAACACCTACTTTTTGGTGCACAACGTGCGCCGTCAAGGCAAGGTGCGGCAGTTGCATCTGGCACGTTTGGGGGAGCGGCCGCGAATTACCGATGATGTGGTTCGCAAAGTATCGCGAAATCATCCGTTCCTCGATCTGGACTGGTCAGGCCTGCGGGAGCAGGTGAACAGCCGGGTCGAGGTTTTCAATGTTCGCTCGCCGTATGTGCAGAATCTGATGCACTCGTTACGCAACCTTAACCTGGACCTGGCCGATCTGACGCCGCCGATGCTGGTGCTGGCGGATCGAGCCAATTCAAGCCGAGAACTGGTCACGCAATTACGATTGCTGCGCTCCACACTCGATATCAAGCTGAATCAATTCGAGCGAACGGATGCGCCGAGGTCGGATGGCGGCAGGAAGTTCCGGTAGGGGGAGTATCACCGTGGGCGCGCAAGCACTTCAACTCGATCCGACGCAACGTAGCGTGGAGTCGCGGGATTTCGAGGCAGGGCTACGACGCAAGATCGTAGGGCAGGACGAAGCGGTGCAGGCGGTGGTGGATTTGTACCAGGTGTTTCGCGCCGGATTGAACTCGCCGGGGCGTCCGGTGGGGAATCTGCTGTTCTTGGGACCGACCGGAGCGGGCAAGACGCGCGTTGTGGAAGCGACCGCCGAAGTGCTGTTTGGCGATCCACGCGCGGTGATCAAGGTCGATTGCGCCGAATTTCAACACTCTCACGAAATTGCGAAGTTGATTGGCTCGCCCCCGGGGTATTTGGGGCACCGCGAAACGCATCCGCTGATTACGCAGGAAGCGCTCGCACAGTATCACACCGAAAAATTGAAGATTTCGTTTTTGCTGTTCGACGAAATCGAAAAAGCCAGCGACGCGTTGTGGCAGTTGCTGCTGGGTATTCTCGATAAAGCCACGTTGACGCTGGGCGACAACCGCCGCGTGGATTTGTCGCAAACAATGATCTTCCTCACATCGAATCTGGGAGGTCAGGAAATCACCGAACTGATGGTCGGCGGAATGGGCTTTGCGCCGAAAGTGCAAGCCGACACCAGCGTGAGGCTCGACGAAAAAGTCGAAAAGACAGCGGCCGAAGCAGCGAAGCGCAAGTTCGCGCCGGAATTCATGAACCGGATCGACAAGACGGTGGTGTTTCATCCGCTTCGTTCGCAACAGCTCGAGCAAATTCTGGATATCGAGCTCGGGATGGTGCAGCAGCGTGTTCTCGAAACGGCGAAGGGACGTTTTCTGTTCCGCGCGACGGCACCGGCACGGGAATTCCTGCTGCGCGAAGGCACCGACCTGAAATACGGCGCGCGCCATTTGAAACGCGCGATCGAACGCCACGTCGTGTACCCACTCGCTAGTTTGCTCGCCACCGAACAGGTTTCGCTCGGTGACGTCATCTCCATCGACTGGAACGGCAGCGAGACCGGATTGATGTTTCTGAAGGAAGCCGAAGGCGCGCTGATTCCGATCGCGTCTCCGACGCCGGGCCTGATGTCCGAAGCAGCGGCAGCCAGTTCCGACGGGCGAGCGGAATTGTATCCCGCGGCGGCCGCTTCGGTGGACCTGAACTCCATTCAACGGTTGTCGCCGGTTGCATCGCGCGGCTTGCCGATTGAAAAAGCAAAAATCGACAAGAAGTAAGCGAACAAGATCCTTCGCGGGATGGCCGCAGCGAGTGCTAACGGAAACGTCGGCGCACGCTGCGGTTTTTTATTTGTGCGCCGCGACTAGATGGAAGAAGGCAGGGAATGGATCGCTCGACCGAAAATTCAGCAGTCTTGATCCATCGGTTCGTCAAAGCTGCCGCCATAAATATTCGGAACTTTGCCGCCCATCGGACGAAGGTAGGCGCAGAGCTGGCCGCGATGATGTATCGAATGATTCAGCATGAACTGCAGGTACAGAACGGCGGGATCGTTGAACATGCCGAAAAAGCTCAACTTCGATGCCCAAAATTCCGGCGTGAGCTTCGAAACCTTCGCTACCTTCATAGCGAAAGCGTCTCGGTAGCAGCAAGTGATGTCCTGGGGACTGGTGATGTCGCCGGGCATCGTGTCCTCTTCGTCTTCCATTTCGAATTTTCCGAGCAGGAAGCCCTTCAGAAACCAGATATCGCCGTAAGCCAGATGCCACGCCAGTTCGAGCGCACTGCGGGAATTTGTGTCGGGGCGGTATTGGCACTTGTCTGCGGGAATCGCTTCGATTACGCGGAGAGTCGTTTCCGATTCTTTCTTGATGGAAGCGAGGTACACCGAAGCGAGCAGCGCTGCCTCACTTGGAGTAAACGTAAAATCATCAAACGGATGTTTCATGGTTTCCAGCGCAAGATCGGCTTACGCGCCGCGGCTGTTTCGTCCAGACGTCCGACGCGCGTGGAGTGCGGCGCCGTTTTCACCAGTTCCGGATTCGAATCCACTTCCGCGGCGATCGATTTCATCGCGTCGATGAACAGGTCGAGTTCCTCGCGCGATTCGGATTCGGTCGGCTCGATCATCATCGCGCCGGGTACGATCAGCGGAAACGCGGTGGTGTAAGGATGGAATCCGTAGTCGATCAGCCGCTTGGCTACATCCATGGTATTCACACCCTTCGCTTTCTGCCGCGCATCGCTGAAAACCACTTCGTGCATCGAAGGCAGGTCGTAGGGCAAATCGAAATACGGCTCCAGATTTTTACGGATGTAATTCGCGTTTAGCACCGCGTCTTCGGTGGCTTGGCGGATTCCTGGGCCGTACGCGAGGGTGTAAGCCAGAGCGCGCAGCAACACGCCGAAGTTTCCGCTGAACGCGCGGACGCGGCCCACCGACTGCGGGCGATTCGAATCGAGCGCGTAGGTGCCGTCCGCTTTTTTCACCACCACCGGAACGGGCAGGAACGGCTCGAGAATTTTCTTCACCATCACTGGCCCGGCGCCAGGGCCTCCTCCGCCGTGCGGAGTCGAAAACGTCTTGTGCAGGTTCAGGTGCATCACGTCCACGCCGAAATCGCCCGGACGAGTGACGCCGGCCAGCGCGTTCATGTTCGCGCCGTCCATATACAACAGCGCGCCGCGTTCGTGCAGGATGGCGGCAATTTCCGCGATGCGCTCTTCGAACACGCCTAACGTGCTCGGATTGGTGAGCATCAGCGCGGCAACATCGTCGGTACAGAATTCGCGCAGGTGATCGGTATCGATCTGGCCGCGATCGTTGGACTTGATATTTTTTACTTCGTATCCGGCAATCACCACCGAAGCGGGATTCGTGCCGTGCGCCGAATCTGGAATCAAAACTTTCTTCCGCGCGTTTCCCTTGCTTTCGAGGTACGCGCGAATCATCAGCAGTCCGGCCAGTTCGCCTTGCGCGCCGGCCGCGGGTTGCAGAGTGACTGCGTCCATGCCGGTGATTTCCAGCAAGCACTTCTGCAGATCGTCGAGGATGCGAAGGCAACCCTGCGACAGCTCGGACGGCTGCTCGGGATGCTCGGATGCCAGGCCATCGAGGCGAGCGACAAATTCGTTGACGCGCGGATTGTATTTCATGGTGCAGGACCCGAGCGGATACATGCCCAGGTCGATGGCATAATTCCAGGTGGAAAGCCGCGTGAAGTGGCGAATCACTTCGATCTCGCTCACCTCGGGAAATCCTTCGATCGAATCGCGCGTGAACGCCGCGCCCAGCGCAGCCGACGGATCGACGGCAGGAACGTCCAGCGGAGGCAACTCCATGCCGCGCTTGCCCGGAATCGAGTGCTCGAAGATCAAGCCTTCGTTCTGGCTCGGGTGCGAGCGGACTTTTCGAATGGCGGGCGCGACAGCTTCGAGATCGGTGACTTTCGTATTCACTTCCACAAGCTCCTTCCAGACGGTAGTGCCAATTTCGTTCGGAACTTCGCCACTCAGACCGGCGTTTCCAGCGTTTTGCGAATCACCGCAGCCAGCCGGTCGATTTCCGCGCGCGGCATGGTTTCGGTGACGCACACCACTCCGCGTTTCGTCAGTTCGGGGTAGTGCGTGCCGAGCGCGTAGGGTCCGATGATTTTTTCTTTCAGCAGCGCCGAGTTGATCAGCTTCACCGAGCGCGGGAATTCCAGAGTGAACTCATTGAACGTCGGCGCGGAGAATACGCGTCGGACTCCGGGGATTTTCAGCAGCTCGTCCTGTGCGTAGCGGGCCTTGGCGATATTTTGCAGCGCTTGCTCCCGCAATCCTTCTTTGCCGATCAGGCAAAGATGAATCGTCGCTGCGAGCGCGTAGAGCGCTTCGTTGGTGCAGATGTTCGAGGTCGCCTTCTCGCGGCGAATGTGCTGCTCGCGCGTTGCCAGCGTCAGCACGAATCCGCGATTTCCCTCGGCGTCGGTGGTCTGCCCCGCCAGGCGGCCCGGCATCTGCCGCACGAATTTATCGCGGCTCGCGACCACTCCCACGTACGGTCCGCCATAACTCGGAGGAATTCCGAAAGCCTGCCCTTCGAGCGTCACGATGTCGGCTTCGACCGGCGGCTTCACGATTCCGAGCGAAACGGCTTCGGCGATCGACGTAATCAGCAGAGCGCCGTCGGCATGTGCCGTTTCAGCGAGCGCGGGAATTTCTTCGAGCACGCCAAAAAAGTTCGGCGACTGCACCACTACAGCGGCAGCGCGCGCCAATTTTTCTTTCGTAAGCGCCGCGCGATCAAGCTGGCCGCTTTCGGTGTAGCCGATTTCTTCCACTTCCAGGCCCAGATTTTTCGCGTAAGTGTGCAGCACTTGGCGGTATTCGGGGTGCACCGACCGCGCGATCAGCACCGCATGGCGACCGGTGATGCGCTCGGCCATCAGAATCGATTCGGTGAGCGCCGTCGAGCCGTCGTACATCGAGGCGTTCGCCACTTCCTGGCCGGTCAGCTGGCACATCAGCGTCTGGAATTCAAAAATCGCAGTTAACGTGCCTTGCGCGAATTCAGCTTGATAGGGAGTGTACGAAGTGAGGAATTCGCCGCGCTGAATCAGAGCGTCGGTGACCACCGAACGCAGATGCTGGTAAACGCCGGCTCCGACAAACGAGGTGTAGCCGCGCGAATTTTCCGCTGCGCGTGCCTGGAAATACTGGATGATCTCGCTTTCGGAAAGCGGGCCGGGCAGGTTCAGCGGGTGCGACAGGCGGAACTTTTCAGGAATCGAAGTGAACAGCTCGCTTACATTTTTTGCGCCGATGGCGGCGAGCATTTCATTTCGTTCGGAATCGCTTTTCGGCAGATAGCGCATCGAGCTTAGTGTTCCTTTGCTTTTTCGGCGATATAGGCTTCGTACGCGGTCGCATCCATCAGTGCCGCGACTTCCTTCGGATCGGCCAACTTCACTTTCACCAGCCACGCCGCGCCGTGCGGTTCGGAATTCAGTTTTTCAGGCGTATCGGCCAGAGCCGGATTGTTCTCGGTGACTTCACCGGTGACCGGGCTGAAAATCTCGCTCACCGCTTTCACCGATTCCACCGTACCGAACGATTGCCCGGCCTTTACAGCCGCGCCCGGTTTCGGCATCTCGACAAACACTACGTCGCCCAACTCCTGCTGCGCGTAGTCGGTGATGCCAATCGTGCCCACCGAGCCGTCAACCTTGATCCACTCGTGGTCTTTCGTGTAGCGATAATCAGCCGGGTACATTCATCCCCCCATTGGATGCGAAATTACGCTTGCGGACGCTTATAAAATGGCAGCGGAATCACACGCGCGGCAACCGCTTGTCCACGGATATTGATTTGAAGATCGGTGCCAATCGCCGTGGACGTGGGCGGCACGTAGGCCATACCTATATTTTTCTTCAGAGAAGGGGAAGGGCAACCGCTGGTGATACGGCCCACTTCCTTTCCGCCAATCGAAACCGGATATCCGTCGCGGCCAATGCGCTTGTCGAGCATTTCGAATCCCACCAGTTTTCGCGGCAGGCCGTTTTGCTTTTGTTGCGCCAGTACGTCGCTTCCCAGAAACGGCGCCTTCTCCATCTTGCAGATCCACGCCAGTCCCGCTTCCCACGGCGTCGTGGTGTCGTCGATTTCATGGCCGTACAGGCACATCCCTGCTTCGAGCCGCAGCGTGTTTCGCGCGCCCAACCCGCAGGGAATCATGTCGCACGGTTTGCCCGCCCCGGAAAGATCGATCCACAGTTTTTCGGAAAATTCCGGGGCGAAATACAGTTCGAAGCCATCTTCACCGGTATAGCCGGTGCGGGCGATCAGGCAATCCACCCCACTGACTTTTCCAAACGCGAAGTGGTAATAGCGAATCGGCGAAAGGTCCATCGGCGTCAGCTTCTGCACAATCTCTGCGGCGCGAGGGCCTTGCACCGCCAGCTGCGTGTAGCGCGAGCCGGTGTTCTCCACGCGCGCATCAAATTTGTTGTTCGCCACGATATGCGCGAAGTCAGCATCCTGATTTCCGGCGTTCACGCAGAGCAGGTAATGCGCGTCGGAAATTTTGTGGACCAGCAGATCGTCCACAAACGTGCCTTGCGCGGTCATCAGTCCGGAGTAGTGAATCTGGCCGGGCACCAACTTCGCGGCGTTGTTGCAGCTGACCCATTGCACTAGCTTTAACGCTTCGCGGCCGGTGATTTCCAGTTCGCCCATGTGGCTCACGTCGAAAAGTCCGGCGCGAGTGCGAACGGCGTCATGCTCGGCGAGAATTCCGGAGTATTCGAGCGGCATATCCCAGCCACCGAAATCGACCATGCGCGCTCCGAGCGAGCGATGGGTGGCGTTCAGAGCTGTTTTGCGAACTTCCGTCGATGCCGGGCTAGTCAATCGGTTGGTCCTGGGAAATGGATCGAAAAACCAGTGAACATTCACGCTAGCATGCGCGTTTTGGAGTGTCAAGAAACCGGCCCAGCATCGGTTTTTGTAAGCACGCGACGCAAGCGCGAAGCGCATTCGTGCGCGGTACGGGCGGAGAATGAAGGGGCTTGCCGGAAAGGGAATCGCCCGGCGCATCGCGCTTGTAGCCCCTTGGCGCATGTCCTAACATGAATTGAACGGAGCGCTTCAGGCCTGTTCGAGAGGTTTCGCCTTGCAAAACACAGTGTGTTCACAGTGCGATAAAGTCGAGCGGCAATGTACGTGCGAAAAGTATTGCTGCCATTGCCATTCGCAATTCGGAGTCCGAATGGCCGTAGATGGGATATATTACTGCCCGGATTGCCGAGAGGCTTGCGACGTGGCGTTAGCTGAAAGCGATGACAAATGATCCGGCCACAACTGAATTGATTTTGCACGACGACGCGAGGTTGCTCGCTGCGGTCGGTGCGGTCGTGTCGTTTTCCTCGACGCGGTGCGGCTTATCGCAGGAAGCGCAGGACGGGCTTTCGACAGCGGCGGTGCAAGCGTGCCGTGAAACGTTTCCTCTATTGGGCGACGCAAAAAGCAACGACCCCGAAGTGAAAATGATCGTGTCCGATTATCCCGATCGCGTGGAAGTGGCCATCGAACATTCCGGCGAAGCGTTGCCGACGGCGGGCCTTCACACCTTTGCGGGAAATCCGGAAGCCGGCGGCGATGCGGGGTTGAGCAGCGCATTGCAGAATACCAGCGTCGATCGCGTGCAATACGAAACGCGCGACGGCGTTTCCCGCATGACGTTGATTAAGTATTGCCCACGCAAAGCGACGGTTTAGAGTTTCCCCGCGACACGCACTTCCGCCTACATTTCCATTCCCAGCTTTATTGAGTACGGTGACGAGAGTTTCGCTTCGATTGGGTGATCGCGTTTAGATCGGCGATGCGAACGCTTTGGTCTTGATCAGTGACATCAACTCATCCTGGCTGACCGGCGCATTGATCTTCAATCGATCGCCAGTAGGAGTGACGGTGACGTGGTCAAGAGTCTTGGCTTCGTCGGGATTGGTTTGCGCGACCTGGTAACGTCGATACATCACCCCCGCCTGCATCGCGGCGGCTAGCGTATTCGCATCGCTCACCGAATCGCAAACGGCTTGAAAGTGCGCGTCCACGCCGTCGTCGGCGCTTACGTAAATCGTCATCGCGTGCATCCGGCCGATGATCGCGGAGGCTTGCGGAAACTGGCTGGCTTGCGGCAACAGCTGCTGCATCGCCAGGTGCGTATAGTTCTGGTCGAGCACCGCCCAGATGATTCCGTTTCCATTCGCTTCCTGAATCAGCGGAAACATTTTGCTGTTGGTCAGCAAGCTTTCCTGGCCGCCCATGCGCACATTGATCAGCGCTTCGAGCGCCGCGCGATGGCCAAACGCTGCAGTGTTGGAATCGAGAAACAAAAACAGAATGTCGTTCGCGGCGACTCCACTTCCGAACGCGTACAAGTGATAGCCCTGCACGTCAAACACGGGAAGTTTTTGCGTCTTGAACTTTGCTTCGCTCGACGAAGGATCGAATTGGCCGAGCGCTACGCCGACCACTTCTTCGCCCTTGCCGGCAGTGATGCCGCCCCACGCCAATTCTTCTACCTGCGAATTCGGATCGATACCGGCGGTGGTCAAGAATTGTTCGAACTGCACGAAGCGCGCGGGCAGCAATTGGTCGCGCAGCTGCGGGAACCACGAATACTTCCGCGACGCCTTCAGGTCGGCGTAGGCGAACTCGCCCACATCTTTCGGGAACATTCCGATGACCGCGGTGCTGAGCGTGCCCGCAAATACTTTCCGCGGAACCGCGGAGATGGCGCTGAAAACGATCGCGACGGCGAGCGTCGCAAAAATTGCAAGTCTAAGAATCGGATTTCTCACGATAGGTTCCCCTCAGTTCAAATAAGAATTTCCCGCGAACACGCTCGACTGCGCCGGCGCGCCAGTTCTACGATTTTTCAGCGACGCGCGCGGCAATCGAAGCCGATTCGCTGCGCAATTTCCCGGCAAACGCCGCGTCGGTGATCGATTCGAGATTGATCTCCACATTCGCGAGCGCGCCGTGAACGGCGGCCGCGGCCATTAAACGCCCCACGCGCACGTCCGACGCCATCGAGGCGCTCGAAATCGATCGAAGCGCGCCGAGCTTTTCAAACGTATCGGCAGCTTTTCGGGCTACTTCAAGCGGCACTGTCGCGGCACCTTGCAGGGCAATCTGAATGGCGTCTTCACGGACCTTCTTCTGTTCAGACGTTTCCTGCGGCAATTTGTAAGCAGCCATCACGTGTTCAAAGGATGCTGCATCGCGATCGACGGCCTCGGAAAGAAAGCGCGAAGCGCCGTGAAACTCGGCGACCGCATCGCTCAACTGATCCGCAAACGCAGCCTGCGATTTTTTCTTGCGCGAAAGACCCGCGACCATTTGCCCCAGGCTCGCGCCCAGCGCGCCCGCGAGCGCCGAAACCGATCCGCCGCCCGGAACCGCCGTCGGTTGCGCGACCGCATCCAGAAAAGGCTGCGCGAGCGAGGCGAGTTTGCCGGGACCGTCGAGTGCCGGAGCGCCGGCGAGCGACGCTTCCATACGATTTTCAAACACCTGCGCGGGCGAAAAGTTCTCGAGCTGCAGGTAGAAATCACTCGTCATTTCGAGGGCGCGTTTCGGAATCAGCCCAACGATTTCGCTGCCAACGATGCTCACTCCGTAGCGCTCCGCTTCGCGCTTCACCATCTCGAACACGCGATGTAGCGGCGTTTGCTCGAAATCGGTCATGTTGATGGAAACTTGTGCCAGGTTGCGCGCTTTCAAATCCACGCCCATGGCTTTCACAAAACGCAGGCCGCCGTTCGAAAACCGAATGTTCTTCGAGATTTTCTTGGCGATTTCCAGGTCCGGCGTATTCAGATTGATGTTGTACGCCACCAAAAATTTGCGCGCGCCCACCACAACCGCACCAGCAGTCGGATGCAACTTTTGCTCGCCGATGTCCGGAGCGCGATCGGCGTTTTTCGGGACTTCGACCAGCAACCCTTCGAATTGCCCTTTGCGGATATTTTCCAGATTCGTGCGCTCGGGCCGCTGCGCCGCCGCTTCGTAGAAATATACCGGGATGTGAAACCGTTCCCAGATTTCGCGGCCGACTTTTTTCGAAAGCGCCACGCAGTCTTCAATCGTCACGCCATCGACGGGAATGAACGGGACCACGTCGGTCGCGCCCAGCCGCGGGTGAGCGCCGGAATGCTTCGTCAAATCGATCAGCTCGGCCGCTTTGCCCACGCCGCGCAGCGCCGCTTCGGCTACGGCCTCGGGCTCACCGGCCAGCGTAATCACGCAGCGGTTGTGGTCCGGGTCGCTTTCGCGATCCAGCAGATACACGCCTGCCACTTCACGCATCGCTGCCACAATCGCGTCGATCTTGGCCGCGTCTCGGCCTTCGGAAAAATTCGGGACGCATTCAACAATTCGTTTCATTGGGTCGATCGAACTTTCGATTAGAGATTTTTAGCGTGGAGAATCGCGCCGCGTTTCATCGTCAGGCTGCACAAGTTCACACCAAAATAATACGGGATTTCGCGGTAGTCGGCCACGTCGAAGGCCGCGATATCGGCGTATTTGCCAACCTCGATGGAGCCAATTCGGTCGTGCAGGCGCAGGGAGTAGGCGGGATTGATGGTCGCGGCGGTAATCGCTTCGGCGGGAGTCATGCGCAGCTGCGTGCAAGCAAGCGCAAGAATCATCGACATATTCAGCGTCGGACTGGTCCCCGGATTGAAGTCGGTCGCGAGCCCGATGATGGCTCCGGCATCGATCAATCCGCGCGCCGGGCCGTAATGCGCAAGCCCCAAGTGAAAGCAGCAGCCGGGAAGCATGGTGCACGTCACATTCGAACGCGCTAGCGCCCGAATGTCGCCGGCGTTGATTTTTTCCAGGTGATCGGCGCTGGCTGCTGCCAGCTCCACGGCCAGCCGCGCGGCCCCGGTGTTCGCAAGTTGTTCGGCATGAATTCGCGGCACCAGGCCCGCGGCGCGTCCGGCCAACAGAATTCTGCGCGCCTGCGCGACAGTAAATGCTCCGCGATCGCAATACACATCGCAAAACTCTGCCAGACCCGACAGCGCCACCGTCGGTATCCATTTCTCCACCAGCAGGTCCACGTACGCGTCGGGATTCTTCTTGTATTCCTGCGGCACCACGTGAGCGCCCAGAAACGTGGAAACGATATCGAGGGGCTGTTCCTGGTGGAGCTGTGCTGCGATTTCGAGGATTTTTCGCTCGCTCTTCCAATCGAGACCGTATCCGCTTTTCGACTCGACCGTAGTGGTGCCGTGCGCGGCGAATTCGCGCAGATTGGCTAGCGCGCGGCGCTTCAAATGCAGCGACGGCGCGCGGCGCAATTTATGCACGCTTGAGCGAATGCCTCCTCCCGCCCGCGCGATTTCTTCGTAGGTCGCGCCGGCGTTGCGCATTTCGTATTCGGCGGCGCGGCTTTCCGGAAAAATCAGGTGAGTATGCGAATCGACGAAGCCGGGCAGCACCACGCGTCCATGCAGATCGAGTTTTTCGGCGCGGCGAGCTTTCGGCAGCTTTTCGATTCTTGCGCGAGGACCAACAGCGACGATGCGGTCGTCGTGAATCAGTATTGCCGCATTTTTGATGATGCCAAGTTCGGCGAGCGATTTGCCGCGACGGGGAACAGGCCCGCGAAGCGTAAGCAGTTGAGAGCAGCCGGTAATCAGCCAGTCGGGCACAGGAGTGAGGTCGATACTACCGCCGCAAATGGGAAAACACTACTGCGGGTGTCCCTTTGAGAACGGTGTGAGACACAGATGCAACGAGCCGACGGCTACGCTTTCGCGGATTTCGCCAGGAAGGCCGGAGCGAACACTTCCAGCGCAAACGTTTCGATCGAAGTCGGCGTCGTATTTTCGGCGGTGCGCGGCTCGAGCGGCACGATCAGCCCGCCATTGGCACCATTCCACATTTCGATGATCAGCGCGGCGGTGGTTCTGGGGAAACCCATCTGGACGAGTGCGGGTTCGAGCAACATGAACGGAACCTGCGTGTAAGTCAGTTTGGGCTTGCCGATAGCGTTTCCGATTGCAGTAGCGGCTTGCCCCATGGTCAGGTCGCGCTCGCCGTGAAGTTCCTGAATTGCGCTGCCCGAAAAATCGCGAGCGGCCAGACGCTTGGCTGCATACGCTCCGATGTCTTTGCTGGCGATCCACGGCATGGCGACGTCGCCCTTCATTCCGCCGGGCATCATGCCCATCGAGCGCAGCGTCGGGATAATGCTGAGGAGGTTTTCCATGAAATACGCGGCGCGGATGTGCAGTACGTTCAGTCCGGCGATTCGATTCAGTTTTTGTTCGAGATTGTGCAGTCCGACGATCGGCCCGGTGTTTTCCGATTGCTGGGCGCCGATGCTGCTTAGTGCCACCGCATAGGGAACGCGCGATGCTGCGATACCCGCGGCAAACGCGTCGGAGCCGCGCTCCTGATTTCCGCGCAGATCGTCGCTGGTGATGTCTTCCGGCAGGACCAGGTACGCCGCGTCAGCGCCGGAGAATGCCTTAGTGACGAATGCGGCTTCCTCGACGTTGCCCACGAACGGCTCGGCGCCCGCATCGACGAGTGATTTCAGTCTCGACGGGTCGCGACCGACGACGCGGATCTTTTCGCCCTTGGCCAACAGCGCGCGCGCCGCTGTCCCGCCGGTTCTGCCGGATGCTCCGGTGATGACGATCATCACGATCCTCCTCGGGCAACGCCGCACTCGCCAATGCGCAAGCGGCGACGCAACTAGCCATTCATCGGAATTTTTACGCCGGACTTCTTCGCGAACGCCGCCGCTTCGGGATACCCCGCGTCTACGTGCCGAGCGACGCCAATTCCCGGATCGTTCGTGAGCACGCGCTGAATGCGCTCGCCCATTTCTTTCGAGCCGTCCGCTACCGTAACTTGCCCCGCGTGCAGCGAGTAGCCGATGCCCACGCCGCCGCCGTTGTGAATCGAAACCCAGCTGGCACCACTCGCCGTGTTCAGCAGGGCATTGAGCAGCGCCCAATCCGCCACCGCATCCGAACCGTCGAGCATTTTTTCCGTCTCGCGATAGGGCGACGCCACCGAACCGCAATCGAGATGATCGCGGCCGATTACGATCGGTCCCTTCAGTTCGCCCTTCGCGACCAGATCGTTCAGCGCCAGCCCAAACCGGTCGCGTTCGCCGTAACCGAGCCAGCAAATCCGCGCCGGCAGTCCCTGGAACTTCACGCGCTTCTGCGCCAACTTGATCCAGCGCGACAGAATTTCGTCGTGCGGAAACATTTCCAGTACCAACTGGTCGGTGCGATGAATGTCCGACGCTTCGCCCGACAACGCCGCCCAGCGGAACGGTCCGCGGCCTTCGCAGAATAGCGGCCGGATATACGCGGGAACAAATCCGGGGAAGTTATACGCCTCTTTCACGCCGTGGTTGAACGCAAACGTGCGGATGTTGTTGCCGTAATCAAACGTGACGGCGCCCATTTTCTGCAGCATGAGCATTCCTTCCACGTGTTTTGCCATTGAATCGAGCGACCGCTCTTCGTATCCCTTCGGATCGCTCTTTCGCAATTCGTCGGCCTGCTCCAGCGTCAGCCCTTGCGGCACATATCCGTAGAGCGGATCGTGCGCGCTGGTTTGATCGGTGAGCAAATCCGGCACGATGCCGCGGCGCGCGAGTTCCGGAATCACGTCCGCGCAGTTCCCGACAAGTCCGACCGACGTTGGTTCGCCCTTTCGCACCGAATTTTTCAGGATGCGCAGAGCTTCGTCCAGATCGTTCACCATCACGTCGCAGTATCCGGATTTCACGCGGCGCTTAATGCGTTCCGGATCGACGTCGATGCCCAGGAACGCCGCGCCGTTCAGTGTTGCTGCCAGCGGCTGCGCTCCACCCATTCCGCCCATTCCGCCGGTGACGACGAGTTTGCCCGTCAGGTCTCCGCCAAAATGCTTTCGTCCCGCCGCCGCAAATGTTTCGTACGTGCCCTGCAGAATTCCTTGCGAACCGATGTAAATCCAGCTGCCCGCCGTCATTTGGCCGTACATCATCAGCCCGGCGCGATCGAGTTCGTCAAAATTCTTCCAGTCGCTCCAATGCCCGACCAAATTTGAATTGGCGATCAGCACGCGCGGCGAATACGCGTGCGTGCGAAAAATTCCCACCGGCTTGCCGGATTGGATCAGAAGCGTTTCGTCGTTCTCAAGCGAACGCAGCGAAGCGACAATGGCGTGGTATGCATTCCAGTTGCGCGCGGCCTTGCCTCGCCCACCGTATACGATCAAGTCTTCGGGCTTTTCCGCAACGTCCGGATCGAGGTTGTTCATCAACATCCGCAGCGCAGCTTCCTGCTGCCAGCCTTTGCAGGAAAGCGTGGCTCCGCGCGGAGCGCGAATCGGTTGATATCCGGCGGCGTGATCGGTGGCGAGCGGCGACATGGAATTCCTCCGAGAGCATCTTATCGCAGACAGCCGAGCGGGAGTAGCGAACCGCAGTGCGGCACGAGAGACGATTTGGCGTTTCCACCCTGCGTGCGCCACGCGCGAGGTCTGCGTTGCTTCGCACAATACGGTTGGGCTAGAGTTGAGCCAGAACATGGCCTACCCATCTCTTACCGGGAGTTTTCTCGCGGCCGTCGATCAGCACCCAAATCCCAAAGCTCAGATGTTTCGCGGCGCGTCCGGTTGGGAATCGATTTCCTCGCAGGAAATGTTGCGGCGTGTTGCAGGCATCGCCAAGGCTCTCGGCGAACTCGGCGTCAAGAAGGGCGACCGCGTGGGCTTGTTTGCGCCGAACTGCCCGGAATGGCACATCGCCGACTTCGCGATTCTCGGTTTGGGTGCGGCTACCGTGCCGATTTATTTCAACGAATCGGTCGAACGGCTCGTGTACATCCTCAACGATTCCGGCGCTCACGTGGTGATTACCGTTGGCGAAGCGCAAGCGCGAAAGATTTCCGACAGCCGCGAACGGATTCCCGCGGTCGAGCACGTCATCTCGGTCGCGCCTCCGTCAGATCTACGTGGCGAAATTCTGCGATTTGAGACCCTCATCGCCACCGCGGGCGATGCCGACGTGGCGGAGTACCGGCGGCGTGCTGCAGAAGTCGCCAGCAGTGAACTCGCGACCATCATCTACACTTCGGGCACAACCGGTGAGCCCAAGGGCGTGATGCTGTCGCACTCCAATCTGACTTCGAATGCCATCGAGGCGATGGAGGAATACCCGTTTTTTGCCGGCGATTGCGAATTGTCGTTTCTGCCTCTGGCCCATGTGTACGAGCGCGTAATGGACTACGGCTGCATTCTCCGCGGAGTCTCAGTCGCTTACCTGGAGCACATCGAAGACGTGCAGAAAGCGCTGCTCGAGGTGCATCCCACCACGCTCGCCGCCGTTCCTCGGTTCTTCGAAAAGATTTACGCCGGAATTCTCGACAAAGGCCGCAAAGAAACCGGACCCAAGCGCAAAATTTTCGATTGGGCGCTGAAAGTCGCCGCTCGATCAGTCCCTTGGAAGGCTTACGGGAAACCGGCCTCGTCCGCGTTGCAACTGCAATGGAAAATCGCCGACAAACTGGTGTTCTCCAAAGTCCGCGCCGGCCTGGGCGGCAAGATTCGGACGCTCAGCTCCGGCGGAGCGCCGTTGGCGCCCGAGCTTGCGGAATTTTTCTGGTCGCTCGATTTGCCCGTGTATCAAGGTTACGGACTGACGGAGACCTCGCCGATCGTCACCGCCAGCTTGCCGAGCGCCTTCAAAGTGGGAACCGTGGGCCGTGTGATTCCCAACGTGACGGTAAAGATTGCCGAAGATGGAGAAATTCTGGTGAAAGGCCCGAACGTGATGCAGGGCTACTACCGCAAACCGGAAGAAACGCAGAAGGTCTTCACCTCCGGCGGCTGGTTCTGCACCGGAGACATCGGGCGAATCGACGAAGACGGCTACCTGATCATCACCGACCGGAAGAAAGAACTGCTGAAAACGTCAGCAGGGAAGTTCGTCGCTCCCGCGCCGATCGAAAATCAGCTGAAGACGTCGCCTTACATTTTGAACGCGATTGTCGTGGGCGACCGCCGCAAGTTCGTCTCTGTGCTGGTCGTTCCCAACTTCGGCACGATCGAGTCCGAAGCGAAGCTGCACGGCAAAGTGTTCTCGGCGCCAGCGCAATTGGTGCATGACGAGTGGGTGCGCGAACTGCTCTCCGCGGAAATCGAACGCCTGACCGCTCCGATGGCTCAGTACGAAAAGCCAAAGCGTTTTGCGGTTCTCGAGCGCGATTTTACTTTTGCCAACGGCGAATTGACCTACACTTTGAAGATGAAGCGCCGGGTGATCGAATCGCACTACGAAGATTTGATCGAGCAGCTCTATGCGGACGTAGCGGAACCGCGTCCTCAGCCGCAACCGTGAAGAACTTCAAGAATCGCGTAGTGCGCAGTGCCAGCCCGGGAGAACAGGCCATGGCAGACCAACTTACAATCGCGGGGCGCGCGTTTAATTCGCGCCTCATCGTCGGCACCGGAAAATACCGCAGCTTCCAGGAAATGCGCCGCGCCCACGAAGCGTCTGGCGCGGACATGGTCACAGTCGCCGTTCGCCGCGTGAATCTGACCGACAAATCCAAAGAATCCTTGCTCGATTACATCGACCGCCAAAATTTTTTCATTCTGCCGAATACCGCCGGATGCTACACCGCCGACGAAGCCGTGCGCGCCGCGCGCCTGGGCCGCGAAGTGGGCCTCTCCGAATGGGTGAAGCTGGAAGTGATCGGCGATCAGCAGACCCTGTTTCCCGATACCGGCGAGTTGATCGCCGCGACGACGACCCTGGTGAAAGAGGGCTTCATTGTCTTGCCGTACACCAGCGACGATCTGATCGTGGCTCGCAAGTTGATCGATGCCGGCGCCGCCGCCGTAATGCCGCTCGGCGCACCGATCGGTTCCGGAATGGGCATTCAAAACATTGCCAATTTCCGGATCTTGCGCGAGCGCATCACTGAAGTGCCGCTGATTTTGGACGCTGGCGTCGGCACCGCCTCCGACGCCGCAATCGCCATGGAGCTTGGCGCCGACGGCGTGCTGATGAACACTGCCATCGCCGAAGCGCATGATTCCGTGCTGATGGCCGAAGCGATGGGCTCGGCGGTTGAAGCCGGACGCAAGGCGTTCCTCGCCGGGCGTATCGAGAAAAAACTTTACGCCTCTGCGTCCAGCCCGCTGCAGGGAGTGGTTCGCTAGCACGATTCGATCCACGCACCGTTCCCCGCGAAAAACTTGATTTGACCGGGTCCCTCGGCCATTCTGTGGCGTCCCCGACCCATGCCTGACGCAAAAGCTCAGCAGCGATTCGGTTACATCGACTGGTTGCGCGGTCTGGTCTGCGTGATGATGTTCATCGTGCACGGCTACGATTCGTGGCTGAACGACGCATCGCGCGAATCGCTTTTCTACCGGCTCTCGCAGGAGCTGGGCACCATCCCCGCGCCGATGTTTTTATTTCTCGCCGGCGTTTCCGTATCGCTCGTTACCACTCGGCTGCGCGAAAAATCCCTGCCTGCGTCGGACATCGCCCGAAAATCGATCTCTCGCGGCGCGGAAGTTCTGGTTTTCGGCTATTTGTTCCGGCTGCAGGAATTTTTGCTCGGGCTGCCAAAATCCCCGTGGCAGGATTTGCTGCGTGTGGACATTCTCACCACGATCGGCCTGTCGATTATTTTCATGGGTGCGGTTTGTTGGCTGGCCCGCACGCGCGCCAGTGTGATCATTCTCTCGACGGCGTTCGCAGCCGCTGTCGCTCTCGCGACGCCTCCTCTTTACACCACCTGGCGTCCGCGCTGGCTGCCGTGGTTCTTCGAGTCATACGTCAACGGCGTGCACACTTACGATGCGCCGCAGGCGTGGCTGTTCCCGATTTTTCCCTGGGTTGCCTTCGCGTTTGCGGGCCTGGCGGTTGGATTCATCCTGTTCAGCCCGTGGGGAAAAGCGAACATAGCGAGAGCTGTGGGGCTCGTCGGCGCGGCAGGCACCGTTTTTTTCTTCGGCTCCCAATGGATCGACGCGCACGCTCCGCAGATGTACGCCACCTACGACTACTGGCACACCAGCCCGAATTTTTTTCTCGCTCGTCTCGGAATTCTGATGGCCATGATGCCGATGGGATATGCGTGGTGCCGCTGGGGGCCCGGCGAAATCGGATTCAGCCCGCTCATTCAACTCGGCAAAACGTCACTGCTCGTCTATTGGGTGCACATCGTTTTTGTTTACGGCCGGCTTTCGATATTCCCGAAGCGAATGCAAACCGTACCCGTCGCAACGCTGGGGATTCTGATCATCACTCTCGCGATGCTGGCGCTATCGATCATCCGCACACGATCCGAGGGGCGCGGACCTGCGATTCGGGATTGGTTTCGCCAGAAACTCAGGATTACCGAGCAGAAGCAGGCTTAATGCGATGTTGCAGGCGCGGAGGGTTCTGCGACCGGCGGCGTGGTAGGGCATGCGGAATCGGAAGACCTTTTGGGCAGCTTGAAAATCACTTCGCCCTTGCGCGCGTAACCCATGCTTCGCGCGCAACCTTCGATGGTGGCTGGATCACTCTTCAAATCCTTCGCCACGCTCTGCAAACGTTGATTTTCCAGATCGAGCATTTGTTTTTCGTGCTCGATTCGATTCGCCTCCACTTGCGAACGATGCATCGCCAACACGCCGTGCGTGCCAAATACATCCTGCACGATCAGCAGCACCAGGCCGGCAATCAGAAACGCAAGCGCGTTGCGGCGAAAAAAATCACCCAGGTGCGCGAGGAAGGGAAGCGTCGGCTCGTTGGCGGCGCGAACCGTCACCGGCTCGTCGTGCCCGTCTTGGCGATTCGCGTTCGGATGGCTTACTGGCTGATCCACGCGCTCGCCTCCTTCGCCAGCTTTTGTGCCGCTGCGAGCGTTGCCGCTTCGGTGTAAATCCGCACAACCGGTTCGGTGCCCGACGGACGCATTAAAACCCACGAGCCGTCGTCAAAAATCAGCTTCAAGCCATCCAGCCGATTTTCCTTCGCGACGTGGCGGCCCAGAAATTCCTTGAAATCTTCCTTCAGCCGCGCGGGAAGTTTTGCCTGCGCGTCGCTCGAAAGGTGCAAATTCTCGCGGACCGGCCAGTATTGCTGCCCGACGCGCTTGAACAGGTCAAATAGCTGGTCGTGCAGTGATTTCTGCCGCGCGGCGATCATCTCTGCAACCAGCAGACACGCCAGGATTCCGTCTTTCTCCGGCAGATGGCCGCGAATGGTCATGCCCGCGCTTTCTTCGCCGCCGATCGCGATCTTGTCTTCGCGCAGCAACGGCCCCACGTACTTGAATCCCACCGGCGTTTCATACGCCTGCACACCATGCAGTTTCGCCACCGCGTCGATCAAGTGCGTGGTCGCCACGCTGCGCGACGCGCCCAATTTCCATCCACGTGTTTCGAGCAGGTAATCGAACACCAACCCAAGAATGTGGTTAGGCTGCACGAACGAGCCGTCGGAATCGAGAATCCCAAACCGGTCGGCGTCGCCGTCGGTCGCCAGTCCCGCCACCGCTTTCTTTTCGAGCACCAGCTTCTTCAGTGGAGTTAGATTTTCCTCGGAAGGATCGGGACCCGTGCCGTCGAACAGCACATTCCGGTTTTCGCGTATCGCCGAAACCGCGATGCCGTGTTCTTTCAGAATTCGATCCAGCCATCCGCCGCCGCAGCCGTGCACCGCGTCATAGGCGAGCGTGCCCTTCATTTTCGCGAGCACATCGAACCGGACCATTTTCTCAAGCTGCGCAAAATAGGGAGCGCGCGGATCGATGTGATCGAAGTTGTCTTCGATGTCGTGGAACGGCGTCTCGTCTTCCGGCAGCGCGTCGGCGCGCTTCTCGATGTCTTTGGTGATTTCCGGCAGCGCCGGACCGCCATCGGGACCCGAAAATTTCAAACCGTTGTATTCCGCGGGATTGTGGCTGGCGGTGATGTTCACCCCGCCATCGAACTTGTTGTAGATGATGGCGTGGGCGATCACCGGAGTCGGCGTCGGCTCCGGGCAGAAACGGATCTTGCATCCCGCGGCGCGAAGAACGGTGGCAGCCGTGCGGGCAAACTCCGGCGAAAAAAATCGCGTGTCGTTGCCGACGATGATCGTGGGGTTTTTGCTTTTATCTTTCACGTGTCCGGCGATGGCTGCGGACGCGCGTCGAACTCCGGAAAACGTAAACGTGTCGGCGATGACGCCTCGCCATCCCGAAGTTCCGAATTGGATTCGTTGTTTGGTCACGGAGCGATATTGTATCTTGGTCTTCGCACTCTTCACACGCAAGTTCCAAGCTTAAAAGCGGCGCAAGAGTAAAGGTCACAATGGCTGGCGAAATTTTGATGCTGGTAACCTGTGGTTCGGCCCGCGAGGGTCGCGGGATCGCGCGATCACTGGTGGAACTCCGCCTCGCCGCGTACGTCAACCTAATCGCTTCACCGTTGGAATCGATCTACCGCTGGAAGGGAAAAGTCGAGCGAGCCGATGAGTTTCTGCTGCTGATCAAGACCACCCGCTCGCGATTTGAAAACGTAAAGGCAGCGGTTCTCGAACTTCACAGCTACGATGTGCCGGAAATCGTCGCCGTGCCGTTCGTTGCCGGTCACGCAAGGTATCTTCAGTGGATTCGCTCGTCCGTCTCGCCACGAACGCGATAGCGTAGCTGTCGTAATCGCTCGACGTTGTCAGATTTGCGCCAAAGCCTGATCCAGATCGGCGATCAGGTCTTCCACATCCTCAATTCCCACCGACAATCGGATCAACCCCTGCGTGATTCCGATCTGTTTCTGGATGTCCGGCGGAATCGACGCGTGGGTCATCAGCGCCGGCAGGGAAATCATCGACTCCACGCCGCCCAAGCTTTCCGCCAGCGAGCAGATCTTGGTGTGATTCAGCACTTTCGTTGCCGCTTCGAGCGAGCCGACCTCAAACGAAATCATCCCGCCGAAGCCGGATTGCTGACGCGAGGCCAGCTCGTGCTGCGCGTGCGACTTCAATCCCGGATAGATCACCGCTTTCACCTTCGGATGAGCTTCCAGGTGTTTCGCGATGGCCATGCCGTTCACATTGTGCCGGTCCATGCGCACCGCCAAAGTCTTCAGCCCGCGCGAAACCAGGAAGCAGTCCATCGGTGCCAGTCCTGCTCCCGCCGAGCGCTGCACGAAATAAATTTTCTCCGCATCTTCTGGCCGGCTGAGCACCACCGCGCCACCGGTGCAGTCGCTGTGGCCGTTCAGGTATTTGGTCATCGAATGGACGACGATGTGCGCGCCCATCGCGAGGGGCTTCTGGAAGTACGGGCTCAGGAATGTGTTGTCCACCACGACCGTCAGATTCTTTTCGCGAGCCAGCGCTGATATCGCCGCAATGTCGGAGACGATCATCGTCGGGTTCGTCGGCGTCTCCACGTAAATCATTTTTGTGTTTGGTTTGATGGCCGCGCGGACTTTAGCCATATCCGACGTGTTCGCGTAGTCGAATTCTAGTCCGAACTGCTTCAGAAGCTGCGTCGTGAGCCGAAAAACGCCCCCGTACACCGCCTGCGACAAAATTGTGTGGTCGCCGGGACGCAGCAGCCGGAAGACCGAGTCGATGCCCGCCATTCCCGACGTGAACACGTACGCCGAGTGGCCGCCCTCGAGCTTCGCGATCGTTTTTTCCAGCGCTTTTCGGTTCGGATGCGCCGTCCGGGCATAGTCGTAGCCTTTGCTCTTGCCCATCGCTTCGATTACGTACGTCGAAGTCTGATAGATCGGCGCAACGATGGCTCCGGTCAGCGGATCCGGCTCCTGGCCAACGTGAATTGCGTCGGTAGAAAACCCCATCGAAATCCTCCTGAAACGAAAACTGCGGTCCACTCGCTCGGCCCACCCGGCGAGATGCAATCGATACCTACATCATATGATGGCCGATAAATTTCGGAATGCGACTGTGGAACGTCCAGCGCCTAAAGTACACGACGGGCCAATTTGTCCACTGTGTTCGGCGTTCAACCGTCATCCGCGGGCGGATTCGCCCGGAGTCGCCGTCAAATTGCGACCCAAATCCCGTGCTTGAGGCGGCCGGAACTTTGGAGTACAACTGGAACGTGACCTTCACTTCCTTGGGATCGCGCTCTCGAAGGCTCCGCGGCCACCAGTTTCTCGGCGGTCTGGCGGTTTTGATCGTCGTCACGTTGTTCTCGCCGTGCGTCGCCGAATCCCAACAAGCTTCACAATCGCAATCGACTCCGTCGCAGTCCACTCCACAGAGCCAGACTGGCAACAACGGAACCGTGCCGGAGAAAGGCGCGGCTCAATCGCCGGACGATGATCCTGGAACCACGAAGTTGAAGATCGTGGTTACCAACAGCCAGGACAAACCGGTCGCCAATGCCAGCGTTTACATCCGGTTCGGCGATCCCGGAAAGTTTTTCCACAAAGATCGCCTCGCGGAAATGAATTTCAAGACCAACGGCGACGGCTCGGTGAAAGTTCCCGACGTCCCCGTCGGCAAAGTGTTGATTCAAGTGGTCGCCAAAGGGCTGCACACCTACGGCAAGTGGTACGACATCGCCAAAGACAGCGACACGATTCAAATCAAGCTCGACCCGCCGCCGCACTGGTACTAACTCCGTCGTTTTTCCCGCAATAAATCTCTCGAGACGAGCGCCAGATAATTATTTTTCCCGGGGCCACGATTTTTTCCCGTCGCAACGGGAAAAATATTTTTTGCGGGCCGCATTGCACTGGAATTGTGCAAAGTGGAAAAAACGCGGTATCTAGGGCGCAAAAGAATCGGCGACGGTCATTTTCCACATGGATTTCAACAGAACTGTTTAAAACTTTTATACACCATTCATAATTTCGAAAGGAATTCAGTTGCATTTGGTTCTTAGATTGCCTCGCGGAAAAAAAATCAAACGACCGCACTCGAGAGAGTGTCGCCAAAAACTCTTCCCGCTCGCTTGTCCCCTCAGGCCTCCATCGGCCGCCGCGAATTCGATTCTCGCCGGAACTACCGTGCTATCATCGGCTTTCCGCCGTGGCCCATTCCACTTCCAACAAGCTGGTGATTTTCAACGCCGACGATTTCGGCATCACGCGCGGCGTGAACGAAGGAATTATCCGCGCGCATCGCGATGGAGTTCTCAGCAGCACCACACTGATGGCCACCGGCGCAGCGTTCGACCAGGCCATCGAACTCGCCCAGGCGAATCCTTCGCTCGGGATCGGCTGCCATCTAGTGCTGGTCGGCGAAAGATCCGTATCCGTGCCGTCCGCCATTCCCACGCTCGCCGATTCCAGCGGCAACTTGCCTTCTTCGCTCCCTGCCTTCGTCGCGAAAGTGACTGCCGGACAAATTCGCCCGGACGACATCGCGGCCGAACTCCGCGTGCAGATTCAGAAGATTCGCAACGCCGGCATAGAACCCACTCACGTGGACAGCCATAAACACACACACGCGCACCCGCGCGTGATGGAGATCGTCTGCAAGGTCGCAAGTGAATTTGGAATCAGCCGGATACGCAATCCGATCGAAAACTTTCGCGATTCGCTGCTGCTTGCGCGCAGCAGCGGAAAGGGTAGCGCCGCGCAAGTGTTGGCTGCGAGTGCCGTTCGCACCATTGGTCCGCGATTTCGCGCCATCTCCAAAAAATACGGGATGCGCTCGCCGGACTACTTCAAAGGAATTGCGGCCACCGGCCAGATCAGCGGCGACGCGCTGCTTCGATTGATTGCGAGTCTTGACGACGGCTCGACCGAGATCATGCTGCATCCCGGCTTGTACGACGCCGACCTCGAGAAAACCGGTACCCGCCTGCGGATGCATCGCGAAACCGAAATGAACGCGCTCGTCGACCCTCGCGTCCGTGCAGCGCTTCTGGAACGCGACGTTCGCATTATCAGCTATCGGGAGTTACACTAACGCATGCGAAATTCAGCAGGTGAGGCGCCGCGATACTCCTTGGTGGTGCCCTTTCACGACGAACAAGATAGCGTCCGCGAGCTGCACCGCCGGCTCAGCGACGAAATGACCGGCCGCTTCGACCCGGTCGAGTTCGTCTATGTGGACGACCAAAGCTCGGACAACACACCGAAGATCCTCGCCGAGATTGCCGCCAGCGACCCGCGCGTCTCGGTTCTGCGGCTAAAGCGCAATTACGGCCAGACCACCGCGCTCGCCGCCGGCTTCGACTACGCCTCCGGCGATATCATCATTTCCATGGATGGCGACCTGCAGCATGACCCGTCCGATATTCCGCGGATGATCGACGCGCTGGATTCCAGCAATGCCGACATCGTGAGCGGCTGGCGCGAAAAGCGTGTGGACAACTTCATCATGCGGCGTTTGCCTTCGCGCATCGCCAACTGGATGATGGCCAAGCTTTCCGGCGTGGACATCCACGACTTCGGCACCACCTTCAAGGTGTATCGCCGCGAAATCATCAAAGACATCCCGCTCTACGGCGAGATGCACCGTTTCATACCGGCGCTGGGCGCGTGGAACGGCGCAAAGATCGTGGAAGTTTCGATTAAGAACATCGAACGGCCCGAGGGGAAGTCGCACTACGGCATCTCGCGCACCTTCCGCGTGTTTTTCGACATTATTACCATCCGCTTCCTGATGCGCTACATGACGCGTCCGCTACACTTCTTCGGCCCTCCAGGACTTCTCGGCCTGATCTTCGGTGGCGCCATCCTGTTTGTGTTGATGATGCAGAAGCTCATCCTGCACAGCGACGTCTTCTTCACCCACGGCCCGCTGATGGTGTTGGGCATGATGCTGTGCCTGTTCGGAGTTCAACTGCTGGCTGTGGGCCTGGTGGGCGAACTGCTGATGCGCACTCATTTCGAGTCCCGCCAAAATCCGATCTATCGTGTCGAACGCGTGTACGCTTCGGCTCGGTCGGCTGAGGCGACCGCACAGCGGCAGGAAAAACCGCTTGCCACCGGCGGCGGCAGCCGCTAACTTTTCCATCGTGCCCGCCGGCCTGGAAGCGGGCAGTTCGGTTCAAATTGCAGTCTGAGTCGCGCGGCGAACCTCCGTCCGCGGCTCCCACCTCCAAGGAGACTTCATGTTGATCAAGCGAATCACGAAAGCGGCCGTAGCCTGTTGCCTGTGTGCGCTGTTTCTCGCAGCAGCCGCGCACGCCCAGTTTGGAATGCGCCAGCAAACGCCGACTCTCGGCGGTCTGTTCAATCCCGTGATCGGACTCGGCGCCGACTACGACATGACCACATCGAAGGGCGAAAAAATGAATTTTCAGATGGCCATCGTAGGCAGCGACACGCTCAACGGCAAGCAGGGATACTGGATGGAAATCGTGATGTCGGGTGGGAAACTGCCTCAGCCCATGATGATGAAGTCTTTATCCGTCGTGGACGGCAGCTCCATGATGACCCAGCGCATGATCATGGTCATCAACGGGACCCCGTACCAAATGCCCGACCAAATGGTTCAGGGCCACAGCCATCCGTCGGACACCAACATCGCCAACGGCGGCACCAATCTCGGCACCGAATCCGTCACCGTGCCGGCGGGCACCTTTATGGCCGATCACTGGAAATCAAAGGACGGCGACGACATTTGGGTCGCCAAAGACGCAGGACCGTGGGGAATGGTGAAGATGCAGAGCCATGAAGGCTCGACCATGGTGCTCACCAAGGTGATCCACGACGCGAAGGATCAGATTACCGGCACGCCGCAGCCGTTCAGCCCGATGGCTATGGCGCAAGGGCAGCATCAGTAGTCGAATGGAATTGGTTTAAGCCTCGGCAGGAAATCGAACGGCGCCTCGATCGAAAGATCGAGGCGCCGTTTTTGTTTTACAGCGTGCTGTGAACGGGTTCGTCGTCTGTGTTCTTGTCTTCGGAAGCCGCAATCTGCTCGATGGTGCTCTCAATCGCCCGAATCGGCGTCGAAACGTGCACCGTCTCGTCGTGATCGAGCACATCCACCACAATCGAGCCGCCGTCTTTCTTCACCGTCACGTGCTCGCCCGGTTCCACCACATCCACCAGCGTCACATCGTCGGTCTCGTCCAGTTGATCGAGAGCCGCTCGGATCGTCGGCATCCACGGTTTCAATTCCTGCGCCGCGTGGCCGAGCTTGTGTGCTGGAATAAAGTGAGCCGCGATGGGCACGATCATCGCCGGGGCCACCACGAACACGTGATGGACCTCGGGTTGCTTCTCCACCACGTTTACTTCAATCATTCCCTGGCTGCAGATGATGCCCACGCCCGCCGCCATCGTACCGAACAACCCCAGCGCTATCTTGCCCATCAACACCATTGGTCACCTCTCGCTTCCAGATTTCAATCGCTCGCCCGCGTTATTCGGCCGAATCGCCCTTCGAATCCACCCAGATGCGAACGTGCTGCGTCGCATCCTGCACCGTTACAAGTACCGCATCGCCCGCGTCGCTCAGCGTCCGCAACGCCGCCATCACATCCAGTTCGTTGTCTTTCGCGGTGGCAAACAGCGCGTCCACCACTTTCAGCGGCACGGTCACGTCCACTTTCTCGTCCGACTTTCCGTGGTCAACCACGTGAACGATCAGGTTGCCGTTAGACTTCGCCACGCGCACGTCCTGATCCTTCTGCTTCACGCTTACGAATTCGTTGTCCGGCGTCGTCCGGATCGCATCGAGCACCCCGCGGATGTCCACGCCGTCCATGTCGATTTTGCCCACTGTAACGCGGCCGTTGTGCAACTCGCCCTTGTTGATCGTCGGCAGGATCTTTTCGGCCAGCGACAGCGGAACGTTCACATTCACGCTTTCACCTTCTTTCGAATCCAGTACGCGCACGTGAAGGTAGCGCTCCGGCGGCGCGGCGAATACCGGCACCGCGGCGCTCGATGCCATGCTTGCTGCCAGCACGAAAACCGAAATCTTGCGAATTCCTTTTAGCATTGGAGAGAGCCTCCTGGGCTCTTGTTGAACATAGGTACGCCGGGGCTTTGGGAAATGTTCCGTGGAAGATTGGGGAAATTGCTACCGGAGGGGGCGACGATTCGGCGTTTGCCGACAGGAAACGCTGGGCGAGAGCAGCGCTAATCGCGCTGTGGCTTGAAGTACACAGCCGCAAGAGGCGGCACGCGGAGCTTGATCGACCACGGGCGACCATTCCAAGGGATGGGCTCGGCCTTTACGCCGCCCGAATTGCCCGCGTCGCTGCCTTCGTAATGCGATGAGTCCGTATTCAGAATTTCGCGGTAGAAGCCGGCCGCCGGAACGCCCACACGATACCCGTCGCGCAGCACCGGCGTGAAGTTGCAGACAACCACCACGAAGTCTTCTGTGTTTTTCGCCCGCCGTACAAACGAGAGGATGGTATTGGCGCTGTCGTTCGCGTCGATCCACTCGAATCCCGACCACTCGAAATCAACCTCGAATAGCGCGGCTTCGCTCGAGTGTAGCCGGTTCAAATCCGCTACCAGCCGCTGGACCCCGCGGTGCGGCGGCGAATGTTCGAGCGACCACTCAAGCGCGCCTTCCTCGTGAAATTCGTGCCGCTGTGCCAGCTCGCTGCCCATAAACAGCAGCTTCTTGCCCGGGTGCGCGTACATGTAGCCGTACAACAGCCGCAGGTTCGCGAATTTCTGCCAGTCGTCTCCCGGCATTTTTTCCAGCAGCGTCCGCTTCCCGTGGACCACTTCGTCGTGCGACAGCGGCAGCACAAAGTTTTCGTTGAACGCGTAAATCATCGAAAACGTCAGCTCGTTCTGATGGTGCTGGCGGTGTATGGGGTCGTGCGCGAAATACCGCAACGTGTCGTTCATCCAGCCCATGTTCCATTTCAGGTCGAATCCTAACCCGCCGATGTAGGTGGGCCGCGAAACGGCAGGCCACGACGTCGACTCTTCCGCGATCGTCAGCGCGCCGGGATTCCGTTCGTGTAGCACCTGATTCAGCCGCTTCATGAACGCAATCGCTTCCAGATTTTCGCGTCCGCCAAACGGGTTGGGAATCCACTCGCCGGGCTTGCGCGAATAATCGAGGTAGAGCATCGACGCCACTGCGTCCACACGCAGGCCGTCGATGTGGTACTTCTCGATCCAGAAAAGCGCGTTCGAAATCAGATAATTTTGAACTTCGTTCCGCCCGTAGTTGAACACGAGCGTTCCCCAATCGGGGTGCGCTCCCATCCTCGGGTCTTCGTGTTCGTACAGATGCGTGCCGTCGAATTGGCCCAGTCCGTGGGCATCGCGCGGAAAGTGCGCCGGAGTCCAATCGAGGATCACGCCGATGTTTTCCTGGTGGCAGCGTTCCACAAATCGCATGAAATCCGTCGGAGATCCGAACCGGCTGGTGACTGCGAAATATCCTACTGCCTGGTAGCCCCACGATGCGTCGAGCGGATGTTCGGTGATCGGCAGAAGCTCGATGTGCGTGAACCCCATTTGCTTCACGTAGGGGACCAGCTCATCGGCCAACTCCGCATAGGTCAGCCAGCGGTTGCCATCTTCAGATTTTCTGCGCCACGAACCTGCATGCAATTCGTAAATCGACATCGGTGAGTGCAGCCAGTCGCGCGAAGTCCGAGCCGCGATCCATTTCGAATCTTCCCATTGGTAGCCTTCCACGTTGGCCACCACCGATGCATTCTTCGGTCGCAACTCACCGGCAAATCCGTACGGATCCGCTTTCAGCCCAATTAGGCCGCCGACACGCGACAGGATCTCGAATTTGTAGATTTCGCCTTCGTCGATGCCGGGAATGAAAATCTCCCAGATTCCCGTCGTGCCGCGCGCGCGCATCGCATCGACGCGCCCGTCCCAGTAGTTGAAATTTCCCACCACGCTCACGCGGCGGGCATTTGGCGCCCACACCGCAAAATGAACTCCGCGCACGCCGTCGATTTCGCGCACATGCGCGCCCAGCTTTTCATAATTCTGGTAGTTCGTGCCTTCGGCCGAAAGATACAGGTCGTATTCGGTGAGTACCGGAGGGAAAGCGTAGGTGTCGAAATTTTCAAACGTGTTACCGTCGGCGAATCGGAACTGAATTTTGTAGGTGTTCGCGGCCGGCAGCTTGTCGGCCAGGGAATCGGTCACCGACGCCGGCAGGAGCGCTTCGAAGAAGCCCTCCGGATGGAGCTCCACCGCGGCGGTCTTCGCACCCGTTGCCAGCCAGACGATTTCCACGTCGATCGCGCTCGGCCGGAACACACGCACCGAGAGCGCGCTCTTGCCGCCGTGATTCACAAAGTGCGGCCCCAGCAGCGCAAACGGGTCGGAATGCTCGCCGCGAATCAAGCGCTCCATTTCGTCCCGAAAGTTTCCGGTCTGTTCGCTCGAATCGCTTTGCGACGGACTGTTCTGATTGGTCATAGCGTCAATGGGAAGTCAGGCGAAGCGTGCCGACCAGCATCTTACCGGAGCCAGAGCGCAAACCAAAACGTTCGTGCTCCGTCGCGCTGGCAACCCCAAAAATCCCGCGCCGCCGCAATTTCGTCCCATTTTGATTGTCAGTGGACGCCAGCCGGGATAAGCAGTAGGCTACGGTCGCTTTTCGGGCTCGGCCCGCGCCCACAACTCGAGGGAGAACTTTCATGAACTTGTTGAACAACTTCAAGGTCGCCGTTTTGCTCGGTTGCTGCATTTTCTTCGGCGCAGCCGCCACTGTGTCCGCGCAGGAGGCCGGCCAGTCCAAGACTCCTTCCACGCCGTCCGCCGCCGTCCTCGCCAATTGGAACGACATCGGCAATCGCCTCATCACCATGGCCAACGACTGGCCGGAAGACAAATACGACTACAAGCTCACTCCCGAAGTCCGCTCGTTTTCGCAAGTCATGCTGCACATCGCCGGCTCGAATTACGACCTGCTCAACAACATCACCAAGTCGAAAGTGGGTGACGGCCGCAACGATCCTCCCGTAACCGAATACAAGACCAAGGCCGAAGTCGTCGCGTTCCTCACAAAGTCCGTCCAGGATGGCGCCGCCGAAATTCAGAAAGAAGGCGACGCGGGCGTGCTGAAAAATCTCTACCTGTGGATCGGCTATACCGAGCACATGGGCGAGCACTACGGGTTGCTGGTCGCCTACTACCGCGCGAATAAAATGGTTCCTCCGGAATCGCGCCCGAAAAAGTAAACGCTCGCCAACATCGCAACGTGAAAATGGCCGGAATTCTCGCTGAATTTCGGCCTTTTTCCCGCCGTCTCGTACTGTTCGCCTCCGTCGCGTAAGTGCCACCGAATCTGTGCTTTTGGTACGAAAGTACCATTGTGAACCCCCTCGCCTCTCCCTAGTCTACCCATGGGGTGACCTACGGAGCGCTGCGTTCGCTTCGAATACGGGACCATGTCCAGCAAAATCATTGAACTGCTTCCGGCGAAGAATGGACTGTTTCGCCATTGGAAGCGCGAACAGACCGACTTCAAGGCGTCAGGCTCCGCCGCTTTCGCAGAACCCACCGGACCCGACCAGAATTTTCAGCTGCTGTTTTCCGGCAATCCACACCCGATGTTCGTCGTGGATCGCGCCACGCTCCGATTTCTCGAGGTTAACGGCGCCGCCATCCGCGCCTACGGTTACTCGCGTGACGAATTTCTGCAGATGGGCGCCATCGAAATAATGTCGTCCGGCGTCGATCCACTTTCGCAGCCCATTTCTCCTCGAACTCCGCAGAGTCTGGCTTGCCAGGGACATTGGTGCCATCGCCGTAAGAGTGGAGACGCCTTCGACGTCGAAGTCACCACTCAGGGAATTTTGTTCGCCGGCCGCGAAGCGATCCTCACCGTCGCGCTCGACATCAGCGCTCGCCGGGCCGCCGAAGAAAAAGTCGCCGAACAATCCGGTTACCTGCGTGCGCTCACCGAAAGCAATCCGCTCGCGGTTGTTGTGCTCGACGATGCCGGACGCATCCAGATGTGCAATCCGGCATTCGAGTTGATGTTCGGTTTCCACCAGGCCGAAATCTTCGGCGTTGGTCTCGATTCGCTTCTGTGCCCCGAAAATCTCAATGACGAAGCTGCATCGCTCACCGCTCGCGCCACCGCCGGTGAAGTCGTCCGCGCCCAAACGCAACGCAAGCGCAGCGACGGTTCGTTGATCGACATCCACGTCACCGCCGTTCCGCTGATCGTCAATGGCAAGCGCACCGGCACCTTCGCGATGTACGAAGACATCTCTGACCGCCGTCGCGCCGAACGTGCCCAGCACGACGCCGAGCAGCGGCTCAACTCACTATTCGAAAACGCCGTTGAAGGAATTTTTCAATCCGCGCCGGACGGACGCCTGCTGAATGCCAATCCCGCGCTCGCGAAAATGTGCGGTTATAGCTCGCCCGAAGAGCTTCTTGCCAACGTGAAAGATCTGGCGCTCGATTCCTATGCCGACCCTGCCGCGCGCGCGGAATTCAAGCGCCGCATGGCTGAAGATGGATTCGTTCACGGTTTCGAATACCAACTGGTCCGCAAAGACGGTTGCATGATCTGGGTTTCGGAAACCGCACGCTGCGTTCGCGACGAGCGCGGCGAAATTAACGGCTACGAAGGCACCATCGAAGACATCACCGCCCGCAAGCGCTCGGAGCTGGAGCGCCAGGTGACTTTTGAAATCATTCACGCCGTAAACGCCACCGACAACCTGAACGACTTGCTTCGCTTGATTCACCAGTCCCTGAAGAAAGTGTTGTACGCGGAGAACTGTTTCGTCGCGCTCTACGAGCCGGCTTCCGGAATGTTTCACTTTCCGTTTTTCGCCGACCAATTCGACCAGGCGCCTCCGCCGCAGCAGGTGGGCCGCAGTTGCACGGCCTACGTATACCGCACCGGCCGCGCCATGCTGATTCCGCAAAAAGTATTCGACAAGCTCGCCGCTGATGGGGAAGTAGAGCTGGTCGGCACGCCGTCGCCCACCTGGCTCGGGGTTCCTCTGCGCACGCCGGCCGCCACAATCGGCGTACTAGTGGTGCAGCACTACGAGGACGAAAACGCCTACAACCAGCGCGATCTTGAATTTCTCGCCTCGGTCGGCGGCCAAATCGCACTGGCTATCGAACGCAAGCGCGCCGACGCAAAAGTCCGTGATAGCGAAGCGCGGCTTCGCGTGCTGGTCGAGCAGCTTCCTGCCGTGTTGTGGACGGTCGATAAGAATCTGCGATTCACTTCTTCACTCGGCGCGGGCCTATCGCGCCTGGGCCTGAAGCCCAACCAGTTGGTCGGAAATTCCTTGCTCGATTATTTCGAGACTTCAGACCAGACATTTTTGCCGATCGCCTCTCATCGCCGCGCACTGGCTGGTGAGCCGATGACCTTCCACGTGGAATGGAAGAGCGGCTCCTACGCATGTCACGTGGAACCGCTGCGCAACTCCGAAGGCGAACTCGAGGGCGCGATCTGTATGTCGCTCGACATCACCGACCGCAAGCAGCTCGAAGAACAACTGCGCCAGGCCCAGAAAATGGAAGCCGTCGGCCGGCTCGCAGGCGGCATCGCGCACGACTTCAACAATTTGTTGATGGTGATTCAGGGTTACGCCGACCTGCTTGCGGAGCGCTTACCCGAAGGAGACCCGCTGCGCCGCAACGCCGAACAGATTCAAACCGCGTCGCAGCGCGCGACTTCACTGACGCGCCAATTGCTCGCCTTCAGCCGCAAGCAAATGCTCGCGCCGAAAGTGCTCAACATCCAGAGCGTCGTCTCGGACATGGAAAAGATTCTGCGCCGCTTGATCGGCGAAGACGTTCACCTGGAAACGTCCTCGTCCGGCGATCTGGGATTGGTGAAGGCCGATCGCAGCCAAATCGAGCAAGTCGTCCTGAATCTCGCCGTCAACGCGCGCGATGCCATGCCCGATGGCGGCCGTCTGACCATCGAAACGGCTAACGTCGAGCTCGACGCCGCTTGCTCTCATCCGCCCGCCGTGCTCTCGCCGGGCCGCTACGTGATGCTCGCGGTCACCGACAACGGTTGCGGAATGGACGCTGAAACCCAAGCCCACATCTTCGAGCCGTTTTTCACCACCAAAGAAAAGGGCAAGGGAACCGGTCTCGGCCTCGCCACGGTGTACGGAATCGTGAAACAGAGCGGCGGCTACGTGTGGGTCTACAGCGAGCCGGGCCGCGGCACCAGTTTCAAAGTGTACTTGCCAAGAATTGAGGACGAGACGCGCTCTGCCACCCTTGACCGGAAACCCGCCGCCCGCGCGTTGCCTCATGGTTCCGAAACCATTCTGCTGGTGGAAGACGAAAAAGGCGTTCGCGAGCTGGCCCGCGAATATCTGCACACGTGTGGGTATAAAGTGATTGAAGCCGAAGACGGGCACACCGCGCTCGAACTCGCCGCCATGCACGCCGGCACAATCCACTTGTTGATGACCGACGTGGTGATGCCGGGAATCAGCGGCAGGGAATTGGCCGAACGCGTGAAAGCGCTGCGGCCCGGGGTTAAAGTTCTTTTCATGTCCGGGTACACAGATCAGTCCGTCGTGCGGCACGGAATCCTCGAAACAGACGCAGTGCTGCTGCAGAAACCGTTCACCATGGCGACTCTCGCTGTGAAGCTACGCGAATTGTTCGTCGAAGAAGTTCAAAAAGCCTAGCGCGAGTGCTTCCGGCTCGGTGGTTCAACTCCCTCTAATCTCTCCTTCTCGTTCCATGCCTCTCTTAGTCTTTGTTCGGCGAACCGAAGCTCTGCGTACTTGGGGTTTGTGCCCAGCTGAAACACGTGTCCGCCTCGGAGCAATTGCTTCGCAAGCTACGCGCTGCGCGTCCGCTGGCCGCTCTCCCGAAAGTTGCCAAAAACAAAACGCATAGCGCCCGCCCGCGCGCCGATCGGCGCACCCCTGAATTTGGCGCGTGAAATGCATTTGTCCGGTCGCATCCGCGGTTGAATTGCAAAAACGAATTCGGGGGATACGATGGAGACTCGGGACACGGTAACGGAAGAACTGATCGCAGAGCGCAGATTGTGGACGGCTGTAGTGGTCACCGCTGTGGAAGACTGGCGCTCGGGATCGCTGCGCGCGCGCCGCGATGCGCAAAAGTTCTTGTTTGAAAACACCCAGGATTTCGAAATGGTTTGCGCTGGTGCGGGCCTGGATCCCAACGACATGCGTTCGCGCCTGCTGAAAATTGGCCGCTTGGTGGAGACTCACGGGTCGCTCAGCCGTCCGGTCTTCGCCTAGTTCAAAATTTCCTTAACGTCGTAAGCCGCGCGCCGAGTCGCTCGCAACCAGTCGCCAAGTTTGTCGTCAGCCTTAGAATTAACTAGCGTAGAATTCGCTTAGTTCGGGCGCGAAGCTTTGCAGCGGCCCGTTCCTACGAATTCCGGATGAATTCCGCACTAAACTCCTCCAACAGTCCCGAAAAAAAATTGCTCGCCTTGTGCGCTCGCACGCGCAACAGCGCCGAACAGCAGCAGGAAATTCTCCGCATCCTTGCCGGCCCTCTGGATTGGGATTATCTAATCGCAGAATCGCTCGAAAATTCCGTCACGCCCCTCTTGCAGCGCCAGCTTGCTTCGCTTCCGCCCGATTCCGTGCCCGCTCATGTGCAGGAAAAATTAAAAACGATGGCCCGTTCGATCGCCATGCGCGGCATGTTCCTTACTGCCGAGCTTCTTCGCGTACTCGATGCGTTCAAGCAGCAGGGAATTCATGCGATTCCTTATAAAGGTCCCGTCCTCGCGGCGCAGGCCTACGGCGATTTCACGCTGCGGGAATTCGAAGACCTCGACATCATCGTTCCCCAATCCGATCTCGCCGCCGCCCACGAAATTGTGGTCGGCTTCGGCTACAAGCCGAAATTCGATTGGATTCTCGCGCCAGACGCCGCTGCGGCCCTGGTGCCGGGCGAGTACAACTATCGCGATGTCGCGCGCAGCGCGATGATCGAGCTGCACACCGAGCGCACTTTGCGCCACTTCCCGAAAGTGCCGGATGTCGTTGGCTTCCTTCCTGCACTGGTCGAGGTAAAACTCGCGGACCGAAACGTCCCCACGTTCGCGCCGGAAGAATTGCTCACGCTGCTCTGCATTCACGGCTCGAAAGATTTTTGGGAGCGGCTATCCTGGATTGCGGACGTTTCCGAGCTCGTGCAGGCCTACCCATCGATGGACTGGAGTCGCGCCATGCGATTCGCCGAATCGCAGAAGTCTGTGCGGATGGTCAATCTTGGTCTGAATATCGCCGACGCGATCTTCGAAACCCCGCTTCCACCCGTAATTTCGAGCCAAATCGCAAACGACCGCGTAGCTGCAGAGATCGCTGCCGATATCTCGCAGCGCCTGCTCTCGCGCCCGTTTCGAACTCTCGACGGCAAGCAGCGCTTTCGTTTTCGACGCAACATGCAGGAGAGCACGCTCGACGGCTGGCGTTACGCCACTCGCCTCGCCGTGGTGCCGGCTGAAGAAGATTGGGAAATGGTCCGGCTGCCGACCGTTTTGGCGCCCCTCTACATCGCGTTGCGGCCGATCCGCCTGCTGAAGAAGTACGGCCTCGGCGGATGACTCTCGCTTAAATGCCCTCGCCACCTCACATCTGCCGGACTCCCTCGCAACTAATTGCCAGCAGCCGGTTTTAAACAAGTAAGCGTCCGCAGCCCAGGCGCTACAGCCGCGCACGGTGTTCTCATTTCAGACACAAGCGCCGAAATCGCAGTCGGCACCCGCGCTACGGCGGCATAGGATGGTGGCCTGCGATTCGCGAACGCCTCCGGAATTTCAGCGAATCCTTGGGCCCAGCTCCACATCCTATCTTGGGAAGGCGCAGGTCGATGTTCGTCCAGCAATTTTCGCGAGGTCCGCGGCATTCGCGGGCGCGTGGGTTGGTTGTTGCGCTCACTGCAGCGGCGTGTGTGCTGACCGGCTGCCAGCCTCAATCGAGTTCCGCGCACGAGCGTAACGCACAGAACCGGCTGACGCCCGTCGCGACCGTCACGTTTTGTTCGCACAAGCCGGCTGCTTGCTCTTCGGCGGATGACTTCAGCATCGGGGCCACCAGTGAACTGGAAATAAAGACGGCGATTGAACACGCCGCGCCAGGAAATCATACGCAGAGTTTGGAAATCGTGATGCCAGACGGCCGCCAGTATCAGGAAACAAAAGTCGGCTTCCGCGTCGTGGCCGAATCGACCGAGCCCGTGGAGGCGATGCGCACCATCCCGATTGCCGGCACGTGGGTTCAATCGCGACACGTCACCGGAGTCTGGAAGGTTCGCTGTTCGCTCGACGGCCAGGTCTTAGCGACCGCCGAATTTCGATTGGAGCCTTAAGGTCTCAGCATGAGCGCCGCCTCAGCCGTTTCGCCAGTTCGCGTCGGACAAAGCAGCCAACTGCCGCCGGCGGGAACGCACGCCCACGCAAACACCGTCGCGTCGAAGATTCGCGCCAACGGCTCCGCCTGCATCCGTGTGCTCACTGGAAATATGTCTCCGTGGATTCGTAGCGGCGATCAGGTTTTCGTTCGCCGGTGGGACATCAACCAAATCGTTCCCGGTGACGTGATTCTATTTGAGCGTAACGAAGAATTTTTCGTGCACCGCGTGCTGCGCACGGAGCGGCAGCCGAACGGCGATGCCACATTGGTCACGAAAGGGGACGCTCTGAGCACTGACGACGGAGTCGTCACCGCAGCGGAGTTCCTGGGCCGCGCAACGCGCATTCACCGTAAGAACCGCCACGTCGATATCGAATCGCTCGGCCAGACGATCTTGAGCCGTGTGCTCGCGAAAATCTCGCGGGTCACCTTCCTGATTTACTCTCCGCTCGGAATCGTCTCAAGCCAGCTTCGCGCGATCCTCCGCAGCTAAGCGCGCGGAGCGCAAATTCACCCCGCGCACACTTCACACGCGAATAATCATCACTTCGGTGGACTTCATCAGCGCCGCCGCCGTCTGACCCTTCTTCAGTCGCATTTCGCGGGCCGCATCTGCCGTGATAATCGACGTAATCCTCTGGCCACCGATTGACAGCGTCACCTGCGCGAGCAAGCCGTCGATCTTTACGTCGGTCACTCGCCCAACCAGTTGATTTCGTCCACTGATCCGACGAAATCCACTGCGCCGGTCCGGTACGCCGCCCTTTTCTTCCGCGCGGTACAGAAATCGATCCACTTCCTGCTCCGGAATGCGATGATGCCCGCCCGCCGTGGTTACCGTGCGGATCTTTTTCTTGTAGATCCACTGCTTCAGCGTCGGATAGCTCACGCCCAGGACTTGCGCCGCTTCCCGCGGAGTAAACAGCTTGGTTGTCGCCATCGTTTGGGTTCCCGTGGCTCGATGCTATGCCGCTGCAATCCCCGCCGTCAATCGTCCGCACGCGCCGCCGTCGTCCGCGATCTAAGCGATTCAAGCCATTCGCGTCCGGGTCGATGGCTCCTTCGACGGCTAAGTGGATACTAATCCTGTGTTCATGCAACCGCGCCCCGACTGCGGTAGAATCTTGGCACGCGATGCGCTCGCCCAGCCGCGTGGCTGCAAATAAAAGCGAAACCGCTCGAACGCGCCCTGCATCCGAAACATAGGGTCAATCAAAGTTTCCGAAGGGGAGGCAACACCGATGAGTTCGACTGCGAAGCCGACCGAAAACGCTTCATCCACCACAAAGACCGAAAATCCGTTGAAGGCTCTGACCAAGTTCGGCCAGGCGGTTTGGCTCGACTACATTCGCCGCGACCTGATGGCCAGCGGCGAACTGAAGCGCATGATCGATAACGACGGTCTGCGCGGAATGACTTCGAACCCTTCCATCTTCGAAAAAGCCTTCGCTACCAGTCCCGACTACGCCGGCGATCTCGACGCGCTCTCGAAAGACAAGACTCTGAACTCCAAAGCGATCTACGAAAAGGTCGCGATCAAAGACATTCAGGCCGCGGCCGATTTGATGCAGCCGGTGTACGAAGCGACGAACCATCGCGACGGCTACGTCAGCATGGAAGTTTCGCCGTATCTCGCGCACAAAACCGCTGAGACCCTCGACGAAGCCCGCCGTTTGTGGAAGACCGTCAACCGCAAAAATCTGATGGTCAAGGTTCCTGGCACGGCCGAAGGAATTCCGGCGATCAAACAATTGATCAGCGAAGGCATCAACATCAACGTCACCTTGCTGTTTGCTCAGGACGTTTACGAGCGCGTCGCCGAAGCCTACATTTCCGGCCTGGAAGCGCTGGCAAAAACTGGCGCGGACATTCGCAACGTCGCGAGCGTCGCCAGTTTCTTCATAAGCCGCATCGACACTTTAATCGACGGCCAGATCGACGCGAAATCGAAGGCCGCCGCAAACGATGCAGATAAATCCGCGCTCGCGAAACTCCGCGGCCAAGTCGCCATCGCCAACGGCAAACTCACCTACCAGAGCTACAAAAACATTTTCAGCGGTCCCCGTTGGGAAGCACTTGCGGCAAAGGGCGCGCAGACCCAGCGCGTTTTGTGGGCCAGCACCAGCACGAAGGATCCTGCGTTCAGTGACATCTATTACGTCGAGGAACTGATCGGTCCTGACACCGTCGATACGATTCCGCCCGCCACATACGACGCTTTCCGCGACCACGGCAAACCGCGCGCTAGCCTCGAAGAAAACATTCCCGCCGCGAAATCGACCATGGACGGCTTGGCCAAGTCCGGCATCTCGATGAAAGCCGCTACCGACAAGCTCACCGAAGACGGAGTGAAGCTGTTCGCAGAAGCGTTCGACAAGTTGCTCGCGGCCGTCCAGGCGCACATGGACAAAGTTTCCGGAGGGTCGAAGTGAACAAGCTGAGCTACAACCTTCCCGAAAATCTCGCGGCCGCCGTAAAGAGCAATATTGAAGACTGGAAGAAAAACGACAAAGTGAAGCGCCTCTGGGCCGGCGACGCCACGCTCTGGACCAATCAGGACGAAAGCAAGTGGCTCGGCTGGCTCAACGAAGCCGACAAGCCCATCTCGCAAGAAAGCCGTTACAGCGACTACAAGAAACTGGCCGAAGATATCCAGAAGGCCGGCTTCACTCACGCCGTATTGCTCGGCATGGGCGGCTCCAGTCTCTGCGTGGAAGTATTCGAAAAGACCTACGGAAAAATCGCCGGCCATCCGCAAATGCATGTGCTGGATTCGACCGACCCCGCGCAAATTAGCGCCGTAGAAAAAAGCATCGACGTCTCCAAATCGGTTTTCATCGTCGCGAGCAAATCCGGCAGCACTCTGGAACCGAACATCTTCAAGCAATACTTCTACGCCGTGGTGACCAAGGTTGTCGGCGCGGCTGACGCGGGAAAGCGATTCATCGCCATCACCGATCCCGGCTCGCACATGCAAAAAGTAGCTGAGCAGGACGCCTTCCGCGCGATCTTCTACGGCGTGCCCAGCATCGGCGGCCGTTACTCCGCGCTATCGAACTTCGGTAAAGTTCCCGCCGCGATCCAGGGCGTCGATCTCACGAAGTTTCTCGCTCGCGTGGACGAGATGGTCAAAGCCTGCGGTGCCTCCGTACCCGCGGATCAGAATCCGGGCGCGATTCTGGGCGCCATCCTTGGCACTCTACAGAAAACCGGGCGCGACAAGGTCACGATTTTCACCTCGGCCGGCATCTCCGATCTCGGCGCCTGGCTCGAACAACTACTGGCCGAATCGACCGGCAAGCAAGGGAAGGGCTTGATTCCTGTGGATCGCGAAACGATTGGCGCTCCCGACGTTTACGGCACCGACCGGATTTTCGCGTACCTGCGGCTCGAAAATTCGACTGACGCAAAGCTCGACGCCGCCGTTGCCGCTCTCGAAAAAGCCGGCCAACCCGTCGTCCATATCTCCGTCGGCGATCCCTATGAACTCGGCGAGGAATTCTATCGTTGGGAAATTGCCACCGCCGTCGCCGGCTCGATCATCGGAATTAACCCGTTCAACCAGCCCGACGTCGAAGCCAGCAAAATCGAAACCCGCAAGCTCACCGATCAATATGAAAAGGACGGCTCGCTGCCGGCAGAGTCGCCGTTCTTCGAAGAAAACGGAATCAAGCTGTTCTCGGATCCGAAAAACGAAGAAGCGCTAAAAAAAGCGGTAGGCGCCAACCCGACGCTGGTTTCCTACCTTCGCGCTCACCTGAATCGTCTGCAGCCCAACGACTACTTCGCCTTGCTCGCCTACATCCAGCGCAACGACGCTCATCAGGACCAGCTGCAGATTTCGCGTCTTGCGGTGCGCGATAAAAAACGCGTCGCCACATGTCTCGGATTCGGCCCGCGGTTCCTGCACTCAACGGGCCAGGCCTACAAAGGCGGTCCCAACTCCGGCGTGTTTCTGCAACTCACCTGCGACGATGCCGCCGACCTGAAAGTTCCGGGCCAGACCTACACGTTTGGAATCGTGAAAGCAGCCCAGGCGCGCGGCGATTTTCAGGTTCTCGCCGAGCGCGGCCGCAGGGCGTTGCGCGTTCATCTGCCGGCCGATTTGGCCAGCGGCCTGAAAACGCTACAACAAGCCATCGCCCAGGCGCTCTCGTAGCGTCGAACGTAGTTTCTTGCCAGCGAGTGGGTCGGCGCGACTTTGCGATTACGGCAACGCGCCGCAGTTGTACGGGCCACGGAGGAACGCTTCTTGGAGCATTTGAATCCCGTCGAATCGATCGAAGAAGAATCAGGGCGTCCCGCGCCGCCCTGCATCATGGTGATTTTCGGCGCTTGCGGAGACCTGACCAAACGCAAGCTCATCCCTGCCCTCTACAATCTGGCGAAAAGCAATCTGCTGCCGATGAATTTCGCCATCATCGGCGTATCGCTGCAGGAATCCACGCACGAAGCGTTTCGGGCCAAAGCCACTCGCGACATTCATGAATTCGCCACCGGCGAAGTGGACGACGCTTCGTGGGCCTGGTTCAAGAATCGCCTCTATTACCTCTCCGGCGATTTCAAAGACCCCGAACTTTTCAAAAACCTCGGCGACCTGCTTCAAAAGGTCGAGATCGAGCAGGGAACGCAGGGCAATTGTTTGTTCTACCTTGCCACCAGCCCCACATTTTTCCCGGTCGTGATTCAGCAACTGGGCTCGGCCGGACTCACCCGTGAAGAGCAGGGAAAGTGGAAACGAGTCGTGATCGAAAAGCCTTTCGGCCACAATCATTCCACCGCCGTCGCTCTAAACCGCGAAATCGGAAAGGTGCTCAGCGAGCACCAGATCTACCGCATCGATCACTACCTCGGTAAAGAAACCGTCCAAAATATTCTCGCCTTTCGTTTCGCCAATGGAATTTTTGAACCAGTCTGGAATCGCCGCTACGTCGATCACGTCCAGATCACCGTCGCCGAAGAACTCGGCGTCGAGCTGCGCGGCGATTACTACGACAAAGCCGGGGCCATGTGCGACATGGTGCCCAATCACATCCTGCAGCTCATCACTCTCACCGCGATGGAGCCGCCGATTTCCTTTGACGCGTCCGCCGTGCACGACGAACAAACGAAAATCCTGCGTGCCATTCAGCCGCTCAACCCCGAGCGCGTCCTCGATCACGCCGTTCGCGGCCAGTATGGCGAAGGCGTCATCGACGGCCGCTTGGTGCCCGCATACCGCACCGAGCCAAACGTAAACCCGCACTCCACCACCGAGACGTTCGTCGCGCTCTCGCTGAACATCGACAATTGGCGCTGGGCCGGCGTTCCGTTTTACCTGCGAACAGGGAAGCGGATGAAAGAGCGCGCCACCGAAATCGTGATTCGCTTTCGCCGCCCGCCCTTCGTCTTGTTCCGCAAGACCTCGGTCGAAAAAATTCCGCCCAATGAACTCGTTTTGAATATCCAGCCCAACGAAGGCATCTCGCTCAGCTTCGAAGCGAAAGTTCCCGGGCCGGTTGTGCGCCTGGGCGCTGTGAATATGGATTTTCAGTACGCCGATTATTTCGGCACCGTGCCGTCCACCGGATACGAAACGCTGCTCTACGATTGCATGATGGGCGATCCCACTTTGTTTCAGCGCGCCGATATGGTCGAAGCTTCCTGGGCCGTCGTTCAGCCCATCCTCGACGTGTGGAAAGCGATCCCGCCGCGTGATTTCCCGAACTATGCCGCCGGCAGCTGGGGCCCCGAGGCCGCCATGGAGCTGCTTCGCCGCGAAGGCCGCGAATGGCGCGACCCGTCTCGCAAGCCGCTCACGCTGAAAGATACGCGCCTAAGCGCGCCCGTCGGTCACTTCGCGACCATTTCAAAGCCATAGCCGATTTCCTCGCGCCGCGCTGGAAAAATCTTCGCTCGCAAATTCTTCGCCAGTCCTCACGCATTCATTTTCCTTTCAACTCCAGTGTGGTAAATTCTCGCGCGTAGTTCCCGTATCTCCGCAGTTTGCCCAATGAGCGACGAACCTACAGTTCGCACAGTCGTCCGGCGATGGCCGGCTCCCGTTGTGCGATTGTTAGCATTGATTTTTGTCGCGTTAGCCGCTGGTCCTTTGCTTTTCGCCGATCCGTCGCCGGATTCGCTGGTCCCCAACATTTTTCGCCCCGACTCGACTCCTGCGGACCACATCTACGGAGTCGCGTTGTTCGTGCTCTCGGTCACGGCCGTCATTTTTGTGGTGGTGTTCACGCTGCTGATGTACGCCACCGTGAAATATCGAATGAAGAGTGACGACGACCATCACGAGCCGCCGCAAGTCTACGGCAGCAACCAGATCGAGCTGGCCTGGACGGTCATCCCCGTGCTGATCGTCGTGATGCTGTTCCTCGCTACCGCGCGCGTAATCGCCCAGGTGCAGGATGCCGAGCGCTCGCCGGGTTCCATCGAAGTAACCGCCATCGGACATCAATTTTGGTGGGAGTTTCGTTATCCTGCGCTCGGCGTTATCACCGCCAACGAGTTGCACATTCCGGTCAGCGATCCGAACTCTCCCACGCCTGCGTTTATGGAATTGCTTTCTGCCGACACCGACCACAGTTTTTGGGTTCCGCGCCTGGCCGGAAAGACAGACCTGATTCCCAATCGCGTGAACCACATGTGGATCGATCCGCACCACACCGGCCTGTATCTCGGCCAGTGCGCGCAATATTGTGGCACCCAGCACGCGCTGATGCTGTTGCGCGTGTACGTCGATTCGCGCGCCGATTTCGATGCTTGGGTGCGCGCGCAATCGCGTCCAGCCTCGGCCATCGATTCTGCAAATGCCGATGCCGCGAAGGGGCGCGCGATTTTCGAAACGACCGCCTGCATCAATTGCCACACGGTGCAGGGAACTGTCGCCGATGGGCGTTTCGGCCCGGACCTTACTCACTTGATGAGCCGCAAAACGATCGCCGCCGGCGCCGCGGAAAATACTCCGGCAAATCTCGACCGTTGGATCAAAGATCCGGAAGCGATCAAGCCCGGCTCGCTGATGCCGGCCATGCGCCTGACCGACCAGGATTTGAAATCGCTGACCGCGTACATGGAAACGCTTCGATAGTGAAATTACGGAGAGATTGTGGCGTCTGAAACTCTAGCGCTTGCGCCCACAAACCTTGCAGGCCGCTCGCTGGCCGAACGCCTGCACGATTGGGCCGTCACGGTCGACCACAAGCGCCTCGGCATCCTCTATATAGGTTACGCTCTGCTGTTTCTGGTGATCGGCGGCGTGGAAGCGCTCATCATGCGCATCCAGCTCGCCGTGCCCAACAATCATTTCGTTTCGCCTCAAGTCTTCAATCGCATGTTCACTATGCATGGCACCACGATGATTTTCTTCGTGGCTATGCCGATTCTGTTCGGGTTCGCGAACTACACCATTCCGCTGATGATCGGCGCGCGCGACATGGCGTTTCCGCGGCTCAACGCATTCAGTTTTTGGCTCACCGCGTTTGGGGGGCTGCTTTTGTATTTCAGCTTCGTCGGCGGATTCGGATTGTACGGCGCCGGCAGCGCGCCGGACGTCGGCTGGTTCGCTTACGCGCCGCTCACCTCAAAAGTGTTTTCATTGGGTCACAGCACTGATTTCTGGACGCTCGGCTTGCTCGTTTCGGGATTCGGCAGCATCGGCACGGCCGTCAATCTGGTCACCACGATCGTCTGCCTTCGTTGTCCGGGCATGTCGATGCATCGCATGCCGCTTTTCGCCTGGATGACGCTGGTGATGTCCGGCATGGTTCTATTTGTGATTTCGCCGCTCACCGCCGCGCAGGTGATGATTTGCATCGATCGCTATCTCGGCGCGCATTTTTTCGATACGCAAGCCGGCGGCTCGGCGGTCATCTGGATGCACTTCTTCTGGATTTTCGGCCATCCCGAAGTGTATGTGCTGGTGATCCCCGCGTTCGGATTTGTGTCTGAAATCGTGCCGGTGTTTTCGCGTAAGCCGATTTTCGGCTATCCGATCATGGTGGCCGCCACGGTCGCCATCGGATTTGTCAGCTTCAGCGTTTGGGCGCACCACATGTTCACCGTCGGCATGAATTCCTACGCCAACAGTTTTTTCGCCATCACCACCATGGCGGTCGGAATACCGACGGGAATCAAAATCTTCAACTGGCTGGGCACCATGTGGGGCGGCAAGATCATTTTCAAAACGCCCATGCTTTTCTGCCTTGGATTTCTCTTTCAGTTTCTGATCGCCGGGCTCACCGGCATCATGCTTTCGGTCGCGCCGTTCGATTGGCAGCTCAGCGGCTCCTATTTCGTGGTCGCGCATTTTCACTACGTGATTGTCGGCGGCATCCTGTTCGCGATTTTCGCCGCGTTCTACTACTGGTTCCCGAAAATGAGCGGCAAATTGCTCAGCGAAACGCTCGGTAAGTGGCACTTCTGGCTGTTTCTTATCGGATTTCACCTTACCTTTGATTTCATGCACATCCCGGGATTGCTCGGCATGCCGCGCCGCATTTACACATACGAACCCGGCCGCGGTTGGGAAATCTGGAACAAAATTTGTTCGTTGGGCGTCGTGTTTCAATCCACCGCCGTTCTGATCTTCGTTGCCAACATGGCGTGGTCGTACTGGAAGGGACGCGATGCCGGGAGCGATCCGTGGGACGCCTGGACGCTCGAATGGTCCACCGCGTCGCCGCCGCCCGTTTACAATTTCGCCGAAATTCCCAGCGTGTACAGTCGTCGCCCGCTCTGGGATCTGAAACATCCCGAAGATCCGGACTGGAAATATGAATAGGACGAATCGCTGACATGGCTTCCGTCACAGTTACGCCGCCCGAAATCGAATCGCCGTGGACCCTACCTTCGGCCGGTCGCGTCGGCATGTTTTGCCTGATCGCCGCGGAGTCCGCAATCTTCACGATTTTTGTGGTTGCCTACGTTTTCTACATCGGAAAAAGTCTCACCGGCCCGACGCCGCGCGAAGTCCTCGAGCTTCCCATCTTCAACACGATCTGCCTGCTGTCGAGCAGCCTGACGATTCATTTCGCTCTCACCGCGCTGCGCCGCAACAAAATCGGCGCGTTCTCCGCGCTGTGGTTTGCAACCATCGCCCTCGGTTCGATTTTCTTGATTGGAACTGCGCGCGAGTGGCATCACCTGATCTACGACCGCGGCCTGACGATTCAGACGAATCTATTCGGCACCACCTACTATTCGCTCGTCGGTCTTCACGCTTCTCACGTGATCGTCGGATTGCTCGGCCTCGCCATCGTGATGCTGTTTGCGCTCGCCGGCCGCGTGAAACAAGAACACGCCGAACGCGTCGATGTGCTTTCGCTGTACTGGCATTTTGTAGATGTCGTCTGGGTGATTGTTTTTACCGTGGTGTATGTAATCGGACGCTGAGGAATCGCGAATCGCATGGCTGACTCGACGACCACAACGAAAACGCAGCTCGCTGCAAACGCGGTGATTCTACCCGCGCCCACAGCTTGGCCGCTCGCGCTCGCCTTCGGAGTTACGCTTGTTTTCGCCGGAATGGTCACCAGCGCCACGGTCAGCGTGCTCGGTGCGATTTTGGTCGTTGCCGGCTGCGTCGGGTGGTTTCGCCAGGTACTCCCGCACGAGCACCACGAATCCGTGGCAATCGATCCGGCGGAGTCGGCCGAAGTCCGCACCGCCCGGACTCGCGTGAAGACGTTTGATCTCGCTCCTGAACCGGTCCGCGCCTTCCTGCCGATTTCCTACTATCCAGTTTCCGCGGGCATCAAAGGAGGCCTCGCCGGTTCCGTCGCCATGGCATTTCTCGCTGTCGCGTATGGAATCATCAAGCAGGGAAGCGTGTGGTATCCGATTAACCTGCTCGCTGCGGCTAGCTACACGCAGTCGATGATGCTGAGCAAAAGTTCGCTCAACGCCTTTCATCTGGAAAGTTTTCTGATCGCCTGCGGAATTCATCTTGTCACGTCGCTGCTCGTCGGTTTGCTGTACGGCGCGATGCTTCCGATGATTCCTCGCCGTCCCATTCTGCTCGGCGGTTTCGTCGCGCCGATTCTGTGGTCCGGCTTGCTCTACACCACGCTCGGCATTCTGAATCCGCTGCTCGACAAAAAAATCGACTGGCTGTGGTTTGTGATTTCGCAATTTGGATTCGGAATCGTCGCGGGCATCGTCGTCTCGCGCCAGGAAAAGGTCTTCACTCAGCAGAATCTACCGTTCGCCATGCGCGCAGGTATTGAAGTCCCCAGGTCCGCTGATCCCAACGACGCCAGCCCAATTCCGCCGAGGTCCACCGAATGAATGCGCGCGCACTCATTGCCATTGCGCTCTCGGCGATGGCGACGGCGTTCGCTCTCGCAGGCTGCGCGAATCCGCCCGGCAGACCCGCCGCCGACTCCGTGCCGGTCGCGCCGGACAAAGTTCTCGACTTCGATTCGCTCTACGCAAGAAACTGCGCGGGCTGCCACGGACAAAACGGCAAAGGCGGCGCCGCGATCAGTTTGGCGGATCCGCTGTACTACGCGTACGCCGATAGCTCGACAATTCGCAACATCACCGCCGACGGCGTCGCTGGCACCGCCATGCCCGCCTTCGCCCAACCCGCGGGTGGATTGCTCACCGACGCACAAATCGACGCCCTCGTGCAAGGCATGCGCTCGCGCTGGCAAAATCCGGGCGCTCTGCCGCATTCAGAAATGCCTCCGTACGCCTCAACCACGGCGGGGAATGCCACGAAAGGCGCTGCGACGTTTCAGACTTACTGCGCTTCGTGCCACGGTCCCGCGGGAAAGGGCACTGCTCACGCCACAGGAATTGTCGACCCCGCGTTTCTCGCGCTCGTCAGCGATCATGCCCTGCGCACCACCATCGTCGTCGGTCGCAGCGATCTGGGCTCGCCGAATTGGTGCGCCGACGTGCCCGGCAAATGCATGTCGGCGCAGGAGATTTCAGATGTGGTCGCGTGGCTCGCGTCGCAGCGCGCTGCATACCCCGGCCAGCCCTATGCGGACGCACCGCACACGGATGGAGTTCAATGACCGTCGAACCGAATCAGATGTCGCGCCGCACCGCGCTGATGAAAATCGCGATCGCCGTCAACGTGGTGGTGGGCGCATTCCTCGCGATTCCCATCGTCGGCTACTTGCTCTCGCCGATCATTCGCTCGCGAAAGCCTGGATATTCTTCGTGGATCACTCTCGGCCCGCTGTCGCAATTTCCTGCCGGACAAACGCGCCTCGCCACCTATCGCCATCTGACCGTCGATCCTTCCGATGGTGAAACCGCCGAAACCGCTTGCTGGGTCCGCCACATCGACGCTGATCAGTTTCAAGTGTTCGCAATCAATTGCGCGCACCTCGGCTGTCCGGTTCGCTGGTTTCCGCAATCCGGACTGTTCATGTGCCCCTGCCACGGCGGCGCCTACTACGAAGACGGTTCGCGCGCCTCCGGCCCGCCCGAGCGCGGCCTGTTCACATACAATCACCGCATTCAGAGCGGCAATTTGATGATCGAGGCCGGCTCGCTGCCCACACCAGGCGACGCCGCACTCGTGAAAATTTCGAAGGCGCAATGCGCATAATTCAAAAACTCGGTTCATGGTTTGACGCGCGGCTGCAAATCGGCTCCGCGCTGCGCGAAACCATGGAGCATCCCGTACCGAAAAGCACCGCCAGTTGGTTCTATGTTTTCGGCAGCGGCGCGCTGGTGATTTTCGGACTGCAAGTCGTTACCGGAATTTTGCTCGCGTTGTTATACGTGCCGTCGGCGGCGCACGCCTGGGACAGCCTGCAGGTTCTGAATCACGATGTCACGCTCGGTTGGTTTTTGCGCGGGCTTCACGGCTGGGGTTCAAATTTCATGGTCGCCATCGTGCTGCTGCACATGGTCCAGGTGTTTTTGTTCGGCGCGTACAAATTCCCGCGCGAACTCACTTGGGTGATCGGAATTTTTCTGCTGCTGATGACTCTCGGCATGGCGTTCACGGGCCAGGTGCTGCGCTTTGATCAGGACGCGTACTGGGGACTCGGCATCGGCGCGTCCATCGCCAGCCGCGTGCCGGTAATCGGTCCGTTCGCGGTGAACCTCTTGCTCGGCGGTCCAATCATTGCTGGAGCCACGCTCTCGCGCTTTTTCGCCTTCCACGTGTTCGCGATTCCCGCGCTGCTGATTGGACTGGTTTCAGTTCATCTGCTGATGGTGCTCAAGCTCGGCATTAACGAGTGGCCCATGCCGGGGCGCATCGTTCGCCGCGCGACCTACGAGAAGGAATATCATCACCTGATTGAAACCGACGGCGCCCCGTTCGTTCCGTACGCGGTATGGAAAGATATTTTCTTTGCCGCGATTCTGATTCTGTGCATTGCCGGCTGCGCCGCGTACTTCGGTCCGTTCGGCCCGACCGGGCGTCCCGATCCCACCAACATTCAAGCCATTCCGCGGCCGGACTATTTCTTCCTGTGGCTTTACGCGCTCTTGGCGCTGCTTCCGCCGTCGCTCGAGACTCCGCTGCTGCTCATCGCGCCGGTTTTCATCATCGGCGGATTGCTGGCCCTGCCGTTTGTGTTCGGCGAAGGCGAAAAAAGCTGGAAACGCCGCCCCGTCGCCGTGATTTCCGTTCTTCTGATCGCCGTCGCGCTCGGCACTTTCACGCATTTATCCAGTTACACACCGTGGAGTCCGATCATGGACGCGTGGAGCGCCGATCCGATTCCTCCGCAATATTTGAAAGATCGCAACCCGGTCGAACGCCAGGGCGCGCTCGTCTTCCAGCAGAAGCAATGCCACAACTGCCACTCACTGGGCAACGAAGGCGGCATGCGCGGACCCGCGCTCGATACCGTCGCGCTGCGTCTGACGCACGATCAATTGATCCGGCAGGTGATCCAGGGCGGCGGCAACATGCCCGCCTACGGAAAAAATCTCAATCCTCCGCAGACCACGGCGCTGGTCGCGTTTTTGGAAACCCTCAAGCCCGCCGGACAGCCGCCGGCGCGCAACGCCGCCGATTCGCTCGCAACTCCGCCTGCAAGTTCGCCTGCAGCGGCTAATCCGCAGCCGAACCACCCATAACGCACGTCGATGACGCCCGCCGCACAAGACGCATTGCACGCATGGTCGCCGCCGCTCGCCGTAAATATTTCGATCACACTCGCGGCAGCAATTTACGTTCGCGGTTGGTTTCGCTTGCGTCGCTCGAGTCCAGGCACGCTTGGCGCGGGGGCACTCGCGTCATTTCTCCTCGGACTTTTCTCGCTTTGGCTCGCGATCGGCTCGCCGCTCGAAGCCTTCGACGACCTCTCGCTTCTTGCGCACATGATGCAGCATTTGCTGCTCATGATCGTTGCGCCGCCGTTGCTACTGCTCGGTGCTCCGGCGTTGCCGTTTCTTCACGGCTTGCCGTCGGGATTGGTTCGCTGGCCGCTCGGCTCGGTTTTGCGCAACCGCGCCGCGGCATGGGTGGGAAAGGCGGTCACTGATCCGTTGTTCTGTTGGATTTCTGCAATGGTAGCGCTGATCGCCTGGCACATTCCGTCGGCGTTCGAGCTAGCTCTCGCTTCGGAAGGCTGGCACCAGCTCGAGCACGCGTGCTTTTTCGCAACCTCAATTTTATTTTGGTGGCCGGTGATTCAGCCGTGGCCCAGCCAGCCGCGTTGGCCGCGCTGGTCGATGCCTTTGTATTTGCTATTCGGCGCGATCGCTGGAAGCGCCGTTTCCACATATCTCTGCTTTTCCGAGCGGCTGCTCTATCCCGCGTACGCAAGTGTTCCCAATCTCTGGGGACTTTCGCCGCTCGCCGACCAGGAAATTGCCGGAGCAGTGATGTGGGTCGCGATGACCGTCGCGTTGTGCGTGCCGGCGTTTCTGATCACCCTGCGATTGTTGTCGCCGGTTCGTCCGCGTCACAGTCAGGCGATTCGCACCGCACCGTAACAGTAAATCGAAGTCGTTCTACAGCCGACCCAGCAGGAACAACACCAGCAGCACAACCAGCACCAGCCCAACTCCGCCGCTCGGAAAATATCCCCAGCTTCGGCTGTGCGGCCAGCGGGGTAGCGATCCGACTAGCGCAATAATCAGCACGATCGTAAGAATTAAAAACATGTTCGACTCTCCCTTACATCCGCCTTCGATTCGGACTCTCGATCATTCTTCCTGCCGCGAAAATTCTGAATACGCATAACGTAGCACCGCACTAGGGAATTCGCTGTATGGTTCCTGCACCATTCGCCCGTACTACAATCTCAAATGCTAATTCGAATGACTTTGCTCCCGCGGGGAGCCGCAGATAAAGCCGCTGATGACTTCGTTTTTCTTGTAAACTTCCGAGTGATCGATCTTTGCGATGCGACCTAGTCGTGCTGTATCGCGCCCGCCCGGTTTTCTTGCTTAGAAACGCGATAGATTGGATCGAAATTTCACGGCCGGCAATCCGTGTACTCGTAAAAACTTTTGCACCCGTTCGAACTTCGCTATGAGCGCCACCCAAACGCCAATTCCGGTTTTCAGCGAGCCCGAAGAGCCCATTCGCGCCGAGCTTTTTAGCTCCGAGCGGCTGGAGCAGCACGCCGAAAGCCTCGCCGCCGCGCAAACTGTGTCCAGCGGAGCCGACGCCGGCCGCCCACTGATTCCGCGCGTGCTCGAGAACGGCCGCGTGCTGCTCGAATACTACCGCGCCACCGCCCTTTCCATTCAGCAGGATCAGGTCATCACTCCGGCCGCCGAATGGCTGGTCGACAACTTTTTCATCGTCGAAGAGCAGCTGCGCGAAATTCGCGACGATTTGCCTGCCGGTTTTTATCGCAAGCTCCCAAAGCTTTCCGCCGGACATCTCGAAGGCTACCCCCGCGTCTTCGGTGTCGCCTGGGCGTTTGTCGCGCATACAGACAGCCGCTTCGACCCTGACCTTCTTCGCTCGTTCGTGATGGCTTACCAGCGCGTTCAGCCGCTCACCATCGGCGAACTGTGGGCGGTCGCGATCACTCTGCGCGTCGTCCTGGTCGAAAATCTCCGCCGCATCGCAGAGCGCCTGGTGCGCAGCAGAAACGCGCGCGTGCAGGCCGATTTGTTTGCCGACAAACTTCTCGGCACCGGCGGACAAACGCAAGTCGCCGCCGAGCTTCTGCTCCGCGAATTCGAAAATCGACCCATCGAGCGCGCTTTTGCCGTTCAGCTGGTGCAGCGGTTGCGCGACCTCGATCCCAAGGTCGGTCCAATTCTGGTTTGGCTCGACAATCGACTGGCTTCGGAAAAAACCACCTCCGACGAAATCGTTCGCGCCGAGCACCAGGAGCAAGCGGCGATGAGCGTCACAGTCCGCAACATCATCACCAGCATGCGGCTGACGTCGGCGTTCGACTGGCAGACGTTTTTTGAAAGCGTCAGCTTGGTGGATGAAGTTCTCCGCAGCGGCAGCAATTTCGCCGACATGGATTTCGCCACGCGCGATTATTACCGCCACGCCATCGAAGATTTATCCCGCGGCTCGAACCATTCTGAAATTGAAATCGCCCAACGCGCCGTCACGCGTGCGCGTCAGGCTCGCGGCCAGCACTCTGCCGACGGCCAACCGGCCGACGCCCGTCGCGCCGATCCGGGCTACTACTTGATCTCACACGGCCGCATGGATTTTGAACGCGAGCTCGATTTCCACATTCCGTGGCGCCGCGGCCTGTTGCGTTTGTACGTGCGCGCCGCCGTGCCCGGCTATTTGGGCACGATCGCGCTGCTCACCGGCACGATTCTGGCCTTGCCGCTGTTGCACGCCTCCGAAAACGGAATATCGACGTGGCTTCTGGTTTTGATGGGCCTGCTCGCCGCGATTCCTGCCTCGGACCTCGCGATTTCGCTGATTAACCGCGCCGTCACCGATTTGCTCGGCCCGCGCACGCTTCCTCGCCTGGAACTTCGCGACGGCGTCCCGGAATCGCTGCGCACTTTCATCGCTGTTCCAACGCTTTTGACCTCGGAACAATCGATCAAAGAGCAAGTCGAACATCTCGAAGTCCACTTTCTCGCTAATCCCGACGGCGACTTGCGCTTCGCGTTGCTCTCGGACTGGCTCGACGGCTCCGCCGAGCGCATGCCCGGTGATGAAGAGTTGCTCGCGTGCGCCACTGAAGCAGTCGCCGACCTCAATAAAACGCATGGCCCGGCACCGGGCGGCGGTGAACGTTTTTTTCTGCTGCATCGCCGCCGCAGTTGGAACGAGCAGGAAAACAAATGGATGGGTTGGGAGCGCAAGCGCGGAAAACTGCACGAGCTGAACCAATTGCTTCGTGGCTCGACGACGACTAATTTTCTGCCGATCTCTGGCCACATGGGCCACATGCCCGAAATTCCACAAAACGTTCGCTACGTGATCACTCTCGACGCCGACACGCGCCTGCCGCGCGGCGCCGCCGATCATCTGGTCGGCACCATGGCGCACCCGCTCAATCAGCCAAAGTTCAGCGCCACGGCGGGACGCGTTGTCGACGGTTATTCGATCGTCCAGCCGCGCATCACTCCTTCGCTGCCCACCGATCACGAAGGCTCTCTCTTTCAGAGAATTTTCTCCGGCCCGAGCGGTATCGATCCATACGCTTCGGCGGTTTCCGACGTTTACCAGGACCTGTTCCGCGAAGGTTCGTACACAGGGAAGGGAATTTACGACGTCGACGCATTCGAGACTTCGATGGCCGGAAAAGTCGCCGACAATACTTTGCTCAGCCACGATCTGTTCGAAGGAATTTTCGCTCGCGCCGCGCTCGCTTCCGATATTGAACTGTTCGACGAATTTCCTTCGCACTACGAAGTTTCCGCTTCGCGACAGCATCGCTGGGCTCGCGGAGACTGGCAGCTGCTACCGTGGATTTTTGGCCGCGGTGGTTTGCCGAAAGAACAAGCCCGCAACATCCACATTCCCGCGATCAGCCGCTGGAAAATGATCGACAATCTGCGGCGCACTCTGTCGGCGCCCTGCATGTTCCTTACGATGGTGGCCGGCTGGCTGATTCCTCAGTTGAGTCCGTGGATGTGGACGCGATTCATCCTCACCACGATTGCGATTCCCGCATTGATTTCGTTTCTCGTCGGATTGAATCCGCGCCTCGGCGGAATTTCAAAGCGCAGCCACATCCGCAACGTCCTCTCCGACCTTTACATTGGCCTCGCCCAGATCGGCATCACCGTCACCATGCTCGCGTTTCAGACCTGGCTGATGGTCGACGCAATCGTCCGCACGCTCGTGCGCGTTTTCGTCACGCACCGGAACTTGCTCGAATGGACCACGGCGGCGCAAGCCGGGCGCAAAGTCGATTTGAAACTCGCTGGAATTTACCGGCGCATGATTTCGAGCGTCGTGCTCGCGATGTTGGTCCTGATTGACGTTTTCGTTTTCCGTCCGCACGCACTCTCGGTTGCGATTCCGTTCGCTGCGCTCTGGCTCGCCGCGCCCGCCGTCGCCCGATGGGTCAGCATGCCGCCCGCCCGGTCCGAGCAGGAGCCGCTCTCGGAATCGGACGTTCGCTCGCTGCGTCAGATCGCGCGCGCAACCTGGTGTTTCTTTGAAACCTTCGTCACCGTGGAGCAGAACTATTTGCCTCCCGACAATTTTCAGGAAGATCCGAAGCCGGTCGTCGCTCACCGCACTTCGCCGACGAACATCGGGCTATATCTTTTATCTTCGCTTTGCGCCCGCGACCTCGGCTGGAGCGGCGCTGCAGACGTTGTGGATCGCCTGGAACGCACCTTGCAGACGCTCAGCAAGATGGAGTTGTACCGCGGCCATTTCTACAATTGGTACGACACCAAAGATCTTCGGCCGCTCGATCCCAAATACGTTTCGTCGGTTGACAGCGGAAACCTTGCCGGGCATCTGCTCGTGCTTTCAAACGGCTGCCGCGAGCTCTACAGCGAACCGTGGGATGGCCGCAGGCTGTTCGCCGGCCTCGCTGACGTGTTGCAGCTCTTGCGCGATGCGATGGCCCGCACCACCGACGCTCGCCGCACCCAAACAGTCACCCGCAAGCAGCTCCACAACGCCGTCGAATCGCTCTCGATTTTGCTCGCGCCATTGCCCGAAACTTCCTTGGAATGGGCGCTTCGCATCATCGAATTGCGCGAACGCGCCCAGACCGTGGCAGACATTGCGCAGGCTCTGACGCAGGAAGTTGGCGGGACTGCCGACGCCGAAGTCCGCGCGTGGGCGGAAGCCGCTCGAGCCACCATCGAAAGCCACGCGCGCGACGCGAAGATCGTGATCCCGTGGCTCCATTTCGAAGATCGCGAGATTTTCGCGCTTGCAGAACGCCGCGCCGCAAACGCCGCCGATTGGAACGCCGTCGAACCGTTCTTCTCGTCGACACTCGCCATTGAAGAAGTTGCAGACCGTTCCGACGCCGCGACGCGTGCGCTTCTCGCGCTGAAAGAAAAAATCAGTTCCGATCCCGCCATCGACTGGGACGTTTTGGCCCGCATCGACGCAACGACGCGCGCGCTCGAATCCTCTTCGCGAGAGGCGACTTCACTGCTTCGCCGCTTGCGCGCCATCGCCAACACTAGCAAGACGATGTTTGATGCGATGGATTTCGGTTTTCTCTACGACGTCACGCGCAAACTCTTCGCTATCGGCTTTCGCGGGACCGATGGCTCGCTCGACCCCAATTGCTACGACCTGCTGGCGTCCGAAGCGCGCCTCACCAGCTTCATCGCCATCGCCAAGGGCGACGTTCCTTCCTCGCATTGGTTCCATCTCGGTCGTTCGCTCACTCCTGTGGGCCGCGGCTCCGCTCTGATCTCCTGGTCCGGCTCGATGTTTGAATATCTAATGCCTGCGCTCGTGATGCGCTCGCCTCGCGATAGCTTGCTCAGCCAGACCTACGATCAAGTCGTCCTGCGGCAAATCGAATATGGAACCGAGCGCGCCGTCCCGTGGGGAATTTCGGAGTCCGCATACAACGCGCGCGACATCGATTTCACCTATCAGTATTCGAGCTTCGGCGTGCCGGGCCTGGGCTTGAAACGCGGGCTGATCGAAGATTTGGTGATCGCTCCGTACGCCACTGCTCTCGCAGCGATGATCGATCCCGTTGAAGCCAACATCAATTTTGAGCGTATCGTCGACGCCGGCGGCCGCGGCAGCTACGGATTTTACGAAGCGCTCGACTACACCACCAGCCGCTTGCCCGAAGGCAAATCCGTCGCGGTCATCAAAGCCTACATGGCGCATCACCAGGGCATGTCGATCGTCGCGCTTGCCGACGTTTTGAACGACGGCGCGATGCAAAATCGTTTTCACGCCGAGCCGATCGTTCAGGCGACGCAGTTGCTGCTGCAGGAGCGCACGCCTCGCGACGTGCTCGTCGCCCGGCCTCGCGCCGAAGAAGTTTCCGCTGCCGCGAAAGTGCGGTCGTCGCTTCCGCCGGTCGTTCGCCGTTTCACGAGCGTCAACGATCCCACTCCGCGGACGCAGTTGCTCTCCAACGGCCGCTACGCCGTGATGCTTACGTCCGCCGGCTCCGGCTACAGCCGCTGGCGCGACATCGCCGTTACCCGCTGGCGCGAAGACGCCACTCGCGATTGCTGGGGCCAATACGTTTTCCTGCGCGACGAACAAACCGGCGCAGTTTGGTCCGCCGGTTATCAACCCACCGGTGTCGAGCCCGATTCCTACGAAGCCGCATTCTTCGAGGACCACGCCGAAATCGTCCGTCGCGATCGTTCGCTTTCCACCTCGCTCGACGTCGTCGTTTCGTCCGAAGACGACGCCGAAGTTCGCCGCGTTTCGATCACCAATCTGGGTGTGCGCTCGCGCGACGTGGAAGTCACTTCGTACGCCGAACTTTCGCTGATCGCCCAAAGCGCCGATGTCGCGCATCCTGCGTTCGCCAATCTGTTCGTCGAAACTGAGTTCGTCGGTTCGGTCGGCGCGTTGCTCGCCACTCGCCGCAAACGTTCCGACGACGATCCTTCGGTGTGGGCCGCGCACGTGATGGTGGTCGACGGCGAATCGGTCGGCGAACTTCAATACGAAACCGATCGCGCGCGTTTCGTCGGCCGCGCTCGCACGCTCGAAAACGCCGTCTCCATTCTCGACGGTCGTCCGCTTTCAAATTCCGTCGGTCCAGTTCTCGATCCAATCTTCAGCCTTCGCCGCACCGTGCGAATCCCGCCGGGGCAGACGGTTCACATCGTTTTTTCCACGCTGGTGGCGCCCAGCCGCGACGAAATCCTCGAGCTCGCCGACAAATACCGCGATACCCGCACGTTTGAACGCACTCTCACCCTCGCTTGGACGCAAGCGCAGGTGCAGCTGCACCACCTCGGCATCACCGCCGAAGAAGCGCACATGTTTCAACGGCTCGCCAACGCCATGCTGTATTGCGATGCGTCGCTGCGCCCGTCCTCCGACGTTCTCAGCCAGACTTCGCTCGACATCAACACACTCTGGTCACAGGGCATTTCCGGTGACCTGCCGATCGTGCTCGCACGCATCGACGATCCCGACGACGTGGACATGATCCGCCAGCTCCTGCGCGCGCACGAATACTGGCGAATGAAGCAAATGTCGGCGGACGTGGTCATCATCAACGAAAAAGCGGCGTCGTACATTCAGGAGTTGCAGGGCACGCTCGAAGCTCTTGTGCGCGGCAGCCAGCTTCGGCTTTCGCCCGACGCGGGCGGAGCAACCGGGAAAATATATTTACTGCGCGGAGATCTTGTCCCAGCGCAAACACGCACGCAGCTTCAGGCCATCGCTCGAGTCGTGCTGCTTAGTCGCCGCGGCACCGTCGCCGAACAAGTTTTGCGCACGCAGTCGGCCGAGCCGATTTCGCCTGTTCCGCCGCGGCAAGTCCGCTCCGGAAAGCGCCATGACCTGCAGGCGCCCGCGCAGTTTCTGCAGTTCCCGAATGGCCTCGGCGGTTTTTCTGAAGGTGGCCGCGAGTACGTCACCACGTTGAGCGAAGGCTTGCGCACTCCCGAACCGTGGGTCAACGTCGTCGCGAATCCGTCGTTTGGTTTTCTGGTTTCCGAATCCGGCTCGGGATTCACGTGGTCGGAAAACAGCCACGAAAATCAGCTCACTCCGTGGTCCAACGATCACGTAATGGACACGCCGGGCGAAGCGATCTATCTGTGCGACGAATCGACTGGCGAAGTCTGGACTCCGACGGCGCTGCCGATCCGCGACGAAGCGGCCACTTATGTCGCGCGGCACGGCCAGGGGTACAGCCGGTTTCAACACGGTTCCCGCGGAATCAATCTCGATCTGTTGCAGTTCGTTCCGCCCGAAGATCCCATTAAAATTTCTCGCCTCACGCTGCAAAACGAATCGGGGCGCACCCGCCGGATCTCGATCACCGCCTACGCCGAATGGATTCTTGGCAGCCCGCGCAGCGCTACCGCGCCTTATTTGATCTCGGAACTCGACGCGCAATCGAAAGCACTGTTCGCGCGAAGTCCGTGGACCGGTGAATTTGCGGGCCGCATCGCATTCGCGGATTTGGGCGGAAAGCAGACGTCGCACACGGCCGACCGTACCGAATTTTTCGGCCGTAACGGATCGGCGCAGCATCCCGCCGCGCTCGAAAACGGCGCCACGCTTTCCGGAAAAACCGGCGCGGGTCTCGATCCTTGTGCCGCGCTACAAACCACCATCGAACTCCGTCCCGGTGCTCGCGTCGAAATTGTATTTTTCCTCGGGCAGGGAACCAGCAAGGACCACGCTCGCCAACTGATCGCTCGCTATCGCGCCACGGACCTCGATGCGCTCTTCCGCACAGTAACGAATAACTGGGAAGACGTCATCACCGCCGTTCAGGTGAAAACTCCTGATCCAAGCATGGACGTGCTTCTGAATCGCTGGCTGCTCTACCAAACGCTTTCCTGTCGAGTGTGGGCGCGTGCCGCCTTCTATCAGCTCAGCGGCGCGTATGGCTTCCGCGATCAACTGCAGGACGTAATGGCCCTCGCAGTTTCCAAGCGCTCCGTCGCGCGTGAACAAATTCTGCGCGCCGCCGCCCATCAATTCGTCGAAGGCGACGTGCAACATTGGTGGCACCCGCCGTCCGGCCGCGGCATCCGCACGCGAATGTCTGACGATTTGCTCTGGTTGCCCTACGTCGTCACGCAATTCGTCGAAGCGACCGGCGATTTGACCGTACTCGATGAATCCGTCGCGTTCATCGAAGGCGAATTGCTCGCTGAAAATCAGAAAGAATCGTATTTCCAGCCGCGCGTTTCCGAAACGCGTGCCTCGATCTTCGAGCATTGCGCTCGCGCGATCGATCGCAGCCTCAACGTCGGCGCTCACGGACTGCCTCTGATGGGCACCGGAGACTGGAATGACGGCATGAATCGCGTCGGGCAGGACGGAAAAGGAGAAAGCGTCTGGCTCGGATGGTTTCTGCACACCGTGTTGTGGGAGTTCGCGAAATTTGCCGAGAGCAGAGGAGAGAACGACCGCGCCGAAACCTGGCGCATTCATGTGAGCGCGTTGAAGGCTGCACTCGAGCGCGACGGTTGGGACGGCGAATGGTATCGCCGCGCGTATTTCGACGATGGCGCGGCGCTTGGCTCCGCGCAGGATGCCGAGTGCCGCATCGATGCGATCGCGCAGTCGTGGGGTATTATCAGCGGCGGTGCCGAACGCAGTCGCGCCGTTCGCGCCATGGCCGCCGTCGATCAACAACTGGTAAAGCGTCCCGACGGATTGCTGTTGTTGCTCACGCCGCCGTTCAATCATCCGGCGCACGATCCCGGCTATATCAAGGGATACATTCCCGGCGTCCGCGAAAACGGCGGCCAGTACACGCACGCTTCCACGTGGACGGTAATCGCGTTTGCCGCGCTCGGTGACGGAGACAAGGCCGGCGAGCTGTTCCGCATGATGAATCCGATCAATCGCTCGAATTCACGCGCCGGAGTGCAGCGCTATAAAGTCGAACCTTACGTTCTGGCGGGGGACGTCTACGCCGAACCGCCGCACGTCGGTCGCGGAGGTTGGACTTGGTACACAGGCTCGGCGGGATGGATGTACCGCGCCGGAATGGAATGGATCTTAGGATTTCGCGTCCGGGGGATGATTCTTTCAATGGATCCGTGCATCCCGCGGAATTGGCCGGGATATTCGATCGAATTCCGCTATCACTCGTCGATCTACAAAATCAAAGTTGAAAACCCATCCGGCGTGGCGCGCGGTGTCGCGCTCACCGAACTCGATGGAAAGCTGTTGGCAGGCTCCGCGAATATTCCTCTGGAAGACGATGGCAAAACCCACCAGATCCGAATCGTTCTCGGCTGACCTGCAGTGCCAGCCTTCACGCGCAAAAAAAGGCGCCCCCAGGAGAGGCGCCTATTGTGTCGAGTGATGCCGTCAGACTTACTGGGCTCGAGTAAGTAATCCCGAAACCAGTGAAACCAGAAACAACACCAGAAAAATAAAGAACAGGATCTTCGCGATGCCCGCCGCTGCTGCCGCGATTCCTAGGAATCCAAACAAGCCCGCGATCAATGCCACCACAAAAAACACCAACGCGTAGCGCAACATAAGTCCTCCTTGTTATTTTTCAGATGTCGTTCTTTTCAAAATGCCAGCCGTATCCATTCCTCTTTCGTCGAATGTCGTTACGCAGCCTGTGGCTGATTTTGCGAACCAGCTGAAAGCGGCGGCGCCGGCTCGATAGCTTGAACCGCCTTCGGCTTCGCGTTCTGTTGCTTCAGCATGTTCACCACCGGTTTGCCCACGCGCGCTTTCGCGTCCCATCGCGGTGCATCCGGCTTGCCCGCTAGAGCAGGGAATCGGCCCGCCACCTTGCGGAACGTGGACGCTGCCACCGCGAGCGCCAAAACCACGCATGCCGCTGCCAACACATAAAAGTAAATGTGATTCAGCCGCGTGGAAACAAACGCCACCATCGCGGTCATCGATCCCACGATCAGGATCGCCAGATTCGAGAATGCTCGTTCCAGATGCATTTTCGTTTTCCTTTCGATTCGCGCCCTCGCGGATCGCAGCAGGTTTCAGCGGCAACCCTAGGCGCAGCGTGAATATAGTCAATCCAATCCAAACGCGGAATCAGCAGGACTCCCTACGCGCATGCGGAATATCCGGTATCCGCAAATTCAGCGCTGTCGCACGCGACTTCAGGTCCGAAAGCAGCCCCATCGAAGCGAAAAATCACAAAATTCGCCCTACAGCCGCATAACCGAGCCCCATACAGCAATCCCGGTATTGTTGCTGTACGGATATCAGGAATACTGGAAGCCGTGGATCGTGCCCGCGTGCCATCCGTGCCGCGTGAATCTGCTACTCGCTGGCCCTTTAACAGAAGCAAAACCTGATTCGAGGCGCAGGCATTTGGCGAATCCTGTCGTGCTTCAAGGCTCACGGACATCGAATGCTGGATTTTTTCCAAAAGATTGCCAAATCGAAATACATCCCGAACTCGGCCGCTCTGCGCGAGATGCAGCTCGAGATCGACCGCGGCAAGCAAGCTGAACTCCAGCTGCAGAATTCTCACGCCGAGCTCGAAAAGCAGATCAGCGCGCATCTGGCCGAGCTGGCTCGCAGCAATGGCTTACTCGAAGAAAAAGTTCGTGAGAATGAGGAAGTTACCGCCACGGTCAGCGCCATCGGAGAATCGATTCCGTTCGGCGTCTGGATTTATGAAAAAAGCGGCAAAGTCCGTTTCATCAGCCAGTCTTTATTGGAACTTATGAACGCAAATCTCGCCGACGCGAAGAATAAAAACTGGACCGACCTGCTCCCGCCTGCCGCGCGCGAACGGGCTGTGGCGGCGTGGAGCAAGTGCATGGGCTCCGATTGCTCGTGGGATTTCGAATTCGAACTGCCCAAGGCGGACGGCACCTTTCACACCATCATGAGCCGCGGCGTGCCGGTAAAAACTTCGGACGGAAAAGTCCTGTACTACGCAGGCGTTCAGCTCGACGTGACCGATCGCGTTCGCATGACCAGCGAATTGAAAGCCGCGCACGAGAATCTGGAATCGCAGATTCGCCAGCGAACTCTGGAGCTCAACGACGCGAACCGTCAGTTGACGCTCGATCTGGTGAATCGCACGAAAACAGAAGAAGCCCTGCGGAAAAGCGAAGCCCAACTCCGCGCGGTCTTCGAAAATTCTCTCGACGCCATCGCCGTCTGCGATGACAACCTCCATTTAATCGACGCCAACCCCTCGGCTCTGGCTCTGTTTGGCGTTTCGCGCGAAACACTTTCCGGTTTCTCGCTCGAAAACCTGGTCCCGCCGGATCAGCGTGGCGCTCTGCTGAGCGATTGGCAAGCCATGCTTCGCAACGGCGAGCAGTGGGGCGAACGTAAGCTGATGCGCCCGGACGGCAGCGTGCGCACCGCGCAATTCAGCGCCAAAGCGAATTTCCTGCCCAGTCAGCACCTGTTCAGCTTTCGCGACATTACCCAGCGGCGTGAAGCTGAAGAGTCACTCAGTCAGCTTTCGCAACGCCTGTTGCAGACCCAGGACGAAGAGCGCCGACGCATCGCGCGCGAACTTCACGACAGCACCGGCCAGTGCCTGGCAGCGGTTCGCATGAACTTGCAGATCCTGAAGAAAGACGAAGACAAACTTTCCGCCGAAGCGCGCAATTCGCTCGACGAAGCATTTTCCATCTCCAGCCAGTGCGCCAGCGACGTGCGCACTCTTTCGTACCTGCTTCATCCTCCGCTGCTCGACGAACTCGGCCTGGTGGCCGCGCTCGGCTGGTACACCGCCGGATTTTCCGAACGCAGTGGCGTGAAAGTTTCGCTCGAAGTTTCGCCCGAATCCCTTCAATTGCCGCTCGATTCGGGAACGGCCCTGTACCGCATCGTGCAGGAAAGTTTGACCAACATTCACCGCCATTCGCACAGCCCCACGGCAAGCATCCGTCTGACGCAGCGGGGCAGCGAAGTGATTCTCGAAGTTAGCGACAAGGGGCGAGGCCTTCCCGCAGAGAAGGTCCAAACTCCGGAACAAGGTGTAAAGGGCCTAGGTGTGGGCATTACCGGCATGCGGGAACGAGTGAAGCAGCTCGGTGGTACACTCAAAATATCGCCGGCAAATCCAGGAACGATCGTTACAGTTACCTTGCCATGGGAGGCAGACGATGCCAGCGTTACGGCTTCTAATAGCTGATGATCACGAGATTGTAAGAAAAGGGCTGCGCTCGATTCTCGAGGGCGCGCACGATTGCGAAGTGGTCGGCGAAGCGGTCGATGGCCGCCAGGCCGTCACCATGGCGAAGGAGCTCGCGCCGGATATCGTCGTCCTCGATCTGGCCATGCCTTCGCTCAACGGATTGGAAGCGACCCGTCAAATTTTGAAAAATCGGCCGCAGACAAAAGTCGTGATCCTCACCATGCACGAAACCGATCCGCTGATCCGGCAGGTTCTCGACGCCGGCGCCCGCGGTTACATTCTGAAGACCGACGCCGGACGCGATCTAGTCTCAGCCGTCGAAGCCCTGCGCCGCAACAAGACCTTTTTCACTTCGCGCGTCGCGCAGATGATACTCGACGGCTTTCTAAAAGGTGATCCGCGTCCGGCCGACAATCAACCTGCCGGCGGCCGCTTGACGGCCCGGCAGCGCGAAATTGTGCAGCTCCTGGCCGAGGGCAAGAGCAGCAAGGAAGTCGCCGTGGCGCTGGGCCTAAGCGTAAAGACGGCCGAAACGCATCGCGCCAACATCATGCGCAAGCTCGATTGCCATTCGGTCAGCGAAGTGGTGCGTTACGCGATTCGGAATAAAATCATTGAGGCCTAGCATTTAGTTGGCGCCGAAACTTGCCGGGTGGGAATGTCCAAACCGGCAAGCTACAGTGATAATGGTATTTCTTTAGCACTTGGCATCTGGTCAGCTTATAAGGTTGAGTGTTATACGTTTGCGTGCTCTGTGGTTTCTCGATGGGCAGTTGAGTTCTGGCGAACGGATATTAGCGGTTAGCCCAGCGCTTCGCCCAGGATTGGGAGTCATAAGTGTCCGAAGGTCATTTGCGCATTCTGGTCGCTGACGACCAGCCCTACATCCGGCGAGCCGTACGAGCTTTGCTCGAATCGCGCACCGGTTGGGAAGTGATTGGCGAAGCGGCTGACGGCAGGGAAGCGATCAAAAAAACGGGCGAACTGAATCCCGACGTGATCGTGATGGATATGTTCATGCCGAACCTCAATGGTTTAGAAGCCACGCGCGAAATTCACGCGACCTATCCCGAAGCTAAAGTACTAATCCTCACGCTGCACGATCTGCCCGACCTCGCTCGCGCCGTTCGCGAAGCTGGCGCCAAAGGCCTTGTGCTGAAGTCCGATTCAAATTTGTTTCTGATTCCCGCGGTGGAAACCATCGGCGAATCGAAGACCTACTTTGCCTACAAGTAGTAATCACCGCCTTTTCGTTCTCGCGCGTTCCTACAGAGTTTCCCTCATCGAAGTCGGGTCAATCGTGGATATCCGATTCCATCAGTCTGAATTTTAATTGTAGTGACGCTCGCAAACATACTTCGCTCCTTCGGAGGCTCTATGAACTGGGATCAGATTCAGGGTACTTGGAAACAATATCGGGGTCAGGTGCAGGAAAAGTGGGGAAAGCTCACCGACGACGACCTCACCACCATCGACGGCAAGCGCCAGCAACTCGTAGGCAAAATCCAGGAACGATACGGCGTCGCGAAAGAGGCCGCCGAAAAACAAGCCGACGAATTCATGACCGCTTTGAAAGACGCACGCAAAAAGCATTCCTAGCGCGCTCGTTTTCCTATATCTAAATCCAATTCATACCCGCGACGCCGATTCTCACAGAGTTGGCGTCGCTTTATTTCGCGCCCGCACATTGCCACACGAAATCGCGACAAACCGATCACACCGCGAAAGTGCCCGCATAATGCTTTTGCAGTATGGTCAACGATTTCGCGTCGTTCTAGAATCGCCTCACTTTGAACGCCTCCGACCTGTTCGGAGTTCGAGAAAATAGCTTCTAAAGGTAGGGGTCGCCTAAGTCCCCCCAGGAATCAGGCGGCCCCTCCCACCCTTTTTCTCTCGCCCAATTTTTGCCGTTTCGCGTCGTAACGTGCACAAAATAAAACCAGTTCCGTGGTAGAAATCCGGCCAACCACCCACACTTTTCCGGCCGCGATTCGTCTAAACTTGTAATTGTGCACAGGAACGCTCGAACTGCACAAAATGCGCTGTCCCGTCGCGAACTTCTCGGTTCGCTCGGCGGCGTCGCGGCTCTTTCGGTCCCATTCCTAGTGCTTCCGTCTGGTATCTTCGCTGCGGCCAACCAGCCGATCGACGCGCAGCAGACAGCGCTATCTCCAAACCTCCCAAAGCCAACGTATCTTTCCGCTGCCGACGACGCGTTTCTCGAGCTGCTCCAGAAAGCCACCTTTCAGTATTTCTGGGAGCAGACCAATCCCGCCACCGGCATCGTAAAAGATCGCTGCAACGTGCGCGGCATCGACAATGGAATCCTCGGCAGCATCGCCGCCACCGGCTTCGGACTTACCGCGATCTGCATCGGTGACAAGCGCGGCTACGTTTCGGCCAATCAGGCTCGCGAGCGCGTGCTCAGCACTCTGCGATTCCTATGGCGCAAGCTCTCGCACGAACACGGATTTTTCTACCACTGGGCCAACATCAACAGTGGCGAACGCCTTTGGAACTCCGAAATTTCTTCGGTCGACACCTCGTTGCTGCTTTGCGGCATTCTCACCTGCCGCCAGCATTTCGAGCACACCGAAATCAGCCAACTGGCCCACGACATATTCAATCGCGTCGATTGGAATTGGCTTTCGGAGGACACCAATATTCTGCCGCACGGCTGGACGCCCGAAACCGGCTTCCTGCAGTACCGCTGGGACAGCTACAGCGAAATGATGATGATGTACTTGCTCGGCCTTGGCTCATCGTCGCATCCGCTGCCAGCCGAAAGCTGGAACGCTTGGAAACGCACCGAATTCGAATTCGACGGCATCAAGTATATCGGCTCGTACGCGCCGCTGTTCGTTCACCAGTATTCGCAGGCCTGGTTTGATTTCCGCGGCAAGCGCGACAATTACGCCGACTACTTTCAGAATTCAATCCTCGCCACGGAGGTTCATCGCCGTTTCTGCCTCAGCTTGTCGAAGAAATTTCCGGACTACAGCGACGATCTGTGGGGCATCACTGCCTCGGATTCCGCCAGCGGATATCAGATTTGGGGCGGCCCGCCGTCCACGGGCCCGATCGACGGCACAGTTGTTCCGTGCGCCTCCGCGGGATCGCTGCCGTTCATGCCGGGCCCGGTGATGCGCGTGCTGCGAAACATCAGCAACCGCTACGGCGCCGGCACGTGGAGCCGCTACGGCTTCGTCGACGCTTTCAATCCCGCAACGAATTGGTACGACAGCGATGTGGTGGGAATTGATTCAGGCATTACGATGATCATGGCCGAAAACGCGCGAACCGCGTTCGTCTGGGACACGTTCATGAAAAATCCGGAAGCACAGCGTGGAATGGAGCGCGCCGGTTTCAAACCCAGCTCGCCTTTGGCGCCGCAGGAACTCGTCGAACTGCATTTGCACGGAAAGGTTTTGCCGCCCGCCGGCTCAACGCGCCCTAGCGGTAGTTAGCGGCCTGCAATTCAAACATCTGCGCGTAGTGCCCACCAACCTGCAGCAGGGAATCGTGCTTGCCCTCTTCCGCGATGCGGCCGTCTTTCAGCACCAGAATGCGATCCGCCATTTTCACCGTCGAAAACCGATGCGAAATCAGCAGCGCCATTTTTCCTTCGGTCAGTTCGGAGAATCTCTCGAACACTTCATGCTCCGACCGTGCGTCCAGCGCCGCCGTCGGTTCGTCCAGGATCAGCAGCTGCGCGTCGCGCAGATAAGCTCGAGCCAGCGCGATTTTCTGCCATTCGCCGCCTGATAGATCCATTCCACCTTCGAATCGCGAGCCAAGCACCTGCTCGAATCCGTGGGGCAACCGCCGAATCACGCCTTCCGCCAGGCTCTTGTTGGCCGCGCTGCGGATACGGAAACTGTTGTCGCGATCCTCAATCTTTCCGATTGCGATATTTTCCGACGCCGTCATTTCATAGCGCATGAAGTCTTGGAAGATGACGCCAATTTCCTTCCACAGGCTTTCCAAGTCGTACTCGCGCAGGTCTTTGCCGTCCAGCAGGATTTGCCCTTCCGAAGGTTCGTACAAGCGCGTCAGCAATTTCACGATCGTCGTTTTGCCTTGGCCGTTTTCTCCCACGATCGCGATGCGTTCGCCCGGAGCCAGCTTGAAGCTCGCGTTCTTCAGCACCATCCGCGGATTTCCCGGATAGTGAAACGATACGTTCTTGAATTCGAATCCGATCTTGATCGGCTTCGGAGCGGCCAGCGCATTCGGCGCGGACACAATTTTCGGCTGCACTGCAAAGAAGTCCAGCAGGTCGGTCAAAAAGAGTGCCTGATTCGCGATTCCTGAAAACGTGGTGAACACTGCTTGAATGTTCGTGCTCGCTCCGGCGATTGCTCCGGCAAGAAACGTCATCATGCCGATCGTGATCGCGCCGATCACCGTCTTGTACATCACATACGCGTACGGGCTGTAGTAGCCCGCCGTCACCACCAACGCCAGCAGGGAACTCACCACCAGCCGCTTCTTCGCCAGTCGCAGCGACTGCTGGTAGATCCGCTCGGAAATATCCGAATAGCGTCCGATCAAAAACGGCGCCAGACCAAACAGCTTCAGTTCCTTCGCGCCTTCTTTGCTGCCCGCCAGCATTCGCAAATAATCCAGTTCGCGCCGCGCCGGAGTTTGCTGAAAACTCAGCGAGTATCCGAGAAATGCGAAATGCGTTTCGCCCAGAAACGCCGGCAGCACGCACGCCACCAGCGCCAGCAGCAGCGACTTTGAAAACAAGAAAATTCCCGCCGCCAGGCTGATCGTCGTCACGATTTCCTGCAGCAGCCGGCCGCTCATCTGGATCATTTGCACGCGGTCCACGCTCTGCACTCGTGCGCGCTCCAGCTTGTCGTAGAACGACGAATCTTCGTACGTCGTCAAATCCAGCTTCGCAGCGTGGGACATCAGCTTGATGCTGATGTGCCGAGTGAACTTGTCGCTCAGTGTGCTGTCGCAAAAATCAACCAGACGCATCAGCGTCGCCGCTGCGCCCGCCAGCACAAACTCCAGCACCACCAGCCACCAGAACGAATTCGGCAACGGCGCATGCACCGCCGTGTGCTGGTAGATCGCGTCGATGATCACCCGCGTCACCGCCAGCATCGAAAGGGGAATCATCGCGGCCACCACGCGCAGCAGTACGTCCGCCACCACCACGTGCGGCGCGGCTTCCCACACAAAACGCATGACCGGGGGAATGTTCTTCAGCGCGGCTAGACGCTCACGCCATTTGGGATGTGTTGGGGGTGCTGCAAGATCTGCGGCCGGGCTGGCCATACATTTTTCTCCGTATCTTCGCTAGCTACGCTTTGACAATTGCACGTTCCCTGCCACCCGAACGCACCTGTAACTAACTCAACCGAAATCACTTAGAGAATCTCTGAAAATCGGGCATCCAGATTTATTTCTCGGAGAGTGAAAGTTCTACGCGGCGCGGCGCTCACAACTCGTATCTATATAGTAGCAGTTCATTCGCGATTTTCCATTTCGCGTTCGATCCGTTTCCAGATCTGAATCTCTTTTGCGCGAATGGCGGACTCGCACTTGGCAGTCAGGCGGCCGCCCCCCGGGCCGCGTCATTACCTTCGAGATTTCGTGTGCGCTCCGCGTACCGTGAACCCACTACCTCGTCGTAAGGCATCGCACGGAGCCGCATGGTCACTTTACCGGATATTGCAAAAGCGCGCGTTCGCGCAAGATGTCCGAGTACGTGGGATGCATCAAGAGTTTCTCGCACCGCGCTCGATAAGTTCCCGCGTAGGTTTCACGCCAAAAAATCCCGCTGGAGGCACTCGCTATGAAAAATCTCAAACGCTTCGGTTCTACTCTCGCTCTCGCCGGTGCTTCGCTGCTTTTCAGCGCAACGATGCTCGCCGGAGCCGCGTTTCAGCAGGCCGCACCCGACAATTCCAAGACTAACCAGGGCGACGCGAACAACGGCGCGGTCACTGCGCAGAAGCAGGCCATGAATCCTGCCGACCGCGAGCTGACCCGCAAGATTCGCCATTCGATCATGCAGGACAAATCGCTTTCCACGTATGCGCACAACATCAAGATCATTTCGCAGGACGGCAAAGTCACTCTGAAGGGCCCGGTGAACACGGACGACGAAAAGGCCGCCATCAACGCTAAGGCGGTCGCCATCGCGGGCGCCGACAACGTAACCAACGAAATTATGGTCAAGCCCGCGCAGTAAGCGGACCGCAAAGCATCAGCTGAAAATTCGCCCAAAGAAAAAAAGGAGAATCGAAATGTCAGACAACAAAAAAGTAGCGGTGTTTGGAATTTTCTCGACGGTAGCCTCTGCCGATAACGCCACGGACATCTTCGTGAAGTCCGGCTTCGCGGCTTCGAACATTTCCGCCTTGATGCCCGAAAATCTCGGCGGAAAGCAGATCGGTACGGAGAAAGCCACCAAAGCTCCCGAAGGCGCAGCGGCAGGCGCCAGCACCGGAGCAGTCTTGGGCGGCGCGCTCGGCTTGCTCGCCGGCATCGGCGCTCTTGCGATTCCCGGCGTCGGTCCGTTGATCGCCGCAGGTCCGATCATGGCCGGTCTCGCGGGTCTCGGAGTTGGTGGCGCAGTCGGCGGTTTCACCGGCGCTTTGATCGGCTTGGGAATTCCCGAGTACGAAGCGAAGCGCTACGAAGGCCGCATCAAGAACGGAGGAATTCTGCTATCCGTTCATTGCGACACTTCGGATCAGATCAAACGCGCCAAGGAAATCATGAAGAACTCCGGCGGGGAAGACGTTTCCTCTACCGGCGAATCGTCGTCGGATTCGAAAGACACCTCGCGCGCCGCGACCACGTCGAACCCTTAACACGCGGCCGCGAATATCAGCCGCAAAAAAAAGGACCGGAGGGCACGCCATCTCGCCCTCCGGTCCTTTTTTCTTCGCAAACTCCACGTCGCTGAAACTTCCCGCGCTATGATAACCGTAGCGGGCAAAGCAACGCGCGCGTGCTCCGGAATAGGCGCGAATTGCGGTTGCTCACATCTGGCGCAATCATTCACCACCGGAGGACCGTTCGGCACATGGACACTGCATCCGCAAACCCCTCGCGAAATGTAGTTGTGGCATTCGCCGTCACTGCGATCGCTCTCACGCTCGCCACCCTCGCCGCGATTCCCTCGGCCGTGAAAAGCATCTTCTCCGCGGATTTTCTGCCGCATCGCTACTGCTACCTGTACAACGAAAAGTTGATCGCGCTCAACGTCGGCACCGACGGCCTGATCTGGCTTTCCTACGTTGCGATTTCCTGCACGCTCGTATATCTGGTTTGGCGAACGCGCCGCGAAATTCCGTTCAGCTGGATGTTTCTTGCCTTCGGCATTTTCATCGTCGCCTGCGGTTTCACCCATTTCATGGAAATGGTCGTTCTGTGGAAGCCTTTGTATTGGCTTTCGGCGGATGTGAAACTCATCACCGCGCTCGCTTCCGTCGTCACCGCGATCGCCTTGCCGGGACTCGTCCCGCAAATCCATCAAATGGTCGCCGCCGCGCAGCTTTCCGAAAAGCGCCGCTCGCAGATTGAGTCCGCGAACGTTCAGTTGCAAAATCTTTCCGAGCGAGTGCTCAGCGCGCAGGACGAAGAGCGCCGGCGGATCGCGCGCGAGCTGCACGACGGCATCGGCCAATACCTGATCGCCATTAGCCTTTCGTGTGGTTTGGCGCTCACAAAATCCAATGGCAGCAGCGCCGCGGCGCCTCTCACCGATGCGCTCGACCTCCTCGACAAGTGCACCAACGAAGTCCGGACCATGTCGTACCTGCTGCATCCGCCTTTGCTCGAAGAAGTCGGCCTGGCATCGGCCATTCGCTGGTACGTGAACGGGTTTTCGAAGCGCACCGGCGTCGCCACCACGCTCGAAATGGTTCCCGAACCGAAGCGCATGTCACCGGCCGTCGAACTGGCGCTGTTTCGAGTGCTTCAGGAAAGCCTCACCAACGTTCATCGCCACTCGGAAAGTAAAACCGCCGAAGTCGAATTTTATCTGCGCGACGCGTTCGCGCACCTGCGCGTTACAGACACCGGGCGGGGTATGGACTACGCTCAGGGCCGCACTCCGAATCGCGGGGTTGGAATCACCGGCATGCTGGAGCGCGTACGCGATCTCGGCGGGGATTTGACCGTCGATTCCACTTCACGCGGCACCACCGTGCACGCCCGCTTGCCGATTTCGGACGCCGTACCTTCACTGCCCAAATAGCTCGCTCCGCATCATCCTCGGCAACATCCATTTTGCAGTTTTCTCAGCGCCGTAGTTACACGCTTCCATGTATTGCCGCGAATCGCGCCTCGCCGCACGATGGATTGGCGGCCACTTTCAGAGCCGGCAGAGTTTTGAGTGCTCACAATTCAATCCGCAGATATCGCAATTCCTTGGAGGCTACGATGAAGAACAGCACGAAAGATCAAGCGCAGGGCAAATTCCACGAGGTGAAAGGAAAGGCCAAAGAGAAAATCGGCCACGCGACGAACAATCCTCGCCTCGAAAACGAAGGTGCCGACGAAAAAGTCGGCGGCAAAATCCAGAGGAAGATCGGCGAGGTCGAAAAGGTATTGGAAGATTAAACGCGAGGCAGCGGCTGGTCGCACTCGCGGCGCGCGAAAAAGCGCGGAGCGATTTCGATCAGCCGCCGTTGCGGTGAAGTGGCGAATTCGTCCTTGCGCGGAAGCTAGTGCCAAGTGGCATCAGTTCGCCGTCGCTCGCTGAGCTTCACGACCGCACTCAAGTCTTCCGCCGGGCGGATCTCGATCGATCCGCAGTTCAATCTGACTCCGGGATGCTGCGAGATCAGCTGAATGGCATGATTCAAGTCTCGCGCTTCGAGCACGAAAATCCCGCCGAGATGCTCTTTCGTTTCCGTGAACGGGCCATCGGTCACCGTTACCTTGCCGTCTTGCAACGCTACAGTCACCGCTGCGCTCGCCGGCTGCAGCGCTTGCTCGATCAGCAAGTGCCCGCTCGTGCGCAACTCGTCGCTGTAACTAAAACAAGCGTCGAACACCGCGTCGCGCTCGCTCTCCGGCATTTTTTCAAATTTGCCGTGCTCCATGTAACCCAAGCAAACGTATTTCATCGCGATGATCCTTCCAAGCCCGGAATCTCAAATCTGCGCCACACTCCTAACAAACCGCACTGCACGCACCGCGCCGCCAAACTGGAGAGCATCCGATCGCTCTCCAGTTTTCATTCGGGTGCCGGACAGATCTCTTCGTCGCACTAATCCGGCATCGCCAGAAATTCCCGCACTTCCACCGGAGTGCGGCAGGCGACCGTCGCTTTGCGTCCCCATGCAACCGCCTCATCCAGATTGGCGGCATTCAAAATCCAGAAACCGCCCATGTGCTCTTTGGTCTCGGTATAAGGTCCATCGGTCACCGATACTTTGCCGCCAGCATCCGCTCGCAACGACTTCCTGCGGTGCGCGGGCGCAAGTCCGCCGGCAAAAAATCGGGCGCCGGCCTTCTCCATTTCCACATTGAGCGCATGAATATCGCGCATCATCTGCGGACCTTCTTTCGAACCGTCGTAACCATCTGGATGGTAAACCGCCACCAAAAACTGACTCATAAATCCTCCGTTTCGCCTCGCCTGTGAGCTGCGGCGTAGCGTGCTTTCACTCTCTAGTCGTCGGCCACACCAAAATTCGACATCGTGCACAAATTATTTCATCCGCCGGATGCGCTCCTGCAGAAACTGCCGTTCGGGCTCCTGCTGGGTCAGCGCCAACGCCTTCTCGTAGCTGGACTTAGCCTCCACTATCTTACCGAGCCGCCGAAACATTTCCGCCCGGGCCGAATGCGCCAGGTAATAATGTTCCAGTTCGCCGCTTTCGAGCGCCCGGTCGATTTGTTCCAGGCCAGCCTCCGGCCCGTCGCACATCGCAACCGCCACGGCGCGATTCAGCTGCACCACCGGCGACGGCTGCAATCGCAGCAATTGGTTGTAGATTGCAACGATCTGCCGCCAGTCGGTCGCAGCTGACGTTTCCGCCTCGGCGTGAACCGCTGCGATTGCCGCTTGCAGCGTGTAAGCGCCGAAAGCGCGCGACGCGAGCGCTTTCTGCACCAGCGCCACGCCCTCGGAAATTTGCGCGCGGTTCCATAGCGACCGATCCTGATCTTCCAGCAAAATCAAATCGCCGTTCGATGAAGTCCGCGCAGTGCGCCGCGACTCCTGCAGCAGCATCAGCGCCAGCAGGCCAATCACTTCGGGTTCCGGCTGCAGGTCGGCCAGCAAACGGCCCAGACGGATCGCCTCGCTCGTCAGTTCGGCTCGCGTCACTTCCGCTCCGGCTGCGGCCGAATATCCTTCGTTGAACACCAGATACACCACCTGCAGCACCGGAGCGAGCCGCTCCGGCAATTCCTCCGGCGCCGGCACTTCGTAGGGAATTCGCGCCTCTCGAATTTTTGCTTTGGCGCGCACAATGCGCTGCGCCAGCGTCCGCGGAGTAATCAGAAATGCTTTGGCGATTTCTTCGGTCGTCAGTCCACAAACTTCGCGCAGCGTCAGCGCAACGCGCGCGTCTGGAGGAATCGAAGGGTGGCAGCAGGTGAAAATCAGCCGCAGGCGGTCGTCTTCCAGATTTTCCGCGGCTGCCGCTTCTTCAGGATTTTTCGGCGCGCTGGTTTGCGCCTCCAGATATCGCACCAGCTCCGTTTGCGACGCATCGAATCGCGCCCGCCGCCGCAACGCATCGATCGCCTTGAATCGCGCTGTCGAGATCAGCCACGGCCGCGGATTGTCGGGCACTCCATCCCGCGGCCACGCGCTCACCGCGGCCGCAAACGCTTCGTGCATCGCTTCCTCGGCTAGATCGAAATCGCCAAGCAAGCGGATCAGCGTCGCCAGAATTCGCCCTGAATCGCTGCGATAGAGCGAATCGAGTTGTTCGCGGACCTGTTCGGAGGATTGCAACGCCATCTCGACAACTTAACAAACCGCTTACTTCGAATCAATTTGCCAGCAGTCGAATCGCAGCCGTACACTCAGTCGAGTGATGATCGGCGACGATACCATCGACGATTGCGCTCGGCATCTCGCTCTAGAGGAGTTCCGATCGTGCCAACGAACAAGCCAAAGCAAAAGCCGAAGTCCACGCCATCGGTAAAACCGCGAAAGCTGAACGCGCGGTTCACCGCGACCCTACTCAAAAGCCCCAACAAAGGTGGATGGACTTACGTCGTCTGGCCGGAATCCGTGGAATTTTTCGGTACGCGCGGCTTGGTGAAAATCCGAGGCAAAATTGACGGCCGCCCGTTTCAAAGCGCCTTCATGGCTCTTGGAGACGGCACTCACAAACTACCCGTGAAAGCAGACGTCCGCGAAGCCATCGGCAAAGGTGTCGGCGACGCCGTGACCATCACGTTGCACGAGCGAATCGTAAAAGCAAAACGCTGACAACGCGCCGCACAGTCGCCCTGTTCTAGAGACAAACCTGCGCCGAATTTTGCGCTCGCCAAACCGCTCGCCGCGAAATTTCACGAATGTGGTCCCGCTAGACCGGGCGCCCCATCGACAGCCAGGAAACCTCAACCACAAAGTAAACTGCGAGCATCAGAATGTAAGTCCGTCCCGCCAGGTGTCGCCTCCTGTCAAATACGATCAAGGCCAGCAACACCGCGTCGATCACCACAAGACACACCGTTTGTGACGACACCTGCCGTGCGTGCAACAAGTAGCCGAACACCCTCGCCATCCCCGCTGGCAGCAGCACCAACGCGATACAAATCATCCATCGCATGTGCGTCGCCACGTCGCGTCGGCGAATCGCCACGATGGAAACAATGTATAAAGCGCCGAAAAGCAGCAGTTGCACCGCCGATAGAAACTCCGCGTTTCGCGCTCCCACTTTCGTCGCACCCTGGGCCAGGTACTCGTGATACTCCTTCCAGATCATGGCGACCCCGGAGATGAGCGCGATCGGGATCACGATGTTTGAGAAGTTTCCGAGAATTCGATGCATCGAGAACGCTCTGTACCGTATGGCTAGCGGCTGTACGATTAACAGCAGTAGGAAACAAAACAGAGACGCGGCGTGGATATGGACTGCCGTAGTGATCTGTTCGTCAAAATGCGGGATTTCTGAAAAATACGGAACCCAGAAACCTGCGACGAAGATGGGCAGCAGCACAAGCAGGACGTAACCAAGGTTGCGGTAGGAGCGTTCCATGCGTTGAGTGACAGGATTCTAGGCCATCGGTCGCGGCTTTTCAATCGACTGAGAATCACGGCGTCCAGAAGCCATCGGCAAAGTCGTCGGTGATCGCGTAACCATCCCACTGCACCAGAGCGTCGTAAAACCAAATTCCGGCAAACGCTAGCTGCGCAGCTACTGACGAAGCGATCTGAACGAAGTACGGAGTGGAAGATACACGAGCCGTAAAATAAAAAAGGCCAGAGTCCTGGCCTCTGGCCCTTGAATTCTCAATTGGTTGCGGGGGTTGGATTTGAACCAACGACCTCCGGGTTATGAGAACGGAGGGCGAACCCTAAAGCCCGTTGACGGTGCGCGATTTACGGGCCTTAGCGGTCGAAAAAAGGGTCGTTTTCGAGGGGTTCTCGCCGCGAACGGACGTGAATTTTTCGGAAAGATTCGCAGTCACTTAACCGCGGAACCGCTCTTAATTTCTCTTAGTTTGCTCCGATAACGCGCCGAGTCCTTCGCAGCGCAAACGCCGAAGTAGGCCGCGAAGAGCAACGACGCATAGAGCAAAACGCTGAAGAAGGATTTATTGTCCGGGTCTAGCGTAATGGTGCGGACAACGATTCCGAACGAGACTGCGGCACCGAGACAAATGCCGAAAAACGTCAAGTTCGTGGCGGGACTTCCAGCTGCAATCGCATCTAACTCGGTTTCGCTGATGCTGTGCGTCTTAACAGTCCTTGGAACTATCTGAATAGTGCATGATTGAGTCGATTCGGTCGAAGGCGTGTTTGGAGGAGGTTGCGCTTGCGGGTGTTCTCCAGGCATTCCTACCCGCTTCCTGCTTCACCACTTCAGAGACCTTATTGACCTGAGCTCCGACCAGATCAGCGATTCCCAAAACCACAACATTGTAGAACACGGTATTTCCGCAATTTGAGCACATTAGCGGCACGCACGGATAGCCCTTCCAACTCGGCATCAATTGCCCTAGTGACGATGACTCGGCTAAAGCAAATATCACAGGCGCGTCGCCAATTTGCCATGTCTGAAGATCGCCGCAGGACGCACAAGGGTTTAAGGTTTTTGCAGTGAGATCTTCGCCGATTTTTTGCTTTTGTTCGGTAGTAAACCTTGGATTGACAATACCACCAGGATATTGCTTCGAGGCCGCGGAACCCGACGATTATCGATTGCCGCTTGCTGCGCTGAGCACGGCCGCCGGCGAGGCGGTGGTGGATGTCGCTACGGCGTTTCGGACGCGCTGATCTTCGCCGGCGCCGTAGAGTTCAGGATGCAAGTAGCGGCCCTGTTCGGAGGCGGGCTTCGGCTCTTCGATGGGAGTCCGGTGCGCGACGGCGAAGGGATCATGACGAATGCCGGTGACCTGCCACGAAACTTTCACATTTGGCTTGTCGGTGCGAATCGTAAACTTCCGGTTCTGCATTTCGGACGCGACAATCGCCTGTGCGAACTGGCCGATTACCGTCAGCTGGTAGCGGAAGTTGGCGTTCAACGCTTCGAACCACGCCGGCATTTCGACGGTCGCCAATCCGTTCGCATCCGTGGAAACATTGCCGTTATAAATGTTCATCATGTCCGGCGATTCCACGAACGAGTGCGACAAATATTGATTTGCGGGATCGATGGGATCGTCGATCTTGAACGTGCCGCCGCCTTTTTCCACTTCGCCGGTCACATACAGGTTTCCCGGGATTTGCACATTTCCTTCGGTGTCGATATACATCGTCTGATTGAGAGTTCCGCCACTGCCGCTGCCATTGCTGTTGGTAAAAAAAGACAACGACGCACCAGTCGTTTGACCGGTAGCTTCGATCCGGGCAAACGGAAGCGCGCCGGTTGGAGAGGCAGGGTCGAAGTCGATGGCAACCGCGTTAGGAGTGTTACTGCTGCCGTTGCTGAGCGTAAGTATCGGCCCTGGCGCAGCGAACGTGCTGCCGATGGGCGACGAGATCTCGAGAGTGGAGCGCGGTGCGGACGTACCGATGCCGACATTTGGGGGCGGGGTGGTTCCGTTGACGAGCGTACTGTGACCAAGAACGATTGCGTCGCTCTCAGTGACCACGGCGTCGGCGCCGATCGCGGTCGAAAAAGAGGTCGTGCCGAGACCGGAGCCTACATCCGCCTGGAACCCGATCGCGGTGTTGTAGTTGCCGGTTGTTACAGAACTGTCTGCTATAAACCCGACTGCTGTGTTTCCACTGCCCGTCGCTTGAGCGAGCGAGTAGTAACCGCCAGCGAAGTTAGCGCCGCCGTGCTGATTGCCGGTCAACGCGGAATCCCCGATCGCCGTATTGTTCGTTCCGTCTAGCAGTTGAAACAAGCTCGCTGCTCCAACGGCGGTGTTGCTGGCGCCGGTCGTAACAGCAAGCATTGCGAGGGAGCCAATCGCCACATTGTCGGCTCCGGTGGCCGAGTAGGTCGAACCGCTGCCCTGGCCCGCACCAGAACCCAGGTAGAGCGATGACGCGTTTGAGTCAGTACTCAAAAAAGGCTGGCCACCCAGTAAAATCTGCCCGCTACCCGTCGCAAGGCTCGGGAAACCGATTGAATCGAACGTAGACGGCCCGCCATTAAATGTTTGCTGCGCAACGAAAGTGATTACGCCGTCGCCATTGATCGAAAGCCCGGTATCCGCAAGCGAACCGGTAGGTCCGCCAGTGCCGGAGAAAAGGTCGAGCGTAGCTGTGGGGTTCGACGTGTCGTTGGCCACGGGGACGGCGCGGAAACCGAAACCAAGGTCGACTGGGGCATTCGCGCTGCTGTTGAATAAAGATGCGATCCACTGGAACGAATGCGACGGCTGACCGGTGGACGCAGTTGCGGTGCCCTGGGGATATTCATAAAAACCGCCGCGAAGAATTTCGCCGCCGTTGATATCGAGCGTAGCGGCTGGTGAGGTGATGCCCAGGCCCATCTTGCCGCCAGTTTGAAACAGCAGCGAATTACCGAGATTGGAGCCGGACGTCCACAGCGGCACATAGTCGGTCGTTCCGTTGCCCGTCGGAGCCGCGTCGATCACGTTCGATTGCGCGGAGTTCGGCGTCGCGCTTGTAGCCGTGGGCGATACCTGCGCGTTTGCGATGGCGCCCGTGGCAATCACGGTGGTACCGCCGGTTGAGACGACGGGAGCGGCCGTGCGTGTTGCGAGTTGCTGCGTGGTAACGTACGCGGAAGCGGGAAGTCCGCCGAGTGTGTCCGCGTCGCCTGCTTTCAGCGCATACGGCACACTGGCCATCAAGATCCGCGGCATTTCGGGTTGGCGCGCAATCGTGACACCGAGCCAGCGGGATTGTCCGGTGCCGAAAAGTTCAACTGGGAATCCACCGGTTGTGGCCGCGCCAAGAACAATCGAGTAGTGTCCGTTCGCGTCGGCAAGCGTGTTCTGCGTTTCCGACCACAGCGGATCACCACCCTCCTGCTCGGCGTATATGGCGAACGTGACGCTTGATACGCCCGCAACCGGGCGCGCTGTCGCATCCTTCAAAATTCCGCTGAACTGCACCAGATGAGGCACCGAACTCTGGGCTGTACTTTCTTGTTGCGACGTCACTACGCCGGCACGCGCGAACAGCAGCAGGAACATCAGGACGGAAGCTTTCACGGGATTCTCCTCAACGCCGAAAGGTCGAAGTGGCTCGCGCGCAGATGCCGCGCTACTTCTGTCTTAGTAATCGAAATCGGAGGCCAAAAACTGACAGGCGAAACGAAGCACCTTACCAGCGGCCAAAGCCATCGCAAACTATGGTTGCGTCGTCGAGGGCTTCGTCGCAGCGGCCGTAGCGGGCGGCGCTGGCTGCTTCGCAATGATTGGGACAAGCTTGCCGCCGGCGCCGAGGCGCATCGCGAGGATGCTCGGTTCTTCAGGGTGTCCGAACAGCTCAGGACGGATGTAGTGACCCTTCTCGGCAGCGGACTTCTCTTGCTCGATCGGGATACGATGCGCGTTAGCGTAAGCGTCCTGGCGTATGCCGGTAACCTGCCATGAGACTTTGACTTTGGGCTTATCGGTCTGAATGGTGAACTTGCCGCCCTGAATTTCCTTGGCGATCCAGGTTTGCGCCGGCTGGCCGAGCGAGGTGAGTTGATAGCGAAAGTCACTGTTCAGCGCTTCGAACCAATCGGGCATCGTCACCGTGGCAAGGCCGGTCGAGTCGGTCGTTACCACGCCGTCGTATACGTTCTTCATGTCGGGAGATTCGACGAAGGAGTGGTAGAGATATTTGTTCGCCGGGTCGAGCGGGTGATCGATCTTGAATGACCCGCCGGATTTATAGACGTTTCCGCTGACGCTCACGTCTCCGGAGAAATCTCCCGCTGGGCTGCCAGACGCCACGACGCCTACACTTCCCTCAGCGACAACTCCAACCCCACCGTCACCAATAGTGATTGCGTTAACAGCAGTGCCGTATTCCCCGGTCGCTAGTGCAGACACACCGTCCGCGCCAGAGGCGCCGACGCTAATGAACACACCATCGCTGACCGTCGCTGACTCGACATCCACGCCTCCAGTGGCGGTGAGCGTCCCCGTCAAGCTTTCCGAGGTGGCGGTGAGCGTCCCCGTCAGACTTTCCGAGGCACCGGTGAATGTCTGCGCCGGTACAAAACTGATCACGCCGGTGCTGCTGAACGATAGATATGTATCGGTGAGTGAACCATCAGGGCCGCCAGAGCCGTAGAAAAGATCGAGGTATGCACCGGGATTGGCCGTGTCGTTATTCAGGGGAAGAGCGCGGAAACCGAACGCTCTGTTGACCGGCGCGTTGGTCGAGCTGTCAAACAGAGAGGCCACCCATTGGAAGGAATGCGAAGGCTGGCCGAAATACTCGTCCGCGGTGGCCTGCGGATATTCGTAGAACCCGCCGCGCAGAATTTCGCCGCCGTTGATGTCGAGCGTGGATTGCGGAGTGTTGGTGCCCAGTCCGAGTTTGCTGCCGGATTGAAACAGCAACGAGTTGCCCAGTGCCGAGCTGGACGTCCAAATGGGAATGTAATCGGTGGTGCCGTTGCCCGACGGAGCTGTTTGCGGAATTGTGCTGGCGGCAGTTTCTACTGCCGCTGCGGGCGATGCGCTGGTTGCAACTTGCGGCGTAGCAATGATCGTGGTGCTGCCGACGACTGGAGTGGCAGCTCGCGCGTTCGAAGAGGCGAGGGATTGCGTGGTCACGTAGGCGGACGCTGGCAGTCCGCCGAGCGTATCGGCGTCAGCCGCTTTCAACGCGTAGGGGACGCTGGCGAGCAGCACGCGCGGCGACTCCGCCATGCGAGCAATCGTTATGCCGAGCCAGCGCGATTGCCCGGTGCCGAATAATTCCGCGGGCACGCCGTTTGCAGTTGCGCCGCCGAGCTGGGCACTGAAGTGGCCGTTTGAGTCGGCGATGACGTTTTGCGTTTCGCTCCACAGCGCGGTGCCGCCGTCTTCCTCAGCATAAATTGCAAATGTGACGCTGGCAACGCCGACGACCGGGCGCCCGGCAGAGTCTTTCAGCGTGCTGCCGAATTGAATTAGTTTCGGCACGCCGGCTGGGGTCGGGTCGGTGACGCGCGTGGAGGCAGCCGAGACGGCTTCACTTGCTTGCTGCGGTGCGGCAAAAAGCGAAGGGGCACGGAGCGTGACGGCAACGAATGCGAGCAAAATGATGACGGACCTTACATTGAGCGGGTCGCGAGCAAGCATCGGTCTTCTCCCTGTATACGCGGCGCGAAATCACGAGAAGCGCGACGAGCCTTGTGGGCTGCAAGCGCGCCTCCCGTATTCCGTTACAACGTCCCAGACATCCGGCCTGCCTTCACCCGCCGCAAGTACAAACCGGATCGCCCAAGAACTTTTGCTATTGCTTGTAACCTGCGCCCGAAGCAGCGGACGCATCGCCGGATGCCGAGGCCGGAACAAGAATCACCGGCTCAACGGCCTTGCGCGAATTGGTTTGTTTCTGAGATTTCGCGATTAACTTGTCTGGACCGGCGCCGAAAAGCTCGGGGTGAAGGTAGTGGCCGACCTCGCCCTCGGGTTTGTCTTCCTCGATCGGCGTTCGATGCGCGTTTGCGTACGCGTCGTGACGCACACCGGTGACCTGCCATGACACTTGCAATCCGGCCGTACCTCCGGCGATCTTGAAGCAGTTGTCATGCACTTTTTCCTTGATGAAAAGCCCGGGACCGGGCGCGCCAACCGCAGTGAGCTGGTATTGGAAGCTCTGGTTGAGCGCATCGAACCACGCAGGCATGGTGACCAACGCTTCGCCCTTGGAATCAAGCGTGACCGTGCCGTTATAAATGTTCATCATGTCCGGCGACTCGACGAACGAGTGCGACAGATACTTATTCGCCGGATCGATCGGATCGTCGATTCTGAATGTGCCGCTTTCCTTCGACAAAGTCCCTTGCACACTGAGATTGCCGGAAAAAAAGGCGTTCCCTTCATCGTCCACGAACAACCATGTGAGCCACGGGTTCGTCGCCTTGCCCATCTGTCGGATGTTGAAAAACGTGTACGCCGATGCGGCACCGTCGTCCTCAACTTCGATCTGCGCTTCGGGATTGGTGGCGCTCGCGATATACGGGTTGAAGTCGATAGAGACCGCTCCGGCGTTGTCGTTTGCATTTGCGGAGTTCGAGATGGTCAGGTTCGGCGTCGGATTCGAGTATTGGCCTTCGGTGTTGCTGGAAACTTCGAAAGCGGAGCGGGGATTGGTCGTGCCGATTCCCACTCGACCGTTGTTCGTGAACGCGATATTCAGATCGTTGATCGTGCCCGTGGGGCCGCCAGTTCCGTAAAACAGGTCCAGTCTTGCGGCGGGATTTGAGGTGTTGTTGTTGAGCGGGATTGCGCGGAAGCCGAACGCTTCATCGACAGCGCTGCCGCTCGAGCTGTCGAACACAGACGAGAGCCACTGGAACGAATGCGATTCCCTACCGCCGTTTGAGGCGGTCGCCGTGTCTTCGGGATATTCATAAAAACCGCCGCGAAGAATTTCGCCGCCATTGATGTCGAGGGTAGCGGCTGGTGAGGTGATGCCGAGGCCCATCTTGCCGCCGGTTTGAAACAGCAGCGAATTACCGAGATTCGAGCCGGACGTCCAGAGCGGCACATAGTCTGATGTTCCGCTGCCGGTCGGATCGGCTTCGATGATCGATGAAACGGTGTTCGACGTCGTGAGAGTTGTCGATGAGCCCGACCCCAACGCTCCGGATCTCGCCGCGAGCTGTTGCGCGGTGACGTACGACGACGCGGGCAACCCGCCAAGCGTGTCGGAATCTGCTGCTTTCAAGGCGTAGGGAACGCTCGCCAGCAGCACTCGCGGCATTTCCGGCTGCCGCGCGGCAGTGATTCCGAGCCAGCGCGATTGCCCGGTGCCAATCAATTCCACCGGGAAGCCCCCGGTGGTCGCGGCTCCCAATAGCGTACTGAAATGGCCATTCGCGTCGGCCAGTACGTTCTGTGTCTCCGTCCACAGCGCCGCGCCGCCGTCCTGCTCGGCATAAATCGCGAAGGTGACGCTTGCGGCGCCGCTCATTGGACGGGCTGCCTCGTCTTTTAATGTCGCGTTGAATTGAATCAGATGTGGAACGGCGGATTGTGCGCGAATTTCCTGCGGAACCGAAATGCTCACCGCAAGAAACGACATGAGCAGGAATACTGCGGCATTCAATTTCACAAAAGCCTCCTTGGAACTGAAAACCCGTAGAACGCAGCCCGGCAACGTGAATACCGCGGCGCCGGAGGACGCGAAGCCGCCGTGCGATTGTTGCGCTCGGTGGAGCGGCATCACCCGAACCAGTCCTCGCACTCGCTATCGATCAATTTTTTCCGCTCGAACCGTTGTGCTAATTCGTATTCACTTCGCTCTGTTTGGTTCTGCGGAAATCAGTCGAGCTCGGCTTGCGCCGACTCGCCTACTCTCTCCAGGGCGTGCCTCGCACTGTCAGGCTCTTCACTTTCTTCAGCGAAGCGCCTTTCAGTTTTTTGCGGCCCGTTGATTTGCTTTTGGTCGTCATTTCATCCTCCGTAGGGCTGCGGCGTTTCAGAATCGCAGCGCGCGGCCCAACCGGGCGCCCGCACGACGCCCAGGTTGGAAAAGGTTCGGATTTTCGTCTTCGCCTTCGCCGAACCGCCTCGCCCAGCGACTTTTGAGAGCCCGCCTTCTAGTTAGATAATCGAGAACCGAGCGCGAAAACTGACAGATGGGATTAACAATTCTGCGAAGGCCTAGCGGGCGATGATTGGTTCAGCGAAGTGCGGCGCGAAAAGCATCGGTGCGACTGGTTTCTGTTGCGGGAGTTGTTGGGGGGCTTAGCGTGAAGCTACTTGGCTGAGTGACTGCCGCAGCAGCGCCTGCGCATTGGGCAATTTTCCATTCCATTCATTCCACAGTTCCGTCCGTACTAGTTCCCAATGATTGGCTTCGTCGATGCGTCCGGATTTGCGGAGCAGGCTGGCCAGCGCCGTCCATGTCCGCGAAAAAGCTGTCGCGTCCCGCAAGTCATTTCGGGGATCGGCGCCCCACGCCATCATTTTGGTGAGAAGCTGCGTGTAAATTTCGATGGCTTCCGGCAATTGGCCCGTCTCGCCGTAGTCGTCAGCCTTCGCGCGCAGCGCATCATAGACGTCGCTCATCGGTTCGACTTTATCGGAAGGGAAGCGTTGCATCGCCTGCAGAATTTCAAACGCCCGGGCCAGCCGCCGCTTGGCCTCGTCTTCGTGGCCTTGCCAACGGACAACGTAGGAAGAAGCGGCCAGCAAATCGGCCTCGTCGCTTTGCGTGCTGACGTTCGACTTCGCTTCCCGGATTCGCGACAGCGACCGATCGTACACCGCCAACGCTTTCTTCGAATCGCTGTGCCGCAGTATGTTGCCGATTTCGGTGCCGAACAGGGCCTCGCTGTGGCGGCTCAAAAAATCGTCGGCATCTTTGCTCGCGAGATCCTCGGCAATATCGAATGCCCTCTGAAAATTAACGAGTGCCTCAGACGTCCGCAGCAGACTCGGCTCTGCATCTTTTCGGCCGAGAATCATTCCTTCTTGTTCGAGAGTGGATGCCAGGTTAATTCGAAGTGCTGCGAATCCGTCTTCCGCCTCGGTCGTGGCGAAGCCAACCGCCTGATGCACGCTCTTTGCCGCGCCATCCAGGTTTCCCGACTGCCATTGAGCGGCTGCGGAGTTTAGAAGAATCGCCCCACGCAAATCGTTTGCATGAGATCCGGGCAAAGTGATGTCCAGGGCTCGCTGGGCGTACAGTATGGTTTTATCGAAATCGCGCAGGTCATAAAACGCCCAAGCGACGTTCGCATAAAAATACCTCATGCTGTAGAGGTCGTTGAAGGCAACCGGATGGGTATTCATGAACCGCTCGACAAGGGAAGCCGCCTCGGTAGCGAACTTGAGTTCCGCGGTTCGGTCGCCACGAACATTGGATAAAGTCATTCGGTCGTGCGCGATGGTCGCGGCAATGAACAAAGCGCGCTGGTTTTGCGGATCTTTTGCCAGCACCGTGTCCACAAACGCTTCGGCACTGTTCAAACTGGCTGCCGCTTCGGCGAATTGCCCAAGGTTCGGAGACGTCGGATCGCCCTGTGCATGGGCTACGCGCACGTAAGCGTAGGCCATCTCCAGCGCCAGGTCCTTATCCACTGGGGCGCTGCCGCTCAACGAATGCAAGTACTGCAACGAATCGGTAACGATCTTCATTCTCAGTCGCGTCGAACCCGGCAAACCTCTCAGTTCGTTGTCCAGCGCGATGAATTTGTTCGCCAGTTGGCGTACCTCCGCGAATCGGTGCTCGGCATCTCTTCGTTCGCGAATGGCTACGTACAGTCCCGCCGAAAGGCTGCCAATCACAAGGAAGACGGTGGTTACGGTCAGCGCCAGCGCGGTGCGGTTCCGTCGCACGAACTTGGCGGCTCGGTAAGTGATCGTGTCGGGGCGCGCGCTGATCGGTACGTGTCGTTGAAATCGTTGCAGGTCATCAGCGAACGCGGTCACCGACGCATAACGTTCGCCCGAGTTTTTCTTTAGCGCCTTGCCCACAATCGTGTCGAGGTCGCCGTGCAGCGCGCGGCTCAGTTTTTCCGGTGTGCATCCCCGGTTCTCAGCGAATTCGTGCGTCGTGCTCGATGAAGCCGCGCCTGACGGCGGCATCGGCTCGGTCTCGACGATGGATTTGATGAGCCCAACCGTCGAATTCAGTTTTTCGCCGGCGGGGTGTCGTCCGGTCAGCAACAGATACAGCAACACGCCCAGCGCATAGACGTCGGTCGCTGTCGTGATGTTTTGTCCGACCACCTGTTCGGGTGCGGCGTACTGCGGCGTCATCGCCGCGCGACCCTCGCCGGTTAGCAAAGTCGCGGATGAATTCGGTTCTTCCGCCAGAAATTTCGCAATACCGAAGTCCAGCAGTTTTATTTCGCCGTCCTTCCGCACCAGAACATTCGATGGCTTGATATCGCGGTGGACGATCAAATGGCTGTGCGCGTGGCCCACGGCGCTCAGCACATCCAGAAAAAGACGGATGCGCGCGTCCACGTCCAGCTTGTTGTTGTCGCAGTACTGGTCGATTCGCTGGCCTTCGACATATTCGAGGACGAGGTATGGTTCTCCGTTCGGACTTACACCGGCATCCATCAGCTCGGCGATGTGGGGATGCGTCAGCTGGCCGAGAATTTGACCTTCGCGGCGAAACCGCGCAGCGCCCACGCCAGCCGTCATTCCCAGCGGCAGAAACTTAAGGGCCACGCGACGGTCGAACCGCTCATCGTTTCGCTCGGCCAGCCACACACTGCCCATGCCTCCCTGGCCGATAAACGATAGAAGTTTATAAACGCCGATCTGTTGGCCGCATCGAGACGGGTCAGTCGGAACCCAGGGAGAAACGTTTTCCAGAAATTGCTCGTCGGATAGCGCGCGGTGTTCTTCGAGAAGTTGTCGCAGGCTTTCGGCGATTTCCGGCTTATTCGAACGAAGATCCTCCAGCCAGCCTGCTCGCTGTTCCTCGCGGAGGGAAAGCGCTTCGTCGAGGTACGGACTTACTTCCTGCCACCAGCCGGGACTTAACGTCGACATAAATCTCTAGCTTTCCAGATTTGCCTGGATGCTGCGGTGCAAGTAGATCCGCGCTTTTTCCCACTGGCGGTGCACGGTCCGCTCGGACACTCCTCGCAGCGACGCAATCTCGGTAAACGTTAGGCCGCAAAAGAATTTCAGGTCCACCAGTTCGGCAAGCGGAGGATCGGTCTTCGCCAGTTCGTCCAGAGCGTCGCTGATCCGGGTAAGCTCGCGATCGATCGGCGCGTGCTCATCGTCGACTCCCGTCGAGGTCAATTCAAACTGGCCCCCTCGCTTTTGGGCTCGACGGCTTCGGGCGTGATCGATGATCAGCCCGCGCATCACGCGCGCCGCGTAACCCATAAAGCGCGGTCGGTCGGGGAACGAAATCCCTTCTCTTTCCGCAATCTCGATGTAGGTCTGATGCAGAATTGTGGTGGCGCCAAGACTTAGGGGAACTCCAAGTCTTGCCAATTCACGCCGGGCAGTGCGATGCAACTCCGCGTAGAGCGCGGAAAAAAGCGCGTCTGCGGCTGAAGGCTCACCGCGCTCGGCGGCCTCGAAAAGTGGAGCCAATTCTGAATACATCTGCACCACAACGTCCTTGCAAGAACACTGCTGGCCGGAGCGTACGACAGAGGAATTGCCGGGATTGTAGCGAAAATCGAACCTTGCTGACAATTCGATTGTTTTCGGGCTCGTCAATCTGCGAACGGCGACTGCCCCCAGCTCTAGGGCCCGCCCGCATCGATCAGTGCGAGCCTAGGTTCGCGAGCGCAACTTTCTGCGAGCCTCGCAAGCCGGTAGGTTATGGAAAAATCAGCAGATAGGATTTGGGGCAGTTGCTAAAGCACCAACCCCGAGAACCGCGAAGCCCCAGGTTGTGTTGGAGCGGGCGATAGGAATCGAACCCACGTCCGAAGCTTGGGAAGTCACTCCGGTGCGCTGAACCGGAGGCACGTAACTCAGAAAACCGGGCCCTAATCGGACAACAATGGAAAATGAACAATTAGAACGGCCGTTAAGATTTGACCTTTTTAGGAGCAATCAGCGAGTAACCGAAGGACTCTTCTTCTCACTCGCTGCAAGTGCCTTCGCGAGCATCGTATTTCTTGAAACATCGTTTGCACACGTCGGTTCTGTAACGCAAAGCAAAATCACGGGCGAGACGACATAGACCCACAGCGGGGAATACTCCAAGTGCGGCAGAGCGCATGGCAGCGAAAGATTGGCGACCCGAAAAACAACGAGTCCATTCGAGTCGTTGAAATTTCGCCGCAATGTTGTGCGCAATTAGAGATGTTCTTCAGGACGTGGCGTCCCAACGAGCAGCGGCTTTTGTTCGCTACTCGGAACGGAACGCCATGGGACCAGAACCTGCTGCTCAAGCGGACGTTCCGTCCCTTGCTTCGTGTGCTCGGTATCGAGGCGCCACGCGGTAATGGATTCCACGCCTTCCGACATGCGAACGCTACGCTCATGAATAGTTTCGGAGCGTCGCACGTACTTCGACAACAGCGGCTCGGCCATGCCGCTGGTTCGCCGATAACGAACTCGGTTTACACGCACATCATTACCGAGGACGCGAAACGAATCGCGGCGCAGCTCGGGGACGCGGTATGGGGAATTCCGGACGTAAACGGACGCGAAATGAAAAAGGCTTAGAGGTTGCAGCCCCTAAGCCCTCACTACTGAACTAGAAAGTGGTTGCGGGGGTTGGATTTGAACCAACGACCTCCGGGTTATGAGGCCGAAAAATCAAAATGTGGCGCGTTGATTCTGTGCGACTTGTCTACATATTGAACGGCTAGAGTTCTTTCTCAAGTCTTTCCAAGCCTGAGGTCTGGTTCGAATGGCAAAGCTCACGTGTTCCACTCCGACGCGTTGGAAAAAACGAGGCAGCAAAAGGCAGCATTAAGAAGCTTTGGCGCCAATTTCGCACCAGGTACAACGGTGGCGGAGAAGGCAACTGCAGTTTGCTCCTAATTTGATGCCTTTATGACACCTTTACGACGTCCATCGGGTGTCCGTCGCTATCGCGCGTCTTTCGGACTCACCGCATCAATCCAACCATACTGTTGCTTTCCGTAGAGACCCATTATGGCCAAGTTTCGCCCAGACCCGGCTTGCGATCCGGGCGACGGCGCAGAGCCGCCCGGCTAGTGAACCGCAGGTTGCCGCGTTCCCAGCGTACCTCTAGCGCGGCGGGACGTGGAGGCAATCAGACGGGAGGTTGGCGAGTAGGGCCCCCTAGACGAGGGTCGGCGGGCGTGGGCGAGGCGCTCCCTGAAGGCCTGACTCTGGGGTGCGCCCTCAAATGCTGCGTGATTTCGAGAACCCCCTCGCGCTCACGCGCCTTCCAACGCAACAAACTCGGAACGCTGGGGGGAAGCGCATCACGCCGGGGTACCGGAAGGACGGCAAGTTGGTTGCGCATCCCTAGGATTGAGTCCGGTCGCCCAAGCTGTCGCCCGCTCGGTTAGGATCCCGAAGCCGTCGAGTGCTTCGCTTTCTTACAAGCATCCGCGCCCGCTTCGGCTATCTTCACATCATTGTCCACCGTGCTGCCGCTCGCGCCGATAGCCCCAATTACGTCTCCGTTGGAATCATGAAGCGGAATTCCGCCGCCGAACGAGATCAATCCGCCGTTGGAAATTTCGATTCCGTATAGCGATTCGCCGGGCTGCGACATTTTTCCGAGCTTGGCCGTCTCCATGTCGAAGTAGCGAGCGGTCCGGGCCTTTTTCACCGCGATATCGATGCTCCCGATCCAAGCACCATCCATGCGCACAAAGGCCTTCAGATTGCCTCCGGCATCGACGATCGCGATGTCTTCTTTCACCTTCAGGCTTTCGGCTTTGCTTTGCGCGATCTTAAGTACGTTCAAAGCTGTCTCGAGCGTCAAGTGTTCTTGCATTGGTTCCTCCATGTTTGATTCAGTTGAGACTGTGTGGCGATTTAACTACCTCAGCCCACGCAAGTAAGCAGCAACGTCCTGCAGTTGCTCTCCGTTGAATTGCGTAAGGTTCGGCATTTTCGCCCCCGGCTTGATCGATTGGGCGTGCATCACCCACGCCTCTAAATTTCCAATGGTATTGGGCAGCGTATTTGAAGCCAATCCCATCCGCGACCCGAAGTGAGTCAGGTCAGGGCCGACGCGGCCGCCGGCCATGGTTCCGCGAATCGTGTGACAAAAACCGCACGGCCTCGAGAGAAATACTTGCTGGCCTGCGATTTCTTGCGGCGTCGTCGGTTCAGCGGCGTCATTGCGCTGCGCAACAAGCCATTGTTGATATTCCTGAAGCGGCTGGGCAACGACCACGATTTTCATGTGTGCATGTTGCATTCCGCAGTATTCCCCGCACTGTCCGATATAGACACCGGGGTTGTCCGCTTCGATTCGAACGCGATTCGTTCTCCCCGGAACCAAATCTACTTTTCCGTGCAGCGACGGCACCCAAAACGAATGGATCACGTCATCGGAAACCAGTTCAATATTCACACTGCGACCGATAGGAATGTGAATCTCGTTCGCGGTGACGACATGCTGGTCAGCCGGACCGCCAATGTACTCGACCTGCCACCACCACTGATGTCCGGTCACACGAATTTCCGCCGCGGTCGGTGCTTCGCGATTCACGGGAAAGCCTGAGAGCACACGGAGGCTGACGAAGAAAATCACGGCCAGGATCACCAGCGGAACAGCTACCCCGCCCACGAAAATCCACTCGTGACCGCCTTCCGATTCGACCGGAGGCTTCTCGGAGAGGTTTCCGCGCGGGCGGGTTAGGACCATCAATAACAACAAAAACATCACAGCGGCGACAGCCGTTAGCACGATGTACACGAACCAACTGAGGTGCGAGATGTGGGCGGCCGAGCTTCCGGCCGGCTGCAACGTGGACTGCGGCCCGAGACCTGCAATCAGGCAAGACAGCGCAACCTCCAAGAAAAGATGTTCTCTCATGGTGGCCTATTCCGGAGGCTGGGCTTCTTGCGGCGTCCGCAGCGTTTTAATGTAAGAAACGAGTTGCCAGATCTGATCGGCGGGAAGTTTCGTTCCCCACGCAGGCATCCCCTTGGATCGGCCTTCGGCGATAGATGAAAAAATCTCGGCGTCCGTGCTGCCGTAGAGCCAAGCTTGGTCGCGCAAGCTGGGTCCCATCCCGCCGCCGGCATGACCGCCGTGGCAACCGTAGCAGTTGTACTGTACAAAGAGTTTTCGGCCGGCCTCCGCGGCAGAGCGATCGTTTCCAAATGGATTAATCGGCTGTGCCGCCACTCCGCCACCGCCGGGCACTGGTCCAACCGGGACACCGACAAATGCCGCTGCACCGGATGGCGCACTGTCTGCCGTTTGTGACCGGCAACTAACGCAAACGAGAGCCAGTAGTCCTATTCCGCTAAGAATCAACCACTGTCGTCGCATAATCACCTGCCCGACCGATCCGAAAGGATCGGAGTAGGGACCGTCGGCATGCCGTACTGCTTCAAGATGTCCGCAATTTGGATTCTGTTTCGCTCAAGAAACGAATTGAGTTGGTTCAGGAGCGCGTGATCTTCCCGCCGGACTGCCATCGACATATCGAATACAAGCGGAATATTCCCGACAACGGGAGGAGAAACGGGAACGATCCTCAGGTCAGTGGCGGATCTTTTTGCCAGGTAGCCCGCCACAGGGCCCCAGACAATTGCGACATCCACGTCGCCATTTTCGACGGCCGTAATCAGCGTTGAGGTCGAGTCCGAAACTGCGTAGTTCGGAACCAACCGGTACCACCGAATATTCGAAGCCATGCCCCGGTCGAAAAGAATCTGTGCTGCAGGCGAACTGGCGCTGTCATGTCCGATTACGTTCACGCCGATGTGGGCGTTTCGCAGCGATGGATCATCGAACGAGCGCACGGCTGGATGGTTCTTCCGCGTTACGAAAACATAGCTCGAACGATAATAGGGATGAGTTACAGCTGCTTCATCGCTGGCACTAGGAAGGCTCATCACCACATCGCACACCCCGGCGTTCAAGGTCTTGCGGAGGTAGTCGCCCCGTTCGGGAGCCCAGACAAACTGGACTGAGCGCCCCAGGTCTTTGGCCGCAAGCTTCGCGATCTCATTTTCAAACCCGCTTCCATCCGAGTTGGAATACGGAAGATTACCCGGATCGGCGCAAACGCGAAGATCGTCTGCGCGGGCGCTAAGGCTGCAAAGAAATACAAACGAGACCGCCAGGAGTTTAAAGACCGAAGACATACAGCACCCCTCCTGGAGAAGTGTATTTCTTGATTTCCTTCATGGCCCCGACCACGCCGAGCCCCGCGTACGGATCGTCCGCGGATACGGATGGAAAGGCGACCGCGCCCATCCACCCGCCGATTCCAGCGTACACCGCGACATATTGCTTTCCGTCGGGACCGAGGAATGTCATGGGATTGCCGATGATTCCGGACGACGTTTGAAACTTCCAGAGTAGCTTCCCGGTGTGCGCGTCCACCGCTTTGAACCAGCGGTCCATCGTCCCGTAGAACACTACGTCGCCGGATGTTGAGAGCACACCACTGTATAGCGGCAGAACGGGTTCCTTGAGCGTCCAAGCGGCGCGCGCGTTCTTCACGTCCCACGCAACCAGCACTCCCTGATATCCGCCCGGACCCGGTTTCATTTTTACGCTGGCGCCCAGGTAGGGAGTTCCCGCGATGTAGCTCGCTTCCAGCCCGCCATAATCCATGCAGGTGTTGTGCGCCGGGATATAAAGAAGACCGGTGCGTGGAGAAAACGATGAAGGTACAAATTCCTTTCCGCCGGTCGAAGATGGACAGATGTCCTGTGTCACGGAATTCTGATGCGTTCTTTTTGCGGGATCTTCTTGGGGCAGGCCCGTTTTCAAATCGTACCCGTGCGACCAATTCACCGGGACAAACGGCTCAGCCGACAGCAATTCGCCGGTCTCGCGATCGAGCACCAACACGTAGCCGTTTCGCGCCGGGTGAATGAGCAGCTTTCTTTCGCGGCCTCCCCAGTCCATATCCACCAGAATGTTTTCCATGATTTCGTCGTAATCCCAGGCGTCGTGCGGCTCCACTTGGTACGCCCATTTCGCCATGCCGGTTTCCGGGTTCCGCGCCCAAATGGTGGTGGACCACTTGTTATCCCCTGGACGCTGGTCCGCGTTCCACACTCCGGGATTGCCGGTCCCGTAGTAAATCAGATTTGCTTCCGGATCGTAGGACACCCAACCCCACTGCGTCGCGCCGCCGATTTTCCATTGGTCGGATGTCCAGGAAGAAACTCCAAGATCTTTCCCCTGATCCTTCGGATAGAACGCCTTGAAGTCGCTGCCTATCAAGACGTCCTTGTCCGGGCCGGTATGATACGCGCACCACACTTCCTTTCCCGTTGTGAGGTCGAGACCGACCGTTTTGCCGCGCACCCCGAGCTCGCCGCCCGCGTTGCCGACGATGACGCGGTCCTTGACGATGAGCGGAGCCATCGTTACGGTCTCGCCGAGACCAATGTCGCCCACTTTTGTTTTCCACACTTGTTTGCCGCTCTTGGCGTCCACCGCAACGACGTTGTCGTCGAGAGTCGCATAGACGATTTTTCCGTCACCATAGCTTCCGCCTCGATTCACAACATCACAGCAGGCGACGCCCTCGGAGCGAATGTCAGGATTTGGTTGGAAAGTCCATTTCACCGGCCCGGTCGGATCTTTCAAATCGATCGCTATCAAATTATTCGGGAACGGTGTGATCACATACATCGTGTTATCCACGACCAGCGGGCCGCCTTCGTGACCGTTTGGAATACCGGTGGCCATCGATGTAATCAACCGTAGATTTCCCACATTGGTTGTGTTGATCTGATCGAGCGAACTAAACCGCGTGTGCGCGTAGTCGCCCGCCGGAATCCGCCAATCGCCGTTGGCCACAGGACTGATCAAGTGAATTCCAGCCAAGGTTCCGGGAGGATCCATGCTGGATTCCGCGCGAGCCACCGATATCCTGTGGCGAGCAATTCCGAAAAGAAGGCCTGATGAAATAAGGGCGACAACGGTTAGCCACTGCGCTCGATCTCTCATTTTTTCCTCACCGCAACGTGTAGAGGTAGGCGGCGGCGTCCTGCGCCTGGCTTGGAGTCACACCCAGGTCAGGCATCGCCGTTTTGGGTTCCACCGTCTTCGGATTTAAAATCCACTTCGCAAGATTTTCCGGAGTGTTCGGCAGCTCGCCTGCAATAAAACTCCGCCGGGCGAACATCGTGAGCGGCGGGCCGACCAGTCCTGAAGCCCCGCGTACGCCCGGAATTGTGTGACACGAGCCGCAGTTTTTTTGTTCGATGATCAGTTTTCCACGAACGGCGGGGCCATCCATCAAGACCGGATGTATGCGAGTGTGATTGTGGAGGTAACCTTTCGAGAACGACGCCCAGATACCGGCCACGATCAACAACGCCATCAGGATTTGCACGGCGCGCATTATCGAGTCCTCGTGCAGACGGCTAGGAAATAGATAGGAAGCGATGCCCAGCCGATCGCGCAGAGAAAAATTGTGTTGGCGAACAGTCCGATCAGCAGCATGTATTGTTGGCGACCAGGCGCATCGATCTCGAATATCGATTGGGTTTCGGACATGCGCCGCAGACCTGCGAAACATGAGCATGCCCCTGCCAAAGCGGTAGCAAAGCAAAGAAGCGTAACCATGAGCAGCGCCAGATGGCCCGCTGAGCTCTGCACCGAGCCGCTACCCCAAATGCAAATCTCCGATGTGATCAAGACCGACCCGGCGCCTTGGAGGGCCCAACCAGAACCGCCCGCCAACACTCCAAACCATAGCCTCCAGGGGCTGATCGTCGGCTCGTTGGCAATGACATGCATGGACACGAAATGCTCACCTCAAATGAGGCAATACATACAGAGTGAACACAACGACCACCCACACTGCGTCCACAAAATGCCAGTAAAGCGCCGCTGCATGAAGCGCTTGGTGCGGCGAGCGAGTTCCTACCCCAAGCTGTGGCAGGAAAACGACGAAGCTTAAGATCAACAGGCCGGCAATGACATGAGCGGCATGGAATGTAACGATCGTGTAGAAAATGGATCCGTACACGTTCGTAACCGGAGTAAGCGTCTTCAGATGTTGGTGATACTCGAGTGCCTGCACGGCCATGAAGATTAGGCCCAGAAAGATTGTGGCGACGACTGCGGCGCGGGCCCGAAATTCGAATCCGTATTTCAATTGCTGCTCGCCCCAGGCGATCACCGCGCTGCTAAATAGCAAAATCACGACCATGCACAAGGCCAGCGCGAGCTTGGGGGGTTCCTGGTTTGGCCAATACCACGAGCCATCATTCAGAAAGAAATAAGAGAAAAAGAGAACCACGAATAACGACGCTTCGGTCGCGATCGTCAATTTCATGCCGAAAACGCCGCGGCGATCTTCCACGGTGGCGACTAATGCGCCGCGATCCACAACTGGCGGCATTGTGGCTGCAACTGTGCTCACGCCGTCGCCTCCCGCTGCTTTTCTGGCCACAACCAGCACATTGCGATAGCTGCAATCAAAACCACGCCGCCTAAAGCTGCGAGCAAGAACTTAAACACCAGCGCGCTCAAAAGCAGCGTGAGCGCCAGCGCCAGCAGAAGCGGTATCAGAGTTTCCCCAGGCATTTCAGCAACCGCCACCACCTGGGCGTCCAGCGGGGTTGTGGTTAGCGTTTGCCGCCCGTGATCGAGGACGCGTTCATCGCGCGGGTCGGCCATCTCGTCGTAGTCATCCCACAGCGGATGACGCGACACCACAGTTGGTATGTGCACGAAGGCGTACGACGGCGGGGGCGACGGAATCGACCACTCAAGACTGTCCGCGAACCACGGATCGTCTCCAGCCAGGGCGCCGTGGCGTTTGCTATATAGGAAATTTATGAGCGTCAACAAAAGGCCCATGCCCATAATGAAAGCCCCGACGCTCGACGCAAAATTCGTCTTTTCCCAGCCCATCCCTGAAGGATAGGTGTAGATCCGTCGCGGCATTCCCAGGATTCCCGAAAGGTGCATCGGAAAAAATGTGAGGTTAAAGCCGACAAAAATGATCCAGAAGCTCCACTTGCCGATGGTTTCGTTCATCAGCCGTCCCGTCATTTTCGGCATCCAGTAATACAGGGCCGCAAATACGGGGAGCAGATTCGCGCCGACCAGAACGTAGTGCAAATGGGCAACGACGAAATACGTGTTATGCACTTGCCAGTCCACGGGTATCACCGCTGTGACAATTCCATTCAGGCCTCCAATAACAAGCGCGGCAAGGAAGCCCATCGCAAAATGGAACGACGCCGTCGTCACAATACGGCCCTTCCACATCGTCGCGATCCAGGCGAAAACCTGAACCGCGCTGAAGATCGAGATCGTCATGCTGGCCGCGCTAAAAAAACTCATCGCCATCATCGGCATACCCACCGAAAACATATGGTGCAGCCACACTCCGAAGCCCACCACGCCCGTCAGGACCGTCGAGATCGCGACGAAGGGGTAACCAACGATCGGTCGCCTGCTGAAAACCGGAAGCAACATGGAAATCATTCCTGTGGCGGGTAGAAACACCACGTACACCCACGGATGGCCGAAGAACCAAAACAGCTGTTGCCACAAAAGGGCCACGCCGCCGCGAGTGGGATCGAAGAAATGGAATCCCCACTGGCGGTCCAGTTCAAGGAAGACACACGCGGCCGTTAGGGCAGGCAGTGAAAATACAATCGCGAAGGAAATCGTCATCGTGCTGTATAAAAACAGCGGTATTTTGCTAATGGCCATGCCAGGTGCGCGCAGCGTGAAAATCGTCACGATGAAATTGATTGCGCCGACCGTGGTGGATACAGTTAAAAGAATCAGCGCCAGCGCCATGAAATCCATTCCGAAATCGGGCGAATAACGCGTGAGCGTGTAGGGTGCGTACGCAAACCAGCCCGCATGCGGAGCCTGAGAAACCAACAGGCTCGAATAGAGAAATATTCCGGAGAGCAGATAGGTCCAGTAGGAAAATGCATTCAAGCGCGGAAACGCCATATCCCGGGCGCCAATCATCAGTGGGATCAAGTAATTCGCAAAACCCGACAGGATGGGTGCGGCATACCAATAAATCATTGTGATTCCGTGCAGGCTGAATAACTGGTCGTATACTTGGGGGCCGATCGCGGTCTGGTTGGACCACCCCAGCTGCCAGCGAATCGCGAGCGCTTCGATTCCACCGAGGGCAAGAAACACAAATGCGGTGACGATGTAACGAAGTCCGATTTCTTTATGGTCAACCGTGGAGAGCCATCCCCACAGTCCTTCGGGCGTCTTCCAGATACGTTCGAGCCTACGGTCTATGTCTGAGGGGGTCGACATGTCCGTCCCTGAGCTGCGGGGGCGATGGTGGACCGCGAAAATAAATCGGACAATACGGTAATCTCCGTAAACCCAGGCTAAATTCCATGTATTGTCGTCGAAATCTATAGATGACGGTGTTGGACACCCCGGTGTCAAAAAACTAACAAGTGCTTACGTGGAGATCGATTCTGGACTCGGTTTCGGAACTGGGCTTTGGATTCGCTCGGAAGTTACAAAAGGGATGTCCGAGCAGCAAGAGGGGTCGTCACCCTGAGTGTGAGGATTTCACATGGTTCAAAAATCCATCCAATTCGTGCCGGGTGATCCTGCAAGATCTTGGCCTCGTCTTTCTCCGAAGCTCTGCAAACCACTGCGACCATCAGGTACCGCTGTCTGTCGATGGCATCAAGAGAAGCCACGGAGTTCGTTGATTTTCGGATTGGCGTGTTGTACCCTTGCCATTCGTAGAAACAACAATCTTGGCGATTGGCTAAGTGCTGTACGGATTAGGAAATGCGCATCACTGGACCCGCATTTCGTTACGCCTCCGCGATACTAGCGGCTATTGTCGCTCTCGCTCTTCGGGACGTGTTCACACCTCTGCTCGGCAACCACGATCCGTTTCTCACATTGTGGTTGGCTGTAGTTTTTTCGGCCTGGTACTGCGGCCTCGGTCCATCCATCGTTACTACCCTAATCGGCGCATTAGGTGTCTGGAACCACTTTCTGTCGCCGTTTCAACCGCTCGCTCATGACGCAACTGAGGCATACGCCGTGGTTGGGTTCCTACTGTTCTCAGGGGCAATCATTGCCCTCGGAGAGTCCAATCGTCGGGGATTTGCCGCCCGCGGCAGGTTGTCCGCCATTGTCGAGTCGTCCGACGATGCTATCGTCAGCAAGAATCTCGACGGTCTGATCACAAGTTGGAACAAGGGTGCTGAAAGAGTGTTCGGTTACAGCGATCAGGAGGTAGTCGGCCAGCCTATTGAGGTAATTATTCCCCCAGAGCGTCGCAACGAAGAAGCGGTAATTCTTGGGCGGCTCCGTAAAGGCGAACGAATTGACCATTTTGAAACCGTCCGCAGGCGCAAAGACGGGAAGATGATCGACGTCTCCTTGACGATCTCGCCCATTAAGGACTCGACAGGTCGAGTTGTTGGGGCATCGAAAATCGCGCGTGATCTAACCCAACAAAAACAGCTCAACCGAGCTTTGCGTGAGAGCGAAGAGCGTTTCCGCCTCATTTTTGAGAATACCCCCGATTGCGTCAAACTTATTGCCCTCGATGGCACTTTACTTCAGATCAATTCATCCGGTCTTCAGATGCTAGGTGCGGATTGCGCCGAGATTGTCCAAGGTAAGAGTGTCTATGAACTGATTGACTCCAAAGATCGAGACCGCTTCCGTGCGTTCAACGAAAGAGTCTGCCGGGGCGAGAAAGGCTCTCTGGAGTTCGATATTGTTGGGCAACGCGCCCAGCGCCGCCACGTTGAAACGTATGCTGCGCCTCTTCAGAGCCGCGATGGGACGGTCGTGCAACTTGCGGTGACGCGAGACGTCACTGAGCGTAAACGAGCCCAAGATGCTGTCAAGGAACAGGAACTTTCCGTGCGTCTGCTTAAACTTCAGGACGAAGAAAGAAGACGCATCGCCCGCGAATTACATGACGGTGTAGGGCAGCTGCTTGCTGCAATGAGCATGAATGCTTCCAGGTTAGATGGAGAGAAGGCGAAACTTAGCCCCGATGCGGCACGATGTGCAGAGGAGAACTCCAAGCTTATTGACCAAGTTTCGTCGGATATCCGAACGATGTCCTATTTGTTTCATCCACCTTTATTGGATGAAGTGGGAATAGACTCCGCCCTGAAGTGGTATATCGACGGATTTACCGAGCGCAGCAAGATCGCTACGCATCTGGAACTTCCCGCCGACTGGGAGCGGCTGCCCCAGCACTATGAGTTATGTTTGTTCCGAATTGCCCAGGAGTGCCTAACGAATATCCATCGCCATTCAGGGTGTTCGACAGCCCGTCTGAGGCTGCTTCGGTCTGCAGCAGAAGTTAAACTGGAGGTGAGTGATGATGGAAGGGGGCTCGATCCCGAGACTCAATCGAAGATTGCCGCCGGGGAGACGGTGGGCGTCGGTTTGCGCGGAATGCGGGAGCGCGTAAAGCAGTTCGGAGGCACACTGGAAATCCGGTCGAATAGTCATGGGACTATCGTGACCGCGACAATTCCCACGGCGTCATCGGAAGACAGCCAGCTCCAATCTTTTGGCGGAATGCATGGACGAAGGGCTACTTCAGCATAACTTGCAGAGACATTGACGCCGTCATGACGGTGAGGCGGGCGCGAAGCCGATTGGCAACCTAGACGTCTATCCCAACCGTCGGTAACGTGTAACTCTCTCGACTTTTTCGCCCGCTCGCGTGATCGATCGCTCTATTCCAGAGCATCCTTCGGCCCTCACTAGCTCGAACGATCCGAGGCCGAAATCCGGCGGGTCTCCCGGGGGACTCAGACTGAGGCTGTAATTCTCGCCGGTTATCGAGCAGTTCGAAGCAAAGCCCAATTCCGTCATCCCGCACCGCGTGATTGTGCGCACTGAAGAAGGTAACATTTTCACTCTTCACATCCTCCTGTACCAAGGCCTTCACCTTTCTGTCGCGCACTTCGCTGAAAGAGAACGCGATGCCTGGAACGAAGCCCCAAAATCAGCGGCTGGCGAACTACCAAAACGGGCGGGAGCGACCCCACTTTTTCGGCCTTCAGCCGCCCAAAAAGTTCGTGGGGTCGCTCCCGCCCTCTTCCGACACGACGCGACAGTTGCACTGTCTTGTCCAAAAGCGAAGTTATGAAGAGTAGTAAGGCGCAAATAGCGAAAGGACGGTCGCAACGTTCGTAGCGTTTACGGCGAAGTTATTTTCATCTCTCAGCGACACAAATTTCCTTCCCAACACTGAATAGGTAAATAGAGGAGGAGATGTTTTCTCAGTCTCTTTCTACGCGAGATCCGTCAAGGCACTCGCGTTGTCAACCATCGACCAATCCAGGCATCGTCTGCCGGTTGGGGTGGGGGCTGATGGATCGTTCTAGTTCATCAGTGAGGGAATCCCACTTCCAGCCTTCTATCTTCGGCGATGAAGAAGAAACGGTGAGCGTGGTCGGCTCGCACATTGAAGCTACGTACCGATGACACTAGGGCTTTCCCAAAGCCTGCAAGGACAAAAGGAGAATCGGCATGGCAATCCTAAAACCACCACCAAAACCACCGAAAAATGAAACGTTGCAAATTCGGGTTGAGGAACATATCAAAGCGAAGCTTCACAAATACGCTGAGTTCATCGATTCCTCGGAATCATATGTGGTCAGCGAGGCCCTCAATCTCCTGTTTCGAAAAGATGCGGAATTCAAGATTTGGCTTGAGGAACACCCTCGCAATAACCTTGAGCCGAATAACAAAGGAAACTCTGTTCTCGTGACACCCAGCGAGACATGAAACCCATCAAGGCCACGTTCGATAATGCCGCAACAAACGCGGCCACAGACGAGAAAGAGGTCACAAACATGGCTTTCCCCCTGTCGACATCTTGTCGCAGTGTTAGCCACAACCGGGTTTCGCGAACAATTGGAAATTAACTGTATGGACCAGCCGACAGATTTCTGGAGATCCATTGTTGCTGTCATCGGTGCGAAATCATCGGTCCAGTCGGAGGCTCATGAGTGAGTCGTTCGCTGACTCGAATTCGGGAGAGCGCTCCGATTTTACCTGTCGCGCGAGCCAAATGCGTCGGACGGTTTTGGATGGACCCTCGCCCACTTCCCATTCTCAAGATTCTTCTGATAATGTTGCAAGCGCACAGAATCAACGGGCCACGCAAGGAGCGTGGTCCATGGCAAGAAGGAGATGGCAAGAAGGAACCGTTTATTTAAGACGGTGCAAGACTTTGTCAGATGCTTATTGGGGCCGTTACTTCGAAACTGTTGAAACTGAGGCTGGTGCGGTGCGGATTCAACGTAACGTGCGCCTTGGCGAAGCGCGGCAGCTCACGAAACCTCTGGCGAAAAGGGCACTCAGGGAACTCGTGGATAGAGCCAACAACTACGAACCTCTAGCGTTGCGATCGCGGACGATTGGCAAGGCTGCTACTCCGTTTTCCGTGTTTGCGGCACACTGGCAGGATGATGTTCTGATACATAAAAAGGCGTCAACTGCCGCTACGGTGCGAGGCCACATTAACAACTTGCTCACCCCCGCTTTTGGAAAGGTGGCGATGGGCGACCTTGATTCGGAGCGTATCCAAAAGTTTCTGAACGGTCTAACGGGTCACTCAAGCCCAAAGACGGTTAAGAATATCTGGACCACGATCCGAATTATGTGGAATTCGGCGTTGGCTTGGAAATACGTGGTCGGCGAATTGCACGTTGACCTTCCTAAATCTCGACGGCTTCGAATGCGTTGCTACACCGTCGACGAAGTGAAGCGTATGCTCGCCAACGCACATGGTCCAGATCAGCCGTTCTTCTGGCTCGCGGCAGAGACCGGGCTTCGTGCGGGGGAACTTATTGCGCTTCGCGTCGGCGACGTTGACCTTATGAGCCTGTCTCTTGAGGTCAGCAAGGCAATTTGGAACGGAGAAGAGCACAACCCGAAAACAGAAGCGGGACATAGAAACATCTGCATCTCAACCCGCCTCGGTGCTCACCTTGCGAAGTACATTGCAGACCGCAAGGAAGGGTTCCTCTTCCGAACCGCTACCGGCAATCCCTGGGACGTTAGCAATGTGCTCGAACGCAAACTCAACACTCTGCTAGACCGCCTGAATATTCCGAAGATTGACCCCGTGCTGTTGCGAAAGATAGTCGGGAAAGACAGGATCGCTGATCAAGCGACTCGTAGCGAAAAGCGTGCGGCATCACTAGGACTGCATTCTTTTCGCCACACGAACGCAACAGCGATGGATTCCCTGGGTATCCCACAGCAGCTCCGTAAGCTGCGCCTTGGTCATAGCGGGAACGGTGTGACGGAGACCTACACGCACACGTTCACGAGAGATGAGCGGGAGGCGGCAGAGAAACTGGGCGAATTTTTCGGTGCAGGATGGCCCGAGAAAGATGAGGTGAAAGTGACTTCTTTCCCAAGTCTTTCCCGAACGAAACAAAGGCTTCCCGAGACCATTCAGGAAGCCTTTGTGAATCAATAAGATTGGTTGCGGGGGTTGGATTTGAACCAACGACCTCCGGGTTATGAGCCCGACGAGCTACCAGGCTGCTCCACCCCGCAAGAACATCATACTGGAACGGGGCAGCGCGGTCAAACCACCGGCAAAATTTCGAATCGCAGCTGAAAATGCCCCGCCGCATCGCGCACCGGAGCACGCACGCAAAAAAAAATTACCAGCTGCTGTACGCGGAATTGTCAAACGGGGAAACGTCTTGCGATGCGGAGTTGATGTCGGAAATGCCGTTGCAGGTCTGCTCGGGGCTCAGCGAAATGTCGTCCTGCTTGGTGATCCAATCGCGCTGATGCGTCATCGGGTCGGTCGGAACCTGCGAAAGGTAATTGCTGGAAACCAGGTCGTCCAGCGAAGACGGCCCACATTCCTTATCGAGCGTGTAATCCTGAATCGCTCTCCGCATGATCGCCAGATCGGACTTCAACACCGTCTCGTGCGCGTGCGTCACACTGCGCTGATACTGGCCAGTCGCAATCGTCGCCAGAATCACGATGATCGCCATCACCACCATCAGCTCCAGCAACGTGAATCCGCGCTCGGCGTAGCCGCCACCGTCGCCGCCGCGCCGGGCCAACTTTGTGATCGAATTGTCTCGTATGCGCATCATCCGTCGAACCAAACCCAAATCACCCACAAACCGCGTAGCTGCAGCTACCAGTCCGAATACTTCGTCCCATCCAGCGCCGTTCCTGTGGACTTCGAATACACGTCAAACACATCATTGCCGCCCCACGAAGTCGAATCGGTATCGTCCTGCACCGACCTTAGTCCCCAATCGGTATTTTTCGTCATCGGGTCTTCGTAGATCTTCCGCAAAAAGCGAATGCGTTTGTCGGGCGCGCCCACCAGCGGTGTCGGCTTCACCAGGCTTTCCAGGTCAGGAGGGTAGCCCTCCGTGCCCGCCGCGACCTTGATTTGCCCTTTGTCAGACGCGTCTTTGTAGCGATCAATCGCGTCGCGCATCTCACGCAGCCGCGAGCGCAGGAGGTTTTCTTTGTAGCGTTTCACCTGATTGCGCGCCATCGGCACGGCAACGGCAGCCAACGCCAGCAAAATCGCGCAGGCCACAATCAACTCGATCAGAGTCATGCCCGCGGAGGAACTCCGCGTACGAGAGTTGTGTTTGCGCAATCGGAGTCTGGAGCCAGACTCGAGCCGAACTGCTTCAGTCGCGAACATCGGAATCAGTGCACCTGAATCGTGGCTTCGCCCGTGACGATCGGAATCGCCTGCTGCTGGGAATTGTGCGCGTTCACTTGCAGGATCTGCAGGTGCGTGGTTCCCGGGCCGATCGCATGAACCACGAAGCCCAGAATCGTTCCGGTGCCGTTGACGCCTGCGGTGTTCGGTTGCCGCGTGGCAGACACCACAACTTCTCCGCGCTGCGAATCAATCCGTTGCACGATGGCGATCTGTTGATTGCCGCCGGATAGAAATCCTCCGTCGCGCACTTCTTCCACTTGAATTACGGCAGGGTCGTAGTGGACCAGCAGAGGAATCGAAAACAAATCGCTCACGTTGGAGATCGCCAGGCCCAGCGTGGTTGAGTCGCCCGGTTTCAGGCTCGCGTTCGCCGGTTCAAAATGCAATTGAACCGCTGCGGCGCTCGTCGCCTGCGCTGCGGGCTGCATTCCAGCTGCCGCGCCGCTGCCCATCGCACTGCCCGTTGCACCAGCCATCGACGCCGGCGCGACTCCCGCTGCAGGAGCCGGCGTTGCCGGAGCTGTCGCTGCCGGCTGAGCCGGTGCAGCGCCACGATAGACGCGTACGTTGGAATCCGTGCCCGCTGCAACGCCTTCCAGATTCGCTGCGTTCATCGACGGATACCGCAGGATGTGCGGCGTCAGCACGATCAGAGTTTCGTCTTCCTGAATTTCCTTGCTGTTATCGGAGAACAAATACTGCAGCGCGGGAACTTCGCCGAGTCCGGGAATTCCGTTGATGTTGTGCGTGTCGGTGCGCTCGATCAACCCGCCCAGGATGCTCACTTCGCCTTCTTTCAGCCGAATGTCGTGCTCGATTTTTTTCTGCCCGATCACCGGCTGGTTGATGCCGCCAATGTTGCTGGTGCCGGTAATCTGCGACACGTCCACCGTGAGCTTCATGCTCACTTCACCGTCCGGATGCACGCGCGGAGTCACTTCGATGTTCACGCCGACGTCGATATACTGAAATTGCGTGTTCACGAGCGGGTTCACAACGCCTGCGCTGCCGGTGGTGCCCACTCCAACGCCCGCCTGGAAGCTGCCCGTCGCCACCGGTACGCGAGAACCGATCTTCAGCGTCGCCTTTTGTCCGTCGGTGACGCGCAATTCCGGATCCTGAATGATCTTGGTGCGGTCATCGGTGAGGATCATGTTGGCCGTCGCGCCCGGCAGAGTGATGCTGTAATCCGCGGTGCCAAGTTGTTTCAACGCGCCGAGAGTGATTTGCGCCACCGTCGGAGTCGTGGATGTGGAAGTCGAGCTCGACGAACTCGTCGACGAATTCGGCTGCAGCTTGGTGCGAGGCGTGAAGTTGATCGCGACCGTCTGGCCCGGCAGCAATCCCATGTCGCGCAGGCGGTCCATACTCGCCGTCATTACCTGCACGTGGATCAGAACTTCCGGTTTGGCCTTGTCGATGTCGCGAATGATTTTCGCCGCGAGCGAAAGTTTGTCCGGCGTGTCGCGAATCACGATCGCGTTCTGGGAATTTACCTGCTGCAGCCGGTGCAGATCCAGCAACTGGCGCAGCCCGTTCACGATTTCGGTCAGGTCCTGCGGTGTCAGCGTGTTGGAAAGATAAAAAGTCTGTACGACTTCGTCTTCCAGGTCTTTGCGCTTTTGCGGCTGGTCGGGCGCCACGAAAATCACGTTGGGCGTTACTGGCTTCCAGAACGATTTGCTTTCCAGACACACCGCGTCGAGCGCCTGTTCCAATGTGACGTTGGGCAATTCGGCCGTGATGCGCCGCGAGGTAAAGTCCGGATCGAAAATCACGCTGACGCCCGCCATTTTCGCGATCGTGTCAAACACCACGCGCGCGTCGTTGGTCATCTTCAGGGTGATCATTTCGGTAGAAAGCGGTTTCAATTCCGGCGGGGATGCGAGAATCTGTTCGTCCTGCTGTGGCGGACCTTGCGGCGGCGCGGTGGCTGCAGCTTGTTGTGCTGCAAGCATATCCATCGTTCGCTTCACTTGCTGGTCGGCTGCGGAATTCGATGGATCCAGCATGGCCGACTTCTGAAATTCTGCCAGTGCCAGTTGCAGGTCGCCGGTTCGCAACGCGGCTTCGCCGCGGGTCAAGTGAGTTTGGCTGGCGTCAAAACGCGCTTGTGTTGCTCTGAGCTTGTATTCCGGATTGGTGGGATCAGAACGGAGGGCGCGATCGAAGTCAACTAGCGCCGTATCATAGTCCTGCACGGCATTCGCTTTTTTGCCGGCATCAAAATCGGTATTTCCCTTCGGGCACCCCGCCAGTAGCAGGGCAGTCGTCACCAACAGCGAAAGAATTCCTGAACGGCGTAACAATGGACCTCCGAAGGGGTTGGTGTCTTGCTTTAAGAGTCTAGCATTCAGGATGTTCAGCGGCAAGGAATCCCCCTCACGCCCGGTTAGACGCAGCAAAACTCGAAGTGCCTTCCCAAAAATGGCACGGGTGTTTCGAAAATGAGCATTCCGAACTGAGCTGGATGGAAACCCGCGACTTGCGGCAGCTCGTCTGCGGCAGCTATGATGGTGCATCCGTGAAGACGAACTCCAATCGTAATCAACACGAAGGCGTGAAGATTGTTTCGCAGAATCGCGCCGCTTCGTACAATTACGAGCTGCTGGAGCACATGGAGGCCGGTCTAGTACTGGTGGGTACCGAAGTGAAAAGCCTCCGTGAAGGCAAAGGTTCGATCCGCGAAGCCTATGCCGAAGCCCGCGGCGGCGAAATGTGGCTGGTGAATTGCCACATTCCTGAGTACTTGCCGGGCGGATTTCGAAATCACGAACCCCTTCGCAAGCGAAAGCTCCTATTGAACCGCCGCGAAATCGGAAAGTTGATGACCCAGACCGCGCAGAAGGGGATGACCATCGTTCCGACCAAGATTTATTTCCGCGACGGCATAGCGAAATGCGAACTGTCTGTGGCGAAAGGCAAAAAATTTCACGATCGCCGCGAATCCGAAAAACAAAAAGAAGCCAAACGAGAAGCGCACGAAGCGATTGCACGTTCACGCCGGCGCTAAGGGAAATAGGGAACACATGCAGATTCACTTGGAATCCCAGCCATATTCTTCACTTCAGGCCGATGCCCTGGTCACATTTGTGTTCGACCACGACGACAAAGTTTCCGGAGTGTTAAGCGATTTGGACCGCGCGATGGACGGCGGGATCAGCGCTCTGGCCGCCAGCGGTGAGCTGACGGGCAAGAATCTGGAAATGGTGCTGGTGCATTTCCCGAAAGGACTGCAAGCGAAACGCCTCCTGCTGGTGGGCGCGGGCAAGCCGGACAAATTTGCGGTGACCGACTTGCGCAAGATTGCCGGCTCGGCGCTGCGCTATTTGAAATCGAGAGGCGTGCGGAAATTCGTGTTCGTCACGCGCGAAGGCCAGCGGGGCGCGGCAGCCCTACAGGCTGCTACCGAAGGCCTGACGATCGCGGACTACGAATCGAACAAATACCACACCGACAAGAAAGAGAAAAAAGAAATCCAGTCGGTTTCGCTCGCCGGATTTGACGCCGACGCCAACCTGAAAAAAGCGCTCGACGACGGCCGCGTGATCGGCGAATCGATGAACTTCGCGCGCGACCTGATCAACGAGCCGTCGAACAAGCTGACCCCGAAAATGCTGGCCGCCAAGGCCGAAGCGATGGCCAAGGAAGTTGGCCTGGGCATTGAAATTCTGGACGAGCGCAAAATTTCCGAGCTGAAAATGGGCGCGCTGATCGGCGTTGCGCAAGGAAGCGTAGAACCGCCGCGTGTGATTGTGGTCCGCTACACTCCGGAAAACGTGCGGCCCGATGCGCCGGTGCTGGGCCTGGTGGGCAAGGCGGTCACATTCGATACCGGCGGCATTTCCATCAAGCCCGCCGACAACATGGAAAAAATGAAGTACGACATGGGCGGCGGCGCCACGATGCTTGGCGCGATGCGAGCGCTGGCATATCTGAAGCCGAACGTTTCGGTGATCGCCGTAATTCCCGCCACCGAAAATATGCCCGGAGGCCGTGCGCAGAAACCCGGCGACGTGCAAACGGCGATGAGCGGCAAGACGATCGAAGTGATCAACACCGACGCGGAAGGCCGGCTGATTTTGGCGGATGGCGTGTTTTATGCACGCAAGCTGGGTGCAACGCATCTGATCGACGCCGCAACGCTCACCGGCGCGATTCAAGTGGCGCTCGGCACGGTTCACGTCGGCGCGTTTGGCACGCCGCGCGAATATCTGGATCATTTCCTCGAGAGCGCGAAAGCCTCCGGCGAAAAAATGTGGCCGATGCCGATTGACGACGAATATCGCGAACTGATCAAGAGCGAGATCGCGGACATCCGCAACACCGGCACGGGGAAGGGCGGAGGCGCGATCACCGGCGCGTGGTTCATCAAGGAATTTGTGGACGATACGCCGTGGATTCATCTGGATATCGCGGCAACTACATGGGTGGATAACGGCCGACCGTGGCTGGCGAAAGGTCCGACAGGCACGGCGATTCCGTCGATCATCGACTTCGCGATGAAGTTGTAGCGCGATTACATTTTTTCCGGCGCAGTAATTCCCAGCAGATTGAGAGTGGTCACCAATTGTTCGCGGACAAGCGCCGTGGCCAGCAGCAAGAAAGCGCGCTTCTGGGCATCCGATTCTTTCAGGATCGGATGCTTGTGGTAGAAAACGTTGAACAGTTGCGCGAGTTCGAACGCAAAGCGCGTTAGAACCGACGGCTCCTGCGAGTGAATCGCCAGTTCGATTTTCGCGTCGAGCGAACCTGCCAGCACCACAACGTCCCAGATGTCGTCAAACTCCGGCTGTGCGAGCCACGGGCTCGCATCGAGCGCGCCGGATTTCAGTTTTTCGATGTTGGCGGCATTTTCTGCGCCGACACTGGGATCGAGTTCCGCGCCTTTGCGCAGAATTCCGTTGATGCGCACCACGGCGTACTGCACGTAGGGTCCGGTTTCGCCTTCGAAACTCAGCGCGTCCTTAAAATCGAAAGCAATGACGGTGTTGCGCGTGAATCGCAGCAGAAAATAGCGCAGCGCTCCGATCGCGATGGCATGCGCGATCGCCACGCGTTCGGATTCCGGTAGATCCGCGTTGCGTTCGTCCACTTCCTTGCGGGCGCTGGCTTCCATGCGGTCGAGCAAGTCGTCCGCTTTCACGCCCTGTCCTTTTCGTCCGCTCACTTCGATGTACGGTTTTTTCGAATCTTCGGCGGGAATTTCGTAGCCGAGTTCGAGTGCGCAGCGCGGCGTGAGCGCGACAACGTTGTAAGCGAAATGCTTCAAATGATCGGCGGCTTTCGCGTAGCCCAGCGCGCGCAGTCCGGCCACCACCACTTGCTGCGGATAGGTCTGGCGCGAATCGATCACGTTGTAAACTTCGTCGGCGTGGCCGAAAACAGGGTGGTCCTTCGGGCCGGGGACACTGCTGGTGACCCAGGCTTCGCGGCCGTTCCACTGTTTGAAAAAAGGCTGGTAGTAGAAATCGCGATTCAGCAGACCGAACTTCCACAGGTGATAGGCGATGTCTTTGCCGACGTAGGTGACGGTGCCGGTTGAGCGAACGATAATTTTCGCTTCGGCTTCTTCGGGATTTTCTTCTTTTTCTTCTGGTTGCACGGCCGCGTCGGCGTTTGAGCCCGCGGGCGCCGCGGCGCGATCCGAGGGCAGCTTCATGATCCAGCACCCGGCATTTTTGCCGGAAGTGGCCAGTTCGATCGCGCCGCTTGATTTCAGCAGCTCGAAGGCTGCGTCCCAGAATTTCAAGTGCAGGATTTCGCTTTCCTGCGAGAGCAAATCGTAGTCAATGCTGAGCCTGCCGACGGTTTTCAGCTGGCAGATGACGATTGCAGTGGCAACCACTTCACCCATGCGGGCCGCGTCGCCGTGGCCCTCTTCGATTTCTTTCAGCGTCTGGTTGCGAAGTTCGAGACGCGATTTATCTTCTGCCAGATACGTGGTGACCCGCGCGTAGAGATCCCAGCAGAGATAGTCAAACAGCGGAGCCGCGGCGAGAGCCTTTACTTCGTCGATCGATTTTTTTTCGAGGTGCAGGAAACCGAGGACCACGTCGGCGACCTGAACGCCGGTGTTGTCGATGTAGTTCTGCACCTCCACGCGGCGACCGGAGTGACGCAGGATGCGAGCAAAGGTGTCGCCCAGCACGGCGTTTCGCAAGTGCCCGATGTGGGCAGCTTTATTGGGGTTAATGCTGGTGTGCTCGACGCAGGTTTTCGGAGCGTCCGGGCCGGGAAGCTTGGCTTCGTTACCGGATTCGGCGACGGCGGCGCGAAAAAAAGAAGAGCGATCGAAAAATGCGTTCAGGTAGCCGCCGCCGGCGACTTCGACGCGACTGATGCCTTGGATGGGTTTCAAGGCGACCGCAATTTCCTGAGCCAGGGCCCGGGGCGGTTTTTTCAGGCGCTTGGCGAGCTCGAAACAGACGGGGGAGGCGAGCTCTCCCATGGAAAGTTTTGGCGGGCGCTCGGCGACGACGGTGACGTCGGTCTTGTAGCGATCGTGAATGTGATGCAGAAGGGCTTTGCGGAAACGGTTTTCAACAGCTTTGTACACGGAGTTCCTCGTTCGTTTTGGGTGAGGCGATTATAGGGAAGGCTTGGAGTGGCGTCAAAGTGGGTGGGGGATGGCGGATAGGGGCGCGAAAAAGGGACCACCCCGCACGATAGGCCATTTAGTTTCGGAGAAGATACTTCAGAGTGAGCCGTAACATTTCATGGAATCGGTCGTTGTCGAAATCGCGAATTATTTCCGTGCCCGGCGGCTACATTTATATCTTCTGCTTAGCTCGACGGTAGCGAAAGTCGCAGCGCGATTGCTACTAGCGTTAGAATCTCCCTAACGTACTTGACTACTTGTTTCAGACTTGCTAACTACACTGCAACAAGTCTTCCACGCACGGGCGTGTTCAACAAGGGGTGATGAAATGCGCCTTCATCGGTTGCTGGTAATTCCTGTCTTTTTTGTATTCTTCGCGTTCTTGGGCAGTTACGGAACGTCGGCCCAAACTTTGCATTCGGAAAGTACTGAAGTGGTTCCCGGTAACGGTTGCACGTCTCAGGGAACAATTTTCTTCCCGGGGTGTGGTCCGGGCACAACGGATCCCGAGTGCAACAACAGTTCCGCGCGGTGCAAAACCATCGAGGTCACAATCCCTCAAACCGCTCAAATTGAAAGTGTGGTTCCCTATGCCAGAGATCATGATGACAGGGCGAATGGCTAGACTGCCCGCGTCATCCTACCGCGCCGTTCATGGATTGTGCCCAAGCACCCCGCCCGGGCTGGATGCGGTTCCTCAAGACATCGTACGACGTGTCTACGGATGAACGCGGGGTGCACATCTCTTGGAAGTTTATGAACTGGGCGGGCTATCAAAGGGAAGCAAAGCTGGTCGTCTCTTATTCTCTCCCAAATGCATCGAGTTCATCCTACATGACTAATCCACCGTCCAACGGTTGGCTCTACACCAAGATACCGCTCAAGCCCGCGTATCCCGTTGATGTTGATGGTTATTGCAAACGGCACGGTTACGCCGGCACGCGGAACATCGACGGTACTGCCCGTGGTTGGGTGTGCACACCTGGCGACGCACCTTTACGATCGGAAGAAGTCTGCGTTGACGAGTACGGAGTCGGATACACCTCACACCTCCTGACATTCCCTCCCGGAAAACCTGGTGACACAATTTGCGGAGATCGAAATTACGACTTCCGCGAATTCAACTTGCCCGCTTTCTGCGCTAAGCTGGGCTTTCCGGCGGCGATGTGGTCATGCTCTGCCAACGCTCAATCGCCGACGAGTTTTAATCCGAACCAAGCTGCGTTTAATCCTGACTATGTTTGTCAGAACTTGTACGGTGCTTCTTACAGTTTGTGGCAACCGGGCATTGTTGACAGACCTGGCACCGAGAGGCGGGTATGTGCCAGCAAAAGATGAGTCGGACACTCGACTCAAACATCGAGTCGGTTGCCGATCGTGGCCCACGTTGTCGTTAGGACTTCGCCATACGTTATAGCCTGGTTCCATTTTGCCTCGGTGCGTTGATGGAAATTACCCGCATCACCCCCGACGACGCTTACAGGAAGGGAGTTAGTTTTTTTCGGCAAAGTGGATTTTGAATCGAACTCCTCGATCGATCAGTTGGACTTCGTAATTGCCGGGGCTAGTCAATTCGTCTCGAACCGATCTACGATTCCGGACTAACTGCTGATACGTCGGCTAACCGGCCATTTGGCATGCCTAGATTCTCCCCAAGACACTATTGGGGGGCTTTTCCGACCGCCCGGAAACCGAAGTCCCACTGGTCGCTGCCATTGAGACTGCAATCCGTTCACGACCTTCGCAAGCGTTGAGACCTTTACTTTCTCCCCGGTGAGGACGGCACGAATCGTTTTCCGGTCGAGCCCCGTCTCCTTCGTTGTTTTTCGCAATCCAAGCTTTTTGATCTCCGCTTTTAAACTCTCGTTCGCCGCGACTCGCCCACCGTCATATCGAATACATGCAGTCCTCGATATTTTCGATAAAATCGTCTTGGCCTTGCTCAAATCGTGAAATTTCCTTCCCGATGGGGTGATGTAGGCCGCCCCTATATTGGAATTCTTTGTAAGAGACCACGCGTTCCTGCAACTGCATTTCTCGCCGTCGGGACCCAGGGATTTAATTTCAGGATGTTGGATATATCCGCATAAAATATCCCCCAAAGTAATCACATCAGCCCGCGAAATTTCATCAAGCCGATGTAATTTCCCGTCGCGCGTGTTGATACATAAGGACTTAGCCCACATTTCTCGATTCTTGCTAAATGGAGTGAGCAGGGTTAATTTTGCGTTTTCGCGCGTGCGGGGGTGTAAAACAAATCCATATGGGCTGACTTTTCCTTTCATTTGTTCAAAGAAATGTGGCGTCGAGATTCTCATTTTCATCATTGCGGGCAGGGAAATCCATTTAGGTTGACTGTCAATTTCCGGGCAGTCTCCGCATTTACTGCCTTCCCGCCAATCATCAAAACTTTGAATTCGGGATTTTGATTTGCCTAAATTCGAGGTCAACAGAAAACGCCACAATTCCCACCACCATTTCGGTAAGCCTTTTTCTCGTTCATCGCTCGGAGCAAAAAAGATTAAACCGTGGGCCTTCGGATCTACGATTTTGACGCAATTGGAGTGACCGCAATATGAATTCCCGCATTTCGTTGTATAGAGCGCATAACGCTTTGCAGCAATCGATAATCCGTACAATTGCCGTTGAATTCTTATTTTGTTGAAATTTTCTTTCGTCAGCCGCAGCAAATGGGGAACGATTTTGCGGTTATACGGTGAAAGTGAATCAAATCGCCGTGTAATCCCGCTCGACCTTCGCCCAAGACAACGCATTTCTGAGGTGCCATCCGGCATTTGTACGGGCCCGCCATTCTTGCTGGCGACAATCGTTAAGGCATCCGTATCGCAGCAAAGATAGGTCCCTCCCGCATCGCGTACGCAACGCTCGATCATTGCGAGGAGCAAACGCCCGCCGGACGTAATCAGAGCACCGAGAAGCGGGAAATAGAAATTTCCGGGCTGTTCGATCGTGTCCGGGGCACGCTGTTTCTTGACCAGTTCTCCGGAATAAATGGTGATCTTTGGTCGTTTCTTTCGTTTCAACCCTTACGGGATTCAATTCGAGATATGTCCCATAAGAAGTGCTGTTGGCCAAAATCTTTAAGAAAATACTCCAATTGCTCGTTTTCCTGGTTTTGCTTTCGATATTCGATTACGCGTGTGAAGAAATCCTCTTTTCTCGGGTCAATCAGAATTTCCCCACGCAATTTAATTGGCTTAAGCCCCGTTGTTTGCCACGTGGGACAATTCGAAATGCCTTGAGGACCTTCGGAATACGACCTTTTCCATTTAACACAGCGGAAACCAAATCGGGCCCAGCGAACCAAAGCTTTTGTTTCCAGTGAAGTTCATTCAAGCCGATGTTGCAGGTACTGCCGCTCGTTCCATAAACCGCCCGGACAGGCACGACCTCCCCGTCAGGGATGACCGATGCGTAGAAATTGAGCTTCTTCCAAAACGACGGCTCAAACACACGCTTTAGCTTCACCAATCTCAGGATTTTCCTAACGTCATCAGTGACATCGACGATTTCTAATCGCTGAGCCGTCAAAATGTTCCAGATTCCCAGAAGCGCATCCACGCTCGGATATTCGCTCGTCAAATCGACCGGAACGACTGGTACGGGCCAACGCCTGATTCGACATTCAGCCCTGCCACCGAAGTAGGCAGACATCGCAATGCCATGAATTCTGGGACGAATGTCATTGAATTTGGCCAAAGGCTCCTGAATTCCCATCGCGCGAAGATACGCTTTTCCAATTGAGGCGGGACTGTACGCCTCGTATGGAGGCAAATGGATTGGGTGTAATTCGTATTCGCGCTTTAAAGTATTGAGTAATCCGAGCGTCGCGCGGACATCGTCCCGTGCGTAATCAATCTCTGTGTAAGTTATCTTTCCGGTTGGGTCGTACTTTTGCTTCTTGATAGTCGAACCGAATGCCTCGATTGCGCTCTCTAGGGAATGACTCTTGTCGGTCAATGCGAATGCCAGGGTGTGAAGATCGAGGAAATGCCCACGATGCCAACGACTTCGCTCAGCCTTATAACGGACTGCCATCAGTTCGATCTTCTCAGCCACTCCGTTGAGCGGCGCGATCCTCACGCGCGGGCGATGAAGCTTCTCGACGCCCTTCCGACTGAGTTGACTCAGGACGAAGGAAAATCCACCCTCGACCGCTGGTGTCGCGCGGACCGCGATACGCGCCACATCGAAAGGCAGGTTGAAGCCCACGATTAGCGCCCCAGCGCGCACCGAGTTCCAGAGGATTCGTTCCAAAAATTCGGACCTTGTGAGGACGACCAATTCGCGATCCGCTCCCGGAACAAGCCCGTCGGCGAGTCTTTCTTGGCGTAGCGAACAACGGTTTGGACATCTTTGGCAGGTAGGTCATCGCGGTAGAAGATGCCCTCTTGGACGGGAACATAGACGCGGTCCTGCATTCGCAGAAACGCCAAATACCGAAATTCAGCTTCTGTTCAAGATCGAGCGTGGATTCCGTGTCCCAGACAAGCGCATTGTCAGGCCACAGCTTGGGGGTACGCTGATTTTCCTGCGCTTCTTTGCGCGGGCTTTCTTGCCACCGGAAACCACGACATGCGCTCTAAGGTGCAGATCGTGTAGCACGTCATTTCTTTTCCATTTTCTTGGCGAATCGTCGGCAAGCCAACGCGAGCAACGAAAAATGAACCGCCAGTAATCGAAATATCGCGCTCGCGAATGCCTTTGGATCGTTCTCGCACGTCATGCTGATGTTTGCCTCACGGATACGTTCGTGCGCTGCTGCGTGGCAGTTCAAACAAACGGGTGCCGTGACTGAATCTCGCTCGCGGCTGATAAAGTGGTGCTCTTGAATTCGGCGAGGATCTTACAACAAGCGGGTCGGTGTGGCCGCAGTAGATGCAGCGGACTTCCTCGCTGCCGTTCCGCTCACACAATTCCGCCTTTCGCCGCGCCGCACGAGCCGGATTGTCACAAGCGCTCATCTTCGTTAATTGGTGTTGCCTACTCCGTCCGCAGAGAGCTGTAATCGAGACTCCCTGCAGACGAAGCAGACACCGAACGCGATCAGACGAT
>CAVRAM010000001.1:0-1480392 GCA_963719065.1 uncultured Acidobacteriota bacterium | reverse complement strand
CCAATGTTTCCATTAACTTACGACGTTCTCACCTACCGTTACATACCGCTGGATTTCCTCTACCGCGTCAACGTGATGACTTGGAATGACGTGTGCGTAGAGGTTGAGCGTGGTGCTCGCCTCTGTGTGCCGCAGCTGACGCTGTGCTACGGCGGCAGAAGCGTGCTCTACCAGCAGTGAAGCCAACGCATGTCGGAAGGCATGAAACCCTACTCGCTTACCTTTGCGGTCAATCCCCAGTTCGTCCAGAACAGGATGCAGAATTTTCTCCACGATCTTGTTCCGGCTGTAAGGCCGACCGCGCCTGTTCACGAATAGGAGCCCAGCCTGCCTGGGATTCTTCTCTAACAATTCCCGCACCAGCGAAGGCATTGGGACCGAGTTCTTGCTGGCCTCGGTCTTAGCGCCCGGAATAATCTGACCTTCCCACGCCGTCTGCTTAACGAAAATCAGGCGGCGCTTCATGTCGCAATCTTCCACTCTGAGTCCGAGAATTTCCCCGGCTCTGAGTCCTGTCAGTGCGAGCATCGTGAAGAACAATTCCCACTTGGTCCCGGAGAACTTCAGCAGAATGGCGCGGACTTGACCCACCGTGAAGCTGAATGCCTCGTTAGGCTCCCGACCGCTGACGTAGAGAGTGCCTTCGTCCACCTTTGGCACTAAGTGTCCCCATTGTGGAGAGCGTGCCGCTGAGAGGATCGAAAGCAGATCTCCCACTACGTTCTGCTTAGTTTTCCGAGCAGGACATTTCAAGCTGTTCACTAGGTTCTGTACTTGCCGGGTGTCGAGGTTATGGAGCATCACATCCCCCAGCTGCGGGAGGATGTGGGCGCGTAGGTTTGTCTCCATCGTATCGACCGTTGACGGCTTCAACGTCGGAGCCACGGTCTTGCGCCACTCGGGTATGAAATCGCGAAGGGTAGTTCCCGCCACGATGACGCCGCCCTCGTTGATCTGCTCCAGCATCGGTTGCGATGCCTTCTTGGCTTCGGCCTTGGACAGCGTGTTCGGGCCGACCTTCACGCAGCGCTTCTTCCGCCGGATGACCCCGTTATCCTCTATATCCGCCCAGTAGTACAGAATCCACGACTTGGTTTCCCTCCTGAGACAACCTGTTTGAAATCTACGTTTCGGCACGATTCTCCTCTCGTGCCTTGCCGCTGGCGGTAGGTTAGCCGCGCCGGATTGGGAAGTAAACTTCACATAAAGCTAATACACGTGCTGGCGTCGTCGCAGCCTTTTAGGGGAATCCTCTCCAATTGTGGCCAATTAGCCACACCCGCCACCGAGAAACCTCTCTCTGAGGACAGGGGTGCCTTCCCGCCACACTTCCAGCGTCGCCCGCAACTATTTCAGGCTGAATTGCAGAGATTCGACGCGGCTGTCGTATTCCCTTTAATCGACGCCGGATTCTCGGTGTCGAAATTCAAGCTAAGAGGCTTTATGCGTAAAACATTAGATGTGCCCGCAGACGATGAAGAGTTAACGGACCCAACGGCTACCGCTGCGTTGGACCTGATAAAAGACCAGCTCCGCGCAACCTGGAAGATGGGGGAAGGGTGGCGCTTGGAGTTCGGGCGTCAGCTTATCCAGTTCCGTGAGGTTGCACCGCACGGTGTGTGGATCAGCTTCCTCGAGTCCGAGTTCGGGTTGAACCGTCAGACCGCTTACAACTGGATGAACAAGGCCAAGGAAGCGGACGGGATCAAGCTGGATGCGGAAACGGTTAACACTGACGAACCCGACACCCACGCCGAAACCGTTTCCACGATGATCGACGAGGAACGTGAGAAAGTGAACGAAGCGCTCAAGCGCGACCTGAACGGGCCAAAGTCCTACCGCATCATTGTGGAAGGCGTGACGGAGGACGAGAAGGGCATGTTCAAACTGGTGATGTCGAAAGAACACGAGTGGGTACAGAGCATCCTACGCGAAGCTTTCTACACCATCATCAAGGGCAAACCGATGGAACCGCCCACTGCGGAAGAGATAGCGCAGTGGAAGGCGGAAGACGAAGCTGAAGCCGCAGCACGCCCGGTAATCACGGACGACGATTTGCCGTTCGGGATTATCGTGACGCAGTCGGAGAACACCGTTGCCGCCGCGTAAGGTCAACATCCTTTACGACAGCGAGAAAAAGGCGAAGGAGCTAGTCGGCTCCTTCGCCAACCACTCGCACTACACACGCCCGTTTGAAGACGACGTGGAGGTAATGCTCGCCGAGCAATCTCCACTTTACAGTGAACCAAAAGAGGTTCGCTTGATCGGTCGCCTGATGCCGGGAGCTCTCAGCCCGAAAGCAATCGAGTCGGCACACAAGCACATCAAGACGATAACCACGCCCGTAAGCAATCGCTTCAACGTCGCCGGGAGCGGCTCCGCGCTGCCCCGCATCTGCAAGGACGGTTCGGTGTCAGACACGACCGAAGTGCCCAAGTCGGTACAGGCTATCACTGGATATTCGGACGTGATCGGGTATCTAGCGCCGAACCCGCGCTGCCGACGCGGTCGCTTGAGCGGGTGGACACGTAAACATCGCAATGCACGTCCGGCGTTGGAACCAATCCTGCGGGAAATTGACGACCTGTTCGCGCAGGAATATCTCGACCTTCAACGTTACCAAGCTGAGGGTTGGGTAGGAAACGGCGTCTATAATTTCTACGGCGGGATGGACAACGAAACCGCATTCTCGTCGTGCTACGGCAACTCCGGAGTGCGCAGCGCGTACCACCGCGACGGGCACAACCTAAACGAGAGCCTGTCGGCTGTGTTCACGATGGGAGAGTACGAGGGCGGCGGATTGGTCCTGCCGCAGTACGGCGTGTGCTTCAACCTTCAACCCGGCGATCTGTTGTTGTTTTACGGCGACGATGTCCACGGCGTCACTCCGTTCACCGGACATCGTTGCTCGGGTGTCTTCTTCTCTGCCGCGCAGTATCAGGATTTCTGGCAGGAAGTCGATTTGCCTACGCCGGACCCGAGCGATCCACCTGATTTGTAAAAAATTGTTACATTTGGTTCCTAACACACGAAGACCCCGCCCATCTAAACGATGAGCGGGGTCTTTCCATTTAACGCAGCAGAAGTTAGGCAGGGCGGTTAGACATATCGACTACGGCCTTGAGGTAGCCGTTGGTCGTGGCTTGTTCCTTAATCATCTCGGCGAGCAGCTGTGTCTGCTTGATGGACTCAGTTTGGATCGTAAAAAGGTGGTTCTCGGCCTGAACACGAGTGGTGTTCTCAATCGTTGAGAGCTGTGCCATTGCGGTCTGGAAATCCTTCTTCACGGCTTGGACAAGCCGATTGATGAGGAACGCGGAGAGCGACACGAGCGCAGATACGAGGACTCCAACTACCCAATAGACCGCCGATACGGGAATCCAGCTGAAGTTGCCGCTCACTTGTATATCTCCAATGGACGCAGGTGGCGTCTCTACTGGGTCCTGTAGTATGTTTCTGGTCCGAGGTGTATATGGACAAAGCACTTGAAGTCCTTCATGAAGTAAGGGATGCGTTGAAGAAGAGGCTCGCTGGAATTGAGAAGGCGATAGAAGCAATAGCGGGAGACGTCACGACGAGCGTTAGGAAGGGCGTTAAGAAGGGGAAGATGTCCGCCGCTACTAAGGCCAAGCTGAGCAAGGCTCAGAAGGCGCGGTGGGCGAAGGTTCGCGCCACCCAGAAGTCCTAACACACGAAGACCCCGGAAGCAGTCGTTATGGGCGACAAATGTCCGGGGTCTTCGCGCGGAGGCAGATGTTGTACACCTAGGACTTCGTAGTCGCTTTCTCCTTCTTCACATTCACCGCTTCCCAATCCGACTTCACGAGATCGCGGGTGGACAGGTCCTTGAATCGCGAGCAGAGCTGCTCGCTAGGGATGCCCATCTTCTCTGCACGACCCAACCAAGAAAGGGCGTAGCCGCTTTTTCCAAACGTCGCGATGACAGCGGCCTTTGAAGGGCGACCCGCCAACACCGCGTACATCGCGCCCGACTTCACCGCAGAGGCCGTAGCCGGAGGAAGTTTCGGGGCGGCGGACTGATTTGGTGCCACCACGGCTTCCGGCTGAACATCGTTCGCCGCTGCCAGTTTCACATCCGAGATAACCTTGCGGGACTTCCGAACTCGCTTCGCTGAGTTTACTTTTGCCATTTGCGTTCCCTCCTAGGAACTGAGTGAACCATCGCTCACTATTGGCGACAAAGTAAACACCTCTTTTGGGTACTAGCCAAAAATGTTACTAAAGTTCAAGACAGAATTCCGATGCGCTGGTCTCTTGTGTCAGGTCTAGGCGAGGTATAGAGTTTCAATTATGAAAGAAAAACCGAAGGGTACCGGGCGAAGCACAGCAAACGACGCATTGCCCCATGACCTCGTGATAGCGATTGCGGGAGCGGCCACAAAAGAGGTTGCGCAAGCCGCTATTCATGGTGCAAAGAAGCTCATCGACAAGAAGAAAGCTGAACCCGAAAAGCCTAGAATCATCCTGACCGACAAAGAATAGGAATTCCCCTGTCAGCTTAAAAACGCGACGGTTTGTGCGGTGGGAATCCAGACTTCGCGAACACTTTCTTCATCGCTGATGCTGTCGTGTCAGACGAAGTGACGCCGTGACGCGCCAGCGCGGCTGCGTGTTCCGGTGCGATCACCGTGGCGTTCTTGTGATTCGGTAGCCACATGATGCCGACAGCTTCCAGCTTGTCGATGACGTACTCCGCATCCTTATGCGAACTGTGAATCTCCACGACGCCGATGAGCTGGTCCTTCGTGGGATCGTCTCCGTCCGCAACCCAGCCGTGCGTGGAGTGAACGCCACTCTGCTTGACCTGCGGGTAGCCTTTCGGTGCGATAAAAAATAGCTGCTGCATTGCGTCTCCTTACGTTGTCGGCAGGAAGTTGTGGACCACGCAGCCGTTTGCCAGCGTGAAGCTGTGCTCGGTATCGGCGGCGCTGCCGTCGTCATCGCAATCCACGTGAACGTTGTGAATGGTGCCGTGGTAAGCGACACGCGGGAACTGCATGAATTCCTTGACTGGCTTCCAAGGCTTCGCCGCGTCGCTCTCGTCTAGGAAGTGGTGACCCGGCGTGGTGTATTCGCCGTTGCCCATATCCATCATCTCTTCGTGCCAATCCTTCGTCGTGACGTAGGTGATCCGCTTCCAAGTTCCACGAGCCGTCAGAACGTAGTCCTGCTTCGGACGGAGTTCATCAATGCGGACATCACCGCGCTGCGTCTTGACCCGCGTGTTCGGGCTGAAGCAAGTCGGCGTACCGCCGCCGCCACCTCCACCGCCAGTTCCCGAAGCCGGGGTAGCAGCGGTCACGAAGATCGAACTTGAGCAGGGAACGCTGGTGTCGCCATTCGCGACCTGGGCTTGCTGCGCCAGCGTCGGCATAGAAGCATTCGTCCAAAGGATGTTGACCGTTCCCGTCCCGTCGGCATTCAGCGTCACGAACGGCGTGAAGTTGTAAGTGTGCGAAGCCGTGAGTCCGGTGTATTCAATCGGTGCGTTCGACACGGACGTCTGAATGGTTCCGCTAGTCGGCAACGAATGCGCGGTCGCAGTTCCCGTTGAAGCCGCGATGGTGTACGTGGTTCCGTTCGGGCAGTACACGTTGAACGCCGACCAGCTCCAAGTGATCGTCGTGGTCGTCGCGGCATAGCTGAGCGCGTAGTCCGACACGGTAGCAATGCTGCCCTGACCAACGAGTGTGTTGGAGGACGTAAGAATCATCTGGATGTTCGGTTCGTCAAACTCAACGACGCCGCCCGCGCCCGTACCGTTCTCAAGGAAAATCTTCATCGAGGATGCGAGAGCCGGAGCCGCGCCGAACGTGGTTGCCACAGCCCACGAAGCCGTAGTGTAGGCAGGGCACGCGACGCTAGAGATGAACGTTCCGTTCGCTTGGTAGAACGCGAGTCCCGCGTCGGCAATCTGCGTGCCGTCCGACTTCATCGCGCAGCTGAAGAAGAACTGTTGACCCGGCGTGACAGCCCAGGACTTGATGGATTGCACGCCGCCGAACTGCGCGGTCGCGACGATCTTCAGGCTCTGCGTTCCCGCGAACGGCGATGAGGTTTCGTAGCTGACCGTCGCATTGCTTGCTCCCCAACCCGGAATCGGAATAGAAGCGCTCGCTTGGAAGTTGCTGTTAGGAACGACGATGCTCTGCGAAGACTCAAGGCCGACGTTCTTGATCCAGACGGAGCCATCAAGCAGGTTGTCGAGTGTCGCTGGTCCCGTGAGCTGCCAGTACGTGGCATTCGGCGGAACTTGGTTCGTGTTCGCCAAGATGCATTGGTACATGTTTCCGTTTTCCACGGCGATCATGTTTGCGGTGTAGGCGGTTGAGCTGCTCCACGTTCCTGTGAATAGAGCGTTAGAGCCGAGCAGAGTCCACGCGCTGCTACCGATTACCGGAGTGATGTTCGTGTTCGCCGAAACCGCGACATACTGCGAGCCGATGTATTCAACGATGTTGCCCACCGCGTAGTGAACGCTGCTAGACCACGTGCCGATGAAGACGTTAGAACTTGGGTTGCCGAGCGACTGCCAATCCGTGGAGTTCGTGGACGGCTGAACGTTCGTATTCGCAACCAAGCAGTAGTACAAGCCTCCGCCCCCGGCAACGTCGATGACGGTGTTGCTGATTTGGTAGGCAGTCGCGCTGCTCCAGTTGCCGAGGAACACGGCGTTGTTCGCCGAAACCAAGAACCAGAATGTTGTGTTGGTCGGAGCAGTTCCCGGCGTCGTCGCCTCGATGCATTGGTAGGTGTTGCCCAGGTATCCGACGATGTTGCCGACGAGATATGCGACCGAGGCGCTGTATGCGCCCTGATAGGTGGCGGTGTTGTACTGCGGGAACAGAAGTCCTGTCGAGCCGTCGATGGTGCCGCTGTTCAGGCCGGGGATGGTCAGCGCGGTTCCCGTGATGCTGCCCAAATTTTGCGGCATGTTGCCGAACGAGTTGACGCTCTGCGCCTTGTAGTACACGGTCGTGCCGCGCCACTGTGGCGGGTAGTTGTACTGCGCAACCGAGCTGTCTAGGCGCATGACGAGTCCGCCCGCTTGATGCTGCCTCATCGTCGTTCCGTACAAACCGCGACGGATGTATCCGGTCATGCTGACTTCGTTCTGTCCCGTGTAGGACAGCGCGGAGTGAGCCATGATTTCGCCGTCAACATAGAGCAGCGTGTTGTACTGGTCGGCGTCCGTGGATGTTCCCGCTTCCCACATCGGAGAGTTCTCAACCAGAGCGACGAGCAAATTGTTAACGGTGTCGGGATCTCCGCTGAGATTTCCGCACTGAAAGTTGTCCAGCGAGTTGCTCGCACTGAAGACGTGGAATCCTTGGATACCCGGCTGACCAGAAGCTAGAGACGAATCCGTGACAGTCGAGATGATTGAGCTGTTGATGGCCGCCGTAACGGTCGTGCCATTCGCGCTCAGAGAAATTCCGTCGCCGATCGTTGCTGTGTGTGAACCTGTGCCCGTTGCTCCGGGGAACACAGTGATCGTGCCAGCGACGTTCTTGAACAAGAACCAAGCTGTTGGCGTGAGGTAGAAGCCGTAATAGCTTTCTCCTGTTGCGGACATGCGCACAGCAACACCGAGAGCGTCGCCGCTCGTAGTGGGAGCGGACGTGAGGTTTGCTGAGGCGTATTGATTCGCGTTGAAAATCGTCGCGTTGAACCAAGCATTGGCGCGAGAGTCCGTACCAACCGACGAGATTTCTACGACGCCATTCGCTGGTGAACCGATTGTGGTGACGGTGAACGCACCTTCGTTGACAGTCCAAGATGCCGAGAGCGTGCTTCCCGAAGAAAAATTGTCGGTAGCTTGGGCCGGGAACGCTGCGGCGAGTTGGCCGATGCGTCCGGCTTCGGTGAGCGTCAGAGTGTCGATGTAATCGCCGCCGATAGTCGTAGCGATATTCAGGTTGGTGCTGCCCCAGTTCTGGGACACACCGCAGGCAGCGAACAAGAGCGTATCGCCCGTCACGTTACCGTGCGCCTGAGCCAAAGCACTTGGAGCTTCTGCCCAAACAAGTTCGGTCGCGCCGGGATCCGCGTATGCATTCGCGACAGGCTCAAACGTTGAGAGCTGCTTGTTGTAAATGACAGGCTGGTGAGCGCCAAACGGATAGTCTTCCGCCGTGACCTGGAGTCCTTCCTTGCCAGGGTTGTCCACAATCTTCTGAATGCGGACGGGCAAGTTCGTTACGCCGAGGTTGACGTTGTTCAAGCCGCCAGCAAAGAAGGATGTCGTGCTGATCGTGACGATGTCCATCGGCTCCAAGTAGGAATAGGAGTAAGGGAGCGTGAACTCGTAGGTGTTGCGGATGTAGAGACCGCGCTTCAGGCGCAGGTTCGCCGCGAACGTCGCAGCGGTGATCGTGTGGATGAAATCGTATTCCTGTGGTTCCTCAATGCGAGGTCCCCAGCGGTCGATGAATGCCTGGTCAGATTCAGGAACTGTCTTCGGCTCGTACTGTTGCTGGCGATTGTCGAACGTGACCTGAACCGTATTCCAAGCATCAGCCGGGTCAGAGCGCGTGATCTTGACCGGGTCAGCGCCTTCGTCAGTCTTGAGGAAGATCGTGTCATCCAAAGCGACGATGAAATTGCTGGGAGCTTGCCACGTGCAGCCGTTGCCAGCCGCGCTGGTGTCGCCGTAAGGAACTAGCTTGAGAAGATTCTCGGAAAAGAATCCGCCGATGCAGCCAGCTTCTAGCCACTTACCTACCGTAGAAGAGACGGAGTCCTGAGAATCCAAACGAGGAGAGATGAAGTAGCTTTGCGCCGCGCACCAGTTCCAAGTTGTGGTGCTGGTCACGCGAGTTCCGCCCGTAGCAGACGCACTGCCCCAAGTGCCGCCCGCGCCGTTGTCGATACAAGACATGGGGAAAGGTACGTTGCCGACCCCGAGTCCCCACTGCTGGTTTGTAAGAACTTTGTAGATTGCCTGTACAGGGTTGCAGTCCTGAATGCCGCCGCCGTAGATGTCGGGTGAGATTCTTTCGTACCGGATTTCCTGAATCTCCGCGCCTGCGCCCAACTCCATGGGAGTGAACAGACCCAGAGCCACGCCGGGATATGCGAACGCAGCGTCAGGATATTTGGAGGTGAAGAACGCATTGACAGGCTGTCCCATCGCTCCGTTGATGAACGTGTAGTTGAGCGATTGAGGCTGACCCGGCGAAATGGCGTTCGGGTCATTGATGCCGAACGTCTCCGTGACTTCTGCGTTGATGTCACCCGGAGCGAACTTGTACGTAGCCGTGCTGCCGCCCAAGCCGGAGATGCTGTAGGTTCCCGTTACGGTCGGAGTTCCCGTGACCTTCGTGAGGGCATTGCCAGTGTTGGTGTAGATGACGCCGTAGTCGAAGTTGACGTTTGAGCCGCCGCCCGTTCCGGTGACCGTGATGGTCTTGCCGGAAGGCACGATGTCCGTCTCTTGACGGTTGATGTTCGTGAGCTTGTACGTGTACGGAATCGTGACGGTCTTGCCAATGTCAGATGCAGACCAGTTGTAAACGTTCCCAGTCGGATTGATGCTGTAGGTTCCGGTCGTCAGCGCCGAACCGAACGCGAGTTTGATGAGCGGAGCCACGTCCGTTCCAGCCAGACTGGTGGACGTTGGTGCGGAGAAATCGTTGAACAGCTGGCTGAAGACATTCTGAAATCCGGGACCAAGGTCGTTGTAGAAAGCCGTAGCGTTGGTCGGCGTGTAGCTGAGGCCAGCTCCGCTAGTGATTGTGTAGGTCTCAACGGCTGTCGGGCTGTTGAGCCAAGACGGAGTCCACACGTCCCCGATGCCAAGGGCAGGACCATCTCCGATCGCGACCAGCACGTTGGCGGAGTAATCGTACTGTCCACTCTTGCCACCGCCCTTACCGCCAGACCCCTTGGAAGAAATCTTTCTCGCGGAGAAGCCGTCAATCCACAGCACCTGTTGCTGTACGTCCACAGTTCCGATTGCGACGATGAGAGGAACGCCCTCAGCGGATTCGTTGATATTTACGCCCGCGATCTTCTGCGGCCCGTTGTTGTCTCCCATTCCCATTACTTTTCTTCCTCTATAAATTCATCGCGTAGCGTGTAGAACTTCTTATCCAAATCTTTCAGCATGTGGTTCTGGCTGAACTGCGTAGCGCCGCCGTGCGAGGCATGACAGCCCAGGCCATCCAGTGTGTGAATGACGACCTCCGGCCAAGTCACGATGATGGCGGCGTGAGCGAAGCTCAGTCCGACTCGGTAAACAACGACGTCTCCCGGCTTCACTTCCGACTCGGGAATTTCCCTCATGCACTGTTCAACCAGTCCAAGATATTCAGTGCTCTTGTTGTGCGTCCCCGCCCGCAAGCTGTAGGTGAGAGGAATCTTCACATCCGCAACCTTCTTGAATCCCGCGCCGACAAAAACTCCCTTCAGTAGCTGGCCGCAATCCGCGCCGACTCCCTTGAGGCAGGTCCATCCTCTATATGGTGTGTTCCACCAAGTTTTCCCCTCGGCCACGATGCGCTCGCGTTGTGTGTTGGTGAGCGGCATTACAGTCCTCCCACGCTCTGCACAGGCACGGAGACCATTCCCGGGAAGTTGACGAGGTTGTTGACCGCCGCGCCAGCCGCCGTTACGCGGTTGGCACAGGCCGTCGCCGACTTGTCGCACCCGGCGATGACGCTGAAGGTGTCACCAGCGGCTACAGGGAGCAGCCAAGGGAGGACCACTTGAAGGTTCCCGCTGCTGTCGTGCAGCTTCACGGTCGCGGTCAACCCAGCGTTGTTTCCGGTGAGGCACTTCACCTTGCCCTGTGTCGCCCAACCAACGGGCTGCGTGAACGCCGTGACAGGCGTGAGAGTTGTTTGCGTGCTGCCAGTCTTCAGCGTGAAATTCTGCGTGTAGGTAGCCGCGCTCAGCGTGCAGTTGCTGTCGCAGAAACTCCAAGAACACGGAGCCTGAATCAGACGCGAAGGAATCTTTTGGTTGAATAGAAACAGAGGGTCAGCAACCGAGAACTCAACATAGTTGCGGTCGATGTGCGTGATCTTTTCAATGAACCCGCCAAACTTGGTCTCCAATCCCGCCGACACGTTTCCGTACTGACCGTTTGGCATGTAGCAGGTGTAAACGGTGACCGGGCAGGCGTCGAACAATCCATTGAACGCCGCGCCCAAGATGCCTAGAGTCAGGTTCGGGTAGGCGGTGCTCTGTTGCGGGTCGCAAACCAAACGCATGTCGTTGGACGAAAGGTCAAAGCTCGCTTCCGAAGTGATCGGTCCGCGTGTCCACTTGCCATACTGCGAAGCCTTGAACGTAGTTGTGGCGCCAGTCCATCCGGTTGTGCCGGATAGAACGGTGATGTCGAACTGACCTTCCGTGACGTACATCGTCGCTGCCGTCGGCAGGTTGATGACAAACAAGTCCGCCTTGATGCAGCTTGGGTTCTGCTGCAAGAAAGTCTTTAGCGATGATGGATATAGTCTTTTGCTCATTAGCTGCCTCCCGCCGCCGCGATCTTTCCGTAGGAGGACGTGGTGACAAATTCGCTGCTGAACTTGACGCCCTGAACTTCCCACTGGTCAATGCCGCTATTCGTAGTGAAGGAGCGCGTGGCATCAATCGTGTCCTCGGAGAATCGGCACAGGAAGTAGAACGCCCCGGTCCAAGTAAGAACCTTGCCGCTCAAAGGAGCGGATGAGAATGTGACGACGCCAGTGGTGGAGATGTTTGAGGGAGTCGTGAGCGTGCCGTTAACGAAGATGTTTGGCGTGCCGCTCAAGTTCTGGATGATGTCCACCTGACCGTTGATGTTGCGGCTGAGTTGGAATGCCGTAGTGGTCCCGTCACCAGTTCCGAATTGTCCGGTCGTTATTGTGTTGTCTTGCGGATCGGTGAACAGGAATAGCTGAGCGCCGCCCTGTGTCGCCATGAACGTGCCCATCATCTTGGCGAGCGCAGATGTAGAGAGAGCTTCCTGACCTTGAATGTGGTCAAGGGAGAACTCGAAGTCCCACGTCGGGAAAGGCTTCGTGGTGGTGACGCTGCTGATACCAGCAACAGACTTCTGGCGGATTGTGCCGTCGAAGTTCGGCGACTTCTTGAGTCCGGCTGCCAAACTGAGCGGCAGCGTGGGCATGATTGCGTAGCTCATTTACTTGTTCCTCTTTCTGGAAATCGCGCGAATGTTGCGTGTAATCGCGGTGCGGTTCTTCGTCAGAACTCTTTCCAAACCGTCCGAATCCAAAGCTGTGTAGTTGCTGTGGTCGTGATAGTGGATGTCGCCGCCGCTCTTACCGCCGTTGCGCTCAGAAGCCTCGACGCGATCGGTGAGCGCCTTGGTAACGACTGTTTCGCCGCCGTGACCGATGATTGGTACAGCGCCGTCGCCAGGAATCTTGCCGCCGACTTCGAAGCTCAGCGCGGTTGCCATCATCTGCGCGCCGAACGCCGGGGCGGATGTGTCAATCGGGAAGGGTGCTCCGGCCATAGACGCGGTTGCGTTCGCTCCGGCCAATCCCGCTGCCAAAGTCTTGAGGACGGTAGTCGTCGCCGTGGCTTGCGCGATCTGCGTAGAGTTGACGAGCGAGAATCCCAGCTTCTGCATCACGAACAATTCGCCCTGCTCTAATCCCCACTTGATGAGCATCGAGAGCATTGACTCAAGAATGTTGGCAGCGACACCGCGCATCGCTTCGCCGAAGCTCTTGCCCTCAACGATGGACTTGGCCATACCCTGTGCGAACTGCTGATTGAACTGAGTGACCGAGCCTTGCAGGTTCGTCTTGATCGCGGTGGACAGGTCGGTAGTTGAACCCTGCATCCTCGTGAAGTAAGACTGCCAAGACGTACCGAGCTGAACGGTTTCTCCCTGCGCCTTAGCTTGTTCCTTCGCGAGCATAGACATCTGTTCGGTTAGCTCGGCGATGGCCTGCTTGTACTTGTTGATGTTGGCGGTGTCGTTCGGATTGAGGAGACCTTCGTCCGCCTGTAGCTGTTTCTTCTCAGCTTCCAAATCCGCCATCTGTTGGGAGATTTGCGCGATGAGTTCCCGGTCCTCCTCGAGCTTGGCTTCATCGAGTCCCAGACCAGACTTCCCAGCGTTCTTAGTCTCAAACCCGGCTTGCAGGGAAGCGGTCTGCGCCTTCATCTGCTGAACCATGTCCTTGTAGTTCTGGACGTTGATTTCGGTCTCGCGGGTCCAGATGTGTTCAATCTGTTCCGCGTTTTCTTTCTGACCTTGCAGCGTGATCTTGTCCGCTTCTTGCTGCTTTTTGATTTGTTCCTGAGCGTAGTCCGCCCAGACGTGCTTCATCTTTTCGGCGGCCTTCTGGCCTTCCTCGGTTTGCTTCGCGAATACCGCAGACCAGTGCTCGGCAAACTCCTTCGCAGCGGCGCTGGCGTAATGGCCAGACTTAATCTGTTGCTGCATGAACTCGCCAAAGTAGGGAATCAGGTTGTTCTTGATGTCATCGGCCATCTGGTCCAAGCCGCCGATGCTTTGCTTCTTAGCGCCTGCGTCTAGCGTGAGGTTGAGATTCTTGATGGCGTCCGCAGTCTCGTTAGCAGCGGCGGCATACTTCACATCCGCTTCCGAACCCTTGACCTGCCACTGGCGCAGCGTGTCAATCGCCTTACCCTGCTCAACCAGTGCTTGGCGGTAGGCGTTCGTGGCGGCCAATGCTTCCGGCGTGCCGACCGGAGCCTCGGTCATCTTGCGCTGAGCATCGGATACCGCCGCGATTGCCTTGCGCAAATCCCAGAGCTTGTCGGTTTCGTTTCCGTAACCGTGAGCCTGACCTTCGCCGGAGAATGCGTCGTATAGAGCGCGGCCAACGTTGTGAACGATGCCGATGTGCTTATCCACTTCCTCGTTCATCTTCGCGAAATCAGAGGCGTAGGTAGCCGCCAGCTTGTCAACGTCTAGCGAGGTTTCAAGGATTGCCTCCGCCATATAGTTGTGCGACGGCTTCCGCTCCAGCTTGGCGATCTGGTCATCCAATTTGAGGTTGGTAAGAGTGAGTGACTTGGTGAGGTCGGTGCTCTTATCGGCCATTATGTTGGCTTCTTCGCCAGCTTTGCGGATGGCCTCCTGTAGAGCTTCGTGCTTCTCGATTAGCTTGCCGATGATGTCGATGGCGACGGCTACGCCAGCGATGGGCAGCATCATTGCGAACGCCGCGCCTACGCCGGGGATTTGTGCGATGAGGGAATTGAGGTGACGCGGGAGACGGACGCCCACAGCGTCTTCAACGAGCATCAGGGAGCCGCGAGCTTCGCTGAAGTTAAACGAGCCGTCAGCCTCTTCAGCCGAACCCTTCAGTCCCGACAACTGGTCCTTGATTTTTCCAAGGTCCGACTCAAACTTTGCTGTCTGAGCCTCAACTAGAATTGTCAGCTTGCCGACTTGGGACATTTAATCTTCCTTGGGCTTGAACTCCGGGAACATCCGAGCTACTAACTCTTCCGGGTTCTCGCATCCAGCCACACGCAAATCCTGAATCACCAACAGGCGCTTCTCCGCGAACTTCGCGGGCAACTGCACCCACATAGAGAGAGCCTTGTTTACGTATTCGCGGAACGGCTTACGTCTTGCCTTCCGCGCCGCTTCTTCTTCGGTTGCCACAAAGGCAAACGCCTCGACAATAGGATCATCCGCTTTCGAGCGATTGCTGTTGTAGACCGCAGCCGTCGTCAGAGCATTGGCATAGCGCAAATGGCGAATGCCGATGTGGTACCTGTTGAACAAAGCGCGATACATCTTGGGCGTACACTCAGCAAACTCTTCCCAATCAAGACGGAAGTTGTAACAGGCGATTGCCCACAAATCGGTCCAGTTGTCGGGCGGCAACTCTATGTAGTCGAAGTCGCCGTCTGTTCGTTTGGGACTTCTGATTCACCCTTGTCGCGTTGCTGCTTCAGCTTTTCGTATGCTTCTGCCCAGCCGGGGAACATGAGCTTGGAAATTTCCACTTTGAGTAGGTCCTGGGCTTCGGGATTGAGAAAATCGCAGACTTCATCGAGAGTGATTCTCGGGTGGTACTTGTCTAGGCCGCCCCATACGATTGTCGGGAAGTCCTTACCAGAGGAAAGGTTCTGCCAGTCTTCCCACTTCTTTAGGTCCTTGCCGATCGCATCTTCAATCTTGGCAATCGCCCGGTAGGTGTAGACGAGCTTCAGTTCGCGCTCCGTACCATCCTCGTTGAGGACGACTAGCGTGAAGTGGTCGATGACCTGCGACTTGACGACGTTCTCTTTCTTAACCATCTAATTCCTCCGACACTCTGTGCGTAAGCAAAACCTCTGGGGCGTTCCCGCCCCGATATCTTTAGGCGTAAACCTTGGGACCACTGATCTGGATTTTGACGTCCAGCGTGGCGGTCTTTTCCAACGTCCATCCCGGGGTGAGAGACTCAATGTAGCCGGAGAACGTGATGCTGTTGGACGAGCCGTAGGTGCCCTTGAAGGGAACCAAGGTGCCAGCGGCGCGGAAGGTCTCCAACTGAGCCTGCGTGGTGTCAATCGCGTAGAAGAACAGCTTGACGTCCACAGTTCCGGGGTTCTGAGTTGACGGAATGAAGGTGTCCACGCCGTTTGCTGTCGCCATCGTGGTGGTCTTATTCATCTCCACCTTGTCGCCCGAAAGCGTAAACGACATCACGCCGTTAACGGCGGTGTAGGTGACCGGAGATCCAGTTCCGTATGAGAAGCTGTCGCCGATGCCTACGATTGGTGTGTTCTGAGCCATTTGTTACTCCTTTGTTGTTTTCTCACGCAGGCGACTCAATAGAGCCGCCACGTGGAACATCTCTTCGTAACTGACTAGGTCAGCGCTACGAATCCTGTTGCATTCCCAACACGCGGGAACGCAGTTGCCTAGTGAATAGCCAAGGGAAGATCGTTTGCGGTCAATTCCGCCGCCCTTTGTAGGGAGTGGCTTCTGGCAATAGACACACTGTCCATCTGCAACCAACCTTTTGTAATCAGCAAGTGACAGAGAAAAATCCAATCCTCTCTTAACTGCGCCGTCTCTAAGACGCCTGTATTTCTCCGCCAGAGACATCACGAACCTTTTCTGGTAAGCGGCCATATAGACCCGAGACTCTTCCCGGTGCTCTTGTCTGTACTTCGCTTGATATTGCTTAATCCTGTCCATCACCTATCGCCTCAAAGAAAGCTGCTGGTAAAACATCCCTATCTACCTCTGGCCACTGCTTATGGCGGCCTAGTTGATCTTTGCTACAAACATTCTTCTGGTGGACGAGCGCGACGCAGTGTTGATCGGCGTCGTACGAAGCGAGCTGGCCAGCGACTAATGCTTCGCGGCTGAACGGCTCGTCTTCTACTCCGCTCTCAGCGAACGGATGCTGCTCCCACCAATCTTTGCGGTAGCACTGTGAAGTGCCCATCGCGTATGCCAGACCCGGCGTAGCGTGCAGGTACTTGTAAGCCCGCTTGTTGACCGCATCCCAGTAGAGGATGTTGTGCCAACCGACTACCGCCTTGCCCGACACGAGCAACTGAGCTACTTGCTCGGCTACTCGGTTGGGAGCGGACCAATCGTCCTCGTCCCAAGTGATACAAATCTCTCCGGTCGCGTGTCGCGTACCGAGGTTGCGTAGAGCGCCGACTGACATCCGCTTGCTGCGCACATACTTGACGCGCTCTTCCAGCATCGTGTTCGGCGGCAAGAGCGGCGTGTCGTTGTTGTCTACGATCACCAGCTCCAATTCGCCTTCGTACATCTGGTCCATGAAACACTTGGTTGCTCGCGCTGCGAACTCAGGACCGTATCCCGTTGGCAAAATGCAACTCACTTTAAGAAGCATTGCGAGCTTTAATCCTTTCGACCATCTTGCGAGCGCCCTCTGCGAATACATCCAGCGCCTGTTCCTTCACCGATTCAAACGCACGACTCATCCAGTGCTGTCCCTTCTCGTACCGCGTTCCAAACTCTTGAAACATTCCCCAGTAGAACGGCTTGAGCGGACCGATCTCGATTCGCATCACAGTTGAGCCGCCTTCTTCAAACCATTTCTTTTGCCAGCCCATTCCTTCGGCCAGCACGCCGCTGTCGCGAGGAACGGTGCGTTCCATCTCGTCTAGGAAAACCTGAGCGCAGGGTTCTGCTACCTGTGACAGCATCCTCTTCGCTTCCGCGGAAGCGAGAGTCGTCAAGGCTTCAGACAGTCCTCCGAGATCAACAGTGATAGGCATAAGTCCATTGCAGTGAGTTGTAAGGGGAGACAAAGAAGGAAGGCGTAGCTCCGCACACAAATGCGGTGACCTTGTTGGTCAGAAGTAAGCTGGTCTTCGGTCGTCAGCGCCTAATGCTCGCCGTTTGTCTTTCCGGTCTTACGAGTCTTGCTGGTCTTGCTCACTTGCTGTAGTAGGTTCAGGAAGTCGTGAAATTATTGAGAAAATGTTCCCGTGGAAAGTAGCGAGGAAGGAGCCGGGAGCGGCTGGGCGTTCAAGAGCAAACTTGCGACGTAGCTCTGGCGATCCGCGTCACAATCAAGCTGCGCGAGGTAAGACAGGTGAACTGTCACGGTCGTGTTGGAGCCGCCGTTCACTGTGCCGACTACTGTGAGAACGTCTCCCGCCGCCGTTGCTGAAACGATGTCGTAAGCGTTTGTGTCTGCCATTAGTTCACCTTAGATATAGAACTCCGTGACGATTGGAGCTGTAGCCGGAGCGGAGCCGCCTGTCGCGGTTGTGGCCGCACCGATACCAATTCCCGTCGTGAAGTTAATCGCATACGGGAGTTGGACAGGACCGCAATAGCTCGCCGCGATAGGAACCCACCAAACGACGCTGGTGCCGAGGACTGGCGTGCTTGCCGTGTTGTAAAACTGAATATAGATGACCGAGGCGTTCGGGTTCACAACGAACAAGCCGAACAAGTTGCCCGCCGCGTTCTTGACGTTCGCAACAGTCAGTGCCGACTGCCCGGTAACGAGCGATGCTTGGTTGACGGATGTGGTCGGGACTTCTGCCATTGCCTGAACGCCGCTGGGCGAACCCTGAGCGGTCAGGCCGTTGACCGCACGTTCGCGATCCCATGAGGAGTTGTTGTAGATGGAGTTGCCGACGCCGAGGCCACAGCCTGTGCCGTTGCCAGCAATCATGAGGTTCACGCCGCCCGCATCACCAGACGCCACGCCAGCTGCCAGCGTGCAAGGGACTGCGTTTTGAGTGGTGACACCCGATGAGTTGATTGCACCGAAGCTGCTGCCATCGCCGACCACGCCCATCTGTGCGGGCACGGACATTTCGACGGCTTGCAAATCAAAAACGGTCTGAGCGACCGCGCCGTTCGTGTACACGACACGCCAGTAACGTTGGTTGACGCGGGTGACGCCAGAGGCAGCGAGACCAGAGGTTGAGTAGTTCACCTGTGTCAGCGTGAAAAACATATTGGTGTTCGTGGTGTCGTCAGTTCCTTGAATCTTGAAGTTGCCAGCCTGTGCGCCGGGGTAACAGGAGACTTCAACAAAGTTGCCGCCTGTAATGGTCGTGTCAATCCAAGTTCCGGTGAACACTGCGTTGATGCCGAGAACGGTTGTAGAGGAGTTGGACGGAACGGCGACCTTACGGTTGACCGGACGAACGACTGGCGCGGTCTCGCTTCCCAAAGCTGATGTGACTGCGGGAGAGACGAAGATGCCGCCCCAATATTCTGTGTTGGTGGTGATGGCGGTCTCAGCCGGAGAGCCGAAGGTGTCAACTGCGCTGGCGATCGTGTTCAGAGCCGACAGAGTGCTGGCCGAGTTCACTTCCGTCATGTGAAGCTGCGTTGCGTCGGTCTGACCGACGGCAGAGAGCTGTGACGTAGCCGCTGGTCCCATTTGCGTCCCGACGTTAAGCGATCCGCTGCCAACAATTGCTGTAGTCAGGCAGGCGACGAAGCCGGGATACATACCGACGTCAACGAGATAGACATAAACGGTTCCAGGCGTCAGCAACGCAAGATTTACGCTCGTGACATTCGTGTAAGGCTGGTCGACGCGGCGAGCGGTGAAAGGCGTTGATGGTGCTTGTGCGGGTGAGCCGGGCAAGAATGCCACAACTCCGGCTGAAATAGACCCGGTCACGAGAAGCTCTACCATGACGGAGTTACCGACCGCTCCGATGCTCATGGATACGGTGGTGTTTAGAGCGGTTGCACTGTTCCAAGTAGCAGTTCCAAACGTGCCCGAGAGTTTGGTCGTTATGCTTCCCGATCCGTTGATGTTGACGTTCACGTTGCCGCTGTTGTCGTAGTTGAGGCCAGCGTTCACGTAGAGGTTGCCTTCGCCGTCCACGTAGAGAGGTTGAGCATTTCCGCTCAAATCAACCGCGCCCGTCTGCATGACGATCTCAGTCATCGGATCGCCGACAACGTTCAGGCCGTTTCCGACCGCAAGGTCCACGTAGATTTGCAGCGAGTCGGTGTTGCTCAGCGCGGAAGTGTTGCTCAGCGTCAGAACACCGCCATTCATCGTGGCCGGAGTCCCGGGAGCGTAGATAATCGCGCCAGTGGTCTGGTCCGTGACTAGGAGGATTTGTTCAAGAGACGGCGCTACGCCGCCAGTGAACGTGATCGTTCCTGCCGTTGCGTTAAATGTGTAACCGCCTACATCTGAGCCTATGAGTTGCTTCATCGTTTTTATCCAAGGGCGATTGCGAGCGCCGCTGCCTGTTGCGCCGATACAAACTGATTGCTAAGAGCCGACTGGCTGACGATTAAGCCACCAGAGAAGTTCGCGATCTGCGCATCGGTCGCCGCACCACCAGCGTTTTCGTAAAGCTGAATTGAGACGTTCCCGCCAGCGAGTTGCGAACCCGGCTGCATGTAAATGCCGTTGCAGAGCGTCGTGACCACGCCATCGTGAATGGTGTAGGCGAACAGATAGTTGCCCCACAATTCCATCCGAATGTAGTCACCTGAATAGAGCGGGATAGTCGTGTCATTGTTGCCGCCCGAACCCAGGAACACTTGCTGAACTTGTGAATTCAAGTGAGCGTAGATTTCCACGTTGCACGCAGCGCCAAGCGGGCCGTCGATTTCGAAATTGATGTGCGAGCCTTGGTATCCAGTTAGTCCGCCGTACCAAGAGTTGGAGCGCATCGCGAGAATGATTGCGGAGTCCTGCGAGCCATCAGAGTTGAGCGCGAGTACCTGAAACTGTGCCCACTGGTTGTTCGGCCAAGAGATTCCTGTGTAGGTCGCAGAGCAATCAAAAGGGTCCGGCTGCGTCGGGCACAGCGCGTTGTTTAGGACCTGACAGTGCGACTCCTCACTGGGATCGATGCCACCTTCGCCTCCAGACCAAACAGCCGGGTTGACCGGATTCTCATTGGCGCGGCTGAACGTATCGGTGGCGAGCGTGATGTATGTGCCCGTCTGGAAAGATGTGACCGTTGAGCCGCTCGCGCCACCGCTGATTGGTGCCCAAACTGATGTGGTCGGATTCCAGATGAACAGCTCGTTCGTATCCGTGCAGAAGTACGGCTCTGCGGTGTGGCCTGTAGTCGGGCGGTTAGCCTTGACGCCACGATGAAGCTCGATGAAATATTCGTTGGTGGAAGCCATTAGGACTGGCCTCCGTCGATGACCGCAGGTTGTCCGCTGACCGGAGTGACCGGCAACGTGCTGTCGTAATGCCACACGCGGAACTGCAACAGTGCGCGATAGATGAATCCTTTCTGCGTCGGACCTTCTTCAAAGGGCATATCCCAATCTTTGTCAGTCATCACCTGAGCGACGGCGGTTGAATCGGTGTCGGGCAAGTTCCCTTGGTAGTTCTCAAGCAGCATGCGCACAGCAAGAGCCGCGCGACGGCTCTGCATGAAAGAAGTTGCGTAGCAGTCGATCTGGAAAAGCGCTTCGCGGAGTCCCGTGGCACCAGCCATCGTGTAGTTGTCCGAAGTAGCTACGCGGTTGATGACTAAGTAGGGGATAGAAGGCGGCTGCTTGGGAGCTAGAATTCCGTACACACCATTACCATTCGTCATGTCAACGATTCCGCTGACGGTTGCGTCTTGCTGAATGAGTAGGATGAGTCCGTCTTCAATCATTAACCGTTCCCCAAAACTGCGTCGTTAATCCAGAAATAGATGTGAAGCTCCACGCCTTGACCATCTGGGTCGTAGATGCTGTCAATTTCGCCAGTGTTCCCGTTCCAGACGATCTGCATTCCCGTGTTGACTGTGTAGGTTTGCGGGAAGTGGATGACGGCCTTGAACGAGCTTTGGCCGATGCGCGTCTGGTCCTTGTCAATTTCCTTCGAGCGCCACGGCGTAACGTTCGCGTGAACGTTCGTCGCTACAACTGCAGGATCGTTGGGAACACCAGCGGTCTGGCCAGTGTTCGTCTCGTAGAAATCGAGTTTGCAGTTGTAGGCAGAGGAACCCAGGTAGCGATTTCCCGTGCCGAATCTCTTCGGTAAGCTCATCGATTACCTCGGAATCCGCATGCTGCGGTAGGAGCTCAGGAGGTCACAGAGCGTCCCGTGGATCTCGCTGGTGGTTTCAACCGCGATGCGGTCTCGAACGTTCCAGCGGTGGTTTGCAGCGTAGAGAACCGCCAACTTCAGGCGGTCGGGAACTGTTGTCGGGTCAGAGGCTGCGTTTCCTGCCCAATAGGTGATTTGAATGCAATCTTGGCGACGATCTGTGAGCGGCCAGCAATTTCCGACGTTCAAACAGATTTTGTCGAATTCGACGGTGTAATTGATGGTGCTCCAAGTCTGAAGCACACCGTTCATGTCGTTGTACTGAAGTAGAAGCGGATTGTTCACGAGCGTAGCCGTGCCTGTGTCCGAATTGTTGGTGTACGACAGCGGCGTGACGTTGCCCTGATTGGTCGTTGTGTAGAAATTGAACCTTGCGGTGAAGGAAGTTCCGTTCGCGCTCGTGACGGCGAGCGGCACGCCGTTCAAGAAAGGTGTGGTCGCCGGAGTCTGGCTTGGCACCGAAATGTTTCCTTCGGCGGTGTTGTTGAGCATGACGACGTTGCCCTGGACGAAGCTGTTAACGCACTGAGCGACGACTTGGTTGTTGGACACGGACACAGCTGTGACGGCGGAAGATGTGCTGGCCAGCGTCGGAATTAGAACCGGGCGGCGTACGAGGTCGATGGAATCTACGCGGCGGTGAATGAAGAACGGCGCGACTTGGTAGTAGGCCGCGTATTCCCACTGCGTGTGATTGCGCTGGTCTTGGGAGTTGGGGAAGTTGTCGTAGGTCTCGATGATTTGCTCGTACATCATCGCCCAGTCCGCAATCGTTTCACACTCGTCGGTGGCGGCTCCGATCATGGTTTCAAGCAGCGACCAATCCAAAGTCAGTGTTGCCGGGGAAGACCCCGAGACATACTGCTGCGGGCACTCGAAACGTCCAAAGTTAGCGACGTCTGCGGGCGTTGCGACTGCTGTGACACGCGGAGTTAGGATCGCCTGATACATTTACTTCCTTTTGTTGAGTTGAACTTGCTTCAAACGGAGCGCGAGCGTCACGTCTTCCGTTCCTGCGGCTGCGAGCTTGGTGTCGGCGGCGTTATCCGCTTCGTCCACCTTGATTCCGTGCTGCTTACACAGGCGAACGAGCTTTGCGTACACTTCGTCCTTCTGAGCCTTCGGAACGACCTTGTCTTGGTCGAAACGGGCCAGAGCGTCACGAAGATGCGACTCGGTCTTGGCTGCGGTGCTGAATTTCCACGGTAGAGACCACGTGCTGGTGTCGTTCGGGTTTCCGGCGTACACGAAGTCCTCGGCGGTGAGGTGTTCGCCATCGACTTCCTTTGTCTTAGCGGCGTTCTCAACGAGAAGTTCCTTCGGAACGTTCTTGAACTTGAATTTTGTGTTGTAGGCGTTGTTGACCTTGGCGTTCTGTCCGATCGCCGTTGCGAATCCCTTTGCCTTGGCTTCTTCCGGGTTCATCCACGTCTCCTCTTCCATCATTTCTAGGATTGTGTCCTTATCCAATTCGGTGTTGTTCACGTAGATGTCCGCGATACCGGATGAAACTGTGTCTAGCGTGTCCGCTACCTTGCGGAGGTCCGTCGCGTTGCCAACTCCGAGTGTCATCGCGTTGTGAATCATCATCTGCGTTCCCGCATTCATCGTGACCGTCTCGCCAGCCATCGCGATGATGGAAGCGGCGGACGCTGCGACTCCGTCAACGATGACGTTCACAGGCTTTCCATTGCTCTGAAGCAGGTTGTAGATCGCGATGCCTTCGAAGGCGTCTCCGCCGTACGAATTGATGCGAACAACCACGTTCTTGTAGTCGCCTGACAGCGCGTCCTTCACCATTGCGGCGGTGATGCCGTTACCGAAGAAATCTGCGCCGATGTCATCGAACATGCACAGTTCAAGTGTGTTGTTCGTGGTGGCGTTATAGAATTTCGTTGTGCTCATCGTTTGTCCCCTCTGCTAGTGCCAATAAGATCGTCCGCGCTTGCTCGTCGTTCAGGTCCGCCCGTTGTTTCACGTAGGCTTCCGCGAGATTCTTCGAGACGTTCAGAACTTCCGCGACGAACTTCGCATCCGGCTTGGTCGCACCTTCCTTACGCATGACACGCTCTACCAATGAATTTGCTATTTGCTTCAAGCGAGCCTGGGCTTTGTTCTTCGGTTGCGGCTTCGCAGTCGGCGGCGGAACTACATCGTCGCCGCCAGAAGCATCCGGCTCTTCTCCGAGCGCGGCGGCGCGGTCTGCTGCGGCCTTAGCATTGGTTTTCGCAAGAGACTGCTGGTGGTCCATCATTGCTTGCGGCGGAAGTTGGCCAGGGATGAAGAACTCCTGTTTCTCGATGTCAAAAATGACAGGCGTGCCAGTTCCGCCGCTGAGGAAGTCGCCGCCTTCAATCGTGTCGCGATCTTCAAGGATGCGAGCTTCGTTCGGCGTCATCTGGAACGACTGAATCAATGTTTGGTATGTCTTGGCGCGTTCGTCAGGTGCGCCGCGCAGAATGACGTCGGCGTTATGCTTCGCGTACTTCTTGCCCCAGTCTTCCTTGGGGATAAGGTCGCGGGTGATGGTCTGTTCGAAAATCGTCGTGAGTGGAAGCAGGGAAGTGTTGAAGTATTCGTCCAAGAATGCGGAACTGGACGCATACGTGCTGTTCTGCTGGCCGAGTCCGAGCTTCACGATGAGCGGAGCGCCGCCGTACACACGTGCGATGTCTTCCGCGTTCCACTTACGGGACTCAAGGAACTGAGCTTCTTGTGCGGTCGGCGTCATGTCCTGCCAAGTTCCGCCACCGGGCATCAGGAGGATGCGTCCCGCGTTATGTGGACCTGTGTTCTGCTTTGTAATTTGGTCTAGAACGTTCTGAGCCTGAACCGTGTCAACCTTGGTGGCCTTTGGGTCGTTGCTCATCGGAAAGGATACGAAGCCGGATGTGGTCAAGCCGTTCGCCATCATCTTGGCCGCCGTCTTTTCGGCCGCAAGCACAACTGAAATCGCTTGCTTGGCCAACATGATAGAAGGCGTGCCTTGGTAGCCGACTCCGTCTAGGTTGTAACGAGTTCCGCGCCAGAGCTGCGGCGCGTAGAACTTCAGCGGCTGCTTCGCTCCGTGATAGTGATAAGCGAGCACGCCCTGCTTCACGCCGTTAATGACCTTCGTGAACTGAAGAGGCGCGTCCCAATCCCAACGGACTTCCATCGCCCATGCATCGAGCGGGATGAGTTGAAGAATGTTGCCAGCTTGGTCCGTAATCTTTTGGCAGTAGAAATTCGAGTTCATGATGAGCTGAGTCGCCAAGAAATAGCGGAACTCGAACGATGTCTGATAATCGTTGGGCACATCTTTCAGGATTGTGTAGAGCGGATCAGTGAGCGCCGGGTTGATTCGCTGCGAGCCGTTCTGAATGCTGGTCTCGCGTAGGATCAGTCCCATCTTCGCGATGTCGCTTGCAAGCTGGTTCACAGCGGAGAAGACAGCCACGCAGTTTTCCGCCGTGGAGCGGTTGACGACCTCTCCAGCGGCGGCGGGAATGCCGACGACCGCTTGTAGGAACTCAGAAGAGGGATTTGCGGGTGTACTTGTACCTGAGACGGTGCTCAGGTTCATGATGCGGTCAAGATTGAGTGAGGTGAAATTCTCGAAAACCATTTAAGCCTCTCGGAACCATCGGGCTCCGACACACCAAGACCCTTGGGTCTCTACTAAGGGGGTTCTGAATTCGATTCTTAGCTGCTGACCGCCCAGAACTCGAACGGCGGCGTCACGACGTTGTCGGGGTCCGTGGCGCGGGCGAGCGCCATGATGAGGGAAGCGCAGCCGTCGATCTTCTCGCCCTTGCGGTCACGCGAAGGCTTAACGAAGCCTGTGGTCTTGTTCGTGTTCCACCGGAGGTTGCGCATCTGCGAAAACATCACTGGATTCAGATCATGGGCGAACTCAAGGCGCAGAATCTTACGCACCAGTTCGATACAAGGACCGTTCATGCGAATTGGACTCTGCGGGAAATCGACAAACTTAGGCATGTCAAATCCCGACTCCTGCAACATGCGGATAAGTTCCTGAGACCATGAGGCGTCGTATGCGATTTCTTTTACGTCGAAAATCTTGGTCAGCTCGGTGATTTGTTCAGCGATGTAACGGACATCGGTGAGATTCCCCGGCGTCGGCACGATGAACCCCGACTCAGCCCACATGTCGTAGGGAACTTTGTCGCGGTGAGAACGCTCGGCGATGCTTTCTTCAGGACACCAGAACCACTCGATGATTCTCCACTTCTCGTCGGCGGTGAGCGGCGGGAACAGCGCAACAAGCGCGGAAGTGTCCAGCTTCGGAGCCAGGTCTAGTCCCATAAAACAGAGACGACCCTTCAGTTCCTCAAGAGATTCCTTGCGAAGTATTTTCGGATCGGGATAGTTACTCAGGTCTCCACGGCAACATAGCTTCCATTGGTCAATGTCGATGGCCGGGTCGGCGGATTGATTCGTCCAAATGTTTAGACAGAATCGCTTGAAGTCGCCGCGAGCGGAAGGTTTGCCCTCAGTCTCGGCGAATTCCTTCTTCATGTGATCGTGGTCGATGATGTAATCCAAACTCGGATTGGATTTGACCCAGTTCGCCGGGTCTTTCCAGTCGTCGCCGGGGTCCATAGAGAAAATCCACGGTGCGAACTCATCTTCCGTCTGCATCCCATCAAGTAGCCGGGTGCCAGCCTCGCGCTCGGACCAACACAGCGAAGTTCCGTCAGCAGAGGCGCCAGCGGTGGTGATCTGAATGAGAATGGGTTGTTTGAGTGTGCGTCCGCCGTACTTCAGCACCGACATCAGGTTGGAGTCGCGCTTCCAGCGGTGAAGCTCGTCCAGAATCGCGCATGACACGAGCGCTCCGTCTTCAGTCGCGCCGTCACGCGCCATCTTGGAGAGACGGCCAAGGTTCGCCGTGTAGAGAGCAGTGATCGGTTCGTTGCCCGTCTGGTGGATGTACTTCTTCAGGTCAGGGTGACGCATCCGCATAGCCGCCGCCGCTCGGAATCCGATGTCGGCTTGCTTTCCAGTCGTCGCGGAGAAGAACACGCGGGGAGAAGGTTCGCCATCGGCGATTAGGTGATACAGGGAAAGTGCCGCGACCAAACCCGTTTTTCCGTTTTTCTTGGCGATTTCGATGTAAACGCGGTTGAATCGGCGGAATCCATCCTTCCGCTTCCAACCATATGTGATGAAGATGATTGCGTGCTGCCACGGCATGAGCCGCATCGGTTCTTCAGAATCGGGCGGGATACAGAACGTCTCGCAGAATTCAATTGGACGATCCCCGGCTTCGGGGTCAAACCAATACTTGCTGGATATGAGTTGGGAACCGAGGTCCTGTCGGTGACGTTGGAAGGCTTTGATGATGTATTGCCCGGCCAGGATACGGCCTGAGAGCACATCATCTATATACGCTTCTGCTGTGATGCTCATGTATTGGTCTCTGTAAAACAAAAAGACCCCGCCCATTGCTGAGCGAGGTCTGATGTTGGTGCGGGTGATGCCCGGTTTCCCGAGCACCCCGCGAAATTTTAGCCGTTGGTGTTGAGCTGTACGACGGCTTCCTGCAGGATGACGCGCTGGTCGGTGTAGCGGTATCCCATGATGACCGTCTGACCGTTCAAAGCCTGAAGTTCGTTCAGGACCTTGATGTAGATGTTGGAGCCACCACGGTCGCCGATTGTTGCGAAGCGAGGGAAGTTTCCGAACATCCACGCGCCCGTCGTGCTAGGCGAAGCTGAGTACACAGGCATTTCAGCCGAGAACGCGACCGGGTAGCCGAACAACGTGGCATCTCCGTTCGGGGAGAACTGGATGAAGACCTGGTACTGAGACGCCGCGATCTGAGTCTTCAGAAGGCGGTTGAATTCCTGACGGTTGACCAGCCACGACGCACCTACGTAGTAAGCGCGGTTGAGGCTGCCCATCGTGTCGATGATCGGGTTGATGCCCAGAGTTGCGGCACCGCTCGTGATCGACGCGCCCGTTGCGGTCGCACCGTTGCCCAAATAACCTTGCGGCTGGTTGGTTCCGGTTCCGTTAACGAAGAGGTTTTCTTCCTTAACGCGGATCGCACGCTGCAAATCTTCCGTGATGAACTGCGAAGCTGCCTTCGCATCGCGGAGCAATTCCCAAGATGCGGTCACAGCGTCGCCCAAAGTGAAGGCGGACAGCTTGGTGGTTGCGAATCCCGGAGAGTTGGAAGCGAATGCGTTGGTGCCGGAGCTGTTCGACTCGGCCTTGAGAGCTGCGACGGTCTTAACCGACTGGTAAGGAAGGTTGATGTCCATCGAAGTCTCGATGACGCGAGACAGCGAACGGCAAACCGTTTCCTCGATCGCCAATGCGGGGATCGTCGGATCGGTCTCGATAGGAACTAGCGCTCCACCTGCGGTGGAAGTGCCGAGTTCACCCAAAGAGGCGTTCTGAATCAAGAACGTCTGGAAAGTCTGTGGAGACTGGAGCGATGCCCAGAACTTTTCGGCGTAGTCGTCGTTAACCTTATCGAGGACCGTCGCCTTCTTGTAGCCGCCCGCAGCGTAGAACTTCTTCTTGGAAGCCGCTTCGGTGATTACAGCCTGCTCGTTCGGGGTAGAAATCTTTACGCGGTTCGTGTTGAGTGCGTCGATCTTGGCGACGCTGGCGTTCAGCTCGACTAGTTCCTTGTCGAGAGCCGCATACTGAGCTTCCTCAGTATCGGTCAAAGCAACCTTCGCTTCCAAAGCCTTCTTCAACATTCCTTCTTGCTGGTCGCAAATTGCATTGATGCGCTGATTAAGAATCTTGGAGTCCATCTGTGTTTCTCACTTGTCGTGGTGTTACCCCAGGCCGTCGATGGACGGGCGATAGGTACACGGCACAAGGCGGACTCGAAGGAGACGCACTTGTGCATCTACAAGTGCGGTGCGGTAGTTCAAAAATTCTGAGCTTAGTTAGCGAACTGCTGTTCTTCCGGCGGGGAATTCGTAGGCAACTTGCGGAGAAACTTATCGAGAGCTCCCTCTTTAGGAGCTTCTACTGCGACCTTGGAACGGTCTGCTGGCGACATTGCAAATCTTGAGCTGAGGTCTTTCAAAAGCGATTTGTCGGCGGAGCGCATCGCCGCGAAGTTGTGAACCATCTGAGTCTTCAGGCGGACGAGTAGCTCAAACATCGTGCGGTCGGATTCGAACGCGACGCCGGGTAGCAGCTGCTCAGCGAGTTCCTTCCAGACTTTCTTTTCTTCCTTGCTTAGATATACGGGCGGCTTACCTAACGGGCGGTCGCCCGCAGGTTCGTTAGGACGTGCGCGTTGTGGGTCCTTCAGGAATGCACCCTTCGCGTTTTGAATCACTGTCGGGATTCTGTTTCTTCCCATAATCTTCTGCCTCGTGTCGTGCTAGAACCAATGCCGCTCGCCCCAACCCAGCTGCGTTCTGGCATTCGCCGCAGACGGCGCAAACTCCGCAGCCGTTGTTGATGTAGCTGTGCTGCTCGTACGAATGAATCATCTACTCCCCCGGTTTCTTCTGAAGTCCGTGCTCCGGGTTGCGCTTACCGGGCACTTCAAAGTCGAATCTTCGTTTCGCCCCACCGCCGCAAGTAGGGCAGACGGTCTTGCGCCGCGATGCGTGTACGACTCGTTCAAACTCATGCTGTGATGGACACACGAATGTGAAGATCGGCACAGAAGCATTCCCCTACGTAAGAAATCCTACGTAAGAAATTGGAAGTGATTTTTTCGCGGCGACCGTAAAAAACCAGCGGCATCGGGCGCAGAGCAAAATGCTTCCAAAGATCCACACCCCATACGGCTTGGTGCGATGGTGGTGTGGGCCAACCCCGCCCCATACGGGGGTCGCGTGGTGCTTGTTTAATCCGTTGCTTGCTTCTTGCTCCTGCCGTATCCGACCTCTATCGCTGTCTTGCGCGAGTGGCAGTCGTGGCATAGTCCCTGGCATCGGTCGGGATTGTAGAACTCATCTACTCCGTGCTTCTCTACGGTCAGTCTCGCTCTCTCGATGTGGTCACACTCAGTCGCTGCTCGGTGACCGCAGTGCTTACACAGGATGTCCCGGCGAAAGACGACCTGGCGCGTGTTCTCCCATCTCGCACACTGACGCAATCTGCGCATCTGATCATCCGCTCGATAGACGTCGTAGAGACGAGCAGACTCCGTCGCACTGTTCTTGTCTTGATGCTTGGCGCAATATCGTGTTCCGTTGATGCTGCGCGATGAGCAGTCCTTGCATAACGATGCTGGACTACTTGGCATCGTTAGCTGGCGGAGTAGTGGCGTCCGCCTTCCAATCTGCGTCGCAGAACGACCAAGTATCTGTACTGAGTACCCGCTTCGGAACTGTGGCGCTCGGAATACTGATGTGATGGACAACGAAACCGTTGATGTCCAATGAACTTCCGAAGACTTTTACCGTCTTCATTTGCGGCTTGTCTGTTACTTCCCATTGGACGACTTCGCCGTCTGACAACAGTTTCTCGATGGTTAGATCGGAAATGATTGGGCCGTCTGCCATTGTGAACAAATCAACCGTCTTGTCGGGATTGAACTTCACGAAGCTCTCAACGTTGTTTGTGAGGAAGCTGATTTTCACCCATTCTTTTGCCATGATGTTTCTCCCTAGTGTTTCATCTCGTTCAAAACCAAACCTTCCTTGATAACCGTGTCGTTCAGGAACATCGTGATCAGGTAACAGACCGTGGTCTTCAGCGTCACCAAGTCCTCAATTGTCGCCACGATTTCCCAAGTGAAGTGAAAGCGAACGAACAGCTTCCGCTCTGCAGCGACCTCCTCGGGCACTTTCCTGATGAAATCGAAATCTGCGTTGTCTTCATTCATTACCGCCCTTCCCTGCGAGCGCTCTCCGCTAGAATCGCGAAGAACACAGCCCACAACATCCAGTGATTGGAAACGGGGACGTTCTGTACCTTGGCGAAGCTGTAGTAATAAATGCTCGCCAGAAGGTTTACCCCAGCGACCAGCGAGTCCACTTGACTAGACTTCATCGTGTTTCTCCTTCTTCGGTCTTCCGCGCTTCTTACCGGGCGCTGGCGGCTTAGAGCCGTTGCAAGCCGGGCAGACTGATTTCACGTTCGGATGTTTCGCGCAGGCCATATACCCTGATACCTAAAAGCTGCTTTTCAACGGGGATTAGCGATCTTTCGTGGCGGGGAGATTTATTTGAGGCGGGCGAGCAGGTCTAGCGACTTGCTATACACGGCATCTACTTCGGCCAGCGTCACGACCTCAACCTTATCGGGCATCCCAGCGCCGTGGGCTGCGAAGTAGTTCACGAGCACAGGTGTGATATTTACCTTCACCCGTTCGTGCAGCAGCGAGAAGAAAAGCAAGTTCTTCTGAATGATCTCGTAGGCGGCGGGGACGAAGGACTCGAGAGAAGCGCCGCCGGATAAATCCTTCACGCGGTCGCGGTCGTCGGCCAAGTGGTCCTCGGTATAATTTCCCAAACAGATCAACTCGGCGACGAGGCTCGCTGCTAAGGCGGGACAATCATCCTTCGTGAGGACCGGGGTGTCGGTCTCGAATACACCGCCTTCCCCGTTGAACGACTTCAGGCGTGGGAAGAAGTTCAGACCCTTCAGGCGGCCCGACTTGTACAGGACCGTCATGTGACCGCACTCGTGAGCGGCGGTTTGCAGGGCGTACATAACTTGCTTGGGGGTCATCGGCGGATTATGTGCCACAGGGGGAAATGTGTCCAGAAGGGGAAAGGTGGCGACCTTTCCCGTTGAGCAACCCCCATAACATTGTTTTAGAACGGCCAAGCCTTTGCGCTGGCTCCGCCGATTGACGTGACCTTGCCATCGGTGAATACGACCGTCACAAGATTCAGGGATGTTCCGGGAACGCCCCACATCGCGGCTCCGTGCATGTAGCAGAAAGATTCAATAAGCTGGCCGCCGCTCGTTATGGATGCTTGAGATTTGGGTTTGCCGAGCGATGCCAATACTTGTTCCTTCGTCTCTCCGGACCACAGTTGCTTTTGGGCGAACGCCTCGCACTGTCCCTGCTGCAAATCCTTGAACGTGGCCTGACACATCTCCAACTTCTTCTTGTCCACCTTCTGCGCAAAGGTCTGTCCTGCGCAGAGCAGCGTTAGAACGAGGACCAGTGTGAATTTCATTGGCGTTCTCCTGACGTTATCGCAGAGTTTACTGCTTGCCGAGATACCACTGCAAGTTGTTGATCTGGTCCGTCGGCCCAACCGTGACTGTCATCACGATCTGGTCTTGGTCCTGAACGGTGAACGTGTCGGAAGCATCCTGAACTTCGCGGCTGCTGCCGAGCGTTGCTGAGATTCCGGTCGGGAGAACCGTTCCGGCACGAATCACCCAAACTTCTACGATTCCGCTACCTTGGCCGACGATGCTGGTTTGGTCGTCAATCACGACGAGACCTTGGAGCGTTCCGCTGCCGATTACCAAAGCGCCTTGAGCGGCATTCAACGCCGCTGCGTTACCGGGGTCGGTGCCAGCGCCGAAGAAGTATTCTCCGCTGCAACTTGATTGGTTCAGTGAACCTGCTCCGAAGAGGATGAGTCCTACGCTCTGCGGAGCGGTCGGCGCTTGCGACTGTTGGCAATAACCGTTGTAATCGCCAGTCATGACGATGGTCGCGGGGTTCTGCGCATATGCGTGAGTTTCGAGGCTGAAACCGGAAGCGACTTCCTTCGCGGCGGTGACTGCGGTGTGGAGCGTTCCGTGAGTTGGGATCGCGGAGAATCCGAAGCTGCGATGCGTTACACCGCCGCCGCCCGGAGGTGGGGGAGTCGGGACGCCTACTGAGTGGTTGCCGCCGCAAGCTGCGAGCGCGATGAACAGGCCGATGGCGATTACGTGCCAAGGCTTGGTGGTGAAGGTGATGTTCTTCATTTCAGAATCTCCTTGTGGTGCTTCTTACTACGCTCTACGTGTACTCTTCTATAACGGCTAATCCGAGAAAGCTATAGCACTTTAGTTCTTACAATCCTCATGAGTCGCCGCAACCATCTTCCCGTCCTTCATGACCATCACTGGCCGAACGTCACACCCGCAAAGGAAGCACGTCCAAAGGTGACGCCAACCTCCGTTATCGTTGGGAGCGATGGAGGTTCCGCACAGGAAAGTAGCCTTACAACCGCAACCTGTTTCGCACATCTGTCCTTCAGGTACGTTCATAATTTCCTCGTTGTGTTACATCCGCAGCAGAATCCACAAGCACCTACGATGTGGGTACAGCCGGGGTACGGCTTCTCGTAAATCCAAACGCCGTTGATGTGGTGACGGTGGTAGCCGACGTTCAGGTGATGAATGCAGCGCCACTCTCCGTCTGCCTGTTGCTTGTAGCCTTCTCGCCCGCAGGTGTAATCGTCGTTGGTGAACTGGCAGGGCATTGGTGTCTATTACTAGCCGCGTAGCTAGTAACCTTGTTTGTTAGCGGGAAGCAAGAAAGTAAGTTCCCGCGTGGTACGCTCTTACGTTCTTACGTTCTTACTTTGTTGGTCCAGAGACACAGAGAGCAAGAACGTAAGAAAGTAAGAAAGTAAGAATTATTGTTATGGAGTATTACGTTCTTGCTTTCTTGTCTCCCCATCATAAACCTCTCCCCGCTTCATCCTTCGTAGCCGTATCCCCAGCGTATTCAAGCCGAGGGAACAACCCGGTGATGCTGTTGATGGCTTTCGCCAGTTTCTCGTACCTCTCCGCGAAACCCGCGTCGGCCTGAGACAGAGGACCTTCCCATGATGCGTTGTAGAGTTCCTCCGCCGTTACCAGCGCCGAATTGTGTGCGAGAAGCCAGTCTAGGGTCGTGCAGTCGGTGATTTTCATCAGATCACATCCTGCACATCGACGAGAGTTTGCTCCGGCGTCTTCCATCGGACGGTCCACTTTCCCGTCTTTCCATCCTTGGCCGTCAGGACATCGTTGCTGAACGTCGTCGAGATTGCGCGTTTGACCGCATGAATGGAGATGCCCTCAGCCTCAGCCGCCGCGTACAGGTCGGTCGAGAACACCGCACCCTTGCCTTTGAGGAACATCGGCACGAGACCTTCTGCCAGATTGATCTGCTTGTTGTCCTTGCGCTCGTACTTGGAGTCACGCTCGCGCTTGAGAATCGTCTCCGCCGTCTCATCCGTTTCGTCGCCCCACACCACAATCGGAGCCTTGATACCGCCGTCGATAACTACAGTCGTGACGGTGTACTCGATGCCCTTGGTCTGTGCGGAACAATTGCCCTTGATCCAACTGAAGTAGCGCTTGGTTTTATCGTCGGGATCGGTGGAGCATCCATACACAGAACGCGCAGCGCCGACTACTGAGCTGGCACCGAGGATGCGCTGAATGGAGTTGGCGTCGTTTTGCTTGTTGTTGTGGATTACGCCCATGAATCCAATCTTGAATTCCTCGCACAGCTTCTTGAGGCCAGTCATGATGGGGCGGACTTCCTTATCCACGTTGATGTTCACGTCGGAGCCGAAGTACGCCGTCATTGGGTCCATGATGAGCAACGCCGCATCGGTGTATTTGGTGAGTGCGTTGCGCAGATGGCCGAGGTCGTCTTCCAAGTTCGGAGTGCGGTCCTCTACGTCGCTGACGACGCGGTCTAGAAACGTGATGAAATTCATGTCCGCGCCCGCTGCGATTAGGCGGGGAACGATGGTGTCCTCAATCCCGTCTTCGCTCATCGCGATTAGCACGCGGCGTGGGCCGAGCTTGTTCTTGGTTTTGTCGGGGAAATCTGTGCCACGGGAGATGCGTGCTGCTGTATCCAGCATGACCATCGTCTTACCCGCGCCGGGCAGACCAGCGAGCCAAGCGATCTTGCCGAGGGCGAAACGTTCTTCCCACCACCAATCAATGGCGACGGGCTTGACGGCATTACCCTCAATCACCGTCATGCGGCTGGTGACCATCTCGTCGCCGTCCAGCTTGGTGTGTGTGGAGACAACGGACTCTCCGTCTCCCAATACAAGGTCCGACATCTTCGCCGCGAACGGATTTGCGGCCAAATATTCTTGGAGCCAAATCTGCGAGGCTTGCGCCGCGTTGTACTCACCATCTCCGAAGCGCTTTTTCTTCCAGCGGTCCCACTGATGTTCCTTGCCCAGCGAAGAGCCCATCGCTACGAGCATCGCCGACTTATACCCGGCGTTTACATAGTCCTCCGAGCCGTGACGCCAGGACTCTGACATCGCGAGACCGAACGAGTTCTCTGGGTAGAGCGCGTGCCAGCTGGCCGCGTTTTCTAGGTCCTGCGTGAGCGCGGCTTCTGAAATCTTTTCCGTGGTGGAAGCTAGAATCTTGACCTGCTCGGCGTTCGGGGAAGTCTTGAACTTGTTGATGTAGGTCAGGTACAGATGCAGAGTGTCGTTCCCGCCGTTCGCTGTAGCCAGCGTGGTGAGGCGTTCCAGCTCCGCTTGTGCTTCTGTTATGCAGTCCTTGTGTAGCAGGACGCTGAGTAGAGAGTGAAGGTCCATTAGATGGTCACCACGCGATCAAGGTCATCCAACCGCAGTCCTGTTTGATACTCCAACTTTTTCATGCCAAACAACTTCTTGAACTCGCCTTCCGTCGTTCCCCATAAACACCATTCGGGGTTTCGCGTGTCGGGTATTTCGTGTTCTTGCTGATGACGCTGAATCGCTCCATATCTTTCTTTTGGGCTGAAGAACATTAGCTCTTCACCTTTGCCGGAAGACGGGCGAACCCGGTTTCCTGTCGCAGCGCCTTGGCACAGCTGTTAACGAAGGCGATTGATACCGCGTTCTCGTTCGCTATTTCTTGGTACGACAGGTCGGGACGGTTCTTGATCGCGTCCTTCACCTCTTGAGCGGCTTTCTGGAAGATCGCTTGTACGGCGGGGTTTATCACTTGCATTTGTTGCCTCCTGTATTGGGGAGGGAATTGGTCCGGCAACGTAAACAAGCGATTGGTACCAGAGATAGTGGCTGGTGGATTCACACCACTCGATCTAGCGAACGCTAACAAAGGCGGTTACTAGCTTCCCGGCTAGTAATAGAGGAAGTGAATGAGCCGACCGAGAGCTTTGAGTCATGAAGACGTGGTGGCGTTTCTACTCGCCCATCCAAGGGTGTCGGTCGCGGAAGCGGCTACGCACTTCGCCTGTAGCGCCGCTGCCATCAAGAATATTGCCCGCCTGTATGACGTTCTTAAGGGTTGGGTCAGGGAAGCCAGATGAAGGGCACTAAACGGTACTGCGTCGAGTGTGGTGTTCAATTCCGAGCGATCAGTCTTCGTACGATGATCTGCTCGGTAAAGTGCCACAACAAACGCGAAACAAAATTGAGAGCTGTCCGACCGCCAGCGACCCCGAAATTGACGCCCGCTCAGAGGAAAGAGCGGGAAGATGAGCGCATCTATCAAGAATTCATGGACCGCGAGCGTCAACGCGCAGCAGCAAAGCTAATTCCTGAACCCAAATTGTAAGTCTGCGTTCTTGAAGCACCCCGGAGCATGACCGGGTCAACAACATGCACGACAGTTTAAGAGTTTCTCGGCTGTGAATGCTGCGTGGAGAGAGCCCACGAGCGGAGCGTCCAAGATCTGGGTCCGCATGAAACACGCAGCCGAGAATGACCTTCACCACCTTCCCGGTGGAATAGACAGACGGAGGAGAACTCCGTAGCGTTAGCTCCTACGACGTTAGGCGTGGGGGATGTCCTCATGAACACCACCGGGAATTCAATCTTATGTCCCTCAAATTCATCCGCGACCTGTTCACCGAGCCGAACGGCACAACCTGGAGTCTGTCCCGCGTCATTTCCGCAGCGATGGTTTTCGCGCCGATTGTTTGGGTCACGTTTGTCGTGTTCAAGACGAAGATGGTTCCGGATCTGACTTCGCCAGCACTTTTCGCTACGGGCGGCGCTGTTCATGGCGGGGTGGGGAAGTGGAGTGAGATCGTACGGGACAAGCTGGGCTTGAACAACGGCAATAACGCCCCTGAATCTGACCAGCCAAAAGTTTAACCAAACGTGCGGCTTTTAGCGGCCTTCTTCCGTGGCTCATCACGGAGAGAATTATGCTGCACGAGGCTGTCGGCGATGTTGTCAGCCAACAGCTTTTTGCGGTCTTCGTCAGTCACTTCGGCGGGCGGCATCTTAGCTTCCAGCTCGGCGCGAATTCGGTTGTATTCGGCGACAGCCCGTTTCTCATTCTTGAACTTCCCCAACGTCTCGCCCAACTGCGTCAAGATATACTCCCCCTTCTCATCTTTTTGGAGGAGCAAGTCGCCCTTGATGAAGAAAAGCCTCATGATGGCTATAATCTTACAGCATCTTGACCATTAACCCCGTCAGAAGGTAATGTCGGGGTCATCATGACTGTAAATATCACCGAGCGCTGGGGAATTACTGTTGAAGAACTGACTGCGATCGTTGACAACAACCCGAGTCTGCGCGGGGTGATGATCGGTTACATCGGTGAAATTAAGCTGAAGGAATTCTTGGCCAAGTCCAAGCTGATTGAGGGTCTTCACAAAGCAGACGACCACGATAGAAAAAATAAAAATGACCTCGCGCTCGATTACAAAGGGCAGCGTCTCACGATTGAGGTCAAGTCCCTGCAAACACATACCGTCAAGAAGATACAGCTAGAAGGCACGGGCGAAGTTTTCACGGGAAAGTATCAATGCGACGCCAGTGATTGCCGAGAAATTCGGCTCCCGAACGGCGAGAAAGTTAAGACAACCTGTTTGCAAGCCGGAGAATTTGACATTGTCGCGGTCAATCTGTTCGCGTTCCGAGGCAAATGGGAATACGTTTTCGCGCTCAACCGCGATCTCGCAAAAAGCACGTACAAAAACTACACACCAGAACAGCAGAAATATCTGATTGCGACGCTGCAAGGCGTGACACTTCCGCTGAAGCCGCCTTACGAATCGGATATTTTCGTGCTGTTGGACAAGCTGGCAGAGGAACGGGCCAAAGGTGTGAAGCCTCCGTCCGTGCAGGCAGTTCCGGTTACTTGAGCTTCGTTTTGGCCCGCTTTAGGCGAACCGGGTCTTTTCTGAAAATCATAAAATACGAGTGATTCTTCCGAGCGTGTTCCTGTTTCTTTAGGCGCGTAATACAGGGGGCGTTCTGCCTCATCACGACAAACAAGTCTTTGGCGTAAAATCCCATCTCCGCATAACGGATTGTGAGTTCAATGTGTGTCAGCCGCTGCAGATTTGCGGACACCTCGTCCTGGCATTTGACGATAAAAACACCCATCGGCTTTAAGACTCGATGCGCTTCGGTTCCGGCCCGGAAATACAAATCAAGCACAGCGTCGTGATATTTCGCCTCGCCATCATGAGCCTGCCCGTTTGAGTAGGCGTTGCGGAATGCCTTGTGCGAACCAGCTCCGGCCAAGTTGCCTGTGTCACGTCGGAACAGTCCTTCCATGTACGGAGGGTCCAGCACGACGCAATCTAAACTTTCGTTCTCATACGGCAACGAGCGGCAATCGACGCCCGTTTTCATGTCACTCTTCTTTAACTCATAGAGGCCGTCTGGAACTTCACGCCAAAACGCACCGAGGCCGTATGTGACATCCGCAATGACGGAGCCTTTAGGGACGTGCAGATCAAGAATCTGAGGGAAAACTTGGGCATTGTCAGCGATGTGCGCAGACATCGTCACGTCACTTGTACACTCTCCACCTTGGACACGTCGGCGGCGGCCATTTTTCGGCTCGGGCTCTGAGAAGAACGCGGTCTGATTCACGTTTGTATGGGACACATAAAAACCATAAGGCGCATGAGTTGCGGAAGTAAAGCGAAAAGCGCCTCGTTGCCAAGCGCCTTAAGAGAGGATGCGGCTACCTACCGCTCGAACATGTTTTTCCGGTAGGTGGTAGGGGCAGTGAGTTTCGTAATCCCTCTAGCGGCAAGGCTTTAGGACTCTTCGGGGTACTATTTTCGATCCCCACCGCCCCTACCAATTTTGCTGTGAACACCGTACTTACGGGCAACTAGGCTCCGATAACTGGAGTCGGCTCCAATTCAAACTTCAATACTTCCGTTTCGATCCGCTTGGCGTGTGACTGAACGGCGCGTCTCTGCGCATTCCCGACAACGTGTGCGTAAATACCAAGAGTTGTGCTGGGATGCGAATGACGCATCTGTTTCTGCACGACGATGGGATTGGCTCCAGCGTCGAGCATGGAACTTGTCGTCCCGTGCCTTCCGGCGTGAAATCCGCCGAGCGGAATACCTAGTTTTTTCAGCGTTGGATGAAGATGCTTCGCCCTTAACTTGTTCGCCGAGTGTGGTCGTCCGATTCGATTGACGAACAGTAGCCCGGCGTTGTTAGGTTTGAAATGGCCACTCGCCAAATATTTACGCAACCTCTTTTCGAGTTGCGCTGGCATTGGCAAGTCCGACCTGCTAGCTGCTGATTTGCACGCCTTTATCGTTCGCGTAACACTGTCGACCGACTGCCTCACGCGAACGATCTTGCGCTCAAAATCCAAATCAGAGACGCGAAGCGCGATTCCTTCACTGATTCTCAGACCGAGCATGAACTGAATTGCCCAGAGGGTTGCGTACGGCTCTTCGGAAGCGCCGATAATTCGGCCCACCTCCGAAGAGGTAAATGACCGCTGTTCTTGTCGGACTCCTTCCCGTGGCAGAGTTAGGTCAGAAAAAGAGATTGAACCGCAAGGGCATCCCCAAGCCGTCGCCTTTCTGAGAAGCGAGGACAAGGTTAGGAGGATATTCTCGACGGTCTTTCTCGACAACCCATGCGACGACAGATACGTGACAAAAACCTGCACGGTCCTCGTATTTATGTCCAGAAGCGACAAAGCCCCCAATCTAGGAATAATATGCGCACGTAGGTGAGAGTTTGCAGCGCGCACCGTGCTAGCTTCCAGATTCGAGGCTACTTGCGAACGCCACTCCTCCGCGAGGTCAGCAAGTTTCATTCCTGATTTCGACGGCATCTGAATCGCAGAATTGGCTCGATCAAGATACGGCTGAAACTTGGCCCAAGCGGCCCGTTCGGACAGTTTCGAGAGCGGACCTAACTTTATGGTGCGCCTCACTCTCTTAACTGTCCCATCTCCCAGCAGCACGTCTTCGCGGAACATACCGCACCGTTGTGGGTTCTTGACGCCTCTGGTCACTAATCGACCCTTTTGAAATCGTCTCCTAGGCACAATGCCTCCTGCTCGCATCGGAGACGACGTAGCGCGTGCAACGGTATCAAAACAGCGGTCAGTAGGCAAAGCAAGCGTTTGTGAATCACACTTGGCCCTATGTATATCAGTGGAAATATCCCGCTGCTGAGCCGAAGCGGGTCGCGGGTCAGAGGGAATTGAATGCGGATCAAGCGATTGCTGCATTTTTCGAAGCGGGGGCTGAAATTCGGGCGAATTCGTGCAGCTATTGGGTGTGACCGAGCAGACCCGTCCGCATTGACCTGATTCGCCAGGTTGCAAACGGGTTCTTGACTCGTGAAGCGCGGCACTCACGGCGGTGTCGGCGCGACTAAGGCTTTGCTGCGGTTCGCGAGGAGGCGGGCGGAGCTGAGCTCCCGATAACCCTGCTTTTCGAGCAGCGGGACCGGAAGCCATCCGCTATTTGTTTCCCCTAATAGTCCCCCGCAATTAGGGCATTTGTCCGGCCCTCCGGTGTTTTCCCTCTTTGGATTGTCGATTTTGGGATTAAAAAAGAGACTGAAGGTGTGCACACGACGAACGCGGAAGAAGGCCTGTTCCAACTGGGCAAGGCGGCGCGGCTCGCTCGACAGAAACTTTCCGGCGTACTTCAACGCGTGTGCCAATCCTGCGACGAACGAACGCGCGCGTTTGATACTTACGAATGCGCGCTCGCCACGAATTTCCGACCAAATCGCTGAAAGTTCTTTTCGTTGTTTGGACTGCGGGAGTTTGGGTCCAACGTAAGCATAGTGGGCGTGAAGGTTCGTATTTCCTCGAAAACTCCCGTGCCCCGGCAGGCTGGTACTTCCGCTGCCACCGAACTCGTTGCACCCTATTGCACCAAATCCCCGCTTGGAAACTAGTCCGCGCCTTTCTAGTTCCTTGAAAAACGTACGAACATCCTGGTTGAATTTCCGTATCTCTTCGGCGTCAGGCATGCGCCCATTATTGCGGACAGTGAAATCGAGCTTTGCGACGAGCCACTCCGGATGCTGAACTAACAGATTTTCAACATACGGGAACAGTCTGGAGTGTCGTGCGAACAGTCGATTGTAGTTACGCCTTCCGCAGAAAACGCAGTAGCGGTTGCCGCAACCGAAATGTCTTCTGAATCTGTGCGAAGAGTCCTCCACGCACAGAAGGGGTCTGGCAAGTACCCCGCAGTGCGCTTGTCTCTTGCCGTGTCCGAGCAATCCCAATTCAGTTTCGATCGTCGCCTGTAGGATTTGATCAGGCGACGCACCTGCGCTTTCGGCAATCGGGAAACGGATTCGCATCTTGTCGCCGTCGCGTTCGTAGCGAGCGTGAGGTAAGGCACGTCGGGGGTCGCCACCTGGTTTCTTGCGCGTGCGAGGTGATGGGATCGGATTGCACGGGGACAAGGGATCGACAATTTCGAGTGCGGCAATCATTTCAGTTATCCGGAATTCACAAGTAAATAGAACGCGCCGATGCGCGTTCTACCCCTTTACCGCCAAGAAACTGCCTGCCTTGAATCGGCAGGCAGTCAGGGGCTCAGCCCCTACGGTGTCGGCCCTAAGAGCTGGGCCGACACCTACCCCCAAAGATCGATCCTTTCCGAACTCTCGGAAGCCGTCGCCGGCAGTTGATTCCCGATCCCTTGGCGGCGGGTCGTCAGGTGGCACGGACGTTGCCCGCTTGATTTAGATTGGGAGACTGACTTTATTCACGCGCTCGGTCGAAGAGTTCGGAAAGGATTGACCTCGTCGATCCACTCCAAAACCGTTAGTTATCTGCTCCCTCATTTCGCGGGGAGTTAGTGTTCGAGATGGACGGCATTAAGACCGAGGCCACCCAGAGAACGGCGATAATTGCGAGGGCCCATAAAATCGGCCGAGCCGCGAAACACAGACGCGCCAACTCTTCACTTGTCATCGAGTTCCTCCATTTCACGTTCGTACGCCGCATCGAACGCACTACGTTCTCGTTGAATTACGTTGGTTTTATCGCTGAGGTAATTTTCGATATCGTGGGTGCCGTTCAATGCGGCTGCGACAGTTGCTTTTATCCAATGCGACAAACACATTCCTGACGAATAAGCGCGTTTCTCGGCTGCCTCTCTCAGATCGACGCCCAGACGCACTCCGCACGCGGCGGGATCAACGAGCCTCTTGCGGTTAACCGGCGTACTAACCCTGTGCATGCATGCAAGGGAAACACGAGCGGAATGAGGGATACAATCCAATCAGGAGTTTTTGGTGTGAATTCCAAACCTCAGAAACCTGGACCGAAACCGACGCCGCTTGGGTTGCTGCTTCTCTGGGAGAACGAGTGGTATTGGGTCTTCTACGGACTGGCCTATGGTGCGGGTGACGTTGACGACCGGCGTGAGTATTTCGAACCTCCCAGGCCACCCAGGCACACGGGGATCGAGGAACTGGACAGGGAAAGGAGCAAATCGTTCAACATTCGAGAGAAGCAACCGAATGCTTGGAAAAGAGCACGATACTTGGTGCGCCGACAGCGGATTCCACCTGAAGCCGATGTTTGGGAAAAACTCAAAGTAGCAAATTCCGAAGCGGAGGTTAGGGAAGCGTGCCAAGCATCTGCGTACTGGCTCAACGCTGAGAATAGCCCGAGGCCGTTTGTCGCGAAACTCTTACAGCACCCAGAGGAACTCTTAAAAGCTAAATTGTACCGATATCCTAAATCCGAGCGTCCGACCAGTGAGTTGAAACGGATGATTCACTTTGCGCGGGCTCTCGCCGGTACGATGGAAGGCATAGGTGGTGCGCGCGCCATCGATTTGATTCGGCACATGAATCACCGACTCAAAACATGCCCGTGTCTGAAATGCGCACTTGAGCGATCCCAAGAGCTCCTTCCGAAACAAGATGCCGCGCTATAGTGCCTCTTTAGGAACTGACCTTGTTTCTCATTGTTGTTCAGATTTCGTCACGCGGATACCGTACCATCCGTGGCTGGAGTAGTTTGGACAGCGTGATTTGGGTTCTCAAGGAGTGGATCTTCGATGGAGAAAATCGATACAGACGTAGCTAAATTGGTAAGCATGATCGAAGGCGGAGAGCTGAAGTTGCCGGAGATGCAACGCCGATACGTCTGGCCAGCGACGAGGGTGCGTGATCTCCTTGATTCGCTTTACCGAGGCTATCCGTCAGGCGCGATCCTAGTTTGGGAAAACGACGGAGAGGCCCCGAGTCGCGACTTGGTGGTTGAGCAAGGTAAGACGCCGTTCCGAGAGCACAAATTGCTGTTAGACGGTCAGCAGCGGCTTACTTCGCTGACAGCGATTCTGAAGAACAAGCCGGTTATCGTTCGCGAACGGCGGAAACCAATCGAGATTCTATTTAATCTGGCACATCCGGATGGCCCGCCCGTGGATGCCAGCGAGGTTGATGACGCGCTGCCATCAAGCGACTTTGACGACGATCAGGAATCCGAAGAGGACGAACGAAATATTCAGGACCGATTGAATCAGCGTACTTTTGTCGTTTCCAATAGTGCGTTGTCATCGGACCCGCGCTGGGTTCGAGTTTCGGATGTATTTAACCCTTCAAACACCGACACGCATTTTTTGAAGCCGCTAGTGACGTCATTCGACGACCCTGCGTTCGACAAGTACTCCAAACGCCTTCAGGCGTTAAGGAAGATTCGCGAATATCCGTACGTGATGCACGTCCTGGATAAATCTCTGTCGTACGAGGAGGTCGCGGAAATCTTCGTGCGAGTGAATTCGTTAGGGATGAAGCTGCGTGGATCGGATCTTGCTCTCGCTCAGATAACATCCCGCTGGCAACATTCGCTGAAAATCTTGGAGAAGTTTCAGGCGGAATGCGAGGATCGTTGGTACACGCTCGATCTCGGAATATTAGTCAGGGCCCTCGTTGTGTTCGCGACGGGACAGAGCCGCTTCAAAACAGTGTCGACCATTCGTCTTGCGGACCTTCAACGGGGGTGGGAAACCGCGAGGGACGGATTGCGTTTCGCGATAAATTTTCTGCGAACAAACGCCGGCGTCGAAAACGAAAAACTGCTGTCATCTCCATTGTTCCTAATTACGATTGCGTATTTCGGTTCGCAACGAGAGTTCACTCTCACAGCGCCGGAAGAAGCGGCCCTTCGCAGCTGGCTGTATCTGGCGAGTGCGAAAGGCCACTACAGCGGATCTAGTGAAACTACCCTCGATTCCGACCTCGGGATTATTAGAGCGAAAGGGGATTTGAAGGCTGCGCTAAGTCTCCAGCTAGGACGTCTTCACATCGAAGCTACCGACTTGGCAGGACGTAGTGAGCGGAGTGCGCTCTTCTCGATGGCGTATCTTGCTCTTAAAGCAAAGGGAGCCAAAGACTGGCAGTCGCAGTTGGAAATCTCGCTTAGTCACCAAGGTCGCGACCATTGGATTGAGTCACACCACATCTTCCCTAAGAAGCTTCTAAAGCAGGCGAACTACGAGACGAGCGAGATAAACGAAATCGCGAACATGGCCTTTATCGCAGGAGGCACCAATCGGCATCTGTCCTCCAAGCCAGCTTCTGAGTACCTGAGCGAAATTTTGAACAAGCACGGGAAGGGCGCATTGGAATCTCACTGTATTCCAACGGACCCTTCGCTCTGGGAACTCTCCGCGTTCAAATCATTCTTGGAGTGCCGACGCGCAGCATTGGCCAGCGCAATCAACGAATTCATCGCGATACAGGCCATCGCCGAAATCCAAACGGACGTAGCCGATTTACTTTCCAAAGGCGAGGGAGTCCGCCTCGAATACAAATCGTCAGCAAGATGGGATTACAAAGCTAAGGCGATTAACAAGGCACTTGAATTCGTGATTGCGAAATCCATTGCGGGATTTCTCAATGCGAACGGCGGGACGCTGCTGGTGGGGGTGGATGACAGCGGCAATGTTCTCGGGCTTCAAAACGACTATGAGAGCCTTTCATCTCGGCCAAACCGAGACGGCTTCGAACAATTCCTGATAAATCTGTTCTCAGTTTCCTTCGGGAAGGATGCCTCGGCATCGATTTCTACATCCTTTGAAACTTTTCAAGATGCCGATGTTTGCATTTTACGAGCTCCCGCGTCGCCTCGGCCCGTATATATTGCCGAAGGAAATCGCGAACGATTTTTCGTTAGAGTGGGGAATACGACGCAGGAAATGAACACTAAGGAGTCAGTAACGTACATTGCGAATCGTTGGCCACGCTAATGGGGACCGACCCAATGGTTTTCATTCTTCAAACACCGCATCGCATGGTCAACTTTTTGCCAGACTGCGATAGCTGTAAAGGCAACCAGTGTATATAAGTCGCCTCTTCATCAAGAATTTCAGAAACTTGCGCAAGTTCGATGTCGATCTCAACGACGGAGTTACGTGTTTCGTCGGCGAGAATAATTCAGGAAAAACCAATCTCTTCACCGCCCTCCGCCTACTCTTAGATGGAAACCTTAGTGCGTTCCGGCGTCGCCTGACCCCCGACGACCTTTCGGCGGGGCTGACATTTGCTTCGCCTGAGCATGTATTGATTTCCGTGGAATTTTCTGATTTCGCCGGGCGTCCAAACGAAGAAGCGCTGCTGTTCACGGCGGTCCTACAGAATGGTAAAGCGCGGATCTCGTATCGCTTCCGTCCCAAAGCAATTGTCAGGGATCTTCTGGACGAGATCCCCGAGGGAAGTCCAATACCATCTCTCACGATTGAGGACTACGCGTGGGAAATCTCCGGAGGCGGAGAAGATATCGATCTTGACTCGGTCTCTTGGAACGAGTCTTTCGGAACGCGATTCAGTGTCGAAAATCTTCAGCAAGGATATTTGGTGGTGATGATGGAGGCTCTTCGCGACGTCGAGAGCCGCCTCGCCGCCTCGCGGACCTCTCCGCTGCAGCAAATTATTGAGCAGCGCAAAATTCCGGATGCTGAACAGTCGGCTCTAGTAGAGTTCATGGAAGTTGCCAACGACAGCATAAACGCTAGTGCGACAATATCAGCGATTGGAACTCAGCTGACCGGTGCATTTAGAGACGCAGCTGGCAAATCGTTCGCAATGGGAGTTTCGCTGGGGCTAGGAGAGGCATCGTTTTCCGAGATTGCGAGTGGGCTGCGCGTTCTGCTGTCAGGATATGGCATCAACAACCTATCTCCCAGCCGGAATGGTCTTGGATTGAACAACATTCTGTACGTGAGCATGCTCCTGAATTATTTCGAGCGTCGAGTCGCAGAACAAAAGGCGGCGGGGCAACTGCTTCTTGTTGAAGAGCCTGAGGCGCACTTACACCCCCAACTGCAGCGCGTTCTGCTTGCAACACTGCAACGGCGAGACGTTCAGGTATTCATAACGACTCACAGCACTCACGTCACGTCAGGTTTGCCGCTTTCCGCACATGTCGTTTTGACATCCGATGGCGGGCCGTCAACCAAGTTCACTCGGCTTATCTCGATTCCGGGACTAGAACAGGGCGATGCTGCGGACTTGGAAAGATATTTTGACGCCACGCGTTCCGCGCTTCTCTACGCGCGAAGGGTCTTGCTCGTTGAGGGCCCAGCCGAGCAGTTCGTTATACCGCCGCTCGTTAAGGCCGTCATGAGACTCGATTTGGACGAAGAAGGCATTGCGGTCGTTCCGATTTTTGGTACCCACTTCGCTGTGTACGCAAAGCTTTTCGGGCCACTCGGCATTCAGAAAAGATGCGCGGTGTTAACGGACGGGGATCTCGCGCCGTCCGACGCCGATCCGGACATCCCTGCTGAGCCGGGCGACGCAAATCCTTTCCCAGCACGGCAAGCATTGCAGTCCTTGAGGAACAACTTCGTCGAAATATTCTCGTGTGATACCACGTTTGAAAGGGAGCTGACGATGGGTGGGACACTACATGCGCTGACGCGTGCGGCAGAAGAAATCGGTGCTCCCCGGACCGCTGACGCCTTACGAAGCGCGGGCACTCCTCCCATCAGAGCCGCGAGACTGCTCCAAGCGCAGACCCGTGTGCTTCGGACAGCTAAGCGATTCGGTAAGGCTCGATTCGCACAAATTGTCTCCAAACATATTCCAACGGCAACATCCATTCCTGACTACATACGGTCCGCGGTTCAGTGGCTAGTTGACGATGCGCCTCACACCTGAGCAGCGTGACGCAATCGCCGAGGTTGGACACGTGTGCCTCGTGTCTTGTCCGGGGAGCGGAAAAACCCGAGTAATAGTCGCAAAGCTGCTTCATTGCATCGAGTCTGTGATCGGGTCGACTCGGCGAGTCGCGTGTATCACGCACACAAACGCGGCAGCGGATGAGGTCGATTCGAGACTTAGCGGCATTTTTTTCGGCGATGAAAGTCTCTACTACGAGGTGGCAACGATTCATGGGTTTGCCCTACAGAACATCCTTCGCCCATTTCATTTACTGCTTCCAGAGTTTCTAGACGGCTTCTCGATTCTCACCTCAGATGCACCCGAGTATTCGAGTAGAGCGAAGGAACTTATTAAAAAATATCGGCTGAAAGCATTCGCTCTAGATGAATTGGACAGCGTGCAGCGTTTGCCTGACGGCAGTCCCGCAGGCTCCGGGTCGTTGCCCATCGAGCTTCAAATCGAATGGTGCTCGTGGCTCGATTCCAATGGCTATGTAACTCTCAACGAGATTGTTTATCATTCCGGCCGAATTCTAACTTTGCATCGGCATGTCACTAGCGCACTGGCGAGTCGATTCGCATGGATCTTAGTAGATGAATTCCAAGATTCCTCTGCGGGTCAAATCTTGATCCTTCGCGAGATTCACGGCTTTGGCCGCACAACGTTTTTTTGCGTCGGCGATCCAAATCAATCGATATATCGATTCGCGGGTGCTTCACCTGAACTGTTGACGGAGTTTGCAGCGCACATTGGCGCAAATACTGAACACCGTCTCACTGGTAACTTTCGATCATCTGCCCATATTTGCTTACACGCAGAACGGCTGTGCCACTCGGTACCGCCAATGCAAGCGGTGGGCGAACATTCTGAGTGGCCAACACCTCCGACTCACAGAACAGTTGACTCCCCGTCCGCTGGCATTTTCGACCACTTTCTCCCCGCCGTTGCGGAACTGGGTGTTCGTTTCGGAGAGGTGGCAATTCTCGCGCCCTGGTGGTTCTCGCTGTTCGACCTGGCTCGCAAACTCCGGGAACAAAACATCCCGGCTATGGGACCCGGGGCCCGGCCATACAAGCGGACCCACGCAATCGCTGCGCTCGTTGAAGCGATAGGCGCGTACTTAGAAAGCCCAGAGCCTGAAATCGCGATGGCTGTACAACGCGCGGCGTTTGTACTTGTAGCGAGCATAACGGACCGCACGCCCCATTCGTTCTTCGAGTTCGCGGGGCGGGTAGTAGTGTGTCGGTTGCTATCCGAGGCCAAGCAGGTCCGACGAGATACCGGGATTGCTGTGGAATGGATTGCGGAAGCCGTCAGAAGATTCGTCGCGGTTTTAGTCGAGTCTGAGATTCTCTCGCCAACTGAAGCAGCAGTGTTGACTGAATCTGCGGCTGGGATGGTAACGGACATTCTGAGTCGGGATGGAGCTGCTTTAACGATTGAGGATCTCGGTATTTTTGCGCGACCTCGCGATTGCATCCAACTGTTAACCATTCACCGAGCCAAGGGAAGGGAATTCGAGGCGGTCGCAGTTATAGATGCGCATGATGGCCGGCTACCTCATTTCTCTATTAACTACGTTCGAGATCCCGAAGAGAAACAGGCCAGATATGACGAGACGCGGCGCGTAGTCTATGTAGCGACGACGCGCGCCAAGCGGCTAATCATGTTCTTCTCGGACCGAACCGACCACCGCAATCGACCGACCCCCTTCCTGGAAGAGATGGGTCTGTAGGCTCGAAAGAACTGGATGGCAGCATGCTCGCGTTATGAGACTTTGCGGGGGGATATATGACGTGCCATTTGCTCACTGAAATCGTCGATTGGTTCGCGTCGCACGCCAGCGTTTCAAATCTCATCGAAATATCAAAAATTGTAGGAGCTTCGGTTGCGTTCGGAATTGGCCTCCGACAGTACCGTAAATCAGAAGCCTGGAAGCGCCTCGAATTTGTCGCTGCTGAAATGGAAAAGTTTTATAACGATATTGCGGTCAAGTCTGCGCTGACAATGCTCGATTGGCGTCGAAAAGAAATGGCTCTATTCAAATTCCGAGATCAAAATGACGTAAAGCGAGTAGTCGTCGATTACGCGCTCGTTGCCAGTTCGTTGGGCATTCAACCCGAGTTCGCTTACGATAAAAGGCAATCTGCAATCCGAGAAATCTTCGAGCGGCTCCTGGAATTTCTGGCACGCTTCGAGGGATTTGTATCAGCCGGGCTGATCCAAAAAAGTGACTTGAATCCGTACCTAGATTATTGGATGAAGCTACTGGCCGGATGCGATGCTCATTCGCCAGAAGTCACCAAAAAGGTTCTACCTGATCTGTGGAAGTTCATTGACTATTACGGCTATCGAGATGTCCGGTGTCTCGTCAGCCGATTTCACACGGTAGCGTATCCCGAATCCACTGACGATTAGTCGCACTGCGCCGTACGGCCTGCACGCTTGGTATTCGATCCCATTGTTGACTCCAGTAGGCTCCAATTGAATCGGGGCGGCGGCGCTACGCCGTTTCTTTTGCGAGACTTAGATTGTGGGGTTGCGAATTCGATCCCCACCGCCCCTACCAAACTCTCTCATTCTTTACAGTTTGTTTTTCCGTCTGACAACAAAACTCGATTTGACAACAATTGAACTAATCGGACACTTCCTTCGTCGTTCGGAACAAACCCCTCGATGCGGCCACGAACAGAATTAAGCCTACGACAAGCGCGGGCAGCCCAACTGCATTTGCAAATTGGTGAAAGTATCGGGTAGCCAATACACCAAGACCGAATCCACACAACACGCGAGCTATGATGAACATCCATATCTCCACGCCCGTGAGATTTTTTACCCTTGCCGCGTTCTGTTTCAGCATCTCAGGAGTCTCCTTTCAACTCCGAAATATCCTAAGCTGCTGGACCGCGTGATGTTCAATTCTTGCCGACCGAATTTCCACCGCGTCTCGTTGCTGATTGCCGATGACGTGTCCGTAGACTTCCAGCGTAATTCGTGGGTCATTGTGCCGCGATTGCTTTTGCACCACGGCGGTCGTCGTTTCGTCTGCAATCAAGGCGCGAGGGGCTGAAGCGGGTAACGCGGCGGGGTGGATTGCGTGACGGCGCGATGCCGCGCTGAAGGCCGCGGCGCTACATTGAAGCCTTGGAACCTGCGCGGCGCGCGATTCGATACGTTGAAGTCTCAGAGACCGGGCGTACGGCGATGTTTGTAACAGGGCGGCTTGAAACTCCTGCGTCGTGTTATTTTCGTTCCGGTTGCCGTCCAAGGCTGACTCGCGGCTTCGACGCGAATTCCGCAGGACCGGAGGTAATGGAACTTGCTGGGCGAGAGGAAAACGGGGAAGCGGGTCGAGGCGATGTGATACGCTGCGGAATCCCTGCTCCCGTCGGCGCCAATGACTGTCCCAGATCTGGGTGTTCACTCTTATCGATTCGAGCTGTTCGAAGCGTATCCGGAAAGCGGCGAACTGCTGAAAAGCGGCGCGCGCGTAAAGCTACAGGAACAGCCGTTCCGGTTGCTGTGCTTGCTGCTTGAAAACCAGGGGCAACTGGTCTCCCGCGATACGATTCGCGATTATTTGTGGCCTCAGAATACGTTCGTCGAGTTCGACGCGTCCCTGCGAGTCGCCGTAGCCAAACTGCGTGATGCGCTGCGCGACGATTCCGAAAGTCCCCGGTTTATTGAGACGGTCCCGAAGAGGGGTTACCGCTTCCTGGTTCCCGTTGAACGGATTCTAAAGCCCGACACGTCGAGTACCGCGGGTGTGGCAGCCGAAGTGCCTCGTTCAGATCTTTCCCGCACCGTCGCGCCTGCTTCGAAATCATTTCCCGCCAATTTTCCGTCGAATGCGTTGCGAGCGCTTTTCATCGTTGTGGTGGCGGCTGCGGTCGTGGTGTTTTTTCTTGGCCGTTCGCGCGGAAAGGGGCCGGATACACCGACGCCGAGCGTGACAAGAGCATCGGCTCCCGTGCGCCGATCGGTGGCGATTCTCGGATTCAAAAACTTGCAGGGACGGAGCGAGGAAGATTGGCTGTCGCCGGCGTTTACAGAAATGCTTGGCACGGAACTGGGATCGGACGGCGCGGTCCGAATCGTTTCCGACGAAGATGTGGCGCGCGCGAAACGCGAAGTGCCGGAGGTGCAACAGGCCACGTTTGCGAAGAGCACGCTGGAGAAATTCAGGACGAACCTGGGAGCCGACGTTGTGATCGTCGGAGGTTACACATCGATTCCCGCCAAAGACGGCAATCACGTTCGATTAGACGTACAGCTGCAAGATACGTCGACTGGAGAAACGATTTCGGAATCCGCCGTGTCGGGCAATGAGTCGGATTTGTTCGACCTGGCATCTCGCGCGGGCGCCGAGTTGCGCAAGAGCCTCGGCCTTGCTTCGATTACGCCGCAGGACGTTGCGCTCGCGCGCGCAGCATTGCCGTCCAACGAAGAAGCGGAGCGATATTATGCGGAGGCAAGAGCAAAGCAAGAAATGTACGACCCGGCCGGAGCGAAGGTGCTGCTCTTGAAAGCGATCGCGGTCGATCCCGATTACCCGCTGGCCCATGCATATCTCGCCGACGCGTGGGCGAGACTGGGCTACCACTCTCGAGCATTGAGTGAAGCCAAGAGGTCGTTGGAACTTTCGTGGAAGTTGCCACCGGAAGGGCGGCTCTTGCTCGAGGGTTCCTACCGTACGAAGTTGTCGGATTGGGACGGCGCAGCCAAAGCGTACGGCGAACTCTACCGAATGCGGCCGGACAATCTCGATTACGGACTACAGCTGGCGGCGGCGCAGTATCCCACGAATCCGTCGCTGGCCCTCGCGACGTTGCGCGAGGTTCGCGGATTGCCTGCGCCAATGCGCGACGATCCGCGGATCGATTTCGTGGAATCTTCGGCGCAGATGTATCACGACATTTCGGGGGCGCGGGCGGCCGCGCAGGCGGGCATCGCGAAGGCAGAGGCGATGGGGTCACCGACGCTCGCGGGGGTTGGTTACGGATTGCTGTGCCAGCAAGGAGTGATGAGCGGCACCGCTGCGTCGGACAACATCGCGAATTGCGAGAAAGCCCACAGCGATTATATGGCCGCCGGCCAGCCGAACAACGCAGCTCGAAGCGACAACGACCTCGCAGGGATTTATTTCCAGCAAGGTGACCTGGCACACGCCGAAACGCTGTGGCGCCAATCCGCCGCAGAGTTTCTTCGCGTTGGCGATACGGCAGGTTCGGCGGCGACCTCAAACAACCTGGGCGACGTTCTCTTGAAGCAGGGAAAACTGGAAGCGGCGGAGAAGGCGCTGAGCGAAGCGAAGGCGCAGTATCAGGCCAACGGGGACAATTCGGGAGTTGCAGGCGTACTGACCGATCTCGCGCTGATCGCCAAAGAACGAGGTGAATTGACGTCCGCGGCGGATGCATACAGCCACGCTCGCGCGCTTGCGGAGCAAGTGGGCGACAAGAGCACCACGGCGATCGCGCTGACTGGCATCGGCGATGTGGAATTCGAACGCGTCAACTTCGCTGCGGCTCGCAAAGCGTACGAGCAATCGATTGATATCGAAACGCAGGCCAACGAAAAACAGGCCGTTGGGGAAACGCGCGTTGCGCTCGCGAGAGTTTTGATCGCTGAAGGCCACGCAGCCGAGGCGGAAAAAGTTTTGAGGGAATGCAGAGACCAGTTCAAAGCCGAAAACGAAGCCGAAGATGAATTGAATGCCGGCACCGTGCTGATCGTAAGCCTGGTCGCGCAAGGCGAGAGCGCAGAAGCCGATGCGGAAATGAAAATCGATTCCGCGTTACTCGAAAAAAATCAAAACCGGATCGCGCGAATGGAATTTGCAATCGCGTCGGCGCGTGCGTCGACGAGCAATACTATGAACCATCCATCGCGCGTGCAGTTGGAACGCACGGTCACGGATGCGCGGACAATGGGATTGCAGCGGCTCGAGCTGGAGGCGCGGCTCGCTCTGGGGGAGTGGGACAAACGAGCGGGCCGCGCCGACGCAGCGCGAACGGAACTCATCGACGTTGCAAAAACCGCGCGATCGAAAGGATTCGAGAGAATCGCGCAGGAAGCCGCCGCCGCTGGCGGTTGAGTGTGGCTCAGCCCGGAGCGGCGGCAGCTTCTGTTCGCCGATGACTGCTGACTTTGTAATTTCAGCGTTGTCCCGTTGGCTGATTGAGGTTCGAGTTTGGAGCCGCCGCGTTAGCGACGGGCTGCACGGAACCGTGAGCATTGGCAACGGATTGCTCCGGGCCTGCGCCGAAAAGCTCCGGGTGCAGGTAGTGGCCTTGTTCCGCGCCGAGCTTTTCCTCCTCGTTGGGAATACGATGGGCGTTGGCCCAGGCATCCTGCCGAATGCCGGTCACCTGCCAGGAGACTTTCATTCCTTTTTTGCCGCCAGCGATTTTGAAACGGTTGTCGCTCACTTCGGCGGCGATATGAAGCTTCGGAGCCGCGACGCCGATGGCGGTTAGCGTGTAGCGATAGTCGCGGTTCAGGGCGCCGAAATATTCGGGTAATTCCACAACGGCTTCTCCGTGGGAATCGAGGACCACGACGCCGTCGTAGATGTTTTTCATATCCGGGGATTCCACGAACGAGTGCGAGAGATATTTATTGGCCGGATCGATGGGATCGTCGATCTTGAACGAGCCGCCCATCTTGGCGAGATTGCCGTCAACCTTGAGGTCTCCATATACCTCCACATTTCCATTGGAATGAATCGCCATCGTCGTTGCGAGGCCACTATTGGGGCCGCCCGGCATGTTGGCCTGGAATGCGATCGTGTCGGTGAAGCCTCCTTCGTCCAGCGCGAGAATTCTGGCACCGGGGTTGTAATTGAGACCGTAACCGGGAGCGGATGTATTGAAGTCGAGCGCGACGTTGGCGCCCGCGCCGCCCGCTGTGTTTGTGAGCATGAGGATTGGACTCGGCGGGTCGCTGATTGTGGAGTTGGCAGAGTTCAACTCGAGCGTTGACTGCGGCGTAGTGGTTCCAATGCCAACGTTGACGCCGTACGTTCCGGTACCGCCGAGAACGAGCGAATTGCTGGCGCCCACGATCGCGTACGCGCCGAAGGCGGCGGCGTTGGAGAGGCCAGGTGCGCCCACATCGGCGCCTGCTCCGATCAGCGTGTTGTAAGTTCCTGTAGTGTTTGTTTCGCCGGCGTAGAAGCCGAGCGCAACGTTGTCTCCTCCGTCAGTATTGGCCTGTAGCGCGGAATAGCCGATCGCGGAGTTTCCGGTACCGGTCGTATCTGAATCCAGACTGTAGCGGCCGACGGCTGAGTTGGCACTGCCGCTGGTGAGGCGGAACATCGATTCGTATCCCAATGCGGAGTTGCTAGTCGACGCGGAAGTTTCCGCTCCACCGCCTCCTGCAAAACCGCCGACGAAGACGTTTAACGGCGAAGCGTAGTCCGTGATGAAGGGCGCGTTGCCCACCTGAATTACACCGTTCGTCGCGCTGGTCGTGTCCGGCAAAATGATTTGGTTGAGGTTCGCGGAAGATTCGGGAAAAGTCTGGCCGGGAACGAAGGTCACAATGCCCTTGCTGCTGATGGAAAGGCCGAGGTCTTTGAGCGAACCGGTAGGACCTCCGACGCCGTAAAAAAGATCGAGGCTGGCGGCGGGATTCGATGTGTTGTTGTTCTGCGGCATGGCGCGGAAGCCGAAACCTTCGCTGACTGCGGATTCCGTGGAGCTATCGAAGACGGAAGCGTCCCATTGAAAAGAATGCGAGGGTTGTCCGGTGGATGCGGTCGCGGTGGCTTGCGGGTATTCGTAGAAACCGCCGCGCAAGATTTGACCGCCGTTAATGTCGAGAGTCGCGGCGGGCGTGGTGGTTCCGACGCCGAGTTTGCCGCTGGACTGAAACAGCAGCGAGTTGCCGAGATTGGAGCCGGAGGTCCACAGCGGAATGTAATCCGTGGTGCCGGTGCCCGAAGGCGTGGTTTGAGTGATCGACGTTTGCGCGGCGTCGGCGGAGGTTGGTCCGGCGGCGGCACCTGACGCCGCGACTCCTGGGGTCGCGACAATCGTGGAGCCACCGCCGCTCAGCAAAGTGGTTGCAGGTCGCGCATTCGAAGCGGCGAGCTGCTGCGTAGTCACATAGGAGGAAGCGGGCAAACCGCCCAGAGTGTCCGCATCGCCGGCTTTCAGCGCATACGGCACGCTGGCGAGCAGTACACGGGGCATCTCCGACTGGCGCGCGATGGTTACGCCGAGCCAGCGCGATTGGCCGGTGCCGACGAGTTCGGAAGGAAAGCCGCCGCTGGTTGCGGTGCCAAGCAAAACCGTGAAGTGGCCGTTTGCATCGGCAAGGACGTTTTGCGTTTCCGTCCACTGTGCGTCGCCACCGTCCTGTTCGGCGTAGACGGAGAACGTGACGCTCGAGACGCCGTTGACGGGCCGAGCGGCCGCGTCGCGCAATGTGCCGTTGAACTGAACCAGGCGCGGGACGCCCTGGCGATCCTGCGAACCCGCGTCGCCGGCTGAAACGGTTGCCGAGGCTGTTGTGGAGGCTTGGATGGGAGTGGCCCGGCTTATTCCGGGTAGGAGCAACAGTGAGGCAATACCAACGATCGCGATGCGATTCATGCGAATCTCCTTAGCGCTCAGTTTTGCCAGGACGATGAGCAGCCTGCGCATAAAGAAACAGCAAGAACGCAGGCGCGTCAAAATAACTAGTCGTTAATTGCGTGCAACTTGCTATGCCGCGTTGAATCTGTGGTTTGAAGGCGCCGGAGAAATTGGAGTGAGACAGCTTCCCGCCGCAAGTAACGGCCGAATTCTGCGAGAGGGCGGGCTGCCGCGCTGAAGGCCGCCAGGCTACATTCAAATCCTAGAGGCTACACAGGCGGAAACGCTCCGACGCTTCGTCTTATTTCCGTTGATAACCGGTTGAGCTCAAAGTAGGTTGCGTAGGTAACGCGTACGAGCTAACGAGGTTTCTGCAAAATTGATATTTAGGACGAAGCGATTCGAGAGATTTTGGGTTTTTGCGCGAAATGGATTCGCAGCGAGGAGGACAGTGCGATGAAGGTGATAGCGGCATTTTTGATTGTCGTGGCGGTGGGGGCGGCGATTTACGTCCTGTCGGGGACATCTGCTTCTGCGGCGGGTGCGGGCGCGCGTCGTCTGACGGCTGCGGCGGCGCAGATGAGCGGCGGAGAAGCGGTGCCGATTTACGGAATCAAGATTCCGGCCGGATATCGCGACTGGAGACTGGTTTCGGTGGCGCATGAAGAGGGCAACCTGCACAGCATTGGCGCGGTGTTGGGGAACGATACGGCGGTCGAGGCGTATCGCGCAGGCAAATTGCCGTTCCCGGACGGCACGATCCTCGCGGCGCTGCATTACTCGCATGTGCCATCGGATGAAAACAACAAAGTGTTTGGCGACGCGCAGTCCTTCGTAGCCGGAGCGCCGACGAACGTGCAGTTCATGGTGAAGGATTCGAAGAAATACGCTTCGACGGGCGGTTGGGGCTACGCGCACTTTAATAAGGACGGAACGCCAGGCACCGACGCGCAAATGAAAACGTGCGCGCCGTGCCATGCGAAGGCTGTCCGCGATTCGGTTTTCACGATCTACGCGCACTGATTTCGCGCTCGATGACGCATGACGTTGGCGGGCGCCCGGCCCAGCGATATCCTACGGCATCGCTAGTCGCGATGGCCGGCGGAGCGGGGCGCCTCGGCGGGCGGATCGTCGAAGAGCGCAGGTTCGCCGAGTTCGTGGCGCAATTCGTTGAGGGCGTCGACGTATTTCATGATCAGCTGGGCGTCGGCGTCGAGCTTGCTGGCGAGCACCATTTGCACTGTCTGGTGAATGCCGCGGACGACGGCGGTTTTCTGAATGATGCGCTGCTGGCGCTTTTCGATTTCGGCTTCGGCAGGATCGAAATCGAGTTCGTCGGGTGAGAACGTAGCGCGAACGGTGACGTGGTAGCGGCCCGGCGCGGCGGGATCGGACGGACGCGCGGCGACGACTTCGCCGACCACTCCCCACTTTTTTACGTACACTTTGTCGCCGGGCGTCAGGCGTTTTGCGTCTTCGGTCATTTTCATTTTTCCTGTTTTGCCGCGAAGGCGCAGCGGTTGAGCGTTTCTGTTGCGGTTGATTCCGGAGCTGCAGTGTTCTGCGGGTTCGACTACTGCGCGGCGGGTGAAGCGATTGATGCTTCGCGAGCCGCGTCCTCATTGGCCGCGATCGCAGAGCTAAGTTGGCTGGCGCGATTGTTCAGGTCGTTCACCAAGTTCGTGGTCATGTTGCCGCCGTCGTTCGGATTGGCTGGAAGCAGCGAGATACCTTGTTGCGCAGCCTGGTCGGACATTCCCGAAAGTTCGCTCTGCACGCCGTTTAGTTCGTCAGCCAATCGTGATTGGCGCGCTGCGAGAGCTGCAGCTTGTTGCGCGGGACTCGCGGCGGCGCGTTGCAGATTAGCCGAAGCTTGATTGAAATATCCGGAAGGCAGTCCGCTCTGATGCGCGGAGTCGGCGAGTTCGTCGAGCTGGCGCGCGATTTCATTTCGGCGGATGGCGAGCTGCTGGATGGCGTTGTCGGTGGTAATGCCTTCGCACGGCGCGTAAATCTGCAAACCGAAATGGAGATTGTCGCCGGTGCCGTTAGCACGAAAATCGCGCAGACTTTGCTCGCGCGCCGATATCGAATCGAGTTCGGCCGACAACGCCTGATATGCGGCAGCGTAGCGTTGAGCCGCAGCGTCGGCGGCGGCTTGATTCGCATTGGCGCGGTCGATCGAACTCTGAGGAGCGAATGGCGACGCCGGAAGGGAAGTGCTTGCGCCGATGGACTGCGGCGGAGCGGAGTCGGGGCGCGGGAACATGGCGTCGATATCGTCGTTTGTGAAGACTTTTTTCTCACGGTCGACGCGGCGGGCTGTCGGCGAAGTCGCGAGGGACGTCGTGGCGGATGGCGTTAGCTTGGCAGATGACGCGGCTGGGCCGGGCGCGGGTTTGTCTCCGTCAGATGCAAACGAGGGCGATGCGGCGCTCAGAAGGAGTGCGGCTGCTATCACGAAGAGTTGCACGGAAAAGCCGTGCGACTGTTTGTGCGAAAGGATGGTGGTGGATGAGTTCATCGGAATACCTCCGAGCGCCGGATGCGAGCTGCGCAGGCGCCCATTCGAGAGCTAGTTTTGTAGTCTAATTCTGGTGTCGGAATCAAGTGCCGCCAATGCAGGAGAGCCTGTATTTCGGCGGGCTAGTCCCGGTACCGTGAGCTCGCGCGACGCGCCGTTGCATCGAAACTGTGACGGAGTGTCGAACCCAACCCATGCCCATTACCACGATTTTTGCCGATGATTACGAAACTTCCCGACGGATGATTTTGCGCACGCTGGAAGCGTCGCCCGAAATTGAGGTGGTCGGCGAAGCAAAAAATTATTCCGAAATTTTGGCGCTGATCGAGAAGTGGAAACCGCAGGCGGTGGTGATGGACCTGCACATGCCCACGCCGCCGAATTTTCAACTCGCGAATTTGAAGGACGTGCTGGCGCGTGCGGGATCGCGGTTGGTGGCAATTTCGGTGTGGCGCGATTCCGAAGCGGAAGATTTGGCGAAAGCGTTTGGCGCGCACGCGTTTTTGGATAAGACAGCACTCGCCGAAGAGCTGGTCCCGACGATCCAGCGATTGGTCGGCTCCGCGTCGCGATAAAGCCGCCGGCGCAGGTAATCCGCCGCGACCCCCTTTGTGCGGGGCTTTCTCACGGCGATCCTGCCAAAGGTAAAATCGTGGGCAGAGGCGTTGCCATCGCCCGCGGTTATGGTCTATGCTGCCCGTTCGGTGCTGTCGCCGAAGGTTCGCCTGTTACAGCCGAGCATCGAATTGCCACCGACTTCGAATCCAACATCGAAACGAGCACGTACACAACTCATGAGGGGCAGGTTTACCTGCGCTGGGCTCGCACTGGTGTGTGGATGCGTGCTTGCGGGATCGGCGCCGTTTGTGGCGATGGCGTCGTATGTTTCACCGGCGCACATTCAGCAAAGTGCCGCCGCCGGTCCGGTGGTGGTGCAACCTGGAGCTCCCGGAAAGCCGACCAAGACTTTGCCGGCGGGCACCAACGCAAAGCTTCCGCCAATCGCGCCCGCCGATGTGGAATTCATGCAGGGCATGATCATGCACCACTCGCAGGCGGTGGAGATGACGGCGTTGATCGAATCGCACACGGACAACAAAGCGTTGCGGTCACTGGGCGCGCGGATCAGCAGTTCGCAAACCGACGAAATCAATTTCATGAAACGCTGGCTGGCGGAGCGCGGCGAACCCACTTCGATGTCCATGCCCGACATGCCGGACATGGACAAATCCGGCCCCGCCATGGCGCTGATGCCGGGAATGTTGACGGCCGAGCAGATGGACGCGTTGCGCAAGGCGAGAGGCCCTGAGTTCGATCATTTATTTCTGACCGGAATGATTCAGCACCACAACGGCGCTTTAATTATGGTGAAGGATTTATTCAACACCGCGGGCGCTGGGCAGGATGCCGATATCTTCAACTTCGCGACCGACGCGGACAACACGCAGCGGGCCGAAATCAAAATCATGCAGAACATGCTCGAGAAAGAAAAATCTGAGGAGAAACAATGAATCGACCGTCCAGCAAATTGATTCGCATCGCGATCGCCGCGATGTTTGTATGTAGCGGCGCTGTCCGCGTCCACGCGCAGGCCGCAGCACCGGCGCCTGCCACGCCGCCGGCAGCAGCACCGGCTCCAGACAAGCAGGCTGAAGGAGATCAAAATCCGTTTGCGCCGCAACCGGCGCCGCCGCTGCCCGCGGGAATGACTGGATCGGACACCAACGATCCGCGCTACAAGTTGACACCGGGACTTTACAACGCGGGCGAAAGCGCCATGGGTCTGAAGCATCTGCAGCTGGTGAAGAAACCGGATGCGTTTCAGCTGGGCTCCGACAATCCGGACGATCCGAAAGTGCAGCACACGCTCGGCCAGCTCGGCATTGGCGGCGGAATGAAAATTCCGAAGCCGCTGCAACTGGTGATCGCGCAGCTGGCGTTCGGGAACTCCGATTTCGCGTTTCAGGGCAATCACCTGTTCCAGGGAAATTTTTACGGGATCAATATTTTCGATATTTCCAATCCAGCGAACGTGACGCCGATTACTTCGCTGGTTTGCCCCGGCGGACAGGGCGACGTGTCGGTGTATAAGAATTTGCTGTTCATGTCGGTGGAAATGCCCAACGGCCGCATCGATTGCGGCGCGCAGGGATTTCCGCCGGAACCGCCGCCTGCCGCGGGCCATGAAAAGGAACGGCGCTTGCCCGTGGCGCAAGCTGATCGATTCCGCGGCGTGCGTATCTTCGACATTTCAGACATCAAGAATCCGAAGCAAGTGGCGGCGGTGCAGACCTGCCGCGGCTCGCACACTCACACGCTGGTGTTGGATCCGAACGACAAAGACAACGTCTATATCTACGTGTCGGGCACTTCGTTTGTGCGCCAGGCCGAAGAACTTGCGGGATGCTCGGGCGAGAAGCCAGACAAAGATCCGAACACCGCGCTTTTCCGCATCGATGTGATCAAAGTTCCGGTGGCGGCTCCGCAGGATGCCAAGATCGTTTCCAGCCCGCGCGTTTTCATCGACCCGCGCACCGGAGCGATCAACGGGCTGAACAACGGCGGCAGCCACGACAAAGACGAAGCAAAACCGGTGGATACCAATCAGTGCCACGACATCACGGTGTACTCGGCAATCGGCCTCGCAGCCGGTGCGTGCTCCGGAAACGGAATCCTATTGGATGTGAAGGATCCGGTTCATCCGAAGCGCGTGGACGCGGTGAACGATCCGAACTATTCGTACTGGCATTCGGCAACGTTTTCGAATGACGGCTCGAAGGTGGTGTTCACCGATGAATGGGGCGGAGGATTGGGCGCGCGTTGCCGTCCAAACGATCCGAACAAATGGGGCGCGGACGCCATCTTCAAGCTGAGCGACGACAAGTTGACGTTTGACAGCTACTACAAGTTGCCGGCAGCGCAGGGCGACACCGAAAACTGCGTGGCTCACAACGGTTCGCTGATTCCGGTTCCGGGACGCGACATCGAAGCGCAGGCGTGGTATCAGGGCGGCATTTCGATTATGGATTTCACCGATCCGGCGAAACCGTTTGAGATTGCCTACTTCGACCGCGGTCCGATCGATCCGAACATGTTGGTGCTGGGCGGCTACTGGTCGGCTTACTGGTACAACGGAAATATCTACGGCTCGGAAATTGCGCGCGGCCTGGACACGTTTGAGCTGACGCCGACGAAATTCCTGACCCAAAACGAAATCGACGCGGCGAAGTCTGTGCGCGTGGATTACCTGAACGTCCAGAATCAGCAGAAGATCGAATGGCCGTCGAGCCTGGTGGTGGCGAAGGCGTACGTCGATCAACTGGAACGTTCACAGGCATTGCCCGCGGACAAAATCGCTTCGCTGCGCAAGGCGATCGAAGCAGCGGAATTGTCGAAGATGAACAAGGGTAAAGTGGCGAAGCTCAGCGGCATGGCGCCGTCGCTCGAAAAGAGCGCGGCAACGGCCAAGTCGCCGGCGGACGCGAAGAGAATGCAGGCGCTGGCGGCGATTTTGAAGGCGCCGACGGCGTAGTCGCATCTCGATTCGCAGCAGAATCACAGCGCGCCTGGGGTGCTTTGGCTCCCAGGCGCGTTTTTTTTTGCAGCGCGCGTACATGAATTTATTTTGGTGCACACTCTGCGTGGCGCAGTGCATCTAACGATTCGAAACTCCTGAAGAGAGGTGAATGATGCGTGCTTACGCCGTTCCTGGTTTTGGGCAGGCTCCGCACATGATGGATTTGCCCGCTCCAACTGATGACAAAGCAATTCTGATTCGCGTCCGGTGCGCCGGCGTAAATCCGATCGATTACAAATTGCTGGCGCAGTTGACGGCCGCGTCGCCGTTTCCGTTTGTGATGGGCGCGGATTTTGCGGGAGTGGTCGAGCGAGTGCCCGCGGGCGTTACGAATTTTCGCGTCGGCGATCGCATTTTCGGCATGGCGCGCAAGCACGGCGCTTACTGCGAACACACCGCCGTGGTTCCGGGCGGAGCCACAGAGCCGCTCGCGCACATTCCCGACGGGTTGACTGACGAGCAGGCGGCGGGACTGCCGATTCCGGCGGTGACGGCGCTCGGATGCCTGGATTTGGTGGGCGCGAGCAACGGGCAGCGGATCGTGGTGATGGGCGCGACAGGTGCGGTGGGCGGCTTTGCGACGCAAGTGGCACGTTCGCGAGGTGCTCACGTGATCGCGACGGTGCGCGGTGACGTGGACCAAGCGCGAAAGCTGGGTGCCGAAGAAGTTTTCGATTCGAAATCGATCGATGTGATTGACGCCATACACAAAGCGCATCCGGAGGGAGTGGACGCGATTGTCGACCTGGTGAATCCGGCGGCGGCGATTGGGCGCGATGCTGACATTTTGAAGGCCGGCGGCAAGGTGGTTTCCACGATTCGCGCGGCGGATGAAAAATGGTTCGCGGAGCGCAAGATCGCGGCGTTCAACATCGGTGGACCGGGGAATCCGTGGTCGTCGCCCGAGGGCCTGGAGAAAATCGCGAAACTGCTGGCAGACGGAACGATCACTGTGCGCGTGAGCGATACGGTTGGGCTCGATGGCGCGGCGGGAATACTAGAAAAGTTGAAGTCGGGCGGGCTGCGCGGCAAAGCTGTAATTCGAATTTAGTCTTTTTCCGCTGCGTTTCAGAATTGAAATTAGCGACGCTCAAGTGCATCGTACCGCGTCGCGAGAGATTTGCCGTCACTCCTCATATCTGCATCCTTTGTTTGGCTTTGCACACGCTAGAAATTTCGATTTCGTGGAAACACGCGAGCGGTGGAAGTGTGTCTGGTACAATGCCGCGCCATGACCGATCGAAAATCAGGCGCCACAGAAAGCGCTTCGAGTGCGGTAGAGCGCGAATCCGGATTGCGGCGCAAGCTGAGCACGCTGCAAGTGACGATGATCGGAATCGGCTGCACGCTCGGCACCGGACTTTTTCTGGGCAGCGCCATCGCCGTGCAGCTCGCCGGGCCGGCGGTGATTTTCAGTTTTGCAGGCGGCGCGGCGATCGCGCTGACGGTTTTGTGGGCGCTCGCGGAAATGTCGGCAGAAGTGCCAACCGCAGGGGCGTTTGGAGTTCACGCCGAGATATTTTTGAGTCCGTGGGCGGGATTCGCGATTCGCTACACCTACTGGCTATGCCTGGTGGTGATCATCGGCAGCGAACTGGTGGCGTCCGCCATTTTCTGCAAATTGTGGTTTCCTCACGTCGCTTCGTGGATCTGGATCGCGGTGTTTGCGCTGGCGATGATTTACGTAAACACGCTGAGCGTGGAAAATTTCGGCAGCGTCGAGTATTGGTTCGCGATGGTGAAAGTCGTGACGGTGTCGGCGTTTCTGGTGTTCGGATCGTACTTGCTGTTCGGCCCTGCTCCGCAGCGTGTGGGCATGCAGAATTATTTCCGCGACGGTGGATTTTTTCCGCACGGATGGACCGGCGCTGCACTGGGCGTGACGATCGCGATTTTCAGTTACATGGGCCTCGAGATTCTGGGAACGACCGCCGGCGAAACGCCTGATCCGAAAACGGCCGTGCCGAAGGCTTTGCGGCGGACGCTGCTGACGCTGGTGGTGTTTTACGTCGGTGGAATGGCGGTGGTGGTGGGCTTGGTGCCGTGGACGCAGATTGGTCTGGGCGAAAGTCCGTTTGTGCGCGTGTTTGAAACTGTGGGATTGCCGGCCGCGAAGCACATCATGAATTTCGTGGTGCTGAGCGCGGCGCTTTCCTCGGCGACGTGCAATTTATATTTTTGCTCGCGGCTGCTGTTTTCGCTGTCGCGCGGGCGATACGCACCGGCGGTGTTCGGTAAGTTGAGCAAGCGCGGGATGCCGGTGGCTGCGGTACTGGCGTCGAGCATCGGAATGGCGGCGGCGCTGATCCTGTCGCACCTGTTTCAGAATACGGCGTTCATTTTCATGATCGGCGTGGCGTTTTTCGGCGGCCCGTTCGTTTGGATTATGACGCTGGTGACGCACATAGCATTTCGGCGAGAAATGGCGCGCACGGGACGGCAAATTTTACGATTGGCGCCGCCGGGGCCGTGGAGTTCGCTTTTTGGGGCGATCGCACTGGCGGCCGTGCTGATTTCAACCTGGTGGGTGCCGACGTTTCATGTGGCGCTGCTGGCCGGGCCGCCCTGGTTGGCATTCGTGACGGTTTGTTTTTATGTGTGGAAGCGTGCGAACGCAAAAAGTGCGGCGGCGACGTTCGATTCACACGCGCAGTAGAAAACCTGTATCTCGGTCGCGTCCTACGATTCTTCGCGAATTACTTCACGTCTGAAACTAACTTCTCGAGTGTATCCTGCACGCCTTTTGGCTTGAATCCAAAAGGGCCGGGGCCTGCTTTGAAAGCGATGCGGCCATCGCGATCGATCACGTAGAGGCGGTCGGGCCATCCGGTGTAATCGCGCTCGGTGGTGTTCTCAAAATTGTCAATCAGGGCGGGGAACTTGATGCCCAACTTGACGACGCAGAGCTTTCCCATCTCGGTGCGCTCTTCCATGGATTTCGGCGCGGCAAAAATCACGTGGTCGTCGAGATTGTCGGGGTCCTGCCACACGTCGGTCGTGTGCGCTTCGCGAATGTAAACGGCGTAGAAAGCAACTTGGTCCTTGTATTTTTCGTACAAGGAATTGAGGGCGGGAACCTCCCGCCGGAATGGCGGTCAAGTGTAGCTGCCGAAAACCAGGACGACGGGTTTCTGGCCGCGGAAAGAAGAAAGTTGAACGGTGCCGGAGTGATCGGTCGTTTGCAGCGCGAAGTCCGGGGCCATTTCTCCGACCGAGTGGCTGCCCTTGCGCGCGACTTTCCAGAGCGGCTTAAACGGGAACACGACGAACACGGGCCACGGAACGTATCGCATGGTCGCGGCGAAGCGATCCGGACCGGTGAGCATCAGGCCGAAAAGAGCGGCGGAAAGCAGCGCGTACACGAGCACGCAGGCCGTTAGAACTTTTGCTATCCGTTTTGCGATTGCTTTTGCGTCGAATCGGGCCAACCGGAAACTCCCCAAAGTAAAATGCCGTGCGTTTATTTTCGCACGTAACCGTGATGCGCTACCACTTTTGCGCGCGAGCGATGACCTTCATCGGAAACCGCGGGCACGCCGGAAGCTGTGATCCAACGATTGTAAAAATTGAACAGGCCGCAGACGGTGATGGCGTAGTAGATCGCTTCGTCGGCCCAGCCAAGATCGCGCAGGTGTTGCGAATCCGCGGCGCCCACCGACGGCAAATCGCGCGTGACCTTGCCGACAAAACGCAGCAGAGCTTTTTCCTTTTCCGGTAGAGGCGACGATTCCAGATCGCGCAGGACGCCCCACACCATCGGTTCGTCGCCGTAGAGCTCGGCGGCGATCGCGGCGTGGCATTTGTAGCAGAACTCGCATTGATTCGCGTACGAGGTGTACGCGGCAATCAATTCGCGCAATTTCGGATCGATCGGCGCTTCTTCGTGCATGGCCGCGTGGCTGAATCGCGCGAGGTGAATCGTCATTTCCGGACGAAACGCAAACAGATGCCAGATTTTCCAGTATTCGCCGCCATTTTCCTGCGCGGCACGGATCAAATCCAAATACGTGCTGGGCTGCGGATTTTGCTCGACGCCCGGCAGAAACATCGGCTTCATTTTTTGTTCCGTCGTTGCCATCGCTGATCCCTCTGCGCGCAGTACTACAAGCTACAGCACGCTACAACCGAACGTAATTCGTGTCTCTAGTATTTTCGCATTATTGCGATTCGGCGCAGCACGCGTCAGATTACGCGGCATTTGTGGGTGTGTGCAAATTGTGCGCATGAAAAACCGGGGAGAGTGCTGGATGAATCGATGGTTGGCGGGCCGAGTTGCGTTCGTAGGAATTTTGCTGGCGCTGATTTCTGCGGTGACAATGGCGCAGGTGCCGACGGGAACAATCAACGGCCGCGTGATCGATCCCGCGGAAGCCGTGGTGGTTGGCGCGCGCCTGGTGGCGGTGAATCAAGCGACGAACGTGTCGCGCGAGACCACGACGAACGCCGATGGATTGTTCGTTTTCGCGGACCTGACCGCGGGCACGTACAGCCTGCACATTGAAACGGCAGGATTCGCGCCGAGCGAGTTTAAAGATGTGGTGGTGCAGGCGGGGCGCGCGACGACGGTAGACGCGCAGTTGAAGGTGGCGTCGGTGGGCGCGAGCGTCACGGTAGGTGGCGTGGCCGATTCGGTGGAGCTGACGCAGTCGATGCTGCAAGGGCAAATCACTTCAACGACGATTGAAAGCATTCCGCTGAACGGCCGGAATTTTCTGGAACTTGCGTATCTCATTCCCGGAAACCGTCCGGCGCCGAATTTCGATCCGACGAAAACAAATACTCTCGAAGTCAGCTCTCTCGGTGGAGTGGGCCGCGGCGGAAATATTTCCGTCGATGGCGGCAGCAACAACGACGAAGTGGTCGGCGGAGCGCTTTCGAATTTTCCGCAGGACTCGATTCAGGAATTTCAGATCGCCACGGCTCGGTTCACCGCGGAGGTGGGGCGGTCGGGAACCAGTATCGTGAACATCGTGACGAAATCGGGCACGAATCAGCTGCACGGTTCGCTTTTCGATTACGAACGCAACCGTAACCTGCAGGCGCAGCCGGCGACGGTCGATCGTTCGCTGCCGAAAGCGCCGTTTGACCGCGAACAATTCGGCGGATCGGTGGGTGGCCCGCTGATTACCGACAAGCTGTGGCTGTTTGGCTCGGCGGAGTATCGCAATCAGAACGCGTCGATTGAAACGGGCGAGCGCGATTTCGCCCTGCAGTCGATTTTGAACACCTATGCGCCGGCGCCGCTGCGCGACGCGCTGTTTTCGACACGCGCGGATTACCAAATCAATTCGACGAACACTTTGATGGGCCGCTATTCGTTCAATCGCTCGACCGACACGAACCAGGCATCGGCCGCGAGCGTGACGCCGTCGAGTTCACCGACCGAGCGGCAGAATTCGCTGAACCATTTCAATTCGCTGGTGACGACGTGGACGGACACGCTTTCGCCGACCAAAGTGAACAGCCTGCTTTTTCACTTCGATACTTTTCTGAACAGCATTCCGGAATTTCCCAATAGCGCGCCGACCACCGATCCGGCGGACTTGGCGTCTACCAACGAACTGATTTTTCCGGACCTCGCAGACGGCGTGAATTTCAACGTGCCTCAGAGCACGCACATGAATCGCTATCAGGTGACCGACACGTTTACCTGGGTGGCCGGGAAGCACACGCTGCATCTGGGCGGCGAATACCAATACTCAAAAGCGTTCGGCGAGATCAACGTTTTTGGCAGCGGCAGCATTATTCTGACGTCGGATTTCGGATTCGCGAACTTGAACGGACAACCCGGGCCGCCGAACGATTTGGATATTCCGATCGCTGCGGCGATTCAGAGCGCGGCGCCAATTCAGCCGGTGCCGATTCCAAACATTTCGAACAGCTACATTGCGTTTTTCGCGCAAGACGACTGGCGCGTGAATCACAAACTCACTCTGAATCTGGGACTGCGGTGGGATTTCGACACCGACGCGACCGGCACCAGCAGCGACTACGGTCCGTGCCCGAACCTGACCGAGCAGCCAACCAGCCCGTGCGTGTGGATGGCGAACGTAATCGATCTCCACCACCATCCGGACAAAAAAGATTTCGGGCCGCGCGTTGGATTTGCGTACGACCCATTTGGCCAAGGGAAGACCGTGATTCGCGGCGGCTACGGAATTTATTACGATCGGATCGTTTACGAAGTGCCGGGCTACGAACGCGTGCAAGACGATCGCGCGCTGACGATCAATCAATATTCCGGATCGGTTTGCACGTTTCCGGGCGATATGGCGCCGCCGGATTTGAATACTTGTTTCGCTCCGATTCCGGGCGTGCAGTTCGCGCCGGGCAGCCCAACGCTTGCGAATCCGTTTAGCGGGCAGAGGCAGCCGACGGGAGTGGGAATCATCGTGGTGGACAAAAACACGCACCATCCGCTGTTTCAGCAGACATCGATCGGCGTGCAGCAGAAACTCGGTTCGGCGTGGACGCTGAGCGCCGACGGAGCGTATTCGTTCGGCCAGCGTCAACTGATCGCGCAATATTTGCGCAGCACGACGTCCACATCGCCGTACATTTCGTGCCCGGGCAGCAACATTCCTTGCACGGTGACCGATCCGCTGACGGGAATTTCGGATCAGGTGACGGTGGCGACGTCGAATGCGCACTCGTGGTACGACGGATTGCTGGTGAATCTGCAGCACAAGCCGATGAAAGCGGGTCCGGTGACGTATTTGTTCAATGTGTCGTACACGCTTTCGAAGACGCTCGATTATTCAGACGACGATCAGATTCCGTCGTACACCACGGTTGAAAATGTGAACTTGATCGAAGGCACGGTTGGGCCGCAGACGGAAAAAGGATACGGAGCGAGCGACGAGCGGCACCGGCTGACAGCGTACGGCTTGATCCAGTTTCCGTGGGGATTTTCGTTGGCGCCGTTGTACACGTATGGCTCGGGAGTTCCGGCGGACACATTTTTGCCGGACTTGAACCTGAACGGGCAATCGCTGCCGGCGCGTTTGCCGATCCTGGCGCGGAATTCGCTGGGACGCAGCGTGAAGAACAGCACGCAGCTAAATCAAATCATCGACGAATGGAATGCGTTGCCGGCTTGCCCGGCACCAGCGCCGTGCAATGCGGGAGGTCCGCTCGAAAATGTGCCGGACGGAATCAATTTCAGCAGTCCGTTCAACTCGGTTGATTTGCGATTGATGAAGGATTTCGCGTTCGGCGAGCGGTTCCATCTGAATTTGATGGCTGAGGCATTCAATCTTTTCAACAGCGTGAACATCCGAGGATTTACAAACACCAGCTATTCGGGCCGCAACATTTCGCTGGTGCCGGTGGGAACCAATCCGATCACGCCGCAGAATCCGGATGGATTGAACCAGTCGTTCTACGCTCCGGTGAGCACCGCCGGCGGATTTTTCGGGTCGGGCGGGCCGCGCGCATTTCAATTCGCGGTACGATTCACATTCTAAGGAGGGCGCACGATGGCGCACATCAAGCTACCGGAAGGAATTCCGGGGATTCTGGGGCCGATGGCTTTCAGCCCGGAAACGGCGGTGCCACTGAACGCGCTGGCGGAAGTTTTGCTTCGCGCACCGAACTCGCTCAGCCAGGGCGATCGAGAAATGATCGCAGCGTATGTTTCGTCGCAGAACGACTGTTTTTTCTGCCAGTCGGTGCACGGCGCGGCAGCGGCCTACCAGTGGGACGATAACGAAGCGCTGGTGGCGGAATTGAAACGCGATTTTGAAGCAAGCGACGTTTCGGAAAAGTTGAAATCGCTGCTGGCGATCGCGGGGAAAGTGCAGAAAGGCGGAAAGCACGTGACCGCCTCGGATGTGGAACGCGCGAGAAAACACGGCGCGACCGACAAGGAAATTCACGACACGGTGCTGATTGCCGCGGCGTTCTGTATGTTCAACCGGTACGTAGATGGCCTGGCGACGTGGGCTCCCACCGATGCTGAACGCTACCGCGAAAGCGGCAAGCGTATCGCAAAAGAAGGCTACGTTCATTCGACCGATCATCTTCCGAAGGTCGCGCGAGGCTAGCCGAGGCTTTTTTCCTCGCACTGCGGGCACTGCTTCAATAATTAAGATTTGAAACCGCAACACTGTGAATTCGTCCCACCTGTTCCAAAATCGGACATCGCTGTTTTCACGTAAGCCGCAGTAGCGATGCAACTTTCTGCGCGCTTGAGTCGTATGAAGCTGTGAGAGCGCAGCCGCGCGTGCGCGTGTATGGCCGTGTACGAGGTTCGCGGGGGAGGAAGGCTTATGGGAACGTTCGGAAGCCAACTGAGACAAGTGCTGCGCAGGTTGGGACGCGCGCCGCTGTTCACCGCGATTACGTTGATCACGCTTGCGGCCGGGATTGGCGCGAATGCGGTGATCTTCAGCGTGCTGGAAGGAGTGCTGCTGAAACCGCTGCCGTACCCGAAGCCGGACGAACTGGTCGGCGTGTGGCTGACTGCGCCGGGGCTGAAAATCACCGACTTGAATATTTCGCCATCCACGTATTTCATCCTGCGGGACCAGGCGGAATCGTTTACGGATATCGGCGTGTACAACGACGACTCGCTGAGCGTGACGGGAACCGGCGAGCCCGAGCAGGTGATGGGCAAAGACGTGACTGATGGCTTGTTTCCGCTGATGGGCGTCACTCCCGCGTTGGGCCGACTGTTCAGCCGCGCCGACGACAACCCGGGCGCGCCGGACACGATCATCATCAGCTACGGATTCTGGCAGCGGAAGTTTGGCGGCGACAAGAACGTGATCGGGCGAACGATCATCGCTGACGGGAAGTCGCGCGAAATTATCGGAGTGCTGCCCAGGAAATTTGTGTTCATGGACGACCCCGAGGCGCAGCTGTTTCTGCCGCTGCAATTCGATCGCGCGAAATTAAAATTGGGGAATTACAGCTTTCAAGGCGTAGGCCGCTTGAAGCCCGGCGTGACTATCCAGCGCGCCGATGCGGACGTGGCGCGATTGTTGCCTGTGGTGGTTACCAGTTTTCCGCCGCCGGAAGGTTTCAGCCTGAAATTATTCGAGAGCGCAAAAATCGCGCCCAGCCTGCGGCCGCTGAAGCAGCAGGTGGTCGGCGACGTGGGGAGCGTGCTGTGGATTCTGATGGCGTCGATCGGCGGAGTGCTGCTGATCGCCTGCGCCAATGTGGCGAACCTGTTGCTGGTGCGCGTGGAAGGTCGCCGCAGGGAATTGGCGGTGCGCTCGGCGCTCGGCGCGGGTTGGCGGCAGATTGCCAGCGATCTGTTGTTTGAAAGCACTTTGCTCGGCGTGTGCGGCAGCGTGCTCGGACTGGCGCTCGCGTACGCGGCGTTGCGCGTGCTGGTGGCGATGGCGCCGGACGGTTTGCCGCGCGTGGAGGAAATCGGCATCGATGGTCCAGTGCTGCTGTTTGTGCTGGGAATTTCGGTTTTCGCGAGTCTGCTATGCGCCGCGATTCCGATTTTCAAATACGCCGGAGCGCGCGCGAGCACCGGGTTGCGCGAAGGCGGGCGCGCGATGAGCAGCAGCCGCGAACAGCATCGCGCCAGAAACGTGCTGGTGGTGGTGCAGGTGGCGTTGGCGCTGGTGCTGCTGATTTGCTCGGGACTGATGATTCGCACGTTCAACGCGCTGACGCACGTGAATCCGGGATTCACGGATCCGGCGCACGTGCAATCGTTCCGCATTGGAATTCCGGACGCGATGATTCCCGAAGCGAAAATCGACGACGTGACGCGCATGCAGGAAGCGATCCTGCGGAAGATCGAAGCGATTCCCGGTGTGCAGTCGGCGTCGTTTGCGACGAAAGTTCCTCTCGACGGAAATTCCTCGAACGATCCGGTGTTTGTGCAAGACAAAACCTATCAGGACGGCGGATTGCTGCCGCTTCGCCGCTTCAAATTCATGGCGCCCGGTTATCTGGCAACGATTGGCACGCCGATCGTCGCCGGCCGTGATTACACCTGGACCGATTTGTACAACAAGAACCTGGTGACGATCGTGTCGGAGAATCTGGCGGTGGAGGAATGGGGCTCGGCGCAGAATGCGATCGGCAAGCACGTTCGAGTTGCCACGGTGGATGAATGGCGCGAAGTGGTGGGTGTGGCCGGCGATATTCACGACGACGGAATGAATCAGGATCCGGCGAAGTCGGTGTACTGGCCGATCATGATGTCGAAATTCGAGGGCCAACCGGTGGCGGTGCGACGCGACTGCGCGTTTTTGATTCGCAGCCCGCGCGCGGGTTCGGAGGCGTTTTTGAATGAAGTGCGGCAGGCGGTGTGGTCGGTGAATGCGAATCTGCCGCTGTCCCAAGTTCACACCGTGCAGTATTACTACAAGCGGTCGATGGCGCGCACTTCGTTCACGCTGGTGATGCTGGCGGTGGCCGGATCGATGGCGCTGCTGCTGGGCATGGTAGGAATCTACGGCGTGATCGCTTACTCGGTGTCTCAGCGCAAGCGCGAAATTGGAATTCGCATGGCGCTGGGCGCGCAGCGGCAGACCGTGAGCGGAATGTTCGTTCGTCACGGGCTGATGCTGACGGGCATCGGCGTTGCGTGCGGACTGCTGTCGGCGGCGATGCTGATGCGGCTGGTGGCGTCGGTACTGTTCAAGGTGAGCCCGGTCGATCCGCTGACGTACGTGGCGGTGTCGGTCGGCATCGTCGTGGTGGCATTCATCGCCAGCTATCTACCGGCGCGGCGAGCGGCGACGGTGGATCCGATCGAAACGCTGCGCGCGGAATAGTTCTTTCGCGCGACGCATGCGCTGGCCGCGCGTATCGCGTACGCGGCGGCATAGTGCGGTACAATCCCGCGCATGACGACCCATCCTGCTCTGTGGCGGCGAAAAGCCGCAGGCGTGGCGCTGCTATTTTGCGCCGCGCTGGTTTTGGTAATCGCACAAATTGCCAGCCGCACGAGCGCCGCGACCGGCCACTCCGCGATATCTGCAAATCCCTCACCGCCATCGTTCGACATCCTGATCACCAACGGACACGTCATCGATGGGATGGGAAATCCCTGGTACGCCGCGGATGTGGGCATTCGTGGCGAGCGGATTGTGGCCATCGGCAACCTTTCCGCCGCGACGGCGGGCAAAACGATCGACGCGAAGGGCCAGATTGTTTCGCCTGGATTTATCGACATGCTCGGACAATCCGAAATGTCGGTGTTGATCGACAACCGCTCGCTCAGCAAGCTGTCGCAAGGAATCACTACTGAAATCACGGGCGAAGGCGGTTCGGCCTCGCCGCAAAATGCGAAGACGCTGGCGAGCCTGCAGCCATTTCTCGATCACTATCACCTGACCGTCGATTGGACGACGCTCGACGGATATTTTCAGCGCCTGGCGCGCAACACAGCTCCGCTCAATCTGGGCACGTACGTTGGCGCAGCGCAAGTTCGCGAAGCGGTGATCGGCGACGAGGATCGCGCGCCCACACCCGCCGAACTGCAGCAGATGAAGGCTCTGGTGGCGCAGGCGATGAAAGACGGTGCGATGGGAATTTCGACCGCGCTGATTTATCCGCCGGGACATTACGCGAAAACCGAAGAGCTGATCGAGCTTTCGAAAGTGGCCGCGCAGTACGGCGGAATTTACGCGTCGCACATGCGGAGCGAAGGCTCGTCGGAAAATGAAGCGATCGACGAAGCGATTCGCATCGGGCGCGAAGCGGGCTTGCCAGTGGAAATTTTCCATTTGAAGGTGAGTGGAAAATCGCGTTGGGGCACGATGCCGGCGATCGTGGCGAAAATCCAAAGCGCGCGCGATGCGGGACTGGATATTCGCGCGGACCAGTATCCGTACGTCGCCGGGGCGACGGCGCTGGCATCTTCGCTGCCGCCGTGGACGGCCGACGGAGGCACGGACAAACTGTTGGAACGACTGCGCGATCCGAAAATCCGCGAGCGGATCAAATCCGAAATGGGCGCGGATCACAAGGAGTGGGAGAACCTGTATCTGGATTCGGGTGGCGGGTCGGGAGTGTTGATCGCGAGCGCTTTCAATCCGGCGCTGCAAAAATATGTGGGGAAATCCGTTGCGGAAATGGCCAAGGCGGAAGGGAAGCCGGAGCTCGATGCGCTGTTTGATTTCATACTCGCGGACGGCGCGCAGAGCGGCGCGATTTATTTTCTGGCGAGCGAAGACGATCTGACTTACGGCCTGAAGCAGCCGTGGACATCGCTGTGCTTGGATTCCGGCGAGATGTCGCTTGACGGTCCGCTGTACGAACCGCACACGCACCCACGAACGTTTGGGTCGTTTCCGCGATTTCTGGGCCACTACGTCCGCGATCAGCATTTGATGCCGCTCGAGCAAGCGATCCGCAAAGTGACGTCGATGCCTGCACAGCGCGAACATCTGACGGGACGAGGCGTGATTCAGGTGGGCGCATTTGCCGACGTGACGATTTTCGATCCGGCGACAATCATCGATCACGCGACGTACGCCGAACCGACGAAAGTTTCAGCCGGCGTGGACGACGTAATCGTGAACGGCCAACTTGAATACGAAAACGGAAAATTGACCGGCGCGATGGGCGGAAAACCGCTGCGCGGGCCGGGATGGACCGGCGGGCAAAAATAAAAATGGGGACGCCGACGATATCGCCGGGCGTGCCCCATTTTTTGTAAGTCGTGAACGAACCGCGTGCTCCGATTGATTTCGAATCAGGCTCGCGCGGCGCGGGATTTCACGGTGCGAGTTGCGGTTTTCGAGCCGGATTCTTCGTCTGATTCCGAGTTTTCGTTGGCGGAAGAATTGATGCCGCTCGAAAGCTCGGTGAGCTTCTCGTCGGTTTCTTTTTCTTCGTTGAGCGTTTCGGTCAGCAGCTGTACGGCTTGCGATTCACCGAGCAGCTCGGCAAACGCGCGTACCGAACCGTAGGCCGCGATTTCGTAGTGCTCCACGCGCTGCGCGGCGGCGATCAACGCTGCGTCCTTCACTTCACCTTCGAAATCGCTGTCGATCGCTTCGCCGCCCTCTTCAACGAGTCCTTCCATCGCTTTGCACTTCTTGCCGGTGGCCTTTTCGCCGGCTGCCTTGAAGATCTGCTCGAGGCGCTGGGCGTGGCCGCGGGTTTGCTCGAGGTGCGATTCGAAACCCTCGCGAAGCTCGTCGGTGGTGGCCGCCTTGGCCATTTTGGGCAAAGCCTTGATCAATTGTTGTTCGGCGTTGTAGATGTCGCGAAGCTCGTCTATATAAAGGTCACGAAAAGTGGTTTGTGCCATGGAAATCCTCCGGAAGTTTACTTGCAGACCGGAGTGTAAGCCGCACACGGGAAAGGAACTATCGAGCGAACGGCGTATTCGCGCAGCGCGAAGACCCTACAACGAATGCGGCGAATCCAGCAGCGTCACTGGGATAGACCCCGCAAGGCGACGGCGGCGAGCAGGGCGGCTCGAACGGTCCAGGCGATCGTGCGAATCCAGTTGGTGGCGACGAGCGAGCGGTGCACGGACGGGTCGAGGCCGCGCTCAAGCCTCGTGTGTCGTGGAACTTGCACCAGCGCGGTGCTGAGCCAGATCAGGACGACCAGCGAGAATCCGAGCCATGCCCACGCGGCAGGCATCGACGGGATTCGCCATTCGCTGCGTAGAGCGGCCGCCGAGCTGACGAGTTCGACAAGCATCGGCGGTGCGACTACGAAAGAGGTGAGGCGCGAATGGTGCTTTTCGTATGCCGGGAATTTGGCGGCACCGACGCCGCCAAAAAGAGGGTAGTGGACGATCTGGACGAACCAAATGACGCCGAACATCGTCCACGTGGCGGCAAGCTGAGCGATGAAAATGTATTGCGGCATGCGGAGCCTCAGATGTGATTGCAAATCGGCCGTTGCGTAGCCGAGCCTTACCGGATTTGCCGTCGAATGATACTCTGCCACGCGACGTAGCGCAGCGCAGTTCAGTGCAGGAGAGGAACCATTGTCGTCCAGCGGACAACCCGTTTCCCCAAGTGAATACGTCGGCGAAGTGAGCCTGGCGCGCCTGATCGGCATCAGCGACGGCGTTTTCGCTGTGGCGATGACGTTTCTGGCGTTCACGGTGCGGTTGCCGCCGATCGGCGCGACCGGCGCGCGTCCACCGGCCATCGAGGCGCTTCGGCAGATGCTGCCGCAGCTTTTCACGCTGGCGATTGCGTTTTTCGCCGCCGCGCGTTTTTGGGTGATCCATCATCGGGTGTTCTCATCGCTGAAGCGAGCCGACAACGTGATCGCCGGGCTAAACCTGATCGAACTGCTGATGCTCGTGCTGCTGCCGATTACCGGCGACCTGGTGGGTGCGTATCCGTACGAACCGCTGACCGTCGCGATCTTCGCCGCAAATCTGGCGCTCGTCGGGCTGGGCAACGCTGCCATTTGGTATGCGGCGGCTGCGCGAGGGCTGATGATCGATTCGATGACGCCGGAGCAGGTGAAGGGCGGCCACTGGCGCGGCTTGTTTTCGGTGTCGATGTTTCTACTTTCGATTCCGGTGTGCTGGATCAGCACGAGCGCCGCCAAGTTGATGTGGGTGCTGACCGTCGGGCTGATTTTCGTGCAGAAGCGCGTAGCAGCCCACCGGACGGCCGCACCGGCCGAATAGCGCCCCTCGAACGGTCTACTCCGGTCCATTCCTGCTGTTAACCCTCTGTTAACTACCGCCTGAATTCCTGCCTATACCGCTGCTCGCATCGATTTACCATTGGCGCACCGGGGAAACACATTTTCATCGTGAGAACTAATTAGAACCTACTAGAAATTGGCAATAGTGATTTCGCACACGCAGGGCAGTATTCGTTTGGGGCGCGTGCGGACGGCCACCTATCTTAAATATGGCGTTGCCGCGTGGCATAGGGCGAGCACGGCGGCGATTTTGAATCACGGGGTGAATTCTACTTGGGACAAAGCTCAGCAGAACGCGTGCGTTGCAGTTCGAATGTAGTTTCTCGCATCGTCGCGGACGAAGCGATTGTGGTTCCCATCCGCCGAGGCGCGGCGGACCTGGATTCGATATTCACGTTCAACGAAGCCGGCACCAAACTCTGGTCTCTTATATCTGCGGGGCAAGACGTGTCTGCGCTCGCGTCGCATTTGCAGGCTGAATATCAACTTTCCGCCGACCAGGCATCGGCGGATGCAGCAGCGTTTTTGCAGGATCTGGTGAAAGAAGGCTTGGTCGAGCCGGCTTAACTGGATTTGGGCAGTGACCCCCGCGGGGGCGGGGACTTGGGATGAACGAACAGACGTATACCTCTTTCAGTAGCGGGCTGCACCAACGCTACTTCGGAAAGCGCTCTCCGGTCGAAGTGTCGATCGAAGTGACCCGCCGCTGCCCGCTCGAATGCCAGCATTGCTACAACAATTTGCCGATGGCGGATGCCGCCGCTCGTCGCGATGAGCTGTCGCTCGCGGAATACAAGCGCCTACTCGATGAAATGGTCGAGGCGGGTTGCCTATGGCTGCTGTTCACCGGCGGCGAGATATTTGCGCGCGCCGATTTCCTGGACATCTACGCCTACGCGAAAACCAAGGGTTTCCTGATCACGCTTTTCACGAACGGCACGATGATCACGCCGAAGATCGCCGATTTCCTGGCGGAATGGCGTCCTTTCGCGATTGAAATTACGTTGTACGGCGCGACGCGCGAAACCTACGAAGCGCTGACACAAATCCCCGGTTCATACGCGCGATGCATGCGCGGAATTCAATTGCTGCTGGACCGCAAGCTGCCCCTGAAGCTGAAGACGGTTCCTACCACGATCAACCGCCACGAAGTTTTTGAGATGAAGCGCATGGCCGAGGAAGATTTCGGCGTCGAATTCAAATTCGATCCGCTGGTGAATCCGCGCATCGATTGCTCGCAGAGTCCAGTGGAAGTGCGTCTGCGGCCCGAAGAAGTGGTGGCGCTCGATTTTCACGAGCCGAAGCGGCGCGAGGAATACGCGAAATTGCTGGCGCGGGATTTGGCGCAGCCAGTGGAACCCTCGACCGGGCAGAGGTATTTCTGCGGCGGCGGAGTCACGGCTTGCGCGATCGATCCCGGCGGACGGATGAGCATTTGCGTTTTGAGCCACCAGCAAACCTACGAGTGGCGTAACGGCACGTTTAAAGAAGGTTGGGAAGATTTTCTGTGGCGCACGCGCACGCAGCCGAAAACGACCGCCACCAAGTGCGATACCTGCCGGATCAAGTCGCTGTGCAGCATGTGCCCTGCGAATGGCGAACTGGAAAACGGGCACGCCGAATCGCCGGTGGATTTTCTGTGCGAAGTGGCGCATCTGCGGGCGATGTCACTCGAAGCGGAAATTCCCGCGCACGGCGAATGCGAATGCTGCAAGGGCGGCGGGTCGCATGCGGAGTTGAAACGGTCTGCCGAAAGAATCCTGAGTGGTCAAATTGATGTGGGGAGCTGGACTTCCGCGCGCCCGGACGCTGCGAAGTCTTTGCTGCCAATCCTAAAAGACAGCAGCGGCTGCGGCACCGGCGTTACGGGCGGCTGCGGATCGTGTGGAACTCATGGATGAGAGAAACCCATTGATGATGAACGAAGAGAACCAGAAGGCGCCGGAGAATCGGAAGGCGTACGAGCCGCCACGCATTATCCGCGTGAGTTTGCGACCGGAAGAGGCCGTGCTAGGACATTGCAAGATTCCCGGATCGGCCGGGCCGGTCAGCGCGAGCTGCACTTCCACGGCTTGCATGTCTTTCGGGTCGTGACGCGAAACGCCATGGCCGCTATCGTCGCAATTCCGGAAACGATTGAGCGCGAGCGGGCTCTTGCGCGATTTGCCGCGCGCATCGGCGGAATTACGCTGGGCGTGACTTCACAGGATGCCAATCTTTCGGTCTGCGCCGACGGCGAGTTGCGGGATTTTCTGATCGACGACGCGCGATGCGATATCGAATGCGGCGTCCGATTTGTGGATGGGTTTGGGGGAACGCCCGGCGAGTTGATTTTTGAGTCGGGCGGCTTGTGGAAGTTGTATCGCAACGCGGACGGCTATTGTTTCGAGCTTGCTACGAATTTCCTTGGCCCGATGCCGTACAAGCGCGCGCAAGTCTCGCGAGATTTCAGCACGGTGCAGATCGAGCTGCTGCGGCGGCACTACGATCCGGCGAAATCGTGGAATCCGCTGGAATATCCGCTCGACGAATTGTTGTGGATTCATCGTCTCTCGACCGGGCAGGGCGTGGAAATGCACGGCTGCGGAGTGATCACTCCGGATGGACGAGGGTTTCTGCTGACCGGGCATTCGGGCGCGGGAAAGAGCACGTCGGCGCGGATGTGGTCGAAAAATCCGGCGGCGCGCGTACTGAGTGATGACCGGATTATTTTGCGCCGCGAGGGGAATTGCGTGTGGATGTACGGCACACCGTGGCATGGCGACGCCGGCATTGCCGAGGCTGACCGGTTTCCTTTGGATGCCATTTTCGTGCTCGAGCACGGCGCGCAGAATCGCGTGCGGCGATTGAATGCGATCACGGCATCGGCGGAATTATTTGCGCGCAGTTTTGTGCCGCACCACTCGGCGGAAGGGCTGTCGTTCATTCTCTCGTTTTTCGACGCGCTGACTTCGCTGGTGCCTTGCTATTCGTTTTCGTTCGTTCCCAATTCCAGTGCCGTGGAGGCGCTTCTCCGTGAAGACACCGGAAACATCGCCGCGGCGTGATTCGCGGCTCTTTGGCGAACTCGCGCAACATTTCCTGGCCAGTGGAATCGCGGTGCGATTTCGCGCCGAAGGATCCAGCATGAAGCCCACGATCAGCGGCGGAGAGTTGCTCACAGTCGCGCCGGTGGAATCGAAAACGTTTCGCCACGGGCAAATCGTCTTCACTCGAGAAGGCAACGGATTTCGCGCACACCGGATTTCGTCGGTAGCCGCCGCGGACAAGCGGATCGAGACAAAAGGCGACGCTGGGTGGTTTCCCGAATCTCTTTCATTCGCCGATGTGCTGGGCCGCGTAATGCAATCGGAAAGTGACGGCAAAACAATGAAGCTCGAAACTCGCGGCAGCTACTGGAAGGCCGCCCTGAAAATTCGGATGCGGCAATTTCGCAAAGCGATCGGCGTTCGCGTACGGCGATTCGCCACTGTGGCGGCGTTTGTGCTCGCCGGCGCACTGGCATTTTCACTCTCTGCCGCGCCCGCACAGGCGCAGGCCGATCTGGCGTTGACGTCGAGCGTCGCGCCGACGACTGTAGTGCAGGGCGGGACGCTGACGTACACGCAAACGGTGACGAATAACGGCCCGAACACCGCAACAACCGCGGTGCTGTACGAACAGACTCCGACCAACACGACGTTCGCATCGATGACTCCGCCAGCCGGATGGACCTGCGCGACGCCGGCGGTCGGCGGCACCGGTCAGGTAACTTGCACGGATTCGGCGAATCTGGCCGTCGGTGCGCCGGCGAATTTCACATACGTCGTTACCGTGAATACCGGAGCCACGCCCGCAACGGGATCGACGATTTACAACTGGGCGAATACTACGTCCGCGACGGTAGACCCGACTCCCTCAAACAACAGCGTGAACAATTCTTCGCTGGTCGAAGTGACCGGCGATGCGGATCTTGCCGTGACGGCTGTGGCGTCGCCGACGCCGGTTTTCGTTTCCTCGTCGCTTGCGTACACGATTCAAGTGACGAATTTCGGTCCGTCGGCTACGACGAGTGGCACACTGAGCGACACGCTGCCGACCGGCGTCACGTTCGTTTCGTCGTCTGCGACTCCTTCTTCGGTGACGTGCTCCGGAACGGCCACAGTTACGTGCGCGTTGGGCGCGCTCGCCAGCGGAGCCAGCGCGGTGATTACCATCAACGTGACCGCGCCCGGCACGGCACAGACGCTGACGAATTCGCCTGGAATTACGGCGTCGGCTCCGACCGATCCGGTTACGACCAATAATTCTGCGACCGTGATTACGGTGGTGCAGCCGCTGGTCTGCGCGCTGCCCGGAAATGACGGAGCAGTCTCGCCCGCGACTGGAATCGTGAACGCGTACTATCCGCCGGGAGCCGGCGTGGCGTCGGTGGCTGCGGGCGCGACGAAAGTAAAACTCGGTGGATATTCGACCAGCGGATTGAAGAAAGCGATCGCCGTCGGCGATTTGCTGCTGATCATCCAAATGCAAGACGCTTCGATCAACAGCACGAACACCGGCGCGTATGGCGACGGCGTGGCGGGCGATCCGGCGTACGGATCGACGGCGCTGAACTCGACCGGACTTTTCGAATTTATTACCGCGGCAAGCGCTCTGGGTACGGGTGGCGGCACGCTGACGTTTACGGGTGCAGGTGCGGGCGGCGGATTGCTGAACACTTACTACGCTTCGGCGGCAACGGGCACGCAAGGGCAAGCGACGTTTCAGGTGATTCGCGTTCCTCAATATACTTCGGCGACACTCAGCTCCGGCTTGGTGGCGCAACCATGGAACGGAACGACGGGCGGCGTGCTGGCGATCGACGTAGCATCGCAGCTGACGCTTGGTGGAACGGTGGCACTCGACGGCGCCGGCTTTCGCGGAGGCGGCGGAAGAATTCTGGGCGGCGGCACAGGCGCAGCCACGGATTACGTGACGCTATCGACGAACAACGCCAACGGTTCAAAGGGCGAAGGCATTGCGGCAACTCCGGCGTACATCGCACCTGCGACGATTACAAACACGACGACGGCGACGGCCACGGGCGCCGAGGGATATCCGAACGGAAGCTACGCGCGCGGATCTTCGGGCAACGCTGGCGGCGGCGGCACTGACACGACGCCGACATCAAACAATCAAAACAGCGGCGGCGGCGCGGGCAGCAACGGCGGACAGGGCGGCAACGGCGGCTTCGCTTGGCAATCGGCGGGATACGGCGGAGGTTTTGGTGCATTTCCGTTCCCGGCTTCGACCGGCGCGGTAGTGATGGGCGGAGGCGGCGGCGCGGGCACTACAAATGACGGCTCGTGGTACATCGCCAGCTCGGGAACCGGCGGCGCGGATTGCGGCACGACGTGTACGGGCATTTACAGCAGCGGCGCGCCGGGCGGCGGCATCGCCATCATCCACACTGGTTCGGTGGTCGGCACCGGCTCGATTACCGCGAACGGATTTACCGCGCTGAGCACGGAAAATGACGGCGCGGGCGGTGGCGGCGCGGGCGGTACGATTTTTGTTTTTGCCAACAGCGGCGGATTGACGGGTTTGACAGCGCAAGCCATCGGTGGCGGTGGCGGCGACACCTGGCAGACGCAGGCTCCGGGCGCGTTTCCGGGAAATCGACACGGACCGGGTGGCGGGGGTGGCGGCGGCATTATTTTCTTGTCGTCGGCTGCTGCCAGCTCGAGCGCCGCGGGTGGCGCTCCGGGATTTTCCACGACATCGAACGACGCCTATGGCGCTACACCGGGCAGCGCGGGAACTGTGGTGACCGGACTGACGATCACGCAGACGCCGGGAACGCAATCCGGTGCGTACTGCGCGACCGCGGATTTGCAAGTGACCGACGCAGGCACGCCGAATCCGGTGCTGGCGGGCGGTACGATCACTTACACGCAAGTGGTGACGAACAACGGACCGCTTGACGCCGTCAACGCAACATTCACGGAAGCGATTCCGGCGGGCACCACGTTTGCGGGCGGCTCCGCACCGGCCGGGTGGACCTGCACGACGCCAGCGGTTGGAGCGGCGGGAAATATTCTTTGCACGAATCCGGATGTTGCCAACGCAGCGGTGGGCACATTCACTCTGATGGTTACGGTGGCGGCAGGAACGCCGCAAGGCACGCAGATTATCGACACGGTGAACGTCGCATCGGGCACCAACGATCCAAATCTGACGAACAACACCGCGACGGTATCGACGATCGTGTCGGCGGCGACGTCTGCCGATCTGGTGTTGACCAAGACCGCGACGCCCAATCCCGTGACCGCGGGACAAAAAGTTACGTATACCGTTACGGTCGTCAACAACGGACCGTCGGCCGCGAGCACTGTGTCGATGACCGACGCGACTCCGACCGGCACAACGTTTACATCGCTGGCGCAGACGGGCGCGTGGACTTGCACGACGCCCACGGTGAATACCGCGGGCACGATCACCTGCAGCATCACGTCGCTGCCCGTGAACGGGACCAACGTGTTTACGATTACCGTCACCGTCTCAGCCGGTACCGCGTCCGGCACCGTGGTTTCCAACACAGCCAACGTCACGTCGCTGACGATCGATCCGAATCCTTCGAGCAACTCCGCAACGGCCGCTGTGACCGTTGCAACCACCGGACAGTACAACCTGGTGACGACCAGCTCCGCGTCGCCGAATCCGGTGCTCGCGGGAAATAAAGTGACCTTCACGCAGACGGTGACGAATAACGGACCGTCGGCGGCGCCTTTGGGCACGTTTACCGAAGCGCTGCCCGCGAACACTTCGTTTGTTTCTTTCGCGACGCCGACAGGTTGGACGTGTACCACTCCGGCCGTGGGCGCGACGACCGGAAACATCAATTGCACGATCGCTTCGATTGCCGCGAATTCCACCGCGCAGTTTCCGTTGGTGGTGCAGGTTGTGGCAGGCACTGCTCCGGGCACGGTGATCAGTGCGACGGCCAAGGCCGGCCCGACGACGAACGATGTGAGCCCGACGAATAACAATTCAACCGCGACCACGATTGTGGCGGGCCCGACGCAAGCTGACGTGGCGATCCTGAAGACAGCGTCACCGCAGCCGGTCAATCAGGGAACGAACCTGACCTACACGCTGCAAGTGACGAATAACGGCCCGGCGACCGCAACGAATGTACAGGTTTCCGATCCGCTGCCGAGCCAGGTGACGTTTGTGTCGGTATTCTCGACGCAAGGCACGTGCTCGCCGAGCGCGGGCACGGTGAGCTGCTCGCTCGGATCGATCAGCAACGGCGGGCTTGTGATCGTCACCATCAACACGACGGCAACGACGTTCAGTTCCGGCACTCTGGTGCTGAACACCGCGACGGTTTCCGCTTCCACGTCGGATCCGAACACGACGAACAATCAATCGAGCACGATTTCGACGATTCAGTCGCCGACGGCTGTGGAAATTTCCAATTTCCATGCAACCGCGATACCCGGCGGCGGCGTGATGCTCGAATGGCGCACGCGCGAAGAAATTCGCAACCTGGGTTTCCACCTCTATCGCAACGACGCGACCGGAAAACATCAAATCACCCCGTCGTTGATCGCCGGCTCGGCGCTTTTCGTGCGCGGCGCGCAACCGCAGCACGCGGCGAAATCGTATAAGTGGATCGATCCGCAGGGCACCGCGCAGTCTTCCTACACTCTGGAAGACGTCGACCTGAACGGTACACACAATCCGCATGGTCCGGTCACGCCGGAACTTTCTGCGGCGGCAAGTTCGGGATCGGCAACTCCTACGCCGCAGGCAGTCCTGATGACGCAGTTCAACGCCGCGTACAACACGGCGGCGCATGCGCACTCGCGGATGGTGCCGCCGGCGAATTCGATTCCCGGTACTCCAGCGACGACGGCGGAAATCAGCTCCGGCACGCTCAACGGCCTAGCCGCGGTGAAAATTGGCGTCCGCGCAGAAGGTTGGTATTCGATTTCGGGCAGCCAGCTCGCGGCCGCGGGATTCAATACTTCGGAAAACTCGCGGATGTTGCGCTTGTTTGCCGAGGGCGTCGAGCAGCCGATGCTGGTGAACAGCAAGCAGATCGGCTCGCTCGGAGCGAACGATACGATTCAGTTCTACGGCACGGGCATCGACACGCCGTTTTCCGATACGCGAATCTACTGGCTGGTGAACGGTTCGCAGCCGGGATTGCGCGTGGCGGCGGCTCCGGTGAATTCATCGGCCGCTTCGGCGCCGGCGGATTTCCTGGCGACCGCGCTGCTCGAACAGCGGACCACGTATTTTGCGGCGCTGCTCAACGGCGAAAACGCCGACAACTTCTTCGGCGCTTCGGTGACGACCGAGCCGGTCGATCAGACGCTGACGATTTCGAATTTGGATCCCAACTCCAGCATCGCGCCGTCGATTGACGTAACTCTGCAGGGCGTCACCGAAGGTCAGCCGCACAGCGTGAGCGTCGAGCTGAATGGCGTGTCGCTAGGCACGGTTTCGTTCCTCGGCCAAGCGGCTGCCACCAACACGTTCGCGCTGACCAATTCGCAGCTGGTGGAGGGCACCAACACGGTCACGTTGACCGCGCTCGACGGCGATAACGACGTGAGCCTGGTGCAATCGATTGCGCTGCATTACGGGCACACGTACGCCGCGGACTCGAATTGGCTGGACGCAACGGCGCCGGGCAACAGCAAATTGAGCATCGGCGGATTCACCAACGGAAACGTGCAAGTATTCGACACCACGAATCCGCTGGCGATTGCCCAAATTCCGGGCACGGTCACCGCATCGAATGCCGGTTTCAGCATTGCGATTACGATTCCCGGTGCGGCCGGCACACAACGATTGCTGGTGGCATTCTCCAGCGACCAGATCGCAGCACCCGCATCTCTCACGGCGCATGCACCAGACACCGCGCTGTCAGGCCGGCAGGGCGTGGACGAAGTGATTGTGACCACGCAGGATTTCCAATCGACACTCGCGCCGCTATTGAGCCTGCGCAGCTCGCAGGGTCGGCAGGTGCAGGTCGTGACGATGGATCAGCTCTACGACCAATTCAACTTTGGCGAGCGGACTCCGTTTGCGCTGCAGGATTATTTGCACCAGGCGCAACTCACCTGGCGCAACCGCCTGCAAGACGTGCTGCTGGTCGGTAACGCTTCGGTGGACCCGCGCAATTACCTGGGCTTCGGATATTTCGATTTCGTCCCCACGCGGATCATCGAAACGGCAGCGTTCAAGACCGCATCCGACGATTGGTTCAGCGATTTCCAGCAGACCGGATTCGCAACGATTCCCACCGGACGGCTGCCGGTGCGCACCGCGGCAGAAGCGACGCTGGTGATTTCGAAGATCGTGAACTACGAGCGCGGCTCCAACGCCGGAAGCTGGAATTCGCAAGCGGTGTTCGTGGCCGACCAGAATATCGGAAGCGACTTCAGCACCGCAACCACGACGGCGAGCACGATGCTGCCTTCGTCGGTGACCGCGACGACGATTCTGGCGAACAACATCGAGACTTCGACGGCGCAGCAGCAAATTAGCGCTGCGCTCAATAGCGGGGCCGTGCTGGTGAATTATAGCGGTCACGGATCGGAGCAGCAGTGGTCGTTCTCCGATTTGCTGGACGACACGTCCGTCGCCGGCCTGACGAACGGCGGGCGTTTGCCGGTGTTCCTGTTGATGGACTGCCTCAACGGATTTTTCCACGACGTGTACGCGGAAAGTCTTTCGACTTCACTGATGCTCGCGCCAAACGGCGGCGCAGTGGCCGTGTGGGCCTCGTCTGGGTTCACCACGCAGCCTCCGCAGGCGGCGATGGACCAGGCGATGCTGACCACGCTCTCGCAAGCTCCCGGAACGCCGATTGGCCGCGCGATGATCAAAGCGAAATTGGGCGTAACCGATCCGGACGTTCGTCGCACCTGGGTATTGTTCGGCGATCCGTGGATGCAGATCGCGTTCCCGGGCAACACGCAGGCTTCCACGACGAACTAGGCATCGCGAAATAGAAATCACGAAGTGCGCGCTGCGGGGTGCGTTTCGTCGCGCGACAACTTCCATTACAATACGGCCATGAAATCGAGCCGCTATGAGCATGCATAGCACGATTCAGCGAATCGTGGTGGCGACGCTCGCGTTCGCCATTTTTCTGTATGGCGCGGATTATCTGGTGTTGAAGATCAAGGCTTCGCACGACGGCGGCGCGAGCGCGTTTGGAACGGTGAGCGTGGAGTACGGGACGCCGATGAAAGACGGTCGCGTGGAGATTTTCACCGATCAGACGCAGACCGTGACCTGCGTGAACTCCATGTTTCCGCACATGGGCTACAACCCGTGCTGGTACGTCCGCAAAAACCAGATGCAGCTCATAGGCGCTGCGCTGGTGCCGTTTGCCGCGCCGATTGAGCCGGTTTCGCCGGCTGCCCTTCAATACCGCGCTACTTCGCAGTCACAATCTTCGCAGTCGTAATCGCTTGCCCTACGTGCCGTTGGGTGTGGTCGGCGCAATGAATCAACAGGCCCGCGGCAGTCGTGGGCAAACCCTTCTTGCCCACCGTGCGCGCTTCGGTGAGTTGCTCCGGCCGAAAGGCGCGAATCCGCTGTTCGCTTTTTTGTAGCGCCGCGCGAAGCTCGCGAAAAACGTCCGCACAAGTAGCCGCCGCGTCCATTTCTGAATCGAGCGCCGCGATTTGAGCGGCTTCGAGCTGCGATCCTTCCGCGTACGTGAGCAAGCGATCCAGGCTGCGCGCGATATGGCGAATGTGAAATGCGACCGGCGCAATCCCCGCAGGCCGGGCGTTTAATTGTGCGTCGCTGAGCGATCTGCACCAGCGCGACAAATCTTCCTCCGCCAGCTGCAATGCGTGCAGCACCGCGCGAGTCACGGGCGGTACATCGGTCAACGTGCCGCGCAACCATGGTTCGGCGGAGCGCGCGCCGGCAGTCGGAGCGTCGTTCGATGGAGATTTAGTCGGCGGATAAGTTTCGGACATTGCGTGAACCTCTGCACTCACGTTACCGCAATTCGACGGCAGGCGAAACGGAGCTACTGCGGCGCAGTTCTGCTATTCGGTTTTGCAGAGGGCGCAGCGGGCTTCGCGGGCGGGGCGGTTTGTTCGTTCATTTTCTGAATCGCTTTTCGAATGTCTTCCGGGCTCATCTGTTCTGTGGGCTTGCTCAGGGGCTTCGCGGCGGAAGGCGAGGCCGGGCTTGCGGATTTTTGTGCCCCAGTTTCGGATTTTGCCGCAGCGTCGCCGGAACCGGCAGGAGGCGTGCTACCCGCGTCCGCTGTTGGCTCATGCTGATACAACACGATCAGCGAAATCCGGCGGTTCGACGGGTCGGTGGGAGCATCCGGTTTCAACAGGCGTTGGTCGGCGAAGCCGCGAACCTGCGTCACCTGATCTGCTCGAATTCCGTTTTGCTGCATTAAGCGGCGAGTGGAGTTGGCTCGGTCGGCGGATAGCTCCCAGTTCCCGTAGTTGCGCCCCTCGGCGTAGGGAGTGGAATCGGTGTGACCCTCAAGCGCGAGCTTGTTGGGAAGTTTGCCGAGCTCCTGCGCCAGGATGATTACGATGTCGCGACCGTCGGTGTTCAGATTCGGGCTGCCGCTATCGAAAAATGTCCCGCTCGCGGATTCGGTCAGTTCGATTCGCAGCCCCTCGCTGGTGATGGTCATCACGATGTGCTTTTTCAGCTTCTCGAAATTCGGCATCTGCTTGATGGCCTTTTCGAGTTTTTCTTTGATCTGCGACATATTGTCGTGCGAGATCAAAATCTTTTCGCCCGAGCCAGCCACGCTGCTGCCGACTTTGTTGGTGGTGCCGGCGGGGTCTTTGAAATATCCGGCGACGGCTTCCTTCACCGCTTTGCTGGTATTCAGCAGCCACAGCACGATGAACAACGCCATCATGGCGGTGACGAAGTCGGCGTAGGCGACTTTCCACGCGCCGCCGTGATGGCCGCCGTGGCCGCCTTTTTTCTTGATGACGATGATGGGAGGCTTTGGGGTCATCGAGGAAGCTTTATGCGGCAACGGATGTTTGCTTTCGCCCGCGCGGCTGCGGGCCGTTGCGAATTACGCAGCAGCCGGAGCATCGCCACGATCCTTCAATCGCTTCTCGGCGTCCTGAAAGCTGGGGCGCACATGGCCGGGAATCGCGCGCCGGCCGATTTCAACGGCCATGCTCGGCGCGATGCCTTTCATGAACGAGACGATCATCACGCGCAGCACCAGATAGTAGGAGTGCTCCTCGTCCGCGGCTTTGCCCATGTTTTGAGCGATCGGCCCGATCAGTCCGTAGCACAGCAAAATTCCCAAAAACGTGCCGACCAGAGCGGCGGCAACTTTGTGGCCGATTTCTTCCGGCGGACCGCCGAGAGCGCCCATGGTGATCACCACGCCCAGCACGGCCGCGACGATGCCCAGTCCGGGCAGGGAATCGGCCATGGTGGAAAGCGCGGCCACCGGCAGAGAAGCTTCGTGGTGATGCACGTCCATATCGGTTTCGATCATCTGGTCGGCGTCAAACGGCTCGATGGCGCCGCTCGATGCCATGCGAATCGAATCGCACACGAACGCGAGCGCGTGATGGTCTTTTAGAAAGTCGGGATACTTGGAAAAAATTGTGCTTTGCGAGGGATTGTCGCTGTCGGATTCAAGCGCCATCAGTCCCTCTTTGCGCGCGCGGGTGAAAAGCTCATACATCATTTTCAGCGTTTGCAAGTAACGCTCCTGCGTGAATCCCGAACCTTTGAACGAGCCGGTGACGCCGCCCACGATTTTTTTCAGAATGTGCATCGGATTGGCGATCAGCACGGTGCCGATGGCCGCGCCGCCGATAATAATCAGCTCGGCGGGCTGCACCAGGACGAGCATGTTTCCATGCTCCATCAAGTACCCGGCCACCACAGCGCCGAACACCACCAAAATTCCAACAATCGTAAACATGGAAGATCGAGCCTCCGCTCATCCACGCAAAATCAGGGGCAGATCGTCGTGCAGTCTCCGCCCGCATCCAAGCTGGCGGTCAAAGCCTTTTCGGCGCGCTCCACAAGCGATTCAACGGTGTCTCCGGCGTGCACCGTGGTACCGCCGAACGAAGCCGTGAGCGAGACTTCGTCGCCCCACCATTTCGCTTTCGAGCCGCTGACGATTTTTCGCATCCGGTCGGACACGCGAACGATTTCGCTTTCGTTGCAATCGGTCAAAATCGACAGAAATTGTTTCTGCGACCATCGTCCGAGAAAATCAGTGGGCCGCAGGCTGTTCTCGAGCGAATCGGCCACCACGCGCTGAATAGAAACGACGGCTGCGGGGCCGTACGACATGCGCAGCTTTTCGATCCCGTCTACTTCAATGCACAAAATGCTGAAGGGAATCGTCACTTCAGCAAAGGTGACCAGACTTTCGCGCAAGTGCGATTGCATGTAGAGCGAGGAAGGCGCGCCGGTGGATTGATCGAGGTAGCCGTAGTCGGCAAGTTTTTGCTGGCGCCGGTCAGCTTCGGTATTTTCGACGCTGGCTTCAAAACTTTCCGCGGCGCCGACAATGCTGCCGTGGCTGTTTCGGATCGGGACCGCTTTCAGGCGGACCGGAACTCGATGCCCAGCCTTGTGGCGCAGCGATACGTCCGCGACTGTGGATTTTCCGTCGCGCAGCACAGTCTCGAGCGTTTCGGCGGCATCGGCGAGAATCGTCTGACTGGATTCCGAAGCAGCGAGCAGACTTTCGCGGCAAAATCTTCCTACAACATCCTGACGCAAATACCCGGTAATTTTTTCCGCGCCTTCGTTCCAGAACACGATGCGTCGCTCGCGATCGACCATGTACACACCCGTGACCAGGCTTTCGAGCACGACGCGATAAATCTCCGGGTCGTCGAATTCGGACACGCAAGTCTCCAGAATGAATCATCGGTAGAATCGGTCACAAGTTTAGGTGCGGCTGAGGTGATGGTTCCTCGATTGCATCGCGCGCAACGGACGCGTTCATGGCCGCGTAACAATTCCGCAGTATTCTGTTATCGTTCAGAAGCTCTGCGTGTGTGCGAGCGGACATCAACGGACTGGAGTGAACGAGGGATGGAAAAGCGTAATTTTCTGTTTGTATCGCTGACCGGATTGATCGGCGATATCGCCTGGCAAGTGGCCAAAGACGGCAACGAAGTCCGCTATTACATCCACGACAAAAAAGAGCGCGACATCGCGGACGGGTTCGTGGCCAAGTCGAAGGACTGGGAAAAAGACGTCGAGTGGGCGGACGTGATCATTTTCGACGACACGCTCGGCCAGGGCGAGAAGGCTGCCGCGCTGCGGGCCCAGGGCAAAAAAGTGATCGGCGGCTCGGCATATTCCGACCGCCTGGAAGACGATCGTTCCTTCGGCCAGGAAGAGCTGAAAAAAGCCGGCGTGAATATTTTGCAGTACAAGGAATTCGAATCGTTTGACGAAGCGATCGATTACGTGGAAGACAATCGCGGCCGCTACGTGATCAAGCCGAGCGGCGAAGCGCAAAACGTAAAAAGGCGACTGTTCGTGGGCGAAGAAGAAGACGGGCAAGACGTGATTCACATGCTCGAAGCGTACAAGCGCGCGCTATCGGATGAAATTAAAGTGTTTCAGCTGCAGCGGCGTGTGACGGGTGTGGAAGTGGCGGTCGGCGGATTTTTCAACGGCAAGAACTTCGTGTATCCGATCAACATCAACTTCGAGCACAAGAAATTGTTTCCCGGCGAAAACGGGCCGCCGACGGGCGAGATGGGCACCACAATGTTCTGGAGCGAGCCGAATGAGCTGTTCACGCAGACGCTGCTGAAAATGGAACCGAAGCTCGCCGAAGAAGGATACGTCGGCTACATCGACCTGAATTGCATCGTCAACCATCACGGCATTTACCCGCTGGAGTTCACTTCGCGGTTCGGCTATCCGACGATCATGATCCAGCAGGCAGGGATGATCACGCCGATCGGACAATTTTTCTGGGAGCTGGCGAGCGGAAACGATCCGAAGCTGAAAGTTCGCAGCGGATTTCAGATCGGAGTACGCATCGTGATGCCGCCGTTTCCATTTGACGACGACGAGACGTTTGATTCGTTTTCGAAAAACGCGGTGATCGTGTTCAAGAAGCCGGCGACCGACGACATTCACATTGAAGATGTGAAGCAAGTGAACGGGCAGTGGCTGGTGGCGGGCACGTCGGGCGTGATTTTGACGGTGGTCGGCCTGGGCCAGACCATGAAGCAAGCGCAGGCGCAGGTGTACTCACGCATCAAAAATATTCTGATTCCCAATATGTATTACCGCACAGACATCGGCGACCGCTGGGTGGAAGACAGCGACCGGCTGCACATCTGGGGATATTTGCGCTAACGCCAGCCAGATTCATGCGATCGGCTGGCCGTGAATTTGGCGGACGTTCGCTGCCGTTCTTGTTATCGCTTCGCCGCTGCGCTACAGTACGCCCTTTCCGAGGACTCCCGCACCGATGCCCTACGTGAACGGCGACGACAAGCTGAAGATCTTGCTGCGCCGCGCGGCCATCAAAAAGCGCGTGATTCAGGTGGCGCACCAGATCACCAAAGACTACAAGGGCCAGCGCGTCCACTTGATCGGCGTGCTGAAGGGCGCCTGTATTTTCCTTTCGGACCTCGCCCGCGAAATCAACCTCGAAACATCGATCGACTTCATCGCCGTCTCCAGCTACGGAAAAGGCAAGCAAAGCTCCGGCCAGGTGCGCGTGCTGAAGGATCTGGACAGCAGCATTCAGGGACTGAACGTGATTGTGGTGGAAGATATTCTGGACACCGGCCTGACGCTCAGCTATTTGCTGCGCGTGCTGCAACAGCGGAAGCCAAAATCGCTGCGCATCGCGGCGTTTCTCGACAAGCCTTCGCGGCGAATCAAAGACGTGAACGCCGATTACATCGGCTTCAAGATTCCCAACGAGTTTGTGGTCGGCTACGGCCTCGACTACGCCGAGCGCTACCGCAATTTGAAAGACGTCTGCGTGCTGACGGTGCCATCGGAATGAAACCGCCGCATAACGAATCCGAAATCGCGCGGATGATCGACCACACGCTGTTGAAGGCCGACGCTACCGAAAAGGAAGTGCGCGCGTTGTGCGCCGAAGCGCTCGAATACCAGTTCGCTTCGGTGTGCGTGAATCCCTGGTATGTGGCGTTGTGCGCCGAGTTGCTCGCGGGCAGCCCCGTGCGCGTCTGCACCGTGATCGGGTTTCCGCTGGGCGCCACTCTGCCGCAAGTGAAAACATTTGAAGCGCAGAAATCGATTGAAGAGGGCGCGCGGGAAGTGGATATGGTGATCAACGTCGGCGCGCTGAAATCCGGAAAGTTTGAAGCTGTCGAGGCCGACATCCGGCGCGTGGTGGAAGCGGCGCACCGCGGCAATGCGATTTGCAAGGTGATCATCGAAACGGCGCTGCTGACGCACGACGAAAAAGTTCGCGCTTCGCAGATCGCTGTGCAAGCCGGCGCCGACTTCGTGAAAACGTCTACCGGATTCAGCACCGGCGGCGCCACCGAAGACGACGTCCGGCTGATTCGCGCGACGATCGGCCCGAACGCGGGACTGAAAGCTTCGGGCGGCATTCGGACTCTTGAGGATTTGCGAAAAATGGTGGCTGCCGGAGCGACGCGCATCGGCGCGAGCGCGGGCGTGAAAATTATTCAGGAAGCGCGAACGGGCGAGAAGGGGACGAAGCCTGGACCCCGACGCCTGCCGGACCCTTATTGAGTTTCGGTCCTGGACTCGAGCTTCGAAGGCACGCCGCGTCATTCCGCCAGAAATTTTCATTTAGGCTATCTCTCGCCGTTCAGGTTTGCGTCCTGCTGCTATAATGTGCCCATCGAAAGTGCATCGCGCGCGACGGTGCGCGTAACTATTTCCATCTAAATGTGTTATGAGTCGTACGAAAGCGGGGCTGAGGGCTTCATTTCGGAAGATGGACGCCACAAAACTTAACGCGAAATTCGACGTTCCGGCCGAAACCCTGGCCGTGCTGGCCGAAATCAGCCAGGAAATCAACACATCCCTCAATCTCGACGAAGTTCTCGCCAGTGCCGCTGCGCAGATCAAGCGCCTAATCGACTACGAAATTTTCGCCGTACTTCTTCCCGAACAGGGCACCGATCAGCTCTATTTTCGATTTGCGATCGGACACCGCCCCGAAGTGGTGGAGCACTGGCGCATTCCGTTGGGCGAAGGAATTATCGGAGCGGCGGCGAGCACCGGGTTGCCGGTCCGCGTCGGCAACGTGCACACCGATTCGCGCTATCTGAGCGCGGTGGACGGCGTACAGTCGGAGCTCGCGGTGCCGTTGGTCGTGCGCGGACGCGTGATCGGCGTACTCGACATTGAAAGCAGCCAGCCCGACTACTTTACTCCGGACCAGCAAAACATTTTGACGCTCGTCGCGTCGCGCATCGGCACGGCGGTGGAAAACGCGAAGTTGTTCGAGCACGAGCGCAATCAAGCCGAGACGCTGCTGCTGCTGAACGAAGTGAGCCGCGAAGCGAACTCCACTTTGTCGGTGGAGGAAATTCTGCGCCGCGCCGCGGAACTGGCGAAGCGCCTGATCGACTATCAGATTTTTTCGATTCTGCTGTACGACGACGCCGACAATGTGTTTCGCCATCGCGTGACGGTGAAGTTTGGCCAGCGCGTGCAGGAAAAATTTGCGGTGCCGGCGCACGGCGGCATCGTTGGCGCGGCCGCCAGCCTGAAACGCCCGGTTGTGGTGCCGGACGTGACGCTCGACCCCCGCTACATGATGATCAATCCGGAGACGCGTTCGGAGCTTGCGGTCCCCATGTTGAATAAGGACCGCGTCGTCGGCGTGATGGATCTGGAAAGCCCGCAGCTCAACTACTTCACTCCGGATCACGTGCAGGCACTTTCGATTTTGGCCGCGCATCTGGCGGTGTCGATCGAAAACGCGCGGTTGTACGAGCAAGTGGCTCGCGACGAAGCGCGAATGGAGCGCGATTTGAGCGCGGCTCGACGCATTCAGGGCGCGCTGCTGCCCCGGCTGCCCGGACCAGAGTACGGATTGGACATTGCCGCGCGTGTCGTGTCGTCGCGTGAACTGAGCGGGGACCTCTACGACTTTTTACGCTACGGCCCGCAGGAATTGGGCGTGGCGATGGGCGACGTAGCCGGAAAGGGAAGCGCCGCGGCGCTGTATGGCGCCGTGGCGATCGGCACGCTGCGCAGCCTGGGCCCGCAGAAGCACCGGCCCGCAGAAATGCTGCGGGCGATTAACGGATTTTTGGGTGAACGCCGCATCGAAGGCCGCTTCATGACGCTGTGCTTTGCCACCTGGCATCGCGGGCGCCGCAAACTGCGTGTGGCAAACGCCGGACAGGAGCAGCCGTTTTTATTTCACGACGGGAAATGCGAGCGCATCGACCTTTCAGGGTTTCCGCTGGGAATGTTTGAAGAAGCGACCTACGACCAGCGCAGCTTTATTTTGAACGAGGGCGATGTGGTGGTCTTTCACTCCGACGGAATTGGCGACGCGCAGGCTCTGAGCGGAGAATTTTTCGGCCATCAGGGACTTTCAGACATTATCGCCCGGCATCACGGACTCACGGCCGACGGACTGGCCGACAAAATTCTCGAGGAAGTGGACGCATTCTCCGGCGGCCGGCATCCCGCCGACGACCGCACGCTGGTAGTGTTGAAAGTAAAGTAGCGCGGCCGGCGCTATTTTTTCGCGATCGGCGGATTCAGAAACGCGCTTACGGCTTCGTTGAACATGCCGGTTTGATCCACAAACGTCATGTGTCCGCTTTTCGGCAGAATTTCGATTTTCGACCCGGCGATTTTTTCGTGCATCTGCTGCGATAGAGACGGGTCCACCTCGTCGTGGTCGCCGGCGATGATCAGCGTGGGGACGTGAATCGTCGCCAGACGGTCCACGTATTCCGCCGATTTCAAATTACCGTCGATCACGAACTCGCCATCCGAACCCCACATCTCGCGATACACATCCCAGGCCGTGTTGCCGTCGTTCACTGGATCGTAGTTCGGGTCCGGATGATTCCGGTAAACGTACGGAAAATATCCTTCGCCCCAGGCGGCGTTCATGTATTCGATGGTGTAGCGGTTCTTTTCCCAATCCCTGCCGTGACCGAACAGGCCCGCTTTTTCCATGGCATCGATACGCTGCCGCAAATCGGGCGACATGTTCTGCTTCATGCGGACGAAGACTTCGTTCATCTCTGCGGTGCTGGGAAACGTGCTGCACAGAATCAAATGGCTTAGGTTCGATTGGTATTCTAGCGCGTAGGCCTGCGCGAGCACTCCGCCGTAGGAATGGCCGAGCAACGTGATCTTGCCGAGCACCAGCGCCTGGCGAACGGCCTCGACGTCTTCCACCATGTTTTCTACCGTGTAGCCGGACGGGTCTTCCAGCTTTTGCGATTTTCCCGAACCGCGTTCGTCGATAAATATGAGTTTGTTTTTTCGCGCCAGTGGCAGCAGGTACGGTAGGAAATAATCGTGGGTGGCGCCCGGGCCGCCGTGGACGATCACCAGCGGAGCGCCGCGACCAACCGTGAGGTAATAAATCATCACGCCGTGCGCATCCACCCATCCTTCGTGAATGGGGAAGTCTGCGGGCGCGATTTTAGGCGCCACGGCAGGCGTCGGGGTGGCGGACTCGTGGGCCGCGGGCGACGGCTCAGACTGCGCCGAAGCGGTTTGTGTGATGCAGCACGCGCAGACCATCGCGGCAGCGATCAGAAAGTTGCGCAAATTCATCAGAGACTCCTCGAGGAAAGATCAGCCTGCGCGAATCAGCGCTCGCTCCAGCGCAGTTTGCTTCGCAAAATTTCGTAATAGGTCATCGACGGCGGGCTGACCACGCGGACTTTGCTGGACGATTTGGTGATCACCACGCGATCTTTTGCGTCGAGCTGGAATCCGATCTGGCCGTCCATGGTCAGGTACACCGGCTCGTTGGAGACGGCGAAATCAAGCGTGACGCGCGCCGTGTCCGGCACGACCAGCGGACGATTGGTCAGCATGTGCGGGCAAATCGGCGTGATCACAAACGCGTCGAGCGCCGGATGAATGATCGGACCGCCCGCCGCAAGCGAATACGCGGTGGAACCAGTGGGCGTAGCGACGATCAATCCGTCGGCGCGATAACGGCCCACGTGGTTGCCGTCCACGTGAACGTCGAAATCCAGCATGCGGGCAAGAGCGGATTTGTTGGCGACCGCGTCGTTCAGCGCGATCTGATGTTCGGACCGCACGCCATCGTGAACGATTTCCGCCTCGAGCATCATGCGCTCGCTGAGCGTGTGCTTTCCGGCGAGCACGTTTTCCAGCACCGGATACAATTCGTCGAGCGTGACGCTGGTGAGAAATCCCAATCCGCCCAGATTCACGGCGAGAATCGGAACTTGCTTCGATCCGAGGGCGCGCGCCGCAGACAACAGCGTGCCGTCGCCGCCCAGGACGATCAGCAAGTCGATTTTGCCGCCCATTTCTTCGCGAGCGACGCTGCGAGCGGACGCGCCGATGGTCGCTGCAGTGTCTTTATCGATGTACGCGTCGATTTTTCGCGCGGAAAGCCACTCGAGCAGCGGCGGGACAACCGAAGACACCATTTCTTTGATGGGTTTACAGACAATGCCAGCAGAGCGAATCATTGTTGAAGTGAAATTCTACTCTACCCGCGCGCGCGGGCGTGCAGAAAAAACTCCTGATTGCCTTCGGTTCCGGCGAGATGGCTGGGGCGAACGCCAAGGATTTCCAGATTGAGAGCAGCGGCCGCCTGAACGACGCGATCGATCGCTTTTTCGTGCAGCGCAGCGTCTTTCACGATGCCGCCTTTGCCGATGTCCGATTTTTCCAGTTCGAACTGCGGCTTGATCAGAATCAGAAATTCGGCGCGCGGCGCGGCCACGGGGACGACGGCGGGCAACACTTTCGCCACAGAAATGAACGACACGTCCATGGTCACCAAGGTCGCTTGTTCAGCGATGTCTTTCGGCTGCAGGTATCGCGCATTGCTCTCCACGAAAATCACCCGCGCGTCTTTCCGCAATTTCCAATCGAGCTGATCGGACGAAACGTCCACGGCGTATACGCGGGCCGCACCGTGCTGCACCAGGCAATCGGTGAAGCCGCCGGTGGAACTTCCCACGTCGAGGCAGATCCGTTCGGTCGGCGACACGCCGAAATCGCCGAGCGCGCCTTCGAGCTTTACGCCGCCACGGCTCACATAGCGTGGCTGCTCGCCGATCAACTCAACGCGAGCGTCCACGGCGACCTGCGTTCCCGGTTTTTCGAGTTTTTGTCCGTTCACCAGCACGCTGCCCGCGAGCAGAAGCGCTTGCGCGCGTTCACGCGACGGAGCGAGGCCGCGCTCAAAAATCAAAACGTCGAGGCGCGTCTTTCCGGTTTTCGCTTTTGCAGACGTGGAATCGCCGCCGGAATCGTCGCCGACCTCGCTACGATGGTGTTTGGGTTTCATCTGTGATTCATCGATGGGGAAGCGAGAGGCGCGCGAGATTGCGCTGGGCCACCCCCGCGGCGACTAAGCTCGTCGAGCGACCAGGAATTGCGCCAGCTGCCGCAGGCCTGCGGCTCGTTCGCCGTAGTGATCGAGCTCTTTCAGAGCTTTCGATTCCAGATCGGACGCGATGTCGCGAGAAATTTCCAGGCCGTGTAGCGCGGGATAGGTGGCTTTTTTCTGCGCCTGATCTTTGCCGGCGGTCTTGCCGAGCGTCGCGGAAGATTCTTCGACGTCCAGAATGTCGTCCACCACCTGAAACGCCCAGCCGATATTTTCACCGAAGCTCAGCATCCGCGCGACGTCATTGCGATCCGCGCCACCGACAATCGCGCCCGCGACGATCGAGGCGCGAATCAGCGCCGCCGTTTTTGACCGATGAATGTATTCGAGCGTGGCGTGGTCGCACGCTTTGCCTTCGGCTTCGATGTCGGCCACTTGTCCGCCAATCATTCCGCGATTGGTGCCTGCAGCCTCGGCAATCATCGCCAGGATCGTGATCCGGCGCTGCGGCTCCACCGCGGCCATCGCCAGAGTTTGAAACGCGAGAGTCAGCAAAGCGTCGCCGGCCAGAATGGCCATCGCTTCGCCGTAAACTTTGTGATTGGTCGGTTTGCCGCGGCGCAAATCGTCGTTGTCGAGCGCGGGCAGGTCGTCGTGAATCAGCGAGTAGGTGTGAATCAGTTCGAGCGCGCAGCCGACGTGCACCGCCTGCGGAGCTTTCGGTGAAAAAATGCGCGACGATTCGATGCACAGCAACGGCCGGATCCGTTTGCCTCCGGCGAACACGCTGTAACGCATCGCGCTGTGAATCGATTTCGGAGTCAGCGATTCGGGCGGCAAAATCGTCTGCAGCGCCGCTTCCACCGTGGCATGATCTTTTTCAAATGCAGCAGGAAGTTTCATCGAGTCCCGGAGACTTGAATTGCCGGCTGGCCCAGAGTCGACGAACCGGAAAAGCTTGCGGCTCGGTCAGTTTTCTTCGCCGGCGTCAAACGGCTCGGCGACGATCTTTCCGTCGGTCTTCTTCAGCAGAATTTCCACGCGCCCTTCGGCTTCCTCGAGCTGTTTTTGGCAGTCCTTCGAAAGCTTCACGCCTTCCTCGAAATACTTCATCGCTTCATCGAGCGACAGGTCGGCGCTTTCCAGGCGTTTCACGACTTCTTCGAGCCGCGCCAGCGATTTTTCGAAATCGCCCTTCTTGGCCGCTTCGGCTGGTTTTGCCGGTACTGGATTCATGATTCCTCGGTCCGCGCACTCAAGCGCGGCATGAAACTATCGTTGGCACTTCTTGCACCAAAACGTCGAACGTCCGCCCTGTGTCGTGCGTAATATCGTGCCGCCGCAGCGCCGGCATTTCTTTCCCTCGCGCCCGTACACTCGCAGGATCTTCTCCAGGCCCTGAAACCACCAATTCGCATCGCGAAAATCCGGCGCGGGATGAAGGCAGCATTCTAACGCACGTCCGAGAACGTCAACAATGTTCTTGTGCAGGCGGCGCGCTTCGGCCGCGCTCAAATCGTTCGCCCGGCGTGCAGGGTTCAGCCGCGCGTGCCACATCGCTTCGTTGGAATAGATGTTGCCGATACCGGCGACTTTATCCTGATCGAGAAGGAAGAGTTTCAAAGGCCGGGCGCTGGCGGCGAGCAATGCAGCGAATCGCTCGGCGGTGAAGTCAGGCGAAAGCGCGTCGAGGCCCAGATCGCGAATGCCGGTCGCGACGTCGATCGAACCCTCGAGCTGAAATCGCCCGAAGTGGCGCGGATCGACAAAGCCCAGCGTGCCATCGCCAAGCTCGAGCGCCACATCCACATGGCCGGTGGTCTCCGCGGAATCGAACCACAGAAGCTGCCCGTCGAGACGGAAATGCATCACGATGACGCCGCGATCTAAAATCAGCGCCAGATACTTTCCGCGACGTTCCGCGCGCAGAATCTTACGGCCGGGAAGCGTGCGCTCGAGCATCGCCGCCACTCGCTTTGCGCCGCTCCCGGAACTCGGGCGCACGGCGATTGGATGCAGCACGCGGCAAGCGACGATCGATTTGCCTTCGACGAACGGACGAATCGTCTGCAGCACGGCTTCGACTTCGGGCAGTTCGGGCATTCGGGCCTGGATTCGAGAAAGTCGGCGGCGCAAAGCCGCCGCAAAGGCGTTGCGACGATGTCGCGGCGGCAAAAATCCAGTTTAGCCGATCCTTCGCGCGCTGTAAAAATTGGCGGGCGTGCTTGCCGCGCACCTCGAATCGCGGGTTTCCTATCTCCGCGCTGCCGCCCCTGATAAAATCGCCTTCGATGGCCGTCAGGCAGCCGTTTCAACCGCGCACGCGATTCGATAGGTCGTGCTTTGCCTCTAACGCTGTTGTTGCAAGGCACTCCGCATGATCGTCCTTCACCTCTTCGCCGTTCTGGCGCTCGTGGGCGTGAACGCATTTTTCTCCGCGGCCGAATTTTCGCTGGTTGCGATTCGCCAGTCGCGCGTCCGCCAACTGGTAGAGCAGGGTGACGCCCGCGCGCGCGTGGTCGAGACGCTGCTGAAGGACTTGAGTCAGGTGGTTTCAGGCGTGCAGGTGGGCATTACGCTCGCCAGCCTTTCGCTCGGATATTTGGGCGAGATCACGCTTGCTGGAATTTTGACGCCGCTGGTGCAATCGATTTCCATGCCGTGGGCTGCGCTGGTCGCGCATGGTGCCGCGCTGGTGATTGCGTTTGGACTGCTCACCGTGTTGCAGGTGGTGCTCGGCGAGCTGGTGCCGAAAAGCCTGAGCCTTGCGCGCGCCGAACGCGTGGCGCTGCTGATTGCGCGCCCGTTTTACTGGTTCCTGAATACATTCAGATGGGCGATCGATTTGCTCGATGGCCTCGCCGAACGGATCGTGCGCGCTCTCGGAGTGATCGCGCCGCACAATCACACGCTGGTGCGTAGCACGGAAGAGCTCCAGGTGATGATTCAGCAGGCACACGACCGCGGGTTGCTGGCCGCGCCGGAAGTGAAATTCATTCAGTCGGCGATGGACCTGGGCAATGTGGAAGTGCGCGAAGTGATGATTCCGCGTCCCGACGTGCACGCCCTGGCCAGCACAGCGAACGTGGAAGATGCGATGCGAATGTTTGCGACCACGCAGCGCTCGCGCATTCCGGTGTACGAGGGCTCGCTCGATCACATTCTCGGCTTTGTTCACATCAAAGACATGATCTGGGTGCTGCTCGATCGCGCGCGCCGCGCCGAAGACAATCAGCCCGCGCCGGAGTTCAGCCTGCGGAGTTTGCTGCGCGATGTGCTGATCGTGCCGGAAACAAAACCGGTGAGCGAACTGCTGGTGGAATTTCGCACGCGCCGTACCGGCCTGGCGATGGTAGTGGACGAATTCGGCAGCATTTTGGGACTGGCGACGCTCGAAGACATTCTGGAGCAAATGGTCGGCGAAATTCACGATGAGTTCGACGTGGTCGAGCGTCCGCTGGAGCTGCCCGATGGCGGCATGATTTTCGACGCCGCGCTGAAAGTGCATGAACTTGGCAGCCGCTACAACATCGTGCTGCCCGAAGACGACGCCTACGAAACGCTCGGCGGTTATGTCTTGAACCGGCTCGGATTCATCCCACGCGGCAGCGAGAGTTTTGAGGCCGACGGTTATCGTTTCACGATTATGGAAATGGAAAAGCGGCGCGTGTCGCGATTGAAAATCAAAAAGCTGAAATTTTCGGAGTTGCCAGTCGCGACCGTCGAGGAAGGGAACTCCGCGGCTGCAGCGAACGGCGGCAAAGGCGCTGCGCCCGCAAAGGAGACGGCCGCCACCGCGAAGCCCGAGGGCGCTGCCGCGAATCCTGCGCGAGCGAAGGGTTCGGCACACTGATGGCTCGGCCCGGCGTTCCGCCTATTCTGCGATTTATTGGACTTCGTCTGCTGCTGGCATTGCCCGCGCTGTGGCTGATCCTCACCATGGTTTTTCTGCTGGCTCACATTGTTCCTGGCGATCCTGTGGCGCAAATGCTCGGCGAAGGCGCGCGCGCCGAGGATTTGCAGCAGCTGCGCCACGCGCTGAATCTGGACCAGCCGATCCGCGCGCAATATCTTCATTACATCGCCGGAATTGTTCGCGGCGACCTGGGGCAGTCATTTCGATTTCAGCAACCGGTACTGAAAGTGATCGCCGATCACTATCCGGCCACGCTCGAACTTTCAATCGTTGCGCTTGGGGTCTGCGCGCTGATCGGAATTCTCGGCGGGATACTGGCAGCAGAAAAGCGCGGTACCGCAACAGATACGACGGTCGGTGTGCTCACTTTGTTTGGGCTTTCGGTGCCGAATTTCGCGCTCGGTCCGGTGCTGATGCTGGTTTTTGCAGTGATGCTCGGCTGGCTGCCGGTCACCGGCCGCGGCGGTGTGTCGCATCTGGTGTTGCCGGCATTCACGCTGGGCGCGGCGCTGGCCGCGATTTTGACGCGCATGGTTCGTGCGTCGGTGATCGAAGAACTTTCGAACGACTACGTACGCACCGCGCGTGCCAAGGGATTGTCGAATGCGGCTGTGCTGTTCAAGCATGCGTTTCGCAACGCACTGATTCCGATCCTGACGATTCTAGGCTTGCAATTCGGCGCGCTGCTGGCGGGAACGATCGTCACCGAGACAATTTTTGCGTGGCCCGGCATTGGCCGGTTGGCGGTGCAGGCGATAACGGCGCGCGATTATCCGCTGTTACAGGGCTGCATCCTGTTGATCGCGTTGACCTACGTGTTCGTGAATCTGTTCACCGATGTGGTGTACGCGATGGTCGATCCGCGGGTGAGGTTCGAATGACATCAGCCGCCGGCGGATTGCGCGAATTCTTGCGGCACAGCGGGCCGGGGCGTCTGGGCTTTGCGCTTACGCTGTTGCTGGTGGTTGTGGCGATCGCGGCGCCGTTGCTCGCACATTACGATCCGGTGGCACAGAATCTGCCCGAGCGCCTGTCAGCACCCGACGCGGCCCACTGGATGGGCACCGACGAACTCGGCCGCGACATTCTTTCTCGGATCATCTACGGCACACGCGTTTCGATGCTAGTGAGCGTTAGCGTCGTGCTTGGAGCGGGCCTGATCGGCTTGGCGATTGGCGCGCTGGCCGGATATTTCGGCGGATGGTTCGACCGGCTGATCAATGTGGTGCTGATCAATGCGTTCTTGTCGTTTCCGGGAATTTTGCTGGCGATTGCATTCGCTGCGTTTTTAGGGCCCGGCATCAGCAAAGTGATTCTCGCGCTGGTAGTGACCGGCTGGGCGGGCTATGCGCGGTTGGCCCGCGCGCAAATCCTGCAAGCGAAAGAGCTCGAGTATGTGCTGGCCGCGCGGTCGCTCGGCGCGTCGCACGCGCGGATCATCGTGCGGCATCTGTTGCCCAATATTCTGCAGCCGGTGCTGGTGCAAGCCACGGTAGGAATGGCCGGAGCGATTCTGGCGGAATCGACGCTGAGTTTTCTGGGTGTGGGAGTGCTGGCGCCGATGCCGAGCTGGGGCGCCATGCTCAACGATGCGCGCGGACATTTATTCGATGCGCCGCACCTGGTGATTTTCCCGGCGCTGGCCGTGATGACGGCGGTGCTGGCGTTTAATCTGCTGGGTGACGCGCTGCGAGACTGGCTGGATCCGAGAATGCGGACGTTTTTGATCGTGGCGTCGCAGGCAAGCCGTTAGCGCCGGCGAACTCAGCGAGACGGCGACGCTTCGAGTTCTTACGCGGCCAGTTCAATCGTAACTTCCGACCCGCGCGCAGCGGCCAGCGTGCGCGACGCGTTGCCCTTGTTCACCGAAATTTCCAGGTATCCAGTCGAGCCGATCATTCCCACCGCTTCGCCCGCGGCGCCATCCGCAAACGTGGGCACCAATTTTTGAACGATTCCGTTGCCCACGCGAATGGTGAACTTCGCATCGGGTGCGAAAAGCGCCGGCAAATCGTCAGTCTTCAGGTTGGTGACCAGGTTGCCGAAGTGGTCGACGCGCAGCACGACGGCCTTCACCGTATTTCCGTTCGCTTTCGGCTTCGGAATCGCGAACCGCACGTAGTCGGTAATCTCTTCGCCGAAGCTGCCGGTCTGCCAAGTCTTGCTCAGCCACGCCGCGGTGGGAGCAAACACGTCGCGGCCGTGGAATGTGGCGCTGATCGGATTCAGAAAGTAATGTTCCGCGGTCACATGCCAGGCGTGAATCGATTCGCTTTGGTCGTACACCGCCGAAAGCACGCCGTTATCGGGAGCGACGAAGTAGTGCTGGTCGCCGGCCACCAGAATCGGGCGACGCGCGGTTCCCACGCCGGGATCGACCACAACCATGTGAATGGTTCGCGGCGGAAAATATTTGTGCGCCTGGCCGATGGTCAGCGCGCCGTCCAGAATGTCGTGAGCGAGCACGCTGTGGGTGATGTCCACGACGGTGGCTTCGGGGTTGATGTTTAAAATCACCCCTTTCATCACGCCCGCATAGTTGTCGCTGGTTCCGTAGTCCGTCGTCAGTGTGATAATCGGCCGCGCCAAGGTTTAGCTCCGTCAATTTCGCGCCGCAAACAGCTCCGGCGGTTCGTACTTCGAGGATGGCCGACGCTTCCAGCGCTGTCAATAACGCGTCTTCCGATGAGCAAACGAGAGTAAACACCCTACGGCTGCCTTGACCGTGCCCATAGGCGCGACTATTCTGAAGTCAGGGCCGCTCGGTTTCGGGCACGAAAGCCGGCCCATCAGCAGCAATTCACAGCCTTTTATGCGCGTTTACCTCGATTACAACGCAACCACGCCCGTCGATCCCGAAGTGATCGATGCGATGCTGCCGTATTTCGCGAGTTCCTACGGGAATGCCAGCTCGATTCATTCGTCCGGCCAGCGTGCGCGGGGAGCGGTGGATGCAGCGCGTGAATCCGTAGCGGCGCTGGTAGGCGCGAAGCCCGCCGAAATTGTTTTCACCAGCGGCGGCACCGAAGCTGGCAACCTGGCGATTCTCGGCATGGTGGATACGGTGGCGACTGGGGGGGAGACGCCGGATGCGGCGCCGCATGTGGTGACGACGGCGATTGAACATCACGCCGTGCTCAACGCGGCGCAGGCGCTTGAAAAGCGCGGCGTGGCGGTCACGTACGTGCCCGTGGGCCGCAGCGGGGTGGTGGAGGCGCAGGAAATCGCCGCGGCCGTTCGCCCGGAAACCGTGCTCATCAGCGTTATGCACGCCAACAACGAACTGGGCACCGTGCAGCCCATCGAAGAAATTGGACGCATCGCCGCGGAAGCCGACGTGTATTTCCACACCGACGCGGTGCAGTCCGCCGGAAAGCTGCCGCTCGATGTGAACAGGCTGAACGTCGATTTGCTGTCGTTATCAGCGCACAAAATTTATGGGCCGAAGGGCGTTGGCGCGCTCTACGCCCGCGGCGGAGTGCCGGTGCAGCCGCAAATGTTCGGCGGGCACCACGAACGCGATCGCCGTCCGGGTACCGAGAACGTGCCGGGGATCGTCGGCTTCGGCAAAGCCGCGGAGCTGGCGAAAAAGCGACTGGATCAAGACGTGGTGCGCATGGGAAATCTGCGCAATCATTTCGAGCGCTCGATTTTGCGCGCGATTTCGGGTGTGCGCGTGAACGGCGACGCGCGCCAACGCATCGCGAACACTTCGAATCTGGAAATTGCGGGCATCGCCGGGGAATCGTTTGTGATCGCGCTCGATTTGTTGGGAATTTCCTGCTCGACTGGCGCGGCTTGCTCTTCCGGTTCAATCGAACCCTCGCACGTACTGCTGGCCTGCGGGCTCATGCCCGAGGAAGCGCGCCGCAGCATTCGGTTCAGCCTCGGCCGCACCACCACGGAAGCCGAAATCGCCTACGCCATCGAAGCGGTCGAACGTGTTGTAGAGCGCGTCCGCGCCGTCTCCCCAGTGCATACAACCGCCGCCCCAGTACGATAGAATAGTCAAATTGCTATGCAGCCCGAATCACAACTGGATACCTCTGTCGATTGCCTGGCCGACGTGCGCCTGGAATCGCGCGAACCCAGCGCCACGGTAGCCCCGGGCACCGTCGCCGTCGCCATGAGCGGCGGCGTGGATAGCTCCACGGTCGCGGCGATTCTGCACGAGCGCGGGCAGTCGATCATCGGGCTGACGATGCAGCTGTGGAATCAGCGCCGTTTGCCGCAGGCGCCAAGTGCCGGGCCTGCGCAGCACCGCTGCTGCTCGCATGACGATGTGTACGACGCGCGACGGGTGGCCGAGCACCTGGCCATGCCGTTTTACGTGGTGAACTTCGAGCGCGAGTTCGAACTGAACGTGATTCAGCCGTTCGTCGCCGACTATCTGGAAGGCCGCACGCCGATTCCGTGCACCATGTGCAACAACCACGTGAAATTCGATCAGCTGCTGGTCACAGCGCGGCAGATTGGCGCCGAGCGAATCGCCACCGGGCACTACGCGCGTGTGCGCCACAACCCCGAAACGAATCGCTACGAGCTGCTGCGCGCGCTCGACGAATCGAAAGATCAGACCTATTTTCTCTTCGGGCTTACGCAGGAACAGCTGGCTCGCACCGATTTTCCGCTCGGCGAGCTTGCGAAGCACGAAGTGCGCGACATCGCACGCCGGTTGCGCGTTCCTGTAGCGGAAAAGCCGGAGAGCCAGGAAATCTGTTTCGTGCCAAGCGGCAATTACGTGAAGTTCATCGCCAACTACCTGGAAGAGCAGGGCAGCAAGCTGCCGGAAGTTCCGGGCGACATCGTCTCCACGACCGGCGAAGTTCTGGGCCGCCACAACGGATTGCACAGTTTCACGGTCGGCCAGCGCAAGGGACTTGGATTCAGCAGCGCTCAGCCGATGTACGTGGTCGAACTCGATCGCGTCCGAAACCGGCTGGTGGTCGGCGAAGACCGCGAGCTGCGCAGCGTCACGTGCGAAGTGCGTAGCATCAACTGGATTCCGTACGAAGTGCCGCAAGCTCCGGTGCGCGCCGCCGTGCGCATCCGGAATCGCCACGAACCCGCCGATGCGGAAATCGCTCCGCTCGACGCGACGACCGCTCGCGTGACTTTCGATGAGCCGCAGCGCGCCATTACGCCGGGGCAGGCCGCCGTGTTTTATGCGGGCGAGCAGGTGCTTGGCGGCGGATGGATCCGCTGACAATCTTCAGGAATTGCTCTCTGGCTGGTTTCGTTCAGAAGATCAGATAAACAGTTCTTCGTCCTGCGAAAGCGGGTCCACATCGGCAGCCGGGCGGCTGCGCGTGTTCCGCAGAAAATCCAATCCAACCTTGATGCCCTTCATCACCGCTGAAGCCTGACGAATCGGGCCCCACAGCGTTGAGCGGAATTTCGTGCCGGTGTCTTCCACGATTTCAAGCGCGCCGGTCAGGATTTGATCGGCTCGAATCACCTGAATGCGCAAGCGTTCGACCGCTTCGGTGAACACACGATCGACTTTCTGCGCCTGGCCGCGGGCGATGCGCGTGATTTCCGCGCTGTCTCCCATGATGCTGGCGATGCGGCCTTCGGAGTCATCCAGAATGCGGCTGGTGCGGGTGAGGATCGGGTCAATTCGAGACTGCAGATTTTCGGCAATCCGCGTGAATTTCTCCACGGCGGTGCGCATCTGGAAAAACATCGCCATCAGGATCGCCATTTGCAGAAAAATAGCGACGGCCGCAATAACGATGAACGCCTCGACCCAACCCGGCATCAGTTCCTCGCAGTCTGATTGTAAAAACTAGGAAACTTTCGATTCGCGCTTGTACGTGTCTTTGCCGGCTTCGACCGCAGTGGTCACCGCATCCTTCTGGCGGGCCATGATTTCCTTGCTGCGTTCGAGCAAATCTTCGGCGCGTTCGCGCAATTCGCGCGCTTTGCGTTGCGCGAATTCGCGGCCGTCATCGGCGCGTCCTGCCAGATATTCGCGGGTTTCTTCGCCGGATTTCGGCGCAAACAGGAGCCCCACCAGCGCTCCGATGCCCATTCCTACCAGAAAAAAGCTGACCTTCGAGCCTGCATTATTGTCTTCGCTCATCTCACACCTCACAAGCAGCAGAGTAGCACGGGCTTCCCAGCACGCGCAAAGGGGAAAACATGTATTCGAATTTCATTTATGCCGTAGGCGAATTCGTCGCGCTCGCGGCGTGCAGCGCGTCGTAAATTCGCTTCGCTTGCGCTTTCGGAACTTCGGCGGAGAGCTCTTCCACGCCCAATTGTTTCAATTGCGCCACGCTGCCGAAACGGCGTAGCAGTTTTCGAGCGGTCGCCTGGCCCACTCCGGGGATTTCGGTGAGCGCCGTTTGCAGCCGCCGCTTGGTCCGGCGCTGGCGGTGAAACGTCACAGCAAACCGGTGCGTTTCATCGCGAATCTGCTGGATCAAATGCAGCACCGGCGAATGATGATCGAGCGCGATCGGTTCGTCTTCGCGGCCGAGGATGTAGAGAATTTCTTCTTTTTTCGCGATGCTGGCGAGCGGCTGGTTGATGATTCCCAGCTTGTCGAGCGCTTTGGCGGCAGCGTGCAACTGCCCCAGTCCGCCGTCGATCAGGATCAGGCTGGGCAGCGGCTTGTTTTCCGTCAACAGTCGGCTGTAGCGACGCTGCACCACTTCTTCCATGCTGGCAAAATCGTCGCGCAGAATTCCCGCCGCTTTTTCGATTCCGTCGGGCATCGCGTCGCCGCGAATGATGAATTTGCGGTAGTCGGATTTTTTCATCTTGCCGGCTTCCCACACCACCATCGAAGCAACGGTGTCGGAGCCTTGAATGTGCGAAATGTCGAAGCACTCGATACGTTTCGGTTTTTCGATCAGTCCCAGCGCGGATTCGAGCGCTTCGGCGATCACTTCGCCGCTCGGCTTCAAGACGCGGAACCGCTGCATGAACGAATGCTTGGCGTTTTTCTCCACCAGTTCCAGAAACGCGTGCTTGGTGCCGCGCTGCGGATTTAAAATTTCCACGCGATGGCCGGCTTTTTCGCTGAGCACTTCTTCCAGCAGGTCGCGATCCTCAAAATCGGTGGGTGTGTGAATGAAGCGCGGCAAATACGCCGCGTCCAGATAAAGCTGCTTCAGCAATGACGGCAAAAATTCCTCGGGATTGAATTCTTCCAGGTCCTCCCAGTAAAACTCGCGGCGGTCGACGACGCGGCCACCGCGCAAGTGAAACACGTTGACGGCCACCTGCGGAGGTTCGGCGTACCACGCCACCACGTCGGTGTCGTCTCCATCGGCTGCGGCGATTTTTTGCCGCTCTTCCATTTCTTCCAGAGTTTTCAGCAAATCCCGATACGTCGCCGCTTCTTCGTAGCGCTCATCATTGGAGGCGCGCTCCATCCGCTCTTCCAGGCTTTCCGCCAGCTGGCTGCGGCGGCCTTCCAAAAACAGCTTCACGTCGCGCGCCGCTTCCGCATATCGCTCGTCGGCGACCAATCCCGAAACGCACGGACCGAGGCAGCGGTGAATGTAATACTGCAAGCACGGGCGAGGATGCGAGCGCGTCAAATCCACGGTGCACGACGGCACGCGGAAAAATTTGTGAATCAAATGCACCATGCGATAGGCCAGCCGCGCGGGGAAGTACGGTCCAAAATAAATCGAGCCGTCTTTGTCGAGCCGGCGGGTGACGTACACGCGAGGAAATTTTTCGAAGGCGGTGTAGCGGATGTACGGATAGGTCTTGTCGTCGCGCAGTAGCACGTTGAACTTCGGCTTGTGCTGCTTGATCAGATTATTTTCGAGCGCCAGAGCTTCTTTCTGGTTATCGACTACGATGTACTGCAAATCGGCGATCTCGCGGACCAGCGAGCCGGTCTTCGCGTCTTGCCAGCGCGACTCCAGAAAATACGAGCGCACCCGGCTGCGCAGCGAATTCGCTTTGCCCACGTACAAAATTTTGCCGGTCACATCCTCGAATAGATACACACCGGGCTGAGTGGGCAGTTGGGCGACTTTGTCGCGGAGTTCCATTCGGGCGGCGGTACAATGGCGAAACCGGCGCGGCGCTGGGCCGCAACGGGTTCGTACAACACGGGCTCGTACAACGCTTATGATAACAAACCGAATCTAACTGCAACCAGTGACCGGGATGCTCATTCGACTTCACAAATTGCCGATCTTCGCTGCCGCCGCGCTATTGGTTTGCGCGTCGCCTTCGATCGCTGGCGCGCAGCAGCAACCCGATTCGGGGTCGCAAGGCCAGTCCAGCGCACCGCCGGTGCAACCGGGACAAACCTCGAGACCCGCGAGCGACGCGCCGCCGGACAAGCCGCAACCTCAATCACAATCGCAGTCACAAACGTCTCAGCCGTCGTCGCAGCCGGACTCAAAAACTCCGGCGTCGCAACAGCCGGCCGCGAAACCGGCGGCGAACGACGCATCACAAGATCCTTCGCAGTGGTCGACGTCAAAGAAAGCTGACACCGATCCCGATCCTGACGACAGTCAACCAACGAAAGACAAGACTGCAAAATCACAGCCGCCCGCCGCACCCGGATCGAAGGCGAAGCCCGGCGTGCTGCCGCCGGAAACCGATCCGGCTTGGGATCCATTTCACGCCGAGCAGGACGTCGAAGTCGGTATGTTTTACTTTCACAAGGGCGACTACGACGCGGCGATCGGCCGATTTGAAGACGCCATCCGGCTGCGCGCCAATTTTGCCAAGCCGCGCGCGCTGATGGCCGAAGCGTACGAGAAAAAAGGCGACAAGGAAGACGCCATCAAGTTCTATAAGGAGTATCTGCAGGTGTTGCCCAACGCGGCCGACGCGAAAAAAATCCAATCGAAGATCGACAAGCTTTCGAAAGAAAAGTAGCGCACCCGACCGAACACCTGGCCAACGCTACCGCCACGCGGTTACCGCCCGGAAAACCGATCAAGGAACTTTGTTGCCGGATGATAGTCGGCGAATTTCTTTTCTTCGCGTCGGAACTCCGGCCCGTGCGACTCCCGTCGGCAGCGCGCGAACTTCATCGGATGCTTCACGTGCAGCATCTCGTGATACATCACGTAAGCGACCACAAAGCGCGGCACGGTTTCGCGATCGAGCTGTTTGTTGATAACGATCTGCTGCAGCGCCGGATCAAAACAGCCGAGCTGCGAACGCCAGGCGCGCGAACTCCATCCGAGGCGCGGCTTCGCCAGCGCATCTCCGAAATAGCGGCTGTTCAGTTGGTCAAACATCGCATCCAGATCGTGATGTACGCCCTCGGGCCGGTGCGCCACACGGCGCGCGCGGTGCTGGCGGAGCGTGTGCAGCTTGTCGCGCGTTTCGTGCGAATAGGAATACGCGCGATACGCCTCCACCAGTTCCTGCGGCGCTCGGCGGCGGTACAGGCGGCTCAATAGGATGGCCGCCGCCGCTTCGATCACCGTAGGCGGCGCATCATGCAGCGCGTCGGAAAGCCGCACGTGCGCAACCTCATGCCGTAGGCGGATCGTGAGTGTGAGCCCCGCGTACGGATGGTATTCCACGATGAACTGAGGAGGCCGCCCCTTGCATCCGATGCGCGTGAAGATGCGCTGGAAAATCGCGTCGCCCCCGGGGACCGGGGTTCGCGCCCTGCGCTTGCTCAATTCGGTTTTCTCCGGACCGGCACGGGCGTCAGTTCCTTCAGAGCCGAGGCCACGTCGTTTTGCGCGTCCTTGGTGCCTTCGAGCGCGTCCTCCAGCGTGTCCTTATAGGTGTCGTATTCCGCGCCGCCCTGGTTCAACTGGTTCAACACGACCATGAATTCCTTCGTTTTCGATTCCATCAATTTCAACTGCGGGCGGATGTCCACCTGCTTGTCGCGCGCCACGCCGATCTGATCGGCGGCATCATCCACGCATCCCTGATAGGCGTTCAGCAGACTGTTCAGGATTTCGGTGCGGCGTCCTTCGGGAGTCTTTCGATTCAGTTCGTACTGGAATTTCTTCAGGCGATCTTCGGCGAACGAGATGAACAATTTGATCCGGTCGCCCGGAGAATCCGCATCGCGGATCCGGTCGCTTTCCGTCTCGGTCAGGTAATCCTTTTTCGTATCCTGCGCGCGTGCGGCCGATGCCGCCAGCAAGGGCAACGATGCGAACATCGCCAGCGCTAACCGCACGAGCTTTCGATTTCTCGGTAGGGAAGTCATGCCATGGCTCCTACGTCTTGGGCGCATCCGCAGCGGGCGGTTCCGCGGGCCGCGCCGGAAACAGTTCGTGAATCAAATCGCGATCCATCTGTTCCAGGTCCTTGCGGACGTCCAGAAACGGTTTCTGTTCGTCGCCCGGCAAGCTGATCACGATGTTGTCGATGCGCCGCAGTGACTGGCGCACGGAAATCTGAAGCTCTTTGTAGCCGTTTGGATGCTTTTCCGGATCGTGGACCTTGGCGTCGAGCGCCTTGCGCACGACTTGCGCTTCCTCGCCCAGCTGCTTTGCGATCGCGCCGGCTTCGGCGGAATTGTCGGCGGTGACCTGCTGCTGCATGTCGTGATATTCGGCGTCGGCGAGCGGGCCAAGCAATCGCGCCTTGCGCACCGGGTCGGCCTCTTTTTCGAACTTCGCGCGGAGGGCCGCCGTCTGGCTCGCGGGTTGCTTCGGGCCTGAACTTTGCGCCGGCATTGGCGCGACTACCAGCGCGAGCAAAAGCGCGAGCGTGGGGATGCGGAACATTTCAACTACGAATGTTACCTCTTTTTTTCTTTCAACTCACGAGTCAGTGTGCGGGCGCGCGCGGCCGCTTCGAAATACATGTCGCTGGTTTCGTCTTTATTTTGTTCCAGGAATTTCTGATACGCCGCGAGCGCTTCGGGTTTCTGTCCTAACTTGTCGTAACACGTGGCGCGAACGAACACGCTGGCAAGTGGTAGAGCCTCATGCTGAGAGAGCACGTCGAGCCCATGAAGCGCCGCGGGATAGTTTTTGCTCAGGTACTCGGCGAGCACCAAATCGGTGAGTACGTCGATCGATGTGGGGTTCGCAGTCAACGCGGCGATCAATTGATTCGCGGCGTTCGGATAGTCCTTCGCTTCGAGAAGAGCGTGCCCCAGTTCGGCGGACAACTCGGGATCCTTCGGTGCCAGCGCGACGGCTTTCTGCAATACAGGCACGGCGGTAGCGAAGTTTTTCTTGCGCATCAGGATCAGCGCGCGCAGCCGCAGCGCGGGCAAAGCTTCCGGCGCCCCGCCGGCCGCGGCGTCCAACTCCGCCAGCGCTTCGTCATCCTTGCCTGCGTCGTAAAGCATCGAGGCGTGTTGCGAGCGCGCTGCAGGATCGTTGGGATTCAAGCCCACGTAAATCGCGTATTCAGCCGCCGCGGCGTCGAGTTTGTTTTGCAGCTTCAGGCTTTCTGACAATCCCAAATGCGCGGGCGCCCATCCGGGCTGAATCGCGATGGCGGCGCGGAATTCGGTCTCCGCTTCGGCGCCCTTTTTTTCGAGCAGCAGCACGCGAGCCAGCGAAACGTGCGTGTCGAAATTCTTGGCGTCGAGTTTTTCCGCCGCGGCGTACTGCTGGGCGGCTTCGGGAATATTTCCGGTCTTCTCATACACCAAGCCCAGCGCGAATCGGGCTTCGGGCTGATCCGGTTTCAGCTCGACCGACTTCGAAAGTGGCGCGATCGCCGCGGCAGGATCGGTATCGACCAACGTGAGGCCGAGATTCAAATACGCTTCGGCCATTTTCGGGTTCAGGTCGATGGCTTTTTGATACTCCGGACGCGCGTCCGAAAGTTTGCCAAGCGCGGTGTAGGTGTAAGCCAGCTGAAAATGAATCGACGCGTCGTCGGGTTTTTTCTCGAGGTACGACTGGTAGTCTTTTGCCGCAGCTGCGTAGTCTTTGCGGTCAAGTGCGGTCTGCGCGTCGGCGAGCAATTGATTCAGCGCTTTGGCTTCCGGGTCCTGCGGAATCTTCCGTCGCTCGGTGCCCACCACCTGCGCGGAAACTCCCGATGCCAGCGCCAGCCACGCGGCCAGCGCGCCCCAGGCGATCCAGTTCCCGTTGCGGCTCATTCTCGTGTGGGAATCGATGGTACCGCGGGTGCCGGCGGTTTGGGCGCCGCGCCGTGATTGCCGTTCGTGCCGTTTCCGGCCGCCAGCGCGCGAGCCAGAAATTTTCCGGTATGCGATTGCGAATTGCGCGCCACTTGCTCCGGAGTTCCCGCGGCCACCACCGTGCCGCCGGCGTCGCCGCCTTCTGGGCCCATGTCGATCATCCAATCGGCCGACTTGATCACGTCCAGATTGTGCTCGATGATCAGCACCGAAGCGCCGCCCTCCAGCAATTTTCGAAACGCGGTCAGCAATTTCTGAATGTCGTCGAAGTGCAGGCCCGTGGTCGGCTCATCGAAAATATACAGAATGCCGGAATTTTCCTGGCGGGTAAGATGCGCCGCCAGCTTCAGGCGTTGCGCTTCGCCGCCGGAAAGCGTGGTGCCCGATTGGCCCAGCCGCAGGTAGCCGAGGCCGACTTCTTCGAGCACGCGCAATTTCGAGGTGACTTTGGGATGCGGCGCGAAAAATGCCAGCGCCTCGCGAACAGTCATCTGCAGCACGTCGTGAATATTTTTTTCTTTGTAGCGCACATCGAGGACGCTGCTTTTGTATCGCGTGCCGCGGCACTCTTCGCAGATCAGTTCCACGTCGGCGAGGAACCGCATTTCCACGGTGACCGTTCCGTCGCCCTGGCAAGCCTCGCAGCGGCCGCCCGGAATGTTGAACGAAAAATGTCCCGGCGTGAATCCGCGCTTTTTCGCTTCGGGAGTCGCTGCGAACACTTCGCGGATGGGGTCGAACGCCTTCAGGTAGGTGGCCGGATTCGAGCGCGGCGTGCGGCCGATCGGCGACTGATCCACCATTTCCACGCCGGTGATAGCGGCGTCGCCTTCCAGGCGATCACAGAATTCACGATAGTTGCCGCCGGTGCGCTTGGCGTTGAGCGCTTTGTACACCACGTCATACACCAGCGTGGATTTTCCGGAGCCTGAAACGCCGGTAACCGCGACCAGCATGCCCAGCGGAATGATCACGTCCACGCCGTGAAGGTTGTGGCTGTGCGCGCCGAAAACTTTCAGAAACTTGCCTAGCGGCTTGCGGCGCCGCGCCGGCACGGCGATCTTCATTTCGCCGCGCAGATATTTTCCGGTCAGCGAATGCGCGTCTTTCAGGATTTCGGCGCGCGTTCCCGAAAAAATCAATTTGCCGCCGTGCTCGCCCGCGCCGGGGCCGAGGTCGAGAATTTTGTCCGCGGCGAGCATGGTATCTGGATCGTGTTCGACCACCACCAGCGTATTCCCCAAGTCGCGCAGACCTTTCATGATTTCAATCAGGCGATTGGTGTCACGCGGGTGCAGGCCAATCGAAGGCTCATCGAGCACATACAACGCGCCCACCAGGTGCGAGCCGAGCGAAGTGGCCAGCTGAATTCGTTGCGATTCTCCGCCCGAAAGCGTGGACGTGAGCCGGTCGAGCGACAGGTAGTCGAGGCCGACTTCGTCGAGGAACCGAAGCCGCTGCTCGATTTCTTCGAGCACTTTTTCGACGATCGCCGATTCCATCGGCGTCAGCTCGAGTCCGGCAAAAAACGGACGAGCTTCCTTCACCGTCATTTGGCAGACTTCGGTGATCGACTTTCCCGCAATTTTCACCGCGCGTGCTTCGGCGCGCAGCCGCGTGCCGCCGCAATCCGGGCAAGTGGCGTATCCCCGGTAGCGGCTCAGAAATACGCGGACGTGCAGTTTGTATTTCTTGCGTTCCAGCCAGCCGAAAAATCCTTTTACGCCGTCGTAACCTTCTTTTTTGTCGCCGTCGAGAATTGCGTTTCGCTGCGCGGGCGTCAGGTCACGGAAGGGAACATCGAACGGAATTCCCTTGGCTCGCGCGAACCGCTTCATCTCCACCGCGAGCGGGCGGTACCGAGGCTTGGTCCATGGCTCAATCGCGCCGTCGGCCAGCGATTTGCTTTTGTCCGGAATCACGCGGTCCAGGTCGAAATCGACGGTGTTGCCGAATCCCTGGCAGCGCGGGCACGCTCCGTACGGATTGTTGAACGAAAAAAGCCGCGGTTCCGGTTCCTGATAGACCGCGCCGCAATTTTTGCACGTGAATCGTTCGTTGAAGACCATCCGCTCGCCGGGCTCGCCGGATTGCTCGGGGACGAACTCCAGAATCGCTTCGCCGCGGCCTTCGCGGTAGCAGATCTCGATCGAATCCATCAATCGCGAACGAATCTCCGGACCCAGCGCCAGGCGGTCCACGAGCACGTACACCGGCTTTGCGAAATCCAGATCGAGCAATTCTTCGGGCGTGGAAAATTCGAAAACCCGTCCGCCCTGATACAAGCGGTTGAACCCGCGCTTTCGCAGGCTCATCAGCGCTTCGCGAATCGCTTCCTGCGCGGGCTTGGTGGCTTTTTTCGCGCGCGGCGGTTGCGGCGTGTTGGGCGCAGGCTCCGGCGCCAGCTTGAACTCGTACAGCACGTAGAATCGGCGGCCCTCCGGCAGTGCCAGCACGCGCGTGGCGATTTCGTCGAGCGTGTCGCGGCGAACTTCGTGGCCGCAATTCAGGCAAATGGTGTGGCCAATGCGTGCGTATAGCAGCCGCAGGTAATCGTAAATTTCGGTGCTGGTGGCGACCGTCGAACGCGGGTTGCGCGTGGAGTTTTTCTGGCGAATCGAAATCGCCGGCGCGATGCCCGTAATCTCGTCTACGTCCGGTTTTTCGATGCGTTCCAGAAATTGGCGCGCGTAGGCGGACAGCGATTCGATGTAGCGACGCTGCCCCTCGGCGTACAGGGTGTCAAACGCCAGGCTTGACTTGCCCGAGCCGGACACACCCGTCACCACGGTGATCGCGTTGTGCGGAATCACGAAGTCCACGTTTTTCAGGTTGTGGACGCGCGCTCCGCGCACACTGATCTCTTCCACGTCGCCGGGGAGAGGCATTTTCTTCAGTGGACCGCTGTCAGGTCGCTCTGTAGGGTTCGTCGGCATGCGCCTAAACCTTGGATTATACGCTCACCGTCAAACCTCGGCAAATTTGCCAATTTTTCGGTATCGGTGTCTTGTGGCCGAATGTTGTAGGACGCCCGCCCTCGTTCACTGCGCCGATTTCTGTTGCCAATTCTGGAACCATTCCCTTGCTAAATATCTCGACATCGAACTAGAATCAGCGCGCCAAGCGGTATCGGCCAGTTGATCCCAGCGGACACAGGAGAAAATATGGCAACCAAGAAGTCTGGCGGCAAGAAACTCAATAGCAAATCGTTGTCGAAGGTGAAGCCCCTGAAGAACCCCGGCCATGGCGGGCAATAAGTCGACACGGTAGTGTGCGGTCAGACAGCGTTACCGCACACTAGCCAAAGCCGAAGCGCAGTATCAAGCTTGGGCTCGCATCGCGCTACCAAACCGGGCTGTCTGGGCAGCCCGTTCTCTCTCCTTCAGCAACTTTTCCCGCCGATCCGATGCGTCCTGAATTCACCAATGGCCAAGAAAGCTAAGGTTCCGGGACTGGCCGTGAGTCCGATGAGACTGACGTGTCCGCTCTGCCGAGCCAAACGTGGCCAGGATCGCGAAACCAGCGACGGAACGTTGCCGTCGCAATTTTCCGCGGCCGCAGTATAGAATCGCGCCCAATGAATACCGAATCGCGTGCCGCTTTTGCGCAACGCGCGCGGCGCGTTTGGCTCCGAAGAACTCTGACGTTCCTAGCCGCCATCTCGACGATTCTGGTCGTTACAATCGTGGTCGGCGAAGTATTCCCGGCGCTGCCCGCAATAGGAATTCTCGGCACGCTGTTCTCAGCTGTATTCACGCTCCAAACCGTTATTTTTGCGTTTTTCGCCGTGACCTTAGCAATCGCGGCCCGCCGAGCGGGTGGAGGCAAAATCGCCACCGTCGCGGCGGTGTTCGCGTCGCTCGCGCTCATCGGCTCCATCATTCCGCTCGTAGCTGTCGCTCGCGCGGCGCATTCCTATGGCGCTTCGATTTCCTGGCGGGATCATTTCCACGCGCTCTACTTGCCGGCCCATCCGCCGCTCGCAGGCACGTACACATTCGCAACAGTCGATGGCAAGCAACTCTTCCTCGACGTGTACCGCTCCACAAGTCCGTCGGCGGCAAAATCCGCGGCGGTGTTGATGCTCCACGGTGGCGGCTACGTTCGCGGCAAGCGCAGCGATTACACATGGCGGTGGGACGCGTGGCTGGCCGATCGCGGCTACACGACTTTCGACGCGGATTATCGCCTGGCGCCGCCGCTCACCTGGAACCTGGCGGCGCAGGATGCCGCGTGCGCGGCCGCGTGGATTCAGTCGCACGCCGCGGAGTTCAACGTCGATCCAGATCGCCTGCTGATCGCGGGCCAGTCGGCCGGCGCCGGGCTTGCTTTGCAGGTTGCCTACGGCCTCGGCGACGGTACGGTGTCGTCGAGTTGTGGCGGCGTAGTGCCGCAACCCAAGGCGGTCTTCGCGCTCTACCCACCGGAAGATTTCGAATTGGGATGGAATCTGAATACCGCGCTGCCGGGCATGTCGGCTCGCGGCGTGGAAAAGCAATATCTGGGCGGCTCGCCCGGGCAATTTCCGGAGCGGTACCGCGCCGTCTCCGCGATTTATCACGCGCGCCCCGGTTTGCCGCCGACGCTCATTACTGGCGGCGACCACGATCATCTGGTTCCGTACGGCGGCCACGTGGAAATGGTGAACGCGCTAGACCGCGCGGCGGTGCCGAACGTGCTGGTAACGATTCCGTACGCGGAGCACGGCTACGACATTTCCTGGACCAGCCCGGGCGCGCAAATTACGCGGCATGCCGCCGCCGAATTTCTGGAGCGCTACCTGCCCGCGCACCAGTGAAAGCCAAAATCGGACGGTAACTTTTTCTCGCGGCCGGCGTATCTTGTAGGCAGAGGCATCCCTGATGGGTCGCAACTCTCGCGAACGTGCGTCGATTTCCGGCGCGCTGATCCTGATCTCGGTGGGCATTTTTTTGTTGGTCGTCAACATCCGCCCGGAGCTGGACGCCTGGAGCGTGATCCGCCATTACTGGCCGGTGGCGATCATCCTGATCGGAGTGGGCAAAGTTTGGGAAGCGTTCATGTATCGCCGGCCGCCGGATCGTCCGTCAAGTGGCGACGTTTCTGTTGGCGCAGCCGGTGGCACGCCGATTAGCTCCGCGGCCAGACCGCAATCCGCGCAGTATTACGACCGCGGCCCGAATGCGATGCCGTACGTGGTGCTGGTGATTGTGGTGCTGCTGTGTGTGGCCATGTGGCGCGGCTCCAAAGTGAATGCCGAAGTGCACGACAGCCAGACGCTCGAATTGGGCGCTGCCAAAGCGGTGAGCGCCGTGGTGACTGCGCCGGTAGGGCGCGTCCAAATCTCCGGCGGCGCAGACCAGCTGCTGGTCGCGGACTTCAAGTACCGCAGCAACGACGGAAAACCAGTGGTGGATTATTCGGTTCAAAACGATCGCGGCGACCTGAATATCCGGCAGGAAAATCCAGCGCAGATCCATTTCCCGACCGCTCGCGACGACTGGCAGTTGCGCTTTGCCGACAACGTTCCGCTGGATCTCGATTTCACCATCGGCACCGGAGAAGGGAACATCGACCTGCGCGGCATGGACGTCCGCAACCTGACGGTGAAGGGCGGCGTGGGCCAGGTGAATCTCGATTTGACCGGCCCGCGAAAATCCAGCCTCGATGGCGTGATCAAAGGCGGCATCGGCACAGTGAACGTTCGGCTGCCGAAAGATATTGGCGTGCGTGTTCACGCCAAGGGCGGCATCGGCGCCGTTACCGCACACGGACTGACCGAGCACGACGACGACTACACCAACGCGGTCAACGGCAGCACTGCCATCACCGTCAACCTGGAAATCGAGGGCGGCATCGGCACCGTCTTCCTGACTCAGCAGCCTTAGCGCGCTGCGCGTTCACGCCGCGGCCGTTTGCAGAAAATCCGATGCGAGATACCTGCTCGCGCCCCATTGACACTTCTGGTTCGCGCCTTTACGCTACCCCTCTTCGGCTGTCCGCGAGATTCGCGGAAGCACCAGCCGTGACGGTGGACCATGAAACGCGAAGAAATTCTGAAGCTGCTCGAAGACGTCGGCGCGATTCGCACCGGACATTTTGAGCTTTCCAGCGGCCGCCACAGCGGCACCTACATTCAATGCGCGCTGGTGCTGCAATTTCCGCAGCACGCTGAAAAATTGGGCGCGGCGATTGCCGAAAAATTCAAGGACCACACCGTCGGCTGCGTGGTTTCGCCCGCGCTGGGAGGATTGATCATCGGTCACGAAGTCGCTCGCGCCCTCGGCGTTCGCGCGATTTTCGTCGAGCGCGACCGCTCGGGCCAGATGGCTCTTCGCCGCGGCTTCGAAATCAAACCCGGCGAACGCGTGCTGGTGATTGAAGACGTCTGGACCACGGGTGGTTCCACGCGCGAAACCATCGGCGTTGTCGGCCAGGAAAGCGGCCTCACCGTCGCGGCCGGGGCGATCATCGATCGCAGTGGCGGAAAACTTGAACTCAACGTGCCCGCGCGAGCGCTCCTCGAACTCGAAGTTCCAAGCTACGAGCCGGACGAATGTCCGCAATGCCGCGCCGGCGGCACCGCTACGCGCCCTGGTTCGCGGATGACGCGCGCGAATTCCTGAGCGGCCTGAGCCCCTGGCCACGGCACCATTCGCGCGAAATCGACGCCGAATTCGCGAAACCAAACTCCGTCCCGCGTGTTTGACGAAGTAGCGACTCGGCCGCATCTGGCCACCCCCATGTCCATGACTACCAATTCAAAACCGAAATTCGCGCGCGGATCGATCGCAGCGCTCATCGCAGGATGCTTCGTCGTTGCAATGATCCTGGCGTCGCCCGTTCGCAGGCTTCACGCCGACCAGTCCGCGCATCCCGGCACGATTGAATCCGGCGGGCTCACGCGCACCTATTTCGTGCACACGCCGCCTTCGTACGACGAAAAAACGCCGCTCGCGCTGGTGATGGTTTTGCACGGCGGCGGAGGCAACGCGGAAAATGCCGAGAAAATGTCCGGCATGAGCGCGGAAGCCGACAACCACAACTTCCTGGTCGTTTATCCCGACGGCACCGGCGGCTTCGGCGACAAATTTCACACCTGGAATTCAGGCAACTGCTGCGCGTACGCGATGAAGAACAACGTGGACGACGTAGGATTTCTGCGCGCGCTGATTGAAAAGCTCGAGCGCGATTACTCGGTCGATCGCAAGCGCGTTTTCGTTACGGGAATGTCGAACGGCGGAATGATGACCTACCGGATGGCCTGCGAAGACGCGGCGCAAATCGCAGCCGCCGCGCCGGTCGCGGGAGCGTTGAGCGTGCCATGCCATCCAGCCGTGCCGGTTTCGCTCATCGCGTTTCACGGCACCGACGATCACAACGTGATGTTTGACGGTGGCACCGGCACGAAACAAATTGGCGGTCCGCGCAACGATCGCCCGGTTTCCTACGCCATCGAGACCTGGGTGAAAATTGACGGCTGCAATACCGCGCCGCACCGCAATGAAACCGCCGACCTTCGCACCGACACCTACTCCGGCTGCAAATCCGGCACGGCCGTGGAACTGAACGCCGTGATTGGCCAGGGACACGCGTGGCCGGGAGGCGATCGCATCCTGCGTTTGCTCGATGCGCCCAATCCCAACGTGAACGCCACGGACTTGATGTGGTCGTTCTTCGCGGCGCATCCAAAACAATAAAAGCGATCGTCTGGGGGAGAGCACGCCGCCAACGGCGCTGCGGATGCGCGAACGTGCGTGTGTAATGGGTATTTTCGCGGCACGCTCGAGCGTTTGCGAATCGGGAGCGGCTAGGGGAGGCGAGTGCCTGTGCGGCCGCACGATTCGAACACCGACAGCACGTTCGTCATGCTGAGCAGCTCGCGGATCTTTGGAGTCACGTTCAGCAATTCAAACTCGCAGTGTGCGCCCTTCGCGGAAATATAGAGCGCCACCAGAGCGCCGAGGCCGGAGCTGTCCATGTAGCCGAGTTCGCTCATGTCCAGAATCAGGCGACGCTTGGCGGCCAGCAACGCTTTTACTTCGGTTTTCAGCTGAGGTGCGGTTTCCACTGTCAGGCGGCCGGTGCATTGCACCACGGTCGCGCTTTCCCAGTCGTAAATGTGCAGATGGAGGGTGCGAGCGGGAATCGAAGCGTCGGTAGACATGAAGACGATTGTTTACCGCGGTTACCATGCGATGGCAAGTTTTTTCGGCTACACACGCAAATTCCCTGACCGCGCAGGCCCCGCTGTGTCGCCGCTATTCGTAGCGCAGCGCTTCGGACGGATCCACCCGCGTTGCCTGGCGAGCGGGAATGTACGAAGCGGCCACCGCGATCAGAATCAGTATTCCAGCAACCGCCGCGAACGTGAGCGGATCCTGCGCCGACACGCCGAACAGCAGGCTTCGCATCAGTCCGGTCAGCGCGAGCGCGCCTGCGATTCCGATCGCAACGCCCACCAGCGCCGTTGCGGTTCCTTGTTTTAGCACCATTTGAAGCACGTCCCTGCGTTGAGCGCCCAGCGCAAGGCGAATTCCGATTTCCCGCCGCCGCTGCGTGACGGTATAGGAAATCACGCCGTAGATGCCGATGACCGCCAGAGCCATGGCCATCGCCCCGGCAATCGCCAGCATCACCAGCGTAAACGAAGTGCGCGCCACCGATTTTTCGTACACATCCTGCATCGTCCGCGCCGATGCCAGCGGTAAATTCGAATTCACCGACCAGACCGCCTGCCGCGCTTCGTTCAGAAACGATTCCGTGCCGGCACGGTTCGTGCGAATCGCAAACGTCATTGTTCGCCAGACGAAACGCTCGCGGTGCGGATCACCCAGCAGACAAGGCCAGTACACGGTTTCCGGAGCTTTATCCTGCACGCCGTTTTCGCGGACGTCTTCGACCACGCCCACCACTTCGTAGTACGGCGTATTCGGAAATTCTCGCACACGTTTTCCCACCGCGGCCGACGGCGAGCCCCACATCTCTCGCGCCAGATTTTCGGAAACCATCACTACCGGAATGGCGCCGTACACTTCGGCCCACGTGATGTCGCGACCGGCCACCAGATGCGTGCCCACCGTTTCCAGAAATCCGGGCGACAGATGCTTGTAGAGCCGCAGCGGCGGGATCTCTCCGTCCGCGTAGGTTTTGTCCTGCGCCATGATCTGGTCCCAATCGCTGTCGTAGCCTTCCATCGCCATTTGTGTGGCGAATGCGGCGGACTTCACGCCGGGAATCGCGGCCAGACGATCGGAAATCTGATTTTGCATCCGCAGTACTTGCTCCGGATCGGTGATCGGCAAATCGGGAATTCCAATCCGCAGCAGCTGCAGGTTGCGCGCGTCGGTGAATCCGGGATCGACGGTTCGCAGCGCGTAGAACGTGCGGATCATCAGGCCCGCACTTACCAGCAGCACCACGGCCATGGCCATTTGCCCGGCGACCAGCAGGTTGCGGGCGCGATAGCGTTCGCGGCTGACGCTCACCGTCCGGCCCGCGCTGCGCAGCGCCGTGCTATTCCGCTTGCCCGCATATTTCAGTGCCGGAATAATTCCAAACAGCACACCGGAAAAAATCGAAAGCAGAAACGCAAACGCGAGAGTTCGCGCGTCAATGGAAATTTCGCTCAGCCGCGGCAGATTCGCCGGCCCGGCAGCGCGCAGAAAGCGCACGCCCAGATCCGCCAGCGCAACGCCCAGCACTCCGCCGAGCACACCGAGCAGCACGCTTTCCACCAGCAGCCCGCGAACGATGCGCGACCAGCCGGCGCCAAGCGCCGATCGCACCGCCAGCTCCTGCTGCCGTGATTCCACGCGCACCAGCAGCAGATTGGTCACGTTCGCGCAGGCGATCAACATCACCAGGCCGATCGTGGCCATCACCATCCACAACGCTTGGCTGACGTTGCCGAGCACCGCTTGCTTCAGCGGGCGAATCTGCGGCGTGATTTTCCAGATCTCGTAAACGTGAGAATTGGTTCCCGGGCCGTTCGACCACGAATCCATCCACACGGGAATCATTCGCGAAATGTCGGCGTTCGCTTCGGCGATGGTTACGCCGTGTTTCAAACGCGCCAATCCGTGAAATCCGAATCGGGCCAGAATCAACTTGTCGCGCTCAAACGCCAGCGGCACGATCAGGTCGAAATCGCTATCGAGGAATCGGAAACTTTGGGGCATCACGCCGACAATTTCGCGCGGCACCGAATCCACCACGATGCTTCGCCCCACCACGCTCGCATTTCCGCCGAACTTTCGCTGCCAGTAGCCGTAACTCAGCATGATCGTTGCGGCGCTGTGCGGCACCTGATCGGCTGCGGAAAGCCATCGGCCCAGTGCCGGAGCGACGGCCAGCGTTTGCAACACGCCGTCGGTGACGTCCACTACACGCACCTGCTCGGGCTCCGCTAGTCCGGTCACGTTCGCTGCGTCCGGCACCCACACGCCCATCGATTGAAACGACTGATTGTGTTCGGAGTAGGTGGTGTACATCGAAGGCGACAGCAGCAAGCCATCACGAAAATCCGCCAAGCCCGCGGCGCCCGGCGCGATCTGATGCAGCTCGACCAATTCCTGCGGCGCGGGATAGCGCAAAGGGCGAAGCAACACACTATTCACCACGCTGAACACCGCCGTGTTCGCGCCGATTCCGATCGCGATCGTCAGCAATCCCACGACTGTGAAACCGGGATTGCGCAGCAGCATCCGCAAACCGTGCCGAACGTCCTGCCCAAGCTGCTCGAGCCACGTCCAGCCCCATGTGTCGACGCCCTGCTCGCGCAGCGACTCGCGATTGCCGAAACTGCGCAGGGCGGCGCAGCGCGCATCTTCCGCGCTCATGCCCGCGGCAACGTATTCGGCGATCTGCTCGTCCAGGTGAAACTGCAACTCGTCGCTCAGTTGCTGTTCGGCCTGGCCGCGGCGAAACAAGGTCTCGAATCGAAGCTGCAATTTTTGGATCCAGGTCATCCTTGAGCTCCTCTGCGCTGCGCTTCTGTGTGTCGCTAGGCCACTACGTTGTTTCGACCACTAGATTGATCGCCGCCGACAGACGGCTCCAGTTCGCCGATTCCTTTTCCAGTTGCGCGCGGCCGGCCGCCGTCAATCCGTAGAACTTCGCCTTCCGCCCTGTGCCGGTTTCGGCCCACTTGGATTTGATCCACGCTTTTTGTTCCAGGCGGTGCAGGGCGGGGTAAAGCGAACCCTGCTGCACCTGCAAGACGTCGCCGGAAATTTGCTGGATGCGCTTGGCGATGGCCCATCCGTGTTTCGGCTCGAGCGAAATCGTTTTTAGGATTAAAAGATCGAGAGTGCCTTGAACCAGGTCGCTCGGTTTTCCCATACTATGATTATCTACAAACTGATTGTAGATAGTCAAGGGGTGCGCTGGCCCAGTTGCTCGCCTGCGCGCAAATCTCCCTTCGCGTGCGATAATTTCTCGGTCTCCGATGCAGAACATCAAACTCACCATCGCCTACGACGGCACCGAATTTCACGGCTGGCAATTTCAGCCCGGCGGTCTGCCGACCGTGCAGGGGACGATTCAGGACGCGATCAAAAAGATCACGCAAGAGCGAATCATGCTGCACGGCGCCAGCCGCACCGATGCCGGAGTGCATGCGCTCGGACAGGTGGCGCATTTCAAAACGCGCTCGAATCTGACGGCGCTCGAGCTGCAACGCGCCATGAACGCGCTGTTACCGCCTGCGATTCGCATCGTCGAGTCGGCCGACGTGAGTCCGGATTTTCATTCCCGCTGGATGGCACAGGCAAAAACCTACCGCTACGATATTTTTCGCGGTCGCGTGCTTTCGCCGTTTGAATACGGCCGCGCGCTGCACTATCCCTGGCCGCTCGATGAAGACGCGATGGCCGCCGCGGCGCGCGCGTTTGAGGGTGTTCACGATTTCACTTCGTTCGCCGCGTCCACCGGATCGGAAGACGACGACCGCGACCGCGAAATGACGCGCGAGATGTTGTCGTCGGAACTGGTGCGCTCACCGGAGCGCGAGCAGATTTCGTATCTGGTGCGCGGCCGCTCGTTCCTGCGCTACATGGTTCGCAAAATTGTAGGCACGCTGATCGAAGTCGGCAGAGGGCGGCTGAGCGCATCCGACATTCCTGCGCTGTTCGAAGCGCGCAACCGCTCAATTTCCGGTCCGACCGTGCAGCCGCAAGGCCTGTACCTGGTCAGTCTGGAATATCCCGACCCGACCAATTCCTGGGCCACGCACAAGGCCGCTCGCCAATCGTCTCCCTCCCGCTGAAGTTTCGGATACAATCGCGCCATGGCCGTCGATCATTCCACCGCAATCGCGAACCACGCGGCTGCCGTTGATTCGGTCAACCCCGCCACCGGGGAAGTCGTCGCTCGCTTTGCCGCTACAAATCCCGCCGAATTGCCGGAATTTTCGCGCGCGCACGCAAGGCCCAAATCGAGTGGGGCACTCAGCCGCTGCGCGACCGCTGCCGCAAACTCGCCGACCTGCGCGACGCCATTTTCGCCGCTCGCGAAGAAATTGCCGACACCATCACGCAAGAGGCCGGCAAGCCGCGCGTCGAAGCGATTTTCGCCGAAATTCTGGTCTCGCTCGACACTGCCGATTTCCTCTCGCGGCGAGCTCCACGCTGGCTGCGGCGCGAAAAAGTTCCCCATCACAATGTGGCGATGAAGGCGAAGTCGGCGTGGATCGAGTATCAACCGCGTGGCGTGGTGGCGATTATTTCGCCGTGGAATTATCCGTTTTCAATTCCAATGACGCAGGTGCTGTCCGCGCTAGTCGCGGGCAACGCCGTGATCCTGAAACCGTCCGAGCTGACGCCAGCCTGCGGAGCGCAGATCGCAAGGCTCGTCGAACGTGCTCGCATCCCGCCAGGTTTGGTGCAAGTGCTGCAAGGCCGCGGCGATCTGGGCGCCGCAATCGTGGATGCAGTGCCCGACAAAGTGTTTTTCACCGGCAGCGTCGCTACCGGAAAGAAGATCGCCGAAGCCTGCGCGCGGAAACTGATTCCGTCTGTGCTGGAGCTTGGCGGCAAAGACGCCATGATCGTGCTGGCCGACGCCGACCTTGACGTCGCCTCAAGCGCCGCCGTCTGGGGCGGATTCATGAATTGCGGCGAAACCTGCATTTCGGTGGAGCGCATTTACGTAGAACAGCCCGTCGCTGAAAAATTCACCGCGCTGTGCGTTGAGAAAACGAAAAAGCTGCGCATCGGCCCTTTCGCCGATCCGGACGCCGAAATCGGACCGATGATCCGCGAGGCACAGCTCGAAAAAGTGGAGGCGCAGCTGCGCGAAGCTGTTTCGCTCGGCGCTCGCATCGTCACCGGCGGAAGCCGCCGTCCCGACCTCGGCCCGAATTTCATCGAGCCGGCCGTCGTCACCGGCGTGGACCACTCGATGCAGCTGATGCGCGAAGAAACCTTCGGCCCGGTGATTGCGATTCGTTCGGTGGATTCGGCCGAGCAGGCGATCGCGCAAGCGAACGATTCGCCGTTTGCGCTGAGCGCGAGCGTGTGGACCTCCGACGCGCGGCGCGGCGCCGCAATCGCATCGCGCGTGCACGCCGGCTCGGTGATGGTCAACGACGTTGCCAGCTACTACGGCATCACCGAAGCACCGCACGGCGGCCCCGGCGCAAGCGGATGGGGACATTCGCACTCGAAACTGGGCTTGCTCGAAATGGTCCAGGTGAAATACATCGATGTCGACCGGCTGCCGCGTGTCCGAAAATCTTGGTGGTTCGGCTACACGGCGGAGCTGACTGCGTCGGCGAGCGCGTTTGTGCAATCGATGTTTGCGCCCAGCTGGCGCGAGCGGCTCAGCGCGATGGCTGCGCGTCGAGGCGCAAGGGGAGTCATTTTCCGTCGCAACCGAATCTAAGATTCGGCGACAAGGGCTGCGGCGAACGCGTGCCGCGCCGGCGCATTTTCATATTTTCGTTTTCGTCCGGCGAATCACTTAAGATAGCAGCGGGGGCGCCGCGAATGACCGACCCGGAAATCCATCCCGCGAATGTGCTGCCGCCGGAAAAGGCCGCGCACAAAATCAAACCGAAAAAACCCACGCAGCGGGCCTGCGACGAGCTCAACGAAAAGGGCAAGCACTGTTTCGGCCACTTGAAGCGCTGGTTCGATTATCCGAAGGAAGTGGAAGCCGCCGTCGGAGCAAAACAGGAAATCTACCGCTGCGAATTCTGCGGCACGATTTACGTTCCGCATCGGGACAAGGCTCCGCACAGCTACACGATCCGTTATTGAGCGCAGGAATTCATGCAAACTGATCTGATCTACGACTGGAACAAGCCGGCGAACGGCAAACCGCCCGCGTCGGGCCGCCGCGTGATGCTCAACGATGAAACTCTTCGCGACGGTCTGCAAAATCCGTCGGCCCACGATCCCACCATCGCCGAAAAAATCGAAATCCTGCACTTAATGGAATCGCTGGGGATTGACACTGTAAACATCGGCCTGCCGGGCGCGGGACCGCGCGCGTTTGCAGACACCGAAGCGCTGGCACGCGAAATTGTTTCGGCGCGCATGAAGATTCGCCCGAACTGCGCCGCTCGCACGCACAAAAACGATATCCAGCCGATCATCGATATTTCGCAGAAGGTTGGAATCCAGATCGAAGCGGCCACGTTTCTCGGCTCCAGCCCGATTCGCCGCCTGGTGGAAGACTGGACGGTCGAGCACATGCAGCGCATAACCGAAGATGCAGTGAAATTTGCGGTCGCCGGCGGCTTGCCGGTGATGTACGTCACCGAAGACACCATCCGCACCGATCCCGATACGCTCGTGCTTTTGTATTCCACCGCGATTCGCGCGGGCGCTCGCGCTGCCGTGCTGTGCGACACCGTGGGCCACGCCACTCCCGAGGGCGCGCACAACCTGGTGACGTTTGCGCTGGAGAAAATCGTGAAGCCGTCGGGCGAAAAAATCCGCGTGGACTGGCACGGCCACAACGACCGCGGCCTGGCGGTGGCGAATTCTCTGGCTGCGCTTGCCGCCGGCGCCGATCAGGTGCACGCTGCCGCGCTGGCGCTTGGCGAACGCGTCGGCAACACGCCGATGGAATTGATGCTGGTGAATTTGCGCATCCTCGGATTGATCGATCACGATCTTTCGAAGCTGCAGCGATATTCCGAAACAGTTTCGAAATCCACGCGCACGCCGATTCCGCCGAATTATCCAGTAGTGGGCCGTGACGCGTTTCGCACCGCCACCGGCGTGCACGCCGCGGCGATCATCAAAGCGTACAAAAAAAACGACGACGAACTGGCCAATGCGATTTACAGCGGCGTGCCCGCGCACTTATTCGGACTCGAGCAAATTATCGAGGTCGGCCCGCTCAGCGGCCGCTCCAACGTGATCTATTGGCTGGAAAAGCGCCGCATCCCAGTGACGGATGCGCTGGTGGACCGCATATTCGCGGCGGCAAAAAAATCCGATCGAATTCTTTCGGACCACGAAATTCAAGCCGTGGTGAACGCACCCGAAGGCGCGAATTGAATTTGTCCGCGTCATCGCGAGCCTCGCATTCGTTGCGAGCGAAATCGCGCGGCGTTCGTGCTTCGCAGCGTCGTAGATTGCAGCACCACGTCGGCCCGAAAAGCGTGAAACTCGCATCCATCTGCGGTATCTTTTTAATGATGGCTACGCTTTCCGCTCGCGCCACCGACGAATCCATCGAGAAAATCGCTGAATCGGCGTCGTGCGCCCGGGCCCTCGATTGGATCGACAAAAATTCCGAGTGGGTCACCGAACAGCAGGTCCATTTCACCGAAATCCCCGCACCTGAGTTCGAAGAAGCGCGCCGCGGCGAATACCTGAAAAAGATTTTCGAAACTTACGGCTTCCAAACGCGTGTGGACAAAATCGGCAATGTGATCGGCGAACGCGCCGGTACCGATCCGAAAAGCGTCGTTCTATTGGCGGCGCATCTCGACACCGTTTTTGCCACCGGTACCGACGTCCGCGTGAAGCATGAGGGTTCGCGGCTGGTCGCGCCTGGAATCGCGGACAACAGCGCCGGCCTCGCGGCGCTTGCGGGCATGGCGCGGGCGCTGGCCGAATCGCAAATCCGCACCACGAAAACCATCGTGCTCGCCGGAGACGTTGGCGAAGAGGGTGAAGGCAATCTGCGCGGCATTCGCGCCCTGGTGGAATCCTACGGTTCGCGTTTGGCCGCGGTGATCGCCGTGGACGGCGCTTCGGTGGAGCACATCACCACCCAGGGAATCGCGTCGCACCGCTTCGAAATTGTAATCACCGGCCCCGGCGGACACAGTTGGTCCGACTTCGGCGCGCCGAATCCGATTACCGCGCTTTCCCGCGGCATCGTGAAATTTTCGTCCGTGCCGGTGCCCGACGATCCTCGCAGCTCCTACAATTTTGGAATGATCGAGGGCGGCACGTCGGTGAATTCGATTCCGGCTCGCGCCTCGGCAAAAGTCGATCTGCGATCCGAGCAGGAATCCGAAGTTGTGAAAATGGAGCGCGCCCTGCGCGACGCGATGCAAGTCGGCCTGCGCGACGAGCTGGCCGCAGCGAACGAACAGTCTGATGCGTTGCAACTGACGTTTCGGTCGCTCGGTTCGCGCCCGGCGGGAAAAATTCCAGACGGCGCGCCACTGGTGGAAACCATCCGCAGCGTCGATCGTTTCCTCGGCAATCGTTCGCGCATCGAGCGCAGCTCCACCGACGCAAACATTCCGCTCTCGCTCGGAATTCCGGCGGTTTCGCTCGGCGCCGGCGGCAAGGGCGCCGGCTCGCACACTTTGGCGGAATGGTATGACCCGATCGACCGCGAGATCGGCCTGAAGCGGTTGTTCCTCGCCACGGTTTCACTCGCCGGACTTTCCACTTCGACGCAGTCTTCGAATTCGTCGTCCTCCACTCCTGGAACGCCTTCGGCGGCTCCGCGATAAATGCAGCGACTGGCTCGCATCGGTTGTCTCGTTGGCGCAGTTTGTGTGACCGCTGCTCTGGCTCCGCGCGCCGCGAACACGTTCGTCAGCTTTCCCTCCGCGCATCCGCGAACCGCTCAGCAAATTGACTCCTCGGTGCGCGGCGGTCCGGCTGACATCGTGCTCGTCAACGGTCAGATCTACACGATGGATCCGGCGCACCCGTGGGCCACGGCGGTGGCAATTCGCGGCGATTCGATCGTCGCACTCGCGTATGCCGACGCACCTTCTAACTCCACCGCGCCGCCGGTGACGCAAACGCGTTCGTCCGACGAATTGAAAGCGCTTCGCGGCCGCTCCACTCGCGTCATCGACCTGCACGGCCAATTCGCCATGCCCGGCTTCAACGACGCGCACATCCACATGGCCGAAGCGGCCTATGCGCGAACCCAAATCACTCTGGTAGGCACCACTTCGCTCGCCGATTTCGAGCAGCGCATCCGCGTGAACATCAGCTTCTACCGCCCCGGCGAATGGATCGTCGGCTACGGATGGGATCACACCGTGTGGCCGCGCAAAGTATTTCCCACGCGCGAGGATCTCGACGCGGTGTCCACCACCAATCCTATTTTCTGCACGCGCATCGACGGGCACGTCGCGGTGGCGAATTCGCGCGCGCTCGAAATCGCCGGGGTGACCGCGAAAACTCCGGACCCGCCGGGCGGCCACATCGAGCGCGACCCAAAAACCGGCGAGCCAACCGGTCTGCTCGAGGAGACCGCAGCGATGCAACTGGTCGCTTCGCACATTCCGCCGCACTCGCTCGGTCAGCGTGCCACTCTATTCGGCCAGGTGCTCGAGGAAGCGGCGCGCTACGGCGTCACATCGATTCAGGATAATTCGGTGATGGCGCTGCCGGACAACGACGATTTCGGCTGGCAAAATTTTCTGGTGTTGCAGCAGATGAAGCGGGAAGGGAAGTTGCCGATCCGCATCACGGAGTGGCTGCCGTTCGATGCCTCGCTCGCGAATCTGCAGGACATGCGCACCGCCGCCGGCACCGCCGATCCGTTTTTGAAATCCGGCGCGCTCAAGCTGCACCTCGATGGTTCGCTCGGCTCGCGCACCGCGGCCATGCTCGCTCCGTATTCCGACGCGCCGAAAACTTCTGGCATCCTGCGCGTCGATCCCGCCACGCTCGGGCCCATGGCCATCGAACGCGACAAAGCCGGATTTCAAATCGCGTTTCACGCCATCGGCGACCGCGCCAATCGACTCGCGCTCGACACTTTCGCTGCGGTGATTGCCGCCAACGGCGATCGCGACCGACGCGACCGCGTCGAACACGCCCAAGTCGTCGCGCCCGCCGACTTCGACCGGTTCGGAAAATTGCAAATCGTCGCGTCGATGCAGCCGGCGCACTTGCTGGACGACGCTCGCTGGGCTTCCGCGCGGCTCGGCCCGATCCGTTCGAAGGGCGCCTACGCCTGGCTGACCATGCAGAAAAGCGGCGGCAAGCTCGCCTTTGGCACCGACTATCCGGATTTCGAATCGGTGAATCCGCTGCAGGGAATTTACGCCTGCGTCACGCGCCAAATGCTCGACGGCACTCCGGCCGGCGGTTGGGAACCGCAAGAGCGGCTGCCGATCGACGATTGCCTGCGCGCTTATACGGTCGGCTCGGCCTACGCCGAATTCGAGGAGCCGCTCAAGGGAACTCTCGCGCCCGGCATGTACGCTGATATCGTCGTGTATCCGGCGAATCTGCTGCAAATCCCCGCGCCCGAACTGCTGAAAACCCCCGTCTCGATGACGTTTGTCGCTGGCCGTTTGCGCTACTCCGCCACTGCGTCGGCGGCGCCGACGCACTGATCGAAGCCGCCTTTCCGGGACGCCCCTGGCTTGCTTTCAGGCGATTTTCACGCTGTACTGGTACAAGCCAACCTTACTAAGTTCCAGTAGACAACCGCCCGCTGGTCTCGTATAAAAGGGGCGTTTGTGGGCCATTTCCGATTTCCTGGGAGCAGACTTGGTTACCAAAAAAACTACGAAATCCGCTGTGCAATTGAAAAAAGGCAGGAAGCTGGAAGCTACGAAAACGCTCAGCAAAGGCACTTTGATTAAGTCATTCACCATCCAGCTGTAACCGCTCACGTCATTTCGAAATTTGGGCCCGGCGGGAATCTCCCGCCGGCGCCGCACACTCAGCCATCCCGTTTTTATCTCGACGCCGTCCTGCGTCGTCGCCATCCCGCAATGAAGTTGCTTCGCTGCGCGGCATGGCGTGGCGTGGCAACGGTGCGCGATTGGCACGAGCGGTGACGCTTGTCACCGCTCCCTCGCTGCACATACACTTTGTCGCTCATGTTTTCAAAACGTATCCGCGCAGACATCGCCCTGGTGATCACCGCCTTCATCTGGGGCAGCACGTTTGTGGTGGTGAAAGACGCGCTGGCCGACGTGTCCGTATTTCTCTACATCGCCGTCCGATTCGCGCTCGCCGCCGTGGTGATGGCGCTGTTTTTCTGGCGCTCGCTCCGCACACTCAACCGCGGCTCGATCTGGGCCGGAGCGCAAATCGGATTTTTCATGTTTGCGGGCTACGCGTTTCAGACGTATGGCCTGCAATTCACGTCGCCATCGAAAGCCGCGTTCATTACCGGGTCGAGTGTGGTGATCGTTCCGCTGCTGCTGGCGCTCTTCGGTCGCCGGCGCGTCAACATCTGGATCTGGGCCGGCGCGCTCGCTGCGCTGGCCGGACTGTATTTCCTGACCGTACCGCCCGAAGGGCTCGGCGGACTGAATCGCGGCGATCCGATCGTGTTCGGCTGCGCGGTCAGTTTCGCGATCCACATGATTTTCATCAGCCGCTACATCCAACACCATTCGGTGGGCGCGCTCGCGGTGGTGCAGGTGGCGACCACCGCGATTCTTGCCGCCATCGCGATTCCGTTTCTGTCGCTCGCCCATGTGGAATCGCCGCACTGGTCGTGGAGCGGCACGCTGGTGTTTGCCGTGCTCGTCACAGCGCTCGGCTCGACGGCATTCGGATTTTCCGCGCAGACCTGGGCGCAGCAATACACTTCGCCCACGCACACTGCGATTCTCATCAGCCTCGAACCGGTTTTCGCCGCGATCACCTCGTGGGTCGTCGCGCACGAACACCTGACGCCGCGCATCCTCACCGGTGCCGCTCTGATTTTTCTGGGAATTATTCTTGCCGAGCTGAAAGGGTCCGCGCCCGCCGCGCCGGAATCGACCGAGCCGTTTATTCCAAGCGAATAGGTTTCAGGAAATCGCGAATCGGGGAAGGGAACCGCGGCGCGTCCTCGCTCGTGCGAAAACGCGCCGCGAAAGCCTGCGGAGAAATCTAATTGTGCCGCGCGGCCTGCGGATTGTTCGAATGGTGCTTCACATCCACCGCTTCGTACATTTGCGGATGTTGCGGATTCGCTGATTCGAACTTCGAGATCGCCGGCTCGTGCACCAGGGTCAGGCCGATATCGTCGAGGCCCTTCAGCAGGCAATCTTTCCGGAACGGATCGATCTCAAACGAATACCGCAAGCCTCGGTTGTCGGTCACCACTTGATTTTGCAGATCGACGGTCACCGAATATCCCTCTTCCTTTTCGGTGCGCGCAAAAATCTCGTCGATTTGTTCGTTGGTCAGGGTGACGGGCAAAATCCCGTTCTTGAAGCAATTGTTATAGAAGATGTCCGCGTAGCTTGGAGCCAGAATCGCGTGAAAGCCGTAGTCCAGAATCGCCCACGGCGCATGCTCACGGCTGGAGCCGCATCCGAAATTCGCGCGGGCCACGATCACCGAAGCGCCTTTATATCTCGGCTGGTTTAGCACGAAATCGGGATTCGGTTTTTCACCGGGCAAGTAGCGCCAGTCGTAAAACAGCACGCGGCCGTATCCCTGCCTCGTCAACAACTTCAAAAACTGCTTTGGCACCATCTGGTCGGTATCGACGTTCACCCGGTCCATCGGCGCGACTTTTCCCGTGTGCTTGATGAAGGGTTCCATCGTTACTCGACTCCTTCCAGATTCTTGATCTTGCGAATATCCACAAAGTGTCCTTCGAGCGCTGCCGCCGCGGCCATCATCGGACTCACCAAGTGTGTGCGGCTGCCTTTGCCCTGGCGGCCTTCGAAATTGCGATTCGAAGTGCTGGCCGAACGTTCGCCGCTCAGCAGCACGTCGTCATTCATGCCGATGCACATGCTGCAGCCCGCGTCGCGCCATTCGAATCCAGCGTCGCGGAAAACCTTGTCGAGCCCTTCGGCTTCCGCCTCGGCTTTCACGCGGCGCGATCCCGGCACCACCAGCGCCTGTTTCAGCGATTTCGACACGTGATGTCCGGCCACGACCTTCGCCGCGGCCCGCAAATCTTCCAGACGGGAATTGGTGCACGACCCGATGAACACGCGATCGAGCGGAATGTCTTCGATTTTCGTGCCCGGCTTCAAATCCATGTAAACCAATGCTCGTGTGGCGGCTTCGCGATCGACCGGATCGGCAAACGATTTCGGATCAGGCACGCGGTCGGAAACCTGCGTCACCATTCCCGGATTCGTGCCCCAGGTAACCATCGGCGCCAAATCTTTCGAGTGCAGCGTCAGCGTTTCGTCGTACTTCGCGTCGGAGTCGGTGGCGAGCGATCGCCAATGCTTCACCGCCGCTTCGAATTCCTTGCCGCGCGGCACAAACGGACGGCCTTCCATATACGCAAACGTGGTATCGTCCGGCGCCACCATTCCCGCGCGCGCGCCGCCTTCGATCGACATGTTGCACATCGTCATGCGGCCTTCCATCGAAAGCCCGCGCACCGCTTCGCCGGTGTATTCAAAAACAAATCCGGTGCCGCCGGCGATTCCGATTTTGCCGATCACCGCCAGGACCATGTCTTTCGCGGTAACGCCGTGCGGGCGCTTGCCCGCGATCTCCACCTTCATTGTTTTCGATTTGAATTGCGTCAGGCACTGCGTCGCCAGCACGTGCTCGATTTCGCTGGTTCCAATTCCGAATGCCAGCGCGCCAAAAGCGCCGTGCGTAGAGGTGTGGCTGTCTCCGCACACAACCGTTTGCCCCGGCTGGGTTATCCCCAGTTCCGGTCCGATGACGTGAACGATGCCCTGATTCTTGCTGTGCATGTCAAACAGGTGCACGCCCGATTCTTCGCAATTCTTTTCCAGCGCTTCAAACTGGTTGCGCGCGTCCTCGTCCACCACCGGCAGCAGGCGGTTCTTGGTGGAAACCGAGTGGTCCATCACCGCAAACGTCAGCTCCGGCCGGCGCACTTTGCGCCCCGCCGCTTTCAATCCCGCAAAAGCCTGCGGCGAAGTTCCTTCGTGAATCAGGTGCCGGTCGATGTAAATGAGCGTCGGCTGACCCGGTTCTTCCCGAACAATGTGAGCGTCCCAAATCTTTTCGTACAGCGTCCGTGCAGCCATGTGGTTTTTATCCTGCGTGCGGGAATTCTGTCCCGGAAAATGCGAAGTGTGCCGGAGCGAAAACCTCCGGCCGTTTTTTATTGTAACAAGTCTGTTACATTCCGCCAATTGCTGGGACGCGGGATGTTTGCACTGCGTTTCAGTTTTCGCCGGTCGACCGCTGAAAGCGGCGCGGCGGTTACCAGGTGAATCCTCCGGCGGCGGGCGGCCACGAGTGATTGATTTGCCGCAGCAGCACGATTCGCCCGATGTGATAAGCGTTATGCGCCGTCAGGCTTTCCAATTGCTCACGCACCGTCATGGTGCGGGTGGGCTTGCCCGGCGGTGAAGGGCACTGGATCATTTTCTTCATCCATTCTTCATCGCGCGCCACCGACGCCGACAGTTGCGTCCCCTCCAGAAATCGTCGCCGGAGCGCTTCCCAATTTTCGCGATGCTTGGCTCCCTCACTGGGAAATCCGTGCGACGCGTGCTCCGGGACCGGCGTATCAATTCCATTGATCCAGTCGAGCGTCACCTGCTGCCAGAATGCCAGATGCCACACCTCTTCATAGATCGTGTGCGGGCTGCCGGCTGTGGCGCGATGCGCGAACTCCTCGTTGATTCCGTCGAGCACGCGATCCGGCGGCGCGGCCGCGCTGTCGCCAATTAAAGTCTCCACCAGTTCGTTCATCCGTCTGCTCCTTCACGGTTACGTGGTGATTGGCGTTCCCCAATGAACGCGCACGTCCGATCCCGCAGCGATGAACGCCGAATCCGGCCGCCGCGCGAGTGCCGCGCCAAATCCGCTGCCGTACATCGCATCGCCGTCGCCCGTGAATTTCGCGTCGCGGCTGGTCCATACTTGCCACGGCACGTGGGTCACTTGATATTCCAGCGCTCCGCCGTTTGCCAGCGAAGAATATCCCCAATAGTGCTCGGTGATGAATTGTTCCAGGCTTCCTTCGGCGCACAGCGCAGGCGCGCCGGTTGCCGATGCGCTCAACGCGCACCAGGAGCCGCGATATTGCCACTCGAACGTGGTCGATATCGTATCGGCCGTGCGCGCGATCGCATGCCGCATCGGGCATCGCTCGTATTTTTCGCCGTACATCGCCCGGGCCACTCGTGCGATCAATTGCCGCGGCACAATTTCCTTCACGAACACCACGCCGCGCCGCCGCTCGCCGTGCGCTTCGCGCCGCACGTAAAACCGCAGATTCACTTCGTCGAAATTGGAATGGAAGGGAACCGCCAGAAATCCTACGATGCGCGTGCGGAGAAACTCGAATCCAACCAGGCTCGCGTACGTTTTGCCCGCAAACGAATCGAGCTCGGTGCCGCGCGGCACAAATCGCTCGAGTAAGGCGGGATCGACTGCGTAATTCAACATCAGCAGATTCACCCAGCGCGCCGACAGAAACGTGCCGCGCGCCACAGCTAGTATCCGACGGTGAACCGTTGCTGCTTGAATTGCGGCTTTTCGATTTCGTTCACCACGGCCACAGCGAAATCCTCCGCCGAAATGCTGCTCTCGCCCTTGGCGTCAACGATCAGTTGATCGGTGCCGATGCGAAAATGTCCGGTCTTTTTTCCGGGCGCTATCATTGCGGCCGGGCTTACCGCCGTCCAGTCGAAGCCTGCGAATCCCGCCTTGCGAAACACGTCGAGCGCATCGCGATGCGCGAGCGCCAACGCTTTCCATGCCGGCGGAAAATCGGGCTTGTCCACCAGTTGCACGCCCGGGGCAACTTCCAGACTGCCCGCGCCATTTATATCGATCAGGCGGATCGGTTCCACGCGCGTGAGCCCCTCCACCAGCGCGTGCGCCGCTTTCAGAATCAGACCTGGATCGCCGCTTCCCGGTCCGTACGCCGAAACCACCACGTCGTGGTCCACCGCGGCGTCGGCCAGCGATTCCGCATCGAAAAGATCGCCGGTGCGATAATCCAATTTCGGTTTGTGCTCGCCGGTCTGCGAAGTTTCGCGGACCAGCGCGGTCACTTCATGTCCGCGGGAAAGCGCTTCGTTCAGGATTCGGGATCCAATCATCCCCGTACCGCCAATCAGCAAAATCTTCATGATCGATTCGCTCCGTCGGGAATTGCGGTGCTGCGGCTGCCTGAATTGCTACGGTTCTGATGCGAGCCGAGGGGTCGGCGACTCTCTGTGTGAACGAAACGTGACGGCTTCGGGATGAATTCAGCTTCGCGCAAAAGCCCGAGCGCCCGGTTAGACCACGCCTGCTTCCGCCTCCGCGACGGTCGCGTAGGTTTCAAACAGCGGCGCCACTCCGGTCAGTTGCAGCACGTTGTGCACTCGGTGGTTTAGTCCCACCAGGCCAAGCTTGCGTCCGGATTTGTGGCAGGAAACAAACGCACGCACCAGCGCGCCGATCGCCAGCGAATCCATCGACGGCACATTGGTCATATCGATGATCAAACCCGGTGCGGTGACCTTTTGCAGCGCTTCGATAAATACAGGCGAAGATGTGGACGTGAGCGCGCCGCGCAGCTCCAGAATTTCCTGGCCGTCGCGCGCGCCGGCTCGGGGGACCACTCGAAACGGTTCGTGGGTCATTGCGTGGATTGTAGTCGAAACCGTCCGCGCGGCGCAATCAACCACCCCTCCGCAGCGCGGGTCGGGTAAAATCGAGCGAGCGGGTGAACGCCATGGCCGACGCGGTGACCGAAAATCTGGTTCTCGATTTGCTCGAATGGCTTTCCGTGCGCGAACGAAACTACGAAGACGTAATGGATGCTTGGCGAACGTCGTGCCCGAAGTTGCCGGTGTGGGAAGAGGTGAACGATCGCGGGCTGGTTTCCGCCGAGGAATTACATGGGCGCCGCATGGTTCGCATCACGTCCGCGGGTCTCGACTTGCTTCGCCGTGAACGACCCGCGCAAACCGCAATCGACCGGCGCGAGTAATTTGCAGCTACGATTTTTTCTTGGCCGCCGCGCACGACGGCAGCTTGACCCACTGCAGCGGATTCTGCTGCACGCCGTTCACGTAAATCACCCAGTGCAGATGCGGCCCGTTCGCGCGTCCGGTGGCTCCTGCATAGCCGATCACGTCGCCTTTCTTCACTTGATCCCCGACCGCTACGTTGAGTTTCGACATGTGCAGGTACATCGTTTCTAGGCCCTGGCCATGATCGATGGCCACCGTGCCGCCCAGCACGTTAAACGGCTGCACGATTTTCACAATGCCGGCGGCGACCGCGCGGATCGGAGTTCCGGCCGCAGCGCGCTGGTCGATCCCGCCGTGAAATTCGCCGGTCGGTTTTCCGTTGTGCAGACGCGCTACCCCAAACGGGGAAATCACGCAGCCGGAAAGCGGAGCGGCGAGCGGATCGGCCCAATATTTCACGTCCGACACTGAATCACGGAACGTGGTGAGCGTCTTTATCTCGTCGGGCGTCGAATGCAGCGATTCGATCTGCGGCGAAAGCGTAACGTTTTGCGACGGGAAAATCGTCTTACGGATCGTCAGATTCGCCGAAGCGACTGTTGCGCCATCGCCTGCCAAAAACGCAACGGGATATGTACCCGCAACGTCGCCGACAGCGATCGGCATCAGCCCTTCCCAGTCGCCGCTTTCCTGTTTAAACATTCGCACCGTGCGGTCTTTCAGCCGCGCCGTTGCCGCCGGCGCGTCGCACCGGAGCCGCACCGTCTGGCCGAGCGGAATCGACGCGGGTCTCACCGTGCACGGCGGAGTTTGCTGAGCGCGAGCTGCGGGCACAAAGGACGCCGCCGCGAAAAGCGCGACAACCGTCGCAGCGACCTTACAAGAGCGGGGAATTCGGTTTCGAAGTTTCATCCGAAAATAATTTACACGCTCGTCCGTTCGGTTCCAAATTTTGTGTCTTCGGAAGTGCGCATAACGCGAATGGAGACATTCAGACTAGGATTCCGCTGTGGCGTCAAGCCTGAGCGAAACCACTTCCCACGCGTCTTTGTTATACTGCCCGCAACCCGATCATGAAGCGCCACGCACTCATCTTCGGCCTGGTCGGCGGCCTGTTGATCGTCACGCTGCAGTACACCGAATACCGTTTCGTCGTCATCGAACACTCGATCGAAATCTACGGCGCGCTGGTTGCGATTCTATTCTCGGCGTTCGGCATCTGGCTCGGCCTGCGCCTCACGCGTAACCGGGAAACCATCCGCGAAACCGTGGTCGTCAAAGAAGTGCCCGTCCATATAGAGGTTCCCGTCGAAGTTCATGTCGAAGTTCCAGTCCGAGAACCATTCACACCCGATGCAGCCCGCCAGCAATCGCTCGGCATCACCGCCCGCGAAATGGAAATCCTGACTCTGGTCGCCCGCGGCCTCAGCAACCGCGAGATCGCTGCTCAGCTTTTCGTTTCCGAGAACACCGTCAAAACCCACTGTGCCCGCGCTTTCGACAAGCTCGGAGCCGCCCGTCGCACCCAAGCCGTCCAGCGGGGCAAAGAATTGGGCCTGCTGCCCTGACCGCGTCACCCGAAAGCAGGATTTCTGCCCGATTCGCGTAAAATCATCCGAAAGGATGACGACAACCGCCCCGGTTTCGCCGCATGATGCGTGCACTTTCAGCCGCAACAGGAGCTTGTGATGAAGAAAACCGTTCTAACGTTCGGACTGATTTCCGGAGCCATCCTCTCTGTGCTGATGGGCGGCTCGATGCTGCTGGCGAACAAATACGGCACCACGCACAACGCCATGCTGCTCGGCTATACAATGATGGTTGCGGCGTTCCTGCTGGTGTACTTCGGGGTGCGCAGCTACCGCGACAATGTGCTCGACGGGCAAATCTCTTTTGGACGCGCGTTTTCCTGCGGCATCTTGATCACGCTGATCACCTGCATCTGTTACGTCGTGATGTGGGAGATCCTTTATTTCAACTTCATGCCGCACTTCATGGATGGCTACTTCGCCGCGCAAATTCACAAAGTGCAATCCGCGGGACTGGACCCGGCAGTTACTGCCGCGCGTGTGGCGGCCATCCAGCGTTCGCAACAGCTCTATGAAAATCCGTTCGTCAACGCGGCGTACACCATCATGGAGCCGCTGCCGGTTGGCCTGGTGATGACGCTGGTGTCGGCCGCGCTGCTGCGCCGCAAATCGCGCGTCGGACCGGCGGCCACTCCCGCGGCGGCCAGCGCGTAATTTACACTGCTGTCACGCAGCATTTTGCTATTTTCAATTGGAAACGCTCTGCATCATAAAATTGCCGGAGGAATCACTATGGAAAAGGTTGCGGGAATCGGAGGATTTTTCTTTCGCGCGCAGGATCCGAAAGGACTGGCGCAGTGGTATCAGGATCATCTCGGCGTTTTGAAAGTTCCTTCGGCCGAAGGCGAATCCGCGTGGGAACAGGAAGCGGGCTCGACCGCATTCTCGCCGTTTCCGAAAGACACCAAACACTTCGGCGATCCCAACAGAATGTGGATGCTGAATTTCCGCGTCCACGACCTGGACAAAATGGTCGCCCAACTGCAATCCGCTGGGATCGAAGTGAAAGTCGATCCAGAAACGTATCCGTGGGGCCGCTTCGCTCGCTTGCAGGACCCGGAAGGCAACCCGATCGAGTTGTGGCAGGATCCGGACGCGAAAAACTAATCGGCGAAGCGCTCGCTTTCAAGTGAGCAAACTTGCGCCCATCGCTCTCTTATTTTCGCGAGCGCGATGGGCGCGCCGGTTTTATGGTACGCGGTTTTTCCGCGGCGGGCAGGGGGAGCCACATCCCGCATGACTTCTCGTTTTCTTTCATCATCCACTTGACGCCGGGAAAGCAACACAGCCGCCGCTTGCCGCACGAGAGCATGTCCACCGCTTTGGCGATTCGACGCGCGCGCGTTTCCGGCTGTTTGGCCGACGTGATCGAAAAAATCCAGTCGCGCCGCGCCATCGGGGTGATGTCGTCCCATCCCGCTTTTGAAACTTCATCGTCCGCAAGCGCTTTGCGAAGATCCGTGGGAACGCGCAGCTCGGGTTCATCGCCGGCACGCGTGATTTCGACCGTCACGGCGTCGTCATCATCGGCGCACGCGGCGTCGCGCATGATTTCGTTTACAGCGAGCGAGTGGCCGCCTTTTCCGTCCGCGTCCAGCGCAGCGCGAAAAGGGAAGCAGCCGATCATTCCTTCCACGGTGATTTCGCCGCGCGACGGCAGCGCCGCACTCGCGCTCTTCGGCAGCGTCAGCACCCACGATTTCTTCGTGGCACGTTCGCCGTCAGGCGCGAGCGTCGCGCGGAACACGATCGTCGCTTTCGATTTTTCACGCATTGCAGATTTCATCGTCCCCATCGTATCGCAGATGCTCAGTTAGATGCGCGCTCCGCCGCAACCGCCTTTGCGGGCGTCCTGAAAACGGACAGCCGAGACACCCACGTCTCGCGGCGCTCCGTTGCGAAATCGGAACCGCGTTTCAATTTCGGACGACATTACCCGTACGGAAACCCAATGTTTCACGCACAAATTCGCGCGTTGCTCCGCCCGCCGAACTTTTCTGCTCGATAATCAACTTTGCAACGTCTCGCTGCTAACAACGCCGCCGGCTCTCGCGTCATACAGTCACAGTTCAACGCTGCGCCGCAACCTCGGTGCTCCACTTCGATTCGTATCTGCGGCGCGCACCCGGGGGGAACTCGTGTCCACCTTCATGCAAGACCTTCGCTACGCAATTCGAATTCTGTGGAAGAGCCCAGGCTTCACCGTCGTCGCCGTTCTCACGCTGGCGCTCGGCATTGGCGCCAACATCGCGACGTTCAGCCTGATCTACGGCGTGCTGCTGAAGCCGCTGCCGTTTCCGCAACCCGACCAACTGGTGCGTGTCTTCGACGACCTTCGCGGGCCGAACGATCTGGACGTCGGCATGTCCGCGCCCGAACTGTGGGATTTGCAGGATCGCTCCGGGGTGTTTCAGGAAATCTCGGCCGTTGCGCCCAGCAATTCAGCGGTTGGCGGCGGCGATCGCACCGTGCGCGCCGAAAGCCTGATCACCAGTCCGGATTACTTCACCTTGCTCGGAGCGAAAGCGCATCTCGGCCGCGTGTACACCAGCCAGGATTCCGTTCCTGGTTTTCTGGAGCCGGTGGTCATCAGCGATGGTTTTTGGCGCAGCAATTTCGGGTCGGATCCCGCAATCGTCGGCCGGAAGATGCGGCTCGACAACGATCTCTACACCATCGTCGGCGTGATGGCCCCTGGTTTCCGCCATCCCGGACGCACGCTCGATACCGACGTGGAAGTTTGGCTGGCCACCGGTTTTTACGGCGCTCCGTTTCCCGTTCCTGCGCAACGCTCCCTTCGCTTGATTCCCGCGGCGATCGCGCGGCTGAAGCCGGGGCTCACGCTAGCGCAAGCGCAGGCACAGATCGATTCGTACACCGCGCGACTCGTGGCGCGGTATCCGGTGGATTATCCTGCCGCTGCGAAATGGTCGGTGCGCCTGGTGCCGACGAAAGAAGATTTGGTCGGTCCGCAGCGCGCCGAGCTGCTGATTCTTTTCGGCGCGGTTGGATTTGTACTGCTGATCGGCTGCGTCAACATCGCCAACCTGCTCCTCGCGCGCGCCTCCGGCCGCCGCCGCGAAATTGCCATCCGCCTTTCGATGGGCGCCAGCCGGTGGCGACTCGCGCGGCAGCTGCTCACCGAAAGCATGTTGCTATCGGTAATTTCCGGTTGTGCCGCGCTGGTCGCGGTGCTGCTGTTGAAAAATGCGATCGTCAGCCTAGCGCCCGGCGATATACCGCGGCTCAACGAAGTGCAGATTAGCTCCGGTGCGCTGCTGTTTGCTTTCTTGATTTCGCTTCTTTGCGGTTTCCTGTTCGGCCTCGCCCCCGCGTTGCAAGCATCCAGCCCCGGCCAAATCGAAAATCTGAAAGAGGGCGGCCGCGGCACCAGCATCGGCCGGCGTCACACACGCCTTTCGCGATTGCTCGTTGTTTCCGAAATTGCGTTGTCGGTGATTCTGCTGGCAGGCGCGGGATTGCTGCTTCGCAGTTTCTGGCAAGTGCTGCAGGTTTACACCGGCTACAATCCCAGCCACCTCACCACCGCGCAAATCTGGATTCCCGTTTCGAATAAGCCCGACGATCCGTACGCCATCCCCGCGAAGCGCGCCGCTCTGATCGACGAAATCTACCGCCGCGTTTCGGTTTTGCCCGGCGTCGAACAATCGTCCATCGCCGGCAACGACACGCTGCCGATGAATTCCGGCCGCAACTATTCCAATTTTTCGATTCTCGGCCGTCCCGCCGAATCGGACCGCAGCCCGACCGCTGACATCGCCGTCGTGGATTCTCACTACTTCCAGACTCTCGAAGTTCCGCTGATCTCCGGCCGCAATTTCAGGCTGACCGACACCGCCGACACGCAAGGCGTCGCGGTGATCGATCAGACGCTCGCTCATCGTTACTGGCCGCAGTCCGATCCGCTCGGCGCGCAGATTCAATTCGGCTTCGGCATGGGAGTGAAAGGACTGACGATTGTCGGCATTGTCGGCGACGTCAAGTCCGACGGCTCGGAGTCCGCAGCCGTGCCGCACATTTACGTTCCGATGGGCCAGTTCGCGCCCGTGAACGCCGTCGTTTTTCTTCGCACCCGCGCCAACGTACAGCGTCTGGGCGAATCGGTTCGCACCGCAGTGGAAAAAATCGATCCGAATGTTCCGGTGCACAGCATCAGCACGATGGATGAAATTGTCGCGCGTTCGCTGGCCGACCGGCGGTTTGCGCTGGAGCTGCTGGCGGTGTTTGCTGCGGTGGCTTTGCTGCTCGCCGCGATCGACATCTACGGCGTGATGGCGTATTCGTTCAGCCAGCGCGCCCATGAAATCGCCATCCGGATCGCGCTTGGCGCTCAGCGAGCCGACATTCTGCGGATCGCGCTGTGGGAAGGCTCTCGAATCGTGATCGTCGGTATGGCCGTGGGAATTGCGGGCGCCGCAATCCTCACTCGATTCTTCCGAGCGATGCTTTTCAACGTAGCGCCCGCCGACCCGCCCACGTTTGTGGCGACCGTCGCCATCCTGGCCGGCGCCGCGCTGTTCGCCTGCTACATTCCTGCGCAGCGCGCCACACGCATCGATCCCTTGCGCGCTCTTCGCGAGGATTGATTTCAAGACTCACTGGGTGAAGGGAAGCGCAGGCCGGCTCGCGGGTTATTCGTACCGCAGCGCGACCATCGGGTCCACGCGCATCGCGCGACGAGCGGGGAAGTAGCAAGCGGCGAATGCCACAGCTAACAGCAGCGCCGAGACCCCCAGAAAAGTGAGCGGGTCGGCAGACCGGACTCCGTAGAGAAAGCTCGACATGAGCCGCGTGACCGCGAGCGCAGCCACCAGTCCGATAGCGATTCCGGCAACCGCCAGCCGCGTGCCATGAGCAAAGACCATTCGCAGCACGTCTCGGCGCTCAGCTCCGAGCGCCATGCGCACGCCGATTTCCTGGGTGCGTTGCGCCACGTTGTAGGAGACTACGCCGTACAACCCAATGGTCGCAATGATGAGCGCCAACGCGCCAAATGCTGCAAGCACCAGCATCGCGAAGCGCGGCTCGGTCATTGAGTCCGACACCACAGCCGAGAGCGGCTTGATATTCGCGAGCGGCAGATCGGAATCGATGTTGTGAATCGCGCTGCGGGCGCTGTCGCTCACCGAGACAGGATCTTGTTTCGTTCGCACCACGATGTCCATGGTCAGCAGCGAAGGCCAAACCTTCTGCGTGTAGGGCATGTACAGTTCGGGCGGCGGCAATTCGCGCAACGACAACCGCTTCACATCGGCCGCCACGCCCACGATTGTAGCCACCGGATACTTCGGGCTGCGCGGACCCACCTGCTTGCCAATCGGATCCTGCCCGGGCCAGTATTTTTTCGCCATCGCATCGCTTACCACCGCGACCTGGTCCGAATCTGCCGTGTCGGATTCCAGAAATCCTCGGCCGCGCAGAATCGGCGTTCCCACCGCGGCAAAATATCCAGGCGAAGCGATCGTGTAGTTCGACAGCGCGAGATCGTAATTATTTTTCTCCACGCGTCCGGGAATTCGCAGTGCGGTATTTTCCGTCGCCCCGCCCATGGGGATCACTTCGGTGAGGCCCGCGTCTTCCACGCCGGGCAACTCGCGAAGCCGTCGCAGCACTTCGGTGTACAGCGATGCGATGTGCGCCTGGTCGGGATATTTCAGTGCAGGCAGCGAGAGTTCAAACGTAAGAACGCGCTCGGGCCGGAATCCGGGATCGACCGCGAGCAGTTGATAAAATGTTCGGGTCAGAAGTCCCGCGGCGATCACCAGCACCATGGCCAGCGCGATTTGCGCCACCAGCAGTACATTGCGCGCGCGTTGGCCTGCCGGGCCGGAACCGGACCGTTGCCCGCCATCTTTCAGCGCGGAAACCAGATTTTGCGGTGTGGCGCCCAACGCGGGCGCGAGGCCGAAAAGAAATCCGGTGAGCAGCGTGACGCCCATCGCAAACGCAAACACCCGGAGGTCGATATTCATTTCGCCGAGGCGGGGAATTCCGGCGGGCGCGAACAGCCTCACCAGACCGAGAACGCGAGACGCGAAAAGCATTCCGACGATCCCGCCAGCGGCAGCAAGCAGAAAACTTTCGGTGAGCAGCTGGCGCACCAGCCGGAAACTCGCGGCGCCGAGCGCCGCGCGCATCGTCAATTCTCGCCGCCGGGTGATCGAGCGTGTGACGAGCATTCCCGCCACGCTCGAGCACGCGATCAACAGCACTACTCCCACCGCGCCCAGCACCAGCAGAAGCGGCAAGCGCGTATCGCCCGCGACCTGGCGAGAAATCGGAACAATATGCGAGCCAAATGCGCCCTTGGCGTTGGGATATAGCTTTTCCAGATTTCCGGCAATCAATCCGAGCTCGGCTTGCGCCTGTTCCACACTCACTCCGGGTTTCAGCCGGCCGATCACAGCCAGTTCGTCGGACTCGGCCGGAATGCGCGGTCCGCGATCGAGTGCCAGCGGAACCCACAGTTGAACCTGCGGCGCGAAATTGAAATTCGCGGGCATTTCGTTCGCGCGAGGAAATACAAATCCGCGCGGCATCACTCCGATAATTGTGTATGGCGCGCCGTTCAGATCGAGCGTCCGCCCCAGAATGGAATCCGATCCGCCAAATTGTTCGCGCCAAAGCACATCGCTCAGGATCACTTCGCGTTCGTCTCCCTGACGGTCTTCTTCGTCGGTAAACGTGCGGCCGATCGCTGGAGACATGCCGAGCGACGGGAAAAATCCAGACGACACGCGCAGCCCGTCCAGCCGTACAGATTCGCCCGAGCCGGTCAAATTGAACGAGTCGCTCTGAAACGCGCCCCAGGATTCGAATGTCTTCGACTGCTGCGCGAAGAAAAGAAATTCGTAGCGGCCCCACGGATTTTTGTCGTAGCCGCTGTTGAACCAGGCCGGCGAGACGCGCCACGGAAACACGACGCGTTCCGCATTGGGGTAGGGCAGCGGTTTCAGCAGCACGGCGTTCACCAGGCTGAAGACCGCGGTGCTCGCCCCGATGCCAAGCGCCAGCGTGAGCACGGCGACAAACGTGAAGCCTGGAGATTTGCGGAACATACGGAATCCGAAGTGGAGATCCTGCACGAGCTGGTCGAACCACACCAGCCGCCAGACGTCGCGCGTGTCTTCTTTGGCCAGCGTCACGTTGCCGAACTTCCGCAACGCGGCCGCGCGGGCGTCGTCGGGAGACATTCCGCGGGCGATGTTGTCTGCGGTTTCCGAATCGATATGATCGCGGATGTCCTGGTCGAGGTCGTTGAGGTGGTTGGCCATTGGTTCTCCTCGCGTCCGTCTCACTCCAGTAGAGATTCTAGGTGAGTGTAGGAGCGCTCCACTAGAATGTCAAGGTGAGAGTTCGCTTCGGCCGTGGACCGCCGCCAGACCTCGAGATACACGCTCGCGTTCGCGATGCACGGTCACGCCACCAATCCGCACTCAAATGCCGCGTGGATCTGCCGCCGATCACGCTGTTTCGCCGCCCCGTCACAACTTTCGCCGTTCATGCTATAATCACCTCGTATCTGCCGGTTGTTCATTGCCCTTTGATTCCAGACGTCGCTTTTCAGGCGTCGATTGTTCGATGCAGCCCCAGCCGTCTGTTCTGATTTCCCCGAACATCGTTTCAGGAGATCGGCATGAAGAACTTGTTCGTCGGTAACATGAGTTTTCAGACCACCGCAAACGAACTTCGCGCCATCTTCGAACCGTTCGGACAATTGGGCCGCGTTCATGTCGCCATGGACCGCGAAACCGGACGCGCCCGCGGTTTTGGTTTCGTTGAAATGCCGAACGACGACGAAGCAGCCAAAGCCATCGCCGCGCTGGACGGAAAAGATTTCGGCGGCCGCAATCTGAAGGTGAACGAAGCTCGCCCGAAATCGGAATCCGGCGCGCCGCGCGGTGCACGCCCGCCGCAGGGCGGGAACCGCAATTTCAGTCAGGATAAAGACCGCGATCGGCCCAAAGGCGGTCACGGACATTCCGGGCACGGCGGCAAGGGCCGTGAACGTTTTTCGAATGAAGACTACCGCGATGTCGCGCGCCAGCCGCGCGAGCCTCGCTGGTAGCAACGCACCACTTCTTCTCTCCGGGAGCGAGTACCCAGTCGCCCCGTTTATATCCCAGGAGGATTGATGACGACTACTTTCAAGAAACGCCAAAAGGAAATGAAGCGCCAGGATAAGGCGCGCGCCAAAGCAGAACGCCGGATGATGAAAAAGACCGCCGAACCGGGCGCTCCGGAAATCGAAAACGACGGAATCGCCTGGGAAGAGGGCGTCGGCACTCCCGACGGACTTCCGGCTCCGGTTTTCTTCGAAAACGAACCTACCCCTCAGGACTAATTCCGCATTCTGCTCCGGCCCGATGAGGGCCGGAGCACTGTTTCACCTTCCTTTCGCCCCACTTGAATCGCCCCAACCGTCGCTCGATGTGTGTCTCTATCGCCCCAGGAAACAGCCGCTGGCGCTCGCGTTTTGCGCGTTTCGAGCGGTGCTATACTGAGGGCTCATAGGCGCACTGTCCGCAACACTTTCAGGCGAGCCTTTTATTCAGCGTCCGGGTTTACATCGTGGTCCGGATTTTCGGCGCGAGTGCAATCGTAAAGGAGCGCGGTGATGGGCATTCAATTTCAGGAATTGTTCGGCTGGGCTCGCCGACGCAAATTTTTCGCCGCGCTATTGGTTGCTGTCACGCTGGGCATCGGAATCATGATCGGCACGGTTCTTTCCGGCCGCGCGCTCGCCACCCACGACCAATCCGCCACCGGCGCCACGCTGCTGGCCGTTCCCGATCCTGTCATTCTTTCCAACGCGTTTTCCGGAATCTCGAAAAAGCTCGGCCCCGCGGTCGTGAATATTTCCACCACACAGGTGCTCGAAAAGCCGAAGACCTCCAAGAAAAAATCGCTCGGCGATCCGTTTCAGGATTTCTACGACAAATATTTTGACTCGCCTGACGCTGCTCCCGACGCCGAACGCAGTCTCGGTTCCGGCGTGATTGTGGACAAGAAAGGTTTCATCCTCACCAACGATCACGTGATCGACCAGGCCACCAAGATTCAAGTGGCGCTCGATGGCGACTCAAACAAATACAACGCGCGTGTGATCGGTACCGATAAAGATACCGACCTTGCCGTCATCAAGATCGACGCCGACCACGACCTGCCGATTGCCAAGCTCGGAAATTCCGACGGCGTGCAGGTAGGGGATTGGGTTCTCGCGTTCGGCAGCCCGTTCGGATTGAACTCCACCGTCACCGCCGGCATCATCAGCGCAAAAGATCGCACCAACGTCGGACACCAGTTCCAGCGATTCCTGCAGACCGATGCGGCCATCAATCCCGGCAACTCCGGCGGTCCGCTGGTCAACATGGCCGGCGAAGTGATCGGAATCAACACCGCGATTTACACCGGCGGGCGCGGATTCGAGGGCGTGGGCTTCGCCATGCCGTCCACCGCTGCGATCAACGTGTACAACCAGCTGATCACCAACGGCAAAGTCACGCGCGGCTCGATCGGCATCACCTTCCAGGAAGACTTGAGCACCAATCCGATGGTGATGAAGGAACTCGGCGCGCCGTACGGCTTGGTCGTGGAAGCAGTCGAACCTGGCAGCCCTGCGGAGAAAGCGGGCATTCAAGCCGGCGACGTGATCACCAACATCAACGGCATCCCGGTTCACACCGGCGCCGACCTGGTGAATCCGATCGCACAGACCGCCATCGGGCAGACCGTACAGGTTCGCTACGTCCGCAACAAAATCGCCAAAGAAGTAACCATGGTCGTCGCTGACCGCTCGAAAATTTTCCCCGCGACCGCACAAGACGCCGAAGACCAGTCCGAGCAGGACGAAGCGCCCGGCCAGTTGGGTCTGCACGTGGAAGAGTTGACGCCCGACCTCGCGCACAAGCTCGGCATGGGCAAGACTACCGGCGTCGTGGTGACTGAAGTGGAACCGGCCAGCTTCGCCGAAGACATCGACTTCGTTCGCGGCGACGTAATCACCGAAATCAACCATGTGGCCATCGGCGGCCTCGGCGAATACAAGGCCGAAATGGCCAAGCTGCATCCCGGCGAGCCCGTGCTGTTTAAGGTCGCGCGGCGCGGCGATGGCGACAAAGTCCTCACCCTGTTCCTTGCCGGTGCCGTTCCGGCGATGCTCGCTCGATAGTCGCTAGCTGGGCGCGCGCAAACTGCGCGCGAGCTACGCGTTTCGCGTTCAGCCAACGGGCAGGGAATTCGCTGCCTTTTGGCCTCTTCCTCGTCCGGGATGCTGAAGGTCGCATTACCCGTTACGTCCCGCTGGCCGCTTGGCCGCTTGCGCCTGCCCGCGTTTTTGCCATAATCAAAGTGCCAGAGACTATGATCCGCCGCACCGCCATCCCGGCCGCAGCGTTGCTCATGCTTGTGTGGGCGCTTGGCCCATTGGCCGATCGAGTCTCAGCTCAGCAATCCGGTTCCACGGGCTCCGCTTCCTCTTCCAGCACCGCGAAAAAGAAGAAAAAATCGAGCCACCGCCATTCCTCGCGCCGTGAACCGTTTCAGAAGGCTCCGACGCCCGACCGCATCTCCGAAATTCAGTCGGCGCTCGCCCGTAACGGCTACTACCAGGGCGATCCCAACGGCAAGTGGGACGCGAACACGGTCTCCGCGCTTGAGAAATTTCAGTCCGCGAATAATCTGAACGCCAGCGGCAAGCTCGACGCTACCAGCCTGCAGAAGCTGGGTTTGGGCTCGAGCACCGCCGGTTTGAATCCGCCCACGCCGCCCATTCGCACCAGTTCTTCGCCGTCGTCGCCCAGCGCATCGAACCTCGCGCCGGCCGGCACGTCCACCGCTTCCGCATCCGGCACCGTCAACTCCGCATCCAACAGCTCACCGAGCCAGCCGCGACGTTAGGTCGCGCTGTGCTGCGGGCTTCGAAAGTTTTAAATCCCGTAAAAATCGGAGAACGGCGAGACGAGAACGCAGAGAGTGCGCGCCCGTTATCTTTGCTTTTTAACGAAGAATCGCGGCAGCAGAAAGATGGCACTCGCCACAGCGGCGCCGCCAAGGAAGCTGAGAATCAAATCCCAATTCATATAAATAAGTTATCACGCTCGAATCGGTCTGCGCATGAAATTGCACGCGCCCTCGTCATCGACTTTGGCGTTCCCGTCAGGTTGAAATTCTTGAATGACGACGCAATGCGGGCGTGTCGTCAGATCGTATGGACAATCAGCCGAACGACACGAAAGAGGGCACCAGCCGGGGGTCGGAAATTCCGTTGTGGGCGTGGTTGCTGATCGCCCTGTTTCCCATGGCGCTTCGGCCATGATGGGCGGCGGTTCTATCGATTGTCCTGTTTGTAGCGTTCCTCAGGCTTATTTTGGGACCCTTTCCCGCGAGGCGAAACTCAAACGGACGCGCTGCCGATGCTCAGCGCGCGTTGACGCAAGTGGCGGGCGCTTGTTACTCTAGTCTTTCACTTACGCAGTAACGCAGTCACGTTCGCCGCATTGCTTCACTTTCAACAAACTCGTATCACATACCAACGGAGGACTTCGCATGGCCAGCACGGGATCGCCCAAAGTTTTCAGGAACTTCATCGACGGTGATTGGGTTGACGCCCGCGGCGGCAAGTCCATCGAAAATCGCAACCCAGCCGACACCAGCGAACTGATCGGCATTTTTCCCGCATCCACCGAAGACGACGTGAACCTTGCCGTCGAAGCCGCCAAGCACGCCTATGAAGGCTGGCGCCTGACGCCCGCTCCGAAGCGCGCCGAAATCATGTATCGCGCCGCCGAAATTCTGGTGCAGCGCAAGGAAGAATATTCGCGCGACATGACTCGCGAGATGGGCAAAGTGCTGGCCGAAACGCGCGGCGACGTGCAGGAAGCCATCGACATGACTTACCTGATGGCCGGTGAAGGCCGCCGTCAGTTCGGTCACACCACGCCGTCCGAGCTGCCCAATAAATTCGCGATGTCGGTTCGCACGCCGGTAGGCGTCGCGGGACTGATCACTCCGTGGAATTTTCCGATGGCTATCCCGTCGTGGAAAGCCATTCCCGCGCTGGTCACCGGAAATACCGTGGTCATCAAGCCCGCCGAAGATACGCCGCTATCGACCTACAACCTGATGCAGGTGCTGAGCGAAGCCGGTCTTCCTCGCGGCGTGATGAACGTGGTTTTCGGCGACGGTCCTGACGCCGGCGGTCCGTTGCTGAAAAATAATGACGTGAACCTCGTGAGCTTTACCGGCTCGACCGACGTGGGCCGCATTGTCAGCACCGCCTGTGCGCCTTCGTTCAAAAAGTGTCACCTGGAAATGGGCGGCAAAAACATCATCATCGTCATGGACGACGCCAATCTCGACCTCGCCGTCGATGGCGCCGTCTGGGGCGGATTCGGCACCACCGGCCAGCGCTGCACCGCAGCCAGCCGCGTGGCCGTGCATCATAAGGTGTACGCCGAGTTCGTCGAGAAATTCGTAGCTCGCGTGAAAGCGCTGCGAGTGGGCGACGGCCTCGATCCGAAGACGGACATGGGGCCGTGCGTCAACGAACAGCAACTGAACACCGTGATGAAGTACGTGCAGATCGGAAAAGACGAAAGCGCCAAGCTGGCCACCGGCGGAAACCGCATCGACAAGGGACCTCTCGCCAAGGGCTGGTTCCATGAGCCGACCGTGTTCACCGATTGCAGCCCCAACATGCGCATCTGCCAGGAAGAAATTTTCGGACCCGTAGTGAGCGTGATGCCGGTGGATAGTTTCGATCAGGCCATCGAAGTCGCCAACAACGTGAAGTACGGATTGTCCGCCGCCATCTACACGCGCAACGTGAACAATGCGTTCCGCGCGCAGCGCGACCTGCAGACCGGCATCGTCTACGTGAACGCTCCGACGATCGGCGCGGAAACGCATTTGCCGTTTGGCGGAATCAAGAACACCGGCAATGGCCATCGCGAATCCGGCGACGCCGCGCTTGATTTCTACACGGAATGGAAGACGGTGTACGTCGACTACTCCGATCGTTTGCAGCGCGCGCAGATCGACAACGCGGAGTAATTTCGCACCAGTTTTAGATTTGAATTCAGTGCAGGAATGTCGGCGCCAACCGCAAAGTTGGCGCCGTTTCTTTTTTAGCCGACCGCAGGTTCGGTCGGGGGCACGACGACCACTGGCTCGGTGATCGGCGAGATCACCGGCGCCAGTGCCGGAGTCCAAACCGGCTGCCGCGCCGCCACTCCTGCGCGATATTCGCGATACCACTGCGCTTCGCTGGCACGCTGCCACAGTCGCGTTCCAATCCAGAATAGGATCGCGAGCTGGCTCACGATAAACGCATCTCCGTTCCACGTGGGCGGCAACTTCGCCATCCACGCGTAAACCGCCAGGCCCATCAGCACCCAGGCCACCACGCTAATTCGCAGGTATAACCAAAACAGCGAGCCGAAATTTTTCGCCACCAGCACCGCGGATAACCGCAGCGCCTTGTGCATTCGCTTTTCATCTTCGGCGACGGCGATCACCTGCGTCATGTCAAACCACAGCCGCACAACCATCAGCAAGAACAGCACAATCACGACCGTCGCTTCGAACACATAAACCGACGGCATCGGCGAGATCGATTTTTCGTCGATATTGTTGCTCATCGCTCCGCCAATTGCGGCGACGATGCCCACGGGAATCAGCGCGATCAGCAGGTAGATCGTCAGCCGGAAAAATCGCCAGAAATGGTAACCGCACGCTTCGAAGAAATTGCCGACGTCCGGCCGCTCATCGCGTACGTACGTCGCCACAATTCCTCCGGTGCAGAACAGCATGAAGATGAAAAACACCAGCGACACCGTCGCGCTGCCCGATTGCGTAATTCGCAGCGGCGCATCCGGCATGGTGGCGAGCTCTGTTATCGCGGAAAGATCGAATCCGTCCGACAATCGCGAAGACGCCATGCTGTGGTCGATCGTGCCGCCGATCCGGTCCACCAAGCCGCGCGTGCCGGCCAACGACAAAATCAGTCCCACCGCGAACAGCCACCACACCAGCCGCTGCCACTTCCACACCAGGCCCGCGCCGGACAAAAACGTCTTCGGCTTTTCTGCGCTCATTCCGCGTTCTCCTTCGATTCTTTGGGCGGCACGGCCGCGCCGTTTACGTCAGCCACGCCAGCAATTGCGAAAGCAGCTCGGTGGCGAACACGAAAATATTCCGCAGCTTCGAAGTTGCTTTCGAGTTTGGCTCTTCGGTGAAGCTGTTGTTGAAGCGATTCCGATCGAGCAGCAGTTGCCCCGTCGGATCGATCTGCGCAGACACGACTTTGGCTTTGCGGTCGTACTGGTAGCGCATCCAGCGATCCTGCCCGTCCCAGTGTTCGGTGGCCGTGGAGTGATCGTCGAAATTCACCACCAAATCGACGGGGAACTGAAAATCGTTCTCGCGCAGCACGGTCACATACGTCCGGTACATTCCGTCCTTCGGTTTGGAATCGAATCCGCTTATGTCCCACCACTTCAGCGGCGAGGAATGCGCGTCGTACACTTCGTAATCGAACATCGCCGTGCCGTAGATCGCCTGATTGAAATACCAGCGTAGATCCTTGCCGGAAACTGCTTCCAGCGTCTTCATGAAATCTTCACCGGTGGGATGCGTGAACCGGTATTTCATGAAGTAGGTGTGCAGCGCCTGCCGCATGGTGTCTTCGCCGATCACTTTTTCCAGGGTCAGCAGCACCGTCGCCGTTTTTCCATACGTGATCGCGCCGTACGAATTGTTCGAAAGGAACTTCCAGCCCAGGCGCGTCATCGGGTCCATGTCCGGATCGCCCAAATACATCGCCCGCTGGCCGTAATCTTCTCCGAGCTGCGCAAACGGAAAGTTGAACATGCAATTTTTTCCGTACAGCGCGTCCATCACTTTCGCTTCGGTGTAGCTGTTGATGCCCTCGTCGAGCCACGCTTCTTCGAATTCGTTGGTGGCCACCATGCCGTACCAATACTGATGACCGAATTCATGCTCGGTTACCAGCTCGGGTAGCAGCGCGCCCTTCGGCATATTCCACGAAGTACCGGCCGTGATCAGCGTGGGATATTCCATTCCCCCCGCGTCGCTGCCGCCGTGCGGAGGGTCGATTACCGTCAACCGGTCGTAAGGATACGGCCCGTACCACTTATCGAACATTTCGAGCGAACCCTTGGTCACCTGCATGTAGCGCGGCGCGGTGGCCATATTTCCCGGCGACATCAGGATGCGGATTTTCACCGTGCCCGCGCTGCCTGTCCACGTGTCGTTCACTTCCTGAAAGCTGGGGCTGGCGGCCCACGAAAAATCGTGCACATCTTCGGAGTGATACGCGAGCGTCTTGGTGCCGTCGGGATTGTCCGTACTCGAAACCAGATCTCCGCCCGCACCCACGACTTCGTTTTTCGGCACGGTGATCTTCACGTCAAACGTTCCGAAGTCCGCGAAAAATTCCGTCGATGCGTGGAACTGATGGCAATTCCACTGGTTCTTCCACCACACGCCGACTTTCGGAAACCATTGCCCGACCATATCGAAATCGTGTTTGTATCCGGTGCGTTCCACCACTTCGGGCAGCACATCGTGAAATGCGATCGTGAACTTCGCCGTCGCGCCCGGCGCCACCGGTTGCGGCAGAGTCACCTGAAACACCGTCTTGTCGGCTGTGTTGTCGTCATCCGGATGAATGAATTCCATTTTGCTGGTCAGATCCGCGCCGTCCGCTTCCAGCTTGTTCACAGTGATCGAGCCGAAATGCAGCGGATCCCACGCCTGATCGGGGCCGCTTCCGCGAGTTCCCGAGCGATGGACTTCGGTCATAAACGTAGACTGCGGTTGAAACGCGTTCAGGTACATGTGAAAGGGAAAGGTCTGCTGCGGCTGGCCGGTCAAATTCAAATACGTCAGAGTTTCGGTCGCGTCGATCTGGTGTTTCACAGGATCGAGCTTTGCGTCGATGTCGTACGCAACGATCCAGGTCGAAAGAGTCTTCTTGCTGCCTTCCAGGCCCACGGGCCGTGGTTCGTCCGCTTTCGGCGCCGGCGCTTTGCTTGCCGAAGCCCTAACGGACGGCGTCACCGCGCTCGTCTGCGCAAAACTTGCGCCGCCGCAAACCAATCCGAAACACACTGCCAAAGCCATTCCCGAAATCCGCATCGACCCTCCCACTCCCGACTGCTAATAATTCCTACTTGTGAAACTTGGCGACAACAATATGACACGCACTCCACCTACGCAAGCGACGAATCACGCGAAAATGGAAAACGCCTCGCGCTGCTGTCGCGCCGGTCCCTCATTTTTGTCGCGTTCGCTGGTTGCACACTCCGCGCACGCGCTCGGCGTCGCGAGTTGACGCCTCGCTTCACACCGACTAAAATTGACGTATCAGCACAGCTCCAGACACATGCTCGAATTTTGTCCTGTCAGCTTGTGCGTAAACTTCGATGATCCCAGTGCTCCTGCAACAGAAGCGGCACCAGCAGATTTTGACCGATGTGGTGCGCGCCTACATCGAAACCGGCGAGCCGGTTTCTTCGCGCAGTATCGCTCGCCTGCACATTGAGCCGCTCAGCCCCGCCACGATTCGCAACGTCATGGCTGACCTCGAAGATGGCGGCTACTTGTATCAGCCGCACACGTCCGCGGGCCGCGTGCCCACTGCGTCCGCGTATCGTTTTTTTGTCGAGCAGGTTGCCGCGCCGGCCACCGCCAGTCCCGAAGATCGCCTGTGGATCAAGCGCGAGTTGGAATCCGCGGAAACTCCTGAAGCGGTGATGGAACGCGCCAGTCATGTGCTCTCCGCCGTCTCCCGCGGTTTGGGAATTTTCATTTCGCCGCCGCTTTCGCGCAGCGTGGTCGAACATCTGAAATTTTTGCTGCTGCCCGATAAGCGCGTGCTGATCATTTTGATCACCAACGGCGGCGCCACGCGCGACAAACTGGTCCGTCCCGAGCGCAATTTTTCGCAGGAAGACCTCGACCGCGTCGCGAATCACCTGAACCATCACTACAAGGGCTGGACGCTCGAAGCCATGCGCGCCGACCTGAAAAAACAAGTCGAGCGCGAACGCGAACAGTACGGCCGAATCGCCGGTGACGCTCTCGAACTCTGCGATCCCAGCATTCTGGGCGACGCTTCCGATCGCAAAGTGTATGTCGATGGCGCGTCGCAGATTGCTGCTTCTCCGGACTTTACCAACCTCGACCAGCTTCGCGAATTGCTGCAGGCCATCGAGGAAAAAGATCGCTTGATCGCGCTGCTTAGCGGTTGCATTGAATCGCCCGAACCCGTTCACGTCGAACTGGGCCTGGATAAAATCACCAACGCCGGAAAAAACCTGGCCATCGTTTCCGCCACATATTCATCCAACGATCAGGTGCAGGGAACGCTCGGCATCGTCGCGCCGATGCGCATGCACTACGAACGCGTTATCACCGCGGTCGCCTTCATGGCGCAGTTTTTCTCCGACGGACAACAAGGGAGCTAATTCGTGGCTTCGCACAAACAACGACCTGTACACGAGCCGGCCGATTCCGCTGCCGACACCGCCGTTCCGACGCCGAAAGCGGCTGAATCCGAATCCGGCGCCGAACTCGAAGGCTCGCTCGCAGATCAAATCCAGAAATTGCAGGCTGAAAAGCAGGAACTGACCAGCACGCTGCTGCGCCGCCAGGCCGACTTCGAAAATGTGAAGAAGCGGATGGAAAAAGAGCGCCAGCAGGATCGCCATCGCGGCGTCGAAAATCTGGTGGAGCAGCTTTTGCCCGTGCTCGACGCGTTCGATCGCGCTCTTGCCGGAAACACCGATCCCGCCAACGCTGAATATCGCAAAGGCTTCGAAATTTTGCGCGGCCAAATCTGGAACGCGTTGGCGAAGCAGGGCGTCGAGCGCATCGAATCGCTCGGCAAGGAATTCGATCCGAACCTGCACCACGCCATCGAAAGTGTCGAAACCAGCGACCACGCCGAAGGCGTCATCGTCGGCGAATTGCAGCCCGGCTACAGTTTTCACGGGCGGATTCTGCGTCCCGCGATGGTTCGCGTCGCGGCCGGCGCTCCCAATTAAATCCTCGCGCTTTTCAGCGCATCTAATTTTCTGCGGTTGCAAGCAGAACCGATACCAGGACGGAAACGATGGCGGCAGGGAACTCTACTGATTTTTACGTAATTCTAGGCGTCGAACGTGACGCGAGCCCCGATCAGATCAAATCGGCGTACCGCAAGTGCGCCATGCAGTGGCATCCCGATCGCAATCCCGGAAACCGGGAAGCGGAAGAAAAATTCCGCCAGGCCTCCGAGGCCTACAGTGTGCTGTCCGATCCCGAAAAGCGCCCGGTCTATGACCGCTACGGCGCCGCCGGACTGAACAGCCGCGGATTCGACACCGGCTTCGATTCTTCGGTCTTCACCGATTTTCAGGACATTATCGGCGACTTGTTCGGCATCAACGATCTCGGCGGTGGTTCGCGCCGCCGCAGCGGACGCGGCTCGCGCGGTCAGCGTGGCGCCGATCTCCGCTACGACATGACTTTGACGTTCGAAGAAGCCGCCTCCGGCGTCACTTCGAAAATTCACATCGCGCGCCACGAAAATTGCGAGACCTGCAAAGGCACCGGCGCGAAATCCGGCACCGGCATGACGCCGTGCACCACCTGCGGCGGCCGCGGGCAAATGTCGTACTCGCAGGGATTTTTCTCCATCACTCGCACGTGCCCGGCCTGCCAGGGCGCGGGGCAGGTGATTCGCGACGCTTGCGCTTCGTGCCGTGGACAAGGCCGCGTCGAGCGCGAGCGCACGCTCGAAGTGGGCGTTCCCGCCGGCGTCGATTCCGGCACGCGCTTGCGAATGACCGGACAAGGCGAGCCGGGCTCGAACGGAGGCGCTGCCGGCGACCTGTATGTTTTTCTCGAAGTGAAGGAGCACGCGTTTTTCGAGCGCCGCGGCTCCGATTTGATCTGCGAAATTCCGATCAGCGTTACGCAGGCCACTCTCGGCGCGAAAATCAAAGTGCCCACGTTGAAAGACCAGGAAGACCTGGAAATTCCCGAGGGCACGCAGTCCGGCCAGATTTTCCGCAAAAAAGCGAAGGGCTTGCCCAATCCGCACGGCGGCCGCGGCGATCTCTACATCAGCGTTCGCGTGGTGATTCCCGCAAAAGTTTCCCGCGAACAGCGCAAGCTGCTCGAACAACTCGGCCAGTCGATGAAAGTGGAAAACAAACCCGCCGAGCGCAACTCCACCTTCTTCGACAAAGTAAAAGATATTTTCGGCTAGTCCGCAAATTCCTCAGTTCATTCTCGGTCCGTTGCCGTCACCGAGGCTCCCGGCCGTGCACAACGTCTCCGTGCCCTCCGGTTTTCTCGGTGTTCTCTGTGAAATGTTCTCGCCTTCTGCTTCCGCACCTCGATCCATCCAAGCTGCTACAATCTCCGCATGCGCCGCCGTTTCTTCGTCGACCAATTCGACGGTTCCTCCGCCACGCTCCGCGGTGACGCCGCCGAACACCTCGGTCGCGTCCTCCGCGCCGAGCCCGGGCAACTCTACGAACTCAGCGACGGTCACTCGGTCTGGCTCTCGCGCGTCGAACAAATCGGCCTGCTGAAGCGCGGCGAAAACCGCATCGAATTCGCGCTGGTCGAACCAATAGAGTCGCGAGAACCCGCACTCCGCCTCGAACTGCTGCTTTCGATCGTGAAGTTCGACCGCTTCGAATGGTGCCTCGAAAAAGCCACCGAACTCGGCGTCACCGAAATCCTGCCCCTCGCATCTGAGCGCACCGACAAAGCCCTGCTCGATTCCGCTGCCAGGCGCCACGCCCGCTGGGAAAAAATTCTGCTCGAATCGGCGCAACAATCCCGACGCCTTCGTCCGCCCATGCTGCACGCCGCTGCAAAACCAGTCGCCGCCTTCATGCGCGAACAAGACGGTCTTCGCATCCTGCTGTCCGAACGTCGCGACGCGCCGCCGCTGCGCCAGTTGTTGGCAGCCCCGTTGCACGCAAGTCAAAAGTCCGCGTCCCTGGCTATCGGCCCTGAAGGCGGATGGACCGACTCCGAGCTTGCCTCTGCCCGCGCCGCCGGATTTGCCGAAGCCTCGCTCGGCGAACTGATTCTGCGCACCGAGACCGCGGTGATTTCATCCCTCGCCATTGTGCGCTACGCGCTCGAACCCGCCTGACGTTGCACATCGATCGCACATCCACGCTCGGCCAACGCGCATCCAACGTTTGGAGCATCGCGCTCCGCCGTGATATAAATAAAAGAGGCAAGAATGTCGGATAACCTCCAGACTGGCTTCGCTCCGCCCCAGGAACAGGAACCATTGCCGCCTTTGCGCGGAGAACTGCGCACCTGGACTCGCGATTTGGCCGTCGCGCTCGGTCTTGCGCTGGTCATCATCATCTTCCTCTACCAGCCGGTGAAGGTCGAAGGCACCAGCATGGCTCCGCTCTTGAGCGATCAGGAGCGCATCTTCATCAACAAATTTGTTTACCGCTTTGAACCGATTGACCGCGGCGATGTGGTCGTTTTCTGGTATCCTCTCGACCGTTCAAAATCTTTTATCAAGCGTGTGGTGGCTCTGCCGGGGGAAACTCTGGAAATTCGTTTCGGCCACGTGTACATCAACGGGCAGGAAATGCCCGAGCCGTTCGTCCCCGCGAATTACCTGGACGGTTCGAGCTACGGCCCGGTGCAGATTCCAGCAGGGAATTATTTTGTGATGGGCGACCACCGCGACAGCTCCAACGACTCGCGTGTTTTCGGTCCGGTGGGTCGGCCGTACATCTACGGCAAAGCGGTTTTCGCGTACTGGCCGGTGGATCATTTCGGCTCGCTCACTTCTTCTTCAACGGTGAATGCGGCATCTCGATGATGGCTTCAGGAGGACACACTGACGCAGCAGGTCGCAGGGAGCGCGATTCTCGCGCTGGAAGACGGACGCACATTTAAGGGACGCGCGGCCGGCGCTCGCACGCGCCGCGGCGGGGAAGTCGTTTTCAATACCAGCCTCACCGGCTATCAGGAAGTATTTACCGACCCCAGTTATTCCGGTCAGATCGTTTGCCTCACCTATCCGCACATCGGAAATATCGGCACCAATCTTGACGACGAAGAATCTCCCAAGCCCTACATCGAAGCGCTGATCGTCCGCGAATTTTCGCCGCTCGCTTCAAATTGGCGTTCGCAAGAAACCACCCAGCAATATCTGGAGCGCCATAACGTTCCGGTGATCTGGGATATCGATACACGCTCTCTGGTTCGCCATCTGCGCGAAGTAGGTGCGTTGCGCGGCGTCGTTTCTACGGACGGCACGCCGGTCGAAACTCTGATCGCCGAAGCGAAAGCGCTTCCCACGATGGCTGGGCAGGAACTCGCCAGCCGCGTCACCTGCGCGAAGAAATACGACTGGAAAAAAGGTTCGATCGATCTGGCCGAAGCGCGCTCGAAGGGCGCCACGCCCAAAACGGCACCCGCTGCGACGCGCCATCGCGTCGTCGCCTTCGATTTCGGCATCAAGCAAAATATCTTGCGGCTGCTCGTCGATCACAACTGCGACGTGACCGTCGTCCCGGCCAAAACCTCCGCCGAAGACGTGCTCGCGCTGAAACCGAACGGCGTGTTTCTTTCGAACGGTCCCGGCGATCCTGAGCCGATCGACTACGCCGTTGACAACATTCGCAAGCTCCTCGGCCGCGTGCCGATTTTCGGAATTTGCCTCGGTCACCAGCTCTGCGGCCTCGCCCTCGGCGGACGCACCTTCAAACTGAAGTTCGGCCATCACGGCGCGAATCATCCGGTGAAGAATCTGCTCACCCAGAAAGTGGAAATCACTTCGCAGAATCACGGCTTCTGCGTCGATCCGGAATCGTTGCCGTCCAGTGACGTCGAAATCACGCACGTGAACCTCAACGATCACACGAACGAAGGAATGCGCCACCGTTCGTTGCCGCTGTTCAGCGTCCAGTACCATCCGGAAGCGTCGCCCGGCCCGCACGACGCGCGCTACCTGTTCAACGATTTCATAAAGCTCATGACGGAGCACAAAGCTTGATCGCCGCCGCTGTGCCTTTCACGAAAAAGACTGCAAGGACGACGACGAAGTAACTATGCCGAAACGGACTGACATCAAGAAAATCATGATCATCGGCTCGGGGCCGATCATCATCGGACAAGCTTGCGAGTTCGATTACTCCGGCACGCAGGCGTGCAAAGCCCTGCGCGCCGAAGGATTTCAGATCGTACTGGTGAATTCGAATCCCGCGACGATCATGACCGATCCGGAAATCGCCGACCGCACCTACATCGAGCCGCTCGCCAAGGAATATCTCGAAGCGATCATTGCCATCGAACGTCCCGACGCGCTCTTGCCCACCGTCGGAGGTCAGACCGCGCTGAATCTGGCCGTCGAACTCGCCGAAGCGGGCATCCTCGAAAAATACAAAGTCGAGCTTCTGGGCGCGTCGCTGAAAGCGATCAAAATCGCCGAAGACCGTTTGCTGTTCAAAGACGTCTGCCGCCGACTGGGCCTTGAAGTTCCGGCATCCGAAGTCGTCACCGAAGTTGCCGAAGCGGTGAAGCTCGCCGACAAGCTCGGCTATCCAGTCGTCATCCGCCCGTCGTTCACTCTGGGCGGCACCGGCGGCTCGATTGCCTACAATCGCGAAGAATTTGCCGACCTGATCGCTCGCGCGCTCGACGCCAGCCCTGTCCGCCAGGCGCTGATCGAAGAATCCGTCCTCGGCTGGAAAGAATACGAACTCGAAGTGATGCGCGACAATCGCGACAACTTCGTGGTGATCTGCTCGATCGAGAACTTCGATCCGATGGGTATTCACACCGGCGACTCCATCACCGTCGCTCCGGCGCAGACGCTCACCGACAAGGAATATCAGCACATGCGCGACGCCGCGGCCGCCATCATCCGCGAAGTCGGCGTCGAAACCGGCGGCTCCAACATTCAATTTGCCGTCGATCCCGCCACCGGCCGCATGACCGTGATCGAAATGAATCCGCGCGTTTCGCGCAGCTCGGCGCTGGCCAGCAAAGCCACCGGTTTTCCCATCGCCAAAATCGCCGCGAAGCTCGCGCTTGGCTGGACGCTCGACGAAATCCCCAACGACATCACCAAGAAAACTCCATCCTCGTTCGAGCCGACCATCGACTACGTGGTCGCGAAAATTCCCAAGTGGCAATTCGAAAAGTTTCCCGGCAGCGACACCACACTCACCACACAGATGAAATCCGTGGGCGAAGTGATGGCTATCGGCCGCAATTTTCAGGAAGCGCTGTGCAAAGCGATCCGTTCGCTCGAACCCAGCACCGCATGGCGCCCGCCCGCGGACGTAACCACCGCGCTGTTGCGCCAGAAACTCACCGTGCCCGGCCCAGACCGCATCCACTGGCTGTTCGAAGCGCTCGAACGCGGCATGACCCGCGACGAAGTTTGCAACCTGACGAAAATCGATCCCTGGTTCATCTGCCAGATGGAGGCGATGCTCGAAGTCGATCGCCGCATCGGTGCCTCGTCGCTGAAAAAAGTCGCTCCGGAATTGCTGCTCGAATCCAAGCGCTCGGGCGCGAGCGACGCCGAAATCGCGAAATTGTGGAACGTCACTCCTTCTGACGTCCGCAATCGCCGCAAGGAACTCGGCATTCAGCCGGTCTTCAAGCGCGTCGATACCTGCGCGGCCGAATTCGAATCCTTCACGCCGTATTTGTACTCTACCTACGAACAGGAAGACGAAGCGTTCGCTGTCGAGCGTCCGAAAATCGTCATCCTCGGCAGCGGCCCGAATCGTATCGGGCAGGGAATCGAATTTGATTATTGCTGCTGCCATGCCGCCTTCGCCCTGAAAGAAGACGGGTACGAAACCGTGATGGTGAACTGCAATCCGGAGACGGTTTCCACCGACTACGACACGTCCGACCGCCTGTATTTCGAACCGCTCACGCTCGAAGACGTTCTCGCCATTCTCGACAAGGAAAAACCGCAGGGAGTGATCGTCCAGTTCGGCGGGCAGACTCCGCTGAATCTGGCGCTTGAGCTGAAAAAGAACGGCGCGCAAATCATCGGCACCGATCCCGAATCGATCGATCTCGCCGAAGATCGCAAGCGCTTCGGCGCATTGCTGAACGAACTGAAAATTCCGCAGCCGCGCGCTGCCTCGGCGCTCGAACCCAAAGAAGCCGTGAAACTCGCCGGCGAAATCGGTTTGCCTGTGCTCGTTCGCCCTAGCTACGTGCTCGGTGGACGCAACATGGTCATCGCTTATGATCTGAAAACGGTCGAAGAATACGTCACCCAAGCCGCGCTGATGGGCACCACCTCCGATCCGAAGCGCCCGATCTTGATCGACCAGTTCCTCGAAGACGCCACCGAAGTCGATGTGGACGCTCTGGCCGACGGCGAAGACGTGGTAATCGCCGGAATCATGGAGCACATCGAAGAAGCCGGTATTCACTCCGGCGATTCGTCCTGCGTGCTTCCCGCCGTCACCTTGAAGCCCGCGATCCTGGAAAAAATTCGCGACTACACTTCGCGTCTCGCGAAAGCTCTGAAAGTCGTCGGCCTGATGAACGTGCAATATGCCATCCAGCGCGACACGGTATACGTGCTCGAAGTGAACCCGCGCGCCTCGCGCACCATTCCGTACGTCAGCAAAGCCACCGGCGTACCGCTCGCAAAAGTGGCCGCCCGGCTGATGACCGGCCGCAAATTGCGCGACTTGAATCTGCCCTGCATCACCACCAACGGCGTGAAGGAACTGGCGCTGCACGATTTCTACGCCGTGAAGTCGCCGGTATTTCCGTTCAACAAGTTCCGCGGCGTCGATACCATCCTCGGTCCGGAAATGCGCTCTACCGGCGAAGTGATGGGCACCTCGTCCACGTTCGGTCTAGCCTTTGCAAAGGCGCAGTTGGCCGCGGGCCAGCGTTTGCCGCAAAAGGGCACCGTGTTTCTCAGCGTCAGCGATCATGACAAGCGCCACGTCGCTTTCGTTGTCCAGGATTTGCTCGCCGCCGGATTGAAAGTGGTGGCCACGCGCGGCACCGCCGCCGCGCTCGCCAGCGCCGGAATCGAAGTCGAATCCGTTTATAAGGTGAACGAAGGCCGCCCCAACATCGTGGACCTGATCAAAACCGGGAAAGTCGATCTGGTGATCAACACACCGCTCGGCCGCGAATCCTTCTACGACGAAAAATCGATCCGTCGCGCTGCCATTCGCTACAACATTCCCTGCATCACCACGCTTTCGGCTGCCAGCGCCGCCGCTCGCGGCATTCGCGCCATGACCGGACACAAAGTCGACGTCGCCGCCCTGCAGGACCTGCACCGCACCAAAACCAATGCGGCCGTGGAAAAATAGCCCGCGCTGCCTGTGCGCTTCGGCGCTGCTGGCCGCTGTTGTAAACTAACTCCGTGAAACTCCACGGGATTTTCGCGCCGCTCACCACGCCGTTCGCTCGCGACGGCGCCGTGGACTTCGTCCGCTTCCGCGAAAATATCGCCCGCTACAACAAAACCGCGCTCGCCGGTTACGTCATCAACGGCTCGACCAGTGAATCCGTCCTGCTGCTGTGGGACGAAGTGTATAAATCCTGGGAAACCGCGAAATCCGCCGCCGATTCGTCGAAGATTCTGGTCGCCGGCACCGGCGCCGAATCCACCGCCGAGACCATCGTCCACACCGCCCGCGCCGCCAGCCTCGGTTTTGCCGCTGCTCTGGTCCGCACGCCCAGCTTTTATAAGCCCGCTATGAATGAAGATGCGCTCGCCGAGCATTACCTTCGCGTCGCGGATGCGTCCAAGATTCCAGTGCTGGTGTACACCGTGCCGATTTTCACCCATGTGAACGTCGAAGCGCCGGTCGTCGCGCGCGTTTCAAAGCACCCGAATATCATCGGCATGAAAGATAGTTCGGGTAACGTCGCCGCTTTGGCCGCCAGCATCGCCGCTGCGCCGAAGGAATTCCAGATGCTGGTCGGCTCAGCATCTACGTTGTACGAATCGCTGGAAGCGGGCGCGTGCGGCGCGATCCTCGCGCTCGCGAATGCGTTTCCTGATTTGTGTTGCGAGATTTACCGCGAATCGAAAGCGGGCAACGCCGCGAAGGCTCACGCGCTGGCGCAAAAATTGACGGCGCCGGCGAAAATGCTCGGACCACAGTACGGCATCGCCGGACTGAAATACGCGATGGATCACTCCGGCTATTTTGGTGGCGCGCCGCGTCTGCCTTTGCTCCCGCTGCAGGATGCCGCTCGCCGCGAAATTGATGCCATGCTCGCGAATCTGAATGGCTAAGCCGCGCATCTGTTGTAGGAGCCGCAGAAACAAACAGGGAGAGGCCTTGCCAAAGCAGCGCAGTTCGCCCCAACGCAATCACGCCTGTTGCAGCGCAACTCTTGCGCAGGAAGCGGGCTCGCACGAGCGCACGGCGTTGCGCGGCGTCTGCGCAACGTGTGGGGCCGCAGCGTGATGGTCACCGCGGCGGAGTCGAAGTGCATTTCGTTTCGCGACATCCCTCACACCACGCCGCTGTATGAAACATTCCTCGATCATTTCGAAAAAGTTGCGAAATACTATGCCTACCCGCCCACCGTCGCCGGATTGAAATCCGCCGCCGCGAAAGCCGAAGTCGCTCCCGAAACGCGCCGCATCGTTGTGGAAGTGTTGCGCGAGCAAAATCGAAAATTTGGCTCGAGCGATGCCGTCGCGAAAAATCTCGATCGCCTGGCAAGTGGCGCGGTCGCCGTCGTCACCGGCCAGCAAGTGGGGCTATTCGGCGGCCCGGCCTACAGCATTTACAAAGCGATTTCCGCGGTCGCGTACGCGCGCGAACTCACGCGCCAGGGCATCGACGCCGTGCCGGTTTTCTGGCTCGCCACCGAGGATCACGACCTCGCCGAAATCGATCACGCCTTCTGGGTCACCAGCAAAGGCTTGCAGGAATTTTCGCTGCCGCACACCGAGTCGGCCGAAGGCCATCGCGTCGGCGAAGTAACTCTCGGCGACGCCATCACCGCCGTAGTTTCTCGCGCCGCGGATTCGCTCGAAGGTCCGGACGCCGACGCTGTCGCAAACGCGCTCCGCGAATCCTACCAGCCGTCGGAAACCTTCGGCTCTGCCTTCGGCAAGCTGATGGCTCGCCTGGTCCCCCAGCTCGGCATCATCCTGCTCGATCCGCTCGACGCGCGCCTTCATCAGGTGTCGGCGAAAATCTACCGCCGAGCGCTCGACGATTCGGACGCGCTCCGCGAAGCGCTCATCGCCCGATCGAAAGAACTCGAACGCGGCGGATTCCACGCCCAGGTAAAAGTCGCGCGCGAATCGACGCTCCTGTTTTACAACGTCGGCGGTCGTCGCGAACCGCTTCGCAGCCGCAACGGCAAATTCTTCGCCGGCAAATCGCAATTTTCGCTCGAGGAATTGCAGACCGCGATCGACCGTGAACCCGAAGCCTTCACTCCCAACGTGTTGTTGCGTCCCATCGTTCAGGACACGCTCTTGCCCACCGCCGCCTACATCGGTGGTCCCGCCGAAATCGCGTACATGGCGCAAGCCGAAGTCGTGTACAAATCACTGCTGGGCCGCATGCCCGCGATTTTGCCGCGTTCCAGCTTTACGCTCATCGAGCCGCCCGTAACGCGCCTGCTGAAGAAATATTCGCTCACGTTCGAAGACATCCTGGCCGGACGCCAGTCCGTCCGCACCAAGATGGAGCGGACTTCGCTGCCCCGCGCGCTCGCTAAAAAATTCGACGCGCACGAAAAATCACTGCACAAAATTCTTTCCGCCTATCGCGATCCGCTGAAAAAGCTCGACAAAACTCTTCTCGGAGCTCTCGACTCTGCCGAAAAGAAAATGCTGTTCCAATTCGCCAAGCTGAAAGGGAAGGCTGGCCGCGCCGAAAATCTCCGTACCGGCGTCCTCGATCGCCACGAACGCATCCTTCTCGACGCCCTCTACCCGCATCGCGATTTACAGGAACGCCTGCTCGGCGCCCTCCCGTTCCTTGCTGCCTACGGTGCCGGCCTTGTCGCTCACCTTGCCGATTCCGGCGCCGAACAATCTTCATCCTGCGCCCACCAACATCGCGTGATTTGGCTCTAGCGCCCTCCTGGTGCGCATTCTGAATTCTGGTCCGCGCGCGCTGTCGATTTTTCGCTCCCATGCTAAAATGCCAGCGGTCGAAACGTAGAATCCGATCCTGCGGAGGCTTTAAATGAAGATGACTGCCGGTAAGCGGAAGGGACTGCACGCTGTAAGCGATTCGCGCGGTGTGATCGCCGCTGCCGCTATGGACCAGCGCGGTTCTCTGAAGAGCGCCTTCTCCAAAGAAAAAAATATCGACAAGAAAGACGTCCCGGCGCAGATGCTCGAGGAATTCAAGACCGCCGTTTCCGAAGCGCTCACTCCGCACGCCAGCGCCATCCTGCTGGATCCCGAATACGGCTTGCCCGCCGCCGCGGCGCGCGATAAGCATGCCGGATTGCTGCTTGCCTACGAAGACAGCGGCTACGATAACACCCGTCCGGGCCGCTTGCCCGATTTGCTTTCGCTCTGGTCGGTCCGCCGTCTCGTTGCCGCCGGCGCCGACTGTATTAAAATTTTGCTCTACTACTCGCCGTTTGATCCGCCCGCCATCAACGACATCAAGCACGCCTGGACCGAACGCATCGGCGGCGAATGCACCGCGGCCGACGTGCCGTTTTTCCTCGAGCTCGTCGGCTACGTCGAGGGCGGAGACGAAAAGAGCCTAGAGTACGCGAAGAAAAAGCCTGAGGTCGTCACCAAAAGCATGGAAGAATTCTCGAAGCCGCAGTACGCCGTGGACATTCTGAAAGTGGAAGTTCCGGTGAACATCGCCTACGTTGCCGGCACTAAAGCCTGCAAGGGTGAATCTGCCTACTCGCGCGACGAAGCAAAAGACCTGTTCCGCAAATCTGCCGAAGCCGCGAAAAAGCCATTCATCTATCTTTCCGCCGGCGTCAACAACGACGTCTTCGCTGAAACGCTCGACCTGGTCTCTGAAGCGAACGTTCCGTACTCCGGTGTGCTTTGCGGCCGCGCCACGTGGAAAGACGGCGTGCCCATCTACGCCAAGTCCGGCCTGAAAGCGCTGCAGGATTGGCTCGCGGGGCAGGGCGTCAAGAACATCGAAAACGTAAACGCTCACCTCACCTCCGCCAAGCCTTGGTTCAGCTTCTACGGCGCAAAATCGCCCGACGATCTGGCCTAATACGAGCCGGTTGACTCGTCGCTGCGACAAACACTGCGGCAGCCGACGCCAAAACTTTGCGATCCGACGCTTCGGCACGGCCGATTTCGCGGCCGTAAACCCGTTTGCGCAACCTCCGCCAATCACTTATAATTGACGTTTCAGCAGATACTCGTGAAGCGCCCTGTGGCGCTCCGTGTATCTGCAAGCCTTGCGGCTGCTGGATACCCCCAAAGAATGGCGGAAGACACACAGAAAATTAGCCTGGCATTCGACGAAGCCGACGAGTACCGCCCCGAAGCGCCTCCACCCCCGGAAATACCCGCTTGGAAAGATGGCAGCATTCGCATCGGCATTCACACCTCTATAGCGGGAGACATCACCGGCTCGCTCGACCTAGCACATGGCCTCGGCGCCAACGCGCTGCAGATTTTTTCGTCCAGTCCCCGTATGTGGACGCGCGGTTTTGCGCGCATCGCTGACGTGGAAGCCGCTCGCTTCCGCGCTCGCCGCAAAGAACTCGGCCTCGGCCCTCTGGTCATTCACGACAACTACCTGATCAACCTCGCGTCGCCAAATCCGGTGCTGCGCACGCGCTCGGTGCAGGCGTTTCATCAGGAACTGATCCGCGCCATCGCCCTCGGCGCCGATTATCTGGTCGCGCATCCCGGTAGCGGACGCGAAAGCACTCCCGAAGCGGCCGTCGCGGCCATCTCGCAAGGCTTGAAGCATGCCGCCCGCGGACTGAAACTCGGCGACCTGAAAATCCTGCTCGAAAATACCGCGGGCCAGGGCACTTCGATCGGCTCGCGCTTTGAAGAGTTGCGCGCCATTCTCGATGCGGCGCGCGATTTGCCGATGGGCGTCTGCATTGACACCGCTCACACCTTCGCCGCCGGTTGGGACTTGCGCACCGCCGAAGGGCTCGACAAAACTCTGCAAGCCATCGACCGCACCGTCGGCATCGACCGCGTTCACGTGATTCATGTGAACGATTCGAAGACCCATCACGGCTCGCGCGTCGATCGCCACGAGCACATCGGCAAAGGCAAGATCGGACTCGAAGCGTTCGGCCGCATCCTGAATCATCCGCTGCTCGCCGGAAAAGCGTTTGTGCTGGAAACGCCGATCGATAAACCCGGCGACGATAAGCGCAACGTTGCTGCGCTGTGGAAACTGTTTGGCCGTCACGTGGAAGCGACCGGCGAAGGCATGAAGCCGCGCCCGAAGCGCACCGGCCAGACGCGTGTGACAAAAGTGAAAGGCGGGCGCGCCGTCTCGGCTGGTTCCGACGCGCGCCGCAGCCGCAAATCGAAATCGTCGAAAAAACCGAAATCCCGTTCGCGAGGCAAGTGAACTTGGCAGACCCCGACTCCAGACCGGCCTTCTACGACCCGCACGCCATCGAAGCGAAGTGGCAGAAAGTGTGGGCTGACCAGGGCGCGTTCAATGCCGACGAAGATCCCTCCCGCAAAAAATATTACCTGCTCGAAATGCTGCCTTATCCCTCCGGCAGCCTGCACATGGGCCACACCCGCAACTACACCATCGGCGACGCCGTGGCGCGCTACAAGCGCATGACCGGCTTCAACGTGCTGCATCCCATGGGCTGGGACGCTTTCGGCCTGCCCGCCGAAAACGCGGCGATCAAAAATAAGACCAAGCCGCGCGAGTGGACCGAATCCAACATCCGCGAATTTCGCCATACCATGCGCCGCTTCGGATTCAGCTACGACTGGCGCCGCGAAATTTCCACCTGCGAGCCGGAATATTACCGCTGGAATCAGTGGCTTTTTCTGCGCATGCTGGAAAAGGGAATCGCCTACCGCAAAAAGAGCAAAGTGAATTGGTGCCCGGCCTGCTGCACCGTGCTCGCCAACGAACAAGTGATCGACGGATTCTGCTGGCGCCACGAAACCACGCGCGTCGAGCAGAAAGAACTCGAACAGTGGTTTTTCCGCATCACTCAATATTCCGATCAACTGCTTGACGACATGCGCCAGCTTGAAGGCGGATGGCCCGAGCGCGTCCTGACCATGCAGCGCAACTGGATCGGCAAATCCACCGGCGCGCGCATCAAATTCGACGTCGCCGACCTGAGCGGCGAATCGCTCGAAGTTTTCACCACGCGCGTAGATACGATTTACGGCGCCTCGGCGATCGTGATCTCCGCCGGACATCCCAAGCTCGAAAAACTTCTGCAGGGTGTGCCCGGACTCGCGGCCATCGAATCGCAACTGAAAGCCATGCGGCAAAAAAGCGTTCGTGCGGCCGATATCGCCACCGCCGAAAAAGAGGGATTCTTCACCGGGCGCTTCGCGATCAATCCGTTTTCCGGCGCGCACATTCCCATCTGGGTCGCGAACTTTGTGCTCGCCGAATACGGTACCGGCGCGGTGATGTGCGTTCCCGCGCACGACGAGCGCGACTACGAATTCGCCGAAAAATATCATCTGCCCGTAAAAATTGTCATCCAACCGCTGGAAGGCGAACCGCTGGCGCTGACAGGCATGACCGCCGCGTACACCGAGCACGGCAAGCTGGTCGATTCCGGCGCGTACACCGGACTGACCACCGATGAAGCGCTTCCGAAAATGGCTGCCAACGCCGCCGAAAAGCATTTCGGCGCTGCCGAAACCACCTACCGGCTGAAAGACTGGGGCGTTTCCCGACAGCGTTACTGGGGCACACCGATTCCCGTTGTGTACTGCGAAAAAGACGGCATCGTCGGCGTGCCTGACGATCAGCTGCCGGTTCGTCTGCCGGAAAATGTGCAGCTCACCGGCGAAGGCCAGTCGCCGCTAGCCGGCTCGCCCGAATTCGTCAACACCACCTGCCCGAAATGCGGCGGCCCGGCGCGCCGCGAAACAGACACCATGGACACGTTCGTCGATTCGTCCTGGTATTTTTATCGCTATACCGATCCGCACAACGACACTGCACCGTTCGCCAAAAACAAAGCGCAATATTGGTTTCCCATCGACCAGTACATCGGCGGCATCACTCACGCCATTCTTCATCTGCTGTATTCGCGATTTTTCTGCAAAGTGATGCGCGATCTGGGCATGGTGCAGCACGGCGAACCGATTGCTCGCCTGTTCACGCAAGGAATGGTGCAGAAGGGCGGGGTTGCAATGTCGAAGTCGCGCGGCAACGTGGTCGGCGCGATCGACATGGCCGACCGCTACGGATGCGATACCGGACGGCTCTACACGCTATTCGCCGCGCCGCCTGAAAAAGATCTGGAATGGAGCGAGCAGGGCATCGAGGGCTCGTCGCGTTTCCTCACCAAGCTCTACAAGCTGGTCGCAAAGCACGCGCCCGCGCTTAAATCCATTCCAGCCGGCGGAACGCAATCTGCCGCGCCGGAAATCGTCACTGCGAAAGAAAAGCAGCTGCTCCGCCGCGTTCACCAGACGCTGAAGCGAATCACCAACGACTACGAAGTTCGCTGGCACTTCAACACTTCGGTCGCGCTGATCATGTCGCTGGTGAACGAAATGCAGGAGCTCGAGCCACTCGACGTTGAAATGAATCCGGCGATCCTGAAGCGTGCGTTTGAAATTTTGATCCTGATGCTCTCGCCGATGACTCCTCACATCGCCGAAGAGTTGTGGGAAATGCTCGGCCACTCCACCACGCTGTCGCGCGAAACCTGGCCGGCCTACAGCGACGAACTCGCGCGCGAAGACGAATTCGAAGTCATCATTCAGATCAACGGCCGCCTGCGCGGGAAAATCATGGTCGAAGACGGCCTGGGCGAAACCGAAACCCGCGAACGCGCATTGGCTGACGCGCGCATCGCAGAGCTGCTCGCCGGAAAAGAAATCGTCAAGGTCGTCGTCGTCCCGAAAAAATTGGTCAACATTGTCATAAAATAGCGGCGTTGCGTTCCTGCAGTACCGGATGAAAAAAGCGAATCGAGCCACAGGATGAACTCCATGACTCCATCAAGCGGGGCAGCATCGCAGAAGGAATCGCAGGCGCCCATCAGCACGCGCCACGGAATCGTCGTCCTCGATTTCGGCGGCCAGTACACCCAGTTGATCGCCCGCCGCGTGCGCGAGCAGCAGGTCTTCTCCGCCGTCTTGCCGTGCACCGCCAAGCTCGACGAAATCCGCGCGCTCGAGCCGGTCGGCATTATTCTTTCCGGCGGCCCCAGCTCGGTGTACGACCAAGACGCGCCCTACTGCGATCCAAGGGTTCTCGACCTCGGTGTGCCTGTCCTCGGAATTTGCTACGGCATGCAATGGCTCTCGCACACTCTCGGCGGAAAAGTGTCTCCGGTCGAGCACCGCGAATACGGCCGCGCCGACCTCACTATCTCCGGCAACTCCGCGCTGTACGGCGGCATTCCTGAAAAACTGAAAATCTGGAACAGCCACGGTGACAACGTGATCACCGTTCCTGACGGCTTCGAAGTCATCGGCCGCACCGCCAATGCCGTCGCATCTGTACAAAATGCCGCCAAAGGCTGGTACGGAGTTCAGTTCCACGTCGAAGTGAATCACACCGACCGCGGCACTGACATTCTGAACAATTTCATTTTCGAAATTTGCCACGCGAAACAAAATTGGAGCCGCGCCGGTTTTATCTCTGCCACGGTCGATGCGATTCGCACTCAGACCGAAGGCTGCCGCGCGATCTGCGCGCTGAGCGGCGGCGTGGACTCCGCCGTTGCCGCCGCGCTGGTTCATCGCGCCATGGGCGACCGCCTCACCAACGTCTTCGTCGATACCGGACTGCTGCGCCGCAACGAATTCGAGGAAACTCTCGAGCTGCTTCGCTCGCGCTTGGGCCTCAACGTCATCGGCGTCGATGCCTCCGCGCGATTCCTCGGCGCGCTCGCTGGCGTCACCGACCCGGAAAAGAAACGCAAAATCATCGGCCACGAATTCATCGAAATTTTCGCCGAGGAACAGAAAAAGCTCGTCGCCTCGGCCGCGGGCGGATTGCCGGTAAAATTTCTGGTGCAGGGAACTCTGTACCCAGACGTAATCGAATCCGTTTCGGTCAAGGGACCCTCTGCCGTCATCAAATCGCACCACAACGTAGGCGGCCTGCCTGCCGACATGCCCTTCGGCCTGATCGAACCGCTGCGCGATCTTTTTAAAGACGAAGTCCGCAAAATCGGGCGCGAACTCGGGCTGCCCGAAGAAATCCTGGTGAAGCATCCGTTCCCGGGACCGGGCCTCGCCGTCCGCATCCTCGGCGACATCACCCGCCCGAAACTGGAAACTCTGCGCGCCGCCGACGCCGTCGTAATCGAAGAAATCCGTCGCGCTGGACTGTACGAAAAAGTTTGGCAAGCCTTCGCCGTGCTGCTGCCGGTGCAAAGCGTGGGAGTGATGGGTGACGGCCGCACCTACGGCGCCACGATCGCCGTCCGCGTCGTCGAATCGCAGGACGCGATGACCGCCGACTGGACGCGCCTGCCGATGGAAGTTCTCGAGCGCATGTCGCTGCGAATCGTGAACGAAGTTCCGGGCGTCAACCGCGTCGTTTACGACATCAGCTCAAAACCGCCCAGCACGATTGAATGGGAATAGCAGGGGCAGGGAATTAGGGGGAATTTCGGGGTACAGTGGGCCGTGTTCCAAAATGGAACGGGTCCGCCAGGGCAAGCAATGCCCCATGGCCCCAGCGGCCTCGCCATTTCGACAATTGCACCTAAGGCTACGCCTAGCGGCTGGCCATTTTCTGGGCCATGTACATCAGCAACCGGCGGTCCGGTTCCTCGATGCGGCCCATCAAGCGGCGAAAACGCCCCAGAATTCGGGCGTCCTTTCCGCGGCTGCCCCACGCGATATCGTCGGCAGACTTTCTTTTTGGCAGGTTCGGCAGTACGGGCGGCTCTTCGCCGTCATAGAAGAGCTGGTACAGCGGCACTTCCATGGCGCGAGCCAGCTTTTCCAGAGTTTCAATCGCCGGCACGGTGTGCCCATTTTCGACGCGCGAAATGTAGCATCGAAGCAGGCCTGTGCGCTTCTCGATATCGCCCTGGGAAAGTTTCTTTGTTTCACGTAGCAGCCGAATACGGTCTCCGATTATCATGTTCGCTATTGTCACACGCGTCCAACCGGCCTGCAACCCCATTTTGGTCACGGCCGCGGACACTTTGTTGAAACCGAACCCCAATGCCTGACGTCCCAAAGAACGTGGCAGCCTCTGCCTCTACGTTGCCGCTCCAGGCTGCACGGAGCGACAAGGGTGAAAAAGAGCGCGAACTGGTGCGTCTGGCCCAGGGCGGCCAGGAAGCCGCTTTCGAAGAGCTGATTCGCCGCCACCAGCAGCGCGTCTTCGGCCTGGTCACCGGCATTCTGCGGCGTCGCGAAGATGTGGAAGATGTCGTCCAACAGGTGTTCTTGAAAGTGTTCGTATCGCTGAAGCGTTTCGATCAGCGCTCGGCTTTCTCCACCTGGCTGTACAAAATTTCAGTCAACGAGTGCTGGGACTATTTGCGCAAGAAAAAAGTCCGCCCGTTGATGTACGAAGCTGATTTGTCGGAGGATCAGGTTTCGCGGCTCGATGGGGTCGTCTCCGCCGACCGGCCGCCGGAAAGTCCCAGTGAACGCGCCGAAGCTCGCGACTTGCTCGAGCGCATGCTGGAAAAATTATCGGATGAAGATCGCCAGCTGCTCATGCTCAAGGAAGTCGAAGGTTTCTCCGTGCAGGAGCTGGCGGAAATGCTCGATTTGAATGTCAACACTGTGAAGGTCAGGCTGTTTCGTTCTCGCGCGCGACTGATGGATGTTTACAAGCGACGGCTCGAATCCAACGCGTCTCAGCCAAACTCTGCAGAAAGGAAAAGGGTCTGACGATGACGGATAACAATCTCACGCAAAACACCGGAGCCTGTCCGCGGTTCGAACCGCTACTCGAAGATCGTATCAGCGGGGAACTCGGCGGCGCCGATGCTGCGTTGCTTGCGGAACACCTGAAATCCTGCTCCGGTTGCTCGACTGCGCTTGATGTCGCGACGGCCAGTTCGCGCCTTCTCTCGCTGCTCGAGCCGGCGGCCGATCCCGGTCCGGGCTTCGCGCATTTGACCATGGCTCGCATTCGCCACGCCGAAGCGCTTCGCGCCGATGAAAAATCGATCTGGAAACCGTTTGTGTCGCTGGCCTGGCGATTTGCCGCCGGCACCGCCGTGGCTCTCGCTCTGATTATCACCGTCGACGTTTCCACGCACCGCGGCGATTCGTACGTCGCCTCCAACATGTCTGCCAGTGAAGACGTCGGATTGTTTCCCGACTATCAGACATCGCCCGCTGAACGTGACGATTTCCTGATGCCCGTGGGAGATACGAAACATGGAAACCACTAAGACGCGAAGCGAAGCGGCGATTCTGGTGCTGGTCGTCTTCCTGCTCGGTGCCTTGTTTGGCGGCACCGCCAATCATCTATGGGGCGAGCGCGTGTGGGGCAAGCAGCAGCCGCCCGCGCCGATGACTACCCAGCAGATCGTTTCCAACATGACCGCGCAGCTCAGCCTCACTCCGCAGCAGGCGCAGCAATTCACCGCCATCGTCGACGACACCCACAATCAGATTCACGCCGACTACGACGCCGCCGATGCGCAGCGCGATCAGATTCGCAAAGCAGGCCGCGACCGCGTTCGCGCCATTCTCACACCCGAGCAATTGCCCAAGTTCGAAGAAATCATGCGCAAGCTGGATGAGCAGCGTAGGCAAGCTGCCGTTGCCAAGCCGCACTAACCGCGCACACCAAAGTTCCGCCGCACAAATAAAAAGCGCGCAGCCGCTCGAACTTCGAGCCATCTGCGCGCTTTTCAATTCTCGCTGCGAATTCCTAGAACGGAATATCTTCGTCGGAAATTTCTGGCCCGTGCGATCCGCCGTCGTCCTGCATTCCGCCGCCTTCAAAATCCGGATCTGCCGACGGTCTCGACCCGCCGCCACCGCCGCCGTATCCGCCGCGCTCTTGCGATCCGCCACCGGCTCCCGCCGAAGCCCCGTCCGCTCGTCCGCCTAGCATACGGAAATTCGTCGCCACGATTTCAAAGCTCGTGCGTTTCTGGTTTTCCTTGTCTTGCCACTCGCGCGATTGGATGCGCCCCTCGATAAACACCAGCGATCCCTTCTTCAGATACTGCTGCGCGATTTCGGCCTGCTTGCCCCACACCACAATCTTGTGCCATTCGGTTCGCTTCTGCCGCTCGCCGTTCTTATCCTTATATGTTTCGTCCGTGGCCACCGAGAAATTCGCCACGGCCTGCCCGCCGCCGGTGAATCGCGTTTCCGGATCGCGCCCCAGCCGCCCTACCAAAATCACTTTGTTCACTGACATGTCGTTCCGCCTCTCCGTCGAGATTGAGTTGTCCCGCGAGTATATCCGAACCGCGCTCGCGCGCGCGAGAATTTGGTAGCGCGTCTATCTGTAGCAGGCGCTTGCGTTTATCGCTCGCTCCGAACCTGATTTGTAAAATCTCCGCATTTGCATATTTTTACAAAAATTATTCTAAATTCTGGAAAAAATCCGCTACACTCCCGCCATTCGTTTTGCCGTAGGGTCACAAGCTGCTGAATTCAAACTCGTTGCAGCAGAATGCGCTTCGTCATTTGCGGCCGCTCGTGGTACTGCAATTGCAATGGAACCGCACAATTCCTGGTGGTTGTGTACTAGAAGCAGGGTCGAGCAGGCGGCGTGGTAGGTAATGGAACTTACCGCAGCAGCCGCTCTTGGGGGAAACATGAACCTGGAAGCTTTTCGATTTGGTGTAGTCCGTGTTTTTGCTTTGGGTCTTCTGTTCGCGGTCTTCCTGTTCGGCGCAGCCAACCTTCAAGCGCAGGACAACTCCAACCTCACCGGCGTGGTCACTGACCCGTCCGGCGCCAGCGTCGCGGATGCCAGCGTCACGCTAACCAACGCGTCGATCGGCTTCTCGCTGACCAAAACCACGAACGCCATCGGCGTGTACGAATTTCTGAATGTGCCTCCGGCCAGCAATTACTCGCTGTCGATCGTCAAGGCCGGGTTCTCAACGCTGACGCTGGACAAGATCACTTTGAACGTCGGCAACAAGGAAACGCGGGACGCCCAGCTCCAGCTCGGCGACGCCAAAGTGAGTATCGAAGTCACGTCGGCTCCGACCGAAACGTTGAACACCACCGACGCGACAATCGGCTCGAACATCGACGGCAACCGGATTCAGGACTTGCCGAATAGCTTCGTCAACAACGCTGCCAACTATCTGGCGCTTGCGCCCGGCGTCACACCCGGCGGCGCGGTTACCGGTACGCGCTCCGACCAGACCAACATCACTCTCGACGGTTTGGACGTCAACGACCAGCGCGGCGGTTTTGCCTTCACTACCACGGTCAACACGCCGCTGGATGCGATTCAGGAACTAAAAGTCACCACCGCTGGCGACGACGCCACCTACGGCCATAGCGCCGGCGGCCAGTTGGAACTCGTAACCAAGAGCGGCACCAACCAGTTTCACGGTCAGGGTTTTGAGTACAACCGCGTCACCGCGTACGCCGCCAACGACTACTTCAACAAGCTCAACGACATTCCCAATCCGCAGTTGATCCGCAACCAGTTCGGTGGCGATTTCGGCGGACCAATCATCAAGAACAAGCTGTACTTCTTTTTCTCCTACAACGGTTTGCGCTCGGTCACACCTTCAGGGAACTACGTCACCGTACCTCTGCCGGCGCTTTTGAACGGCCAGTTGAACTACATCAATACGTCCGGCAACGTCGAGACCACGCCGCTGACGGGTACCAATTCGCTTGCCGCTCTCGACCCGCTCGGAATCGGAGCCGACCAGGACCTTCTTTCGTTTCTCAACGCTCGCGGCTATCCCGCCCCGAACAACACCCAGGTCGGCGATGGCTTGAACACCGGCGGCTACTACTTCGTTTCGCCGGTCCGCAACAACGAGAACACCTACATCGGTCGCGTCGACTATCAAATCAATCAGAATCACCGCTTGTTTGCTCGTGGCACTTGGGACCGCAGCCTGGACGGTGGATTCAGTGGCACCCCGGTCCAAGTGCTTCCCGGCGACCCAAATCCGTCGGCAGGGTACGTTGATCACTCTCGCTCTTGGGTCGTCGGAGAAACCTGGACGATCTCTCCGACGATGACCAACCAGGCGTCGTTCGGCGAGACCAACCAGGTGAACGCTTTCGTCATCAACAATCGCCCGACCTTTCCCGACAACTTGAATTTCTCGAATCCGTTCTTTGGCTCCATCATTAGCGCGCCGTACCTCGGTCTGAACGAGCAGTTTCCGGTTGTCCCTGTGTACCAGGGCCGCGATACGCTCACTTGGGTCCGGGGTAAGCACGTGCTTCAGTTCGGCGGCGTGATTTCACCGACGATCTTCAAGTCGGGAAACCTGACGGACACTAACAGCTTCTCGGTTGGATTGGGCGGTAACCTGAACTCGCTGCTCGCCGCCAATCGTCCAAACGACATCGGTTCTGCCGGCACGCAGGAATGGGATTGGCTGTTCCCCCTGGCGCTCGGACGGTTCTCGAGCGTTTCGTCCGGCTACAACTACGATCTGTCCGGAAATCCGCTCCCTCAGGGCAGCATTCCCGTTCGCGATTACCACTCGACACAGTATGAGTTTTTCGCGCAGGATTCCTGGACGGTGCGCTCGGACTTCACCATTACCTACGGGTTGCGCTGGCAGTTCCACAAGCCACTCACCGAAGTAAATGGATACGAGGCAATCCAGAACCAAACGCCGGAAAGTATCTTCGGACCGCGCCTCTTGAACTCAGATAACGGCGTCAGCGGGTATGACGCTGCGCCGATTCTCACCTACAGCCTGGGCGGCGATAAGAATCACGCTCCGGGTTACTACAAACCGTCGTACACCAATTTTGCGCCCCGCATCGGTATGGCCTATTCGCCGTCGGCTACCGAGGGCTGGCTGGCGAAGTTGTTTGGAAATCGCCAGACCACGGTTCGCGCCGGATTCGGTTTGGATTACGACAACAACCTGATCGGTCAGGGCTTCGAACTCGACGAAACCAGCTTCCTGTTCAGCAACAGCCTTCCGGAAAACTACAACGACCTCAGCACCAGCCCGCGGTTCGTTTGCCCGGCGCCGTGCATTCCATCGGCGATTGCCGGCAACTTGCCGCCGTCGCCCCCTCCTGGCGTTTCGCCGCGGCCTTCCTTCACGCCGAACCTGGACGGGTCTGGAAACCCGGTCGGATTCTTCCAGGGCGGCTTCGGTGAATGCTGCTTCTTCAACTTCGATCCGCACTACAAGACGCCGTACGAAATGCACTTCTCGTTCGGTATCCAGCGCCAACTTCCCGGCGACTGGCTGATCGAAGCCGACTACGTTGGAAAGCTGGGCCGTCGTTTGCCCGCCATCGCTGACCCGGCTCAGACCCTGAACTTCAAGGACGCGACCTCAGGCCAGAAGTTGTACGACGCCTTCGGAGCCGTACAGAAGGCCGTGCAGACCGGATCGCCGATCGTTGACCAACCGTGGTTTGAGAACCAGATGAACGCAGCCTTGGCGCCCAGCGGCTACACCTGCGCGAGCGTCAACGCGCTGTTCGGCATCAGCGGCGGTTGCACCGACCTCGCGGCCGCTGCCTTCGGTAACTACTTCGCCAACGGCGACGTTTCATCATTGATCGTCTCGATGGCTAACGAACCGTACCTCGGCGGCGTCGGCCCTTCGGGTAACGCGCCGTGGATCTCGCCGAACGTGGGATTGCTTTCCCAGGCCGGCGCTGCGGGTTTCATCGGCAACTGGAGCTCGTCGAACTACAACGCTTTGATCGTTCGAGTGAATCACCGCGTGTCGCATAACTTGACGGTCGAGTTGAACTACACCTACTCGCACTCGATTGACAACGACTCCGACGTTCAGAACAACCTGATCGGATACCTTTCCTCCGGCGCTGCGGAAATTTGCGACCTTCGCGACCTTCGCGTCTGCCGCGGAAACTCCGACTTCGATCACCGCCACATTTTGGTGGGCAACTTCGATTACGGGCTGCCCATCGGTACCGGAAAGTGGCTCGCGCACGATGCCTCAAAGCCGCTCAACGAACTGATTGGCGGATGGCGTTTCACTGGCATCTTCACTGCCTACAGCGGCCAGCCGTTCAAGGTCGATTCGGGCGCATACACGATCGACTTCAGCCAGACACAGGGCATGGTGTTCACCGGCACGAACGCAGATGTTCGCTCCGGTATCCACTACGACGCTTCGGCGGGCACCGTTCAATACTTCAAAGACCCGACTGCGGCGGAGGGAGCATTCACTTTCCCGATCGCCGGTGGCCCCGGTCAACGCAACGTCGTCAGCGGCCCCGGTCTGTGGAACATCGATATGGCCATGCTGAAGGACTTCCAGATGCCGTGGTCGGAAAGCCACAAGTTGCAGTTCCGCGTGGATGCCATCAACCTGTTCAACCACGTGAACTTCAACAATCCGAGCGCGAGCTTCAATAACCTGGGAACGTTCGGCAACATCACCGGTGACGCCGGCCCGCGCGAAGTTCAACTCGGCCTGCGCTACATCTTCTAAACGCTATTACAACTCGTAACTCTGAAAGCGGGCCCGAAGCTTGGGCCCGTTTTCTTTTTCACGCCGCAACTCTGCACAGTTTCGCGAAACTTCGCGCTGGTCCACTCAGCTGAATTCTCGCAACCGCTGTCGTCTGGGCTCACTGCGAGTCCCAGCACAATTTCTGTTACCATTCACACCGTCAAATTCACGGAGGCGCCCATGCCCGAAGCCCAAAATTTCAAAAATCACGCCAAATTCTATCCGCCGTTTCACTTTTTCGTCGGCCCCGTATTCCTGGCCAACCTGGTATGGCAGATTGTCCGCCTGGCTCATAACCTCTCGTTCGAACGCGCCTTCGCGGTGCTCGTCGCGCTGGCGCTCGTGGTCTTTTCGTTTACCGCCCGAATCATGGCGCTCACCGTGCAAGACCGCGTCATCCGCCTCGAAGAGCGGCTTCGCATGCGCGAGTTGCTGCCTCCCGACTTGCAGCCCCGCATCGGCGAATTCACCCGCAATCAGTTCGTAGCCCTTCGCTTTGCCAGCGATGCCGAGCTTCCTGCGCTCGCCCGCAAGGTCCTCACCGAAAAGCTCGATGACCGCAAAGCCATCAAGCAGCAGATTCAAAACTGGCGAGCCGACAACCTCCGCGCCTAAGTTTTCGTTCGAAGCGCCGTAAGCGCATCCGCAAAAACAAAAGCCGCCGAAGCACCCGAGCCTTTCAGGCTCGATCGCTTCGGCGGCTTTGTATTTCTTCCGCTCGCCGGATTCGCTACATCCAATCCAAATCGACTACCGCGGCGCGGTGTGCGTTGTGGTCGCTACTCCCAATTCCTTCAGCTTGGCCTGCGCTCGCCGGGCTTCATCCGATCCGGGGAACCGCCGCACCACTTCTTTCAGATCGCGCGTCGCGGTTGCCTTGATTCCCAACTCCAGCTCTGCCAGAGCCTTCTTCAGCAGCGCCGCGGCCAGTTTGAAGCTCTGCGGATAATTTCCCAGCACCAGGTTGTATTGGGTGATCGCGTCCTTGAAATCGCCCTGTTGGTAGGAAATCTCGCCCAGATAAAACTGCGCGTTCGACGCCAGATCCGTGTTCGGGAAATTCTTCACGTAGTCGCTGAATTCCTGCCGCGAAAGATCGTACTTTCCGGTGGTGAAATCCCGCAGCGCGTTCTGGTACAGCGTATCGGACTGAATTCCCGGCATCGACGACAATCCGCCAGCCGGAGCTGCACTCGCCGCGCCGCTCGGTCCCGCCGCGGCCGGAGCCGCTCCATTCGGTGCGCCGCTCGTCGGTGGTGCACTGATCGTGCCGCCGCCCGAGAGCCGCCCGTCGATGCTCTGCAGCGTGCTCTGCATATCGTTCATCTGCGCCGCCAGCTTGCCCACGCGCGCCTGCACGTCCTGAATGTTATCGCTCACGCCCTGGGTCTGCGTGGCCATGGTGTCGATCTTAGCGCCGTCGTTCGCTGAAGACTCGCCCACCGTCTTCTGCAATTCCTTCATTTGCGCGCTCAGATTGTTCACTGTATCCATCTGCTGCTGGATCAGCGTGTGCATCGAAGCGTTATTCGCGTCGATCGCGGTCCGCATGGCCTGTTGGCCGGCCTGCAATTGGGCGATCGAATCCTGCAGCTGGATCATTTCCTTCGATACCGCGCCGGTCGGGCGCGGAGCCAGCATCGATCCGCAGATCGTGCCCGCGAGCACCGCGGCGCCGGCATAAAAGATGGGTCGTGTACGCAAGGCATGCCTCCTGAAGATTCTTCCCGCTTCTGAAAATAACCAGGCCGGCGATGTTCAGATCCGCCGGCCTCGGTGATTCGCTATACGATTTTACTTCGCCGCGACGAAGTGTGCCCGCCGATTTTCCTGCCAGCACGATTCGGTCTGCTCGGTGCAGAACGGCCGCTCTTTGCCCCAGCTGACCGTATCCATCCGGTCGGCCGTGATCCCAAGCGACGTCAGATAATTCTTCGCCGCCTGCGCGCGCCGCTCGCCCAATCCGATGTTGTACTCGGTCGAGCCGCGGTCATCGCAATGTCCTTCGATCGTCACGCGCACCTGCGGATACGACCGCAAAAACTCCGCCGTCTTCGCCAGTGCGTCGCGCGCGTCGCCGCGAATGTCCGCCTTGTTGAAATCAAAGTAAGCGTCCTTTACGTTCTGCTCGAAAAGTTCGCTCATGCTCTGGTTGCCGTTGTTCACCGGGCCAGACGTCACCGGGCCGCCCGCTCCCACCGTCACGCGCGTGCTGGCTGTTGCGCTGCCGCCAGGACCGGTCGCCGTGATCGTGTAGGTCGTCGAGCTGGTCGGAATGACCGGCGTCGTGCCTTGTACCGACACTTTACCCACGCCTGGCTCGATGTCCGCGTCGGTCGCATCGGTCGAACTCCATGTGAGCGTCACCGTGTCGCCGCTCTTGGCCGTCGTCGGCGAAGCGCTGATCGTCACCGTCGGTTGCGCCGTCGGTGCAGGAGGCGGCGCGGGCGTATGGCCCACTGCAACCGTCTTTTTGCATCCGGCGGCAAACAAGACCAGCGCTGCCAATCCCAACACTAATCCGCGATTCATCGAATTCCAGTTCCGCGCCTTTCCGTTCCGCATCTTGAAATCTTCTATCACGAAATTTTGCACGAATAGCCTCCTTCGGAGTCGTTCCAACGTGTTCGTCGAATCGGCCGAAATAAATTTAAATGAGTTTTCCGCTCGTCCCTATCCAATTCCCATTCGAATTGCCAAATGCATTCCAACTTCTAAACCTTCGCCGCCCCCGGCTGGGAGGGAAGCGAAACTCGCGCACACAATCTTTCGGCTTACTTCGTTGACCAGTTGGGCGATTCGTTTTGCCCTTCAAACGTCAACTGCCTCGGCTCGCTTCCATCGGCCAGCATCGACCAGATCTGCCGCGTCCCGTTCCGAGTCGATTCGAACACCAGATGCCGTCCATCCGGCGCCCAGCTAGGACGCTCGTTGCGTCCCGCATCGCGCGTCAGCTCCACCAGCTGCCGGTTCACGATGTCCATGATATAGATATCGAAATTTCCGCTCGGCCGCCGCCAGCTAAACGCCAGCAGCTGCCCGTTCGGCGACCACGCCGGATCCACCACGTAGCCCATGTCCGGCATGTCCAGCTTCTGCACGTCGGTGCCGTCGGAGTTCGCCAGATACAAAACCGGATCGCCGCCGCGGTCGCTCACGAACACGATCTGTTTGCCGGTCTTCGGATTCCACGCAGGCGAAGTGCTCACGCCCGCCGCAAACGTCAGCCGCTTCAGGTGGCTGCCGTCCGTATCGGTCACGTAAATCTCCGGATCGCCGCTCTGGCTCGACATAAACGCGATCTGGTTTCCGTCCGGCGACCACGCCGGAGAACTATTCGATCCGCGGTAACGCGGAAACGAAATCAGCCGGTCTGACACGCTCGAATACACGCAAATTTGCGGGGAAGTGATTCCGCGAAACGGCACGTAGCAGGTAAACGCGATGCGCGAAGAATCCGGCGACCACCGCGGCGTCAGTGAAATCGATTTCAGGTGCGTCAGTTGATGCTGGTTCGCGCCGTCGTAATCCATCGCCCAGATTTCTTTGTTTCCGCTCTTCGAGCTTACAAACGCGATTTGCGTCTGCGCGATTCCCGAATTTCCGCCGCCCAAAAGCGCCACGATGTCATCAGCGAATTTATGCGCCAGCAATCGCGCGCCAGCATCGTTCGATGTGCCGCGATAAACCTTCTGCAGCGCAATCGGCGCATTCGGGTTGTGCACGTCCGAAAGATATCCCGCCACCGCCAGATTCGTTCCGTCGCCGGTCAGATTTCCGTACGCCACCATATACGCGTTTGCAGGATCGGCCGACCATTCCGCCGGTTTCAATTCACTCGGCTGCGTCGGCGCCGTCACGGGGTAAAAACTCGGGCTCACCAGATCCAGAATTCCGCAGAATTGCAAATCCGCCCAGAGCACGTCATGAAAAGTCTTTTCGAGCGGCTGCACGCCCGGCGATTTCACGCCAAATTCCGGCACGGCCACGCGCGCTTTCGATACGCCGAGTCCGGTGCCCGTCTTGAACCAATCCTGTGCCGCCGCGCCGCTCGCGCAAGCCAACAGCAGCACCAGCAGGGAACACAGCCCCAACACCCGCAGCGCCACCGTCTGAAAATTCCTCGTCCGCCTCAATTCAGTTCGCGTCTTCATGTCGTCTGCGCCCGCCCCGGAGCGCGTTTCGCCTTTTTATTTCGTTGTGCGTCGTCTACCGCTCACCGCTTGAAATCAAACCAAAATTCCACGCTCACCTGCGATCCCGAATATCCCGGCGGCAGCCGGTCCATCGGCGACGCATCTCGAATCGCCCGCACCGCCGAAGTATCCACCGACTGGTTGCCGCTCGACTTCGTGATCTGGATATTCGCCACGCTGCCGTCGCGCAAAATATCAAACGTAGCCACCAGCCTCGGCGCGAAACTGATCCGCGGATCGACCGTCGATTGCAGCCAGTTGCTGCTCACTTTCCGCTGCACCGCTTCCACATACCACGAAAACCGATCGCCGAAATTTCCCCCGCCCGCGCCGTTGAAACTCATTCCCGCCTGCGTGGTTCCCGCGCCCAGCGCAAACGAAGAGTAGGGAACTGCCGGCGTTCCGCCTCCTCCGTACGGCACTGCGTTCGGCGGCGGCTTCACCGGATTTTCCAGCAGCTTCGACGGCTTCGAAATATATTTCGGCGGCTTGTTCTTTTCGAACTTCGGTATCGGCGTCGCGTCCACCGGTGGCGGAGGAGGCGTTTCCGCCTTGTACAATCCTTTGCTTTCGTCCACCACGCGGTTCGTGGTTTCGGTTTCCGGCCGAGGCATCGGAATTGCCGGCACGCTGCCCACTACGCCCACAGTGATCGCTCCACCCGGCCCGCCCCACGAATCGCCGGTGTGCTTGAAAATCACCGAGCCGACCAGCAGGGCCGCAATCGCCGCGTGAAAGATCAGCGAAAACGACATCCCGCCCTTCAGATTGTCGTAATTCACCCGGTTTTGAGCCGCGGCTGCCATGTCACTGTGTTTGCGCGCGCTCGCTCAGCGGCTGCGTCACCACGCTGATGTTTTGAATTCCGTTTTGCCGCAGCGAATCGACCACCGTCGCCCAACTGCCAAACGGCACCGACTCATCGCATCGCACATATACCGTTTGATGCGCCGGATCCTTCACTTGGGACGTGAGCGCTTGCCCGATTTCGTGGATGTTCACCGGTTTGTCGTTCAGGTACACGCGTTGCGCGCGGTCGATGGTCACCACCATCCGCACTTCGGTCAATTCCTTCACCGTTTTCGTCTTCGGCACGTCCACTTCAATGCCAGACTGCAAAATCGGCGCGGTGATCATAAAAATAATCAGCAGCACCAGCACCACGTCGATAAACGGAACCATGTTGATTTCCGAAAGCGTCGTGCCGGTCTCTCGTTGTAGTTGTGGCATAAATTCAAATCCCGTCGCGGCTGGCGTGGATCGGTTTCAGTTTTTTGTTTGGGTTGATCGGAACCGCCCGCAGCGGCCGTGCTGTTCAAATCGCGGCGACTGCGCGCCAATCGCCAAGCGCAAAATCCTACGCGCTGTAAATCGTCTCGATCTTGGACACAAACTCCGACGCGAAACTATCCATTCGCGCCGCCACTCCTCGAATTCCGCCCACGTAATAGTTGTAGGCGATCACCGCCGGTATCGCCGCAAACAATCCCGCCGCCGTGGTGATCAGCGCTTCGGCAATGCCCGGTGCTACCGCGCGCAGGCTGGCCGCGCCCGCATCGCCCAATCCGGAAAACGCGTCCATCACGCCCCACACCGTGCCGAAGAGTCCAATGAACGGCGACACCGAACCGGTCGTCGCCAGCCACGACATCCATTTTTCCAGGCGGCGGACCTCTTCGCCCGCGGCCACCTGCATTTCCACGCCGACCGCTTTCGGATTTTTCACCCGCGCCGGTTCAGCGCCTGCGCTGCGCGCCTGTGAACTATGCAGCTGCGCTTCGAGCTCTTTGTATCCGGCCTGATACACGGCCACCAGCGGAGTATCGCCTGCACCGGCGCGCAGCGTATTCGGATCGGGCAGGCCTCGCCCCGCGCGGAACATCTGCAGAAATTTTTTGGTTTGTGGTTCGATTTGCCCGAACATCCGGGATTTTTGGAAGATGATTGCCCAGGAAAAAACGGAAAGGACAAGCAGGATGCACAGCACGATTTTCGCTACCCAGCCCGTTTGCTCGATCAAATTACCGAGCTGGCCGGAAAATAGGTTCAGCGCCAGTACAGAAATTGTTTCCCCCATCAAAAAAATTTTACAAAATCGCCCCGAAACACCGTAGCACACGCGTCTGGCGCTTTCAAACCTTTCGTCCCACTACAGTTTTCACCTGATGCACAACTGGGCACACGAATTCGCCGCTGTATCCGTATCAATTACGCGCCTCTCGTTGAGCGTGACCGCGGCTTCGAAATTCGTTCTATTGGAAGGCGGAATACTCTGGGCCTTAGCCAGCTCTCCGAAAGCGCTCCCAAAAAGTAAGCTTGTGGCCAAAAATCACCAAATGACCGGGCGTCGGAACTTGCGCAGTAAATACTTCTGCAGAGGCACAATGGTTTGGCGACACCACGCCAGTTCGGAAAATTGCATCGGCGCGGAATTCAACGTTTGAGCAGGAGTCGAACGTGTTATACGTCAGGATCAGGCCAAACCGCTCGGGGAGTGGATCGTCAAAAACCAAGTCCGCTGCGCCATGTGAGTTGGTGATCGCGCTAACTAGCGGAGTTGTCGGCTTATTGTTTTCCCCGAGTCCCCGCAGCGCGACCCATTGGTTGGAGACAGGTTCGCCGGCACGTCCGTCGAGGATCAAAACGTAGATGTGATGCTTTTCAACTTCTGGAACGATAGACGGTTTTTTTTGCCTGGATTTGCTATCCGACGGAAATTCATGTCCGGACGAGAACCGGCTCAACTCGGATACCAGCGCCAACAGAACCGCCGCGAGAACCAAAAATCGTCGTGTGGTCACGTTACATCTCACCGCCGAGTGCCGCCGAAGGTTGACGTTTATTGTGTGGTCGTCGGCGCATCCACCGACGCCTTCCACTTTCCGTCCGGCTGCTTCATCCAAACCACGAAATATTTCGCCTTCGAAGTTTCCGGCCGTCCGCGCGAATCCGGCATCGTCATTTCGTAATTGCCGGTTTCATACGCAATATCACCGCCGCGCGCCACGACCACGGTGTCCGGTTCAAAGGAGAGCGCAAATCCCGGCAGCGCCATCATGCTCGTAAGAGTTTTCAGCGCTGAATCCTTGCCGGACACTACCTTCTGGCCCGGGACCCACATCGTCACGTCGTCCGTGTAGTAGTCCGCGCTCTTCGCCGCGTCCTTGCTCGCCAGCGCTTTCACCCACTCGGCATCGAGCGCTCGAATGGCCGCCTCGTCCGCGATGCGAGTATCGGCCGGCTCCGCCGTCGCCGTCTGCACCGGCGCGACAGGCGCACTGCACGCGCTCGCCAAAAACCACACAGCAGCACTCAAAGCCAACAGGCCCGTCGCGCGAACACGCATCATCAAATTTCCTCCGTGAAAGTGACTCGTACTGCAAAAAAATCCGCGTCGCTGACCCCCAATTACCTCGATCCGCTCCGCTTTTTCGCCCTCAGTATTGCACCCGCGCGGTGCTTTTCCTATGTCGATCAATTTCTCGAAGACGGCGCGTTCGGCACCGCCGCCCACACATAGGTCGCCGCCGATTCTTCCGGCAGCGTCGTCGTAAACGTTCGCCCGCGATATTCCACCTGAAACGTCTTCGGAAAATTGCCGGTGTTTGCCGCCACCAGCACGATTCTGTCGTCCGGCGTCAGAAACGCCGCGGTCGATAGCTGCTCCATCTCATTCGACTCGATGCGCACCGAACCAGGCGGCACAAATTTCGAAAAATGCGCCAGTGTGTAATACGCCACCAGGCGCGTCACCGAACTTCCGTCGATCGTCAGCGCTCCCGTGCAGCCCGTGCACCCTCCATCGTTGGTGTGCGGACCGTTATTCGGATCGGCCGCCAGATTCCACAGCAGCACGTTGCGGCTCCAGTTTCGCATCGCGGCGATCGGCACACGGCTGATAGCGCCTGCAATTCCAAACGGTCCGTTCGCCCGGCTGCTGATCGATTGCTCGGTCATGTAAATGCTCTTGGCCGGATATTGGTTATGTACCTCCGTCATCGTCGCCGCTTCGCCGCCGTACAAATGAAACGCCGTCCCGTCCACGTACATGCTCGCTTCGGGCATCGCCAAAATCGAAAGCGGATACGACGGCACATCCGGATTGTGGTCGTACAAAACTATTTTCGTTCGAATCCCTTCGGCCTCAAACGCCGGCCCCAGATTTTTCGCGATGAACGTGCCTTCCTCGTCCGCGAACACCACCATGCTCGGCGTATTCTTCGGATTCAGCGGCTCGTTCTCCACGGTGATCGCGTCGATCGTGATTCCTTCCGCCTTCATCTCCTGCACATACCTCACCAGGTAGTTCGCAAACGCCCCGTAAAACTCTGGCTTCAGGTTCCCACCCTTCACTTTTCCGTTCGTCTTCATCCACACCGGTGCCGACCACGGCGAACCCAAAATCTTGAGTTTCGGCGCGATCGCCAGAATCTCTTTCATTACCGGGATGACGTCGTTTCGGTCCGGGCCCAAATTAAATTTCGCCATGTTCACATCGGTCTCGCCGTCCGGCAGATCGTCGTACGAAAAGACGTGATCGTTCATGTCCGACGCGCCAATGCTTAGCCGCAAGTAGCTCACTCCGATTCCATTGCCTTCCGTTGAGAAAAGTTCCTTTAGCAGTGCGGCGCGCTTGTCCGCGTCCATCTTCATCAGCAGCTGCGCGCTTCCGCCGGTCAGCGCAAATCCAAATCCGTCGATGTTCTGGGATTCCTGCAGGTCGCGCACCGTGATCGTGTTTGCGCCACCGCCCGATCCCGCAAACGCCAGCGGGTGCGGCTGCAGCGCCAGTACCGACGCGCGATCGCCGGTCGAAAGCCAGATCTGCACCGGACGTTGCGGCGTGCTCCGCTCACTCTGCGCGCGCAGGCCCATCCTCGGAATCGCCGCCGGCACCGTCCCCGTGATGATCATCATCACCGCAGCCCACAAACCGCTACGCTTCACGAACTCCTCCGCACCCTCACGTCGCGCCGCCATCAGAACAATTCCGTCCCGCGCCTGTCAAGCCGCGCGCTGCGGGGCGTGCTGTCGGTGCTGTCCTACACCTGTGCGAACCCGCCATCGACGAACAATTCGATCCCGGTAATGAAACTGCTATCGCTCGACGCCAAAAACACCGCAGCGGTCGCGATTTCCTCCGGCTTGCCGATTCGTCCCAGCGGCACAGCGTCGTTGAGGAATTTCAGGCGATCTTCTGCCGCGCCCGAACTGCCAAGCAAGTCGCGAAGCCCTTCGGTGTCGATGGGCCCCGGACTAATCGCGTTGACCCGAATCCTGCGGGCCTTCAGGTCCGTCGTCCACGTCCGCGCAAACGAACGAATCGCCGCCTTCGTCGCCGAATAAACGCTGTTTGCCGGCAATCCTTTGCTGCCCACGATCGACGACATCAAAATCACCGAAGCGCCGTCCGGCATCAGCGGCAGCGCTTTCTGCACTGTGAACAGCAGTCCCTTCACGTTGCTATTGAAAATGCTTTCGTAGTGCGCTTCATCGATGGATCCGAGCGCCGCATAGGTTGCGATGCCGGCGTTCGCAACCACGATATCCAGCTTGCCTTTGGTTTTCTTGATTTCAGTGAATAGCCGGTCGAGATCATCGAGTTTCGATACGTCGCCCTGCACGCCCGTCACATTTGATCCGATTTTCTTCACCGCGCCGTCCAGCTTTGCTTGGTCTCGCCCCGTGATGAACACGTACGCGCCCTCTTGCACAAACTGTTTCGCCGTCGCAAAACCAATGCCGCTATTTCCGCCCGTAATTACCGCGATTTTTCCGTCCAGCTTTCCCATGGCGCTCTCCTGGAATTTTATTCTCAATCGATAGATGCCACGCCGGCGTGCGGCGACGCACATTTCGCGGCAGCCGCTCGGGAATTCCCGTGCCCGTCAGCGACGTCGCGCGAATCACCTTTGCCCCACGCATTTTGCTAGAATTGAGTCGCACCGAAAATGGGAAAAACTTTCGACATCGGCATCGAATCGCTCGGCGCATCTGCCAAACCGACGCGTCCGCCGGCCCGCGCCATTCTGCCGCTGCCGTTGCGCGCGGCCGCCGACAACACTCAAGCCGCCGACCCCGCCGCTCGCCCCGCCGGTAAATCGTTTTACATCGAAACCTTTGGTTGCCAGATGAACGAGCACGACACCGAAAAAGTCGAAGGCGTCCTGCTCGGTCGCGGCTACCAGCCCGTCGCCACGCCGGTCCACGCCGACCTGGTCCTTTACAATACGTGCAGCATCCGCGAAAAAGCCGCGCAAAAAGTTTTCGCTCGCATCGGTGACTGGAAAACTCTCGCCGACGGAAAAATTATCGGCGTGCTCGGCTGCCTGGCTCAGCAGGAGGCCGAAGGAATTTTCGAGCGCGCTCCGTGGGTCAGCCTGGTGTGCGGCTCCGCCAGCTATCGTAAGCTGCCGGAGATGATCGATCAGCTCGAAGCAGGGAATCGCCGTGTCACCGGACTCGACCTCGACACCGACGAAACCTTCGAGACCGAACTCACTCGCCGCGACAATCGCCTCCGCGCCTACATCACCATCATCGAAGGCTGCGATTACGCCTGCGCCTATTGCGTGGTGCCAAAAACGCGCGGCCCCGAACGCAGCCGCTCGAGCGAAGCCGTTCTCGCCGAAGCCGCGCGCCTGGCCGATTCCGGCTACACCGAAATTCAGCTACTCGGCCAGACCGTAAACTCCTATCGCGATCCTTCGCCGCACGGCTGGAATTTCGTCGAGCTTCTCCGCGGCGTCGCCGCCGTTCCCGGCATTCGCCGCGTGCGATTCACCACTTCGCATCCCAACGATTTTCATCGCACCATCATCGACGCCATCGACGAACTTCCCGAACTCTGCGATCACGTCCACTTGCCGGTCCAATCGGGTTCCACGCGCATCCTAAAAGCTATGGGGCGCACCTACACGCGCGAACAGTACCTGGAAAAAATCGAGTGGATTCGCGCCGCGCGTCGGCCCATCAGCGTCACCTCCGACATGATCATCGGTTTTCCCGGCGAGACCGAAGACGACTTTGCAGACACTCTCTCGCTGCTGGACCTCGCGCAATACGACGGCGTGTACGCCTTCAAATATTCTCCGCGCCCCAACACTCCGGCGCAGCACATGGCCGACGCGATTCCGGAAGAAGAAAAGGGCCGTCGCCTGGCCGCGCTGATGGAGCGCCAACGCCAAATTCAAATCGCGCGCAACGAATCGCTGGTCGGCCGCACCTTTGAAATCATGGTGGACGGCCATCATCCCGCAAAAAACAATTGGGGCGGCCGGACCACCTGCAATCGCTTGTTGAATTTCACCTCGCCGCTCGATAATCTGCTGGGACAATACATTTCCGTGCTCGTTACGCGCGCCGGCCCGAATAATTTGGTCGGTGAGCACGTCGTCTGATGTTGCAGTAGCGGAGGCCACCATGGAACTCGAAGTCAAGATTCGAGGATTGATGATGGATCCCGTCACCAACATGCCCGTTGTCGTGCTGAAGGAAACGTCCGGCAGCGGAGTGCTTCCCATCTGGGTCGGCATCTACGAAGCCAACGCCATCGCCCTCGAAATCGAAAAAGTGCAAACGCCGCGGCCGATGACCCACGACTTGCTCCGCAACGTTCTCACCGGTCTCAACGTTCACGTCAATCGCGTGGTTGTCTCCGATCTGAAAGATGACACCTTCTACGCGCTCATCTGGATGGAGCGCGACGGCCAGATGCTCTCGATGGATTCGCGTCCCAGCGACGCGCTTGCTTTGGCGTTGCGTCTCGATTGCCCGATCTACGTCGAAGACGATGTGCTGAAGCATTCGAAAACTTCCAGTGCCGTCACCGAAAAAAGTTCCAACGAAGAATTGCGCAAGTGGCTGGAAAATTTGAACGACGAAGACCTCGGCCGCTACAAAATGTAAGCAATCCATAACGCATCAAGCCGCCCGCGAGCAGGGAAGTTCCATACGCCGGCGGCGGGCCAAATTAAAATCCACAGAACAAATGAGTTAACTTCATTTTTCTCTTGCACTCGATGGCCGGGAGTCGGTAGAGTGAGCCTACTTGTAGTAGTACTGGGGCCGTTGGCCTCCATATATGGGCCCGCGGTTGCCAAACGGGGGAACGAGGGGCACATCGAGTGACCTGCGTAATCGCTATTGCCAATCAGAAGGGCGGCGTCGGCAAGACCACTACCTCTATCAATCTAGCTGCCGCTCTGGCGCTCAAGAAAAAGAAAACTCTCCTCATCGATCTCGATCCACAATCCAACGCCACCATGGCGTTCTTCGAATCGGCAGACATCCAGACCTCGATGTACGACGTCTTCGCCGAGCATCCCGCCACGATGGACAAAGTCATCCGCCCCACAAAAGATCCGTGCCTGTTCGTCGCGCCGGGCAAACTCGCTCTCGCGCGCCTCGAACAGCAGCTTGCCGGACAGTTTGACGCGCCGTACAAACTGAAAGACGCGCTCACACCCATCCTGAAAGATTACGAGTACATCGTTTTCGATACGCCGCCGGCTTTGGGCATCCTCACCGTCAACGCGCTGGTCGCTTCCACGCATTTGCTGGTACCGATTCAGGCCGCCTACTTCGCCATCGAAGGCACCGACGATCTGCTCGAGACCTACGGCCGCATCCGTTCGCGTCCCAACCCGGATCTGAAAATGCTCGGCGTGGTCATCACCCTGTTCGACAAGCGCACCAACATCTCGCGCGACACCCACGAACAGATTCGCTCGGTATTCGGCGACGCGCTTTTCAAAACGCGCATCAGCAAAAACGTGCGCCTGGAAGAAAGTCCCGCCTACAAGGAAACTGTCTTTACGTTTGCGCCGAAATCTGCCGGCGCCGAAGATTACAGAAAGCTCGCTCAGGAGGTATTGCATCGTGTCGAAGCGGATCGGGTTACCCGTCACTCTCAAGATGCGGCATGACGCGCACTACGTTGAAACTCTGACCAGTTTCAGCGGCGCCGCCGTGGGCCGCATGATCCCGACGGAAAAGATTCGCCCCAATCCCGACCAGCCTCGCAAGGCGATCGGCGATTTGCGCGAACTCACCGACTCGATCCGCGAAAAGGGCGTGCTCGAACCGCTGCTGGTTCGCTACATCCCGCGCGAAGACACCTACTACATCATCTCCGGTGAGCGCCGCTATCACGCCTCGAAAGCCGCCGGACTTCACGAGCTTCCGTGCATCGAAAAAATCGCCGACGACGCCGAAACTCTGGAAATCGGCTTGATCGAAAATCTGCAGCGTAAAGATCTCACTCCGTTTGAAGAAGCCGACGGCTTGCAGCGCCTAGCCGATCATTTCGATTACACCCACGACCAGATCGCCAAGAAAATCGGCCGCGCCCGCTCTTCGGTCACCGAGACCATGTCGCTTCACGTGATTCCTGAAGACGTTCGCAAAGCCTGCGTCGAACGCGGCATTCTTTCGAAATCCGTGCTGCTGCAGGTCTGCCGCCAGCCCAACGAAAAGAAAATGCACGAAATGGTGAATCGCATCGCGCAGGGTGGCCTCACCCGCGATGAAGCTCGCCGTGCTCGCCAGGGCGAAACCGCCGCGGCCCCGCGCCCTCAGCCGTTTCTTTTCGACTATCGCGCCCACGACGATTCGTTCCACATGCGCGTCCAGTTCCGCAAGAGCCAGGTCACCCGCGAAGAGCTAGCCTCCGCTCTCCGCTCGATCCTGCGCGAACTCGAATCCGGCACCCAGGCCTCTTCAGCCTCCGCCGCGTAACTTTGCCGCGCGCCATTTGCCCGATGTTTGGGAAGTCGTGCCACGAGGCTTGGTAGCTCAGGCACTCGTGCCTGAGTGCATCCCAGTTGAGTGGGATGCACGTTGAGCCGTTTCAAATCTCCGCCACCGCTCATCCGCATCCTCGACCGGTCGCCGTCCCGTTCAGTCCCCTCCGATTTTCCGTTTGCGAAAAAATCTCCCCGCGACCTCCCGCTCTCCGCGAGCCTCATCCGGCAAAACCTCTGCTAACCTAATCGCATGGACTTCACCCCCGCCCAAATCTCCATCCTCCAATCCCTCCACTCCGCAGGCTTCGAAATCGTCGCCTTCCCGAAATACGCTTCCAACGTCGGCATCCGCAAAGGCGGCTGCGTCGTCCTGCTCACTCCCGTCGCCTCCGCCGGATTTCAAATGCTCGCCACTCCCGGCTACATGCTCGGCGAAAACATCGGAGTCCGCGTCAAGCAAGGCTCGCGCGAATTTTTCGTCTGGAAAAACGAAAAGCTCGAAGCCACGCCCGAACGCCTCGCCGAACTCGCCGCCTTCACCGAACAAATCTCCACCGCCCTCCTCCCCCGCGCCTGATTCACACCGGCTTGAGAACTCTCCGTGCCCTCAACTTTCCCTCAGCGTCCTCTGTGTTAATGTTCTCGCCTGCGATTTCTGCAGCCTCACCCAGCCTCCAAATCCTCGATTCCTCCCATCCATTCTTCGCATCCAATTACCATGTGCCGCAGTTGAATTCCCGCGCGCACCATCGGAAACTATCTACATGTCCACACGCTACGACGTTCTCTGCATCGGCGCCGGCCCCACGGGTCTGGCATCCGCTATCGACGCGCGCCTCGAAGGCCTCAAGCCTCTGGTCATCGACAAAGGCTGCGTCTGCAATTCGCTCTACCATTACCCGACGAACATGCTTTTCTTCACCACGCCCGAACGCATGGAAATTGGCGAGCTGCCCATGACCACGTTCGGCGGCAAGCCCACCCGCGCCGAAGCGCTGAAATACTATCGCCGCGCCGTCGAGCATTTCGAAATCGAAGTCCGCCAGTACGAAATGGTCGAGCGCATCGAAGGCAGCGACGACAATTTCACCGTGCACACCGTGGATACCCACAAGCAGAAACACGCCTACAACGCCCGTAAGATCGTCATCGCCACCGGCTACTACGATCGCCCAAATTTCCTTGGCGTTCCGGGCGAAGATCTCCCTCACGTTTCGCACTACTTCACCGATCCGCATCCGTACTGGAATCAAGACGTCGTCGTGATTGGAGGAGGGAACTCAGCCGCCGAAACCGCGCTCGAGCTTTTCCGCGCCGGCGCTCATGTGACCATCGTTCATCGTGGCAGCGAAATGGCAAAGGGATTGAAATACTGGGTGAAGCCCGATATCGAAAATCGAATTCACGCGCTCGAAATTCGCGCCCTGTTCGATACCACTGTCGTGCGCATCGAACCGAATCAAGTGATCGTCAAAACCGGCCGCAAGGAAGAAGCGATTCCCGCCGATCGCGTTTTCGCGCTCACCGGCTATCATCCCGATTTCGAATTTCTCGAACGCGCCGGCATCAAACTCGATCGCACCACCAAAAAACCGCAAGTCGATCCGGAAACTCTTGAGACCAACGTCCCCGGCATTTACGTTGCCGGCGTCGTCGTCGGCGGCCTGCAAACCTCGCGCATCTTCATCGAGAACGGCCGCTTCCACGGCCGCCAGATCATCGCCTCGATCGCCGGCAAAGCCAAAATCACCGACCGCGAACCCGTCGCCGCCCCCGGCGAATGATTTTCACTCGTGTGCCCGCTCAAGCACGGCACAGGCATTCCCGAGGTAGCTCAGGCACTCGTGCCTGAGTGCATCCCCGTTCAGTGGTATGCAGGTTGAGCCATTTCGTGAGCCAAGCTGGCCCAACTCCGGTCGGAGACTCCTCTCGGCGCCTTCAGCCCGCTAACCTTTCCTCGAGCTTTCAGTCGAACCATCACGCAATCATCATCCATCCTCAACACGCACTCGAAAGGACCACCATGGGCTCTCGCTCTCTTCTCCCGTTGCTCTTCATCACGCTAGCCCCGCTCGCCGCGCCCGCCTCCCACGCACAATCCACCTCGCCGACGTTCACCGGCCCCGCCCCTCAAATCTTTTCGCCCGGCGTAATTTCTGGTCCCGCCAACGACGGCTCACCGACCTTCGCGCCCGACGGCAACACGCTTTATTTCACGCGCAGCACCGCCGGCTGGGGAGTGATCCTCGAATCGCACAAACAAAACGGTGAATGGTCCGATCCGCAAGTTGCTCCGTTTTCCGGTCAATGGTCGGACTCATCCCCCGGCATCGCGCCCGACGGTTCATTTTTGATCTTCGTTTCGCTGCGTCCTAAAACTCCTCCCGCGCCCGGCGAAAAAATCACCAGCGTCCGCGCCAATCTGTACCGCACCAATCGCACCGCATCCGGATGGAGCGAGCCCGAACGCCTGCCCGACACGATCAACATCGGCCCGTCGATTTGGAAACCGAGCGTCGCCTCCGACGGCACTCTATACTTCGTGGTCATCGACGAAAAAGGCGGCAAGCGCATTTACCGCTCGGCATGGAAAGACGGCGCGTATCAACCCGCGCAGCCGCTGTCCTTTAGCGACGGCTCGACCGCCGACGTCGATCCGGAAATCGCGCCCGACGGCTCGTTTCTTTTGTTTTGCAGTTCCGGACGAACGCCCGGCGATCCGAAGGACCATCTCTACATCGTGCTGAAAAACGGAGCGGATTGGGGTCCCGTCACCGCAATTCGTTACGCGGGCGACGGGCCCAGCACCGACCAGGAGCCGCACCTCGGCCCCGACCGCCACACCATGTATTACTCGAGCGACCGCGCCGCGCCCGTCACGTTCCCACGCACCCGCGAACAAGCCGCGCAAGACCTGAAGCGCCTCGAGTCCTGGGACAACAGCAACTCCAACGTCTGGTTCATGTCCATCACGCCTTGGCTAACGCCCGCCGCCTCCGCCGCCAAATAAAAAACGCCAGCCGCGAACGACTCGTCCCTAGATTTCCCGGCCCGGGAATCAAAAAAGCGAGTCGTTCGCTCTGGCGTTCACTGCCACAACATCTTCGTGACCGGCCGCCGCGCTCGCCTTCGCGATCCGTGCGCTCCCGCCACTCAACCGCGCCAAGCGCGCGCAGCCGAGATCTTGGCCCTCAGGGCCTCACTCCTATGAGACGAACCGTGAAAAACATTTCATGGAAAATTTCTAAAGGAGAGAACTACGCCTGCTTTCCCGCTACGCCGGCCTCGCCGCACAAATCCTTACCGCTTGCCGTCCAGATTCGCCCACTCGCCGGCCTGAATAAAACTCGCCCAGTAAAACGGATGCTCGCGATCCTTCCGCTTCAGCATCGCCAATTGAGCCTGCCGCAGCGCTTCGCCGCGCCCCATGCCGCGCTTCAATCCCGAATAATACGCGCTCATCATTTCGCGCGTCACGCGGTCGCTCACGTCCCACAAACTCATCACCAGCGTTTCCGTGCCCGCCAGGAAAAACGCGCGCCGCAATCCGTAAACGCCCTCGCCGTCCTTCACCGTGCCTACGCCCGTTTCGCACGCAGACAGCGTCACCAGTTTCGTGCCCCACAGATTCAGCCCCGCCGCTTCCAGTCCGGTCAGCACGCCGTTTTCGCTGCTGTCTTTCGTCGCGTTCGCGCCGCTCAGCGCCAAGCCGCTTTTCAGCAGGGGATTGTCGTCCGCCGCGCCCGCGTCGCTCGAAGCTTCCCCTGCGCGCTTTGCCGAAGCTCGTGCGCTCGCGCTAGCCGCCGCTTCTTTCGACGGTTTCTCATCCGATGGAGGCTCCGGGTCGTTCAGGAAAAATCCGTGGGTCGCGATGTGCAGTATCTGAGGAGCGTCAGCCTGCTTCAGCGCGGCTTTAGTGGCGTCGCGTCCGGTCACCACCACCGCATTCGGAAATAGTGTCTCAATCGATCGCGCTTCCTGTTCGGTGCCCGGCAGAGGAGCAAAATACATTTGCGACAGGCTCGCGCCGGTGGTCACGTTTCTGCGCGTCAGCGTCGAGCTTTTCGATCCATGGCTCGGCTCCGTCGCGCTCGCCACCAGCGTGTCCGTCGGCTCGCCAAACAGCGGATTAGCCACCACCATCGGCGCACTGTGGCTGGCTCGCGGGTTCTGCATTCGCAACAGATCACGACCGGTCGTCAAATACGTGATCGAATAATTCTCCACCAGGAATTTCCGGTTTTCGTCGACGAGCGCTTCAAACGGCACTAGATTCAGTTCACCTTCCGGTGAAATCAGCAGATGGCTCGGATTTCCGGCCACCGCGCGAACCGGCGCCATTACTTTTTGATCGACAACCCTCGCCAGTGCGCTGGTATCTTTTCGCGTCGGATCGGCCAGCGAAGCGCGCCACGCGGCGATGTCCGCGTCGATTCCTTTCACCGGGCCCAGATCTGCAAAGCGAATTTTGCCCGCGCGAGGAATCACAAATGCCACATACCGCGCTTCGCTGTACATCTTGTCGTCGTCCGCTTGCTCTGGGTGATAAGGACGATAGGTCGCGTATTCGATCAGCGCCGCATTCGCCGGAATCGCAGCGCGAACCGCTTCGAGAGTTACAGCGCTTTCAGGCTCGAAATATCCTTCGCTGCGCCGGCTGATGTCCGCTTCCAGTTTTTCGCGCTTCTTTTGTAGCGCGTCGAGTTGACTCTGATATTCCGGCAGCGGCGTTTTTTTCGGCCCGGCCAGCGACAAACTCGCCAGCTCCGACGTCGTGTTCGACAGATCATCCAGCAGCGCGCGGTCCTCGGGCTTCAGATGAACCCGCAGCGTCGCCATGCTTTCCGCCAGCGCGTCCAGCACTCGCGCCTTGCGCTGCAAAATCGCCGCCGCCGCGCCATCCACCGCAAGTTCGTTGTCCGGAGCTTCGGCCACGCCCATCCAGATGCTGCGTTCGTTGAAATGCGCGATCGTATCGATATACGCCAGCTTCTCGCGCTCTGACCCGGTCGCCAGATTCAACGACAAGCTGCGCTCGACCATCTGGTCGGTCCGCGTCTGATACTCAAACGCGCGCGCCGGATCGTTTGCCGCCGAATAGGTGCGCGACAGATTTGCCAGCGTCATCAACGTCGCCGGATCGTTCGGTCCGCTGGTCGTTTCCAGAATATCCAGCGCCTGCAGCAGATATTCGGTCGCCTTCGCGTAGTCGCCCTTATCGTGATACACGTTGCCGATGTTCACGATCAGCGTCGCGGTCAATGGATGATGGAGTCCGATCGATTTTTCCCGGATCTTTTCCGCGTGCGTCAGATATTCCAGCGCTTGGTCGTAATTTTGATCCTTGCGCGCGATGATTCCCAAATTTTGCAGCGGGTACGCGTTGTAAGGATGCTCCGGCCCGTGCACTCTTCCAATGATCGCCAGCGTCTTTTCCATCAGCGGCTTGGCCAGATCCGGGCGGTTCATGTCCAGATACGTGTCGCCTAGATCGTAGGTCAGACGCATCGTTAATTCGTCGTCCGGGCCGATCCATTTCTCGCTGATCTTCAGCGCGCGCTGAAACGTATCCACCGCAGTCTGCAGGTCGCCCATCCGGGAATGAACCAGCGCAAGGTCCATCATGTACGTCACGACCTGGGGATCCTCCGGACCAAGCGTCCGTTCCGAAATCTCGACGGCCTTTTCGAAGTACGGCTTCGCTTCGATGAATTCGCCCTTCGAAAGATGCACCAGCCCCAAATTTCCGGTTGCACGCGCTGCTTCCGCACTCTCTTCGCCGTACGCTTTCCGGTAGATGTCCGCCGCGCGCTGAAAGTTCTCTTCGGCGTTTGCCATGTCTCCTTTGGTGCGCTCCACCATGGCGAGTGACGACAGCAGCGACGCGATGAGAGGATCGTCCGCCGGCAACGATTTTTCGGCTAGATCCCGCGCCTGCGTCAAAGTCTTGATCGAATCATCGTATTTGCCTGCAACGTTTAAAGCACGTCCCGTAGTCTGCAGTTTCTTCACCTGAAAAACGGCACGATCTAAGTGCGTCGCCGGGGCGAGCTCGATCAACCGCAACTGGTATCGTCCTGCAGGCGCTCCGGCATACCTTGGATGTACGTTGAATCGAAACGTCGTATCCACTTCCGCCACGAGCGCAAACTTTTCTTCGCCGTCGGTGCCCCCCACGGAGTCGAATTCGATCAGCGGCTCACCATCCCCGGCGAGCGCGCCGATCGCGATGTCGATCCCTTGTTGTTTCACGGCCAGGTGTGCGCACTGACCCGCCGGGACGAGGATCGAATACGCGTGCGATTGTCCGCCGGCGATCTCCTGATCGATTGTTTTTCCTGCTTCCACGGGAACTACGTCAGTGGAAGTCAGCGCGCCCGCCGAAGACCGCGCTTCATCGGAAGATTGAAATGGGGAAGGGATCGCTCGTGCGAATGCGTTTGCTTGCCCAGCGCCAACAGAAAAACACCCCAGCGCCGCGCACATTCCCACTAGACGCAGAAGTGCCAAAGCAGGGAAGTCACGTTTGCAAGCGTACTGCCGGGGCATCGCCTAACCTCTCGCTGGTAAGCGTGCGCTACCTAAATCAGTGCGCCGATCTTACCGGAGAAACGCGTGGAACGCATACGTGTTAATCAATTCCGGCTGCCCGCTGGCAGGCACGCCGCTTAATTCAACGCTGTAATTCTGCTGCTTCAACAATTTCCCAGGCAGGCCGACCGCCACGGTTTCGAGCGTCGCTTCTTTTTCCGCCGCCAGCGCACCGCTTGACCACACAATTTTTCCAGTCGAAGGATCGCGCAGCGCCACCGTGTATCGCGAAAATTCCGTCGATTCCAGCCCCAACCGCATCGGCAGCTTTGCCGCGCCGCGTTCGATCAGCACGCCCACCGGCTGTGCCGCGCCGCGCAGTTGCGGCATCAGGAGCACCGTTGCCGTGCTGATTCCGCTGGTCGATACCGCATGCGTGCTCGGTTGGTCCGTCGCCGACGGCACGATTGTCTTCTCGCTCGCCGTATCGGTCGCCAGCCGCGCCTGCAATTCCTTTTGCCGCGCTTCGAGCGACGACTCCAACGACTGAATCGTCGAAATCCTGCCCAGCAGTTCGCGATTCTGCAAAAACAAATAGCCAGCCACCGCCGCAATCACCAGCGCGGCCGCTGCGAATCCCCACTGCAATCCGAACCTGGGAACGCCCAGCCACTCGCCCAGCGAAAACTCGCGCTTCGGACGATCCGCGAGGAAGCCCGACTCATCGCGAGCTGGCGCTCGCCGCGCCGCCGTCGCCGCCGTAAGGACGGCAGCGCCAGCGGTACTCGTCACGCTCGCCGCCGTCGTCCTTGCCAGCGCTCGCGCAAACTCAATCTTTTCGCGCCGCCGCGCCGTCGCCGCATAATACGCGCTCACTCGCGCGGACTCTTCCGCGCTCAGCTCGCCTCGTACATGCGCGTCCACCAGTTCCGCTTCGACTGCGTCGAGCCGCAACGCAATCTCGTCGTCGGTAATGCTCAGTTCGTCGAGCCGTTCCGTTTCATCTTGAGACAGCTCGCCCAGGAGGTAACTTGTCAGCATTCGCTCGTCAATCAAACTTTTATCGTTCGGAAGCATTCGGTCCCTGACTTCCACTCTTATAAGACGATTTTCGTAATAGTACTTCATGCGCTTCGTCACTTTTTCGGACGCACTCTTCCAGCTTGTTTCGTATCCGGCACGCTCGGATGCTCAGCGCGTTCAGCGTCAATCCGCACTGCTCCGCCAGCCTGGACCGTTTCTCGATCTTGGCTCGCTTGTCGCCTTCGTAATACTGGATAATTAATTCCTGGTCTGCGGTGGGCAATTTCTTCAAGCAGCGGCCAAGCTGGCTGAGATTTCTCTCGAGTTCCGCCGCGCCCGCCTCTACGCCGTACGCAACCGTCACGCTGGTATTTAGCTTGGCTGGCCTTGCTGCGTCGTCGAAGCTCGCATCCTTGCATCCCGGCCGCCGGATATATTCCAGGAACACAAACTTCGCCAGCACGTAACAATATTGCGGGGGCGCCACATTTTCGATTGTTCCCACTTCCGCCAGTTTCCGCGCCGCGCGATTCAGCGTTTCATCCGCCAGTTCATCCGACGCAGCGCATCCCCTCCGGTCGAAATACTGCACCAGCCTCCGCCGGATCTCGACGTACCGCGCGCCTCCCGTCGGCGCACCATCGTCCAACCAGCGCAGCAGCTGCTCAAACGCGCCCTCGGTCAGCGTCCAATTCTTCTTCAGCTCAGGTGCAGAGATGGCCGTCTCCCGTCCTCATCGCCCCGATTTTACACGACCCCCACCCGACCGCACCCTCTTTCCTCCCGTACCGCCGCACCCGCCTCTGTTTTCGCCCCCGCCGCCGCCTCTTTCCTTGCGCCCACCGCCCCCCCAGCCCCACGCCTCTCGCACCCACACCCCATCCCAGAATCTGACATTGGCTCCGCGCCTGTAGCGGCGCCTCGGTTCAGACTCACCGAACCGAGGCGGAGACTTCGCACTTTCCCGCCGCCCGCCCCATTGCTCCACCAGGCTGGATCGGCTTTACCAATCCTTGCAGGTCATGCCTTAATCCACGACATCCATCCCCCGGGGGACACCACCTTCCTCTCGGCCGCCTTCTGGCCGAGCCCTTCGCCGTTGCTTTTGTAGCGGCGGGCTTCACGCCCGCCAGCCCTTGCCGTTTCTTTGCCTCCGCCTCCGCCCAACCTTTGCGGGTCGTGGGTTCAGCCACGACACTCCAAATCGTCGCGGAGCGATTTCCACTCGGCCGCCTTCTGGCCGAACCTCCCGCCTTTGTCTTTGCCTTTGTCTTGGAATTCCGAACTACGCGGCAGGCTGATACAAATACTTCTGAAATCCCGCAAACGCCGCCCCAATTTCCTCGGGACGCCCCAAATCCTCCACCGCATCCGCCATCGAATCGTGATACTTCAGCTTCAGCAGAGGAGCCAGCTTCTCCTGATCCAGTTCCCGCACGCCCTCGCTCACATAGTGCGCCAGCACAAAATCCAGAAACTCCCGCTGCTTCGCCGCAAAATTCGCCCGAATCCGCACCTTCGCCCGCGCCGCCCGCTCCTCGCGCGTCTGCGTCGGCAGCGCATAGGCAACGTGCGCCAGCACATCGAATAGATCGCTCTTCTCGGCATTGATAACGCGCGCCATCTCTTCCAGCTGGTCCTGCCCGAACTTCTTTTCCGCAAGGCTTTGCAGCAGTTTTGCGCGCGTGTCAGGAGCACTCCAGAGAGCACGAAGCTCGGCTTCATTCTTGAATAGAGAGGGCAGCTCGCCGAACAGCTGCTCCAGAAACTGCTGCGCGCTCATCGGCGTCCCGTCCGGATGCCAGAACGATGTCACCATCATGTGCTGGATCGTCCGCGCCTTGCCGTCCGCCAGCTTCACTTTGATTTTCTTCGGACGCACTCGCGTTGCGTCCTCCTCTTCGCTCGGCGGCGGGTCAGGCATCGCCGCCCTCGGCGGCTTCTCCACCACCGGTTCCGGCTCGAGCGGCTCGCCATCCCATTCCGGATCGCTGAAATGGTGATGCGCCTTCACAAAATCGTAAATCGTGAAGTAGTCCTTCCCGTCGTACAGCCGCGTCCCGCGCCCGATAATCTGCTTGAACTCGATCATCGAATTGATCGGACGCATCAACACGATATTCCGTATATTTTTCGCGTCCACGCCCGTCGAAAGCTTTTGTGACGTCGTCAAAATCGTCGGAATCGTCTTGTCGTTATCCTGAAAATCCCGCAGGTGCTGTTCGCCCAGCACGCCGTCGTTCGCCGTCACCCGCTGGCAATAGTTCGGGTCATGGCTCGTCTTCATCTGATTCACCAGATCGCGAACCGCCAGCGCGTGATCCTGCGTCGCGCAAAAGACCAGCGTCTTTTCGTTCTGGCGAATCTCGTCCATGAAAATCTTCACGCGTTTCGCTTCGCGCTCTTTGATTTCGATAATCCGGTTGAAATCTTTTTCTCCGTACAGCTTCCCGCCCTCCACCTCGCCTTCCAGCAGCAGGTCATCCGACGTATACACATACTCATCCATCGTCGTCGCTATCTGCTTCACCTTAAAAGGCGTCAGGAATCCGTCGTTGATTCCTTCCTTCAGCGAATAAATGAACACCGGATCGCCGAAGTATTTGTACGTATCCACGTTGTCTTGCCGTTTCGGCGTCGCGGTCATCCCCAGTTGCACCGCCGGTGAAAAATACTCCAGAATCCCGCGCCAGTTGCCTTCATCGTTCGCCCCGCCTCGATGGCACTCGTCGATCACGATGAAATCGAAGAAGTCCGGCGCATACTCCCCAAAATACGGCGACGGCTTGCCGTCCTTCGGCGGCCCGCTCATAAACGTCTGGAAAATTGTGAAGAACACGCTGCCGTTTTTGGGTGGCTTGCCTTTCTTGTGAATTTCCTCGGGAGAAATTCGTACCCGCGCGTCGTCGCCGAACGGTGAAAAGGCGTTGTAAGCCTGATCCGCCAGGATATTCCTGTCGGCAAGAAACAAAATCCGCGGCCGTCGCGACGGCTCGCCGCCCCGCTTCCAGTCGCCCAGATTCCAGCGGCTCTGAAACAGTTTCCACGCAATCTGAAACGCGATGAACGTCTTTCCCGTTCCCGTCGCGAGCGTCAGCAGGATGCGGTCTTTCTCGGACGCAATCGCTTCCAGCACCTTCTCAATCGCGATGTCCTGGTAATACCGGCTCTGAAAATATCCGCCGCGATCTTCAAACGGCACATCCGCAAACCGGTCGCGCCACGCATTCGCTTCCGAATACGTCAGCTTCCACAATTCTTCCGGAGTAGGGAACGCAGCCACCGTCCGCTCTTTCCCCAGCCGCATGTCGATCCCATACACGCCTTGCCCGTTCGTCGAATACGCCCAGCGCACGTCGAGTTTCTCGGCGTAATTCTTGGCTTGCGCCACCCCTTCGGTGAGCGATTCGCCCCACGCCTTCGCTTCAATCACCGCCAGCTTCGTATTGCGATAGACGAGCACGTAGTCGGCGCAGAGCGGCTTGCCGCGACGCACTTCGCCGCCGCTCTTGCCTTCGATTCGCCCAAGCGTGATGGGACATTCGCGGCTGATGCGGCTGCCGTCAACGACTCCCCATCCCGCTTCTTTCAGCGCGGGATCGATGTGCTCCGCTCGTGTTTCGGCTTCGTTCATAAGCTCAAAGTGCGCCCTGGAATGCCGCGTTCAAGAGAGAAGCCCTGAGTTCGATTAGCGAAGCTAACTTCTTTTCGTAGCTGGTATTCAGACTATGAACGCAATCCTGGAGTTCGTCGAGGGTTGAAACAATTTGCTCCTGCGTTTCGAGATCGGGGAAAAAAACTGTCGACTCTCGAATGTGGCGAGATTTATGTTGTCTTGAGCACTGCCCTTTCCCGCGGCTTGAAGTTGAGACTTTACAGCCTGTAGCTGGTACTCAAGAAAACCGCTGGTGGTCATAGTCTCATTCGGCACGACGCCGATTACACTGTCTGGAAAGCAAGCGTCAAAACCTAGGATCGCTGTCTCGGCGATGTTAGCTGCGATTGTGATGCACACAGTTCCAGTTGGCCAGAGCTTGCTTTGCGCTAAGCCCGCCTTGTTATACGTCTGCGCGTACGAGCGAACCATGTGATTGGAATTTCGGATATCTCCGGTCTGAATAAAGGGATATGCGCCGCCGTAAAGCTTGGGGTCGTTTCGTGGGCGGTGTTTCGATTTGCCTCTCCCGAACTGGATTGATACTTCGCGAAGCGTTTTCTTCTTCCAGGTTTTGTTGCAACCGCTGAAGAACTCGGCTAATCGGGATTCGAACAACTCGCGGGCGTTTTGGAGGTTATTTTCGGTGTTGGCTTTTGCGGTGGCAATCGCGTCAAACGCCTTGTCAAGGATGCCGACGATCCGCAGCTGCTCTGCAGTTGGTGGAACGGGTATCCGCGTTTGTTCTAGAAATTCCTTAGGAACTCTTTGTTGGCCAACAGCACCACCCATCCGCGCCGCCCCCTCGAGCCTGAAGTCCGGTCGCATCAGGAAGTAGTAGAGGTATTCGTTGCTCAGCTCGGCCGACGGGCGAAGCACGAAAAACTCGCTGGAACCGAAGCCAACGCCATTTACTAGTTCGGAAGCGATTCCGAGCTTGCCGTTCTCGAAGCATGGGGTAATCTTCGCCAGGAGTACGTCGCCGTTCCCGAAGTAGGTGTAGCTCCCGCTGACCGACGATAGAGTTTTCACTTCTGTTGGTCTCAGAAACTTTCGATTGATGCCCAGAGCTTCCATGCCCGCGAAAGAGACCGGAGCATTTGGTTTGAGGCGGTCCCGGACTTCAGATTTTGGCGGTCTGATCTGGCAGAGGTTGGCCAACGCCACTTGTGGCCACTCAGCCATCACAAGAGCTCCGAAATTGCCGCCAAGGCCCTAGCGCTTTCGCCGTCTAGCGCAACAATTTCGTCCATAATCTGTTTCGGACTACGGTGAGACGTCTCCTCGTTCGCGTTCGGATTCTTCACGGAAAGGTCGATATTAGTTGGATCAACCGTCGCAATCTCTACCTCCCAAGACTGTGGAGAATTACTGTGAGTCTTTTGCAGCGCGACGAAATCCGTCAAATCGTTATCATTGAGGGAATTAGTTTTCCCCAAGTTGCGACCCGGGTCGAGCTGGTAATACCAGATTTTTCGAGTCTCGCTACCTTTCTCGAAAAAGAGCACGACGGTCTTTACATCCGCTCCCTGAAACGTGCCGCCCGGACAGTCGAGGATGGTGTGGAGGTTGCAAGTTTCGAGTAGAAGCTTTCGCAGGCTTACAGAGGCGTTGTCGCTGTTGGAGAGGAATGTATTCTTGATCACGATGCCGCCGCGGCCACCAGCTTTCATCACCTTGATGAAGTGCTGAAGGAAAAGAAAAGCCGTTTCGCCGGTGCGAATCGTGAAGTTCTGCTGAACTTCTTTACGCTCGTGGCCGCCAAAGGGCGGGTTTGCCATCACCACGTCGTAGCGGTCCTTCTCCTGATAATCCTGCGTTTCCGCGAGCGTGTTATCGCGCACGATATTCGGCGCCTCAATCCCGTGCAGGATCATGTTCATAATCCCGATCACGTACGCGAGCGGCTTCTTTTCCTTCCCGTAAAACGTCTTCTCCTGCAGAATTTTCGCGTCCTTCGTCGTCAGATCCTTCTTCGCCTTCATGTACTCAAACGACTCGCACAAGAAACCCGCCGACCCGCAAGCGCCGTCATAAATCCGTTCGCCAATCTGCGGATTCACCACCTTCACGATCGCTCGAATCAGCGGACGCGGCGTGTAATATTCGCCGCCATTCCGCCCGGCGTTGCCCATGTTTTTGATTTTGGCTTCGTACAAGTGGGACAGCTCGTGCTTTTCCGTCTGTGACCCGAACTTCAACTCATCGATGTGGTCAATGATCTCGCGCAGGTTGTAGCCGCTCTGAATCTTGTTTTTGATCTCGCCGAAAATCTCCCCGATCTTGTATTCAATCGTGTTCGGCCCGCTCGCCTTCTGCTTGAACTTCTGCAGGTAAGGGAACAGCTTCCCGTTCACAAACTCCACCAAGTCGTCGCCCGTCTTCGCCCGGTTGTCGTCCCGCTTGCCGTCTTTACCGCGAGGCGCGGCCCATTCTTCCCACCGGTACGCCTTGTCGAGCAAGTACGTGTAACTCTTGCCCTGTAGCTTCGCCTCTGTCGCCTTGTCCTGATCCAGCGCGTCCAAATATTTCAGAAACAGCAGCCACGAACTCTGCTCCACATAATCCAGTTCCGTCCCGCAGCCCGCTTCTTTCCGCAGCACATCGTCAATATTCTTAAACGCCTGTTCAAACACTCGTCAGCCTCTCCCAAGGAATGAATTCCGCCACGCGCGCCACCCAATGCGCCCCGATTGTACCCAATCGCGCCCATTCCAGCCGCCATTTCTAATTCGCGCCCGCTATCGCCGATCTCCATGTCCGTCCGTTGCCCGCCCGTCTCGCCGGAGCCGTTTTTCGGCGAAGGCGGATCGACTCGCCCTCGTACTTGACTCGCGTTTGACGTGGCCGTTGTCTACGTGGCGGCGGCGCGGTCCCTGATCCTGGGACCGGTCCGGCAGCCCTTCCATTCCGTCATTGCCGTCATCCTGGACTGTGCGCCGACGTGTGCCTTCTGCGTCCGCCCAATCCTTGCGGGACTTGGCTTAAGCCACGACATTCCAAATCGTCATGCCGCGATTTCCTTTCGGCCATTTTCTCGCCGAGCCTTCGCCGTCGCCGCCCTTCGGCGCACGCCGACCCGTTCGGCAGTTGTTTTTGTAGCGGCGGGCTTCACGCCCGCCAGCCCTCGCCGTTTCGTCGCCTCGCGCCTCCGCCCAATCCTTGCGGGTCACGGCTTAAGCCACGACATCCAACCCCATCGAAAACCACCTACCACTCGGCCGTCTTCTGGCCGAGCCTTCGCCGTTACTTTTGTAGCGGCGGGCTTCACGCCCGCCACCGCTTGCCGTTTCTTCGCCTCGCGCCTCCGCCCAAACCTTGCGGGTCGCGGCTTGAGCCACGACATCCAACCCCATCGAAAACCACCTACCACTCGGCCGTCTTCTGGCCGAGCCTTCGTCGTCGCTCTTGTAGCGGCGGGCTTCCCGCCCGCCAGTGCTTGCCGTTTCTTCCCCGTTCCCGCCCTCGTGGGTTAGCGACTCTTCGCTGACCAAACGCCCGCTTCGCGGGCGTCTTTTGACTTCGCACTCGCGACACGGGCCCCGCTTCGCCGCCCCAGCTCCGCGCCGTCGCCGCTCTCCAGCGAAGGACGCCAGCCTTCTCGCCGAGCCTTGCGCCGTTGCCTGCCTGTGTCGGCGTAGCCTTCCGTCGACGTAGCGCGTCCTGTCACGTCGCGCCCACACCCACCCCGAAAGACCTTGCAATTACGTTACCACTATGATAACATGCCTCGTGCTCGAATCCGCCATCCAACTCGGCTGCATCACCCACTCCCAGCAGGGAACTCGATCCCCTCGCCCCGCCTCCCGCATTTCTAATCGGCATACTCCGCGATTAGAATTCGCCGTAACTCACTCAAAACAATCGCCCGACCTCATTTCTAATCGACACAAATTCGCATTCCTCTCTTCTGTCTCCGTGAACTCCGTGCGCCGTCCCTCGATGTCCTCTGTGTTTCAATCTTTGCAGCCGCCCGCTCCGATACGCGCCCAATCACCTCGCGAACCTCGTCCGTACTCCCCGCAATTCGCGTCCGCCGTTCCCGCAGAAATTCATCGCCCGGAATTAGAACTCAATCTAAACCATTGAAAACAAACGCCCGGCGCATTTCTAATCGACATACTTTGAGGTGTTCAGTTGCGATTAGAAATTCATCCATCGCACGGCCTCCGCAAAATTCCGAGCCCTCACCCAATTGCCTGCGTCCCGCAACTCTGCTAAAGTAAAAACGCGATGGCCTCCCTCATTCAAGAAGTCGGCGAAACTTTCTACACCCTCTACAAGGGCTTCAGCGTCACGTTCCGCACTATGTTCCGGAAAACCACGACGGAAAGTTTTCCAGACGTGCCGCCGTCGGTGCAACCGCGCTACCGTGGAATTCACGTGCTGCAGCGCGACGAGCACGGCTTCGAGAAGTGTGTTGGCTGCTTTTTGTGCGCCGCCGCTTGCCCCGCGAATTGCATTTACATCGAAGCCGCTGAAAACACGGACGCAAATCGCATCTCCGCCGGCGAACGCTACGCCAAGGTCTACAACATCGACTACTCCCGCTGCATTTTTTGCGGCTACTGCGTCGAAGCGTGCCCCACCGACGCGATCACCCACGGCCACAGCATCGAGCTTGCGCCCTACGACATCAATTCCATGATCTACCGCAAAGAAAAGCTCCTCGAACCCTGGCCCCGCCCCACCGCCTAAGACCTTCCAGCGACTTCGCCCATCAATCCGTCCGCCACGCCGCGTGCGGCATCGCGCTTCTCCTCATCATCCCTTCTGTCCTAGTTCAGCGGAGTGCGCGAACTCCCGAAAACGCACTCGAGCCAGAGCGGCCCCCCGCGGATCTTCCATCGGATCACAAGCAACCGAAGTTCGTTTGAATGCGATTTCGCCACGTAGTCCGAACCGGATTTCCAGCACCCTCCGATCCGCCCCGGTAGCTTCCCGCCAGAGACTTCGTCTCACCCCTCGTCAGCCATCTCAGCTGACAAATCGACCGACCTCCAGCAAAGTTGAAACGCGTGCGCCACGATCTCGCATCGCAAAGTACCTTCAACGCAACCGTGGCCTCCGACCGTCGGAGTCTTTCGCCAACGTCCGAGGCTCGCATCTCGTTTATCGCGCCCCGCTACCAGCAGTGCCTTGTTCGCAAGCATAGATATATATTGATACGTAACCATATAATATATAGTAATTAGTGGGAAGGAGGGCGGTGTGGCGCGAGGCGAACTCATCGATTGCGGGCGATCGGCGGATTGAGGACGGGAGGTTGGGAATGTTTCGTGAGGGCTCGAGGGAATGAAAGGGCGATCGACGGACGCTGTTTGTGATTTTGCACATCGCGAGGCGGTGGTGGCGATGCATTTCGAGCGGGCGGCGTTTGTGAGTGTTGCGATGAGATCTACGGGAAGAGTCGAGATGACTTTCAGGGGATTGGTCGGCGCACGAATGAGATTGAACGTGGACTCTCGAGAGGAAGGACGGCTTGATTCGGCGAGCGCCGGAGCCGGGGCGGTTGTACGGCGCGTTTGGAATGCGCGGAGTGGAGAATGCCGCAGAGATCGAACTTGAGTTGTGGGAGTCGATGAGTTGTCGGTGGGCAGCATGACGCGTGTGGTGACGGCGGAACGTAGTGAGCGACGGGCACAGCTGGCGGAACCGCCGGCTGCGACAGTCGAGAGAGATGAAAGTGGAAATAGGGCGCACGATCGAACCACGCGGAGCGGCTGAACTTCGGCGAGGTGGTTATGTGCGAGCACGGCGAGGTTGCGGAAAGCGACGGCGGCCCGAGGGCGCCGATGAGTCGCCTGTGAGTTGAGTGTCGAGCGTCGTTGTAGTCGGATCTGGTGAGGGCCTACGCGTTGATCGCGCGTGTGGTTAAGGGCGTAGTGGAGTGATCGGTACTTGCGTGAGGGGCGAATGAATTCGGGTGGGCGAGTCGACGATCTAGGAAGGAGCGGTCCTGGTGGCTCGTCCGTGCGCGGGCGTATGAGGGCTGCGGGGATCGATATCATTGCGCATCCTCCGACGGGAGTTCAGGTTGAGGTTTCGAGCCGGAGCGATTTGAGTTATGCGATTCGATGCGAGCGCGGAGCCGTCTTGTGGGCCGCGTGCGTTGAGCGAAATGCGCCGCGGGGGCTGGACGCGCGCGCCTGCGAGGAACGGCCGAACTTCAACGGCGCGGCGGAGTATCGGCGGCGACGATTTCGATCGCGATGGAATTCGATTGGGATCACGTTCGAGCGCGGGACCAGCGCTTTTGGGACGTTATTTTGCGATGCGACGGGGTGCGAGAGGCACGATTCCGGATGCGGCAACTTTGCGGCGGTCGAAGCTGAAAGCGGGAGCGCGAAACGCGGAGTCGCTGCGTTGGCCAGCGAGGAAGTGTGCCGTGCGTGGCTGCGAGAACGGAGGCACGCGACCGCAGTGAATCGCAGCAAACCGTTTTCGAGCGACTGGAGCGACGTGAAGGCGAAGGGTTTTTGCGGGACGCGGGCAACGGCATCGAAATCGAACTCGAGATTTTCGAAGCGCTGTGGCGACGGAGCAGCGACCGTTGGCGGCGCGAAATCGGCGAGTGCTTTGCGATTCGACAGACGGCTTCCAATGGCTTGCGATGACGCGGCGGCGGGTGACTGGCCATGGATGTCAGCGGGTGGCGTGAGGCGCAGCGTCAATTGCGCGGGAGGGCAGGGATTCAAGTGCTCGAGCGAGAGATCGATTGGGGAAGCTGGCGGGGCAGATCGATCCGCGGTGGATGCGAGTTCGAGTCTTTGCTGGTGGTCTGAATCCTCGATATCAAAGAGTTTTGTTGAGATGCGAGAGGTTGGCGAGTCAGGAGAGAAGCCGGAACCTGGGTTGACGGTGATTGCGTTCGCTTCTAGCAAGTTGAAGTGCGGTGCCGCGGCGAGCGGCGGGAGCTTTTCGTCGGCGCAGGCATTGAGGCGCGGGATCGCGGGGGCGTCGGAGCTGATTTGGCCGCGGCGGCAATCGAGAATCCAGCGTGAAATGCGCGCATCGGTTTCGGCGACGACCCAATCGTTGATGGCGTCCTGGATTTCTTTGCGGACGTTTGCGATCTGGTTTTGGCGAGCGAGTTCAAAACCTTCGAGGCAGGTTTCGGACGACGTGAGCAAATACTCCAACGGAGGCTGGGTTGCCTTCATCGAGATTCCTCCTGAAGTTTCGAGTTGACGAGCGATTCGTAATGAGACGCGGGATAGTAATCGAGTAGATATGTTGTACATGTAGATAAGATGTGGAAAAGGTGAAAGAAGCGGAGAAGTCTGTGGAAAACGCAAGCTACTTCGATTCGGGGTGCTTTGCGGACCGTAAATCACGTCGCGTACATGACACATAGCGCAGCGCCGGTCTCACGGATGCTCGCGTCATGGGGATGACGGCTGGATGATGGGCCTTCTGCGGCGCAAAAGGACGGACTACTGATCGAATTCGATGCGCGTGCGCAAATTGCAGTGCGCCCATGCGCGATGACCATACGTATATGTGACGGCCAATGAATCTGGATGCGGGTGCGCGCGACGGCGCGAGCGCTCGGGCGTAATGGCCTAGCGGCGGAAGAGACGAAATCGACGGTCGGATTGCGGGAAGTACGTACGAGATTTGCGGTTGCGACGACATTGATGCGCGAAATGAACTTCAACACTGGGCTGCGAGGGGTTTTGTTTGAGGCGCAGCACTACGCGCGAATGGGCGCGGCGGTGTGGTTGTACGGTTGGCTGGTGCTGAGGCAAACGCATCAGACCGGCGAGATTGGGCATGTGCTCGGCGGGGCGCCGATCGCGTATCGCGAGATCGAGGAAGAGACCGGGTTCAACCGGCGGACGCTCGAGACCTGGATGCGGGTGCTGCGCCGGGAGGGATACATCGAGACCCAATCGGTGCCCAGCGGAATTTCAGTGAGGATTTTGAAGGCGAAGAAGCATTTGGCGAGTGCACCGCGAAGTTTTGCACAGGTGAGAGTACGCGGAGTCGCGGAGGGTGTACGCGAAGCTGCGTATGGTGCTACGCGAAGTCGCGTAGGGAATGGATGCGAAAGTGATTTGCGTGAAGTGGATGCGCCGCCGATAGGTAGTTCATCGGTAGTAAGAATAAAAGATAAGAGCAGCGTGGAAATACACACCCCTGTTGAAAATTCCGCGCACGTAAAAGAGTCCATCGAATCGGAAACCCGCCTTCCTGAAGATCACGAATCGAATCGCAACCCTTCCTGGTTAAGACAAATCAAAACGCAACTTCGAAATCACAACCCCATGCCTGGGCCGGCGCGCGATGCGTTTGGAAACTTTCAAAATCCGCGCGCGCAGCAGGCCGAACCACTTGCCACGCAAAATGAATGGCCGGAGCAGCGGACATCCGCGCGGCCAGCCTCACAGCAACAATTTTCGTCGCAGGAACGCAAACGATTTCGTGCGCTGCGCCGTGAGCGCGACGAACAAACTCGACGCGACCTCTACGTGGGCACCGGTCCGGAGGGCCGCCGCTGATGAAAACACATTGGCAAGTCCGCAAAGAAGTGGGACACGGAGGAGTGATTCCGCGGGGATGGGAATTGGCATGGTATGAGCCGCGCCGGCGGGTGGGCGTTTATTTTCCGAAGCCGCTGCACAGGATCGCGCGAGCAGTGCGCGAAGTGGCGCACCGCGTGCGCATGGCGATCGATGCTCCTGACATCGAACGCGCGGAGATTTTTCCGATGCAGCGCGTTCACCGGGAGCGCCAAAAATTCGCGGAGGAATATGCGCGAGGTTATTTGGCCGGCTGGCGAGAGTGTTTTCATTCGTGCTTGAGCGCGGTGGAGGAAGAAATCGCGCGCGGCGACGAAGGTTGGGATATTGCGGCACTGCTGCCCGAACCGCCGCAGGGGAAGAGCAATTGAGCGCGCCGGATGTTTTGGTCCGCCCGCCAGCGGAAAATATCTCGCGACGGCGATCGCGGCGTTACGTCAACACGCAAAGTCTGGAAACGGCTGCGCCGCGCGCGGCGGGCGACAAGACGCGAGCGAGAATTCAGGGAATTACGGCGCGAGAAATTTTTGATGCGTGCCACGATCGCTACAGAAGCCTGAGCGAGTGGATCGAAGAAGGGCGAGGCCGCGTGCGGGCACTCTCGCTCGACACTCCGTCGTCTGGATATCAGTGGCGACCGGAACGAGGCCGCGCGTGTGAATTCGTGGCGGATTTCGAACGGTTGGGACGGCAGGCGCTGCGACGTCCGGAATGGAGGGGACGGCTGAAGCTCTTTGAAATTTATTTCATGCACTCGATGGAATACCGAGATGCCATCAAGCTGGTTGGCGTTGCGCCGGGGACTTTTGATTACTGGATGCAGGAAGTGAAACGCGCCGTGGGAAAAGAGTTTTCGCGGTGCGGATTATTTCCGCCGTCGAAGTATTTTGTGTCGAAGTAACGAATTGCAGGACCAGGGATCGACGGCGTGCCTAACGATTCGATCTGCCGCCGCGGCCAAGCGTCTTAATCGCGGACACGACCGTGAGCGGGATGAAGAGCATGTTGCGCAGCAGAGTCGAACGCTGCTCAAGGCGCTCGTGAGTGGCATCGGATTCCGCTTTTTTCGCTGCGACGACGGCGCCGATATATTTCAGAAAATCGACTCCGCATTTTTCGCAAGTGCCGCCAGTTCGTTGTTCGTGCTTGCAGCTGGGGCACGTGAATCGCAGCGTCATGTGGCAGCGCTGGCAGAAGCGCGCGACTTCTCGAGCATCTGCGCCGCATTTCGGGCATTTCACGGTGCGGGCCGGAGGCGCGGATGTTTCGAGCCTGAGAGTTGCAGAGCCGGCGGACGAAACGCGCGGCGCGAACGAAGTGGAAGACGTCGCAGCGATCGGACTTGCCGCTGCCGGGGCGGCAGGAGTCGGAGACGGCGCGACGGGCGCAGTGTTCGCGGAGTCCGCCGCCGGCTTGGCCTGATTGGGATCACTCGCCATAAAATTATTTTAGAGTGTGGACGCGGCAGGCACGACGAGACGCGGCGAGCGAACATCGCGGAAGGTACCCTGTACGTAGGGTCAGGTCGAGCGGCCTGACGCACGAGCGAGCGTCAGGGTTTCGGTGTCCGCAGATTCCGGGTGAGGGCCCAGATCAGCGCAACGAGAAAGAGAATCAGGAACAGGAAAAACACGAGCTTGGCGACGGCGACCGCAGCGACCACCAATCCCGCAAACGCAAAAATTCCCGCCACGAACGTCACAATTAAGAACACGATCACCCAGCGCCACATATTCCCTCCGAACAGAATCTAAACATAAAATCGCGCAGATACAAAAAAGCGCGCGAAGAGTTTGTCTCCCCGCGCGCCCGGTTTCGTGTTTGAGCCGCCTGCGATCCCGGCAGCTTAACGACGCTTCGCTTTGCTCTTCAATTTGCGCTTCGCGGCCTTCACGCGCGGCTTGGCTTTCTTCGACGCTTTTTTTGCGGCCGATTTTGCGGCGGAGCGGGCGTTCTTCGCGGCTTTCTTAGCTTTGCTGGCTGTCGTGTCCACCGCTTTCTTCACTTTGCCGGCGGCGCGCTTCGCTGCTTTCTTTACGGCTTTCGCGGCGCGCTCGGGAGCTTTGCTCTTGCGAGCGGCCTTCACGCGCTTTTCCACATCGTGAATCACCGGCGCGGTGACGTTTGAAACTTTGGCGGCGATGGAGCCGACGGTCTCGCCGACGGTGCGCGCCACTTCGGCGAACATGCTTTCCTGGTTGTGGTGCGAGTGATCGTCAGTCATGGTGTCTCCTGAAAGTATTTGTGGTGCGCCTGCCGAAACTTTTCCGGGTATGCCAACGCCGGGCCGGCGGCCCACTGATCCTTTGACGCTGCCGCCGCCAATCCGCGTTGCGCAACCTTATATAAGGGACGGCTATTTTAGGACGACTTGCCCCCGGCAACCAAGCAAACCACGCCGCCGATCAGCGCCAGGCCACTGAGAATCGGGGAAATGGGGACGTGTTCGGTGGTGTCTTTGGTGGCGTGAATCGGACCGATGTCGGCGATGTCTTTCGTTTTCGTGTACGAGAAACCCTGATACACGAAACCGATGATCCCCAGAGCGATGAGCAAAATTCCTACGAGAGATAGTCCCTTCATGAGCAGCCTCCTTGGAAACTCTAAAACTTGGGCTTGAACGAATCGCGACCGTCGCCGGCGGCGCGGTGTTAGTCCAGATTTTCGGGCGGGCCAGGAATTTTCGGCACGTCGATGCCCAGCGCGGTCGCAAGTGCGATGGCGTGGTCCTGTTCGTCGAGCAGAATTTCGCGGATGTGCTCGGCGATGGCGAATTCACCCAGGTGCTCGCATTCGTTTACGCGGATGCGGTAGTTGGTGATGGTTTCGACTTCATTGTCGAGATCGAAGCGCAGCATGTCTGTAGCTTTGTCGGAGGTCTTCACCGGCTTCGGGGTCACCGACGGCATTCCGCCCAGGTAATCGATCTGATTGGAAATGATCAGCGCGTGGTTCAGCTCTTCGTGCGCGTGCTTTTCCAGTTCGCCGGCGATGTTCATGTAAGCGGCGCCCTTCAGCACTTGCGAGTAATTCACGTACGAGATGATGGCCTGATATTCGCGCGAAAGATCTTCGTTCAGGTTCTTGATCAGCTGCTCGCGTGTGACCTTTGACTTGCCCTCGTGTTCCTTCTTCGCCATTTCATCCTCCACTGGATTTTTTCAGAGCATTCAGGCTCTGGTGCCGCACGAAACCCCTATCCTTACGGTCGCGCTCCCTGAAAACGATATTACGGTTTGACGGTACGCCGACTCGATGAACGCACGATGAACTTTGTTTTGCCAGCCGTTCGATGCAATGACGCTCAATGCGGTGAAGTGTAGCAGCTTTGTGATTTTCCGCTGCCAGCAAAGACCCCTTCTAGCGCGCGTTTTTTGCTGTATGCCGGCGCGTTTTGCTACACGAGAGGCATCAGGCTGCGTACATGGATCGCTGTATCGATTCGCCATCGCTGGGCGCCAATCATGGACGCTCATTTCGGGGTTTCGCGAGCCGTGGCAGAGTATAATCCGCACCAGCAAACGATCCCGAAACGGACAAGGAGCGTCCAGGTGGCGACCGCGATGAAGAAAGTAGTTGGAGTTTTTGAGCGCTACGCGCAGGCCGAGAGCGCGGTGGAAGATCTGGACGTGGTAGGCGTCGGCGGCGAAGACGTACTTTTAATTCCGGGCGCGGCGAGCGACGCGATCGGTCGCGGCTACATTGAGCGCGCGAAGGGCGATCTGCGCAAGCACGAATCGCTCGGCGAGAAAATCCTCGATGTGATTCATAGCCACGAGAAAAAGCCAGCGGTCGAAAGTTCGTGGGTGCGCGTGGACGGCCAAGCGCCCATGCCGAAGAACGACGCGCTGGATATAGAGGATGCGGAACTCACCGATCGCGACCCGTCGCTCGAAGGTCCGGCGGTGCTGATCGTGCGCGTTGAAAATGATGTAAACGCCGAAGTCGCGACGCAGATTCTGCAGAAAAACGACGCAGCGCAGATTTTCCACGACGAAGAGTCGGCGTCGGGTGCGCCAGAAACCAGTCCCGCGCGAGCCGTGGCCACTCCGGAAACGACGCTTGGAACATCGACGGCGACGACAGGCGCTGACGACACCGATCTCGGCGGCCGCGGGCAAAAATTCAAATCGCAGGGCTCGTAGAACGATTAAAGCTGTGATCCGGCGGAATGCTGCTGCCGTCAGGCTAATAGCCTGACGAACCATCAGACAGGACTGTCTAATCCACTCGAGCGCCCTTGTGCATATGTGAATTGACGGCGTGCGCGTCATCGCGCAACGCTTGTTGCTCGCCCCGGAACTCCGTGCTCGCCTTCGCACGAATAACTTCGCTTTACATCCCGGTGGGGAAGGACTACGCTGCGCGCCAGAAACAGGCCCTGCGGTAAATTCCAGCCTTACCGAGGTCTTCGATGGACAGCAGCACACTCCTTCCCATTATCATCAGCCTGATCAGTGGCGGCGTTGGCGGCAATATCGCCGGCGCGCTGCTGAAAAAATTCAGTCTCGGCCCGATCGGCAACACGGTCGTCGGCTTGCTCGGCGGCGGCGTGGGGCAGATGTTGCTCTCGCACCTGACGTCAGCGGCAACCACGGGTGGCAGCGGCGTGGCCGCCAACGTGGGCGGCTCCGCGGTAGGCGGCGCGATTTTGATGGCGATCATCGGCGCGATCAAGAACGCGGCAGCCACGAAGACTGCGTAGTTCGCATCCGGTACGTCCTGTTTTGGTTCGCACAGACGCAGATTCTGCGGGTGTGCCTGGACGTTGCGTGATTTTTCGCGCGACGGGCAGCAAGCGCGGTTGACTTGCGTGCGTCGCCGCACTACTATCCCTCCATTGCAATAGCTACGAATCGTTTCGATTTCTTTCGTTTTGGCGAGGGATGAATGCGCGCAAAATTCCTATCGGGCGGGCGGCGGGTGTGGGCGTCGAACTTTGTAACGATCTCGGCTGTCGTCGCGGCGCTCGCGGGCGTGGCTATGTGCGCGCCGCTGGCGAGAAGCTTCGCGGCGGGCGGGCAAGACCAGATCATCTCCAACGGACATATCTCGCTGACCGTGCCGTCGGACGCGACGCGGTTTATTGCTGACGGGTCGCATGGTGGCCGGACGGGCGCCTCGGCGGTGTTGAGTGCGCAATCGTCTTTGCTGATCGACGGCGCGAAAATCGCCACCTCGGATTATCCGAAATCGAAAACCGAAAAATCCATGTTCGCTGACGAGCTCGGCACCGGTGAACAAATCATCTCCACATTCAGCGGCCTCGCAGGGAAGCCCGACCTGGTTCGCGTGCTGCGCGTGTACAACGATTCGCCGTTTGCGTCGATCGAAGTGCGTGCGGTGAATTCCGGCGAGACCGCGATCACGGTTCAAGGCATGCGCACGATCGATGTTCGCGACTCTGCGGGGAAATCTGCCGCCGGGCCCGTGATCAACCTCGGTGATGACAACGCCAGCGTCCGCGTGCTGGCCGACAGCTTCAGCGAAGATCGCCCGTCCGAACGCATCTACGACCTCGGCAAGGCTCCGGACTACAAAAGTTTCGACGACACTTCGGATAAATCCAGCGGCTTGCATGTCGCGGTAGGCAGCCAGCTGATTTACAACCGCGCGACGGGCCGCGATTTGTTCATGGGCGCGCTTACCTCGCACAAATGGATCATGGTTTTTCATCTGGCCACGCAGGCGGGACCGGGCGGACATCCGGCGGTTCAATCCCTCACCGTCGATTCGACCGGCACGCGCGAGCCGCTGCATCATGAAGCGCTCGACAACGCGCCTCCCGAAAATCAATTCGACGCCAACGTGATAATCGCGCCGGGCGACGCCGTTTCCTCTGAGCCGCTGCTGATCGCCACGGGAAACGATTACCACGCGGACCTGGAAGCGTACGGCGCGGCAATCAAGAAAGTGAATCATCCGCGCAATGTGGGACGCGCGCCGAGCGGATGGTGGAGTTGGACCAGCTACTACGCCGGCGTGACCGACGGATTGGTGCGCACCAACGCGATGTGGATGTCGCAATATTTGAAATCGCTTGGCTACGATCACGTGCTGATCGACGAAGGCTATCAATACGCGCGCGGCGAATACACCACCACGGACGCGGCGCATTTTCCCGATGGGATGATCCCAGTGGGCCACGCAGTGTGCAAAGACGGATTGGTTTTCGGCGTATGGACCGCGCCCTTTGAAGTTTCGAAGCGCGCATGGGTTTACGAACACCACAAAGATTGGCTGGTGCACAACAAAGCGGGCGAGCCGATTCAGGTTCATCAGCCGGAAATCGAAACGCTGTACTCGATCGATACGACGAATCCCGGCGCGCAGGAATATTTGCGCCAGACGTACACGACGCTCGTGCGCGATTGGGGCGTGCGCTACATCAAGCTCGATTTCATGGACGACACCGCGATCGAGGGAATTCGCTACGCGCCGAACACTACGGCGATCGAAGCGCAGCGCATCGGCCTGAAAATTATTCGCGACGCGGTCGGCGAAGACGTGCAGCTCGATAAAGACGGCAGCGTGATGCTCGCTCCGGTTGGTTTTGTGGACGAGGGCAGAATTTCCACCGACACCGGACATTCTTTTGAGCCGAGTAAAGTCGCCGCAAGCGGAATCGCCGAGCGGTATTACATGAATCGCAATTTTTTCGTCGCCGATCCGGACGCGTTCACGCTATCCGAACAGAAGGGCGAAACCGGCTCGGCTCCGGCGACGATGAGCGAAGCGGAAGTTTCAATCGTGCTCGCGGCCGTTGCCGGCGGAATGTTTGAAGTGGGCGACGATTTGCCGATGCTCGGCTCCGAACCGAAGCGCCTGAAGCTAGCGCGCAATCGGGATTTGTTGGCGATGTACAAATACGGCCATGCCGCAACGCCCGTCGATTTGATGAGCTACGCCGACGCCGACGAGCAGCCGAGCATTTTTCTGCTGCACGAAGGCAAGCTGCAGACCATGCTGGCGGTATTCAACTGGACCGATGCGCCGCGCACGCACACATTTACCGCCGCGGACCTGGGTTTGCCGGCCGATCACAAATTTTTCGCATCGGATGCCCTCAGCGACGAGCCGGCCGCTGTTGCCAGCGCCGCGCAATTTGGTTTTGATGGCCCGGGCGCGAAGGCCACGTTGCAGGATCAGCCGCCGCATTCGGTGCGCTTGATCAAGATCGTCGATCAGACCGTGCCGCGCGTGCCGCTCGATTTCGCCGTTCACGTGCCGCCGTTTGCGCTGGCGGGGAAGGCGGCGAAACTTTCTGCCGAAGAGCGAGACCCGGGCGCGCCGGTGATCGAATACTTGTGGAATTTTGGCGATGGCACGTCGGGCACCGGCGATGCCTTCGATCACGCCTACACGCGCGCCGGCACGTACACAATTACGGTGACCGGATATGGCGTCGATAGCTCCACGGCCACGCGCGACGTGACGATCAACGTAACCGGCGAAGTGAGCCCCGATTTTCATTTCGATCAGAACAAGCGCCAGCAGGAACCGTCGAAGTAATTCTCGCGCGCTCGCGCTGCTCGACGGTTCTCGCGAGCTCGTTTTGAATTCCATTCCCATCACGCTGCCACTACACTGCTGAAAGCCGAATCGCGCCCACTGCCGATTCGTGCGCTTCACGGAAAAAAGCCGCACACCTACTACTTGCAGAGGATGGTGACGTTCACATGAATGATGTCGCGAACACGCAAGCCACGGCGTTGCAGGCAGCGTCGGGTGCAGTAACCGGAACGGTGAAGTCGTGGCTCCGCGCCGAAGGGCTCATCGTGTTTCTCTCGAGCGTCGCGCTGTATCGCCACGCCGGCTACGCATGGTGGATTTTCATCGCGCTGTTTCTGGTGCCCGACGTTTTTATGGCGGGATACCTGATCAATCCGAAAGTCGGCGCGGCCAGCTACAACCTGGTGCACACCTACGTGTGGCCTGTGGCGCTTGGCGCGGCGTGCATTTGCTTCGCGCGTCCAGCGGTGCTGCCGTACGCGCTCATCTGGACGGCGCACATCGGCATCGACCGGTTTTTTGGTTACGGCCTGAAATACGGCTCCGCCTTCGGCCACACCCATCTCGGGATGCTTGGGCGGACTGCGGCAAAGTAATTCGATCAGCTACGAAATGGGTCGAAACTCCGCGCGATCGGGCGGGAGAATCGTTACTTCGGCGGGAACAGACTCAACGAAGGCTGGGGTGGGTCCGATTGCATAAAGCCCAGTTCAGGGAATGCGAATTTTCGAGCGGAAAGCACGGCGACGTTTCCGATGACATTCACAAGATCAATCACGGCGTTCCCGTGACCCGGAATTAATCCAATGAATCCGGCGATCATCACGCCCAGAAATATCATTCGCAGAGTGTTGGGCTGCCAGCCGCGAGCCAATGCGACGAGCGAAATAACCCAGCCCAACGATAGCGCAGCGGAAGTCGCAATGGTCGACAACGCGAACTTAAAGCCGTAACCTGGATGAAAAGGCAGACTGCCGTAATTATCGCGCAGCGATTCGATCCACCACAGACCCGACATTGACGTGCTGAACGCTGCGATCGACAAACAAAACTGGGTAATCGTCGGCTTGACCACGGTTCGATCTCCTACGCTCGCGCGCCAGCGCTACTTCGAAAAAAGGCTCTCCGGCTTCGGCGGCTCTGCGAGTTCGTCGAACGATTTTTCCGGAAACGCAAACGCCGGCGCGAGCCACGCTGCGGCGATGGCGCTGGAAAGAAAAACGTTGAGCGCCCAGTAGGCCGGCCCGATTGCCACGGCGACAATTCCGGGAACGACGATTGCCATTCCGGCGAAGCGGCAAGCCATCGGTTGCCAGCCGCGAATTCGCGCGATGAGCGATACGACCCACGCCCACGAAGCGCCGACGCCACCCGCGACCGAAAAAATCGCCGCGATCAGCCCGAGCCGGTGTGCCAGCGGAATCCCGTGAAAGGTAGGGAACTGCTCGATCAGAGCCCACATGCCGAAGCCCGAAAACGCCAGAAGCGTGATCGACATCACAAACTGTAGGATCATCAAGCGCTTATTCACGGTCGCCTCCCATTACCGCCGAGACTACATCTGTAGCGCTCGCAATACAATGCACTTGCTCCGCCGCAGTGCCTCGCCGCGTTACACGCCGCCACCGGCCCGTTCAAAACGCCCCAAAACCCCCAAAACCCGCCAAAACCGCCTTCACTATCCTTTCGCCCCTGTTACCGTCCAAATGACCGTAAGTCGCGGAAACCATGGACCCCCGACCAGCATCATATTCACCGGGGCATACATACAGCGAGGCCACTAATGAGCAAGAAAATACAGGGCACGGGCAGATTGGTTCCGACGCGCTTGACCGGCGTTGAGTACAAAGTGAACTACGGCATCGACACTCCGCAGGAAGTGGCAGCCAAGCACGGTGGCGGCTGGGGTGCGGCAAAGGGCGGCTTCTGGACCAAGTGTTCGGTTCGCTCGGCGCATCATCACCCGATCCCGGACGGCAGCTATTTTCTGCACGGCGACGACGGTCGTGTGGTTCAGTTGAAGTCCGAAGGCGGGCATTGGCAGTACCTGGCGATGATCTAGGCTTTCTGTAAGGCTTCAACCCAGAGCGAGTTACAAAGTTTCACGAGTTTCCTCTTCCAACGGACGATTCGGCGGCCAGGCGTGGCCCCGGATCGTCCGTTTTTATTCTCTTCCGTGCGCTTCCGCCTTCGCGATCTGCGGTCGCCCCGGCGCGCCGAAGCGACTTTGCGTAGGCGGCTTAGCGCTTCGTTGCGTTTCCACTACGAGTGCCAAAATCCGCCGATTTGACCTCAAAATCGCGCCAAAACACCGAATTTCGCCTCAAACGGACACAAATCCACCCGAAACAGTTCCTTTCACGATGTATTTTTGGCTTTTTTCAACTTTTGCCATCTAAACTCCCGAAAATATGATATATTGCAGGCTCCGAAGTTAATTCATTGCTTGATGGCCATTCCTGGAGGGCCGGTGGCGTTTTCCGGCAAAACGTAAAGCGTGCAGTCTCGTTCACTATATTATGGCAAAAGAACAACTTAAGGGTAGCGGGCGGTTGGTTCCCACTCGGCTGACGGGCGTCGAGTACAAAGTGAAGTACGGCATCGAACACATCGTGGAGGAAGTCACCCATGGCGGCACCGGCGGTTGGGGTGCGGGCAAGGGCGGAAAATGGGCCAAGTGCTCGGTCCGTTCGGCTCATCTGAATCCGATTCCCGACGGCAGCTATTTTCTGCACGCGGATGATGGCCGCGTCCATCAGGTGAAGGCAGTCGGCGGTCAGTGGCAGTGCCTGTCGATGGCGTAGTCTGCTTCGGCTAGTCTGATTCGAAGATCGCTTCGCGCGATCCGACCTAGCAGCCGCATCGGCACACGACTCACAAGATCCGGCGGGGTAGCACCAGCAGCCCTGCAGCAGAATCGGTACCGAAAATCGAAATCGCAAAGCCGCTCGAAGTCCGGGCGGCTTTTGCATTTCTGGGCGACGGCACGGCCAATTCAAAAGCGTGGAACATGACACAGAGAACACCGAGAAAGGCACGAGGACACGGAGAATTGGCCGGAGGTGTTGCGGTTTCGCGCGTGGCGCAATCGTCGCGGTGCTTGGCGCAAAAATCTCCCTGAACTCAGACAGTTCTCGGTGTTCTCTGTAACATGTGCGCCGATTGCATCCGCCGTGGCGGATTTCACGTCTTTGATTTCCGTTCCGCGACGCAAACGCCAGCCACAGAAGAGTTCGTGCTATCGTGCTTTGCGGCTTGTCGCGCCAGCTCATTCAGTTTCGCGGAGAAATGCCGATGCAGAAAACCAGCCGTAGTCTGCGTTCCGCTCGAAGCGCAAAACTCGTCGCGATCGTCGCGCTGCTTGCCGCTTCGCTTTTCGCGCTGAGCCTGCGCCCGCAAGCATCCGCGCAATCCGCATCTACAAAACCACAGGAGGCCGTCGTGGCTCCGAACGAGAACCTGGTTGTCGAAGGCATCCCGCCGATCCCCGCATCGCTGGCCGAGCGCGCCTCGCGCTACACCAATTTCCGCGCCGCGCTGTTCACCAGCTGGAATCCGGCGCGCCGCGAAATGCTGATCGCCACGCGCTTCGGCGACACATTCCAAATTCACAAAGTTGCCTCGCCCGGCGCCGCCCGCACGCAGCTCACGTTTTTTCCAGACGATGTCCGCGCCGCGCTCTACCCGCCGAAAGCGGCCGCCGATCCGGCCGCGGAATCCTTCGTATTCAGCAAAGACATCGGCGGCGGCGAGTTTTATCAGCTTTACCGCTACGACGTGGCCACTGGCGGGATCACTCTGCTCACGGACGGAAAATCGCGCAACACCGGCGAAGTCTGGTCGCACGACGGCTTAAAACTCGCCTACACCTCGACGCGCCGCAACGGCAGCGATGTGGACATCTACGTGACCGAACCCATGCACCCCGAGAAAGACCATCTGCTGGCGCAGAATTCCGGCGGCGGCTGGCAAGTTCTCGATTGGTCTCCCGACGGTGCGCAGTTGCTGGTGCAGGAATACCTTTCGGTGAACGAATCGAATCTGTGGCTGGTGAACGCCGCCACAGGCGAAAAATCGCCGCTGACCACTAAATCCGCCGGCGAAAAAGTGGCCTACGGCGACGCGAAATTCGCGCGCAGCGGGAAGGGAATTTACGCCACCACCGACAAAGATTCCGAATTTCAGCGCCTGGCCTACATCGACCTCGCCACGAAAAAATATTCCTACCTGACCACGCACATTTCCTGGGACGTGGAAGGCTTCGACATTTCGCCCGACGGCTCGATGATCGCCTTCACCACCAACGAAGACGGCTACGGATCGCTGCATCTGCTCGACACCAAAACCGAAAAAGAAATTCCCGCGCCCAAGACTCCCTCCGGCGTGGTTTACGGCGCGCACTGGCATCCTAACGGCGAAGATCTCGCCTTTGGCGTCACTTCTTCGCAATCGAGCGCCGATGTGTATTCCGCGAATGTGAAAACCGGAAAAGTCGATCGCTGGACGGCCAGCGAAACCGGTGGCCTGAATCCGGCGAACTTTGCCGAAGCGCAATTGATCCACTGGAAATCGTTTGACGGAAAATCGATCGGAGGATTTCTCTACCGCCCGGTTTCGCGGCCCGGCGGCCCGCAATTTTCCGGCAAGCGCCCGGTAATTATCGATATTCACGGCGGCCCCGAAGGGCAGTTCCGCCCCGGATTTCTCGGCCGTTACAACTACTTCATGAGCGAGCTGGGCATCGCCATGATTTTTCCCAACGTGCGCGGCTCCACGGGCTACGGAAAGACGTTCGTCACGCTCGACAACGGATTTCTGCGCGAAGATTCGTACAAAGATATCAATGCGCTGCTCGACTGGATCTCGATGCAGCCCGATCTCGATCCCGAGCGTGTGATGGTCACCGGCGGCAGCTACGGCGGATTCATGACGCTCGCCGTCGCCACCAATTACAACGACCGCATCCGCTGCTCGGTGGATATTGTGGGCCCGTCGAACCTGGTGACGTTCTTGGAGAACACGTCAGGCTACCGCCAGGATTTGCGCCGCGCCGAATACGGCGACGAACGCGATCCGAAAATGCGCGAGTTCCTCGAGCGCATTGCTCCGGCCAACAACGCCGCGAAAATCACCAAGCCCCTGTTCGTCATTCAAGGCCGCAACGATCCGCGCGTCCCGCACACCGAGGCCGAACAGATGGTCGCCGTGGTCCGCAAAAACGGCACCCCGGTCTGGTTTCTGATGGCCAACGACGAAGGTCACGGCTTCAGCAAAAAGAAAAACGTGGACTTCCAGTTCTACGCCACACTGCAATTCATCCAGCAGTATCTGTTGAATTAGAGGCTGGCGCGCAGCTCCCCGCCAGCCGTTGTCGTTGCGTCTGCCTTTGACGTGGGTGCCCCATCCTTCGCCGGTTCTGCGAAGGGTGGGTCTTTTGACTTCTTTCAAGTTCTCGCGGCGCAAGCGATTCTCGCGCGAAAAAAAGCCGCTGCGACGTAATGCGTTCGCGTCGATTTTTACCTCCACGAAACTCGCAGCCTTTCGTAGCGTAGACGCCCACGTCTGCGCAGCGCGAGTCCGCGCCAGCGGACGAGCGTGCCGTTCGTCAGCGCAGGCAACGCCAAACCAAAACCAACACCAAAACGCGCAGACGTGGGCGTCTACGCTACGAAAGGCATCGGTCCGCGGAGCGCACAATCAGATTCAAAATCAACGGCTGCCCGCTCGACCAAACCCGTCGTGCGGCCGCTACACAGTCAAAATCGCGCGCCGGTGCGATTTTCGCCGGGCTCATCCGCAGACCCGCTGCAAACCGCGCATCCGCAGCCACTTCCAGCCACGCCGAAAATCGAGAGTTTCCCGCGCCGCGCGTGTTTAACCCATTGGGCGCAGATCACGCAGGAAACACGCTCACGAGGACCACCAGGAGAGACAGCCATGAACAAGCTATTCGCAACATGTTTACTCGCAACGACACTCGCCGTACCGGCCGTGTTTGCGCAGGACGCTGTGCAAGCACCGCAGCAGGATTCGCAGTCGGCGCAAACCGCCACGGCCGCCACGTCCGCTGCACCGGCGGTGAACCAGAAATACGCGGCGAAAATGATTCAGCGCCGCGTCGCACGAATGACCGCGGTGCTTTCGCTCACGCCCGCGCAGCAAACGCAGGTGACTTCGATCCTGACCAGCGCGGTGGCCGCCAATCCCGGCGCCCGCGGCCAGATGAAGTCGGCTCGCGCCACGATGCGCACGGCGATCCAGTCGAATGACACGGCGACGATCGAGCAGACGTCAAACACGATCGGCAACATCGCCGCGCAGAGCGCCGAAGCGCGCGCCAAAACCGCCGCGGCGATCTACCAAATCCTGACGCCTGCCCAGCAGGCCAAGGCGCAGCAACTGGCCGACTTGTTCGGCGGACGCGGCAGGCACAACCGCGCCTAATACGCTGCAACCGGCACGGAAAGGAGCGCCCGGCCCCCACCGGCGCTCCGCCGTGTTGTGGTTTTCTCGGCGGCTCGGAAAGCAACAACTTGGAACATTCCACAGAGAAAACCGAGAACTGCGGGAGTTCACGGAGGTTTTCGCGCCAAGCACTTTGACTGTTGCGCCAATCACGCAGACGCGTCACCGCCGGCCAATTCTCCGTGCCTTCGTGCCTTTCTCGTTGTCCTCTGTGTCATGCGCGCCGTTTGCGTCCGCCGTGGCGGATTCCGCGTTTTTGAAGTTGCCTTTGTATGGCGTCACGCGAAATTCGTGGAACTTTCCGTCCCGGCCCCGCGAATCTGTATCGAACAGAGTGCTCGACCGGTTTCAAAACTCCTCCGCAACTCGCCGCGAAACCGGAAAGCAAAATCGAATCTGAATTCCGTTCGCAGGACGCGCCGCTGCAAAGCTCGGCCGTGCCGATCCGCGCTCGGAAATAAAAAGGGGAGTTCGAACCATGAAGAAGCTATTCGCCACATGTTTGCTGGCCGCGCTGGTTGCCGTGCCGGCCGCGTTTTCGCAATCCACCACCGAAGCGGTCGCCGCTCCGGAACCGGGCGGGCCCAATCCCGCGGCGATGATTCAACATCGCGTGCAGCGCATGACCACTATCCTCACGCTCAACGCAACCCAGCAGGCCCAGATCGCCACGATCCTCACCAACAGCGTGGCCGCCGAATCTGGCATCCACACCAGCATGCGCGCCGCGCACACCAGCTTGAAAGCCGCGATCCAGGCCAACGACGCTGCGACGATCGAGCAGGTGTCGAATCAGATCGGGACGCTGACCGCGCAATCCACCGCGGCACACGCCAAAACCGAAGCCGCGATTTACCAGGTGCTCAACGCCGAGCAGCAATCGAAAGCCAGCCAGCTCGGCGACGAAATGTTCGGCGGATTCGGCGGCCCCGGTCACGGCGGCCCGGGCGGCCCGCGGTAACGCGCAGGCGTTGCAGTTTTGCGGGTCGCGACGAAAGCCGCGACCCGCAACGCGCGCCGCGGACTCGCGCTTCGCAGACGCGGGCGTCTACGCTACGAAATTCAGCGATCCCGTAAGTGCGGGGAACTGAGTTCGCACATTCGATCGCCGGGAAAACTCGCAGCCTTTCGTAGCGCAGACGCCCACGTCTGCGTGCTTCGGTTTTGCCCTTGATTTTCGAGTCGTCCAGAAATGCCGCGCGCAACTAACCTCGCCGCGGCGTGTTTATACAAGCAGCCATGCAACTGCCCAGCGAATATCAGGAATTGCTTCTCAGCCGCGGACTTCCGCTGCGTGAAATCGGAGTCGCAGCGACGGGCCTTGCTCGCAAAGACGCGCTCGCCGCGATCGAAGCGCTGCGCGGTTCCGCCATCGCGATCACCAGCGGAGACGTGCTGCGCGTGACGAACGATTTGCCGCAGTACACGTTCAGCAACTGGCGCGCGCAGCGGGGAATTGGCGAATCGCTCGAAGCGTTTATCGCTCGCAGCCACCAAATCGCGCAGGAATACATTTCGAATTACGTGGAGCAAACCGGACAGATCACGCTGTACACACTCGTGACGGCGGAGCTGACCGCCGATCGCGAAACCACGCATTCGACGGTGGCCGGCTAGCTCCCAAGAGCGCGCGGCCGCCGAGTGGGACAGCCTGCGCGGCAGACTGTCCTACGAATCATCGATTGTTCAACTCAGACAACCGCTCGGCGAGCGCGCGCTCCAGAAACCCGACGTGGCCGACGACTCCGATCAACGCATTGCGCAGCGCCTTCGCCGCCGGTGACGTCGCTGTAGCGAGCCGGGTCATCTTGTCGGTAGTGTTCACCACCGAGCGCGCAATCTCGATGCGCTTTTTCTCCCACGTAACGAGCGGAGCATCAGTGTTCGTATCGAGCGCTTCTTTCAGCGCGCCGGCTAGCGCGACTGCATCCTGAATGCCAGTGTTCATTCCCTGGCCGCCCGCCGGACTGTGCACGTGCGCAGCGTCGCCGCAAATCAGCAGGCGGCCCTTGCGCAGTGTGGCCGCCACACGATGCGAAATACGGAATCGCGAAGCCCAGATAATTTCGGTCACTTTGATCGGTCCCGCGGGTCCGCGCGCTTCCAGCAGCCGCTGAAAATCCGCGATCGTCGGTTCGGGCGGCGCGTCGTCCATGGTCGCGACGATACGGAAATGATTTCCCGGCAGCGGCACCACGATCGTCACCGCCTTGTCCGAGAAAAACAGATTCACGTCGCTCGAGCCGAGCGGCCATTCCATCCGCACGTCGCCCAGAATGAAACTTTCGTCGTACGCGCCGCCTTCAAACGGAATTTGTGCCTGCTCGCGCACCACGCTGTGCAGCCCGTCGCAGCCGATCACATATTTCGCGCGAACCGTTTTTGTTTCTTCGCCCTGCTTGTACTGAACCTGCGCTTCGTTGGGATTCGGCGCCGCGCTCACTTCATTCACGCCCGGCCCCGCGGCAATCACTTCGCACGGACGCTGCACTTCGCCGCCGAGTGAGCGCAAACGCGCCAGCAAAATCGATTCGGTCTTGTTCTGCGGGCACAACAACGCAAACGGATACGCGGAGTGCAAATCCTTGAAACTCACCGTCGCCAGAATTTTGCCGCGCTCGCGCAGATGAAACTCGGTGCACTTCTGTCCGGCGGCGAGCAAATCCGGCACCACGCCGAGCGGCTCCAGCACTTCGAGCGTGCGCGCGTGAATAATGGCCGCGCGGGAAGTATTCAGCCCGGCTTCCAATCGATCGAGCAGCACAGCCGAAATTCCCAGGCTCTTCAGTTCGGCCGCCAGCGCCAGTCCGGTCGGCCCTGCGCCGACGATCACTACCGATTCCACTGCGTCGCTCACGTTGCGCTCCTTCGATTCCAATCTGCGCCGCTGATTTTCTCACTTCGCCTGGCCGGTTGGCAGTACCGAAAAATACTGAGAGAACTCGCGCGACGCAAAGACTTCGGTTTTGTAGCGGCCGGCTTTACGCCCGCCAGCGGTTGCCGTTGATTTTGGTTTTTTGTGCCGCGCCGCCGGTCGTTGGCTTTGTTTGTTTCGCGCAACGCTACGGTGCAAACCAAAGCAGGCGGGCGTAAAGCCCGCCGCTACAAAACCCGCGGAGTGATGCTGGCCGGCGGTCACCGATCGGGCCGGCCCAGCCGAAGATTTGTTCACACAGGCAGGAATGCGCGATTATATACTTGACACAAGAAAGCCATTCGGCTATTCTTTCTTCGTGCTTACCGCTTCCAACTTGGCGACCTGCTTCTTAATCAGCCGATGCCCTTTGGCGCTGAACAAGTGCCGCATCGCTTCTTCGCTCGTCATGTCTTTCGGGTGCTTCTTTTTCGGCATACAGGTGACCTCATGGACGATATGAATTTGGTTCAGCTAGTACAAGAATTCGCCGACGACTCCAAATGCCGCGCTTATATCGAAGCGCTGCGCTGGCCAGAAAAGATTGCTTGCCCACGCTGCAAGGCTGACAAGATTTACCCTATCCGCGAGCGCGACCAGTTTGTTTGCGACGGTTGCTCCTACCAGTTCAGCGCGACCGCTGGCACGATCTTCCACGATTCTCACCTGCCGCTCTGGAAGTGGTTCATCGCTGTCTATTTGATGGCCGAATCGAAGAAAGGTATGTCGGCCAACCAACTCAAGCGCACGCTCAAGGTGAGCTACAAAACCGCGTGGTACCTCTGCCACCGGATTCGCAAGGCCATGACGGAAGTGAATCCGGCTCCGCTCAAGGGAACGGTCGAACTTGACGAAACGTATATCGGCGGAAAGCGTCATTGGAAGAATCGGACCTACCTCCGCAACAAGCAGATGGTGTTGGGCGCTATCGAACGCAATGGCCCGATTCGCCTCAAGGTTGAGAAACGCAGCAAGAATGCCAGTCAGCAAATCGTTCACGAATGGATTAAGGAAACCACGTCGCCCAGCGTGGAATGCCTTATGACGGACGGCCATCCTGCCTATTTCGGCATCGAGGACAGCGACACCAAGCACGAATCCGTTGACCATGCCCACCGCGAGTACGTTCGCGGGAACGCGCACATTAACAGCATCGAGAATGCATGGTCGCTCTTTAAGCGGTCTCTGATTGGTTCGTATCATAAAGTCTCTGCAAAACACCTTGACGCCTACCTCGATGAATTTGAATGGCGCTTCAACAACCGCAAGAACCCTTTTCTGTTCCGCGACACGATGCTTAAGCTGATTGCATCGGACAAACTCGAATACAAGAATCTGACCGCCGAAGAACCTGCGGCCTGATTCACTTCAACGCCTTAAGCTGCTCAATCAAATCGGGGATTCGCTTTGTATTGTGCGTGGCCGAATCGTGGGCGTACGCGGCCAACCTCTCTTGCTGCCCTTCTTTTTGACGCCGGACTTCGGGATCGAGTGATTCCCATGCTGCCTCGTTCTCCGCCTTAATTACCGCTATCTGTGCATCCAAATCTTTAATTTGTTGCTCAGTGTACGGCTCTCCCCAAACCGCCTTGGGGTCGGCGGGGGTGCACTTACCATCAACGGACACGCCAGATGCGCCGTTGTTGTTTGCTTCAATCGAACCGATTCCCAAATCCGGATTGCCTTGAATATCAACTCCGCAGCCCAAATTTCCATCGGCCTTGATGTTTCCCAGTTCAGTTTTGTGCTTAGCTGGCGTTATGGCTGGCGTGACGGGATGATTTTCCGTTTTTCTTTCGCTAGGAAGTGAAATGCAGCCGACCCCACGGGTCGAATCAATTGGCGTGCCGTCTTCATGCCATCCACCGGATGGTTGCCAACCTTTAGGGCATATCCAATTTCCGTGCTCGCCGCTGGCGGAGTCCCAATACGGCTCCGGTGAACCGTCTGTTGATTTATGAGGATTGAACGGTGCGACCTTAGTATTCTGTTGATGTTCTTGATTTTCCGATGTTCCGTTTCGTAACGCGAAAACTTTCTTGATGCCGAACCAATAGCTTTCGGCGACCAAAAGACCAATAATCCCGACGACGATGTAGGAGATCATCTGTTGCCTCTTGTTTAGCCGTTTATAAGTTCCTACGGCCTTCGCTTCTAATTTCTTGCTGCTCCGGATACCGTCGAGCGTCACGAATCCCACTATGCCGAACCAAATGTACGGCAGAGCTGGGTAGATAAACTCAATGTGAAAGTAACTTGTGGTTGCGTCGATCACTATTCCACCTACGACACCAAGAATGATGTCTTTAGCAATTCTAGGTAATGCTTTCTCTTCCGGCTCTGACACAAGACTTCCTCCGCACGATTGGCGGCATATTAGCACTCCTTCTACCTGATATTGATCTCGGCACGCCCGGCGTTCTTCAAACACACATCAGTCATATTCGGAATATCCAGAGAAACCACAGCGTCTAAATATTGAACCTGTCCTTGCACCGAAAAAGCGGAGGGGTTCAAAAATCTCGCTTTCAAAATCTCGTTCTCATATCCATCTTGAATAATCACCGTGCTTTTGTCTGGTCGTGCGAGATACAACTCATAATTCTTACTTACTAAAAACCCTTTATTGCTGAGACTAGCGATCATTCTCCCGGACGCATCGCGCATATCGATTGACAGAATCAATGAACCTGCATCCCCGCGATCAATTGTCACTACATCGTGGTCACGAACTCTTAAGATAGTGTTAGGAAATCTGCTTGTTACCGCTGTGTTTCCGCGAGTGCCGAGAAAAACAAAAACATCATCTGGAGTGTCCGCTTTACATTGGCTTGCAGGACTGGGGTCGGAGGCGGGAACTAGTCTATCGCTCGCAAAATCGTAAAGTTCTTTTTGATCGTTGAGTAACTGACGCTCTTGCGTAAGCAACGTCGAAAAATGGGCGGTATCTAGCCGTTGAGCCGCTAAATATCTATCCATCATGTGAGAAAAGTTAATTCGTTCGTCGTCTATGAGTGTCTTAAAGTTCGCTTGATTTTGTTCTGTCAGCGTTTTAAAACCTGTTTGCTGGCTGTCCAAAACGCTTTTGAAACTCGTGCCCACGTCTTTGATAGCTTGGATTTGGTCTGCATGCTCTTTGTCGATGGCTCGGTTTTCGACTACCAATAAGAGAAACATCATCAGAATCCATGTAACCTTAGCGAAAGTGCTTATGCGCTCCCAAAATACAGGCATTATCGCCGCCCCGACTGCGAGCGCGACTCCAGCTTTCCCGATGCTGGGCGTGTTCCATAGCCAGTACAGAAAGTAGCAAAAGAGAACCAGCATAGTCCCCCAAGAACCCAACTCCCAAAACAAGTAGTGTTTACGCGACGTATCCATTGCGATACCTCCGGCGGGATCATAGCACACGTCCTTGCGTGAGGTATATAATCGCGCAGGAATGCCTGTGCCACGAACGCCGACTCGCGATCCGCCGCACAGTAGGACAGCCTGCCGCAGGCTGTCCCACGCTCCGCCTAGCCGTACCAGCCCACCTCCAAAAATATTTACAACCGCTATAAACGTTACTTGTGTATCATCGGCGTCTCCTGGACCGGAAGGGACATGCTCCACCCCAGCCCTGACGGAACTTAATTGTCGGAGCGTTCCCGATGCGCACTCGTCCGCATAGCAACGCAATTCTTCTGGCCGCTCTCGCAGTCCTTTGCCCACTGTTGATGAACGGGTGTTTTCTGTTTTACGGAGGCTCCGTTTCGGTTCCGTTCGATCCATCGGCAGACTCCTCCGCTGCCGATCCGCGTTCGCCCGTGGCTGCGGCGATCGCTCATCGCGCCGCGCAGCCTCACAGTGCGCACAAGCGAGCCGCGTCCGCGCAACTGATTCCGGCCACAGGACCGACGGTTACCTCCAGCGTCGCGCCATTTCTGGGAAATCTTTCGCTGATCCAGTCCGCCAACCAGTTCGTCACTTTGCAGCGCCAGGCCGATTGTTCGCTCACCTACGGCAGCTACGCGGTTTCGGGCGCAGCTCCTGGTCCTTTCACCGTCACGTCCCATTCGCAAGTGGCCTCGTACGAAAAGACAATTCACGCCAACGCGTTTTTGACCACCACGCCCGATGTATTTCCCAACGGCTGCACCGGCAGCAATGCCGGGCTGACTTCGCAGTACGTTCCGTTCATGGGCATGGGCAAGACCAGCGACTACCTGGGCGCTTCGGTGGGTACGTCGGGAAATTACTACTACACCTTCAATCTCTCGCTCGGCACGCCGGGCATGCTTTCGATTCTCACTCCGCAAGACACCGATATCGCTCCGATCAGCCTCACCTACGGCGATTTGAATGGCGACGGCAATCCCGACATCGTTTCGCTCAACACCGATGGAATTAATTCTTCGGTCAGTGTGTCGCTCGGGAAAGCCGACGGCACCTACATCCCCGCGGTGAATTACGATTTGACGGGACAGGTGATCAGCTGGGGCGTGCTCGACGATCTGAACGGCGACGACAAACTCGATTTGATCGTCATCGGCAGCAACACCTTCACGATCTATCTGGGCAAAGGTGACGGCACGTTTATTACGCCGCCAGTCGTATTTTCCACCGGCGCGCAGACGGTGGGATTCAACGACAAATTCATCACCGCCGATGTAAACGGCGACAACAAGAAAGACATCATCACCCAGGGCGGCCTGGTTTTTCTCGGCGACGGCAGCGGCACGAACTACACATTCAAAGCCGCCGCGTTTCCGCGCGTCAACGCTTCCTCGAGCGATCTGGCGCCGGGAATGGTCGCCGCGGATTTCAATCATGATAACAAGATGGATCTGGCCATCGACGACGGACAAATCATTCACATTTACACCGGTAACGGCGACGGCACGTTCAACGTGGGCCGCACCTACGCCGCGCTCGAAAATCGTGGCTTGATCAGTGCCACCGATCTGGATGGAGACGGCAACATCGATTTGCTGAGCGGCTTTGGCGGCGGCGGATCCTTTCTGGGCGACGACTACACCAGCAACCAGCAGCTCGCGGTGATGGGCAACGGCGACGGCACATTTCAGGGCGCGCCCTATTTGCCGGCCGGATACAGTGGCTCCAACCTCGCCGATCTGAACGGCGACGGCCGGCCCGACCTGGTCGGCGTCAGCTACAACGGCACGTCCTTCGAATTCGACACGTATCTCACCGATGCGAGCGGAGTGCCGGTTGCGACCGGAACTCCATATCCAATCCCGATCAACGAGGGCGCGGACTCATTCGTCCTCGGCGCGTTTGACACCAACTCCAGCACCAACCAGGACCTGATGTGGATCGGCGGCCAGTTCTCCGCAGAGTCCTTTTATCTCGCGCTTGGCGACGGCACCGGCAAATTCGGCGCGGCCACGCAAATTCCCGTGCCGAGTCTGGTCCCGGCGGGAAACGATATCAATGAATCCATCACCGGACTGCACGCCGCCGACATCAATCACGACGGCAAGCTCGACATTATTTACAGCTTCGAAGACCAATCCAGCACTTCGTCCACCTACTACGAAGGATTCGCCGTGCAGCTTGGCAACGGCGACGGCACGTTCGGCGCGCCGAAAATTGTGTACACCTATCAGAGCCTCACCGCGCCCACGTTTGCGTTCAGCAATCTGCTCAGCTACGTCACCGACGTGACGGGCGACAATTTCCCCGACGTTTTCATGGTGATTCCGCCGGCTACTGTGGGCAATCCCAACATCACCGAGCTTTTTGTCGGCAATGGCGACGGCACATTCAAAGCGCCGAACACGCTCACGCTGGTGCCGAGCATCATCGGCGCCACCGCTGACGGCACGACGTATGGAAATCCCTTTGCCGCCGCCGATTTGAACGGCGACGGGAAAATGGATCTGGTCGCCACCGGTTCGTCTGCTGACGGAACCACGCCGCAGTTTGCCGTCGCGATTGGCAACGGCGACGGCACGTTCAAGCCGCCCACCATTTACGAGATCGAAGGTTTCGGATATCCCGCCGGCCCGGCGATCGGCGACTTCAATGGCGATCACAAACTCGATTTGTACATCGGCGGCGCGATTCAGGGCGTCACCATGGGAATTTTCCCCGGCAATGGCGACGGCACGTTCGAGATGATTTCAAATGGCGACGGCACGGTCACTCCGCCCGACGTGATCGCCTTCACGGTCGGCGGCAGCGCCGTAGGTGTGGACCTGAACAAAGATGGCGCGCTCGATTTGATTGCCGGCAGCGTGATTTTGATCAATAAGAGCGGCGCCGCCCCGGTGCTTGCTCCGACCACCACCACGGTTTCGTCTTCGCTGAATCCGTCCACCGTTGGTGCGAACGTCACGTTCACCGCAACCGTCACTTCGACCACCGCGGGCACGATCACCGGCTCGGTGAATTTCTTCGACGGCGCCACACAGATTGGCAGCGGCACGATTGCATCGGGCTCGGCCACTTATGCGACCACGGCGCTCACGCAAGGGCCGCACACCATCACCGCTGTGTACGTGGGTGACACGAACTACGCGACCAGCACTTCGGCGGCGATCACGCAAACGGTAAACGCAGCAGCCGCGGCATCGACGACCACCACGGTGAGCTCTTCGCTGAATCCGTCGACGGTAGGTGCGAGCGTCACCTTTACTGCGTCTGTCACTTCGGCGACTGCGGGGACGATCACCGGCACGGTGAACTTCTTCGACGGCGCGACGATGATCGGCAGCGGCACTCTTGCGGCCGGCTCTGCCACCTACGCCACCAGCACGCTCACGCAGGGTCCGCACAGCATCACCGCAAAATATGTGGGCAACGCCACGTACGCCACCAGCACTTCATCGGCAATCACCCAGACGGTAAACGCCGCCACCAAAGCATCGACGAACACGGTCGTCGTCTCGACCATGAATCCGTCGGTGTACGGCAACACCATCGGAATGCTGGCCACCGTCACGTCCGCAACGGCGGGAAATTTCACCGGCACGGTTTCGTTTTACAACGGCGCCACTTTGATTGCGACCGAATCGATTCAAGCCAACGGCACGACCGACGTGTTCACGCCGGACTACAACGTCGGCCCGAACAGCATCACCGCGCAGTACAGCGGCGACGCAAACTACGCGGCCAGCACGTCCGCAGCGATCGTCCAAACAGTCACGATCGCGCCGACCACCACCACGCTCACCGGCTCGCCGACGAATGCTCCCTTCGGCACCACGATTTCGTTCACCGCGACCACAAAAACCAGCGGCTCGATCCCGATCAGCGGCACCGTGAACCTGGTCGATACCGCCGGTACCATTCTCACCGGTCAGGTCGGCGCCGGAGGGATCACCACCTTTACCACCACCACGCTCTCGGTCGGTTCGCACTCCATCACCGCGCAATACGTGGGCAACACCGACTTCGTCGGCTCCACGTCCGCAGCCGTGCCGGTGACGATCACTTCGGTGGGCACGTTTGCGCTTTCGGCAAATCCATCCACGGTCACCGTGCACGAGCACACGCCGGGCATGACGGTCGTCAGCGTCACGCCGTCGGGCGGATTCAATCAGCCGGTCACTCTGTCGTGCACTGCGCCGCCAGCTGGATTCAGTTGCGCGTTCGCGCCCGCGGTCGTCACGCCAAATGGCGGAGCGGCGACGTCCACGTTGACGATTGCTGACGCGCTCACCGGCGATGCATCGCGCGCGCGCCGATCGGCCATCGTCATCGGAGTGGGCGGCAACGGCTCAGGCACGAGCGGATCGAATGCTGCAGCGAGCCGCCGCTTGGCATTCGCGTTGCGGAATATGAATGCAAGCTACGCGTTTGCGCTCGGCGGGGAACTGATGCTCCTCGGTTTGCTTTTCGTGCGCCGTAGAAAAATGCTGGCTCGCGATCGAGCATTGTCGTCGGGCGATCGCTCGTCGCTCGGCGCGCGCAACGTAATCGGCGGCACGCGCCATCGCGACGTGAGTCATGGGATTGGTGGCCCGGCTCGACTGGCCTACGCGCTGCTCGTGCTCAGCATCACCGCGACATTCGTCGCCGGCTGCGCAGGCCCCGGCCCGTCGCAGATGAGCTCGGTGACCATCACCGCCACCACCGGAGGCCAAACCGTTACGCTGCCACTCACTCTCGACATCCCGAAATAGAGATCTCGCTGCGTCGCTGACGAATTCAACGACGTAGAACACTTCACAGAGAACACCGAGAAAAGCGGAGGGCACAGAGAGACTGTGCTTGGCGCAAAAATCTCCGTGTCGTCGTGCAGTTCTCGGTTTTCTCCGTGAAATATTCCACGTTTTTGACTTTGCCTTTCCGCCGCAGCACCTCACGCCCCCGAAATTTTCATTGGACGGAAATTCCGCACCATCGTTAACTAGTAGCAGGAGATTCTGCATGACCTGGCTGGCAATTCTCGGCACCGCCGCAGCAATTTGCACCACCGGTGCCTTCGTCCCGCAACTGATCAAAATCCGCCGGCAAGGCGGCGAAGACCTTTCGTACGTGATGCTCGGCATCTACCTCGCCGGAGTGCTGCTGTGGCTTTCCTACGGCCTGCTGCTGCACGCGCAAGCGGTGATCTGGGCGAACACCACCGCCACGATCCTCGTGATGGCCTCGATCATCCTGAAAGCGATTCACCCGCAGAGCCGCGATGCGCAATCCACCGAACATCCCGCCATCTCCGGAGTGCCGGATCTGGTCCCGGTCACCGCGACGCACGCGCCCCACGCGCCGAATGCGACGAACACAAACCCATCTGCGCACATGCAAAAATCCACGCCAAGCTCCACCATCGACCGCTTCGTCAGCCACGCGCAGCCGACCGGCGCGAGCGCCAACGCAAATTCGGAAAACTCCGCGCTCGACCGCCATCGCACCCGCCGCCGTCCGCGCATCGCCGTGGATATGGACGAAGTGATCGCCGACGCCTTCGGCAAAATGCTGCGCGCGTACAATCAACGTACCGGATCGAACATCACTGCCGAAGACATCGCCAAGCGCGGCATCGACGGCACGTTCACCACCGCGCTCACGCCCGAGCTGAAAGCGGAACTCGACCGCATGTGCCATCAGGATGATTTTTTCGCCGATCTGGAATTGGTGGCGGGAAGTCAGGCGGCGCTGCGGGAGCTTTCCGAATACTACGAAATTTTCATCGCCAGCGCGGCGATGGACGTGCCGTCGTCATTCGACGCGAAATTCAAATGGCTGCAGCAGCATTTTTCGTTCATCCCGCCCAGCCATTACGTTTTTTGCGGAGACAAAAGCATCCTGTTGGCCGATTTCCTGATCGACGACCGGCCGCGGCATTTCGATCACTTCGTCGGCACCGGAATCCTGTTTACCGCGCCGCACAACGCTCGCCGCGAAGCGCCTCTGCGCGCGAACAATTGGCAGGACGTGACGCGCATCCTGATGTCCGCGCTCGACGAAAACAGCGGCGCCCTGAAACCGAGCTATCACGCCGGCCGCGCCTAGCGAGCCGCATCAGAATTCAAAAACTTGGAACATTCCACAGTGAAATCCGAGAACTTCATGAGTTCACGGAGATTTTTACGCCAAGCACTTAATCTCCGTGCCCGCCGCTTTTCCCGATGTTCTCTGTGTAATGTTCCAAGCTTTTGAAGTTTGCGATCCATCGCGCGAGCTATTCGACAGAGAACGTCGCGAACCGCACCTGCGTGAGCAATCCGCTGGTATCCCCCGCCTGCATCTCGAATTTGTAATCGCCCGGAGCCAGCTGATCCACCGGCAATTTCAGCGCAAATCGCACCACCGGGTTTCCCGGCTCGACGAACGAATCCAGACTCACGTTGCCCGACGCGTACGCCTGCTTTCCCGTCTTCGCATCCAGCACCACGAACTGAGCGCGAATTCCCACCGCGCCCTTCGCTCCAGCCGGCGGAGCCGCGGCACTCGGCGCAGTCGGCGTCTTGCCGTCCGCCGGAGGCGCTGAAGCCGCCACCAGGCTCGGCCGCTGTTCGCCCAACTTCGGGTCGTACATCTGGCCGTACAGCGCCACTTTTTCGGTTTTCTTGAAACGATTCGTGCTCGACGGGCTGAACTTCACGCCCTGCGCCAGCAGCGGCACCTGATCGGCGATCAGCGCCGCGTCGAGCGCTTCGCCCATATCCGCCACGCGCGTGTAATCGTTGCTGAACATCGTCGCACTCAGCGCCGCCTTCTTTCCGTCGAACGCGTCGATCGCCAGCGGCCCCTCGAGCTTCTGGAATTGTTCGCCGCCGCCCGAAACCACCAGCTTGAACGTGTAGTTTCCCGGCGCAATCGCGAATTGATTTTCGTAATGCATCGGGATTTCGTTGAATTTCTTCCAGTCGTCTTTCTCCAGGTCGAGCGTCACTTCATCGCTGAAGTGCGCCGCCACCGTCCCGTCCGGCGAGTACGCCACGCCCAGCACGTTCACATCGGCGTGATATTTTCCTTTTTCCTTGTTGAAGACGATGCTCGACGACGGAATCTGCGCCGACAAATTCACGCGCGCTTCGTTCGGCGCCGTGTAGAAAAACGGCGCCTGAAATACTCCGACACTCACCCCGCCCGCCGCTGCACTTGCCGCATTACCCGACGAAGAGTTCGGCGCGGTGTTGTTCACGGAGCCGCTCGCCGGACCGGTCGCCAAAGCACGCGACTCCAGTTCCTTTTCGATTGGCTTTCCGGCTAGCACGTCGTTGGTGTGGACGTTGCAATATCCGCTGCGCGCGCGCACGTTCATTCCGCCGCGCTCCACTTTCACTTTTAGCGTGTGGCAACTTCCTTCCGCCGATTCCGCCGGATTGTAGCCCAGCAAATAATATTGATCCTGCTCGCTGGCGATTTTCTGCAAACCGCCGAGCAGATCGTTGGTGTTCAGGATCGGAAAACCGCCGGTGCCCGACGCCAGCAGGTACATCACCTGCTGATTGGTCGAAGCCGAAGCAGGGAATTGCGGCACCAAAACGCGCGTCTGATTCGGATTGTTGTAATAGCCGTTGTAGCCGCCAGTGCCGCCGCCGTGCGCGCCACCGGTGCCGCCCGTTCCACCTTTTCCGCCCGTTCCGCCACCCGTGCCGCCGGTACCTCCCGTGCCGCCTTTGCCGCCGCCTCCGCCTGTTCCACCGCCGCCGCCGGTCCCGCCACCGCCTCCATGACCACCGCCGCCCCCCACACCACCGCCACCACCACCGCCGGCATGTTGCGGCATCGAAATCAGCATCAACCGAGCGACGTTGTGATTCGCATTTCCGCTACGATCGCGAACCGCCCGTTGAAGTGCGTTACGGAGTTCCGATGCAGCGGCCTCGCGATGCGCGCCGCAGCCAACGCGATAAAATCCGCGCGTCGTCGATTTAGAAACGCAGCGCAGCTCGTCGCGCACCGCTTCGCCGTCCGTCGCGCGCGAGGTCGACCCTGCCGCCGAAACCGCCACATGCGCCGACGCTGGCCGTAGCGACCGCTCGCGCAACGCCGCCAGGCGCAGCCGCGCTGGCGATACAGATTCGCTTTCCGTCCGCGCGTACAGTTCCGCCGCATTCGCGCTCGCGCCCGCGGGCGCCACATTCTTAGAGACGCCCATCATCGTCGTCAATCCGCGCACGTCGATCGGATACACAGCCACGTTCGCCTTGTTGCAAGCATCGATCGTCGCCGTCAGCTCCGACATTCTTTCGGCCGACAGCTCAAATCCCGAGGTAAACAAAATCAGGCTCTTGCGCCCAGGGATATCGGCCAGATTTTTCGCCACGCTGCGAATGGAAAGCAACAGCGACTGCGTGCCGAAATCCGCTTCGGCATTTCCCAGAGTGCCGATGCTGCCCGGACTGGAAAGTCCGGTGGTCGAAGCGTTCGTCGTCACCGCGGACGACTGAATGTTCGTCACCGCCGATTTCAATTTCGCCGCATCGCTGGTGAAATTCTGCTCGATGCGCAGCGAGCCGCCGAAATCCATCACCGCCATCACCCGGTCGGGCCCGGCATTGGCGTCGATAAATTTTCCCGCCGCGGCGCGCGCGAGCGGCTGATCGCTCAGGTCCATCGACGCGTTATCGAAATACAAAACCATATAGTGGCGCTGTTGCCCGGCCGGCGCGTTCGCATCGGCGCCAAAGCTGAACGTGTTCACTCCGACTTCCTTGTTGTCTTCCCAGACGCGAAAATCTTTCTGCGTCAGGTCCTTCACGTACGCGCCTTTTTTGTCAGTCACCACCACGTCCACGCGGACTTCGCGAGTTTCCGCTTTTAGCGGCGCGCCGCCTTGCGCCGGCGCTTGCTGTTGTTGCGCGGCAGGGGCGGCCGCTGGAGCAGTGGCCGCAGTGGAAGAAGTCGTCGCGCCGTTCGCCGGAGCCTGCGCTCCGGGCGTCGCGGCATTCTGCTGCGCGCGCACCAGCGCCACTCCGGACAAAATCACCACCGCCGCCGTCATACTTGCCGTCGTAATTACGCGTCGCATTTTCATCGTGGTCTTCCTCTTGCCTGCGAACTTCATCACTGCCGTTTACCTCGCACGCTGAAAAACCTACGGGATTTCCACCACGCCGTTTTTCGTCGCAATTGCCGACGCGCGCGTATCCCGCACCACCAGCCGCACCAGATATCCGCCCGACTTCACATCGAAACTCGATTTCACCGTCACGCCGGTGTGATTCAGCTTCGCCAGCGTCAAATCCTTCAGCCGCATTTCCAACGTTTGCTCGTCGCCCTGCAGAAAATTCCCGTTGCGGTCAAACAGCGCCGCCACCACGGTCAAATTATCGTTGTGCCGTCCGTCGCGTTCCTCGAAATGGACGCTGCCCACATCCACGTGCGCCAGCACCGAAAGTTTCGCGTTGCCCGTTCCGGTCATGAAATATTGCAGGTGAAGCTGCAGGGGAAACGTGGACTGCTCCTCCTGCGAAAAGACTGCGTCCTCGATGTCCTGCTTGGCCACTTGGTCGGGCGTCTGATCGTGCTTCGGCGCGAAAAATCCGCGGCGCGCTTCAATGTCGTAATGCTGCTTGCCGGTCAATTTCACTTTCAAAGTGTGAAATTTCCCGTCGTTTTTCAGTCCCGACGGCGCAAAGGCGATCAAATACGAAACCTGCGGCCGATCCGCGGTGCGCTGAAATCCGGCGAACAGATCGTTGTTGTTCATATACGCCTGGCCGCCGGTGCCGTACGCCAGATCGCGCATCACGTCGTCTTGCGCGGCCGCGCCCAGAGCGCGATATTGCGTGGCCATTCCGCTGGTCTGCTGGGTGGCGTAGGCGGGCACGCGCTGGGTGATGTCGCCGATCGGGTCCACGGTGTACAGTCCGCGCGCGTCGATCGTGTTGATGAACACATTCGAGCGCTCCGCGCGATCAATCACGTCGTTCACTTGCGATTCCCAGGTCGGCGTCAAAAATCCAGACGACACCAGCACGATGCTCCTCTGGCCGGGCAGCGCCGCAATGCGCTTCAAAATTTCCATCAGCCGCCGCAACGAATATTGCGTGTTCAAATCGCCGGCGGTCAGCACTTCCTGCGCCGTCGAATACACCAGCGACTGCGCCTGTGCTTGCGCGCCCTGCTGCGAACTGGCGTTGCTGCACACGATTGCGTCCTGCAGCGCCGCCGCGAGCGCCAGCGAATCGTTTTTATTTTGGATCAGGTCCGCTTCGTAATAATCCATCGGCGGACATTGGCCTTCGGCGTTGATCTGAAACGGGCCAACCGGCCGCGAGATAATTGTGTTGATCGCTCTGTGCAGCGCCGCGGTGTCGTCGGTGAAGTCGGCTTGGTCGAGTCCCGATGTGGTGAAAACGGCAAGCCGCGTGCCGGGATCCATCGCGGTGTCGATGAATTTGTTCGCGGCGACGCGCGCCTGGATCACGTCCTGCTGGGCCATGTGGGCGTCATCGAAAATGATGGCCACATAGCGCGACGGCAACTCCAGTTTCGCCGTCGGCACCGGGCCGTTGTCGGGCGGCGGCTCGGTCGCTACGCCTCGCACCACTTGTTGCGCTTCTTCCGACGGAGTGATCATCGAAAAGTGCGCGATGTTCTGCAGTTTGCCGTCCTGGTAGATCTGAAAATCGTCGCGCGTCAAATCTTTCACCACCGCGCCTTTCGAGTCGCGCACCACCACGCGCACCGGTACCAGGTTTACGTTCGATTGAAACGGACTCTGCGACGTACGCGTAGTCAGCTCAGAAGCGTTTTGCGGCGCGGCCGGCGTGGCCGCTGGAGCGGCTTGCGTCGTTGCCGGCGCAGCGGCCGGGGCTGACGAAGTTGCCTGTGCTGCCGGAGTCGCCGGAGCTTGATTGCCGTTCGGAACCGCAGCAGGAGCCGCAGTTGGCGTGTTTGACGGAGCCTGCGCCAAAATCGGACCGGGCGTAAGCGCCGCAGCAACCACCACGCAGGCGAGCGCAGCAATCGCACGAGCGACACCCATCGTAACTGCCTTGCTCGCGCGGAGTTGCATCGTCCGTCCTGGATGGCGCCCACCGGCCCACTCCCGGTGTGCGCACGTCGTTCGACGCCCTGAGGTCAGTGGCAATCGAGACGGCCAGCTTACTGCCGCGCCCCGCGCCCGTCAACTTCGCGCCCACGCGGCGCCCGCCCTCGCAGCTCGAAGCCGCCCGCAACACCGTGGATTAGACGCTTGCGGCCGATGGTGCGTCAGGCTTCAGCCTGGCGGCCTTTCGCTATCTCTCAAAGCTCGTGATCACAACCACGAGCAGCTGCTCGCATCTCAATTCAGTCCCGGTCTGCTGCAGCCTGATCGCAAAGAGCGCAGACACAAGTGTCCGCGCCACCATCAGGCGCAAGCGTCCAATCCACGACGCAGAATCTGAAATCTCGCAAGACATGATCCGCCACGCGCGCGCACTCCCTGAAACGTCGCCGCCCGCGCCCTCGCCGGTAACTCTTGACATCTTCACCGCCGCGGCGTAATCCAGTGGCACGCGCATTCGAGAGGTGAAACATGGCGATTCAGTGGGGACGCAACAGCATCGCTTCCGGTCAAAAGCAGGCGTGGTTTTTCTCGCGCCAGATCACTCACAATTTTCTGCCGGTAATTTCGGTGGTGCCGCTCACACCGTCCGACACCGAACCGCCGGAAATGCACGCGCCAGGCTCCGGCTACGACGGGCTGCAGGGAATCAGCTTTCCGATTTGCAATCAGCTGGGTGTGAGCACGATCTGGTCGCAGATCAACGACTACACCAGCATCGTCACCTACTACATGATGGTGATGAACTACAGCAACAGCACCATCGAGTACGCGTTCGTCGAATCCGACCTGTGAGGGCTGCCATGATTGCATCCGTACTGCACGACCACGAAGGCAAGATCCTGGCCATCGCCACGCGGCAAGATCCGAAAGCCGCCGGCAGCAAGTTCGAAAGCTACGGACTGTTGCCGCAGAAGGGACAGCTCATCGCGGAGATCGACCTGGCCGTCGAGCACGCCACGCGCCCGCTGCGCGAACTTCACGATCTCTATCGCGTCGACCTGACCTCGCTGAAGCTCGTGAAGAAGTAGTCGCCCGCCCGCGCCAGAAATTCAAAGACGTGGAGCATTTCACCGAGAACACTGAGAAATGCGGAGGGCACCGAGACAACGTGCTTGGCGCATAAATCTCCGTGTCCTCAAGCCGTTTTCGGTTTTCTCCGTGAAATGTGCGCCCTTTGCACCCGCCGTGGCGGATTCCACGCTTGTGAATTGCCGCCGGCGCCGAGGCAATCCATCACCGAAGCTCGAAGCTGCCCGCACCACCGTGGATTAGACGCTTGCGTCTGATGGTGTGTCAGGCTTCAGCCTGACGGCCTTTCGCTATCCCTCAAAGCTCGTGATCATAACCACGAACAGCCGCTCGCAGCTCAATTCAGTCCCGGTCTGCTGCAGGGTGATCGCAAAGAGCGCAGACACAAGTGTCCGCGCCACCACCAGGAGCAAGCGTCTAATCCACGACGCAGAATCTGGAATCGTGCACGACGAAACGAAATCGCGCAGCCGCTACTCGTGCTGCTTCAGAACGTGCGTCCCGTGGGTGATCGCCGCACCGGCACGCAACGCCGCCGCCACGATCACCACTTCCGCCAACTCCTTCTCCGAAACTCCGGCGGCACGCGCGCGTCCGGCATGAATCTCGATGCAATACGGACACTGCGTCGTCAGCGCCACGGCCACCGCCAGCATTTCCTTGGTCTTCACCGACAGCGCGCCCTCGGCCATCGCGGCCTTGTCAAACGCCATGAACGTCTTAAACCCTTCCGGCGCGTCCGCTTCCATCGTCTTCAGCTTCGTCAGGTTTTTCATGTCGTACATAAGTCACCCCTCGATCGTGGATTTATTTCACGCCGTCGGCTGATGTTTCCGCGGACGGAGTATCTACTTCCAAGAGTGCACGTTCAATTTTGCGCCGAACGCGTCCGTTCGGCACAAACCAGCTTTTTCGCGGAGTGCGGCGGCTTGCCGCCGCCATTTGCGACCGCTCTGACCGCGTATGCGCCAAAAATTTCCGCAACCACGAAAAAATGCCCAGAGACTGCACCCGTAGGGCAGAGCAGTCGCTCCACCACATACAGTGGGCCAACGCACACCCATCCCCGCGCTTACGCTTACATAAGACGTTTTGCGAAATTTATTTCGGCTTGCTGATCACGCCGCACGCAATCCGCGGTGGCGCGTTTTCGGTGACTTGCTTGGCCACCTCGTGAATCACAATGGCCGTGCCGCCGTTGCTGAAGACGGAATTGTCGCCGGGGCCGAGCGTCACGTTCGGGGCGACCGTAGTCGCGTGCGCCGTGCCGTTGGCATCCACCACCAGCTCAAAATGAGGAATATCGCCCATCGCCATTCCGCCCGGGCTCATCGCACCATGATGGTCCGCGCTGACGGCGCCCATGAAATGCGGCCCGGCCGACTTGAAGTCCGGCGGATCGCATTTCGGAAACTGGTGAATGTGCATTAGGTGGTTGCCGGGAGGCAGATTGCGAATATCCAGGCGGATTTTCACGCCCACCGGCGCTTCGGTCAGGTACGCCGTACCCACGCTTTTTCCGTCGGCGTTGATAATGTCCACGGTCACCGATTTCGGCGTCGAGGCTCTCTCGCTATCCTGTGCGCGCGCCGCCGGCGAGCAGATCGAAAGTCCCACAATCAAAACCGCGCAAGCCATCGCTTTCATCAAATTCCTCCACCCCATTCCTGGAAGTTCGGCACCCGCCGGACGTTGTTTCCGCTGCCGCTAGCATGCCGCATCCGGGCCACAGGAGTGGGGATTTCGATGCCGGGCTGTGCGGCGAACGTCACCCGTATCGAATTCCCAGCAATTACCAACGTTTTACAGATTGCTGACTTTTGGCGCGGGGCCGGCTGGTGTATCTTCCTTCGACTGGCTTTATTCCGTCGTTTTCGTCGCCATCATTGCCCCCGGGGAGAGCACCACCATGGAAGATGCACTCGAGGTAAAAACACCGTCGGTTCCCGAGGCGTGCGTCAACACGCTGAAAGCCGCCGTGTACCACGTGCAGGACTACTCCGAACTGACCGTTGAGGCGCTGAAAGTAATTTTTACCAGCACGCGGTACCTGGGCGACATGATCGACCAGATCGATCTGATCGGTGTAGGATCCCTGCCGATTATTTGCGTGGCTTTGGCGTGCGTCGGCGGCGTAATCGTGCTGAATTCCGCGGCTCAATTTCAGCGCTTCGGTGAGACGATCCTCACCGGAGACGCTCTTTCGCTTTCCTTGATCCGCGAACTCGGTCCGGTGTTCACTGCGCTGCTGGTGGCTGGCCGCAACTCAACGGGAATGGCTTCACAGCTCGGCTCGATGCTCGTCACCGAACAGGTGGACGCGATGCGCGGCCTGGGCATCGACCCAATCCGCAAATTAATGGCGCCGCGCGTGGTCGCTACCGTGATCGTGATGCCTCTCTTGGTCGCGCTAGGGGATTGTGCCGGTATGCTCGGGGGTTTTCTGGCCGCGACGATTACGTTGCGCATCAACGCGCAGCAGTTTTGGTCGCGCGCCATTCACGTGCTGTCGCTGGGCGACCTGGTGATCGGCTTCTCGAAGCCGGTCGTGTTCGGATTCATCGTCGCCACCGTCGGCTGCTACCAGGGTCTGCGAGTCCGCGGCGGCACCGCCGGAGTCGGCCGCGCCACCATCGCCGCCTTCGTCGCCGCCTCGGTCGCCGTCCTCATCGCCGACCTCTTCCTCACCCGCCTGCTGCTCTACACGTTCAATCTGTAATTTTGCCTCTGTAGCGGCGCTGTGGTGGCCAGTCGCTGTGGTAGCTCAGGCACTCGTGCCTGGGTGCGCTGCCGTTCACCGGAGCGCAGGTTCAGCCATGCTGCCCGCGCCACCGTGGTTTAGTCGCTTGTGATTGTCGGATGGTGTGTCAGCCTTCAGCCTGACGGCCTCTAGCTATCGACCATTCATCGCGAGTCGCTCCGCCAAGTTTTCCCTTCACCGCGTCAGAAATGCAAAGACGTGGAATCCGCCACGGCGGACGCAAGCGACGCGCATTCCACAGAGAACACCGAGAAAAGCGAGGGCACGGAGACACCGTGCTTGGCGCGAAAATCTCCGTGTCCTCAGCAGTTCTCGGTTTTCTCAGTGAAATGTTCCACGCTTTTGAATCGGAATTTACGCCGTGCGCTCTTCCAGCTTCACCGCGTACATCCGTCCGTAGCAATCATTGCACCGGAATGGTTTTACAGGAGTGACCGTACAGGCGAGTCGCTCAGCGATTCCTTTTCGCTTCGAGCGATGAATATTCTTACTGCCGCACAGGGGACACCGGTGCGAACGAATCGAGTAGAGCAGCGTCATCGTATGACGAACGGCAACTTCGCCGTCGGGGCAGCGCAAATATACGAAACTTCTCGTCACGTTGCCATACAGGAAACACACTAATGTAAAAAAAGTTTCGTCTCACTTTGAGTCACGTGCTCCTAACGCTCGCTTTTTATTCTCTGCGCGTGGATCAGACGGGACTGTCTAATCCACGTCTCCGTGCCCTCCAGCAGTTCTCGTTGTTCTCTGTGACATGTTCCAAGCTTTTGACTTGGCTGTTGCCGCCCAAACCACGGCTTAGTTCTGCCTCACCGCCTCCCACTCCCCATGCCGACCATGGATGCCGTACATCCCGCGCATCCGGTCGCCATCCACCTGCCCGCGAAACGTCAGCACATTCCGCGTCTTGGTGCTGAATTCAATGTGATGCACGTGAATCGAACCCTGGATCCCGCCCGACTGGTTCGGTCCCTTGAAATGTCCGCTCAGCTCGGTGCCGTTCTGCACGATCTGCACGAACTTGGTCACCGATTCGTTGTTATCGATATTTTTCGAATAGATCGTCCATTTGCCAGCCACATTGTCGGGCTCTTGTTCCGACGGCGCCTGCTGCGCCCTGGCCACATGCCCGACCGCCACAAACAAAATCGCCACCACCAACGTCGCAATCCGTGCGCGCACGCTTTTCATCGCATCCCCCTGATATTTCTCCCACTCGTCCGATTGTTTACAGCAAACCCGAGAGCCAACGCAACCGAAAACAGCCACCTCACATGTGCCGACTTTCAACTTTCCCCGCCGCGTCGCGCGATATAGAATCCGCTCGATTCGCATTCTCCTCGGGAGATCATCCGCCATGCCCACACGACCGACTCGCCGCACGATTCTGGGAAACATGCTGGGCGCCGCCGCTGCCGGATTGATCGCCGATCCGTTCGCCGCGCTCGCGCAAATGGGCCCTCGCGAAGGCGGCCCCAACGGCCAGCAACATGGCGAGATGAATCGCATCACCGGAGAATTTCGCCGCCAGTGGGCTGTCCCCGCCAGTTCCGTGGCGATTACGCGCTACGGAAAATTTGTGTACGACGAAGCGATCGGCATGGCCGATAAACAGCACCTTACGCAAGTGCAGCAAGACAGCCCATTCCGTATCGCCAGCGTTTCGAAGCCGATCACCGCCGTCACGATTTTCACTCTGCTCGAGCAGGGAAAGCTCAACCTCAACGATAAAGTCTTCGGCGGCAACGGGATCTTCGGCGACAAGTACGGCAAGCCGCCCTACAAGCCGTACATCACAGACATCACCGTGGACGATCTGCTCACCCACACCAGCGGCGGCTGGCCCAACGATTCCACCGATCCCATGTTTCGCTTCAACGATTGGGATCACGACAAGCTGATCACCTGGACGATCGCGAATCTGCCGATTTCCTATCCGCCGGGCACTCACTGGGCCTATTCGAATTTCGGATACTGCGTGCTCGGTCGCGTGATCGAGCAAATCACCGGGCAGCCCTACGGTTCTTACGTGCAGGCCAACATCCTCGCGCCGTGCGGAATCACCGATATGCAGATCGCCGCCAACAGGGAAAATCAGCGCGCGCCGAACGAAGTGGTGTACTACGGGCAGGACAGCGAAAATCCGTACAAGATGAACGTCACGCGGATGGATTCGCACGGCGGATGGATCGCCACATCCACCGACCTTGCAATTTTTCTCGATCACGTTGCCGGAGCGCCCGGCGTCCCCGCGCTGCTGAAACCAGCCACCATCAAGCTGATGACCACGCCGTCGCCGGCCTACGACGCTTCCTCGCCCGGAAAATATGCGCGCGGATGGATGGTGCGCGACAACGGTGCAGGGAACTGGTGGCACACCGGCAGCCTGCCCGGCACCTGCTCCATCATGGTGCGCACCTCGACCGGCATGTGTTGGGCCGCGCTGATGAATTCGCGCGCGCAACCCTCCGACGAAATGAGCTCGAACCTCGATCAGATGGTCTGGAGCATGGTCCGCTGCGTCCCCTCCTGGGGCATGTAGCGCTTCGCCGCGCTCCACGATCGTCACGCATCGCCGCACCCAGCCACCGTGCTTGGCGCAGAAATCTCCGTGTCCTCCGCAGTTCTCGGTGTTCTCTGTGTAATGTGCGCCGTTTGCATCCGCCGTGGCGGATTCCACGCTTTTGAATTGGCTGTTCGGCCGCGACGGCCCGCAGCCAGCACACGCCGCTTTCCCGCCCCTCCGCCGCCGTCATATACTCTTCGTTCGCGCATCAGCGCCCAGGAACCGCCGTGAAACGCTGGACCAAAATTCTTATCGCCGTCGCCGTCGTTATCGTCGCCGCGATCGCCTCGCTGCCGCTCTTCATCAACGCCAACACATTCCGCCCGCAAATCGAAAAGCAACTCACCTCCGTTCTCGGCCGCCCCGTGAAACTCGGCGACCTGCAACTGAAACCGTTTCGCGGCGTGATCGACGCTAAAGACCTGACCGTCGCCGATGACGCCAACTTCAGCACCGCGCCGTTCATCACCGCGCGCGAGCTGCGCATCGGCATTTCGCTGCGTCCGCTGATTTTTTCGCACGAACTCAATATCCGCAGTTTCGAACTCAGCTCGCCGCAAATTCAAGTGATCCGCGCCGCAAACGGCACCTGGAATTTTTCCAGCATCGGCCACGCCATCGCCGTTGCAAAAGCCGGCGCCGGCCACGCCGCCGCAGCGGGCACCGCCCCGGTTGAGCTCGCGCCGGTTCCCGACATTAAGGTCTCGCTGGTCGAAATTCGCGACGCGCGCATCAGCGCCTCCAGCCTGCCCGCACACGGCGATCCCACCGTGTACGAGCACGTAAACATCGCGGTCCACGATTTTTCGTTCGCTTCCGATTTTCCGTTCGACCTGTCGGCCGACCTGCCCGCCGGAGGGACCGTCACCGTGAGCGGCCACGCCGGACCAATCAATCGCAACGACGCCGCCACCACGCCGGTCTCCGCGCAGCTTTCGGTGAAGGGGCTCGATCCGGTCGCCGCTGCATTTCTCGATCCCGGATCCGGCGTCGCACTCGTGGCCGATCTGGATTTGCACGCCGCGTCCGACGGACAAACCCTCACCACCAACGGCATGGTCCACATGGTGAATTTGAAATTGCGCAAAGGCGCCACCGCTTCGCCTTCGCCGGTCGATCTCACCTACTCCGGCACGCACGTGCTGAAACAAAATAGCGGCGTGATTCAGGACGCATCGATCACTCTCGGCGGCTCCGCCATTCATGTGACCGGCACGTACCAGCCGCTCGCCGACGGCTCCGAAGATCCGGTGCTCGATTTGAAAATGACCGGACAATCTCTGCCCATCGACAATCTGCAATCGCTGATGACCGCGATGGGAATCCGTCTGCCAAACAACGCCGTGCTGAAGGGCGGCACGCTCGGCCTCGACATGTCCATGAAAGGCCAGGCCAAAGCGCTGACCATCGCCGGAAACATCGCGGCCGACAACACGAAAATGGTCGGCTTCGATGTCGGCTCGAAAATCCACGGTATCGCCGCGCTCAGCGGAGTGAAGACCGGAGACACCACCAACATCGCAACATTGCGCGCCACGGTTCGCATCACCAACGCCGGCGTCACCGTCTCCAACATCGACGCCATCATTCCAGAGATGGGCGAACTCAACGGCAGCGGTACCGTATCGCCCGCGAACCAACTGGATTTCAATCTGACCGTGCAGGTCGCCAGCGCCAAGGGCATCGGCAAAGTCGGCGTCGGCCTGCTGAGCGCGCTCAACGGCTCAAACGAAAAAGGCGCGAAGGGCGTGCCCATGCGCGTCGTCGGCACTCCCGACGAACCAGTGATCACCGCCGACCTCGGCCACGCCGTCGGCAAAACCGCAAAATCCGTCCTCGGCATCTTCGGCGGCAAGAAAAAAGATCAGTAGCCGCCACCGCGCTGCGTCAGAAATTCAAAGACGTGGAACATTTCACCGAGAACACCGAGAAAACCATGAGGTCACAGAGAATCCGTGGCCTGCCGGCACGTCTCCGTGTCCTCCGCAGTTCTCGGTTTTCTCCGTGAAATGTTCCACGCCTTTAGCTCCGCTGCGTCTTGGCTCCGACCACCACCGCACAAAATCGCTTGACTCCACCCTCGACCCCTGTTTACTCTAGGCATCGCAGCACATCCCCTAGTCGCAGGAGGCCCACACCTCGATGCTCCCCACCGAACCACGCGACCTATTCCCCGGCGCGCTCGAAATGATGATCCTCCGCACCCTCAAGCTCCAGCCGCTGCACGGCTACGCCCTGGCCCAACACATCAAGCGCACCTCCAACGATCTGCTGCAAATCGAAGAAGGCTCGCTCTACCCAGCGCTGCAGCGCCTGCTGAAAGCCGAGCTCGTCAAAGCCTCCTGGGGCATTTCCGCCACCAATCGCCGCGTCCGCATTTACAAGCTCACTCCCACCGGCGTGAAACACCTGCAAAAAGAAATTTCCTCGTTTGAAACCATGCTTGAGGGCATCACCCGCGTCCTCGCTCCGGTGAAATCATGAGCTGGCTCGGCCATCTCTTCACCCGCGCGCAGCGCAACTCCGAACTCTCGAGCGAAATCGCCGAGCACTTGGCCGAGCGCATCGACGAGCTGGTCGAAGGCGGCATGTCGCGCTCCGATGCCGCCGCGCAAGCCCGCCGCGAATTCGGCAACGTGGCACTCATCGAGCACGACAGCCGCGAAGTCTGGCAATGGCCGCGCCTCGAACGCCTGCTTGCCGACGTCCGCTACGCGTTTCGCGTGCTGGCAAAAACTCCGGGCTTCACCGCGATCGTAGTTCTCACCCTCGCGCTCGGAATCGGCGCCAACATCGCGATTTTCACCATCGTCAACGGAGTACTGCTGCGTCCGCTGCCGTTTCCGCAAACGTCACAACTCGTTGACGTGTTTTCCCGCAGCGCCATGTTTGATTTCTCCACTCTCGGCGTTTCGCTGCGGGAGGTGCAGGATCTGGCGGACCCGAAACAGGGAGCCTCCGCGTTCGCGCTCCTCGCGGCCTATCAGGAATCATCGGGAGAAATGACCGGATCGGGGAAGCCGCAGCGGATCGACACCACAAACGTATCGAAAGAATGGTTCGACGTGCTGGGGCTCGCGCCGATTCTTGGCCGCACGTTCACGGCAGACGACGTCGCGCCCGGCCATCACACCGCCGTGCTTAGCTATCCGCTTTGGCGGGATCAATACGGCGCCGCGCCTGACGTAGCCGGCAAAACCGTCACGCTCGACGGTCAGGCGTACACCATCATCGGCGTGATGCCCGAGAGCATCGCGGAGGCATCCCCGGCGAAACTGTGGCTGCCACTGCAGCCATCCCAGGACGATCAGGAAAAGCGCGGCAATCACAGCTTCGAAGTGATTGCCCGCCTCCATCCTGGGGCCACGCTCGCCCAGGCGCGCTCGCAGCTCGATACGATCTCGGCCCGCTTCGCCGCCGCTTATCCGAAGGAAGAAAAAGGCTGGAGCCTCCACGCCGAATCGTACCGCGAAGATATGCTCGGCGACTCCCGCGCGCCTCTGTTGGTTTTGTTTTGCGCCGCGGGCTTCGTGCTGTTGATCGGCTGCGCCAACGTCAGCAATTTGTTTTTGTCGCGCGGCTGGTCGCGTCGCCGCGAATTTGCGATTCGTTCGGCCATCGGCGCCACGCGCGGCATGTTGCTGCGTCAGATGTTCATCGAAAGTCTGTTGGTATCGCTGGCGGGCGGCGCGTGCGCATTTCTGATCGCCATCTGGACCGAAAGCGCGTTTCGCAAAGCGCTGCCGCCGGATATTCCGCGGCTCGATTCGGTCCGCATGGACGCCACCGCCGCGCTTTTCGCGCTGGGAATTTCCGTGCTCGCTGCGATTCTCGCCGGCCTTGCGCCAGCTTTGCTCAGCTCGCGCCAAGATCTTACTTCCGCGATTAAAGAAAGCGGTTCGGGCGGCGGCAGCACGTCCGCTGCGGGGCACAACGGAATGCGGCGTCTATTCGTCGTCAGCGAAATCGCGCTGGCCGCGTTGCTGTTGATCGGCGCCACACTCGCCATCCGCAATCTGGCGAGCCTGATGCACCGAAGCGTCGGCTTCCGCACCGACCATCTGATCACCATGCGGTTGGAATTCCCCGACTACCGGTTCACCGCGCCGGATCGCGCCCTCGTCTTCACTCGTCAGGTTCTTGAATCCGCGCGCTCGATCGACGGCGTCACGTCCGCCACGGCCGGCGCCACGTTTCCCCTCGGCGACATGGTCATGGAATCCGCTTTTTCGACGGATGACTCGTCGAAAGATCCCACCGCAGCCCGCCAAAGCATGCGCTTCAACTCCGTTGCGCCCGGATATTTCGCCGCGCTCGGTTTGCCGCTGCTTGCCGGCCGCGAATTCAAAAGCGAAGACGTGCAAGGTTCTCAGCACGTGGTCGTCGTGAACGAAGCATTCGCGCGAAAAGTTTTCGGCAAGCTGGACGTGATCGGCAAGCACTTCTCGACGCCGAACGGCGACGGCAAAAGCGACTCGACCGAAATCGTCGGCCTGGTGGGAGACGAACGCGACGCAAGCGCTGCTGCGGGAAAACCCGACAATCCGGAAATGTACTACTCGCTGTATCAAGGCAGGGCGCCGAGCGGCATTGTGCTTGACGTTCGCACCGCCGGCGATCCGCACGCCGTTGTGCCGCTGCTCGAAGACCGCATCTGGGCGATCGACAAAAATCAGCCGATCTTCGAAGTGAAAACCGCCACCGAAATGCTGGAGGAGCGGCACGCCGCGCCGCGTTCGCAAAGCATTTTACTTGGAATTTTCGCCGCGCTTGGTTTTGTGCTCGCTCTGGTGGGAGTGTATGGCGTGATGTCGTATCTGGTGTCGCAGCAGTCGCGCGAGATCGCCATTCGTATCGCGCTGGGCGCCGAATCGAAAATGATTTTCCGGCTGGTGGTGGGCGACGGATTGAAACTCGCGCTGGCCGGCGTGGCCGTCGGCGTCGTTGCCGCGCTGGCGCTCACGCGATTCATGCACGGCCTGCTCTACGGCATCAGCACCACCGACCCGTTCACGTTCGCGGCCGTCGCCCTCGCGCTCACCTTGGTCGCCGTCGCCGCCTGCGTCGTCCCCGCCCGCCGCGCCATGCGCGTCGACCCCATGGCCGCCCTTCGCTGCGAATAGCGCCGCGTCAGCAATTCAAAAACGTGGAATCCGCCACGGCGGATTCTACGTTTGTGACTTGGAAATTCCCGCGGCAGGGCATCACCGAGACAACGACGGCCCCTGGTACTTCGTCAACTGCATCACCGCGCCCGTTCTGTTTCCCATCTGCAGCAGCAATCCCGTCTCGGAAAACCACAGCACCATCGGACCGTCCGTCCCCGGCGCCTGATCCGCAATCTGAAATTTGTGCGCGTTCAACACTTGCCCCGCAACTGTAATCAGTTCGCGCCCCACGTATTCCACCTGCTCGGTTTCCTCCACCACCAGCGAAGGCGGCGCCGCGCTCGACGCCTGCGAAATCACGACCACCGAAATCGCCGTTTTCTGCCCGGGCACGCGCGCCGCGCGCCAGCCGAGGCCCTGAAACACCCACGGAATATCGAACGCCGCCGATTCTGGCACAAACATAAACGCGTACGGCTGCTTCACCGCCAGCGACGCGCTCCACGGCTTCGCCGTCGTATCCACCGCCGACGTGTTGCACGAAACTTTTTCCGCCTCAAACGCGCACTGCACTCCAATCCGTTTCTGCCCGGCCACCGTGCTGCCCATCACAATTCCAAACGATGTCGCGTTCATCGCCCCATCAAACGTCATCCGCTGCTCGATCATCGACGTCGCCTGCGTGATCACCGTCGCTTCGAGCGAGTAGCCGCCGTTCGGGCCCGCGGTCATTTTCCAACTGTCGAACGGAGTCAGCTCGGTTTTCCCAGAGTCGTCGGGCTTCGGGATCGAGTATTCGCCCATGCTGATCACGCCCGCCGGCAGCGGTTTCAGCGCGTTCGCCGCACCAGCCGCCGAGTTCGAGGCACTGCTCGTCGCGCCGTTCGCGCTTGTGGCCGGAGCCGCCTGCGCCGCGTTCGGTTTCGGCGTCGTGGTCGATCCCTGCGCGGACTGCGCCGCACAAACTCCCGCACAGCCCCCCGCGAAAATTCCCGCGCCCGCCATCGTCACCACAACCGCCACCGCCGTACTCACCGAAATTGTGCTGAAAAGTTTCATCCCCACTCCGCAAACGCCCCGGTAATCTTCACAGCCATCCTAATCCACCGCTCACCGCATTTCCAACCGCGCCGTCCCGCGTCATCGCCGATCCATCTCAATAGATCCCCGGCACCAGCCGCTTCGTCGTCCGGCTGTACGCCACATATTCCTCGCCAAACGCCGCGCGCAGCGCTATCTCCTCCACACGAATTCGGTAAGCCATCGCCGCAAACGTCGGCACCACCGCCAGCGCCAGCCCAATCCAGCTCCGCGTGTGAATTCCCACCGCGACGAACACCATCATCAACCCGGTGTACGACGGATGCCGCACCACCGAAAATATTCCGCGCGTGTAAACTTTTTGCGTCGCGTGAATCGCCACGTTGGCGCTGAACGATTTTCCCAGCGTCACGATCGCCGTCCACCGGATCGCCAGGCCCGCAATCATCACAACAATCGCGAACGTCCGCACCCATCGTGCGCCTTCAAACATCGTCGGCACGTGAGATTCGCCGTAGCTGATCGACGCGGTCAACGACGCCACAATCGTCACCCACAGCACCAGCAGGGAACCGCGGTCGCGCACATCGCCTCCGCGGCGCGTCCTCGTAGCGATCAGCACCCAAATCTCGCCCAGAAACCACACGCCGTACAAAACGTTCCACACCGTCGATTGCATCGCCTGCTCCTAAATCGCCACGCTGCCGTCGCACCTCGCGACGCGCTTACGTCCCAATATGCGCCGGTTTCTGCTGGCTCACCGCCGCGCCGTCGCCGCGTTTCAACCCGCTGAACACCGTGGTCGAGACGATCGTCAGCGCGCCCATCAGCACCAGCGCTTCGTGCACTCCGTGAATCATCGTCTCCGGATTTGCTCGCGCACTCGCGGGAACGAACAGCGCCGCCGTCAACGAAGCGATCGCTACGCCAAAGCTGATCGACATCTGCTGCATCGTGCTGGCAATCGAACTCGCGCTGCTGGTTTGCTCTTCGTTGATGTCCGCATACACCAGCGTATTCATGCTGGTGTACTGCAGCGAAGTGAAAAATCCGTAGGTGAACGCCTGAATCGCGATCAACCACACCGGCGTGTGCTCTCCGATCGTCGCGAACAGCATCAGCAGCACGCCCAGAATCACGGTATTCGAAATCAGCACCGCGCGGTAGCCGAAGCGCGCCAAAATCTTCGGCATCGTCAACTTCATGGCCATCGCCGCGATCGCCTGCGGCATGATCAGCAAACCCGATTGAATCGGCGTGAAACCCAGCCCCACCTGATACAGCAGCGGCAGCAGGAAGGGAACACCGCCAATTCCCAGCCGCGTAAAAAAACTGCCGCTCACCGAAGCGCGAAACGTGCGGATTTTGAAAAGCGCCGTCCGCAGCAACGGATATTTCGTCCGCAGCGCGTGAAACGCGTAGCCGGCCAGCAGCAAGAGCGACACGATCAGCATCGCGACGATCGTCCGCGTCTGCAGCGTATGCTCGCCGAAAATTTCCAGCACGTAGGAAAGCAGCGCCACGCCCGAGCCAAATAAAATCAGCCCCACGGTATCGAGCGGCTTCGGATCGTCCGCGCGATAGTCCGGCAGGTGCATGTACACCATCACCAGCCCGGCCAGTCCAATCGGAACGTTGACGAAGAAGATCAGCCGCCAGTGAAAATATCCCACGATCAATCCGCCGGCGATCGGACCCAGCATCGGGCCGATCAATCCGGGAATCGCCACGAAACTCATCGCGCGGAGCAGTTCGTTTTTCGCAAACGTGCGCACCAGCGTCAGCCGGCCCACCGGAACCATCATCGCGCCGCCGCAGCCCTGCAAAATCCGCGACGCCACCAGGAAATCAATGTTCGAAGATAATCCGCACAGGATCGAACCGAGCGTGAACAATCCGATCGCCGACGCAAACACACGCCGCGTCCCGAATTTGTCGGCCATCCATCCGCTGATCGGAATGAAAATCGCCAGGCTCAGCGTGTAGCTAGCCAGCACCGACTTCATGCTCAGCGGCGCCACGTGCAACGCCTCCGCGATTTTCGGCACCGCGGTGTTCAGAATCGTGGTGTCCAGCGACTCCATGAAAAACGCCACCGCCACGAGCCATGGCAGCAGCCGCTTGCTCGATTCCGCCAGCCCCGGCGTCGGCTCCGGCGCTTCGGCAGTTTTCGTCGCGCCGTCGCTTTTCGTCGCCGCGGCTGCGTTGACAGTTGTTTTGTCGTTCGCGTTGCCTATGCTCATCGCTTCATCGAGTATAACGGACGCGCACTCTTGATTTCGTAGCGGCGGGCTTTACGCCCGCCAGCCGTTGCCTTTCCATCCCATCGCCGGCAATTGGCGCAAACACGCACGCCCAAAAAAAGGGCCCGGCCAAGCGCCCCTCGTTGCCTTTCGTCGCGTAGACGCCCACGTCTGCGAGCCCCGGTCCCGCCCCGGCGGGACGGCGTGCCTTTCGCTTTTCGTCTGCAAAACCAAAACCACGCAAACGTGGGCGTTTGCGCTACCAACGGCAGCAATCTCAGCACCGACGTACCGTGCCTGCATCGGCACGCTCGCTGCAGAAACAGACTCGATTTCGTAGCGGCGGCCTTACCGCCCGCCAGATTTTGATTTTGCGTCGAAATCCTGCGATCTAAATCCAAAGGTAACTGCTGCCGGGCGTAAAGCCCGCCGCTACAAAATCCACGTCGGGCCAAAGCTTCCAGGTAAGATCGCCATTTCTTTCGACCGCGCGTGTCCAATCTCGTGTGGATTCGACAAGCAGGCCTGTCTGATGGTTCGTCCCGCCCCGGCGGGACGGCATTTTGCGTTCATTCCGCCCCGACTGATTTCCAATCCCGTCAGCCTAAAAGCCGGCACACCATCAGACAGGACTCTCGAATCCACCAACACAACCGCCTGTAGGATAGCCACTCGTGGCTGCTTGCCCTGAGGAACGAAGGGTCACGCGCTGCCTGTGCCACCACCCAGCCCCGAAAAAATCATGTAACGCCACGGCCCCCCGCGCAGTACTACAGTACAGCGATCGCAAAATGGACCTTCTCGAACGATTCGCCCTCGGCGACATGGACGCCTTTGAGGCGCTCTTCCGCGAGCATCAGGCCGGCGTCTATCGCTGGACGATGCGCATTGTGCGCGACCACGCTGCCGCGGAAGATTTGACGATGGAAGCTTTCTGGCGCGGCTACAAATCGCACGCGAGTTTCGATCCGATGCGGAAATCGCACGCGTCCGCGGCAGCCGATGCAAACTCGGCCGCGCAATCGAGCGGAGCCTTCGGCCCGTTCGGACCTTGGATCCGACGCATCGCCACAAATCTAGCGTTCGACCACCTGCGCCATGCGAGCCACACCGTTCCGTTGGTTGACGACGACTCGCGCGATTCCCATGCCGGAGTCCGCGCAAGTGAACTCGTCGGTTCGCGCACCGGCGCAGCCAGCCACTCCGCGACCGCATGGCAGCACTCAGGTTCTGATGCGACAGCCGCGAATCCGGCCATCCGCCGCGAAACGCGCGACCAGATCGAATCCGCATTCAGCGCGTTGCCGCCGAAGCTGCGCATCGTCGCACGGCTTTCGCTGGTCGAAGACGTCTCGCACGCCGAAATCGCCCAAGCGCTCGACATCAGCGAAGGCGCCGTGCGCACCCGCGTGCACCGAGCCATAAAACAATTACGCAAAAGTTTGCGACGAATGGGAGCCAGGCCATGAACAATCACGGGAAGGGAAGTGAGCGCAACGACGCCGAGTTCATCGCGCTACTGAAATCCGCGATTCCGCCGGCCGACGGTGAGCTGCGCCGCGACCTGTGGCCGTCGATGCTTCGCCGCATCGACGAACGCGCCAAACCAAAATCGATTCCGTGGTTCGATTGGGCGCTCGCCGCCGTCGTAATCGCCTGGCTGCTGCTGTATCCCGGCGCGATTCCGGTGCTGCTCTACCACCTGTGAATTCGATTCGTAGGATAGCCACTCGAGGCTGCTTGCCCTGAGGAACGGGGGGTCCAGCGTCGCCCGCGCCCGCGATCGCCACGTTGCAGCTCGACGTGCATTTGTAGCGGCGGGCTTTACGCCCGCCAGCCGTCGCCTTTGCTTCGCGCGGCCCGCGCCGTAACCGGGCCGCGCCGCAAAAAAGTTTCAGCACCAGATTTGTTTTACGGAATCGATCGCAGCAGACTAGAAGGAGATTAACGATGAACACTCACCCTTACGTCCGCGCATACCTTGCCGGCATCGCCGCACCCACCATGTTCATGCTGGTGATTCTCGCCTTGTACGTCGGGGTGCGCTACGTCGCCCAAGTGCCTTTTCCACTCGAACGCGGCCTGGTGTTTCCGATGGCGCTGGTACCCAATATTTTCGGCGCGTGGAACATGTACTATCACCGCCTAAGCCTGTCGCACAAACTTTCCATCGGCGTTCACGGCGCGATCCTGCCCGCGTTCATGATGCCGATCGGATACGAAATCAGCTCGCACCTGGGACTTCTGCAACTCGAACATTCCGGAATGCTCTGGTTCGGGGAACTGCACCTGGCCTACGGGTCGCTGGTCTTACAATTTTTCGCCGCCATCATCATCTATTACCTGGTGTGGAAACACATCGTGAGCTTTTTCAATCGAGTCGTCGGACTTGCCTGAGCCGGAATTTGCTCGAACACGAGCACGCACGTGCGCCAGCAACCGCGGCGCCGCTAGTGCACGCTCACGGTGTACTTCACCAGCACGCCGTTCACAAATTCCGCCAGCACCGTTGAGTCTTTGCGCTCGAAAACTTCCGAATGCACCGTGATGCCGTCGTGATCTTCGTCGCTTTCCTTGGTCGGCGCGCCGAGTAGCGTCTGCACATCCTGCTGGTGCATTCCTTTCTGCAATTGCTTCACGGGATCGTCACCCGCCGTGGGCGCGCCCGAGGGAGGCGCGACCGGAACAGCCACCACCGTCATTCCCGGTTGCGCTCCGGGCGCCGTTGCGTTTGCCGCGGCAGGCGCAGCCTGCGAATTCGGAATCGACGCATCCCCGAACGTAGCTGCCGGAAAACTCACGTATTGCGACAGCGCCATCATCACGTCGTGCGGAGTGATCCCCGGCGGCACCTTGCCGGAATAAATCAAGTTGAACCGCGAGCCGCCCTGCACTTTTTTCCCCGCGACTTCTTCTTTTCGTCGCTCCGCGTCCTGCTGGGCGAGTTCCCGGTTGCGACGATCGTCGCGTTCGCGCTGGCGGCGCACATCGTCCAGCTGCCGCTGCAGCCGCGATTTTTCATAGCCGTCGTCGGTGTTCGCAATCTGGTTTTCCAGATCTTTTTCGCGCTGGCTCTTTTCTTCCGGAGTGAAATGCACCGACGTATCCGACGCATCCCAAAAAGTGCCGAATCCGCCGCCGCCGAGCTGAAATTCGATCGATTTATCTTTCACCTTTACCGTGGTGATCATCACCGGATCGCCGTTGCGCAGCGATACCGGATTTCCTTTCATCCGGCTTCCGTACGATTTCGCATCCAGCGGATTCGGCCGCTGCGGATAAATGTCCACGCCCGACTTCGTTCCGGGCATATCCATCAGCACCACCACCTGCTTGCCCTCAAAAAATTGTTCGAGCGTCGCTTCGCTCTGCGCCCGCGCAGGAACCGCTGCCGACGCCAACATCACCAGCACCGCGATCGCAACCGCCGCCCGTGTCATCGACGGCGTCTCCATCATCACTGTTGGCCGCACCGGTGCCGCTCGCTTCGTCCACCGCAACTTCACAATCGCCGCCCGTTTCACCAGCCCAACCTCCGCCATCCATGTGTGCCGCACGATTGCCGCTCTCCGAACTTCGCAATTTGCTGCGCGAAGCATGCCATTTTTCGCGACGCAATTTCAACCGCGACAAACCGCGGCGGTCGATTCCAATCTCAAATCCGCTCGTCGAGTGTTCCTCTCAGGCTTCTCGCTTCCGACTGCGCCGCAAATCCACAAATCGCAGCGACCCCGCTGCCTTTCGTAGCGCAGACGCCCACGTCTGCGAGCGCCCGTCCCGCCCCAGCGGGACGGCGTGCCTTTCGCCTTTCGTCTGAAAAACCAAAACCAAAACCAAAACCAAAACCAAAACCAAAACGCAAACGTGGGCGTTTGCGCTACCGACGGCAGCAATCTCGCCGTCGATACACCGTTCGTGCATCGGCACGCGTGCTGCAAAAAAAAGACCCGGCGAAGCGCCAACCACGCGCCGCACCGGGTCTTTGACTTCAATTCGCTCGACCGATCCGAAAACTATCGCTTCGGCGTCGAATCTGCCGGCTTCGAGTCGTCCTTGCCGGCCACTTTATCCGCGCCATGCTTGATGCCGCTTCCGGTCTTCTTCACGCCGGTCTTGGTGCCCTTGGCCGTGTCCTTCGCTGCCGTGTCGGTTGCGTCCGCGGTTTTCGTCGCGGCCGTCTTCGTTGCATCGGCAGTTTTGGTTGCTCCGGTCTTGGTCGCGTCCGCCGTTTTCGTTGCTGCCGTCTTGGTGGCATGGCCGGTCGCTTTCGCCCCGGTCTTGGTTGCATCGGCAGTCTTGGTCGCCGCCGTCTTGGTTGCATCGCCGGTATCTTTCGCTGCGTTCTTCATATCTTGCCCGGCGGAGTCCTGCGCCTTCGCCACCGAAAATCCAGCCAACAGCGCAACCGCCAGCGCCGCAAACATAAATTTCTTCGCCAAATTCATCGTCATGCTCCTTTATGTGTACTTCGCCTTAGTGGGTTCGAGCGGTCAAAATTATACCTCGCGCAAATGTCAAACCGCCGGGGCCGTTCCAGAACGCAAACGCTTAGCGGCGCCGCGAGGTCTTCGATTTCTTGCGCGAGCGGGAAGCTTTTGTAGACTTGCTCGACTGTTTCTTCGATGCAGATTTTGCGGCGATGGCTTTCTTCGCGGGCCGCGTGACTGGCACGCGTTTCTTCGCCGCCGGCTTTCGAGTTGCGGCGTTCGCCGGCTTTGCCATCACGTTGGCATACGCAGCCGCCAACGCAAGCTGCACGGTCTCGGCTATTGCGGCATTCAACGTCACGCGCGTTGCGCCCTTCAACCCCCAGCCGCCCGGCACCGGCGCAAACATTTCCGGCGCGTCGTGCACGAATTCAGTTTGCTGCTCGGGCGTCAGCGAAACCATGCCAAACGCCGTGCTCGGATACGCCAGCGTCGCGAAAATCCGCCCATTCGCGCGAAAGTCCGGATGATTCATGTGCACGCTCTCTTCGGCGCCGGGAAATCCAAGCGCCAGCTTGCGGAACGCGTCGGAAGTCAGGCCAGAAGTCATGCTGCGGCCACTTCCGCATCGCTCGGCAGTTGTCGCACCGCTTCCAGGATCTGCTCGGGCAGGGAATTCAGGCTCGCGGCCAATTCCGGATCGCTCACCGCCGAATTCAGCGCCTCGCCCATCATCGCGATCACTTGATTGAACGGCTCCGGCAAATCGTGGTGCGTCCAATCCGGCGACCATCCCTCGCACACGCAGAAAAATAAATCTACCGCCCAGCAATTGGCGCTCGTGCGCCCCGGGCCGGCCAGAAACGTCAACAAATGTTCGAAGCTTGCCTTCAACGCGTCGGCGCGCCACGGCTTCGCGGCGATATCGCGATACACATCGGAAAGCAGCGGACGCAGCTCCGGCGACACGCTCTCGCCCTCGCGCGGCACATTCACCGCGTTCCATGCGGCGTCAAATCCGGGCATCAGATTGGAGTTCATTCCATCGCTCATCGGCATGATGTTGCTTTGACTCAAGTGCATCTCAATCGTTATCGCAATTTATCGCATCGAACCGCGCGCCCGTCAAATCCACAGGCCGTGCCGAATGCAGACGGTCCGCTCGTGCCCCTACCTTATATAACGTCGCGCCCGCCGTTTTGTTACGCCCGCCCGACGCGCCGATACCTCGCAGGCGCACGCAAATCCCGCCCAATCCCCCACGGAAAAATTTCGCTTGACATATTCCTATATCGGCATATATTACTCCTCTATGGCACGCGCTTCTACAACCTCTGACGCCTTTAACGCCATCGCCGAGCCTCGCCGCCGCGACATTCTCAATTTCCTGGCGGACACCGAACGCCCGGTCGGCGACATCGTCACCGGCCTCGGCATCGAGCAGCCCTCGGTCTCCAAGCATCTTCGCGTGCTGCGCGACGTGGGCCTGGTCAACGTGCGCCGCGACGGACGCCAGATGTTTTACCGCACCAACGCCGAAGCAATCCGCCCGATGCATGAGTGGACCAAGTTCTTCGAGCGCTTCTGGAAGAATCAGCTGCACCGCATCAAGGAACGCGCCGAGACGAAAATGAAGCAGAACTAAAAACCGCACCGAGCGCGCGGACCAAAATCCGCGACGCATCCGAACACAAGAGGAGAAGGGAACATGATGCCGACCGAACAAGCCCTGGAAAATTACAATCTCACCATCACGCAGGAAATCCACGTAAACGCGCCGCTCAACGTCACCTTCGACGCGCTCATCGAAGAGCTGCAAAACATGGTCTCGTCCCGCGGCCCCATGCCGATGAAACTCGAAGCGTGGCCCGGCGGACGCTGGTACCGCGACCTCGGCGACAACAACGGCCATTTCTGGGCCGTGGTGCAGGCGATCAATCGCCCCACGCTGCTTGAATTTCACGGCCCGCTGATGATGTCGTTTCCCGTAGTTTCGAACGTGCAGTACCGCCTCACAGAAGCCAAGGGCGGCACACTGATCACTTTCCATCATCTGGCCTTCGGTCACGTGCCCGAAGATTTCCGCACAGGCGCCACCGCGGGCTGGGCGGGATTTTTCGAGCGCCTCACCAAGCGCCTCGAAGCCAACGCAAAACGCTAACGCCGTGGCACAGGCGTTCTGGCCTGTGCCCTTGATTTCGTAGCGGCGGGCTTTACGCCCGCCAGCCGTTGCCGTTGCTTTGCCTTTGTTTCTGCCGTTGCTGTCGCCGTTGCTCTTGCCTTTGCTTCTGCTGTTGCGATTGTTGTTGTTGTTGCCGTTGCTTTTGACTTTGCCCCTGCTTTTGGCTTTTGCCTTTTCGCCGGCGGGCAATCCTCTCGCCCGCCGGCCGGAGCATTCGCACCATGTGCCCGTTCTGCATCTCGACCGCCGGACTCATCCTCGCCGGAGCGATCTCCGCCGGCGGAATCGGCGCCGTCACCGCAAAACTTCTTCGCACTCATACGCATCCCGCTTCCGCCGGGCAACCGTCCGGCAAAAGGAGAAACGATCATGGCATCCGCAACCACGAAACAGGCAACTCCGAAAATCGCGTCGCGCGCTGAATGGCTGGCCGCTCGCAAAGAACTGCTCGCCAAAGAAAAAGAACTCACCCACCTGCGCGACTCCCTCGCCGCGCAGCGCCGCGAACTGCCGTGGCTGAAAATCGAAAAGGACTACACCTTCGACACGCCGGCAGGGAAGCGGACGCTTTCGCAACTGTTCGACGGCCGCAGCCAGTTGATCGTCTATCACTTCATGCTCGGCCCCGAATGGGAAGCCGGATGCCCGAGCTGCTCGCTCGCCACCGACTCGCTCAATCCGCTCGGGACGCACATCCGCCACCGCGATGCCAATCTGGTGCTGATTTCTCGCGCGCCTCTCGCGAAAATTGAAGCGTTCAAAAAGCGCATGGGCTGGAATCTGCCGTGGGCTTCCTCGTACGGCACCGATTTCAATTTTGATTTCGGCGTTTCGTTCGACAAGGAAAAACTCGCGCCGGAAGAAAAAAACTACAACTTCGGCACCGTGGCGTTCAACGTGGACGAAGCTCCCGGCCTGAGCGTTTTCGCCAAAGACGCCGCCGGCAACGTGTTTCATACCTACTCTACCTATGGCCGCGGACTCGATCCGCTGCTCGGCGTGTACCACCTGATCGATTTAACGCCCAAAGGCCGCGACGAAGACTCTCTGCCGTGGCCAATGGCCTGGGTCCGTCACCACGATCGTTACGATCAATCCGCGCCCGCCCAAATTCACCCGGCGAAATCGTAGCGCGCGATTACAAATTCAAGCTCAAAAGGAGCCCACATGCCCCAACTCAACGAACCCGTCCTGAAAGAAATGCGCGAAGAATCCGCCACCACGCGTCGCGTCCTCGATCGCGTCCCCGGCGACAAGCTCACCTGGAAGCCGCATCCCAAATCAATCACCCTCGGCCAACTCGCATATCACATCGCGATGCTCCCCGGCCAAATCCCGCGCCTGCTCGAGTTCGATCATTTCGAGCTGCCGCCCAACGCGTTCACCTTCGTTCAGCCGAAAGACGCCGCCGAAATCCTCTCCACGTTTACCGAGAGCGAGAAGGCCGGCGACGCATTCGTCCGCAGCCTAACCGACGAAAAATGGAACGCGACGTGGCACATGTCCGCGCAGGGAAAACAGATCATCGCCCGCCCGCGCGGCGAAATGGTTCGCCAGCTGATGATGAGCCACCTCTATCACCATCGCGGCCAGCTCTGCGTCTATCTGCGCCTGCTCGACGTGCCGGTGCCAAGCGTGTACGGCCCGAGCGCCGACGAGTCTCCGTTCGCATAATCGAGACACCGTTCGCCGCGCGCAACCCATCGAGCCGAAATTCAACGACGTGGAACATGTCACAGAGAAAACCGAGAAAAGCGGGAGGGCACGGAGACGCTGTGCTTGGCGGAAAAATCTCCGTGTACTTAGGCAGTTCTCGGTGTTCTCTGTGAAATGTTCCAAGCGTTTGAACTTCCGCCACCCCGCAAAACTAGGTGACGTCTTAACTTCGTGATATACCTTCCTCACGCGGCCGACCAGCCGCCAAGGAAGGTGCCTCATGTCCGTCGAATCCAACATCGCCTCCAGCCGCCGCTGGTTCGAAGAGCTCTGGAACAAAAAAAACACCGCCATCATTTATGAATTGATGTCGCCAAACGGCGTCGCCGTCGGACAAGACATGCCCGGCGTCGAAATTCGCGGCCCAAAGGCGTTCGAGGAATTTTTCAACCGTCTGCACGGCGCGTTTCCAGACATGAAGATCAAGCTCGAAGATATTTTCGGCGCCGGCGATAAAGTCGTCATCCGCTGGTCGGCCACCATGACCCACACCGGCGACACGCTCGGCATGGCCGCCTCACACCGCCCCGTCAAAGTCGGCGGCATCTCCATCGCCCAATACGAAAACGGAAAAATCATCCGCGGCTGGGACCACTGGGATCAGCTTTCGATGATGCAGCAAATCTCCACCACCGCCGCCGGCGCGTAGGCCACGACCCAGAATTCAAAAACGTAGAACATTCCACAGAGAACACCGAGAAAAGAACGAGGGCACGGAGACGCTGTGCTTGGCGCAAAAATCTCGGTGTACTCAGGCAGTTCTCTGTGTCCACTGTGAAATGTTCCACGTTTTTGAACTGAACCCAACGCCGAGACAACCGATCCCCGAATCTCGCCGCCTCCGTCATCCCAATTGACATCCCCGCACCACTTCGCTAACGTACGCCCCTGGATCCCGGCCCGTTTCACTCAACGCATGCGCGCCCAGCCGCGGCGATGGTGTCTTTCGGCGCAGGTAATCCCCGGGCCCGTTCGAAAAATTCAATTGGACTCACCAAAGGATACGCTGATGAACTTGCGAAAAATGATCGTCCCGCTGCTTGCGGTAGTTTTCGTTTTGGCCGGATGCCAGAACGCCCAGAAAATGTCCGCGGACGCCGCCATTGCCGGCGCCAAGACCGCTTTCGGCCCCGTGAAGGATCTCTCCGAAAAATACGTTCCCGAACAGACCGCCGCGGTGGAATCCTCCATCAACGCCGCGCAGACCGCTTACAACAACGGCGACTACGCCGGCGCATTGACGGCCGCCAAAGCGCTGCCCGGCCAGATTTCCGATCTCGCCACCGCAGCGAAAGCCAAGAAAGACGAACTCACCGCGCAGTGGACTTCGCTTTCCGGTTCGCTACCCGGCCTGATGACTGCCGTCTCGACGAAAGCGTCGCAGCTTGCCGCCGCACACAAGCTGCCCGCCAGCGCCAACGATCAACTCACCAGCGCCAAGAGCCTGTGGGACACGGCCACCGCCGCGTTCTCCTCCGGCGATCTGAACACCGCCGTCAGCGATGGCAACTCGGTGAAAGACAAGCTCACCAGCCTCGCCACCATGCTCCACGTCAAGACCAGCTAAGCGCTCGTCACACTGGCGCGCGATCACCAAAAGGCACGGCCGATTTCCGCCGTGCCTTTTTTCTTTGCCATCGCGTCTTGCCGCCTGACAAACCATTCGCCACCGTGGATTAGACACTTGTGTCGGATGGTGCGTCAGGCTTCCGCCTGACAGTTTCGAACTATCGCTCCGCTGCGCCGAGCCCACTAAATCAGAATTCAAAAAAAATGTTTGGAATGTTCCAAGCTTTTGAATGAAAGCCGCCGCCGAGACAACCGCTCCCCGGATAACGTTTACTCTTCACTTTCGCCGTTTCCCAACGGCTGCCATCCCCGAAAAATACAGCATCCCCCGTATGGCGATAAATCCGCTCTTCCCGCATCCTGTCCGTGGAGCTGGAAGGCAGGGCAGGGAATCCTTTAAAAATTTAGAGGGCTGGGCCCCGCACTGCTTTCCTCTCCATCCATCCTTCCCCTGTAAATCCCGCCGCAAACGCAAACATTCCGCGCCGTCCACGCACTCTGCGCCGTTGTGTTATTGTTTTCCGCGAATCGCGCATCATTCCAAACCGCGGAGTGCCGCACCTCATGCCCCAACCTGCCCGTGTGAAAAAGTTGGCCATCATCGCCGCCGTCGCGCTCGCCGCCATCGGAGGTACCGGCGCCCGCTTCCGCACCTCCGCGCAAAATTCGCAGCAATCGAAAAATATCGCGCCCGGATTGTCCGCCACTGTCGCCGCCGAAAACTTTTCGCCCATCACCATCGAAGGCGACCACTTCGTCCGCGACGGCAAGCCCTACCAAATTATTTCCGGTGAAATGCATTACGCTCGCATCCCGCACGAATACTGGCGCGATCGCATGCGTCTGGCCCGCGCGATGGGCTTGAACACCATTCAGACCTACGCCTTCTGGAACGCGCACGAACCGAAGCCCGGCACGTTTGATTTTTCCGGCGACCTCGACATCGCCGAATTCCTTCGCACCGCCCAGGAAGAAAATTTGAACGTGCTTCTCCGCCTGGGCCCCTACGCTTGCGCCGAATGGGATGCCGGAGGACTGCCTGCCTGGCTTTTTGCCGACCCGTCGATCAAGGTCCGCACCACCGATCCGAAGTTTCTCGAAGCCGCCGGAAAATATCTCGACCGCATCGGCGCCGAAATCGCTCCGTTTCAATCCGCCCGCGGCGGCCCGGTGTTCGGTCTGCAAATCGAAAACGAATTCGGCTCCTATGGCTCGCTGCCTGTCGCCGGCCAAACCGCCGCGGAAAATCGCCAGAAATCGCGCGAGTACATGGAAGCGATCAGAAAACTTTTCATTCACGCCGGCATCGGCGACACTCTGTTTTACACCGCCGACGGAACGGATCCCGAACAACTCGCCGACGGAACGCTTCCCGGCGTTCTCGCCGTCGCCAACTTCGGTCCGGGCGAAGCCGCTGACTCGCTCGCCAAGCTGCAAAAATTCCGCCCCGGCCAGCCGGTGATGAACGGCGAATACTGGGATGGCTGGTTCGATTCCTGGGGCGACGACCACGCCAAAACCGACACCGACAAGCAGGTGAAAGAAATCACCTGGATGCTCGCGCAGGGCTATTCGTTCAACCTTTATATGGTCCACGGCGGCACCACGTTTGGATTCATGAACGGCGCGAATTTCGATTCCGGGCCCGACGGCCACTACGCGCCCGAAACCACCAGCTACGATTACAACGCGCCCATCGACGAAGCCGGCCGCCCCACGCCGAAATATTTCAAATTCCGCGACGCGATCGCCGAACACTCCGGCGTAGCCGCGCCGCCGATGCCGCAAAACATTCCCGTCGTGGCCGTCGCCGAATTTCCGCTCGTCGAATCCACGTCGCTCTGGAAAAATCTGCCGCGTCCGATTTCAGTGAAGCGCCCGCGCTCGATGGAAACCTTTGGCCAGTCCTACGGCTACATCATTTACCACACCGACCTGAACACCAACGCGCCAGCCGCGGATCGTTCGCGCGACGAAAATCCGATCGGCGCCGAAAACGGCGGGCCAGGCGGCGGGTCGCAGCGATTTCCAGGTGCGATTCCCGGCGGCTCGTCGCGCGCGGGGAGTCCCACCGGCGCGAACACCGGCGCCTCTGCGCCGACTCCGGACAATTCCAGTTCGCAGCCCGACGATTCGCTGCCCAGCGCCGCAAGCGGAGACAAAACGCACATCGGCCGCAACGGCGGCTCCAGTTTCGGTGCAGGCGAAAGCATTCTCGCGATCGACGATCTGCGCGATTTCGCCGCCGTGTACATCGATCACAAACTCGCCGGCACGATCGATCGCCGTCTGCAGCAATCCAAGCTGTCGCTGTCGATTCCGCCGGGAAAAGTTGCGCTCGATATCGTGGTCGAAAATACGGGACGCGTAAATTTCGGTGCGCATCTGGCCGACGGACAAGCCGGCATCACGCGGTCGGTGACGCTGGGTGGCAGGGAACTGCTCGATTGGAAAGTGTATCCGCTGCCGATGACTTCGCCCGCCGAACTGACCGGATGGGGCAAGCACACGCTCGATGGCCCGGCGTTCTATCGCGGCACGTTCACGACCGATAGCCCGGCCGACACATTTCTCGACGTCAGCAAATTCGGCAAAGGCTTCGTCTGGGTCAACGGCCACAATCTGGGCCGCATTTGGAGCATCGGCCCCCAGCAAAGTCTGTACCTGCCCGGCCCTTGGCTGAAACGCGGCGCAAACGAAGTGATCGTTTTCGACTTCGCCCGCCAGAAACATCCGGTCCTTCGCGGCGTCGCCGATCCCATCTTCGCCACGCCCGCCCCCGTCAGCACCCGCTGGTGGTGCGACCCCAACTGTGCCCCCGAGAAATAGCGCGCCGTAAGGCAGTGGCGAGTGGCTAGTGATGAGTGGCTGGCGCCCCGCAGGGCGCATCCTTCGGCGGCCTACGCCGCGAAACCCGCCCCGCAAATCCTTTTGCGCCGCCCTCACCGCTCGTGTATATATCTTGCTTATACGTACCATTCGCACTATCGGCCATCCTCTGGAGGAACGCCCGTGTCCCAGCACCGCGTCCTGATTCGCATTGCAACTGCCGCCGCCCTCGTCGTGGCTTTCACCGCGCAAGCCGTTCAATCCGATCAAAAGTTTGATTCGATCAGCATGGCGCGTGCCACCGGCGTTCTGCGCGACGCCTACGACAACGTGAAGAAGCATTATTACGACACCAAATTCCACGGCCTCGACTGGGACGCGCGCTACAACGCCGCCAAAGAAAAAATGAAGACCATCACTTCGCTCAGCCAGGGATTCGGCGTCACCGCTGGAATGCTCGATGAGCTCAACGACTCGCACACATTTTTCCAGGCGCCGGCGCGCCCGTTCAAAATCGACTACGGTTATCGCTTCCAGATGTTCGGCAACGATTGCTTCATCACCCGCGTCCGGCCGGACACCGACGCCGTCGGCAAAGTCAGCCCCGGCGATCAGGTTTTCGGCTACAACAACTACGCGGTGAATCGCGGCGACCTGTGGAAGCTCAATTATTATTTCAACAATCTCGCGCCGATGCAGAATAGCGCGCTCGCCTTTCGCGATCTCACCGGTAAAGATCAAAAAATCAGCATCAACGCCAAGATCAAGCAGGAAAAGCGCGTGATGGATTTGAGCGGCGATTCCGGCGACGGCGATTTCTGGGACATGATTCGCGCCTCCGAAACCGAGGACCACCTCACTCGCCAGCGCGTCGTGGAAATGGGCGACGTGACCATCTGGAAGATGCCGCAGTTCGATATCAACAACGACGAAGTCGATCGCATCTTTAACATCGCGCGCAAACACAAAGCTCTCATCATCGACCTTCGCGAAAATCCCGGCGGCGCAGTCCTCACCATGGACCGCATGCTCGGCAACCTGTTCGATCACGAAATCAAAGTGGCCGATCGCACCGGACGGAAAGAAATGAAGCCGGAAATCGCGAAATCCCGCGGCAAGGATATTTTCACCGGCAAACTCGTCGTGCTGGTGGATAGCCAGTCCGCTTCCGCTTCCGAAGTTTTCTCTCGCGTGATTCAGCTCGAAAAGCGCGGCACTGTGGTCGGCGATCAGAGCGCCGGTGCGGTGATGGAAGCCATTCACTACGCCAGTTCGCAGGGCACCGACACGAAATTCTTCTACGGATTTTCGGTCACCGAAGCCGACTTGATCATGAAAGACGGCAAAAGCCTCGAACACGTAGGCGTCACGCCCGACGTCGTCATCAATCCCACCGGAAAAGATTTGGCCGCCGCCAGCGACCCCGTCCTGGCCAAAGCTGCCGAGCTAGTCGACCTGCACCTCGACCCCGTCGCCGCCGGCAAGCTTTTCCCCTTCGAGTGGGCGCCCAACTGAGCGCACCTCGGTGGCGAGTGACTAGTGGCTGGAGAGCAGTGGCTAGTGATGAGTGGCTAATGCCTCAGTGCCGCCCGCGCCACCGTGGATTAGACACTTGTGTCTGATGGCGTGTCAGGCTTCAGCCTGACGGCCTTTCCATATCGCTCGAAGCTCACAGCCACACCTGCGAGCGCTCGCGCCGATCGCAACCTCGCTCTTCTACAAACTTTTCTTCGTCCGAGGACACCCTGCGCGGCAGATTGTCCCACGCGCCGCCCACCGAGCCCCTGAGCCACTCGCCACTAATCACTAGCCACTGACGCACGCCCCGTCATACCATGTGCCCACAAAGCCGCTCCCCGGAGGCACCCATGTACATGCATCACGTGAACCTGCTCGCCGTGTTGGTCTGCGCCGTTGCCTGCATGGTCATCGGATTCATCTGGTATTCACCGATCCTGTTCGCCAAACCTTGGATGCGCGAAATGGGTTACGACATGAACGACGCCGCGAAAATGGCGGAGATGAAAAAATCTGCCGGGCCGGCCTACGGCGCATCGTTCCTCGCCAGCATCCTCACCGCGTTCGTGCTCGGATTATTTTTTCACTGGATCCGCGTCCCCGATTCGATCCAGCCGATGCATCTCGCTCTCGGCGTCGCCTTCCACGCATGGCTCGGCTTCGTCGCCACCGTGCAGCTCACCGCCGTCCTGTTCATGAAGCAAAGCCTGAAATTGTTCGGGATCAACACCGGGTACCAGTTGGTCTGCTACCTCGCCATGGCCGCGATCCTAGTGTCCATGCACTGACGAAAGGCAGTGGCGATTGACTAGGGGCTGTCCGTCGGTGTCAGTGGATTAGACAGTCCTGTCTGATGGTGGCGCAGACATTCTTGTCTGCGCTCTTCACGATCACCGTGCACAATCGCAACATTGAAATGAGCCGCTCGCAAGTGCCAGCATCAGTGTTCGTGCTCTCCGATCGCTAGCGAGAGAGAGGCCGTCAGGCTGAAGCCTGCCACACGATCAGAAATCGCTGCCTAATCCACAACACCAGCCACCAGCCACTGCTTTTCCCGCCACCAGCCGCTCGCCATGCCCCTCCACACTCGCCCCTGCCTCTAAGGCTTTCCCCGCACCCTCCTACCAGTTCATCCCGATGTTCCCGCGCCGCGCAATTCCGCATACTCCTCCCACGAAAAACGCGCCACCCAAACACCATTCACGCGAGGAAAAATGAAAACGCGCTCGAACCCAAAATTTCTCACCGCCGGTCTGCTGCTCGCCGGAGCCTTCAGCTTCACCGTCGCCGGCTGCTCCAGCTCTACCGCCAAATCGCCCGACGTTTACGGCTCCATCCGAGCCGCCCTCGATCAGGCCGGACTGAAAGAAATCAGCGTCTCGCAGGACCGCGACAAAGGCGTGATCACTCTCACCGGCACCACGCAGCTCGAAGCCAACAAAGAGCAAGCCGAAACGATCGCAAAATCCATCGCCGGCTCTGAAGTCGTCGCCGATTTGGTTTCCGTGAGGCCGCCGGGCGACGACGGCACCACCAAGAAAGTGGACGCCGACATCGACAAAGGCATCGCCGACAATCTCGATGCCGCTCTGGTAGGGAATCGCCTTCACGACGACGTGAAGTACGACGTGAAAAACGGCGTGGTGAAACTCACCGGCACCGTGAATTCACAAGCGAAACGCACCATGGTCGAACACATGGCCGCCAGCGTGCCCAACGTGAAACAAGTGGTGAACGAAATCGACGTGAAAAATCAAAAGGCCAGCTCCACGCAGCCTTAAATCCGCCACACAAAAAGGAGACTCGGAATGTCTTTGCTACTGATTGTGATTATTTTGGTTTTGCTGTTCGGCGGTGGCGGCGGCTATTACGGTTACAGCCGTTGGGGACTCGGCGGCGGGCTGGGAGTTCTCGGCACCGTGTTGCTGATCGTTCTCGTTCTGTATCTGCTCGGCGCGATTCACTAGACCGCCCAGCGCAAAGCTCGTAGCCGCATTCCCCGTGCGACTACAAAAAATGGCCGAAGCCTCTCGCCGGGCTTCGGCCATTTTTCTTTTCGCTTCCGTCAAACCCTCCGACCGACGCCGCCTCGGACGACCGCGCACCAATCAAACGACGCGCTCGGAAGTTCGTAGCGGCGGGCTTTACGCCCGCCAGCCGTAAAACGCATCGGCCCTGGCGCGACGGAGCGGGTTCAACGCGCAGTCGGCAAGCCGCCGCACTCCACGAAACACGGATCAATCTCGCCGCCGCGCCAGCCACTAGCCACTCATCACTAACCACTGCTTCTCAACCACTAGCCAACGCTTTTCGGCCGCGCTCCGTGCTGCACGCCGGCCAGCTTTTCGATCTGCTTCATCACCACAAAAATGTCCGCCGTCTTCGATACCACGGTCAACGCCAGCCGCCCGGCCTCTTCCACCGGCACATAATCCGCATGCACGGTGTAGAGCATGATGGCCTTCGAGTATTTTTTCTCGCGCAGCGCCGCCGCCACTTCCAAGCCATTCATCCGCGGCATCATCAAATCCAATATCAGCAAATCCGGCCGCAGCGCGAACGTCTTTTCCATCGCCTCCGCGCCGTTCACCGCCTCGCCGCATACCTTGCAAAGCGTGTGCGATTCGATCAGGCCCCGCAACTCAAACCGTATCCGCTCGTTGTCGTCGCTGATCAGCACCGTGCGCACGACCGCGCGCTGTCCGCGCGATGCGCCTCCGTTTCCTCGCCCTTTCTCGTGAGCGGCCGCCGCTTTCGCGCCGGATTTTTTCCGCGGCGTGCTCACCAGTCCGGGCCAGCCGAGCCGTGCGGTCTTCAGCTCCAGCAGATCCCGCGTGGTCCGCGCGATCGACTCGCGTTTTTCTTCGCTCATCTTGCTCGTCGGCGGTTTCAGCTTCGTCACCTGTCCGTGCATGAACAGCAATGCCTCCACAGCCGAAATCAGCGCGTGCAATTTATCGGGATTCCGCTCTTCGGCGGCTAGTTGATACACCGTTTCCCATGGATAGGAAGGTCGCGTATGAACCTCCACCACCGAGGTACGCTCCACGCGGGGTACAAAGCAGCGCGCAAGATTGCGCGAGAGGTTAAGGTTGAGTAGCTAAAGTAGAAAACCGCTGGGTTGAGCGTGGCATGGTATTTTCGGGTGGCGTGAGTGTAGCACTACTGGGTGCGCTACCGTACAAACTATTCCTGGCGACGCCAGCCCGCTCATGTACGCTGCCGTACCGACCCGCTTCGTGGCCGTTGATACACATGACCAGCCGCCCGAGGTGCGGTCGAATGCTCGTTTCCGTATTACTCGCCGACGACCGCGCCATCATCCGCCGCTCGATCCGCCGGCTGCTGGATCCGGAAGATCGAATCCGCATCGTCGCCGAGGCGGACACCTTTGCATCCACCGTCGATCAGGCGAACACCCTGAAACCCGCCATCGTGGTGATGGACCTTCACATGCCGTTTCGCAATCACGTGAGTGCAGAGGACGTGAAGGCTCAGCTCGCGGATCGGATTCCGCGTTTGTTTGCGATTTCGTTTGCTATCGACCGGGAGTCGCAGGTGCTCGCGGCGAGCTGTGGTGCTTGCCGCTTATTCGATAAAACATTACTGGCCGATCAGCTCGTGCCTGCGATTCTGGATTCCGCTCAGCTCGCCTGACCCGTCGCGCCGTCACGAGCGCGAGCATACACCGCTAGGCCGACTTCGCCTCCCGCTTCCACGCGTCCACCTGCCGCTTCAGCATTTTGTAGCATTCGCAGGACTCGCGCTCCAGGCGCGCTCGATCCAGAATTTTCAGCTGCCCTCGCGTGTAGGAAATCGTTCCGCGTTTCTGCAGGATGCGCGCCGCTACCGTCACGCTCGCCCGCCGCGTAGCCAACATGTGCGCCAGACACTCCTGCGTCAGCGGCACGATGTCTCCGCCCAGGCGATCCTGCGACATCAACAACCACCTCGACAGCCGCTGCGTCATGCCGTGCAATCGGTTGCACGCCGCGATTTGCGCGCCCTGCAGCGCCATCTCCTGCGCGAAGCGGTTCAGATAAATCACCAGAGTGGGGCAGTGCCGCAACCCAGACAGTAAATCTTTCGCCGTGATCGCATACGCCGCGCCGGCCACTTGCATCACCACGCGCGCCGAACTGCTCTTGAATCCCGCCAGCACCGGCGTTCCCACGAATCCTTCTTTGCCGCACAATCCGATTTCCACGCTGCGTCCGTCTTCCATGATGTTCAGAAACGACGCGAGGCCCGCGTTGATGAAATACACTTTTTTGATCGGCTCATACGCTTCGTTCAGCACTGCGTTCGCCGGCAAGTTCACGAATTCCACGTCTTTCAGGATCTGGTCGCACTCCACATTCGGCAATCCCAGCAAAATCGTGTTGGCGACGGCAGGCCCAGCGTACGAACACACTTCCGCTCTTGGGCGGCGGCGTGATGCGCTTTTCATGGTTCTCCTGTGGGTGTGTTGCCGACTCTGGAGGGAGCCGCGTCCAACTGCGCGCATGCGAGGCATCGCTCGCCAGCTACCGTACTCTTTTTAGATGTCGGCGTATGTAAAAAACGGACTCGCACTGCAATCAGTGTGCAGCGCCACCGCGCATTCGTATGTACGCCACCGTACGATTCACCGCGTAGGACAGCGTGCGGCCCTGGCGCGCCGAAGCAGAATCACCGCGACGGCGGCAGGCGGTCCGCTTACGACGCACACTCGTGCAGCGTCACCACTCGCGATCGGATCGATTCTTCCAATCCGCGCACGACCTCGTATTCAAACGCGGAGCAAAGTCCAACCGCCGAAGCTCTGCGCAGCCCGCACCTCCGTGGATTCGACAGTCCTGTCGGATGGTGTGTCAGGCTTCAGCCTGACAGCAGTCAGCTATCGCTCCGCTCACGACAGCGCGCCTCACACCACTAGCCACGAATTACTAGTCACTGCTTTTCCCGCCACGAATCACTAGCCACTGCCTTCCCAGCCACTCGCCACGAACTTCCCCCGCGATATACCGAATCCGATGTATGGAACCTTCGCGCCCCTTCCATCATTCTGATCATCGAGAGGGACGGTGGTTCGGGGATCCTTTTATAAAAAATTATAAAGGGCCGGGCCCCGACCCGCTGTCCCGTCTCACCATGCTCCGTTTTCCGCCGCCATATCTTTCGAATCAAAAATTAAAATCCGCGCAATGTTTTCCGCCGCGCCCCTCCGATTGCTCGGCTCGCACCACTCGCCACGAATCACTAGCCACTGAATTTCCGCCTGCGCGACACACCGTCCCACGCAACCCGCATACCGTGCATAATGTCCCTCGTGAACGAACCACTCGACTCCTCAGCAATCGAGTCAAAACAAATCCTCACCTACCCGCAGCCCCGCAACGCCCCCGTCACGCACGTCCGCCACGACTTCGCCGGCTGGTCTCCCTCAGCCAACGCCCTTCGCCGCATCGCCGCGCGCCGCTCCACCTATTTCTGCCGCATCGAACCGAGCGGCGTAGCCGGCGTGCTCCTCGCGCTACTGATGCTCTACATGGGCCCCGCGAGCATTTCGCACTACGGCCACCCGAAAGTGGTGGGCGATCTTCCGTTCGCCGAACACCGGCACCCGCTTCACGGCGCGATTCGAGAAGACGCCATGAATCTGCGCATCGCGCGCGGCGGCAAAGTTGGATTCGGATTCGTGCAGATCGCGCGAAGCGAAATTCCCGTGCAGATTCGCGAATCGCTAGCGAGCGGCTCCGAGCCGCGCGTGTACCTCTGGGCCGATCGACGCGCGAAGTACAGCGACATCCGCGAAGCCTTGGACCTCGTCCGCCAGGCCGGCGTAACCAACATCAGCATCGTCACCACAACCGTACCGCCTTCGCCGAACTTCACGAATTAGCACCGGAAGTGTGAAAACGAAAAGAGGACAGAGATGCAGTAACACAAAAAAGCGAAGGCGGCGATTCGCGTGGGGGCACGCTCCGCCGCCTCCGTCAACCGCGGATGATGCCCATGCTACTTCTGCTGTTGCGACTTGTTGTGCGCGTTCTTCGTCGATTCGTGTGCCTTCGACGAAGTATCGTGCGCGTGATTCGAATGCTTCTTCGCGTTCTCGTGGTCGCCCTTTTCATGATACTCGGCGGCCATGCGATGCGAAGTCGCGGCCTTGTCATGATGCTGCGCTGCTTCTTCGTGTGCTTGCTTTGCCATGTGACTCTCCTCGTGCGTCTGTTTTGCGCGTTACTTGCGCAAAATTCATCCTATGCGCGCACAGTTCGAGGGAGTATCGGGCGGAGCGGGTATCAGTTCTCGTGGAATGCCGTACTGCACATGTAGCGGCGGACTTTACGCCCGCCAGCCTTTGACGTTGATTTTTCGATCGGCGTCGTCGAAAGGAACCAGCCGGCAAACGCCGGTTTTGTAGCAGCGGGCTTTACGCCCGCCAGCCGTTGATGTTGATTTTCCGATCTCCGTCTTCGAAGGGAACCAGCCGGCAAACGCCGGTTTTGTAGCGGCGGGCTTTACGCCCGCCAGCCGTTGACGTTGATTTTTCGATCGGCGTCGTCGAAGGGAACCAGCCGGCAAACGCCGGTTTTGTAGCGGCGGGCTTTACGCCCGCCAGCCGTTGACGTTGATTTTTCGATTGGCGTCGAAGGTAACGAAACTCCGCATCGCTAGTTCGTGATCCCCATCTGCGTCAGAAAATACGCGTAATCAAACGCAAACTCGTGCAGCCGGTCGTATCTTCCGCTTGCTCCGCCGTGTCCTGCCGGGCTCATATTCGTTTTCAAAATCAAAATATTATGGTCGGTGCGCGTCGCCCGCATCTTGGCCACATACTTCGCCGGCTCCCAATACATCACCTGGCTGTCGTTGAACGAAGTCTTCACCAGCATGTTCGGATACGCTTTCGCCTCGATGTTGTCGTACGGCGAATAGGTGATCATGTAATCGAATGCCGCTTTTTCTTTCGGATTGCCCCATTCCTCAAATTCCGCCACCGTCAGCGGCAGCGATTCATCGAGCATCGTGTTCATCACATCCACAAACGGCACGCCCACCAGCGCGGCGTGAAACAGATCCGGACGCATATTCAGCACCGCGCCCATCAGCAATCCGCCCGCGCTGCGCCCTTCGATCACCAGCCGGTCTTTTGATCCGTATCCCTGCGCGATCAAATACTCCGCTGCCGCGATGAAATCGGTGAACGTATTCTTCTTGTTCATCATCCGTCCGGCGTCGTGCCACGCTTTGCCCATTTCGCCGCCGCCGCGGATGTGCGCCACCGCCGTCACCACGCCGCGATCCACCAGGCTGAAAATCGCGGAGTTGAAACCGATGTCGTACGGATAGCCGTACGAACCGTATCCCGTCAGATAAATTCCATTCGTGCCGTCGAGCTTCACGGTTTTCAGCCGCAACACGCTCACCGGAATCTTGGTGCCGTCCGCGGCTGTCGCGTAAATCCGGTCCACTTGATATTTGTCGCGGTCGTATCCGCCGGGAACTTCGCGCTGCTTCAGCAAGGTCGATTTGCCCGTCGCCATGTCGTACTCAAACACCGACGGCGGCGTGATGAAGCTCTGATACGCGTAGCGGAACTTCGTGGTGTCGTACTCGCGATTCTGCTCCGGTGAAGCGATGTACGCCGGCTCCGGAAACGCAATCGGACGCACTTCGCCGGTCTTCATGTCCGTCACCTGAATCTGCGGCAGGCCCTTGGTGCGCTCGTAGAGAACGTAGTAATTCTGGAAGAAGTCGGTGTCCTCCAGCATCACGTCCGCACGCACTGGAATCACTTCGGTCCAATTCTTTTTCGATGGATCGCCCGCCGGCGCTTTCACCAGCCGGTAATTCCGCCCCGTGTCGTTCACGCGGATGTAAAACGTGTCGCCGTGGACGTCCGGATAATATTGAATATCCTGCTGCCGGGGCTCCACGATTTTCCATTCCGCCGTCGGATCGTTCGCGGGGATGTAGCGCGCTTCGCTGGTGGTGTGGCTGCCGATATTCAAAAACAAATATGTTCGGTTGCGCGTCGAGCCGACGTAGGTGCTGAACCGCTCGTCCTTCTCTTCATACACCAGCGCGTCGGCGTCGCCCGCCGTTCCCACCGTGTGCCGGTAGAGCCGGTATTGCCGCTTGGTGGTCGCATCTTCGATCGTATAAAACAAAGTCTTGTTGTCGTTTGCCCAGGCGATCGAACCAACCCGCTCGGCCCGATCGATCAGAGTCTTTCCGGTGCGCAAATCCTTTACCGATAGCGTGAATTGCCGGAACCCGGTCTCGTCCGTCGTGTACGCCAGTAAATTTCCGTCCGGGCTCACTTCGAGATTTCCCAGCGACAGAAACGGCTTGCCCTTGGCCAATTCATTCTGATCGAGAATGATTTCTTCGGTCGCGCCATCGGTGGCGCGCTTGCGGCAATAAATCGGATACTGCTTGCCGGCTTCCGTCCGCGAGTAATAAAGATACGCGCCGTCTTTGTACGGCACCTGCACATCGGTTTCCTTGATGCGCGCCAGCATCTCGCCGTACAGTTTTTTCTGCAGCGGCTCGGTCGGCTTCATGATCTCGTCGGTGTACGCATTTTCCTTTTCCAGGTACGCACGCACTTCCGGATTCTGCTTGTCGCGCAGCCAGGCGTAGTTATCGGTCATCGTGTGCCCGTTGATCTCCGTAATTTTAGGAACGATCTTCGCCACCGGCGGCACCGGCGCCGTGGTGGCATCATCGGCAGTATGCGCACCGTTCGTTACATTCGTGTCAATCGCCGCCGCCGTTTTGCCGTCGTCCGCTGCCGCGCCGGCAACGTCCGGGCGCGCCGCTGCCAACAATCCCGTTGAAATCGCAAAGATTAAAACCAGGGCAACCTGCAGCTGTCGCCAGACGCGCGTCGGCATATGAAACTCCATTTCACAGTAGGGAAAGTCAGCGCAGATTTTATACCGGAACGGTTATGCTCGGCAGCTTTTGTAACATTACGATCGTGGCACAGGCATTCCCGCCTGTTCGGTTCACCGCAACGGCCGAACCCGCCTAGGTCTTGCCACTGCATCAACCGGCAACAAAGTATCGGCAACACAAATCGCAGCCGTCAGTAGCGTAGACGCCCACGTCTGCGAGCGCACGTCCGCAAAGCGGACGGCGTGCCGTTGCTGTTGCTTTTGCCGTCCATCACATCACCAAGAAACCAAACCACGCAGACGTGGGCGTCTACGCTACGAAATGCATCGACCGTCGATCACTCGCACGCCATTCGTCGCAACGTCGCACCGCAAGCCGAAACGAGAATCCACCCGCCGCGCCGATCCCCACAGCCACAAATAACCGTCCCACGAAAATCGCCACATCCGGCCAACACTCGCCAACTCACTCATGCCTTAACGCCACCATCGGATCCACGCGCATCGCCCTTCGCGCCGGCAAATAACACGCCGCCAGCGCCACGCACGCCAGCAACACACTCACCGCCGCAAACGTCACCGGATCCGTCGCCCGCACCTCGTACAACATGCTCGACAGCAGCGGCGTCAACATAAACGCGCCCACCAGCCCAAGCGCCACACCCGCCGCCGCAAGTTTCGCTCCGCGCCCCAGCACCAGATTCCAAATGTCGCGCGTCCCCGCGCCCATCGCCATGCGCACGCCAAACTCGCGCGTCCGCTGCCCGACCACATAGTTCATCACGCCATAAATTCCCAGCGCTGCCAGGCCCAGTGCCAGCGCGGCGAACACTTCGATCAGCAGCGCCGAAAATCTTCGCGGCGACACGGACTCCGCCAACACTCCGTCGAGCGTCCGCACTTTCGTCACCGGCAGCGTTGAATCGATCTCATGAATCGCGCGCACCGCTTCGGACGCCACCGCCGTCGGTTCGCCCGCCGTGCGAATCACGATTTGCGGCGTCCACCCGCCCGCGAAATACAGGTCCGACGTCGCCGGCGCATCCAAACCAAATTGCCGCACGTCGCCCACCACGCCAATCACCGAAAACCAGCACGGCTGCGGATTCAGCGAACAAATATTCACGCGCTTGCCGACTGCGTCGCCGCCCGGCCAATACTTCCGCGCCATGGTCTGATTCACCACCACGTTTTGCAGCGCCCAATCGCTCTCGGTGAATGTCCGTCCCCGCACCAGCGGAATTTCCAGCGCGCGAAAATATCCCAGACTCACCACGCGCGTCTGCGCCATCGGACGCGCTCCGCCCGCAAACGCCGCCTCTTGCCCTTCGATCACAAATCGCGAAGCCGATTGCAGCTTGTTCGCGAGCGGCAGCCAATCCACGCTGCCCGCCGCCACTACGCCCGGAATATTCTCGAGGCGCGCCGTGATTCGTTCCGCTTCGCGCGAGTCGCTTTGCCCCAGCTTCACCGCATCGGCGTCAGTCATCACCGCATACTGCTCGTTGGTCAACTTGGCCTTGTCCACCTGCATCGCCAGCACGTGCTCGTTTTCAAATCCGAGCTGCGTTTCCAGCAATCGGTGCAGGCTGCGCATCAGCAATCCCGCGCCCACCAGCGCGATCAGCGCCAGCGCGATTTCGCTCACCACCAGAAAATTGCGGACGTTCGTCGTTCCGCCGCCGCTGCTCGCCGCACGCCCTGCATCACTCAACGCATGCTGCGGATCCGCCTTCATCGTCACCAGCGCCGGGCCAACGCCGCACAGCAATCCCACCGCGACGCACACCGCGCCGGTAAACCCGAGCACCGATGCGTTGATGCTCGCATCGGCCAGACCCGCATATTCCGCCGGAATCCATCGCACCGCCGCGGCCAACGAAATCACCGCCAGAAAAACTCCTGCCGCACCGCCTGCCAGCGCGAGCAGCATGCTTTCGGTAAGCATTTGCCGTGCCAAGCGGACGCGCGTCGCGCCCAGCGCCGCTCGCAGCGCAATTTCTTTTTGCCGTCCGGCGTTACGCGCCATCAGCAAATTCACGATATTCGCGCAGGCAATCAGCAGCACCAGTCCCACCGAGCCAAACAAAATCAGCAGCGCGTTCCGCATCGGAGCCGCCAGCGGATTCTTCATCGCCGCCACGGTGATGCCCCAATTCTTGTGCGTGTCCGGAAAAGCGTGCGCGATTTGCTCGTGAAGCGTCGAAATTTCCGACTGCGCTTGCGTCAGGCTCGCCCCGCGTTTCAATCGCGCGATCGTTTTGTAGGGATGATGAATGCGCCCGGTCAAATCGTCGCCGTACTGCCCAACCGGCATCCACATGTCCGCGTCGCTCAATCCGCGAAAATCCGCCGGCAGCACGCCGGCCACCGTAAACGCTTCGCTATCGAGTTCGATCGCGCGGCCCACCACCGCCGGATCCTGGTGGTAGCGGCTCGACCACAGCGAATAGCTCAGCATCACTACTTTTGCCGCGCCGGGTTTGTCCTGCTCGGCCGTAAATCCCGTGCCGATCGCCGGACGCACGCCGAGCATCGGAAATAAATCCGACGTCGCATACGCTACCTGCACGCGGCCGGGATCGCTTTTGTCCGCGATGTTGAATCCCTGGCCGACATCCACGTACGCGGCCATCTCCGAAAAACTTTTCGCCTTGGCGCGAAAATCCGCGAAATCTCCGGGAGACAGCGCGCCAGTGGGAATCAGCGGCGGATACGTATTCGAAATTTCCACCAGCTCGTTCGGCGCAGGGTAGGGAAGCGCGCGCAGCAGCACACGCTCGATCAAACTGAAAATTGCAGTGTTCGCGCCGATGCCCAGCGCCAGCGTCAAAACCGCTACAGCCGTGAACCCCGGCGACTTCCGCAGCATGCGCACCGCATAACGCACATCCTGCCCCAGCGATTCCACCCACTCCGTTCCGCGCGCGTCGAAGCTTTCCCTCATCGCGGTCTCCTAGAATGCTCCGCCCATCGAACGCTTAAGCCGGTTTTGTAGCGGCGGGCTTTACGCCCGCCAGCCTTTAACGTCTCTCTACGCCGGCGTCCGCTTTCTGCAACGTAACGCCCGCCACCGTGGATTAGACAGTCATGTCTGATGGTTGCGTAGAGATTCTTGTCTGCGCGCCTCTAGCTATGCCAACGCTAAGATACGCTGATGAATCGAAGCATCCTTTCAACCGATCAATATCTAAAATCCGTCAGGCTGAAGCCTGACGCACCATCAGACACGAGTGTCTAATCCACCGCGCCGAATCCGAAAACCTGCAAGAAGTAATGTTCATCCGCGCACACTCCACGAAACACCACCTGGCCTGCTCCGGTTTGACGCAAGACCCCGCCACTCGTCTCACTCATGCCTCAACGCCACCATCGGATCCACGCGCATCGCTCGCCGCGCCGGCACGTAACTCGCCGCCACCGCCACGCACGCCAACAACACCGCCACCGCCGCAAACGTCGCCGGATCGCGCGCGTCCACTCCAAACAGCAAACTCTCGATCAACTTTGCCAGCATCGCCGCGCCAATCAATCCCGCCGCAGTTCCAATCGCCACCAACCGGCCGCCTTCGCCGAGCACCATCCGCAAAATATCGCCGCGCTGCGCGCCAATCGCCACGCGAACGCCAATCTCATGCGTTCGCTGCGTCACCGAGTACGCCACGATTCCGTAAATTCCAATCGCCGCCAGCACCAGCGCCACGGCCGCGAATATCGTCAGCAGCACCAGATTGAATCGCTGCGGCGACACCGACGCCTGCACCACCGCCTGCATACTCGACACATCGGTCGGCGGCAACAAACTGTCGATCGCCCAGATTTTCTTTTCCACTTCGCGCGTCAACGCCGCCGGATCCTGCGCGCCGCGCACCGTCAGGCACATCCAGCGTTTCCAGTCTTCATCGGTCTGTGTGTAAAGCCCGTACACCGCCGGCCGTTCGGGTTGATCGAGCCCGAAATGTTTTACGTCGCCCACCACGCCGACAATCGTTTTCCATTTCTTCGGCGTGTCGAGCGCCCAACCGATTCGCGCGCCCAGCGGATCTTTTCCCGCAAAGAATTTCCGCGCGAATTCCTCGTTCACCACCACCACTTCGGGCGAGTCGGCGCGGTCTTCGCTCGAAAAATCCCGCCCGCGCTCGAGCGGAATCCCCATGATCGAAAAATAATTGCCCAGCACGGTGCGCGTCTGCGCTTCTTCGGGTTTTCCGCCGGTTGCTGCCTGCCCCTCAAACGCCAAATCGTGATCGATTGAATCGCCGCCCATCGGCAACTCGCTGATCATCGCGGCCTGCACGCCGGGCATCGCGTTCAGCGAATCCAGCAGCTGCGTGCGAAAACGATTCTGCGCGGGAATATCTTTGTAACGCGCTTGCGGCAGCGCCACGCGCACCGTGACCACATTTTCGGTGCGAAATCCCGGCGACACCGATTCCATTTGCCAGAAACTTCGAATCAGCAATCCAGCGCCAACCAGCAGCACCAGTGCCAGCGCCGTTTCCGAAATCACCAGCATCCGCCGCAACCGCAGACTCGCCCGGCTGCCCGACATCGTCCGTCCCGAATCCTTCAATCCATCGCCCACACTCGCGCGCGTCGCGCTCCAAGCAGGCAGCAAACCGAAAAGTATTCCGGTGAGCAGCGAAAGTGCCAGCGTGAACGCCAGCACGCGCCCATCGATCGAAATCGTCGCCAGGCGCGGCAAATCTTTTGGCGCGAGCGCCAGCAGCGCCTGCAATCCGACTCTCGCCAGCAGAATTCCCGCCGCGCCGCCCGCGAGCGACAGCAGGACGCTTTCGGTCAGCATCTGCGAAACGAGCCGCCCGGAACCCGCGCCGAGCGCCGAACGAATCCCCATCTCGCGTTGCCGCGCCGCTGCCCTCGCCAGCAGCAAATTCGCAAAGTTCACGCACGCGATCAGCAGCACCAGCCCCACGGCGCCCAGAAAAATCAGCAGCGGCGCACGCGAATCGCCCACCACTTTTTCGATTAGCGGTTCCACGCGCCGGTGCACTCCCCCGTCATGATCCGGATGCGCCTTCGCCAGCGCCGCATCGATCTGGTCCATTTCCGATTGCGCCTGCGCCACGCTGACTTCCGGCTTCAGCCGCATGTACGCCGTCACCAGATGCGCTCCGCGTGCTTTCGCCGCCGCCGGATATTCCACGCGCAACGAAACAAACGCATCGGCCGGATGATGAGGCATCCAGAAATCCTGCGTCATCACTCCGACTACCGTGTACGAAGTTCCGCTCAGCGTGATTTGTTTTCCCAGCACGCCCGTCGAACCGCCAAACTGGCTCATCCAAAACGCGTGACTGAGCACCGCCGCCGGCTGCGCTCCGTATTGATCGTCGCCCGCTTCGATCAGCCGCCCGATTTCCGCGCGCGCTCCGAGCGCTTGAAACATTTCCGCATCGCCGGCCATCGCAAACAAATCCATCGGCTCGGTTCCGCCGGTATAGTCCATCTGCTGCAGCGAACCGCCGCCGATCACTTCGTACGAACGGCTCTGGTCGCGGATGTCTTCCAGGTCCGGCAGCGACTCGTTCGAATCTGTCGTCATCAGCCGCGCCGCGTCGGGGTAAGGAAGCGGCCGCAACAAAATCGAATTCACCACGCTGAAGATGGCCGTGTTCGCGCCGATGCCCAGCGCCAGCGTCAAAATCGCCACAATCGAAAATCCCGGCGACTTGCGCAACACACGCAATGCGTAGCGCATATCCTGCCCGAGCGATTCCAGCCATGCCGTTCCGCGCGCGTCGCGGCATTCCTCTTTCACCGCATCGGCCGCGCCAAACTCGAGTCGCGCCGATCGCAACGCCTCTTCGCGCGATCGCCCCGCACGCACATGCTTCTCCACGCACGCATCGAAATGAAATCGCAGCTCGTCGTCCAGCTCGCGCTCCGCACTTTCGCGCTTCACCATCCCGCCCACCTTCTTCATCCAACCCTTCACCATCGCGCCACTCCTTCCCCTACCGCCAACGCCGGTTTCGTAGCGGCGGGCTTTACGCCCGCCAGCCGTTGATGTTGATTTTTCGTTCGGCGTCGTCGATTTAAAACAAACGGCAACTGCTGGCGGGCGTAAAGCCCGCCGCTACAAATGCCGGCCCGTCCCGTCACTCGCGCCGCTTACTCGCACCGCAGCGCAACCATCGGATCCACCCGCATCGCCCGCCGCGCCGGAATCCAGCATGCAACCCATCCCGCCGCCAGCAACAACCCCGCGACACTTATATACGTCACCGAATCGGTCGCGCTCACTCCGGCCAAAAAATGCGCCATCGATCGCGTCAACGCCCACGCGCCCACCAAACCCCCAGCCACCCCCGCCAGCACCAGCCGAATGCCGTGACGCCACACCAGCGCCAACACATCTTTCGCGTTCGCTCCCAGCGCCATGCGAATACCAATCTCGCGGGTGCGCTGTACGGCCGCGAACGAAACGACTCCGTACACGCCTACCACGCCAAGTACCAGCCCGATCGTTCCCAAAATCGTCCCCAGCGCGGCGACCAATCGAAACGCAAAAAATCCGAGTGCACCCGCCAGTAAATGCTGCATCGTCTGAATGTCGCCGACTGAAAGGCCCGGCGCGGCGCTTGCGATCGCTCCCTTCACCGCCGCGATGAGCGACTCCGGCGCGAGGTCGGAACGAATGTGCAGCGTCCGCCGCGCGACGAAATTCTGCGCCAGCGGCAGGTAGATGAACGGCTGCGGATCTTCGTTGACCGTCTGATATTTTCCGTCCGCCACCACGCCGACAATTTCCAGCCGCGTGCCGCGGTCTCCGTTCATCTGGAATCGTTTGCCGACGGGATCGTCGTGCGGCCACAAACGCCGCGCCATCGTCTGATTTACAATCGCCACCGGCAAAGCGTGCTCATCGTCGCCGTCTGAAAAACTCCGCCCGCGAAGCACCGCGACCCGCATCGTCGCGAAATACGATGGGTCGACGCGGTTGAACAGCACCGACGGCGGCGGCTCGCCGGGTCGCGCAAGATGCTCCTCGATTTCGATCGCAGCCCTGGTGGGGAAGCCGCCGAACGGCACATAGGATGCCGCGCTCACCGATTGAACGCCGGGCAGCGCGGCGATTTTCGATTCGAGATCGCGGTAAATCGAAACGGCTTGCGGATCGGCATAGCCCGACTCGTGTGGGTCGATCGTCACATTCAACAAATGGTTGGAGTCGAATCCCAGGTCGAGGCCCTGCACTTTCTGCATGCTGCGGACAAACAGTCCGGCCGCCACAAGCACCACCACGGCGCCCGCCACTTGCGCCACCACCAGAAAATTCCGAATCGCCGGCCGGTGCATTCCCAGAAAACTGCGCTGCCCGCCCTCGTGCAGCATCGAGTTCACGTCCGCGGACGAGGCGCGCGCCGCGGGCAGCACTCCCACCACGATTCCGGCAAGCAGCGTCACGGCCGCGGCAAATGTAAATACGCGCCAATCGAACGTGGCATCCAGGTGCAGCGGAATATTTTGCAGCCGGATGGAACTTGCTGCCCGGTTGGCCCACCCGCCCAGAACGATTCCCGCTGCGCCGCCAAGCGCGGCCAGTAAAAGCGTCTCCGTCAACATCTGCCGCATCAATCGCCGCCGCCCCGCGCCGAGCGCTGCCCGGATGGCCATCTCGCGCTGCCGCGCCGAGCCGCGCGCCAGCAAAATGTTTTCGATGTTCATGCACGCCAGCAGCAGCACGAACGCGGCGAGAATCAGGAACAATCCGGAGATGGCCACAAACGTATTGTTCGCGTAGGGGATTGGCCTCGCCAATTTCTCCGGTACGGCGCGGACGCTGTACCATTTGTCCGTCGCCGGGTAGGCCCGCGCCAGCCGTCCGGAAATCACATCCAGGGAACTTTGCGCCTGCGCGATCGTCTCGCCCGGTCTCAATCGTGCAAAACCCAGAATCCGGTGTTCATCGCGTCCATTCCAAAACAAAGTCGCCGGCTCTTCCGAAAGAATCGCGCTGAGCGGCAAATACACGTCGGTTTCAAAAATCGAATACAATCCCTGAAAACCGCGCGGCGCCACTCCCACGATTGTTGCCGATTTTCCGTTGATGGCGATTTGCCGCCCAATCACGCCTTCATCGCCGTGAAACCGGCGTTGCCAGTAACCGTCGCTCAGCACCACCAGCAGAGGCTCGCCCGGTGTTTCGCCTTCATCGGGCCGCAAAAATCTTCCCAGCGCCGGTCGAATCCCAAGCGCTCCGAAAAATCCGCTCGTGACATAATTCCCAAACGCTTGTTCGGTCGAATCTCCCTCGTGAACGCCCACCGAGGTCAGCACAATTCCAAACACATCCGAAAACGCCTCGCCCTGTTTGCGGAAATCGGCGAACTCCGGATACGAAAAACCACCGGATCCCACCGGTGCGCCCTGCTGTTGAATGGCCAGCACCACAATTTGCTGCGGAGATCGAACGGGAAGGGGACGAAACAGAAAAGCATTCACCAGGCTGAAAATCGCGGTGTTCGCGCCGATGCCCAGCGCCAGCGTCAAAACCAAAATTGCGGTCAGCGCCGGAGTTCGCAGCAAACCCCGAAGACCGTATCGCACATCCTGCACAAATGTTTCCAGCAAGCTAACGCCGCGCGCGTCGCGGCATTCCTCTTTCACCGCATCGGCCGCGCCAAACTCGAGTCGCGCCAATCGCAACGCCTCTTCGCGCGATCGCCCCGCGCGCACATGCTTCTCCACGCACGCATCGAAATGAAACCGCAGCTCGTCGTCCAGCTCGCGCTCCGCACTTTCGCGCTTCGCCATCCCGCCACTCCTTCCCCTACCGCCAACGCCGCTACAAATGCCGGCCCCTCCGGTCCCTCGCACCCCCTACTCGCACCGCAGCGCCGTCACCGGATTCACCCTCGCCCCTCGCCGGGCCGGGATGTAACACGCCGCCAGCGCCACGGCCAAAAACACCGTCGCCACCGCCGCAAACGTAAACGGATCCACCGCCTTCACCTTATAAAGGATCGCTCCCATCGCCCGCGAAGCCGCCGCCGCGCCCGCCAACCCGCACGCAATTCCGACTCCCGCGATCACCAGGCCGTACCGCACCATCATTCGAATCACTTCACCGGGCGTCGCGCCCAGCGCCATCCGGATTCCGATTTCGTGCAGCCGAGCCTGCACCGCGCTGGCCATCACGCCGTAAATTCCGATGCCGCCCAGCAGCAGCGCCAACATTCCGAAAAATCCGAACAGCGCGGTCAAGATTCGGTAGCCGGTGTTTTCCTCATCGATCAGCTCGTTGATTTCGCGCACGGGCGATATCGGCTGCTCGCTGTCCTCGGTCCAGATAATTTTCTGGATCGCTCCGCCGATCGCCGGATCCGGCCTCGCCGTCCGCACCATCAAATTCATGTACGGCGAAGTCGCCTGCGCCTCCGCCATATACACCTGCTGCTCCGGCGCTTCAGCGATTGAGTAGCGCTTCACGTCGTGCACCACGCCCACGATCGTGTACACCGTTTTCTCCGCGCCCAATTCCAATTGCTGCCCCAGCGGATCTTGTTTCGGAAATTGTTTTTCCGCGAGCGTCTCGCCGATCACCGCCACTTTCGGTGCGTCCGGCCCGTCCGAATCCGCAATCGTTCGCCCGCGCAGCAGCGGAATTTGCATCGTTTCCATGTAATGCGGAGTCACCGGCGTCGATACCGCGGTTTCCGTTTCACCCGGCAGCGCCGGCGCACGCCCTACCACGTGCATCTCGCTCGTTTGGTTGGAATCTCCAAACGGAATGTATTCGCTCGCTCCCGCATCCACCACTCCGGGCAGCGCGCGAAGCTTCGCCAACACCCGATCGTAAAATGCGCGAGTCTGCGCATCGTTCGCGTATTTCGTTTTCAGCAAAGTCAACTGCGCAGTCGCCACGTTGTCCGGACGAAAACCCAATTCGTCAAACACCATGTGGGCAAAACTCTGCACCAGCAGCGCCGTAGTAATCAGGACCACCACCGCGAGCGCAACCTGCGCGCCCACAAACACGCGCCGCGTCTTTGCCACACTGCGGCTGCCGGACATTTGTCCCGAACTTTCTTTCAGCGCGCGATTCACATCGAGTCCTGAACTTTGAAACGCCGGCGCCAATCCAAAAATCACTCCACACACCAGCGCAATTCCCAAGGTGTACCCGAGCGTCGTCGCATCGATCGGCACATGCCCAAAATTCGGCAAATATCCGCGAATGCGATCGGGATACGATTTTTCGATCGTACTTACAATCCACCACGCAAACGCACCGCCCCACGCTCCTCCCACAATGAATAGCGCCGCGGATTCAGTCAGCAGTTGCCGCACCAGCCGTGCCCGCGAAGCACCCAACGCACCGCGCACGGCAAATTCCTTCATCCGCGCCGACGCCCGCGCGAGCATCAAATTCGCCACGTTCGCGCAAGCGATCAGCAACACCAAACCCACCAGCCAGAAACACACTGTGATTTGCGCCGCTCCTTCGTTTTTTCCGATCTCGTAGATCACCGACGTCACCGTCGTCTCCACATTCGTGTCGGTATCTGGAAATTGCTGCGCCTGGCGCGCCGAAAATGCCACCGTTTCGGCATTCGCTGCGGCTTCGGTCACGCCGGGTTTCAATCGGCCGATCGCGTTGAACCACGAAAGTTTCCGGTTGTTGCGCTCTTGATCGTCCAGCGCCAGCGGAGTCCACACATTCGCCACGCCCATCATCGAAAATTGAAAGTCGGCCGGCATCACGCCCACCACTTCGTACGATTCGCCTCCGATCTTCATTTGCCGTCCGATGATGTTCGGATCGGCGGCGTAGCGCGTCTGCCACAATCCGCGGCTGATAATCGCCACGTGGCTCGACGACGGCTGGCTTTCCTGCTCCTCAAACAATCGCCCCATCAACGGCTTCGCGCCGAGCGTCTGAAAATAATTCCATCCCACGCGCCCGCCCATCACCCGGTCCGGACGTCCGTCGCCGGTCAAATCGAAAAACCATCCGGTCCACGGCACAAGCGTCTCGAACGATTTACTGTCTTTCGTGAAGTCGTAGAAACGAGCCGCAGGGATGCTGCCCCAGGTCACGTCGTGCTTGATGTCATGCGAGTGCAGCACCATCAGCTCCGCGGGCTGCGGGAAGGGAAGCGGCTTCAGCATCCACGCATTCACGAAACTGAAAATCGCGGTGTTCGCGCCGATGCCCATCGCGAGCGTCAGCACTGCAATCGCCGCATAGCCCGGCGATTTCGCCAGCATCCGCAACCCGTAACGGAAATCCTGCCCCATCGTTTCCAGCCACGCCGTTCCGCGCGCGTCGCGAATTTCTTCGCGCACATTTTCCGTGGCGCCAAATTCCAGCCGCGCGAGGCGCTCGGCCTCTTCGCGCGACTGCCCGGCAGCCACGTGCTTCGCCACCGCCGCGTCTAGATGGAACCGCAACTCCTGATCCATCTCGCGCTCTACGCTGTCGCGCTTCACCAGCGCCCGCATCCGCATCATGAAATCTTTCACCATCGCCGTCTCCTTCCTACACCGTCAATCCATGCTGACCCATGCGTTCTTGCTTTCGTGGCGGCGGGCTTTACGCCCGCCAGCCTTTGCCTTTTTTTAGGCGCCCTTTACAGCGTCAACACTCAGCAACGCCACTCGCGTGGGACAGCCTGCGGCTGGTAGGTCCCGCACAAAACTCCTACGCCGTCTCCAACACCTGCGCCACCGCCGCCGCGAGCTTCTCCCACGCATCCTTCTCAAGCTCCAGCTGCTTCCGCCCGCTCTTCGTCAGTTCGTAATATTTCGCCTTCCGATTATTTTCGCTCGTGCCCCACTTCGCCTTGATCCACGCCCGCCGCTCCAGACGATGCAACGCCGGATACAACGACCCTTGCTGAATCTTCAGCACCTCGCTCGAAATTTGCTGAATGCGTTCGGAGATCGCCCATCCGTGCTGCGGCTCGAGCGCCAGCGTCCGCAAAATCAGCAGATCGAGCGTGCCCTGCGGCAAATCGATGCTGCGCGTGCTGCGAGGCATATTCGGCCCCGCATCTTTCGCCGCTCCGCCACTTTTTCCGTCCCGTTCCAATCGCAATGCCGTCATCGTTGGTCTTCCCCTATCACTTCTACATGGAACCTACACCCGCTCTTGTCGAAGTGCAAGGGGAAACCGCGCGCAGCGCGGCAAGCAGGGAAGGAACTACATGGAGGATATTGCGGAGAGAATCAATCGCAATCACGCAGCCGGCGCGCGTCGGGGCTGCGATGTTTCGTGGAGTGCGGCGGCTTGCCGCCGCCTTTTGCGACCGATCGAGGACGGAAGGCCGATCGTCCTCGTCGAAGAGTCCTGAACGCCGCGGCGTTGTTGTTGATTTTGAGCCTTTGTAGCGGCGGGCTTTACGCCCGCCAGCCGTCGATGTTGATTTTCCGATAGGCGTTCGTGGCACAGGCATTCCTGCCTGTGTGGCAATCGCTGGCGGGCGTAAAGCCCGCCGCTACAAATTCCCAGCCGTCCCGGTTCGAGCTTGCCCGTTCCACGCCGCCGCGCAAACTACTCCAGCCAATCCGCAATGAAAATATTCGTCTCGTGCGGCGCCGTCCCATTTCGATTCGACGCCCATACCAGCCGCTTGCCGTCCGAACTGAACATCGGAAACGCGTCGAATCCCGGATACAGCGTCACGCCCATCAATCCGCTGCCGTCTTCGTTCACCACGTACAAATCGAATCCCGCGGGATCCTGCGTGTTTCCCATGTTCGATGCAAAAATGATCCGCTTGCCGTCCGGCAGCCAGTACGGCGCAAAATTCGCCGCGCCGTTGTGCGTCACCTGATGCTTGTTCGATCCGTCGGCGTTCATCACCCAGATTTCCAGATTGCCCGGACGGATCAATCCGCGCGAAAGCAAATCCTTGTAGTCCGCGATTTCCTTCGGGCCCTGCGGGTGCTGCGCGCGATACACGATTTTCTTTCCGTCATACGACCAGAAAGGCCCGCCGTCGTAGCCCAGCTCGTGCGTCAACTGCTTCACGTCGCTGCCGTCCGCATTCATTGTGTAGATATCAATGTCGCCGTTGCGCGTGGACGTGAACACGATGTGCTTTCCGTCGCGCGTGATCGTCGACTCCGCGTTGTACCCCGGCGCGTGCGAAAGGGGACTGATGTTCGAACCATCGAGCGCCGCAGTGTAAATCGCATACGTATCGTAAATCGGCCAAACGTAGCCCTTTGAATAATCCGGCTTCGGAGGGCACGCCGGATTCGCCGCAAACGTGGACGAATACAAAATTTTATTTCCGCCGGGAAAAATGTAACTGCACGTCGTGCGGCCTTTGCCGTTGCTCACCATTTTCGGAGTCGCCGGAGCGGCGCCCATCGGCGCATTCTCGTCCGGCACCGCCACGGTGTAGATCTGATCGCACGGCACGTTGTCGCCGAGCGTCGGCGCGTAAAATTGCCCCTGATGCTGAAAGATCAGCGTCTTGTCATCCGCCGAAAAATAAGCTTCAGCGTTCTGGCCGCCAAACGTCACCTGCCGGATCCGCCCCAGATGCGTCTCGCCAATCGTCCCCAGCGTCCCCTCAGCCGCACTCGTCAGCGCCGCCGCCCGCGCCGCCGCCGGATCTTGCGCCGCGTTCGCGCCGGCTTGTTGCGATGTCTGTTGCGAAGTCTGTTGCGCCTTCACGCGGTGAACCGGCGCGATCCCCGCGACCGCCGCCGCAACTACTCCGAACGCCATCGCCAGTCCAACTCGCCGCAAAATCATTCGAAAGTTCTCCGGCCCGATTCTACGACACCCGCTCGACGCTCGTCCGTACGTTTTTGCTCCGTCACCGTAGGTTAGCCACTCCTGGCTGACCAAGCGTCGTGCCCAGCGCGGCGCCTCTTGACTTCCGCCCACCTCGGCACCCCACGCACAACCCACCGCAAATCGCAGCCTCTCGTAGCGTAGACGCCCACGTCTGCGAGCGCACGTCCGCGCCAGCGGACGGCGTGCCTTAGTTTCATACCAATCAAAAACCAAACCACGCAGACGTGGGCGTCTACGCTACGAACTGCGACGATCGCGCAAGCCCATCACCCACGCCGCCGCGGCGCGTCCGCAAAACCAAACCGCGCAGACGTGGGCGTCTACGCTACGAACTGCAGCGATCGCGCAAACCCATTACTCTCGCCGGATTTTTCGCGGAGTAGCACAGGCATTCTTGCCTGTGACGCCGGCATACCCGCCGCGAATTAACTCTAAATTGTGCTGAAATGTCTCACGCGAACATGCCCGCTGGCGCAGGCCACAGTCACAAATGACAGCGCCACCAATCCGCCGCCCTCACTCCCACTTCCAATCCGCGAACCGCTCCCGCAGCTCGGTCTTCTTGAATTTGCCCACACTCGTCCGCGGGATCGCATCCACAAACACAAACGCATCCGGCAGTTGCCACTTCGCAAATTTCGCCGCCAGAAATTCCCGCAACTCCGCCGCAGTCGCCGCCGCGCCAGCCTTCAGCACCACCGCCGCCAGCGGACGCTCCTGCCACTTCGGATGCGGCAAACCCACCACGCACGCTTCTTTCACGCACGGATGCGCCATCAGCGCATTCTCCAAATCCACAGAGCTGATCCATTCGCCGCCGGATTTCACCAAGTCTTTCGACCGGTCCAGCAGCCGCATAATTCCGTCACGATCGATCGTTCCCACATCGCCCGTGCGAAACCATCCGTCCGCGCTCCATCGATCGTGATGCTCCGGCATCTCGAAATATTCGCGCGCAACCCACGGCCCGCGTATTTCGATTTCGCCCGGAGTTTCGCCGTCCCACGGCGCTTCGCCATCGGCTCGCATGGTGCGCAGCTCCACGAGCGGCAGCGGCCAGCCCTGTTTCGCGCGTACCTTATATTGTTCGTCCGCCCGCCAATCCAGCATGTGCGATTTCAAATGGCCAGACGTCGCCAGCGGCGAAGTTTCCGTCATGCCCCACAAATGCAAAATGTGGATGCCCAATTCGTCCAGCCGCTTCACCATCGACACCGGCGGCGCCGCGCCTCCGGCAATCACTCGCACCGGCCAATCGATTTTCCAGCGCCCGGGATTTTTCTCCATCGTCTCCAGCACGCCGATCCACACCGTCGGTACGGCATTGGCAAACGTCACCCGCTCTCGCACGATCGTATCCAGAATATTTTCCGGCGACACGTCCGGCCCCAGAAACACCATCTTCGCGCCGCTCATCACCGCCGAATGCGGCACTCCCCAGGCATTGGCGTGAAACATCGGAGCAATCGGCAGCACCGTGTCGTGATGGCTCAGCGCAAACGCATCTTTCATCGCGATGGTCATTGAATGCAGCACCAGCGAGCGATGCGAATAAATCACGCCCTTCGAAACGCCCGTCGTGCCGCTGGTGTAGCACATGCTCGCGCCGTCGTTTTCACCGATCGACGGATATTCAAATTTTCCCGTTGCCGCACTCAGCAGCTCTTCGTAATTCAGCATGCCCGCCGGAATTCGTCCGCAGCCGTAGGGAACTACGATCACTTTTTCGAAATCGGCGCCGGCCGACTGCAACTCCGCGCGGAGCTTTTCGTAGAGGGGAACGCAGATGTCGTCGACAATCAAAAACCGGTCGCGCGCTTGCCGTGCAATCGTCGCCACTTCGTGGGGATGCAGCCGCAGGTTCAGCGTGTGCAGGATGCCGCCGGCCGAGGGAACTCCGAAAAACGCTTCCAGGTGCCCCGCGTGATTCCACATCATCGACGCGACGCGTTCGCCGCGTTGCAGCCCAAGCGTCGTAAGCGCTTCCGCCAATCGCCGTGCGCGATTGTAAAACTCGCCATAGCACGTTCGAACTTCGCTGCGGTCCGGCCGCCGCGACACCACCTCCACGTCGGGAAAAATCCGCCCCGCCCGCTCGAGCAGCGCCGGCAGCACCAGCGGATACTCCATCATCGTGCCCTGCTGCGGCATGTCGGTGGAGCTTTGTTGCGGTCGTCCCGCCGCACCTCGTTTCGGCACGTCCATCGCGCCTCCGGCAATTCGTTCTTCGCCGGATGCTACCACTTTTCCGCTCTTCGTTGGTCAGCCCGCGGCAGACTGTCCGCTGACGACCCACACACAATCGAACGCCACGCTCGACGCCGGACCGACAAACGCACCTCCCGCGGTTTCGTGGAGTGCGGCGGCTTGCCGCCGCCCCTGACACGTTCAGTTCCGTCCCGGTCATTCCAAGCGGCGGCTTGCTGCCGCATGCACAATGCCGCCCGCGCCACCGTGGATTAGACAGTCCTGTCTGATGGTGGCGCAGACATTCCTGTCTGTGGGCCTTTCGCCGTGCGTCTGCAACAGCAAAACCTCGGCAGACAAACTGTCCGCCGCACCATCAGGCAAGACTGCCTAATCCACCTCGACGCATCTGATGTCTTGCACGATGTCATTCACCAACGCGCCGCCCAAAACAAAAAAGGCGGGGCCGCAGCCCCGCCTTTCGCCAACCCGCGCAACGACCACGCGCCCGCGCCTACTTCTTCGTGAACTCAATATCCAGCGTGATCCTCACATCATCTCCAATCATCGCCGCCGGATACTTCGAAATCCCAAAATCCATCCGGTGAATCGTAGTCGTCGCGCTCGCGCCGCGCCGCTGATTCTTCCACGGATCGGTGATCGCATCGCTCGGGCCGTCCACATCAAACGTCACTTCCTTCGTCACGCCATGCAGCGTCAGATTTCCCACCATCGTCAACTTGCCCGGCCCGTTCTGCGTAATCTTCGTCGAAGTGAACGTCCACGTCGGAAATTTCGCCACGTCGAAAAATCCGTCGCTCTTCAGGTCCTTGTCGCGCATTTCGTTTCGCGTGTCCACCGAATCCGCTTCCACCGTCGCCGTCACCGACGACTTGGTGATGTCTTTATCGTCCAGCGTCACCGTGCCGGAAACTTTCGTGAACTGCCCGGACACATTCGAAATCCCCAAATGCCGCACCGTGAATTGCGCGTTCGCATGAGCCGGATCGATTTGCCACGTGGTCGCCTGCGCAAAGCTCGGTGCCGCGCACGCCGCCGTCATCGCCAATCCCGCCGCCAACGCCATTGCTGCCTGCCGGAAACTCTTCATGATCTTTCACTCTCCTAAAGAAATGTACGCCTCGCGGCGCTTCTGCCTGAACTTATACCTGAATTGCTGCCTGAACCTGGATTCTCCACGCCCATCAAGATTCTCTATGCCCATCGGCGAACCAGCCCATCGTTTTAACCGATTCTTGGTTATACTTGGTGCCGCCATTGGGGCATGTGGATTTTGGATGTGGCAGCCGGGCGGATGGATTCATTTGAACTTAAACGATTTTCGCACCATCGAAAATGGCAGCGCTTACTACTCCTGTAGCATCCGTTCCGCGCTCCGCCATTGACACTGGCCATTTTGAAATTTAACCTGACAACCCTGCGGGCATGAAGTTGAATCAAAAGAATTTGGAACTTTTCCCCCGGTGCAGGAATACCATTTACAGCCGGCACGTCGCGCACTAGGGAAGCCTTGTGTCTGGCGCGTCCGGCGCCGCCGAAGCGTTCGCCGCGCGGGTGGCAGCTTGGGGTTTTCATAAATTTCCGGCACGGCGCGCATCAGCCGCCGGCCGAAAACGGAATTACGCAGCGCATCGCACGCAATCGCGCCGCACAAAAATTTTTGCTGCATTCACAGCACGAAATCGACCGAAGGGGCCCGATGAACTTGACGATTCTGAAGAACTTGCTGAGCACCAATCGCCGCACCGCTGCGCGCACCGCCATCACCAACGCATCGAAGCTCGCCGCCTCGCTCGCCGCCGTAGCGCTGCTCCTCGCGCTCACTGCTTGCGGTGGTGGCGGCAGCGGCAACATCAACGTGACGGCCGTGGCGATCACTCCCACCGCCGCCAACGTAAATCTGAACCAGCAAGTTCAATTCACCGCCACGGTCACCCTCGCAAACGGAACAGACACGTCGAACACGCTCACTCCCATCACCTGGTATGTGAACGGCATCGCCGGCGGCAACTCCAGCATCGGGACCATCACCACGTCCACCCTGTCCGTGCAGGTCGGCATTTACACCGCCCCCGCCACCGCCAACGGAGTCGGCAACAACGGCGTCGTGCAAATCACCGGCGAAACGCCACAGTTTCCGAATCAGTCCACCAAGACCACCACGATCACTTCGAACTCCGCCAGCGTCACCGTCGGACTCGGCTCCGGCTTGTCCGTCAGTCCCACCGCGGCCACCGTTCCCGCGGGGGGCTCGTTTCAATTCAGCGGCATCCTGAACAACGTCTCGACCACCGACGTTACCTGGGCGATTTCCTCCGCCAACGGCGGCAACATCGGCAGCATCGATCCCAACACCGGCATTTACACCGCGCCTTTGTATCCTCCTCCGGGCGGAGTCATCACCGTCACCGGCACCAGCGGCACGCTCACTGCGACGGCCACTGCGCAGATCGTCTATTCCGCCGCTTCGCTCACCGGCCCGTTCGCGTTCTCATACTCCGGAAATAATAATCTCGGACTTCTCGCCGTCGCCGGCAGCTTCGTTGCCGACGGCAACGGCAAAATCACCAGCGGACTTTCCGATTCCACCGGCTTTCTCGGCGGACCTTCGGGCGGCGTCAGCTTCACCGGCACGTACACGGTCGGTCCAGACGGCCGCGGCTCTGCCGTCATCAGCGCCGGACCCGGCGGCGGCACCACCAGCGCGTGGGCGTTTGTGATGACCAACAATCAGCACGCCTACATGACGCGCTTCAACGCCAACATCACCGGCAGCGGCCAGATGGATCAGCAGAATTTGAACGACCTCACCACGTCCGACTCGGTGATCACCGGCCCGTACGTGTTCCGCGTCTCCGGCTCCAACGCGCAATTCGAGCAGCTCGCCGCCGCAGGCCGCTTCACCGCTAGCGGCACCGGCGTAATTCCGCAGTCCGACACCGTGGTGGACTGGAACAACGACGGCACCGTCACCCCGGCAGACACTACGCTGCACGGCACATACGCGTTTGACACCACGCAGCCAAACACCGGCCGCGGCACCATGCAGCTTTCCAGCACCGCCATCGGCACTTTGAATTTCGCGTTTTACACCGTGGACAACACGCACCTGCGCATCGTCGAAACCGATCAGAACGATTATCTCGCCGGCGAAATTTTCAGCGGATTGCCGAACCTGGTGTTCAACGCCGCCAGCCTGCCGAGCGGAAATTATCCGTTCACCGTCGGCGGCACGTCGCCCACCGGCGCGTACGCGCTCGGCGGAATTTTCGTTTCCGACGGAAATGGGAACATCACCAGCGGAGTTTCCGATTCCAACAATTCCGGCACGGTCGCACTGAATACGACGTTGAGCGCGTCCACCTACAGCGTCAACCCGGACAACAGCCGCATCGCGCTCACCTTGAACACCGGCACCACGCCTTCCACTTTTTCGGCGTATCCCACTTCGGCGGGCTCGGTTCTGATGCTCGAGCTCGACTCCGCCGCCGTCGCCGCGGGAACGGCGTACACACAAACGGGTTCGCCGACGGCTCCGCCTGCGGGCAGCGTTGCAATGGGAATTGGCGCGCAGGGAATTTTCTACAACAACGCCAGCGCGTATGGCCAGAATCTCGACGCACAGGTGAACTTCATTTCGCTCGTCGCCAGCGGCGGCAACATCGACATCAACAATTACAACGCCGTCTATCCCGGCGATCCGGTGAACACCACCACCACGGGCACCGCAACGATGGCCACTGCATTGACCGCAGCCACCGCTCCGGGCCGCGGCACCGGAATCCTCAGCGGCAAAAATCCCAACGTCACCTTCGGCTTCGTCTACTACCTGGTCAACGCCGACACCGCCCTGACCCTCGGCTCCGACACCACCCGCACCAATCTCGGCCAATTCATCCTGCAGTTCTAGCGCGTAGGCTAGCCACTCGTGGCTGGCCAAACGTCCGCGCAGCGGACGTCATTCGGCGCCGCTCGCGCCACGGATCGTGCCGCAATGCCACGAACCGACGCGTCGCCCCGCGAGTCGTTCCGCCCCACCGCAAAAAACCCGGTCAGCGACGAGTCGCTAACCTACAAACCGCCCCCTAATCGCTCGCCACCGCCGCTTCTTCCGCCAAACACACCTGATCCCGCCCGTGCAGCTTCGCCCGATACAACGCCTTATCCGCCGCATCCAGCAACTCCCGCAACGTCTGCCCGTTCGCCGGATACGCCGCCACGCCGATCGACAACGACAGCCCCTCGATCAAAGTCGCTTCGTGCGTAACCTTCACCGCCTTCACCGTCTCGCGCAATTTTTCCGCGCGCACCTTCGCGCCCTGCATCCCCGCTTCGGTCAGCACCACCACAAATTCATCGCCGCCATACCGGCACGCCAGATCCTCGGCGCGAATTCCTTGTTTCAGAAAATTCGCCAGCGCCACCAGCACTTTGTCTCCCGCCGCATGGCCGTGCGAATCGTTGATCCGCTTGTAAAAATCCACGTCGATCATCAGCAGAGACACCGAACGCTTCCGCCGCAGCGCCTTCCGGATTTCGCGTTCCATCGCGTCTTCCAGATACCGCCGGTTGAATAATTTCGTCAGCGGGTCCTGCGCCACCTGCATCCGCAGAGTCCGCTCGAGCTTCTGGCTGTCGGTCACATCTTCCGCGTGGCCGATCACCTCGGTTTTGCCGTTATCCTCCAGGCGCAGCACGTTGCGGTAATGCCACACCCGCTCGTCGCCCGCCTTGGTCACCACGCGCATCAATCCGCTGTCGGCCAGATTCTCTCCGATGCGCCGCAGATAATCCGGAAACAGATGCCGCGTCGCCGGCGCGATAATCGACGCCAGATTTTTTCCCTTCAGCTCGCCCGGCAAATATCCCAGACGCTCGTGCACTGCCGGATTCACTAACGTCAACGTTCCTTCCAGATCGTGGACGCAGATCAATCCCAGGCTGTTGTCCACCAGCTCGCGATAGCGTCGCTCGCTTTCGCGCACCCGTCCCTGCGTCTCCTCCAGCATCGCGTACGAATTCGCCAGATCGACGGCGTTGCGGCGCAGCTCCATTTCCCGGATCACCTGCGTGCGGATTGTTTCCAGCGCGTCGACCTGCTGCGGCGTCAGCGTGCGCGGCACGCGATCGATCACGCACAGCGAACCGAGCGCAAATCCATCGCGCGTCACCAGCGGCGCCCCCGCATAAAAGCGGATATTCGGATCGCCCGTCACCAGCGGATTATCCGCAAACCGCGCGTCGGCCGCGGCATCTTCCACCACCGTCAGTCCATCCGGTTTCAGAATGGTATGCGCGCAAAACGCCAGCTCTCGCGCCGTTTCTTTTACGTCCAGCCCCACGCGCGCTTTGAACCACTGCCGCTTCTGATCCACCAGGCTGATCAGCGAAATCGGCGTGCCGCAAATAAATGACGCGAGGCGCACCAGATCGTCGTACGCCTTTTCCGAGGGCGTATCTAAAATTCGCGCATCGTCCAGCGCTCTCAGGCGCGCGGATTCATTGCTCAATTCGGGAGCCTGCATCGAAAGATCTCCAAAGGTAAAAGCTGAACAGGGAAGGGGGGACCTTCATTTTCGCAGTTCCGCGCCCGGTCTGCCAAGCGTTTCGCGCCGTTGCTATGAATCGGTAACGGCGTCTTCGACCGCTTTCTGCCAGTCGCGCCGGCGCCGCGCAGCGGCGTAGGCGGCGGCGCCGCCTTTCGTGACCTAAGCTCACGTCGCAGCCAACAGCCGGCTTCAGAAAATTAGTAACTCGATCTCAGTGGATGCGAAAAACCGTTTTAGTGGATTAGACGCTTGCGTCCGTCGGATAGTGTGTCAGGCTTCAGCCTGACGGCCTTTCGCTTTCGCTCCGCCTTCGCGCAATTCAGTTCACCGCAACGCGCACTCGGCGCTCCACGAAAAATCCGATATCGGCCTACCGCCCCAGCGTATCCTTGTAAATCTTCCCGCCCTTCATGATCACCACAAAATTCGTCCCCGGATCCTCGATCAACGAAATGTTCGCGATCGGATCGCCCTGCACCAGCAACAAATCCGCCAGCGCGCCTTCCTCCACTACGCCGAGTTTTCCCGGATACGGATTCCGCGGCCCGGAAAGCGCCAGCAACTCCGCATTCGCGCTCGTCGCCATCGCCAACACTTCCGCCGGCGTGTACCACCGAACCAACTTCGCCAGCTGCGCGCCTTGCCGCGCCGCAATCTTCGGATCAAACAACGTGTCCGATCCCCACGCCGTTTTTATTTTGTATTGCTTCGCCAGTTTGTACGCCGTGTCGGTGCCCGCAAACATCGTCAACTGCTTTTTTCTGTTCTCCGACGCAGCGGGGAACGGCGTGGCGTCCTGATCGTCCAGAAAAGGTTGCAGGCTCCACCAGATTCCTTTGTCGGCCATAATCTTCGCGGTCGCTTCATCCGCCAGTTGGCCGTGCTCAATGCATTTCACTCCCGCCGCAATCGAAATCTGCATCGCGCGTGGAGTGTACGCATGCACCGTCACATACGTGCCCCAATTTTCCGCCGCCTCCACCGCCGCGTGAATTTCCTCGACGGTGTACTGCGTCACGTCCAGCGGATCGTAGCTCGACGAAACTCCGCCGCCCGCCATCAACTTGATCTGCGATGCGCCCAGCATCAGATTTTCGCGCGTCCGCAACCGCACCAGGTCCGGACTATCGGCGATCATCGACGCGCCCAGTTTTTCCATGTGGCTCAGCGGATCTCCGATCGTGCTCGGAATTTCATACGGCATCCGGAAATCGCCGTGCCCGCCGGTCTGCGAAATAAACGCGCCCGAAGGATAAATCCGCGGCCCCACCACCAGCCCTTCATCGATCGCGCGTTTCAATCCAAACGCCGGCCCGCCCATATCGCGAACGCTGGTGAACCCGCGCATCAAAGTGTTGTTCGCTTCCTGCGCGGCCACCAGATTCAGGTAGCCAATATCCGCGGTCAGCGCCTTCATCAGCGGCACCAGCGCCATCATGATGTGCGTGTGCGCATCGATCAGTCCGGGCATCAGCGTCCGCCCGCCGCCATCGATGATTTGCGTCGCTGCGCTTTTGTCCGTCGCGATCGGACTCGTCGAAATTTTCACGATCGTGCCGTCCTGCACCAGCACGTTCGAAGGCGCAGACAACTTCGCGCTCTTCCCATCGAAGATCCGCACATTTTCGAACAGCACCGTCGTCGGATTAGGCGCCTGCGCAGCCTGCGCGTGAACCGGCAGCGTGCCGAACGCCATCAGCAGCAGCGGTGCGACGGCACATGCGATCACCACTGCCGCGACCACCGTCGCGCTGTGCGTCGCTTTCGTCTTCACCGTCGCCGCCTTTGTCACCATCGCCGCCCGCATCGAACTCACCGCCGCCCGAAAACACCGCACCGCAACCTCCGGCGCTCGCCTCATCGTCGCATCCCTCGACTTCGTCCGCTGCGCCGTCGAGTCTAGCCCCGATTCCAGCCTCCGCACGACGTATAAATTTCCGACCAATTTTCGCTCGTCACCTCACGGGCTGGTAGCTCACGCACTCGTGCCTGAGTGCGCTCCCGTTCACCGGAGCGCAGGTTGAGCCATACCGCCCGTACATCCAAGCTCCCGCCACCTCCGCGCCGGACCCGTTCCGGCGCGCCGATGCCGCCGCACTCCACGAAAAATCAGCCATCGTCGAACCTGCAGTGGTTCGCGCACCGGCGTAGGCGCAGCCCACGCCCCAGTCCGATCAGAAATCCCCCGCACAGAAATACCGCAATCGCCGGATAGCTCCCGCCAACGCACACGCGTACTCTCCACCGCAAGCCGTTCACAGGAGGCTCCGCCATGCTTAGAACCATTCTGCTCATCATCATCGTTCTCGCACTTTTGGGCAGCTTGCCGGTGTACGCTTACAGCGCCAACTGGGGCTACTATCCGGCCGGAGGCCTCGGCCTGGTCGCGATCATCCTGATCGTGCTGATCCTCACCAGCCGCAAAGCGGCGCTATAGAAATAGCAATCGCGAAATCAAACTAACGAACACCGGAGACGCCAGAATGACGCCCGACAATAAAAAGAAGTGCGCGCACCCAATCTGCTCCTGCCTCACCGATCAGAAATACTGCAGCGTGGAATGTGAAGCGATGGAAAAAACGCCCGACCTCGATTGCCATTGCAATCATCCGGGCTGCAAAGGCAAAACTTCCTGACTTGCAGTGAATTCGAAGCGGCGGGCTTTACGCCCGCCGGCTTTTATTTTTTCTGTTTTCTCGCGCTCGCAATCAACGTCAACGGCTGGCGGCCGTAAAGCCCGCCGCTACAAATGGATCAGACAGTCCTGTCGAACCCACTCATCACGTGCATTTCGCAAAACGAAATATCGCACCCAAATAAAAAAACGGGAGGCAGCCTCGCCTCCCGTTTCAATTTTCACTCCGACCGCTGCAACGCCAAGACTACTTCGGGTGCTGTTGCGTCTTGTTGTTGTGCTTGTCGTTGTGGATTTCCTTGCTGGTGTGGTTCTGTTCCTTGTTCACCTGTTTCTTTTCCGCGTTGGTCAGGTGTCCGCCGTTCGCCTGGCGATCCGCTTTCACCTGGTGGTTGATGTCCGCTTCCTGATGTTCCACGTGCGCCGTTTCGCCCGCGGTCATTTGGCCGGACTTCACGCCATTTCCAATCCGCTGCTGTTGATTCTCGGCGCGCTCGCCCACGTGGCTCATCGCCGCGTTGGCCGGGCGTCCATGATTTTCAGACGCAAAGTTCGACTTGTCCGCGCTGGCCGTGTGTTCGTGCTGCATCTGCTCGGACGTCGCCGACACATGCTGCTCGCTCGCGTAGCTGCGTTCTGCCGCCGTCGGCTGGGCCGTGGTGCCGCCCGCGCCGCCGTTGAAGCTTGCGCGGCTCACGTTGGTGTTGTTCACCACCGTCTTGTTCACGTAGGTGTTGTGGATCACCGTCGTGTTCACGTTCACCACCGCGGTGTTGTACGCGAAATGCCCGCCGCGCCATTCACCGCCAACGAATCCCGCGCCGCCGTATCCGAATCCATAATTCACGCCGCCATAGAATCCGACGTGCGGACCCCAATAACCTGCGTGCCATCCGTAAAGGCCGCCCGCAAATCCCCAGTAGCCCGGCGTCCACAGCAAACCAGCCCGCGGAGGCGCTACCCAGACTCCCGGCACCCAGTAATATCCGCCAACTTCGTTATACGCCCAGTATCCCGGAGTCCAAAGATAGCCTTCGGTGGGGCACGGCGGCTGCACGTACACCGGAATCGCCGGAGGTCCCACATGAACCGAAATTCCCACTGCAATCTGCGCCGATGCCGGAGCCGGGGTCACCGACGCCGCCATCGCTAAAAAGACCGCAAAAATCATCAATCGAATTGCGCTGCTCTTACGCATTGCCATGTCCTCCCGAAAGTGTGCGTTCGAACCCTGAATTTGACCGTATTTCGTAGCAACGCGCCCACCGCTGGATAAGAGGTCCGGTCCGTGGATCGTGCGCGTATCTTGTGCCGCTACAGCATCGAACACCACCCCCGCCCAAATGTTGCGCCCAGGTTTCTGCTCCAGTTTCGCCCGCGTTGCAGCCCGTTTTCGGCCCTTCCGCCATCCTAGGCCCCGCCTCCGCCCGAAAATAGCTGGCCCAACGGGAGTACTCCGCGTATCGGTAACCACCCGCCCCACTCGCCCGCCGCCACAAAGCAACGGCAGGCCCGCGAAGTGGATTAGACAGTCCTGTCTGATGGTGCGTCAGCCTGTCAGGCTGACGGCAGTTGCATTCCGCCGCGCTCCAAGAGCTCAACGACCCGGCAGACAAATCGTCTGCCACACCATCCAACACGACTGTCTAATCCACTCCCGTCCCGCTTCGCCACACCACACGTCCTGTTTCATTTCAGCGCACACCCCCGCAAACGCCTGCTCACTCCCGCCTCCCTCCGTGCTTTACTTGCGTCAACAGTGGACGCCGTCCTCGGCGCGGGGTATGCCCGAATGAAGAGCCGTCGCTTCGTGGTTTCGCTGGTCACCAAAGACAACGATTTTCAAATGGAGCAAGCATCGTCCGCGCGCGCCGCTGCCGCGAGCCTCGGCGTGGACGTTGAAATCGTTTTCGCCGAAAGCAACGCCATCACCCAAAGCACGCAAATTTTAAGATACGTCCAGGTGCCGCCCGAGGAGCGTCCGTCCGGCATCGTCGTCGAACCCGTCGGAGGAACAGCGCTGCCGCAAGTGGCGCGCGCCGCTGTGAGCGCAGGAATCGGATGGGGAGTGCTGAATCGAGAAGCCGATTACGTCACCGAACTTCGTCGCGCCACCAAAGTTCCGGTTTTTTCCATCAGCACCGATCAGCGCGAAGTGGGCGAAATCCAGGCGCGCCAATTTTCCGCGCTGCTGCCCAACGGCGGCTCGATGCTTTACATCCAGGGACCATCCGACAATTTCGCCACCAAAGAACGCACCCTCGGCCTGAACCGCGTGCTGAATCCCAATATTCACGTCACCACTCTTCGCGCGCAGTGGACCGAAGAAAGTGCCCGGCGCTGCATCGAATCCTGGCTCGCATTAAACTCCGGCCGCAAAGTAAACGTGAACTTGGTCGCCGCGCAAAATGACGCCATGGCCGTCGGCGCTCGCAAAGCTCTGCTCGGCGTGCCGCACCCCATCGAACGCGAAGCGTGGCTCGCTTGCCCTTACACCGGAGTGGACGGCGTCCCCACCACCGGCCAGGCATGGGTTCGCGCCGGCACGCTCAAAGCCACAGTGATCACTCCGCCCTGCGCCGGCGAAGGCCTCACCCTGATGGCCCAAGCCCTGCAAAAAGGCCTGGCGCCTCCCGAACGCTCCTTCATCGGCGCGCGATCATTTCCCGCCGTCGAATCCCTAACGCCCGCCGCTGCCACGGTGTAGCGTGATCCTTAGCGCCGCGTTGATGCGCTATGCATTTTCACGCCGCACCGCGCTCGATCAGTGCGAGCCGCGTCGCTTACTGCGCCCAGCGTATCTCGCGTCTCACTCTTCGCCCCTGTAGTTTTCTTCGTAGCGGCGGGCCGCGGATTTCTCGCGCGAATGGTGCGCCAGGTTCTTCGCATCTGCCGTTTTTTTTCGTAGCGGCGGGCTTTACGCCCGCCAGCCTTTGGTTTTTTTCACGCCGGCCCGCTCGCTCCGCAGCATTCAGCCCACAGCTTCGCCACCGTGGATTAGACAGTCCTGTCTGATGGTGTGTCAGGCTTCAGCCTGACGCCTTTTCGACCCATGCATCGCTCTTGCAGTTGCGCAGATGCGCAGGCGCGCAGACACGAGCGCGCAATCCACGCCTTCCTTCCACGCCGGCACACACCCGCGCGAGTGCGCACAGATCTCTCGCGTGCACGCCACTGCTCACAAAATTTATCGATGGATCCAACGAAAGGGAACTACAAACTCGCAACAACGACGTCACATCCACGCCACCACATACAAATCCGCGCGCGAGCCGAGCACCAGCCCAGCCCGCGCCTGATTTTCAATCTCGCTCGCCGAAAAACTACTCTGCGCCTGCCGCTTTCGCGTTCGCTTCTTCGCTGGCGCCCAGGTACGTCGCCTTGATTTCCAGGCCGTTCTTGTTCATGTCGAAGCGCTGTTTGCGATCGAGCGCCTTCACGAATTCGCGCGTAGCCTTGGCAATCGCGCCGGGCATGCTCGAAGCTTCCACTTTCTTCGAGTGGTGCTCCTGCCCCTTGGCGCGGTCCTCATAACGGAATGTCACTTCAAAAGTCTTCATAATGCCCCCTTAAATTTGTTCGGAATGGAACTGGGTTTAAGTCAGAGCTTAAATCGTATCATTTTCAAGCCGCTCTGCAATCGCGCGCCGCAAACTTTTCGCCGTGCCCGCCGGAATCGCACGGACAGCCACGGGTGGCTATCCTGCGAAGCCAGTGCCGCCCGCTTCACTCCGCGATCGCCACGTACGCAGGCCGGCGCGCTTTCGTAGCGGCGGGCTTTACGCCCGCCAGCCGTAGATTTTGCATTCGCACGATCGCACGGACAGCCACGGGTGGCTATCCTGCAAAGCCAGTGCCGCCCACGCCGCACACTGCACCGGCCGTCGTCCGCATCGCTCCGCCGCACTCACAGGCGCACGTTCAGCTCGCGATCTCGCCATACGCCAAATGTCCGCACACCACCAGCCCGCCGCGCTCGAGCGCCCGACGCGACCCGGTGACATGCGGATCGCATCGCGCCGCCGGAATTCTTCCCGCCTCGCGCGCCACCTTGCAGATTTCCTGCACGATATATCCGCCGTAGCCCTTGCGCCGGGACTGGTCGCTCACCGCCATGAAAATGTCGCCGTACGGAGGGTTATAGTGCGTCAGATATCCCGCGGTCGCCACAATTTCACCGCCGATTTCGAGCACCCAATCGGTCAGCACTTCCTGATCCTGCGAGAATTTTTCTTTTTCTTCGTCAGTAATGTGCCGGAACCGCGAACCCTCGGGAGAGGGAATCGGCGGCACGCTCGGCCCCGCCTTGGTCAGCCCATCGGCAAACAAAACTTTTTCCGCCGCGATATTTTTTGAAGTGTCAAACAGCATCTGCCGCATCAGCGGCATGTTGGTTTGCGCGCGCACGTGCGATGCGCGGCTCACTTGCAGCAATTCGCGAAACGCCTCAAGCGCGTGAATCCGCAGGTGCGGCGCGATGTAAAACTCGATCGCATGCCGCGGATAGTAGCGCGTCGCCACCGCGCCGTAGCCCACATCGATCCCGTCGATCGAAATCATGTACGCATCGGCAAGCCCTCGCGGCAAAAACGAATCGTAAATAATCTGGCACCCAGCTTCCGCGCGATACGCCTCGCGCATCACGCCCACTTCCGTCGTACTCGCCCGCCGCGCCCCAATTTTCATCCAAAGACTCTACCGCATCTCCCCGCACGTAGGACAGCCTGCCGCAGGCTGTCCTACGGCGACCGCCGATGGATCACACGCCACCCTCGACGCCGGATCGACCAACGCCGCGCACTCGCGCCTTCGTAGCGGCGGGCTTCCCGCCCGCCAGCCTTTGATTTCGTATTCTCGCGACCGCGTTCGTAGGATAACCACTCGTGGCTGCTTGCCCTGAGGAACGAAGGGTCCAGCGCCGCCCACCCCTCGATCGCCAAGTCGCAGGCCAGCGTTTATTCGTAGTAGCGGCGGGCTTCACGCCCGCCAGCCGTTTGCGTTATTCATCCTCATCGACACGCGTGGATTAGACAGTCCTGTCTGATGGTGTTGCAGACATTCCTGTCTGCACGTCTTTTGCTATGCCGGCCCCACGGGACAGCTCAATCGAACATGCCGCGCCCCCAATTGACGGCAAAATTCCGTCAGGCGGAAGCCCGCCGCACCATCAGACAGTCCTGTCTGTCGAATCCACGGCCCCAATTTTGAAATCCTGCAAAATGTTACCCGCGTCGCACGTACGCCCGCCTGCGGCCCCCCAAAACCCTGAATCCTTTTCGCCAGTCGCCCCGTATGGCTTAGTATCCGAGCTTCGCCGCACGTGCGTTCACAGCCCGCGCATTGAAAGCTCGCGCATCCACCAAGGAGCATCCCCGATGAAACTCAATATCACCCTGATGATCGCCTCGCTGCTCTCGATCATCCTCACCACGTTTCACATCACCGACGACATCGTCCGCGGCATGGAACCCGGCACCCTCTCCGGCCTGATCGCCGTGCCGATCCTGGTCGTCTGGCTTTACGGAACGCTCGCGCTCAGCGAACGCCGCTCGGGCTACATCATCGTGCTGATCGGATCGCTGCTCGGCATGCTCGTGCCCTACGAACACATGAAGGGCGTAGGAGTGGGCGGCGAAATCGCCGCGTCCAGCGGAGGCTTCTTCTTTATCTGGACGCTCTTCGCGCTCGGCTTGACGTCGATGTTCTCGTTCGTCCTCGCCGTCCGCGGCTTGGTGCTGTTTCGACGCGCGTAGTATCACGCGCTGCGGTTCGAAAGATTTTAGTGTAGCGCCGCGGTCTTTAGGCCGGCACTGCCGCGGCATGCACGATGCCACCTCTACTGCGCCGTCTCCGTAAACGTCACCACCGGATGCCCAAGCCCGAACGGCCCCTCCGCCGTCACATGCACCGCGCCCGCCGTCGCCGGCAACGTCAACGTCGCCGTCGCCACTCCCGAGCCGTTCGTCTGCACAACTTCCGACGCCGCGCCGCCAAAATTTCCCGCGTCGGTCGAAAAGAAAATGCTCGCGCCGGTATTCGTTCCGCCCGACGAACCCGGATTCAGCGTCACCGAAATCGTCAGCGTCGTATTGATCGTGCCGGACTGCCCGTCGCCCGTCTTCGTCAGCGTCGCCGCCGGATTTCCCACCACGATCCATCCGCCTTGCGTCGTCGTCACGCCCGAGCCGTCCGTGCCGGTCACATTAAAGTGATAAAAACCCTGCGTCGGCCCGGCCGTCACGCTAATCGCTCCCGGCGTCGTCGAATTCACCGTCGATGACGTGACCGCAATCGTGCTGCCGCCCGCGCCGGCCTGCGCTCCCGCCGACGTGTAATTTTCATCGAACGCCGCCGAGCCCAGCGTCACCGTGCCCGTGCCGCTCACAATCACCGGAGCAAGCGCCACCGTGCCGCCTGCCGCCACCTGTACCGCGTCCGGATTCAGCGTCCACTCCGCCGCCGGATTTTTCGCCAGCGTGCCAGTCACCACCAGCAACGTCGCCGAGTACGGAGCAAACGTCCGCGTCGCGCTCCATCCGCTCGACGCGCTGGCCACAATCGAAGTCGGCGCCGCCTGCGTCAACGAATACGCCGTGTATGACGACGGCGTGAAACTGCCGAGCGCAAACGTCACATTCGCGTTGTTCGACGGATCCTTGTTCACAACCAGGATCGTCATCGTCGTCCCGGTCGGATCGATGGCCGCCGCGATTCCAAAAAGATTCGGATTCGCATTGTGCGTCGCCGAAATCGAATTCACCGCAAACGTGTGATGCGCTCCGTCATAGTTGCGGAAAAGTTTCAGCGCCTGATAATTCGGATTCGACGGGCTGGGCGCCGTCCAACGGGAAGAGAAGTCCACGCGATACGTCCCCAGCAAACCGTACGCTTCCGCGTCGGCCAGAGCGGTGGAAAAATCGCTCTCGCCCGCCAGCGCCGCGCTCCATTCCGTGAAACTGAACTGCAATCCCGGATAAATCGAATTCATCACCGCGCGCATCCGCGGAATGCGGAACGCGATCGTCTTATTCGGCTGCATGTCCGACGCGTACTGCTGATTCACGTCTCCGCCCGCGCCCACAAACGTCGGATCCCACCAATCGCGGAACACGGTCAGCGTCGCTGCTTGTTTCTGCGCCTGCGTGTAGCTGCCCGTATCGGGCACGCTCGGATACGCATGCAAATCGAAAAACTCAATCGAAGGCGCTCCCGCCGTTTTGTCGGACCAGTACACTTCGTTGAGCCAGTACGGCAAAAATTCCACGCCGCCGTGCGCTTGCTTGTCGCTGTAGCCCGCCGCCGAGTTCCAGTAGAAATACCAGCAGCAGCTCACCGGACCGAATCGCAGCGCCTGCGGGTCCCACGTTTTCAATCCGCGCGCTTCCTTCAGATACGTGTCGCGCAATTCCTGGTACGTCGTCGGATTCGGATGCACGTCGCGATGCGTGCCCGCCCAGATGTCGATTTCATTGTCCATGTCGTAGTAGTGCGGCGCGCTGCCAAACGACGTCGCCAGCGCCGCCGCCCACTGATTGCGATACACCGTGCCCGCCGCATCGCCCGCCGAGGGCGAATCAGCGATCGGTACGTTCGCATCGTTCGGATCGTTCCCGGTCACATTCGTGCTGCAATCCGGTTTCAGTCCGTCGCCCGCGTCGCCATTGCCGGTGTTTGGATTCACCGCGCACTGCGCTCCATATTTCGCCACCGAAAAACTGTACAGCTCGCCGTTGCCTGTGTTGTTCGCCGGATCGCCCTTCGAAACCCAGTCCAGCATCACCATGGTCATCAGCGGATGGCTGCCCGCGGCAATCACGTCGGTAATAAATTGCGTGGATTCCGCGTCGCCGATTTCGCTGTTGGTGTAATCGCTCCAGTAATAATCGGCAGCCGCGTTGTATGTATTTGTTTTCCAGTTGTAACGCGAAGTGGCGTCGCCGCCCCAGCGCACCACCGTCATGCCGCTGTCGGTGATCGTGGCTTTGTCTTGCGGGTAGCTGCCGCCGTACACATTGGGATTGATCGCGTGCCGGTTCGTCAGCGGATCGATCGTCACGTTCACCGATGTTCCGCTCACCGGTGCTGACGGCGTCGCCGTCACCTGCGCTGAGTTCGCGCTCTCGCCAGCCGTGTTCACCGCCGACACCACATAAAAATACGTCGTCCCGTTCGTCACCGTCGTATCGGTGAAGCTCGCCGCCGTCGGCGACGCGATCGTCGTGTAAGGACCACCATTCGTCGTCGCCCGCTTCACGTTATACGTCGCCGCGCCGGTCACCGCCGTCCACGTCAGAGCCACCTGCGCATTTCCCGGAGTCGCGGCAACTCCCGTCGGCGTCGCAGGAACCTGCGTCGGCGCCACCGGCTTCGCCGAGACCTGCGCTGAGTTCGCACTTTCACCCGCGCTGTTCACCGCCGACACCACGTAGTAATACGTCGTCCCGTTCGTCACCGTCGTATCGTTGTAACTCGCCGTCGCCGGCGACGCGACCGTCGTGTAAGGACCACCATTCGTCGTCGCGCGCTTCACGTTGTACGTCGCCGCGCCGCTCACCGCCGTCCACGCCAGAGCGACCTGCGCATTTCCCGGAGTCGCGACAACTCCCGTCGGCACCGCAGGAACCTGCGCCGGCGCCACAGGCTTCGCCGACACTTGCGCCGAATTCGCGCTTTCGCCAGCGGTGTCCACCGCCGACACCACGTAGTAATAAGTGGTGCCGTTCGTCACGCCGCTATCGACGAAATCCGGCGCGCTCGGCGAACCGATCGTTGTGTACGGACCGCCGCTTACGGTCCCGCGTTTCACGTTGTAAGTAATCGCGCCAGCGCTCGCAAACCACGCCAGCGTCACCTGCGCGTTTCCCGCCGTCGCCACCACTCCAGACGGAGTGGGGGCAATCGTGTTTCCGCCCGTGCCCGCACCGCCCGCGCAACACGCCAGCGAAATCGTCAGCGCCACCATCAGCGCCGAATCCACGAATTGGTTCACGCGAGGCGACAGAATGGCCCGGATCCGTTGCGGCATCGGTGTCACTCCTTCGATTGTGCTGGGGCCCACGAACGACGTAGTTATACAAGGTTACGAGCCGCGCATCAGCGCGACAAGCTGGCCCCGCGTACAGGTTTGGTGCAGTCAAATTCCCAGCCTGCGGCCGCACTCCGCGCGACGGAGCGGATCAATCGCGCAGTCGGCTTGCCGCCGCATGCAACATGCTGCCCGCACCACGCCTCGCCTTCGTAGCGGCGGGCTTTACGCCCGCCAGCCGTTGATTTTGAATTCGCGCCGCATGGACAGCCACGAGTGGCCATCCTACGAAGCCCGCGCCGCCGTGGATTAGACAGTCCTGTCTGATGGTGGCACAGACAGTGCGGCCCCTCCACGCCAGGTCTGCGTGGAGATTCTTGTCTGTGCGCTTTTGCGTCTACGCTACTCGATCGCAAATCGAAAATCCGTCAGGCTGATAGCCTGACGCACCATCAGACAGGACTGTCTAATCCACTATGCCCATCTCCACCCCAAACCATGTCAAAATGCCGCCATGCCCGCCTACATCATCTTCATCCGTGAAAAAACGCGCGACGCCGCCGAAATCGCCGCCTACAAAAAACTCGCCGCCCCATCTTTCGAAGGTTTTCCCGTCCGCCGCCTCGCCCTCGGCGGCAACCACGAAATCCTCGAAGGCCCCGAAGCCGAAGCCGCTCTGCTATTGGAATTTCCAACCATGGAAGACGCGCGAGCCTGGTACGAAAGCCCGGCGTATCAAGAGGCCAGCAAACATCGCCACCAGGGCGGCGACTATCGCGTAATCCTTTTCGAAGGCGTCTGACGCGTAGGACAGCCTGCGGCAGGCTGTCCTCTTACGACCGCAGAGCGATCTACCGCCACTCTCGACGACGGACCGACCAACGCACCGCCGCTCCGCAAACTTCACGCGCGTTGATCCGCAGTACCCAGCCCACATCTTCAACACCGTGGATTCGACAGGCGCTTGTGGTCGCCGGATGGTGTGTCAGGCTTCAGCCTGACGGCATTTAGCTATCGCCCGGCACGCCGACCCACGCAATCCCGCTCAACTCGTCTTCCGCTTCGTCCGTCTTACCTGCCTCACCGGCTTCGGCACCACGAGCGCCGCTTCAAGCGTCTCATCCAGCCAATCGAAAATCCTCGCATCGCGCAACCCCAACGCCTTCGGCTCGCAATGCAGATCCGCGCCGTCGCTCACCGTAAACGGCACCACCACGCGCGTCGTATTCAGCAACTCGTTCAGCTGCTTCGCCTGCCCGGGCCAAAATTCTTCGTTCTGCGGCGCCGTGATCAACGTCGCGCAATGAATTTCCCGTGCCAAATCCCGCAGATGATAATTCTGCACGGCTTTGTACGCGTCAAACGGCGAAGCAAATCCGTACGGCCGCATCCGGAATCGCAACAGCGCGCCCACCGGACTGTCGCTCATCTTCGCCATCTCCGCGTCGAACGCATCTTTCTGATCGTTGTTCAGCAGCTGCTTCAATCCCTCCGGCAATTTTTCCAGCCACGCGGTCGAAACATCCACCACTCCGGGATCGGCCACCATCGCCGTGATCCTTCTCTCAAACGCGCACGCCCGCGGAACCCAGTAACCGCCCTGGCTCACTCCGATCGCCGCAATTCGGCGCGAATCCACATCCGCGCGCTTCACCGCAAAATCCACCACCGGCGTCAGCACTTTTTCCCAGTCGGCGCGAAAATATAATTTCTGCTTCCATAGCGCGTATCCTTGGCCCGGCCCGTCGTACACCAGCACGTTGTATCCGCGCTTCAACGCCGCCGCTCCGCCCAGCGTGTACATGTCGAGAAGGGAACCGTCGCTGCCGTTCGTCATGATCAGCAGCGGACGTTTCTTCCCATCGTTCGCGGCCTTGAAGAAAAATCCGCGCAGTTCGGTTTTTTCGTACGGGATGCTCACCGCTTCGCCCGCCGGCTCAAACAGCTCGAGCGATTTCAGCCAGCAATCGTAGTGAAGCTCCCAGGTCGGCTCGAACTGCGACGGATCCTTCGACCCATCGGCAAAATACGTCGCGCAGTCGTAATAGTTCTGCGCCCATTGGTACGCTTCGAGCGCGCTCACCGTATGTTTTTTCTCGAGCGAAGCCTCCGCCTGCGCCCGCGCTTCGTCGCCGGCATCCTTAAACGCTTTGAACGCGCTGTCAAAATCGCCGTCGTCGGTTTGTCCGGCGATGTAAAGAATTTTTCCGGGATTTCCCGCGGAGTGGTACGCGCGGCCCAGTCCAATCTGAAATGTGAATTCAAACAGGGGATTGACGAACAGATGTGGCGTAGTGCGCGTGCCGGTCTGCGTGATCCGCGTGGTCTGCCGCGTCAGCACGTCGCCGGCGCCAGCGTTTTCAGAATTCGGCGCGGTGTTTTCTGAACTTGGTATGGCGTTTTTAGCGTTTGCTACGGTTGCGGCAGGGAACAGCCCGGCGCCCAGCAGCGCCGCCCCAAAATTCTTCGCGAATTCCCGTCGTGTCGCAGTCAATGTCCGGCAGCCTCCGTTTCAGTTGGCCGCGCGAACCGTTCGCAGTTTCTTTCTCACGCGCGACGAAAGATGATACCGCGACCTTCGCCGCTTTCGCCTTCGCCTTTTCGCCCCAATGTTCGTCGCCGCGTGCACGATGCCGCCCGCGCCACCGCGGACTAGACGCTTGCGCCTGATGGTTGCGCAGACACGTATGCCTGCGCGCCTCCAGGTATGTCAAGCGCTTCCACGAATGCTAAATCGAAAAATCTGCCTCCGCGATCGATACCCAAACGCCGTCAGGCGGAAGCCGGACACACCATCAGACACAAGTGTCGAATCCACGTTGCCGGCTTTGAAATCCTGCAAGATGTAACGTTCACACCACCCTTACTTCTTCGCCTCTCCGCAGCACGAGTGCGCGCTACCCTTTCCGTACATGTCATGCCGCTTCGCCCAATCCGTCAAATTTCCGTTCACCGTTTCGTTCCGACCCTTCGGAGTCAGATCCAACAACCCGTACACCGAATTCCACTGCTCCGTCCCGCGTCCAAACGTCGAATACGTATGAAAAATTTCGCCCGCTGCGTTTTTGTAAAACACGCTGTCTCCGGGCAGCTCCTCAATCCCCGGCTTGATCGTTTCGTAGTTGTACGTCGCGCCCGCCTCCAACTGCTCCTTCGTGAACGAAACGTTGTAATCGAAATTGAAATCATTCGCGAACGACGACACCCACTCAAAATCCCAGCCCATCCGCTTTTTGTACGCTTCGATTTCCGCGATCGGCGCGCGCGACACCGCCACATACGCCACATCGTGATTCGTCACATGCACCAGCGCGCTCGCCACGCAGTCCGCGCCAAACGAACACCCCACGCAGCCCTCCACCCATCCCGGCCCCAGCATGAAGTGATTCACGATCAGCTGGCTGTTCGCGCCAAACAGCTCCGCCAGCGATTTTTTGCCCGTGGGCGAATCGAACACGTAATTTTTCTCCACGCGCACCCAGGGAAGGGAACGCCGCTCGCGCCGCAGCGCATCGAGCTGATGGGTAATATCTTTTTCTTTTGCCAGATGCGCCTTCCGCGCCGCCACCCACTCCGCCCGCGAAACTACTTTCGGTTGCTCGATCGTCGCCGATGCCATGTCATTTCTCCTCACTGCAAATTTTCCGTTCCGAAATTTGTTGCGCCGCCCACTCCTCGCTCGCCACGTCGCAGCTTTTGTAGCGGCGGGCTTTACGCCCGCCAGCCGTTGCTTTTATTTCTCGCCTTCGTACGATAGCCACTCGTGGCTGTCCAGTTGCGCCGCCACGTTCGCTACGTCGTGGTCCGGTTTTGTCGCGGCGGGCTTTGGATTAGACGCTTGCGTCTGATGGTGGCGCAGACATTCGTGTCTGCGCGCATTCGCGTTCGTACGATAGCCAGCCGTGGCTGGTCAGCTCCGACGCCGCGATCAATCCGCCCTTGCCAGACTGCTTATGCACCAACGCCGCCATCGCACCAATCGCTCCGGTGGACGCCGCCGCCGTGGCAATCGCCGCCGCCGTCATCATGCAGAAAGGACACATCTACATTCACCTCGTCGCGCTTTTTGCGATCCCATTCCGCTCCGCGGCGTCGCAATCACCGCGCCCGCAACGTCTCCAAATACCGCGTCATCATCTTGATTCCCGAACGCAGCACGCCCGCATCCTGTGCCGTCTTCGCAAACGAAATGTAGCCCTCGTACGTCGCGGTCAGATATACCGCTTCGTCCGATGCATTCACGTCCTGCCGAACCTGTTTGCTTTTCTGCCCGCGACGCAGCGCACCGGCCACCGCGTCCTGCCACTCGCGAAACAATTTCGCCAGCCGCTTGCGGAATTCCTCATCGAGCGGAGACATTTCCTGCGCCAGATTATTCACCGGGCATCCGCCGTCCACCGCGTCATCCGTCAGCAGCGTGCCCTTCACGATCTGCACCAGCGTGGTAATGGGATCGGTCGATTCAGCCAGCGGGAAAACCCATTTTTCGTTGTTGATCCGCGTCAGCACCGTATCCACCACTTCGTACCCGAGCGCTTCCTTACCGTCGAAGTGGTGATACAGCGCGCCCTTGGTCACGCGCGCTTTTTCCAGAATGGTGTCGATGTCCGTGCCGCGAAATCCCGATTTGTAAATCTCGCCGAACGCCGCGTCGATCAGCCGTTCCCGCGTCTTGCCCGGATTCCGCGTCCGCCGTTTCGCGAGAGTCGTAACGCTGGTCCCGCCGCTCGCTGTGCCGCTCGTCTTCCGTTCTGTCGTTAACATACCGACCAGTATGTACGTTCGCACGCTCGTGTCAAGCGGTTTCTCCGAATTTCCGTCGCGACTTGAATTCGTAGCGGCGGGCTGTACGCCCGCCAGCCTTTCGCTTTTGCTTTCTCGATCCCCCTGACGAAAAAACCAAACGCGACTTCAACCGCCGGCGGGCGTAAAGCCCACCGCTACAAATGCAGATGCAACACCGCCCAATTTCCGCGTAACCGCCGCGCCCACTGCACGTCCAAATTTACGAGCGCGCAGAGCGCCTGAAATCCACGTTACCGGCTCGACGGAGGATGAAAATGAAGCCCCGGCTCGCAATCGTCCTGATGGCCTTATCATCGTTGTCCGCTTGCACCATGTCCGCCCACGTATATCCAGTCAAAGGTCCGGTAGCCTCCGAGGCTCCCGTACCCGTTTTCAACGCCAAAGTTTCCGGCGCCTTTAATTCCGGCACGATCACCTTGAAACTCGCCGACGGCGAAACCGGCTCCGGCCACTGGGCCAGAGAAACCACGCCGCCGGTTCCCGCGAACGTCACGCCCGACAATCCCTCGGCCGAAATGCCCGCCGCGTGGGACGCGGTCTACGGCAAGGGCTATTACAACGCGCACGTGCTCGGCCAGCGATTGTTCGTCGAAGCGACGGTCACCACCAATCGCGCCACCGTCGTGCAGGTTCAGATGTACAGGATTTGGTACAACAATAGCGGCAACGGCCAGATCTACGGCGTCGCGCGCGACAACAAAGGCAACACCTACAAAATTGCCTTCGGCTAGTCGGCTAATGGTGTGCGCATCGTTTGGAATACTTCAGAAGGGGAACGGGGCGCAAGCCGCTTGGGGAAGGGACTCGCGCCCAGTGAGTGCGTGCTCTGTAGACGATTGCCCCGAATCTAGGTCGCCGCCAACGGAACCGCTATCCGGCAAACACCCTAATCACGTACGGGAAACACTGTATGCCCTGTCGTTTTGGGTTTGTCAGCGCGGCGCCGATCCCGCCACGCCAGCTCAATGCGTCTTCGACCCATCGCAAAACCAAGTCCCGCCATCGAGCACCGCCTCGATCGCCGGAAGCAGATCCGTCACCACGCGCATCTTCGGCACAAACGCGCGCACTCCCATCGACTTCAGCAGCGCCTGCAGATGCGCAATCTCATGCATGCTCGCCGCGATCACCAGCGTCTGCGGACATGCCGCTATGATTTCTTTCGCCGCCTTCATTCCATTCATCCGCGGCATCGAAAGGTCCAGCACCGCCACGTCCGGACAGTGCACCTTCACCATATCGATCGCTTCCTGCCCATCCGACGCTTCGCCGCAAACTTCCAACTCCGGCCGCGCCTCCAGCACTCGCCGCACGATCCGCCGAATCATTTCGTTGTCGTCCGCGAGCAGAATTTTGGCCATGCTACACGCCCCAGGGTTGCTTGACGCAAGCGGCCGGTGCCTGCGGAACTGGTCAAACAACAGGCCGCCGAGTCGGCCTCGTAGCTCCACCATAGGCGCACGCGACAGACATGGCGATACCGATATGAATGTATTCGGGCTGTACGTCAGGAGGGAAGTTGCCGGCCGCCCTGGATTCGAATTCGCGTGCCGCCGTGCATTTGTAGCGGCGGGCTTTACGCCCGCCAGCCGTCGATTTTGATTTCGCGCCACCGCAGGACAGCCCCTTCGTTCCTCAGGGCAAGCATGAGTGGCTATCCTACGCGTTATCTCTTGCCGCTGACCGCGCGCTGCGGCTTGTCCTTATCCTGCGCCGCCAGAAACTCGCTGTACGGTCCCTTGAAGTCTTCGATTTTGTGATCGTGGAAATGCCAGATCCGCGTCGCCACTTCGTCGATCACGTCGTAGTCGTGGGTCACCAGCAGCACCGTGCCGTCGAACTTCTGCAGCGCGATATTCAGCGCGTTGATCGATTCCAAATCCAAGTGGTTGGTGGGTTCGTCGAGAATCAGCACGTTCGGCTTTTGCAGCATCAAGCGGCAGAAAATCAGCCGCGCCGATTCGCCTCCGCTCAGCGCCGCGGTCATCTTGGTGGCTTCTTCGCCGCTGAATAGCATCTGCCCCAGCACGCCGCGCAATTCTTCCTGCGTGGCCTGGGGCTTGAACTGGTGCAGCCAATCGATGCAGTTGCTTCCGTGCTGAATCGATTCGCTGTGGTCCTGCGCGAAATATCCGACCATCACGTTGTGGCCCCAGATCACGTTGCCGCCATCCACAGGGAACGCGCGATCGGAATCGTCCACAAATCCGGTCGCGTTGCGCACCAGCGATTTCAGCAGGGTGGTTTTTCCGGTTCCGTTGCGGCCCATCAACGCCACTTTTTCGCCGCGATCCACCGCCGCCGAAAACGGAGCCCACACCTTCACGCCGTCATACGATTTCGCGATGCTCTTGATGTCGATCGGATGCTTGCCCGAATTCTGATCCACGTTGAACCGGATATACGGCCGCGCAATGTTCGACCGTGCCAGCTCGGTGGTCTGCAACCGCTCGACCTCTTTTTTACGTGAAGTCGCCTGCGCCGACCGCGTACCGGCCGAAAACCGCGCGATAAAATCCTGCAGCTGCGCGATTTTCTTTTCGCGCTGCGCGTTCTCAGATTCCACGCGCGAACGGATCGACGTCTTCGCGACAACCATGTCGTCGTATCCGCCGTTGTACATGATCACGGTTTGGTAGTCGATGTCCGCGGTGTGAGTGCAAACCGAATTCAAAAAGTGACGGTCGTGCGAAATCACAATCAGCACGCCCTGATATTCGTTCAGATAATCCTGCAGCCAATGCACTGAATCGAGGTCCAGGTTGTTGGTCGGCTCGTCCAGCAGCAGCACTTGCGGATTGCCAAACAGCGCCTGCGCCAGCAGCACGCGCACTTTTTCGCCGCCCTGCAGCTCGCTCATTTTCCGTTCGTGCGACGCTTCTTCGATTCCCAAACCATCCAGCAAAATCGCGGCGTCGGCTTCGGCGGTGTACCCGCCCTCTTCGCCCACAATTCCTTCCAGCTCGCCCAGACGCATGCCGTCGTCGTCGGTCAAATCCTCGTGAGGCTTGGCGTAGAGAATTTCGCGCTCCTGCAGCGCTTTCCACAGCGGCTTGTTGCCCAGAATCACCGCATCGATCACCCGCATTTCGTCAAACGCGAACTGGTCCTGGCTCAAAATTCCGAGTTTCTTCGGACGCGTCACATCGCCCTTGGTCGGGTCGATTTCGCCGGTCAAAATCTTCATCAAAGTGGATTTGCCCGCGCCGTTCGGCCCGGTAATTCCGTAGCGCCGCCCGTCGAAGAACGTGGTGGACACATCTTCGAACAAGATCCGCGGCCCGTACCGCATGGTCACATTGTTGATCGATAGCATAGCCCTCTATTGTAAACGAATTGCCCCACCCGGCCAATTCGCACTGAGAAGCCCGAGTGGGCTTCCAAATGTGACTCCAACTGCATCGTCGCGGTCGATTTCTAATCGACACTGAGTGTGTCGATTAGAAAAAGTGATGTGCTGTGGTTTCAACGTCTTGCCTTGATTTCTAATTCCAGAGGTGAAATTTCTGCGGTAACTACGGACGCGGATTTGCGAGGACTACGGAGAGGCAACGCCGCAGGTCTGGAGGCTGGAGAATTGACGATCGCGTGAGCGGTGCGCATCGTGCGAAGCGGCGCCGTGTATTTCAGAAGTTTCTGCCGGCGCCCGGGCAGCGATTTGCCGGTGACTTCGCGATGGATCTGGCGAGCGGAGGCGCCGCACCGGCGCGTGAGCAAATACAGGGCGCGAGCGCCGGGGATGGGGCCGCGTCGTTTGCCCGGCGCGCGTTGTTTCGTGTTTTGTTGAAGTCGCGCGACGTAATCGGCGATGGCTGCGTCGTCGGCATCTACGTCGTCCGAGTGTGCGTCGCCGGAATCTGCGTAGCCAGAGGCGAGGGAGGGGCAGGGGACGGAGTTTGGCGCGCGGTGCTGTCCGCGCTCGACTTCAGCCTTACAGTCTTCGCCCATGGCGTTTCCCCAGTGGGCTTAACTGATTGCCCGACCCATGTTAGCATAGTAGTACCTACACGTCAAGAGTAATTCGAGTTGAGGCCAAGCGAGCTTCCTTCAATTCCGCGCGGGTCGCGGAATTGCCTGCTTTGGAATATCCAGCGCGTAAGCTATCAGCGAGTAATTAAAGGATATACATACCTCCATACGTGCGGGCCCGGATGACGTACGACCACGATCGCACTCACAGGTTCCCAGGGCTCCGCGCCACCCATGCGCCCACGCTGCCAAAGGTTTCGCTGGGATGCAGTCGGTTGCTGACCTAGGGGACACTCTTTGATAACCATGCTCGGATTGACGAGTCGCTTTGTGAGATACTCCCATAAAATTGAAGCCTGGCGGCGAGATTGCCTGATAGAAGAGGGCAGAAGCGTGCCGGTTCTAGAACTACGAAGGTCCCGAAATCTCGGCAACGACCGAATTTAATGAGAGATGAACACAGTGGCAACATCCGAATTTAAACGCTCGACAAGACGTGAGCGCTTCCGCGCGTACATGCACGCGTTCAATCCGACCGCGCAGGCGCGCGATTTGATTGCTGCGGGTCTTATCTACGAAGACGCACACGGAAAACTGCATAAGAATTTGGCCGGGCGCGCAGACCTGGAGCCGGGCAGCCAACAACTGCTGGTAGGCGGAATCGGGTCGGGTAAAACTACGGAACTGCTCCTAACCCGGGAGTGGCTCGCTAAGGCAACGGACGGACTCGTGTTCTTTATCGATATAACAGCGGAAACTGACCTCACGGGATTTAACCACGGCGCGCTACTGGCTAGCTTCGGAGTTCATTTGGTTCGCCGAATTGGCCGGAAGACAAATCGCACTGCATCTGCGGCGGCCGACCTCGAGAGCGCCACTAAACAAATCCGCGAATTCGCATTCGGAAAAGCCGAGAGCGTGTTCGTTCCCGATGGCATCGATTACCAGCCCGATTGGGATGACGAAGGCAGCAGGGGCGGTTATTACACTATCAAGAAAACGCCGGGGAAACTGAAGCCTCCTTTGCCACCACTTCGCCGCGAGATAATGGACATAAAGGCGCCGCTTCAGCGGTTTCTCGAAGCAACGCAAGTTGCGCAGAGCGAGGTTGTCGTAATCTTTGACGGCCTAGATCGTCTCGTTACGCCGGAAAGATTCTGGGCGGTCGCGGATCAGGATTTGAAGCTCTTTCGGCAGCTAGGAGTGTCGGTGATAGTTACAGCGCCAATCGCGGTCCTGTACGACGCGGCGCGCCCAGTCGCGGACTATTTCGACAGGGTTCACCACATAACGGTAGTCCCTACCGACCTAGAAAATGAGACTCTCAAGCTTATTCTCAAGAAAAGAGGAGGCGACGAACTTCTCGACGGCGTAACCGGCGACCTAATCTGTTCGATGTCTGGCGGCGTGTTAAGGGATTTGATCTCTTTGGCGCGTGACGCTGCCGAGGAATCGTACGTTGCCGGCGAGGAGAGCGTCAGTTTCGAGGCGACGACAGAAGTAGTCAAACAACTCGGAAACGGATATCTCCGAGGGCTGAGCCCTCAGGCAATTAAAAGCCTGAAGACTCTGGAGTCCGAAAAGATATTTCACCTCGATCGGCCCCAAGACATCGCCCTACTCGCTACGCGACGCGTGCTGGAATACTCCTTAAACGATTTTCGCGTTCACCCCGCACTTCTGTTTGCGATGGGTGAAATGGGCCCAACGAATGGCTAAGTTTGCGGAGCACTCCGCGGTGCAGCTCGCCCAGCGTATCGATCTGAGAGGCGAAAACTCGAGTTGGTCTGTAGCAATTGCGCCTCCGTCGGATCACGAGCAGGCGCTGGAAGCTTTGCGCGTCAATCTCGAATCAATTCTGTTAAAGCCGTCGCGGATACTCAAAATTCGTCAAGAAAGCTTCGATACCCTGCGAACCCAACTTCATACGCCGGGCGACGATGTCGTGATACTCGACGTACCTGAATCATCCGAACCGAGCGTTTTTCGGGTTCTGGATGTATCGCGAAGTGCGCTCGAGCGCCAGGGCCCCGTAATTCTATGGATGTCGCTGCCTACGACTGCCAACTTCGTGAGCCACGCGCCAAATATTAAAAGCTTTGTCGGTTCGAGTATCTATGCGATTACGGACGACGGAAGCCTAATGACGGAAGCCCAACGCAGACAACGCCTCGACCTTCTACGAGGACACTTCGGCCTTCGAGACGAAGAGATCATTCGGATGGCAACCGAGCACAAACTCCCCCCTCAGCCGGCCTTTGCCGAGTGGCTGATCTTGATCGGACGAGGCGACTTGCTTTGAGTTTGGAGGACGCACGGCGACGAGCCCGCCGACACGACGACGCGCAGGCGGCAAGAGTTGGAGGGCACGTCATGAGCCCTCACTACAAATTGCTGACTGAAGTCCGCGCGTACCTTATCCGCCGCTCGGAGGACATGAAAGTTAGAAATATTCCGGAACAACTGCTCCAGTATTACGACGCTAAGAACGGATTTGCTGTGATCTTTTTGGGGCCGTCAATAGACAGGGGCCTAACAGACCAACATTTCGTTTTTGACTCCGGAGCTCGGTTGTGTTTTGGGTTGACCGTGACGACCGATCGACAGCACAGCTCCTTGATTTCATTTCGATTTCACTATACCGCCCCAGAGAAATTCGGGATCCCGTTTCTGCGTTTCGAACTAAGCGCCAACTCACACACAGACCCGCTCTCGGAGCCACTCTGCCACATCCACCCAGGTGTGGCCGACATCCGCATTCCTATCGACCTCCACGATCCCTTCGCGGTTCTCGATCGCATATTCTTCGTGATTGAGCCTGAAGCTCAACGCTCGGCGGCGTGAAGGCTTGTGGGCGACGGCCGTGAAACTTCACATGGGCTTACGTTGCTTCACAAACTTTTCGTCTTGTTTCGATCGCAATTCGACCAGCTCTGGGTGGTTCAGTACCTCAAGAATCTTGCTCGCGGGCACTACTAACCCGACTCCCATGTTTACAGCCTCGGTCTGGACTATTCCTTCAGGCACATTCAAATCCCAGTGCCCCTGCATCAACCCAAAAAAGTGAAGCTGGCTGACGCCCGAGTGTCGATGTACCTCTCCCGACTCGTCCACGGCGTTCATCGACACAGTGTGCCTGACGAAAACGGGCGAACCGCTCAGTCCGCCGATCGACCGACCCTCGACTAGGTAAGCTCGCGCCATCCCATAATATGTTGGCACAAGGTCGGATGGCATCATGGCGACGTTGCCGGTTCTGACGATCGGAAAATGGCGTCGCGAGCCACTGAATTGGCTGAAAAGACCGACGACATTGACCTCGTCGCCTACACCAATTGAATACCGCTTAATGCGCTCGTCGGTAGCAAAAATCGATTGAGGGATAGATTCGACGTCAAATCTACTGGTGGGTGTGAAAACCGTGACCGCCACGTCCACGGACTCTTCTTCAGTTGGATGGAACCACCACCTTAATTCACTACCGAACCAGCCTGCGTCGCCGTCCTTGAAATTAAATCCGAGTAGATACTTACGGCTGGCCAAGCGCGTGGCGACGTGCCGGGCAGTAACGGCGTGCGGGTAAGCGTTGCCCCATTTACCTGGTACGTCGACAATGAACGTTGTGCCGATGTACTGCGGGTGGTCGCTCGCGAGTGATACGAATCCGACGCATTTCAATAGATTGTCTGGGACACGCAAAGCGCCTCCTTGGGTGCGCTTCTAATCTTACAACGGCCCACTCGCCGTTCAAGAAATCCGCAGAACCTGCGTGCGTGCCCCTGTGATTTGCCGAGGTTCGTGTGAGATCCTGGCAAACTTTCGGCCGTTCACACATAGGGGCGTAAGTGTTGGTGTGTGCGGCGACGATCGCCATGGTTCCCGGAAACTGTAGAGCAAATAAAAACCGAAGCCGTAAAGATGCGGTCGCTATAGACATGCATTCATGCACAATGAGGATACGCGGGGCGATTGCCGGTTTGGTGGTCTCGCCGTGACTCGGGGCTTGTCCTATATTCTCGACACTTCGGGACCCTCCACCCACACACCACAAATCCTCGCCAACTGTTTTCCGTCCCGATTATAAGCGTTGCATTTACGCGTGAAGTCATAATATGAAGCCTGCACGCTGCCGCGAGGCCTGAGCGGCATGTTTACGTCGTGGTGCGGTACCGGAGCGAGCCCGATGACCGTTGCACACTTTCTGAGCAACCCGATGCTGCCCGCGGTATTGAATCTTCTGTTCGGAACGGTGGTGTATCTGTTTGGTCTGTATGGTTACACGCGAATGAAGCAGGCGAAGGACCTGCCGGCGGAGAAGGACACCGATCTGGACGAAATCAAGTTTGCGGGAAGAAGCTGGCGAGTGGGTCGCACGCAGAAGAGAACCATCGTTATCGTGGGAATGACGACGTTCTACTGCTGCTTCTTTCTGAATGCCATGTCCCGTTATCCGGATAGCGCGCTGGCTCACGTATTTACCGCCGCACACTGGAGCGTGTTTGACCTCTACTGGGTGGTGGCCATCGGGCTGACGTTTATGTATGTGAAAGGCGTTTACAACAACACCGGAAACAAACGGGTGGCGCGAGAGCGATCGAGGGCCGGGTATCTGGACGCGCTGAAAACGATCATCACGGCGGCGGCCGCGGCGGCGTCGATCGTGACGGCGGCCACGTCGAGGGGTTCTCTCGATCCGGACCAGATTCCGGTGCGCGATGCGGCGATCTTGTTCCTGGTGCTCTCGATTCTGCTCGCGACCTGCGATCTGTTCTGGCTGAACATGCTGTACGACCGTTCGCGGCTGAAGGACGGCGAAGTGAGCAACAAAGGAATTTTTGCTCCGCTTTTCCTGGTGCTCTGGCCCGCCGGGGTCTTCTTCGTGATGGGATTCGCGTACCTCGCCGCGCTCACCTTTAAATTCTAGTGCACTTTGGCCAACGTACCAGAGGCCGCCCGATCCCGCGAATTCGAAATCAACGGCTGGCGCGCGTAAAGCGCGCCGCTACAAATGCACGCGGGAGTGCGCCGCGCAGAACGCAGGCCCCTTCGTGGCTCAGGACGAGCACGAGCCGACTGCGCGATGCCGCGGCTTCGTCGCGCCGGGATGGCTATTCTACGTGGCTGTCCACCGCCGGCGCGTTCGCGTCTAGCTTTGCTCGTCTGCGCTGGGGCCGTAGATCGCCGGCAGCGGCACGCCGTTTTCGCGGTAATACACGGTCAACTGCCCGCGATGATGGATCAAATGATTGAACGCCCACCCACGAAGCGCTACCGCGCGCGGCATCTCAAACATTTTTTTGCCTTCCCACGAAAACGTCCAGGTCTTGGCCATGTCGGCGTCGGTCAGTTTCGCCAGCGCCGCCCGCGCGTCCTTGGTTTCCTGGTCGAACCGGGCGACCAGTTCCTCGCGCGTTTTCGGTTCAAACGGTTTCCAGTCGTCGGCCTTCATGTCGAGCGCGTCGGACGAAGCGATCGTCTTGGCAAAGCCGGGCAGCGTGGCGATGTGCGCCGCCAGTCCCATCATCGAAAACGATTTCTCATGCGGCTTCCATGCGGCTTTGTCGGCCGGATAGCGTTCCATCATTTTGCGGGTGCTGGATGATTCGTGGTCAAACTCGCCGAGAATGGCGTCGATCATTGGCATAAATGCCTCCTGTGAGCTGCAAGTGAGTGGCTAGTGTGCCCCTTGGTCGCCGCGAAGCATAGGCGAACAAAAGGCGAAATGTCAAGTGGGTTTTTTGGGCGTGGGTGAGCGGCCGGCTCGGCGTATTGAGTGGCGAGGCGCGCAGCCGTTGGTAGCGTAGACGCCCACGTCTGCGCGGTTTGGTTTGTGGTTGGCGCGGGAGAAAGGCACGCCGTCCCGGCGCGGCGGGACGTGCGCTCGCAGACGTGGGCGTCTACGCTACGAGAGGCAGCGGTCTGGGATTCGAGCCACGGCGCGCGCGACAAAACCGGCGCGCTAAAAATTGCGGGCGAGATATTCCTGGAGCCGCGCGAGGCGAAACTGCGCGTCGCCCGACTCCACGTCGAGCAGCAGGCGCGCCGCGGTCAGCTGATTCCGGAAATCGAGCGACGCCGACGTGTCGGGCTCGCCGACCAGTTTCAACGTCTGATCGATCTGCGCCGATTCTTCGGCAAGCGATTTCAGTTTCGATTGCTGCGCGGACACGGCGGCTTCGAGTTGCTGGCGAAGTTCGGCCATGCTGCGCACCACGTCGCCCTCCTGCACTTTTTTCCAGGCGTCGTGAGCTTCCGCGGTGCGGTCCAGATGTTTGTTGATCGCATGGCTGGCGAGATTGTAGTTCACCGTCACTTCGCCGTAGGGCTGCACGCCGTGCGCGACGGGATCCAGCTGCTGGTGCGCGCCGACGGTGAGCGCCACGTCCCAATTGTTCTGCCGCGCCAGACGATCGATCGACCGCTGCGTATCGGCTTCGCTCGTTTGTTTTTCCGCCACCAGTTCCTTCAGCGGACGGTCGCTGAGCGGCGGCAAATAAATCGCCGAGATTTTCGATTGCGTGTCGGCTCGGTCGCCGTTCAATTTGATCTGCGTGGTCTGCAGCGTGAAGAGCATTAGCCGCGTGGCGTTTTGCGCTTCGAGCATTTTCGAAGTGTTTTGCATCAGCGACGCCAGCGATTTTTGCGCGGTGTCCAGCAGCGTCAGCCGGTTGCGCAGCGCTTCCTGCTCCAGGCTCGGAACCGCGTATTGAATGTCGGTCTGCGTGTCGGTCGTCGCGCGATAGAGTTCGCAATTCCGGCGCGCGACTTCCATCGTCAGTCCGGCTTTGCGCACCGACGAAAGTCCGAGCGTCGCGCCGCCTACAATTTGAATTGGCAATCCGTTATCGGGCTGCGTGAATCCGGCGGTCGCCGTGGGAGTGCGCAGCAGATCGCGTTGTGCCGCGGCTTGCTCGGTCAAATACGTGCAGTACGCGCGCTCGTCGTCATTTGCATTGTTGCCGGACGCGCCCGCGCTGGCGCCGCTTGATGGCGCGGCGACCGACACGCTGCCGGGAATCGCCGGCGTCGACGCTGTCTGCGCGGGAGTTTGTGTCGCCGTTTGCGCCGCAATCGAAACCGGAATCAGCACCGCCGCGCACACCAGGAAATTCCACTTGAGCAGTCGCATTCGAATTCTCCTTCGCGTCCCAGCTAGAACATGAGCGGCTTGCGGCCTAGAAATACCGTTTTCGATTTTGCGGCCTCGGCGGAGTCGAGCGTCATCTGAATCAGAAATCCGCGGATCGCCGTTTTGAAAATGGGATGGATGGCGTCTTCTTCGCCCGGAAAAATCTGCGTCACGGTGCCGACTTTGCGGCAGCCGATCATGTTGAGGTAGCAATCGTAGATCGGCGCGCCGGCGACGGCCGTGGCCTGGTTGTCGTACGGAACGAACGCAAAAAACAATCGCTGCCCGCCGGTCGCGTTCAAGTAGTACGGACTCTGCTTCGCCGTGGTGATCGCTTGATGCAGACGATCGATCTGCCGCGCTTCTTCCTGCATTTGTTTTTGCGATACGTTGATCGCCACGTCGAGCTGCGCCGCTTCCGAACGAAGCTCAGCCTGCTTTTCGAGCACGTCGAGCGAGTTGGTGCCGCTGGTGGTCTTATCGAGCACGCTATCGGTCAGCAACACTTCGGCGATTTTGCTGTCGGTGGCGGCGCCTTGCGCGGTGTTCAGCGCGGCCAGCTGCGTGGCGGCGTCGCCCTTGGTGATCAATCCAGCGGCCAAATCTTTTTGGATGTCGGCTTGCACCTGGGCCAACTGCGCCATCACTGCTTGCGTTTTTGCATTGTCAGCTTGTTTTTGTTTATCGAGCGCCGCGAGTTCCGGGCCCGTGGCTTGGTTGTGTTGTTGTTCGCGCGCGATTGCAGATTGCAGCGGAGCCTCGAGCGCCAGCAGTGCGGCGCGATGTTTGGTCATCTCGTCGATGCCGCTTTGCAATTTCGCGGAGTCCACTTTCAAATCTTCGATGGTCTGCTGGCTGGTGACCAGCTTGTCGCGGAAGTCGAGGCTCTTTTCATCGACGGCGGAAAGAATGATCGGCGCGGCCCATGTGGTGTTCACCGCATAAAATCCCATGATGAACGCATACGCCAAAATTCCGGCGAGCACCGCGTACAGAATCACGATCGCGAACACGCGATAGAGCGTCAGCACCAGCTTGTAGTGCAGCCCGTGCAGCACAGTTGCACCACCAGGCCCGTTCGGCCCGCTCAGAGACGGCAAAGTTTTCGCGGAAGTCGCGGGAGCGGAGTCCGGCTTAACCGGCGGCGTTGTTGACACTGGGCACCTCGTTTTCGGGTTTGGTCCGCGTACCCCAGTCGGCGGAATCCATGGTGAAAAGTGCGAGCGGCGTGAGGAGCAGACTGCTTACCATCGACCACGCGACGTACGCGCCGAAGACCATCGGGTGCGCGAGCGTTTCGCGGGCGCTGTATTTTTTGATCACCCAGCTGAGCACTGCGCCCACTCCCAGCGCGGTAATCAGCGGCACCGGCCCGGCCCACGAAAGCGGATCGGCGCTCAGCATCGTCAGCACAACGAGGAGCGCCACGATCGTGCCGAGCGGCGTGAGCACCAGCGTCAACACCGTGTTCGGATGCAATTTCCACACGTGCGTTGGCAAAGTTTTCAGCGTGTAGAAAAAATCGCGCACGATGCTGCGCCGCCATCGCAGCTGCTGCTTGAACAAAACGGATAGCGTGTTCGGCACCGTCGTCCAGCACAGCGCGTCGTTGTCGATGTAGGTTCCGTAGCCGCGCAGCAGCGTCTGGTGCGTCAGGAATCGATCCTCGCCCTGATTCACCGGAACTCCGTACCAGTTGCGCGCGCGGATCGATGGTTCGATCTCGATCAGCAGTTCGCGGCGAATCGCAAAAAGGCATCCGCTGATGCAGCAAACACTGCGCGTCCAGTTTTCCGGAATTTTGTAGAGCTGAAACGCGGAGTAGTACAGCACCGCCTGAATCGCGGTGATCACTCCATCGTTGGGATTCCGCACGCCCACTCGTCCGCCCACCGACCCGATGTTCGGCTCAGCGAAGCACGCGGTCAGCTCGCGGATTGCGTCGGGATGAAAAATGCAATCGGAGTCGATCGAAATGATGATTTCGGCCGACGAGTGCGCCATCGCATTGCAAACGCTGCGCGCTTTTCCGCTGTTCACCGGATTGCGTCCGGCGGTGATGCGGATGTTGGTGAAATCGCGCTGCGCTTTCAGGATCCACTCGTAGCTGTCGTCGACCGAGCAGTCGTCCTGGGCGATCACTTCGAATTTGTCGGCGGGGTAATTGCTTTTGCTGATGCTCTCGATCGTTTCGTAAACGGTTTTGCCTTCGTTGAAGCAGGGCATCAGCACGCTGACGGTTGGCTCGAGCGTGTAATCTTTTTTGATTTTCGTGCCGGGAAACGAAAACCGCAGGATGATGCCCATCAAATATTTCACTGCGGTGATCAGCAGGCACAGGATCATCACCAGCCAGAGCAGGATGGGCGCCATGGGTCAGCTGCCTCGCTTGCAGAGCGGTGAGTAGCGGCCCGCCGGCGAGGCGTTTTCGGTCGCGGCGAGAATGAGGCTGGGGCTCATCTGCGTGATAAGACGGAGAAGTGTGCGCGTTGGTTTCGCGAGTTCATGGGCGGGTTTTGGCGTTTGTGTGTGCAGGGTTCACCCGGCGTCGAGGTTAGCGTCGATGCTCACGTCGACGCTCACGTCAAAGCTCAGGTCAACGTTAACGTCAACGCCCACGTCAACATCGAGAACATTAACACAGAGAAAAGCAGAGAACGGCGCGAGGTCGCGGAGATGTCGCGGCGCGGTGGCACGCGCGAGCGGCTACGCGAAAAGTCGGGTGGTGGCACAGGCATTCGTGCCTGTGGCATTCGCCGCGACGCCGCGACGCGGTGCGATGTTGCAGTGCGGCGTTGCATTGCGGTATTGCGGTGCGGCGTCGAGCGACCTGCTCGGCTCGTGGAGTGGCGCGGCTCGCAGCCTTTCGTAGCGTAGACGCCCACGTCTGCGTGGTTCGGTTTTCGTTTGGCATGAAGCAAAGGCACGCCGTCCGCTGGTGCGGACGGGCGCTCGCAGACGTGGGCGTCTACGCTACGAAAGGCAGCGGCCCGGGATTCGAGCGCCGGTGCGCACGCGCGAGTTGTTACGCGAAAGGTTGGATGGTGACGCTGCGATCTCAAAAGCGGTGGCAAGCCGCCGCACTCCAAGAAAGACAATCGCGTGGTGGCACAGGCATTTGTGCCTGTGGCTTTCGTCGCGGGTGCGGCGTTGGGCGTCCGGCTCGGCGTTTGCGGTCGCGCGGCGCGCAGCCGTTGGTAGCGGAGACGCCCACGTCTGCGCGATTCGGTCTGTGATCTGCGTGCACTACTGGGCGGTGGGCGCTGGAGCCGGATGAACGACGGGAGCGGCGGCGGAGAGCGTCTCGTCGGTGACCAGGTCCAGAGTGGTTTCGCGCGAAAAGAAAGCGTCGGCGCTGACCGACGCATCGTCGCCGCTGTGCGCGAAGACGGCGGACCCAACCGACGCGGCCGGCAAGTTGATGTCTTTGCCGTTGCCAACGGTTTTGTACACCCGCCCGCCGGGACGGATTTTGAAGCTGATCGAGATCGGCGAGGAAACTTCGCCGCCGGGGACGGGCGTGACGGTGAGCACTCCGAACACGTCGTGATCCGAAGTGTTGGTAAACACGTAGGAATCCGCGGGCGAAGATATCACCTGCGACGTGTCCACATTGAAAATCTGAAAATTGCGGAAGGAGTGCTCGCGGTAATAGCGATGCTTGCGCTGCTCAACGTACAGAGTGGCGTCTTGCGGAAGCCACAGTTCAACGTTTTGGGTGTGAAACCGCACCGGAGCGTAGTCGATGGAAAAATGCTCGAGAGTGAGATTAATCAGAAAGGCGGGCTTGGAGAGATCGGATTCCAGGTGAATCACTTCCATGGTCGCCGCGTCGATCCAGGCGCGTCCCTTGAGCGCGATCAGGTAGGTGAAATTGTTGACCATGTAGGCGCGCATTTCACTGGGGCGATCGGGACGCTGCTCAAAACGGACCATCCATGCAGGACGGCCGCGCCACTGGCCAAGGCCCTGGCAGGAAAAGTTGAAGTCGGCGGCAAGCCGCGGCTGAAACAGAAGAGCGAACGCCGGCAGTCCGAGCGTGTCGATCTTCTGCGGAAAATTGTGGGGATCCTGCGAGCCGTTGCGGTATTCGTCGATGTGCAGGGCGCCGTTGGGAGCATGCTCGACGGCCACAACGTAATCGAAAGTGCGGTTTTCGGGCGCGTACCGTGTTCCTTTTTTATCGACTTCGAAATGCCGGATGCGCTCAGTGGCCCGAAATTTTTCCAGATCGGACGCGAACTCCTGGGTGCGGTCGCCAACGGATTGAATCACGTCGTCGAGAGGGCACGGCGCGGCAGAGATCAGCGCGGGAATCTCGCTGTCAATATCGGGCGGATGCCAGAAGTTATGCGCGATTTTCTTTCTTTCCGAGCGCGATAGTTTTCTCGCCGGCGCCTGGACGACGGCGGATGCGGGCCGAAGCGCAGCGGAGAGGATGGCGGAATCCGGCTTCATCACCACGGACGCAACGACCAGCGAAGTGCGCGACTTGACGTGGATTGTCTGCGACTGAGATTCGAATCCGGGCGATTCAGCGCTAAATTCGTATGAGCCAGGCGCGAGATTTGTGTACGAGATGTTACTGCCGGAGTCGGTGGACTTGCCGGCGATTTCGGCGCCAGCGGCGGACGTGAGGTGGGTGGTGGCCAGCCCGGTGAACGGCGAGCTGTCGGATTGGCGCAGGCGGATTCGAATCTGCACCTGAGCGGGCGATTCGACGCCGTCCTGCGGGAGCTGCGCCGATGCGCGCGAGGCAGGGAACAGCGACAACACGACGAACAACGCTCGCAGAACCGCTGAATTCCTGCGCATTGCCTGACCGCCCGAAACCGCGCGTGGCCAACCAGCCTTGCGCGGAACTCATAAGGAAAAGCTAACGCCGAGCGGGGCGGAGTGCAACAACGGAAAAGTAAAATCGTCGTCACTCGAGCGAATTCCCGCCCGGCCAGGCCGTGAGCCCTCGCTACGTCGCGGCGTCGCGGATCGAGCTAGAAAAGCGCTGGTGTTGCCAGCGCTTCGGCCAGCGAGTCGAAGCGTCGCTCCCACATCAGCTGATTCTCGGCGTGCCAGCGCCGCGCCGGGTCGATTGCAGCCGCGCCCGAATTGCGCTGCGACGAGCCGCATGGCGTGGCGTCGAGGCTGCCGAGAAGCCATCGCCAGAACACGATCGTCAGGCAATGGCGGGGATCGCCAAACGCGCGGTAGAGAATTTCGATCGCCAAAATCGTAAATATGAATGTGCGCATGATGTTTCCCTCCTAAGAATTGTTCGTTTCGTTTTTCGGCGGCTCTTCCGATTCGGCCAGGATTTCGCCCAGGCGGTCGAGGCGGCGTTCCCACGCCGACCGCCGGTCGCTGATCCATTTCTGCAAGAGCGCGAAGCCGCCGAAATCCATCCGGCACGTTCGGACGCGGCCCAGTTTTTCGGTGACCACCAGGCCGCATTCCTCGAGCACCTGCAAGTGCTGCATCACCGCCGACAACGTAATGTTGAACGGCAACGCGAGACGCGACACCGACACTGGTCCTTCGCTCAACTTTTCCAGAATCGCGCGACGCATCGGATCGCCCAGCGCGCGAAACACGCGGTCGATCGCTTCGTCGGTCGGCTGGGTGATGCCGTGCGCTGGAATTTCGTTCGGCATTTGATTTACATCCTCACCGTGCGTCGCGGCTCGCTGTCGCTTTTCATTTCGTGACCGTGCGAACGCGCGAACTCGCGCGCTAGGCTAGTTCTTTCGCCAAACGATCGAATAGCGAATTCCATCCGGCCTTGCGCATTTCCACGCCGCCCGACATTTCGTAAAACACTCCCTGATGCGTGAACACGAGGTCGGTGCCCGCGCCGTTGGGAATCAGCTCAAACGTCAGCAGCGAAATCGAAATCGTGTTGCCGCCCATTTTCATGTGCGTCGCCAGCACCACGCGCTGGTTCTCGACGATGTCCTGATACGTGCCGTCGTTCGCGAGGATCACTCCGGGGAAGGGAGTGCTCGCGCCCAGGCGATAATCGTTGCGCTCGACTCCGCCCACGCGGAAATCCATTTCGAATTTTTCCATGTCGCGGCTGTCGCCGTCGCCGTACCAGCGGCGTTTCTTGGCGGGGTCGGCGAGGGCGGCGAAAACTTTTTCGGGGCGGACCGGATAGGTGCGTTCGATCACGAACGTGTTGTGAATCACGGAAGGGTTTTGCATGGCGGCTCCTTGTACGTCGGTAATAGTTAAGTGCGAGCTAAAGTGTAGGGTATGGCCGATTGATTGTCAAGCGAAAACTTAAGTATCTCTCAGGAGTCAGACCACGGGCGCGGTTCCCGCATCTAAGTGATTGAAAATAAGAGCGGTAATCGTGGCGTGGCAACTAAACCGGCAGGGAAGTGTTTCTAATCAGTGTGTCTAGGGCTAACCCGCCGAGCCCCATACAGCACACTTGACCCAGCGATCCCGACCGACGGAGCGACCAGAATAGTGCCCTTTATAAGGATGTCGACACGGATTTGGAGTCGAACGGCAAAGTCGGGCAAGCCGCTGACGGTGGCAATCTCCGCCTCAGCGATCCTCGCGATCCTCGCGCTCGCATCACTCGTTTGCACCGCCGCGCCCGCAGCGCGCGCCGATGCCGGCGTGATGCTCAACGAATCGCTCGACACCAGCGTCGCGCGAATCACCGGCTCAGGACACAGCGCCGTTTATCTGTCGCGCATCTGCCCGGACAATTCGCCAGTAAAAATGCGGATGTGCCGGCCGGGCGAGCAGGGCTCGGTGGTCAGCAACTACACCACGCTCGGCGAAGATTCTCCCTACGAGTGGAACATCGTGCCGCTCAGCGTGTATTTGTACGGCGTCGAAGATCCAGCCGACCGCCCGCTGATGAGCTCGAAAGAAATCAAAGCCGCGCTCGAAGAACGCTATCGCCAGAAATATCTGAACGGCTTGTGCGACACCAAGCAGTGCCTGACGAGCAACGGCGCGGAATGGCGCGAGATGGTCGGCGCCACACTCGAGCGCAGCATTTATATGTTCGTCGTAAACACGACGGAAGCACAGGACGCGGCGCTCGTCGCGAAATTCAACTCCGAGCCCAACGTAAATCATTTTCACGGCGCGACAAACAATTGCGCCGACTTCACCCGCAAGGTGATGGATTTTTATTATCCGCACGCGGTGCATCGCGACTGGCTGAACGATTTCTTCATGACCAGCCCGAAAGCGGCGGCGCATTCGCTGGCCAGCTATGCCAAGGAAAATCCGGAACTCGATTTTCGCGTGGCGCATTTTTCGCAGATTCCCGGAACGATCAAGCGCAGCTACGAATGCCGCAGCGGCACCGAGCAGCTCTACCATTCGAAAAAATTGGTGATTCCGCTGGCCGTGCTGGCCTGGCAAGCGGTTCCGGCGGTGACGGCTTCGTACGCGATCACTGGACATTTCAATCCCGAGCACCAGTTTGAGGCGCATCCGGCCGTGGGCGTCGATGGCTCGTCGCCGCAGATGGACTCGGAATCTTCACCCACAGCCGGGTGGCAGACCGACGCCGCTGCGCCGGGCGATTACGTCGTCAGCGTCGCGCAGCTCGCCGCCGAAGAATCCGAAAAGCGCGAAGAGATCGTCGGCACCAAGCTCGACTGGAAACAAAACGAGCAGGACTTCGAATCCGCGGTGGAAGACGCGGTGCGCGAAGAAATGATTCCCGATCGAAATTATCTGAAGCGGGTGTTCGCGCGCTTGAATCAGGCCGGCATCGTCTCGCTCGATTCAAACGGCGCGGTGTGGATGCATGTGGAAAGCGAAGGCCAGTCGATGCTGGTCGGAGTGAGCGCCAGCAACATCATGGCGGCGGGTTCGGACTTGCAGTTTGCGGATCAGGTTATGCTGGCTCGCCTGTCGAGCGAACTCGGCAGTCCAAAACACAGCCGCGAAAATTTCGAAGAGTATCGCCGAGACCGGAAAATGCTCGCCGAGTTGCAAGCGCCGGTGATGGCGCGCGAAGCGACCGGCACGCCGGGCAACACCGTCGGCGCGTACAAGCTCGCGCACTGGACCGTGCCGAACGCAGGGAAGCCGGGCAGCGACAAATAGCCGTTGAATTTGTAGCGGCGGGCTTTACGCCCGCGAGCTTTGTTCTGCCACGGCGCATCAGGACTCTCGGCCCCAGTCTGCGAAATCGTACGAATGTACGAGCCGAACCCGCGCGAATTTGTATAATCTCCCCATCTTGACGGGCGGGAGATGAACATGACTTCGAACCGGCGGCGGATGGCAATATTTTTGGTCGCACTTGCGGCCGGGGCGGTCACGTTCGGCATCGCGGCGAACTCCACCGCGCACGCCAACTCTCACGCGACAGCGCACGCAACGCCACGCGTCACGTCGCAGCAAAACCAGCCGCCGCAGCAAGCACAAACTCCGCAACCCGCAGCGGCCGCGCAAGCAAGCGGCGCAACGCAGACCGCCGAGCAGAAATTCAAAAACATTCAAGTGCTGAAAACAATTCCCGCCGACCAATTGATCCCCTCGATGCAATTCATCGCCACTTCGCTCGGAGTCGAGTGCGAATTCTGCCACGTAGAGCACGAGCGCGATAAAGACGACAAGAAAACGAAATTGATCGCGCGGAAAATGATCGCCATGCAGATGGCCATCGACAACGACAATTTCAAGGGCGAGCTGCGCGTCACCTGCTACTCGTGCCATCGTGGCGCGATTCGTCCAGAGAGCATTCCCGCAGTCGCGATGGAGTCCGCGCCGAATTCGGCCGCCGGCGCGGCTACTGGCGCGAAAGCGCATCCGCCGGCACCTGCGCCGTCGGAGAAAGAATCTGCGGACTCCGCTGCCGCCACAGCCGCGGCGCTGCCCGATGCGAAAACGATTCTCGCGAAATATCTGGAATCGGTGGGCGGCGCGGCAGCACTGAACAAAATTACCAATCGCGAAATGCGCGGCGAAATTGGCGGAATGCAGGGCGCTCCCGGCGAGCAACAGGAATTCGCGATTACGATCGTGGCCGAAGCGCCGGAGAAGCGCTATTCCACCGTGTTTCGCGGCAAGGATCCGAGCGTGACGGCGTTCAACGGCGCTGAGGGCTGGCTTTCGTCGCCGAACGGCGTGAGGCCGATGTCCGCCACCGAGCGCCAGGCGGCGCGGATCGATGCGGAATTTTATTTTGCAGAGCGGCTGCCGGAAATGTATCAGGATTTCAAAGTGGAAGACGGCGGGGAAGTCAGCGGCGCGAAAACCTATCTGGTGAGCGCGCGCGGAAAAGATACTCCGCCGCTGCGATTGTATTTCGATCAGCAGACCGGTTTGCTGGTGCGCCTGGTGCGGCTGAATGAAACTCCGCTCGGCGCGTTGCCGACGCAAATCGATTACGCCGATTATCGCGACGTGGACGGCGTGAAAATTCCGTGGCGCTGGACGCTCGCTCGTCCCGGCGGGCAGTTCACCATCCAGCTGCAGAGCGTGAAGTCCAATGTCACCGTCGACGAAAAAATGTTCGTGATGCCGCCGCCCAGCGCTCCCGCCGGCCCGCACGAGCCGATGCACTAGTCGCGCTGCCTGTGCCACGCGTGGATTAGACAGTCCTGTCTGATGGTGGCGCAGACATTCGTGTCTGCGCGCATTTCTATTCACAAGTACGGAGCATAGATCGAAAATGCCGTCAGGCTGATAGCCTGACGCACCATCAGACACGACTGTCTAATCCACTTCTCGTATGTGCATCTGCTTTTGTAGCGGAGGGTCCCGCGCTGCGGGATCCGCCAGCATTTGCAATTCGGTTTGATCGTCGCCGGTGCACAAAATTCAAAGGCAACCGCTGGCGGGCGTAAAGGCCGCCGCTACAAATTCAAAGGCGTGTTCGATCTCGCACGGTGCAACCTCCCGCAACTTTGTGCCGTCAAACGCTGGAGAACATTCCACGGAGGCATTACAGTACTAAGAGTGACTTCGACGCGATTTTGCGCTGGCCACCGAACCGGCTACCGACTCTCGAACGCAGCCGCCGCTTTTGCGGCGTTGAGTTTGCTCGCACTTTCGACAAGCATTCCCGCCATCGCGCAAGACCAAAACGCAGCGCAGCCCGCACCGACACCCTCACCGCAATCGAGCGCCGCAGCATCGTCGGCGGCACCTCCGCGGCTTGAGCCCAACGCCATCACCGGCTGCACCGTCTTCGGCACCGTGGTTGATAAAACCGGCTTCGCGGTCGGCGGCGCGCGCGTGGCGCTGACGATGGACGGGGAAGTTCCGCGTGAAACCACAACGCGCGAAGACGGTCAATTTTCGTTAATCACGCTGGTCACCGGAAAATTTCAGATCAGCGTCACCGCGCAAGGCTTCGCCGTACAAATCGCTGCTGACACTTGCGCTGCGGCCGGCGCCACAACCTCGCTACCGACGATCACTCTGGCCGTGGCCACCGAAATCACGCAAGTGGAAGTGACCGTGCCGCGCGTGGAAGTGGCCGAAGAGGAAATCAAAGAACAGGAAAAGCAGCGCGTGCTGGGTGTGGTTCCGAATTTTTATGTGACGTACATTCCCGATGCCGCGCCGCTCACTTCGAAACAAAAATTCGAACTGGCGTGGAAGACTTCGATCGATCCGGTCAGCTTTATCGTCACCGGCGCGATCGCCGGCGTGCAGCAAGCCAACAACGATTTCAGCGGATACGGGCAGGGTGCGACGGGCTACGCCAAACGCTACGGCGCGAACTACGCGGACTTCGTGACGGGCACGTTCATCGGCGGCGCGATTTTGCCGTCGCTGTTTAAGCAGGATCCGCGCTACTTCTATAAGGGCACGGGAACGGTGCGCTCGCGAGCGCTGTACGCCATCGCCAACTCGGTGATTTGCAAAGGCGACAACAAGAAATGGCAGCCGAACTATTCCGGAATTCTCGGCAGCCTGGCGGCCGGCGGAATTTCAAACGCGTATTATCCGGATTCGAATCGCGGCGCGGCGCTCACGTTTGAAAACACGCTGATCGGCATCGGCGCCACCGCTGCCGCGAATCTGCTGCAGGAATTTGTGATTCGCAAGCTCACGCCCAATGCGCCGAAGCTGAGTTCGAATCAGCAGCCGGCCACACAGCCCTAAGCCCCGCAAATTCTGATCCGGCGCCTCTCAATCGATCCGTAGCGGCGGGTCGCGCACAGCGGTTGACGTCTTTTCATCGTCGCCGGTATGTGTGGATTAGACAGTCCTGTCGGATGGTGTTGCAGACAGTCTTGTCTGCCGGCTTTTTCAGCTTCGGAAGCGCGATGGACCGCAATCGCCGTCAGGCTGATAGCCTGACGCGCCATCAGACACGACTGTCTAATCCACTTTTTCCCGCGTCGTCGTTTCGTAGCGGCGGGCTTTACGCCCGCCAGCCGTCGGTGTTGATTGTCCGATCTGCGTCGTCGATATAAACCAAACCGCCACTGAAACGGCAACTGCTGGCGGGCGTAAAGCCCGCCGCTACGAAGGCAAATCGCGCGTGGTAGAATCGCGCAGGCCGAAAATACAGTTCACTTTAGGAGCGTTCCCATGTCGAAACAAGAAGAAGCCCAACTGATTCTGAAATTGTACGAACTGCGCCGCGAAACGACCATGCGCAAGGCGCGCGATTGGTTTTTCATGGAGTTTCATCCGAAGACTCTGGAAGATTTTAACTCCGCGATGTTCAGCGAAAATAGCGGCTACCTGCGCATGGTGGTCAGCTATTGGGATATGGCCGCGGCATTTGTCAGCGACGGAGCGATCAGCCCCGAACTGTTTGCGGCGACGAACGGTGAATACATTTCTGTGTTCGCCAAGGTCGAACCGCTGCTCGAGCAGATTCGCGCGGCGTTCGCTCCGCAATTTGCCGTGCAGCTCGAAAAATTGATCGACACCACTCCCGACGGCCGCAAGCGAGTCGCGCAGTTCCAGGAGCGCTCGGTGAAGATGCGCGCGCAGATCGCCGAAATGCGCGCCAAGGCGCATCAGTCTAAGTCCGCCGCGTCGTAGCGCTCGTAGCTTAGACAGTCCTGTCTGATGGTGGCGCAGACATTCGTGTCTGCGCGCATTTCTATTCACAAGCACGGCGCATAGATCGAAAATGCCGTCAGGCTGATAGCCTGACGAACCATCGGACAGGACTGTCTAATCCACGCGGGTGCAGGGTGACCTCGGTCCGCTCGCGTATTTCAACGTCTCTAAAACTTTCTTCGTTCGAGGATAGCCTGCCGCCTTCGCGGTGAAGCCGCTACGGCGCGCCACGGCTGCGGGCTGTGCTACGCGTGCGCCATCGCCGAATTCACGCGCTGCCACAAATTCAACGCATCCGCCGCTTGAATCCGCGCCGTCTGCCACATCCCCACGTTCCGGTATTGTGACTCTCGGCGGTGCGTGTTATAAAAATCGCCCCCAGCTAATCCTTCGACCTTGGACGTCCCTCTGTGCCGCATTTAGCCGGGCATGACGTAATGACCATGTTTCTTTCGCTCGCCGTGCTGCTCGGCGCCGCGAAACTCATGGGCGAAATCATGCAGAAACTCGACCAGCCGTCCGTGCTGGGCGAAATTTTCGCCGGAATTCTGCTTGGCCCCACCGTGCTCGGCCATTTCAAGCCTGGCGTGTACTCGTTTCTGTTTCCCGCGACGGGCAACATGCCGATCGTGCTTGAAACCGTCACCACGCTCGGAGTGGTTTTCTTTCTGCTCACCGCCGGACTTGAAATCGATCTGCGCAGTATTTTCCGGCAGGGACGCAGCGCGCTGCTGGTGAGTTCGCTCGGCGTGATTGTTCCGTTCGGATTCGGGTTCGCGGCCGCGACTTTCTATCCTGAATTTCTCGGCGCAGAGTCTGGAGCCGATGGCCGCATCTTCGCGCTGTTCGTCGGCACTGCACTTTCGATTTCCGCGCTTCCGGTAATCGCCAAAATCCTGATGGATTTGAACCTGCTCCGCAGCGAGATGGGCACGGTGGTCATGTCGTCGGCGATGTTTGACGATTTGGTCGGCTGGATTTTGTTTTCGATGATTTTGGGAATGATGCACGGCGGCGGCGCTTCGTTTGACGGAGTGAAACGCACCATCGTTCTGGTGATCGGCTTCGTGATTCTGTCGCTCACGCTGGTGCGCTGGCTGATCGATAAAGCGCTGCCGCGGATTCAGGCGCACACCACATGGCCCGGCGGAGTGCTCGGATTTATTTTCACGCTTACGCTGGCGTCGGCGGCGTTCGCGGAGTTCGCCGGCATTCACGCCGTATTCGGCGCGTTCATCATTGGCATTGCGGTGGGCGAATCGCTGCATTTGCGCAAACGCACGGCCGAGCTGATTCACGGCATCGTCACCAACGTGTTCGCGCCATTTTTCTTCGCCAGCATCGGCCTGCGAACCAATTTCATCACCAATTTCAGTTGGCCGATTACGCTGATGGTGATCGGCGTTGCGTGCGTCGGCAAATTGCTTGGTGCGGGAATGGGCGCGCGACTGGGCGGCATGGATCGCCGAACGTCGTGGGGAGTGGGCCTGGCGATGAACGCGCGCGGCGCAATGGAAATGATTCTGGGCTTGATCGCGCTGCAGGCTGGATTGATTCGCCAGACGATGTTCGTCGCGCTGGTGGTGATGGCGCTGTTCACGTCGCTGGTGTCCGCTCCGGCGATGCACTTTCTAATCCGGCGCCGCCGCGAAATTTCGCTGAAGGAAACGGTCACCGCGAAATTATTTCTGCCGGACCTGGGGGCGCTCAGCAAAGACGACGCCCTCGAAAAAATGTGCGCCGCCGCGGCCGACGCAGTCAGCAATGCTCCGGAACGGTTTTTGCGATTAGTGCAGGAGCGCGAACGCGTAGTGGCCAGCGGATGGGAAAACGGGCTCGCGGTGCCGCACGCACGGGTGAACGGCTTGCCGCATCCCGTGGTGGTGGTCGCGCGAGTGCACGGCATCGACTTCAACGCGCGCGATGGCCGCCTGGCTCGGCTGATCGTGATGATCCTCACCGGAGATAACCAGTCGCAGCACGATCTGCTGCGCAATACCGGCGAACTTTTCAGCCGCAAAGAAGCCATCGAGCAGACGCTGAACGCGAAAACATTCGTTGAGCTTGTCGCCGCGCTGAATGCGCCGGTGCAATAGCAACAGACAAGAGCGCCCGCCGAGCGATAGCTAAAAGCCGTCAGGCTGATAGCCTGACGGACCATAAGACAGGACTGTCTAATCCACACGGGAGCAGGGTGACCTCGGTCCGCTTGCGTATTTCAACGTCTCTAAAACTTTCTTCGTTCGAGGACAGCCTGCCGCAGGCTGTCCCACGCCCGCCGCTACAAATTCCGCTACACAGGCACGAATGCCTGCGCCACCCTACCTCACGGAAAAATGCCGACCGTGCAAACCAAATACTGGGTATTGTTCGGCGCCGCGCTGCGCAGATCCGGCAACGCAAACGTTGTCGTGCCGTCGCCGCCGTAGTTCGTCCCCATCAGCGCGAACAGCGCCGTGTTGTCCTTGATCGGCAGGAGCCTGCCGTCGGCGGGCGTGTAGTTCTCCGGATAGTTGACCGCCGCGTTGAGTTGGACCTGGCCGAGCGTGCAAGTCGCTCCATCTTCCGACCCAAGCAAAAAGCTGATGAAGTTCGATCCGAAAATTCCCGTGGTGCCAGACGGACCCTGCGGCCCCGCCGGACCTTGAGCTCCCTGTGGACCTGTCGCGCCCTGCACACCTTGCGGACCGGTCGGCCCTGCGGGACCCGGCGCGCCTTGCACACCCTGCAGTCCCATCGGACCAGACGCGCCGGTCGCTCCAGCGGGCCCGGTGAGATCGATCTGCAAAACCGCGGCATGGCCGGTCAGTTGATTTTCCTTGCTGTCGATTTGCACTGACGTCAAGCCCGACGGCTTCAACTCAAATCCGAAATTCGAACTCGGCGTGGTAATCCAGTTCTGAATAATTTTCGTCACGTTGATGTACACGTAGCCGTTGGTCGCCGCTGCGTTTCCCGAGGGATACGCAGTCGCCCCCACGGTCGGGGCCGTCGCAAACGTGACCGCGCTTTCGCCCCACGCGCTGTCCACTTGATACGCGTCGATGGTGCCGCCGGTCGAGGCGGTGTTCACGAACACGATCAGCCGCGCGCGCGAAACCTGTGCGGACGTGATGCCCGCGGGCAAAATGTCGGCGACGTCAAAATTCAGCAGCACCGACGACGACCCGCTAACGGACAGCGACGTTGCGGCGCCGTAGTTTGTGCCGGGCGACGCGCTGTTGATCTGCGTGTCGCCGGTCAGCAGCGCGAGTTGCGCCGCGGCCGGCTGTGCTGGGAATGCAGCGGCGATCGTTAGGATGGCAACGGCAAACAGGAAATGGCGAATTCGGGCGAGCTTCATCGGACGTACCTCTCAGAATTTAGGTCAAATTTCGGGAGGGGCGGTGCGGGGAAGCGTCACCCCCGTAAATGTTGGTGTAAAACTAGCACAGCTCTCCGCGGCGGGCCAAATGTTTTGAGTTGCAAGCGTCCGTCTGGGTGGCACGGGGATTTCTGCCGGTTGACGGTCCGCGCGACGATCGACGCTAGTCCGCTGCGGGCACGGCGCGATTGACGTGGCTGGTGCGCAGCATCGAAAGCGACAGGGCGAGAGCGACGGCCGTCGCGGCGGCGGCGAACAGAAAAATCTCGGAGTAGCCGAAGTGAATCACGATGAGGCCGGCGACCGGTCCGGTGACGCCGAGCGAAAGATCCAGGAATGCGGTGTACACGCCGATGGCCGTGCCGCGGTTCGCCATGTCCACGTTTCGCACCGACTCGATACCCAACGACGGGAAAACCAGCGCGAATCCCGCGCCCACAATCGCCGCGGCAAACGTCGCCTGGTGCGACGTCTGCGCGTGCCACAGCAGCAGCAGTCCGATCGTTTCCACGGTGAGCGACACCGCTGCGACACGATATCCGTTGCGCCGGTCGAGCGAGCGCGCCAGCGAAGCGCGCGCGAACACAAAGCACAATCCGAAAACGGTGAGCGAAAATGCGGCGTCGGGCCAGCAATGGCTCACGTAATACAACGTGGCAAACGAAGCGATCGATCCGAATCCCACCGTGCCGAGCGCGAGGCCCAAGCCTTGCTTGTACACGCGGCCGAGCACGCTGAAAAATTCCATCGATTTTCCGCCGGTCACCGGCACCGCCGCGAGCGCTTCGGCCAGAAAAAATCCAGCCACGGGAATCGCCGTCATCACCACGGCGAGAGTCGTGAGCCCGTAGCGATTTTCGATCCACACGCCGAGCGGCGCGCCGGCCGCGATCGCGCTGTAACCGGCCACTCCGCCGTACGACATTACCTGCGCTGTGTGTTCGGCGCCCACGCGGCCAATGCCCCAAAGCGTCGCGCCCACGCCGACCAAGCTTTCGCCCGCGCCGAGCAGTAATCGCGCCACCAGCAGCACAGTGAGCGCCAGCGCTCGATGATGCGCGCTCATCGTCGCGACGATCAGCATCGCTCCGCTCGCGATGGTCACCATCTGGCCCAGCAGCACCGAGCTCTTCGCGCCGCTCGAGTCGCTCATCTTTCCAGCGTGATGCCGCGTCACCAGCGTGGCCACATACTCCATGCTCACCACCACACCGGCGATCAGCGGCGAAAATCCCATGTGCATGTGCACGAACACCGGCAGCACGGCCAGCTGCATACCGATCACCAGGTAGCACAGAAAATTAAACGTGGTATAGACCGCGATGCGCGTGGTGACGCTGTTTGTGATTCTGCTCCAGAGCGAGGGCAAGGCTGGGTCAAGTCCTCCGCGGCGCGCGCGATCCAGCAGGAATTACTTCCGTTCGACGAGCTTCACTTCGGTACGAATATCTTCTCACGGACGCGCCGCGAATTCTGCTGGCGCAACGGCGGGTGGCGCGCGTGCGCCAAGCCAAAATGGGTTGGGTACGTGGCGGCGCGATCGATCCAAAATACCCAGTACTCAGCGCAGCCGCATGCCGCAGGCCGTCCTACGCGGCCCAGTTGCAACTCCGTAAATTGCGCAGTAGGCTATGCGCCGAAGTCGAGCGCGCCGTCGTATGCTGTTCCGGCGCGCAACGGCGATCCGCGGCTCAGCCCGCGACAACGGAGATCGATGACCCGGCCCACCACCTACGAGTCCCGCAACACGCAGCGACGTAACAGCGGCAGCGAGCGAACTAGCTGCAAAAAGCACCGACGCGGCGGCCGTAACAACCGAGCTCATCGCACCGCGCCCCTCGCGCTGCTACTCGCAATCCTGGCGCTGTCGCTCGCTCTCGCGACGCCGCTCTTCGCCGACACGATCACAGGCACGGTGAAAGATTCTTTCGGCGCGGTCATTCCCGGTGTATCCGTCGAGATCACAGGCGCCGATCTCGCGAAGGCGATCGTGCTCACCACTGACGGCGCGGGGAATTTCGTCTCTCCGGACCTGACGCCCGGATATTACGTCGTGAGCGTCAGCCACGAGGGATTCGACACGATCGTCAGGCAGATTCATCTGGCCGGTAAGTTCGACCTGCAACTTTCGCTGATCATCGCGACCAAGCAAACCACCATTAACGTGGAGGAAAAGGAATCGCAGTTCGCGAACTCCGATCCGGCGTACCGCCAGCTGCGCGACATTGGCCTGGGCGAGTCCTATCACGTGGACAATTTCACGCTCACCGAAGACGTGGGCGTTTTCGAATTCAAAAGCGGTACGTTCTCGTTTTTGCAGCTCGTCAACGGAATCGAAACCGGCGTGGTCTTCACCGGCAAGGGGCATTTTACGCTCACTCCGCTGGACATTATTAACAAGCACGAGATGGCCCGCCGTTCGGGCGCGGAAACTGTGGAGGAAGATTTCACCGAAGTTGTTTTCCGGTTCACGCATGACGGGCTTTCGAAATTTGCCACGGGCCTCGGCGCGCAAACGCCCACGTCGTCCGAAGCATCCGCTGCGTTTCAGCGCTGGAAAGATAAAGTCCGCCATCGCCACGAAATTCCGGAAGGAATGACGCAGGACATGCTCGAGGGCGCGTCGATCGACAATGTGGACGCCGATGTTCTTGCCGGCATTTACAATCCGCACCACCCGCCGTTTTTTAACGCTTACATCCGCGGCACGCCACACAAGGATCTGCGTTTTCTGGTTCGAACGCGCGTCGGCGCGGTGCCGGAAATGGATTCGTCGGAGGAAGTCGGCCTGGTGAACCTGAACGGCGGGGAACTCGACGACGGCGTCTGGTACCTGTGCCATTTGAAAACCGAAATGATGGCGCGCACCGCCAACTCACAGGAAGATCGCCGCCTGTTTGCCACCAGCAAATACAAAATCGAAACGGTGATCGGCAAAAACAATCATCTATATGCCGTGGCGACGATCACGTTCTCATCTCTGGTGCCGGGCGAACGGGTGATGAAGTTTTCGCTGCTGCCGAATCTGCGCGTTTCGCGCGTGCGCGATGAAAATGGCGCCGATCTGCATTTCGTGCAACAGCGTCGCCAGGAAGACGGCTCGTTTTACATCGTGCTCGATAAAGCGCCAGAAGTGAACAAACCCACATCCGTCACCGTCGAATATGCCGGCGACAAAGTGATCACAGAAGCCGGCCCCGGCAGCTACTACATTTCCGAACGCGAAGATTGGTATCCGAATCTCAGCGGCGGCGGCTTCGGAACGCATGCGCTGTTCGATCTCACCTTCAAAGTGCCCCACAATTACAAATTGATTAGCGTGGGCGATTTGAAAGAGGAATCGACCGAAGAAGGATTCGCGGTCAGCCGCTGGGTGACGCCGGTGCCGGTCGCGATCGCCGGATTCAACTACGGCGACTACCACCTGGTCACTCTGCCCGACGACAAAGATGGATTCAAACTTTCCGGGTATTACCTGACCGAGTTACCGACGATCCTGCAGCAATTCGGCGAATCCGCTTTTCTGAGCGCAATGAGCCCCATGGCGATGACCAAAAACGCCCTCGAGCAAACTCGCGCGCAGATGCAGCTCTGCACATTTTTCTTCGGCAAAATTCCGTACACCAGCATCAGCGTTACCGAGCAGCCCAACATGAACTTCGGCCAGTCGTGGCCCAATCTGGTGTATTTGCCGATTCTGGCGTACATGGATAGCACGCAGCGCTTGCAATTGTTTCATCGCATCGATTCCGGGATTACCGGATTCGTGCAGGAAGTCACGCCGCACGAAGTCTCGCACCAGTGGTGGGGCCATGCGGTGAGCTGGGCTTCGTATCACGATCAGTGGTTGTCCGAGGGGTTTGCGGATTTTTCCGCGGGATTGTATTTGCAGCAAGCGGTGGGGCCGAAGTGGGAAAAGGATTACCTGGAGTACTGGGATCGCCAGCGCAAACGCATCATGGAGAAAAATAATTTCGGCGTTTCGGCCAACGACGCAGGGCCGCTGTGGCTGGGTTTGCGGCTGTATTCACCGAAGAACGCGTCGGCGTATCAAGCTGTCACCTACGGCAAAGGCGCGTACGTGCTGAAAATGCTGCGCTCGCTGATGTACGACGATCACACCGAAGATACGAACAAGGAAGCCGCGTTCATCGCCATGATGCACGATTTCGTGGCCACGCATGAGAACGTGCCGGCATCGACCGAATCGTTTCAGGCGATCGCCGAACGGCACATGCCGAAAGTGCTCGATCTGCAGAAAAACGGACGCCTCGATTGGTTTTTCAGTGAGTGGGTGTACGGCACACAGCTGCCGAAATACGATTTCCGTTACGAAGTGCAGCCGGCCGACGGCGGAAAAGTGAAACTCCACATGACGCTCACGCAAAGCGCCGTGGACGACCGTTTCGCCATGTTCGTTCCGGTGTTCGCCGATTTCGGCCACGGCATGCAACGGCTGGGCCAGATTCCGATTGCCGGCAGCAACACGCGCACCATCGATTACCTGTTGCCGGTCGCGCCGAAAAAGGTCGTCCTCAATTATTACAAGGACGTCCTCGAACGGCAGTAAGCCGTCGCCTTTGAATTCGTAGCGGCGGGCTTTACGCCCGCCAGCCGTTGATGTTGATTGTGATGTTGCCGTTTGATTCTGCCGTGCGGGTTTGCCACGGAGGCGTTTCAATGCAGACCGCCAAAACCAGAAACCAATGCTGGCGGGCGTAAAGCCCGCCGCTACGAAGTCAAAATCACGAACAAGATCAAACCCGGAAGATAGATCACATCACAGCGTCGCGCGGCCGGTGGCGAGCTTGTAGGTGGCGATGGCTTGGGCGAGGGATTGCGCGAACTGGATCGACTGCGCCTGAGTGATCGTGGGAGGCAGTTTCAGCAGGCCGCTCGATGCCAGATTGGTCATCATCGTGGCGATGCCGGCGTTGGCTTGCGTCCAGTTCACTGTGCCGTTGGTGGTGGAGCTGACGATGTAGGAATCGATCATCCGCAGCATCGTGCCCGGCGAGAGCACGATTCCGCTCGGCGTGTTCATCGCGTTCAGCAGGTCGAGCGAAAACCATTTCATGTCCTGCGAAGTGGCGCCCGCGGGCAGCACCATAAAATTATTGGCGATGCCCGCATCGACAATCGAATTCATTGCTGCGGTTTGCGCGGCCGAGTTCGCGCTGCCGTTGGCGTTGGTGGCGGGCATGGCGTCGGCCACCGCGCTTGCGAGCACAACCGCGGCAAGGGAAGTGGTCGGCGTCTGCACGATTTTCGAAACCGAAACGCCGTACGTTTTGAATTGCGCCATCGTCATTCCGTACTGCAGCGTCAGCAAATTCGAGCGGACGGCGTCGCCCACAAAACATTCCACCGCGGCATTGGGCGCCGAAGCGCAGTTTTGCGCCGGCGTCGCTCGCGGCACTGAAAGAATGGCGGCGGCCAGGCACACCCCGGCCAGGATTGAATTTTTCGCGGTCATGCGGTGCAGCTCCTTTGGTGAATTCTCTGTGGCGCCGCGCGAGCGGAGGCTGGCGATCGAGCGCGCGGCGTCAAACGATTGATTGCGAAGCGATGATGACTCCGCTGCACCGCAAGCGGCAACTGGCCGGCCGAACAGTTTCAGGCCATCGAAAGGAGCGCGTCGAGAGGACGGTCTTTGCGGTAGTCGCTTCGGCGGCGCGATGTGCGTGTTGTCCGCTTCGCCGCAACCTCGAGCGCAACTTTTGGAAACGCGCTGGGTTTGGGCGTAACGTGGCACCGTACCGGTGCGTCCGTATAGATGGGCGTGGCGGATCGCGCGGCGCGGTCAGCACGCAAAAGGGAATTCGCGGGGCGGCGGATGAACGAAGAAGCGTCGAGCTTGCTGTTTATCGGATTGGTCGTGTGGGTGGCGGTAGCGCTGCCGTGCGTGATGATTTGGGGATGGGTGCGCTGGGCGAAAAGCGCGGCGGTTCGCACGATTTTTTCGCGGATGTCGCTCGGCGGATTCGTATTCGCCAATGTTTCGGTGGTGCTCGCCGCGTCGTCGATATTTTTCGCGCACTCGATGGGCAGCTCGCCCATTCAGAATTCGCTGCTGCTGCGGCTGTCGTCCGCGGGCTTGATTCTGGCGGCGGTCGGCGTGGGTCTGGCGTTTTGCGGCATGTGGCGTGCAAGTGCTCTGCGCTGGCCGGGCGTTCTGTGCGCTGCCGGCATCTTGGCGTTCTGGCTGGTTTCTGCGATGTGGGTTTGATCCTGCCGGCGTTAATCTGAAAATCTGCGAGATGTGATGAGCATTCGCCTGAGTGGGTTAGACAGTTCTGTCTGACGGTTGCGCAGACAGTTTTGTCTGCGCGAATTCGCATCCACGGGCGCGATTGATCGATCGAAAAGTCGTCAGGCTAAAGCCTGACACACCATCCGACATGACTGTCTAATCCACTCGCGCGTAGGACAGCCTGCCGCAGGCTGTCCTAAAGAAAACAGCGGGCCGGAACATTTCTGCTCCGGCCCGCTGGACTGCTTGCTGGTTGGGGAAACTGTGACTGGTTGCGTTCGCGAAGCGCACGAAGCGAACGTCGCCACGCGAAAACTACTTCGCCGGGGTTCCCGCCGCGGCTTTGATGAACGTCAAGCCGTTCGGTACTCCCCATCCGGTGACGTTGTCCCATCCCGGAGTGACGGTGAGCGACGAATCGGTTCCGAAGCTCAACAGCGCCGAGTCTTCGGAATCATACACCCAATTCGCGGTCAGGAAGCTGTTCTGGCTATACGTAAGTCCGCTGAACAGATCCTGATACGAATAGAACGTCGCGCCGCTGGAATCGTACACCGTGCCGGAGATGTTCGTCGGGCTGCTCAGCGGCAGCACGTCGTTCACAGCTCCAGCAGGCATCGTTGCGATCACGCGGGCCGCATCGCCCAATCCGCGATTCGCGTTTTGAATGGCAATCGCCCAGACCGCCGAAAAAATCGGGCTGGCCAGGCTGGTGCCGCCGATTCCGGGGAGGAACGATTGTTCGCCGTTTTCGGTCAGCACGATCGCGACGCCGGAGTACGGGTCGGCGAGCATCGAGATGTCCGGCACCTGACGTCCGGTCCCGGGGATCGACGATTGATACGACGGCTTCGGGAAAAACAAACTGTAGCCGCCGCCCGCGCCGCCCAGGAAAAATCCAACTTCGGGAGGATCGAGCACGCCGCCGCCGGCGATGAACGAAACGTTGTTGCCCCATCCGTATTCGGCGCGATGGCCGGAGCCGTCGTTGATGTCGAACACAGTGGTGCCGCCCACAGCCGTCGCCCACGGTGAATTCGAGGGAACGCCGACTGCGCCTGCGGGAGTTCCGAGGCCTTCGTCTCCGCCGTCACCGCTCGAAAAGTCCACGGAAATTCCGGCAGCCGAAGCGAGTTCGAGCACTTGGTTGAACGAATTCTGTTCGCCCGCGCCCGCGACCAGGTCCGTATCGATTTCCCAGCTATTCGAAATCACGTGAGCCAGCCCTTGCGTTTGCACGTAGCGGATCGCGTCCTGGAAACTTTCGTTGTCCTGGCCGGAAGAAACGACGACGACGATGTTGGCACCGGGTGCGAACGAATGCGCCCACTGAATGTCGAGCGCGATTTCGCCGTCCCATCCGGTCAGCACGCCTGCATTCGGATCGGTCGGCGGCCCGTCGGGATACACCACGCGGAACGTCGAACCGTTTTTCAGCGCCGGCAATCCCATCAACGCCGAAAACGCATTCGCGTCCTGCAGCATCGTGGGATATCCGTACGCTTCCACCAACGCGATCGTCTTGCCCGCGCCGTTCAATCCCGCGCGGTAGGCAGCCGGCAAACCGTAGTGCCCGGTGATCTGCGAAGCGGTGTACGCGCAGACCAGCGAGGTGGCGCTGGTTTCCGGCGCATACACGTTGCCGAAATACACGCCCACCGGCAGCGAAGCACCGGCGGTGTTGTACGTGAAGGTTTGCGGGGGCAGGATGCAATTGTCCGTGATGACGCTGCCAAGATTCGCCGCGGTCAGTTTGGTCTTCGACATGGAAATTTTCGGATACGGTTTGCCGGTCTTCGGATTCGTGGCGTATTTCAGCAGCGGCTTCACGGTGTGCACTTCGAGTCCCGAAACGTGAGACACGAGCGCGCCCGCCGCGCCCGTCAGCGTCGCCGGTTCGGAGTTGGCGCGGAACGTGCGGCCGTTGAGCGCGTACTGGTGAATGTGCGTCTGAAATGCAGCTTCCACGCTGGACGTTGGGCCGTGCGCGCGAACCGAAAAATTCTCCGGATCGACCGACAGAACCGTCAGTCCATGCTTTTCGAGTTCTTTCTTTACAGTTTCGATTTCGCTCGATGTGGGGGCGTACTTGGCGAAATCGGTTGAGGTCATCCAGTGCTGGTAGGTGGGCGATTTGGGATCGTACAGCGCTTCCACGGCCGCATCGAACGCCGGACGATTGTGCATGTTCAAGAACACAGTCACCTTCATATCTTCCGAAGGATTCACCAGTCCCTGATCGCTTGCGTTCGCTCGGGTTGGGGCTACTTTGTGTTGTACGTCCGTGCCGCCGGCATAGGCGGGCGCTGCTGCTACTGTTGCCACTGCGAATAAGGCCAAAGGAATGAATGCCGCTCTCTTCGCCCTTTCGATTGTTGTCCTCAGAATCATGCTCTCTCCTTTAGGTTGACGCGCCGATAGGTCGCGCGAACGCGTCATCGAGCTGGAACATGTGCATGGAACAGGTAGATGGATGGCCCCACAACGTGGCCGGCAGAAAGGGAACTGAAATTAGGAAGACCGCTTGATTCGTTCGCGAGCGAGAAGCAGCGCCCCCGCGCTACCCCAGGAGCTGGGATACGCGCGCGACCGAGAGTTACAGCGGAGGCTTCAACACTTCAAGGGACTCTCCCAAGGCGCCGGTGCGGCGGATATTACCACTGTGCACGCCGCAAAGTTCAACCCCAATTTGTAAATTCATCGCATCGGTTTTGCGGATGTGGCTGTGTGCATGCTTCGTCGCAGTTTCGCCTATGCGCAGCAGCGAGCCGCAAGGTTCACGCGCACGGAATCGGCTCGCCGCCTCCGGTTGAGTGGTCCTACCGTCCGGTCGCGGTCGGCCCGAAGTACTGAGCGACGCGCGCTCGCTTGTGTGGGTTAGACAGTCCTGTCTGACGGTTGCACAGACAATTTTGTCTGCGCGCATTTGTAGCCACAGCCGGGATGTAACGATCGAGGGTTCGTCAGGCTAAAGCCTGACACACCATCAGACATGACTGTCTAATCGACTGGGGCGAATCTGAAATCCTGCAAGGGGGAATGTCCTGCGCAATTGAACTTTTCGGCGCGCATCCACGTATCATCTCCAAACCGCGACCTGTTGACATCCCACAGGGCTAGTGAGACAGTCCTGTAGGGATGCAACAGGAGAGCAACGAATGACCGAACCCAAAGCGGACATATTGCAGGGAACGCTGGACTTAATGGTGCTGAAGACGCTCGAATCGATGGGACCGCTGCACGGCTACGGAATCGCGCGGCGCATCGAGCAGATCAGCGCCGATGCGCTGGCCGTGAATCAGGGCACGATTTATCTGTGCCTGATCCGTCTGGTGCAGAAAAAATGGATTTCGGCGTCGTGGGGCACGTCGGAAAACAATCGCAAAGCAAAGTTTTACGCCATCACGCGCGCGGGCAAAAAACAGCTCGTCGCCGAAACCGAAAATTGGGAACGCGTCGCCGGAGTGATGGGCCGCGTCCTGCAACTATCGCCCCGGAGGTAGTCGAGCCATGCTCAATTCGTTCAGCCAGCTCGTCGCCCGAATTCGCGCGTTCTTTCACGTCAGCGAAATCGACGGCGAACTCGATCAGGAACTGGAATCGCACGCGGCCATGCTCACCGAGGAAAATATCGCGCGCGGAATGTCTCCGGACGAAGCGCGCCGCGCGGCGCTGGTGAAACTGGGCGCGCGCGAATCCACCAAAGAGCTGCATCGCGAAGTGCGCGGCCTGCCGTTTCTGGAAACGCTGATGCAGGATTTGCGCTACACGCTGCGCACCATGAAACGCGACGCGGCATTCACTGCGTTTGCGATCCTGATCATCGGACTCGGCATCGGCGCGAGCTGCACGATTTTCAGCGTGGTCAACGCGCTCTTGCTGCGCCCGTTGCCGTTCAAGCAGCCCGCCGAACTGGTGTGGATGAAAAATCACAAGCAAGTCGATGAGACCGATCTTTCCGGCCAGACCAGCCAGGTGGATTACATCCGCGATTTGCGCCGCCTTTCGAAATCGTATGCAGCGCTCGGCGCTTTCATGCCGTTTTACGGAGTCGGCGACACGCTGCTGGTCGGCACCGGCAAACCCGAGCGCCTGACTCTCGTCGGCGTCACCGACAATTTTTTCGACTTGCTCGGCGTTCCGATGATGATGGGCCACAACTTCGAGGGCCAGCAGCCCATCGGTAAGAACGACAAAGTCATTTTGTCGTACAACTACTGGAAAAATCATTTCTCGGGCGATCCCAACGTCCTCGGCAAGACGATGCACTTCGATGGGCAGCTCGTGACCATCATCGGCGTGCTGCCGAAAGCGTTCGACTTCGGAAATATTTTCGCGCCCGGCACGAAAGTGGACGTCTTCAATGTGTTTCCGCTCGACGACACCACCAACCGATGGGGCAACACGCTCTCCGTGATCGGCCGGTTGAATCCCGGCGTCAGCATTCAAAATGCGCAATCGGAAACGCAGTCTCTGGCCGTGCAACTTACGAAAGCAAATCCCAATCGGAATGATTTCGATCCATTCCTCGAGCCGCTCACCCAGCACATCAGCGGCTCGGTGCGTCCAGCGCTGATTCTGCTGGCCTGCGCGGTGGGCGTGGTGATGCTGATCGTCTGCGCGAATTTGTCGAACCTGCTGCTGGCGCGCGGCGCGACGCGGCAAAAAGAAATCGCCATCCGCGCGGCATTGGGCGCCACGCGTTTGCGCCTGATTCGCCAGATGCTCACCGAATCCGTCGTGCTGGCCACGTGCGGCGCGCTGGTGGGATTGCTGTTCGCGTTTCTGGGCACGCGCAGCCTGGCGCATCTGAGCGGCATTTCGATTCCGCTGCTCGGCAGCGTCACGGTCGATATGAAAGCGCTGGCGTTCACGGCGCTGTTCGCGATCGCCACCGGACTTTTCTTCGGACTCGTCCCGGCGCTGCACGTTCCCGCAAACCGCCTGAACGATTCGCTGCAGGAATCGAATCGCGGCTCAAGCGCCGGACGGCAACACGCCTGGGTTCGCAGCGCGATTGTAGTTTCGGAAATTGCTCTCGCCTGCGTGCTCGTCGTCGGCGCCGGATTGCTGATTCACAGTTTTCTTCGCGTGCTCAACGTGAATCTGGGATTTCGTCCCGAGCGCGTCGTAACCTTGCGCGTCGACCCCACTTCGAATTTCGACACCAAGGAAAAAGTGAACGCCTATTTTCTGCAAGTTTTGCAGCGCGTACAGGAAATTCCCGGCGTGACCGCCGCGGGAATTACCGATGCGCTTCCGTACGGCTCCAATCGCACGTGGGGAGTCGGCGTCGAAGGCGTTCAATACGACCCGCGGAACTATCCCGAAGCGTTCACCGCGATCGTCTCGCCGGGATATTTCAAGGCGATGGGCATTCCGGTGATCGCCGGCCGCGTTTTCCAGGAGGACGATCCGATCCCGCCGCAGACCAAGGATCCCAAGGCCCCGCCGCAGCACGATGCCTACGGCGTGATCAACCAATCGCTCGCGAAGGAATTGTTCCACGGCGAAAACCCGCTCGGCAAACGCACCGCGGGCGGCGCGACGATCATCGGAGTCGTTGGCGACACTCGCCACCTGTCGCTTGAGAAGGACGGCGGCAACGAGCAGTACTACAGCATGATTCAAACCTACGATTGGTCTTCGGCGAATCTGGTGATCAAGACGACGCTGCCCGAAAGAACTTTATCGGATCAGTTGCGCACCGCGCTTTCGCCGCTCGCGCCCGACCTCGACGTGACGCACCTGAGCACCATGCAAAGCCTGGTCGATCGCTCGGTGTCGCCGCGCCGTTTTGTGGTGGTGCTGCTGGCTGGATTCGCGACGTTCGCGCTGATTTTGGCGTCACTGGGAATTTACGCCGTGATTTCCTACTCGGTCAGCCAGCGCACCCAGGAAATCGGCATTCGCATGGCGCTCGGTGCTTCGGCGCAGCTGGTACGCTCCGATATTCTGAAGCAGACGCTGAAACTCGCCGCGCTGGGAATTGTGCTCGGCGTCGCAGCCTCGGCCGCCGTGGCCGAGGCGCTACGCAGCCTGCTCTTCGGCGTGGACGCTGCCGACCCCGCGACGTTTGCGGGAATGCTCGTCGTGCTCGTCGCAGTAGCGCTCGTTGCGGGCTACATTCCCGCGCGCCGCGCATCGCGGATCGATCCGATGATCGCGCTGCGATTTCAGTAAGCGCTGCCCGTGCCGCCGTAGAACAGCCTTCGGCAGGCTGTGCTACGGCGAGCAACCATGGAGCCAGCGCGTCGCTTTTCGCCGGACTGGCGCCACTCTGCTGGTAGCTGATCGAAATTGTGACGGTCCACACCCGGCACGATGCCGCGGCACAAGCCTCCCCGCTCGTGCCGCGGCGCCTCCACTCCGCGTACGACAGCCTGCGGCAGGCTGTCCCACGCGCCTACAGCAAACCCCCCGCATGCATACGGATTTACGCCGATAGGCTCGCGCGGCCGCCATCGCGTATCGTTCGCCTACGGTCGACCAAACGCCTGAACCTTTCGTTCATCGCAACGTTCGGCATCGCGGCACGCACTCGCATCGGCATTCGCAGCAACGCATCCCGGCCGCGCCCCATTAACGTTGCGAAATTCAGCCTTCAGGCAGGAGCCCTGGCCCATGGCACAAGCTTCCGCAGCACATTCGTATCCTTCGCCGCAGTCACCGGCAGCAACGTCCGTCCAAACCCGCTACGCCGATTCAACCGGACACAACGAAGCGCAATCCTCGGGAGTTTCCTGGGCCGCGATTTTCGCCGGAGCGTTCGTCACCGCTGCGCTCTCGCTGATTTTGCTGGCGCTCGGCTCGGGCGTCGGACTTTCATCGATTTCGCCGTGGGCGGGCGCCGGAGCGTCGGCCACCGCCGTCGGTCGCGGCGCCATTCTGTGGATGATCCTCACCGAAATTATTTCCGCCGCGATGGGCGGCTACATTGCCGGACGACTGCGCACCAAGTGGGTTCACGTCCACACGGACGAAGTGTATTTCCGCGACACCGCGCACGGATTTCTTACGTGGGCCGTTGCGCTGGTGCTGACGGCGGGATTTCTGGGCGCGGCGGCCACGCGCATGATCGGCGAAGCACGCAGCGAAGCTGGTTCGGCGGTCACGCGAACCGTGGATGCGAACGCGTATTACGTCGATGCGTTCTTGCGTTCGAACGGCGTGACGGCCGCCACGGCAACGGGCGCGACGCCAAGCGTGTTGCCCGACACGACAGCCAACAACGCAGCCGCAAGGGAAGAGGTCGGCGTGATTCTGGCGAACGCGCTGCGTCGCGGCACACTGCCCGATGACGACAGCGCGTACCTTGCGCAGATGATTTCCGCTCGCACTGGATTGAGCCAAGCCGACGCGCAGGCTCGCGTCACGCAGGTGTTCGATCAGGCGCGCCAAGCGGCGGACGTCGCACGAAAAGCGGTGGCGCATTCGTTGTATTGGCTGTTCTTGGCGCTGCTGGTGGGCGCGTTTAGCGCAAGCTTCGCGGCAACGTTGGGCGGCCGCGAACGCGACCGCGTCGTGAGTATTTAACGTTATCTAAACGCTGACGAAAACCCGGCCGCCGGTGACGTGAGCGAAAGCAAACGCCGAGCGGCCCGCATCAGGCCGCGAGCCACACGCACGAAAGTCGAGCGGCCCGCACCACACCGCGAACCACAGGAGGATTTGCCATGCGATCGATTATTTTGCTGCTGCTCGGAGTGCCAATCCCGCTGATTATCCTGATCGGCCTGTTCAGCCATTTCTAGTTCGCGTTGGACAGCCTGCGGCAGGCTGTCCTCTGGCGAACGGCGGGCGCGTTAACGCAACAACCGACGACGGACCGACGCGCCGAAAAGTGCAACGCGTTCTCGCCGGCTCGACAGCTCGCCCGCGATTTCGTAGCGGCGGGCTTTACGCCCGCCAGCGGTTGACGTTGGTTGGGGCCTTGCCGTTTTGTGTGGCGTTCACGTTTGCAATGCGGTCTTTTCAACGCCGTCGGTCAAAAGCGAAACCTCAAGGCTGGCGGGCGTAAAGCCCGCCGCTACAAAATCAAAATCCGGCAGCGGTTGACGTTGGTCGTGACGTTGCCGTTTTTTCTGCAAATTAGTGAGCTGGCGTCGACGCCGTATCGAAACTTTTGATCTTGGCTACGGTGTCCGCGTCGAGCTTCTGCAACATCGCCACCAGCAAATCCACGGTCTGGTCGAAATCGTGGCGATCGATAATTCCGTTGTGCGTGTGCGTGGAACGCGTCGGCACCAGCAGAGTCGTCACCGGAACGCCGCCGCTGTTCAGCTTGATCGCTCCGGCATCGTCGCCAAACCCTTCGACGAAATCCATCTGCAGCGGAATATTTTTCTCCGCGGCTACCTGCTGCATGAACTTCACGAAATTGCGGTTCGGATATTCGCTGAACGAATAGAGCATGATGCCCGGTCCGCCGCCGAGCGTTTCCAGCGCCGCTTCGGGACGATTTCCCGGCGTGTCGTTGGTGATGCCCACTTCGAGCGCGATGCCGAGATCGGGATTGATGATGTGCGCCGACGTGGTCGCGCCGCGCATTTCGATCGAGCCCTCTTCTTGGATGGTCGCGGTGTAAAAAATCTGATTCGGATGCGGTTCCGTCGCGAGGCGCCGCGCCGCTTCGATCATCGCGATGCAGCCCACGCGGTCGTCCCACGCTTTCGCCAGATACCGGCCGTTCGGCAAAACTTCAAACGGCGAAACCGGCACGATCGGATCGCCGGGCGAAATTCCCATCGCGACCACGTCCGCCGCGGTGCGCGCGCCGACGTCCATAAAATATTCCATGTTCTTTTCGGAGTTGCGCCCGCCGGCTACGTGCGCGTCCACCAGTTCGGAGACCGCGATCACGTTGCCCTTGCTGCCCAGAATCGTCCAACGCTGATCGCTCAGCGCCTGCGGCAGCCAGTAGCCGAGCATTTCCACCGAAATATATCCATCCGGACGGATGTGGCGCACGATCGCGCCGAGCTCGTCCATGTGCGCGTCCACCATGATGCGCGGCCCGCTCGAGCCCTGCTGTGCGATCACCGAACCCAGCCCGTCGAACGAAATTTTCGATGTGTACGGCTTCATGTAGCCGACCATCAGATCGCGCACCGGACCTTCGGCGCCAGGCGGCCCGGCCGCTTCGGTGAGTTGTTTCATTTCGTCGAGCAGGCGGTCGGGGCGTTCGGTTTGCGAAGCCGACTGAGCCGCGGAAATTCCCGCGGCGAGTCCGCACAGCGAAGCGCAGAGAATCAGTTTTCGCAGCATGGCGTGATGTGACTCCGTGTTTTTTATTGTGCGAGCCGGAAATTAATTCGCGCGCTGGAATTGCACGCTGTCGCGGCCGTTGTAGATCAGATAGGTTCCCGCGGTGGGGCCGGCAACCACTTGCAGCGGCGCGGGGCGTTTCAAATCCGCGTTGTGCTTGGAATCGACGGTAAACAGATCGTGCGCGCCCAGATCCATCACGTTGAATTTGTTGCCGGCGATCCAGCCGATGCCGTACGCGCCCGGCGCGAGTTTCTGCCCTTCGATTTCGATGGCCACTTCGGTGATCAGGTAGGCCTGATATTTTTCGCGAATGCCGACCGTGTAACCGGACGTATCGACCAGCCCGGCGAGCACGTACATGCCGTCGGCATACTCGACGCCGCCGGTGTTGCGCAGCTGCGTGGTGGCGGATTGTCCGCGGAAGAAAACTTTGTCGGGCCACAAATTGCCGGTGATTTCGGCGGCTTTCAGCACGTGCTCGGTTTTTGCGGCGGCCTGCGCGAAGGCAGCGCGCGGCGCGATCGGCGCGAGCGAAATCGCCGAAGCGACAGCAGCCGCGGCCAGAATTGCGAGCGATGCAATCATCGTGTTGCGAAGTTTCATTTTGCCTCCGGTGTGAAGCGCACATCCTACTTCATTGCGTTCGTGTTGAACAAGTTCGGATGAGGAGCGCAGAGTGTGCGGTTGCCGTTGGTTGTGACGTTGCCGTTTCTGACGTTGAATTTGTAGCGGCGGGCTTCACGCCCGCCAGCCGTTGACGTTGCTTGTTACGTCGCCGCTTAGGTCTGCCGTTTGCGTTCGTCACGCGATCCTTTCAACTCCGACGACCAAAACGAAAACCCCAATGCTGGCGGGCGTAAAGCCCGCCGCTACAAAATCAAAATCTGAAGGCGGATGTGGGTTAGACGGGACTGTCGAGTCCACGGTACCGACACTGAAAACTTGCAAAAAAGGTACGGCCTGGCCGCGCGAAATTGCCGCAGCACCGCCAACCGTCACTGGCAGGGCACACGAAAACGTTCGATATTGAGAATCCGCGGGGGAGTTGTTACGTTCAAGCTGTGCTGAACCTGCCACACGTCGAGCCTCGTCCGGAAAAGCGGCGCCGCAGCAAACGCATCAACGCGCGCATTCCGGTGAACGTGCATTTGGTCGATTCGGCCAAGCGTACGGTCTGCGAAAAAACGCACACGGTGGTGGTAAACGCGCACGGAGCGCTGATCCTGCTCGCCAATCCCGTGGTGCTGCAGCAAATCATCCGCATCGAGAACAAAGTGAACGGGGAAGAAATGCTGTGCCGCGTGGCCAGCCTGGGCAACAGTTTCATGGGCAAAACACAGGTGGCCGTGGAATTCATCAAGCCGTCGCAGGCGTTTTGCGAAGCGGCCGCGGCAGCGAAGAAGTCCGAAGCGTTTGCAGCGAAGCTTGCTCCTGCCCGGAAGTAAGTTTTCTCACCGCGAAAAATCGCTGGCAGAATCTCGATCGCTCGACTCGCCTCGGCGGAGCGGGTTGAACGCGGAGTCGGCTTGTGGCCGCACGCATGATGCGTCGCAGCCGCCGTGGATTAGACAGTCCTGTCTGATGGTGGTGCCGACATTCGTGTCGGCACGGCTTCCTTTCCACGATCTCGCTGCATGGATCGAAAATTCCGTCAGGCTGAAGCCTGACACACCATCAGACAGGACTGTCTAATCCACGGCGGAGCTAAAGCTCCGCCCTTCCAAGTGGGCCGGTGCGAAAAGACGTCCGCTGAGCGGACGTTTGGTCGGCGACGAGTGGCTAACCTACGCAGGCAGATTCATCGGCAAGGCGGCGTAGGTTAGCGACTCGTCGCTGACCAGGCGTTTGCGGTCAGCTTCGACGTCCTGCCGGCACACCCTAACCCTCGATTTTCGGGGGATTTGCTCACCGATTGGCGCGATTTCAGTCGAACCCCTATATTAAGGTGTGGCGTTTGTCTGGTTGCGGCGCGGTCGCAGGCTGCCGTTCAGACGAAGTGCAACGATTCGCGGGGTTTAGCCGTCTTTAGCTTGAAACATATCGCGCTCGTCGTCCGTATGAACAAGTGCAGCCGCGAGCGAAACGTTGGCGGTCGAAGTGTGTGCCATGAACGCTCACGCATCGGCACAGCAACAAGTACGTGCGCCGATCGCGGCGCGGGCAGTGCGAAAAGACGTCCGCTGAGCGGACCTTTGGTCAGCCATGAGTGGCTAACCTACGCAGGCAGATTCATCGATGAGTTTCGGCGCACGCATCGAGCGGCGCCACATCGCAGAAGCATCAAATTGAAACGCAGACCATGACGCCAGCGCCCCTCAAATCCGACGCACGCCAAATGCTGGTCGCGCTGCGCGAAACCATCGGCATCGCGATGGACACTTTGCGCGCGCACAAGCTGCGCACATTCCTCACGCTGTTGGGCGTGATGCTCGCGGTCACCACGCTGGTCGCCGTCATGTCGATCCTCAACGGCCTGAACCTCTACGTCGCGAACAAAGTTGCCAACCTCGGCTCAAACGCCTTCGTGATCGACCGCATCGGCATCGCCACCAACCTGGAGCAGTGGAATAAAGCGCGCAAGCGCCCGCGGCTGACACTCGACGATTTGCAGGCGCTGCGCGACGGCATGACTCTGGCTTCGCACATTGCCGGTGAGCAGGAAACGACGGCCGACGTCCGGTTCGGCAGCGGGCTGAGCGAAGACGTGCAAATTATCGGAGCGACGCCGGAGTTCACCGAGATTCGTGACATCAACGCGTCGAGCGGACGTTTGCTGACGACGATCGACGAAGACCACCGCGCCAACGTGTGCGTGATTGGCCCGGACGTGGTCGAAAAGCTTTTCGCCGGCGTGGACCCGATCGGCAAAGAAATCCGCGCCGGGCAGGGACAATATCAGGTGATCGGCGTCGCTTCGCCGAAAGGCTCGGTTCTCGGCCAGACCCAGGACAATTTCGTGATGATTCCGCTCGGCACCTACCGCAAAGAATGGCTGGCGCCGCAGGATTCGATCGAGATTTTCGTTTCGGCTACCAGCCGCAAGGCCATGTCTGCCGCTGCCGATGAAGCGCGGGTGATTTTGCGTTCGCGGCGGCACGTTCCGTACGAAGCCGACGACAATTTCGGAATCGTGGAGCCGACCGCGCTGATGGGCATCTGGGACAGCCTGACCGGAAATATTTTCGGCGTCGCTGTGTGGGTCACATCGGTATTTCTGGTGGTCGGCGGGATCGTGATCATGAACATCATGCTCGCGAGCGTCACCGAGCGAACGCGCGAAATCGGATTGCGCAAATCGCTGGGCGCGCGGCGCCGGCACATCGTGATGCAATTTCTGGTGGAGTCGGCGATGCTCGCTGCGTCGGGCGGCCTGGTTGGAATTGCGATCGCCATTGCGATTGCGGCGCTGGTTCGCAGCGCAACGTCCATTCCGATCGCCACGCCGGTATTTGCTGTGGTGATCGCGCTGGTGCTTTCCACCAGCGTGGGATTGTTTTTCGGAATTTATCCAGCCATGCGCGCTTCGAAGCTCGATCCTATCGAAGCGTTGCGCGCGGACGGATAGCACACAGGTATCAGAGGACTGGCAGGCGGCAGATCAGGCCATGGAATTCAAAAACGACGTTCGCGAAAATCTTGGTCTGGCGCTCGATACCGTGCGCGCTCATAAGCTGCGCAGTTTTCTGGCGGTGCTCGGCGTGATGATCGGCGTGATGCTGATCATTCTGGTCGTAGGTCTCGTCGATGGATTCCGCGACACCATCGACGACGAAATCAACGCCAGCGGCGCGAACTCCGCGTGGGCCTGGCGATTCAATCAAGGTCCATCGAACGGACGCCGTCCGAAAGAAGAGCGCCAGCGCAAACCATTGACGCTCGACGATGCGCAAGCCGTGCGAGAAATGGCGCCCTCGGTGAAGGCAGTGACCGTCGCGATCTACAACTGGCAGCAGGCTCACTCCGTCCGCTACGAGAAAAACGAAGTGCAGGGCGGGGAATTCCGCGGCACGTTTCCGAATTATCCGGAAGTGGACGCGAGCGAAGTGATGAAGGCCGGCCGATTTTTCACCGAAGAAGAAAACACGCACAAAGATAACGTCGTCGTGCTCGGCGAAGACGTCTCCAAGGCGCTGTTTCCCAGCTTTGACGATGCCATCGGTAAAAACGTGCTGGTCGATGGCACTAACTTCATGGTCGTGGGCGTATTTCAGAAGCCGCTCGGCGGCTTCGGCACCGGCGATGAAGACCGGCGCGTCGTGATTCCGTATTATTCGTTTTTGAAATTGTTTCCGGCGAGCTTCGAAGTTTTTATCGGCATCCTCGCGTATCCCGGGCACCTGGACGAAGCCGTGGACGAAACGCGCGAAGTGCTGCGCCGGCGCCGCGACGTGGCCTACAACAAGCCCGACAATTTTTCGCTCCAGACCAACGCCGACTCGGTGAAGCAATTCAACGACATTATCGGCGGCGTGGCGCTGGTGATTGTGGTGCTCAGCTCGATCGGTTTGCTGATCGGCGGCATCGGCGTGATGAACATCATGCTGGTAAGCGTCACCGAGCGCACGCGCGAGATCGGAGTGCGCAAAGCGATCGGCGCGCGCAGCAAAGACATTACCTGGCAATTTTTGTTTGAAGCGATGACGCTGACCGGCACCGGCGGCGTGATCGGAATTATGGTGGGTTGCGCGATCGTCACGCTGGTGCCGATCGTCAGCGACTTGAAAGCCGCCGTGTCGCCGTGGGCCGTGGCCATCGGCTTCACCGTTTCGGTCTGCATCGGCTTGGTCTTCGGCGTGTGGCCCGCGACGAAAGCTGCGCGCCTGAACCCCGTCGAAGCCCTCCGCTACGAATAGTTTTTCGCCGCACCGAAGGTGCTGCAAGGCACGCAGACGTGGGCGTCTGCGCTACCGGATGCGGCCGCTTCGGTGACCCACGGATCTGTGTTCGCACAATTGAGTCGCCGTCACGAATCGCAGCATTTCGTAGCGCAGACGCCCACGTCTGCGAGCGCGAGTCCGCAAAGCGGGCAAGCGTGCCTTTGGTATCGTTTTCGACCGCACCGCAGATCGGGATTCGCCTTTCAATCGTTTCGTCTTGTCTGCATTGGCAGCGCCGCACCCGCAGCCAAATTACCACCGCGCAACGCAGCAAATCCCCGCGACGCGCTTGACCACGGCCAATCCTCCGGCCTTGAAACCAGGCCAGCCCTCACTGGATTATTTCCAATGTACCGGTGAACATTCCAGAATTCGCGCTCGTCGCGCGTCCAGCGATCGAACGATTCAGCTTGCCAAAACGGCTTTCCCGTTCGACCGAGCAATCGGTTTGCGAGTCGAGCCGTCAAACCTTTCAGCTCTTTCGTCAGCCGCCATACCTCCGTCTTCGGAGTCATCAGCAGATGGACGTGGTTCGCCATGACGACATACGCGTGCATACGATACCGATCGAACTGAATTTCGCCGCGTTCGATCACGTCGCACACCATTTTGGCTACGAACGGACCTTTCAGCCACAGCGGGCCCGCTACCTCCGCGTCCAGAAGTTCCTCGGCGCGCCGGAATTCCTCTCCGTCTGATTTGGATCGTGCTTCCGCGAGTTTCTGCTCAAAGCCGTGCGGCATGGAACCGTGAAGTCTCCATGTGAGGAAAATTGGATTGTCCTTCGGAAAACGGTGAGGCAGGTTGCGGCGGTAATACGTGGGATCGATCATGCGTCAAGATTGCATGTCCGGCAATGCAGTGCAATTCGTAGAAATACCGCACGCGGACGTACGTAGTTTCCACACGGGGATGATTCGAGGGCCGAGGCGAAAGCACGCAGACGTGGGCGTCTGCGCTACCGGATGCAGCGGCTTCGGTGACCCATCGATCTGTGTTCGCACAATTCATTCACCGCCTCAGCCGAAGGCGCTGCTAGGCACGCAGACGTGGGCGTCTGCGCTACCAAGTGCAGCGGCTTCCGTGACCCACCGATCTGTGTTCGCAGAATTGCTGCGCCGTCACGAAACGCAGGTTTTCGTAGCGCAGACGCCCACGTCTGCGAGCGCGGGGCCGCCCAGCGGACACGCGTGCTGTTGACTTTGCTTCTGTAGCGGCGGGATTCCTGCAAACGGGTGGGCGTGCGCATTGCCAGCACTTCAAGCATGAGTAAGCTGTGCGCAACGATGCGCCGCAAATACTTTGCTCCGGCGCGAGACTTACGCTATTGTGCGCCCATGGCGAACTCCTCCGACGGCCCAGACGGCCTGGACGCACTGCGCGCGCAGGTCGCCGCCCTCACCGCTCGCGTTTACCGGCTGGAGCAGGAAGCAGCGGGCATCGCCGTGCCGCCCGACCCAGCCGAATCAACGCACGACCCTGCTGCGCAGCCGCTCACACAGGCGTCCGCGCCGCCCGCGACGCCGCCTTCGCACGTCGCCGCGCCGCTCGAAGGCACGATGCTCACGCCTCCAGCGCCGCGCGCGCCTTCGCCGTCGCACGCACAGTCGCCGGTCACTGCGCGACTCACTTCGCCGTTCAGCTCAACGCCCAGCGCACCGTCAGGCGCAAATCCGTCCGCCGCAAAACCGCTCTCGCTCGGACACTCCGGCGACGCCGACCTGGAAAAGAAAATCGGACAATATTGGCTGAACCGCATCGGCATTGTCGCCATGCTCATCGGCGTTTCGTATTTCCTGCGACTGGCATTCGAAAATAACTGGATCGGACCCAGCGGACGCATCGCCATCGGCCTGGTCGCGGGCGCGGCGCTGATTTTGTGGAGCGAGCGTTTCCGCAAACAAGGCCACCAGCCGTTTTCGTATTCGTTAAAGGCTGTCGGCATCGGCGTGCTTTATCTTTCGCTGTGGGCCGCGTTTCAGGTGTATCACCTGATTCCGTCGTCGGCGGCGTTCATCGCCATGATCGTGGTCACCGGCGCGACGATTGCGATGGCCATCAGCCAGGACGCCGAAATTCTGGCGGTATTTGCAATCGCTGGCGGATTTTCGACTCCCGTTTTGCTCTCCACTCACCAGAACCACGAAGTGATTTTGTTTTCCTACGTGCTGCTGCTCGACCTTGCGATTCTGGTCACCAGCATTGTGAAGCCGTGGCGCCGGCTACTGTGGGGCAGCGCGATCGGCACGGTCACTCTCTACTGCGGCTGGTACGGCGACTACTACAGCGCCGATCAGCGCGGCACCACGGTTTTGTTTCTGCTGCTGTTCGGCGCGGCGTTCGCCATCGTGCCGCTGGTCAACAAGCTCGAAAAATCCACGCGCTTTGCCGGAGTCTCGGCAACGCTCACGCTGATTCCGCTGTTCAACGCCGCGCTCGTGTTTCTGTCGCTCTACGTAATGTACGCGCCGGACTATTTGACGCTCACGCTTTTCGCGCTGGCGTTTGCGGCGATCTATCTGGGAATTTCGGCGGCATTCAAGTGGCGTTTCCCCGACGAAGAAACCACCGCGCTGCGCCTGCTGCACGTGGTGATCGCGATCGTGTTCATCACCATCGCGGTTCCGCTGAAGCTCGACGGCCACTGGATCACCATCGGATGGCTGGTGGAATCGGCGGTGCTGCTGTGGTTCAGCGTGAAGACCGAAACAAATCTGATTCGCTGGCTGGCCGCGACGGCGCTCACCATGGGAATCGTGCGGTTGCTGTTTTTCGATTGGTACAGCACCGACACGCTTATTTTCAACGCGCGCTTCGCCACGTACCTGGTGGCGATTGCGGTGCTCGCGGGAATTGCGATTTACGGCCAGCGCTACGCCAGCCAAAGCGAAATGCCGTTTGTATATGCCGCGGTTGTCGGTGTGAACTTGCTCGCGCTGATCGCCCTCACTCTCGAAGCTCGAGATTATTTTTCACGAGAGATGCGGCTCAACGGCGGTTTTCGCAATTACGAGCATCTCCATCAGCTGGTTATTCAGCGCAGTTTCAGTTATTCCGCGATTTGGTTGCTGTATGGCGCGGCACTGATGGCCGTGGGATTCTGGCGCCGCTCGTCGTTCGTGCGCTGGCAGGCGCTGATTCTGATGGCCTTCACCATCGGCAAAGTCTTTGTGGTGGACGTATCGCAGCTCGGCGGGGCATTCCGCATCGTCAGCTTCATCGCCCTGGGCGCGGTGCTGCTCGGCATTTCGTTTATCTACCAGCGCGATTGGCTGAAGCTGAATGAAAAGCAGTAGCAGGGCCGCTGCACTTCATTTCCAGATTGCAAGCGTAGGCGCTCGCTTCGCGGGAGACTTTCCAGAATGATTCGCACGCAGAAACTGATTGCCGCATCGCTCGCCGCGTTTGCGGTCACCGCCGTCGCCGCGATTTCATATTTCCGCTACGACCGCACCGTCACCGTGCCCGCTACAACCGGGCAGCACTACATCGTGGTGGACGAATCGATCTGGCAGCATTCGCGGCCGGGCCTGGGCGATCTTCGCCTCTACGATGGCACGAAGGAAGTGCCGTACAAGCTCGCGCTCGAAACCGGCGGCACGGAAATTCAAAAGCGCTCGATTCGAATCCTGCAACCCGGCACCATCGGCGGCAAAACGCAATTCCTGCTCGATATGTCGGACATCGACGAATACGACCGCGTTGCGCTCACGCTCGGCGCGCGCGATTTCGTGGCCCACGCAACCGTCGAAGGGCAAGACGATCTGCACGGCGCGGCATGGACCAAGCTCGGCACCACCACGATCTACGATCTATCCACTGAAAAACTCGGCCATCAGAGCACGCTCCAGGTGCCGCTCTCCACGTTCCGGTATTTGCGCGTCACCATCGACGGGCCGGTCACGCCGAAAGAAGTCGAAGCCGCCACCGCGAGCTCCACGCATCAGCAAGCTGCCGTGTGGCGCGCGCTCAGTTCCACGGCGACGCCATCCACGAAAGACAAAAGTTCCGTTTACACCTTTACCGTACCGAACGGAGTGCCGATCGATCGCGTCACGTTTGATGTGGACGCGTCGCAGCCGAATTTCACCCGTCCGGTGGAAGTGCAGCAGGGAAAAGACACGCCGATTGCGTTCGGAGATTTGACGCGCATCCACACCACGCACCGCGGCGAAAAAATCGACGTGGACAATTATTCGATCTGCGTCTGCGAGGCGATTCCCAACTGGAGCGGCATCGTCGGAAACGCGGAGGAAGAAAATTCGCAACCCGCAGTGCCGAGCGAACGCGTGATTGCGGTGATCGTGCGCAATGGCGACGATGCGCCGCTTAAAATTAACGGCGTGAAACTGGAGCAGCGAGAGCGCCGCATTTATTTCGACGCCGACGCGAATGCCCACCTGACGTTGTATTACGGCGACGCTCTGCTCGACGCTCCGGTGTACGACTACTCGAAATTGTTTCAGCGCTCCGCAACGGCCGACGAAGCGCAGCTCGGCCCCGAGCAGACGAACCCCGATTTCAAAGGCCGTCCCGACAATCGCCCCTGGAGCGAGCAGCATCCCGCCGCGCTATGGGTCGCCATCCTCGCAGCGGTGTTAGTGCTCGGCGCCGTCGCGTTGCGGTCGCTGAAGTCCGCCACGCCGAAGTCATAGCGCGCGGCACCTTCGTGACCATGCCGCGCAGGCTGTCCTCCCACGACCGCCCTACAATCAAGCAGCTCGGCCGGCGTCGGACCGACATCGCAACGCACACCGCTGCCGCGGCCTTTAGCGCGGCATGCCAGCACGGCACTACGGCGCGGCTCGACAAAAGCGCAACGGTACGGCGCGCGCGTGGTGGGTCGTTCCTGGCAAGATTTCGACGTAGGCGAAGTGGATTAGACAGTCCTGTCTGATGGTGTGTCGGCCTTTAGGCTGACGGCAGTCAAGGTCCGTCGGCGCGGGATGAATAAAAAGCCGTCAGACAAATTGTCTGACGAACCATCAGACAGGACTGTCGAATCCACATCCGCGGTCGCGGGCCACAGGCAAGAATGCGCGATTGTGTACTTCACGCAAGTAGTGGGATACACTCTCGCCACTATGCAAAAACTACATCTTCTCGGGAAGGCTGCGAAGCAGGAAATCGATCTATTGATTCACAACGCGAAAGGCACTCTTCTTCGTACTCAAAGCCAAATTGTGACTTGGGCGAAAACTCCCGTTCGCTATTCTTGGCGACTAGCCGCCATACATGTTGTTTTCATCGACTTAGCCCTAGTAGGAATTTGGATTATTCCTATTGCTGGGCTGGCCGTCGCTTTCCTCGGTCTCGTGGCGATCATTATGAGCGTTAGAGCCGAGGAAAAGTGGTCTAAGACGGAGAAAATAATGTGGCTGTTTTTAGCCACGGTTTTGATGGTCGTCGAGGTGCGAGCGATCAACAAGGACCACAACGATCATGAAGATGCCCAGCGCAACGCTGACGTATTGCAGTTGGAAGAATTCGACAGAATAGCTCGACGAATCGATAAATCTATTGATGTATCCAAAGGAAACTATTCCGACACGATGACGCAGTTGATGGAAACGTTAAAAACCACGAAACGGGTCGCGGACATGACGAAACGGAATTTGGATAACATCAATGGGACGGGCTCTTTTCCTTGCGTTTTCCCGCAATCGCACGGCGCTACAGACCTAGCGATACCTTTGGATGTTCATAATGTAGGTTCCGGAAACACGCTAACAGGCGTCGAGATTCAGATTCTTACAGAAGAGCAGTCCTTGAAGCCGTTGATTTACATGATTAAGCCACAAATTAACGTAGGAACCGTGACTACGATATGGCCCAAACCACTACCAGAAGCAATTGTGCCGCAGCTTAATTCCGAGGGGATTGCCCAGTACGAAATAAACATTTGGACTCAAAGTGGCTACTACTGGGAAACGATGCAATTCAGGCGTGGCAAGTACGCGCTGCCTTGGGCTTACAAGTTTTGGACGACCGAGAGAGTTCTGTATTCCAAAAAGCAAGCGTCAATACCAGCAGGATCTTGGGGCGGAAAACTCATAGATAAATGTACGCAATTTGATTGGTCCGACGATTTAGGCGACGGGAAGCCCGTGGGAAAAAATCCATAAGCCGTTGACGTCATTCTAATTCCCTAGCGATTTTGATTGCTTTGCGAAGTCGCCTTAGATCATCTTCACTGACGTGAGAGGGTTCAATGGTAAAAATTTGCACCACAAAACCAATTAGCAACAGAAACCAGCCGATATATCCCATAAACGGGCTATCCACGACCACGATGGAAACTCTAGGATTGCCACGAACTTTCTCTGGTGAACAACCGTCGCCTTTGCCGAAATCCACAAATCCTTCGCCCCAAATTATGAGAGCGTTATTCCCTGCGCATAAAGCTTTGTTTCCGTTGTTCAGGGAAGTCAGCCCAAAATCAGCGGAGGTAGCTTGAAATGATAGAAACACTAGAAAAGCCCCAACTAGATTCAGAACAGCAGCCCATGCAGCAGGGCGAAGTATCAGGTGTCCAGACATGGATAGACCTCGCTCCGAAAGTTATTGCGGTGATCGTAACGGCCCTTTTTGTCGCTGATTTGATTTGGAGATATTTTCGCTAGGCCGCAGGTTCTTCGGCCGTCAGGTTCTTATATTCGAGCTTGTCCGATGCAATCAGCTTGAGCATTGTGTCGCGGAACAGGAAAGGGTTCTTGCGGTTGTTGAAGCGCCATTCAAATTCATCGAGGTAGGCGTCTAGGTGCTTGGCAGAGACTTTATGGTACGAACCAATCAGCGACCGCTTGAACAGCGACCATGCGTTTTCGATGCTGTTAATGTGCGCGTTGCCGCGAACGTATTCATGGTGCGCGTGGTCAACGGATTCATGCTTGGTGTCGCTATCCTCGATTCCGAAGTAGGCGGGATGGCCGTCCGTCATAAGGCACTCAACGCTTGGCGACGTGGTTTCTTTAATCCATTCGTGGACGATCTTTTGGCTCGCGTTCTTGCTGCGCTTCTCAACCTTGAGGCGAATCGGTCCATTGCGCTCGATAGCGCCCAAGACCATCTGTTTGTTCCGAAGGTAGGTCCGATTTTTCCAGTGGCGTTTACCGCCGATGTACGTTTCATCCAGTTCGACCGTTCCCTTGAGCGGAGCCGGATTCACTTCCGTCATGGCCTTACGGATGCGATGGCAGAGGTACCATGCGGTTTTGTAGCTCACTTTGAGCGTGCGCTTGAGTTGGTTGGCCGACATACCTTTCTTCGATTCGGCCATCAAATAGACAGCGATGAACCACTTCCACAAGGGCAGGTGCGAATCGTGGAAGATCGTGCCAGCGGTTGCGCTGAACTGGTAATCGCAGCCGTCGCAAACAAACTGGTCACGCTCGCGGATAGGGTAAATCTTGTCAGCCTTGCAGCGTGGGCAAGCAATCTTTTCTGGCCAGCGCAGCGCTTCGATATAAGCGCGGCATTTGGAGTCGTCGGCGAATTCTTGTACTAGCTGAACCAAATTCATATCGTCCATGAGGTCACCTGTATGCCGAAAAAGAAGCACCCGAAAGACATGACGAGCGAAGAAGCAATGCGGCACTTGTTCAGCGCCAAAGGGCATCGGCTCATCAAAAAGCACGTCACGAAGCTGGAAGCGGTAAGCACGAAGAAAGTATGAAGGAAAGCGTTCCTTGTGTCAAGTATATAATCGCGCAAGAATGCCTGTGCCACGAATTGCCCCCGCGATCATCGCCCGAATGTTACTCCACCGTAAATACGTCCCATCATTCTCGCGCGCTATGGAATACCGTAGCGCCGTGGGACGATGCGGCGTCCGCTTGCGGACGCAACGCGTCGCGGGAACGGACATCTGGTTGAGCCGTAACGACTAGCCGCCTCGTCACAGGCCGTTTTTATTGGGTTTTTCGCACGCCCCACATTGGAAACAAACTTGCTCGTACTCGGGCGGGGCGTACAGTTTCGTTCGTTTGCGCACGGTGGCAGCCGCCGGCCGGCGCACTGGAGACAGCGGCAATGTCGAAGTTCGAACGCGTTCGCGAACCGATGAACGGCACCATCGACCCGGAGCACATGCGTCGCCGCCAGCAAGCCGGATGGCACATTGTGGCGGTGGAGTGGGAGCGCGAATTGCCGAGCGGCGAACTCGCTCCGCAGCTGGACGAGCCCGGCGCGCGCGCCATGCGCGAACCGACCCAGCGCGAAATCGATCTGGCGCTTGAGGACGCGCCCTATGGCACGCACGTCGCCGGTGATTGTTCGCGCCTGGAAGACGATCCCTCCGAAATGCAATTTCTGCTGTCGCTGATGGAGCTGATCATTCAGGACATTTCGATCAGCAAAGTTGCCGAAGAATTGAACCGCAAAGGATTCCGCACGCGGCGCGGCGTCGAGTGGGGCCCGGTAAGCGTGTTCAACATGCTGCCGCGGCTGATCGAGCTGACCCCGAAAATCTTCAACACCGAAGAATGGATCGAGCGCCGCAAACGCCTGACGCCGGTGTACTGAGCGCAACGTAGGACGGCCTGCCGCGCAGGCTGTCCTCCCACGATCGCTCCGCCAGCGACGACCGTAATTGACGTCCGACCGGCGCCGCCACGCGCATCGCGACCTCACTCAACGTCGCACCGAAATAGTACGGCAGACTGTCCTACACAACCGTCCGATCCCGACAGCGCCACGCAGGCTTAAACAATCGCGCGACGAACGACCACAGCCACCGTAGATTAGACAGTCCTGTCTGATGGTGCGTCGGCCTTCAGGCTGACGGAATTTTCGATTCACGCACCGAGATCCAGGACAGGAAGGCGTGCCGACACGAATGTCGGCACCACCATCAGACAGGACTGTCTAATCCACTCCGCCGGCGTGAACGAAACGGACCCTTAGTTCCTCAGGGCAAGCAGGATTCTCCGCGCAGACTTGGCGTGGAGGGGCCGCACTGCCTGTGCCGGGAACTCACACCGCGCGGCCACGCACGCGGCGCGCAACCCTCGATTGACTCCGCGCAAAGCGCAACCTAAGATGTGCGGCAATGGCGGAATCCGAAGCAGCTCGCGCGCACAAACCCTCCTCGCCGCCAAAAATCCCGCTGTTTCAAAGTCTCCGCCCGCTCACCGCAAAGGGCGCCATCCGCGACACGATCGCCGGACTGCAACTGGCGGCGATGAACATTCCGCAAGCGCTGGGCTACACGAAAATCGCCGGCACTCCGGTGGTCACCGGATTTTATACGCTGCTGTTTCCGCTGATCGCTTTCGCCACGTTCGGCTCTTCGCGCTATCTGGTCGTCGCCGCCGATTCCGCCACTGCCGCGATTCTTGCCGGCGGCGTTTCTCGCCTTGCGCCGCTCGGCAGCGAACGCTATCTCGAGCTCGCCAGCCTGGTTGCGCTGATGACCGCCGGACTGCTGCTGATTGCGCGCATGCTGAAGCTCGGCTTCCTGGCCGATTTTCTTTCGCAGACGGTTCTCGTGGGATTTCTCACCGGCGTGGGCGTGCAGGTCAGCATCGCCGTGCTCGGCTCGATGCTCGGCCTGGAAATCACGGCGCATCGCACCGTGCTGCAGCTGGTGCAAGTGATTCGCGACGCGCCCCACATTCAGCTCATCGCGCTTGCCATTTCAGCGGCGGTCGTGGTGTGCGTGTTGGGATTGCATGCAGTGTCGCCGAAAATTCCCGGACCGCTCGTCGCGGTGGTGGGCGCGATAGCCGCGAGCGCCATGTGGCATTTGGCCGACCATGGCGTCACGGTGATCGGTCACGTGCCCGGCGGGCTGCCGCATTTTTCGCTGCCGATGGCCAGCTGGAGCGAAATCGAAGTTCTGATTCCGATCGCCGGTTCGTGTTTCGTGATGATCGTGGCGCAAAGCGCGGCAACCGCGCGTGTGTACGCGCAGCGCCACCACGAAGAACTCGACGAAGACTCGGACATCGTTGGCCTGGCCGCCGCAAACGCCGCCGCGGCGCTAAGCGGCACGTTTGTGGTCAACGGCAGCCCCACGCAAACGGCGATGGTGGAAAATTCGGGCGGGCAAAGCCAGATCGCGCAGCTTTCCACCGCTGCGTGCGTGGTGCTGGTGCTGCTGTTTGCCACGCGGCCGCTGCAATTTCTGCCGCGCTGCGCGCTTGGCGCGCTGGTGTTTGCGATCGCCATCAAGCTGGTCGATATCGCCTCACTGCGGAAAATCCTGCGCGAAAGTCCCGGCGAATTTTGGCTGGCGATTTTTACCGCGGTCGTCGTCGTGATCGTGGGAGTCGAGCAGGGAATTATTCTGGCGATGGTTGTGTCGCTGCTGCGCGTGGTGTCGCACAGCTATCATCCGCACACCGCGGTGCTGGTGATGGATGGCCACGGCGTGTGGATGCTGAAGCCGCCGCACAAGGGGCAAGTCACCGAGCCGGGAATCATTGTGTACCGTTTCAGTTCGCCGCTGTTTTACGCCAACTGCGAATTTTTCGTAAACCAAATTCGCAGCCTGGTCGAGCCGGCAACGCCACGCGTTTGGTGCGTGATTGTGGATGCCGGCGCGATCACGCACGTGGATTACACCGCGGCGCGGGCGGTGATCGAACTGCAGCAGGACCTGGCGAAAGAAAATATCGAGCTGGTGTTCGCGCACGTGCAGTCGGACCTGAAGCCCGACCTCGACCGTCACGGTTTGACGACAGCGATCGGTCCGAATCGCATTTTCGACACGCTGCGCGAAGCGATTGCGACCGTCCGCAGCCGCCACGTCGCCATGCCCGGCTAGAGTGGGACAGCCGGCGCAGGCCTAGGTTTTGTAGCGGCGGGCTTTACGCCCGCCAGCTTTTGCCGCTTGGGTTGCGTGGCGAATTTCGTACGGGAAATCAAAGTCAACGGCTGGCGGGCGTAAAGCCCGCCGCTACAGAATCCAATTCGCGCAGCACCGCGCCAGCTAATTCTCGTTCTTGATCACCACGCCGCCCTTCATCACAAACTTTGCGTGCTCGATCTCGGTGACATCTTTCAGCGGATCGCCCGGCACGGCAATCAAATCCGCAAACTTCCCAACTTCGATGCTGCCGATATTTTTCTGCTCGTCCAGCAGCTCGGCCGCATTGCTAGTCGCCGCGTGAATCACCTGCATCGGAGTGAGGCCCGCGCCCGCGTACGCCGTAATCATCGTCAGGCTCGCCTGGCCGCGCGTTTGCCCCGGCACCACCTCGCACATATCCGAACCCGCAGCGATCGGCACGCCCGCCGCCACCGCGCGTTTCAACCGCGCATTATTCGCTTCGACGAACATTTTCGATCCCTTCAAGGATTCGGCGCGTTCTTCGGGCGTGGAATCGCGGCCATTGAACGTGGCCGCCACGTATTCGTCCGCCGGCCAGTCGGTCGGCACCAGAAAAATATGTTTCTGCGCCATCGTCTTCAATATTTCATCCGAAAGCTCGTAGCCGTGCTCCACCGAATCGGCGCCGGCATTGACGGCAATGCGAACCGCTTCGTCGTCGGTTGCATGCGCCGCGACTTTCACATGCGAGGTGTGGGCCTGCTCGACGATCGCTTTCATTTCTTCGGCGGTCACATTCGCCGGACCATTGACGATCACTTTGATGCACTTCGCGCCGTCGTACAGCGCCTGCCGAACCGCTTGCCGCGCGCTTTGCGCTCCATCGATCGTGACGTACTCCATGTCGATAAGATTTTGCGCCGATGTTTGCAGCGTTGGCAGTTGTCCACCGGGCGCGGCCAGTGCGCGCGTGGACGCAACGATGCGCGGACCGGCCACCCATCCGCGATCGATCGCGTCGCGCAGCGCCACGTCTCCGTTGACGCCGGAATTTCCCAGATCGCGCACCGTGGTGATGCCCGCTTGCAAATCTTCGAGGCCCATTTTCGCGCCCATCAGCGCGCGCTCGGCAGTGCTCATCGTTGCGACGGTGCGCAGGATTTCCACGTCGTCCACTTTGTAGCTGCGCCCGGCGTCCATGCTCAGCAGCAGATGCGTGTGCGCGTCGATCAGACCCGGCAGCAGCGTTTTGTCGCCCAGGTCGATCACTTCCGCGCCCGCGGGAATCGGCAGATTCGAGCCGACGGCTTTGATGCGGTCGCCTTCGATGATCACCACGGCGTTGGCGATGGGCGGCGCGTCGGCGTCACTGGCGGACGCAAGCGGCTTTGCGGTGATCAATTTCGCGGCTCGGAGGGCGATTACTTTCGGCGTGGGCGCGGCAGCGCTCCCGCCACTCGCGTTTTGGGCGCGTGCGGGCGTGGCGGACATCGCGCAGAGAGGGGCTAAGAAAATCACAGCAGCAAATGTGCGGCTGGTGCGAAAAGTTTTGCTGCGTAGAGATGGCATCACGGTCTCGTCCTTTTCGCGCGCGCGAATTCCTGCACACTGACCTCCACGCGACGACCTCTGCGCAACGATGATACGAACGTTGCACAGCGCTCACAATTCAAACTTTGCGGTGCGGTACACTATTCGCCTGCGAGGAGGCACATCGATGCCCGAAAACAATGTCGCCGGATTTGGCAGCAAGCCCAGCAATCATTCCGTGGACGAAACAGTCGCAAAGTTGCGCGCGATTTTAGCCGAGAAGGGAATCAACGTATTCGCCGTGGTGGATCACAGCGGCGAAGCGGAAAAAGCCGGATTGAAGATGCGTCCGACGAAGCTCGTGATTTTCGGGAATCCGAAGGGTGGAACTCCGGTGATGGTGGCTGCACCGACGATTGCCATCGACCTGCCGCTGAAAATTTTGGTGTGGCAGGACGCCGACGGAAAAGTGTGGTGCTCGTACAACGACCCGGAATATTTGCAGCAGCGCCATCACGTGCCGGCCGAGCTGATGCCGAATATTTCCGTCGCAGCGATGCTGGCAGCCAAGGCCGGCGAGTAGCATCACACGGTCTCCGCACGGCCCACTCAAACGCAACGCCGAAATCCACGCGAACCCGTTCCACGGATGCGCCACGGTACGTTAGACAATCCTGTCTGACGGTACGTTAGACAATCCTGCCTGACGGGTTCAGATCCACCCGGACCAAAACCCAAACCGCTCAGCCGCCACTCATCGCGCCATCACACAATCCCGTCTAGTGTCCACCGCCGGGCACCGGCCGCATGCTCATCTCCGCCGGCTCGCCAAACGCTTCGGGATGCAAATATTTTCCCTGCTGCTCGGGCGTCTTCAATTGCTCCACCGGAGTTCGGTGCGCGTTGGCCCACGCGTCGTGGCGAATGCCCGTGACTTGCCATGAAATTTCCTGGCCCTTGGCGCCGCCGGCGATCTTGAAATGATTGCCGTTCATCTTTTCGGCGATGAACAGTCCGGACGCGGGCGAGCCAATCGCGGTCAACTGGTACTGAAAGCTGCGATTCAGCGCGTCGAACCAATCTGGCATTTCCACCACTGCTTCGCCTTTATCGTCGAGCGTTACCGAGCCGTTGTAAATGTTCATCATGTCCGGAGATTCGACGAACGAATGCGAAAGCATTTTGTTCGCGGGATCGATCGGATCGTCGATGATGAACGTGCCGCTGCCTTTTTCCAGTTCACCGCCGACGTACAAGCTGCCCTCGATGGTCACATTTCCATACGAGTCGATGCTCATCGTGGTAGCGAGGCCGCCATTCGCCGTGCCGGATTTGTTGGTCATGAACTGAACAAATCCCGACGGCGAGCCGCTCACTTCAATTCGCGCCGCGGGATTGTAGGTCCCGGTAGTGCTCGGCGTGCTGGTGTTGAAGTCGAGAGCCACGGCGCCCGATCCGTACGTGTTGGTCATGGTAAGAATCGGCGAAGGCGCGGTAGGCCCCGAGCCGACACTGGCGACCAGATCCAACAGCGATCGCGGCGTGGTGGTTCCAACCCCCACCTTTACAGCCGCTCCGCCGGTGCCGCCCAACACCACAGCATTGCTTTCTCCCACCAGGGCGTCCGCGCCCACCGCGGTGGCGTTCGTGAATCCGTCCGCCGTCGCGCCGGAGTCGTAACCCAGAAACGTGTCGCTGGTTCCGGTCGCGTTGTTTTCGCCGCTTTCGTATCCGATCCCGGTGTTTTCGTAGCCGGTCGTGTTCGCGGCCAACGCTTCGCCCCCGTAGGCGGTATTGAATGAGCCGGAGTTATTGGCGAAAAGCGAACCCGGGCCGAACCCGCTGTTGTACGAGCCGGTGGTGTTGTTGGTGAGCGAGTCGCCGACCGCGGTGTTTTCCTGACCGGTGGTATTTGACTCGAGCGAGAACGCGCCGAGCGCGGTCTCGCCGGATCCGGTCGTATTCTGTTGCAGGGTGAACGCTCCGAACGCTGCGTTGAATGCTCCGGTGGTGTTCTGTTGAAGCGACGCGTACCCGACGGCGGTGTCGTACCCGTTCGACCCGCTAGTGGCGAAAGCGCCGCCGGATTGCCCACCGATCCACACGTTCGTGGGATTGCCAAACGCGCTGATGAACGGGCTGCCGCCCAGGTTGATCACACCGGTCGCGGAGTTGCTGGTGGCCGGAAGGCTTAGCGAGCCGGAAAGAGATTGGCTCGAACCGTTGAAGGTTTGCGATGGCACAAAGGTGATCACGCCCGTGCTGCCCACCGAAAGTCCGGTGTCGCTGATGGTGCCCGTGGGGCCGCCGGTGCCGTAGAAAAGATCGAGCTTCGCGCCGGGAGTCGAAGTGTTGTTGCCGAGCTGCACGGCTTTGAATCCGAACGCGTAATCCACCGATTGCATCGTCGTGCTGTTAAACGCCGACGCCAGCCACTGAAACGAGTGCGACGGGCGGCCGCCGTTGGTTGCCGTCGCGACGTCTTCGGGATATTCGTAGAAGCCGCCGCGCAGAATTTCGCCGCCGTTGATGTCGAGCGTTGCGGCCGGAGCCTGCGTGCCGATTCCGATTTTATTTGATGGCGACTGGAAGATCACCGAGTCGCCGGTCTGCGTCTGATTCAAAAACACCGCGATGTAGCCGGCGATGGGAAGCTGCGGGATCGTGTCGGGGATGGCGGCTTGCGAGGCGGCGGCGGTCGCGGAAGTTGTTGCGGACTGCGGCGTGGAAACGATCGTCGTACCGTTGTTTACAATCGGCGCAGTCGCGCGCGTGTTCGCTGCGGCGAGCGATTTTGTAGTGACGTATTCAGAAGCGGGAATTCCGCCGAGCGTTTCTGCGTCCTGCGCTTTTAGCGCGTAGGGAACGCTGGCGAGCAGCACGCGCGGCATTTCCTGTTGTCGCGCGATCGTGATGCCGAGCCAGCGCGATTGTCCAGTGCCGAAAAGTTCGGCGGGCATGCCGTTCGCGGTCGCGCCGCCGAGCAGGGTTGCAAAATGCCCGTTCGCGTCGGCGATGACGTTTTGCGTTTCGCTCCACAGCGCGCTGCCGCCGTCTTGGTCGGCGTAAATCGCAAACGTCACGCTCGCGACGCCGGCAACCGGCCGCGCCGCTGAATCTTTCAGCGTTCCGTTGAACTGCACCAGGCGCGGTACGGAGTCCTGGGTAGTGGCCGCCACCGCCGATGATTGCTGCGGCCGCGCAAACGTCGCGCCCGAAGCGAGTACCGTTACCAAAGCACCTAGGATTGTCGATCGAAGTTCGCAGCGCATGTACGCCCCCTGTGCCGTCCGTAGCCGCGACCCCGCACATACTGCCGCGGCCCGACGGAATCGTGCCTAATCCTATAAGCACAATTCGGGCGCATCATTTCATGGCTTTGCTGGAATCTTTCAACCCGCGCCGGCGATACGGCGATTGATCCGTGGTACCGCCCACTCAGCGCGGTCGTAAAAGGCGGCGGGGGCGGGGAGGTGCGGTGCGGGCGGCATGGCTGAACGTGCGCTCCAGTGAACGGGAGCGCACTCAGGCACGAGTGCCTGAGCTACCACGCGCTGGAGGTGACGCTGCGCGGGTGGCGCCGCACTCCACGAGAAACCGCGCCGCTACTTTTGTGTCGCCGGCACCGGACTCGCAGCCGGACTCGCCACCGGGCTCGCACTGTCGCGCCGAGCCGCCACTGACTTCTCCGGCCCCGCGCCGTACAACTCCGGATGCAAATACTTGCCCTGCTCGTCGGCCGGCTTTTCTTCTTCGGTGGGAATGCGATTCGCATCGGCCCACGCATCGTGACGGATGCCGGTCACCTGCCAGGAAACTTCCTGCCCCTTTTTTCCGCCGGCGATGCGGAACTGGTTGCCCTTCATCTTCGCCGCGACGTAAAGGTTCGGGCCCGGCGCGCCGATGGCCGTCAGCTGATAACGGAAATCGCGATTCAGCGCGCTGAACCAATCCGGCATTGTGATCACCGCCGCGCCATGCACGTCGAGCGTCACAATGCCGTTGTAAATGTTCATCATGTCCGGCGATTCCACGAACGAGTGCGACAGATATTTGTTCGCCGGATCGATCGGGTCGTCGATCTTGAACGACCCTCCGCCTTTGCTGACGTTGCCCGTCACGTTTACTGCGCCGGTGACGGTCAAATTGCCGGTGAGCGTGAAGTTGCCGGTCTCACCGACGTTGCCGGAGAAATACGCCGCCGTCCCGCCGGAATTCGAAACAAAGTATCCACCGTAGCCGCCCGCGTAATTCGCGCCCACCACGCCCGAGCCGTTCGGGCTCGCCGATTGAAATGTCGCGCCGTTCGAAAGACCGCTGGTCGCCGAACTGAATCCTCCGATGGCCGCGTCACCCACAACTGTGGAACTGGCAAAAACTCCGTATCCATTGGTCCCGCGATCGGCCACGTCGAGCGTGTGCGACGGCAACGGGTCGTTGATCCCAACGGCCGGGGCTGAGGAGCCCGTGCCTCCCAGCTCGATCGTGTTGCTGATATTCGCCACCGCGCCGTAACCGATCGCCGTTGAGTTCGAGATTCCGGTGGCCCCCGTCGCTCCTGCGCCGAGGTACGTGTTGTTGTTTCCGGATGTCATGTTCAGTCCGGCCTGATTGCCGATGGCGATATTGTTGTTTCCGCTCAAGTTGTCTTCCATCGCGTAATATCCGATGGCCACATTGTAAGAGCCGGTGGTGTTATCGATCAGCGAGCCAAGTCCCACGGCGGTATTGAACTGGCCGGTCGTATCGTCTTCGAGCGTCGCCGCGCCCAGCGCCGAATTGCCGGTGCCGATGCTGTTGGCCTGAAGAGTGTACGGCCCGATGGCAACGTTATCCTGAGCGGTCGTCGCCGGATTCCCGGCGAAGCTGCCCACGTAAGTATTGGTGTTGCCGCCGTAGTCGGCCAGAAACGGACTTCCACCCAACTGCACCGTGCCGAACGACGGGCCATTGCTGGCCGGCAAATTCAGTGTGCTTCCGCTGAAGGTTTGCGACGGCACAAAGGTGATCACGCCCGTGCTGCCGACCGACAGTCCGGTGTCGCTGATCGTGCCCGTGGGGCCGCCGGTGCCGTAGAAAAGATCGAGCTTCGCGCCGGGATTCGAGGTGTTGTTGCCGAGCTGCACGGCTTTGAATCCGAACGCGTAATCGACGGACTGCTTCGTCGTGCTGTTAAACGCAGACGCCAGCCACTGAAACGAGTGCGACGGACGTCCGCCGTTGGTTGCTGTGGCGATGTCTTCGGGATATTCGTAGAAGCCGCCGCGCAGAATTTCGCCGCCGTTGATGTCGAGCGTTGCGGCCGGAGCCTGCGTGCCGATTCCGATTTTGTTCGACGGCGACTGGAAGATCACCGAGTCGCCGGTTTGCGTCTGATTCAAAAACACCGCGATGTAGCCGGCGATGGGAAGCTGCGGGATCGTGTCGGGGATGGCGGCTTGCGAGGCGGCGGCGGTCGCGGAAGTTGTTGCGGACTGCGGCGTGGAAACGATCGTCGTACCGTTGTTTACAATCGGCGCGGTCGCGCGCGTGTTCGCTGCGGCGAGAGATTTTGCCGTCACATACTCGGACGCCGGAATTCCGCCGAGTGTTTCTGCGTCTTGCGCCTTCAGGGCGTAGGGTACGCTTGCGAGCAGCACGCGCGGCATTTCCTGTTGTCGCGCGATGGTGATGCCGAGCCAGCGCGACTCGCCGGTGCCAAAAAGTTCGGCAGGCATGCCGTTTGCTGTGGCGTCGCCGAGCAGAGTTGCAAAATGCCCGTTCGCGTCGGCGATTACGTTCTGCGTTTCGCTCCACAGCGCGCTGCCGCCGTCTTGGTCGGCGTAAATCGCAAACGTCACGCTCGCGACGCCGGCAACCGGCCGCGCCGCCGAATCTTTCAGCGTTCCGTTGATCTGCAGCAGCCGCGGCACTGTATCCTGCGCTGCCGCTGCGACGCTCGAAGACTGCCGCGGCTGAGCGAAGCTCGCGCTCGGTGCCATGCCCGAAACCAGTACCGTTACCGCCGCCGCTAGCAACGCCGATCCGATCCGCTGACGCATGAACTCCCCCTTAGGTGCCGTCGGTAGCCGCGACCCCGCACAAAATGCCACGGGCCGACGGAATGGTGCCTATTCCTCTAAGCACAATTCGCCCGGAACATTTCATGGCTTTGCTGGAATTTTTCAACCCGCGCCGGCGGTACGGCGATCGATCGGTGGTACCGCCCACTCAGCGCGGTCGTGAAAGGCGGCGGGGGCGGGAAGCGCGGGCGGCATGGCTGAACCTGCGCTCCAGTGAACGGGAGCGCACTCAGGCACGAGTGCCTGAGCTACCACGGCGCTGGGGTGACAGTGCGCTGGACGCGACGGTGCGCGGGTGACGCCGCAGTACACCGACGCCACCACCGCGACACCGCTCGTGACAGTGTTTTTACTTGTGGCTCGCGGTGGGCGGTGCCATGCTACGAATGAAGTCAGGCCAGCGGTGCCGGGTTTCTTCCTTGGGATTTCCTCGCAGTCGATGGGTACATCAGGAGAGAGCCATGCGTCCAGCCTTCATAGAAGTTGTTCCCGCGATACGAAAATCAGCAATTTTCTGCAACTCCGCCAATCCGCAGAACCGCGTTACGCGTTTCATCGGCGTCCTCGGGCTCGTCGGTGTCATCACGCTCGCTGGCGCAGCCTTCACAACGCAGAGCGCCTTTGCGCAAGACGCGTCCGCGCAAGCGCAATCGCAAGCGTCGGCGCAAGTCTCGCCACTCAACGCTACTGCCGAAGCCAGCGACTCGCTCGCCGGATGCGACGGCGGGCCAGGCGTGCTGCTGAATCTGCAGTACGACGGCGCAAAACCGCTGCGTGGGTTCGTGCTGCGCCTGGATTTTACGAAATCGTCAAACGGCAACCTGACCCAGCGCCAGTTCGTGGAAGAAGTGCGCGAGCCGAGCCAGCCGATGATTCAAAACGGCGACCAGTGGTCGCGCTCGCTCTGCACCGCGGCGAAAACGAAAAAGTCTGCAAAGCCCGCTGCGGCGAACAGCCAGTCCGTAATCGTCACGGTGGACGCGCTGAAATTCGCCGACAATTCCATTTGGGGCCCGGCGTCGATGCCCGAATCGCATCAGATGATCGGCAAGCTCGACGGAATGGATTTTAAAACCAAGAACACCGAGCTGCGCGGGTACGTGACACCGATCACGCCGGAGCAGGGGCCGTTTCCGGTGGACAACGTGCAGACCCAGACGATCGGCCCGCTGCGATTCGAATCCGGCGTGGCTTACGACGAACTCGGCCGCGATGTGCTGGCGATCGCCGTCACCAACGAAAGCTCCGTCCCCATTCGCGGATATTTGTTCACCATTTCGTTTTTCGATCCGGACACCGGCAGCCGACTGCGCCGCGTCTCCAACAAGGAACTGGAAACGCAGGGCGATCCGTCGGCATATCTCGCGCCCGGCGCCACGTGGATTGCCGATCCGCGCCAGTTCACGCACTTGCCGGACGGGCGGCTCGCCAGCTACATCATCACGCTCGATATGGCCGCGTTTTCCGACGGCACGGTGGTCGGTCCGCTGAAATCGCCGGAGTCGCAGGAAGTGCTCGGAATGTTCGATGGAATCGACGCGATGAATCGCGCGCCGGAAAAATCGCCGGGCAACTCGCCGGATGTGAAAACGCAGTAGCACGCCACCACAAGGAGCTTCGCCGATGAAATCGTTTCTGCTGACGATTGCGCTGCTGGTTTTCTGCGCGCCCACGCTGCACGCACAAAAACTGCCGGAGGGAATCTGGGAAGGCTACGACGGCGAATGGCTGCACGTGACGCAACAATTGGTCGCGCTGGCCGAAGCAACGCCCGCCGATAAATTCGCGTGGCGGCCCGGACCAGGAGTGCGCTCCACCGGCGAAGTGTACATGCACATCATTGAGTCCAATTTTTATCTGCTGGAGGAGGCGGGCGTGAAAACGCCGGCGGACGTGACCGACGAGACGCTGTCGAAGGTCAAGACGAAAGAAGAAATCATCGCGTGGCTGAAGCGCTCGATGGAGGCGGTGAAGGTCGCGCACGCCGCAGCGACGCCGGCGGACTTGGCGCGCAAAGTCCGTATCGAAGATCGCGACGCGCCCGTGGACGGAATTTATCTGCGCATTCTCGTCCACGCCAACGAACACATGGGCCAGCTGGTCGCGTATTCGCGGATGAACGGCATCGTCCCGCCCTGGTCGAAGTAGATTTGCGCCGCGCGACCGACCGCCATCGCGCGATCGATCGTCTCGGCGTCGGCTGCAGTTCAAAAGCGTGGAATCCGCCGCCGCGGCGCGCATGACAGTCTGCGCGGCAGGCTGTCCTACGAAAAACACTCCGCCAGCAAACGAATGCCTTCGTGAATTTCTTTCGGGCGTAGCCGCGAATACCCCAGCATCAATCCCGGCCGCGCGGGACGTCCCAAATAATATCCGGCGATGCCGTACACGCCCACGCCGCGCTCGGCGGCTCGCTCGATAACCGTTTTTTCCGAAACGCCCGCCGGGGGCCACAGCACCATGTGCGTGCCGGAGCCGTCTCCGGTCACCGTCGCTCGCTCGCCCAGAAATTTCGCGATCGCCGCCACCATCGCATCGCGATTCGCGGTGTTGCGCCGGCGAATGCGCCGCAGATGCCGCTCGTACATGCCGGTGGAAATAAACTCGGCGAGCGTTTCCTGTTCGAGGGTCGCGGTGTGCCGGTCGCACAGCCACTTCGCCGATGAAAACGCGGTGACCAGCGACTTCGGCGCGATCAAATATCCAATCCGCAGCGCCGAAAAAATCGTCCGCGAAAATGTGCCCACGTAAATCACCCGTCCTTCGCGGTCCAGGCCCTGCAACGATTCCAGCGGCTGTGCGCCGTAGCGAAATTCTCCGTCGTAGTCGTCCTCGACCACGATTGCATTCGCGCGGCTGGCCCAATTGAGCAGCGCGATCCGCCGCGCGAGCGGCATGATCGTTCCGGTAGGGAACTGGTGCGACGGCGTGACGAACGCCAGCCTTGCGGCGCGCGGCAGCTTCGCTGGATTCAATCCATCGCGATCGACCTCGACCGCGTGCAGACGCGCACCGGCCGCGCGGAAAATTTCGCGCGAACCCTGATATTGCGGGTCCTCAATAGCAATTACATGGTTGCGCTCGATCAGCACGCGCGAAATTAAATCGAGCGCCTGCTGCGATCCGTTGGCGACGATCACTTGCGAAGCGTCGCACACCACCGCGCGCGAACGGCGAACGTGCAGGGCGATCGCTTCACGCAGCGCGATGCTGCCCGCCGCCGCGCCGTAGTCGAGCTGCCGCGCCGGGGCTTTGCGCGCATGACGCAGCAAAATCCGCCGCCACATCTCAAACGGAAACGTGTCCACGTCACCGCGGCCGCCGTACGCGAAGTCGTAGCGCATCGCTTTGGTGCGGCGTCCGGGAAAATCGAGCGTACTGGCCACTTTTTCCGCCGCCGCGCCGTAGGGCGACAAGCGTAACTTCGCAGCGGAATCGGATTTCTTTGCGCGCGTCTTTCCGCTGAATCCTTCGGCAACAAACGTTCCCGATCCGCCTTGCCCGTGCGCATATCCCTCAGCGACCAGTTGGTCGTACGCCAGCAGCACCACCGTGCGCGAGATGCCGAGCTCTTCGGCCAGTTCGCGCGTGGAGGGCAGCCGGTCGCCGGCCGGAAATGTGCCCGACAAAATCGCTTCGCGCAGCCCGGAGTACACCTGCCGAAAAAGCGGCTCGCCGGACTTCGAAAGTGGTATCACCAATTGCATAAAAAGTGGCTCTATGAAACTACCACAGCCGGGCGCACTGTGAAACGGTAGCGCGGCATGTATGCCGAAATCACCGCAAGTACGCAGCCGCGAACGGAGGAAGTCATGAAAGCCATTTTTCGCATCGGAATTCTCGCAACTACGTCGGCGCTGGCGATCGCAGCGCTGGCCTCACCCGCTTTTTCGCAAAACGCAGGCGCACCGCCAGCGGTGCCCGCGCCGCAGCTCCGCGATGGCCAGCACGACCTCGATTTCAATCTCGGCACGTGGAAGACGCACATCCGCCGGCTGAAAGATCCGCTGACCGGATCGAACACGTGGACCGAGATGGAGGGCACCGTCACATTCCAAAAAATCTGGGATGGCAAAGCGCAACTCGAAACGATCGAAGCCTCCGGCCCCGGCGCGAACTTCGAAGGGATGCAGATTTTTCTCTACAACCCCGAAGCGCACCAGTGGAGCATGACGTTTGCCAACAGCCGCCAGGGAGTATTGACGGTGCCGGCGGTGGGCGAATTCAAAGACGGCCGCCTGGAACTTTACGATCAGGAGCCGTACAACGGCCGCATGATTCTGGTGCGCGCCAAGTTTTTTGATATCAGTCCGGACACGCACCGTTTCGAACAAGCGTTTTCCGATGACGGCGGCAAAACCTGGGAACCGAACTTCACGGCGACGCTAACGCGGGTGAAATCGTGAGCGCGCCTGAAGTGGTGGCCGAACTTCGGCCGGCGCGCGGACCGATTTTTGTCCGCGAACTGCAGCCCGACGATTTCCTGATGTGGAAACCGCTGTGGGACGGCTACAACGCGTTCTACGGACGCTCGGGCGAAACCGCGCTGTGCGATGTGATCACCAACCGCACCTGGGCGCGTTTTTTCGACGCCTATGAACCGTTATATGCGCTGGTGGCCGAGCGCGACGGGGAGCTTGTCGGCACCGTGCATTACCTGCTCCATCGCACCACGATCGCGCTCACGTCGAATTGTTATTTGCAGGATTTGTTCACGCGAGAAGAGGCACGCGGGCAGGGCGTGGGCCGCGCGCTGATCAACGAAGTCTATCGCCGCGCGCAGTTGATGGGATGCGCTCGCGTGTACTGGCAGACGCACGAAACCAACACGCACGCGATGAAGCTGTACGACAAAGTCGCCGACAAATCCGGATTCATCGTGTATCGCAAGAATTTATAGGCGCGCAATCCAAAGGAAAGAGGGGAAGAACATTATGCGGAAGATGATCGGGAAGATTGGAATTTGGTTTTCGCTTTGCTCGGTGGCACTGATGTCGCCGACTTCGCCGATTTCGTTTAATTCGCTGTCGGCGCACCGAGTTTCTTCGTCGCCCGAAACCGTGCAGGCGCCGTCAGCCGCGACCCCGCCCGCGGCCACAACGGCGGCCACTTCGGCGCCAGCCGAGCGCTGCGACGGTTCGCACGATTTCGATTTTGAATTCGGCACGTGGAAGACGCATCTGAAGCGCCTGGTTCATCCGCTAACTGGTTCAAGCACGTGGGTCGAGCTCGACGGCATCTCTACTGTGCGTAAAGTGTGGGCCGGCGCGGCGAATATGGTCGAGCTGACCCTTGATACGCCAAAGGGGCCGGCGCGGATTTTGAGTTTGCGTCTGTACGATCCGGAATCGCACCAGTGGAGCCTGAACGGCGCGAGCGCCGGCGGCGGGACGATGCAGGTGCCCACCGTGGGCGAATTCAAAAACGGGCGCGGCGAATTCTACGATCAGGAAACCTTCAACGGCCGCGCGATTCTGGTGCGGTTCGTGATTTCCGATATCACCGCAAATTCCTGCCACTTCGAGCAGGCTTTTTCAGCCGATGGCGGGAAAACCTGGGAACTGAACTGGATCGCGACCGACACTCGCGTGGCCGACGCCGGCAATCACTAACGCTTTGCGCTTTTGCGCGACACATCTTTGCGGTTAAAGAATCGCATCGCCACGAGTGTCTAACTTCATAAGGAGAAATAAGAGATGACCGAAATACTTAGCACGCGAAAAGTTCTGACGTTCCTGTTCTTGGCAGCGGCGTTTGTCGTGTTCGCATTTCCACGCTCGGTACACGCGCAACAAAAATCCACATCCGCGAAGCCCGACGCGCTGCCAGTGCAGGAATTGCGCGACGGCTCGCACGATTTCGATTTTGAAGTTGGCAGCTGGAAAATCCATCTGTCGCGGCGCGTCGATCGTCTGGCCGGCTCCAACGAGTGGGTGGATTTCGACGGCACTTCAGTGACGCGCAAAATGTGGGACGGCCGCGCCAACATCGAACAGTTTGAAACCGACAACGCGAAAGGGCACGTGGAAGGATTGACTCTGCGCGTGTACAACCCGACGACCCACCAGTGGAGTATCTACTGGGCGGGCGCTTCCGATCCGGATCTGGGCCAGGCGATGACGCCGATGATCGGCGAATTCAAAAAAGACGGCCACGGAGAATTTTACGACACTGAAACGTGGAAAGGCCGCGCCGTGATCGTCCGCTTTCTGTGGTCGCAGATCACGCCGAACTCGGCGCACTTCGAGCAGTCGTTTTCCGCCGACGGCGGCAAGACCTGGGAAGTGAACTGGATCACCGATCAGACCCGCGTGGCTCCTGATTCTGCCGCCGCTGCCGCGCACTGAGCGAATTCAACGGTGGGACGGCCTGCCACCTCCGTGGGGACGCTGCTTCGACGCGCCAGGGTCGCTGGCTGTCCTCGGCGCTTCTATTTTTGCGCTGCCGCCGGCTTCGCCGCGATAGGCGCCGGCGCTGTCACCACACGCGCATCCGCCGGAGCGCCGAACAGTTCCGGATGCAGATAACGCCCCTGCTCGGCCGCGGGTTTGTCTTGCTCCACGGGAGTGCGATGCGCGTTGGCCCAGGCGTCGTGCCGGATGCCCGTGACCATCCACGACACTTTCACGTGCGGCTTGTCGGTGCGGATTGTAAATTTGCCGTCCTGCATTTCCTGCCCGACAATCGCTTGCGCGAACTGGCCGACCACGGTCAGCTGATAGCGAAAATCGGTGTTCAGCGCTTCGAAGTAGTCCGGCATCTGCACGATCGCCGCGCCCTCGCCGTCGGTGACCACGTTGCCGTTGTAAATGTTCATCATGTCCGGCGATTCCACAAACGAGTGCGACAAATATTTATTCGCCGGATCGATCGGGTCGTCGATCTTAAACGTTCCGCCGCCTTTGCTCAGGTTGCCGGTGATCGACGCTTCCCCATCCACGTACAAGCTGCCAATCACATGCAGATTGCCGTGCGAATCGAGCGTCATCGTCGGCAACAAACCGTCGGCGGGCGCGCCGGGCTTGTTGGCCAGAAATTCGATCTCGTTGCTGTACGTGCCGTCATTCACCGCCACGATCCGCGACGTGGGATTGTAGGTGGTGTAATTCGTTTCAAACGCGTAGGTGTTGAAATCCAGCGCCGCTTCGGCTTCGGTCGTGGCGCCGATTTCCTGCGTGGAAAGCGTGATGGTGGTGGCCGGCAAAGCAAACGTGCTCGGATTTTCCGACAGAATTTCCAAATTCGTGCGCGGCGCGGGCGTGCCGATGCCGACGTTCACCGCGTCCGAACCATTTCCGCCGAGCACCAGCGAATTGCTGGCCGATACCAGCGCGTTGTAGCCGATGGCCGTGGCATTGCTGATATTCGCGGTCAGCGTGTTGGCGAACATTCCAAGAAAAGTGTTTCCGGTTCCCGATTGAAAATCGTCGCCGGCAAACGCACCGAGCGCGGTGTTCGCCTGGCCGGTCGTGTTTCCATTCAATGCGTTAAATCCTACGGACGTGTTCTGGATGCCGGAGGTATTGCTCGTGAGCGCCCGCGATCCAAGCGCCGTGTTCTGGTAGCCGGTGGTGTTGGCGAACAGCGCGTTCGAGCCGACCGCGGTGATGTTTCCACCACTCATTCCACCCTGTGAAACGGTTTTGAATCCGCCGCCGGCCGCACCGCCGACAAACGTGTCCGAAGGATCGCCGTAATTTCCCAGAAACGCGGAGCCGCCGATGGTGATCACGCCGAGCGTCGGGCTCGTCGTCGTGGGCAGGTTCAATTCGTTCACGGTCGTGGTTGCGCCGGAAAAGGTTTGCGATGGAACGAACGTGATTACGCCAGTTGCGCCGACGGAAAGTCCGGTGTCGCTGATCGTGCCGGTCGGGCCGCCGGTGCCGTAGAACAGATCGAGCTTCGCGCTCGGGCTTGAGGTGTTGTTGCCGAGCTGCACAGCTTTGAATCCGAAAGCGTAATCGACTGCGGTCTTCGACGAGCTGTTATAGGCCGATGCAAGCCACTGAAACGAATGCGACGGCCTGCCGCCGTTCGACGCAGTCGCAGTGTCTTCGGGATATTCGTAGAATCCGCCGCGCAGGATTTCGCCGCCATTGATGTCGAACGTTGCGGCCGGAGTGGTGGTGCCGAGTCCCATCTTGCCGCCGGTTTGAAACAGCAGGGAATTGCCGAGGACGGAGCTCGACGTCCAGATCGGAATGTAATCGGTCGTGCCGCTGCCGGTCGGCGTTACCTGTGGGATGGCGTTCGACGTCGCGTCGGTCGTGGCTTGTGACGTCGCGTTTAAGGCCGTTGCAGTGGACGCCGCTTGCGGCGTTGCGATGATCGTCGTCGCGCCACCCGCAACAATCGGAGATGTCGCGCGCGTGTTCGCTGCGGCCAAAGATTTCGTGGTCACGTACTCGGACGCCGGAATTCCGCCGAGCGTTTCCGCGTCTTGCGCTTTCAGCGCGTAGGGCACGCTCGCCAGCAACACGCGCGGCATTTCCTGTTGTCGTGCGATGGTGATACCCAGCCAGCGCGATTGTCCGGTGCCGAAAAGTTCGGCAGGCATTCCGTTCGCGGTCGCGCCGCCGAGCAGGGTGGAAAAATGCCCGTTCGCGTCGGCGATCACGTTCTGCGTTTCACTCCACAGCGCGCTGCCGCCGTCCTGGTCGGCGTAGATCGCGAACGTAACGCTCGCGACTCCCGCCACCGGTCGCGCCGCTGAGTCCTTCAGCGTGCCGTTGAACTGCACCAGGCGCGGCACCGATTCCGCAGCCGCCACCGAGGTCGTCTGCTGCGCGGTCGCGGCGGAATGCACGGCGTCCGACGAAAATTGCGACCAGGCGCTGGCGGGCGCTGGGGCGGCGAAAGCAGCGAGTGCGGCGAAAATCACCAGCGAAACGGAACGATTTGCGCAAAGTGTTTTCATGGAGTGCTCCAAGACGTTTTAGTTAGGTTGAACTCCGGCGGGTGGGCCCATGGCTCTGAAATGTCGCCGGAAGTGTCGGGGGCGATGGCGCGAACGGCATGTCGCGTTCCGCGGCGAGCAATTTGCCGAGCATCGCCGGATGAACCAGCAGCTGCGCGATCCAAATTTCGGCGGGCCGCCGCAACATGGCCGTCAACACCAGCAGCGAATCCCAATCGCGCTCGCTTTCAGATGACGTCGATCGCATTAGTGCTTGCCACCGGTCGACGAATTCGCTGTGGACTGCGCGTTGGTGCCAGAGGCAACTGCCACGGCCGTCGTACCGCCCGGCTGTGCTTGCGAGTTCATCGCGTTGATTGCTTTGTCCGGCCCCGCGCCGAACAATTCCGGATGGATGTAATGTCCGTGCTCGTTTGCGGGTTTTTCTTCTTCGTTCGGAATGCGGTGAGCATTGGCCCATGCGTCGTGGCGGATGCCGGTGACTTGCCAGGAGACTTCCACGCCCGGTTTGGTGGTACGGATCACGAAATGATTGCCGGCGATTTTCCGACTGACGATGGCCTGCGAAAATTTCCCGATCACAGTGAGCTGATAGCGGAAATCCTGATTCAGCGCTTCGAAATACGCGGGCATCTCGACGGTCGCGAATCCTTTCGCGTCGGTCACCACGTTTCCGTTGTAGATGTTCATCATGTCCGGCGATTCGACGAACGAGTGCGACAGATATTTATTTGCCGGATCGATCGGATCGTCGATTTTGAAGGAGCCGCCGCCCTTGGTGAGCGTGCCGGTGACGTTGACATTGCCCGAGAAATATCCTGCAGTTCCGGAACTGAAGAAGTAACCGCCCAAGCCACCGCCCAGGTTCTGCCCCACCACGCCCGAACCCTGCGGGCTCACCGATTGGAAGAAGCCACCGTTGCTGCCCGAGGCGGACGTCGCGGTGCTGTTGCCGTACACCGCGGTGTCGCCGGCCAATGAGGAACTGGCGTAGATGGCCGCATTTCCCGTGCCGCGATCGACTACGTCGAGCGTGTGAGAGGGCGTCGCCGTGCCGATGCCGACCGCGGGGGCGCCGTTGCCCGCCGTTCCGAGAATGATGGCGTTACTCTCACCGACAACGGCGTCGCTGCCGATCGCCGTGGCGAACGTAAGGCCGGGTGCGCTCGCATCGGCGCTGGCCCCCAAAAATGTGTTGTTCGTGCCGTTCACGTTCGACGCGCCGGAGAGAGCTCCGATGGCGACGTTGCTGCTTCCCGTCGTGTTGTGCTCGAAAGATTCCTCACCCACTGAGGTATTCAGTTGCCCAGTCGTCGTGCCGACCTCCGAACCCGTGCCCACGGCTACGTTGAACCTGCCCGATGTGTTCGCGCGGAGCGCTTCTCCACCTACGGCGACGTTGTTTAGACCGCTTGTGTTGGAGTAGAGCGCGAAGCTCCCAACGGCGGTGTTGTAGGAAGAACTGCCGTTCGATTGGAAGAGGCCACCGGCGTCATAGCCGATGAACAGGTTTTCATTCCCGGCCATGTCGTTTATGAAAGGAGCTCCGCCGACCGTGATAACGCCAGAGTTCGGTCCCGTCGTCGTTGGCAGATTCAAGTTGCCCGTGAGAGTTTCGGATGCGCCGGAAAAAGTTTGCGACGGAACGAACGTGATCACGCCGGTTGCGCCGACAGAGAGTCCGGTGTCGCTGATCGTGCCGGTTGGGCCGCCGGTGCCGTAGAACAGATCGAGCTTCGCGCTCGGGCTTGAGGTGTTGTTGCCAAGTTGTACGGCTTTGAAGCCGAACGCATAATCGACCGCTTGTCCGCTCGTGCTGTTAAACGCCGAAGCTAACCACTGGAACGAGTGCGACGGCCTGCCGCCGTTGGTTGCAGTGGCTACGTCTTCGGGATATTCGTAGAATCCGCCGCGCAGAATTTCGCCGCCATTGATGTCGAACGTTGCGGCCGGAGTGGTGGTGCCGAGTCCCATCTTGCCGCCGGTTTGAAACAGCAGGGAATTGCCGAGGACGGAGCTCGACGTCCAGATGGGAATGTAGTCCGTCGTTCCGCTGCCGGTCGGCGTTACCTGTGGGATCGCGTTCGATGTCGCGTCTGTTGTCGATTGTGAAGATGTCGCGCCGGATGACGCTGCCGACGTGGCGACTTGTGGCGTAGCGATGATCGCCGTGCTGCCGCCGGACACGATCGAAGTTGTCGCGCGGGTATTCGCTGCGGCCAACGATTTTGTGGTCACGTATTCCGACGCGGGAATTCCGCCGAGCGTTTCTGCGTCCTGCGCTTTTAGCGCGTAGGGAACGCTGGCGAGCAGCACGCGCGGCATTTCCTGTTGTCGCGCGATGGTGATGCCCAGCCAGCGCGATTGTCCGGTGCCGAAAAGTTCGGCAGGCATTCCATTCGCGGTCGCGCCGCCGAGTAGGGTAATGAAATGCCCGTTCGCGTCGGCGATTACGTTCTGCGTTTCGCTCCACAGCGCGCCGCCGCCGTCTTGGTCGGCGTAAATCGCAAACGTCACGCTCGCGACACCGGCGACGGGCCGCGCCGCCGAGTCCTTTAGCGTTCCGTTGAACTGCACCAGGCGCGGTACGGAGTCCTGGGTAGTGGCCGCCACCGCCGATGATTGCTGCGGCCGCGCAAACGTCGCGCCCGAAGCGAGTACCGTTACCAAAGCACCTAGAATTGTCGATCGAAGTTCGCAGCGCATGTACGCCCCCTCTGCCGTCGGTAGCCGCGACCCCGCACATACTGCCGCGGCCCGACGGAATCGTGCCTAATCCTCTAAGCACAATTTGGGCGGAACATTTCATGCCTCATCGCAATTTTCGCCCTGCTCCTCAAAGCCGCGGCGGGTTTTAAGATTTCAATGTAGCGCCGCGGCCTTTAGCGCGGCAGCGTTGGCGCTTGCCGCCGCTTGCACGATGCTGGCCGCGCCGCGAGGCGCGTGGTATGGGCGGCATCGCTGAACCTGCGCTCCAGTGAACGGGAGCGCACTCAGGCACGAGTGCCTGAGCTACCACGCCCGGAGTTGACGGTGCGCGGGCGGCACCGCTCGATCGTGCGACGAATCACGATTGCGGCAGGGAACGCGCGGGGCTAAGATTCCGGCATGAAACGCACAATTACGACTCGAGCGAACGCGAAGTCCACGCCAAAGCCAGCGCCAAAATCAAAATCCACCGCCAAGCCTGCGCGCAAACCGAAAACGATCGCCGAATACATCGCCGCCGCTCCGGCGCCGGCACGCGCGAAACTCCGCGAAATGCTCGCCTGCATCCGCAGCGCCGCTGGAGGCGCCACCGAAGAACTGAAGTACGGGATGCCCGCCTTCACGGGCAAACGAATCCTGATCGTCGTCGGCGCTTTCGAGAAGCACATCGGACTGTATCCATCCGCCGCGGCCGTCGCGAAATTCAAATCGGAGCTGACGCACTACCACCACGCAGCAGGGTCGGTGCAGTTTCCGCTGAGCGAACCGCTGCCGAAGCCCCTGATTCGCCGCATGGTTGCGTTTCGCGTGCAGGACAGTATTCAGAAAGACGGGAAGTGGAAGACGTAGCAGGCCGAATAGCCGGGCGGAACTGCCGGCGCAATGGAATCGAGCGAAACGGTGCGACGGCAAGTTCCGGTCAAGCCGTCAGAAGCCCGTTCCGCTCGAAGCTCGCGCCTGAATCTTTACGCGACCTGCGACGTGCAGAACTTGCAGCGATGCGCGCCGATGGGGATTTCGCTCAGGCATTCGGGGCACTTCTTGGTGGTCGGGTCGGCGGGCGGTTCCTTGTGGGCCCGTGCGATCAGTGCGTTGATCGGCAGCACGACGAAGAAATACACCGCCGCGGCGACGATGATGAACGAAATCAGCGCGTTCAGGAAATCGCCGTACAGGAATTTGCTGCCGTTCAGTTCGAAACTCAGTCCGGAAAAGTCCGGCGCTTTTACGATGGCCGCGATAAACGGCGTCAGCAAATCCTTGACCAGCCCGGTAACCACCGCGCCGAACGCCGCGCCGATGACAATACCAACCGCCATATCGACGACGTTGCCGCGAAGCAAAAATGCTTTGAAACCTTTGAACATTCTGTCCTCCATGATTGGAATGTGGGCCGGGTACTGCAAAATCTTTGCGAACCCACTGCGGCAGCACTGGAAATCTACGCGAAGTCGCGCCGCCGCCACAACCGAATAATTCAAACCCACAAACCCACGACGGCCAAGGCTATGGACGATTCGGTTTACGCGCAACCTAACGCGAAGTCCCGTGTTAAATCCCAGGCGAACCGAATGGCGCGGCCCGAAATATTCCAGAAACGTTTCGGCCGGATTCCGCTTATCGGTGTAAGACGCGGGTGTGCGTCAACGGGCAAGCGCGTCGGCTGGCATCTAAGCCGTACGCGAACGTATGGGGGATTCGTCTCGGCACCTCCTGGAATGCCGATTCGGTAACAAGGCAAATTTATAATTTGCCAAGTTGCGGCCGCGGGACTATATTCTCCGGGACACGCGGTTTGCCACTCCGTTCCAGCCCCGGCATACCCAAATAATTCAACTTTGCGTTTCTATGGAGCCACATTGAAAAACCATTTCGTAAAATTTGGGCTGTTCCTGTGCATTGCTCTGGTACTAACCGGCTGCAGCGGCGGCGGCCGCAAGAGTCTTTCCGTGGCGATCTCTGGTCAATCAGCGACGATCGCTCCTAACGGAACCTTTAATTTGACGGCCACGGTGGCCAACGACAGTTCGAATTCGGGTGTAACCTGGTCGATCAACGGCGCCGGCTCACTCGGCGGCAACACCCCCACGACGGTTACCTACACCGCGCCGGACTCGGTTCCCGCAAATCCCAGCGTAACGATTACCGCGACTTCGGTGGCCAATACCGCCGTCTCGCAATCCGTGACTTTCACGATTACCCAATCGGTTTCGACCACCGCGTGCCAGGCTTCACCGGCGCTGCGTGGCAATGAAGCGCAACTCGGCTCCGAATCCGTCGCGTTCCTGGTGAAGGGCTCTGACGCCAACGACGAACCGATCGCCTACGGCGGCAGCGTCACCTTCGGCGGCGCCACCGGCTCCATCACCCAGGCAGGCATGGACGTAGTGGGCTTCGAAACTGGCGAAACCGGCCTACAGAGCGTTGACCTGGCGAACAGCTCGTATTCCTACGGTACCGATGGCCGCGGCTGTTTGTATCTTTCGTTCAATACGTCGGACACGCGCAAGACGCATCCCACTCGTGCCCGCAAGACCTACTCCGCACAAGCTCGGCGAACGATGGTTCACGGCCGTTCGACTGCGAAGAAAACGGCGCGCGGCACCAAACTCACCGCAGCCTCTGGCGACACCGGCACGGTCGTTTTCAGCTTCGCGATTCTCGGGTCTGACGCACCGGGCCGCATCGAAGAATTCGACAACACCACTGGATCGGGCACCGTAACTGCCGGATCGATGCTGGTGCAGAACTCCGACTCATGGCAGGTCGCCAGCCTTTCTTCTAGCTTTGCTTTCGGCGCGGATGGTTGGACGGTGATCGACGAAGCGGGCGACATCGGCCGCATCGCGGTTGCCGGCACGCTCCAGCTTGGCGGAGGTCAGCTCACCAACGGAACGGCCGATGAAAATATCGCCGGTTCGGTGAACTTCGGAGCCGGCACGGCGCCCGGTCCTCTCACGGGCGGCAGCGGAACCTACTCCTCGACGGTCGATTCAACCACCGGCCGCGGCGAGGGAATCTACTCCGCCTCGAACCAGGAAAACGACGTCGAGTACGACTTCGCTTTCTACATCGTCAACAACGCGGATGCGATTATCATTTCCACCGACGATCCTACCGACAGCGGATTCATGCTCGCCGGCCGTTGGCTGGCAACGTACTCGCCGAACTCGGCCGTAAGTCCGAATGGCTACTACCTCAACTCGCTCAATGGAATCGACTGCACGACCTGCGGCGATGCCGAGGGCGACAATGGAAACAACTACGTTTCCATCGCTACGGTTCAAGCAACCAATACCACTGCGAAGTCGACGTCGTATATCAATGATGGCGGCAGCTTCTCGCAGAATACCGTCACCGGCTCGCTGGCGTTCAGTACCGCCACAGGTCGGGTCTTGTTTGGCGGCGCGGCGGTCTCGAATGCGGTTGGCTACGTAACCGATACGGCCACCGAAGACGAGATCGCAGCGTTCGTGATCGGCACCGACGATAACGCCGGCTCCGGTTACCTGTTCCTGCAAACCGCCGGCACGCCGAATTTCGGGAACAGTTCGCTGATGGGCAACTTCGCGTTCGGTTCCGGAGAAGACATCGTCGGTAACAACGGCTCGCTCGTCGGCGTATTCGACCTCGACGGCAATGGCGGCTACACCGCAACGATCGACGGGATTTATGTCGGCGAAGCGTACTCGCCGGATATGTCGAACACCGGCACCTACAACGTCAACCTGGACGGCTCGGGATCGTTTGACGACGACACCGTGGCGTTGGTGACCAACGGCTCGCTGATCGTGGCGATGGATGAGAGCGGCGCGCAACCGCTGGTGTATTTCCTGATCCAACCGACCGAGGAAGCAGGTCGCGTGCAGAAGACGGCAAAGAAGTCGACGACGATTCCGAAGTCGCCTTCGGCCGGACCTGCTTTCAAAAAGCACGCAACAAAGTAACTCGATCGAGCGCACCGTAGCTCGACCAAAACCGAACGGCCCCGGCGTCGCACCAAGCGGCTCCGGGGCCGTTTTGCATTTGTAGCGGCGGGCTTTACGCCCGCCACGTTGCGACGAGCGCGCGCAAAACCCGGCCGCACGGAAAATCCTCGATCCGTTCGCGGTTCGGTTGCACTCCCACATTGAACTCGTCCGAGGACAGCCTGCGCGGCAGACGGTCCCACGCGCATAACCATCGGTCGCGCGCGCATCCTACTCGAATGTAAATTTTTACGCGCACAACTCCTTTGCGGTCTTGCTGGTGTACAATCGCCCCGATTCCGGAGCCCCGGCTCCGGACGCGACGCCTACCTGGGCGGCCTCGCTTCGACCCAAATTTCGCAGACTCGAACGCAAATCGTGGAGGAAACACCGATGAAGTATCGCATCGCAAATCTCACCGCAGCATTTTTGCTTTGTGCGGCAATCAGCTTCGCGCCCGCCGTGCGCGCACAAGACTCCGATAAATCGAAAGACACCGCCGCGGCGAAATCGACCACGCAGGTGTACATGGTCGTCACCGACGAAGCCGTGAAGGGCGATGCCGCTCCCGCCGCGGTCACCGCGCAGGACGTGCAAGTCCGCATGGGCAAAGACCGCATGAAAGTGGATAAGTTGATTCCCGCGCAGGGTGCGGATGCCGGACTGCAACTTTTCATTTTGATCGACGACACGTCGGACACCAGCCTGGGCACCATGCTCGGCGATATCCGTGCGTTTATAGCCGCACAACCCGCCACGACGACGATCGGCGTCGGCTACATGTCGAACGCCACGGTGAGCATCGCGCAGAATTTCACCGACGACAAAGCCGCCGCATCGAAAGCGGTTCGCCTGCCGATGGGCACGCTGAGCGCGATGGATAGCCCGTACCTTTCGCTGCAGGATTTGATCAAGCGCTGGCCGGCATCGAAGCTGCGCCGCGAAGTGATCATGATCTCAAGCGGCATCGACCGTTTGCGCCAGGGCGGCTCGGGCGGCGGCGGATTTGGCCGTCGCGGATATCCCGGAGCTGCTGCCGGCGTGAACAGCTACGCCAATATGAGCGGAGACGTGGACAGCGCCAGCCAGACCGCGCAAAAAATCGGCGTGATCGTTCACACCATCTACGCGCAGGGAATCGGATTCGAAGGCCGCAATTTCTGGCAGGCCAGCACCGGACAGTCGGGCCTGGCGCAGATTTCCGATGAAACGGGCGGCGAATCGTTCTCGCTGGGCACGCAAAACGTGGTCAGCTTCGTGCCGTACTTGAATCGCATCCAGACCGTGCTCAACAGCCAGTACTTCCTGGTGTGGGAAGCCAACACGCCGAAGAAGTCGTCGCTACAGAGCGTGCGGTTCACCACCGAAGTGCCCAACGTGGAAATCGTGGGCGCGAAAAACGTGTGGGTGCCCATCGCCGGCGACACCAGCGACAAGAAGAAGTAGCCGCCTACGCGGTGATGCCGCTCCGGCGCGCCAGGGCCGCGCGCGTGGCACACTCTGCGGCGCAGGCTGTCCTCTGGCGATCGACCAACGAGCGTTCGTCGCGATCGACGCCGGACCGGCAACGCCGCAATCGCCGCACGCGCCATCAATCATCACGCGTCGCGCGCATCACCACGCATCACGGATCAATCAAACAGCCGGAGACGCTCACCCGTTTCCGGCTGTTTTTTTTTGCCGGCGATTTTGTAGCGGCGGCCATCACGGCCGCCGGGCGTTGACTTCGATTTTTGTATCGGAATTTCGCCGCAGGAATGTGCGGGCCAAACGTGGCGGGCGTAAAGCCCGCCGCTACGGGTGGCGCAGACATTGCGGTCCCTTCACGCGTTGTTTGCGTGGAGATTCCTGTCTGCGCGAAAGGGAATTACTGCTTGGTTGGGGCTGCTGCCGGCGCTGTAGCCGCCGGCGGGGTCGCTGGCTTGGCCTGCGCCGTCACGGCGCGCTTCGCGGTGCGATCGATCTTATCGGGACGCGCGAAATCGTACACGCCGGTCGGATCGCCCACGATCAGCAACCGATCCGGCTCGACCAAAATGCTCACCGGCTCGAGCGGCGCGCCCGAGGGCGTCGCAATCACGTACGCATCCATCCGATTTCCGGTGTTGTCGAAATGCACCAGCACGTCGCCCACGCCGGTCCAAACTTCCTGCGTCTGCGGATCGACGCCAATCGCGTGCAGCACCGGCTTGATTTTCGTATCGGGCTCGACCTGATTGAAACGCACCACCGCGGCGTAACTGTGCTGATTGAAATCGCGGCCGTATCCGCCGTGGCCGCCGAATCCGTTTTCGCGCGCGCCTTCGCCGGGATGCGAATTCGGCAGCGGAGCTGCGGCGTTCGGCGTCGCGCTCAACGCCGGTTGCGTCGCGTGGCCCGGAAAATTACTTGTCGCGCCGCCCGGCGGTGGTGCGCTCGCTTCAAACGTTCCTGCCGGCAATTGATTCGGAGAGCCAAATCCGCCCGGACCGCCCGGACCGAATCCGTCGCCTCGTGGCCCATTCTCGCCGGGAATTCCGCCGAATCCACCGGGCCCGCGTGGACCGAAAATTCCAATCAAACCTGCTTCGCTGTCTGCGCCAGCCAGTCCGTTTGCCGCCAGCACCAGGTTTGTGCCCGACGAGCCGTACAATCCGCCGAGTCCACCCACGCCGAGCAACGTGTTCGCGTCGGCCGTGGCGTTCGGGTCGGAAATTTCCGTGCTGTCCACTGACAGCGTGCCGCTGGTGCCGGAAAAACCGGTCGAACCCGTGAGCGTGTTGTCGCCGGAATCGTCGGAGCTGGCGCTCGATCCGGACGAATATCCGGACGAAGCAAAATTGGTGGCGCCGGTACCGGTGCCGGACGAACCTCCGTTGGCGCCGCCGTGCATTCCGCCGCCTCCTCCGCCTCCGCTCCCTCCTCGACCTCCGCCACCATGTCCGTGGCCGCCGTTCATCATGAACTCCGCCGCGCCACCCACCGAATACATGGTGCCAAACGAAAAGAAATTGCCGATGCCCGCCATTCCGGAAACGTTCGCGCCCACTTGCACGCGCGCGTCGCCGCGGTCGATGTCTGGAATCAGCGCCTTTGCGGGAATCACCGCTTCGTACGCAGCGTAACCAAACGGATCGTATTTGCGAAACGTGGGATCGTCGAGCGCGGTGAAGGCGAAATAAATGTGCCCGGTTTCGTCGCTGTACACTTTGCCGATGTTCATCGCGTAGGTTTCGTGCGAGTGCCCCGCGTATTCCGCGTTGTATCCGGCGGCGTAGCCTTTCGGTTCTTCGATGCCGCTGCCGGTGTCGGTCTTTGCGCCGATGGCGTCCTGCACGTTGCCGAAACTGCGCACGAATTTTCCGTGCTCGTCCATCACGCGGACAAGATGGTCGGAGCGCAGCGTGACCACCGCAAATTCGCCGTGCGAAAGTGCGACCACAGACATCGGCGCATTCACCGTCACGGTCGATTCGAGCGTGCCGTCCGGCGAGAAAATTTTCACCGCGTTTGCGCCGCGATCGGCCACGAACATCCGGCCCATCGCGTCGAAATCAAAATCGACTGCGTACTTGATCGTCGCGCCGGCGGATTTTTCGTTGGGGATTTGGCCGACGCGTTTTCCGTCGGGCGCGAAGATGGCGATCTCAGTCTGCGGAGCCGCCAGAATGTAGTAGCGTCCGCCGGGGCCGCGCTCGATTTTTTCGGCGCCCGGGCCGACGGTAGGGAACACGCGCGCGCGAGCGTGAAGCTCGGTCTGGATGCCTTGCGCGTGCACGGAGCTGCTGCAGCAGGCGATGATTGCGGCCGCGACGAAAACGGCGCGTGAAATCCAGTTTGTGGCCGCAGCGACCGCAAAACGGCTCGGCGCCTGGCGGCCCAAAATTCCGGCAGAATTCATGTTTGTACGCACACCCCAAAACTGTATTTGGTGAATCAAGATGCGACCACGAATCCGGATGGTTGCCTAATCATACTCTCGCACTCGGTTCATCCAGCATCGCACGAAAGTTCCAAATCTTTCAGTCACTTAGGACGAGCGGTGTGCGCCGCCGGTTTCGCAAGTCGGGCCTCGATGGCGCACTCAGCATCGCATTCCTACGATTGCCACTCGTGGCTGCTTGCCCTGAGGAACGAAGCGTCCAGCGACGCCCGCGTGACGCCCGCCCGGATCGTTAAAATTGTGCGATTCGCTGCGGATGGAAACGGTTCGGCTGGCCGGTCTTAGCTGGTCTTGGCTGTTATCGGTGGGAGTCGGCCGGCTGTGGCAGGGAAGCCACACCCCCAAAAGAAAAAGGGGAACTGTCTTCGGCAGTGGGCGCCCCAGCCCTTCAGCCTCCGACGGTTCCCCTATCTCGTTCTGCCCAACTCGATCCACGCTGTAGCTGCCAGCTCTGGAGAGGAAGTGCAGCTGAGGGTAAAGTACTCGCGAGCCGGTGGAAGGGCAAATGGCATAAGCCGACAAAATAGGACATTTCGTGACATCGTGACGTTTTGTGTCTGAAAACTTCTGAAAAAGTGCTAAAGACGACTGGAGTTGACGCGACGGACGCTGTTCCATTTCGGAACGATTCCGTTTTCGGCTCGCCTGCCGTATTCGCCGCCCGCTGCGCCATCGATATCAGCTCAAATCCAGGCGTATCGACCCGCCTGCGCGTCCTCCGCGAATGCGCAGCGGTATCAGCGCGGAAGGCTTCGCAGATCGCTGTTTTGGAGACTCCAAAATTCGGGACTAACTTCCGCATAAACCGTCCACGGAATCGCAGGTACGAATCGACTGAAATCGCTGCGCCACAGCCCTATCCGGCCTATAAACAATCACTTACAGCTCCGTACCGTAGTACTAGGGGAAAGCCCCACCTCGGTACCGAATGAATGTGACTATTCCCCTATCGCTCGCCCCATTTCCGCCTTGTAAATTTCAATCTCGGAGCAGTACACCGACACGAGGAACACGACCGAATGAGCGACGCGAACCATTTCCCTTTGTTTGATCCGAACGCTGAAGCCCACAATTCCGGCAATTACAGCGCCGCACGGTTTTCGTCCGCCTGCGAAGATGCCGAAGCACGAGAACGGCTGTCGGCGATGTACCTGTCGCAGATGGAATCCGATGCTGCGCCGGTGAGCGCAGACACGCCTGCAGCTCCGGCCGCCGAAACGCGTCCCGAAGGGCTCGACTCCTTGCTGGCACGCGCGAGCGAAGAATCCGCCGCGCAAGCCAGCGCTGCCGCAGCGCCCGTCGCTGAACCGGTCGTTGAAGCTACCGCGGAACGCGCGCCCGAACAGATCGAAGCCGAGCGCATGGTGGCCGAAGCGTTGGCCGCCGTTAACGCCGGCACGCAGTCTGACGTGCCGGTGAACGCGGACGTGGAAGCCCGCATGGCCGCCGTCGCTGCCGAAGAAGCGAAGGAAGAAGCCGACACGCAGGAATTCGTGCACGAAATTCAGCAGGAAGTCGCCGTCGCGGAAATCAGCGCCGCTGCCGAAGAGTTCGTCGCCGAACAGACCGGCCACGTCGCGCCGAAATTGGAAAATGTGGAGCCGCACGCCACCTGTGGTTCGCTGCCTGAAGCCGCTGAATCGTTCGCTTCGGAAATCGCGTCCAAAGACACCGCCGCAATGCAAAACGCAACGGCCGCCATTGAACCCGCGATCCCCGAAGTGTCGCTGAAATCCGAAACTCCGTGGGAACCGATCGCTGAAGCAGCGAAGCGCTACGACTTGGCAGAACCGAAAACCGAAAAGCCGCTCGCGCAAGCCGCGGCAGCCGGAGCATCCGCCGTTTCCGCTGCATCTGCAACGCCGGCGAAAGAATCGAGCAACCGCGCAAAGGGAAGCACGTTCACTTCGCGGCTGAAAAATTTCTGGGGCGATTCGAGCCAGCCGTCGCTCACGGCGGCCATCGGCAGTGCCATGCCGTCGGCACGCGCCGAAAGCAACGTCGCGGCAGTGGTTCCCGCGGTGGACGCGCAATCGACGCTGCACGCGACCGCTTCGGACGTGCAGGAATTCGTCGAAACCGTTGCGAAGCAAATTCCGGTGGCGCCGCCGAAAATTTCTGAACCCGAACCGGCCGCCGCCGAAACGCGAGCTGCGTCACAAGCCGCGTCAGCAAAACCTGCTGTTCCGCTGCAGGCCGAACGCCGCCGCAAGCGCCGCGCATTGATCTCCGCTCCGCTGCGCGTGCGCACCAAAAATCTCACCGGCCAGGGACTCGACGAAGTCGCCACCACGGTTGACGTGTCGCGGCTCGGCGTGCTGTTTCACACCAGCCTCGATTGCTACATGCGCGGCATGGAGCTTGCCGTCACGTTTCCGTACAGCAAGATTCCGCACGGCATTCAAGCCGAACAGATGGGAACCGTGGCGCGCATTCAGGATCTGGGCGATGGCCGCCGCGCCGTTGCGGTGATGCTGGGCGTCGTGCCCGGCCAGCATGTGGTCGATACCTACGGACGCAAGCTCGCGAATACTCCGGTGCACCTCACTGCGTCAAAGACTGCGTTCGCCGAAAACGGAATGCTTGCGGAAAAGCTCACCGGCCTCGACGTGAAAAAACCGGTGGTGCTCGCCGTGGACGCTGACCTGGCGGTTCGAGATTCGCTGCGCGGCTGCCTGGAAAAAGAAGGCTACGAAGTGATCGCCATGTCGAGCGCGAAAGAAGCGCGCCAGCTGCTGGATATTCTCACTCCGGCGCTGATCATCGCCGAAGTCGAAGGCGAAGGCCTGCCGGGCTACGATCTGTGCGCGCACGTGAAGCAGACCCCGCGCCTGCGCCACATTCCGGTCGTTCTCACCACCGGCTCCGCATACCCGAGCGATTATTCGAATGCGCATTCGCTGGGCGCGGTGGTCTGCATGGCCAAGCCTTACAAACTCGAACGCATCACGCACATTGCGCGCTTGCTGGCTCCGCCGCCGTCCACGCAGCAGAACCAGTGCACGCCGCGCGCGGGCGATCCTTCGCGGATTCCTGGCCGCGATTCGGGCGTGATGGTTCGCAACGGAAACGGCGCCGCGAAGAAAGCCGCACCGGCGAAAAACGGAAACGCGAAGTCCGGCGTCTCGATCGGCAACGGAAAGGGAATTTTCAAATTCCCGACGTTCCGCTAGACCGAACGCAGCGCATCACCCAAGTTGCTGTGCCCTCTCAAGGCGATCGGCGTCCGTTCACTCGGGCGCCGATTTTTTGATCCGCAGCCCACGCCCCGTCGGTGATCGATTGTCTCGGCGCAAGCTTCAATTCAAAAGCGTGGAACATTCCACAGAGAAAACCGAGAACTGCGGAGGACACGGAGACGTGTCGGTTCGCACGGTGTATCCGTGTCCTCATGGTTTTCTCGATGTTCTCTATGACATGCGCGTCGTTTGCGTCCGGCGTGGCGGATTCCACGTCTTTGAATTCGTCTGTGGCGCAGCGCCTACACGAAATTCATCAGCCCGAAACGAAACGTTGCTTGCGCTACGGTAAAGTCCCGAAACATCGATTCCGAGGGAACGGCGTGACGGAAAATCGCGAAAGCACGAAGAAACCGAAGCTGCAGGTGAAGAAGCTCTCGAAGCTGGAAACCATGTCCGTCGTAAAAGGTCCCGGCAACCTGACCAAGTTCAAGCCGCCGGTGGACATTCACTCGAAGGCCAAGAAACGCACGTAAGATCCCGCCAGTGATCGACCAGCGTAAAAAACCGCCGCTCGCGCATCGCCGACGCATAATCCCGCGCGTACCAAAACGTGCCCGCACTACTTCAGCGGCTTGATCAGCGACGTCCAATTGGTGATGAGCACCACCGGCACCGGAACGGTCTGCGTGGCGCGATCGATCGCCGCAAACGTCTTGCCGTCCGGCCCCACGCTGAACGACTCCCAGCGCTTGTCTTCTTCGGAATCCGGAAAAACCGGCCGCACGTTTGCTACTTGAACGGCCGCGCCGCTGGCCGCGATGTCCGCAACCATCACTTTGCTGGTGTCGTTCGCGCGGAAAAATAGTTCCTTCCCGCCGCGTGGCCAGGTGGGGCGCGCGCCGCCGTTGGTGGACACTTGCCACTTACCGCCGCCCGTCGCGTTGGCTGCGACGATGTACACCTCGTTACGCCCGGATTCGTTCGACACGTAGGCCAGCCATTTTCCGTCGGGCGATAAAGCGGGCTGCACCGCGTTTCCGGCAACGCTCACAACGATTTTTGGTTCTCCCGCAAGGTGAAACGGATCGGACGGCGAAGTACCTCCGGCGAGCGGCTGCGTGAGAATCTGATAATTCGTGGCGCCCTTGTAATCACCCACCGCATACGCAAGGATCCCCGCGCCCCAGCTCATCCCTGCGAACGGCTTGCCGGTTGTCGTCGTGCCGATGGCCACCGCCTGCGTCGCGCCATCCGCCGGCTGCACGAAGCCCTTCGCGCTCGCATCCCGATTGGACGAAAACACCAGATACTGTTCGTCGGCGGACCAATCCGCGAACTGGTTGACGTAGGGGCCAAACGTGGCGCGCGTTTTCGTCCCTTTTACCAGATCGAAAATCCAGATGTTGTTGCCGTCGCCGGAATCCGCCATCACCGCGAATTTGTCCCCATTGGGAGAAAGATTTGGCCCGTTGAATTCACCGGGATCGCCGACCGTCCCGAGCCTCTTTCCGCTGCGGTCGTACAGCGAGATCTGTTCGTTGCCCATCGAGCCATCGCCTGGAATGTAAGACAGCAATCCGTTCTCCGACGCGCTGAAGGTGCTGGCGAAAATAATCGGATTCACTTCCGCATGGTTGGCGATCGCTACGGCCTCGCCAACGGTCGAAAGCGATTTCAGGTCGAACCGCTGGGCCATCAGCGCGGTTTGCCGCCCGAACAGCAGGTACCCCGGAGCGGCGAAAACCGCGGCAGATTCATTGTGAAACAAGAATTTCGGCGCAGCCCCGTCCAGCGAGCCCACGTACACCGACGAAGTTCCCGGCGTGCGCCCATGCGAGAAAAACAGAAAGTGTTTGCCGTCCGGCAGAAATTGCGGCCAGCGATGGCTGGTCTCGTCCTTGGACGGGTCGATGTTCGTAACCACGCGCGTCGCTCCGCCGGTATCGGCCACTGCGGAAAGGCCGCCGCTGATCGCGGTCGAGAACACGATTGTGCCGCTCGCGCCCCACGAACCGCCGCGGGCGCCCTCCGGCTGCGTGTCGCCGAGCGGAGTGATGGGACCGCCGTTCGCATCCACGCGATTGAGCTTCGCAAGAGTAAAAAACGCAATCGAGCGGCTGTCGGGCGACCAGAAAGGATTTCGCGCTGCGTTGGTGCCGGCAAGTTCGGTGGCCACGGGCGAATTGAGCGCTCGAACCCAGAGCGTGCGTTCGCCGTCTCGATTCGTGGCGGCGAAGACCATGCGCGAGCCGTCTGGCGAAAGCACCGGCGGGCCCGGCAGATTTCCGGCGAAAGTGAAAAAGTGATCGGCAGGCGGGGCGATGGTGGAGATGATCGTCGGCATCGGCGCCGCCGGATGCAGAAAATAGTTCGCCGCGAGACCCAGTGCGGCGATCGCGCAAGCTGCGGCAACGATCCACGGTAACGCGGCGCGGCGTGGCCTTTGCGAGGGCGCGAGGCTTGCCGCGCTCGCAGCCGTTGAGTTGGCCGCCGGCTGCTGCGCATTCAAGGTGCTCTGCGTTGCGAGCGGCGATGCGGCGGTGAGCGAACCATCCGGCGCGCCGGAAATCACCTGATCGATCGCGATGCGGGCTTCGCCGATGGCTTGCAGCCGCTGCTTCGGTTCTTTTTGCAGGCAGCGATGGATCAGCTCCACGATGCGCGGTGGCGTGAACGACGGCAGCGCGCTCCATTCCGGTTCGCCGCGAATCACCGCCGCCAAAATGTCCGACGAAGTTTCGCCGGTGAACGCTTGCTTGCCGCACAGCGTTTCGTACAGCACGCAGCCGAATGACCAAATGTCGGTGCGGCGGTCGAGCTGCTTGCCCTTGGCCTGCTCGGGAGACATGTACGCAGCCGTGCCGAGAATCACGCCGGCCATCGTGGTCATGGCGGTGAGCGTGGGCGAATTTTGCAGATCGCTCGACGAAGGATCGCCCTCGATCGCTTTCGCCAGGCCAAAATCCAAAACTTTCACCACGCCGTCCGGACGGATTTTCACGTTCGCGGGTTTCAAATCACGATGGATGATTCCGCGATCGTGCGCGGCTTCGAGCGCTTCGGCGATTTGTCGCGCGATCGGCAGCGCGTCTTCGAGAGGGAACAGTGGGGCGGCGAGAGACGATGCGGTGGCGGCTGCGGCGCTTTCGAGCGTGGTGTGCGAAGCGGTGTCGGCAGCTTGCGAAGCGCGCGCCGGTCCCGATCCCGGCGATGATGGTCGCGAACCACTTCGCGAATCCAATCGGGATGCTGCGTCGTTCGCTTTGCGGATCAGCTCGGCGAGCGTCGGGCCCTCGACCAGCTCCATCACCAGCGCCGGAGGTTCACCGACGTATACCAGCGCCCGGTCCGAACTATTTGGATCGTATTTTACCGGCGGGGAACTGAGCAGCGAGGCGCTCGAATCACTTGGCGAGCCCGGCTTTGCGGCGGGCGGCGGCGCCGTGCCGGTTTCGAGGCCGTAAATCGCGGCGATGTTGGGATGGTTCAGCGAAGCCAGCACTTGCGCTTCGCGTTGGAATCGCGCCATGCGTTCGGCGTCTGCGGCGAATGCGGCGGGCAAAACTTTTAGCGCCACTTCGCGGCCCAGTTGCGTGTCGCGCGCGCGATAGACTTCGCCCATTCCGCCCGCGCCGAGCGGCGCAACGATTTCGTACGGTCCAATTCGCGAGCCGGCAGCCAGTGGCATTGGCCGCCTATCTTATAGTTTTTGCGTTTCGTAGGGTAGTGAAGAGCGGAGTGCGTAGCACAGTTCGCCGCCTTCGCGGCGATGCCGCTTCGGCGCGCCAGGGCCGCAGGCTGTCGTACGCGCTAGTGCGCTGCGGCGGCCTTTGAACGCAGGATCAGCACCGGCACGGTCGCGTGCTGCACTACTTTTTCGGCCACCGACCCGAATGCGATTTCGCGCCAGCCGGTCATGCCGTGCGTCGGCATCACAATCAGGTCCACGTTTTCGTGTTCGGCGGTCAGCAGAATCTCTTTCGACGGCACGTTCGAATGGCCGACCATCGCGGTGGCTTTCACGCCGCTGGCGGTGATTTTATCGGCCAGGGCTTGCAGCTGCGTCTGGGCAGCGCGGTCGCGTTCGTCTTCGTAGGCGCCCTCTTTCAGGATCGAAACGTCGTAGGGCAGCGCGGCGATCACCGGAATCACGTGGACCAGCACGATTTCGGCGTGGAACAGTTTGGCGAGGTCGATCGCGTCGGCCAGCGCGGCGTTCGAAAGGTCACTGAAATCGACGGGAGAGAGAATTTTCTTGGGTGCGAGCATGGTGGTATGGATTTCCTTTGCGCGGCGCTGAGGGCCGCACGTCTGCGTGGGGAGATGCTACCAGACCGATTGCGGCTCACATTACTGTTCTGTTGCTGGCGGATGAAAGTTGGAGTATCGGCCGCGCGGAGCGAGAATTCAAAAGCGTGGAACATTTCACGGAGAACACCGAGAAAGGCGGAGGACACGGAGACATCGTCGGCCGTGAAAGATCGAGGTAGTAGAGCGAATCGGCGAAACATCACCACAGAGTACTCTGAGAGAAAAGAGGAGGGCACGGAGATTTTTGCGCCAAGCACAGAGTCTCCGTGACCTCTGTGGTTCTCGGTGTTCTCTGTGGAATGTTTTGTTGTTGCCTTTGTCGGACGTTGCCGCGAAAAAAAACGGCCAGAAGAGCTGCCATCGCTCCTCCGGCCGAATGAAAATACTGCTACCGCGAATGCGTTAGTGAGTCTCGACGATCGCGATCGCGTCGTCCACGTGGTGATGCGCGGCGTCGATGTGTGCCAAGACTCGGCGCTGCAAACCACGGCTGGCCGGATCGTCTTCTTCGTGCGAGCAATCCTGGTGCGCCTTGTCGAGCAGGTCCTTGGCCTTGTGCAGGCGGCCTTTCCACGGCAGATGTGCGTCCACCGGTTCGTGGGCGTCGATGTTCTTGCCGTCGTCGATCGAAGCTTTCTTGATGTCATTGATGGCTTCGTCGATTTCGTGGATGGCAGCCGATTCTTCGTCACGAAGAGCGCCGCCGTCCGGGCGTTGCAGATGCGCACGAGCGTCGCGCAGATCGGTAAGCGCATGCAGGTAGTAAGGATGCTTGCCCTGCGCATCGGCAGTGGACAAGCTGAACGGCAACAGGAAGGCCAGTGCCAATGCGATGAGTGAAATCTTGAACAGTGTTTTCATCCGGATATCCTCTCCATGAATAGTTTGAATTGGTGGTCCCTCGGCGGCGCGCGGCTACGCACCGTCCGTCCGTAAGACTTAAACACACAAACGCCGGATATGTTGTGGCGCAATCGGGGCGTGTGCCCCAAGGTCAACCAGAGCTTAGATGCGCGTGCTCAGTCACTTGGCGGGGGCTGCGGCGAACAACTTGCGAAGTTTCGCGGGACAGTCTGCCGCAAGGGGAGCAAATTCAAAAACGTGGAACATTACACAGAGAACACCGAGAACGGCAAAGATGAGGGCACAGAGACATCGTGGGCGGTGAGCGATTGAGGGCCGGCGCGGGACGGCGAAACATCACCACAGAGGACACAGAGAGAAAAGATGAGGGCGCGGAGGTCTTGATGCCAAGCCCGTCGAGGTTCGATTGTCCATCACAGCGCCTCGGTGCACTCCGCCTTTCTCGGTGTTCGCTGTGAAATGTTCCGCCGTTGGTTTTGTGCGTGGTCTAGCAACGAGTCCGGCGTTCGCGCGTCGCTCGAATCCATCATCGCGGCGGAACATCCAAATTTCCAGTGCTGCGCGGTTTCCTTGACACTCTGCGAGGCCAACCATTAGACTGAACAGCTTGAATTCATCCTCGGAGCTGAACTGAATGCTGCTGTCTCGCGATTATGTGGGCTACATGGCCAAGGAAATCGTCAAGCGCCTAGTAGCCGCTAAGATGATTGAAGTCAAGAATATGGAGAACACCGCGCAGCAGGTCCGCGGGGTGATGGCGGAAGAGGTGACCATCGAAGACCGCCTGAACGAGGAAGTCCGCGAAATTCTGGCCAAATACTCCGAAGAAATGCGCACCACCGGCGTTTCCTATCAGGAGATGTTCAAGAAAGTAAAAGGCCAGCTTGCCCGCGAAAGGAAACTGATCCTCCGCTAATGCGCTTAACCCGCGAAAAGACCGTACGCCTGTCGCACAAAATCATCGACTTTTTGGTGTCGAGCCCCGACGTGGATTTCGTGGAAGATCGCGACACCATTCGCCACGAGCTGGTGACGATCATCACTTCGCTTTTGAAGGTGGAAGCGCAGGTGGATACCGAAGTGCGCGCCAAGATCGCTTCCCAGAAGAAGGAAATTCTGGAGGGCAGCGAAGAGTGGGACATCCTGTTCCGCAAATATTACAACGAGGGTCTGGTGCGGCTGGGCGTCACCGAAGTGAAGCAAGAGCGCAAGTAATTTTAGGATTCGATCACCAGAAATGAAAAAAGGCGTTCGCCGCGGCGAACGCCTTTTTTTATTACGAGGGCTGAGCGGAACTTGCAGCCGTTTACGGATTGTTCGGATCGGCCGGGCGCTTCTGCAGCGTCGGGCGATCGGGATCGGGCGACGCGTTCGGATCGGACGAAGTATTCGGGTCTGAGCCCCCTCCCGTGTTGCCGCCGGTCTTCTTGCGCAGCTTCGGCGCGTTGGGATTCTTGTCGTTGACCTTCATGTTCGCTTCGATCATGCCCAAGCGCTTTTTCACCACGTCGAATTCCGAAGTGGTGACGATGTATTCATCGCGTGCCGGCAAAATCGTGGCGATTTCCTTCTGCGAAGCTTCAATGCGATCCGGCGTCGGCGGATGCGTGGAGAAAATCTTCGGAATCGTGCCGGGCTGTTTCTTTTCATCGGCCGCGACTTTTTCAAAGAAGGCCACAAACGCGTTCGGATCGTAGCCCGCCTTGTACATGTATTGCAGGCCCAGATAATCCGCTTCGCGCTCATCAACGCGGGTGAACTGCAGGAAGGCCATCGGAATGGCGAACTGCATGCCCTGATAGATTGCGTAGCCCGCCAGCGTGTAAGGAATAAAAATCATCGCCGGGATCATCGCCAGCTGCGCGATTTCGCCCTTGGTGGCTTGCTTCGTGCCGTGGCGCGCGCAGACATGCGCGATTTCATGCGCCATCACGCCGGCCAGTTCCGATTCTTCGTCGGCGTGCAAAATCAATCCGCTGTTCACGTAGAAAAATCCGCCGGGCAGCGCGAACGCGTTCACGACGTCTGAGTCGATCACTTTGATGGTGAAGGGAACCTGCGCGTCGGAGTTGCGAACCAGATTCTGGCCCACGCGGTTCACGTATTCGTTCACAACCGGATCGTTGATGAATTTTGCCTGGCGCTCGACTTCCGCCGAAAGCTGCTTGCCCAGCGCGATTTCATGCTCGAGCGAGTAGAAATTCACGCCGTGGCCCACGTTGCGGTTGCCGATGGCGTTCACGTCCTGCTTGCTGCCGGCTTTGACGTTCGGATCTTCCTGCTGGTCAATCGGATGCTGGTCGGCCTGCTGCACGGTGCTGTTTTGCGCGGCGGGCGCCGGAGTGTCGGTAGAGCCGGGCGTCGGTGAGCCGGTCTGCTTGGGATCCTGTTGCTGGCCCGGGGTCGAGCCGCTCTGTTGCGTTGGGGCGGAACTGCCTTGCTGCGTGGTAGGTTGGCCCTGCTGAGGCGTAGACGATTGCTGGGATTGCTGCGCGCCGGCGACGCCCGTCGATGTAATCAGCGAGGCGGCAACGATCAGGGCGCCGAGTTGCACCGCCAAATTGTTCTTCATGGGTACCTCCGGCGGAATCAGCCTGGAGTATACACCCCGAGCCGCGCTTCCGATGTGGTCAAGATTATACGATGTAGGTTCAGGCCAAAAAGTTATCTAGGCGCGTCCTTACGTCGCCCGTGCGGCGAGCCGCGGCCGGAGCGGCCTCAGGCCGCGTAGGCGGGTCAGTGCGTCTTGGCAACTCCGCCGCCAGTGGCCTGCAGTGGCGCACGTCGCTCAGGTCGCCCTGTGACGTGGCGATCGCGGGATGGGCGGCGCTGGACGCTTCGTTCCTCAGGGCAAGCAGTCAAGAGTGGCTATCCTACGCGTAGCCGCCTTGGTGGATTCGACAGTCCTGTCTGATGGTTCGTCAGACAATTTGTCTGACGGGATTTCGCATTTATCCCGCGCCGACTGATTTCCACTGCCGTCAGCCTAAAGGCCGACACACCATCAGACAGGACTGTCTAATCCACGCGCGCGGTCGCGCGCCCGCAAAACTCCGGTACAGGTTACAGGGCAGGAATCACGCCCCGGCAGGCATGTTGACGCTCGCCGCGATTCTGATTACATTCGAGGTGTGCCTGCCAATCGGATCAAAGTCGGTGAAGTTTGGAAGCAGGACAGCTCGGGCGAGTCGTTCCTGATCACGAAAGTGTACAGCGAAGCGCTGGCCACCTACGCGCTGTTGCGCAAGGCCGGAGCTGAGAACGAAAAGGCCCTGAAAGTGAAAGTGGACCGGCAGGGCGCCAACGGAGCTTTGCCCGGATTTTCGCACGCGCAGGAAGCCGACGAGTTTTAGCCTTTCTCGTCGGTCGCTACATACCTCTCGCCAGACATTCCCACCGCAAACTACATCGATTTGACCGGCATTTTCACTACGTCGTCCACCTGCATGGTTTCCTTCACAACGTAGCCTTCGGCGTAGCGCACGCCGATCAACCGGCCATACTGCATGGCCTGCACGCTCATTCGCTCTTCCAGTTGGTCGAGCGGCAGAGCGACTTTGCCGTCCTGCGCTTTCGACGGCGGATTGAACTGCGACTGGTAGGCCAGAATCGCGCGCTTGCGCTGCTCGTAGTACGGAGTGATGTCCACGGCAAACGTCGGCTCGACCGCTTCGTAGGCCGCGGCGTACAAAATCTTGAACGGGCGGAACGCTTCGCCCTGCATCGGATAATTTTTCAGTCCGGCGATGAAGCATGCTTCGTATCCCAGATGAGCGGCGTGATAGTGATCCGGATGGCGCCCGTGCCAGTAAGGCAGAATCACGGTGTGCGGCTCGAGTTCGCGGATGATTTCCGCCACGCGCACTTTGAATTCGTCGCTCGCGCGAAGATGCGCGTCGGGCAAACCCGCGTTGCGGCGGACTTTCAGGTTTAGCAGTTTGCCGGCGGCTTCCGCCTCGGCGAGGCGCGTCTCCGGAGTGCCGCGCGTGCCCGTTTCGCCGCGCGTCAGATCGAGCACGCCGGTGGCGTATCCCATGTCCGCCATTTTCAGCAGCGTGCCGCCGCTGGTAAGTTCGGCGTCGTCCGGGTGAGCGGCGATGACCAGCAAATCGAGTTTCATGGAGCCTCCGTGCGCAGACAGATTCTACAACAGTGTGAAACGCGAAGAGCGCCGCAGACGATTCGCTACGCCGGCCAATCGCGTCGAGTGGCGCAAAATTGCGCGGGAAATTTTTGAAGCGGCGCGCGCCGGAGTGATATGGTTTCGGGGAAATTCGGCGCACAGATCGGTGAATAGCGATGATCGGAGGATGGCGATGAGCGGGGGACGGCTGGCGGGGCAAGTGGCACTGGTGACGGGCGGGGCAAAGCGCATTGGACGCAGCATCGCGCTGCGATTTGCGGAAGAGGGCGCGGACGTGGCCGTGAATTACGAATCGTCGCAAGCCGAAGCGGACGAACTGGTGGCCGAGCTGCGCGAAATGAAGCGCCGCGCCATCGCGGTGCAGGGCAACGTGGCGCATCGCGGCGACGTGCAGAACATGTTTGCCGCGGTCGAAAGCGAATTCGGGCGGCTGGATATTCTGGTGAACAACGCCGGCATGTTTTTCGCGGTGAAGTTCGAAGACCTCACCGAAGAGCAGTGGGACCGCATCATGGATACGAATCTGAAATCGCAGTTTTTGTGCAGCCAGGTGGGCGCTCCGCTGCTGAAGCGCAGCGGCAACGGCCGGATCATCAATCTTTCATCGCTCGGCGGATTTCTCGCCTGGCCCGGCTACACGCATTACTGCGTTTCGAAGGCCGGCACGATCATGCTCACCAAATGCCTGGCGCGCGTGCTCGGCCCGGAAATCACGGTGAACAGCATTGCGCCTGGGACGATCCAGTTTGCCGGCGAGCAGCCCGACGAAGATTTTATCCGCCGCGTGCCGCTGCACCGCACCGGGACTGGCGACGACATCGCCGAAGCTGCCGTGTATCTGGCGACCGCGCCGTTCGTGACCGGCCAGATTCTGGCCGTCGATGGCGGGCGATTGTTGGTGTAGCGGCGTCGCCCGGGTTTGTAGCGGCGGGCTTTACGCCCGCCAGCGGTTGACTTGAATCTTCGGCAATGCGGCAGGGGCGGGAGAGTAAGGCAAAACAACAACCGAAAAATCAAACCATCGGCAAAAAAACAACTACAAAACCAAAAGGCAAAATTAAAACAACGGCAAAATCAAGGCTGGCGGGCGTAAAGCCCGCCGCTACGAATGCGTGCGCGAGCTACGAAATCGCTGGATTTGATTTGTCCGCGTCGATGCCGAGGTCTTTGATCGCCTGATCGACGACTTTTGCGTCTAATTTTCCGTCGAGATACAACTCGTTGAGCGTTGCGACGGTGATGAATCGCGAATCGACTTCGAAAAACTCGCGCAGCGACGTGCGGCCTTCGCTGCGGCCAAATCCATCGGTGCCCAACGACGCCAGGCGATTCGGCACCCACGGACTGATCACGTTGGGCAGCGTTTTCAGATAATCCGTCGCGGCCACCACCGGCCCCGGCGCGCCCTTCAGCAACTCGGTCACATACGGAACGCGCGGCTTTTCGCTGGGATGCAGGCGATTCCAGCGATCGGCCTCGTTGCCGTCCATGTAGAGTTCCTTGTAGCTGGTGACGCTCCACACGTCCGCAGCGACGCAGTATTTTTCCAGTTGTTCCTGAGCCTTCAGCGCTTCGTTCAAAATTGCACCGCTGCCCAACAGCTGCGCATGCAACTTCGCGCTCGGATTTTTCGCCGCGCGATATTTGTACATCCCGCGCAGAATTCCTTCGCGCACGTTGCCCGGCATCGGCGGCATGGCGTAGTTTTCGTTCATCACCGTGATGTAGTAGAAGACGCTTTCACCGTCGCGATACATGCGGCGGATGCCGTCTTCGATGATCACTGCCAGTTCGTAGGCGTAAGCCGGATCGTAGGCCTTCAGATTCGGCACCGGCAGCGCGAGAATGTGGCTGTTGCCGTCCTGGTGCTGCAGACCTTCACCCGACAACGTGGTGCGGCCCGCCGTGCCGCCGAGCAGGAATCCGCGCACGCGCATGTCGGCCGCGGCCCAGATGAAATCGGCGATGCGCTGGAATCCAAACATCGAGTAGTAAATGAAGAAGGGAATCGTATTGATGCCCAGCGTCGCGTAGGCCGTGCCCGCGGCGATGAACGAACCCATCGAGCCCGCTTCGGTGATGCCTTCTTCCAGAATCTGCCCGTCTTTTTTCTCGTGGTAGTAGAGCAGGGTGTTCACATCGACTGGCTCGTATTTCTGGCCGATGCTGGAATAAATTCCGATGGTGCGGAACAGCGATTCCATACCGAAGGTGCGCGCTTCGTCCGGCACGATGGGCACGATCAGCTTGCCCATTTCCGGATCGCGCAGCATCTTTTTCAGGATGCCGACGAACGCCATGGTGGTGGAAACTTCGCGGCCATCGCTGCCCGCTTCAAATTCCTTGAACAGCTCGCCGTAATCCGCCACCAGCGCCTTCGAACGCGTGGCGCGCGACGGAACGTAGCCACCCAATTCTTTGCGGCGCGCATGCATGTATTGCAGCTCTTCGCTGTCGGCGTCCGGACGGTAAAACGTGATGTCCGCAACTTGTTCGTCGCTGAGCGGAATATCGAAGCGGTCGCGAAAATCTTTCAGTTCCTCTTCGTTGAGCTTCTTCTGTTGGTGGGTTACGTTCTTGCCTTCGCCCGCTTCGCCCAGTCCATAGCCCTTGATGGTACGCGCCAGAATCACCGTGGGCTGGCCCTTGTGTTCGGTGGCCGCTTTGTAGGCGGCATACACTTTGCGCGGGTCGTGTCCGCCCAAACGCAGCAGGCGCAGCTGTTCATCCGATAGCGGCTCGACCAGCTTCAGCAGCCGCGGATCGGTGCCAAAAAAATGTTCGCGGACGTACGCGCCGGAGGAAACCACCAGCTTCTGGTATTCGCCGTCCACCAGTTCGCCCATACGCTTCACCAGCAGACCTTCGGTGTCGCGCTCCAGGATGGCGTCCCACTCGGTGCCCCACAGAACTTTTATGACGTTCCATCCGGCGCCGCGGAACGCCGATTCCAGTTCCTGAATGATTTGGCCGTTCCCGCGCACTGGACCATCGAGGCGCTGCAAGTTGCAATTGATGACGAAAATCAGATTGTCGAGTTTTTCGCGCGCCGCGAGCGTGATTGCGCCCAGCGATTCCGGCTCATCGGTTTCGCCGTCACCCAGGAAGGCCCACACTTTCGCGTCGCTCACCGGTTTCAGGCCGCGATCTTCCAGGTACCGGTTGAAACGCGCCTGATAAATCGCCATCAACGGGCTGAGGCCCATCGAAACAGTAGGGAACTCCCAGAAATCCGGCATCAGCCACGGATGAGGGTACGAAGAAAGTCCGCCGCCGGCTTTCAGTTCACGCCGGAAATTCTGCAGCTTTTCTTCGGAGAGGCGCCCCTCGAGAAACGCGCGCGAATAAATTCCCGGCGCGGCGTGGCCCTGAAAATAAATCGTGTCGCCCTCGAATTGCGGCGAGCGTGCGCGGAAAAAATGATTGAAGCCCACCTCGTACAGCGTGGCCGACGACGCAAACGTGGAAATGTGGCCGCCGATGTTGTGCTCTTCCTTGTTGGCGCGGACGACCATCGCCGCGGCGTTCCAGCGAACCAGGCTCTTGATGCGGCGCTCCAGTTGCTGGTCGCCGGGGAATTCGGGCTGCATCTGCGTGGGAATGGTATTCACGTACGGCGTGCGCGCGGTGAAGGGAATCTCGATGCCGACGACTTTGGCGTGCTCGCGCAGGCGGTCGAGGATGTAGCTTGCGACGTCGGGGCCGCTCGACTGCAGCACGGAGTCCAGCGACTCCAGCCATTCCTGAATTTCTTCGTGATCTAAACCCTGTGGCGTCGCCGTTACTTCATTTTCCATGTCTCGAGAGACCTTTCGCACGAATGCGGTAGTGGCGGCGCCGCAGCGGGCCGCCGAATGTGAATGTCGTTCCAGAAATAGAATACACCGGACGAAGGGTTGTGGACAGACTCAACATGGCGTTCCAATTTGGAAGGGAAGCGCGAGGCGCTGCCCGGCGGGCGTCTGGGCGCTGGCGTATCGGCGCGGGCGGAGATCGTTTGCGGCAAGCGCGGCGTGGCCGGACGGCCACGCGAACGAAAATACCGCTTGCGCGACGTGTGCGTACACTGTACTCTAGTAATGCGTACGGCGTACGCACACAAGTGACGACACACGGAGGAATGGAAATGAAGGCGCAACAGAAGGAGCAAGTGGCAGTACCGCAGGCTGCACAGACGCCCCGGCAATCGCAGTTGCTTTGGCAGCGCATCGCCAGCCGGCGCGCCGCCGGCAAGCTGGACCATCGCCAAATCGCGCGGACCGCCATGCTGCTGGCGGACCGCGGCGGGCTCGACGAGCTCTCGATGCGCAATCTGGCCGAGCGGCTCGGCGTTGGGACTATGTCGCTCTATCGCTACGTGCGCGACAAAGACGATCTGAAAGATTTGATTCTCGATCAGGCGTTCGGTGAAATCCCCGTGCCTCAGCGGGTCAGCCGCAACTGGCGTCGCGACGTGGCCAAAGTGATTGTTGCCACTCGCACCGTGATGCTAGCGCATCCGTGGCTCGCGTCGATTGCGGCCGCGCGACCGGCGCTCGGCCCAAACTATCTGCACTGGGTGGAATTTTTGCTGGCTGCCACAAAGTCGCCGAACCGCAGCTTGAAAACGCAGTTGCGCATGATCGCGACCGTGTGGGCTTTTCTGACCGGCTCGGTGGCCTACGAAGTGGGCGAACGCGCAAACTTGCGACGCCAAACCGAAACCGAGCGCGAACGCCGCAAGCGCACCGGGCCTTATCTGGCTGAGGTGGTCCGCACCGGCAATTTTCCGTGCCTGGGCGAATATCTGCGCGGGCCAGAACACGAACCCGGCGAAGAAGATTTTCAGTTTGGGCTGCGCGTGGTATTGAATGGCCTGGCGGTGAGCCGCGGTGTGTAACGATGCGCTGTGCGACAATCGTGGTCGGATAGCATGAATCACGACGCGGAAAAATCGGTGAGCGAAAAGTGCCGGTGAAAGTTCCGGTGGTGGAAACGGCGCGGCTGCGTTTACGCGGTCATCGGGCGGACGATTTTGCGGCGTGCGCGGCCATGTGGGCCGATCCGCGAGTGACGAACTTTTTCGGTGGCCGTCCGTTTACCACCGAAGAATCCTGGACGCGGTTTCTGCGTTACATCGGTCACTGGGAATTGCTCGGCTTCGGCTACTGGGTGGTCGAAGAAAAATCGACCGGTGCGTTTGCCGGCGAGCTGGGCTTGGCGAATTACAAGCGCGAAGTCGAGCCGCCGCTCGAGCCGGAGTACGAGCAGATGCCCGAAATCGGCTGGGCGTTTGCAGCCGCGGCGCATGGAAAAGGTTATGCCACCGAAGCGGCGAAAGCCGCGCTTGCGTGGGCGGACGGGCATTTTGGTGCTGCGCGAACGGCGCCGGGCGGGGCCGATTCACATGTGGCTGCCGTGAAAACGTTTTGCCTGATCGATCCTACAAATACAGCGTCGATCCGCGTGGCCGAAAAGTGTGGTTTCGTTCGCTGTCGCGACGGCACATACAAATCCAAGCCCACCATCGTCTTTGTTCGGTGATCGATTCTCTCGGCGTCGTTTGCGTCCGCGGTGGCGGATTCCAAGTCTTTGAATTTTTGTCCAGCGAAGCAAGATCTCTGACGAGCGAGTCGCGAAAATTCATTGACCGCTAGAGGGCGCCAGTACCGCGCCGCGAGGTGCGTGGTGCGGGCGGCATGGCTAAACCTGCGCTCCGGTGAACGGGAGCGCACTCAGGCACGAGTGCCTGAGCTACCACATCGCCGACGGACGGCGACGGCGAGCCCAAGAGTCAACGCGTACCAACGGCGGGATAAAGGATTCGTAAGGAAAACTGGGTCGATTTTGTTGAATCGTTTTGGCGATTGCTGAAAATGCGGCACTTTAAGTGTGGTACTAGCCGCTCGATTGACGCGCCCGCACTTCGGCGCGAAAATTTACCCATCGAAACCATGTAATCCCCCACACAAAAGCGGCTGGCGCTCGGGAACAAGCAAGGTGCAACCGGCCAACGAACGCCGATCGGCCACACGCAACGAGCGGGATTCGCGCACGAACCGCGCCGGATTCGCACTCACGCCGAGCGGCAATCGTGACCCGAACCGAGCGCCGATCACGCGCCCATCGCGCCGAAATTCAGCGGCAATCGCGCTGATTTTCTGCGAGTGTGGCCCGGCCACCGAAATGTGGGGACGTGCAGTGCGGCTTTTTCGAGGCCGCGCGGGGAGGTGTGCGTATGTTTATTCTCAACTGGATGGCGCAGTTTCCGTGGATCGCGGCGGCGATCATTCTCGTTGCGTTTTTCATCGTGCAATCGCTGCATCGCATCGGGCCCACCGAAGTCGGCCTGGTGACCAAACGCTTCGGCGGCAAGAAGCTGTCGAAAGACAGCCCCGTTGCGTTTGAGGGCGAAGCCGGCTATCAGGCCGATCTGATGATGGCCGGGCTGCGATGGAAGACGTGGCTGATCTACTCCGTGGACAAATATCCGTGGGTGCAGGTGCCCGCGGGTGAAATCGGCGTGGTGATCGCGCAGGTGGGCGCGCCGCTGCCGATTGGTGCCAAGTCCGCGGTGTACCGCAAAGAGTTCGCCAACTTCGGCAACCTGCGAAGCTTTGTGGCTGCCGGCGGCCAGAAAGGCGCGCAACGGCCGGTGCTGCCTCCGGGCTCGCTGGTCCCGATTCATCCGGTGGGATTTTTGGTAATCACCAAAAACCGGGTATACGGACTGCCGGTGTCACCGGAGCTTCGGTACAAGATGGGGCGCGGCAATGAATTGACGCCCGCTTCGCTTGGGCTGAAGGCGGAACAACTCGAGCTGGTGCGCATTGAGCCGCAACCGCGCGGTAAAGATGCCGCACCGGTGGACATGGTCGGCATCGTCACCACATACGACGGCGATCCTCTGCCTTCGGGAGACATCGCCACACGCCTCGGCGGCTACGCGGACATCGCCGAACTGGAGAAAGGAGAAGCGACCGACGCGCACGTGATCGAAGCGCTGCTCGGCAGCAAAAACAATCTGCACAACAACTATCAGGATTTTCAGGCGTTCCTCGACCACGGGGGACACATCGGATTGCAGCACGATCCTCTGCTGTATGGGGCGTACGCGCTGAATCCGTTCCTGGTAGGCGTGGAGATGGTGCCGATGTTGATGGTGAAGCAGGGCCAGGTCGCGGTAGTGAAGGCGTACGTGGGCCTGGCGACACAGGATACATCGGGCGCGGATTTCAAATACGGGTCGCTGGTTCGCCCGGGGCATCGCGGCGTGTGGCAGGAACCGCTTCGCACCGGCAAATACCCGCTGAATCCGCGGTGCTACGAAGCGGAAATCGTGCCGACGTCCATTTTGAATTTGAACTGGGCCGACGCGGTGTCCGAAGCGCATCACCTGGACGCGCAGTTGCAGCAGATTGTGGCGAAGAGCAAGGAGGGCTTCGTATTCAAACTGGATTTGCAGGTGCAGATCCACGTGCCAGACACCAAAGCTCCGCGCGTGATTTCGATGGTCGGCACCATGCGCAACCTGGTGAATGAAGTGCTGCAGGCCGCGGTCGGCAATCACTTCCGCGACACCATGCAGAGCATGCCCGCGATTCGGTTCATCGAAACGCGCCGGCAGGTGCAGGAGGAAGCCTATGAACACATCAGCAAGCAGCTCGATCAGTATCAGGTGGAAACCAAGGGCGTTTACATCCAGGACGTGATTCTGCCCGAGGACCTGGTGACGGTGTTGACGCATCGCGAAATCGCCAACCAGGAAATCGAAACGTTTAAGAAGCAGAAATCCGCCGAGGATCAACGCATCGAGATGGAGCAGGCCAAAGGCACGGCCGATATGCAGGCGGATCTGGCACGCTCCAAGGTTGGTGTGAACATCAAGAAGAACAACGCCGACGCGCGCGTGGCCGAAGCAACCGGTGAAGCGGAATTTATCCGCCAGACCGGTACGGCCAAGGGCGCGGAAGTGGAAGCGATCGGCCTGGCGCGAGCTCGTGGTTATCGCGCGCAAGTGGAAGCGCTCGGCTCGAACGCGACTGCGCTGGTGAACGTAGTGACGGCGCTGTCCGAGGGCAAAGCCAAATTCGTTCCCGACGTGTTGGTGGCAAGCGGCGGAAACGGAGGCGGCGCGCTCGACGGGCTGGCGGCGACGGCGATGCGGTACCTCGGCAATGGCGGAGCGTTTTCGCCGAGGCCGCAGGAACCGCCCGCCGCGCCAGCCGGTGGCGGAGCGAGCGTGGCGGAGGTGGTGATCGCGGCAGAGGTGAACAAGTTGACTTCGCCGCAGCAGCCGCTGAAGCCGTAGCGATGCGGTAGTCGTTGTAGGCGGCGCGAAGGTACGCGACAGGACGCGATTGTCCGGCGTGCTTTCGCGCCGTTTTTTATTGCGGTGGCCCACGCGTGCGCCGAACGCGGCGAAGCGCGCGGTTTACTTTTGAGTTTGCGTGGTTGTTACGAGCTTCGAGGTGTCGTAGCCGTGATCGGCGATGCGCAGCAGAATTTCGTCGTAGGTCGACCGGTCGAGCGACGGGGTGCGGCTGAGAATCCAGAGGTAATCGCGATCGGGTTCGCCGACGACGGCGAAGCGATACTGCGGGTCGAGGTCGATGATCCAATATTTCCCGTAGAACGGCCAGAAGAACGTAACTTTCAGCCTGGCGTTGGAAGCAGGATCGGTAACGACGGCGGTGCCGTGCGACGCGGTGGTTTTGCCGTCTTTTTCGGTGCAGGTATTCGTGACGCTGATGTCGCCATTCGGCTTCGGGGCGTATTCGGCGGTGACGTCGCGATCGCACTTGCGTTCAAAGCGATTCGGGTAACGTGCGATTTCGTACCACTTGCCGGAGTAGCGTGCCAGGTCCACATGCGCAACGGTGTTGAGCGGCGGCGTGGAGGCGCTAGCGGCTGCCAGGCCTACGCAGGCAACCGTCACCGCAAGAACAGCCAGCATGGGAGGAGGTCGACGCACACTTGACTGTCGCATGTCGACAAGGAAATACACATACCGTGATGCCTGTAGTTTTCGTTTTCGTGCGAGACGTGGAAGCGGAGTTGGGCGCGGATCGTGCGAGACGCCGGACGCACGTGACGCGGGGCGCCGTAGGCGACTACAGAAACGCCATCAGAATTACGACGAAGCCGATCAGGTGACGCAGTTTCATGCGACGCATTCTGCATCAATGCCGCGGCATTGCACAGGTACAAAGTGAAAGGGACCAAGGTACTGGAACGAGCGAGCTATTTGAATCTGGAAGCGCCGGTACTGCACGAGACTGCGCAGCGCGCAGCTCGATATCAAGTCAGGGGCGAATCTCGCCGCGGGCGAGTTTTTCGATCATGTCGCGGTCGGCGGGCAGGAAATTCAGTTCGTGCAGCGATTGTGGCGTGCGCCATTGCATCGATTCGAACACGCGATTCTGGATTTCGCCCTCGACGATCGTGGCGCGCAGAAAAATCAACTCGATCGGTTCGCTCAGCTGCGCGTACTGATGGCGGGTGCGGAGTGCCTCTGTGCCAATCGTCGCGGTGACGCCCAATTCTTCCTGCAGTTCGCGCGCCAGCGCCTCCGCGGGCGATTCGCCGGGCTTCAGCTTGCCCCCGGGAAATTCCCACATCAGTTCGAACGTGTCACCGCGCTTGCGTTGGCACACCAGGATTTTGCCGCTCGATTCGATTAGCGCTGCGACGACGGTGAGCATTTTCGTGTGGTGCTTCTACAGTGCGCGGGCGATTTCGCTGCGGGCACGTCCGCTGCGTTGTCCCGCGTGAGTCGTACTGATGGACGCCGGACTCGGCGAACGCGTTACGTCCAGATGGCGCGAAACAATTCTTCGGCGCCGGCGACGAGCGGCGGTCCCGGAGTATTCAGCAGTTCGTCGCGGATGATCACCACGCGGCCGCGTTGAATCGCCGATACATTTTGCCACGAAGGATTCTGTAGCGTTGCCACGATGTCGGCGCGGTTACCGGTCGCGGTCCACGCCAGCGCGATTACGTCAGGGTTCGCTGCGGCGATTTGCGCGTCGGTGATTTTCTCGCCGCCCGCGACGGCCGGCTCGCCTCCCGCAAGATCGGTCAATTCGGCGACCCATGGCGGGGAACTGATGCGCGGGTTGGGCCACGCTTCGCAGTACACCACGGGACGGCGTTTTGATTTTCGCAGTTTGCGCTGCGCCGCTTTTTGAATGCCGCGAAATGCGGCGCGCATCGATTTGATTTGCGTTTCGGCTTTCGTAGATTTGCCGACCAGCGCGCCCAGAACGCGCGTGTCGCGTTCGATGTCAGCCAGCGAGCGCGGATTGATCGCCAGAAACGCCACCGGTTCGGCGAGGATTTTGTTTACGGTTTCGGCCGCGAAGGGAACTGAGCCGATCAGCAAGTCGGACTTCAGGCGCATGACTTCGGCGACGTCAAGCTTCCAGCAGTCTCCCACGGCGGGCAAGTGCGCGACGGGCGCGACGTCTTTGCACCAGCGCGATACGCCGGCCAGATTTGCCGCCGCGCCCAGCGAGCACAGAATCGACGTGACGTTGGGCGCGAGTGAGACGATGCGCAGTTTCGTGTGAGCCACTGCCCACATGTTACCGCGACTTGCGGGCGCTTGCTCAGGCGCTGTGGTCGCCCATGGTATCTCCGGCGCGGTGCTCGCTCCGGTGGTAGCTCAGGCACGAGTGCCTGAGCTACCGCGGCGCCCAAGCCACTGCCGCGCAGTTCGTCGCCGCCCCTCCGCACTCATCCCCGCATTTCCGCCAGACGCCGATGCGCGCTCGACCACCGCCATTCGCCAACCTGGGCCGCCAACCCCGCCTTCACCGGATTTCGCAAAATATACGCGCGAATGTTTTCGAACTCGGCCGGAGTTCGGCACCAATGGGCGTACGATTCCGCCTGCCAAAACGGTTGTCCGCCGCGCCCCAGCGCAACATTCGCGAACCGCGCCGTCGTGATTTTCAGGCTTCGCATGATGTGCGGCATTTCAACTTGCGGCGTGAAGAAAACGTGCACGTGGTTCGGCATCACCACGTATTCGTGCAGCGTGTAATGCAGCAGCGGTAGCTCCGCGCCGTGTTCGATCGCGTCGCAAACGTGCGAAGCGATTTCGTCGTTCCGCAGCCACAGTGGCCCCGTCGCGCCGGTGTCCATGCTCGCGTCGATTCGCGCAAGTATTTCGCCTTCGGTCAGGCCCGGCGTTTTTCGAGTCGCCAGAGCGAATGCGGAGGAAATCGATCCACGCAGATTCCAGGTAACGAAAATCGCGGCGCCTTCCGGGAAGATGTGCGGCAAGTTTCGACGGTAGTTGCGATCTTGCATAGGCGATGGATAGCAGAGACGCGCGCGCGATTTCAATTCGTGGAAGTACGTATCGGTGGTGCGTAGTGACCGCAACGGGGGGCGGAGATGCCGAGGTGCGGGCGGCATGGCTCAACCTGCCCTCCGGTGAACGGGAGCGCACTCAGGCACGAGTGCCTGAGCTACCACCGGAGCGAGCACGACGTCGAGCCGCGCCGAACGGGAAGGGCGGAGCTTTAGCTCCGCTGTCCGTGAGGAAGCAACAAGGGCTTCAGCCCCTGAAGCCGGCGACACGCGAGCAACACGCGTACACGCTCGCGCGCAAAAAAAAACGCCGGAGAGTTGGACTCTCCGGCGTCTTGATTGCTGTGCCGCGTCTGGCGGCGTTGCTGTTATGCCGTTTGTGGCGGCGAAGCGGTTACTGAGCCGCTTCGACCTTCTTCAGCGCGGGCTTCGGGATCTGCCAGATGATGCCGGCATCGTCGGCGTTGTTCGGGAAGAACTTCGACGACTTCTGGCCGGAAGGCAGCAGCACGATATCCGCGCGGCGGTTGTAAGCGTACCAGTTGCCCGTCAGATTCTTTTCACGGGCCTTGGGAGCCTTGTTCGGGTTGGTGTCTTCCAGGTCCTTCACTTCTTTCTTGTCGAGCAAGCGATCCTTACCGTAAGCAGCGGTCTGGATCTTGTCGGCCGAAATGCCCTGGTCAACCAAGTACTGCTTGATGCGTTCCACGCGGCGTTCGCTCAAATCCTGGTTAAAGGACTTCGAACCACGAACGTCGGCGTACGCTTCGATCGAAAGCTTGGCGTCCCCGTCGTATTCCAGATACTTCTTGAAACCGTCAGCCAGCGTGGCCAGTTCGAGCTGTTGGCTCTTCACCAGGCCGACTTGCGGGTTCTTCTTATCCGGATAGTCCGTCGGGTAGTACACGCTCTGCAGCACAACGGTCGGGATCGGTTCGATCGAGCCGGTCACGTGAACGGCCGCGGTCTGATCGTTCGAGCCGCCGCAAACGTTGGTGGCATGCAGCACGTAGTTGCGATTTTCGTCCAGCGGACCGATGTCGGTCTTGGCCGGATCCGCCTTGATGGCTTGCGAACCGTTCAGGTCCACTTTGCCTACGGGATCCAAAGTCGCGGAGTCCGCATTCGAGGTGGTCCAGGTCAGGGTGCCGTTGTCGTCGGTGATCACTTTGTCGCCGATCTTGCGGTAGTGCAGCTCGGTCGGGTTCGCGGTGAGAGTGGCGTCCACCTTCGTGTTCACGTTCAGCGTGGTGCTCGAGGTGGTCTTGCCGCCCGGGCCCATCGCCGTCAGTGTGTAGTTGGTGGTTGCGCGCGGTGAAACCTGAGCGCTGCCGTTGGCAGAGCTGGCGGTCACGCCGTTATCGATCGAGGCATCCACCACATCCTGCGTGGTCCATGCCAGGTTCGAGGGCTGCGAGCAATTGATCTGCGCGGGCGTTGCACTGAAGCCGGTGATTTTCGGCGGAGCAACGACCACTTGAGCGCTCGCCATTCCCGCTTCGAAGCGGGGCAGCGGAGCCTTGTGGTTCACGGAGTCGGCGTGCGGCCAGGTCTTGGTTTCGACTTTGCCGTTGTTGGTCACGTGGATGATGGTCTTCTTGTTCGCTTCCACGGTGACGGTGCCGGTGTAGAGTTCCTTGTCGTCGCGCATGATGGTGACGGTGTGCGTGCCGGGAGGAACCAGCAATTCCTGATGCCAATCCCAGTCGTGGTTGAATTCGTCCACGTTTCCAACGAAGTAGTCCACTTTCTTGCCATTCAGAAGAACTGCGGCCTTGCCCTGGGGCTTGAATTCGATCATCAAGTATCCGTACGGCCCCGGAACTTTGTCGCCGTACGCTTCCAGGTTGACGGCGAGGTCCGTCGTCTTCCCGGCGGTGATGTTGACCGTCTGGGAAGAAATCTTGTAGCCGTAGTTCACAACCACAACGGTGTGACTACCGGCTGGGAGGGAAATGGTGTGGCTTCCTTCCTTGATGGCTTTTCCGTCCACAAACAGGTAGCCCTGAGGCGGTGTGACCTTCAGTTTAAGCTTCCCGTCTTGCGCGAAACTGGCGTGCGCGCACATCGCGATAACAATCGCGAGGGTGAGGGCTTTTGCGATTCGTAGCATCTTTATATCTCCTAAAATTTTGGTAGGCGAAGTTGTTGAGCACTTTCCCGTGCCCATCCGGGAAAGCGTAGGCTTGGAGTGCACACGTTACTTTCGTAAGCCTACTTGTGTCAATGGTTTTCAGAGAAAAAGCGCATGAAGCTGCAACACTCTGCAAAAGTGAAAACGCTGATGGGTGCCAGTGTGAGCACCGCGGCTTGCCATGACAATCAGGTAAAGACCTGAAAACCACTCGGAAACTTTCGCAGTAGTTTTGTACTAGCCGAGGCAAAGGCCCGGCGAAGACTTTTGCCTCTGCGGGAGCGGTGCTTGCGCCGATCGTTCCCGCCGACTACGCGGCGTTTTTCTGCGACCCTCAGCGTTGTGGTAGCTCGGCGCTGTGGTAGCTCAGGCACGAGTGCCTGAGCTACCAGAGCCAGCCACCACAGGCCCTCGGTTCGGTGCTGATGGCCGGGATGCTTTCAGGCGCGCGGCGGAATGATCGAAGAAGGTCGTCTATCTCGCGCCGCGTCGATCGCGATGCAGTGTTTGCAGTTTCCCGAATCGAAGTTGTGATTTAATTCAGGCACGGCGAAAGCCGCATGCGCCGATTTCGCGGCGAGAGGCTGGCGACATGAAGGCAATTCAGTACTCCGAGCATGGCGGCACGGACGTCTTGAAATATGTGGACGCTCCGGAGCCCGTGATCGGCAAGGGCGAAGTGCTGGTGCGCGTGCGAGCCTGCGCGCTGAATCATTTGGACCTGTGGATTCGCCGCGGCATCCCCGGGCAGAAAACTCCGATGCCGCACATTCCGGGCAGCGACGTCGCCGGAGAAGTCGCGCGCGTCGGCGAAGGCGTCACGAACGTGAAGACCGGTGACCGCGTGATGCTCAATCCGGGCATTTCCTGCGGACATTGCGACAAATGCCTGGCGGGCGCGGACAATTTCTGCCGCGCGTATACGTTGTTTGGCCAGGGCGTCGATGGCGGATGCGCGGAATTCGTGAAATCTCCGGCGGTGAATTGCGTGCCGATTCCGGAGGGAATTTCGTTTGAGGTTGCTGCGGCGTTTCCGCTGGTTTCGATCACCGCGTGGCACATGCTTATTTCGCGCGCGCAGCTGCGACCGTCGGAAACCGTGCTGGTGCTGGCGGCGGGCAGCGGAGTGGGCAGCGCGGCGATCCAAATCGCGAAAGCATCGGGCGCGCGCGTGATTGCCACCGCCGGTTCGGACGCCAAACTGAAAAAAGCAAAGGAACTCGGCGCCGACGAAGTGATCAACCATTCCACGCAGAAAATTTCCGACGAAGTGAAGCGCCTCACCAACCGGCGCGGCGTGCAGGTGGTGTTCGAGCACGTCGGCCAAGCCACGTGGGAAGAAAGCATCCGCAGCCTGGAACCGGGCGGACGTTTGGTGACTTGCGGCGCAACGGCCGGCCACGACGGCACCCTCGACATTCGCTACTTGTTCACGCGGCAGCTTTCGGTGCTCGGATCTTTCATGGGCAGCAAATCGGAGATTTTTCCCGCGCTCGAACTTTTGCGCCGCGGCGAGCTGAAACCGGTGATCGACGAAGTGCTGCCGCTCGAAAAATGTGCCGAAGCGCACGAGCGGTTGGAGCATCGCGAACAGTTCGGAAAAATCGTGCTGCGAGTGGCGTAGGGTTCGGAATTGCAGGAGGGCGCGCGAATGGGAAGCCTAACGACTGGTCCGGGCGGAAATCGAGGTCGAGCGCCCGTGGGAAGCCCTGACGACAAACCGAAATTCACCCTAGGCAAACTGTGGCTGGGATTCGGCGTCGTGGTGCTTTTGCTGCTGGCCTACACCGGATTCGTTTTCTGGACGCGCTCGCAGGACACGAAGTTGGCCGTGCAGCAGCACGCGGAAAAACTGGCGGCCGAACAGCACGAAGCGGACGAAAAATCGGTGGACGCGCTCGGCGGCAGCGACTTCAAGATTTTGGCGTTTTACGCCTCGCCCGGACTGATTCATCGCGGCGATCAGGTCACCCTGTGCTACGGCGTTTCGAACGCGAAATCCGTGAAGCTCGATCCGCCCGATGCAAACGTGTGGCCCGCAGCCACGCGCTGCCTGCAGGTGTCGCCCAAGAAAACCACGAAGTACACCTTCACGGCCGACGACGGCGCGGGAAACACGAAGGCGGCCGACTTGACGATCACCGTCCAATAAAGTAGGTCCAGAGAAAAGTGTAGCGAGCAATGCGCTGCGCGCGCGGCGCCAATCGAGAGATCGGAGAAACGTGTGAAAGACGAAAAGTGCGAAGGCCGTCGGCGGTTTCTGAAGCAGGGAGCTATCGCGGGAGCGCTCGCGTCGGTGGGTCCAGCGGCACTGGCTGCCGACTCGTTTTCGCCTGGCTACGGACACTCGCGCGTAGAAGTGATTTCTCGCGCGAATGCGACGTCCGCTTCGCCCACCGCGCCCGATGTGCCCGAATTTGAATTCAGCGAAGCTACATTCGCCGATCTGCAGCTCGCGATTCGCAGCGGCAAAGTCACGGTTCATTCGCTCACCGAAAAATATCTGCAGCGCATCGCTGACATCGACAAGAGCGGCCCGGCGATCAACGCCGTGATCGAACTGAATCCCGACGCGCTGGAAATCGCCGCCGCGAAAGATAAAGAGCGCGCCGCCGCGAACGGAAATCTGCCGCCGCTGCACGGCCTGCCCATCCTAATCAAGGACAACATCGACACCGCCGACAAGATGATGACCACCGCCGGTTCGCTGGCACTTGTGGGCGCGAAGCCGCCGAAAGATTCGTTCGTGGCACAAAAGTTGCGCGAGGCCGGAGCGGTGATCATCGGCAAGACCAATCTGAGCGAGTGGGCCAACATCCGCTCGAGCCATTCCACCAGCGGATGGAGCGGACGCGGCGGGCTGACGAAGAATCCGTACGCGCTCGATCGCAATCCGTGCGGCTCCAGTTCCGGTTCCGGCGCGGGGACGTCGGCGGGAATTTGCGCCGGCGCGATCGGCACGGAAACCGACGGATCGATCGTCTGCCCTTCGTCGTCAAACGGCGTGGTGGGAATTAAGCCGACGGTGGGATTGGTGAGCCGCGCGGGAATCGTGCCGATCTCGCATACGCAGGATGGCGCGGGGCCGATGTGCCGCACTGTAACGGACGCGGCGATATTGCTTGGCGCGCTCACCGGTGTCGATCCCGACGACCACGCCACCGCCGCAAGCGCCGGGAAATCGTTCACCGATTACACGCGATACCTCGATCCGAAGGGATTGCGCGGCGCGCGCATCGGCGTGGTTCGGAAATATTTCGGATTCAGCGATGCGGTGGATGCGGTGATGGAATCGGCGCTGGACGCCATGAAGAAGCAGGGCGCGATTCTGGTCGATCCCGCCGAAATCGCGACGTTCGGAAAAGGCGGCAATCTCGAGTTCACAATTTTTCTGTATGAGCTGAAGGCCGACCTTCACGCATATTTTGCGCGGCTCGGACCGGACGCTCCGGTGAAAAGTTTGCAGGACGTGATCGAATTCAACGAAAGGAATCACTCCCGCGAAATGCAATATTTCGGGCAGGACACATTTTTGAAGTCGCAGGCCAAAGGCCCTCTCACCAGTCCTGAATATGTGGACGCGATCAAAGATCTGCAGCAGATCGCGCGGGTGGACGGCATCGACGCCACCATGAACAAGCTGAATCTGGACGCACTCGTCGCTCCGGCCGGCGGCCCGGCATGGGTCACGGACCTGGTGAACGGCGACAACTCCGCCGGCGGCTCTTCGAACGCAGCGGCGCAAGCCGGGTATCCCAACATCAGTGTGCCCGCGGGATATGTTTTCGGATTGCCGGTGGGCATTTCGTTTTTCGGGCGAGCGTGGAGCGAGCCGACGCTGATCAAGCTGGCGTACGCGTTCGAGCAGACGACCAAAGCTCGTCGCGCGCCGAAATTTCTGCCGACCGCCGATTTGACGGCGTAATCGCGCGGCGACAGCTGCGATGCAATCCCACATTTTTAGTTGAGAGGGGGAATCGTGCCCACAGCGGCATCGGTGATGGCCGAACTAAAGAAGAAGGGAACCGAGAAAATGCGCGCGATGTACGCGCGTCATGGCATGGCGACGGAAAAACTCTACGGCGTCAGCATGGCCGACCTGAAAGTGATCGCCAAGTCTCTGAAAGGCCAGCAGGCGCTGGCTTGCGAACTGTACGCCACACAAAATCTGGACGCGATGTACCTGGCCGGAATGGTCGCCGACGGCGCGAAATTTTCGAAAAAAGAACTGAACGCCTGGGCCGAGGGCGCCGGCAATCTGCAGATGATCGCCGAATACACCGTGCCGTGGGTCGCGGTGGAAAATTCCGCCGGGCGCGCCGCGGCAATCGAGTGGATCAAATCGAAAAAAGAATTTGTGGCTAGCGCCGGCTGGTGCACCTACTCCGGTCTGCTGGCCACCAAACCGGACTCCGACCTTGACCTGAAAGAAATCGAATCGCTGCTGGCCCTGATTGTGAAGGGAATTCACTCCGCGCCGAATCGCGTGCGCTACACCATGAATAATTTTGTAATTGCCGTGGGCACATACGTGAAGCCGCTCGCCAAGCAAGCCAAAGCCGCGGCGACGAAGATCGGCGAAGTGACCGTGGATATGGGCGACACGGCGTGCGTGGTCCGCTCGGCGCTCGAGCAAATCGAAAAAGTCGAGAAATCTGGAAAAGCCGGGAAGAAACGGAAAACGATCCGGTGCTAGCCGAAAAGCTTTCGCGTCGCCACTCAGTTTTCGATAAGCCGAGTCATCAAGAAAAAGCGACCAGTCGTGGTACGGTTAGCCGGATGAAACCGCGCAGCGGATGGATATCAGATAGTCGAGTATGGTTGGGGCTTGGCGTGCTGGCATTTTGTATAGTCATGCCCGTTTACACATCGAGAATCTATGCTGCCATCGCTGCACGTCAGGCGACTGCTGACGGAACGATCACAGATCACGAAACGATACGATTTGGCCATAGGTATCGTTATATTTTTTCTGTGGACGGCCGGTGGTTCTCAGGATGGAAGACCTCGCCAAAGAACGACTTTGCGTTCGGAACGCCCGTCCGAGTTTATTATGACTCCCAAAATCCAAATGAGAACGCCCTGACCGATTTCGGGGAAATGAGCCGAAGTCCTTTCACTTCACTGGCTCATTGGTGGGAAGATCAAAAGCCGCACGGTTTGTTGATAGGCGGCGGTTTATTTCTATTCTTGGCTGTCGTTGGGGCCTTTACCGGAGAAGCCCTAGGACGCGGTGGAACGGTCTACCGCGACGCAGAACCGAAGAAGTTCTGGTTGTTAGTTGTGATAGAGGGCCTCGCTGGCGTATTCCTGATTGGATTGTACTTGGGATCCTGAAGCGATTTACCGCCCGTCACGACCCAACCTGCGATCGAATCCGTATGAACCGCACTGCATATTCTTCCCGTTCGAAGGGCTTAACGGACACCGAGTCATTTCCAGCATTCGCCAGACTTTGCCAATTCGGCGAACCAGTGCGAAACTAATTTCATGACCAGACAAACCAAAACAATCGGAATGATTTGCGCATTTGCATTTTTCTCCGCGGGCACGCTCCGCGCTCAACAAACTCCGGCGTCGTCTGCACCAGCCAGCGGTTCGCAAACTGCACCGGCGACCAAGCCTGCCACCACGGGCACGGCGAAGACCGGGCAGTCGTCCACTGCGGGCACAGCGACGAAGCGCACCGCTCCTGCTGCTGCTCCGCTGGTGCTGAAAACTCAAAAGGATAAAGAAAGCTACGCGGTCGGCCAAAACGTCGGCAAGGGACTTGCCGCCAGCCTGAAGCGCGACAACGTGGACGTGAACAACGCGATCCTGTTGCGCGGGTTGCGCGACGCGTTGACCGGCGCGAAGTCTTCGATGACGGACGATGAAATGAAGGCAGCCATGACCGCGCTGCAGGCGGATTTGAAATCCAAACGGGAGGCGAGCAACCAAGTGGCTGGAAGCGCGAACAAGACGGCGGGAGAAGCATTTTTGGCGGCGAACAAGACCAAGGAAGGCGTGGTGACGCTGCCCAGCGGATTGCAGTACAAGATTTTGAAGCAGGGCGACGGCGCGAAGCCGACGGCGGCGGACACGGTGGTCTGCAACTATCGCGGCACGTTGATCGACGGCAAGGAATTCGACGCGTCGGAAAAGCACGGCGGCCCGGCGACGTTTCCGGTAAGCGGCGTGATCAAGGGTTGGACCGAAGCGCTGCAGCTGATGCCGGTCGGTTCAAAGTGGCAGCTCTACATTCCGTCGGATATGGCCTACGGCGCGTCTGGCGCCGGCGGCGACATCGGCCCGAACTCGACGCTGATTTTCGATGTGGAGCTGGTGTCGATCAAGGGGAAGTGACGACGGTTGGTTTATGTGGCGCTTGGCTCGATCGCAGTGTGGGCGCCATCAAAGATTGAAACACAGAGGGCACTGAGAGGGGCAAAGACGAGGTCCCGGAGACTCGGCTAAAGCGCTGTCTCCGTGCCCTCATCTTTTTTCTCTGCGTTCTCTGTGTTGATGTTCTCGACTTTGTGATTTGGTCTTGTAATCGGTCTGCGAGCACACCCAAAATCCGCGCATTGCAATCTGCGTTGCAGCAGGGCAAAATGTTGTGCAGGAGCACTACCCAACCATGGCCGTGGAACTCGCGAAGGGCGTAACGCTGGAGCAGCCGGGACAGGACGCGAATTTCCTGAAAGACGAGGGGATTCTGTTTGCGTCGCTGGACAAGGTGGTCAACTGGGCGCGGCGGAGTTCGATCTGGCCGATGTCGTTTGGCCTGGCGTGCTGCGCGATTGAAATGATGTCGATGGCGTCTTCGCGTTACGACATTGCGCGCTTTGGCGCCGAAGTGTTTCGCGGTTCGCCGCGGCAGTCGGATTTGATGATCATTGCCGGGCGCGTTTCGGTGAAGATGGCTCCGGTGATTAAACAGCTGTACGCGCAAATGCCCGAACCGAAGTGGGCGATTTCGATGGGCGCGTGTGCCACGTCCGGCGGCGTGTTCAACAATTATGCCGTGGTGCAGGGCGTGAATCAGGTGATTCCGATTGATGTGTATGTGCCGGGGTGCCCGCCTCGGCCTGAGGCGTTGTTGTACGCGATTTTCCAACTGCAGAAGAAGATCGATCGCGACAAGGGCAGCTTTATGCGCTCGATGAACTTCGGCGACAACAATCGTCTGCGCTCTTCCTAGAATCACACTCCGCGAATTTTCAGCGATGCGCGCCGTCCGCTACAAAGTGTACGTAGTGGTAGACCGAAGTTTCGGATCGCGTCTCGAGACACTTGAGCGCGGCATGCCCGTCTGGATCGTCGAAAGTCCTGACAACAGGCCGGTAGCTGAGCGGATACGGCTAGAGTTCCCCGCGAAAAGTCACTTGGACGGCATCACGACTTTCGTCGATTCCCCCGGAGTGTCTGGGGAGCAGATACTGCTCGACCACCTCGACGCAATCGATCTTCACCACGGAATCCACTCAGCCGACCCACCCTACACCGAGCTGGAGATTTTCGGCGCAAAGCTAACTCAGAAGTTGAAAACGAAATTGATCGCGCTGGGCTTTGCCAATTTTCAACATGAAGCGGCGGGATTCATAGCCGCGCGAGCCACGCCCACGGCGTAGCTATTTCTGCGAGAGGTCGACGGCGGCGCTTTCGGGCGCGTATCGGTGAAGATGGCGCCGGTGATCAAGCAGCTGTACGCGCAAATGCCGGAGCCAAAGTGGGCGATTTCGATGGGCGCGTGCGCTACGTCCGGCGGCGTGTTTAACAATTACGCCGTGGTGCAGGGCGTGAATCAGGTGATTCCGATTGATGTGTATGTGCCGGGGTGCCCGCCTCGGCCTGAGGCGTTGTTGTACGCGATTTTCCAGCTGCAAAAGAAGATCGATCGCGACAAGGGCAGCTTCCTGCGCTCGCTGAACATCAGTAACAGCTAAATTCCATAGTGCAAATGCAAACCGTGGCGACCGGGGAGTGCGTGGTGGTGTGCGCGAGCGTTGAAAGTTTGATATTTGGGTGGGGCGGTTTGGATGTGCGCCCCGCTGGAATCTAAGGCCGTCAGGCAGGATTGCCTAACGAACCGTCAGGCAAGATTGCCTAACTTACGGCGGTGCGGTGAGGTCCTCGGTCGATCGCAAGGTTGGTTCCGACGCGGCGAGATCTGCTGTTGACGGTGAGGTTGATTCTGGTGCGGTGAGGTGCTCGGTCGCTGGCGGGGATCGTTCCCGCGTGGTGGGGTTGCGGGAGCTCATGGTTGGCTTGGCGGCTTACTCGAGGTAGCATCCCAGACATTCCGATGAGAAAGTCTCGCCGCTTCGAATTCGTGGGCGTTGCGCTTCTTCTGCTTGCGAGCCCCGGCATCGCGGCGGCACAGCAAGCTTCGCCGGTTGCCAGCGGAAAACCTGGCGTTGATTCGTCTTCGTCCGCTACTCCGAAGGCGCAAGTCTTGATCAGGATTTCCGGAGACGCGGGCCGCTCAACCTCGCAGCCGACGACGGGTGATCTGGCAGTTGAAGACAACGGAAGGCCCGCGAACGTTGAGGGTCTGCGGCCGGTCAATGACGAGCCTTTGACTTTTGCGGTGTTGGTCGATATCAGCGGGTCCACCCGGACTAACGAGCACTCGCAGGTCGCGGCGGTCACCGAGCTGATCCAAAAACTATTGGCCGGCGGCAACCGCGGCTATCTGGTGCTGTTCAACGACCGCCCGTTCGCCAGCAACCACTTCGTCAATCTGGAAACGGTGACGCGAAGCTTGCAGGAAAACAGCGCTCGACGCGGCAGCACGGCGCTCTACGACGCGATTCTGGTCACCTGCGCGAACCGGTTGACTGGAACGATTGCCGTCGGCTCGCCTCGTCGTGCAATTTTCGTATTCTCGGATGGCGACGACGACGCGAGCCGCGCTACTGCCGATCAGGCCGTCGCAACCGTACAACGGCAAGGCATTCCAATCTTTGCGGTCATCGATTCCGCGAAACCCACGACATCCTTGGCGAAGAAGGGAGTTTCAAAGCTTCGCGCGCTGAGCCTTCAGAGCGGCGGCGACGTCGCGTTCCTGGACGAAGCGGGAGCTCCCGTCGCTCGAATTCTCGACAGCCTGAACCAGCAATTCCTGCTGAGCTTTGACCCAACCCCGGGCGCCGCAGCACAACTCCATTCTCTTAGCGTGAAATCCGTTGCGCCCGGCATTGCCGTGTCAGCGCCGGCTCGCTATTTCGCTCCATAAGCGAATTCGATTTGGTAGCGCGGCAAGGATCAATCGAAGCGGTAGCGCAGAGTTTCCGCCACGGCGCTGTAGCCGATTTTCCGGTAAATGGAATTCGAAATCGGATTGGCCAGGTCGGTGTAGAGGACGCAGCGGTATCCGCGGTCGCGAAGATGTTTTGAAAGCGCGTAAACACAGGCCGACGCGTAGCCATGCGTTCGTTTTTCGGGCGGCGTGTAAACTCCGGACACGCGAACGACGTTATGTGCCGGTTCGCGGCTGACGGCCATCGAGGTTCTCTCTCCGTTTTGGTCCCAAACCCAGAGTTGTTTCGCGGCCAGACCTTTCTCCACGCGAAGTTCGGTATCGGTTGCAGATTCTCCGATTTCGTGTTGAAACGCGCGAGTCCAGAGAACCATCAGATCGTGATCGCTTTTGTCGGCCTGCCGGAACTGACCTTCGACGCGCGGAGTTTGTGCAAGCTGCAAGAGCTCGTACAGGCGCGTGCCCTGAAACGGCGTGGCTGCTTTCTTGCGACGCTCGCTCCATTGTCCGGCAAAGCGGGCGGCTGTTGCGGCGTCGCCATTCACGCCCGGCAGCGAGACTCCGGCGCCGGCGATTGCGTCCACGATCGGCGGCACTGCGGCTGGCTCGATCGGCGTGAGCGTCGCGGGGAAATGAAGCGGCGATTGGAGCACCAGGCCAACGGCTTGTTCGCCGCGAAGCGCGATCCAGTACCGGCCCGGGTCGGGCTGCGCGATTCGGGATTGCAGGATCGTCAGGATCAGATTATTCAGGACGGGCTCGGACGAAAGAAACGAATCGGCGCGTTGCAATGCGAACGCCGGGTCTTCGGTGAATTGTATTTTCACGTCCACGCCGCAGATTTTACCTGAGTTGGCATCGAGCTGTGAACGCGCCGCGGAGACGGCAGCCCGGAAACCGCCAGCCGGAGACTGGGGCCAGCTTTGCGTAAGTTAGGCAATCTTGCCTGACGGTTGGTTAGACACTTGTGTCTGACCGGTTTAGATCCAGCAGTGTTTGAATCTAAATCCGTCAGGCACGATTGCCTAACGAACCGTCAGGCAAGATTGCCTAACTTACGATGCGGGTTTTTACTTGGTGCCCTAGTGGGAAGAAGGCGGTGCCGCTGCGAACTGACGCCAGACGTGCTAATTCACTGGAAAGCGAGACGGAGAACGCGGCTAGGCGATCACTTCGGCAGACGTGGCGTCGTCGAGGTCGAGCTGCGTGCCGGGAGAATTGTGCTCGCGGCGCGAGTAACCCATGCCGATGGCGGTCTTTTCCCGCGGCGAATACGCGGAACTGGTGACCAGGCCGACTTCCTTGCCATCGACAGTCAAGCGCGTGGCAAACGGCGGCGGTTCGGCGCTCGAAAATTTCAGGCGCACGCGCAGACGATTCACCTGGCCGCGCGAACGCACGCGCTCGACGATTTCCTGGCCGGTGTAGCAGCCTTTCGTGAAACTGATGTGCGTATTTTCCACCGCGGCCTCGTGCGGAATCACTGTGTCATTGAAATCCGCGGGATAAAACGGGATACCCGCTTCGAGGCGCAGCGATTCGAGAGTTTTGTTGCCGATCGGTTGGCCGCCGCGCTCGCGGACGAGCTTCGATAGGTTTTCCCAGAGCTCGGGCAGGAGCTTGCGCGAGGCGACCACTTCCATTCCACCGTAACCGAAATGCGACCGGCGAATCACCTCGCAGGGAATGCTGTCGATATGGACGGTACGAATCGAGAGCTCGGGCATTTCGTCGAGACCGAAATTGTAGGCGCGGTCGAGAGCTTTGGTGGCCAGCGGACCTTCGATGGCGAAGCTGCCGAGTTTGTCGGTCACGTCGGTGAGCGTCACGTCATCCATGATGATGTATTTGTCGAGCGTCTCCACGGTACGCTGGCGGAGCGAAGCGTGCGACAACGTGACCAGACGATCCTTCAGCGCGTAAATTTCCAACTCCGCCAGGATGCGCCCTTGAGGGTTCAGCAGCAGCGCCAGCGCGCCCGCGCCTTCTTTCAGATTTTTGATGTCATTCGAGACGATCGCGTTCAGGTAGCGAAGCCGGTCGGGACCAGACAATTCAATGATCGCGTACCAGTTGGTGTCAAAAATGGCGACGGAATCGCGCGCGGCTTTGTATTCGGTGTCGAAGTCCGAAAAATGCGCGGGCAACGTGCAGCCGTGAAATTCGGCGAAGCTGGCTTTTTCGGTGCGTTCCTGCTCGATGAGCGGAGTTTCCATGGAACTTTTATAGTAGCAGAAACGCAGCGGCGGATTTCGTGATGCACCGCGCCACGGAGTCTCGTCAAGTGGGATTGCGCGGTGCAGTGCGCGACGATACTATCGGGCGATGAAGAGTTTGATCCCGCACTTCATCGCGGTTTTTCTGATCGTCGGCGCGCCGGTGTGGGACGTGCTGGAAATGCGGCGGCTGAAAGCGAGCACCGATCCGGGCGCGCGCGTTTCCTGGTACGCGAAAGCGCTGACCGCAAGTTGGACGATGGCCCTACTAGCTGTGCTTGTAAGCGGCTGGCGCGAACTCTGGTACATCCGCGAAACCGTTTCGTGGTTGCCGCACGGCGACGGCGTAAGAGCGTTTCTGATCGGACTGCTGGTGGCGATGCTGGTAGGGCAGCTGATACCGATCGTGGTGATGAGGTCGAACGAAAAGCTGCAGGCTCGCGTGCGGCAGGCGCTATCGGCGCTGTATTTTATTTTGCCGGTCACGCGCAAAGAGCGATGGTGGTGGGTGGCCGTCAGCCTCACGGCGGGAGTGTGCGAAGAAATTCTCTACCGCGGATTCTTGATTCGCTACTTTCAGGCTGCGCCGGCGTACGCGAGTCTGACGTTCGCAATCGTCGGTTCGATCATCGCGTTCGGAATCGGTCACTCGTATCAAGGATTTCGCGGCGTGGTGGCCACGTCGATCCTCGGCGCGGTGTTTGCGGTGATCTTCGTGATGACCGGCAGCCTGCTGGTGCCGGTGTTGCTGCACGCCTTTGTGGACGTGCGAATATTGCTGATGGTGCCTGAGGGCGTCAGTCTGGCTCCGGCGCGGGAGGGGTAGTTGGTAACTGGGGATTATTGATGTAAAGCCAAAAACGATAGATTAGAACAAGTGGGCACGAAGGAGGATTAATATCGATTGCTCGATTCGAGCCCACTAGCGGACTGAGGGGTTAATGGAGTCTTCAAAACAAAAGACCGAAAAAAAGGTACCCGACTCCGCTGTCATCAGGCCATGGCAACTCGGTTGGTGGAATTCCAATCGCGTCATGGCTCTGTTCACTTTTTTAATCGCTTGCGCTGCCATCCTCCAGGTCTGCATCTATCGATCTCAACTTGATGAAATGCGTATCGACCAGCGAGCCTGGTTGGCGATAAAGTTCACTCCGTTCCCAGCGCCGTCGCCTGGCGCTACAGTCCCAGCTCCGATTTTGATAGCAAACGTTGGGAAGACGGTCGCAAAAAATGTAAGGAGTTGGGTTTTTTTTCGGAAGCTTCCCATATCTACGCCAATCGAACTTCGAGATTTCGCGCAGGTTGATCCGGCTTCGTTGCCCACGGGAGAACCGGTTCCGGCGTGGAGCAAGTTTGTGACGGGCGTGCTGTTCCCGAATGATCCAGTCGCGAATCAGCAAATCGCGATGGCGTCGACTCCCGTCGGCCGCTCTGCGCCAGAGGCTGTTGTTTGGGACCAGGCTTTAGCAGACCAATGGGCGCGTGGAGAAATCGATTTGGCCCTCCACGGGAAATTCACCTATGATGACGCTGCCGGAAACCCTCACTGGACTACTTTTTGCAGTGTCTTTGTCGCTTCGACCTCAGGAAAAAACGTGAGCAAGGATACTTCGGAGCGCTGCATCGCATACAACACGGTCGACGACAATAAATAAACCCTTCCGAAACTGGCGATTGTGCTTAGTCTGTCATCAGTCTCCTTGGACTGAATCCAACTTCGACCAAATATGAACGAAAAGCTGATACACGAAATTATTCCGGTGGGTATGCTGCAGTGCAACTGCTCGATCCTCGGCGATCCGGTTACGCGCGAAGCGATCGTGGTCGATCCCGGCGACGACGTTGCGCGCATCCTCCAGATTTTGCAGAAACACAAACTCACCGTGAAGGCGATTGTCAGCACGCACACGCACATCGATCACGTCGGCGGGCTCGCGGCGTTGCACGCCGCCACCGGAGCTCCGGTGCTGATTCATCAGGCCGACATGCCGCTGTACGAGATTCTCGATCAGCAGGCGGATTTTCTGGGCACTCCGATGCCGCCCATTTCGAAAATCGATGGATTCGTGAAAGACGGCGACACGCTGCGCTGGGGAAATTTTGCAGCGCAGGTGATGCACACGCCGGGGCATACGCCGGGGAGCATTGTGTTGTACGCCGATGCCGCGGGAACGAAGGCGCGCGAATCAAAACCGGTGCACGGCGATGGGTGGGTGATTGTGCCGGCGAGCGGAGCAAAGAGCGCGAAGCAGGCAGCCGACGCGATAGAATCGCCGTTGCTGATTGCCGGCGACACGTTATTTCAGGGAAGCATCGGCCGGACGGATTTGTGGGGCGGCTCGATGAAAGATATTTTGCGGTCGATCCGCGAAAAGTTGCTGGTGCTGCCGGAGCGGACGCGCGTGATTGCCGGACACGGCGATGAAACCACCATCGGCGCCGAGCGCGAGGAAAACCCGTTCCTCAGGTAGCGCGTAGGACAGTCTGCCGCGCAGGCTGTCCTCTTGCGACGGACAGCTGTAGGTGCGGCATCATTCCCAGATGGACCGAGGGCTGAACCGGCGGGGGCGGCGAGGCGTGGGCGGCATGGCTGAACCTGCGCTCCAGTGAACGGGAGCGCACTCAGGCACGAGTGCCTGAGCTACCACGAGCCACGATCGCGCCGAGCGGCAGGGCTGTAGCACGTCCGCGGAGTCTCCGTGCACTCTGCAGTTCTCGGTGTTCTCTGTGAAATATTCTCGGTTTTCGGGCTTGTTGGCGCACTAGTAGCGCACGTCGCGGATGCGAGTGGCGAGCGACCACAGATTGCCGGCGGGATCCTGAACCGTCGCGGTGCGATCGCCGTAGGGCGCGTCTTCCAGGCCGCGGACGGTCGTCGCACCCGCCGCAAGCGCGCGCGCGTATGTCGCGTCGGTATCCGGCACGTACATGTGCATCAGGAACGGCGCGGACTGATACGGCCCGTGCGCTTCGCCACCACCCAAAATCGAATTGCCGATGCGGACGCGCGCGTGGCGAACCACTCCGCCGGAATCCTTGTGCATGAACGCTTCTTCGGCGCCAAACGCATTCTTCAGAAATTCGATGTAGTTCGCCGCGTCGTTCACCGTAAACATCGGCACCAGCGAAGGTGTGTCGTGCGTGATGTGCTCGCCCGGGCCGCGACTGGAAATCCACCATGTGACGCCGCCCGGCCCGCGGAAGCCCGCATCGCGATCGCCAAACGGTTTCATTTCCGGCGCGGAGAGCGAATGCGCTCCGGCAGCCATCGCTTGCGCGTAGGTGGCGTCTACATCCGTCACGTACAGAATGTTGACGCAGGCGCGGGCGGGGAATTCAGCGGTCGCGTCGGACATTTCCACCATCGCGTCGCCGATGCGCAGCTGCGCGTGCATGATCGCGTCGGAACCAGGCCGCGCCATGCGGAACAGTTCCTGCGCGCCGAGAGCGGCTTTCAGGAACTCGATTTCTTTTGCAGCGTTGTGAACCAGCAGGTAGGGCGTAAGCGTGCGGAAACCATCGCGAATATATTTCAGCGGCGCAGACGAACCAGCCGATGACGCTGGCGCAGACTTCACCGCGGGATTTCTCAACCCTGGTGACGCCATGTACCAGCGATTGCCGAACGGATCGCTCACGCTGCCCACATATTCGCCGTAGTGCTGATCCTTCGGCGGCAGATCGGCTGTGGCTCCGGCGCGCACTGCGCGATCATAGGCGGCGTCCACATCGTTCACATACAGGTAAAACATCGTCGGCATCGGCTGATAGTCGCCGTGCGCGTCGCCCATTTCGAGCACCGAATCCTGAATCTTGATCTTGGCGTGATGCACCGCGCCGTCCGGTGACGCATCGCGTTGCAATTCCTCGGCACCGAACGCGCGCTTCATGAAGTCGATCACCTCGCCCGACTTGCGCGGGTGCAGGTAAATCGTCACCGAGCCCATGTCGGGCAGGAAGTGCGTCTGGCCCTTCGGCGTCGCGAGGTACCACACATTGCCGCTCCCATCTTTCACCGCCGCTCCGCGTTCGCCGTAATCGAAATCGCGCGGCTCGCCGAGCGATGTCGCCCCGGCGCGCAGCGCGCGAGCGTACACATCGTCCACGTTATCCACCTTCAAGTGAATCGAAGTGGGGAAGTACTGCGTCTCGTTCGGACCGCCGCCGAGCATCACCATCGAGTCGCCGACTTGCAGCTCGGCGTGAATGCCGCCGTGCGGGAACGAAGTCTGCGCGGTCACCTTCGCGCCGAACGCAGCTTTCAGAAATTCCACCAGCGCCGGAGCATTTTTCACGCTCAGGTACGGAGTGACGGTGCGGAAGCCTTCACGAACGGCGGACTGAGCGGCGGACTTCAAGGGCGCGGTGGATGCCATGGCGGAGCTCCTTTCGAGATCGGCTTTCAATCGGGACTTGAACGACTGGCTGGGGAGACCTTGCAGTGCGGAGGCGGTTGCGGAGAGCGCGGCCAATTCGACGGCGTCGCCCACCGCGTCGGCCCCTCTCGCCACATCCCGCACATCGGTTCCATCGTTTACATCGCGCACAAATCCGTTTTCGCGCAGCGACGGATCGGCGGGCGCGAGCAACGCCTGAATCGCGCGGTCGAGTTGTTCGTGCAGGCTCATGTTATCCATTAGCCACACCCGGCTTTCCGGCGAGCTTCGCCGCCTCGGCACGCAGAGTTTGAATCCCGCGGAATTGCAGTTGTTTTACGGCGCCTTCGGTGCGGCCCAGCGCCTGTGCGATTTCGCGGATACTTTTCTCCGCCGCAAAACGCATGCGGATCACGTCGCGTTGGTCGTCGGGCAGGGTATCCACCAGGCGGAAAAGTTGCGCGCGATGTTCGATCTCTTCGGGATTGGGCGCGGGGCTGGCGAGTTCTTCGCTGGCTTCATTGCCAAGCTCGCGCGCCACGCGGCGCCAGCGGTCGGCCAGAGCGTTGGAGGCAATGCGCATCAGCCAGGCTCCGAACGGAACGCCGCGCCATTCATACTTCGGCAGATTGGCGAGCGCGTGGTGAAACACTTCGGACGTCACGTCTTCGGCCGCTTCGCGATTGCCGACGCGGCGCCAGACGTATGCGTACACCCGGTCGAAGTGCAGCTCGTAGAGCTCGCCGAACCGGCTGACGTCTTTTTGGGCCGCTTCGATGAGCCTGCGCTCGTCGGCGACGGACAAGGCGTTCAAGTGTTACTCCGCACGTTGCGTTCTCACTACGATAAACCGGGCAGCGGGGCAAAGGTTACGGGCCCGATGAGGATTATTTTGCGGCGACGGTCGAGGCTGGATGACGCGCCGGAGTTATGGCTTGTTCTGCGTGTTCGGCGTGCTCGGTGTGTTCTGCGCGGCGTCGCGCTCGGCTCGCAGGGTTTCCATCACGCTCTGAATCAACTGCTTGGCTTTGGTCAGCTCGGCGGTGATCACCCGGATGTCCATTACCGGCGTATCGGGGTCGCGATTGGTGTGGCAATAGACGCCGTGCTGGCCCACCAGCACCAGCGCGTTGGTCACCAGGTCGAGCGAGACGGCCAGCCGTCCGCGATGCGGGCCCATCATGGTTTCGTAATGCTCGATTTCGTCTTTGTGGTCGTCCAGCGCGGACATGGCGTTGCTCCTTGCGTTTGCGAGTGGCTATCTTACATCGAAATCGCCGCTGCGAATTCGCTGCGCGGCGGGGATGTCTGCGGGCCGCTGCGGCTTCTACGATCCGCATAACCGCTGGCGAACTGCGTATTGCGCTGTATGGAACACCGCGGCGTGGGACTGCTTTACTCGGAAGAAACGTGGCCGGATAATCGCGGCTGTTGGCTTGTGGGCCCCGAGCGAGCCTGGATGTGCTCGGAATGGCTTTGCCTGTACGGTCCCAACAAGTGCCAGCAAAACGAGATGATGGAAGTTGAGCCGCTTGGGGAACGACTGGCTCGCGAGATTCATGGGGTGAAGGAACGATGAGACGCTCAGACTTGGTACGCGACTCGGCCAAAGGGAAGACCATCCGCACCAGCCAGATTGTGTTTGGCGAACGGCAGCATTTGCTGCGGGTGCTGGATTCGGTGGAGCGCAGCGCGTTGCCCGCGGCCCGATTGGAACAGGAGCGCCGGGTGATCGAGCAGCTGATCCACGCGCGGACGCAGGAACTGAACCGCATCAATACCGGATGGGATGAAAAGGTCGGCGTGGTGTTGAGCGCGGAAGTTCGTCCGGAAACGCTCGAATCGCTTTCCAAGCAAGCGCCCAAGGAAGATTTCTACATTTTGCGATTGATCAGCGAGCATCCGCGCGTTTCGTCAAAGACGCTCGCGCGGTTGTCGCATCATCCTTACTCGGCGATTCGCGAAAATATCGCCCGGCATCCGAATAGCGACGCGGCTACGCTCGCGCGCCTGAGCAAAGACCGCACCCAGCCGCTGTGGTATCTGGTGGCCTTCAACCCCAACGCCCCTGCCGCGCTGCGCAAGAAGCTGCAAGAGCGCATGCGCCGATTGGGCGAAAAAACCGCAACGCAGTAACCTCGCTCGCAATTCGACGTCGCTGCGGCTTCGCATGCGCGACCGCAACTACAAATTCGCCGCCTCGCTTGCGCGCCGCCACAGGTAGCGAAGCGTACGTTTGCATCAAATTAGTCAGTGTCTCCGTGCCCTCCGCAGTCGCTTTTATCGGACGCTGCCTCGGCTGCCCATCGTGAATTCAAAAGCGTGGAACATTCCACGGAGAACACCGAGAAAGGCAAAGATGAGGACACGGAGAGTTTGTTGGCGAAGTTCTGCGCACGCTGGGCGTACGCGACTGCAACCACAGACTCGCCGCCTCGCTCGAGCGAGGTGTCGCCGATCTGCGCCGATGCCACCGTCTCTCGGCTCGTTGTATCCACATGACCCGTTGGTTAACGTGATCTTTACTTGACTTGAAACTTACGCACGTGTATCAGTGTAGCCCCAGCGGTTTCGAGAGGGGAATAATGCGGTATCTAGCCCTTGCGGTACTGGTACTGTCGTCGTTTGGCGTAGCGCGCGCGGATAGTAGTAACGATCCGACCAGTTTTACGTTTACGATCGCCGCTAACGTGGCGGAGTGCGCCGTGGTACATCCCAGCTTTCCGTGCGTACCATTTTCCGGGGGCGGAACGTTTACGACCACCGGACCGATGCCATACCAGCTAATCTTTTCGGTGCAGTACGTCACGTCGATCAGCGGCGACATCGACGCCGGCGGAACGGATTTTCCATTTTCAGAAAGCTTCGGCGATTGCGTCCAAGGGCAATCTTTCACATGCGGGCTATTAAATACAGCGGGGCTCAACGTTGCGCCCGGCAATCCGATTTACTTTGATTTTCTTTCTGTCCTGAATCTGGGTAACAACGACCGAATTGAATTCTTGGATTCGGGGCCGAACGGCACATTTGTATATTTTCCTCCCAATTTGGTGCTGGAGCCTGTGACCATCACGCTTACCGCAGCGCCGATGCCTGAACCGACTTTGTTGTCGATGATGCTGATTGGCCTCGCCGCATTGGGGGCGATTGGATATCGGCGTCGCACGACGTAGTCGCCGGCGCATGCGCCGAGCGGCGACGGACTACCCGAGTAGGTTTTGCCGAGCCGAGCAATCGCGCGACGTTGGTGAACGATGAGTAGACCGCAACTACAAATTCGCCGCCTCGCTTGCGCGCCGCCACAGGTAGCGAAGCGTACGTTTGCATCAAACTAGTCAGTGTCTCCGTGCCCTCCGCAGTTGCTTTTATCGGATATTGCGCCAGTCGCCCTTCGCGCTACTCAAGCACGACGACTTCGTCGATCTCGCCGCTGGCGCGAGCGGGGAGTTTCAGCACGACGCCGTCGGGTGTTTGCGTGACCTCGACCGCGGTTCCTCCCACCAGCAAATGCGCGCTTGCGATTTTCGTCGCGATCGGCGCGATGGCCAGCTCAGGCGCGTTCCAATCCAGAATGTGCACGTATATTTTGCCGTCGCGCTGCGTGGTGACGCCCCACGGACCCGGAGCGATTGGGCCGCCGCGCGTGCCGTAAATCGATTCGCCGTACTTCGCGGTCCATTCGCCCATTTCATGCAGGCGGCTGACGAATTCCGGCTGCACTTCGCCGTTGGGCATCGGGCCGATATTGAGCAGCAAGTTGGCATTGTTGCCCGCTGCTTTCACCAGGTAGCGGACCAGATCACGCAGCGATTTGTATTTGTCGTCGGTGACGTTGAATCCCCACGCGCCGTTCATGGTGTCGCAGGTTTCCAGAGGAAGCTGGCTGATCGTTTCGGTTTTGTTCCAGTCGGCGCTGGTGCCGCCGGGAACGTCGCGCTCAAACATTTGAAAATCCTCACCCGGAATCGGCGTGTGATGGTGATTTGAGCCAATGAGCGCCGCTGGCTGCAGTTGATGGATCAGGCTGTAAGTCGTCGCGAGTTTCCAATCGGCGTTGGGTTTGTCCCACATTCCGTCAAACCAGATTCCGCCGACTTCGCCGTAATTGGTGAGCAGCTCGCGCAACTGCGCGTTCATGTAGTCGAGATATTTGTTCCAGTCGCCGGAGTCAGGCCGTCCGGTGGAATTTCCCGTGCCGCCGCGAGGGTAGTAATCGTCGCTGTGCCAGTCGAGTTGCGAATAGTAGAAGAAAATCTTCAAGCCCTGCTTGTGGCATTCGTCGGCGAGCTGCTTGATCACGTCTTTTCCGTACGGCGTGCGAGCCGCGATGCTCCAGTCCGATTGTTTGGTGTCCCACATGGCGAAGCCGTCGTGATGTTTGGTGGTGACGGTGATGTATTTCATGCCCGCCGATTTGGCGAGAGCGACGACGGCTGCAGCGTCAAATTTCTGTGGATTGAAAAACGCGGGAAGTTTTTCGTAATCGTGCTTGGTGATCGGGCGAAGCTGCTCGACCCATTCGCCGTCGGCCAGCGTGCTGTACACGCCCCAGTGAATGAACATGCCGAACTTGGCGTCTTGAAACCATTGCCGCGCGGCGACGTTCGCGGCGGTGGGAGTGTATCCGCCTTGCGGACGAGCGGCGCCGGCAAACGCCAAAAGCGCTGCCGCTGCGAGCACTGCGCCTATGCGTGTGGAGCGTTTCATCGTCCGCCTCCCGGAATGCCACGGGGATTCTAGCGAAAAAGCAGAGGCAAAAGCGCAGAATCCGCCAAGGCGGACGCAAATGGCGCGCATTTCACGGCGAAAACCGAGAAAGGCGGAGGGCACGGAGACTGCTTGGTGAGGGACGTTCTGGCCGGGGTGGCGGGGCCTCGGTGAGGAGCGGAAAGGCGAAACATCACCACAGGGGACATAGAGAAAAGCTGAAGATGGGGCACGGAGATACTTGAGCCAAGCACGGTGTCTCCGTGTTCTCCGCAGTTCTCGGTGTTCTCGGTGAAATGTTCCGCAGTCGTCTTTGTCGGATCGTGCGTCGGCAAGCCATCGTGAATTCAAAAACGTGGAACATTCCACAGAGAACACCGAGAAAGGCAAAGATGAGGACACAGAGAATTCGTGGAGCGGCGACTATTCCCAGCGGAAGACTTTCGCGGAGAGCGCGACGCAAACGACGAACGTGGCGACGAGAACGGCCAGGTCGCCCAGGTGCGCGGACCATGCATCGCCGCGCCAGATTCCACCGAGCAGGGAGACCGCGTAGGTGGTCGGCAGCACGCGCGCGATGGCTTGCAACGCGGGCGGCATCGACGAAACGGGGACGAACAGTCCCGAAATACCGATCATCGGGTACAGAATCGCCGCGCCGATCGGCTGCGCGAACCGCGCGGTGGGAACGATGCTGGCAATTAGAAATCCGATCGAGATTACGCTGACCGTGCTGACCAGCAGCGCCAGCAAAAACGAAAACACGTGAATGTGCAGCCCTGCGGGGTAGTAGCGCTTGCCGGCGAGAACCATCAGCGCCAGAGTGACCGCCGAGAGAAACAGTTTCACCACCACGTGCGCGCTCAGAATCGTTTGCGGACGAAGCGGCGTGGCTCGCAGGCGTTTCAGGATGCCGCCTTCGCGATAAATCGAAATGATGGTGATCAACGAGAGCACGGTGCTCACCAGAATCAGCAGCGCGATGATGACCGGCAAACTGTCGGTCACAAATTGATTTGCAGCGGCAGCGCCGGCGGGCGAAATCGAGCGCTTGCCCATGATTCGCCCGATCACTACGAAGACGATGACGGGGAGAAGAATGGTGCCGAACGCGCCCATGGGTTCGCGCATGAATACTTTGAATTCGATCCAGGTTAGCTTTCCCAATCCACGCATCATGTTCGTTTCACGCTCGTAACGCTTTCCGGTTCGGGACTCAATCGCGTATCGAATGCCCGGTAATTTTGATGAACACGTCTTCCAGATTCGGCAGCACGGCGCGAAAATCCGTGGCGCGAATTCGATTTTCAGACAAGCACTCGATCACTTCGGTGACCAGATCGTCGCCGGTGCCGCGAATCGTGTAGCGATTTTCGGCGCGCTCAACCGACGAAACGTGGGGAATCGCGCGAAAAAGCGCTTCGGCGCGCGCGTCTTCGGTGGCAACGATCACCGAGCGCTCCGGGCAGTGCCGTGCAATCAGTCGTTCGGGCGTATCCACATCGATCACGCGCCCGCGCTCGATCACCGCGACGCGATCGCACAATCGCTCGGCCTCTTCCATCAGGTGCGTGGTCAGAAATACCGTCTTGCCGCGTTCGCGGATGCCGCGAACCAGTTCCCAGATCGCGCGGCGCGATTGCGGATCGAGTCCGGTGGTGAGTTCGTCGAGAAACACAACTTCGGGATCGTTCACCAGCGCGAGCGCGATGAACAGGCGCTGCTTTTGTCCGCCCGAAAGCGTCATGAACCAGGAGTTGCGTTTTTCGGCGAGGCCGAGCTGATCGAGCAGCCGTTCGCCGTCACTCGCTTTTTTGCGGTAGAGCGAAGCCCACAGGTCCACCGCTTCCCACACTTTGATTCGCTTTTGCAGTTGCGCCTGTTGCAGTTGGACGCCGATGCGGTCTTGCAATTCGGTCGCCTGGCGCACGGGATCGAGGCCGAGCACGGAAATGGTGCCGTGATCGGGCTTTCGCAGGCCTTCGATGCACTCCATGGTGGTGGTTTTGCCGGCGCCGTTCGGGCCGATCAATCCGAAAATTTCGCCGGCGCGCACGTCGAAGGAAACATCGTCGACGGCCACGGTGCGGCCGTAGGTTTTGCGAACGCCGGAAACTTGAATGACCGGAGGCATGGATGTGCGTGCTGATTAGTACGCAAAGCGCGGCGAAAGATTACAACACGGGCGGCGAGAAGACTATCCGCGAGCGGCTAGTATTTGCCCTTGAAGACGGCGTGGTCGATGTCCGGCCAGAATTCCTTCAGCACGTTGAAAACGCCGTCGAGGCCGACGTTGGTGCCCCAGCGCTGGTAGGTTTTGACGAAGGGATTCGATTGATCGTGATAGTAGAAGTTTGAGATTCCGGCCGCGGCTCCGGCGCCGACGATTTCGGAAATGTTCAGAGTTTTGTGGCCGCCGTCGGTGCGGGTGATCACCAGGCGGCTGACGGCGTATCCGGTACGCTTGAAAAATCCGCCCTTGCCGAGAGTGTAGTAGCGAGGGTCTTCGCGGGTCACGCTGGGGACTACCGCTTCGGTCATGTAATTTTCGATGCCGTCGTCGGCGAAAATGTGCCAGTAGTAGCGGCCGTAGCCGGCGCCGCCGTGGCCGAAGGTCGGCTCTGAATTTTGCGCCAGTGCGATGCCGGATTGAGTGGCAACCAGCAGAAAATTGGAGTAGTCGAAGGTGTCTTGCGTCGCCAGCCAGAATTTATCTTTGATGGCGAGCGGCGGCAGTTGGGTATTCGCGCTCACCGCACGGTAGTTGGGAATAATTCCCAGGATGCGCTTGGGCTGCTTGCCGAATTGCGCGTTGGGATCGTTCGGGTCGGGCGTGGTTTGCGGCTTGGGCGCGTCGGGCAGGGTGGATTGCGACGTCGTCGATTGCGAGGTGGTGGTTGACGTAGACGTCGTGGTGTTTTGCGGGGTCGTCGACGGCGCGGGCTGCTGCTGCGCCTGCGCGGGAGCGATGGCCAGCGCCAAAGTGAAAAGGATTGCCGGGCCCGACCACCGAATCCACCGCAAAGCGCTTGCCTTCATCCCGTATGCCCTCCGGCTATATATATGTCGCCTTACTATGATGCGCCGAGGTGACTTGGTGCACGTCGGCTGCCACACGTTGGTGGACTGGGGCCCGTTGCCGGTCAACCGGCTTCGACCATTCTATCATCTTGGCGGGCGTGGACGTGGGACGAGGCGCGGCGTTTATGCTCCACGCGACGAATCGTGTACGACTCACTTCGGGATGCGAACCTGCGCAGTGCGACTACGGCATCAGAAGTTTCGATCGAAAGAGGCGCGACGATACGGCGAGCAAACCGGCGGCAAGCCGCCGCACTCCGGGGCGCGCCTACTACGCGCGCGTGGCGGATAACGTTGTGCAGGGATAGAGGCGCGACACCGTGGATTAGACAGTCCTGTCTGATGGTGCGTCGGGCTTTAGCCTGACGGCCTTGTCATCTCCGCGAGAGTGGTTGCTGCTGCAAATGCGCGCAGACAAGAATGTCTGCGCCACCATCACACAGGACTGTCTAATCCACGGTGCCCTGATCATTCGTTGAGGTAACGGAAATCCACGAAAAGGCGGGCGCTAATTTTTCGGCTGGTCGGGCGACGGCGCATTTGGCGCAGGCTGCGGCGGCGCGGCCGGCGCGGAGACGGGAGCGGCCGGTGGCCCGGCGTCGATCCAATACGTGGTGCGCGCTCTTACGATCAAGTCGGGCCGGTTGCGCATCATCAGCTGCAAGGAGTGAATGCCCGGCGTCGGCGATTCGGGACGGAAGCTCAGCACGTAATAATTCGGCACGTCGTTTGAAATCGCGATCAGGTGTGGCGCGAGCGACTTTGCGTTTGTGAACGGAAAATATTCGCCGCCGGTCATCTGCGCGACTTCTTCGGGCACGTTGCGCTTCATTCCATCTTTCGCGGCGATGAATGCCATGCGCGCCAGGCGAATCGGCGGCAGCAGATCGCTGGCGCAATCGAGCGCCTGCACCTTTCGATCGCCGTGCGCGTCGGGATCGGCGGCGGGATCGTGGCTCATGCATCCGCCCTTCGGGTACGGTTCTTCGCCGTAGGGAGTGCCGCCCGGTAGTGGAATTTTCGATGCTTCGTGCTTCACCGCCGTTTTCGTGGTGGAAAACGCGAAACTGTAAATCGTGGTGTTGGTGTCGTTCACTTCGCGAATGGCGTGTTCGAGCGTGGATTGGCTGCCTCCATCGGCGGTCTCGCTGAAAAGCAAAATCGCGCGGCGATAAGCGGGCGGCGCCTGTCGCAGCAGATCGACTCCGTAAGCGAGCGCATCGAGGATCGCGGCGCCGGTGTCGCCTTCGTTCAGGTTGGCGATGGTCTGTGCGGCGGAATCCGTGTCGCCGCTGAAATGCTGCTCCAGATGCGGCGCGCTGTCGAAGCTCACTACGGCCACACGATGCGGCACATCTCCGATCACCGCGCCAAGAATCGCGCCCAGATTGCCGTAGTCGCGCAGGTGCCATTCGCCTTCGCCGCCGGTTTCGACAATCACAACGACCGCAAGCGGCTGCGCGTCGCGGTCCGGCTCCATCTGCAATTTTTGCGGCACGCCGTTGTCGGTCAGGTAGAAATCGTCGGCGTTCAGCGAGAAGACGGTCTCGCCGTCTCGTGTTTTTACCAGCGCGGGGACCAGCACGATATTGGCGGTTGTCCGGATCGGCGTTTGTGTTTGTTGCGGCGCAGAGGATGGAGGCTGTTGTGTGGCCGCGGCGGGCGGCGGAGGCGGCACGGGCGCGGCTTGAGCGCCAGTCAAATGCGGGACAGCCAGCCAAAGCGCGAATAGCGCCACGACAACTTCGCCGATTTTGCGCGTCTGCGGCATTGCTGAAGTCTAATGGGATTCGCCCGGCCGCGCAGCGGTTGTCTTGCGCGAACCGTGCGCCAGAATCGGCGCGCCGCTTAGCGGGTGGCGAGCCGCAACGCGGCGTCATCCGGCGGCGTTCGCCTCTGCTATACTCTCGCGCCGCGGACTGTCCCATGCCCAAAAGGCCCACGAAATCGACGAAACGTTCGCGTCGTCGGCAGCGCGCGCCTGCCTCCGCAAGTCGCGCCCGTAAGAAAGCCTCGCTCCTGGAAGCCAACCGCCGCCTGAAAACCGTCCAAGTGGCGAGCGAAATCGCCACGTGGACCTGGGACATTCGCAAAAATAAAGTTGTCGCCGATAAAAATATGGCCGCGTTGTTTGGCGTCAGTGCCAAGGATGCCGCCGGCGGCCCGATCGAACGGTACCTGCTGGCGATTCATCCGGACGATCGTGAAGCGGTGCGCGCCTCGATCGCCAAGGCCGTGAAAGGTCCGGACGACCGCTACGAAACAAACTACCGCATTGTGAAACAGGACGGCAGCATCGCCTGGGTGACGGCGCGCGGAGCGGTGGAACGCGGCGCCGACGGCAAGGCTCGCTACTTTCCGGGCGTGGCGATCGATATTTCGCGGTTGAAAGCTTCCGAGCAGAAATCCGACGATCTTCGTTTTCGTCTCGACCAGCAATCCAGGATTCTCGACATCACGTTGTCGCACATCTCGGATTTTGCCTACATCTTCGATCGCGACGGCCGCTTCGTTTTTGTGAATCAGGCGCTGCTGGATCTGTGGGGGCTGAAGCTGGAAGACGCGGTGGGAAAAAACTTTTTCGACCTGAAATATCCCGATGAACTGGCCGCTCGTCTGCAGCGGCAGATTCAAAAAGTGTTCGACACCAAAGAAGGATTGACGGACCAGACCGAGTACACCAGCCAGACCGGAGCAGGCGGCTATTACGAATACATTTTCCGGCCGGTGTTTGACCGCACCGGCGAGGTGGAACTGGTGGCCGGCTCGACCCGCGACATCACCGAACATAAACGCGCCGAGCTGGAGTTGCGGGAAGCGCGCATGGGGCTTGAGAAAATGGTGAACGAGCGGACTGTGGAAGTTTCGCTGGCCAACGAAAGCCTGAGGAATCTTTCGGCCCGGCTGCTGAATATTCGCGACGAAGAATCGCGACGGCTGGCGCGGGAGTTGCACGACAGCGTCGGGCAGATGATCACCGCGATCAGCATGAACATCGAGACCGTGAACGCGCAGACGCACAAGCTCGATCAGCGCGGGGCCGACGCGGTGAAAGAGAATCTGGTGCTCATCAAGGAAATCAGCAAAGAGATTCGCACCATCTCTTATTTGCTGCATCCGCCGCTGCTGGACGAACTCGGGCTGCAGACCGCGGTGCGCTGGTACGTGGATGGATTTGCGGAGCGCAGCAATATCGACGTGGAATTGGAAATGTCTGAGAGTTTTCGGCGTTTGCCAAGCGAAGTGGAAACGGCCGCATTTCGAATTGTGCAGGAATGCCTGACGAACCTTCACCGTCACTCGGGCAGCGAACGGGCGCTGATTCGTGTGCTGGACGAACAAGACCAGATCGTGGTCGTCGTTCAGGATTGGGGCAAAGGGATTCCGGCGGAGGCGCTATCGCGCGTGAACTCGCACGGGTTATCGGGAGTTGGTTTTCGCGGAATGAAGGAGCGGCTGAGGCATCTGCACGGCACGCTCAGTCTGCAGTCAGACAGCAACGGCACAATTGTGACCGCCGCAATTCCGGCGGGGAAGACTGCGGCCGGATAAACTTGGACGCTCACGTCGAGGGCCCGATTTGTCGTGAAGTGAGGCGGCAAGCCGCGGCACTCCACGAAACGACGCGCATTTACCATACGTTTAGAGTCAACGCGAAAAATGCGGCGCGGCGCGCGGACTTGGGCGTAGAATCTGGGCACTCGGACGATTCGATGCGGTGATACGCGACGAGCAAAAAGGAGATGCCATCATGACGAAGAAAAATTGGATCGTAACGGCTGGTTTGGGCGTGGCTCTGGTGTGTGGCGGAGCGGCGATCGCGCAGCGGCCCGGAGTGAATATCGATCCGGCGAAGTTTCCGAATTTGGCGGGAGCACAGCAGCACATCGACGAGGCGTACGGAAAGCTCGACGACGCGCAGAAGGCCGACCAGGACGCGCTTGGAGGACACGCCGAAAAAGCAAAAGCGCTGCTGGCGCAAGCAAGCCGCGAAGTGAAAGAAGCCGCCGATTACGCGAGAGCGCACGGCCGCTAGATTTCAGCGGCGGGTTAGGCAGCCCCGATTGACGAAATGTCAGTCGATCGTCGTCGATCGATCCGGTTTTCGCGACCGTCGCAGCGCTGCCTAACTCGCCGACTACTTCAACGGGCACGGATCGATTTCGCAATGCACGGTGACGACCAGTTTCGGCGCGATTGTGGCGACTTCGTTGTCGTTCATGAGCTTTCGCTCGCCGAGCGCTTGCGACGTGCCTTGCAGGATTTCTCGTTGGGACTCCACGATTTCGCCCAGTCGCTTTTCGTACGCGTCCTTGTCCGTCCATACGATGATGACGTCTTTCACCGGATGCCACGCCATCTCCGCAGGCGTCACGCCGAGCCAGTAGGCGATTAATTCGTGGCGCGTCCGCGAATCAAGCGGCCGGACGAAATAGCAAGATCCCGAACCTCGATTTTCCGCCACGCGAATCGCTTGAATGGCGTCGCCGCCGAGATCGACCACCACGCGTTCATGCGGCTGCGGATCATTCTCCACCAATCCGTATCCGAATGTTTCGGGCCAGCCCGGCGGCAACTGCCTGCCGAGCGAATCGCCGCACGATCCGCTGCCACTTCCTGGGCTTTTGCGGTCATCGGATTTTATGGTCACCCGCAATTCCTCTTGCGAGTCGGCGACGACGCTGGCCACGAATCCCATCAATTCGCCATTGAATATTCCGCGGCTGGGCACGGGGTCTTTAGCGAGCATCATGGAAGCCACTCGCGCAAGCTCGCGGCTGCCCCAATCTCCACTGGTGCCGTAGGTCCAGTTCGCCAGCGTTCCTCGAGAATCGGTGAGCGGCCAATCCGAAATCATCACCGCGGCTTGCGCGGGAAAACGATCGGCGACGGCGTTGATCGTGGTCAGTGGTACTCGAGCGCGCTGCTGGATGAGGGCGTCAAGCACCGCGCTGGCGGCTCGCCGCTGCGCCAATTGGGATTCACCGGTCGCGGTGACGGGCGGGAACGACCAGCCATCCAGCAGAGCCGGCATTTCGGCGATGATTTTTTCGTTGGAGTTTCGGCGCGCGAAATCTGCGGCCCACGCCACCAATCGAGGATCGCCGCTGTGCAGCCAGGTGCGAAGCGTGGCGTCGTCCACATGCATGGCGGGATCGATTGCGGGGGACTGTGCGGCGGCCGAACCGGCCGATGCTCCGGCCAGCAAGCCCATTGCGAGGAAGAAAAACGACGAAGGGAGCCACCGATACTTCATAGGCACCTCGGAATCATGATTTGTCGAGCTGGCCCATGCGCATTAGACGCCACCGCACTGTGAAATGTTGCCAGTCTGTGCGGCCTCATACGTAACGATCGAGGTTCGCGCCCGTATCGACTGCCACGCAAGATGGCTCGCAGAAAATCCGTGCCGCGGAGCGATACAGCGCGGGCGAATGCGAGCGCCGAACGGTGTTATATTCGAGTCGCAGCGCGAGCGCCCGGACCCAGCGCGAAATCCAGTTTCGCAATCAAAAATGTAGAGGAGGTAACATGGCAACTCCAAAAGCGGCGGCGGCAACGATGAAGGTGGCGGCGGTGCCCAAACCGGGCGCGGATTTCGAGATTGTCGAGCGCGATATTCCCAAGCCGAAGGCCGGCGAAGTTCGCATCAAGGTGCAGGCTTGCGGCGTTTGCCATAGCGACGCGCTGACGAAAGAGGGTGCATGGCCGGGGATTCAGTATCCGCGCGTGCCGGGACACGAAATCGCCGGAGTGATCGACGAACTCGGAGCCGGCGTGACCGCGTGGACTCTGGGACAGCGCGTGGGCGTGGGCTGGCACGGCGGACACGACAATACGTGCGTGAGTTGTCGGAAGGGCGATTTCATAAATTGCAGCAACATGAAAATTCCAGGGATCAGCTACGACGGCGGTTACCAGGAATACATGATCGCTCCGGTTGAAGCGCTCGCGGCGATCCCCGATAGCCTCAACGCGGTCGAAGCGGCTCCGCTGCTTTGCGCCGGAATCACCACATACAACGCGCTGCGTCATAGTGGCGCCATGCCGGGTGACGTCGTTGCGATTCAGGGCGTCGGCGGATTGGGCCACCTGGGAATTCAGTTCGCCAGCAAGTTTGGATATAAGGTCGTGGCGATTGGCCGCGGCGAGGAAAACGAAGCGCTGGCGAAGAAACTGGGCGCGGACACTTACATCGATACGAACACGACGAACGCAGCCGAAGCGCTGCAGAAAATGGGCGGCGCAAAGGTAATTCTGGCGACGGCACCGAGTTCAAAAGCGATGTCGGCGCTGATCGACGGGCTAGGCCCGAACGGAAAGCTGGTGGTGGTCGGCGCGGCATTCGAGCCGATGGAGGTCACTCCGGTTCAGCTGATTATCAACAGCCGCACCATTCAGGGCTGGCAGGCGGGAACTGCGGCGGACTCCGAAGACACGCTGAAGTTTTCTGAGCTCGCCGGAGTGCGTCCAATGGTCGAAACGTATCCACTCGAGAAAGCCGGCGAAGCCTACGCGCGGATGATGAGCGGCAAAGCGCAGTTCCGCGTGGTGTTGACGATGTAATAGCGCGGTTCACCGGCGAACGCGCGACTACGTGATTACGCTTCAAAATCCTCCTCCGGCTCCGGCAGGCGGTCGCCCGGACGCGCGAGCCACACGTACAAAGTCGGCAGCAGAAAAATACTGGTCGCGAGGTTCACGACCAGTCCGCCGACGATCACGATCGCGAACGGCCGCTGCGAATCCGATCCGATGGCGTGCGACATCGCCGCGGGTAGCAATCCGAATGTGGCGACCAGCATGGTCATCATGATCGGCCGGAGCCGCAGCACCGCGCCCTCGATCGCAGAGTCCTCAACCGAATGTCCACGTGCGCGAAGCTGATTGATGTATTCGAGCATGATCACGCCGGTCTGCACCGAAACGCCGAACAGCGCCAGAAATCCCACGCCGGATGAAACGCTGAAATCAGTTCCGCTCACTAGTAACGCCAGCAGTCCGCCGACGCTGCCGGCTGCGACCGTGGCCAAAATCAGCGCGCCCCATTTCGGCGAGCGAAACATCATGTAAAGGATGCCGAAGATCACCAGCATGGTGAGCGGCACGATCACGGCAAGGCGAGCCTGCGCGCGCTTGGCGCTTTCGTATTCGCCCTCCCAATCGATGTGGTATCCGCGCGGCAGTTGCACTTGCGCATTCACTTTGCGGATGGCTTCTTCCACCGCGCCGCCCAGGTCGCGGCCACGCGCGCTGTACTTGATGGCGACGTAGCGTTCGTTTCCTTCGCGATAAATTTCCGACGCGCCGTCGCGCTGATCGATCTTGCAAAGCTGTGCGAGTGAAACGCGTTCGCCCGAAGGCGAGGTGAGCCGGATGTTCTCGATGGCTTCGCGCGTGGAGCGGAACTCTGGCTGATAACGCAGCACCAGATCGTAGCGAGCCTCGCCGTCGAGCACTTGCGTGAGCGCGTTGCCGCCGACCGCAGTTTGAATCGCGTCTTGAACGTCGGCCACGTTGATCTGGTAGCGCGCGGCCTGATCGCGATCCACTTCGAAATTGATGTTGGGCTGGCCCAGCGCGTGAAACACGCCCAGGTCTTCGATTCCTTTTACCTGATGGAGCACGTTGACGATCTGGTTGGCCTTGTCTTCAAGGACGTGCAAGTCATCGCCGTAGATTTTGGTGGCCAGCTCGCCTTTCACGCCGCTGACCGCCTCTTCCATGTTGTCTTCGATCGGCTGCGAAAACCCCCACACTGCGCCGGGAATTTTGCTGAGCTCGCGATTCATGGCCGCGATCAGCGCGTCTTTATCCTGATGAAAGACCGGACGCCATTCTTCCTTCGGTTTTAGATCGACGAAGTACTCGACGTTGAAGAATCCCGTGGTGTCTGTGCCGTCGTCCGGGCGGCCCACCTGGCTCCAGCATTGCGGCACTTCGGGAAACGCGCACAGCGCGATGCGCGCCTGATTCATCACGCGAATTCCTTCGGTTGGGCCGGTGCTGGGAGCGAGAGTGCCGCGCACCCACAAAGCGCCCTCATCGAGGTGCGGCAGAAACTCTGAACCGATCGCGCCGCTGAAAAGCAAAACGGCGGAAAGGCAGAGCGCCAGGCCGGCCGCGCCGAGCGTGACGACGCGATGCTCGATGGCCCAGCGGACCCACACGCGATACCACTTATTGAGGAAAGCCATCACCGGGTTGCGCCACTCGCGCATGGACCGCGACAAGAGAAAGCTCGAAAGCACCGGCGCGACGAACAGCGAAAACATCAGCGCACCGAGCAGAGCGAACGCGACCGTCCAGGCCATGGGCTTGAACAAGCGGCCCTCGACGCGCTGCAGCGTGAAAATTGGCAGATACGCGGTGATGATGATCGCGATGGCGTAAAACACCGGACGCTGCACTTCGTGCGCGGCTTCGCGGATCACTTCCATGGTGGTTTTGCTGCCGCCGCCTTCGGAGCGGCGATTCATGTGGCGGATGATGTTTTCAACCATCACCACGGCGCCGTCCACGACCATTCCGAAATCGAGCGCGCCGAGCGACAGCAGGTTCGCGGGAATCTCGCTGAGGTTCAGGCATGTGGCCGCAAACAGCAGCGAGAAGGGAACGGTGAGCGCGACGATCAGCGCGCCGCGTGCGTTGCCGAGGAACAAAAACAAAATGATGACGACCAAACAAATCCCTTCGGTGAGGTTATGCAGCACGGTGTGCGTGGTGTAGCGGACCAGATCGCTGCGGTCGATGAAGGGAACTACTTTTACGCCGGCGGGCAGAATGTGTTCGTTGAGTTCTTTCACCTTGGCGTGAATCCCGGCCAGGGCTTGATCGGCGTTGGCGCCTTTGCGGAGCAGCACGATGCCGGAGACCACGTCGGAATCGTCAATCACCACGCCATTTTCGCGATGGATAGCTTTGCCGGTCTGGCCGAGGCGCACTTTCGGGCCTTGCTCGACGACGGCGACATCTTCAATGCGGATCGGAGTGCCGCTCTTCGCGGCGATGACGGTTTTTTTGATGTCTTCAATTCCGCGCACCAGACCCACTTCACGCAGATTGATTTGCTGCAGGCCGGATTCGATGAATCCGCCGCCGGCGTTCACGTTGTTGGCGGTGAGTTGCTGTTCGATTTGCTGTAGCGTGACGCCGTACGAAATCAGCTTGTTCGGGTCGGCGCGCACTTGATATTCGCGCGTGGGCCCGCCGAAACTGGAAACGTCCACCACGTCCGGCACGGCTTTCATGTTTTTCTCGACGACCCAATCTTCGAGCGATTTCAAATCCATCACGTCGATATCGGGATTGCTGCTGTGCAGAGTGAAAAAATAAATCTGGCCCACCGGGCTCCAGTCGGTGCCCATTTGCGGGTTCACGCCGGTTGGCAAAGTCACTTGCGACAGACGCTCGAGCACGCGCTCGCGGTCCCAGGCGTTGGCTTCCTTGTCGTCGAAAATCAACTTCAGGTCGGATAGGCCGAAAAGAGAGAACGAGCGCAAGTGCGTGATGTGTGGAATTCCGTTCATCACCACTTCGAGCGGAATGGTCACCTGCTGCTCGACCTGTTCGGCGGAGATGCCCGGCCACTGGGTGATGATCTCCACGTAGTTGTCCGCTACGTCGGGATAGGCCTCGACGGGCAACTCGTGAAACGAAATGGCCCCCCAGATGAAGAGCATGATGCTGATGGCGAGAACGAGGAATCGGTTCTCGAGCGCGAAATCCACAAGCTTCGGAATCATTTTTGAAATCCTTATCGAGTCTGCGAATCCGGCGTCGGCCGCGGCTTGCAACGAAGCGCGGCGCAGGTGCAGCGAACCGAATGCAGATCGGGATGCGGAGCTGGCGCGCGAGACGCGTGGCGAACCTCACCGCGCGATTCGAGCGCTGCTCCTCGTGTGCGTGTAGATAGACCGTTGGCCCGGCGATGCGAGCGTGGGTTTATCCGGGATGTGGAGAAAACTTACGAGGCGAGAGTGCGGGAGGGAGGTGCGCGGCCGGCGGAAGCGGCGAGAAATGGTCCGGCGCGAAATCCGCGAATCGTTGAATGCGCGCGGCGCGAGCGTGACTGTGCGCGTTGTGACGATTCGTTCGTCGTGCCGATACGAAGATGCGATTGCGGCGCGACGGCGACTGCATCGATCGCACCGTTCGCGTTCGATGTGAACGTCGAAGACGGATGGCCGAACGCGGCGGGGAATTCGGCGGGCTCGCTGCGCGAAAAATTTCCGTGGCCGTCGTTGAGCAGAATCGCTACAGGCTGGCGCAGAAACCTGGTGGTGAGCACCAGGTCCACGGCGTTGTCGCCGTTTACGTCGCGGGCTTCGATGCGCAGGCCGCCGGACGGGGCGAGCAATTCCATCGAATTTTGACCGGCCGAAGAAAGGTGAAAATTGATCCAGTAATTTTCCGAGCCGGTGCTCGATTGCCGCGATTGGACGCTGGCCGAGTCGGCGTGCAAGTCTCCGTCAAAGTCGGCGATGGCGACGTCGAGTCCGGGGCCGTTGGGAGTTGCAGCGACGGGCGCTGCGGCTGGCGGTTTTTGCGCTTGGTCGGCGTGGGCAGAGGGAGATGCGAAAATCGCGGCGACCAGGAGCGCGATGAAGCAGAGCACTGCGAGCGAGCGAGTTGCTCGACGGGCGCTGCAGCGCGGCTGCGTGATCGGATTGTGTTGCAGGTAAAACAAAACGTCTCCGTGGGTGATTGCATCTTGATAGTAACACCAAACATTCGCGTGCTCGGATGGGCGGCACGCAGAAAGTCGTTAAGTTTTCGTAAAAGTCGCGCGTGGATTCGACAGTCCTGTCTGATGGCGGCGAAGACATTCCTGTATGCGCGAATTTGCCACGGCGACCGCTTTCGCGGAGGTGACAACGCCGTCAGGCTGAGCCCTGACACACCATCAGACTGGACTGTCGAATCCACGGCTCGCGGGCGTTCGGCCAAAAACCAAAGCGTGCGAAACGCGGCGATTTCGGGGTATTATGCCGCCACAACGGTTTCGCAGTTACCGCCTCGAGCCGTCCCGGTAGCCAGCAAAATCGCAGGTATCGCGCGGTACTCCCGACGTTGTTCGCTGATTCCCGGCCCTGCAGAACCAGCGACACCCGTCAGCGACCCTGAATTCACCCGTGATCTTGGCAGGAGGATTTCCCGTGTTCGAACGAATCCGCCGTCGTGCCGCCGCCGCATTTCTGCTGGCCGCCATCCTCCATGCTTCATCCGCCGTGCCGCAGCAGACGCTGTTCGCGCAGACGGCTCCTCCCAGCAATGGCGTTGCGACGATTTCTCCGACCACGTTTGATTTCGGCGGCGTGGAGATTGAGACCACAACCGCGGCGGCACAATTCACGCTGACCAACACCGGCACGGGTCCGCTGGGCAGCATCGTGGTGGCGACCACAAATCCGGACTACGTGATTTCGGCGACGACTTGCACGACCACGCTTGCGGTGAGTGCTTCGTGTTCGATCTCGGTCACGTTCACTCCGTCGTTTTACGCGCCCGATCCCGGCGCTGTTTCTGTAACCGACGACGCAGCGACGAACACTACGCTCGCGCTGATGACCGGCACCGGCGTGAATACCGTTTACACCTTGCCATTTGAAATGCATTACGACGCGCAGCCACTCGGCAGCACCAGCGCGCCGCAGACCGCCACGCTTTCGAACGTCAGCGGCGGTTCGGTAACGATATCCGCGCCGACCACAGTGGGGAATGCGCCCAACGATTTCACGCTGGCGCAGGATTGCGATTTGACCGTGCCTTCACCGGGCACTTGCGCCGTGACGGTGAAATTTGCGCCCACCGCCGCGGGACCGCGCACTGCGGATTTGACGTTTGCGAGCGACGGCGGCCCGTACGTAAATCATTTGACTGGAAACGGCGCGATCCGGCATCTGCCCGGTTTTGCGGCCAACATCCTTGCGCCGAACGACGATGGCTCGACAGAGAATCCAGTTCCGTTGCCGTTTGCGCTCAACTTTTTCGGCACGACGTACAACTCGCTGTATGTAAATAACAACGGCAACGTCACCTTTGGGCAGTCGCTTTCCGATTTCACGCCCAGCGGGTTAAACACCGATAACGGCGGCGTCCCGATCATCGCTGCGTATTGGGCGGACGTGGACACGTCGGGAGCGCTGTTTGCTGTACCGCCGTCGGGCGTGGTGACCTACGGCGTCGATACGGTGAACGGACACCCCGCTTTTGGCGTGACCTATGAAAACGTCGGGTACTACTCGAGCGAAGACGACAAGCTCAATAGTTTTCAGCTGATCCTGATCGATCGTTCGGATACCGGAATCGCCGGCGCGTTCGACATCGAATTCGATTACGACAAAATCCAGTGGGAAGTGGGCGACGCGAGCGGCGGAGTGGACGGTTTATGCGGCACGTTGCCGCTCGATACCTGCACTCCGGCGGCGGTAGGCTATTCAAACGGCACCGGCGCGGCGGGAACGAATTTTCAGCTAAACGGATCGTTTGTGGCCGGCGCGCTGCTGGATAGCGGGCCCGCTGCGACGTCGTTGATCCAAACCGGAGCGAGCAGTGGAACTCCGGGCCGCCAAATGTTTCAAGTGCGCAACGGCGCAGTGCAGTCCGCGGATATGTCGCTGACGATGACGCAATCGGCGAACTCGGTGCCGGCGGGTTCGAATCAGACCTACACGTTGACCGCGACCAACGGCGGTCCGAACGATGCAACGAACGTGACGATCACCGACACGCTGCCGACGAATGCGACGCTGGTTTCCGCCACTCCATCGCAAGGCACGGCGTGCACCGGTACGACGATATTGACGTGCAACCTCGGCTCGGTGGCGAACGGCGCGAGCGCCACGCTGACGATCACGGTGCAGGTGAACGCAGGCACGGCGGGTGCCACGCTCGCGAATTCCGCTAGCGTGACAGCTGATCAGCTCGACCCTAACACCCAAAACAATACGGCTTCGGTGACGGCGACGATTACAGCAGCGACCACGCCGACTTTGACGTTCACGCCGACGTCGCTGACGTTTGCTTCGCAGACGGTGAATACGACGAGCGCGTCGCAGAATTTGGCGGTAAAGAATACGGGCACGTCGACCGTGACGTTTACGGCGATCGCCACTTCGGCGCAGTTTGCGGGCGCAACGCTGGCACAGTGTCCGACGCTTGCGGCAGGAGCAACTTGTACGTTTGCGATTACGTTTACGCCGACGGCGACGGGAGCGCAGACCGGGACGATTCAGTTCACCGACAACGCGACCGGAAGTCCGCAGACGGTGAATCTGGCGGGCACCGGCGCTGCAGCCACCGCTCCTACGCTGACGTTTACGCCGACTTCGCTGAGGTTTGCTTCGCAGACGGTGAACACCACGAGCGCATCGCAGAATTTGGCGGTGAAGAACACCGGAACATCGGCTGTGACGTTTACGGCGATCACCACTTCGGCACAGTTTGCCGGCGCAACGCTGGCGCAGTGCCCGACGCTTGCAGTGGGCGCAACATGCACGTTTGCGATTACGTTTACGCCGACGGCGACTGGTGCGCAGACCGGGACGATTCAGTTCACCGACAACGCGACGGGAACTCCGCAGACTGTCAATTTGGCGGGCACCGGCGCGGCAGCGACTGCTCCAACGCTGACGTTTACTCCGACGTCGCTGACGTTTGCTTCGCAGACGGTGAATACGACGAGCGCGTCGCAGAATTTGGCGGTGAAGAATACGGGGACTTCGACCGTGACGTTCACGGCGATCACTACTTCGGCGCAGTTTGCGGGCGCAACGCTGGCGCAATGCCCGACGCTCGCTGCGGGTGCGACGTGCACGTTTGCAATTACGTTTACGCCGACGGCGACTGGTGCTCAAACGGGAACGATTCAATTCACTGATAACGCTACCGGAAGCCCACAGACGGTGAATTTGTCTGGCACGGGCGCTTCGGCGACTCCGACGCTCACGTTGTCGCCGGGCAGTTTGACGTTTCCTGCGCAGGCGCTGAACACCACAAGCGCGCCGCAGTCGGTGACGGTGACGAATACCGGCACGAGCGCGGTGACGTTCACCGGTATTTCGATTTCGCAGGAAGGTAGTACGTTTGCGCTTGGATCCGGCACGTGCACGCCGACCGGCACGCTCGCGGCGTCGGCAAGCTGCACGATCGCGGTGACGTTTACTCCGGCGGCCAATGGAACTGTGACGGCGACGCTTTCGATTTCAGACAACGCCACGGGAAGTCCGCAATCGGTGGCGCTGACCGGCGTGGGCGGAGCGAGCGCGATTACAATTTCGGTGCCGCCCGGCGGTTCGACGACGGCAACGTCGGTGCCCGGCGGAACGGCGTACTACGGACTGGTGATCAGCGCCGGCTCAGGAGTGAGCGGCACGGTGACGCTCGGCTGCACGCCTTCGTCTCCGCTGCTGACGTGCAACGTGATTCCGAGCACGGTGACGCTGAACGGCGGAAAAACGGAAGTCGCGTTTCAGATTCAGACGTATTGCCAGGGCGCGACGACCGCGAACGGATTCGGCATTCCGATCGGTGGCGCGGGCGGCGTTGGCTTGAATGGTTTGGGCGGAGCGGCGGCGCGATGGATATGGATGAGCTTTGCGCTGCTGTTTGGATTTGCGGCGATCGGCATGTGGCAGCTGGGCGACCCACGCAGAAACCGGCGCGTTGCGTTGGCGTTGGCAACGCTCGTTCTCGTGGCACTAGGTTCGGCGGCTTGCGGCGGGGGACTTGCGAAGGGGCCGAACGGCGCAACTCCGGCGGGGACGTACACGTTGTCGCTGTCGACTACTTTTAACGGTCAGACGCAGACGATTCCGAATTATTTGACGCTCATCGTGCAGTAGCGCCAGTTCTGGAGCGCGTGGATTAGCCAGTCCTGGCTGATCGTGCGTCAGACAGTCGTGTCTGACGAGACTGTGCTTTTGAGACGCGGCCTCGAAATTCAAGAAACCGTCAGGCTAATAGCCTGACACACCATCAGACAGGTCTGTCTAATCCGCTTCGTCGACCTTTAATCCTGGTTCGGCACGCGAGCGCTCACCGCGGGCGCGTGGTGTAGCCCAGGCGCTTCCAGAGTTTTTCCCAGTGCCACACACCGTAAGCGGCGTGCACGGGCAGTCGAAAGCCGAGCTGGTGCGTGAGCATGATGATCTGCCCGCGATGGTGCGCCTCGTGCGAGAACATGTAGGCGAACATCGACACACCGGCGGCCCAGTCCTGCGACCAACTGCCGCGCGAATATTTTTTCACGCGCCGCGACGGCGAATCGGAGAGCCCTTCTGCGAGCATCGCGTAGCACTGGCGTGCGCTTTGGCGGAACGCGGTGCGACATTGTTTCGCAGTGCAGCGCGCCGGATCGAGCGGCGCAGGAACTTTCAAGTGCGGCGCGGTGTTGCGAATCCACGACAGGCGATTGTTATGCAGGTGCGCGAAGATGGCGGCAACGGTCCGACCGTCGCGCGGATTCGCACGCGGAGGAGCGGCACGCCAGGCGCGTGGATCGATATTTTCGAGCAGCAACTGATTCATCACGTCGTTGGCGGCGTAGATTTCGAGCATCACGTCGCGGAATTCTCCGCCGCGTGAGTTGGGTTTGGGCGCGGCAGGATTTGCAGATTTGGTGCGACGAGGTTTGCGGGCGCGTGGTGCGCGACGGGTTGGCATCGGTCGATACCTCTCGATTCGCGAAACTCAGCGAACGCGCCGATTATAATCCGGGCACTCGATTTCGCAGTCGAAGCAAATCCGGCGTCGCCGGTGGCCGCGACTGCGCAAGGCGCGGGTGGACCGTGAGCGTCGTGGGTGACGGCGTCGAGCAGAAAATTATCGAGAGTGAGCGAGATTGTCGCCGGGGTGGGGAAGACGCCAGCGTTTCCACGCCTTCGCCACGCGGACACGAATCAGCCAGTAAATCATCAGCAGAATCGGCGCGACCGAGAGGAACGTCAGCATACCGGTCGTGCGCATGAACGCCGGAAAAATATGCGCGCGAGCCATGAACACCGATGATGATGCGATGAAGAGCGCGAAACACATCCGCCACAGGTGACGAGCGATTCTCCGCGAACCGGAAATGCCGTGGCGCACAATCATGCGGACGTCGCCGATTGCGGCGAGCATCGCGACGGCGCCGAGCATCGCGTACGGGCCGACCGGATAGTCGTGGCTCATGCCAGTCGGGCTCGTGACGGCCTGGTATCCGAACGTGATCGAAACCGCGGCGACCGCCATCGCCACAACCAATCCGCCCCAGTCGAACAGTCCCGTCGATTCCTGCCTGCGCCGCGCCGTGACCCATGCGGTGGCGACCAAATAAAATGTGAGGGCGCCGCCGAGGATATTGGAGGATTGCGATTTCACGAAGGCGAGGTACATGCCGCAGCTGGCCATCGTCAGCATCGCAACGAAGAATACGTTGCCGGCGATGGCGTGGCCACGCGAGCCTTTGCGGAACGAAACCGCGACGGCGCCGGAGAGCAAGCCGACGGTTCCGGCGGCGATGTGAAGCATCAGGATCGGCGGATAGTGCATTGCGTCTCGCGCCCTGCAACGAATTTCGTAGCTACTGCTCGCGCAAAAGTTTTGCCGGGTCCACGTGCAACGCGCGGCGCACCGGCCCCGCGACCGAGAGCAATCCGGTGGCGAGCATGGTGAAGACTACACCCGCGAGCACAAACGGATCTTTCGCAGTAGCCTGATACACCACAGCGGAAAGCACGCGACTGGCGGCCACTCCCAGAACTACGCCGATCACCGAGCCGACGGCGAGCAACGTCAGCATCCGCCCGAGCGCCGTCGCCAAAATTTGTTTCGCCTGCGCACCCAGCGCCACGCGAATACTCAATTCGCGCATGCGCTTGCTGACGGAGTAAGACGCGAGTCCAAATGTGCCGGCGATCGAGAGCAGCAATCCAAACGCGCCGAAAATTCCCAACGCGATGGTGGCGAGACGGGAAGGGAACATGGCGAGCGCGAGCGCGTCGTCCCAAGTGCCGGATTCGAGCACCGGAACGGAGCGATCCTGATTGCGGACGATTTCGCGAATCGTGGCGACCATGTCTCCGGTATCGCGCCTCGTACGGACCATCAGCGTGGTGCGCCGGTCGGACGCCTGGGTAGTCGGAAAATACATGGCCGCTTCGGGATCTTCGGCCAACGTGAATTGTTTTCCGTCGCCCATCAGGCCGATGATGCGAACCGATTTTCCGCCCTGCGTTTTGAAGTAACGGCCGACCACATCTTCCGATTGGAACAGCCGCCGCGCGAATTCCTGGTTCACCACGGCCACGGGGGGAGTGGTCGAGGTGTCTTCAAAGCTCACGTCGCGGCCGGCGAGAAGAGGAGTCTGCGTAGTGGCGATGAGTCCGGGCGAGACATCGTAGATGAACGCTTCGAAGGCGCTGTTCGAGGGCCGAAAATCCGAAGTGGTCTGCGGATACACGGGCAGTGTGGTTTGATAGAGCGATAGCTGGGTGATATTCGCGTAACCGGCCGAATCGACGCCGGGCAAATGCGAAACTGATTCAAGCAGTCGGCGCTGGAAACGACCGGAGTCGTCGTCGGAATATCCGGACTGGCCCAGATCGAGCGTGGTGCGAATTACGTTTTTGGTGTTGAAGCCCAGGTCCATGGTGAGCGATTTGTGCAAGCCGCGCAGGGAGACGAACGCGGCGGTGACGGTGACGCAGCAAAGCGCGATTTGCGCTGCCAGCAGCACGTCGCGAAGCGCCCAACGCCGTTGCGTGCCGGCCTGGCTGCCACCGCCTTTGATCGCATCGTTCGGATCGGCTTTGAAGATTTGCCGCAGCGGCATCAAACCGAAAAGAATTCCGGCGAGGACCGAAATCACCAGCGCTGCTACAACCAGCGACGGCCGTGGCATCACGAAGAAGCGCATCGGAAATTCGGTGGGCGGATGCCAGTTCGACAGGTTGGTGAGCGCGATCCACGCGAGAAAGCAGGCGCATGCACCACCGGCAATCGCCACCACAAACGCTTCCACCAGGATCTGACGAAGGATGCGCCAGCGGCTGGAACCGATGGCCATGCGAATGGCGATTTCCTTGGCGCGGTCGGCGGTGCGCGCGGCAAACAAGCTGCCGAGGTTTGCGCACGCGGCGAGCAAAACGATTCCGGCGAGCACCATAATGCCGACGAGAAATCCGCTGACTGGTTTGCCAATAAAGTCGCCCACCAAGCCGGGCCTGGTCAGGTGGTAGCCGAGGTCGTCCTCTTCCTTCGGATATTGTTTTTTCGCGCGCGCGGCGATCGCGTCCAGGTCGTCTTGCACCTGGCGCGGGGTCACACCCTCTTTGACGAGTACGACGCCGTAAGGCTGCTGACGGGTGCGCGAATCGAGCCAGTCGACGCCGTCGATCGAAGCTTCGTTGGACATCGGAATGTAGATGTCCGGCTGCAGAATCTTTTCCGTTCCGTTGAATCCCGGCGGAGTGACGCCAACAATGGTGTAGGAGTGTTTGTTCAGGCGAATATTTTTGCCGATGATGTTGGGGTCCGAGCCGAAATCGCTTGACCAGATCGCCCAGGAAATCATCGCCGCGTCGGAAGCTCCGGGATGATCGCTGTCGGCGCGGTTCAGCAAACGGCCAAGGAACGGCTTGATGCCGACGACTTCGAAATACTGGCCGTCGACTTCCATACCCCACGCGGCGCGAGTGAAATTGTTGGCCTCGAGGCCGAACTGGGTGACGGCGAACGCGCCGACGGCAGTGAAGACGGAATTGTTGTCGCGCACGTCGCGAATCTCGGGATAGGTGAAGATCGGGTAGGTCTGATTGTTCCGCGCCAGCGTCTTCACGCGATCGGCGTGTGGCACATCCAGCGGACGCAGCACCAGCGCCTGCAAAACTCCGAATACGATAATGTTGGCGGAAATCCCCAGAGTGAGAATCAAAACGGCGGAAAGCGTGAAACCCGGATTCTTGGCGAGAGTGCGGAACGCGAAGCGAACATCCTGAAACAGGGAATCGAGAAACGCTCCGGTGCGGGCGTCGTGCACTTGCTCTTTCACCTGATCGACGCCGCCCAGTTCCAGGCGCGCTCGGCGACGCGCTTCCCGCCACGGCATTCCGGCTCGGACGTTCTCATCGGTCAGCAGGTCCAGGTGCGAGCGGACTTCCTGGTCGAGGTCGTCGTTCACCGTTTTCTGAAAAAACAAATTGCGCAGGAAACTTCGGGCCTTCTTCAGGTAACGCACGGTGCCTCCTACGAAGTTTCGAGCGCCTGGCCGATCGCCAGCGTGATGCGGCTCCAGCGTTTGGTTTCCACTTCCAGTTGCTTCAGGCCGGATTTCGAGAGCTTGTAATACTTGGCGCGGCGATTGTTTTCCGATTCGCCCCATGCGGCGGTAATCCAGCCCTCTTCCTCCATGCGGTGCAGCGCGGGGAAGAGCGAGCCGGGTTTCACGTCAAAGGTGTTGCCGCTGATCTGCGCGATGCGGCGCGAGATGCCCAGGCCGTGCAGCTCGCCGGAGCGGAGTGATTTCAGGATCAGCAGGTCGAGCGTGCCCTGCAAAAGATTGGTTTGCTGCTGCGTCAAAGCGATCTCCTATAGACTCTCTGTAGGGAAGCTACGCCCGTTCCTATAGAGTGTCAATAGGAAAGATTGTGGGACGGTCATCGGAGAACACGGGCGGAATGGGCGGGTGTGAAAACGCGCGGCGGCTTGTATGATGGCGCGGCGGGAAAACGCCGATTTATTCACGGGGGAAACATGCTCAAGCGGGCGGCGGTGACGATAGGAATTGTGTTGGTTGCTTTGGGTATGGCCGCGGCGCGACGGGCGACGCCGGTGGCCGCTCCCGACGGCATCCTCTATAACGGCAAGATTTTCACCAGCGACGCGCAGCGCCCAACCGCGCAGGCGCTGGCGATCACCGGAGAACGAATCAGCGCCGTTGGCGACGATGCCACCACGCGCGCGTTGGCCGGTCCTCACACGGGTGTGTACGACCTCGGCGGACGCACCGTCATCCCCGGAATCAACGACGCGCACATTCACCTCGATATCGATCCACCGGGCGCCGTTCATGTGGAGCTTGCGGGGCATGACCCGACCTGGGCACAGGTGAGGGATGCTCTCGCGGCCGCTGCGGCGAAAAACCCGAAGGGAAGTTTTCTGGAGGCGGAGATCGGCCCGACGGTTTTTCACGACGTGGCAGTCGATCGCAAAGCGCTCGATGCGGTGGCGCCCGACAATCCGGTGGTGTTGACGACACTGACCGGACACGCGTCGATTCTGAACAGCGCGGCGATCGCCAAGGTCGGCTTGCGCGAAGACGAGCCCGATCCGATGGGCGGGCGATACGAACGCGACGCGAGCGGAAAATTAACCGGCGTGATTCGCGAATATGCGGGCCTCGCGCTCAGCCGCCGACTTGCGGCATTGGCGAGCGACAACGAAGCGGCGGCGCAGCTACGGCTGAATTTTGCAGAGGCCGTGAAATTCGGAATCACTTCCATGCAAGACATGTCGGACGCATTGACTCCGGAGCGCGACATCAAATTGTTTGCCATGGCGCCCACGCCGATACGAATTCGCATCATGCGCATGCCGGGCACGACCGCGGCTGGCCGCGACATCGCCGAAGGCCTGAACGCGCCGCGGCATCCGAGCGCGCTGGTGACCGTGAGCGGCACGAAATGGATGCTCGACGGAGTGCCGATCGAAAACGGATTGACTCCGCGCGAAGTTCCGTCGTCGCCGCCCGGCGAATCGCTCGATTACGGCGCCACGCGATTGCCGCTGACGTTCAGCGAAAAGGAAATCGCTGCGATGTTGCAGGAGTCGCTGGCGAGCGGCAGCCAGATGATGTTTCACGTGAGCGGAAATCCAGCAGCCAAGGCATTGCTCGACGCGATGCAAGCGAGTGGCGGCGCCGCGGTGTGGAACGGGAAGCGTGTACGGTTTGAGCACGGCGACGGGCTGTATCCCGATTTGATTCCGCGCGCGAAGGAAATGGGAATCGTGGTGGTGCAGAATCCGTCGCACTTTATAGTGGCGTCCATTTTTGGTCCGCATGCGAAGGCGTATAAAGATGTGCAGCCGTTTCGCACCCTGCTCGCCGCCGGAATTCCGCTGGCAATCGGTTCGGACGGCCCGACCAATCCATACCTGAATATTTTATTCGCGACGACCGACCCAAGCCGCCCGACCGAAGCCTTAACGCGCGAGCAGGCGGTGACGGCTTATACGCTCACGTCGGCGTATGCCGAATTTGCCGAGAATGATAAAGGCAGCCTCGCGCCGGGAAAGCTGGCGGATCTGGCTGTGCTGTCGCAGGATATTTTTCACGTGGCGACGCCGGATTTGCCGAAGACCGAGTCGGTGCTGACGATGGTCGGCGGAAAAATTGTTTATGACGCTGGAGCGATCGCGCACTGACGACGCATTGCTTGGAGCATCGCGCGGGGCGTCAGAAGCTGTGATATACCACTTGCGAAAGTTTTGCGGATTCACGCGAAAAGGGAGCGTTCCCATGTCATTCGGATTGGCGGGTCGGATTGCAGGCTGTGCGATTTTGATTTCGGCGTGTGCACTGGGTGCGAACGCGCAAAATTCGGACGCCAAAGCGCCGCCGGTGCTCGACGTTCACGTGCACGCAATGGACGCAGACTTTCCGGGACTCACGCCAATGTGCCCGAACACTTCGCAGTTCCTCGCGTCGGACCCGAAAGACAAAGAAGCGCCGTTTGGCTGGATCAAAGAGCAGTGCACGCCGATGCTATATCCGGCGGCGAAGGGCGAGTATATGAAAGACGTGCTCGCGGAAATGGAGCGGCTGAACGTGACCGCCGTGGTTTTCGGCGATCCCAAGAGCGTGCAGAAATGGAAAGACGCAGCGCCTGGGCGTGTGATTCCGGGCACGGCATTTTCAAACGGCATGACGCCCGGCGGCCGCGTGCCTGTGGATGAATTGCGCACGGATTTCACGACCGGCGGATACAAAGTGATGGGCGAAATCGGTTTGCAGTATGAGGGAATTTCGCCGAGCGACATGTCAGTCGATCAATATTTCGCGCTGGCCGAACAGCTGGATATTCCGATCGCGATTCACATGGGCACCGGCGGATCGGGACGCGCGAATATCTCGTCGCCGAACTTCCGCGGCTCGATGGGAAATCCGCTGCTGCTGGAAGAATTGCTGGCGCGCCATCCGAAGTTGCGCGTGCAGGTGATGCATGCCGGCTATCCGATGATTGACAACATGCTGACGCTGCTGCAGGCCAATTCGCACGTGTATGTGGACGTGGCTGGGTTGATCTGGAGCTATCCGCTGAAGGAAGTGAATCGTTACATCGAGCGGCTGGTGGACGCGGGATTCGAAGATCGAGTGATGTTTGGCACGGACCAACTGATCTGGCCCGGCTTGATGGCGTATTCGATCAGCATCATCCAGAACGCGGACTATCTGACGCCGCAGCAGAAGCGCGACATTTTGTACAACAACGCCGCGCGATTCCTCCGGATCGATCCGGTGGCAACCGCAACGTCAACCGCCGGCGTTGCTGGTGCACTTGCATCGAAGTAGATCGGACGAGGCTGCTCGCAAGACATCTGGCCGCTTCAGGGCCTGAGGGCCCTACGAGTGTGCATCAATTCGGCGAAGCGAAAGCTCCGCCCCTCCTTCAGCTCCTCGAAAAGTTACGGCAACGTGGATTCGACAGTCCTGTCTGACGGCCTTGCCTTGCGCCAAATCCATCTCAATTCAAATTCCGTCAGGCTAATAGCCTGACACACCATCAGACAGGACTGTCTAATCCACATCCGTAGATTTACGGAATCTTACGTATTTTTGCGAATTGCAGCCGGCTTGTCGTCGATGGTATTCAGCCGTTCGATGACGTTTACTCGCCGGAATCTGCCGCACTGGCATCCAGATGCACGTCTCATATTCGTGTCGTGGCGTCTGTACGGTTCCATTTCGCCAGCGGCGCTGGTGCGTTTACGGAACGGTCCCGCGCTGGATGGTCGCCAACGATTTGCGGCGATGGAAAATTTGTTGCACGGCTCGCGGTGGGGACCGCGTTGGCTGGAGGATCCTGAGGTGGCGGAAAGCGTGAACCAGTGCCTGCTCGAGGGTGATTCGACGCTGGAACGATACCGACTGAATGCTTACGTTGTGATGCCGAATCATGTGCACGCACTGATTCTTCCACTGCGTCCACTCGCCAAAGTCATGCAAGCGTTGAAAGGCGTAAGCGCGCGATTCGCGAATATGGCACTGCACCGGTCGGGTCAGCCGTTCTGGGAAGCGGAATCGTTTGACCACTGGTGTCGCACGGAAGAAGAGTGTTTGCGCGTTCGCGACTACATTGAAAACAATCCAGTGAAAGCGGGGCTTGCTCGAACGGCACAAGATTGGAAATGGTCAAGTGCCTACAGGCGACGAGATGTGGATTAGACAGTCCTGTCTGATGGTGTGTCAGGCTATTAGCCTGACGGATGTCAAATTGCGAGGAATCTAGGGCCACACAAGGCCGTCAGACAGACTGTCTGACGAACCGTCAGACAGGACTGTCGAATCCACGCATCCAAAACCGTGATGCGGGCTATTGCCATTTCGATGATCAGGCGCATATCATCGGGCGGACGGACCGAGGAGGGCAGCAACATGGCCACGGCGAGCGCAGCAGTCACACCGGATTCGAAAGTTACGCAATATGTAGCCAAACAGCAAAAAATGCTGATCAACGGAAAGTGGGTGGACGCCGCTTCCGGCAAGACTTTTCCGACCTACAACCCGGCGACGGGCGAAGTGCTCTCGCGTGTGGCCGAAGGCGATAAAGCAGACATCGACCTGGCGGTGAAAGCGGCGCGCGCGGCATTCGAAAAAGGGCCGTGGTCCACGATGTCTCCCTCCGAGCGTGGCAAGCTGATCTGGCGTCTGGCCGATGCACTGGAAAAAAACGCCGAAGAATTTTCGCAGCTGGAATCGCTCGATAACGGCAAGCCGCTCAAGATGGCGCGCATGGCCGACATTCCGCTGTCGATCGACAATTTCCGCTACTACGCCGGCTGGGCGACGAAGATCGAGGGCAACACGATTTCGCTCGGACTGCAGAAGCAGGGCAAGTTTTTCGCCTACACGGTGCGCGAACCGGTGGGCGTTGTGGGCCAGATCGTTCCCTGGAATTTCCCGCTGCTGATGGCGGTGTGGAAACTGGCTCCGGCACTGGCCGCGGGTTGCACGATTGTGCTGAAACCGGCCGAGCAGACTCCGCTGACCGCGTTGCGGCTGGGTGAATTGATTCAAGAAGTCGGCTTTCCCGATGGCGTGGTGAACATCGTGCCGGGATACGGCGAAACCGCGGGCGCAGCTCTTGCCGCGCATCCGGATGTGGACAAAGTCGCGTTCACCGGTTCCACCGAAGTCGGCAAGCTCATCATCCAGGCAGCCGCTGGAAATCTGAAAAAAGTTTCGCTCGAACTCGGTGGTAAATCGCCAAACGTAGTTCTGGCCGATGCGGACGTAGACGCAACGATTCCCGGCGCGGCTGCGGCAATTTTCTTCAATCAAGGCCAGGTTTGCTCGGCCGGTTCGCGGCTGTTCGTCGAGAAGGGAATTTTCGATCAGGTTGTGGACGGCATCGCGAAAAAAGCCGACTCGATCCGTGTGCGCCAGGGCTTCGATCCGGAAAGCGACATGGGACCGCTGGTTTCCGAGGAGCAAATGCGCCGCGTGCTCGGTTACGTGCAAGAGGGGAAGAAGGAAGGCGCGAAATCCCTGGGCGGCGGCGAGCGCATCGGCGACAAGGGCTACTTCGTGAAGCCGACCGTGCTGGTCGATACCAATCCGAAAATGAAAGTGGTGCAGGAAGAAATCTTCGGACCGGTAGTGACCGCGATTCCGTTCAGCACCGCGGACGACATCGTAGCGTCGGCGAACGATACGATGTACGGACTGGCGGCGGGCATCTGGACGCGCGACATCAAAAAAGCGCACGCGCTGGCGGCCAAGCTCCGCGCCGGCACCGTGTGGATCAACTGCTACAACGTGTTCGACGCGGCGTTACCGTTCGGCGGCTACAAACAGTCCGGATGGGGACGCGAAATGGGACACGAAGTGCTCGAGCACTACACCGAAGTGAAGTCGGTGTGCGCGGCGCTGTAAATCCGAAAAGTTTTACGCAGGGTGTGGGAGAAAGGCCGGGGAAGTTTTCCCGGCCTTTCTTTTTTTGTGCAGCGGCGTCTAAGGACGAAGAAAAGTCGAGAACCCCAACACAGAGGGCACAGGGAAAGAAGGATGAGGTCACGGAGAGTTGGTGGGCGCGGATTTCAGTTGAAAGCGATGAGGATCGGACGACGAGGCGTCTCCGTGAACTCGTCTTTGCCGTTCTTTCTGTGTTCCCTGTGTTTCAATCTTTGAAGCCGCCCACACAGGGGTTTGCCCGCGGCGAGGAAACCTGAGTGCTGATCGAAGTCGCTTTGAACGGAAACCGGTCACGGTGTGAGCACCCCGCGATTCCGCAGACGCCGCACGAACTGGCGACTGCGGCGCACGACGCGGTGATCACCGGAGCGGGCGCGGTTCATTTTCATGTGTTCGATTCCGAACGCCGCGAGAGCATTGAATCAGTGGACGTGGAGCGCGCGGTGCTCGCTGTTGCGTCGGCGATACCAAACGTCCCGTTTGGAATCAGCACCGGTGATTGGATTTTGCGCGATGCCGCGAAGCGCCACCGCAAGCTGGCTGAATGGAAAGTGCTGCCACCGTTTGTTTCGATCAATTTCAATGAGGACGGCGCCATCGAGCTCGCCAAACTGGCGCTCGAGCGCGGAATCGGAATCGAAGCTGGAATTGGCAGCGTCGAAGCGGCCGAGCCGTTTCTGGCGAGCGGCCTTGAGGAGCGCTGCATTCGCGCGATGTACGAACCCGAACAGCAGGATTTCGACGAAGCGATGGCCGTGGTGGCACAGCTCGAATCGATGCTGACTGCAGCGCGCGTCACGATTCCGCGCCTGCTGCACGGCTACAACGTGACGGCATGGAGAATGGTCGACGAAGCGCGCCGCCGCGGGTGGGACACGCGGATTGGATTCGAAGATGTGCTGACGCTGCCGCGAGGCGGCGCCGCGGCGAGCAATGCCGCTCTCGTTTCCGAAGCAAAGAAACGACTGCAGCGAAAATAGTTTGCGGTTTACCCGCGCCGCCGGATGCCGTATCGTTTTGCGCGGGCTCGTCGTACAGATTTCGGGGGCGAAAATCGATGAACACACGAAACATGATGGGAACTTCGCTGGCGTTGTGCGCGGTTGCAGCGCTGGTTGGGCTCGGCGCGTCACCGGAAAAGTCGTACGCAGCGGCGGGGAATCAGGCGCAAACCGCAGCGGCGAAAACCGACGACGGCACGTTGAAAGCGCTCGCAGCCGTGGCCGGCGCCGCCACGATGGAATCGCACACCTACGAATATCTGCGGCAGATCAGCGACGATATCGGCGCGCGCGTGACCGGTTCGCCCGAATGCAACAAAGCGATCGCCTGGGGCGTGGAAAAAATGAACGCCATCGGCCTGGAAAATGTGCACACCGAAAGTTTTCAGCTCGCGCACGGATGGACGCGCATTGCGGCTGACGCTGAATTGGTGTCGCCGATTCGCCGCAAGCTGATGGTCGATTCGCTGGGCTGGGTGAGCTCGACGCCCGCGGGCGGCGTGGAAGCGGATCTGGTGGGCGTGAACACGTACGACCTTCCCGGTGAAATCAAAAATAACGCGGCGAATTGGAAGGGCAAAATCCTGGTCACCTATGCCAAGGGCGAAGCGCCAAAGGACCGCATGATGGCGTTTTTGCAGTTCGGCGACTTCCTGAAAGTGGCGCACCAGAACGGCGCCGTCGCGGTGATCGGCGGCCAAGGCGGACGGCCATCTGCCGGCATGCACCTGACGCACACCGGCGCGCTGGGATTCGACACCACCTTTGACATTCCCGTCGTCAGCATGTCGGCCGAAGATCAGCAGCAGTTGCAGCGCTATCTCGATCGCGGCGTTCCGGTGCGGCTGAAAATCAACGTGCAGAACCGGATTACCGACGGACCGGTGAGCACCGCAAACGTCGTAGGCGAGATTCGCGGCACCGAACATCCCGAGCAGATCATCGTCGTCGGCGGCCATCTGGATTCGTGGGACCTCGCTTCGGGCGCGACGGACAACGGCGCGGGAACCTCCACCACGCTCGGTGCTGCCGAAGCGATCATGAAAGCCGGAATCAAGCCGCGGCGGACGATTCGCTTCGTGCTGTTCACCGGCGAAGAAGAGGGCTTGCTCGGCTCGATCGCCTACGTGAAGGCGCACAAAGACGAAATGGCGAATCACGTAGCGGCGGTTATTCTCGATGCGGGGCAGGGAGCCGTTACTGGATTGCAGCTCGGCGGGCGACAGGATTTGGTCGCCACCACTGAGCCGTTTGCTGCTTCACTGCAGGCGTTTGGGAATTTGAGCGTCAACGATGAGGTGGTCTTTGGCACGGACACCGGTCCATTCATCATCGCCGGATTGCCGGGCATCAACCTGGAGCAAGACACCACCGAGTACAAGTTCACGCATCATTCCGCGGTGGATACGTTTGATAAAGTTTCCGCCGACGTGCTCGATCGCAACGCGGCGATTCAAGCTTTGACCGCGTTTTGGATCGCCGACCGTCCCGAGCGTTACGCGTCTCCAGCGCCGGATGCGGTGACTGCGAAGATGCTGATCGAAAAGCACGAGGACGGATTCCTGAAGGCGTTCAACATGTGGCCGTTTGGAAATCTGGGCGGGGATTCCGGCGCGCCGAAAAATTAGCGCCGCCGTCGCGCGGGGATCGCTACGGATTCGTAGTTTTTTTCTGGGCGCGGAGTTCGTGCTTCCAGCCGAGGATACGCGCTTTGTTTCCGGCGGCTTCCGCTTCCGGGACCATGCCCTTGCGCTGGTAGGCTCGCGAAATCGTGGTCCAGGCCAGCACATCTTCGGGGTCGAGCTCGAGCAGCCGCTGCCCGGTTTCGATGGTGAGGTCAAAATCCTGTTGGGCGTGATAGGCTTGCGCCAGGCCATGGAGCGCGTCGGAAAATTTGGGATCGAGTTCGAGCGCTTTTCGGTATTCCGCGACGGCTTCCGCGTATTTTCGTTCGCCGAAAAAATCCGTACCCGCGTAGTAGTGCTCTTCGGCGGCGGGACTCGGCGAGTGGGTCACATCCCGATTCTAACATTTTACAATGCGGGTTTGATTCGCGTATGGGCGGCGGCACAGTGCAATGATCGCGCGCAGGTGCCCTCATGCTGAACGCGCTGCGCTATTACTGGATCGTCGCGAAGGGCTACCGGCTGCATCCGTGGGATTCTCCCTATTTGCAGTGGCGCATGGAAACGTATTTTGGCCCGCAGGCGGCGCACCTCGACCGAAGCGGGTTTCTGCGATTGATGTGGCGCGAACGCAGCCGGATGAGAATCTTTCTGGCGTGGGTTGGCGAACGGCGGGCACAGCAGAAATCGTAGTTCGCGGGCCCGGGGTGGCGCGGTGGAGCGGGGAATCGCCGCTACAGCCGTGCCGACATTCGCGACAGCAATTTTCCCTGCGCGGTCAGCACCGAAATGATCAGGTGATCGGTCAGCGGCACATCTTCTTCGCGAATCCTCAGCACGTACAGCAGTCGGTTGTCGCCTTCCTCTAAATTCAGCGGAACATTTTCCAGCGTGACATTCGCGACCGGGCGCAACGCCAGATTGCGTTTCCACTGGGCGCGAAATTTCATTCCTTTCATGAGATCCGGCGACCGCGCGGGCGTGTAGATATTCGAATCGCACACGTGAACGCTCACGTGGATGTCAATTTTCAGATAACTCGGAAAATTGAACACGTTCGTGGAGTTTTTCCGGAACAGCACGCCACTATCGAGGTCGATTCGCTCCAGTCCGTTGAAAAACGTGCCCGACTCCATCGTCGGTTCAAACGTGACGCAGACATCGCCGGAACGGACTTCGCCCACTGAGAGTTTGACAATATCGGTGTACTGGGAAATGCGTCCGTTGGGATCGTCGGAGCGCGCCAGATCCTGCGCGAAAACCGACGTCGAACACGCCGCGCACAGCATCGAAAGCATCAGCACAAAACGGAAAGACGCAAGGGCGGTTCGGCTCGCATCGCGGGAAAAAGGGAGCGCCAGTGCGCGGCGTCGGGGCGCAGCGGGGCGATTCGGGCGGCAGCGGGAACGGAATCTCATGTGTCGGAGCGCGTTCCATCGAGTGTAACTCACGCGCCTGCGCAAACGTATTACTATAGAGAGGACAATGACGGACTCCACAGCGAAGCCTGCCATCCACACCGAACACGTTTCCAGAAGTTACCAAATGGGCGAAAACATCGTACCGGCGGTGAACGATGTGACTCTTTCGGTCGCGCCGGGCGAATTCGTCGCGCTGCTGGGCAGCTCCGGCTCCGGAAAATCCACGCTTCTGAACTTGCTCGCGGGACTGGACCGGCCGACTTCCGGCGGAGTCTATGCGCACGGGCGAAATCTGGCGGAAATGAATTCGGGCGAGCTGGCGAAACATCGCAGCGAAACCGTCGGCATGGTGTTCCAAGCTTTCAATTTGTTGCCGCGCATGACGCTCGAGGAAAATGTCGAGCTGCCGCTGCGACTTGCTGAAGTCGATCGGGCCGAGCGCCCGGCGCGCGTGCATCAGGCTGTCGAACGGGTGCGGCTTACGGCGCGGCTGAGTCACCGGCCCACCGAGCTTTCCGGCGGCGAACAGCAACGCGCATCGCTGGCGCGGGCGCTGGTGAACCGTCCCACAATTTTGCTGGCCGATGAGCCGACAGGAAATCTGGATAGCGCGACGGGCGACGCGATCATGAATCTGCTGCAGGAAATCAATCAGACGCTGCGGATGACGATTGTGATGGTCACGCACGATCGAGCGCGCGCCGAGCGCTACGCGCAGCGAATCTTCACCATGGGCGACGGAAAGTTGCTCAGCGATCTGCCGAATCCACTCGCGAGCGCGGGCGGGAACGGCGGCGCGGCTTCGGCACACGGAAGCGCGACTTCGATCGAAGGAGCGCGCGCATGAAACTCGGAGACCTGACCGAACTCGCGGCGCGCAATCTGCGCGAAGCGATCTTGCGAAATTCGCTGACCACGCTGGGCATCGGCGTGGGAGTGGCTTCTCTGGTAGCCATGCTTTCGCTTGGCGTAGGTTTGCAGCAGCTCGCCAACACGCGGCTCACACACTCGGGATTGTTCGACGCCGTGATGGTGATGTCGAAATCCAGTATGCGCGGATTCAACGGGCCACCTTCGAACGAGCCGCCCGACCCCACTCCGCCCCGGCGCCTGGACGAAAACGCGCGCATGGAACTCGCCAAGCTGCCAAACGTGGTTGAGGTGTATCCCGAAGTTCGCTTTCCCACCGAGATCACCTTCGAAGGCAAACCGTTCACGACAACCGCCGCGGGGGTGCCGGAATCCGCGAAAGCCGACGGCTCGTACGAAGGAATGAAGGGCTTGTATTTCTCCGGGCCGGATGCGGACGAAGCGATTTTGCAGATCGAACTTGCCAAGCAGCTTTCGCCGCAAACGGATTCGCTGATCGGCAAAGAATTGATTCTGCGCTACGCAGAGCGGCAAGCGCTTCCCGCAGAACCCGGCGCGGCTGTTGACGAGGGGGAATCTTCGGGCTTCTCGGTGATCCCGAAGGAATTGAAGTTGAAAATTATCGGAATCGTGGAGACCGAGCCGGCCGCAGGATTCGGCGGATTCGGCCGCGGGCGTTTGCTGATTCCACTGAAGATCGCGCAGACGCTGAAAATTGCGCAGCCCACCGACATGCGCGAAATGCTGCGCGGCGCAAACGGCAAAGTCACCTACGACAGCCTGACGGTGCGCGTGAAAAGTCCGGCGGGTGTGCAGGCCGTGGAAGATTCGATCAAGCAAATGGGCTTCGGCACATTTTCGATTTTGGACGCGACGAAAAATCTGCGGCAGGTTTTCATTGTGTTCGATTCGCTGCTGGGGATTTTCGGCAGCCTGGCGCTGACCGTCGCGTCCCTGGGAATCATCAACACTCTGGTGATGGCGATTCTGGAGCGCCGCCGCGAAATCGGCATCCTAAAAGCGCTCGGCGCCGCGGATTGGGATGTGCGGCTGCTGTTCCTCACGGAAGCGGGCGCGATGGGACTGGTGGGCGGGGGATTGGGCGTTCTGCTCGGCTGGTTGATCGGCCGCGCCCTCACGTTTGCCACCAACGCGTATCTGGCGCGGCAGAATCTGCCGCCGGTGGACGTTTCCTCGGTCCCGATGTGGCTGGTCGGAATGGCGATTCTGTTTTCGTTTTGCGTCAGCTTGCTGGCGGGAATTTATCCGGCGTCGCGAGCGGCGAAATTGAATCCGGTGGAAGCGCTGCGCTATGAATAGCTCGCGGCTTGCGGTGTCGGCAATGCTTCGCGTGACGCGCGGCGCGGTGCGTTTGGCGATTTTCGCCGCTGTAATTTTTGCGTGTTCGCCGCGGGCCGGGGCGCAGGGCCAAGTGGGCGCTGAATGCCGCGCCGTGCCCAGCAAAATTCTCGGACATCCCGTTCGCTATTGCGCGTTTCTGCCGCCGGGTTACGACGCCAAGGGAACCGAACTGTATCCGGTGCTGTATTTTCTGCACGGCCTCGGCGGCAACGAACAGCTGCTGCTTCGCTCCGGCGGCATGAACATGCTGCAGGACCTGCACGACCAAAAAAAGATCGGCAATTTCCTGGTGATTGCGCCTGATGGCGGCCGGTCGTTTTACATCAACTCGCACGACGGAAAAGTGAAGTACGAAGACTTTTTCATCCGCGAGTTCATTCCGTACATCGAGTCGCATTACAAAATGCGCGCGGGCCGGGGCGCGCGCGGGATCACCGGCGTTTCGATGGGCGGCTACGGCTCGCTGCGCTTTGCGATGAAGTATCCGCAGATGTTTGGCGCGGTCAGCGCGCATAGCGCCGCGCTGATTGAAAAGCTGCCCGATATCGTGGTGCCCGAGCAGCAGAGCAGCGAATGGGCCGCGACCATGGGCGGCACGTTTGGCGATCCGATCGACCGCGGATTCTGGCAGCGGCAAAGCCCGTTCACCATCGTTAAGAATTCGCAGCGTCCCGAGGGGCTGAAGATTTATTTCGACTGCGGTACCGACGACGATTTCGGCTTCTATCAGGGCGCGCAGCAGTTCCACGATTTACTGGCGGCGAAGAAAATCCCGCACGAGTTTCATCTCTATCCCGGCGGACATGATTGGAGCTACTTTGCGGCGCATCTGCCGGCGTCCCTCGCGTTTCACTCCAAGGCGTTTGCCGACGCAGCAGCCGCCGCGAAGTGAATTGTTGAGCGGGTCCGCGCAGTTTGTGGTATTCGATTCAGCAGGGAGTCGCCCAAGGGCGTCACGCGTTGCGAACTTCGATCTTCGAATCTCGAACTGCGGAGTCACCGATGAGATTATTTTCGCGCTGCACCCGTTTTCACGCCGCCGGCGCCGTGCTGTTGGTGTCCGCCCTCTCGGTTTCCGCGCTTTCGATTCCCGCGCTGGCTTATCAATATCCGCTTTCCTCTACCGACATTCGCGACGCGTACTTCATGGGCCGCAGCAAAAGCGATTCGTCGTCGACTTTTCTCGCGCAATACGTCCGCAACCTCGATAAACCAGCCAGCGGACCGTTCGTGTCGAAAATTTCGATCAGCACGCCGTTCACCGCCGTCGCCGCTTATGCGGCGGCCGCGGCGAGCTATGACGCGCCCACCGCCGTGCAGGATTTTCAAGGCAAGCCGATGGTGATTGGCGTCACCGTGGAGATCATGCTCACCGAGACGTATCAGCCCGGCTCAAGCGCCGGAGCGCCGAATGCGGCGCCGGACTATCCGCCTTTCTGGCAGGACTACAAAATCAAACTGATTCAAGACAAGGAAATCGAGCCGAAATCTCTGCGCGGCCGCTTCATTTATCCGCCGGTATACAACACCAGCGGTCCCGTGTTCCCGATCGGCGCGGCGGTGGACCTGACCTATGCGCCTGAAAGTGTGGACTCGGCGCCAACTACGATTCGCGTGCTCACTCCCGACGGCCAGAAGATCGAAGCGAATTTTGATTTGTCCGTTCTGCGCTGAATATTCCGCAGCTTCACGCGCCGCAAGCCGCCCGCGTCGCGTCCGTGTCCGCGTCACTGAGCCATCCCTCTCATCCAATATTGTTCGGACGCGGAGTGAGCACGTCCCACGACCGAACAGGCTAGCCCTTCCTCGAACGCATTCGCTCCGCCAACTCTCGTGTTTTGTGGCTGTTGCACATTCGTGCCGGTGGCCGGGAACTTGCCTTACGGATTGCGGGAACTCCGCGCACTCAGAGACAAATAGCGCGGAGAGGAATCCATTCGCGGACCACGCGGAGGCGAAATGCAAGAATCGCAGCAATCGGCGGGCACGCCAACCAGCGGTTGGAATCTGTCGCCGCGCGCTCACTGGGACATCCTGACGCAAGATCTGAAATTTGCCGCGCGCACGCTTGGAAAAAGTCCGGGCTTTGCGCTGATTGCGATTCTCACACTCGGTCTCGGCATCGGCGCGAACACCGCGATCTTCAGCGTCGTCCGTGCGGTGCTGATTCGTCCGCTGCCGTACACCCAGGGCCAGCAGTTGGTGATGATCCGCCAGCAAGCGCTGAAGGTGGGCGCGCACGACACCGCATTTTCCGTGTCGGAAATCGAAGACTACCGCGCGCAGAACCGCTCACTTTCAGATCTTGCCGAATATCACGCCATGGCATTCACTCTTTTCGGTCACGGTGATCCGGACCGCGTCAGCACCGGCGTTGTCTCTTCGAATTATTTCCCGATGTTTGGCGTTTCGCCGCTGCTGGGCCGCACCTTTGTGCCGGACGACGAAAAGAAAGGCGCACCGGCCGTGCTGGTGCTGAGTTACGAATACTGGCGCAACAAATTCGGCGGCGATCCGAATATCGTCGGCAAAACATTTGAGATGAACGATCGCGTTCACACCGTGGTGGGCGTGCTGCCTCCGCTGCCGCAATATCCCGACGAAAACGATGTGTACATGCCCACGTCGGCGTGCCCGTACCGCTCCTCGGATCACATGATCGGTAATCGCGACATGCGAATGATGGAAATGTTCGGTCGAATGAAGCCGGGCGTGAATCTGGCCGAAGCGCAGGCCGATATCTCGACGGTCTCTGGCCGGCTGACCGCGCAATATCCGGAATCGTATCCGGCGGGCGCGGGATTTGGAATCGCGGCGTCGCCGCTGCAATCCGAATTGACGCACGGCGCGCGGCCAGTTTTGCTGGTGCTGCTCTGCGCAGCGGGATTTGTGCTGTTGATCGCCTGCGCGAACGTGGCCAACCTGACGCTTTCGCGCATGGCCGCACGCGAAAGGGAATTGTCGGTACGGAAAGCGCTGGGCGCCGGCCGCTTCCGGCTGCTGCGGCAGCTGTTCACCGAAAGTTTTCTGCTGGCGTCGATTGGCGGCGCGCTCGGATTGTTTCTGGCCTACAGCAGCCTGCAACTACTGATCGAATTTGCCGCGCGACTTACGCCTCGTGCGCGCGAAATTCACATCGACGGCGGCGTGCTGATATTCGCGCTGTGCGCCGCCGTGGGCACCAGCCTGCTGTTCGGCACGATCTCAGCGCTATTTTCAAACGCGAACCTCAGCCAGGGACTGAAAGAGGGCACGTCGGGCGCCGGCACGGGCAAGAAACAAAATCGCGTGCGCGGCGCGCTGATCGTCTGCCAGGTGGCGTTTTCGTTTGTGCTGCTGATCGGCGCGGGTCTGCTGCTGCACAGTTTTGTGAATCTGCTGCGCGTCCGCCCCGGATTCGTGCCCGAGCGTGTGCTGGCCATGAAGATTAATTTCAACTGGTCGAAATACGCCGGACCGCCGCAGTACATCGAAGTGTCGAAAAAACTTCTCGATCGCGTGCAGCACGAGCCCGGCGTGGTGAGCGCGGCGGTTTCGTCGAACTACCCGCTGCAGGCCGAGCTGATCACCGGTGGCCCTGGCGCAAACTCGTTTGTGATCGAAGGGCGCGCGGACACTCCGGCTTCCGTGCCTCCGGTGGCCAGCGCCCAGGCGATTTCGCCCGACTATTTCAAGACGCTGGGAATTCCGCTCGAGCAGGGGCGGGAATTCACCGACCGCGACGATACGAAAGGCTTGCAGGTGGCGATGATCAATCGCGCCATGCAAAAGCGCGTTTGGTCGAGCGAAGATCCCATCGGCAAGCGCATCAGTTTCGACCATGGGAAAACGTGGCTTCAGATCGTGGGCATTGTTGGCGATGTGCGCGAATTCGGGCTCGATCATGCGCCGGTGCCGGAATTATTCGTGCCCCAAGCGCAGATCCCCGACCCGTCCACATTGATCGTACGGACTGCAGCGGCTCCCGGCGCGATGGCCGTGCAAATTCGAAATGTGATTCGCGATGTGGATTCGCAAACCGCGGTGACGCATGAGATGACGCTCGAGCAGGCGCGGCGCGATTCGATGGCTTCGCCGCGATTGACCGCGAGTTTGATTGGAATTTTTGCAGCATTGGCGCTGCTGATTGCTGCAACCGGCATTGGCGGAATCATGGCGCTGTCGGTGAGCCAGCGCGTGCACGAACTCGGAATTCGCCTGGCGCTTGGCGCGCAGCCTCGGGAAGTATTGTCGATGGTGGTGCGCGATGGTTTGCGATTGTCGCTGATCGGCGTCGCGGCGGGCGCTATTGTGGCGCTCGCGCTCACATCGCTGGTGCGCGCCATGCTGTTTCAGGTAAGTCCGACCGACCCGCTCACATTTTTTTGCGTTAGCGCGGTACTGATCGGTTCGGCGTATGCCGCGAGCTACTGGCCGGCGCGCAAAGCCGCACAGGTAAATCCCACCGAAGCGTTGCGCTGCGAATAGATCTCGTTGCCGCGTAAGAGCACCCGAAAATCAAACCGCGCGCTGAAGAAGCGCACTCACGTCTGCTTCGAGCGACGCTTGATGAGGTGCAGTCTCCGCTTCGGCGCCGAAGTACGGATTCAGGTCAATGTCCGGAAATCCCGCCCGGGTAATTTGCGCCGCAATCGCATCCGCTTGAATCTTTCCAGACGCCTCCCGCACGCGTGCCGCCGCCGCGAAAACCACTTCGTGGTCCACGGCACTCCAACGGTACGTCGCGAGTTGCCGAATCACGTCGCGCGCGGAATCCACGTTCGCGTGGGCACCGCAAAGCCCGCGTAAGACGCGAAGTTCCCGTTCTTCAACCGAGTTCGATGGTTCAGCCGAGGGATTCTTCACAGGCGACCGTACACGCAGCTTTCAACGAGAGTGCGAGCGAGAGTGTAGCGCAGCGGACACGTCAGGAGACACGAGGAATGGAGCCGGAGAAAGCTGCGAGCGTATCGACCGCGTTAGGCTGCGTGGGCCGCGACCGGGCGGACAAAGTCGAGCCGGTCGATCGTGGCGGCAACGGCGAAAAGCGGTGAAAGTTCGCCAGGGAACTCGGATGCGCGGAGCGCTTTGGCGCTGGCGCGAACCAGCACCGACGAACCGCTGCCGCGTTCGGCAGGCAGCGAAAATGTTAGTTCTAGAGCCGTCCCGGGTTCGACCGGAACCAGCGAGTGGAAGAAGATACCGGAGCGCGAAACATCCCGCAGTTGACCGGTATGAAAGGTAATCGGGCGCATGCCGGCAAAACAGACTTGCACAGGCAGAAAGACTTCGTAACGGCGAGCCTTGCGACGTTCACCCATTCTGCACCCCCACCTACTTGGATGCAGTTGTATGGCCAAGGGTTGAGGGATTGTGTGTATTGATAATAGGAGGTTTAGCGACTGTTACGGTACGGTGAAATTGCAGACACCCTGCAAAAATTGCCCGGTTCGGGAAATTCATGCCCGGTTAACCCGAAATCCTAGAGCATCTTGCGGCCTGCTGGTCCCGTTTCGGGAACCGTTATAAAACGAACCGTACGGCGATCCCGACGTTGCCGTCTGGCCGGTTTTCCAGCCGCACGATCGAGCCGAGGAATTTCTTGTGAGCTGCCACCTTTTCCCCAAACGGGAACGTGACCAGCAATCGCATGCCAACGAAATAGTGCGGCATGCTCGTCGCGAAAAACAGGCCATCTCGCGTGAAATCAATCACTTCGCCCACGTCCACAATCTCCGCGTAGCGCGCGTCAAACGGGCGGACTTCCAGAGGCAACGAAAGCTTCAGCCGTTCCCGGCGACGAGCGTCCGACGCAGCCTTTGGTTTCTGCGCGTTCAGGATCCCGGTTGCCGGAATGTGCGATTGCGTTGCCATCTGCTTTTCTCCATGCCGAGAATGGACAAAGCCCCTTGAACACAATTCTAGGCAGGGCGAACGTAGGGCGCTATAGAACGAGCGTACTAGCGGGTAACACCGGTCGATTTAGGGGGTGGGTGCGGCGGGAGCGACGGCGGGCGGAAAATCTTTCATGGCGTGTTCGACATTCGGATACATGGGGATCACGCGATTCACCTGGGTCATGCGCAGGACGCCCTCGGCCATGCCTTTCACTCCGGCCAGGCGCAACGCGCCGCCGGACTTGGTGAGGCGAGAGAAGGTCTTGACGATTTGGCCCACGAAGGCGCTGTCGATATGATCGACGGCGCTCATTTCCAGGATCACGTAATGGGATTTGGTTTCGACCAGCCGGTCGATTTCGGTTTCGAGGCGCTTGCAGTCAGCGCCCATCTGCAGACGGCCGCCGAGCTCCAGCACCACGACGCCAGGATGATTTTGTTTGTTATTCAGCAGCACGGTTGAGGGTTCCTCGTTGAAAGGTCGTTCGGTACATCTGAAGCTCGTGCGAAGTGCAAACTACATCGCCGGGTTGTGGCCGTCAAGCAAAAGCGCGCGCGAGAGTCGCTATCGCTCCCATCGCGCGGTGTCCGGAGTTGCGCCGACGGTTAGCCTTCGAGCGGGAACTGGCGAATCATGCGCATGCAGTCGGAAAGCGCTTTCAGGATGGAATCGCCCCAACCCGACGGCAAAATCGGCGCGGTGTTCTGGTTGACTTGCTTGTCGGCCTCTGCGAAGTAGCGAAGATGCTGGCCGCGCGGAGCAACCGCGTATTCCCTAACAGTGATTACGAAGGGAATTTCCTTGCCGTGCTCGTGCTTGACCATCGAAAAATAATGCAGCTGCGCGAGCTCTTCGGCTCGGTCAGCTTGCGCGTACTGCCAGTCTTCCACGATGGGCCTCCGGAGTGAATCGCCGTGCAACAAGTGCGAGAATGGATTGAAGCCCGCAAATAGTAAGTTGGGCGCGGCGGTAAGTCAATTCCGCGCGCTGTTTGCCATCCATCGATGACTTTGAAATCATGACCCCGAAACCTCGAAGACTCACGCGAAGCGAACTGCCGCTGAGCACGGTCGCGCTCGCGCGCTATCTGATCGGAAAAACTCTAGTGCACGACTTGCCCTCGGGGCGGCTCGCCGGACGAATCGTTGAAACGGAAGCGTATCTGGTGGGCGACGCGGCGGCGCACAGTTTTCGTGGCGAAACGCCGCGAAATCGTTCGCTGTTTCTGGATCGCGGCCACGCGTATGTGTATTTCATCTACGGAAATCATTTCATGCTCAACGTTTCGGGCAATCGCAAAGGCGTGGGCGAAGGTGTGCTGTTTCGTGCAGCCGAACCGCTCGAGGGAATTGACGTGATGCGAGCGCACCGCTCGCTCGAACGCGGCGACGATCCCGCCGACCTGGTGGAAATTGCGCGCGGGCCCGGCCGCCTGGCCGAAGCGTTTTGCATCGATCGCAGCCTCGACGGACTGGACATGACCGCCGCCGGGCCGCTGTGGCTGGGAACGGCGGTGCGAAAGCGCGGCGCGCTGGGCGAGAGCGTTCGCATTGGAATCACGAAGGAAGCGGATCGAGTGCTGCGCTTTTACGAGCGGGGCAGTCCGTTTGTGAGCGGCACGAAGAAGCTGCGCGCGTAACTCGTAGCTCGTAGCGCTGCGCCTGTTACGGCTTGCTGACCGAAAGTTTTCCGTCCACCACATTCACGTTGAGCGGTTCGCCCACCGGGCTCGACCACGAATTCAAATCCACAGCCGCATTGGCGCCCGAGTGCACCTTGAACGCCGCGATATTGAGCGTGGTAAGAGGTTTGCCGGCGACGCACTGCTCGGGTTTGTGATCGAGCGTGAAAAAATACGCGGCGTTTTCGCCGACGACGCGCGCTTTGCCGTCACCCTCCACCAGCACCGCCGTAGTTTCGTCGATGCCGATGTCGCGCACTTTCGCGGCCCAGCCGTCTTGCACGATGCGCGACATAAACGCCATCGAACGTCCCATGCGCTCGCGAGCCGAAAAGTGGCTGTCGGTAATCACGCCGTGCAGAATCGGAATTGCCAGAAAATCGCGCTCGAGAGTCAGATGCGGGTCGTAAGGATTTTCGAGCGCCTCGGGAGTGGTGATCGTGTCGAGCATCGACGAGAAGACAAACTGGCCCTCGACCGCGAGCCCCGCACTGATGCCGCCAATCGGGACGCCGCGCGCGATGGCCTGATTGATTTCGGTCTGTACCGGAGTGCCCGACCAGAATTTCACGTAGTTCGATTGATCTCCGCCGGAAATAAAAATAGCGCTGGCGGCGTGCAGTTGAGCAGCGACGAACGGGCTCATGCCGCCGTTGCGCGAAGTGATCACTAGCGTGGTGACCGAGTTGGCCGGGCAGGCGTTATGAAAATCATCGTTGTATTCCGCTTCGCCGCTGGCGCTGAGCACCACGATCTTGCCGCCGCCGGAGTGGTCGCACAGGAATTTGTTGGCTGCGTCCACGTCGCCGTGGCCGCCAAGCATCACCACGCCAAACGCCGGAGGATGAATTTGTTGCGGCGCTTTGGCGGGCGTGGAGTATTCGGCGTAGCCGTCGCCTTTCGAGGTTGGCGTCGCGTCGTCAACGACAAATGCGGTGACGGCAAATAGCGAAACGATCGTGAGTGCGACTTTTGCGTGCAGGGAATCGATCATGGCGAACGAAAGTATAAGGCAATCCGCGCGGCATACAATCCGCGAATCGTACAAACCGGTAAACGCCACGGTTGCAACTTCGCGTGGTGCCGAGCCGCCGGACGGGCCGAATCCTGCTATGCTTCCGGTAGTGCGTCGGACGCAGCGCGCAATCCAAGCGCCGGCCCCGCGCATCTAAAGACTATGCCACGCCGAAAAAAACAATCGCTGCTGACCGCTATGTTCCAGTCGGGCCTGCGCCGCGGGCTTACGCGCGCGTACCACGGCGTGCAGCTCGATCCGCAGAAGTACCTCGAACAGGTTCGCCGCGCTCACCGGCTGCCGATCAGCACGTGGAGCGACATGTTCCGCCTGGACGAAAAAGTGGTGAAACACCACGCGGATAGAATCATTCGTTCGGCTTCGCGCATGGCGGCGATTGAAGGCACAGGCCTCGGCCTGGGCGGGCTGATGACGATTTTGCCGGACGCCGGAATTTTGTCGGCGATTACGGTTCGCATGCTGCACCGGCTGAGCCTGATTTACGGATTCGAGTACAACACCGAGGAAGACGTGCAGGAACTGTGGCTCGCCGCTGCCAGCGCTGCCGGTCTCGACATGGGGCGCGAGTTCCTTGAAAAACAAGCGGTGGAAAAAATCGTGCCGCGGATCATCGACCGCATCGCAGTGAAAGTCGGTTCCGAAGTGGCGGAGAAGTGGAGTGGACGCCTGCTGCCAGTGATCAGCGCGGGGGCGGCGGGAACCTTGAACTATTATTTCGTGCGAACCTGGGGAAGGCGCGCGCAGAAGCATTTTGCCGATCGGCATCATGCGGTGCGGACGCGCAGTCTGGCCGAGCCTCGCTATTTGCCGCTAGCAGCCGGCTCGCATGTGACGCGAACGCACTGAACTTGTTACCACGATTCTTGTGACGTCTCCTGTGACCTCGTACGTAAATTCTCGCGTGATCTATTCTCTGGCCTTGACGACGCATCACCATGCATGACGCGAAAGCCAGCCAGCAGACTGTAGCGGGGGTTGGCGACTCCGATCAGCATTGCGCTGAGCAGCTCGTTCGTAGCTTGTTCGCGCGAGCCGGCATGCTGCCGCTGACCGTTGATTCGACTCTGGCGGTTTCAATCGGCGACGGAAACTGGATTTCGTATATGTGCGACTGCGCTGCCGAAACGCGCGACGCCAGCGATCCCGCCGCAACTCTCGATGAATTCGCGGGACGCGCCAACGAATCGGGTGAAGTTCGTTTGCGTCGCAGCGCCAGACGGGGCGACGCAAGCTGGTTCCGCACCGAAGGCGCGCCGTCGTTGCATTTTCAAATCGTGCGCGACGACGAAAAATGGCGCTGCCGCGGGCACGTGGACGCCGCGCACCCGCTGACCCATCCGGTATCTCACCTGATTTTCGATTACCTGCCCGCGCGAGGAATCGGCACGCATCCGCGCGCTTCCAAACTTCTTTCGAAAATGCAACACATAAACGATTAAGCCGTCTCATCCGAATTTATTTTTCGCTCGAAACGATTGCCCGAACGCTCGCGTCGTGCGATTCTTTCCGGCACGTAACCCGCCCCCTCGGAGGATTTCGGATGCCTGTATGTGATGGTTGCGGTCTGCGTGCCGACGACGCGCACGTGAAGAGCCGCAACGAGCGAATCGATTTGGCGTCGCGATACAGGCCGGCGCAAATCAAAGTGCTGTTTCTGGATGCTTGCCCTCCCGCGAAAATCGAGGATTTTTTCTACAGTGCCACAAAGGATCGTTCGGTTCGCTCGGCCGGTTCGCGTTCCTATTTTGACGAGCTGGTGAAGACGACCGGTTCGGCGGCGACAGTGGGCGGCCGCGAAGACAACGCCCTGGTGGAATTCCGCCGGAAAGGTTTTTTCGTCAGCTATGGAGTCGAGTGCCCATGCGCCGGAGACGGCGAGCTGAACAGCGCGCTTCGGCGGCTGGCTCCTACCGTGATGAAGCGCGTGCAGTACTCGCTGCAGCCTAGCTACATCGTGCCGATCGGCGCACAGACGCAGGAACTGATCCGCCTGTTCGGATTGATCGGCTGGGGCGACCGGCTGATTCTCGACAAGGCTGGCCCGTTCGTCGATCCGTATTTCAACGATCCGCAAAAACAAACCGCGCACGGAACGGCGTTCGGTGCGCGGCTGGGAAAAATCCTGGAAACGTTGCCGTAATCCGCGAACGCTACAGCGGATTCGGCTGGCCGGACGCGCCGGAATTGACCGGATTCAGTTCGGGCATCGTTTGCTTTCCGTCGAGCGTTGACCAATGTTCGATCGACGCCGGCGCGCCATCCTGCAATTTTGCTGCGTACACGGTCTTCCAGGTGCCCGGCGCGAACGCCACGTAGATCGTCCCCGGTGTTGCGTCGGTCTTCGGCGTTTTTGCGTCATTTGCTCCGGTTTGTTGGCTGCCTGCATGTTCGGAATCAGTTTTGGCGGGCTGAGATGGTGCGCCGTTGTGTGGTTGCGCGCCTTCTGCGCCATTCGGTTTGACGGCGGCGTCGGTGGGCGCGGGCAATCCGGCGGGCCATGTGCCGGCGGGGCGGCGGCCCACGCTGGTGAATGTGAGCGCACCGGACGGATCGATTTTGATGGCGTCGGCGTGCAGGTGAACGGTCTCGCCGGGAGAATTCGGGTCGAGCCCCTGCAGGATGACTCCCCAATACGTTGTGCCGTACTCAATCGCAGACATTCGTGCCTCCGGCGTGGTGAATGATGACACTTAAATTTTAGGTTTGCGGCGTGGCAGCGTCCATACAGGGAACTGCTGACGGGCCGAAGGGCGCTGGCTGTGGCCCGGGCGAACGCTGAGTGAATTCAAAGACGTGGAACATGTCACAGAGAATACCGAGAAAACCCGGAGGACACGGAGATTCCTTCGCCAAGTCCGTCGAGGTTTCCGCGCTGGCAGAACGGCTCCGTGCCCTCCGCCGTTCTCGGTTTTCTCTGTGAAATGTTTTGCTGTTGCTTTTCGAAACGTACGCGACACTCACACCCGAAAAGCTGATGGCCGCGCGTGGCGGCGTATTGTATTATTTCGGTGAACGGATGCACGACGGCGCGGACCACGCGACGAAATCACTGCAATCTGGGGCGGAATGCCGATGCAATCGATATCAAAGATGGCTGTGTGTGCGGTGGCTCTGCTGGGCGCGGCGGTAGCGGCTTCGACGGTTTCGTCGCAGAAAGCGGCGGCGCCGGATCACGAAAAGACCGTGGCGCGCGGAAAATATCTGGTCACCGAAGTGGCGAAATGTCAGGAATGCCACACCCCGCGCGACTCGCAGGGCAACGAAGACGATTCGCGCTGGCTGCAGGGCTCGCCGATCTGGATCATGCCTGTGCACCACACGTCGAACTGGGCGATGAACGCGCCCGCGCTCTCCGGATTTACCGGATACACCGATCAGGACGGCTACAAAATTTTCGAACAGGGCATCGGCCCCAATGGAATCGCGATCCGTCCGCCGATGCACATCTACCACATGAACCACGAAGACGCCGTGGCCATCATCGCGTATTTGCGTTCGTTGCCGCCCGCGGCCCAGTAGCGCTGCAATCCTGTAGCTCAGCAGATGGGCAGCCCGGCGGGCGCAGCAGTCGCGCAAACCCGCCGTCGCAATTACTCCAAGTTACTTCGAAGATTTCACAGCCAACAAATCAATCTTGCTGATCGAGGGCGGCTTCGAGAACAGTTCCGAAGCCCGCGCCATCAGCGCCGCGGCCACTTTTCCGTTCAGGTGAGCGTCGCGTCCGGCTTCGTCATCAAACGTATCGAAAATTCCAAACGATGCCGGTCCCATTTTGATCGCGTACCAGGTGCGGGTGGCGGGTTCGGCGTCCACCAGCGGCAACGCGCTTTTCAGAAACGCTTCCACGTCGGCTTCTTTTCCCGGCTTTGCTTCCATGTGTGCGTAGATGGCCAGCTTTGGCATGTTTGATTCTCCTTTATATGTGGCGAAAGTCTCAGGCGATAGAGGTGCACCTATCAGACGATGCAGGATGCGATTGGTTGCCGGAAGTTTGATGCGCAGGGGAAGGAATGGTGCCGAGGGCCAGAATCGAACTGGCTACGCCGGCCTTTTCAGGGCCGCGCTCTACCAATGAGCTACCTCGGCACAAACACAGCTAATGATTTTACGGAAATTCCGGCGCAGTGACAAACTAAAATGACGGATTCGCGACGGCTTTTTTCGGCCGTTCGGTCAGCCAATAGAGAAACGCGAGAATCGAAAGCGCCGAGCCGATCCCCACGACGGCGCGCCAGCCGATGCGGTCGTATCCATACGACGCGACGGCCGAACCAATCGCGCCGCCGACGAAGAATGTGGCGATGAAAAGCGTATTCAGCCGGCTGCGTTCTTCCGGCTTCAAGCTGTAAATCATCTGCTGGCCGGTGACCAGAGTGGTCTGCACCGCGCAATCGAGCACGATTGCCGCGAGCACCAGAATCCACAATTGGCCGCGCCACAGAGTGATCAGATATCCGGCCATGGCCAGCAGCAGCGCCACGCCCGTCGCGGGATGCTGATGTCCTTTATCGCCCAGCCTGCCCGCCAGCGGAGCCACCAGCGCGCCCGCCGCGCCTGCCAGCGCGAAGAATCCAATCTGCGTTTGCGTGAAGTGATATTCGGGTCCGGCCAGCAGGAACGTGATGGTGGTCCAGAACGCGCTGAAGCTGGCGAACATGGCGGCCTGGTAGAAGGCGCGGCGGCGCAGAATCGGTTCGCCGATGAAGATGCGATACAGCGAGCCGAGCAACTCGGTGTACGTGCCTGCAAATTTTGGTTGGCGCTGCGGCAGCGCTTTGCCAAGGACGACGATCAGCACCAGCAGTGCCGCAGCCGAGGCGAAGTACACGGCGCGCCAGCCGAACGCGCCGGCGACGAATCCAGACGCCGCCCGCGCGAACAAAATGCCGAGCAGCAGGCCGCTCATGATCTGGCCGACTACCTGGCCGCGCCGTGCCGGCTCGCAAATATCCGCCGCGAAGGGAATCAACACCTGCGCGACCACCGACGTGATTCCGATCAGCAGCGAAGCCACGAAAAACAGCGCGATCGACGGCGCGAAGCCGGCGATCAGTAGTGAAGTGACCGTGCCGCAGAAAATCATCACGATCAGGCGGCGGTTTTCGAGCAGGTCGCCGAGCGGGACAATCGTAAGCAGACCGATGGCGTAGCCGATCTGCGTCATGGTGATTACCAGTCCAATCACCGACTGGCTGACGTGGAAATTGTGGGCGAGGGTATCGAGCAGCGGCTGCGCGTAGTAAATGTTGCCGACGGCCAAGCCGCACGCTGCGGCGAAAAGAATCGTCAGCGAGCGCGGCATGCCGTCAACGCGTGACGGATCACTGCCAGACGGAATAGATCGCAAGTCGCGCGGAGCGCTCATGAGCGGCACAGAGTGTAGCGCACGCGCCCTACTTCATCGAATCGTCGTAATCCTTCATCCAGCCGCGGCTTTTCAGCACTTCGCGCGCTTTGGAGCCATCGGCCGGGCCCACGATGCCGTCTTTTTCCATCAAGTCGATCAACCGCGCGGCGCGGCCGTAGCCGACGCGCAAACGGCGCTGCAACGTGGAGGTGGAAGCGCGGCCCATTTCGCAGACTACGCGGACGGCGTCTTGATACAGATCGTCGTCCACTTCTTCGCCGCCTTCACCGCCGCTGCCACCGACAACATTCTCGTCCTTGGGCGGCTTCAACAATTCTTCGTTGTAGATCGCTTTGGCTTGCTCGCGCCAGAAATCGCAGACCGCTTCGACTTCGCGTTCGTTCACATACGGACCGTGAACGCGATGCAGGCGCGACGAACCGGCCGGCAAATAGAGCATGTCGCCCTTGCCGAGCAGCGATTCCGAACCGTTGGCGTCGAGAATGGTGCGCGAGTCCACTTTGCTGGCGACTCGGAACGAAATACGCGCCGGGAAATTGGCTTTGATCAAGCCGGTGATCACGTCCACCGACGGGCGCTGGGTGGCAAGAATCAAGTGAATGCCCACGGCGCGCGCCATTTGTGCGAGGCGCGTGATCGATTCTTCCACGCCGTTGGTGTCCACCATCATCAGGTCGGCGAGTTCGTCGATGACGATCACCAGGTAGGGCAGCGGCTTGTGTTCGTCTTCCTCGGTGCCGTCAAACAGCGAAAGCGATTGGCCCTTCTCAAAAGTGCGGTTGTATTGCTCGATGTTGCGCACACCGCGCGCGGCCAGCAGTTTCAGGCGGCGCTCCATTTCGCGGACGGAGTTGCGCATCACGTTTGCGGCCACTTTCGCGTCGGTTACCACCGGCGTGAAAAGGTGCGGGATATCGGCGTACAAGCCGAGTTCCAGCTGCTTCGGGTCGATGAGCACCATCTTCAATTCATCGGGAGTGGCTTTGTAGAGCATGCTCATCAGCAGGGAATTGATGAACACGCTCTTGCCGGTGCCGGTCGAACCGGCGATCAGCAGGTGAGGCATCGAGGCGAGATCTCCAGCGCGGATGCGGCCGATCAGGTCTTTACCGAACGCCAGCGTCAGCTTCGAAGGCGAGTGACTGAACTCCGGCGATTCGACCACGTCGCGCAGCGCAATCGTTTCGCGCTTCACGTTGGGAACCTCGATACCGACCGTCGATTTGCCGGGGATGCGCTCGATCAGAATCGATTCGGCTTGCAGGGCGAGGCAAAGATCGTCGCCGAGGCCCTGAATGCGGCTGTATTTCACGCCGGCTTCGGGCTTGAATTCAAACGTGGTGACCACCGGACCTGGATTGATCTGGGTCACGTGGCCGCCGATGTCAAATTCCATGCACTTCTGTTCGATGGCCCGAGCGCGCTCTTTCAGCTCGTTCTCGTCCATCTTCTCGCCGCGTTCGGCAAGCGTCAGCAAAGTCGAGGGCGGCAGTCGGTAATTTGTTTTGCCCAGCGAAACTTTCGGTTCGGGAGCTTTCTTTTTCGCTGCGGGAGGCTCTTCGTCGCGGAATTTGATGATCGCCGGCATGCGTACCAGCGGCTTGCGCTCTTCCTGCTCGGGCTCGGCGTCTTCGATTTCTTCGTCCGGCTCGGCAACGGCTACGGATTTGGTGGAAACGCGCTGCTGCGCCACCGGAGGGCGCCCGGCGATTTTGATTTCTTCCACGCGCTTGCGCAGTTTGGTGGATTCTTTCTCTTCGCGCCATTCTTTGACGCGCGCCAGCCACTGGCCGATCGTGCCGTCTTCGGATAGCGGCTCCCGCATCCATGTGGCGGCTTTGCTGAGCGAGAAACTCGTCGTCAGGAACAGCGCGGTCAGGAACGTGGCGATGGAAACCAGATTCGCGCCCAGCCGATTAAATGCCGCTCGCAGACCCTGCGCCAGGATTGTGCCTACGAGGCCACCCGCAGGCAGCGCGCCGCGCACATCCCACACATGAAGCAGCGAAAGCTCCGATGCAAACGACATCACCAGCATCGTGCCGCCGACCACTTTCGTGATCGGTGCTTCGAGCAGCTGGCTGCGGAACCAGCGCATCGCCACCACGAACATTCCGATCGGAAACAAGAACGCGGCGTAACCGAAGACCTGGAAAAACGCGTCGGACATATGCGCGCCCACCGGGCCAATCCAGTTTCGTGCGGGCATCGAACCGGGTGCGGGCGCCGAAACGTTGAACGACGCATCGTGCGGGGAATAGGAGAGCAGGCTGAGCGTGAGCAAGACGGCGATGCTGAGGCCGACAAAGCCGACCATTTCGTTCAGGCGTTTATTGTCACTGGGCGTAAGAATCCGCACGACTTTCTCCTTTATCCTGCAACCCGAAGCCCTCAGGCAATTCGAGTTGTGTGGCTCGCCGGTCCTTCGCAATGCGATGGAGTCCAGCAGAGCAGATCCCGCGTGAGCGAGACCGTCAGCGTGGCGAAAAATTCATCGACACCGGCTGCGGGCCGGTCGCGACGCTGAAACAAATTCATTCAGGCACAGATAGGGGAAGGCCGCCGCGTAAGACCTGGGGCGCGCTGGCGCTATCGCGCGGAGCCCAGTGGGAGGAACGCGAGCAACAGGATGACTATACCAAACGCGATTCGGTAGTAAATAAATAACTTCAGCGTGCGTGTCTGTAAATACTGGAGGAAAAACGCGATGACCACGAATCCCACGATGGCCGATACCGCGATGCTGATGGCGATGGTGGACGTCGGGATGCCGAGGCCGCCGAGCTGGTGCTGCTGCTTCAGGAGCTTGGGGACTTCCACAGCTGCCGCGCCGGCGATCAGAGGCGTGGAAAGTAAAAATGAAAAACGAGCCGCCGCTTCGCGCGTCATGCCGCGGAAAAGCCCAGTGGAAATGGTGATGCCCGAGCGCGACACGCCGGGGAACAGCGCCAGCGCCTGCGAGCTGCCGATCACCAACGAATCGCCCAGCGAGGTTTGATCAATCCGGCGGTCCAGGCGCGACACCGATTCGGCATACCACATTACAAATGCCACGATGATCATCAGGCAGGCGATGGGCACCGGGCTGCGCAGGTTTTCGTCGATCCAGTGCTCGAAGAAAAATCCCACCAGCGCGCCGGGAATCGTACCAATCACCAGATACCAGAACAGGCGTTGATTCGTCATCACCATCTGTTCGCTGGCGCGTTTCGGGTAGTGAAAGCCCAGGCCGCAGAGCGTCAGCTGGATCCAGTCCCGCGCGAAATAGAGCACCACGGCGATCAGCGTGCCCAAGTGCAGAGCGACGTCAAATGCGATGCCGGGCTCCGGAATTTTTCCGTGCGAAAGCCAGGGAATCAAAATCAAATGCGCGGAGCTGCTGATGGGCAAAAATTCGGTCAGTCCCTGTACCACGGCCAGGAGGATGGCTTGCCAAAGGTGCATTTTGTTTTGATTGCTCCGTGTGACCGGCTGCGAGCCGGAATTATGATGGCGTTTTTGCCGCTTTCCGCGCGCGTTTCACCCGCTCTTTCAGCATTTTGGTCATCGCATACGCATCGCGGCCGTTGGGGTAATAGCCTTTGCGAACGCCACGAGTACGATAGCCATGCTTTTGCCAGAAGGCAACGGCGGAATGGTTGTCAGTTGCGGTCTCGAGCGCGATCAAATGCACGCCGAAAGATTCGAGGCGCTTTTCCACTTCGTTCAGTAGCGCAGTGCCCACGCCGTCGCGCCGGAATTTTTCCAGCACGTCGATGGTGACAATGTAGCCGCGATCGTCCTGATGCGCGGTGATGCAGAATCCCGCGATCTCGCCGCCGATTTCAGCGACGATGCAATCCGAACCCGGATATTTCAGATAGGCCTGCAGCTCGCGCGGGGAGTACGCGATTTCCGGTTCGTAGCAAGCCTGATCGATCTCGAATAGAGTCTCGAAGTCTTCGGGCTTTTGCGTGCGCAGGAGGATTGCCACGGCGTTTTAGATTTCCAGAATTACGGGAAGGATGAGCGGCCGCTTGGCCGTTTGTTTGTTCAGGAAGCGTTTCAGGTCCTGCCGGATTTTTTCCTTGATGACGCTCCAGTCCGTTTTTTCTTCCTGCGTGGATTGTTCGATGGTCTTCACGATGATCTGGCGGGCTTGGTCGAGGATTTCCGCTCCGTCTTCGGAAGGCAGAAAGCCGCGGGTGACGATTTCCGGCGCGGTTTCGATTTTGCCGGAGTGTTTGTTGATGGCGATGATCGGCACCACGACGCCGTCTTCGGAGAGGTGGCGACGGTCGCGAATCACGACTTCTTCGATTTCCTCGAGCGAGCCGGAATCCACCAGCACGCGACCTGCAGTTACCGGTTCGCGGCGATGCGCGCTGCCATCGGCCATGAATTCCACCGGCTGGCCGCTTTCGAGCAGGAAAATCTGGCTACCGACCGCGCCCAGTTGCTCGGCCAGCGCCGAATGGCGGAACAGTTGCCGGTATTCGCCGTGTATCGGCACGAAATATTTCGGCTTCACCAGTTGCAGCAGGATTTTCATTTCTTCCTGGCTGGCGTGGCCGGAAACGTGAATCGGAGCCGAGTTGCCGCTTTCGTAGTACACCAGCACGCGCCGGCGGAAGAAATGGTCGATCATCCGGAAAATCGCTTTTTCGTTTCCGGGAATGATGCGCGAAGAAAGAATCACGGTGTCGTTTTCGCCGATGCTGAGCAACCGATGGTTATCCACCGAGATTCGCGAAAGCGCGGACATCGGCTCAGCCTGTGTTCCGCTCGCGAGCACCACCAGTTTTTGCGGATCGTAGCTGCGAATATCCTGTGGGCGGACCATGCTGCCGTCCGGCACGCGCAACTTGCCCAGGCCGTGTGCGATTTCGATGTTGTCCACCATGCTGCGGCCCACAACGCCGACTTTGCGTCCCACCGAGCGGGCGATGTCGATCACCTGCTGCACGCGATGCACCGAGCTGGAAAAGCAGGAAATCACCACTTTCGCCGGGGCGGCGCGGAAAAGTTCTTCCAGGCGGACCACCACCGCGCGTTCGGACGGAGTAAATCCGGGGCGCTCGACGTTCGTGCTGTCGCTGAATAGCGCGAGCACGCCTTCCTGCCCGTAGCGCGCAAATGCATGCAAGTCGAACGGCTTGCCATCGACCGGCGTGGGATCGATCTTGAAATCGCCGGTGTGGATGATCACGCCCACCGGAGTGCGCACCGCGAGCGCGACGCAATCGATGGTGCTGTGCGTCACATGCAAATATTCGATCGAGAACGCGCCGAGCTTCGTGGTTTCGCCCGCCGCCACTTCGTGCAGCTTGGCGTTTTCCAGCAGGCCGTGCTCTTCGAGCTTTTTGCGGACGATCGCCAGCGTGAATTCGGTGCCGTAGATCGGCACATTGAGCTCGGGCAGAATGTACGGGATGCCGCCGATGTGATCTTCGTGCGCGTGGGTGAGCACGATCGCCCGGATTTTGCTGCGATTCTGCTTCAGGTAGGTGATATCGGGGATCACGATATCGACGCCCAGCAATTCCTGCTCGGGGAACATCAGGCCCGCGTCGATGACGATGATGTCGTCGCCGGTGCGCAGCACCATCATGTTCATGCCGAATTCGCCGAGTCCGCCCAGCGGGATTGCCCACAACGATTGTTGACTCAAGTTATCCTTCCGATGGTGCCGCCCAACTGTGAGATCGGGGCGGCCTGACGATACTGGTGACACACGCGACGTTGACGAAGGTGCCGGTCAAGCAGGTTGGTTCACGCTTCGATTCGTTTTTTCTTCGGGGGCAATCGTATCACATTGCGCGAAGCGGCTGCCGGTGGGTGGGCGGGGCAGTCCAAGTGGATTCGGCAGTACTGCCCGATGGTGCGGCAGACAGTTTGTCTGACGAATTTTTATAGGAATCGCTGGATCGAAAGACCGTCAGACTGAAGCCCGACACACCATCAGACAGATTGTCTAATCCACTGCACAGGATTGTCGAAACCACGAGGTCGGAGTCTCACTCGCGGTCGCCACTGCCGGCAAACAACCTCGCGATCGCGACCAGCAAAATCGCGCCGACCGTCGCTGCGGCCAGGCTGCCCCAAAATCCAAACGCGACGATGCCGAGCCGCTGAAAAATCCATCCGCCGATCACCGCGCCCACCAGGCCGAGCACCACGTTCGTCACGCAGCCGAATCCGCGGCCGCGCGCCAATGTGCCGGCCAGCCATCCAGCCAGCAGGCCGATAATGATCCACCAAATCACTCCGTGATTCTGCACATACACGATCACGTCGTGCGAGTCCTGCGCGAACAGCGATACGGAACCAAACATCCGCGATGCCTCCGAAAGTATTGTGAACTAGGAAATCAGGTTCGACGCCGTGCTCACGAATGGCAAAACACGTAACCGAGCGTCTTGTAGATCATTTTTGCCACCAGAAAATCCGAAGCGTGGTCGCGCGGGCGAGGGGAAAGCTCGGCCACGTCCATCGCCACGATTTTTTTGTGGTCGGCTACGGCGCGAATCAGTGACGTCACTTCGTGCCAGTCGAGTCCGCCCGGTTCGGGCGCGCCCGTCGCAGATACGATCGACGAATCAAATCCGTCCACGTTGACCGTCAGATACACGTTGGGGCTCAAGTCTTCGAGCACTTTTGCGATCCAGGCTTTCACCGGAGCGCGGACGATATCCTTTGCCCAGTAAATTTTCGTGCGCAGCTTCGGAATCGCTTTGGCTTCCTCTTCGGAAAGCGAGCGCACTCCCACCTGCACGGCGGGACACATTTCCACCACGCGGCGCATGGTGCACACGTGGCTTCCCGGATTGCCCTGGAATTCGTTGCGCAGTTCGGCATGGGCGCCGATGTGAAGCACGCACAGGTCTTTGTATTTTTTCACCGTTGCGGAAACCAGCGGCGGAGTGAGCGAATGCTCGCCGCCGAGCGCGATGGGGAATTTTCCGTCTTCGAGTAGTTGCAGCTGCGCGGTGAAAAGTTCGCGCAGCACTTCTTCAAACGTGCCGTCCATCGTGTCGATCGGCGGCCAGGTGGCGATGCCGATTTCCTTGAACGGTTCGAGCTGCAACTCTTCGTCGTACAACTCCATGTGGCGGCTGGCTTCCAGGATCGCCGACGGACCGTTGCGCGTGCCGCGTTCGTAGGTAGCGGTGCGCTCGAGCGGCACCGGAAAAATCACCGCGCGCGCTGTCTGATAGGTGGAGTGTTCGACGGCAAGTCCACCGAAATTCTGCGGGGGCATCGGAGTGTAACGCGACATGAGTGGTGGCAGCTCCTCGAAAAATTTATCGAATTTTGTTTCGCCCGCGACCGTATCTGTACTATCAATAAAGCGCGAAAAATTCTGATTTCCACTCCCAGGCAGATTGGGAGATTTACATTACCTGCGAGGCCGCCGAATGGCAAAGAAAAAGGGCGTAACCGGTCGTGTGTTGCACGATCCAATTGAAGATCGGTTGACACCGATTTATCCGCTGGACCTGTCGCGCATCCGGACGCTCGACGATCTGGTGCGCGCCATGGGGCAGACCGCCTATACCGCGCGGCAAGTGGGCGACGCCGCCGACGTGCTGGAAGCGATGGCTCGCGACAAAGATTGCTTCGTGGTGATGACGCTTTCCGGCGCGCTCACCGTCGGCAAAATGGGATTGGTCTTTTGCGATTTGGTGGAATCGGGAATCGTAAAGGCGATCGTTTCCACCGGCGCGCTGATGGCGCACGGGCTCGTCGAAGCGACCGGGCGTTCGCATTTCCGCTACGACCCTTCGGTGGACGACAACGAACTTTTTCTTTCCGGCTACAACCGGGTGTATGACTCGCTCGAGCCGGAGGTAAATCTCGACGCCGTGGAAGAAGTTGTCGATCACGTGCTGGCGCGCTGGGATGAGAAGGAAACGTTGTGCAGCTGGAAACTGAATTGGGCGATTGGCGAATATCTGACGCGCCACGCGCCCGGCCGCGGAATTCTGAAATCGTGCTACGAACACAAAGTGCCGGTGTTCGTTCCCGCGTTCACCGACTCGGAACTGGGAATTGACCTGGCGCTTTTCAATCGTCAGCGGAATAAGGAAGCGAAGCAGCCGCTGAAGTTCGATCCCTATCTGGATTTCGAACACTACGCTCGAACCATGCTCGCCACAAAAAAGATGGGAATCTTCACCATCGGCGGCGGAGTTCCCAGAAACTGGGCGCAGCAGTTTGGTGTCTATGCGGAATTGCTGGCGCGGCGCGGCTATGAAAATATTCCGCTGAAGCGCTACAACTACGGTTTGCGGATTTGTCCCGAGCCGGTGAACTGGGGCGGCCTTTCCGGAAGCACGTACACCGAAGCGGTTTCGTGGGGCAAGTTTGTGCCGCTCGAAGAGGGCGGCCGCTTCGCCGAAGTGCTGGATGACGCAACCGTTGCACTGCCGCTGATCGTCGGCGCGGTGCTGGAGCGTGTCGGTTACAAATTTCCCGATACCGCCGGCGGCAGCGGTGCCGGCGCTGCTGGCCAGCATCACGCGGCGCACGGTTCGGGGCACGCGGCCAAGCATGGCGCGAAACACGCGGCACCGCCCGCGAAGAAATCACGACACAAATAATGTAGGTACGCTTGATGGGGAAAATTCGGACGAGAATCGAACCCAGGCCCGGCATAAAGCTCGCGGGAAAGACCGCGAAGACTCAATCGGTCGCCGACCGCATCGCCAAAGCCAAGAAATGGACCGAGGAACTTTCGCGCCTGCGCGAATTGCTGCTCGATGAAGGTTTGTCCGAAGAATTGAAGTGGGGCAAACCTACGTTCACGCTCGATGGCGCGAACGTCGCGATAACAATGGGCCTGAAGGAATCGTGCCTGGTTTCGTTTTTCAAGGGCGTGCTGCTGAAAGACTCCGAACGGATTCTTTCAGCGCCAGGTCCCAACTCGCGATCCACGCGTTGGGTAAAATTCAAAAGCCTGGAAGAGATTGAAAATCACGCAGAGAGGCTGAAAGCCTACATCCGCGAAGCGATGGACCTGGAACGGTCGGGCGCGCGAGTGGACGTGCGAGCCTACGACACTCTGAAGCAGCCCCACGAATTAAAAAAGAAACTCACGTCCGACGCCGCGTTCAAAAAAGCGTTCCACGCACTGACGCCCGGCCGCCAGCGCGCCTACACGCTGCACTTCGCCGCGGCCAAGCAATCCGCCACGCGCGAGTCGCGCATCGTCAAGCACGAAAAGCGCATCCTCGCCGGCAAAGGCCTGCTCGACTAACTCCGCCGCCTCGCCACAAAAAACAAAAGGCACGAAGCATTGCGCCTCGTGCCTCTCAAATCTATCCGTCGATCTCGGCTTTCAGCGAGCGCCAGTCACTAGCCACTCGTCACTAGCCACTGCCTTTCGTCAGTCATCCTCGCCGATCAAAATCGCCGCGGCCAGCACCGTGGTCCACAGCCCGCGCTTGTCGCCGACGGCCGACTGGGTAATGTTCATGGTGCGAACGATCTTGTTCGAGATGCGATAAACCTCTTTCTTCTCGTCCCACGAAAGATCTGGATCGAATTCCACGTTCAGAGTGGTCGCCAGCATTTCGGCGGCAAGCTCTTCGGTGTATTCGCCGCACGTCTCTTCGCTCTCGCCGAAAGAGTGGTGCTCGGACAGGTATCCGTAGCTCGACTTATCCGCCGGCAGCGCCAGGCCAACGCCCGCCGCGATCAAGCGGTGCGGCTCGCGCGTCTGGTTTTCACTGATGACGGTGAACGCCACCTGGCCGGGCTTGATGTGCTTCAGTCCTTCGCTGCGGGAAATCAACTTGCAGTACGGCGGGAAAATCGACGAGACGCGGACGATGTTGCAGGCAGCGATTCCAGCATTGCGCAAAGCGAGTTCGAAACTGGAAAGGCGCTCGCGGTGCTTGCCAACTCCCTTGGTGAGGAAAATCTTCTTCGCGACGAACGCCATAGTTTGTACCGAGCTGCGGTGCCTCCGGGTAAAAATTTTCGAAAATGCGTAAGCCTCGAAAAATTAACAAGCAGGTAGAGTGATGTCAATTAAATTCAACGCTGTAACCGAGAATTCGCATTCGAAACAGCCGCCGCGAAGCCGCAAAAAACAAAAGGGACGCGCATTTCACGCGTCCCTTCGATCCAGATTTTTATTCTTTGGTGAACAGTACAGCGTTCGTAAGTTTACGGCGCCGCGGTTTTACCAGCCCCAACCCCATCCACGGCGGTAGTAACCGGGATAGCCGTATCCGTAGCCAAAACCGATGGCCACGGGCGGCGGATAGTAGCCGAAGCCCGGTCCGTACGGGTAATAGCCGTAGGGTCCCGGATACGGTCGAGCCACCAGACGCGGCCGCTGCGGCTGCGGGTTGGTGTTGTAATCCTGCGGAGTTGCCGGACGGAAAGCCAGCACGCCGTGAGCAGTGGTGAAGCTGACCGGCGTTTCAAGCCGGAACGTTAGCACGTCTTCCGGCGGAATGATCGTCGGCTTGCCGCGAGTGAGCAGCACGCCCGCGATGCCGGCCACGAATCCAGCGCCTGCTCCGATTCCTGCGCCCACGCCGCCTGCGGCAACTCCGCCGATGGCTGCGCCGGTTCCGGTAGTGGCTGCAACGCCGACCGCATCACGTCCGTTGGACGTGCCAGCGCTGGCATTGAGCAGGGACGTCTGCACGCTGAGCATTTGACCATCGACCAGCGTCAGCTGATTCACATCGAGTTGAAGTTTCGAAACGCCTTTCACGCGGCCCGCTTTTTGCGCGTCGGTCACCTGGCCGACGATGGTTTGTCCGCGGCGCGCGACCACCCAGCCATCGACGATCACCGGATTCACCAGCGTTCCGATGAACTGATCGCCCTTTTTATTTTTGTCGCTCGAAAGCCAGTTGGTGGTGCGGATTTGCACCACGGTTCCGGCAGGAATCGTCAAAGGATCGGGCGCCATGCGCGGAGCCGCGTTGTTGTAACGTCGCGGCGGAAGCGGCGGCATCGGCTGGTCGGACGGAGGCGGAGCTTGCTGCTGCGGACCGGCGTTCGGGTCCATCGGCGGCTGGTCTTGTGATTGATTTTGCGACTGATCTTGCGATTGAGTTTGATCTTGAGCTGGACCTTGCTGCACATCGGCCGGCGGAGCCGCTTGCTGCGGCGTCATTCCGGACGTATCGGGCTGGCTCGGCTGCGCAGGTTGGTCCTGTTGCTGCGGCGGAGCCGGAGGATTGTCTTGCTGCTGGGCGAAAAGGCGAGAGCTGCCGCAAAGGAACATGGCGCCACACGCAGCAATGGCCGCAGCGCGCTTCGCGCTCGGCAAAATGTATTTGCTGAGTTGCATCTCGAGACCTCCTTCAGGTCACCTTTTGGTAGTACCGTGAATCGAACTGAGCGGGCGACCGAATTGTCAGCCGACCGGCTGGCCAGCCCCGCGCTCGTTTTTGCTCCGAAGCGCTGCGGCGGCACTAGCCAAGTCTATCCCACGCCCATGTAATAAGATGGCTCGGGACACCCGTTCGTTGCATCTGCGTTAACACCGCGGCGGGCCGAAAGTTGCGGCCCTGAACAGCGGGTTAAGCGCGGCGGAAGCGGCTTAAAGGAGGGCTCAAACGCGATGAATATCGCGGCGATACGGCTTGCAGCGACCGTGCTGATCGGGGCGGCCATATGCGTGCCTCTGCTGGGCACGCATCGCAGCGGCGAGCCTTCGCGAGATACTGCTGCATCGACGACCTCGCTCGAAATCGGCGGTTCAAAAATCGACGTGTCGATCGAGCGGAGCGGCGCTGGAGTGTCTCAGCAGGATCTGACTCGCTGGATTCAGATGGCGGGCGAAGCCGTGACCACGTATTACGGAAAATTTCCGGTCCCTCATCTCACCGTCCACGTGATCACCTTTGACGGTGACGGCGTGCGACACGGCCAAACCTTCGACATGGACGGCGGAATGATTCGCATCCGCGTCGGCAACCGAACCTCGATGGATGATCTGCGCGACGACTGGACCATGACGCACGAAATGATTCACCTGGCGTTTCCGTCGGTGGAAGACGATCACCATTGGGCCGAAGAGGGAATTTCGACGTACGTCGAGCCGATTGCGCGAATCCGCGCGGGAAATATGGACGAAATGGAAATGTGGCGCGACCTGGTTCGCGACATGCCCAAGGGCTTGCCGGAACCTGGCGATCGCGGGCTCGACCACACGCACACGTGGGCGCGCACGTATTGGGGCGGCGCGCTTTTCTGTTTCGTCGCCGACGTGGAAATTCGCAAGCGCACCCAGAATCGCAAGGGACTCGAAGACGCTCTGCGCGGCATCCTCGACGCCGGCGGCGACATTCGCAGCGACTGGAAACTTGAGGATGCGTTCAAGGCCGGCGACCGCGCCGTGGGAGTTCCGGTGCTGAGCGAAATGCTTGCGACCTGGAAAGATCAGCCGATGAAAGTAGACCTGCCGGAGCTGTGGAAGCAGCTCGGAGTCGAATCAGAAGACGGGAAAATCGTGCTGTCGAATAAAGCGCCGCTGGCAGCGATTCGGCACGCCATCACGCACCGCGAAACATCCGCAGTAATACCTGCACAGAAATAATTGGGGAGTCCGCTACTTCGCTACGGGAGTAAGCGCAAGGCACGGCGCAAGCGCGTCGCCCATCGCTTTCAGTTCACGCAAATGCTGGTGCGTGAAATCGGGCCCGGCTTCGCCTGCCGATTTGCCCTTGCGCGACACCTGAATCACGCCACAAACTTTGCGGTCGTGCGCGATCGGGGCGCTCATAATTTTCTGGATGGCATCGGCGCGGGTGTCGTCCGCAATCGGTACAGCCTCAAACACAGATGAGTGCGGCACGACCGCGAAATGGTTGATCACTTCAGGCCGCTTTTCGCGGACGGTGCGCGCCGCGAGCGCGTTGGTGCTGGTGAGCGGGATCTGGCCCACTTCGCGCAGCATCGTAGGGAACAGGAAGCGCAAGAAGCGGTCGTCTGGCGTGATAATCATAATGGCCACTTCGTGCGGCTGAACGCTGAAGTTCTTACTGACGATTTCGACCACGCGGTTCAGGCCCACAAAATCTTCACCGCCGCCCTGACGAATCAGTTCGGCCACCCACTTTTTAAGATCGTTGATGTGTTCAGCGGACATGAGCGGTTCCTTCGGTTCGTTTCAATTTAGCACAGCGGGAATGGGGCAAATCGGCGGGTTTCCGGGGGTGTTTCCAATCTACAACTCATCGCGCGAGGTCCATTTAGGGCTCCTTGGAGCGCCTTGCGAGCCTCAACTCGAGTTAGCGAACGCACGTCGCGAGCCGGCGCGCCGCTGCCGGCTCTTTACGCTGACATACACATCCAATTTGGCAATTTTCGACGTTAATAAAGTGCGAGCGTGGTTCTTGCAATGGTTCGGCCTGAACCCTATACTAAACTTTCAGTCAGTACGCGTGGTTCACCTTCGGAGCGTGCATGGCGGTCGCTGCAAACACTTCTAAAACCGGTTACATCCTCGACAAACTGCAATCCCTCAGTGGAATTGTTCCAATCGGAGCATTTTTAGCCGAACACATCTGGTCCAACAGCTACGCGCTGGTGAGCGTGGCGAAATACGACACCGTTTCGCGCGAACTACAGCAGGTGCCGTGGCGCATTCTGGTCGAATCCGGCGTGCTGTGGGTGCCGCTGCTGTTCCACAGCTTGTACGGCATGTACATCTGGTGGAAGGGCAAATCGAACGTGATGGCGCATCCGTGGATGTCGAACTGGATGTACGTGCTGCAGCGCTGGACCGGCATGATCGCGTTTTTGTTCATCGCCTGGCACCTGTACACCCAGCGGTTCCTGGGCCACGGAATGACGGCCTACGCCGACGTGCAGCAATTCATGCTGAGCCCGATGAACCTCACGTTCTACGTGGTCGGTTTGCTGGCCTCCGCGTTTCACCTCGGCAACGGCATCTGGAATTTCGCCTGCAAGTGGGGCATCGCCGTCAGCCAGACCTCGCAGCGAGCCTTCGGATTGCTCGGAGCGTTTGTGGGATTGTCGGTGGCGTTCGCGGGCATTGCGATTGTGGTGGGAATGCACTTCGGAAAGTTTCCGCTCGGAGGATACGTCCAGTGAGCGGTCCGAAAATCATCATCGTGGGCGGTGGACTGGCGGGGCTGATGGCCGCGATTCGAGTGGCCGAGTCCGGCGTGCCGGTCAGTTTGTTTTCGATCGTGCCGGTGAAGCGCTCGCATTCGGTATGCGCGCAGGGCGGCATCAACGCAGCAAAGAATTTGAAGGGTGAAGGCGACTCCACCTGGAAGCATTTTGATGACACGATTTACGGCGGCGACTTTCTGGCGAATCAGGGCCTGGTGAAGTCGATGTGCGAAGCCGCTCCGGCGATCATCGACTTGCTCGACCGCATGGGCGTGATGTTTAACCGCACGCCGGAAGGCTTGCTCGATTTCCGCCGCTTCGGGGGAACGCTCTACCACCGCACCGCGTTTGCCGGCGCGACGACCGGACAGCAACTGCTCTACGCGCTCGACGAGCAAGTGCGGCGCTACGAATCCGAAGGCAAAGTGCAGAAGTTCGAGGGCTGGACGTTTCTATCCGCCGTACTCGATGACGAAGGCGTGTGCCGTGGCATCTGCGCCATGGATTTGAAAACCATGGTGATCAAGACGTTTCCCTGCGACGCGGCGATTTTCTGCACCGGCGGAGTCGGCGCGATTTTCGGCCGCTCGACGAACTCGGTGGTCTGCACCGGCTCGGCGCAATCGGCGCTGTTTCAGCAGGGCGCGTATTACGCCAACGGCGAATTCATTCAGGTTCATCCCACCGCGATCCCGGGCGAAGACAAATGCCGGCTGATGAGCGAATCGGCGCGCGGCGAGGGTGGCCGCGTGTGGGTGCCGAAAACGCCGCAGGACCCGCGGCCTCCGCGAACGATTCCGGAAAACGAGCGGTTCTATTTCCTGGAAGAGTGGTATCCGAAGTACGGCAACCTGGTCCCGCGCGACGTAGCCACGCGCGCGATCCACAAGATCGTTTACGAAATGAAGATGGGCCTGGCGGGCGAGCCGGCCGTCTATCTGGACGTGACGCACATTCCGCGCGAAGTGCTCGAACGCAAGCTCGAGGGCATCCTCGAAATCTACGAAAAGTTTGTCGGCGTGGACCCGCACGTGGAGCCGATGAAAGTATTTCCGGCGATGCATTACACGATGGGTGGATTGTGGGTGGATAACGAAAATCAAGCCACCAACATTCCCGGCGTGTATGCCGCTGGCGAATGCGAATACCAATATCACGGCGCGAACCGGTTGGGCGCGAACTCGCTGGTCAGCTGCATTTTCGGCGGCGGAATCGCCGGACCCGCGGCGGTGCGCTACGCGCGCGCTCTCGCGAAGAGTTGCGACACAACCGATCCCGCAGTGTTCGAGCGCGAGCGTGTCCGCCAACAGGACATTTCCGACGCGCTGCTGAATCAGCACACGGGCACGGAAAATCCGCTGACCATCTGGCGCGAGTTGGGCGACGTGATGACCGAAAACGTCACCGTGATTCGCTACAACGCCAATTTGCAGAAGACTCTGGTGAAGCTCGACGAGTTGAGCGACCGGTTCACGCGCATCAATCTGCAGGACCGGACGCAGTGGGCGAACCAGACTTTGAACTTCGTCCGCGAACTGGGAAATATGCTGGTGTTGGCCAAGGTGATTACGCTGGGCGCGCTGGCGCGCAACGAAACTCGCGGAGCGCACTACAAGCCGGAATTTCCGGAGCGCGACGACCAGAACTGGCTGAAGACTACGATCGCCAGCTACAACAACGGCGACATCAAGCTGCAGTACGAAGCGGTGGATACGTCACTGCTTCCGCTGCGCGAACGGAAATATACGGCGGCGAAGTAGATAGGCAGCACGCAGCACGAGGGATCCATGGCAGAAAAAACGTTCATCGTTCGCATCAAGCGGCAGCAACGGCAGGACGAAAAAGTCCGCTGGGAAGAATTTGAGCTGCGCTATCGCCCGCACATGAACGTGATCATCTGCCTGCGCGATATCGCTGAGCGTCCGTACACAAAAGACGGACGCGAAACCACTCCGCTGAGTTATGACGCCAACTGCCTGGAGGAAGTTTGCGGCGCTTGCGCGATGATCATCAACGGCAAGCCGCGCCAGGCATGCACCGCGCTGGTGGACGATCTGGAAAAGCCGATCCGCCTGGAACCGCTCACCAAATTTCCGCTGATCCGCGATTTGCAGGTTGATCGCAGCAAGATGTTCGAGGATTTGAAGCGCACCAAGTGCTGGATTCCGATCGACGGCACATACGACATCGGCCCCGGTCCGCGCATGGCGCCGGAAACGCAGGAAGAGGCTTATCCGCTTTCGCGCTGCATCACCTGTGGAAACTGCCTGGAGATTTGTCCGAAGGTAAACGAAAACGATAATTTCGTGGGCGCCGCGATCGTCAGCCAGGTACGCTTGTTCAACATGCATCCGACGGGCGCGATGCATTCCGCCGGACGTCTCGATGCGCTGATGGGTCCGGGCGGAATTGAAGATTGCGACAACGCCCAGAACTGCGTGAAAGTTTGCCCGAAGGGAATTCCGCTCACCGAATCGCTCGCCGCTGTGAACGGCCAGGTGTTGCGCCACACCATCAAGTCGTTCTTCACCGGCGGCAAAAAACAGGGTTCGTCACAGCCCGAAGGTTAGAGCACGTCGGCTTCGAACGCCGTCACGCATCGCCTTGCTTCTTATCGGGGTGCGGTTTCCTCTCACATCAATCACGATACGGTTTCACGCCGCCGTGTCGTAGAATCCCGAAGACCTATGCATCGCACATCGATCGCGGCACTGATCCTCGCAGGAGGCCTCGCGCTACCCTTGGCAATCGCCCATCAGACGAATTCAGACATCACGCAGCAGGCAAAAACGCTGCAAGCTCACTCCATCGTGATTGATACGCACGACGACACCACGCAGCGGCTGCTCGATCCCGCGTTTGATTTCGGCGTGCGGCACTCCGACGGCAGCGTGGACATTCCCCGCATGCGCGAAGGCGGCCTGAACGCGATTTTCTTTTCCATCTGGATTCCCGGCACGATCACCGGGCAAGCGGCGGTCGATCGCGCGCTCGCGCAAATCGAGGCTGTTCACTGCACGGTCGCCGCGCACCCGAACGATCTGGCGCTGTGCACGACGGCCGCGGAAATTCGCGCCGCGAAACAGACCGGCAAAATCTGCGCGCTGATCGGCGTCGAGGGCGGGCACATGATCAACAACGACCTCGCCAACCTCGACAAATTTTACGCGCTCGGCGCGCGGTACATGACGCTGACGCACACGGTGAACACCGACTGGGCGGATTCCTCCGGCGACAAAGCGGCGCACGACGGGCTTACCGCATTTGGCAAGCAAGTGATCGCCGAAATGAACAGACTTGGCATGATGGTGGATATTTCGCACGTGGCCGACAAAACGTTTTACGACGTGCTCGCCGTCAGCAAAGCTCCGGTGATCGCTTCGCATTCCTCGTGCCGCGCGATTTGCGATGCGCCGCGCAACATGACGGACCCGATGATCAAGGATCTGGCAGCCAAGGGCGGCGTGATTCAGATCAACTACCACATCGGATTTCTGAGCCAGGAATACGCGAACGCCATGAAGGCGCATCCGGAATACGGCAAAGAAATCGAAGCGGAAGCGAAAAAGCGCTGCAGCGGAAACGAAGCGTGCCTGCTGATCGAGGCCGACAACGTGGTGCGCGACTATGTTGCCGCTGGAAAGTTGCCGAAAGTGGAATGGACGAAGATCGTCGAGCACATCGACCATGCTGTTAAACTGGTGGGCGCGGACCACGTGGGACTCGGCTCCGATTTCGACGGCGCAGACATGCCGTACGGAATGGAATCGGTGGCCGACATTCCACGAATCACTACCGCGTTGCTGGCCAAGGGCTATTCGCCAGCCGACGTGCAGAAAATTTTGGGTTCGAACACCCTGCGGTTGATGGAAGACGTGGAAAACACCGCGAAGAAAATGGGAGGAAAGCCGTGAAAGCATTTTTCGAGCAGCTCTGCCTGGTCGCCACTCTCGCTCTTGTTCCTGCCGCTGTTGTGCCGGCGACGGCCAGCGCGCAAGCCACCGCTCCCGCTGCCGCTCCGGCAAAGCCGGCCACCACGGTGCATCATGCGACCGCTACGGCCACGCACACCGATCCGGCGTTGCTGCATCCCGCTTCGTTGAAAGCGCAAGCGCCGCCCGAATTCACGGTAAAGTTCACCACCACGGCGGGCGATTTCGACGTGCATGTGACGCGCGCGTGGGCTCCGCTCGGGGCCGACCGCTTTTACAATCTGGTGAAGCACGGATATTTCACCAACGCCGCTTTCTTCCGCGTGGTGCCGGGATTCGTGGTTCAGTTTGGCTTGAGCGCGAACCCCGCCGTGAACAAAGCGTGGGAAGACGCCAAGATTACCGACGATCCGGTCACGCAAAGCAATCATCCGGGCTATTTGACGTTTGCGACGTCCGGCCCGAACACCCGCACGACGCAGCTGTTCATCAACCTCGGCGATAATCCGCGGCTCGACGGAATGGGTTTCGCTCCCTTCGGCCAGATCACCGAAGGCATGGACACCGTGCAGAAAATCTACAGCGCCTACGGCGAACAGCCGGAGCAGGGCGAGATCACCGAAAAGGGAAAAGCGTATCTGGACAAAAATTTCCCGAAACTCGATCACATCGTCTCGGCGGTGATCACGTCGCCTGCGCCCGCGGCTCCGGTACACCACACCGCTCCTGCGCCGGCTCAAAAGAAAGCTGCGCCTGCGGCTGCTGCGCCGTCGTCTAACTAAACGCATTCAAGTTTTTTTCATTCGCACAAATCGCGGTATCGCGCACATCGATGCGCCTGGGGGATTGGAAATGGCAGAGGCAACGCTGGGAAAGCCGGAAACACTCAACGAGAAAGCGCCCGATACGTTCAACGCGACATTCAATACCACGGCCGGAGATTTCGTGGTGAAGGTCACTCGCGCGTGGGCGCCACTCGGCGCGGATCGTTTTTACAATCTGGTGAAGCATGGTTTCTACAAGGACGCGCATTTCTTCCGCGTGATTCCTGGATTCGTCGTTCAGTTTGGATTGCACGCCGATCCGGAGATCAGCAAGCTATGGCGCAGCACGAATTTCAAAGACGATCCCGTCACGCAGAGCAACAAGCCGGGCTTCGTCACGTTTGCGACGGCGGGGAAGGACACGCGCACCACGCAGCTTTTCATTAACACCGGCAACAACGGCCAGCTCGATAAGATGGGCTTCGCGCCGTTTGGCGAAGTGACGAGCGGCCTCGACGTGGTGAAGAAGATTCACAGCGGCTACGGCGAGCAGCCCGACCAGCACTCCATCACCATTCTCGGCAAGCCGTATCTGGACAAGAATTTTCCGAAGCTCGACCGCATCACCTCGGTGAAGATTTCCTAGCCAGCGGCGTTGCGAGCCGCGAGTGTCGTTGTAGATGCGGTGGCGCGTGGAAGATTCACTCCCGGACGGAGGGCCAACGCTCTCGGTCCGGGATTTCTGTTTTCGGCGGGCATCTGCACGGCGTAAAAGCTGATCAAAGGACGTTTGTGGACTTAGCAGCGGGAGATTACTTGGGAAATTCACAAGGCGCGGACGATCGCGGCTCGAGCCTGTTGTTGCTCGCGCTGGCGCTCGCGAAAGTGTTGATCCAGTTTGCGGGGATCAACCACTACGGATTTTTTCGCGATGAATTTTACTACGTGGCCTGCGGCGAACATCTTGCGTGGGGTTACGTGGACCAGCCGCCGCTGGTAGCGCTGGCGGCGTGGTTTGCGCGGCACACCCTGGGCGATTCGATGTTTGCGATTCGGTTTCTGCCGGTGCTCGCCGGTGCCGCGGTGGTGTACGTCACCGGCCGCATCGCGCGCGAGCTGGGCGCCGGACTGTTCGGCCAGTTTCTCGCCGCGGGATCAATCCTACTTGCGCCGGCGTATCTGGCGTTCGACAGTTTTTTCTCGATGAACGCGTTTGAGCCGCTGATCTGGGCGCTGTGCGCGTGGATCGTGATTCGCATCGTCCGCGGCGGCTCGCCGAAACTCTGGATGTTGTTCGGCGCGATTGCCGGCGTGGGCCTGGAAAACAAACACACCATGCTGGTGTTCGGGTTCGCGATCGTCGCCGGTTTGCTCATCACCGGCGAGTTCCGGCAATTCACCTCGCGATGGATCTGGATCGGCGGCGCGATTGCTTTCGCGATTTTTCTGCCCAATTTGATTTGGGAAGCGACGCACGGATGGCCGCAAATCGAAGTCGTGCGCAACGGCGAAGCATTCAAAATCCTACACATCAGCGCCTTCGAATTTTTGTGGGAGCAGGTTCTGTTCATGCAGCCGGTTGCGTTGCCGGTGTGGCTCGGCGGCTTGTGCTGGTATTTTTTCGCGGCCGATGGCCGGAAATTCCGCTTCCTCGGCTGTGCCTACCTGATCGTCCTGGCGGTATTCATCGCGTTCGACGGCAAATCGTATTACGCGCTGCCGGTGTATCCGGTGTTGATGGCCGCTGGGGGAGTGGCCATCGAGCGCTGGTTGCAAGCGCCAAAGCGCAAGTGGGCGCGCGTTTCGTACGCCGCGATCTTGATCCTCGTCGGTCTGGTGACGCTGCCGTTCGGCGTGCCGCTGCTGCCCGTCGCTACGTTTGTGAAATATTCGAACCTGCTGCCGTATGGAAAATCGGTGAAGGCCGAACGCGACCAGCCTGTGGAATTGCCGCAGCTCTACGCCGACATGTTCGGATGGGACAATCTGGGCCGCGCGGTTGCGAAAGTGTATTACTCGCTGCCGGTCGACGAGCGAGCCGGCTGCGCGATCATTGCCGGAAATTACGGCGAGGCCGGCGCGATCGATTACTACGGCGGCAAGCTCGGCCTGCCGAAACCGATCAGCGGGCACAACAGTTATTTCGACTGGGGGCCGCGCGGATATACCGGCCAGTGCGTGATTCTGGTGGGTGAGCGGGCCGAAGAATTGAGCAAGCTGTTCGGCGAAGCGACACTGGTGACGAAAATTTCGTCGCCGTACGCGACGCTGGCGGAGCAGAACGTGCCGATTTACATCTGCCGGAAACCCAGCGCGCCGCTGGCGGAGTTGTGGTCGCGCTTCAAGATGATCATTTAGGCGTACGAGAAAGGTACGATCTAGCGTGGAGCGTGGCGTGGGTTGCGCGCTTCTTCCTCGAGCGCGCCAAGTTTCAGTCCTGCTGCCACCAATCGATGCCCGATTTCGGAATCCGTGCGGCTGGCAATCGCGAGCAGTACGCATTCCATCGTCAGCACCGGAATTAAGCGGCCGCCGTTGATTTCAGATGTGGGTGACGCAGCTTCGGCCGCCGCAAACACCGTAAGCAGTTCGGCGGAGTAGGGAAGCCGCGGAGGATTTTCCGCATCTTTCTTTTCGCCGGCCGGCCATTTCCATTTCTGCGGTTTCTGCTCCGCGGTCTTCTGTTCGTGGTGAAACTGAATCCAGTAATGCCAACGCTGCGGGCTGATGCGGCAAATCTGCTGCAGGTAGGTCTCGATCTTTTCTTCGTCTTCCCAGTATTTTGACAGTCGATCCCACTCGTACATGTACATGCCCGCAAGCATGTCCGCGACTTCCACTTTGGTGGCGGCGCGGCTGTGCGCCAACATGCAGGCCAGCGTTTCGGCGCGCGACATATCCATGGTCAGGCGGTGCGCCGGCAGCTTTTGCTTACCGCCGCGCAGTTCCTCGCCGGTTTTGCGGCCGATGCCGCGATTAAAAGGATTCATATCCATCGATTGACAGACCTGCAGCGAGCGGGCCCGGAAGTTACCCGCTTCTCGTATTTTATCAGACGCGTTCCGGGCGCTTTGCGTTACCGGCGGCAGTGTTCCCGCTAGGAAACTGTTCTGTCAAGTGGCGAACCTGTTCCTCGGTACAGTGCGGTGGAAACCGAATTGTAAAACTTCGGCGGTGGTGTTGACTGGCGCTCGGCACGGTGCAAGACTTTCGGTCGCAATTTTACCGAAGGGATTTTAGATGACACGCGGCGGGGCGCATCGCGCCGAAAAAATGGATCGGAAGCTGCCGGAGCCCAATCCGTTCGTGGGAACCTGGAAGCTGGTGTCAATCGAATCGTCGGAATCGCGGCTATTTGGCGAAAAACCCGTCGGCATTTTGATCTACGACGCGTACGGCCACGTGGCCGTGCAGATCATGCGAAATCCCCGGCCGGAGTTTTCGGGCACCGCCGGATTTCCGCTGGCGAAGGATTTGCAGGTCGCCTACAAGGGCTATTACGCGTATTTCGGCACGTATGCGGTGGACACCGCAACGAAATGGGTGACCCATTTTCTGGAGGGCAGCCTGCGGCCCGGCGATGTGGGCAAGGAATTCACGCGTGCGTATGAATTCAAGAGCAGGCAATTGGCGCTGACGCCGGTGAACGACAGCCAGGCGCGCGACGCCTGCCTCACCTGGGAACGCGAGCGCTAGGCGCAAAAAATCGGCCCGTAGAGCCTGAGCGATTTCAGGTTCTGCGGGCCGATTTGTTTTTGCGCCGAGTCGGCCGATAGGAACGAGAGCGTGCTAGATGCCCAGCACGTTCACCAGTTCGCGCACTGAAGCGGACGATTTATCGAGCGCTGCCTGCTCGTCCGGCAGCAACTTCACCTGGATGATTTCTTCGATGCCCGCGGAGCCGAGCTTCACCGGCACGCCGACGAAAAGTCCCTTCACGCCGTATTCGCCTTCGAGATACGCGGCGCACGGCAGGATTTTCTTCTTGTCGTGCAGGATCGCTTCCACCATTTCCACCGTCGCTGCCGAAGGCGCGTAATACGCCGAGCCGGTCTTCAGCAGGTTCACGATTTCCGCGCCGCCCTTGCGAGTGCGCGTGACGATGGCTTCGAGTTTGTCTTTCGCGATTAACTCGGGCAGGGGAATTCCCGCCACAGTCGAGTAGCGCGTAAGGGGAACCATGTCGTCGCCGTGTCCACCGAGCACGAAGCAGTTGATATTTTCGACCGACACTTTCAATTCCATGGCGACGAACGCGCTCATGCGGGCGGAGTCGAGCACGCCGGCCATGCCGATCACACGCGACTTCGGGAACTTGCTGATTTTCAGCGCAGCCTGCGCCATCGCATCCAGCGGGTTCGTGACCATGATCAGGATCGCGTTGGGCGAAAGTTTCACGACCGATTCCACGACGCTCTTCACCACGTCGTAGTTCGCTTTCAGCAAATCGTCGCGGCTCATTCCCGGCTTGCGCGGAAATCCCGCGGTGATCACCACGATGTCGCTGTTTTCGGTGCCGGAGTAATCTCCCGAAGCGGTCGAAATGCCCGACACATGCGAGTTCGAGCCGAAAATCGTGGCGGATTCCGCCATGTCGAGCGCTTTGCCCGCCGGCGCTCCTTCCAGAATGTCTGTCAGCACTACGTCTGCCAGCCCCGCATCGTGAATCCGCTGCGCCGTGGTTGAGCCGACGAAGCCGCCGCCTACTACTGTGACCTTCTTACGCATTCCATCTCCTTGTCGCGCCGCATCGTGGCGGCATTGTATTGGGATATAAATTCGTGCGAACGAGTTCGCGCCCGCTTATCGCCGCACAGCCGAATCAGCGAGCGGCTGCCGCAGACTGCATGTTTTCGATGATCGCCGCGGCGAACTCGGACGTCTTCAGCTTTTTCGCGCCTTCGAGCATGCGTTCCAGATCGTAGGTAACGCGTTTCTGCTGAATCGTCCGTGCGATGCCTTCTTCAATCAGCGTCGCCACTTCCTTCCAGCCCATGAAGTCAAACATCATCGCTCCGGAGAGCATCACCGAGCTGGGATTGATCACGTCTTTATCGGCATATTTCGGCGCGGTGCCGTGCGTTGCTTCGAATACGCCGAAGCCGTCGCCGATATTCGCGCCCGGCGCCATGCCGAGTCCGCCTACCTGGGCGGCGCACGCGTCGGACAAATAATCGCCGTTGAGGTTGGGCGTAGCGAACACCTGATACTCATCGGCGCGCATCAGGATTTGTTGAAACACGGAGTCGGCGATGCGGTCGTTGATCAGGATCTTGTGCTTCCATTTGCCGTTGCCGTGGGAAGCGTAGAGTGAATCCAGCGTGCGCTTCACTTCGTTGTACAGGTCCTGCTTGAAAGCGTCGGTGGCCTGCTCGAGGCCCGGCTCGATCATCGCAGCGTTTTGCTCGACGGTCAGGTTGGGATCTTTATCTTTGTTGCCGAGGATCCAGCTTTCGCGTTCGGTGACCACAAACTCGCGGAAATCCTTCGTGGCGATTTCGTATCCCCAGTCGCGGAATGCGCCTTCGGTGAATTTTTGGATGTTACCCTTGTGCACCAGCGTCACCACGGTGCGTTTGTTTTCGAGTGCGTGCACGATCGCGCGCCTGACCAGCCGTTTCGTGCCCGTCGGAGACATCGGCTTAATACCGATTCCCGAATCCTCGCGGATTTTCTTCTTTCCATCTTTCAGCATGTCGTTATTCAGAAAATCGATCAGCCGCTTCACTTCGGTGCTGCCCGAGCGCCACTCGATTCCCGCGTACACGTCTTCGGTATTCTCGCGGAAGATCACGACGTTCATCCGTTCGGGATGTTTCACCGGCGAGGGCACGCCCTCGAAATAGCGAACCGGGCGGACGCAGGCGTACAAATCGAGCACCTGTCGCAGCGTCACGTTGAGAGAGCGAATTCCGCCACCCACCGGAGTGGTCAGCGGTCCCTTGATCGCCACGCGAAAATCCTTGATCGCGTCCACCGAATCCTGTGGCAGCCATTCCTTGAACTGGCGAAACGCTTTTTCGCCGGCGAAAATTTCCAGCCAGGCGACCTTGCGCTTTCCGCCATAGGCTTTCGCGACCGCGGCGTCGAACACCATCTGCGAAGCTTTCCAGATGTCGCGGCCCGTGCCGTCTCCTTCGATGAAGGGAATGATCGGATTGTCGGGCACGCGAAACGAGCTTTCCGAATACTCGATGGCCTTTCCGGCGGAGGGAACCGGCACGCCGTTGTACGAAGCTTTCATAGGATCGAAACTCCCCTGGGAAGTGCGGCTTAGCGGCGCCGCCGGAAAAAATCAGCGCGCTTTTGGATTATCGCAAGCGCCCAACAGTAGCATAATCCGTATCGGCGTTTCAGCACCGTTCCACGAGTACGATACGGCCGCGACCGGGCCGAAATGGACGCCTGTGCGGCCGGAAACCCGCCGCGATTCCATAAAAATCCTTTATCGGCCGCATCGGTTTTTCCTCTTGGCGGCGGCCACTTTGGGATTTGACGCTTGCGTCCGTGCGCGATAGGCTTTCGAGTCGTGGAACGCCCTACATCCATCACCCAGACCGCCGAAGCCGCCGTGCACCGCTGGTGTCCGAAATTCCAAGGAGGATCATGTCAACCGAACTGCGAAATTTTTTGACGCTCTCGTATGACGAGCTGGAAGAATTGAATCTGGAAGCCAAAGATCAGAGAAAGAATCGCGTTCCCGCCGATCAGATCCAGGAAGGCCGCCTGCGTTACCTTACCGACGAAAAAAGAATCAAGGCTGTGACCGTGCTGTTCAGCGACCTGGAAGGCCGCCTGCACATGCTGGATTACGACAAAAAATTCCTGATCAAGAGCTGGGACAACCTGACCTTCGACGGTTCTTCGATCCGCGGGTTCACGGCGCAGCGCGAAAGCGATTTGCGCCTGTCGATGGATTGGTCGGCGTTTTATTGGGCCCCGGCGGATGTTTTCGGTTCGGGCAAGGTGCTGGTCTTCGGCCAGGTGATCGATAAAGACGGTTCGCCCTACGCGGCTGACATTCGCGGCGTGCTGAAGACCTATTCCGATCATCTGCACAAGAAAGAGAACTACACGCTCAACGCCGCGAACGAAATCGAAGGATTTTTGTTCAAGGGCGCCGACGCCGAACGCCGCTACAACGAAACCGGGAAGTTTGAGTACGTGAATACCGGCGGCTACTATCACTCGCTGCCGGGCGATCACCTGCGCACCTTCATCGACACCACGGCGGAAGTGCAGCGCGCCATGGGCTTTCAGAACGAAAAAGACCATCCCGAAGTCGCGCCGTCGCAGTTTGAAATCAACTACGGCTACGGCGAAGTGGTCGCCGCCGCAGACCAGATCCAGCTCTATAAGCTGATCTGCCGCCAGGTGGCTACGCGCATGGATTTGACCGCCAGCTTCCTGCCGAAGCCGGTCGTCGGCGTGAACGGAAACGGAATGCACACCAACGTTTCCATCAGCAAGGGCGGCAAGAATCTATTCTGGGATCCGAAGGGCGAAGAAAAACTCAGCAAGATGGGCTGGGGATTCATCGACAAAATTCTGACGCATGCAAACGACATTTGCCTGCTGCTGAATTCCAGCGTGAATTCCTACCGGCGCCTGGACCCGCACTTCGAAGCGCCGAACCAGATCAAGGCTTCACCGGTCGATCGCGGTTCGATGATCCGCATTCCGATCGGAAACGAAAAGAGCTCGCGCGTCGAAGTCCGCTCGGTTGCGCCGGACGCGAACCCGTACATGGTTCTTTACTCGATCTTCAAGTCTGGCTTGGACGGCGAGACCAGCAAGATCAAGAACCTTCGTCAAGCCGAACGGTATTTGCCCGACAACATTTACACCGCGCTCGACGATTTCAAGAAAGCGGAATGGGCCACCAAGCTGCTTGGCGAAGATGTGAAGCATCGCTACGCGGATTTGAAGCAGGCTTCGGCGGATCGTTGCTCACGATTGCTGGGGACGTTTGTGAAGGCTCCGGAAGTGCAGTATCACCACGAAGTGTACAACCAGTATTTGTGGAATCAGTTTTAGTTCGCCGCCGATTTTCGGCGGCAGCCATGGAAACGCCCCGGGCATTTTCGCCGGGGCGTTTTTTTTGCGCCGCGCCATTACAGAACGTCGCCGCGAAGAGCAGTCTTCGGCCTCGCCGCCGAACCCTACCGCGACGCCTCGGCAATGGGCCCGCCATCTGTAGCGGCCGGTTCGCCGAATTTGCGAAGCGGGCGAATTTGATTTCGCGTACGCCATGCGAAGGCAACGTCAAATTCGCCGCCTTGCGCAAAATCAGCGCAACGCGCCGCTGCAGCTGGACGCGACGAAGGATTGCCCGAAAGGTTGCGCTCACCGAACGCTTCGTGGAACCATCTAACCCGTCCGCAGGGGATTCGCGGCAGGCACTTTCGCGAGTCAAGAGGTTAACGATGGAACGTTCGCGCGATCTCGATCAGATCGTCCAGGAACTGAACGACGCGTCCGAAGCGCGCAAGAAAGAGCTGGGCGAATCGCTGCAGGTCGATCGCTGGCTTACGCGTCTGCTCGCGGAGGGCGGTAGCGACTTGCTGCTCGTTCCCGGCGCGCCGGCGTCAATGCTGATGGAAGGCGCGGTGAAGACGCTGGAGTCGACTCCTCTCGACGGCGCCGAAATCGAAGACCTGGTGCTGCCGGTGCTGACGTCGCGCGCGCTCCAACAATTTCGCGAGCATCAAATTTCGGATTCGTCTTACCGCATCGCCGACCAAGGCCGTTTCCGCATCAACATGCATCGCGAACGCGGGCAGGCAGCCGCCTCCATTCGAGCGCTGCCTTCGAAGGTGCCGCATCTCTCGGAACTGCACCTGCCTGCGCAGGTGGAAGCGCTCTCGCATCTGCGCAGGGGGTTAGTGCTGATTGGCGGCCCCGCCGGATCGGGGAAATCCACGACGCTCGCGGCGCTCGTGAACGAAATCAATCGCCGTGAAGCGCGCCACATCGTCACGATCGAAGATCCCATCGAATACGAACATAAGCATCTCCGCAGCATCGTCGAACAAATCGAGATCGGCACCGACGCGCCGGATTTTCCCACCGCATTGCGCGCGGCGCTGCGGCAGGCGCCCGATGTAATCGTCGTGGGCGAAATGCGCGACACCGAAACGATGCAAATCGCCGTTTCGGCGGCGGAAACCGGTCACCTGGTTTTCTCGACCATCCACACCACAGATGTGTCGACCACGATCTCGCGCATCTGCGATTCGTTTCCACTCGAGCGCCAGAACACCATCCGGCAGGAACTCGCGATGGCGCTGACCGCGGTGCTCACCCAAATTTTATTGCCCGCGAAAGGCGGCGGCCGCGTGCCGGCTTCCGAGCTGCTTGTGCTGAGTTACGGCGCCCGCCAGCATATTCGCCTGAACATGCTGCAGCATTTGCATCAGGAAATTACGATTTCGAAAAAGAAAGGATCGTATTCGATGGAGGAAACTCTGGTGCGTCTGGTCAACCAGGGCACGATTGATCAGGAGGATGCGACCATAACCGCCGTCCATCCCGACGACCTCGAAATCCTGCTGAAGCAAGAACGCGCCGCCCAACAACGCGGAACCAGCGCCTAGATACTAAATAAGCCCGACGCGCAGCAACATCGCGCTAAGCTTCAGTGCCGCGCCGACGCCCACAAAAACAAAAAGGCCGCCCAAACTGGCGCGGCCTTCCGTTCGATCTGATCGCACGACTCAACTAGTCGTAATACTCCTGCCCGAGGTGGGTGATCAAGTCTTCGCCCATCAGCCAGCGCAGAGTGTTCTTGAGCTTCATCATCTGAATGAACAAGTCGTGCTCTGGATACAGCTGCGGAGCGCACATCGGCGACTTGAAGTAGAAGCTGAGCCACTCCTGAATGCCGCGCATTCCCGCGCGCTGCGCGAGATCGAAAAACAGCGCCAGGTCCAGCACGATCGGCGCCGCAAGGATCGAATCGCGGCACAGGAAGTCGACCTTAATCTGCATCGGATAATTCAGCCAGCCGAAGATGTCGATGTTGTCCCAGCCCTCCTTGTTGTCTCCGCGCGGCGGGTAATAGTTGATGCGGACTTTGTGGTGAATCTTGCCGTACAGCTCGGGATACAGATTCGGCTGCAAAATATATTCCAGCGCGCCGAGCTTTGATTCTTCCTTGGTCTTGAACGAGCCGGGATCATCGAGCACTTCGCCGTCGCGATTACCCAGGATGTTCGTCGAGAACCATCCGTCCAGCCCAATCATCCGCGCCTTGAACGCCGGCGCCAGCACGGTCTTCAGGAACGTCTGCCCGGTCTTGAAATCCTTGCCGCCGATGGGAACGTTCTTCGAGTGCGCGAATTCCTGAATCGCCGGGATATCCACGGTCAGGTTCGGCGCGCCGTTGGCGAAGGGAACTCCCTCGGCGATCGCGGCGTAGGCGTAAATCATCGACGGCGCAATCGCCGGATGATTTTCCTTCATGCCTTTTTCAAACGACGCCAGAGTCTTGTGGACGTCTTCGGCTTTCAGGAAAATTTCGGTCGAGCCGCACCAAACGATCACCACGCGATCGAGCTTGTTCGCTTTTTTGAAGTCGCGGATGTCTTGCCGGAGCTGCTGCGCCAGATCGAACTTGTTTTTGCCTTTCTTGACGTGCGGTCCGTCCAGCTTTTTCACGTAGTGCTGGTCGAACACCGCCTTCATCGGCTTGATCTTCGAAAGAAACTTTTCCACTTTCGCCAGATCTTTCGCGTCCAACACGCCGGCTTTCACCGCCGCCTGGTACGCATTGTCCGGAAACACATCCCAGCCGCCGAAAACGATGTCGTCCAGCGACGCGAGCTTCACGAAATCCTTGATCTTCGGAGTCTTGCCATCGGTCCGCTTGCCGAGCCGGATGGTTCCCAGCTGCGTGAGCGAGCCTACCGGAACGGAGTGTCCCCGGCGAACCAGTTCCACGCCCGCCATAAATGTGGTGCTGACCGCTCCCATTCCGGGCGTAAGAATTCCGAGTTTGCCCTTTGCTGGAGCAATATTCACAGGCCTGCGCATTCGATTTCCCCCAAGTGTGTGGTGAACAAAAATAGTGCCGAAACGAACTCGGCGGCGTTGACTCGAAATTTCGCGTTGGATTCAGTCGGTAAGGCGAACGAAGCACACGGCAAAGACCGAACCGTACGTAAAGGCGCGCTCATCGCGCCAAATGCCTTCAAATCAAACAATTAATAATGCGGCAAGGAGCGAAGATTTGCAAATCCATTAGCGCGATGGCGGCAGAGATGTCGAGCGAAAGGGAATTCGAATTTTGCAGAATTTGCGCGAAGGATTTTGAAAATGTCGTTCGAAATTCGCGGCTGCGCGAAATTTTTCTAGACGGACTTGCGCCGGTTGCGCGGACGCGGAGGTTCAACACCCCGTATCAATTCGGGCAGCACCTGCGAGAAGCACAGAAAAACCACGACAGAAAGCACCGCGAGCAGCAGATACGGCAGCATAAGCCCTCACTCGACTGCGTCAACGACAGCAGGGAACATTGCACGCGCGGGGCCAACTGAGGTTTGTAGCTATGTGCTTGCACTGCAGTCGCTTAGTTCAGAAACGCCGCAGATAGCCGAGTGTGAAAAGCCACGAAACTGCCATCACCTGACACACAAAGCCGACACACTCGAGGGCTTTGCGCCCGCCGAATGTGCCGGCTCTGAAAGGTCAAATTTTTTCGATGTGGATCGAGCCGTCGCCTGAGCTGACTGCCAGCGTTTGTCCGCCGGCGTTGAGCTTGCCTCGCACCGACGAGTGGCTGAGCGATCCGGAAACTGAGATGGGCACGTCGAGTGTAATGCTGCCGTCTCCGGTATGCGCATCGAGGTTCGCGTTCAAGTCGGCCGGAATTCGCAGCGTGATGTGTCCGTCGCCCGAATGCACATTCCATGTGGACGAAACTTTTGAGCCGGGCCCGGCCTGCGCGTCAATGTGTCCGTCGCCGGTCTTCAGATTCAGCGAATCGAAGCGGCCGTCGATCTTCACGTTGCCGTCGCCGGTGTTGGCGTCGAGCGAACCGTCGAATCCCGTGCCGTCCACGTTGCCGTCGCCGGTGTGCATGCGAATGTCGCCGCGAATCGAATTGGCGGTCACATTTCCGTCGCCAGATTCGAAAACTAGCTTGCCGGAAACCGTGGACGCGGTCACGTTGCCGTCGCTGGTATGAACGTTGAGGTCCAGCTCGCGTGGCACGTGGAGTTCGACTTTCAACGAGCGGTGGCCGCCCCACACCGACCAATTCATGTGCGGAAATTTCACTTCGATCGAAACATGGTTGCCGTTCTGGCTTTCGATGATCTGCACGTCATTGGGGCCGAGCTTGTAGCCGACCGTGGTGACGTGCGCGTCGATGCGATTCTGGTCCGAGCCGGTGACGATCACGTCGCCGTCGCCCGTAGCAACGCTCAGATCGGCGCGTCCGTTCACCGTGTAGGTTTTCGACCAATCGTCGGCGCGCAACGTGGAAGCGCCAAGTGTCAAAGTGGCAAGTCCGGCCAGGGCAAGTCCCGCGAGAAGGTGTCGAATCATAGTGCCAATGCTCCTTGTTTCGTTCGGCGTTGATCGTAGTGGCTGCATCATACCGCCTCCGCCGTCACCCTATGTTACGGAAATGCCGCCGGAAAAGTTCACTCCGCGAAATACCGGTTCCGGCTGATTCGTACCGGTACGCCGCGCGGCTCGTTCCACCACCATCACGTTGCACAGCCGGTTTCGCGCGCATCCGCGTGAAATGTTTTCACGCATTCGTCTTTTAGCACTATAGCAATCCGTAACGATCGACCTAGATCCCGTTTCCGAATTTCAGGAGAGTGCTGATGCGCGCATCCGCAATTCTATCGATGGTGGGATATATGGCGTTGGCAGTAGTGGTGTCCGTACCGATGCAGACCGCGTCCGCGCAACAGGCTGCTGCACAGACAGTAGCGCAGACCACGGCGCAAACCGATGCACAGACCGCCGTCCCGCGCCTGGTGCAGTTCAGCGGCGTGCTGAAGGACGCTGCGTCGCGCCCCGTTTCCGGAGTCACCAGCGTTACGTTCGCGGTCTATGCCGATCAGGAAGGCGGTGAAGCGCTGTGGACGGAAACGCAGAACGTACAGGCGGACGCGAACGGTCACTACTCGGCCGTGCTCGGAGTCGCCACCACGGGCGGTTTTCCAGTGGACCTATTCGGCACGGGTCAATCGCGGTGGCTGGGCGTTGAGATTGCGCGCCAGCCTGAATTGCCGCGCATCCTGATGGCCAGCGTGCCCTACGCGCTGAAATCCGGAGATGCGGAAACACTCGGCGGCTTGCCAGCGTCCTCGTACGTGACCACGCAACAACTCGCCGCTTCGAACGCTCGTCCCACGATGACGATCATCAGCGGCGGCGCAGCGGCCACAGCAACGAGTGAAAACGCCATCAGGCCAGCGACTGTCGATGCGGCGCAACAACCGGCGATCACCGAAGCGACTCCGGCCGGCAGCGGCAGCACCGACTACATCCCGCTGTGGACGTCCAGCTCGAACCTCGGCAACTCACTGTTGTTTCAGACCAGCGGAAAAATCGGACTCGGAACCACAACTCCTGCGGCGACGTTCGACATCAACGGAGGCGAAATTCTGCGCGGCGCTTTCTACGAATACCCGCAGGCGACAGCCACCGCGTCCACGGGACAACCTTCGCACTCGTTTCAGTGGAACGCCTCGGTATTCAACGGCTCGACCAAAACCGCAGTGGACTATGCCTTTGGTTTCCGCGCCATCCCGCACAACAACGACACAACCACGCCCGCAGCGAGTCTGGACCTTTTCTACGGCACCGGCGGCCCGACCGGTTCGACCTCCGACTTGGGGCTTTCGATCAGCAGTACGGGAGTCATCACGTTTGTGCCCGGCCAAACTTTCAGCGGCACAAGTCTCGATTTCGGCTACGGCGCCTCTCAGCAGCAGGGGGTGATTTACGCAAACGGCAAACCGCTGCTTAGCACCTACGGTAGTCCGGACAGCGTTTTTCTGGGCGAATATTCTGGCGGCGGATATGGCGAAAATGGGGCAGACCAAAATGTGGGCGTCGGCTACGGCACGTTGTACTCATTGACCACCGGAGCTTCCAATTCGGCGGTTGGCAGCAACGCGCTCGGCAACGACACGACAGGGTATGCCAACACCGCCATGGGATCCGGAGCTCAGGAGGGTATGCAGATTGGCCATGACAACGTGGCGATTGGAGCCGGTGCGATTGAATTCAGCTCCGGCAGCTCGTACAACACGGCGGTCGGCGATTTGTCCCTTTCGAGCGAGTTTGTCGGCTCGCAAAATGTTGCCGTCGGCTACTCAGCCGCCGCCAACAATGAAGGCTCTTACAACACTTTCCTGGGCTACGAGGCCGACAGCCCAGCACAAGCGATTAACTATTCAACCGCGATCGGTTACGCAGCGCAGGTGGCCCAAAGCAATGCAATGGCGCTGGGCGGTGTGGGGCCGTATGCCGTCAACGTGGGGATCGGCACACCCACGCCGCACTCCCAACTCGAGATTTCCGGGGTAGCAGGCACCAGTTATCTCGCTCCGAACCCCGTGCTGACGATCACGGGAACGGGCGCTGGCACCACGGCACTCGATTTCAATTCCGAAGGCATCTCGACCACCGGCACCTACAATCCTTCCGTTCGTATGGCTGTGCTCGACGAAGGGGGCGCGCAAGGAAACGTCCTGGCGTTCTACGCCAACAAGGCTGGTGGAGGGCTGAACAACGGCTTGCAGCAAACTTTTGCCGTCGATGCAGCCGGCAACGCGTATGTGACCGGCACGCTGAGCAAGGCCGGCGGCTCATTCAAGATCGACGATCCGATCGATCCGGCTGGAAAATATCTGTCGCATTCGTTCGTGGAATCGCCGGACATGATGAACATTTACAACGGCATCGTCACGCTCGACGCGCACGGCAATGCAACGGTGACGATGCCGGATTGGTTCAGCGCGCTCAATCGCGATTTCCGTTACACGCTCACCGCGATTGGCTCGCCCGCGCCAAAACTATTCATCGCCGAAGAACTCCACGACAATCAGTTCCGCATTGCCGGCGGCAAAAAAGGCCAGCGCGTGTCGTGGCAAATTACCGGCGTGCGGCAGGACGCATGGGCCAACGCGCACCGCATCCCCACGGAAGAAGCGAAGCCCGACGCGGAGCAGGGGCACTATCTGCATCCCGAGTTGTTCGGTGCGGGACCCGACAAAGCCGTGAGTGCGGCGAGTGCGCTGCAGCCCGCTCCGGCATCGTCAGCAACGGCCGTTATAAGCGCAGAAACAACGAAGCCACACGCGACGAACACTTTGACGTCCCCGAGCAACGGCTCGAATTGAAGACGCGTGATTGAGGGAATTCGTTACGCGGATTTTGCTTTCGCGGACTTCTTCTTAGCAGGCGTTGAACGGGCTGCGCCCGGCTTCGGGCGCAGCGCTGCCAAAAACTGGGCTAGCGGCAGCGTATTGATCACTTCGCTTTTCTCGATCCAGCCGCGCCGCGCCGTTTCCACGCCGTACTTCATGAAGTTTAGGTTTCCGGCGTTGTGCGAATCGGTGGAGATCACGATCTTAACGCCGCGTTCTTTGGCCATGCGCAGGTGGACGTCTTTCAAGTCCAGGCGATCGGGATAGGCGTTGCACTCCATCGCCACGCCATGCTTCTCTGCGGCGTCAAGAATTCGCTCCATGTCGTAATCGAACGGATCGCGGCGCAACACCAGCCGTCCGGTGGGATGCGCGATGATCTGCGTGTAGGGATTCTCGATCGCAGCGAGTATGCGTTCGGTCATCGCTTCACGCGGCATGTTCATATTGGAGTGCACCGACGCAACCACCACATCGAGTTGCGCCAGCACTTCATCGTCCAGGTCGAGCGAGCCGTCTTTCATGATGTCCACTTCGATTCCGGCCAGCAGGCGAATCCCCGGCACGTGAGCCGCGTGGATTTTCTTAATCTGTTCGAGGGTGCGCTTCTCGTCCATTCCGTTTGCGACGGTCACAGCTTTCGAATGGTCGGTCAGCGCGATGTATTCGTAGCCCAGAGCCTTTGCCGCCGCCCCCATTTCTTCGATCGAGTTGCGTCCGTCCGACGCGGTGGTGTGCATCTGCAGGTCGCCGCGAATGTCGGCGAGCGTCACCAGCTTCGGCAGCGTGTGTTTTTCAGCGGCCTCGATTTCGCCGGTGTTTTCGCGCAGCTCGGGCTCGATGTAGTCGAGCTTCAGCTTCGAATAGATTTCCTCTTCGGATTTTCCGGCGACGAACTTGCCGCCCTTCAGCGTGGTGAGTGCGTATTCGTTCAGCGTCCAGCCCATGTCTTTCGCGCGGCCACGCAGCACCACGTTGTGTTCTTTCGATCCGGTGAAGTAGAGCAATGCGGCGCCGAAGCTTTTCTTGTCGAGCAGGCGAACGTCCACCTGCAGTCCGTTACCTAGCAGCACGCTCACTTTATTTTCGCCGTGCGCCAGCACCTGATCGATGCCCGGATATTTCAGGATGTGCGCGGCCACGGCGTCCACGTCTTTTTGTTTGTCGTGGCCCGGACGCATGGTGACCAACAAATCGAGATCCCCGACTGTTTCCCGCCCGCGACGCAGCGAACCCGCCGGAGTGACCGATTCCACCGACGTTCCAGCTTTGTGAATGTACGCCGAAAGTTTCTGGGCCTCGTCGTCCGCTACGTTGATGTGGAAACGTCCCGAGGAGCGCTTGGCGAGTTCCGTCGCTTTGATGATTTTCTCTTCGCTCTTTTCGCCGAATCCTTCCACGTCGCGCAGTTTGCCTTCGCGCGCCAGCTTTTCCACGTCGGCAACGGTGCCGGCCTTGAATTTTTTCCACAGCAGGGCAACTTTTTTGGGGCCGAGCGATTGCAGGTTCAATAGATCGAGCAGGGTGATCGGGAATTTCTTTAGCAGCTTGGCGCGCAGGCTGTAATCGCCGGTGGCCAGGATCTCGCGGATGTGCGCGGCCATTCCGTCGCCCACGCCGGGCAGCGCTTTCAGCTTGGCGTCGTCTTTGGCCAGATCCTCAATGCGATCGGGAATGCTGTAGAGAAGTTCGGCGACTTTTTCGTAGCTGCGGTACCGGCCGACGATGGCTCCGTCGATTTCCAACAGTTGCGCGGTCTCGCGCAGGATTTTTGCGACGTCTTTATTTTCCATGCGATTCGCCTCGCTCGCTGCGCTGCTTCAGGTGGTCTGCATCTTCGCGGTTGCGATCGATGCGCTCATCTGTTTTGCCCGTTCGATATCCTGCAAAACCTGAGCGCGCAGCTCGTCCACGCCCGCGAATTTCCGTTCGTCGCGCAGTCGATCCCAAAATCTTACTTCCATCGGCCCGGTAGTTACATACTGCGAAAACCCGAACAGGTGCGATTCGATGGCGAGTTTGGTGCCGTCGAATGTGGGACGCATGCCGATGTTGGTGACCGAGCCATACACTTGGTCGCCGAGAACGGTTTGCGTCAGATAGACGCCGTTTTTCGGCAGCGTCTGCTGGTCGGTCTTCAGATTCAGTGTGGGCACGACGAGTTTGCGTCCCGTGCCAGTGCCGGTCTGGATTTCTCCGGCGAGCGCAAACGGACGCCCGAGCATCGCAGCCGCTTCGCGCACGCGGCCGTCGCGCAACGCCTGCCGTATGCCGGAGCTGGAAATCACCACTCCGTCGAGGGCGAACGGCTCGACAATGTTGACGAAGAATCTGTTCGCTGCGCCGCTCGATTCGAGCAGCTTCACGTCGCCCTGCTGTTTCTGCCCGAAACGGAAATTTTCGCCCACAAAAATGTCGCGTACCCGTAGCGTTTCTACCAGAAAGCGCTGCGCGAACTCGTTCGCCTGGATGGCGGCAAAGTCCGCGTCGAATTTCTGAATCAGCACGGCTTCGATGCCCATCTCGCGGAAATGCGCGCACCGCTGCTCGATCGTTTCAAGCATCGTCGGCGCGGCCCCGGGCTTCAGCACTTGCGCCGGGTGCGGATCAAATGTGACCACCGCGCTCATCAGATTCTTGGCGCGCGCCCGCTCGACCACCGCCAGCAGAATTTTCTGGTGTCCCAGATGAACGCCGTCGAAATTTCCGATGGTCAGCGAAGTCGACGGGCGCATCGCGCCGAAGCGCGTCACCCATTCTTCCGCGGAGTGAATGATGGTCAGCGGGCTCAAATCTTGACCTCGAATTTCAGGCCGTCGTAGGCCAGCTTCACGTTTGCAGGCAGGTTCGCGTTGGTTTCGGCATGGCCCAGGTCGTGGCAGATGTGCGTGAACCACGCGCGCTTGGGCTGCAGCTCGGCCACCAGCGCGAGCGACTGCTCGACGCTCGAGTGCGTGGGGTGCGGACGGTGGCGCAGCGCATCCAGAATGAAATCGTCCAAATCGTGCAGCAGAGCTTTCGAGCTGCTTGGCACGGTGCTGAAGTCGGTCAGGTACGCGGCTTTGCCAAACCGAAAACCCAAAACCGGCTGCGAGCCGTGATTCGCGGGGATCGGAGTAAACGTCAAACCGAACAGTTCAAACGGTCGCTCGTCGATGGTGCGCAGGTCGATGCCGGGCAGGGAACTCTCGGTCGGCGTATCGTCGAAAATATACGCGAACTGCTTGCGCAGCGTTTCTTGCGTCAGCTTGGTGGAGTAGATCGGAATCAGAGCGCGCTGCTTCAGGTTGTACGGGCGGACGTCGTCGAGCCCCAGAATATGGTCGGCGTGGCTGTGCGTGTAGATCACCGCGTCGAGGCGATCGATTTTTTCGCGCATCGCCTGAAAACGAAAATCGGGCGTGGTGTCGATGATGACGTTGCGCCCATTGTAGGAAAGCAGCACGGACGGACGGGTGCGCTTGTCGAGAGGGTCGGTGGAATCGCAAACGGCGCAATGACACGCAAGCGTGGGAACGCCCATCGATGTGCCGGAGCCGAGAACCGTCAGTTCGAGAGATTCCATTTCGCGGTGGGACTGCCGGGTGAATCCGCGGCGTCGATTGCACCGCGGGTGAAAACCGAATCCTGCGCTCGGCGACGGTTACGGCTTGATCGAACCGATCTTGCCCTTCTTCGCCATCGCTTCGGCGGCAACCTTGGAAACTTCCATGTAGCTCAATTTCAGGCTGCCGAGAATTTCCACGAGCAACTGTTCGTCGTCTTTCGAAAGATTGCCCATCGTTTTTTCGCGCAGCGCGTCGAGCATGTCGATCATGTCGCGCGCGCCTTCCAAATCCACAAACGGCTGCCCGGTGCGGGGGTCGGCCATGCCGCCCAGCATCGCGGCGGCGTTGCGCGTAAGAAAATCGATCAACATCTGAAAGCTGCGCGAGGAAGCGGTCATCGGCTCGCCCGAATCGGCGTCGCTTGCATCGGCTTCGAGTTCTTCAGTCGGAGGCGCCGTCACCAGCGTCGGTCCTGCAGAGGCGGGCATTGGCGCTTTCGCTGCTGGCGCTGGAGCAGCGGCGGCCGGCTCCGGTTTCGGCTGGCTTGCGGCGCGCTTGGCCGCAGCCTCTTCCTCGCGGCGGTCCAAATCCGCGGCTTCCGGGCGGACTTCTCCGGCTTCGGTAAAATGGCGCCGGTCGATCACTTTGAATGTTTCTTCTTGCTTCGGGTCTGCCACAGCAGGTGTCCTCGTGGTGCGATGTAGATACAAGTCAGTCTAGCATTCGCATCCAGAGGCGACAAGCGAGCGGGGTATCGACGGCGTGCGCACCAGTTCATGCAACCTACGCCCGGCGCGGGTCGCGAGCGGGTCCACCGAGCTCGATGAATAGCGAGTTCACCGAGCGTGGTGAAAAAGGTCTAGTGCTCCGTCGATTCGTGCGTGTACACCACGCGCCAGCCTTCGCTGAACTTCTGCCAAACCAGTGAAATCGCGGCGGCGTTTTTCGCCACTTTTCCGTCCGCACCGGTACGCTCGGAGCCGATCAGCAGCGTCACCACCACCGCTTTGTCTGAGATGACCGTGAACTCCGGTTCGGCCCGGCGCGTATATACAACGTCAGACTTGCCGTTTTTCCACCATTTCAGTTGCTGCGCGCGCAGGTCGTCGAAGCCATGAATCACGTCGCCATTCACGACGAACACCAGTTCGGGCGACCGCAGATACAGCTCCAGGAATTTGTCGGTGTCGTGCGCGTTGGCTGCAGCCTCCAGGCGGGCGATCAGTGGACGCAACTCGTCCTGCGGGGAAGCGGACGATGATGATTTCGATTGAGCGTTGGCAGGTACGGCGAAAAATCCGAGAACGAAAACAACGATGAGAACCGCAAAGCCAGAAATTTTGGTCATTGAACTCCTTGCCGGCACTTTAGCACGCTCGCCGAAGAACGAAGCGCGCGGAAATTAGCGCTTGACAGCGTCCGTTTCTACTGTTACATGTTGTAGCGTTACAATGACAAACACATCGAAAACCAAACCAAAGAACCTCGGCGAAGTCGAACAGAAGGTCATGGACTACGTCTGGTCGCACGGCCCGGTCACTTCCGAAGCCTGCCGCGAAGGCCTGGCCGCCGACTCGCCGATGAAGGAATCGACCATCCGCACCGTGCTGCGCCGACTGGAGCAGAAGGGCTACGTGAAGCACGAAGTGAGCGGCCGGACATTTATGTATCGCGCCGCCGAGCCTGCCCAAAACGTGGCGGCCCGTGCGGTGAAACACATCATCGACCGTTTTTGCGGCGGCTCGGTCGAACAACTGATGATCGGCATGGTGGACAACGCCGTGCTCGATCGCAAGGAACTGGACCGGCTGGCGCGCAAGATTGCCGCGCGGAAGGAAGGGAAGTGATGAGCGTCGAGAGCGTCGCTGCTTCGTCCGTGTCATTTCTATCTCATCTGATCGAGCCCGCGCTGCGTTCGCTCGCGGTGGCCGCAGTGGCTGGAATCGTGATAGTGGGCTTGCGGATGTACGGCGTGAAATCGCGGCTAGCGGTTTGGCGGATCGTATTGTGCGCCGCGCTGGCGATGCCGCTGCTCAACTACGTACTGCCACCGATGCCGGTGTCGGCGCAATTTCTGAACGCGATTCCGGCGTTGGCGGAGCGGCTCGCGAATCAAATCGCCACGGCAGGACCGTCGGATAGCGGAGTGGTGGAAGCGCTTCCGCCGTCGGTTGACGACAAGTCCGTGAGCAGCGTCACCGTAGCGCATTTCGCAACGAATCAAATTGATTTGAGCCGCGTAAGAGATTCTGCCGAATCGACGCCTGCTTCGGAGGCGCCGGTTCGCGCGGCTCGGGCGAAGCACGGCGCTGTTGCGACCGCAAATTACCGTGCGCATCATGCCGCTGGCCATCTCGCAGCGGCCACCGCGCCGGCGCTGCATTTCTGGAATACGTGGAGCGTGCCGACGTCGCTCGTGGTGCTGTACCTCGCGCTGGTGGCGTGCTTTGTGGCGCGGATGATCACTGGAATTTTTCTGGGCGCGCATCTGAACCGCAAAGCGCACACCATTCGCGACGCGCGAGCGATCGCGCGGCTGAATTCCTGCGCCGAAGCGGCGGGAGTGAGCCGCGTGCCGCGACTGGCCGAAAGCGCGGCGTTGAGCGTGCCGGTCACATTCGGCGTGACGAAGCCATCGATTTTGGTTCCGGTCACCTGGCGTGAATGGTCGGACGACGAATTTTCATCCGTCCTGTTTCACGAAATGTCGCACGTAGCGCGGCGCGATGCGCTGGCCGAGCGGCTTTCGCTGGTTCACCGCGCGATTTTCTGGTTCAGCCCGCTAAGTTGGTGGCTTGACCGCAAGCTCGCGCAACTGGCGGAAGAAGCGAGCGACGAAGCGGCGCTGGCGTCTGGCATCGACCGCACGCGCTACGCAGAAACACTTTTGGGATTTTTCAGGGCGCTCGAAACCGCACCGGGGCGAGTGTGGTGGCAGGGCGTATCGATGGCGGCCGCGGGGCAGGCCGAAAAGCGCGTGGATCGAATCCTCAGTTGGAAGGGAGACTCAGGCATGACACTCAAAAAGCCCGCCATTGTTGCGGCAGTTTGCTTCGCAATTCCTCTAGTTGCGCTCGCCTCGGCCATCACGCCGCGATTTGAGCGAACGCACATCATCCAGCAAGCCGCGCAGGCTCCGGCGGCTCCGCAAGCCCAAAGCACACGGCCGGCAGCTCCAACGCCCGCAGCACCCGCGCCCTCGGCCGATCCCGCGCCGTCGCATGTGACGGTGCTAGCGGTTCCCGCGCCCGAAGCTGCGCCGAAGCTGGACGTGGCGGATGCAGAGGCACCGGTTGTGATGGTTGATCCGCACGTGAAAGTTGTTCCGCTCGTGAAGGTTGATCCGCATGTAACGGTGGACGCGAAAACGCATGTGATGGTGATCACCAAGCCGGGCGCCCCGCCGGTCGTTGTTCCGCTCGCGCACGACATCGTGGTGGCTCCGTTGGCTCCCATGCCTGGGGTAGCACCCAGCGCAATGCCCAACGTGGCTCCCAAGGTGTTTGCGATGGCGCCCGTCGGCGGAATTAGCGGCGGCGTTTATACGCTGGGCCCGACGCGAGCGGTGCAGGATAAGCAGGTGACGGTCACCGACTATGGTCACGCAGGCGATCAACTGGTCGTGGTCAGCGGTGATACCTCGTTCGTGATGATCAACCCGGGCCGCCATTCCGCGACGACGATCGCCGACGACGTGGCCGACGATCTCCGTCAAAAATACGGCGACAACTTTATTTGGTTCCGGCAGAACGGAAAAGATTATCTGATCACCGATCCGCAAACGATTCAGCGCGTGAAAGCGACTCACGATGCGATGGAAGCGCTCGACAAGAAACAGGAGGAGTTGGGCCAGCAACAAGAGGCGATCGGCGAGCAGCAGGCCGCGATTGGCCAGTTGATGTCCGGTACGAGTGTGAACATTCCCGACCTTTCGGCGCAGATGAAAGCGATCGACGACGAAATGAAGTCGCTCAATTCCGACGCGAATCGCAAAGCGATGGCCGAGGCGCAGGCAAGTCTCGATGCGGCAATCGCGAAGCTCGACGTGAATTCGCCGCAGATGGCCGAGACGCTGGCGAAGTTGCAGGCGCAGTCGGAGGCGCTGAAGTCCGACGAGATGGCCGAACGCATGAGCCAGATGCAGGAGCGGCTCGGCGAGCTGCAGGAAAAACTCAGCGAAGCGCAGTCTGGCAACGGCGACCGTCAGGAAAAACTGAGCAAGCTGGAAAGCGAACTGGGGAAAAAAGAAGAAGCGTTGGGCGAACAGGAAAGCAAACTCGGCGCACAGCAGGAAGCGGCGGCCAAGGAAGCCGAACGGCAAGTGCGGCAAATCCTGAACGACGCGATTGCGAAAGGCGTCGCGAAACCGCAGTAACTTTCGGTCCCGTGGGACGGGCGGGGCGCGGGGAATTTGACGGCGCTCCGTTTTTTTTGGTCCGCGCTGCTTTCGCTGCGCTGTGGCCGCACCGCGCGGCGACTCCTCGCTTGTATCGAATACCTCGTCCCTGTAGATTTCTTCCGTGCCGCGAAAACTCACTCGAAAAAGAAAATCCGCACCGCGAAAGAAATCTTCGGGCTATCCGAAAATTCCCCTGAACCGCCGCGACCACCAGGCTGGCGAGTGGTTCGCAAAGCTCGTAGCTCTGCAGGCGCTTCTGCGCGGGCCGAAGGGCTGCCCATGGGATCGCGAACAGACGCACGCCTCGCTGCGGCGATTCCTAATCGAAGAGTCGTACGAAGTGCTCGACGCGCTCGAGGGCGGCGACAAATGCCACTTCGCGTCTGAACTGGGAGATTTGCTGCTGCAGGTAATTTTCCACTCGATCCTGGCGGAAGAAACAAACGACTTCACGATTTCCGATGTGATCGAGTCGGTGTACACGAAAATGGTGCGCCGCCATCCTCACGTGTTCGGCGATGCCACGGCACGGGATTCGAAAGCCGTCCTGAAAAACTGGGAGCAGATCAAAGCCGAGGAACGCGATAAAGAGCGCGCCGAAAAATCGCCCGGTGCGGTGGCTGCGTCCGAATCGATTCTCTCCGGAGTGCCGCGCTCGCTGCCCGCGGCCAGCGAAGCGTACCAACTGACGCGCAAAGCGGCGAAAATCGGATTCGATTGGGACAGCCTGGCGGGAATTCTGGACAAGATCGACGAAGAGAAAAGGGAATTGCTGGCGCTCGTACCCGCGGGAGCGCGTGACGCGAAGAGTTCGATAACGAAACATCCGAGCGAGCGCGTCGAGGAAGAAGTCGGCGATTTGCTGTTTGCCGCCGTCAATGTGGCGCGATTCCTGGAACTCGATCCCGAAGTGACCCTGAAAAAAGCCAACCAAAAATTCAAGCAGCGATTTCAGTGGATGGAAGCGGAAGCCGCGAAGCAGAGAACTCCACTCGCGAACGTGCCGCGCGATAAAATGGAGGAACTATGGAACCGGGCGAAGAAAATATAGTCATCGATGTGCGGCTCGTTTCGCCGAACCGATTCTGTATAATTGCGAGTACCGGAGTGCGTTGAATGCCTGAATTTGCGGCCAATTCTTTAAACCTCGAAAATCTGGAAATCCGGCATTGCGATTCGCTCGCCGAGTACGAAGAGTGCGTCGAGCTCGAACGCACCCTGTGGGGCGAACCCATGGCTGTGCCGTCGCCAATCTTTGTGGTGGCGCATCACACGGGCGGACAAATTCTGGGCGCTTTCGACGGCCGCAAGCTGGTGGGATTCACGCTTTCGCTGGTCGGCTCGCGCGGCGACAAGCCGTTTCTGCATTCGCACATGACCGGCGTGCTGCAGGAATATCAGAATCACGGCGTCGGGCGCCGTTTGAAATTGTTTCAACGCCAGGACGCGCTGAAGCGCGGAATCCGGCTGATCGAGTGGACGTTTGATCCGCTCGAATTGCGCAACGCCCATTTCAATCTGGTGCGGTTGGGCGCGGTGGTCCGCCGGTTCATTCCGAATTGCTACGGCATCACCGAGAGTCCGCTGCACGTTGGGCTGCCTACCGATCGCCTGGTTGCCGAATGGTGGATTGATTCGCCGCGTGTGAAAAGCATTTTGGCCGACAATCCCATGCCGTCGAATTCGCCGGCGCGAACCGTTTCACTGCCTACGCGAATCGACGAGCTTCGCGCGCGCGATCGCGGCGCCGCCGGAAAAATTCAAGCCGAAATCCGCGACCAATTCGAGAAGCTGCTCCATTCAGGATTTGTGGTCAGCGGTTTCGAACGCCGCGAAGTGACCACCGACTACGTGCTGGAGCCGGCGCAATCCGTCGCCGGACTGCGTCTGCCCGAATACCGACCCGAAGAATTCGAAGACTAAAGGAATCTCCCCCGAATGCGCCTGAACAAAATCACGCTGCGCGAAATCCATCTGCAGCTCATCGCTCCGTTTCAAACCAGCTTCGGCACGTCGTTTCTGCGACGGATCATTCTGGTGGAAACGGACGTGGACGGAGTGACCGGCTGGGGCGAATGTACCGCCGGCGAAGATCCGTACTACAGCTATGAAACGGTCGAGACGGCGTGGCACATCCTGCGCGATCACGCCTGGCCGCTGCTGAAGGGCAGAGATTTCGAAAACGCCGCGGCGGTGTGGGACGTTCTGGCGCCGATTCGCGGACACAACATGGCCAAGGCCGGCCTGGAAATTGCCATTTGGGACGCGGAAGCAAAACAGAAGAACTTGCCGCTTTCGAAATTGCTGGGCGGCACGCGCTCGGAAATCTCGTCCGGCGTTTCGATCGGAATTCAGCCGTCCACCGCAGAGCTGCTCGCCAAAGTTGAAAAGGAATTGGGGGCGGGATACCAACGCATCAAAATAAAAATCAAACCGGGCAACGATGTGGAGCCGGTCCGTGCTCTGCGCGAGCGGTTTCCGCGCATTCGACTGATGGTGGACGCCAACTCCGCCTACCAGTTGCAGGACGCGCCGCTGCTGAAAAAGCTCGACGACTATTTTCTGATCATGATCGAGCAGCCGCTGGGCTACGACGACATTTATTCCCACGCGCAATTGCAGCGTGAATTGCAGACGCCCATTTGCCTGGACGAATGCATTCACGACATCGAGCACGCACGCGCGGCCATCGAAATCGGCGCCTGCAAAATCATCAACATCAAGCTCGGGCGCGTGGGCGGGCACACCGCAGCACGCGCGATCCACGATTTGTGCCAGCAGAAATCCATTCCGGTGTGGTGCGGCGGAATGCTCGAATCCGGCATCGGCCGCGCGCACAATATCGCCATGTCCACGCTGCCGAATTTCACGCTGCCCGGCGACGTTTCCGCCAGCAAGCGCTACTGGACCGAAGACATCATCGAGCCAGAAGTGGAAGTGACGCCGAAGGGAACCATCATCGTCCCCACCACGCCCGGAATCGGCTACGCGCCGCGGCTTGATCGCATCGAAAAACTCACCCAACGCTCGGAAGTCCTCGAGTAAATCGTGACCGCTCCGTCCGCCGCAGCACCGAACCCGTCCGCCCGCAGGCCGAGCGAAGCGTTCTTGATGGCTTCGCTGGTCTTCATGTTGCTGCTGTGGTCGGTGAATTACATCGCGGGAAAAATCGCGCTACGCACCATGGATCCGATCACCCTCGCGAGTTTTCGTCTGGAAGTTGCGGCGCTGTTGATGATCCCTGTGTACTTTACGCAGAAAAATCGCAGCCCGCTGCGGGCGCGCGACCTGTGGCCGTTCGCTTATCTGGGATTTTTCGGCGTGATCATCAATCAGGGTTTGTTCACGGTCGGGCTGAACTACACCACGTCCGATCATTCTTCGGTGATCATCGCCGTAGGCCCGCTGATTATTTTGCTGCTGGCGCGCGCGATGAAGCTTGAAGAACTCACCGCCGCAAAAATCGCCGGCATGGCGATTTCGTTTTTCGGAGTGTACCTGCTCGAAACCGAGCAAGGCTCGCCGCGGAATTCGCCGCTGTTGCTGGGCGACTTGATCACGCTGGGCGGCACGATCGGTTTTTCGATTTACACCGTACTGGGCAAGCGACTGGCCGATCGCTACGACGCGATCTCGATGAACGCGTTCAACTGCTTTGCCGCGGCGATCATGCTGCTGCCGATTTCTATCCGGCAGGCCGTGCACCTAGATTGGAAATCGGTCGGCTGGGGCGGTTGGCTGGGGATGCTATACATGGCTGCGGCCAGTTCGGTGGCGGCATACACGATTTTTTATTGGGCGCTGCGGTACCTCACCGCCTCTCGGGTCGCGGTGATGAGCTATTTTCAGCCCGTGGTCGTCATCCTGTTGTCCGTGGCGTTTCTGGGAGAACATCCCAGCCGCAACCTGCTGCTGGGCACGGCGCTGGTGCTGGTGGGCGTGTTTTTGGCCGAGCGCGGCAAGAACTGAAATCGCCGCTCGGCGCGCTCCGCGCTCTCCGTTTGCGCGGTCTCGCTAACCTGTTCAATCGCCTGTACTTCCGCCTGAACTGCACTTGCCCTTCGGTACAAACGAAGGCCAGCCGAAACTTTTCCGCCAAGGCCGTGTTTTATTCCCGTTGTAAGGGGATTATCCCGTTTTGCGCTTGGGATCGTGATCGAAACACACTGCAACCGGGAACATCTGCTGGGAATCAAATGGTGTAGAATCCGAAATAGGGACGTCCTGGCTGCCCTTGGGATTCGTGAGTTGGAGGCATCGACATGACACGCTCCTCCCTTTTGAAAAGTATCTTCGTAGTTAGCGCGATACTCGCGCTCGCATGCGCCCCGAAGCCCGCCTTCGCCCAACATGGTGGCGGAGGTCACGGCGGCGGTGGTGGCGGTGGTTTCCACGGTGGTGGTGGCGGAGGCGGTTTTCACGGTGGCGGATCGAGCGCCCCGCGTGCCAGCGCTCCGGCGCGATCTTCGGGAAGCTACTCGGCGCCCAGCGGCAACCACTACAGCTCAAGCCCCAACGGCGGAACTCGCTACTCGACTCCGTACAGCGCCAATCGCTCGACCAACGGCTATAACGGTGCGAATCGCTATTCGTCCTCTGCCAACGGCGCAGCGGGACGCTCAAACTCTTACAACTCCGCCAATCGCGCTGTGCCTCCTCCGGCTAGCGTGCGGTTCGGCACTCCGTATTCGGCGCGCAGCGGCAACACCGGCGCGTCTAATGGCTACGCTCGGTCGGGAACTTCCAATTCGAATTTGACGGCCGGCGCGGCACACGCAGCGACGAACCCTTCAACGCGGCTTGAGGGGCAGGGCAATTCGCTCTATTCGGCGTCGCGAGGCTACACGTCGGGGTCGGCGATTGCTTCGAATCGCGCGGTCAACAATATCGAAGGCTCGCATTTCGGTTCGTCCACTGCGACGCACTCTTCGCTCGGCAGCTCGATGTCCACAACGCACAGCAACGGCTTCGGCAGCCTGGGCGGCACGCACTTCGCCGCCACCAGCACCGTCGCGCCGCGGCTGGGCGGCCCGTTGCAGGCTCACGGATTTGCGGGATCGAGCTCCGGCCTTTCGAGCACCCACAGCTTTTCGAGCACGCACGGATTTAGCAGCAGCTCCACCTTTTCCGCGACTCGTCCGTACGGCGGCAACTACTACCGCGGCGGATACGGCTACGGTTATGGCTATCGCGGCTACGGCTATGGATGGGGCTACCGTCCTTGGGGTTGGGGTGGATGGGGCTACCCGTACTGGGGCTTCGGATGGGGCATCGGGTTCGGTTATGGCTGGGGCGGCGGATGCTGGGGCTACTACTGGCCGGCATGCGGTTACGCGTACAGCCCGTGGTGGGGCTACCCGGGATACTACGGCATTTACAGTTCGTACCCTGGCTATAGCGTGACGTATTCGGATCCGAATTATTCCAGCTCCAACGTGGATACCAGCAACGACAACTCCGGATTCTATACCGACAACGGTGCATCCGGCGTGGACTCGCTTCCGATCGGCAGCGCGGACATGAACGGCAACGCCGACATGAATTCCAACGACGGCGGTTACCAGGGTCCGGTCGGTTCGCCGAACAACAATCCGGTGACCAACAACGTTGCCGCTTCCACGCCGACCGTCTTGCTCTATCTGAAAGACGGCACGACGCTGGCGGCTTCCGACTACTGGCTGAGCGATGGCGTGCTGCACTACAACGTCAGCTACGGCGGGCAGGGTTCGGTCGATATGGGCGAACTGGATTTGCAGCGCACCGTGAACGAAAACGCGCGGCGGGGAATTCCGTTCTCGCTGAAGCCGCAGCCGGATTCAGCCACTCCCGATTCATCGAACCAGGGCAGCGCCAGCGCGCCTTCGGCCACTCCGGCGACGCAGCCCGCGCCTCCGGTCGTCGGTACTTCGCAGACCTAAGGTCGCGAACCAAAGCGATTGGGAGTAGCAGTGAGGCCGGCCAAATCGTAAATCCCGCTCGCAAAAACAAAAAGCCCCGCGGAGGATCGAGCGCCGCGGGGCTTTTGATTTTGAGTTGAAAGCTGTTAGTTGGAAGCGCCGACGGTTTCCAGTTCGTGCTTCTCGGAGTGCGACGAGTGGTTCTTGTCGCGCTGGATTTCGATCTGGCCCTTCAAGTACGCGCCGTCTTCGATCAGCACGCGGCCGCCGATGATGTTGCCGATCACCGAGCCGTCGTTCTTCACTTCGACGCGGTCCGAAGCGTGCAGATTTCCGCGGACTTTTCCGAACACCACGATCTCTTTGGCCTGAACGTCGGACACCACTTCACCGGTCTTGCCGACGGTGAGGCGCTGGCCCTTCAGCGTGATCGGACCTTCGACCTTGCCCTCGATGTGCAGATCTTCGTCGCCGATGATCTGGCCCTTGACGGTCAGTCCGGGACCGAGAATGGCGGTCTGCTTTGCGCCCGGAACACTCGAACGAACCGGAGCCGAGGCAGACGGCGCGGGGCTGGAATTGAAATTCGATTGCGTCTGCGGCGGCTGGAAGGCTGGCGCCGGCGCCGCGTTGGGTGATTCGCTCTGCGACTGCTTGTTATTGCTCCACATGGTCCCTCCGGATTTCGTTGCCAAGTTGCCAAAAAAACTGCGCGATCGCGCTCACTGATGAATCCGACTCTAAAGGTTCACTTGAGCACCGGCAAACAGATTCGCGCGGTGAGGTGTCCCGTAAGGAACTGTCCGCGCGGACAGGTGCGAGCGAAAGTTTTAAGTACATTGTCGGCGCGCACGAAGATCGCATTAAAGTTTTTGGCGAGAATTTCGCGCCGTGTTTGCCGAAGGGTGAAGAGTTCAAGCGCGGGGCGAACTTTCATCCCGCGCATGCAGTTCGTGGCCGAGTCGGTGGGATTGCCTGCGGCAATGTTCCCGGCCCGCCCAGCTCGTTCGATTACGATTTTGCGCGTCCCAGCAACGGACACTTGACGCGGCGGCGCGCTGGCCGGATTTCCTTAAGCCACCGATTTGGAGTAGTTTACCTGCCAGCCGCTTTGGGCCATCCGTTGCACCCACAGCATCGAAGTCACTCGGAGGAAGCCGATGGGGACGATCGGGCAGGACATTCGATACGCGCTTCGCAACCTGCGTCAGTCGCCCGGATTTACGATTCTGGCGATCCTGACTCTGGCGCTGGGCATCGGCGCGAACAGCACGATTTTCAGCTGGATCAACGGCACGCTGCTGAATCCGATTCCGGGCTCGACCAATACTTCCGGCCTGGTGACGCTCAACCATTCGGGCGAACTGCGCGCCCCGCGCGATTTTTCCTATCCGGATTACATCGACCTTCGAGACCAGAATCACACACTGACCGGGCTCGCAGCTTCGGCCTTCCGGCCGGTGGACATTACCGGCGGCGCGCGGCCCGAACACACCTGGGCCACGCTGGCGTCGGCGAATTACTTCGACGTGCTCGCGGTTCGCCCGATTCTTGGCCGCACGTTCCTGCCCGAAGAGGACGAAAAGCCCGGCGGCGCGAACGTGGTGGTCCTCAGTTACCGCCTATGGCAATCGCGATTCGGTGGCGATCGCAACGTCGTCGGCAAATCCGTTCAAATCAATCAGCACAGCTATCAGGTGATTGGCGTCGCTCCGCCCACATTTCAGGGAAGCCAGACTGGTGTGCAAACCGATTTGTGGGTTCCGGTGGTAATGTGCCAGCAGATCGTTTCGAGTACCGACCGCCTGCACGCGCGCGACATTAACTGGTTGGTCCTACAGGGGCGCTTGAAGCCCGGCGTAACCGTGCTGCAGGCGCAGAGCGAGATGGACGGCCTGATCAAGCATCTGGCACAGCAATTCCCGCAGGAGCATCAGGGCGACACCAATGCGACTGTGTTTCCGCTGTGGCGCGGCCCGTTTGGCGCGAACATGTATCTGTATGTTTTGCTGCCGATCCTGATGAGCATCGCCGGGTTCGTGTTGCTGCTGGCCTGCGCCAACGTGGCGAACCTGGTGCTGGTCCGTTCGGTGGCGCGGCGCAAGGAAGTTGCCGTGCGGCTGGCCGTCGGCGCCACGCGCTGGCGCCTGGTGCGGCAATTCATGGTGGAAAGCATTCTGCTCGCATCCGCGGCCGGCGTCGTTGCGATGATGGTCACGGCCTGGACGGCAGGCTCGTTCAGCCGGTTCATTCCTCCCACGAATATTCCCGTCGGATTGAATATCCAGGCCGACGCGCGGGTGCTGCTGGTGACCTTTGCGATTTCAATTTTCGCGGGAATTGTTTTCGGCGTACTGCCGGCGCTGCGCGCCTCCGATTTGTCGCCGATGGCGGTGTTAAAGGAAGACTCGAACAGTAGCTCGGGCAGCATCCGCAAGGCTCGGCTCTCGAGCATTCTGGTTGTGGCGCAGATCGCACTGTCGCTTTTGCTGTTGGTTTGCTCCGGGCTTTTCATTCGCAGCTTTGCGGCGGCGCAGAAAGTGGACACCGGATTCAACCCGAAGCATGTGTATCTGGGTTCGGTGAGCTTGTTTGCGGCGGGGTACAACGCAAAAACCGGCACCGAGTTTTATCGTCAGCTCATTGCCAAACTGAAGCAGATACCGGGCGTCGAGTCGGCAACGGTCGCGGATTGGACTCCGCTCGGCTATTCGACAAACAGCACGGTCGTTGAACCCGAAGGCTACGTGCCGCAGCCGCACGAATCGATGGATATCAAAGAGGCCAGCGTCGGGCCGGACTATCTGCACCTGATGCAGATTCCGCTCATCGCCGGCCGCGATATTTCCCAGCAGGACACCGCCGATTCTCAAATCGTCGCCGTGGTGAACCAGGCGTTCGTCGATCGCTACTGGCCGGGCCAAAATCCGCTGGGAAAAATGGTCGAGACCGACAGCATGCACTTCAGCATCGTGGGCGTGGCGCAAAATGCGAAATACGATCGCCTGGACGAAATCACTCGCCCGATCATTTACCTGCCGATCCTGCAGGATTACTCGCCGTACGGAATCATTCACGTCCGCGTGGCGGGCGAACCGCTGGCGTATGCCAAGCCGATCGAAAAAGCGGTGCGCGAATTGAATGCGGGACTGCCGGTTTTTGATCCTTCGACACTCGAGCGGCAAGCGGAGATCGGCAGCATGGGGCAGAGAATCGCAGGCACGTTCGTGGGATTGTTTGGGATTTTGGCGCTGATTTTGGCGGCGGTGGGAATTTACGGCGTGATCGCGTACACCACTCGGCAGCGAACGCGCGAGATCGGAATTCGCATGGCGCTCGGCGCGCAGCAGCGAGACGTGTTTCAACTCGTGCTGGTGCGCGGTGCGCATTTGATTCTGGCGGGCTTGGCGATCGGATTTGCGCTGTCGATCATGCTTACTCGATTTCTGCGCGCGCTGCTGTTCAACGTGGCCGCTACCGACGTAATCACGTTTGTGGCCGTGGGCGCTTTGCTGAGCGCCGTGGCTCTGCTGGCGTGCTATGTGCCGGCGCGGCGCGCGATGCGCGTCGATCCAATGGTCGCGCTGCGGGATCAGTAGCGGACGTTTCGATCGCGGCGCGCGATTCATGCTCGCGCACACGATGGAATCTCGCGCGAGCACCTGGTTTGACACCCTCTGACTCGCGTGTTAATTTTCGAGCCTCTGATGACTGAAAATAAAAATTCCCACAAACGCATTGCGATTATTCCCGGCGACGGAATCGGCAAGGAAGTGATTCCCGAAGCCGTGAAGGTAATGAAGGCTGCGGCGGCGCGCGGCGGCAAGGAAGTGAAGCTGACCGATTTTGATTGGGGCGCGGACCGCTACTTGAAGGACGGCACTACGCTGCCGGCCGATGCAGTGGAGATGTTTCACCGCGATTTTGACGCGATTCTGATGGGCGCGATGGGCGACCCGCGCGTACCGTCCAACATTCACGCCGCGGATATTCTGCTCGGGTTGCGATTCAAGCTCGACCTCTATGTGAACGCGCGGCCGTGCGTGATGTTTGACAGGAAATTCTCTCCGCTGAAGGACCGCACCGAAAAAGACGTGAACTTCATCGTGTTCCGCGAGAACACCGAGGGCGAATACGTCGGCGTCGGCGGTAACTTCAAGAAGGGAACCGCGGACGAGCTGGCGATTCAGGAAGACATCAACACGCGAAAGGGCGTCGAACGGATCATTCGGTATGCGTTCGACTACGCGAGGGCCAAAGGACTGAATCGCGTCTGCATGTCCGATAAATCGAACGCGCTCACGTTTGGCCACGACCTTTGGCAACGCGTGTACAAGATCGTGAAGGCCGAATATCCCGAGATCGAGGCCACGCACCAGTACATCGACAACCTGCTGATGCAGATGGTTCGCGACCCGCGCCAGTTCGATGTGATCGTGACGACGAATTTATTCGGCGACATTGCCAGCGACGTGGGCGCGCAGTTGGCCGGCGGCCTGGGCCTTGCGCCTTCGGGCAACATTCATCCCGGCCAGGTCTCGTTGTTTGAGCCGGTGCACGGCTCGGCGCCGACAATCGCGGGGAAAAACATTGCCAACCCGATGGGCGCCATTCTGACGGTCGCAATGATGTTCGAGTATTTTGGTTGGACCGAAGACGCGAAGCGCATCGAAGAAGCCGTCAGGACCGCGTTACGCGAAGGGAAGACCGCGGCGGAGCTCGGCGGAACGCTGGGAACCCGCGAAGTAGGCGAGTGGGTGGCGAATCACGTCGCAAAAGTTTAAGTGTTGGATGAGCTTGAGGGAGTCGCAGCGAGGCGGCACCGATTCGTGCCGCGATTCTTCAAGTGAGAAGCGAGCAACGCTCTACCGGAAACCGAAGCTGAAGTTTTACTGCAGACCTTCCGGCCTGTCGTATCGCTTTAGATTCGCGAGTCGGCTCCCGCCGGCAGTTGAATCGATACTCGCAGTGTCGGCAGTTCGACTCAAAAACTTAAAGTTCGCGTAGAGCCGAAGCCACAGGACGGTTCGCCGCGCGCATCGCGGGCGGCACGCCGCCGAGAACTCCCATCAATATCGCGAACACCAATCCCACCAAAAGGAGTATCGGCGTGACTTGAAACGCAAACGCCATATGCGAGAACGTCTGCATGTTCATCGTGCCGGTGGTGTAGCCGTTGAGCTTCAGCACCGAGATGCACCCAATCAGGCCGCCGATGAACGCGATCACCACTGCCTCAAAAACGAACGAAACGACGATGCTGAACCGCGGGAAGCCGATGGCACGCATGGTGGCGATCTCGCGCCCGCGTTCGCTGACCATCGCATACATGGTATTGAGCGCGCCAATCACCGCGCCGATGCCCATGATGAAAGCGACCAGTCCGCCCAGCACCGTAATCAGCGTCGTAAGTACCTTCGATTGCCGAGCGTAGTATTCGACTTCATGGTCCACTTGAACTGTCAGTTTCGGGTCTGCCGTAACGGCATCCTTGAATTGATTGAACGCATTCGCTGAAGTCAGCCGAATCGTCACCGACTGCGACAGATTCTCCGGGCGCTTGTACACCTGATTGAGCACCCGGCTGTCGGCCCACACTTCGGAGTCAAACGCGCTGCCGCCGGCGTCGAAGACGCCGACGACTTTCCAGGTCTGCCCGCCGAAGTTGATGGTTTTTCCCAGTTCGAGATCTTCGTAGGTGCTGGTCACATTCTTTCCGATTATGAGTTCGGCGAGGCCCGGCTCGAAGAACCGGCCTTCGACGATCTTGATGTTCGGCCGCACCTCGAGAACGATTGGCTGCACGCCGCGAACCTGAACGTTCGCATTGGTGTGCGTTTCCTTCAGATTGAAGCCCGCAATCATCACGGCTTCGGGGCTGATGAGCGGCTTGCCGGCGGCGTTGTGCGCCACGCCCGGTTCATCGGCAAGGGCACGCACTTGATCGAGGTCCACCGAACCGTCAAGCTCCGCCGAAGATCCGGCGCGGCGAATCAGCACGTTTTCTGGAGAACCGGAATTGACGAGCGTTGCCTGAAAGCCGTGTGCGAGCGCGAGCATCGCCACGAAAACGCCCACCGTGCCGGCAATGCCCAGCACCGCCGCGAGCGCCGTGAGCCACCGGACCTTCATACTGCGCAAGTTGTACACGATGGGAATCGCCATGTTTTAAGCCCTCCGGAGCGCGTCGACGACGCGCAGGCGCATTGCGTTGGTGGCGGGAATGATGCCCGCGAGCATGCCGATGCCGAGCGCGGCGAGAATTCCGAGCAGCACCGCGCTGGCCGGAAGCATGAACGAGAAAAGGATGCCGCCGGTGGGATCGCCGCCGAGCGTCATTAACTTTGCCAGGGCGATGCCGATAAATCCGCCCACCAGCGCGATGAAGAGCGACTCGGCCAGCACGATGAAGAGCACGAAGCGATCGGAAAAGCCGACAGCCTTCATCACCGCGAGCTCTCCCATGCGTTCGCGCACCGAAAGCGCCATCGTGTTGCCGGTGACCAGCAGCAGCGTGAAGAACACGATGCCGCCGATCGCCATGATCAGGAATTCCACGTTGCCGGCCTGCTTCACCCACGATTCGGTCATCGCCGCGAGCGTTTCGCTCTTGGTTTCAAAGGGCGAGTTCGCGAACTGCGTATCGATGGCCTTGATCACGCGCGGAGCATCGTCCGGACTGTCAAGCTTGACGGTGTACCAGCCGATCTGACCCTTGCCGAAGGTCCTGCGCTCTTCGAGGTATTTGTCGTGAAGCCAGAACTGTGTGAGGTCGATGCCGTCCTTCGGATTGTCGTAGATGCCGTCGATATTGAATTCCCACACGCCGCCGTAAATCGGAGCCTGCAGCGGGACGCGATCGCCCACTTTCCAGCCGAAGCGCTTCGCGGTTTTCGAGCCGACGATGGCGCCTTCGCGGTCACCGAGGAATTTATTCCACTGGTCGTCGGATACCGTGAGTTCAGGGAACACTTGACGTTGTGTTTCCGGGTCGATCGCGAAGCTGGGGAAGAAATTCTTCGGGTCCTGGTAGATTCCGCCGAACCAGCTCTGAGCGGTGACCAGCTTCACGCCTGGAATGCGCTCGATCTGGGGCTTGTAGGACTGGGGCAGGGGCTGAATGATCGAAACCTTATTAATGGTCATCAAGCGGTCCACGCCCACCACGTCCATGTTGCCGTTGAACGCGTGATGGATGACGGCGAGAAATCCGAACAGGAACAGCGCCACAGCAAACGAGCCGACCGTAAGCACGGTGCGGAGTTTCTTGCGCCGCAGGTTTGCGAAGATGAGCGGCAAATATTTCATGCGACACCTCCAGCATGCACCGCGGCTGCTTCCACCAACACTCCCTTGTTCAAGTGAAGTGTTGCTTGAGCTCTGTCGGCGGCCATCGGGTCGTGCGTTACCATCAAGATCGTCTTGTTGTATTCCTTGCAGAGCCGGTGCAACAGTTCAAGTACTTCATCAGCGCTCTTGCGGTCCAGGTCCCCAGTCGGCTCGTCGCATAGCAGGTAGGTGGGATCGGCGATGATCGCGCGCGCGATGGCCACACGCTGTTCTTGTCCGCCGGAAAGCTGGCGGGGGTAGTGGTGCATGCGCTCGGCCAGGCCGACGACCGACAGCGCCGTCTCCACATGTTTCTTGCGGTCGGCCTTAGAGAGTTTCGTTAACAGCAGCGGCAGCTCCACGTTTTGAAACGCGTCGAGCACCGGGATCAAGTTGTACATTTGAAATATGAAGCCGACGTGGCGCGCGCGCCATTCGGTGAGCTTGCCGCTCGACATATTCGTCACTTCGTCGCCGGCGACCGTGATGCTGCCGCGCGTGGGCACGTCAAGGCCGCCCAGCAAGTTGAGCAGCGTGGTCTTGCCCGAGCCGCTCGGCCCCATGAACGCGACGAAGTCGCCGCGATCCACGTCGAGGTTCAGGCCTTGCAGCACGTCGATGTTTTCGCCGCCGCGCTTGTACTGCTTGTCGAGTCCTCGAATCTTGATCAGGCTGTCTGAGCCGCCCTTGCCATCGACACGAACCATCGTGAGTCTCCTCGGAACGATCTAACGTTGTACTTGAACTTCCTCACCATCTTTCAGCGGAGACGCGCTTTTGGTCACGACCACGTCGCCGGGCTGCAGTCCGGCCATCACTTCGGTTTCGGGCCCGCGCGCATTTCCAGTGGTGACGGCCCGGCGTTCGAGCTTGCCGTCCTTCACCAGATACACCACCGATTTGCCGTCGTCGTTGCGAATCGCATCGGACGAAATCAGCGCGGCCGGCGCCGCGGCGCCTTTGGTTTCCTTCGGCGCATCGCCCAGGAACGTGACCTTCACACCCATGTCCGGCAGGATCCGCGGATCGAGCTTCAAAAACGAAATGCGAACCTTCACCGTGGCCTTCTGCCGGTCGGCCGTTGGGATCACGGTGCGAACCTTTGACGGAATCTGCCAGTCGGGATATGCGTCCAGCACGGCGGTGACCGGCTGATCGGTTACCACGCGTGCGATGTAGCTCTCGTTCACGTCCACTTCGATTTCATTTGAATTCATATCCACCAGCGTCGCGATGCCGGTGCGCGTAAATCCGCCACCCGCCGAAATCGGCGAGACCATTTCACCCACCTGCGCGTCTTTCGAAACGATGATGCCGTCAAACGGCGCGCGGATCACGGTGTTGTCCACCGCCTGCTGTGCTTCGGCGATGCGCGCTTCGTAGGTTTGCACCTGCGTTTTCGCTAGCGCAATCTTGGCGCGCAGGCTGTCTGCATTCATCGTCGCGGTGTCCACCGTTTCCTGGCTCTGCACTCCGGCAGTCAGCAGTTTTTGCGCGCGCGCGAGTTCGATTTCGGCGTTTTTGAGCTGCACTTCGTAATCACGAATGGCCGCCTGGCTGGCGTTGCGATCGGCGACCGCGGAATTCAGCGAACGTACGGCATCTGCGTCATCCAGCTTGGCCAGCACTTGGCCCTCTTTCACATGCAGGCCTTCGTCGAAATACACGCCGGTAACCCGGCCGGTAATTTTCGCGGCCACTGTGGCTCGGCGGCGCGGAGTGACGTAGCCGCTGGCATTCAGCAGGGCGGGGCGTGTGCCGACCGTGGCCTGCTCGGCGGTCGCTACTTCGACCAGGGGCTTCTTGGTGTGAAACGCAAACACCACGCCGGTGGCGATCACCAGCACGCCCAGTACGGTGGCGAAGATCCCCAGCTTCTTTCCGGCGCCGGAGCCTTTTCGCTGGCCTTCGCCAATACGAAGGGAGCCGAGGTCGGGTTTCGGTGCGCTCTGTGACGTGGACATGAAGGACGTAGGCTCCTGAATAGTTGTAACGTACCGCGCTACCGATTGTTACGGATGGGAGAGCGGAAAATTTCACCAGCGCCGTTGGACGCTGAAATTTCGATGCGTGGATTATATATCGAGCGAGCGAAGAATCGAAGGCGATGGTTCGAAATTCAGCGGTAGGGCAGCCCGATTTGCGCGCGATGAGGTCAGTTGCAGTTTTAGTTGAAGTGCGGGGCGCGGCCGGAAAACATCAGGCGATCGTTGAGTTGTCGGCATCTCGACGGATTTATCGGCGAGTGTGACATATCGAAGTATGGTCGGGAGCAGGGGGGGGGCGATCGGCAGGTGCGAACTAGTACGCGACGCGACCTTCGGCTCCGGGAAAGCTGCGTGCCAGCGCCAAGCCCAAAAGAAATCCGCCAACGTGCGCCCACCACGCCACGCCGCCGGCATTCTTCATGCCGAGCGACCCGACTCCGCTGACGAACTGGATCAGAAACCAAAGCCCGATGAACACCAGCGCCGGAATCCGCGCCGTGAACCAGATAATGAACAACGGCACGAGCGTCAGAATCCGCGCACTGGGGAAGAATACAACGTAAGCGCCCAGGACTCCGCTGATCGCGCCGCTTGCTCCGAGCGACGGCACGCGCGATCCCCAGGAAAACAGCGTCTGCGCCACGCTCGAGCCGACGCCGCAGATCAAATAGAACAGCAAAAACGATCCGCTGCCCATCCGGTCTTCCACGTTGGCGCCGAAAACCCAAAGGAACCACATATTGCCAATGATGTGGAGCCAGCCGCCATGCAGAAACATGCAGGTTAAGAGCGGCACTAGAGCTTGCGCGAGCGTGTAGTGATGTCCAGCCAGCGCGAGGGCGATCTTCGAAGGCACTGCGGCGTAGGTCAGCACGAAAGTCTCGGAGGCGCGCGCGGGCAAGGTGAGCTGGTACAGAAATATGATCGAGTTGATGGCGATCAGCGACAGGGTGACCACCGGAGCCGACCGGCGAGGTTGAAGGTCTTTGAGTGGGATCATTTCGGGTCGCCGATCGTGAATTGAGTTTCGACCGGACGAGAGAATTCTAAAAGTGAATCGCGAAAGTCGAAAGCAGAATCGAAAACAGGGAAGTGAAAATTCTGGTGCGACGTAATCTCAAGCACTGTCGAAGATTTTTCGTCCGTAACGGTGAGTGAATCGGAAGCTTCATGCTGCGGTAAATTGAAAACAGAGCCTCAGATTCACGCTGTGCGCGGAAACTGCAATTTAAAGTATTACTTTGATTGTGTTTTCTTTCGCTCTTAGCGTTTAGGATGAAGAACAGAAGCGCGTCTTCCGCAGTGGCGAAAATTCTTCAAGCGATCTCGGACTGCGGCGTTAAATAATTGCGAAGCGGTCGTGGCTGTGATAGAAAATTTGGTTCGACGAGCGACGTTGTGCCGCGTGTGAAAGTAGCAGTTGAAATTTTTCGCTCGTCGGCGCGCCGACTGATTTCATGCCCACTCACGAATCCGAAGCCATCATTCTTCAAACCTATCCGCTCGGCGAAGCGGACCGGCTCGTCAGTTTCTTCACGCGATCGATGGGACGGATGCGCGGCGTCGCCTCCGGTGCACGAAAAACGAAAAGTAAATTCGGTTCCACGCTCGAGCGGCTCTCCTATATAAAAGTCTGGTTCTACGAAAAAGAAAACCGTGAGCTGGTTCGCCTGAATCAGTGCGACCTGATCGAATCTTTCATGGCCGCGTTCAGCGACTACGGTTCGGGCGTGGCGCTCGCCGTGCTCAGCGAAGTGACTGAAACGGTTTTGCCCGACCACGAAGCGGCCGACGCAAATTTTCGTTTGCTGCTGCTGGTGGCGCGCGCGATCAAAGCGTCGAAGAAATACGAAATCCCGCTCGCGTACTTCACGCTCTGGACGGTGAAGCTCGGGGGCTGGCTGCCGTCGCTCGACGCCTGCGCGCGGTGCGGGAAATTGCTCTCGCCCGATCCGGCAAAACCCGGCCCGGCATACTTCTCGCCGTCGCAATCGGCGATCGCTTGCGAGAAATGCCGCAAGCCGGGCATGCGGACCATTTCTCCCGTGGCTCTCGCCGCCGCGCGCAAAATCCTTTCGGAGAAACTCGAAAAAATTTCCGAAGAAATGATTCCCGCACGGGTCGCGCGCGACTTGACTGATGTTATGCTGGACCTTATTGAACACCAAATCGACCGCAAGCTGACCTCGCGGGAACTTCTGGAGTCGCCTGAGTGAAACGGCCCAACAAAACAAAATCGCCCGCAAAGAGTGCGCCCAAACCGAAAGGGCTCACGTTTCAGCAAATCCTTTTTACGCTGGAAGAGTACTGGACGCGTCGCGGCTGCATCCTGCAGCAGCCCTATGACACCGAAGTCGGCGCCGGCACCATGCATCCGGAAACATTCCTGCGCGTGCTCGGTTCCGATCCGTACCGCGTTGTGTACGCGCAGCCAAGCCGCCGCCCTGCCGATGGCCGTTATGGCGAAAATCCCAATCGGCTGTACAAGCACACACAACTTCAAGTGATACTGAAACCCGCGCCCGCGGACGTGCAGGACCTGTATCTCGAAAGTCTCGCGTCCGTCGGAATCAATCTGAAAGAACACGATGTTCGATTTGAAGAGGACAACTGGGAAGCGCCCACGCTGGGTGCGTGGGGAATTGGATGGCAAGTGCTACTTGACGGTCTGGAAATCAGCCAGTTCACCTATTTTCAGCAGAGCGGCGGATTGAATCTGGATCCGATTTCGGTGGAGTTGACCTACGGGCTTGATCGCATCGCCGCTTATCTGCAGGGCGTGGACAATGTGTTCGACGTTCGATGGTCGGACACCGTCACGTATCGCCAGGTGCGGCTCGCCGAGGAGCAGCAACTTTCGGCATATAGCTTTGATTACGCCGAACCCGCGGCAACGCGACGTCAATTCGAAGGGAACGAGGCCGAAGCCAAGCGCATTCTCGATCTTTGGCCGAAGAAGCCGGGCGAACACATCGAGCGGTTTCCGCTGCTCGCTGCCTACGAGCTCACCTTGAAGTGTTCCCATCTATTTAATGTGCTCGATGCACGTGGTGCGATCTCCGTCACCGAGCGCGCTGCGCTGATCGGGCGAATCCGCAAACTCGCCGTGCGTGGAGCGGAGTTGTGGATGCGCCAGCGCGCCGCGGTAAGCGGGGAACATGCCGAGGTGCAGGCATGAGCCGCACCGGAAAAAATTTCGGCGACTTGCTGTTTGAAATCGGCTGCGAAGAAATTCCGGCCGGCATGATTCAGAAAGCTTCCGAGGAGCTTCAAGCACTACTTGAATCGAAGCTCGTCGCGAATGGATTGCTGCCGGAAAAAATCGCGCGGCAATCGATCGAAACATTTGGCGCGCCGCGGCGTTTGGTTGCGATCGTTCGCGGAATTTTGCTGCAGCAGGAAGACGTGACGAAAGAAGTGACCGGCCCGCCGAAAGCGATCGCCTTTGACGCGGTCGGCCAGCCGACACGCGCGGCGATCAGCTTTGCCGAGAAACAGGGAATCCCAGTCGAAAAACTTTCCACCGTCGGGACGCCGAAGGGCGATTACCTGGCGGCGAAAATTACGGTGAAGGGTCGAGCCGCTTTAAAAATTCTGCAGGAAATTTTACCTCAAGCCATACATGAAATTTCCTGGGCGAAGTCGATGTATTGGACCGGCGCAAACGGGCCGCGATTTATTCGGCCGGTGCGCTGGATCGTTGCGCTGCTCAACGGCAAAGTGGTTCCGTTTTCGTTTGCTGACGTTTCCTCGGGCAATCATTCGGACGGGCATCGCTTCCTCGGCAAGAAACGAATTCCGATTTCCGGCGTGGGAGACTACGAATCGAAGTTAAAGAAAAACTTCGTATTGTGCCGACCGGAAGTTCGCCGCAAGAAAATTGAAAGTGAAATTCGAACGCTCGCGGGGAAGCGCGGCTTCAAGTTGCACGACGACGCCGGACTCTTAAACCTCGTGACGTACTTGAATGAATATCCGTCGGTGGTCATCGGCGAATTCGAATCGAAATATCTGGCGCTCCCGGATGAGATCCTGATCACCGTGATGCGCGACCACCAGAAATATTTCGGTTTGGAATCGCGCGGCGGGGAACTCGCGCCGCATTTTCTGGCGGTGATCAATTTGCCGAGCGATCCGAAGGGCTTGGTGCGCGCCGGGCATGAGCGCGTGCTGCGCGCGCGGTTCGCGGACGCGCAATTTTTCTGGGACACCGATCAGAAAAGTCGGCTCGCCGACTACTTGCCCAAGCTCGCCGGGGTCACATACGAGTCGCGCCTGGGAAGTTACGGCGACAAAGTCGAGCGCATGCGTTTCATCGCGCGTTGGCTCGCCGAACATTTGTTCAGCAGCGGTGTGGCGCACGCCGACGTGGCCGGCTCCGATCGCGCGGCGGAACTTGCAAAATGCGATTTGGTTACCGAGATGGTGAAGGAATTCACCGAGCTGCAGGGGATCGTGGGCGGCTTGTACGCCCGCGCACAGGGCGAGCCCGAAGAAATCGCCTGGGCGGTTTACGATCACTACAAACCGGTGGGCGTTGACGACCCCCTGCCAAGAAATTTAACCGGCTGCGTCGTCGCGATTGCCGACAAGCTCGATTCCATCGTGGCTTGCTTCGCCGTCGGCGCGATTCCCACTGGCTCAAGCGACCCGTTTGCGTTGCGCCGCGCGGCGCTTGGCATCGTGAAGATTATCCTCGAACGGAAACTTACGTTTTCGCTTACAGCGGCGATTTCGGCTGCGTCGAAAGCCCTGAAAGAGCATGCGCCGCATATCGAAGTTACCGAAGCGGTGCAGAAGCAGGTGCTCGATTTCCTGCTTGAGCGCGCGCGCTATATCGTCCGCGAGCGGATGGGATTCGCTGCCGGCGAAATCAACGCAGCGTTCGGGGCTGGCGCGGACGATTTGGTGGACGCGGTCGAACGGGTCGCGGCAGTGAAGGCGATTCGCGGCTCGAAGGATTTCGTACCACTCGCGGCGGCGTTCAAGCGTATCCGCAACATCCTCGAAAAATCCGGCGGCGGATTGTTGCAGTCTCGGCCCGCGGTCCACGAGAATCTATTCGTCGAGCCGGCTGAGCGCGAACTTCATGCTGCCGCTCTTAAAGTGGGAAAAGAAGCTTCCGCCAACAAACGCGCCCGAAAATATCAACAAGCACTTGAAGATATCGCCAAACTTCGGCCAAGCGTTGATGCGTTCTTCGATAAAGTTATGGTGATGGTTGAAGACTCCGCGCTACGCGCGAATCGACTTTCACTTCTAGCATCACTTTATCGAGAGTTTTCGACCATTGCCGATTTGTCAGAACTCGGCGGCGAGACGAATTAGATTTCGGCCTCCAGCCGCGGGTCGCTAAATTGCGGGCGTCAATCATCCCCGCGAACGGCAACGCTGTTGCGAGAGGGAAACCCTGAGCACGGACTCACTGGTCATCGGAATTTGCGGCGGAACCGGATCGGGCAAGACGACGATCACTCGCCGGATTATCGAATCGCTCCCGAATGCCAGCGTGGTCGTCCTTCAGCAGGACAATTACTACCGCGACTATCCCGGCCTCGGCTACGAAGAGCGAACCCAGGTCAACTTCGACCATCCGGATTCGATGGACACGCCGCTGCTGACCGAACACATCCGGCAGCTGCGTTCCGGCTTTGCGATCGAACGGCCCACCTACGACTTCCCGAATTTCCGCCGCCATACCGGCACGGTCCGAATTGAGCCGGGCACGGCGATCATCGTCGAAGGCATCCTGATTTTCGAAAGCAAGCCGCTCTGCGAGTTGATGGACATCAAGATATTCGTCGATACCGACGCGGATTTGCGGTTTATCCGGCGGCTGGTGCGCGACATCCGCGAGCGCGGCCGCACCACCGAAATGGTGATCGATCAATACATGAAAACCGTCCGGCCGATGCACATGGAGTTCGTGGAGCCTTCGAAGCGCAACGCCGACGTGATTATTCCAGAGGGCGGCCACAACGATGTGGGGATCGACCTGGTGATTCAGAAGATCCGGTCGCTGCTGCCGCGTTGATTTCGCCGCCGGTTGCGGCTAGTCTCTGCAGGGGACGGGGTTGGAACTTCGGACGGCGCGCCCACGTATATAAGATAGGGAACGCGCGGAGGAGCCAATGGTGAAATTTCTGCTGTGGTGCATCTTGCTGATTCTTTGCTGGCCGCTCGCACTGCTGGCGTTGATCGCGTATCCGTTCATCTGGCTGATCCTGATCCCATTCCGGATTCTGGGTTTCGCGGTCGAAAGTGTGCTCGATTTGGTGAAAGCGGTTTTGTTCCTGCCCGCGCGGATTCTGCGCGGTCCTACCCACGTTCGCACATAAAATATCCTGAACGACGTCGAACTGCCGACATCTCGAGTGATTCTTCGACTCGATCGTGCCGGAATTTGTCGCTCCTCAGCGCAAACTTCAAGTATCGGTTTTCTCAGTGGCGGCAAAAATTCATCATGCTCAAATGTTGCTTGAAATACGTGGGCACGCGGCACGTCGAGAACTTCAAGTTGAAATCGAAGTAAAAGCTCTACGTCGGCATCTTCAAGAAGAAGTAGATGGCCAGAAATCCGAATATCGCGTCGGGCGCCCAACCCGCGAGAAGCGGCGGCAGCTGTCCCACCGAGCCCATCGCCTCAAATAGCGCGGCCGTGGCCCAGTAAACGATCCCGATTCCGACCGCGACGGCCACACCGCCGATCGCCCCGCGCGTCCCCACCAAAAACGCAAACGGCGCGCCCAGGAATACAATCACCGCAGCGATCAGCGGGAAAGCGAATTTCTTCTGCCACTGCACCGAAAGCCGCGAAGTGTCGAAGCCTGCCTGCTTCAGGCTGACGATGTATTCGCTCAGCTGTCGCCAGTTCATCTGGTACGACTGGCGCACCTCGCGCCGGAAATAGCTGGGCGGCTCGGTCAATTCCGCAAGCGACGAGACTTTAAATGGCGTATAGCGCGTCACTTTGCCGCCGTCGAAGTCGCGAACCCATCCGCCGGTGAGCACCCAGGTGTTTTCTGACGCTTCCCATGTGGCGCGCGTCGCGAAAACGCGGCGTTTCATTTGAAAAGTTTCCGGATCCAGCTCGAATACGCTCAAGCCGCCGAACAGCTGCTGGTCGGGGTCAAACAGCTCGTAGTTATAGACTTTGCTGTTCTCGCCAAAAATCCACTGATGCGCGGGCTGAAAATAGGTCTGCGCCGGGCGGCCTTTGATTTCGTTGCGCAGCGCGTCTTGCCGCTGGTTGGCATAGGGCAAGAAACTGTCGTCGAGCAAGAACATTCCGCCGGCGATCACGCAACCCGCCAGCGTGAGCGGCAATACCAGCCGATAGAGGCTGATGCCGCTCGCTTTAAACGCGATCACTTCATTGTTTTTCGCCATCACCGCCAGCGTTACGAGCGTGGCGACCAACGTCGCCAGCGGCGCGAGCTGATAAATCATCAGCGGAATCAAGTAGCGGAAATAATCCAGCACCATCGAGACGGGAATGTGATTTTTCGAGATGTCGCCCAGCAGGTCGAAAAGCGTGAAGGCGTCGAAAATCAGCACAAACCCGACGAGCAGCACCGCGAAGTAGTAAAAGAATCGCTCGAGCAGATAGATGTCGATCAGCATCGGGAAACCGACCGAACTTCCGGCTCCGATGGCCGCCGCGTGCCGCGCCGGGGACTCGCCATCTTCGGTTTTCGCCGCCGCACCGTTGCGCAGCGCTGATCCGGCCGTGGGAATCGGCGCGGCGTCGGATTCGCGTCGCTGCTCCGGCCGGCGCTTCGAAAAAATCGAATCGAACCACGCGACGAACCGGTTCGGCTTGCGAATCGATTCGATGCGCCGCAAAAAGAAAAACCCAAGGATGATCGCGGCGATGTTGGCCGCCCAAATCCCCAGCCACGGAGAGATCTGGCCCTGCTGCGCCATGTGCGCTCCGGTGACGAACAGAAAATAGTAGCCGCCGATCAGCACCAGCGTCAGGATCAAGCCGGCCGCGCGTCCGCCGCGCCGTGGACGAACTCCGATGGGAACTCCGAGCAGTGCGAACACCAGGCATGCGGCAGGAAACGCGATGCGGCGGTGAAACTCCACGCGCGCGTCTCGCCAGTGTGGACCTTTGTCGGCCAGCAATTCGGATACGGACCGCTCGGCGTCGCTGAGCGCCTGGCTTTTCGGCCCGGCTACGCCGCTCGCCACATCGACGGGAATGTCGCTTTGCCCAAACGTCGTCACGTTGTAATGGCTGGGGTCCTGTGGATCGTATTCGTGCGTGCTGCCATTGCCCAGATGCAGCTCGATCTGATTGTCGGAGCCGGAGACCAGCACTTGCGCGCTGTCCGCGAGAGTCACGTCGGTGGTGGTCTTTTGTCCCGACGCCGCGAGAAACACTCCGCGCCAGCGAGTGGCGGCGGCTTCTACGTCTTGCACGTACAAAATCAAATGCGGAAACCGCTCGTCGAACACGCGCGGTTGAATCGCAAACGGCGCCTGCGAAGCAAGCACTCGCGCTTCCAGGCTGCGCAGCGTGCGCACCGCCGCGGGACTGAGCCAAAACGTCAGAACCAGCGTCGCGAATCCGCAGCCCAGCGCCACCCATCCGATCGGAACCAGCAATCGCCGCAGGCTGATGCCGCTCGCGTGAATCGCCACGATTTCGCTGTCGGCCGAAAGCCGTCCGAGCCCGATCAGCACGCCCACCAAAACCGCCATGGGAATGGTGAACGCCAGAACCGGCGTGAGCGAGCAGAGGAAAATCAGCAGCACCGTGCCGAAGCCGCCGGAGTGGCGGACGATCAAATCCATTAATCGCACGAGTTGAGGAACGAAAAATACGAATGTAAATACCGCCAGGCCGAGGATGGCGTGCGAGGCAACTTCGCGACCGATGTATTTATCGAGCAGGCGCATAGGCGCGCGCACCGATTCTAGCATGTGCATTCGGGTGGAAAGGATTATCAAAAGGTATTTGGCTGCGGCAGGGAAGATGCGAAAATCAGGCAAGCGAGAATTGGGGTGGGAACGCCAAACCCGCGAAGTTTATCGTTTCAGTGCGCATTTGCATTCAGCGCAGAGCTACGCGCGCACCGGTTCGTATCGGTGCGGATTTCGGTGCCCTGGGAGTTGTCGATTTGGCTCGAGTGAACCTGGTTTTGATGTGGCACATGCACCAGCCGCAGTATCGCGATCCGGTGACCGGTCGCTACATGCTGCCGTGGACTCGCCTGCACGCCCTGAAGGATTACTGGGGCATGGTGAAAATCCTGGGCGAATTCCCGACGGTGCACGCCACCTTTAATTTTGTGCCGCTGCTGGCTGCACAGATAGAGGAATACGCCAGCGGCGCGTTCAAGGAGCCTTGGTTCGATCTCGCCTTTGCGGCCGCGGATTCGCTGAAGCCGGAGCAGAAGCGCGAAATTCTGGACCGCGCGTTTCAGGTGAACGACAGTTTCGTGCAACGCTGGCCGCGATTCGCGGAGTTGCAGGCGCAGTTGCGCTCGGCCGGAGTCCAAGCCTGCATTTCCACGTTTGACGCGACAGCGTGGCGCGATTTGCAGTTGCTCTCGCAGCTGGCGTGGATGGACGAGGAATACATCGCCAAAGATCCCGTCGTGAATGCGCTCTCGAGCAAAGGCCGCGACTTCACCGAAGACGACAAAATTGCGCTGAAGCAGAAGCAACACGAATTGCTGGGCGCGGTGCTGCCCGAATATCGCATTGCCGCCGAGCGCGGGCAGATCGAAATTTCCACCACTCCCTATTACCATCCGATTTTGCCGCTGGTGTGCGATACAGACGTGGCGCGCATTTCCAATCCGCACACGCCGCTGCCGAAGCCGGCGTTTCACTATCCGCAAGACGCGCGCGAACATTTGGTCCGCGCACGGAAATTCCACGAGCGTGTTTTCGGAAAGCCGCCCGCGGGATTGTGGCCGTCGGAAGGCTCGGTGTCCGACGCAGCGCTCGATATCGCCATGGAACTCGGGTTCCAGTGGTTTGCCACCGACGAAGGCGTGCTGGGCCGCACGCGCAACATCGGATTCTGGCGCGATGCCGCCGGTTATCCCGAAAACGGGCCGGATTTGTATTCGCCGTGGGAGCTCGAGCGCAACGGCAAAAGCGCGTTTGGATTTTTCCGCGATCACTACATCTCCGATTTGGTCGGCTTCGTGTACAGCCGGATGAGCGCCGTGGATGCCGCCGAGGATTTTCATCGACGCATTCGCGCGATTGGCGACCGTGAGCCGCAGGGCCGCACCGCAACCGTCAGCGTGATTCTGGACGGCGAAAACGCCTGGGAGTATTACCCGGAAAACGGGCGCCGGTTCATGCGCGAATTTTATCGTCGCATTCAGGACGATCCGGAAATTCACGCGCTCACAGCCACCGAAGCGATCGCCGAAAACGCGGCCGCGCCGAAAATGGACGCGATTTTTCCGGCGTCGTGGATCAACGCGAATTTCGACGTGTGGATCGGCCATGCCGAAGACGTCCGTTCGTGGGATCTGCTGCGCGATGCCCGCGAAGCCTACGAGCACGCCGCCACTCGCTCCGCCGCAACCGGCAAGCCGTCCGCGGAAAATCTGGCGCGTGCCTACGAGGCTGTGCTGGCCGCCGAAGGCAGCGACTGGAATTGGTGGTATGGCCCCGAACACGGCTCCGCGAACGACGCCGAATTCGACGAGCTTTACCGCAAGCAGCTGACCGAAATTTATACCGCGCTCGGTGAGCCGGCGCCGAACGCGCTGGCGCATCCGATCAAGAAAGCTCCAGAGCGCGCGCACAAGGAGCCGCCCGAAGCGGCGCTCGATGTGACCGTGGACGGCCGCGAGACCACGTATTTCGAATGGCTCGGCGCGGGTTTGTACTCGACCGATCCGCGCGGAGGCACAATGCACGGGCGTTCGCGCGTGCTGGGCGATTTGCGATTTGGTTTCGGCGCCGAGCATTTGTACTTGCGCGTCGATCCGGTGCCCGAAGCGATCGCCGGCATGCCGGATTTTCAATTGCGTGTGACGGTGTGGGGCTCGCGTGAAACGCGAGTGACCATTCACGTGGTCCAGGGAAAAATCGAAAGCTGCGTGCTCGAGCAGGGCGGCGCCTGCATGTTGCACGTCGAAAATGTGATGGCCGCCGCGTTCGGCAAGATTTTCGAAATCAGCCTCGCGCGCGAACTGTTCGACTTGCGCGGCGCAAATGTGCTGCTGGTTAGCGTGGCTCTGTGGGAGGGCGGCTTGCCGATCGAAGTGTTGCCCACCGACGGGCTGCTCGAAATCGCGCTGGGCGAAGAGAATCACGCCTGGGAATTGAGCAAGCTGCCCGCCGCGCCGGAAGATCAGCCGGTCATCCCGTCCAATGCTTGACACGTATTGACTTTCCTAACCGTTCGGTAGATAGTCCGCATACCCCTTACAGCAGTCACCTGCAAAGCGCTCGAAGGGCCGCGCTGTCGGCGGCATTTGCACTTTGCGGGCTGGAACCCAAAATGAAATCCAGTGGAGGGCGCCATGCGCTCGACGGGACTGTGTGTGCGCACATTTGCGTGCGCGATGGGGATTGCTGCGCTTTTGTTCGTGTTTCCGCGAAGCGAAAGTCTGCGCGCTTCTCGACGGCCTGATGTTTTTCCATTCAAAATTCAGGTGGCAGAAGTTCATCGACCCAAAGTACGGCCACTCCAATTTCAACTGAAACCAGCGCGCGCTGAATCCGTTACTCCGGTCGCGCCGCAACCCGCCGCGCCAGGCCTCGCCATTCCATTTTTATTTGAGCAGAACACCGATGCCGCACCCGGGAGTGCTCGGTTTGTGGGGCACGGTGGCGGAATGCGGACGCTACTTACGTCGAACGGAATCGAAATCGAGCCAGTGCGAGAGTCCGCGGCGAATGAGGACAGCGATAGCTTCAAGATTCAATTCGTGAGCGTCAACGATGGCAGCTCCAACGGACCCGCAGCGGCGGACGCCAAGCCTCGCAAGAAAAAAGGGAAACGAGCGAAGAACGGAGCTAGAAAGCAAAAGGGAACTCGCCCGCGAAGCCGCAAACCAAAAACTTCGTCGCAGGGATTGTCGCCCCAAGGTTCCGGCGATAAGGTCCAGGCGCTTGCGACCGATTGGCAGCCCGGAACGGAGGTCGCGGCGCAGACAAACTATTTTCTCGGCAACGAACCGTCGAAGTGGCGCACGGGTGTTTCGAATTATTCCGACGTGATCGCCCCGCAAATCGTTTCCGGCGTGGATTTGGTCGCGTACGGAAACGCGAGCCAAATGGAATACGACCTGCGCTTCGCTCCGGCCGCGGACGATCGCGCGGTGCGCTTGCGAATCACCGGTGCGTCCGGCTGGTCGATGACCTCCGACGGCGACGTCGTAACGCGCCGCGGATCGACCGAACTGCGGATGAAGCGGCCCAGCGCGTATCAACAATTTGCTGCGGAGGCGAGTGAAGGTGCGGACGCAGTCGCATTGCGCCAGCCGATTGATGTTCGTTACGACCTGCATGATGACGGCACGATCGGTTTTGCCGTAGGTTCGCGCGACCCGCGCGCGACGCTGGTGATCGATCCAGTTCTCACACTCACGTATTTTTCTTTTCTCGGCGGCGCGGGTGCGGATTCAGCTTCGAGCGTCGTTGTGGACTCGATGGGGAATTTGTACGTCGGCGGCACCACTACGTCGGTTCGCACGTTCGCCGGTGGCACGTCGTCGTTCGGTCCAGGCGCCGGCGCTTCCGATTTTTTCGTGGCGAAATTCGCGCCCATTTCCGGCGGCGGATTTTCGCTCGCGTATCTCGATTTCATCGGCGGCAGCGCGGCCGAATCGGGCGGCAAAATCGCCGTGGATGGCGCGGGCGACGTGGTGATCGCCGGCACAACGTCGTCCGCCGACTATCCGGTGACGGGCGGCAGTTCGTCTACCAGCGTCGTTCCCACCGCGTCGGTGAACGACGTCGCCATCACCGAATTGAATCCTGCCGGCTCGGCGATGCTTTTTTCGACGCTCTTCGGCGGCAGCGGAAACGAAGCGACGCAGTCCACGGGCGGCGTGGCGTTCAGCACCGGCACGGTCGCGTACCCGGGCGACATCTACGTCGCCATGGACACGCAATCTTCGAATCTGCCGATTACGCCCGCGGTGACCACCAATTCTGACGGATCCACCACCGGCGCGTTTCAGGGAACCTACGGCGGCGGAGTGAGCGACGGATTTCTCGCGATCTTTGATCCGTCCGCGACGGCCACCTCGCATCTGGTGTACTGCACGTACCTCGGCATCGACGCGCAGGCGACGGTCACGGGCCTCGCGGTCGATGCGAAAGGCAACGCTTATCTTTCCGGCTACACGTCCGACGACCTGCAGACATTTCCGGTGAAGAACGCAATTGCAACGCCTGCGCAGACCGTTTCGCAGAGTTCGTTTTCCGGCGGCGCGTTCGACGGATTCGTGTTGAAACTTTCGCCCTCGGGAATGGGCGCAGCCGATTTGTCGTACGCCACGTTTCTGGGCGGTTCGGTCTTCGATCAGGCGCTGGGAATTGCCATCGGCACGGAATTGCCGGGGACCGTGTACGTGACCGGAACCACGCAGTCGCCCGATTTTCCGGTGAACGGTTCGATCGCCGCGTTTCAACCGACGCTCGGGGAAATGGCGCAGGCCAACGCGTTTTTCAGCGTGATCACACAGAGCTCGACCGGCGCGACGTCGCTGCAGTACTCGACCTATTTAGGCGGAACGCAATCCGATTCTGGCCGAGCGATCGCGTTTGCAGGCACGAACCAGATTTTTCTTGCCGGGGACACCACATCGTTTGATTTTCCATGGCTTTACAATTTGCAACCGTTCAACGGCACAAGCGCCGCGTGGCTTGCGGAGCTGGATCCCACGAGCGTGGGGAAAGCGTCGCTGCTGTATGCCACGCCGCTCGGCGGCACCACGAATTCCGGCGGCGCGGTGACGGCCAATGGCAATGGCATCGCGGCGGACGCCACGGGCAACGCGTACATTGCCGGAGACACGAACGCGTCGGATTTTCCGCGGACGACAAATCTCGGAAACGGATTTCAGTTGGCTTGCGCGAGCTGCACGCTCACTCCGGCCGCGAGCGACGCGTTCGTGGCGGAAATCTCGGTGAACACCGCCGCTGCGGCGACGGTGGCGACAGTGGCGTTTAATGCCGCCTCGGTGAATTTCGGCACGCAGATTGTCGGCGCGCAGAACAACGAGCCACAGCCTGTGGCTGTGTGGAATCGCGGCGACGCGCCGCTCGGCATTCAATCGATTCAAACCGCGGGACCTAATGCCGCCGATTTTTTTGTGACTACGACGGGGAATTGCCTGACTTCAGCGATCGCGCCGGGCAGCGAATGTTCGCTCGAAGTCGGATTCACTCCTTCCGTGCACGGGCCGGAGACGGCGTTCCTAAGTTTCACCGACAGCGGTGCGGGTAGTCCGCAGGAACTCGCGCTAGTCGGCTCGGGCAGCGGGCCGTTCGCCATGCTCAGTCCGCTGGCGGTAATGTTCGCAAATCAGGTGGTCGGCGCGAAGTCTCCGCCGATCCAGCAGGTGACGCTGACGAATACCGGCAACGAAACGCTCGACATTTCAAACGTCGCTATCAGCGGCGCGAACCCGAGCGCGTTTTCCGCCAGCGGCTGCTCATCGACGAACATTCCGACGCTGAACGCCGGCGCGAGCTGCGCGATCTCGATTACGTTTTTGCCCGAGTCAGTTGGCACGTTTCAGGCTGAACTTATCGTGACGGACAATTCCGGAGACGTGAGCGGTTCGACGCAGACCGTACCGCTGTCCGGCAGCGGCACGAACGGCGCGCCAAACGCCGTGGTGACTCCGCTGACGATTTCTTTCGGCTCGTATCCGGTCGGCTCGGTGGCTCCGGCGCAGATCGTGACGCTCACCAATACCGGCACCGTTGCGCTCGAGATTTCGCAAATTACGCTCGGGTCGGCGAACGCTGCGGAGTTCGCGGTCGCAACTCCATCGCAGAATGCCTGCCCGATCAACGGGGGATCGCTCGCGGCGGCCGCGAACTGCAACATAGCGATCACATTTTCGCCGCGGGCGAGCGGCGCGTTCGCCGCCACTCTGGTTGTTGCCGACAACGCTGCGGGGTCTCCGCAAATCGTCACGCTGCAGGGCACCGGCGCATCGGCGAGCGCGTCGGTGACGCCGACCAGCGTGAGTTTCAGCACCGGCACGGTCGGAGTAGCCAGTGCGCCGGCGACGATCACGCTTGCGAACACCGGCACGACCACGATGAGCGTCAACACGATTCAAATCGTCGGAGCGAATGTCGCGGATTTTGTAGCGACTCCGACGTGCGCACCGAGCCTTGCGGCTGGCACGAATTGCAAAGTTTCGGTGGTTTTCAATCCGACGGCGGCGGGGAATCGCTCTGCCTCGCTGCAGATTACTGATAGCGCCGCGCAGAGTCCGCAAACGGTAGCGCTCAGCGGAGTGGGCGTGCAAGCGGCGGCGTCGATCGCGCCGACGTCAATCAGCTTCGGGAATCAGATCGCCGGAGTGGCGAGCGCGCCGGCGATGGTCACCGTGTCGAATACTGGCTCGGCACCCGCGGTGGTGAGTGTGAACTCGGCCGCGGTGACGGGCTCGACCGACTTCGCGGTGAAAAATAATTGCCCGCAGTCGATCGCCGCGGGCGCGAGCTGCACGCTCAGCGTGACGTTTAATCCCGCGCTGCCTGTCCCGCCCGGCGCGCGCACAGGCACGCTTTCGATCACCGACAACGTGTCCACCGCGCCGATTTCGATTCCGCTGAGCGGCACGGCTGTCGATTTTGAGTTGGGCTCGCAAACCGTCGGCGGCACCAGCACTACGGTCGCGGGCGGGCAGACGGCAACGTTCACGCTCGACGTCACTTCGGTTGGCGCGTTCACCGGACCGGTGACGTTTACCTGTACCGGCACCACGCTGCCGGAAACGTGTACGGTTCCCGCGCCGCTGGCGGTTGCAGCGAACGCGCAGACCGTGTTTCAGGTGACGGTCGCGACTTCTGCAACTTCGAAACGCGTTCCTGCGTCGTCGACTTCATCGTCCGCGTGGCCGCGGGCCTTCCGAACAAAATCGTGCGCGGCTCTGATTGCGTTGTTCGCCGGCTTGGTGATGTTTGCGTTCGCGCTTGCGGGGAACGTGAAAGCTCGACGCAGAGCCGTGCACTTTGCGGCGAGCGCTGCGCTGTTTGTAACGTTTGCGGTGATGCTCGGGGCGTGCGGTGGATCGTCGGCATCGGCACCGGATCCGCCGGATCCCACGACGTACTCGCTGACGGTGACGGGCACAGCGAATGGCGCTACGCGGACCGTGCCGCTGACACTGGTGGTGACGCAACAAGCGCAATAATGAAAGGGTATGGCGGACGGTGCGCGGCTAAAAAACTTTTACGGCCAAATCGCGAGGCTTCGCGCCGACTCCAATTAGCGTAATCAGCGACGCAGTTTTCGGGCGAACTACCGCCAGGTCGTTCGAAGCCGTATCGACTACCAGCAGCAGGTCGCCACCCGGCGTAGTGATCGAATTCTGCGGATCCTGGCCGACCTGGATGGGCTTCAGCACTTGCCGCGTTTCGACGTTCACGGGAACGACGTGGCCCGCGGCCGAATCGGTCACATATAGATGATTGTCGGTCGCGTCAAACCAGCCCGACGACGGCGACATGCCCAGCAGCAGAAATCCTCCCACTTCGAGAGTGTTGGTATTGACGATCAGCAATCCGTGCGCGTTGGCGGAGGGAATGTACAACTCGCCGCCATCGGGCTTCAGTTCCAGGTCCGAAGGCGTGCCGCCCAGCGCGATATTCGTCAGCACCACCTTGCGCTGCAAGTCGATCGCGGAAATTTGATCGACCGTTCCGGAGGTGACGAACGCCTTCGAACTGTCGGGCAGAATCTCGATTTGTTCGGGGTCGGGAACGGTGGCGATCGTTCCCAGTTGCGCGAGCGAAGTGCTGTCGAGCAGAGACACCGTCCCGTCGTCGCGATTCGAAATCACCAGCATTTTTCCGTCAGGAGTGGCGCGCGCGATCCAGGGTTTGCGTCCGGCGCGGCCGCGGGCCACGATCTGGCGAGTCGCGGTGTCGATCGCGACCACCGTGCCCGCGTCGGAAGCGGCGACGTAGGCTCGCTTGCCGTCCGGCGAAAAATCGAGAGCGTACGGCGAAGCGCCCACTGGAATTCGGGCCAGGACCGTGTTCGACCGCGCGTCGATCACCCACGCAGCGCCGCCCGCCGAACTGACGCCCCAGATTTCCGGCCGCGTGGGATGCGCGCGCAAACCGCTGGGAGAAGGGCCCGTCGAAATTGTGGCCACACGCGACAGGCGAACCAGATCGATTGCCGATACCGTGCCGTCTTCGGTGTTGCCCACATAGGCGAGCATGTGCAGCCCGGGCCGCAGAAACGAAGGGCGCAGCTCGACCGCGACTTCGCGAATCGCGAGGCCGGCGAGAAGCAGCAGCAGAAATAGCAGGCGGTAATTGATCCTGTGCGACATTCGTGGGAAAGCAGTATAGGTTGCGCGGGAAAGAATGGAAATCAAAACGCGAACGGATGCACCGCCGCGCGTTAGCGGTGGCCTAATTAACGATGCGGCCGACCACTGCGGCAATCTGCTTTACCTGCTCGAAAAGCTGCACGTACGCATCAGGACGGATGGATTGCGGTCCGTCGGATAGCGCGTGATCGGGATCGTGATGCACCTCAACCAGCAGGCCATCCGCGCCCACGGCCACCGCGGCGCGAGAGAGCGGCAGCACTTTGTTGCGGCGTCCGGTGCCGTGCGAAGGATCGACCACGATCGGCAAATGGCTCAGCCGCTGAACCGCCGGCACCACACTCAGGTCCAGCGTGTTGCGGGTGTGATCGGAAAACGTGCGCACGCCGCGCTCGCACAAAATCACGTCGTAATTTCCTTCGGACATGATGTATTCCGCGGCCAGCAACAGATCTTCGAGCGTCGCCGACATTCCGCGCTTCAGCAGCACCGGCTTGCGCGCCTGCCCGGCGTGCTTCAGCAGCGAAAAATTCTGCATGTTGCGCGCGCCGATCTGGATCACGTCGGCGTATTTTTCCACCAGGTCGCACGATTCGTTGTCGATCGCTTCGGTGATCACGCCCAGTCCGAACTCTTTGCGGACGTCGGCGAGAATTTGCAGACCTTTCTCGCCCAGGCCTTGAAAGCTGTACGGGGAAGTGCGCGGTTTGTACGCGCCGCCGCGAAACAGGCGCGCTCCCGCCGCTTTGGTGAACTTCGCCACGGTGAAAGCCTGCTCGCGCGATTCGATCGCGCACGGCCCGGCCACCATGCCGGCGTACTCTCCGCCAAAAAACACGTCGCCGAGGGCGGTAGGAATTTTCACTACCGAGGTTTCCGGTTTTACGTCGCGGCTCACCAGCTTGTACGGCTTGGTGACCGGAATACATTCGCCGACTCCGGACATTGACTCGATCGAGGTAAGGTCAGCCGTGCCAGAATTGCCGGTGATGCCGATGGCCGTGCGGCCCGCGCCGGGAATCGGGTGCGCTTTGTAGCCGAGCGATTCGATCACGCTGCAAACGGCGCGAACCTGTTCTTCGGTGGCCTGCGACTGCATTACAACGAGCATCGTTCTGTCTCCTGGGCGAGTGCGAATCACCGAGTTTACTTGACGGTTGGTGCGCGCGCAAACGCGCGAGGCTGGGGCGGCGCGAGTTTACATTCTTTTGACAGGTTCATCGCGTGAGGCGGGACGAGAACGGAAATCGCGGTGAAAAATTGGAGGCGCGGGGCGGAATCGAACCGCCGATAAAGGTTTTGCAGACCTTTGCCTTACCACTTGGCGACCGCGCCGGAATACACTCGTGAAACGTTGCGGTGATGCGATTGGTGAATCCAGCTTAGCACCCGCCAGATGCGCGCTGGTAGTCTGGATTGTGATGCACTGTATCGGTGTAATAACCGAATGGCGCAAGGAAATGGGCCGATGAACGAACGAAAGAAAGCCGCGACGACGGCGTTTCGCAAGACGATCCATGTGGAAACTTCGCGGCGAACCGAAGCGAAAAACGTGACCACGTTGGTGCAAGCCGCCGTCCGCGAAAGTGAATGCGCGTCCGGCATGTGTCACCTCTACGTGCCGCACACCACAGCTGGCGTGATTATCAACGAAGGCTACGATCCGGCTGTCGCGCGCGAAATCGAATCCGAATTCGCGCGGTTGGTGCCGATCCTGAAAAACTCGGCTCACGACGAAGGCAACTCCGACTCGCACGTGAAAACCGCACTCGTCGGTTCGTCGGAAACGATCTTCGTCGAAAACGGCCAGCTTGTTCTGGGGCGTTGGCAAGTGATTTATTTCATCGAGTTCGATGGCCCGCGCCGCCGCGACCTGTTTGTGAAAATCGTCCCCGATCCAGGAACTTAACCGCCCATCCGCAACCGTGACGCGCGCCTACGGGAACGACGCGCGTGGGGTACAATCGTCGTTCCGATGAACCTGGGCGTGTACATTCAGGTGCCGTTCTGCCAGACGCGCTGCACCTACTGCAATTTTCATACTGGAGTGGTGGCGCGCGACCGTTACCAACCGTACGCAGATGCGGTGTGCCGCGAAATCCGGCAGACGTTTACCCAGTTGCCCCCTCAGCTTTCCGGCGCGGCCATCGACACCATTTATATGGGCGGAGGAACGCCGAGCCTGCTCGAACCTCGGGCGCTGGCGCAGATCGTGCAAACGCTGCGCGACTCCGGCTCGTTCATGCCCCATGCGGCAGAGATGGAAGTTACGCTCGAAGCCGATCCGGAAACGATCTCGCTCGAAAAGGCGGCGGCCTGGCGAGCGGTAGGATTCAATCGCATCAGCTTGGGCGTCCAATCGTTTGACGATCGCGTCTTGCAGGCCGCCGGCCGGATGCACCGGCGAGAACATATTTTTTCGGCAAACGATGCTCTGCGCGCGGCGGGATTTTCGAATATCAGCATGGACTTGATCGCCGGGCTTGCGCGGCAGACGCCGCAGTCGTGGCAGGAATCGCTCGACGAGCTTCTGCACATCCGGCCCGAGCACGTTTCGATTTACATGTTGGAAATCGATGAGGGCAGCCGGTTGGGCAGCGAAGCGCTCTCGTCTGGTTCGCGATACAGTGCCGGTGAATTACCCACCGACGACCAATCGAGCGAATATTACGATCTGGCCTGCGAGCGGCTGGTCGCGGCCGGATACGACCACTACGAAATTTCAAACTGGGCGCTGCCCGGGCGGCGCTCGCGCCACAATCTGAAATATTGGCAGCGCGCTCCGTATCTCGGATTCGGCGCCGGAGCGCATTCGTTTGACGGCGCGGCGCGCTGGGCCAACGTGCACGATTCCGCGAAATTCGTTTCGATGATTGAGCAGGGAGCCAGCCCGCGCGAACAGATCGAAAGCGTGAGCGAGGGACAAGCGCTCGAAGAAGAAATTTTCCTGGGCCTGCGACAGCTCGACGGCATCGATTTTGCGCGCATCGAGCGCCAATACGACGCGGCGACGCTTCACGACCGCGTGAAAGCGCTCGAAACGCAGGGCCTGCTGAAGTTGAACGGCTCGAATCTGCGCATCGCGCCGGATAAGCTGAGCGTCTCAAACGAAATTTTCACCGAACTGCTGACGTAGCCGCGAAATCGGCTTGCGTCACGGAGAAAACGGAAAATCCATGCCCTCGACCGATTCGAAATCAGCCAGTCCGTTCATCGACCTTCGCAGCGACACCGTCACCCGACCCACCGCCGAAATGCGCGAAGCCATGGCCCGCGCCGACGTGGGTGATGACGTGTACGGCGAAGATCCCACCGTCAATCGATTGCAGGAACGCGCTGCGGAAATCTTTCAGCGCGAAGCCGCGCTGTTTGTGCCCACCGGATGCATGGGCAACCTGCTGGCAATTCGCGAATGGACTCGCCCCACCAACGAAGTGATCTGCGAAGAGCGAGCCCACGTGAATTTGTACGAGATGGCTTCGATGTGCGCGATTGCTGGAGTCACTCCGCGTCCGGTCCCGGCGGCCTCGGGATTTTTGACCTGGGAGCTGATCGAGCCGGCGATTCGCGAAAAAATTTACTACGACTCGCAAACGGCGCTTGTCACGCTCGAAAACACGCACAACATGCACGGCGGCACCGTGTATCCGCAGTCGGTCACGGATGACGTGTGCGAAAAAGCTCACGCTGCCGGACTGAAAGTCCATTTGGATGGCGCGCGCATTTTCAACGCCGCCGTCGCCTCGGGCCGTTCGGTGGCGGAGATGACCCGCAAATTCGATTCGGTGATGTTTTGCCTTTCGAAGGGGCTCGGTGCGCCGGTTGGTTCGATGGTGCTCGGCTCGCGCGAATTTATTGCCAGCGCACGCATCGGACGCAAACTTCTGGGTGGAGGAATGCGCCAGGCGGGAATTCTTGCGGCCGCTGGCTTGATTGCGCTCGAAGAATCGCCGAAGCGGCTGCACGTGGATCACGAAAACGCAAAGTTTCTGGCGAACGGATTGTCGGCGATTCCGGGCATCGAGCTCGATCCCAACGCGGTGGCGACGAATATCGTGATCTTCGACGTGTCCGCAACGGGGAAGCCCGCGTCGGACATTTGCCTGCTGCTGGAAAAAGAAAACATTCTGAGCGGCACCACGGCGAAGTATTCCGTGCGGATGGTCACGCATTGCGACGTCGATCGGCGCGATGTGGAATCTGCGATCAGCGCGACTCGGAAGGTGTTCGCGTCTCTGCACACCGCGGCCGCGGCGTCGTAGGGCCGAGGCCCGCAGGGCGAAGCGTGGTTAAACCGGCCAAGGATATTCGCAAACGGGAGAGAACCTTGATCGAACGAAAGATCGACTTCACTCGAACGAACACGTTTCGCACTTTCCTTCACGCATTTCTACTCGTGTCACTCAGCGGGTTCGGCGCGAGCGCGCAATCGACTGCGCATAAATCGGTCGCGGCGACGTCCGCCGCCAGCTCCCCGGACGATGGTTGGTCATATTACGGCCATGACGCCGGCGGCACGCGCTTTTCGCCGCTCACGCAAATCAATCGCGAAAACGTCGCCAATCTGAAAATCGCCTGGACGTTTCACGTCGAGGACATCTCCGACGGTACGAACGGCCAAAAGCGCAGCGGCCTGGAGACGACACCGATTCTGGTCGACGGCACGCTGTATCTGACCACTGGATTCAATCGCGTGTTTGCCATCGATCCGGAAACCGGTAAACAGAAATGGGTTTTCGATCCGATGGTCGATGTGCGCGGGGACTATGGGGACGGACTGATCAACCGCGGCGTGGCCACATGGGTGGATCCGGCGCGCGCGAAAACGAAACCGTGCCGCCGCCGCATTTACGAATTGACGCTCGACGCGCGATTGATTTCGCTCGACGCGGCGACCGGCGATCCGTGCACCGACTTCGGCAATCGTGGCCAAGTGAGCCTGCGCAATGTGGCGCGTTACTGGCCGGGGCACTATCACATGACCTCGGCGCCGTCGGTGATCGACGACATCGTGGTGGTCGGTTCCGCGATTGACGATAACTCGCGCGTGGACATGCCGTCCGGCGTGGTCCGCGGATTCGACGCGCGAACCGGCGAGCTGAAATGGAAATGGGAACCGATTCCCGCGAACGACGCCAACACTTCGAAGGACAATTCGAGCGACAAATCGAAAATCTGGAAGACCGGAGCGGGGAATGCCTGGACCGGCATCGTCGTAGATCCCGAGCGCGACCTGGTTTTCGTTCCGACCGGCAGCGCGAGTCCCGATTATTACGGCGGATTGCGCCCGGGCGACAACAAGTGGGCCGACTCGATCGTTGCTCTGCGCGCGAAGACGGGAGAATTCGTTTGGGGATTCCAGCTCGTTCACCACGACCTGTGGGACTACGACACTGCGTCGCCTCCACTATTGGCGACGATTCAACACGACGGCAAATCCGTTCCCGTGGTGATTCAGGGAAACAAAACCGGATTTCTGTACGTGCTGAATCGCGATACCGGCGAGCCGGTATTTCCCGTGGAAGAAAAACCGGTGCCGCAATCGGACGTGCCCGGCGAAGTCACATCGCCGACCCAGCCGTTTCCCAGCGCGCCGCCGGCGCTTTCGCCGCAAAGACTTTCCGCCGACCAGGCGTACGGAATTACTCCCGCCGACAAAGAGTTTTGCTCGCAGTACATCGCCGCGATGCGCAACGACGGTCTGTTCACTCCGCCGAGCATAAAAGGTTCGCTCTCGTCGCCCGGAAATGTGGGCGGAATGAATTGGAGCGGCTACGCGTACGACTCCAAGCTCGGCTTGCTGATCGTCAACACCAACAACCTGCCGGCGAAGATGCGTTTGGTGCCGCAGGATAAATATTGGAACGAAGTGGACAACAAAACCGAAAACGGCCAGTACACCGAGCAGACCGGTGCTCCGTACGCGTTGTTTCGTACCATCATTTTCGGAAAGCAGTTTCACTTGCCGTGCTCGGCTCCGCCGTGGGGCACACTCACAGCCGTGGACATGAATTCCGGCACGATTCGCTGGCAGGTTCCGCTGGGTTCGTTTGCGCCGAAAATTCCGGCAGTTCCGGTGGGCGCGGGAAGCCTGGGCGGTCCGATCGTCACCGCGGGCGGACTGGTATTTATCTCCGGCGTGTTGAACGACCCGGAGTTTCGCGCGTTTGACATCGAAACCGGCAAGGAACTGTGGAAGGCCGACCTGCCGTCGGCCGGCGCAGCAACGCCGATGACCTACCGCGTGCGGCCGGGCGGAAAGCAATTTGTGGTGATTGCCGCGGGCGGGCATGCCGGCGTCACCGAAGAAAAGCAGGGTGACTCAATCGTGGCATTCACCTTGCCGTAGCGCGTGGCGGGCCGGAACCCTGTGGTATAAATGAATCGTAGAGTTCGATATAACAATTTCTTATACGCGAGGACCCGTGGAATTCGCGCTAACCGATGAGCAGAACCAGCTTCGCCGCACCGTCCGCGAGTTTGCCGAAGCGGAAATCCTGCCGCACGTAATGGAGTGGGACGAAGCTTCCCGCTTTCCGTCCGAATTGTTGCCGAAGATGGCCGAGATGGGCTTCATGGGCGTCATCTTCCCGGAAAAATACGGCGGAGCGGGAATGGGCTACGTCGAATACGCGATCATCATCGAGGAACTCTCGCGCGTGGATGGTTCGATCGGCATCATCGTGGCCGCGCAAAATTCGCTGTGCACCAATCACATCTATAAGTTCGGCACCGAAGAACAGAAGAAAAAATACGTGGTGCCGCTGGCACAGGGCAAGAAACTGGGTTGCTGGTCGCTCACGGAGCCGGAGGCAGGCTCCGACGCGGGCGGCACTCGAACCAAAGCCGTGAAGTCCGGCGACACCTGGACGATCAACGGTTCGAAAACGTTCACCACGAACGGCCATTACGCCGATGTGTGCGTTGGCATGGCGGTGACGGACCAGACAAAAAAGAGCCACGGCATTTCCGCGTTCATCATTGAGAAGGGAACTCCGGGATTCAAACCGGGAAAAAAAGAAAACAAGCTCGGCTTGCGCGCCAGTGACACCAGCGAAGTGATTTTCACCGATTGCAAAGTTCCCGCGGCCAACCTGCTCGGCAAAGAGGGCGAGGGCTTCGTCAACAGCCTGCAGATTCTGGACGGCGGACGAATCTCGATCGCTTCGCTCGGCCTGGGAATGGCGCAGGGCGCGTACGAGTCGGCGTTGCGCTACGCCAAGCAGCGCAAACAATTCGGCAAAGCGATCGCCGAATTTCAGGCGATTCAGTTCAAGCTGGCCGACATGGCGATGCAGATCGAAGCCGCACGATTGCTCACCTACAAAGCGGCGTGGCTGGCCGACCGGGCGATCGCTTCGGGCGATTACAATGCGCGCATCACCACCGAATCCAGCATGGCGAAACTGTACGCCGGTGAAGTGGCTGTGCGCGTCGCGAACGAAGCGGTGCAGATTCACGGCGGCTACGGCTTCATCAAGGACTACCCTGCGGAGAAGTTTTACCGCGACGTGAAGCTGTGCACGATCGGCGAAGGTACCAGCGAGATTCAGCGCCTGGTGATCGCGCGCCAGATCCTCGGCAGCAAGTAGCGCGAGCAAGGCTCGACGGCGACACGCGGGTTCGCGAACGCGATTTCCCAGTTGGTGGCAGATGCCTTTCGGCGGGCGCGCTGACTCCCGCCTGCAATCAAGTCTCCGTGCCCTCCGGCGTAGCCCTGTGTCCTCTGTGGTGAAATCTTTCGCCGCCCGCACCACGGTCGCGCGCCGCAGCGACGCACAGACTGCCGCTCGGCAGTCCCTTGTCACGGCTCCAGCCTCCAGCTATCATCTTCGCGGCCTTTCGTGACTCCCACCGTCGACAATTGGGCTGAACAAGTGCGCTCAGGAGACGTCCGCGCCATCTCGCGCGCCGTTTCGGCGATCGAAAACCGCGACCGCGAAGCCGAATCCATCCTGCAGCGCCTATTCCCGCACACCGGAAACGCCTACCGCGTGGGGATTACCGGCGCGCCGGGTACCGGCAAAAGCACGCTGGTCGATCGGATGGCCTCGTACTACCGCGCGCACGAGAAAACCGTGGGAATTATCGCCGTGGATCCTTCCAGCCCTTTTACCGGCGGCTCGATTCTGGGCGATCGCATCCGGATGCAAGGCCACAGCGGCGATGCCGGCGTATTCATCCGCTCGATGGCCACGCGAGGATTTCTTGGCGGGCTGTCGCAGGCGACGCGGGACACCACGCTGCTGCTCGATGCCGCCGGCAAGCAGTACATCCTGGTGGAAACGGTCGGAGTCGGTCAGGGCGAAATCGAAATTGTGCGGTTGGCGGATTGCACCATCGTGGTGCTGATGCCCGGCATGGGCGACGACGTGCAGAACCTGAAAGCCGGCCTGATGGAAATCGGCGACATCTTTGTGCTGAACAAATCCGACCGCGAAGGCGCCGACCGCTACGAGCAGCAGCTGAAGGCGATTTTGCAGCTCGTGCCGGAGCGCGAAGGCTGGAAACCGCCGGTGGTCCGCACCATCGCCACCGAAAATAAAGGCATCGACGAATTGTGCCGCCAGATCGACCTGTTTCGCGCGCATTTTGAACGCGCTCACGAGCGCCGCAGCCGCGAAATCGCGCACTGGAAAGAGTGGATCCTGCAGCTGCTGGAATCGCGGTTGCTGGAGCGCGTGGTCGGCGACCATCTGGGCGAAAAGGAATTCGACAGGATCTGCGCGCAAGTGGCGGATCGCAAGCTGGACCCGTACGGAGCGGTAAACGAAATTTTGGCGCGCGCGGGCCTGGGCGCACGGCCGGGAGATCACGTTTGAAACTCGGCGACCTGGAATTCCACATTCTTTCCGATGGGCACGTTTGGCTGGATGGCGGCGCGATGTTCGGCGTGGTCCCGAAAGTGTTGTGGGAGAAAAAAATCCACGCCGACGCGAAAAATCGAATTCAGCTAGCGATGAATTGCCTGTTAGTGAAGGCTGGCGGGAAGACGATTCTGGTGGAGACCGGCGCGGGCGACAAAATGGACGAGAAATTCCGCCAGATTTACGGCCTCGATGGCCCGTTTCTGCACACGCGGCTGCGCGAGCACGGCCTGGACAACACGGAAATCGATATCGTCATCAACACGCATCTTCATTTCGATCACTGCGGCGGCAATACCAAGCGAGTGCACGATAAAGTCGTGCCGACGTATCCGAATGCGCGCTACGTGGTGCAGCGCGGCGAATTCGAGCACGCCAAGAATCCCAACGAACGCGATCAAGCCAGTTATTTCGCCGACAATTTCCTGCCACTGGAAAAGGCCAACAAGCTTTCGCTCCTCGAAGCCGATCGAGCCATCGCGCCGGGCGTGGAACTGATTCGCGTGCCCGGCCACACCGCCAACATGCAGTGCGTGAAATTGTCGGGCGGCGGAAAGTCGGCGTTTTTCTTTGCGGACCTGGTTCCGACGGCGGCGCACCTACCGCTGCCGTGGATCATGGGCTACGACCTGTATCCGATGACCACGCTCGAAAACAAGAAGCGTTGGATCCCGGAAGTTGTGCAGGAAGGTTCGCTAGCGTTGTTCGCTCACGACGCGAAAACGCCAGCTGCCTATTTGCGCGAGCGCGATGGCGCGTTTGAAGCCGAACCCGTCACGATCACCTAGCGATTTCGAAGTATTTTGCAGCACGGCAATTTTACCGGCGACAGGAGCAACCAAACTCGTATGGCGAAAGCGAAGAAGATTAAAGCCGCGAAGAAGAACGCGACGACATCGAAGCGCGAAGTCGTGAAAGTCGGAATTATCGGCGGCAGCGGTCTGTACCACATGCCGGGCTTGACGAACACGCGCGAAGTGCGCGTGAAGACTCCGTTTGGCGATCCCAGCGACGCGATCGTGATCGGCACGCTCGAAGGGAAGCGCGTGGCGTTTTTGGCGCGCCACGGCCGCGGACACGTGTATTCGCCGAGCGAGATTAACTATCGCGCGAACGTGTACGCGATGAAGACGCTCGGCGTCGAGCGGATCATTTCGGTGAGCGCGGTCGGTTCGCTGCGGGACGACCTGCCTCCGATGGACTTTGTGGTCGCCGACCAATTTTTTGACCGCACCAAGAATCGTGCCTGCACATTTTTCAGCGACGGCATTGTGGCGCACATTGGATTCGACAAGCCAACGTGTACGCATCTTTCCGCGCATGTGGCCGACGCTTGCGGGCGCGCCGGAGTGAAGGCGCATCGCGGCGGAACCTATGTCTGCATGGAAGGGCCGCAATTCTCGACGCTCGCGGAGTCGAACACCTACCGCCAGTTGCAATTTGACGTGATCGGGATGACCAACCTGACCGAAGCAAAGCTGGCACGCGAAGCGGAGATCTGCTACGCGACGATCGCCATGGTCACCGACTACGATTGTTGGCACCCCCAGCACGACGCCGTGACGGTGAAGGAAATCATTGAGAACCTTACGCGCAACACCGAAAACGTTCAGCGGTCGCTGCACGAAGTGGTCCGCGAACTGCCGGAAAGCCGCTCGTGCAAGTGCGGCGCGGCGCTGGCCCACGCGATCCTGACCGACCGGACGAAAATTTCCGCTGCCACGAAGAAGCGGCTCGCGCCGATTATCGGCAAATATTTCTCGAAGTAAGCTCGCATCGAAATCTTAAAACTCGTCCGCTTGGACGGAAGGCTGAAAATGTCATTACTCGTTGTCGGTTCGGTTGCGTTCGATGGAATTGAAACGCCGTACGGAAAAGTGGAAAAGACACTAGGCGGCGCGGCCAGCTACTTTGCGCTGGCGGCCAGTCAGTTCACGCCGGTGCGCTTGGTGGCGATCGTGGGCGATGACTTCACCGAGAAAGACAAAGCCGTATTCAAAAACCGGCGCATCGATTTGACCGGCCTCGAACACGCCGACGGCAAAACGTTCTTCTGGGCGGGGAAGTACAGCCAGAACATGAACGAGCGCACAACGCTGGTCACCGACCTCAACGTGTTCGCGAGCTTCAAGCCAACGCTGCCGCCCGCGTACACCGATTCGAGCTTCATTTTTCTCGGCAATATCGATCCCTCTCTGCAGCGCTCCGTGCTCCATCAAGTGAAAGGCAAACCGAAAATCGTCGGGCTCGACACGATGAACTACTGGATCAGCGGCACTCCCGCCGAATTGAAAGAAACGCTGAAACACGTTCACGTGCTGATGATCAACGACGACGAGACCCGCCAGCTGACCGGCGAACACAACCTCATGAAGGCGGCGAAGGCCGTCTTCAAACTCGGACCGAAGACGCTGGTGATCAAGCGCGGCGAGCATGGCGCACTGATGGTTCACGACAAGTTTCTGTTTTCTGTCCCGGCGTTTCCGCTGGAAGAAGTTCACGATCCGACCGGCGCGGGCGACAGTTTTGCCGGCGGATTCATGGGCTACCTGGCAGGCGCGGGGAAGATAAACGAGAAAACTCTGCGCGCCGCGATGGTTTACGGCTCGGTGCTCGGCAGCTTTGCCGTGGAGCAGTTCGGTGTGGACCGTCTGAAGACGCTGAAGAAAGCAGAAATCAAAAAGCGCGCTCAGCAATTCTCAAAACTCACTTCGTTCAGCTTGTAATCCGCGGAGGGGCGCCCGGTTTACGCCGACGCGCCCTTCACCGGGATGCTGTAGTGCGACGCGACCACCTGCCACCGTCCGTCGATCATCATCCACACGTCCGTCGTCCGGTCTCGATACTCGTACGGCATCCCGCTCGAAATTCCTTTCTCGTGGTAACCGCCGGTAACGATCGCCGTATTCCCGTGCACGCGCACTTTCAAATCGGAAAACTCGGAAATGTCCACTTGCGTGTTTTTGTCGCCGCAGTGGGCGATGTAGCCCGACTTACTGAACGTGCTGCCGTCTTCAATGGTGATCACAAAATCCGCGGACAGCAGGGAATTCATGGTGGAAACGTCGCGCTGTTTGTACGATGCGTTCCAGCGATTTTCGAGGGCGATGATTTTCGCCGATGTCGACTCGGTGTCTTTTTGCGGCGCAGCCGGCGTGGCGAGCAGCAGAGTGAGGAAAGCAGTGGCAATCCAGAACCGTGTCGTCATTGGCACGCTCCTGCCGCGCATTCTGACTTTGAACGGTCGAGCGTTCAACCGAAAAACACCGGCGGTGCGATGTGGTAACCGGCGACACGAGCGAGCAATCGACCCGCGCGTCCGCGCTAATCGGAAAATGTCGCGAATTGATGGAGTAGAAGCGGCGCAATTTCCGCCTGCGCTTCTGCGGGCAGCCAGTGCGACTTATCCGCGAGCCGCACGAATTTATACGGCGCGTCCACATGCTGCGCGGTGGCGACCGCGGCAGTTTCTCCGAGCGCGTGGTCTTGCTCGCCCCACACGTAGAGCGTCGGCACAGTGACGGTCTTCGAAGCGCCGTCGAACGAAGGATCGATCTCCATGGCCCGATACCAATTCAGCGCGGCGCACAGCGCGCCGGGTTCGGAGAGCCTGTGAACGTTGGCATCGATCTGCTGGGCAGGCAGCTTGTCTTCGTACGCCGCGCGAAGGCGTTTCGCGTCTTCGCCGAGCAGCGCCGCTTCGGCCATGTGGCCGGGCATGCGGAAAATTTTAATGTAGCGCGACCGGTCTTGCTGGTCGGAATCGGTTTTCAGTGCATCGAGGAACGCGACAGGATGCGGCGTCGAGAGCACGCTCAGCGATCGCAGGAATTCCGGATGGTCGGCGGCGACGTGCCAGGCAATCATGCCGCCCCAATCGTGGCCCACCAGATGAAAACGTCCGGTTCCCAGTTGATCGGCTGCGGCGATTACATCGGCGACTAAATTCTCGGAGCGGTACTCGTTCACAGCTTCGGGCCGCGCGCCAGCAGAGTATCCACGCTGATCGAACGCCGCAACGCGATAGCCGGCATTCGCGACGGTAGCCATCAGCGGCAGCCACGAGTCGGCAAATTCCGGAAAGCCGTGGAGAAACAACACCAATTCGCCGGTCGCGGGACCGCCGAGGAGTGCGTCGAACGTCATCGAGTGGATCGCCAGCTTAATCGGCGTCGCGGTGAAGCCCGTGCCGGATGTCATGACGCGCTGATGGTACTCCGAATTTGCAATCGGCGGGGCAACGGATGTTCGATCGGGAACGCGAAATTTCTCGTCGCGTCTCACTCCGTAACGCATTCCCATCCGTGCCTGACGCCGTGAACCGCGGGCGAACTCAACTTGGTACTCTTTTTTCAAGACGTACTGCAGTCGGGCCCACATCCAATCGTTCGCGGAGAAGACATGCGAAAGTTCCCGCTGTGCCTGATTGCCGTGCTGTGTTTTTTCGTCGTCAGTCAAGCTCAAAGTCCAAACTCTTCACCCGACCCGCAGCAGACGCCGCCCGCGGGTGCGTCAAACGCAACATCGCCTGCTGCTACTTCGACCGACGCGGCACCGTCAGACGTGCCCAGTGCGCCGCCGACCGTCGCGGAAGCGGCACGAGAAGCCCGCGAACGAAAAAAGACAACAACGCCGAAACGCACCTTGACCGATGACGATGTGACCCACAGCGCATCGAGCGGCGGCGCGGCCGAGATCAGCGCGATGCGAGCAAGCGTGCGTGACTCGCTGGACGCTTCGACTCCGGCCATCCCGACTCGACCGGATATGGAACGCCAGCTGGCCCAAATGAAAATGATGTCGAACTTTGGAGCCGCCGTGCTACTTGGGCAAATCAAACAATCCGCGCTTGCCGCGAAAGGCAGTTCCGATTTTCCGGGGAAGAAGGAGTGGGAACAGAGAGCGAGTGACGTTGCCAACGGATTGGTTGATTCGGCAACGAACGGCGCCGCAGACCTGCAGGCGCTGATCGACGCGAACTCCGACACGCTTGCCGGCGCGGACCGCGGGCGGTTGGCGACGCTTCGCGTGAAATGGATCGACGTAATGGTGCCCTATGCGAGTTGGACAAAACTCGCGCAGGACGTGTTGATACAAGGACACCAGCTTTCCGCTGGGACCGCAAATGGAAATCCGGGTCGAGGCGCACAACCACGCTCCGCGAAGGCGGATTCAAACGAAGCTGCGGTTTATCCCACGATGGTGCTGGTACATCAAAACGAAGCTGGGATTCGAGTTACCCGCGGTCGATACACGTGCAACCCGGGAGATTTTAATTCGACCCCTGGAAACCAGCCCACTGCCAACATCACATGGATCAATCGAGTGGCAGAACTGAGCGCAGCGGGCTATCACATCGAGATTCACAGCTGCGACGCAACGCATTTCTTTGCCGTGGGCGTGCCGCCGGTGATCGACGGCAGCCAGGGCCGCGCGTTTTGCACCGACCAGACCGGCGCCGTGCGTGTGGTATCCGATGGCAACGCCGCAGACTGCGAGACATGGGGCCGTACCTACACCGGCCGCTAAGCGGCGGCGCGACGTTCGCTCGGCCCAGGGAAAGCACGGGCAACCGAAAACATTTCGCGTGAATCCGAGTTGACGGGCCGTTTGGGGAAGTGTTATCAACTTTCGTCCAAATTTTCGCCTCGAAGTGTCCATTCAGCGGGGAAATTCTGTATCATCATCGGGTTAGAATTTGCTGCTACCCGCGCGTGAGGACCACGGCGGGGAATCGGCGGCTGGTTAGCGAATAAAAACTCCGGAGGGTGGGTTTGAGTTCATTGCGGTCATGCGCGTTGAGCATCTTGATGGCGGGATTGGCCGTGTTTCTGGCAAGCTGCGGCACTTCGACGACGACGATTATCAATCCGACGCCGATTGTGTCCGGCCTGTACCCGTCGAGCGTCACCGCCGGGACGCAGCCCTTCACGATCTACCTGACCGGCACCAACTTCCTCGACGGCAAAATTCCCAATACCGACGGAGTTTCGACAGCTTACTGGAACGGCTCGGCGCGTCCGACCGTTTACAACACCAATACCGCTCAGCTCGCGGTTTCGATCACCGCGGCGGATGTGGCCACGTCGGGCATCGCGCAGATCACCGTATCGAATCCGACGCCCGGCGGCGGAGTTTCGCCCGCCGCGACGTTTACGATCAATCCGGTGCAAAACAATACGCCGCTGATCACCACGATTTCCCCGACTTCGGCCAACGTGAATGCTGCTGCCTTCACAATCACCGTGAACGGCACCGGATTTCTGCCCAGTTCTGTGATTGCCTGGAACGGCGCGCCGCTGTGCCCCACCTATTACGTCAGCGGAACGCAGCTCACAGCGACCGTCGATGCGACGTATTTGACCACCGCGGCGCTCGCCAGCGTGACGGTTTACACTCCGACCGGCGGCGGCAACAATCTGTTTTCACCGGGCGTGACGTTTACCGTGGGCACCGTCAGCGGCAACAACCTTACATTTCCGCAAGTGGTTTCGGTCAGCGCCGTGGGTGGCGCGGCCGACGGGCCCAGCGAAGCGCCAGCGATGAGCCAGGACGGACGCTACGTCGCGTTTTATTCGCAGGCGAAGAACTTGGTTTCGGAGGGAGCGTCCGGAAATATTTTTGTACGCGACACGTGTTTGAACCAGGCCTCGTGCATTCCGCAAACAGCTGCCGTGGATCTGGCGCCGGACGGCACGCTGCCGAACGGCAAAGTTGGACGGCAAGTCGCGATGAGCGCCGACGGTCGGTTCGTTGCGTTTATTTCCCGCGCCACGAATTTAACTGCCACCGGCGCGAGCGCTCCCGTCAGCGTCGCTTCCGGCTTCACCGAATTGTATGTGCGCGACCTCTGCACTGGTCCGAACGCGTATTCGAATTGCGCTCCGCACACCGATCTGGTTTCCGTGGGCGCGGACGGCGCGGCGGCGGATGGGCCGAGCCTGCGGCCTTCGCTCAGTGCGGACGGCCGCTTCGTCGCGTTTGAATCTTCAGCGACCAATCTTGTATCTGGCACCGTGCATTTGCAGCCTTCCGTTTACGTCCGCGATACCTGCGCAGGACTTACAGCCGCGAAAACGTGCGCACCGCAAACGTATGCCGTGACGCTCGACGATCAGGATCGCGCCGTATTCGCGCAAGGCGCGCGCCCAGTGATTTCAGCCACGGGTCGCTACGTCGCGTTTGAAGCGTGGTCGGGAACGGACGCCGTCGTTGGCGGCGCGCCAGGAGCGACTGCGTCTGCACAAGTGGTGCTGGCGGACACCTGCCTGGGCGTCGATGCGCCGGTCGGGTGCCGAGCGTCGGCCAATCGCGTTTCGGTAGGTGCCGATGGCGCGGCGATTTCGGGTTCGAATTTTGCTCCGTCAATCAGCGCCAGCGGCCGCTACGTTGCGTTTCAATCGCAGCCGGTCGCGAGCGGCGCCGCTGGTGCGGCGAGCGCCAGCCGAGTCTATGTTCGTGACACATGTGTCGCCGCGACGAGTGCTTGCTCGCCAGTGACCACTTCAGTGGCGCCGGATGCTTCGGCGGCCGCTGCGGGAAAACTGGAAACTTATTCACCGTCGTTGAGCGCGAACGGCCGTTACGTTTCGTTCGTTGCCGCTTCCGCGGCGAGTGGCACGTCGTCTGAGGGAATCGTGGACGTCCGCGATTTGTGCTTCGGCGCCGCCGCACGTTCCTGCGTGGCGCACACTTTCGCCGTCGATGCGACGACGCCTTGCTCGACCGGCTGCATGCTCACTACATGCCCGCCGCCGCCCAGCGGTAGCTCGCAGATCTCCGGCGTGACCAGCGACAAATACACGCCGGTGCCACTGACGTCGAACGGACGATTTGCCGCGTTTTTCGCACCCGAATCGATTCCCGCGCAGCCGTCGAATGGCGTAGGCGACATCTTCATGGTGATCACGCCGTTCTAACTGCGGCGCCAAAACATACGCAAACCCTCCGCGATTGTCGTTCGTAGCGGCTCGCCCGAAACTGCATCGAAAGCTGCCTCCGCGGCCGTTCCGGAACGCCAATGCTGGGAAGAAAACTCCGCCCGTCGCTCGTGTGGACTCAGCATGTGAAATTCCTTATTCTCGATTTTGGCCATGCCCGAAGTGATGAAACCGGTAGCGTTGCGCGCGGGCGACTCCGTGCGTGTAGTTTCGCTTTCCAGTCCCGTGCACGAAGATCGCGTGAAGAAGGGAGCTGCGGAAATCGAGCGGCTCGGATTTCGCGTGAAGATGGATCTCGATCGCGTGCTGGCGAAAGATGGTTTTTTCGCCGGCACGGTGGCAGAGCGCACCGCACAACTCAATCTGGCGCTGAGTGAACGCGACACCCAAGCGGTGATCTGCTCGCGTGGCGGTTACGGCGCGAACTATTTGCTCGATTCGTGGGCTTCGCCGGTGCCGGCGCCCAAGATTTTTTGCGGGTACAGCGACCTGACCATGCTGCAGATTTTCCTGTGGCAGAAATATGGCTGGGTGACGCTGTACGGTCCCATGGTTGCGGCAGGACTCGACGCCGGGGCCGGGGCGGCGTGCGGATACGAATCATCCAGTTTCGCAAATGCGCTAACCGAAACACGAAACGGATGGCAGATTCCGCTCGAAGGCGTCGACGCGATAACGCAGGGAAGCGCCGAGGGCGTGCTGCTCGGCGGCTGCCTGACGTTGATCTACACCGCGATCGGAACGCCGTGGCAGCTCGACACGTCCGGCGCGATTTTACTGCTCGAAGATCGCGGGATGAAGCCGTGGCAAGTCGATCGCGCGCTGATGCATTTGAAACAATCGGGCGCGTTGCGCGGCGTGAAGGGAATCCTGCTGGGCGAATTTCCAGAGTGCGAAGGTCCTGCAGGCACGGAAACGGTTCGCGATGTAGCTGCCCGCATCTTGGGTCCGCTCGGCGTGCCGGTCGTGTGGAACGCAGCGGTTGGCCATTCGAAACGCGCGATGGTGACGGTGCCGCTCGGCGTGCGTGCGCGGCTCCTGAGCGGCAGCGCGTGCACGCTCGACACTCTGGAGCCTGCGTGCCGCGCGTCGTAGCGAAATTGTTTGTGTGAGTTCTGATTTTTCGCGAGGAGAACGGACATTTCCATCGGACCGAGTAAGCCCATCGAACATATTCATCTGATCGGCGTCGCGGGCGCAGTGATGGCCCCCGTGGCCGGAATGCTGAAAGAGCGCGGATTCCGCGTTACTGGCTCGGATCGCAACGTGTATCCGCCGGCGTCCACGCTCCTCGACTCGCTGGGCATTGAGTGGAACGATGGATTCCGCGCCGAAAACTTGCAGCCTGCTCCGGATCTGACGGTGGTCGGAAATGTGGTCGCGCGCGGTAATCCCGAAGTGGAGTATCTGCTGAACGAAAAACTGCCGTACTGTTCAATGCCGCAGCTGCTCGAGCAAGTGTTTATCCCGGGCCACACATCGATTGTGGTTGCCGGGACGCATGGAAAAACCACCACGACGGCGATGCTGGCCTGGATTTTCCACACCGCCGGACGGCGGCCCGATTTTCTGATTGGCGGCGTCGCTCCGAATTTTGGCGACAAGAGCTACGGCCTCGGCGGCGGGAAAGAATTCATCGTCGAGGGCGACGAATACGAATCGGCATTTTTCGATCGCGTGCCGAAATTTCTGCATTACCGTCCCGACGAGTTGGTTCTCACCTCGCTGGAATACGATCACGCCGACATTTACCCGAATCTGGAAGCGATCGCCGAGCAATTCCGGCGCCTGGTGAATCTGGTTCCAGCGCGCGGCAAAATTCTGCGACTGGCCGAGTCCGACGAGCTGAAGAAAGTCGTCGCCAAGGCATATTGCCCGGCGGAGACGTTTGGAGTGACCGCGGGCTGCGATTGGCAGGCGGGCGACATCCAGTGGACCGACGGCGCCACCGAATTTCGCGTCGCGCACAAGGGAACCGAAGTCGCGCGCATCCGCATGCCACTGGTGGGAATGCACAACGTGTTAAACGCTCTCGCTGCGACGGCCATCGCGCACGGACGCGGCGTGGAACCATCGGCAATCGAGCGCGCTCTTGCGACGTTCGTGAGCGTCCGCAAGCGCATGGAAATCAAAGGCGAAGAAAACGGCGTACTGGTCGTCGAAGACTTCGCCCATCATCCCACCGCCATTCGCCTGAACCTGGAAGCCACGCGCACTCGCTGGCCGGGCCAGAAAGTCTGGGCCGTGGTTGAGCCGCGCACCAACACCATGCGGCGCAAAATTTTTCAAGACGTGCTACCCGCCGCGCTGGCGCTTGCCGATGCGGTGCTGATCGGCCCGGTGAATCGCGCGCAATTGCTGGGTGAAGAGGAGCGGTTGTCACCTGAAACGATTGCCAGTCTGATCGAAGAGCGCGGACGCCCGGCAAAAGCGTTTGCGGCCACCGACGAAATCGTGGACTATCTTTCGGAGCGTGCAAAACCCAGGGACGTGGTGATGATCATGTCAAACGGCAGCTTCGACGGATTGAGTGGAAAATTGCTGGCAGCGCTGAAATCGCAGGTGGCCGCGCGCCGATGAAGAAAATCCTCGGTTGTTTGCTGGCCGTGTTGTCGTTGGCCGGCAGCGCATCGGCCACCATTCGTTATCACATCTCGCTGCAGAATCCCGACGAACATCTTTTCCGCGTGCGTATGACGATTCCCAACGCCGCCGCCGGCACTGCCGTTGCCATCCCCTCGTGGAACGCGCTGTATCAGGTGCGCGATTTTTCTTATCGCGTGCGCGACGTGCGCGCGTTCGTCGCCGTTCCCGATGGCGAAGTCGGCGCAGGTACCGAGCTTTTCGTCTCGAAACTCGACAAGCAGACCTGGAAGATTTTCGGTCCGGCCGCCGTCGGCGGCAACGCGAGCCAGGATTGGTCGGGCGACGTGAACGTGACCTACGCAATTCAGTGGAACGATCCGGGACCGTTCAACTCGCAGCTCAACGATCATCACGCGTTTGTGAATTTCGCCGAAGTGCTGATGTACATCCAGGATCGACGCAGCGAACCGGTAAGAGTCACGTTTGACGATGTGCCGGCCGGTTGGGATGCGGTCGCCGAACTTGCCGCCGGCCCCGACGCGAACACCTTCGTCGCCTCGAGCTACGACGCGCTCGTCGATGCTCCCACCGAAATCGGCAAGGTCGAGCAGATTCGCTGGGAAGACGGCGGCGCCAAATATCGCGTGGTGCTCGACGCAAAAGACGTGCGCAAAGACCGTCTGACGGATTATTTGAAGAAGATCACTTCGTCGGAAACGAAAATGATGGGCGGCGCGCCGTTTTCCGAGTACACATTTTTCTTTCATATCGGCTTGTATCCGGAAGTTGGCGGCGGTGGCATGGAACACGCGAACTGCACCGCGATCTCGGCATCGGGAGTCGAGTCGGCGGGCGCCGTTGCCGCTCACGAATTTTTTCACGCCTGGAATGTGAAGCGCATTCGCCCGCAGTCACTCGAGCCGGTGGACTTCACCAAAGAGCAATACACTCGCGCGTTGTGGTTTGCCGAAGGCGTCACCAGCACCTATTCTGCGTATACGCTGGAGCGCACGGGATTGTGGACGCGCGACCAGTTTTACGCCGACCTCGCTGCACAGATCAGCGAATTGCAGTCGCGCCCCGCGCACACATGGCAAAGCGTGGAAGAATCCAGCCTCGATGCGTGGCTCGAAAAATATGACGATTACCGCACGCCCGAGCGCAGCATTTCCTACTACAACAAGGGCCAGATCGTCGGCGAGATGCTGGACCTCGCGATTCGCGACGCGTCGGACAATGGGAAATCGCTCGACGACGTTCTGCGCGGCCTGAACGATCAGTACGCGAAGCAGCGAAAGTTCTACGACGAAAGCCGGGGAATTGAGGAAGTCGCAGAAAGCGCGGCCGGAAAACCGCTCGACGCGTTTTTCGCGGACTACGTCGCGGGAGCCGTTGAAATCCCCTACGACACCTTTCTGAATGCCGCCGGACTTGCGCTGAAAATCGAAATGCGCGACACCGCGGACATGGGATTTTGGACGGTCGGCCGTGGGCCGGGCGTTCCCGTCACCGTGTCGCAAGTGGAGCCGGGAAGCGCCGCGCAGGGTGCAGGATTGAAACCCGGGGACGCGCTGATTACTGTGAATGGCGGCGCGCTACCGCGGTATTTCCCGGCGTGGCTGCGCGAAAGGAAGCCCGGCGAAAAAATCGTGTTGCAGGTTCATCGCGACGACAAAGACCTGGAGATCGCGTTCAACCTCGGTTCGATGCAGGAAAAGCGCTACTCGATCGTGGAAATTTCCGGAGCCACCGACCGCCAGAAGCGCGTCCGAGAGGGCTGGCTGGCAGGGAAGACAGACGTCGCCGGCAAGTGACGCCGCCGCAGTTTCCGACGATGTCGCGCGAGATACTCACTCGAAAATGATTCGCACCGTTGCAGCGCTCCTCTTCGTCGCTCTCGGCATGGTGTTCGTCCTGCCGCTGTTGATTTTGTGGTCGATGATCGCCGGCAATCCCACGTTAATGTACGAGGTCTTCAACCGCGCTCTGCGCATGGCGCTCCGGATTGCCGCGATTCACGTGCATGTCGAAGGACTCGCCGACGTTCCCCCGGGGGTTTGCGTGTTCGCCTCAAATCACTGCTCGAACCTGGATCCCGTCGCGCTGACGCCACAAATTCCAAAGCGCGTCGCGCTGCTGGCCAAAAAAGAAGTTTTCCGAATCCCAATTTTGTCGAAAGCCATCACGCTCGCGGGTTTGATTCCCGTAGATCGCGGCAACAAAGAGACTGCGTCGGAAAGTGTGGACGCGGCGGTCGAATCGCTGAAAAACGGGCTTTCGTTTTGCGTTTATCCCGAGGGTACGCGCAGCCGCGACGGGCATTTGCTGCCGTTCAAGCGTGGCACGTTCCTAATGGCGATTCGCGCGGGCGTGCCCGTCGTGCCGGTTTCGCTGGCGGGGACGCAGAATCTGCTGCGCAAAGGCGATTGGCGTCTGTATCCCGGCGAGGTGACGGTGAAATTCGGAAAACCGGTGGACGCTTCGAGATATTCGCTCGACCAGCGTCAGGAGCTGCTCGACGCCGTCCATGACGCTGTCGCAGCCGGCTTGCCGCTCGAACAAAAACCGCTCGAATAGTTTCGCTCAGACAGCGCCGCGAAGTTTTGCAACTTCGGCGCGCAAATCCCGCAATTCTTTTTGCAGCTCCGGCAGGCGATTGAACACCGCCACCGATTTTCGCCACTCCAGATTGTTCATCGCCGGATAGCCGGAATAAATCGCGCCGGCCGGCACATCGGTGGGTACGCCGCTCTGCGCCGTCAGCATCGCTCCATCGCCGATCGTCAAGTGGCCGGCCACGCCGACTTGCCCCGCGAGAATGCAGTTGTCTCCGACTTTCGTGGTGCCCGCGAGGCCCACCTGCCCGCAGAGCATAGTGTTTTCGCCCACTTTGCAGGCGTGTCCTACTTGCACCAGATTGTCGAGTTTCGCGCCGCGCGCGACCACGGTCTCGCCGATCGTCGCGCGATCGATCACCGAGTGGGCCTGGATTTCCACGTCGTCGCCGATCACCGCGAATCCGGATTGGCGCATTTTGTACCAGCGGCCGTCGGGCTTTTTGGCGAAGCCGTAACCGTCGCTGCCGATCGTCACGCCGTTTTGCAGTATCACGCGGTCGCCGATGCGGCATGCTTCGCGTACTCGGACGTGCGAGTGCGCGAAGAAGTCGTCGCCGATTTGCGCTCCGCGATAAATCGTCACATGGCTGTGCAGCACGGCTCGTGCGCCGATCACCGAAGTTTCTTCGATCACGCAGTAGGGACCTATGTACGAGTCTTTGCCGACGCGCGCCGACTTCGCTACGACTGCGGTGGGATGAATTCCCGGCGCGTAGGCAGGAGCGTCATGAAACAGCTCGATGGCCCGCGCGAAATCCAGATACGGGTTGGACGAGCGAAGCGCGGCCATCGATTTCGGCACGTCGTCTTTGGCGACCAGCACGGCCGATGCGCGCGACTTCGAGAGCGCGGAGCGGTATTTGCGGTTCGCCAGAAACGTCAGATGGCCCGCTTCGGCTTCTTCGATTCCCGCAAGGCCGGTGATTTCCAGATTTGGATCGCCTTCGAGCGTGCAGCCCAGTTGCTCCGCGATTGCAGACAGTTTCATGAGTGTGGCTCCAGGGTACAGCGTCAATGTACAACACGCAGGGCTGCTGGCGAAGCAGGCGAGACGGTGGCGAATGGAAAAGTTTCCGAGCGGCGAAGCGCGAAAGCTACTCGGAGAACAGTTTGGTCTGGGTTGAGGCCGCCGCGCGGGTGTCCGTGGTCGTACGGCGGGCTACGCCGACCACGCCCAGCACTTTCATCTCTTCGATGGCATTGCGGGGAACGTAAAGCCGTACGGTGTTTCCGTGCAGGTCGGGCGGAGTCAATTGAATGCCGCCGTCGAGCAGATCGATCAAGTCGGCGCTGATTAGCCCTTCGATTACGTCTTCGTCGGCAAATCGCAGCCGGACCCACAGCCCGTCGAGTTTCGGGCGGCTCAGAAACGTCTTGCGCTGCAGTTGGAAGGCATCGTCAAGCTCGCGGACGAAGTAAATGATCCGCACGGACTTCAATTCGACCGAGCGGTGTTCGCCTTCCGGCGTGAGCACATCGATGGAAGGGGAATCGCCGAGTCCCGACGGGCTCAGGTAGCCCTTAATGGTGGTGCGGTCCAGCAGCTGGACGACGGCTTTTTTGTTGCTGCTGCCTGTGCCACGGTCTTTCACTTCGTTTAGGCCCTCAAGCGCACCGAGATTGCTATGTTCGCGTAAGGTATGTTATTCTTACGCGAAATTTTCGTCAAGTTGTTGGTGCTTAAAGGGTTAGCATCGGAGCGCCCGCCGATTGACCGAGAAAGGCAAGATACTAAAATCTGCCTCCGTAATAGCCCTAGCGACCATTATCAGCCGAATTTGCGGATACTTACGCGATCAGCGGATTGCTCTGTTGCTCGGCACCTCGCCGATCGCCGATTCGTTCGTCCTGGCGTTTCGAATTCCCAATATGGTACGGCGAATGACCGGGGAAGGCGCCTTGGGCGCGTCCGTGATTCCGGTGTTCAGCGGCTACTTGCGGGGAAAATCGAGCCAGGAGACCTGGCAGTTCGCGCGACGGCTGTTTTGGGACTTGGCGCTGATTTTGGCGGTGCTGGGAATCGCCGGCGCGGTTTTTTCGAAGCAGATGGTCGGGGCGTTCACGCTGTTCGGCGCCTCGAACTTCCGCTGGGACTTGGCCGTTTACCTGAACCGGATCATCTTTCCGTGTGTGATCTTTCTGGGGCTGGCGGGTCTGGCAGCTTCGATTCTGAACAGCTTTCACGAGTTCGCGCTGCCGGCGTCGATGGGCATCGTGTTCAACCTGACGGTGATCGCCGCTTCGTTTGGCATCATCTATCGTCCGGTGATGCGCTGGGCGCCGGAGGCGTACCGTTCGCCGGCCGTGGCGCTGGCCGGCGCAATTCTAGTCGGCGCGATGCTGCAGCTGGCGATGCAAGTTCCGGCGCTGCGCAAGCGCGGCATGAGCTTTCGCCCCGAAGTGAATTTCCGCGACGACGGCGTGCGGCAGGTGGGCAAGCTGTTCGTGCCGGTGGTGCTCGGCGCAGGCGTGGCGCAGGTGAATTTTTTTGTGGATACGGTGTTCGCCACTTCGTCGCGGATGCCGGCGGGCAGCATCACGTCACTCTATGTAGCCGACCGGGTGATGGAGCTGGTGCTGGGCGTGTACGCGATTGCGCTTTCGACCGCGATTTTGCCGACCATGTCGCATCTGGCGGCGGACGGCAATCACGGCGAGATGAAGCACACGTTTGCGTTTGCGCTGCGTGTGGTGTCGTTCATCACCATTCCGGCCACGGTCGGGCTGATTTTGTTGCGGACGCCGATCACCACGGTACTTTTTCAGCATGGCGCGTTCGGCGAGCGGTCCACGATGCTTACCGCTCACGCGCTGCTGTATTACTCGCTGGGGCTGCCGGCGTACGCGGCAATTCGGCTGATCCTGCCGATGTTTTACGCGACAAAAGACACGGTGACGCCGACGAAAGTCGGAGCGTGCGTGCTGGGGTTTCACGTGGCGCTCAACGCGATTTTGCTGTTCGTGTTTTCGCGCTATCTGTGGAATGCGGGGCCGGCGCTGGCGAGCGCGGTGTCCGCGTATCTTAATTTCGGCGCGCTGTTTTTTATTTTTCGCGGCAGATTTGGGCGATTGGGCGGTCAGGCGGTGGCGCGGTCGTTGGGCAAGATGGCGATTTGCGCCGCATCGATGGCCGTTGGATGTGCGCTGATGGTGCGGGCGCTGCCGTTTGACGCTACGCAGCACGTGGTCGCGCAGGCAGTGCGGCTGGCGACGATGATCGGCGTGGCCACGGCGATTTATTTCGGCCTGGCGTGGCTGATTCGCTGCGAAGAGTTGCCGGAATTTTTGTTGCTGTTGAAGCGCGCCGACGCGGGCTCGATCGCAGCACCGGATTTGGAAGCATAGCGGTACGCGGGAATCACTCGCGAGAGCGAGCGACGGGATCGGCAAGCGAGGAGCAATCACTTGGAAGCGGATGTCCGCGCATTTCTAAATTATCTGCGCGTGGAAAAAGGTCTATCGAAGAACACGATCATGGCTTACCGGCGCGACGTCGGAAAGCTCACCGTGTTCCTGGCGGAGCGCCGCGTCGCGCTGCGCGACGTAACCCGCAGCCATGTGACCGACTTCCTGAAGTCTTTGTACGTGGCCCAGCTCGACAGCCGATCGGTGGCGCGGAATCTGGCCACGATTCGCCATTTTTTCCGATTCTGCTTGCTCGAAAAGACGATCGATGCCGATCCATCGGACAACATTCAATCTCCGAAGTTCCGCGCGACGTTGCCGGAATATTTGAGCGTCGAGGAAGTCGACCGCCTGCTGGCTCAGCCGGACCCGAACGACGTTATCGGCCTGCGCGACAAAGCCATGATCGAGCTGCTGTACTCGACTGGCCTGCGCGTTTCCGAATTGTGCGGTCTGAAATCGGCCGACGTGCAGATGGAAACCGGATACCTGCGTTGCGTCGGCAAGGGAAACAAGGAGCGGCTGGTTCCGGTGGGCCGCGCTGCGTTGGCGGTTGTGGAGTTGTACGCGCGAAAATCCCGTCCCGTGATTCTGGGCGAACGCACTTCTCCGTTTTTGTTTCCCACGCGCGGCGGCGGAGAGATCACGCGCATGAATTTCTGGAAGACCCTGCGCGAATACGGCCGCAAAGCCGGACTGCGCACACAGCTTTCGCCGCATATGCTGCGGCACAGTTTTGCCACCCACTTGTTGGATCGCGGCGCGGATTTGCGCTCGGTGCAAATGATGCTGGGGCATTCGGACATTTCCACGACACAGATTTACACGCACGTTGGCGAAGGACGCCTGAAACAGATCTACAAAGCGCACCATCCGCGGGCCTGAGCGCCGGCGGAGAATATTAAGGAGGGATCGTCACCCATGCCCGATTACATGTACCTGCTGGAAAGCCGGCTTTCACCGGAGCAGCGCGCCGTGATGGAACGGGTGCAGGAACTGGCGCGCGCGCAAGAGGTGAACATCTACCTCACCGGCGGAGCAGTGCGCGATTTGATTTCGGGAATGCCTATCCGCGATCTGGATTTCACCGTCGAGGGCAACCCCACCAAGATGGTGCGCGAACTGGAAAAGGGCGGCGCCAAGGTGGTGTGGGAAAGCGAAAAGCTGCGCCACTTCGAAATGATTTTCGGCGGCGAGGTCGATGGCTCGGTTTCGGCCGCGCGCGAGGATTACTACGAGCGCCCAGGCGTGAAGCCCGAGTACCGGTTTTCGAGCGTGATGGAGGATTTGCGGCGCCGCGATTTCGGCATCAACGCCATCGCGATTTCGCTGAACATGCAATCGCGCGGGCTGCTGCTCGATCCGATGAACGGCCTCGCGGACCTGGAAAAGCAGGAAGTGCGCGCGCTTTCGATTCACGCGTTTACGAACCAGCCGATTCGCCTGCTGCGTACCCTGCGTTACAGCGCTCGTATGGGATTCAAAATGGATCCGCGCACACAGGAATGGTTTGACCTGGCGATGGAGCGCGGGCTCAACAAAAATATCGGCGGCTACGAAGTCGGGCACGAAGTCCGTGCTCTGGCGCGGGAAGATAATCCGGTCGGCACACTGAAATTGTGGGAGCAGTACGAGCTTCTGTTGCTGATTCACCCGATGCTGCAGAAGAAAAAGCCGGATTACGACAGCCTGAACAAGCTGGGCCGCGCGCGCGGCAACCTGCTTTCGGCGGGATTGCGTCCGCGCCTGCATGTCGCGGTGATTTACTACACGCTTGGAAAATTGAAGGATCGCGAAGCGTCGTCGGCTCTGCGGCATTTGGAATTTCGCGCCGCGGAAATCGAAGAGATCGACGAGCTGGTCCCCAAGGCGCAGGCGGAAGTGAAAGTGCTGAAGGGACGAAAGACCGCGTCCTCCAAGGAAGCGTTCACGTATTTGGCGTCGATGCCGCCGGAAATGATGGCGTTCATCGAAGTGGAAATGCCCAACTCGCAGGTGATGGCCAAGTTCCGCAATTACCTGCAGAAATGGCGGCCGCTGCACATGAGCTTGCCGCTCGGCGAACTAGAAGCGCTCGGCGTGCCGCGCGGGCCGAAATTCGACAAGGTGATCGACCAGTTCTTCGACATGAGCCTGCGCGGTAAAGGCAAAACTCCCGAAGACCGCACCAAGATCCTGAAAAATCTGGCGGGCATTAAAGACGAACCGAAAAAGCCCGAAAAAGAAAAAAAGAAGAAGGGCGAAAAGGAAGCTCCCGCGGCTGCGGAAGCAAAACCGGCAGACAAGGGAAAGCCCGCTGCGAAAACTCCGGAAAAATCCGCCGAGAAAACCAAGGCCGGCCAGAACGCGGCGGCGGCCATCGGCGCTCGCGCCCAAGCAAAACACGACAAAGCCGAACACGACGATAAAGCTTCGAAAGCTGCGTCGAAAAAATCTGCTGCGAAAGCGAAAAAAGGCAAGAAAGGGAAGTAGATCGTCCGCATGGTCGCGCCGAACGCATCAACGCACGGCGTTTCGTAGATTTATTTTTCAGCCGCTTCGCCGCGCGCAGCAGATTGTCGATGCGCCCGTGGTGAAGCTGGTTTAGAATGGCGTTTGCATGGCTGCTTCCTCGAATTTTGTTCATCTACATCTGCACACGGATTACTCCCTCCTCGACGGAGCCTGCGAAATCGGAGAATTGACTTCCGAAGCGGCGCGCCGCGGCATGCCCGCCGTAGCCGTCACCGACCACGGGAATTTGTTTGCCGCCGCGAATTTTTATCATCAAGCCACGACGCACGGCGTAAAGCCGATCATCGGCTGCGAAATGTATGTGGCACCCGACGGCCACAAAAGCCGTGGCTCGGACGCTGAGCGCTCGAACCATCTGGTGCTGCTGTGCGAAAACGACGAAGGTTATCGCAACCTGATCAAGCTGGTGTCCACCGGATATCTGGACGGTTTTTACTACAAGCCGCGAGTCGATCATGAATTGCTGGCGAAGCACAGCAAGGGATTGATCGCGCTTTCCGCCTGCCTGCGAGGGGAAGTGGCCGACGCGCTGCTGAACGACAAGTATGATCTCGCCAAAGCCAACGCGCACCGGCTGCGCGATATTTTCGGCAAAAATAATTTCTTCCTCGAAGTGCAGGACCAGGGCCTGGAGCAGGATATTCGCGTAAACCGCGACCTGGTAAAACTGTCGAAAGAATCCGGCATTCCTCTGGTGGCCACCAATGACTGCCACTACCTGACGCAAACCGATTCCCACGCGCAGGAAGTGCTGATGTGCATCCAGACCGGCAAGACGATGAGCGAGCCGAACCGGATGAAGTTCGCCACCGACCAGTTTTATTTCAAAACGGCCGAAGAAATGGCGCACGTGTTCCGCGAACTGCCCGACGCCGTGACGCGCACGATGGCCATCGCCGATCGCTGCAACGTGAAAATCCAGCGGGTCAGCAATCCGTTTCCAGAGTTCAAAGTTCCCGAGGGATTTACCGCCGATTCGTATTTTGAAAAGGTAGTGCGCGAGAATTTCACCACACGCCTGGAGCAGCTCGAACGGAGCTCGAAGCAAGGCGCGCTGCGCCATTCGCTCGCCGATTACGAGCAGCGCCTGACCGACGAAATCCGCATGATTCAAAAAATGCGGTTTCCCGGATACTTCCTGATCGTTTGGGATTTCATTCATTACGCGCGTGCGCAGGGCGTTCCGGTCGGTCCGGGCCGCGGTTCGGCCGCCGGCAGTCTGGTGAGCTACGCGTTGCGCATCACCGACGTCGATCCGCTGCAATACGATTTGCTGTTCGAGCGCTTCCTGAATCCGGAAAGAATTTCGATGCCGGATATCGACATCGATTTCTGCATGCGGCGCCGCGGCGAAGTGATTGAGTACGTCCGCCACAAGTACGGCGGCGAAAGCGTGGCGCAGATCATCACCTTCGGAACGATGGCCGCGAAAGCGGTGCTGAAAGATGCCGGCCGCGCGCTCGACATGCCCTACGGCGACGTCGATCGCCTGGCGAAAATGATTCCGGCGACGCTGAATATTTCGCTGGAAGAGGCGCTGAAGCAATCGCCGCAGCTCGATGCCGCGCGCAAAGAGGGTGCGGTAAAGGAACTGGTCGAAGTCGCGCTGCGTCTGGAGGGTCTTGCGCGCCACGCGTCCACGCACGCCGCCGGAGTGGTGATCTCTCCGCAGCCGCTCACCGAAATCGTTCCGCTATACAAGTCAAACAAGGAAGAAGTCACCACGCAGTACGACATGAATGCGCTCGAGCGCATTGGTCTGCTGAAAATGGATTTCCTTGGATTGACGACGCTGACGGTACTCGACGATGCCGTGTTGCTGATTAAGCAGAATCGCGGCGTAGATGTCGATTTGCCGGGCCTGGGCCTCGACGACGAAGCCACCTACAAACTTTTCGCGCGCGGCGATACCACCGGCATCTTCCAGTTTGAATCGCACGGCATGCGCGACATTTTGAAGCGCTACCAGCCGACGCGCCTGGAAGATTTGACGGCGCTCAACGCGCTGTACCGTCCCGGCCCGATTCAGGGCGGAATGATCGACGACTTCATCGCCCGCAAGCACGGAAAAAAGAAGGTCACCTACGATTTGCCGGAACTCGAACAGATTTTAAGCGAGACCTGGGGCGTCATCCTGTATCAGGAACAAGTGATGCAGATTGCCAACCGCCTGGCGGGATTCTCGCTGGGCGACGCCGATTTGCTGCGCCGCGCAATGGGCAAAAAGAAACATGAAGAAATGGCCGCGCAGCGCGAAAAGTTTCTGGCCGGATGCACCGCGCGCAAAGTAAACACCAAGAAAGCCGAAAAGATTTTCGATCTGATGGCCGAGTTCGCGGGATACGGCTTCAACAAATCCCACTCCTGCGCGTACGCGCTGCTCGCTTACCAGACGGCGTACCTGAAAGTTCACTATCCGGTGGAATTCGTGGCCGCGATGCTCAGTTCCGAAGCCGGGAACACCGAAAAGGTGGTGAAGTACATCAACGAAGCGCGTGGCATGGGAATTCGCGTGCTGCCACCGGACATTATGCAAAGCGGTTTGTATTTCACTCCGGTGGGCGATGACGTCCGCTTCGGCCTCGCCGCGATCAAAAACGTCGGCGAAAACACGGCCAAGACCATCTGCGAAACGCGCGCCGCCGGAACGAAATTCAGCAACCTGTTCTCGTTCGTTGAATCGATCGAGCCGAAGTTCATCAATAAGCGCGTGCTGGAAAGTTTGACGAAAGCCGGCGCGCTCGATTGCCTGGGCGGCTCGCGCGGACGAATTTACGCCGCGATCGACCAGGCCATCTCACAGGGAAGCAAGAAGCATCAAGCCAAACAAGTCGGGCAGGGCGGATTGTTTTTGGGCCCGCCGCCGACTGGCGCATCGCGCGAAACTTCGCACGATACCTGGAACGAAACTCCGTTGCCGGAAGCGCCGGACTGGACCGAAGAGCAGCAGCTCGCCGGCGAATATTCGGTGCTGGGATTTTATATTTCGGGGCACCCACTCGATAAGTACGCGACGCGGATGACCGATCTGAACGCCACCGAGCTTGCGACGATTGAGACCAAGAAAAATAACGACGACATCATCGTAGGTGGCATCATCGTGCAGATGCGACCCATGCGCTCGAAGCGCGGCGCGCGTTGGGCGATTTTGACCCTGCAGGATCGCACCGGAGTGATCGAAGCGCTGGTGTTTCCCGAAGCGTTCGGAAAACTCGAGCCGATCCTGAAAACCAACACGCCGCTGCTGGTGAAGGGACGCGTGGCGATTGAAGACGTTGGCACGCGTCTGGTGGTGGCGGATGCGCGTCTGCTGGAAGCGATCGCCGACAAAGGCCCGAAGATGTTGCGCGTGCGCGTCGAACTGGAAAAGCTCGAAGCCGATTCGCTCGACCGCCTGTACCAGCTAATTGCCAGCCGACCGGGACGCTGTAAAGTGGCGTTTGATCTGGTGAAGACCGACGGTTCGGCGGCAACGCTCGAAGCGGGAAGCGCCGTGAAGCCCGATCGCGAACTGCTCGACGGCGTGCGTGAAATCTGCGGCAGCGATTCGGTCGCGGTGATTCAGTGAGCACCACGCCGAAATCGCCGAACGGCAAGGAACCAAAGGGGCCAAAGGCGACCGGACCGACCGCACGCGAGCGGCTTCGCGAAAAACTGAAGGACCGCGGCGAACGGAAAAAGCGTCTCAAAGAACTGAAAAAGTTGAAAAAGGAAAAGCGCGCGGCGCGGGCCGCGGCTGCGCTCACCGAATCAGGCATAAGGTCAACAACTTCGCAGCCGGCCAAACACCGAAGCAGCGCAAACGACACGGACCAACATCGAATGGATACCCAGTCTGGCGACACCAACAAGCAGCGGCAACGCGCGATCGACGCTCTCGAACGCGATGTAATCGAATTGAGCCGTCTATCGGCGCCCACCGGCGAGCAAGCGGCCGAAATCGAGCGCGTCCGCGCTGAAGTACAGGAATTGAAGATGGAGTTCTATCGTCATTTGGGACCGTGGCAGCGCCTGCAGCTGGCGCGTCATCCCCAGCGCCCATACACCGACGATTACATTCGCCTGCTGTTTGAAAATTTCTCGGAGATTCACGGCGACCGCAATTTTTCGGACGATCCTGCTTTGATCACCGGCATGGCGACGTTTCACGGCGCTCCGGTGATGGTGATCGGCAGCCAGAAGGGACGCGACATCAAGCAGCGCGTGGCCCGCAATTTCGGGCAGGCGAAGCCGGAGGGCTACCGCAAAGCGCTGCGCGCCATGAAACTCGCGGCGAAATTCGGCCGCCCGATTCTGGTGTTCGTCGATACGCCCGGCGCGTATCCCGGCGTCGATGCTGAAGAGCGAGGCCAGGGCGAAGCGATTGCGCGCAATCTGCTGGAAATGTCGCGCCTGCCGGTGCCGATCATTGTGACGATCACCGGAGAAGGCGGCTCGGGCGGCGCGCTGGCCGTCGCTGTGGGCGATCGCATCTTCATGCTCGAAAATTCCGTGTACTCGGTGATCTCACCCGAAGGCTGCGCGACGATCATGTGGCGCGATTCCACCAAAGCCGAAGTTGCCGCTGAAGCGATGAAGATCACCGCTCCCGATTTGCTGGAGCTGAAACTGATCGACGCCATCGTGCCCGAACCCGAGGGCGGCGCTCATTTTAATCACGAGGCGGCGGCCAAGAACCTGGACGTGTATCTGGTCGAGGCGCTCGCTCAACTCTCGAAACTTTCCGGCAAGCAGATCGTCGATCAGCGCTACGAAAAATTCCGGCGGATGGGACAGTTTTTCGTCTAATTCACTTTTGTTTCGGCGAAACTGCGCCGTAGTTTCGACCGAATAACTACCGGATTACCCTGATGGACGTTTTTCCGCTCATTTCGTCTAATACGAATAGATTCACAAACGTTCTAACTGCTCATGGGGGTTGTGGATGAGGACGTTGGGAATTCTGTGGATCATTTACGGCATTGGTCGATTTGCCGGCGCGGTGGGGTGTTTTGTGTGGAGTGCGACGTTGACGTTGATGTTTGGTTCGCTGCTGGTTCGAGTTCCGAATCCGTATACGCTGATGACTTTGTTCCACGTGTTTCTGGGACTCGTGATCGCGCTCGGAATCGTTGCCGGAGTCGTGTCGCTGCTGGCTGGCTTTGCGCTGATGACCGGCACAGATGCGGCTCGTCCGCTCGCGATGGTCGCTTCCTTTTTTGCGCTGATCAACGGACCGCTCGGCATTGCTCTGGGCGCGTTCACGTTGTACTTCTTCTCGAAGTTCCGCCCCAACGCACCCGTCATACGTTAGTTTCTCGTTTTTGACGGCGCAATCGCCGCAGCGAAACTGCGGCGAATTCGTCTCATTTCGCGACGCTCCGAGTTGGAGCATTGAGCACCGCTCGGTCGCGTTTCCATTGCTCGTCCCCGCAGACTGATTTAGTTTCGAGAGTGCAAGCCACTCCACGATTTCACGGGGACGCGCACCTGATGGCCGATATCTTCCGCCCGTACGAAAAGCTGGTCGAGATCACCGTGCTCGGCAAAACCTTCCAGGTTCCCGAGCGAAATTCGCTGTTGCGCGCGTTTCAATTCATCAGCCCGGAAACGATTCCGTACGGCCGCTTCTGCTGGAATCAGGAATGCCAATATTGCAAGGTGGAATGCCAGCTTTCTGACGACGATCAGGCCCGCCCGATTCTGAGCTGCAAATTTCTGGTCTCCGAAGGCATGAATATTTCCGAGATGTCTCCCGAATTGCTCGGATGCCTGCGCGCCAAGCTGGGTGATGCCGCCGCCGATTCCAACGGCAACCGCGGCAACGCCGTCACCGAGCCGGTGGTGGATGCCGCTGAGCCCGTCGCGACCGACGGAATTCAACCGGCCAAGTAGCGCGTCGATCCCGTTTTTCCTCGTTCGCTGAAAACCTCGAAAATTCAAATCGCGTTCGCTCGGTTGCACGGCGTTGCCGCGCGTGGCATGCTTTTGCGCTGCCAATTTTTCCGGATCGGGAGACAAGAATGCCGGTGTGCGATTCCTGCGGGCGAAGAGTGGATGCCGAACACATCCGGCCGAGAATCACCCGCCTGGAGCAGGCCACGCGATTCCGGCCCATCCACGTTCACGCGCTGGTGATCGACGCATGCCCGCCGGCGGAGCCTGCGGATTTTTTCTACAACGTCGCAGCTGGACGCCCGGCTCGATCGGCTGACGCTCGGCGGTATTTCGATGAGTTGGCGCTCTGCGCGCCAGACAGCGCGGCAAAATCCCCCGGTGACGCGTCGAACGAAGAAGCAGTGCTCACCGAATGGCAACGGCGCGGATTGTTTCTCGGCTATCCGGTCGAATGTCCCTACGATTCACCGGTGGAACTGGCGGAGCGAATTCGTGCGTCCGAGAAAACTCTGCTGCTACGCCTTCAAACGTCCTACAAACCAAAATTTGTGGCCTTGATTTCCGGCCCACACTCCCACGCAACATCTGGACTGATCGCCACGTTGCGTGCCAACGGCTGGGGGGAACGGCTGATTCTGGATGGCGACAAACCGTTCGCCGGAACAGGTTTTGGTGAGCGCCTCAGCAAAGCGCTCACGCGCGTCTAGCCGATTCCGGTCGTTCGCGTCCGCCATCCTTTCGCACCCAGTCGACCGATTGCCGATAAAACCAGTTGACGTTATGCGCCGCCGCGGTGTGCTATGTGTGCGCTCGTGTTTCTGCGCGCATTCCAAATCAGCGAGCCTGGGCCAAAGGGGCAAACGACATGTCGATCACGCGAACAAAATCTCTCGCGACGGTAGTGGCCGTAGCAACGGTGGCGACTCTGGCGATGACTCAAAACGCGCCGGTGCGCTATCCGCTCGATACCGCCAACGAAGCGCGCATCGATAAGCTACTGGCCCAAATGACTCTCGCCGAGAAAATGGATTTGATTCGCGGCGGCGTCGAGCCGGCCGCCACCAATCAGGGGCAAGCCGGATATTTGCCTGGAGTGCCGCGCCTGGGCGTGCCGTCGCTGCGCATGGCGGACGGGCCGCCGGGACTGTTGACGCGCGTGCCGGCGCAGGCCGAAACCGCGACGATGGGCGTGGCCGCTACGTTCAGTGTGCGCGACGCGCAGGAAAACGGCGAAGTCATCGGACGCGAAGCGCGCTCGCTCGGCATCGACGTGGTTCTGCAGCCGTTCATCAACATCGACCGCGACATCACTTTTGCGCGCGGCTACAACACATTTGGCGAAGATCCGATGCTCACCGGCGTGATGGGCGCGGCGGAAATTCGCGGCGTGCAGGCGCAAGATGTGATGGCCCAGGCCAAGCATTACGTGGCGTACGACACCGACTCCTACAACGTGTTCGTGGATCCGCAGACCCTGCAGGAGGTGTACGTCGCGCCGTTTGCCCAGGCGGTGAAGGCCGGCGTTTCTTCGATCATGTGTTCGTACAACCGCGTGAACGGACTATTTGCCTGCGACAACGCAGACACGCTGAAGACAATTTTGAAGGGGCAGATCGGCTTCAAGGGATTCGTCACGTCCGACTGGGGCGCAGTGCACAACGTAAATTTCATCAACAACGGTCTCGACATGGAAATGCCCGGCACGATTCCTGCCGACAGTCCTTTTGCTTCGTTCATGCACTCGTATTTCGACACGGCGCCGCCGGGGCCGCCTCCGGCAAAGCTCGATGTGAGTGCGATCACCGGCGTTCTCGGCGGCTCCATTCCCGAAGAGCCTGTTCCCGACGGGAAAGAATTTTCGACGTTTCCGAAAGACTCCGACCCGAAGGTGATGCGAGATGCGCTGAAAGACGGCTCGGTGAAGGAAGCGACGATCAACGCGGCCGCGCGGCGCGTGCTGTATGAAATGGATCGCTTCGGCTATCTCGATGGCCATCAAAAGCACAACGTGACCGCGCAGGACATTGAGAAAAATGCAGCGGTGATTCGCCGGACGTCCGAAGATGCCGCCGTGCTGCTGAAAAATGACGGCGCGTTGCCGCTGAAGCCTGCCGATCTCGCTTCGCTGGCGATGATCGGTCCGGGCGCCGCGCAGGTGGATGCGATCGGCACGTTCGGCGAGCGCTCCGGCGGTTTGACCGATCGTCAGATCGGTCCGCTGGCAGCGCTGCAGAAGCTCGCGCCGGATGCGAAGGTCACGTTCGCTGTGGACGACGATATGACCGGAACGCCGATTCCCGCAGCCGCGCTTTCGCACGACGCCAAGCCGGGGCTGGTGCGCACGGACGCGGCCGGAAAATCGAGTGACGACGCGCAGATCGATTTCACCGCCGCGAATCACGCCGCGCTTGCCGCCGATGGCGTTTACACCTGGAAGGGAACGCTCACCGTCCCGGCCGCGGGGGATTACTGGATTTATCTGCAGGCGCTCGGTGCTCGCGGAGTGTTTTCGATTGATGGCAAGGGCATCGCGAAGACCGGAGCGACCAAGGGCACCGTCCACGGCGACGTGCAGCACCCGACGCAAGACAATGCGTTTCCCACCACCGACGGGCTCGACAATGTTCGCCGCGCCGTCACGCTCACCGCGGGAGCGCACGAATTGAGCGTCACGGCGAGCGGCGACACCTCCGGACTGCCCGAGCAAATTCGATTGAGTTGGGTCACGCCAGAAGACCGCGCTAGGAATCACGCCGCTTCCATCGCCGCCGCGAAAAGCGCGCACACCGCCGTTGTGTTCGTATGGACGCGCGGCAAGCCTGCTTTTTCACTCCCGGGCGATCAGGAACAGTTGGTGGACGAAATCGCGGCGGTGAATCCGAACACGATCGTGGTGCTCAACGTCAGCCAGCCCGTCGCGATGCCGTGGCTCCCGAAAGTGAAGGGCGTGCTGCAGATGTGGTGGCCGGGCGATGAAGGCGGATGGGCCACGGCCGATGTGCTGCTCGGAAAAGCGAATCCGGCCGGACGGCTGCCGTTCACCTGGGCCAAACAGTTAACCGACTATCCGGCCACCGATCCCGCGCATCCGGAGCGTTCGGCGGCGGGCGTGGACGGCAAGACCACATTCTCCGAGGGTGTCGATATCGGCTATCGCTGGTTTGACGCGCAGGAAATCGAGCCGCTATTTCCATTCGGCTTCGGACTTTCTTACACAACGTTCAAATACAGCGAGCTGCACGCAAACTCCGCGCAAGATGGCGGCGTGGACGTGACCGTGCGGATTCAGAACGAAGGAAAAATCGCAGGCGACGAAGTGCCCCAAATCTACCTAAACGCGCCGGACAACAAACCCGAAGGAGCGCAGTTCGCGCCGATGACGCTCGCAGCGTTTACGCGTGTGTCGTTCGGACCGGGCGAAACCAAAACCGTCACGATGCACGTTCCGCTGCGCAGCCTGGAGTATTGGTCGGTGAAGCAGAACCGTTGGATCAAAGCCGCGCCGCGGCGCGTGAATGTCGGCGCTTCGTCGCGGGATATTCGGCTGAGCGTCAACGTGCAGTAGGAATCGCGAGTTGCATTCACGCGGGCTGCAAATCGAAGGAGAGAGCACTTGATCACACGGCGACGATTTCTGGAGCAGGGAGGTTTGCTTGCCGGTACGGCGATGCTGGCGAACAAGCGTGCGGCAGGTTTCGCGTTGCGCGATGCGTTCCACGCGGGCGACGATCCGCTGCATCCCGATCCGCAGTTGCTGGCCCGCGCCAAAGCGCTGCTGCAGAAGGCGCCGTTCATCGACACGCACAACGATTTGCCGTCGATGTTTCTGGAAACTTCGGCCGGCGACTTGAGCGTGTACGACATGAACGTCGTGCAGCCCAAGTTGTGCGCCGATATTCCGCGGCTGCGTGAAGGGTGTGTGGGTGTGCAGTACTGGTCGATTTGGGTCGATTCCGGTACGCAGCGAACGCACAACGCAATGCACGAAGCCTTGCGGGAATTCGACGTCGCGCGGCGGTTTGTGGCGAGCTATCCCGCGGCGCTTGAGCAGGCGCGCACCGCCGACGACATTGAGCGCATTCACCAAGCCGGCAAGATCGCTTGCCTCTATGGCGTCGAGGGCGGGCACATGATCGAGAATTCGCCCGCCGCGTTGCGCGTGTTTTTCGATCTAGGCGCGCGCTATATGACGCTCACGCACTGGGACAATATCGACTGGGCCGACGCAGCCACCGACCGGCCGCTGAATTACGGTCTCACTGAGTTCGGTGAGGGAATCGTGCGGGAAATGAACCGGCTGGGCATGTTCGCCGATATTTCCCACGTTAGCGCAGACACTATGCGCGACACGTTGCGCGTTTCCCGTGCGCCGGTGATTTTTTCGCACTCGAATGCGTTTGCCATCGACGCGCACCCGCGATGCGTGCCGGACGACGTGCTGCAAATGGTTCCGGCCAACGGCGGAGTGGTGCACGTGAACTTCATCGCTGATTTCATCGCGCCGAAGTATCCGGGATGGAACGACCGGCGAAACAAAGCCCTCACCGATCTGCACGCTCGGTTCACCACCGATCATGAAATTGCCGACGGAATGAAAGCTTGGGACGCGGCCAATCCTTTGCCGCCCGCGACGATTTCCGACGTCGCCGACCATATCGATCACATCCGCAAAATCGCCGGCGTCGATTACATCGGCATCGGTGCTGACTTTTACGACGTCGCGCCGGGTTCGATGGTCGTTGGACTCGAAAACGTCTCGCGCTACCCGTATCTGTTTGCCGAACTGCTGCGCCGCGGATACTCCGATGCCGATGTGCTGAAGATCGCCGGCAGAAATCATCTGCGCGCCATGCGGCAAATGGAAAAAGTGGCTGCCGAGCTGCAGAAAACCGAAAAGCCGATGATCGCCGAGGGCGTGAAGGGGCATCAGGGCTGAACACGGCTGTTCCTGCCGGCCGCCGGCCCGCCGTGCCGACAGGCGGACCCCGCGAATCCTTCTAACCCGCGACTGCTACGACGATTAGCGCTGTGATAGACTCGCGTTATGTGTTGTACCGAAACGGGGGCAGTGGCATGAACGGTCGAAGAAAATTCCTGATCGGTTCGGCAATTATTGTATTAACGCTCTGCGCGCTGGCGTACGTCGGCTTCACCGAAAGCAAAACCTACTACCACACGATCTCGGAGGTTTCGGCCTTGCAAGGATCGGCGCTGCACCAGCGGATGCGCGTTTCCGGAAATGTGCAGAATGGTTCGATTCAGCATCTGACCGGCCGCGTCGATTTCGTTCTCACCGAGCAGGGCAAAGACCTGACCGTCAGCTACGTCGGTCGCGATCCTCTGCCGGACACGTTCAAAGACGGCGCTCAGGCATTGGTGGAGGGCAAAATGATGCCCGACAATCGCTTCGTCGCCGAGCAGGTGCAGGCGAAATGCGCTTCGAAATATGAGGCCGCGCCGGGGGCCGTGCCCGTGTCGGCGCCGACGAGCGCACCATCAGGGCAGACTTCAACGCCGACGGGTGATGCTGCCAGCCGGCCGCCGGGAAACTAATTTCGCAGCGTCTTTTCGTAGTGTCTTTACGCATCGGGTTTTCGTAGCATCGCGAAGGGTCATTTCGCGCTTCGGTAACAAATAGCGAGGGGACCGATTGGATATCCTGGGATCATTTGCGCTGCTGCTGGCATTTCTGGCGGCGGTGTATGCGTTCAGCGTGGGGATTGTGGGCGCGATCACGCGACGCCCGCTGCTCACAAAAAGCGCGCGCAACGCCGGAATGGCGATCTTCGGGTTGGTCACCATCGCCGTCGGCGTCCTCGAGTATTTTTTCTTCACCAACGATTTTTCCATCGCCTACGTGGTGGCGCACAGCAACAGCGCGTTGCCGGGATTCTACAAATTTGCGGCGTTGTGGGCCGGGCAGGAAGGCTCGCTGCTTTTCTGGAGCTGGCTGCTCTCCATCTGGGCGTTCCTCGTACTGTTTCTGAATCGCAAAAAGCATCCCGAACTGATGCCGTACACTGGCGTCGCTCTGGCAGGCGTTCAGATTTTCTTCCTCACGCTCAATAATTTCGTCGCCAGCCCTTTCACCGTGATGGCCGGAGCCGATAGCTCGGGAATTCTGCGCGTCGCCACGCTTTCCGAAGGCCGCGGCCTGAACGCTCTGCTGCAATATCCGGAAATGGTGATTCACCCGCCGATGCTGTACCTGGGCTACACCGGGTTCACGGTGCCGTTTGCATTTGCTTTGGCCGCGCTGCTGGGCCGCTATCCCGGCGAAAAATGGATTCACATTACCCGCCGCTGGACGATGGTGGCGTGGTGCTTTCAAAGCATCGGCATTTTGCTGGGCGCGCACTGGGCCTACGCGGTGCTCGGCTGGGGCGGTTACTGGGCGTGGGATCCGGTGGAAAACGCTTCGCTGCTGCCGTGGATTACCGGCACAGCGTTTCTGCACTCAGTGATGATGCAGGAAAAGCGCGGAATGATGAAAGTGTGGAACGTGTGGCTGGTCTTCGTCACCTTCATGCTCTGTATTTTGGGGACGTCGCTGACGCGGTCGGGAATCGTCAGCTCGGTGCACGCGTTTGCGCAATCGTCGATCGGGAATTGGTTTGGCGGATTTTTGCTGCTGATTTTCCTGGTGTGCCTGGCGGCGTACTGGGTGAATCGCGATTATCTGCGCAGCGACAACCAGCTAGACTCGCTGGTTTCTCGCGAATCGAGCTTTCTCTTCAACAATTTGATTTTGCTGGCGGCTTGCTTCGCGGTTCTGTGGGGCACGCTGTTTCCGGTGCTCTCTGAATGGTTTTCCAGCAGCAAGGTCAGCGTCGGGCCTCCGTTCTTCAACAAAGTGATGGTGCCGATCGCTCTGTTTCTGCTGCTGCTAACTGGCGTTGGGCCGCTGCTGGCGTGGCGCAAGACATCGTTTGATGCGCTGCGGCGCAATTTCGCCTGGCCGCTCGGTGGCGGAGTACTCGCGGGAGTGATCGCTTTTATTTTTGGATTCCGCGATATCTACTCGCTGATGTGCCTGATCCTCTCCGTGTTCGTCACGCTGACGATTTCGTCTGAGTTTTTCCGCGGCGCGCGCGTGATTGCTTCGCGCGATGGATCGAACTTAGCAACCGCGGTGATCGAATTGACCATGCGCAACACGCGGCGCTACGGCGGCTACGTGGTCCACTTCGGCATGGTTCTGATCTTCATCGGAATTGCCGGCATTCCTTTCAATCGCGACATCGAAAAAGAAATGGCGCCGGGCGACACGCTGCAAATCGGCAAGTACACGATTTTGTGTCAGAACTTCGACCACGTCGCGAACAACAATTACAGCGCCGACCGGGCCACGCTGGAAGTGTTCGTCAACGGCAAATCGTCGATGATGCTCTTTCCCGAACGCCGTTTGTTTTTGGCCAGCCAGGTAACCGAAACCAAAGTGGCGATTCAAAGTTCGCCGCTGCGCGATCTGTACGTGGTGTATGCGGGGCAAAGTCCGGAAACCGGCCGCCCGGTGATTCACGCGTACCTGAATCCACTCGTGAAGTGGATCTGGTTCGGCGGAATCGTCACCGTACTGGGCACGCTGCTCGCGCTGTTGCCCAACCGGCGCACGGCGCTGGTGCTACGTCCGGTTGCTGAAACGTCATGGACGAGCGGCATCGCCGATGGTTTGCCCGCAGCGGTGCAATCGGTGGTGCGGAGAGTCGAAGCGAATGACTAATCGAGCCACCACGCGCCGGCGCAAATACCTCGGCAGATCATGCGCGTCTGTTGCCGTCGCGCTGCTGCTGGCTGGCGGAGTCGCTCACGCGCAGCAAACACAGCGAGGCAAAGCGATCGGCAAGCGCCTGGTGTGCATGTGCGGCGGATGCAACGACGCCGCCGGACTTTGCACTCACACCGGCGGTACATTTTCCGGCCCGTGCGAAACCGCGCGCAGCATGCAGAAGGAAATCGACGCGCACGTCGCCAAGGGCGATTCGGACGACGCCACGCTCGACGCGTTCGTGCAGGAATACGGCCCCACGGTGCTCGAAGAGCCGCCCAAGCGCGGCTTCAACTTGCTCGCGTGGCTGATGCCCATCGTGCTGCCAATCCTGGCGCTCGTGGTGGTGTGGGAAGTCGTGCGCCGCTGGCGGCACAAAGCGGCGCTGGCTCCGGCGGGCGGCCCTGGGGGCCTTTCTGCGATCGACGCCGAATTTTTGTCGCGCGCGCGGCGTGAAGCGGGAAAAGACGATGCTGAGTAATCTGACCGCCGAAATCCTATGCGCCGTGCTGGCGATTGCCACGATCGTTTTCATTTTTTATGTTCGCCTGGACGCTTCCGACCTTGCGCCGCATCGCACCCAGCTCGATTCGCTGATGGAACGCCGCGACGCGATTTACGAAAATCTCCGCGACTTGCGGTTCGAATATCGCGCCGGCAAATTTTCGGAAGCGGACTTCGAAGAAACCAAGCAGACTCTGGAAATCGAAGCCGCCAAAGTTTTGGCTCAGATGGACGAATTGACGGGATCGGCGCCCACTCCCGCCACGCGGCAGGCCGCCACGGAAAAGGTGCGTCGCTCATGAAGCTTGTTTTCGGATTGGCTCGTCATTCGAGGCTCGCGGCGCTCGCACTTGCGTGCGCGATATTTTTTGGCGGTGCGCAACTCGGCCACGCTGGCACGCTGAGCGGCATCGTTCGCAACGGCACTAACGGACAGCTCGCCACCGGGGTCGACGTGATCTTGATTCAACTGCAGGGCGGCATGCAGCCGGTGCAGACGGTGAAGACCGACGCGCAAGGCCGCTACCAGTTCGATAATCCGCAGCTCGGCGCTGCACCCATGCTCGTGCGAGTCGTTTATCGCGGCGTGAACTACCACGAGCCGATCCCGCCGGGAAAGACCACCGCGGATGTGGAAGTGTACGAGCCCACCGACAAAACCAGTGCCTTCGCTGTGCCGAATCACGCCGTGATCGTGCAGCCGCGCGGCTCCGAACTGATGGTCGGCGAGGAATACAACATCACCAACAAGACTTCGCCTCCGGTCGCCTACTATCGCGCCGACGGCTCGTTTAATTTCACCATTCCGCAGGGGGCCGTGTTCGATCAGGCTTCGGCGTGGGGTGCGTCTGGAATGCCGGTGGTGCAAGCGACGATCGACAAGGGCAAGAACGCCATGGCGCTGGCGTTTCCGTTTCGTCCCGGCGAAAGCGGAGTGCGCGTATCGTACAAAATTCCGTACGAAGGCAATCACGCCACGTTGCGCAATGTGTCGCAGTATCCTTCCGAGCGCTTGATCATCGCTGCTCCGCCGGGTGTGCAAATTTCCGGGCAGGGAATTGTGGCCGCCGGCCAGGATCAAGGAATGGCGATTTTCGTGCGCGACAACATCGCCGCGAATCAGCCGATCGACATTTCGGTTTCGGGCACGGCGCCAATGCCTTCGCAGCCGGCGCAAAGTCAGGTCGAACCTCCCGCCGGAAACACAGGCGCAGCCAACGATCCGTCCGTGAATTCGCGCGCTGACTCCAGCGGCGGTACCGAAAGCCCCACGGCCACGGCGACCGCAATTCCGGCGCGCATCGACAATTTGAAATGGATCTTGGTGTCGGGATTCGGCGCGATTTTTCTGCTCGGATTTATTTTTTTGATGCGCAAGCCGCAGCCGGTCGTAATCGCAGCGGCGCCTTCGGCTCCCGTGATGGCGATGTCCGCTGAGCGCGCTGCGCCAGCCATGAAGCAAGCAGCCAACGCAAACCCCCTAGCCGAAGCTGACCGCGAAGTTCGCGGCGGCCTCGACGAATTGAAAGACGGACTGTTCCGGCTCGAGCTGCGCCGCCAGGCCGGCACGATCACCGAAGACGAATACGCCCGTGAACGCGCGCGTGTGGAAAAAGTGTTGCGCGATCTGGTTCGAGGATAGGCGCTCGCCTTGTCCTCGCACGACACTAGCTTCGAAACGCCTCGCCCCGGATGCGGAATCACCTTCCACGAAATAGAAAAGCGATTCGGGGCCTTCGCGGCGTTGCGCGGCGTGTCGCTCGATATTCGCGCGGGTGAATTTGTCGCGCTGCTTGGACCAAACGGCGCCGGCAAGACCACGCTGCTGCGAATTGCAGCGCAACTCGCCGCACCTTCGCGCGGCAAAGTCCGGTTTACGGCTGCGGCTCCCGATTCCGCGACCTCCGCTACGACCTCCGCGGAAAATCCGAAGAGCAACATCGGATTCGTCGGCCACAGCTCATTCCTCTACGAAGAACTCACCGCGCTGGAAAATCTCACTCTAGTTGCCGAACTCTACGGCCTCGACAAAGCAAACGCACGCGCCGCCGCAGCGCTGCACAATTGCGGACTGGCCGCTCGCGCTGCAAGCCAAGTGCGCACGCTCTCGCGCGGCATGAGGCAGCGGCTGGCCATTTCGCGCTCGATCATCCATCGCCCGCAAGTGTTGCTGCTCGATGAACCCGCCGCCGGACTCGACCGGCAGGGACTGGCGTGGTTCAGCGCGCGCCTGGCGCAATTCAAACAGCAAGGCGCCACGGTGATCATGAGCACCCACGCGCGCAACGAATCGCTCGACCTCGCCACGCGCGCCATATCGCTCACGGCTGGGCAAGTGGAGCACGATAGCGGCCCCGGCGGCGACCCGCGCCCGCTGCTCGCAGCGCTGAAGGCTGAGGCGTAGATGAGGACGCTTTCCACTGCGCGCGCCACGGCCGTCTTGCTCCGCAAAGAACTGCGCCTGGAATTTCGCACCCGCGAACTGCTGAGCGCCACAATCGTGTTTTCGCTCGTGGTCGTCGTGCTATTCAGTTTCGCGTTCGATCCCAGCCCGTCGGAGGCGCGCCGGTTCGGCCCGGGACTTTTGTGGATCGCGTTTTTGTTCGCCGGTTCGCTGATGCTCAATCCTTCGTTTGCGCGTGAGCAGGCCAACGACACGCTCGACGGTCTGCGCCTGGCACCGATATCGAGTTTCGCGATTCTGCTTGGCAAAATACTCGCGAACCTGATCTTCCTGCTGCTGGCGGAGTGCGTGATCGTGCCGGTGTTCAGCGTGCTGTACAACGTGTCGCTCGCGGGCATCGTCGGCCGGCTGGCTCTGGTGCTGTTTCTGGGGACGCTGGGATTGACGGTGACCGGTACAGTGTTTTCCGCCGTGTCCGCGCAGGCACGCATGCGCGAGTTGCTGCTGCCGCTGTTGCTGTTGCCCGTGCTCGCTCCGCTGCTGATTGCGGCGGTCGAGTCCACCGCTTCGCTTTTTCTAGAGCAGCCGGCGCTTGACCGAACCTGGGTCACGTTCCTCGCCGGATTTGATATCGTGTTTATGACGGCCAGTTGGTTGCTGTGCGACTATTTGATGGAAGAGTAGCAAGAGTGAATCCAGATTGACGGCTGACGGTCGGCCAGGGGAGCGGATTTGAATTCGCCACGGGCATTGTGGACATTGGTCGCGGCGGTGCTGGTGTTCTGCGCCGGATACATGGCGCTGTTCGTTGCGCCCGACGAAGCCACCATGCACGCCGTGCAGCGGATATTTTATTTTCACGTCGCCAGCTGGATTGCGATGTATTGCGCGTTCACCACGGTGTTCGTCGCCAACGTTCGCTACCTGCTGAGCCACGACCGCAAGTGGGACGCTCTGGGAGTTTCCGCCGCTGAGGTCGGCGTGGTCTGCTGCACTATCGGCCTCACCACCGGCCCGTTGTGGGCCAAGCCCGTGTGGGGCATCTACTGGACGTGGGACGCGCGGCTGACCAGCACATTCATTCTCTGGATGTTGTACATTGCCTATCTGCTGTTGCGTGGGCTGCTGGAGGATCCGGAAAAGAAAGCTACGCTGTCGGCGGTCTTTGGAATTTTCGCCTCGCTCGACATGCCGCTGGTGTACGTTTCCAATCGCCTGTGGCGAACGCAGCATCCGCAGCCAGTGATTTTGGGTGGCAGCGGCTCGGGGCTGAATCCGGTGATGGGCCGGACGCTGCTGCTGAGCGCGATTGCGATTGTCTGCGTGATGGCGCTCGTGCTGTTTGATCGCTACCGGCTGGAATTGCTGCGCAATGAATTTGCAGAATTGAAGTTCGCCGCGGAATCAGGACGTACGACCGGCGGCGAGACGCGAAAGGCGGGATCGATCTAAAGATGACAAATTTCCAATTTCTTTTCACGGCGTGGATTGTGGTCTGGGCCATTTTTTTCGGCTATGAACTTTCGGTGGCCTCGCGCATCGCGGGGCTGAGAAAAGACATCGAACAATTAAAGCGGCAGCTCGAAGAAAAGTAGCCGCGTAGAGCCGTAAACGGTTTTGCGCAATTTTAAGAGGTGCAGTATGAGCAGCACGAAGCGAGTTGCGGTGGTGATGTTTCAATTGGGCGGGCCCGATGATCAGGCCTCGGTCGAGCCGTTTCTCTACAACCTGTTTTGCGATCCGGACATTATCAATTTCCCCGGCGCGTTTCTGGCGCGCAAGCCGCTTGCGAAACTGATTTCCACCACGCGTTCGCGCGTCGCCGGAAAGCACTACGCGCAGATCGGCGGCGGTTCTCCGATCCGCAGATTGACCGAGCAGCAAGCCAAAGCCGTGGAAATCGCGCTGCAACCGCACGTGAACGCTCGCGCCATCGTGGCGATGCGCTACTGGCATCCTGACACCACCGACGCCATTTCCAAACTCGAAAGCCAGCCCTACGACGAACTGGTGTTGCTGCCGCTCTACGCGCAGTATTCGTTTGCCACCACCAAGAGCAGCTTGAACGAATGGTCGCGCCAATATGACGCACGCCCGCGCGCGCATCGCGTGCCGGTGCATTTGATCGAGCATTTCTACGAGCATCCGGATTACATCGCCGGAATTGTGGAGCGCATCAACAGCGTGCTGTTGAATCTGCCGGACCCGCAGGACGTCCATCTGGTTTTCAGCGCGCACGGCTTGCCGATGACGCTGGTGGAAAAGGGCGATCCGTATCCGCGCCAGATTCAGGAAACCGTGCAGATGGTTCGCGAAATGGGTGCTTGGTCCAATCCGCACATTTTGTGCTTCCAAAGCAAAGTCGGCCCGCAAAAATGGCTGCAGCCTTCCTTGACCGGCACGATTCAGGATATGTCGCAGCGCGGCATCAAACGAATTCTGGTGGTGCCCATCGCGTTTTTGACCGAACACATCGAAACGCTGCACGAAATCAATATCGAAGCGCGCGAGCAGGCCCATGCGCTGGGCATCACCGACTTCCACATGATGCCTGCGCTGAACGATTCGCCGCTGCTGGTGCGGGCCCTTGCCGATCTGGTGCTTCGTTCAGTGGGAATGCGCAGCGGGGTCGCGTCGCTCGCACTATGAAGCTCTTTCGGGCCCGCGGTTTTCGGATCGGTGTTTCGCTGGCAGCGATTTTGTCGACGTTTGCGATTACTAGCTGCGCGGGAAAAGAATCCGGCTCGGCCGATCAGAAAAAGCCCGCGCACCTCGCTAGCGAAATCGATGCCGCCACAACCGGCACCATTTCAGGCCGCGTATCGCTCGATGGCAAACCGCCGGACTTTCATCCGATTGACATGAGCGCTGAACCATCCTGCCAGGCCGCGCATGACACGATGGTGATCCCGCCGCAGGTGGTTACCGACTTGTCTGGCAATCTGGCGAACGCAGTTGTGTACGTGAAAAGCGGGCCAACCAGCGAATACGGTTTTCGCGCCGCAGGGCAGGCGGCAGAGTTGACGCAGCAGGGCTGCATGTACGAGCCGCACGTGCTCGCGTTGATGACCGGCCAGCGCCTGCTGGTGAAAAACGAAGATCAGGCCACGCACAACGTGTTCGTGATGGCGAAAGCGAATCAGCCGACGAACCGGTCGGAAACTCCGGGCTCGCCGGCAATCGAAGAAACGTTTATCGCGCCGGAATTGGCGATTCCGGTGAAATGCAACGTTCATCCGTGGATGAAAGGCTACGTCTTCGTGTTCGATCATCCGTTTTTCGCCGTCACGCAAAAGGGCGGCACGTTTGAGCTGAAAGGTTTGCCGCCGGGCAACTACACAATCGGGGTATGGCAGGAATATTATGGAACCACGGAGCAGACGGTTACTCTCGCTCCGAAGCAGGACGCCAAAATGAATTTCACGTTTAAATCCTCGTCCGGGAATAGTGACTAGCATGAGCACACAAAGTCCCGCGCCCACCGCGCCATCGCGCGTTCCGCAGAGCGTTCACCGCTTTGCCATGTTTTTGTCGGCCTGCATCGTCTTTCTGCTGATGGCCGGAGCGCTGGTCACCAGCAATGACGCCGGGCTGGCTGTCCCCGATTGGCCGCTTTCGTACGGCACGCTGATGCCGCCGATGGTCGGCGGAATTTTCTGGGAGCACGGCCACCGCATGATCGCGACGTGCGTCGGCATCCTGACGATCGTTCTTGCCGTGTGGCTGGCGCGCACGGAGCCGCGCCGCTGGGTGCGCCGCCTGGGTTGGACGGCGCTCGGCCTGGTGATCGCGCAAGGACTGCTCGGTGGCCTCACCGTAAAATTGCTGCTGCCTCCGTCGGTATCTACCGCGCACGCCACGCTGGCTCAACTATTTTTCATCACGATTCTGAGCATTACGCTTTTCACCAGCTCGTGGTGGCAGCGCGACTTGCCGTTGCTTGACGATCCCGGCTCGCCGAAGTTGCGTGTGCTTGCCACGGTCACTACCTGCGCCATTTTCGCGCAATTGATCCTCGGCGCGGCGTTCCGCCACGGTGCATTCGGCATCATGCCGCACATCATCGGCGCGATGATCGTGCTCTTTCTAGTGATTTACACCGGCCGCTCGGTACGCATCCGTTTCGGCAAAGTCCGCGACCTGCGCCGGTGGGGAATCTGGTTGCAATCGTTTCTCGGCTTGCAGATTCTGCTCGGTCTCGCGGCGTACTGGGCCGTGGTGCAGGCAGCGCACGCCGCGCAGCCCACAGTAGTGTACGTGGTGCTCACAGTGGCGCATGTTCTCGGTGGGGCACTGACCCTGGCATCGAGCGTGATGCTCACACTTTCGTGTTTCCGTTTGATACGTCCCGAAGGCGTGACCGCCGAAAATTCCAATTCTGCTGGTGCGCGAACCCAGAGTTCTAGGGCATAATGCCGTCGGGCCGAAAATGAACCAAGAGCCAGCCGCTGCCATCTCCGCGATCGACAAACCCTGGGCATACGTAGTTCTCACCAAACCGGACGTGACTTTTCTCGTCGTAATCACCACCGTTGCCGGATTTTATCTGGGCTCGACCGGGCCGATGGACTGGATGCGCCTGGCGACCACACTCTGCGCCACGCTGCTGATTGCCGGCGGCACCGCCGCTCTGAACCAATACATTGAACGCGACATGGACGCGCTGATGCGCCGCACCGCGATGCGTCCGCTGCCCGCGGGAGTCTTGCAGCCGCGCGAAGTGCTGCTGTTTGGCATCGGCACGATTCTGATTGGCACGCTATGGCTGGCGATTTCCGTGAATTTGCTGGCGGCTACCGTCGCGCTGGCGACCAGCGTTTCCTACCTGGCTGCCTACACACCGCTGAAGACTCGCACCAGCCTTGCCACCGCCGTGGGTGCGATTCCTGGTGCGCTTCCTCCGTTGATTGGATGGGCAGCCGCGCGGGGCTCGCTGACCGAAGGCGCATGGGTGCTGTTTGCGATCTTGTTCGTTTGGCAATTCCCGCACTTCATGGCGATCGCCTGGATGTACCGCGAGGATTACGGCCGCGCGGGAATCAAAATGTTGCCGACCGTGGAACCGAAGGGCGACGTCACCTTCAGCGTGATCCTGAGCATGTCGGCCGCGCTGGTACCGGTCAGCCTGATGCCGTTCGTGCTTGGCATGACCGGCATGAGCTACTTTTTCGGCGCACTGGTCCTCGGAATGGTGCTGCTGCAGGTCGGATTCTGGGCCAACCGCCACCGGACCAACGTACGCGCCAAATGGCTGATGCACGCCACTGTTGCGCACATTCCCATCCTGCTGCTGTGGATGACGCTCGATAAAGTCTCGCGCTAGGAGTTTTTCGCATTTAGAAATCCATGCCCAAGATTCCGCTTTCTGAATTACCGGCTATCAATGCATCGCTCAACGCCGCCTGCACCGTCCTGCTGCTCACCGGATACTCTTTCATTCGCGCCGGAAAAATCCTGTTTCACCGCATCTGCATGGTGGCGGCGTTTTTCTGTTCGATGATTTTCCTGGGTTTTTATCTCTACTTCCATTTTCACGCCGGAATCATCCGGTTCGGCGGGCAAGGTTGGATCCGGCCGGTGTACTTCACGCTGCTGACCACGCACACGATTCTGGCGGTGACCACCGTCCCGCTTGCGATTATTACCCTGGGGTACGCGCTCAGCGAGCGGTTCAGCTCGCATCGCAAAATCGCGCATTGGACTCTTCCGATCTGGCTCTACGTTTCAGTGACCGGCGTGATCGTGTATTGGCTGCTGTATGTGGCCTACACGCCGATCGGCGCGCCGTGGCTGCCGGGAACACTTCAGTGGTTGCGCTGACCGCGTCGCGCTACTTCGCCAGAAATCGCGAGTAAAACAAAATCGCCGATACCGACTTTGCATCGTGCAGGCGCCCGCTGCGAATCCACGATTCCAGTTCTTTCAATGTGAAAATCCGCTGGGTGATTTTTTCATCGGCTTCGGGATGCGCTTCGCCTTTCGTGAGACCTTCCGCCAGGAAAATCACCATGTTTTCCGCCACGAATCCTGGGGTAGGGAACACGTCCAGCAATTGCCGCATTTTTTTCGCGGTGTAGCCGGTTTCTTCTTTCAATTCGCGGTGCGCGCCGTGCAGAAACGTCTCGCCCGGATCTTTCCGCCCGGCCACCAGTTCCCACAGGTATTGCTTCGCGGAATGGCGATATTGCCGGATCATCAGGATTCGCCCGTCGGGGAATACCGGCATCACCACCACGGAGCCGGGATGCGACACGACTTCGCGGTCGGCGATCACGCCTTTCGGTTCGCGCACGCGCTCTTTGCGGACGTCGAAAATCCCGCCGTGGAATACGATCTTGCTGCTCAGCACTTTCGCGATCGGTTTTTTCTTTGCCGCTTTGTTCTTGGGCACGGAAACTCCTTGGCGTTCGCCGGATGCAATTCTAACTCACCGTGGCGCGCGCCGCCGAGACCATCGGTTGCTGGCTCCGCACCGGTTGCATATACTGGCGGCTGGCGATTTTGATGACCATCACCACACTGATTGTTGACGACGAGCGTCCGGCGCGCGACGAGCTGACCTACCTGTTGCGCGATATTCCCGACGTAAACGTGATCGCCCACGGAAAAAACGGCCTGGAGGCCGTCGCGCTCATCAAGGAATACGATCCCGACCTGGTTTTTCTCGACGTGCAAATGCCGGGTCTGGACGGCTTCGGCGTCATCAAAAAGCTGTTCGAGCGAAAACTGAAAGTCCCGCAGATTGTTTTTGCCACTGCCTTCGACAATTACGCCCTGCAAGCGTTCGATGTGAACGCGGTCGATTATGTCCTGAAGCCGTTCGACAAGGCCCGCATCGCCAAAGCCGTGCAGCGGGTGAAAAAAATGATCGAAGCGAATACCTCGCCCGTCGAGCGCCTGGAAGAGCTGGTCGGCCAGCTTTCGGTGCCGGTGGCGCGCAATCCGCAGCCGGTGAAGCTGCTGGTGAAATCGCAATCACGCATGTTTTTGGTCGATGCCGAGGAAATGATCTACGCCTCGATTCAAGACGGCGAAATCACCATCTTCGCCCGCGATTTCGAGGGCGTTTCGAATTACCGCACCATCGAAGAACTCGCTGCGTCGCTCGACAACGACACGTTCTGGCGCGCGCACCGCTCGTATCTGGTGAACATGAATCACATCAAGGAAGTTGTGCCCTGGTTCAAATCCAGTTACATGCTGAAGATGAACGACAAGCGTGCCAGCGAAATTCCAGTTTCGCGCGCGCAAACGCGCCGGTTGAGGGATTTTCTGAAATTGTAGGCTGCCAAAAATCGAATTCAGGAGAGTACGAGTGCGACGAATTGCGGGCTGTCTGCTGTTGGCGTTTGTTTTCGCGATTGGATCGTCGAGCGCTGTTGCGCAAAAATCGAAAAAGCCGGCGGGGCCGCCTCCCACTACCGGCACCATCATCGGCACGGTCAACGACAATCACGGCTCGCCGCTTTCCGGCGCGCGCGTGATGCTGATCAACGAAGAGACCAAGGAATCGACCAACTCCTCCACCGACGGCAGCGGCAGCTACCGATTCGACAATCTGAAACCCGGCACCTATGATTTGGCGTTTCAGTCCAAGGGCTTCGTGGACAAGCAGGACCGCGTGAAAGTGAAGATCGGCAAGACGTCCAACGTCAGCCTGCGCATGAAGCTGCCGCCCAGCGCGCCCAAGCCCCAATCTGAGTAAGCGCAGCCGGCCGGGCGGCGCCTCGCCGTTTTTCCGCCGCCTGTGCTAGCATTCTTTTGCCGGCTTTCTGATGGATTTTTCACTCACCAGCGACCAACTTCTGATCCGCGACACCGTCCGCCAATTCATGGAGACGGAGATGCGCCCGGTCGTCCGCGAATATGAGCGCGAAGAAAAATTTCCCGCCGCTGAAATCCGCAAACTCGGCGAACTCGGTTGCTGCGGCATGCTCGTTCCCGAGCAGTGGGGCGGTGCCGGCACCGATACCGTCAGCTATTCGTTGATGCTCGAGGAAGTCGCGCGCGTTTGCCCGTCCACTGCGGTGATGCTCAGCGTGACGAATTCCGTCGTCGCGATGCCCGTATTCCAGTTCGGCACGGAAGCGCAAAAGAAAAAATACCTCATCCGGTTGTCGCGCGGCGAAATTCTCGGCGCATTCTGCCTCACCGAGCCGCAGTCCGGCTCCGATGCCGGCAGCTTGCAGACGCGCGCGGTGCGCTCTGGCGACACCTATAAGCTCGACGGAACGAAAGCGTGGGTCACCAATGGCGGAGTTTCGGGCGTGTACATCGTCTTCGCCAAGACCGATCCGGATGCGGGCGCTCGCGGCGTGACGGCGTTTCTGGTTGAGCCAGACTTCAAGGGATTTCGCGTCAGCCGCTACGAAGACAAAATGGGGCTGCGGCTTTCGCGTTCGGCGGAAATTGTTTTTGAAGATTGCGAAGTTCCGGTCGAAAACCGTCTGGGCGAAGAGGGGCAGGGGCTGAAGATCGCGTTTTCCTCGCTCGATGGCGGCCGCGTGGGGATTGCGTCGCAGGCGCTTGGCCTCGCGCAGGGCGCCCTCGAAGCGTCGGTGAAATATGCGAAGCAGCGCCGTACGTTTGGCAAAGCGATCGCCGAATATCAGGCGATTCAGTGGATGCTGGCCGACATGCAGACCGAAATCGAAGCTGGTCGCGCGCTCACCCACTACGCCGCGTGGATGCGCGATTCCGGCGCAGCGAAGGCCGGTCCGCAAGCCGCGAAAGCGAAATTGTATTCCAGCGAAATGGCCAATCGTGTGGTGGCCAAGGCCGTGCAGATTCACGGCAGCGTCGGCTACTCGCGCGAAACGGATGTAGAGCGCTACTATCGCGACGCGCGCGTGCTGACCATTTACGAAGGCACGAGCGAAATTCAGCGCACGGTGATCGCTCGCGATTTGCTGGGCACGGCCAAGCGCAACTAGAAATTCCAGGAGAGCCGAATTTGGCGGAAGTGGCAGCGGGGAAGACGAAGAAGCGCATCCTGAGCGGCATGCGGCCCACCGGACGCCTGCATCTTGGGCACTATTTCGGCGCGCTGTCGAATTGGGTGAAGCTCCAGCAGGAGTACGAATGTTTCTTTTTCGTCGCCGATTGGCACGCGCTCACCACGCACTACGAAGACACATCGTCAATCGCTGAAAATACGTTGCAGGTCGCCATCGACTGGCTCTCGGTCGGCCTCGATCCGGCAAAATCGACCCTTTTTGTGCAGTCACAAGTGCTCGAGCACGCCGAGTTACATGTGCTGCTTTCGATGATCACGCCCCTCTCGTGGCTCGAGCGCGTCCCGACGTACAAAGAGCAAATCGAAAATTTGAAAGATCGCGATCTGGGGACATACGGATTTCTCGGCTACCCGCTGTTGCAGTCGGCGGATATCGTTTTGTACGGTGAACAAGGGCAGGACTTGATGGTGCCTGTGGGCGAAGACCAGGCGCCGCACGTCGAGCTAACGCGCGAGATCGTCCGCAAATTCAATTCGCATTTCGGCTTTGAAGTGAAACCCGCGTTGCTAGAGAAGTCCGGCGCCGACGCGCTGCGCAGATTCTCGACCAAAGTGCCTTTCCCGCCGAGCCTGACCGACAACGCCTTGCCGGGCTACGAAACTCTGCGCAAGAATCCGTGGGTTTTCAAGAAGCGCTCCGAGCAAATCGGATTCGAGAATTTCCTGCAGGAAGCCGGCGAAGACGCCAAATTCTTCAAGTCCGTCGAAGTCTTGCAGGAGCCGCGCTACCTACCCACCGAAACCCCGCGGCTGCCCGGTCTTGACGGTCGCCGCATGGCGAAGTCCTACGGCAACGCGATCTGGCTTTCGGATCCGCCCGATGACATTCGCACGAAAGTCCGCAACATGATGACCGACCCGCAGCGCGTCCGGCGTACCGATCCGGGGCGCCCGGAGATCTGCCCGGTCTTCGCGTGGCATAAACTATTCTCGCCCGCGGAAACCGTGGCGCGCATCGATGGCGAATGCCGCACCGCCGCCATCGGCTGCGTGGATTGCAAAAAACAGATGGCCGACAATCTGGTCCGGTGGATCGAGCCGATTCAGGCCAAGCGCAAAGAATTTGAGGCGCAACCGCAGCGCGTTTGGGATATCCTCGATACCGGTTCGGACGAAGCGCGAAAGGCCGCAAAACGCACCATGAAGCGGGTGCGCAACGCGATCTTCCAGTCCGACGAAGCGCGAAAGAAGTAAACGGGACGGGCCGCGTGGATGAAATGTCAGTCGAGGGCCCGGTAGAGAAAATCGATGGCGCGCTCGTGCTCCGAATTCCTCTGGAGGCCGGCGGCGATCAGCTTATCGAGTGTTCTCGCGGAATTTCGGAGCTGAAAGACGGATTCCTGGTCGTCGAAATCAAGGAGTGGCTTGCGGGGATGTTGCGAGTCGAGGCAGGCGACCGTGTATCTGTCAGCAATGCAGGCGGCAAGTTCAACATTACTCCCGTGAATCCACGACCGTTGGAGTAAGGGAGGAGCAATTCTCTGATGGCGTCACCGTATCGAATTAACCTTCCCGTCTATGAAGGGCCGCTCGACCTGCTGCTGGACCTGATCCGCAAGCAGGAGATGGACATTCACAACATTCCTATCGCCAAAATCACCGAACAATATCTCGATTATCTGCACCAGATCGAAAAGCTCGACATCGACGTGTCCGCCGATTTTATTTACATGGCCGCGACGCTGATTCACATCAAATCGAAAATGCTGCTGCCTGTGGATCCGTTGCTGGCCGCCGAAGAGCAGGGCGACCCGCGCGACGAACTGGTCCACCGTCTGCTGGAACACGAAAAATTCAAGAACGCCGCGCAGCTGCTGTATCAAAAGCAGCAGGTTGAGGATCACGTCTGGTCGCATCCCGACAAGAGCCTGTACGGCGGCGACGAAGTGCAGGGCGAGCTGGTCGTCTCGCTGGTGGACCTGGTCAAAACGTTTCAGCAGATCCTCGAGCGCAAAAAGGAAATACCCAAGTTCGAGCTGAAGCATGAATCGGTTTCCATCGCGCAGATGATGGACCGATTGCGCCAGCGGCTGCTGGTAACCGACGAGCCCGTCTCGATGATCGAATTCTTTGAGGGCTGCGAAAGCCGCAACGCGATGATTGTGGCGCTGCTGGCGGTGCTGGAAATGGTTCGCATGCACGCTGTCGTGCTGGTGCAGTCCGACCTGTTCGAAGACATCCGCATTCGCAAACACAAAATGTTCGACGCCGTATTTGCCGGGCCGGACGCGATTTCACAAATCGAGGAGCAATACCTCTAACGATGACTCCACAAGAAATCCAAGCGTCGCTCGAAGCCATTATTTATGCTGCCGACGAACCGGCTACGATCGACCAGATCGCCAAAGCGATCGGCATCGAAAGGCCCGCGGCGCGCGAAGCGATCGAACAGTTGATGGCCACCTACCAGACCGAAGACCGCGGCATCGAAATCCGCAAAGTCGCCGGCGGCTGGAAGTTTTACACCAAGGCGCAGCATCACGACGTGGTGCGCAAATTCATCAAGAGCCTGCAGCCGCCGCTGCGGTTGACGATGCCGGCGCTCGAGACGCTCGCGGTAATCGCCTACAAACAGCCGGTAACTGTGCCGGAGATCAACGAAATCCGCGGCGTGCACGTGGGCGGCGTAATCAAGACGCTGCTCGAAAAGAAACTCATCACCACCGCCGGACGCAAAGACGTGATTGGCCGCCCGATTCTGTATCGCACCTCGAAACAATTCATGATGCGCTTCGGCCTATCCGATCTCGATGAACTGCCGAGCCTGAAAGAATTCGAGGCCCTCGCACAGGCAGCGCTGGTTTCCGATGAAGGCATCGCCGAAGCGGCCACCACGGACGGTTTGCCCGCAGAGGGTAGCAGCGAAGCCGGCTCGCCGGCACCGCTCGCGGCAGCGGAGTCGTTGATCGTCACTGACGAAGAAGCCGAGATCGAACTCGAAGCAGAAGAAAGCGCGGGCATCGAGCCTACGCCGGAACAAATGATCGACGGCGAGATACAAAAAGACTCGTTGGCTGATGCGTCCGGCGAGCAGGAGGCCGAATCCGAATACGTCAAGTCGCCCGCGCAGATTGCCGCCGAAACTTTTTCCGGCGAGTCCGAACCTGCAGACGGCGACCGCACTCGTGCCGCTTCGGTTGGCGGCAGCGCTAGTTCCAGTGCAGGCTCGAAATCGGAAAGCTGATTCTGCCGCGCGATTTCGCGAAGTTCGCTACCGGGCCCGTTTTCCGTTAAGCTGGTATCGCATTCCCCTGTGAGACCTACGACCTATGCTTGAACGACTTCAAAAAATTATTGCGCGCGCGGGCATCGCCTCGCGGCGCCACGCCGAAGCTCTGATTACCTCGGGACTGGTGACCGTCAACGGCAAAACCGTCACCGAACTCGGCTCTAAGGCTGACGAATCGAAAGATCACATCAAAGTTTCCGGCAAATTGCTGCGCCCCGAAACCGAGCGCGTCTATTTGATTTTGAATAAGCCCGACGAAGTCGTCTCGACCATGAGTGATCCCGAAGGCCGGAAGGCGCTGAGCGATCTGCTGCACGGAGTTTCGCAGCGCGTGTTTCCCGTCGGCCGCCTGGAATATCACTCGATGGGCCTCGTGTTTTTGACCAACGATGGCGATCTGGCGAACGCGATCTTGAAATCGCATCACCTGCCGCAGACCTACAACATGAAGTTGAAGACATTGCTGACGTTTGAGGAGATCGAAGCTCTCTCGCAGCTGACGGGCGCTCGCATTTCGCGAATCAAAGGCAAGGACGCGCCGTGGTATGAAGTGACGATTTCAGATGCGCGCCGCGATGCGCTGCGAAACCGTCTATTCCAAACAGGACATCCGGTGGAAAAAATCAAACGCATCAAGATTGGAAATGTGGCCATGGAGTCGCTGCCGCAAGGGCATCACCGGCCGCTTTCCGATGCCGAAGTCGCCACGCTGCGCAAATCGCTGCTACCCGAGAACGATGTGGCTAAGCCGTTCGTGCCGAAGCCGGCCCCGGCGCAGTCCGAATCCACTGGCGAGAGCGCCGCGCGTGCCGCTTTTACTCCGTCGCATGCAGCGCCGATGAAACCCGCGTATGCGGCGGGAAGTGGCGAGCGCGAACGCAAGCCGCTGTTCAAGCGCGTGTACCGCCCCAAGCCGAAACCGGGCGAGCAGCCGCGCCGTTTTCCGCAGCGTCATGATCAGACCCACGATCAGCCGCAGGGCGAATCCGAACTCGATTTCAACGTGCCGCCGCCGGGCGAGCGCACGCCAATTCCCGCGCCCCGAGCATATGGTCGCGGCGCCGCACAATTTGAAAAGAGTCAGCAGTTTGCTTCCGGCGGCATTGCGAATCGTCCCGGCGCGGGGTCGTTTCGCCCGCCGCAGCATGGTGGTCCGAAAAAATTCCGCGGCGGAAAGCCCAACTTTCAAAAGCGCGAAGGGCAGGGATTCGGCGGATTCGATTCCGGCAAACCCGAGCGGCCGTACGATAAACCGCGCTCGTTCGATAAACCACGTTCGTTTGGGAAACCAAATTCATTCGACAAGCCTCGCTCGTTTGACAAGCCGCGCTTCGGCGGTGGTGCTCCGGGAAAATCGTTCGATGGGCCGCAGGGCGATCGCCCGCGGAAACCCTTTGGCGCGCCATCCGGCGGCAGGCCCGACCGGCCCGGTAAACCATTTCAAAAAAGTTTTGGCGGCAGACCCGATCGCCCGAATCGAAATTTCGGCGCGCCGCAAGGTGGCCGTCCCTACGGAAATTCCGGCGACTTGCATCCGCCGCGTCCCGGCGGATTCTCCGGTAACGCAGGCAGCGGCGCTCCGCCTTCGTCCGGACGCCCATCGTTCAGCAAAGGTAAGAGCTTCGGTTCCGGACGTCCGGCGAGCGGTGGCGGCGGAAAGCCATTCAGCGGCGACCGACCGCGTCCGGCTGGTGGTTCGTGGGGCAAAGGAAAGCCGTCCGAACCCGGAGCGTTCGGTCGCGCAAACAAAACCGGTGGATTCAAAAAGCCCGGCGGATTCTCCAAAAGCGGGAGTTCCGCAGGCCCGCGCGGACCGAAACGCACCGGCGGCGGAAGCGGCAAACCGTTTCGCCCCAAGCCGAGCGGCCCTCGCGGCCCGCGCGACGGACGCTAGGGTTCTCTCCGCGGTGAATCGATGACCGACGCGCCGAATACTCCGAAGGATCGCAAGACGCCCGGCAAAGCGGCGTTCGACTTGACGCCGTCCCAATTCGCCGATCCCGACATCATCACCAAAATTCTGAAGCAGACCCGAACCATCGCCGTCGTCGGCCTATCGAGCCGGCCCGAGCGTGCCAGCCTTCGCGTGGCGAAATATCTGCAGTCGGCGGGATACAAAATCGTCCCGGTGAATCCAAACGAAACCGAAGTATTGGGCGCGAAATCCTACGCCACTCTCGACGAGGTTAAAGACCCGATCGATCTAGTGGAGGTTTTTCGGCAATCGTCGTTCGTTCCTGAAATTGTGGACGCTGCGATTCGCATCGGCGCGAAAGCGATCTGGATGCAGGAAGGCGTGGTAAACGAAGCCGCGGCCACGAAGGCGCGCGAGGCGGGTCTCGACGTGGTGATGGACCGCTGCATGATGAAGGAACACATGCGGAGGGCTTGGGCGTGATGCCCACTCGCTGGGCCTATGCCGCGGCGCTCGCACTGGCGCTGGCACTGACGCCGCTCGCCTCCATCGCCGGCGCGCAAGAGCGGCCGAAAATCACCGGCGTCTCGCACCTGAGCATCCTGACCATCGACCCTGCGAAAACCGAGTTCTTTTTCGTGCACGATCTGGGCGCGGTGAAGCGTCCCGACCCTGAAAACACGGTCGGTGTTCGCTACTACTTCAATCCAACGCAATTTGTTGAAGTGCTGCCCATTTCGCTTCCGATCGCTCTTCCGAATGGCGGAGGGCCGACGATCAATCGGTTCGATCACGCCGCTTTCAACACTCCCGACGCGGAATCGATGCGCCGCTATCTCGCTGCGCACGCGATCGAAGTTCCGCCGGCAGTCACAAAGGGCAGCGACAGTAGCCGATTTTTCAGCGTGAAAGACCCGGAAGGGAACCGCGTGGAATTCGTGCAGCCGCCGGACCATCCCGAAGCAGTCGCGCCAAATCCGCTGAGCGATCACATCATTCACGTCGGATACATCGTCCACGACCCTGCCGCCGAAGACGCGTTTTACCGAACGCTGCTGGGATTTCGTCCGTACTGGCACGGCGGAATGAAAGACGATCAGGTCGAATGGATTTCGCAGCAGGTGCCGGACGGCACTGACTGGATCGAATACATGGTGGTGAAGGGCCCGGAGAAGACTGGAATTCCCGCGAGCATGTCGCAGGAACTTGCCGGCGTGCTCGATCATTTCGCGCTCGGCGTCGAAAACATGGAGCAGGCCGTCGATTTGCTCTACGCCGGCGATCGGCTCACGTCGCGGCATTCACCGCCGCAAATCGGCCGCGACGGAAAATGGCAAATCAATCTGTACGCGCCTGACGGCACGCGAGCTGAGCTGATGGAATTTCAACCTGCGGTGAAACCGTGCTGCTCGCCGTTCCTGCTTCCCAGCCCCACCAAGTAACGCTCGCGAAATTTATTTCGGCGCCCAGATTCTGAAATTTCCGCTGCAGTGCATCATGCTCATCAGGTAGAGCATTCCATCGTAGTAGCGCTGCTCGCCGCTCGGCACCGGCGTATTCCAAAGCTCATCCACGAACGCATCCGCCGTCGCGCCCTTTGTCGCTGCAAAACTCCCCACCGCTGTGGTCGCCACCATGCCCACCGAATGCCGGTCCGAAAGCGGCTTGCCGTCGAGCGTGTAGCGATCCACAAACGTGCGCATGCCCTGGCTCAACAGAAATTTCTGGATGCGATCGCTCAACACGGTTTCCTGCGGGTCTTTGCGCCACCACGAATAATCCACCGACCAGTTGCTCACGCTGCGCCACGAATCGTACATAAACGGCGTCGGCACTCCGTTGCGCCCGATCAACGGCGAATTATCGAAGTTGCTGCGGTCCGGCGTCAGCCCGGTTTCCGGTCCGGTCACTTTTGCGAAGGTGTTGCGGCTCACGTCCGCGGCTTCGGCCCAAAACGCGCGATCTTCCGCCGGTCCCCAGCGCGCCCAGAGTTCGTAAAATGCCGGCAGGTGGTACGAAGGATCGGTGAACAGTTCGCCGCCGCCGGAATCTGGGACGAACCGGATCATCTTGTAGGTTTCTTCGGTCATCGGCCCGACCGTCACCACCGACGGACGAACCGGCGGTTGAGGAGTGAGCGCCGCACCGCCCGTCGCTGGCGCGGAGCCAGCAGTCCCAGCCGCGGCCGGCGAAGCTGCTGTGGCTGCTGCTGCCGCGGGCGCCGGTCGCGGCGGGCGAACGAATGGCGCGTCGCCGGGGTGCAATCGAAACGGCCGCGTGCCGCTCAGGACAGGATGATGCCGGATCAAGCTGAGCAGATGATCGGCCTGTGCTTTGTAGTTATAGATTCCTTCGCCGTTGCCCCAGCGATTCGCCGCGAAATACAAACTCATCACGAAATATTCTTCGCCGTCGGGCGCGGGCGAGTCCGACTTCGGCGTGCCGTCCACATTCATCGACCAGGTGAAATATCCGAACGACGGATTTTCCGGATCGGTCACCAGCATGTAGGTGTTGGCCCAATTCCAGATCGCGTCGAACTCGTGCTTCTTATCGAGCTGTACCGCGATCATCATTCCGTACGACATGCCTTCGGTGCGCGCGTCGTGATTCGCAACGTCGGTGATATACGCAAGCGGTCCATTCGCGTTGCTGCCCGCTTCGTAGTAAATCGCCTGCGAAGATTTGTCGCCGTGAAACAGTTGCTCGAACGCGGCGTCCACCTTCGCGCGGCTTTCTTCGGCGCTGTGTCCGCGCTCGGCAAATAGATCCCGATAGTTTCCGGTGTGGAAGGCTCCGTCACCGTCGCCCGGATGCCGCTGCACGTTTTCCGGCGGCGCGTTCACGTGTGCAGGCCCCCAGTAACCGTGCGAAGCCGCTGGCGGCACGGGAGCGGCTTGCGGCGTCGTGGTCGCGCTCGTCGCAGCACCCTGCGCTGCCTGCGGAAACGGAGACGCGCACGCGCTGGCCGTGGCAAACGCGAAGGCCAGCGCACACGCGCCTACGCATAGCACCAACAGCACCCGAAGCTGCCTCGAACGAACACTGCAATCGTTCATGCGCGAATCTCCTGAATTTGGATTCGATGAGCGCGAAAATTAGTGAAGAGGGAACAGCGAAAGCGCGCGGCGGCCCGGCTGAGTGACGGCGATCGTTTGCCCGTCCGGCGCGATTTGAAACTGGTGATATTCCAAACTATGAAAAAACGGATCGAACTGTCCGCTGTACAGCCCAACCCAAACCAGATCGCTCGATTGCTGCGGATCGCCGCGCTTCAGGAGCACGCTCAGCTCGTCCTTGCTCCACTGAAATTCGCCAATCGCCACACGCACCTGCACCGGCTTCTGCTTGCTGGTCAGGTCGTGCACTTCGAGCGTGTCGCCATCGCGGAAAAATGCGATCTTGTTGCCCGACGGCGAAACCGACAGATATCCGGCGAATTCCTCCACCGGAAACAATTCCGCGATTCCTTGCGTAGCGATGTCCAGCCGCTCGAGTTTTGGCAGGCCCAGGCGCGTCAGGCTGTCCTCGATTCCAAACGCGTGTCCGCGTTTCGAATCCCACACCACCGCGCGAAAATGGTGATCGGGGAAGAGCGGAGTCGTCTTGCCGTCGGCCGGACGCAGCGAAGCCATCTCGCCGTAATTTCCGTTGGGCTTGCTCATGTAGAGCAGCGTGGAACCGTCGATCGACCACGATCCGTTGTACGCGCCCTCGACGAACCGCGACTTCGATCCTTGGATCGGGATCTCGTGGCCTTCGGAATCCATCAGATACAGCACGGTGTTGGGACGCACGGTTTGCTGCGTATCGAGCTGCATCACCACCGTGCCCTGCGGCTGCGCAATTTCGGAAGTATCCATCTTCACCACGATGCGCTTCGAATCGGGCGACCAGACCATCGATTCCACCTGATAACTCAGTTGGCGGTCGTCCGGCATGAATTTTTCGCCGTCGACAATTTTCTTTTTGTGGCCGCCCTGGTCGGCCGTCCAGAAATCGTCGTGCTCGACCAAAGCTTTTTTGATGCGCTTGATGCGCTGCGTGGCGAATACGATGGTGTTGTTCGGCGCAATCGCAAATGCCTGCACGTCTTCTTCGATGGTCATCAGCGGCTTTGATTGTGCGGGCGCGAGAAGCGGCAGCAGAGCGGGAACAACCACAGCGAGTATCGCGATCCATGCGTAGACCGGACGCAGGCTCGTCCGCCGTTTCGGGTGCACGTCGCGCTCGAATTCCATTGGCAAGCTCATTGCGGTCCCTTGTTCTCGGCCGGCTTTTTGTGGATGCGCCGAATTTCTTCCATCCGCTGCCGAATTCGCTGCTCGAATCCCTGATCGGTCGGCTTGTAATATACCCGGCCCGCCAGGCTGTCCGGAAGGCAGCGCATGTCGGTTACTTTTTCTTCGGAGTCGTGCGCGTACTGATAGCCTTTGCCGTATCCGACGTTGCCCATCAATCCGGTCACGGCGTTGCGAAGCTGCATCGGCACCGGCTCGGCCATCGTCGCCTGCAAATCGTCGCGCACCTCGCCGTAGGCTTTATAAACCGCGTTTGATTTCGGCGCGAGCGACAAATACACCGCTGCCTGCGCGAGTGCCAGATGGCCTTCGGGCGGCCCGAGCATTTCAAACGCCTGCATCGCCGCGATCGTCACTTCCACGGCATGCGGCTCCGCCAGACCAACGTCTTCGCTGGCCATGCGGATCATTCGGCGCGCCAGGTACAGCGGATCTTCGCCGGATTCGATCATGCGCGCAATCCAGTACAGCGCGGCATCCGGGTCGGAGTTACGCACCGATTTGTGCAGCGCCGAAATCAGGTTGAAATGCTCTTCACCGGACCGATCGTAGGGCAGCAGCTTTCGCTGCAGCACATCTTCCAGCAGCGCCTGCGTCAGCACGCGCTCGCCCGCGGAATTGGGCTCGGTGCCCAGCACCAGCGCTTCGAGCGTGGTGTAGGCCGCGCGCGCGTCGCCGTTGGCCAGTATCGCGATGCGATTCAGAATTTCGGCGCTCGCTTCCACTCGCTCATTTCCCAGGCCGCGCGTTTTGTCGGCGATCGCTCGCTCGAGCAGCGCCACTATCTGCTCCGGCGTGTGCGCCTTCAGGATGTAAACCTTCATCCGCGAAAGCAGCGGCGCGATCACTTCAAACGACGGATTCTGCGTGGTGGCGCCGATCAGCAGGATGTTGCCCGCTTCCACGTGCGGCAGAAACGCGTCCTGCTGCGCGCGATTGAACCGGTGCACTTCGTCCACGAACACGATCGTGCGAGTTCCGTAGCGGCGCTGCGATTCGGCCTTGGCCATCACTTCTTTGATTTCTTTGATGCCCGACATCACCGCGCTGAAAGGAATGAACTCCGACTTCGTTCGCCCCGCGATCACGCGCGCGAGCGTCGTTTTCCCGCATCCCGGCGGACCCCAGAACAGCATCGAGGTCAAATCGTCGCGCTCGATCTGCACGCGCAACGGTTTTCCCGGCGCCAGCAATTCTTCCTGCCCGATAAATTCATCGAGCGTTTGCGGACGCATGCGATCGGCGAGTGGTCGTCCGGATTGTGGGTCTTCGACAGGTTGGACGGCGCGGAACAGGCCCATTGCTAGAGTTTACTCGCTTGGCGTGCGGCGGCGCGCTGGCGCGCGGCTTCGTAGAGCACGATGGAAGCGGCTACACCGGCGTTCAGCGACTCCACCGCGGCGGTGATTGGAATCGCAATCGTGGCGTCAGCAGATTGGATGATTTCGTCCGGCAGTCCGGCGCCTTCGCCACCGATAAAAATTGCCGTCGGCCGAGATAAGTCAGCTTCGTTGCGCCTCGAGGCTTCGTCCGCGCGATGTGAACTGGTCGCGACGATTTTCAATCCTGCGGCACGCAGCTGAGTGAGGAGGGCATTCGCCGCAATACCGCGCAAGACCGGAATTCGCAGCGCCGAGCCTGCCGATGCGCGCACCGCTTTGGGTGACCACGGATCCGCCGTTCCGCGCGCCGCTACCACGCCGGTCGCGCCGAAAGCTTCCGCCGAACGCAAAATCGTGCCGACGTTGCCGGGGTCCTGCACTCCAACGATGGCCACCACAAGTGGGACAGCTGATGTTGCCGTCTGCTTGCGCTGGCCGAGCACATTGTCGAAGTGCCAGTTCGGCTGCTGAAACAGCGCGGCCACGCCTTGCGGCGTCTCGGTTCCGGCGATGCTCGAAAAAAGAGCGCCCGTGGTTCGCAGCACGCGCGATTGCGAAATTCCGTCGTCGGTGTCGCGCGCGGCCAGCAGAATCCGCTCGAGCAGCATGTCGCTTGATTCGCTCACCAGCAACGCTTCGGCTCGCAGTCCGGCGCGAAACGCGTCTTCGATCAGCTTCGGCCCCTCGACCGCGATCGCTTCACCCGTCGCCGGACCGCCGCCTTGCAAACCGCCGCGAAATAATTTAAGCCACCGATTGTCTTTGCTGGTGATCACATCGGACGATGAGGAATCGTCGTGCGCCGCGGACGGCTCGCGACGACGGACATGCGCCGCGCGCGAAGGAGCGCCCGAAACATGCCCGCCATTTTTGCCGAATCGCCGACTCACCCAGCAAGCCTAACAAAGGCCTCGGCGCAGGTAAACCGACGTGAAGGTTCGGGCCCGCGAGTTCCGCAGTTCGTACACCGAGCCCGATCAGTTTTTATTTTACTTTGTTCAGGGTCGCTTCCACTTTCAGCACTCGACCGCTCAGCGGATCGGTGGCCACGGCGGTTTCAGATTCCTGCCCGTCGCGCAGAAGGACGGCCACGTCTCCGCGGAATTGCCGGATCATCGGTTCGCCGGTGCCGACGGGCATATCTCCGGTCGCCCAGTCCTTTCCTTTTCCCTCGACGTGGCCGTCCTTGTCGCGCGCCGGCACGTACATCGACGACCGGTCAATTTTGAGGTTGACGTTATATCGGTCCTCGGGCGCGAGCTTCGCCAGCACGTCGATGTTCGTGCCCACATCGATATATTGGATCGATGTCTCGCCGGTCTTGGGGCTTGCGGTATTTACCGGCACGCGAATCCCGACGCGTATGGAACTGACTGAGGTACCGTTCCGCAACACCATCGGAATCGTGTACGGCAGGCTGCTGATTTTCGTCGCTCCGTCGTATTCGGTCAGAACGATCTGGAGCTTTACCGGTACGGCCAATTCAGTTGTGGACTTGTCGACCGCAGCAGCGTCCTGCGCTCTGACGGTCGGTACAGCAACCACCAGAAGGGCGGCACAGACGCGAAGCCAATGTGAGACTTTCATTCGTTTCCCCCGTTGAATCTCAATATCGAGTGCTGCAATAAAGACGCCGCCACGCGTGCTTTCGTTCAAAACAGTCCCGGTCCGTTTTTCGCGCCGGCATCAGAGTCCGCCGATATTTCCAGCGGCGCGATTTCGATCGGCTTCAACATAAGCGGTTCCTGCATCTCGCGCTGCGCGGCGCGAACCTGGGCGCCGTCCACGCGGCCGTCCTGCACTGCGTCGTAAAATTGCGTAAGCGCGGCAAGCTGTTCTTTGGGTACCAATACTTCAGGAGTGCGCGGAACGTTGCGGCTGGCGACCGAGGCCGGCGCCAATTTATTGCGATGATGATTCACACCCTCGACGCACTGAGTTACGCGATCAGGCGAACTCGGTTGCGCGATCGAGGGCGAATTCAATTGTGCGACAGGAGGAGCATCTGCTCGGCGGCTGGTGAGCAATAGCGATAACGCGGCGACGAGCGTGCAGAGTGCGAGCGCGCCGATCCCGTAAGCCAAAAAGCGGGGCGACGGCTGTCGGCCGAGCCACCGGATATCCCAAATCGAGCGTTCGGACGCAGCTTCGGCCGCGATTCTGGCGCGCAGCTTGGCAGCGAATTGCGGCGAAGGCTCGCCAGACACGAAACCTTCGATCACGCGGTCAACGTCGCCGCGCACAGATTTGGCGTGATTGTAGGTATTCCTGCACGCTTCGCACTCGGCGGCGTGCGCCAATAGCTCGAGTTCGCGCTTTGGATGGAGTTCGCCCAGCGCCAGATCGGTGAGCCGATCGCTTACGTGCGGGGATTTGTTTTCTCGTTCCATTCCAATTTCTCCGCCAGCTTCTTTCGCGCCAGAAACAGCCGCGACTTTACGGTCCCCTCGGGCAGTCCCGTAAGCTTTGCGACTTCGCTGGTGTTGTAGCCTTCGATGGCCGCGAGCGTCATCACCAGCCGCAGCTTTTCGGGCAAGCTGTCGAGCGCTGCCGCTACCCGGCGTTCAAGCTCTCGCGCGGCAGTCACATTCTCGACGGCCGCTTCGCGAAGGCCCTCCGCAAGTGCCGCTTGCTCGCGGCGTTCCCGGCGTCCGGTGGCGCGAATGCGGTCAAGGGCCAGCCTCCACGTAGTGCGCACCAGCCAGCCGCGGAAACGTTCGCGGTCACGCAGTCGATGGAAATTGCGATACGCGCGCAACATGGCTTCCTGCGCTACGTCTTCCGCTTCGGCCGTGTTGCGCAGCACTCCCAGCGCAACCCGGTAGGCTAACGTAGGACAATCGGCCAGACGCCTCTCGAACTCTTGGTCGAGCGAAACGTCACGGCTCACTGCGCGACCCGTGAAACTGGCTTCCAACGCATCCATGCTGGTCCTATTGAGCCAGACGCCGGTGGTTGAGTTTTGGTTCACTGGTTTTGAGTTCCGCCCCTGGTAAGACGGAACCGGGCGCAATCCCGCTCTACGATTTGGGCTTCCAAGGTAAGCAGTCGAAGCTTTCTGGCGGCGCTTGTCAACACTCTGGTCCGGTTCGCTTGATTCACCCGTCGCGCCTATGTTACGTTTTCTACCGAAATGTGGCGTAACCCGCCGAGAGCGAACACTTGCCCGTCGAAGTCCTGAAAATTTCATCTTCGTCACCGCAACCTGAATCGATTCAGTACGCCGCCGGATACATCCAGCGCGGTGAAGTTGTGGGCATTCCGACCGACACGTTTTACGGATTGTCGGTCGATCCGTTCAATTTGGCCGCGATTGAAGCCGTTTTCCGCGCCAAGGGCCGGCCCGAAACCAAAGCGTTGCCGATTCTGGTGAACTCGATCGAGATGGGCATCAGCATGATTCGCGACGTGCCGGAATGTTTTCTGAAGTTGGCGCACGAATTCTGGCCGGGCGCGTTGACCTTGGTGGTCGAAGCGACCAGCCGCCTGCCGCTGAAAGTGACCGGCAATACCGGCCGCGTGGCTTTGCGCTGGGCGAATTCTCCGGTGGTTACCGCTCTGATAGCCGCCGCCGGCGGACCGATTACCGGCACGAGCGCGAATCTTTCCGGCTATCCCTCATGTTCGAACGCAAAACAGATTGTCGATCAGTTGGGTGACCGAATTCCGCTGATTTTGGATGCGGGCGACACGAAGGGAACTTTGGCCTCCACGATCGTGAGGATCGACGGCGACCAGTGGAGCATTGCACGCGAGGGAGCCATCCCCGACGCGGTGATTCACTCAGCGCTTGAAAAGTAGCCGGTCGCGGCGCGGACCTCAGGGCTTTACTGACAGCGTGGCCAGAAAATCGTAGTTTCCATCCGGCGACATCGAAATTCCAGTCAACCGGTCGCGATGCACGCAGACGTTGTCCACGTACCAGAGATTGATGTACGGCTCGTCGGTCGCCACGATCTGCTGGATTTGAAACAGCAGCGCCTTCCGTTTTTCGCGGTCCATCTCCACGCGTGATTCATTCAGCAGCATGTCGAGCTGCGGATTTTTGTAATGCCCTCGATTCGCGCCTGCGGGCGGAAATTTCGCCGAGCTGAACACATACTCGAAAATGTCCGAATCGTTGTTCGCGCCCACCCACCGCAACGAATAAATCTGGAAAGTCCCGCGCGTGATGTCGCTGTAGAGCGTCGCGAATTCCAGCGGATGCAGCTCGAGCACCACGCCGATTTTCTTCCACTGGTCCGCGATCGCTTCGCTCATCAGCCTCGTCGATTCGTCGGTCGAAGTCTTCAGCGTCAGGCGCAGTCGCACGCCGTCTGTGCCGCGTTTGAATCCAGCTTGATCCAGCAACGCTTCGGCGCGCACGGGATCGTAATCATATTGCGGCACGTCTTTGTCATACGCCCAGTGAACCGGCGGCAGCAGGCTCGCTGCGGGCTGCGCTTGTCCGCGCAGCAGGTAGCGGATGATGGTGGCGCGATCGGTGGCATAGGCCAGCGCCTGCCGCACTTCGCGCTTGCCGAGCGCTGGATCGTCGAAATTAAAGGCGAGATACGCAAGGCTCGTGCCGACTTGCTCGTCCGACGCGAGTCCCTTCTCCTTGGCCAGCGTCACGACCATGTCGGGAGTGAGGGAATTGATCGTCGCGTCGCCCGTGCCTTTGCGAAGCTCGAGCGCACGTACCAGCGCGTCGGTGACGATTCGCATATGCAAATTGCGAAACTTCGGCGCGCCGCCGAAATAATCATCATTGCGCTCGAGATCTAATTCTTCATCGACGGTGTAACTGACAAACGTAAACGGGCCGGTGCCGATGGGATGCTGCGAAAAATCCGCGCCGGAACCGTTCGGCACGATTCCGATTCCCGGCGCGCTGAGTGTCCACAGCAGGGAGGCGTACGGTTCGCGCAAATGAAACACCACCGTGAACGGATCGGGTGCCTCCACCGACGCCACCGTTTTCAGCGAACCGCGCTTCGGAGTCTTCAGCGGCCCGGCGAGAATCGTGTCGAACGTGTACTTCACATCCGCGGACGTAAATGCCCGGCCATCGTGAAACTTTACGCCGCGGCGCAGATGAAACACGTAAGTCAGCGGGTCGGGAATGGCCCACGACTCTGCAAGGTCGGGTGTGATGTTCATCTGCGCGTCGTGCGCCACCAGGCTCGAGAAAATCAGCCCGTGCACGTGTTCGGAGTAGGCATCGGCGCCGATCCGGGGATCGAGATTCGTCGGCGCCTGGTCCGTCAGGAAATTTACGGTGTCGGCGTCGGGTTTGTGTCCGTAGGCGGAACAGCCGGCCAGCAGGGCTGCGGCGAAAAACACTGCGGCGAGAGAGGCTGCCCGTTGGTACGAGGAGATCGTCACTCGTCGCGAACGTAGCACGCGCATGCTAACGCGAACCGCCGTGGCGCTTGTCGGCCGCCGGACTGGGTTGCGACAGCTTGCCAAGGATGGCGGGATGTTTCGCGCCGGTCGCCGAAGGCAAATTGCTCGGTCGTCCGCGCCACGTCTCATACGCCAGCACTGCAAACGCAAACGCTTCCTTCGCATGCGCCGGCACGCCGAACTCGAGCGGCTCGAGTATCGTGATGCCCGGCAGCAGCGCGCCGATCTGCAGCATGATCAGCGGATTCAGCGCGCCTCCGCCAGCTACGATCAGGTCGTCGACTTTCACGCGCGCTAGCACGAAGCGATGAATCGCATCCACGATCGAAAGCGGCGTCAGCATCGTTGCAGTTCGCACGATATCTTCGGGTCGCGCGCGATGCTTCCGGCCCCAAGCGGCAATTTTCGCGGCGTACGCGGCGCCAAACTGCTCGCGCCCGGCAGTCTTCGGCGGGTGCTTCGCAAAATACGGGTCGGCGAGCAACGAGTCGAGCAGAGGCGCAAACGTTCGCCCGCGTAGCGCCATTTTCGCGTCGCGGTCGAAGCGCGCGCGCCCGTGTGAATACAATTCGACGAGCGCGTCGATCACCATATTGCCGGGTCCGGTGTCGAATGCGCGTACTTGCTCCGGCCCGGCGGCGGCCGGAATAACGGAAAAATTGGCAATCCCGCCGATGTTCAGTGCGATGCGCCCGCGCGTCGCGTGCCGGTACAAAATGTAATCGATGAACGGCACAAGCGGCGCGCCGTGACCACCGGCAGCCATGTCCGCGGTCCGGAAATCGGCAATCGTGGGAATGCCGGTGCGTTCGGCGATCACGCTGGCTTCGGCAATCTGCAGCGTGGATGCGATTTTCGCCGCGCCGAGAAATGGCGTAGCCGAGCTTTGGTGATAAATCGTCTGGCCGTGGGAGCCGATCAGCGCCACATCGCGCAGCGGCACGCGCCAGTGGCGGCACGCGGAAATTGCCGCGCGCGCAAATTCTTCGCCCAGAAGTGCGTTCAGCTGGCTGATTTCGGCTGTGGTAGTTGCAGCGCCATTCGCCAGCCGTAGAATCGCGCGGCGCACCGCAGCGGGGAATCCAACTTGAAAGTGTTTCTCGAATTTCGCGTCGATTGATTCGCCGCGCGTGCCACTCGTGTCGCGACGCCCAACGCGCACCAGCGCCACATCGATTCCATCCGCCGACGTGCCGGACATCATGCCGATCACTCGAATTGGTTTCGCGTTTTTCGTCATGGCAATTGTTTCTGCAGCTCGGCCAGCAGATTCATCGCTTCGAGCGGCGTCAATTTGTTCAAGTCGGCGCGGCGAATCGCGGCAACCACCGACTCGTCGATCGCCGTAAAACTAATCTGCCGCGCCGCATGCGCACCGTTCGCAGCGCTCGCCGCCGCAGCAGCACCAGGCGAAAGCTCCTCAGATACTTTGTCTTCGCTCGCTTCGTGGACGCGCAAAACTTCCCGCGCGCGCGCGATCACCGTCGCGGGCAATCCCGCCAGGCGTGCGACTTCAATGCCGTAGCTTTTATCGGCGCTGCCGGGCGCCACCCGGCGCAGAAATATAATTTCATTGCCTGCTTCCTGCACCGCAACGTGCAAGTTTTGAACTCCAGGCAGCAACTGTTCGAGCTCGGTCAGCTCGTGATAGTGCGTGGCGAAAAGCGTTCGCGGTTTTTCGCCGGAGTGCAACGCCTCCACCACCGCCCAGGCGATCGAAAGTCCATCAAACGTGGCGGTCCCGCGCCCGACTTCGTCCAGCAACACCAGGCTCGCGGCCGAAGCGGTATTCAATATCGCGGCGACTTCGCTCATCTCTACCAGGAATGTCGACCGCCCGCGCGCCAGATTGTCCGACGCTCCGATGCGCGTCAAAATCCGATCGAGCAGCGGCAGCTTCGCTTCCATGGCCGGCACAAACGATCCAGCCTGCGCCAGAATCGAAATCAGTGCCGCCTGCCGCAAGTACGTGGATTTGCCGCCCATGTTCGGCCCGGTGATCAGCAGCAGAAACTGGGTTTCGTCGTTTAGATAAATATCATTGGGCACGAAGCGTTCGCCGCGCTCCTCGAGCAATTTCTCGATCACCGGATGGCGCCCGCCGGCAATCATCATCATCCCGCGCGGCCCGCGTCGCGTCACCGCTTTGTCGGTGAATTGCGGCCGCACATAATTGCGCGACGCCGCGATGGCCGCAAAATTCACTAGTACGTCGAGCTGGGCAATCGCCGCGGCCGTCCGCCGCAGCCGCGCCGCCTCGCGGGCAATCGACTCGCGAATTTCGCCGTACAAGCGGCGCTCGATCTCCAGAATTTTCTCGTCGGCCGACAACACCTTGTGCTCGTGCTCTTTCAGCTCCGCGGACGTGAATCGCTCGGCATTCGCGAGCGTTTGTTTGCGCTCGTAATCCGGCGGGGCGAGATGTTTGTTGGCGTTCGAAATCTCAATATAGAAACCGAACACGTGGTTGTAGCGAATCTTCAGGCTGCCGATGCCCGTGCGCGCTCGCTCGTGCTCCTCCATCGCGGCGATAATCTGTCGTCCCTGCTTGGTGATGGTGTGAAGCTCGTCGAGTTCGGCGTGAAATCCGCGGCGAATTACGCCCGGATCGCCCACCACGGCCGGAGGCTCGTCCGCAATTCCGCGAGCGATCAAATCGCGGACGCTGGCGAGCTCGTCGAGTTCGTCGTGCAGCAATTTCAAGCGTGCATCGATTGGCGCGCCGGCTGCAGGCGGTGCGGCGATCAGTTTTCGCAGCACGGGAACTTTTTCGAGCGTTTGCCGCAACGCCAGCAGGTCGCGCGGGGTCGCGACGCCCAACGTCACGCGGCTGGTCAACCGTTCGAGGTCGAGAATGTTCTGCAGTGTGGCTCGCAGCTCGCCGCGAACCATGGCGCGCGACTTCAAATCGCCGACCGCGGATAGCCGCTCCTCGATTTCCTCGAGCGAAATTTCAGGACGCAAAAGCCACGAACGCAGCAGCCGCGCGCCCATTCCCGTCGCGGTTTCATCCATGGCACGGAGCAGCGTAGCCGAAGCATCGTCGCCCGACGACGGTTCGACCAACTCCAGATTGCGTGTGGTGATCGAATCGAGGATCAGCGCCTGCTGCTGCTCGTAATAGCGGATGCGATCGAAGTGCTCGAGCCCGGTGCCCGCCGGCCGCAGCGATGGAACCACCGCCGAATCTTCGGCCGACCGCGCGCCAATCGCGGACGTTTCGCGCAAGTAGTGGACGAGCGCTCCGCAGGCGCGCGTGGCATGCGGATGATCATTAAGTCCAAATCCCTCGAGTCCGACGACCCGAAATTGCTGCTCAATCACGCGCGTGGCGTGGTTCAACTCAAATATCCAATCGTCCAGTCGAGTCTCAACCGCGCCAACGCCTTCCAGTTCCGCCGAAGCGGCCACCGGAAACAGCGTCACCGGCTTTGCCAGCAGCACTTCGCGAGGCCGCAAAATTCCCAGTTCGTCGCGCAGCCGCGCTTCGCTTTTGTCTCCGGCAAACTCGGTGGCGCAGAATTCTCCGGTCGAAAGGTCTACATACGCGAGCCCAATCGTCGGGCCGTCCGCATTTTTTCCGCCGTGGCTCGAGCCGGTCGATCCTGCACCACCCGCGCGCGCCACCGCGGCCAGATAATTGTTCTCGCGAGCCTCTACCAGTCCCGACCCGGATGCCGTGCCGGGAGTGAGCACACGCACTACCTCCCGCCTCACGATTTTCTTTCCCGGGCCGGGCACTTCGAGCTGCTCGCAAATCGCCACTTTGTGCCCGGCGCGAATCAGGCGCGTGATGTAATTTTCGGCGGCGTGGTAGGGAACTCCGCACATCGGAACGGCGTCGGCCTTCTCCTTGTTGCGAGAGGTCAGCGTAATTTGCAGGACTTTCGAGGCCACCACCGCGTCTTCGTAGAAAAGTTCGTAGAAATCGCCCAATCGAAACAGCAGCAGCGCCGTGGGATGCTGTTTCTTCACGGCATGATACTGCTGCATGAGCGGCGTGGTGGGTTCGGTCATGGATCGCGAAAAATTCGTCGCGCGGAGTGATTATGATGGCTCACGCGCGGGTTTGGCAACATCCTGCCGTGCGCATGCAGATGCCTGCGCGCAGTCGCCGATCACATTACGGGGCCTCGCGCACCAAAGCGGACTATAATTTCGAATGCCTCCTGCGCGGAAAAGCCATCGAGAAGTTGAAATCAAGTTGCGCGTCGCCGACGTCGTTGCAATGCGTCGCTTGCTCGCCGCGTCCGGCGCGGTACTTCACCGGCGCGTGTTCGAGCAAAACGCAACGTTTGACACCGCCGCCGCGGAGCTCCGCCAACTCGGGCGGCTGCTGCGGCTCCGCATCGAAACTCCAGTCACCGAGCGCCGCAAGTGCACCGGACCTTCGAACGCGTTGCTGACGGGGAAGTCGCCAACGTCGGCGAAACCCCACGCGGCCGGCCGCTCAAAGTACAAAGAACGTATCGAGCGAGAAGTTTCAGTCCGAAACGCGACCCAATTTCCCGCCGCACTCGCCGCGCTCGGCTTCCGGCCCGGCTTTCGCTACGAAAAATACCGCACGTCATACCGGCTCGGCCGCCTGCACATTGAGCTGGACGAAACCCCCGCCGGCACATTCCTCGAACTCGAGGGAACGCCGCAGGACATCGACCGAGTCTCGCGCCGGCTCGGATTTGGTCCGAATGATCGGTTGCTCACCACCTACTGGTCGGTCTACGCCGAAGATTGTCGCCGTCGCGGCGTCCGGCCCACTCATATGTTGTTCGGTTGAAGAATTTCCACGCGAAACAGCAGTCTTCGCTTGACAAAGTTAACGCCAGCATTTACTAGTCAATCTGGACACGATTTTTCTCGATGGAGCATTCGTCCAATTCGGAACCGGGAAGTAACGTCCGTGCCGGGCACCCAGCCGTCGCCCGTCATGGAGACAGCACTTTCCCGCTCGTATCTGTTCGAAGCGCGTCGTTGATGCGCGGGAACAGGGAGGCGAGGCCCGGCCTGACGTAGCGCAAGGCGACGTCTGTCCGCCCGCGGCCACGCAGTTCCGGTCTCGGGCTTTTTTTTTGCCCGGGCGAATGCCGATGGTCGAGAGGCGGTCGAGGGCCTGCCGGGCATCCGGCTAGCGCTCGATTCGCAGGGAAGGAGTCGCCATGTTGCACGCAACCGAAATCCTGGGCGCCGATACGTTCGATTCTCTCGGCAACTTTGTCGGCAAGGTGAAGGAAATGTTCATCGAGCCTGCCGACCAGCCCAATCGCGTGGCCAAGCTGCTGCTGGCTCGCGGCCAATACCGCCCTTTGATCGCTCGCTTCGATCAAATCGCCTCGGTTGCGCCGGGCCGCATCGGACTTTCCACCGAAGAATCGTCGCTCGAGCTGTTCAAGCCCAACGAAGCGTGGCTCGCCGTCGGAAAAGACCTGCTCGATCAGCAAATTATCGACACCAACGGCCGGAAAGTCGTCCGTGTGAACGATATCGACCTGCAGGATCAGCGCACCAACGGCAACACCGAACTTCGAATCACGCAGGTGGATGTGGGATTGCCCGGGGCGGTGCGCCGACTGCTGCAGGGCGTGGTGCCGCCGATGGGCATTCGCCGCATCCAGGAAAAGTTGCCGCCGCGCAAGATCCGCTGGGAATTCGTGAACCTGATTGAAGCCGATCCGTTGCGGCGAGTGAAGTTGCGGCTCACCAGCGAACGCCTCGCGGCCCTGCATCCGGCGGACCTGGCGGAATTGATCGAAGAGCTTTCGCCCGACGAGCGGCAGGGAATCGTCGCGTCTCTCGACGAAGAAACCGCGGCGGAGACCATCGCGGAACTCGACGAGCGCTTGCAGACCCAAGTGGTCGAAAGCCTCGATACCGAGCGCGCCGCCGAAATTCTCGAGGAAATGAGCCCGGACGCGGCGGCGGATTTGATGTCGCACCTGGCGCCGGAAAAATCGCGCGAAGTGCTGGAAGAAATGGATCACCGCGAGGCCGCGGGCGTGCGCGAGTTGCTGCGGTTCGAAGCGCATACTGCCGGCGGCTTGATGACCACCGAAATCGTGGTGGTTGGCGAAGACGCCACACGCGGCGAGGTCGTCGATTACATCCGCTTCCATGACATCGCCCCCGACCAGCTCGACAACGTCGTGCTGATCAATAAGGACGCGGCGCTCGCAGGCGCCGTGTCGGTCGCGCGGTTGCTGCTGGCGGACTCCGAACAGCGCATGGGTGAGCTGACTGCCGAGCCGGTGCTTTCGGTAAAGACTGACGCGCAGGATAGTGAAGTGTTCGAGTTGTTCGACAAATATAATCTGCGCAGCTTAACGGTGGTGGACGCGGAGAATCATCCCATCGGCGCGATCACCGTAGACGACGTGGTGAGCCGACTGCAGGAAAAGCTGGCGTAGTACGCGGCAAGTTTGCCGGCGAGAAAGACAATTTCGGTTCGGACGTGTTGGTAGTGACGGACGAAACAGTTCGATGAGCGAAAATCTGACAAATTCGGGCGGATGGGCCGCGTGGAAGGAGCGCGGCAGCAATTTCATGCGCCGCACGCGGATGACGCGCCGTCGTCTGGCCGTGCTGCTCGCGGTGGTCGGGCCGGGCCTCATTACCTCCAACGTCGATAACGACGCCGGCGGAATCACTACCTACACCACGGCGGGCGCGCAGTTCGGCTACACCATGCTGTGGTCGCTGATTCCGATGACCATTGCGCTCTACGTCAGCGAAGAGATGTGCGCGCGCATGGGTGTGGTCACCGGAAAAGGGTTGTCGGACCTGATTCGCGAGGAGTTCGGATTTCGGTCCACATTTTTTGTGATGCTCGCGGCGCTCGCCGTGGACCTCGGCAACACCGTGGCGGAATTTGCCGGCGTGGCCGCTTCGATGCAGATTTTCGGCGTCAGCAAATACATATCCGTACCGCTCGCGGCGATTGCCGTGTGGCTGCTCGTCGTGAAAGGCAGCTACAGCCAGGTGGAAAAGATATTTCTGATCGCCTGCGGTTTTTACCTCACATACATCGTCTCGGCGTTTCTAGCGAAGCCCGATTGGCTGTTGGCTGCGAAAGAAACCGTCGCGCCGTCGCTGCACTTCAGCACCGAATATCTATTGATGCTCACTGCGCTTGTCGGAACCACCATCGCGCCGTGGCAATTTTTCTATCTGCAGGCGGGATTCGTCGAAAAACGCGTCGGCCCGAAGCAGTACAAGCACGCTCGGCTCGACGTGCTGGTCGGCAGCATCACCTGCATGGCCATCGTGTTTTTCATCATCGTCTGCTGCGCCGCCACGCTCAACAAGAACGGCATGACCAACATCAGCGATGCCGCGCAGGCCGCGGCGGCACTCGCGCCTCTAGCAGGGAAGTGGGCTTCGTACCTGTTTGCCTTCGGATTGCTGAATGCTTCGCTGTTCGCGGCGTCGATCTTGCCGCTTTCCACCGCTCATGTGATTTGCGAGGGGCTGGGCTTCGAAGCGGGACTGGACCGAAAGGTGAAAGAAGCTCCGGCGTTCTACTCGCTCTACACCGGACTGATCGTGGTCGGCGGCGGCATCATCCTGATTCCGAAGGCGCCGCTGTTCAAAATCCTGGTGCTGTCGCAAGTCGCCAACGGAGTATGGTTACCGGTGGTGCTGATTTTTATTTTGCTGCTGATTAACCGGCGCGACCTGATGGGCGATCACACCAATTCCTGGGCCTTCAACCTGGTCGCGTGGACGGCCAGCGTGATCATGATCATCCTGACGATCGTGCTGGTGTACGCGGCGCTCACTCAACCCGCTGGTTCGGGCCTCGTTGGCAGCTGGCTTCACTGGCCGTAATCGTCACGGAATCACCAGTGGTTGATTGCGGCTGGCTGCTGTGCTAATTTTTTTGCGTCGCCTACGTGGAAGTCCATGCGCGAAATTTCTGAATAAGTTTTCATAAGCCCCGAATTGAAAGTTGTTGCCGCATCGTCGTGTGCCACCATTGAGTGCTAACGTTGAGTATCAACGTTGAGTGAACAGCGCGTGAAACCGAGCGAACTCCTGAAGCCCGCCAACCGCCACGAAGCGGCTCTGCTGGAAAAAATCGATATCGACCACATGCCGCAGCACGTCGCCGTGATCATGGACGGCAACGGCCGCTGGGCGCAGTCACGGCATCTACCTCGTGTGGCCGGCCATCGCGCCGGAGTGAAGGCCGCCCGTGAAATCATCGAAACCTGCGCGCGGCTGAAGCTGCCTTGCCTGACGCTGTACGCCTTCTCCCTTGAAAATTGGCGCCGCCCGCAGACCGAAGTGGATTTCCTGATGCGCCTGCTGCGCGAATACCTGAAAAGGGAACTGCCCGAAATTCACAAAAACAATATCCGCCTGGTGGTGATTGGCCGCTCGTCGCAATTGCCCGACGCTGTTCGAGCCGACATTGAAGAGGGCATGCGCCTAACCGCCCAAAACACCGGCATGAAACTCGTGGTGGCGCTGAATTATGGCGGCCGCGCCGAGTTGGTGGATGCATTCAACGCCATGCTCGATCACGCCCAGTCAAACGGCTCCGAACCGTTTCGCGCCGACGAGCAATCCATCTCCGATTACCTCTACACCGCCGGACTGCCCGATCCTGACCTGCTGATCCGCACCAGCGGCGAAATGCGCGTGAGCAATTTTCTGCTGTGGCAAATCGCCTACGCGGAAATTTACGTCACCGAAACGTTGTGGCCCGATTTTTCGCGTGAACGCCTGCTCGAAGCGCTGGTGGATTACCAGAAACGCGAACGCCGCTACGGCGGGCTCGGCTCCGGAACAAAAAAATCGCCAGCGGCGCACAAAACCTCTGAGAAGCCAGCCGCGCACTCCGCCTCAAAGTCCGTCGCAGGCAAGGGCCGGGGCTAGCGCGCATGCTGCTTCGCATTGCTACAGCTGCCGTGCTGGTTCCTGTTGTCGTCGCGCTCGTGTGGTTCAGTCCCGCGATCGTCGTCGCTGCGATTGCCGCGGCCATCGCCATTTTGGCGCTTCGCGAATTTTTTGAGCTGGGCGATCGCGTCGGCATGCGCGGCTTCAAAAAATGGACCTATGCCTGCACTCTGTTGGTCTTCTACGCGCAATTTTCGCTGGGCCGCCTGGAAACCCACACGTTTGGCAGCGGCGTTTCGATTGTCCGCGACGCGCAGGGCGGCATGCTGTCGCTCGAAGCCGCGCTGCTGATCTTCATCTTTGGCTGCGTGGCGATCGGCCTCGCGACGCGGCGCCCTCTGCACGAAACCTTTCCGGCCATGGCGATCAGTGCCGGCGCGATTTTATTTGTGGTCCTGCCGTTCAGCTACGTGGTGCGGCTCAACGAAATCGAGCGCGTCGGCAAACAGCTTCTGCTTTTCACGCTCGTACTCGTGTGGGCTGGAGACATGCTCGCCTACTTCGTCGGCAAATCGCTGGGGCGCGTGCCGATGGCTCCAGCGCTCAGCCCGAAGAAAACCTGGGAAGGCGCGCTCGGCAACGTCCTGGCATCCATGATCGTGGCCGTATTTTTCGCCAAGTGGATGATGGTCGATGCCATGATCTTGCTCGGCATCGCCGCCGCCGCGAATATTGCCGGGCAGGCCGGAGACTTGATCGAATCCGCCTACAAACGCGGAGCCGCGGTGAAAGACTCCGGCGGATTGTTGCCGGGCCACGGCGGCGTGCTCGACCGCATCGACAGCCTGATCCTCGCCGCTCCGGTCGTCTGGGCGCTTTTCGAGTGGCTCGGCCACGTTCAGTAGCTCCCGCGTTCGCGCCTTTACACGTATGAACGCGCCAGACGTGCGCCACAAATGTGCCGTCCGCGTTACTGTTTTTTCGTTTTCGGTGGTTCCCAATCTTCGCTAATCCCCGTTAAACTGAAAGAGCATGAAACGAATCTCCATTCTTGGTTCCACTGGCTCGATCGGCACGCAATCGCTCGCCGTGGTCGCTGCCAATCCCGGAAAATTCGAAGTCGTCGCCATCGCCGCCGGCTCAAACGTAAACCTGGCTGCCGAGCAAGCCATCGCGCACCGGCCGAAAGTTGTCTCGGTTGCAACCGAAGCCGGTGCACGCGAACTGTGCGACCGCCTGAAACAACACGACGCGAAATCGTCCACGAAAGCGAAACCGGAGCCGCCGCATCACCCGGAAATTCTGTTTGGCGCAGAGGGGATGGAACGCGTCGCGACGCACCCGGACGCGGAGATGGTCGTTTCCGCTGCCGTGGGCGTGGTCGGCTTGCCAGCTACGTACAAAGCGGTCGAGCTCGGCAAAGAAATCGGCCTGGCCAATAAAGAAGTTCTCGTCGCCGCCGGGGAAGTGGTGATGGCCGCGGTGAATCGTCATCGCGTAACCCTGCTGCCGATCGATAGCGAACACAACGCCATTCACCAATGTTTGCGCGCTGGGGAACCGCGCGAAGTGAAGCGCCTGATCCTCACCGCTTCGGGCGGCCCATTCCGCAAAACGCCGCTATCGAAGTTCGCAAAAATCACGCCCAAGCAGGCGCTCGCGCATCCCAACTGGAAAATGGGCCAGCGCATCACCATCGATTCGGCAACGATGATGAACAAAGGTTTCGAAGTGATCGAAGCGAAGTGGCTGTTCGGCACCGAACTCGATCGCATTCAAGTCGTCATCCACCCGCAGTCCACAATTCATTCAATGGTCGAATTTGTGGATGGTTCAATCCTGGCACAGCTCGGTCCAACCGACATGCGTATGCCCATCCAATATGCGCTAACCTATCCGGAGCGGGCTCCGTCCAAAGAATGTGCTCTCGATTGGTCCCGGCTCAGCCGATTGGACTTTGAAGAGGTCCCCGCGAAAAAGTTTCCGTGCCTTACGCTGGCGAAGCACGCTTTGCGCTCTGGCGGACCACTGCCATGCGCTTTGAACGCCGCCGACGAAGTCGCTGTCGCCGCGTTTCTGGACCACAAACTGAAATTCATAGGCATCGCCCGGGTGATCGAGGCCGTGCTGGAAAAAATGCCCCGAACGCCGATGAAAAGCATCGAAGATGTACTGGCTGCAGACCTGGAAGCACGCCGTCTGGCGCATCTAGAGGTCGCCGGGAAAACAAGGTAGAATTCAGGATGAGGCTTCATGTCGAACTTTACTAACGCTCTCACGGATCTGATCGCTGTCTCCATCGTTCTGGGCATCATGATTTTCGTCCACGAATGGGGACATTTTATCGCCGCGAAGATGGCCGGCGTTCGGGTGGAGGTGTTTTCTCTCGGATTCGGCACGCGCCTGTTTGGCGTGAAGCGCGGAGACACCGACTACCGCGTCAGCGCGCTGCCGTTTGGCGGTTACGTCCGCATGTCCGGCGACAATCCTGTGGAAGAACGCAGCGGCGCCGATTACGAATTTCTTTCGAAGCCTCGCTGGGTTCGCGTGCTGATCGCTTGCGCGGGCCCGGCCATGAACATCCTGCTCGCGTTTGTGATTTTTTGGGGCATTTTCTGGCTCGCCGGAATTCCATCGGCTGTGTATTTGCGCCAGGCCGCGAAGGTCGTCGCTGTTCCTGACAACGTGATTGCCGGCGGAGTCCAGACCGGCGATCAGATCGTTGCCGTGAACGGAACCAAGACCTCTGACTGGGACAAAGTTCTTACCGCCATCGAAGGCGTGAAGGCGGGAGACGCTGTTTCACTCGACGTCGATCGCGCCGGAGCCGATCAGAAACTCACCGTAAAAGTTCCCGAAAAGCCGTCACCGTTTCAGCTGGTCGGCTATCCCGGACTTAGCCCGGTCCTCGATGAAGTTGCCATCGGTTCGCCCGCGGAAAAAGCGGGCCTACGCGGCGGTGATTTGATCGTTTCGATGAATGGCAAGTCGATCGCCGCATGGAATCAGCTGGTCGACACCGTCCATCAGTCCGACGGCAAGGAATTGACGCTCGGCGTTCAGCGCGACGGCAAGACCGAAATTATTCCCGTCACGCCGATGCAGAGTATGGATCAGGAAGGGCAAGTCGTCTGGCAAATCGGCGTCGCCGCGAAAACGCAGGACGAATATGAGCGCCAGCCATTTCTGACTTCCGCAAAAGACGCCAGCTTTGCCACCGTGCAGGTGATGAAGCAAATCACGCAGGTGCTCGGCGGATTGTTCACCGGAAAAGTTTCCATTCGCCAGCTCAGCGGCGTTGTCGGCATCGCGCGGGTTTCTGGCCAGGCTGCCAAGCACGGGCCGCTATCGTTCTTGGAATTCATGGCCGCCATAAGCTTGAACCTGGGCCTGCTGAACCTGCTGCCGATTCCGATTCTGGACGGTGGCCACATTCTGTTGCTGGCCATCGAAGGCGCCATGCGCCGCGACCTGAGCATCGTGGTGAAAGAGCGATTCGTTCAGGTCGGCCTGGTATTCCTGCTCGGGATATTGGGCTTCGTGATGTACAGCGACATTCTGAAAGTCATTCAGAGTCACCACTAAGCATCTGCTGTTGTTCTCAACGTGCTTCGCGGGGCATCGTTTGCCGTCGCGATCCTCTATTTCTGAAATTTTGAACTTTGATATACTGAACTTGACCGAGATGAGCACCACTCCCGCACATCGCGTTTCTTCCGGCGAACGAATCAACCGCGAAACTCCCGGGCATTTGCAGCGCGCCCTGGGCTCGCGCGGCATTCGGCTTACGCGTCAGCGTCGCGTGCTGCTGCAGGTGATGGAAACGGCGCGCCGCCATTTGGACGCGAACGAAATTCTCGAGCGCGCGCGCAAGATCGATCCGCAAGTCACGCAGGTAACCGTCTATCGCACGCTCGATCTGCTGAAACACCAGGGCCTGATCGACGAACTCGACCTGCTGCACCTTCGCGGCGATCGCCACTTTTACGAAAGCCACGGCCCGCGCGATCATATTCACGTGGCGTGCATGACCTGCGGAAAAGTCCGCGAATTTGAAAGCGATTTGTACGAGAGTTTGAAAAATCAGATCACGCAGGATTGCGGGATCGAAATTACCGTCATGCGCACCGAGGTTGGCGGCATGTGCGCCGATTGCCGCAAGACTCGGGACGCGCAGCAAGCTCGTGCCGCCGCGCAGTAACTGCTCCGAACCCTGCCTTCCAACTAGAACGCCGAAATCACTGCCTTCGTGAATTCCGCAGTCGTCGATTTTCCGCCTACGTCGCGCGTCAAAGTTTTTCCTTCACGATAAACCTTGTGCAGCGCGTCTTCGATACGTGCGGCAGCGGCGCGTTCCTCGATGTGACGCAGCATCATGATCGCGCTCATCAGCAGGGCAGTGGGGTTTGCGATGCCCTTGCCGGCGATGTCCGGCGCGGTGCCGTGCACCGATTCGAATACCGCCACCGATTCGCCGATGTTCCCGCTCGGCACCACTCCCAATCCGCCCACCAGACCCGCCGCTAGGTCGCTCATGATGTCGCCATACAGGTTGGTCAGCACCAGCATGTCGAACTGGTGCGGATTCAGCACCATCTGCATGCAGGCGTTGTCGATGATCAGTTCTTTGTACTCGATGTCCGGGTAATTCTTGGCCACAGCGCGCGCAGACGTGAGGAATAATCCGTCCGACAGCTTCATGATGTTCGCTTTGTGAATCGCGTGAATCTTCTTGCGGCCGTTTTTGCGCGCATATTCAAACGCGAACTTCGCAATCCGCGTCGACGCTTTCTCGGTGATGATCTTCAAGCTTTCGACCACGCCCGGTACGACCGTGTGTTCGAGTCCTGCGTACAGGTCTTCGGTGTTCTCGCGGATCAGCACCGTGTCCACGTTCAGGAATCGCGACTGCACGCCTTCCAGATTCTTCACCGGGCGCACGTTCGCATACAGCTCGAGCGCTTGTCGTAGCGCGACGTTCAGGCTGGGAGGCCCGCCAACGACCGCCGTCTCGAGCGGCCCCTTGAGCGCTACTCGATTCTTCAGAATCGACGGCATCACGCCGGCCTTGATGAAGTCGGCGCCTTTCGATTCAAACTCTTTGCGCGAGGGGATCTCGTCCCACACGACGCTCACGTCAGCAGCGGCAATGATTTCCTTTACGGCAGTGCAAACTTCGGGTCCGATCCCGTCTCCGGGAATAAGCGTGATGGTATGGTTCATGGTCATATTTATTTTAGGGGAATCGCCACGCGAAGTACACCCAAGCCGGAAATGGCAGGGAAGCGCTGTACCCATTTCGCCAGCTTCCCGTATGTGTCGAAAACTCAAATAGTTGAAGCCAACTGCCCCGTCGCGGAATCTGATATACTGCTTGCAGGTATAGCGCTCGTTTTCAGCCGGGCGATTTTTTGGAGGGTTCTAGGCATGGTTCAGCTAACACCGGTTGCAATCACGAAAGTGAAGGAAATTCTGACGCAGCAGACCCCGTCACCCGTCGGCCTGCGCGTGGCCGTCGTCGGCGGCGGATGTTCGGGCTTCAGCTATCACATGGCGTTTGAAAATCAAGTGAACGCCGCCAGCGACAACGTGTACGAATTCGATGGTTTGAAAGTCCTGGTCGATCAGATGAGCGAAATGTACCTCGACGGCGTTCAGGTCGATTACATCGAGACGATTGAAGGTTCGGGCTTCAAGTTTAACAACCCGAACGTCAAGAGCACCTGCGGCTGCGGCAGCTCGTTCAGCGTTTAACGAGCCGCGCGGCGCTGGAGAAATCGCCCCATGAGTGCGTTTCTCTTGCTGCGTCACATTAGGGCTCTCGGGGACGAAAGTCTCCGGGAGCTTTCTTTTTGTTCTGGGTTGCAAATGCGTTAGCTTGTTGCGGGCTTGCATGATCGGTTCTCGTAGGTCCGTCGCTCTCTCATTCGGTGGCCGATAGCTTTTTGCCATGAAGATCGCCCTCGCTCAATTCAATCCGACAATCGGGGACTTCGAAGGAAACAGCGCGACGATTCTGCGTCTGGCAGGCGAGGCGAAAGCGCAAGGCTCAGATCTCGCCGTCTTTTCCGAGCTTTGTCTATGCGGATATCCCCCGCAGGATTTGGTCGAGCGGCCCGCGTTCGCCGAGCGCAACCAGAAAGAGCTGGTCCGGCTCGCGAAGGGCATCCCCATGCCGTCGCTTGTAGGTTTTGTGGGCGACGCCATGGACAACACGGGAAAGCCCGTCGCCAATTCCGCTGCGCTGATCGCCAACGGCAGAATTCTTTTCGAGCAGCGCAAGATGCTGCTGCCCACCTACGACGTTTTCGACGAATCGCGTTATTTTCAGCCCGCGCACACGCAGCACGTTTTCCCGTTTCGCGAGGAGCAGCTCGGCATCACGATCTGCGAAGATTTCTGGAACGATAAAAGTTTCTGGCCGCAACAGCTGTACGATCGCGATCCGGTGGCGGAAATCGCGGGCAAGGGAAGTACCCTGTTGCTGAATATTTCGTCCTCACCCTACACAATCGACAAGCGCTCAGTCCGGCACGACATGCTGCAAACGATCGCTCGCGAGCATCGCGTTCCGGTCGTGTATGTGAATCAGGTCGGCGGCAACGATAGCCTGCTGTTCGATGGATCCAGTGTTGCCTTCATGCCCGGCGGCAAGCTGGCCGCGCGCGCAAAATCTTTCGAAGAAGATCTGGTGTTTTTCGACACCGTCACCGGCACGGGCGACATTCGTCCGCTGGTCGAAGACGAACTACAGGCCGCGTATTCCGCCTTGGTGATGGGCACGCGCGATTATGTACGCAAATGCGGTTTCAGTAAGGTCGTTGTCGGTTTGAGCGGCGGAGTCGATTCGGCGCTCGTCGCAGCGATTGCCACCGATGCGCTCGGCAAGGAAAGTGTCCTCGGCGTCGGCATGCCGGGGCCGTATTCCTCCGAAGGTAGCATTCGCGACGCCAAACAACTGGCCGAGAATCTTGGAATCGAGTTCCTGCTGATTCCGATTTCGGAAACTTTTCAATCGTACCGCTCGGATCTGGCCGCGCCGTTCGCAGGCCGCACGCAGGATGCGACCGAGGAAAATCTTCAGGCCCGCATCCGCGGTAATCTGCTGATGGCATTGTCCAATAAATTTGGCTCGCTGGTGCTGAGCACAGGAAACAAATCGGAAATGGCCGTCGGGTATTGCACGCTGTATGGAGACATGGCCGGAGGCCTCGCGGTTATCTCCGACGTGCCCAAGACCATGGTGTACAAGCTTTCCGAATTCGTGAACCGCAAAAGGGAACTGATTCCCCGCGAAACCATCTTGAAGCCGCCTTCGGCAGAGCTGCGACCCAATCAGCGCGACCAGGACACGTTGCCTGAGTACGACGTGCTCGATCGAATCCTGCGCGCCTATGTAGAGGATATGCGCAGCCCCGAAGAGATCGCCGACCACTTCGATCTATCGTTGGATCTTGTCCGTTCGGTGGCGCTGCGTGTGGATCAGAACGAATACAAGCGCAAGCAGGCGCCGCCGGGGCTCAAGCTCACGTCCAAAGCGTTCAGCGTGGGGCGCCGGTTCCCGCTCGCTCAAAAGTTTTCAGTTTAGTTTCTAATTTAGTTTGTAGTTTGTTCGCGACGTTGAATGCGTACAATTCTTCGTCGCGCCGCCAGTATCGTCGCGCCATTCAAGCGCACACGAAAGGAACGTCGGGATGATTGCAAAGACAATTCTAACGAGAACTTTTGCAGTCGCCGGGCTGACGGTCGCACTCCTCGCGCCGACGATCGTCCGCGCGCAATCTGCTTCCGACTCGTCCGCTGCACCGACGGCGGGCGCCGCCGTTGCCGGCCAAAGCGTCACGCCTCAGCAGGCCGAGCTCCTGAAAAAGACCGAAGCCTTCATTCGCAATCTATTCGCGTGGGGGCCGGACTTCAAAGTCGAACTGGGACCGCTCGGGGAATCCCCTTCGCCGGATTTCTATCTCGTGCCCATCCACATCACCATCAACGGCCAGAGCGACAACGGCACGGTGTTCGTCAGCAAAGACGGCAAGACGTTCCTGCGTGGCGAGATGTATTCAATGACCAAGGATCCGTACGCTGAGAATCGCGCCAAGCTGAGGCTGGACGGCAGTCCGTCCAAAGGTCCAGCCGACGCGAAGATAACAATCGTGGAGTTCAGCGACTTCGAGTGCCCACACTGCCGCGTCCTGCACACGACCCTGCAGTCGATTGAGACCGAGTACCCGCAGGTCCGAATCGTCTTTAAGAATTTCCCATTGACTCAGATCCATCCGTGGGCGGAGACCGCAGCCATCGGCGCGCACTGCGCGTACCTGCAGAAACCGACGGCCTTTTGGCCGGTCCACGACGCGATCTTCGACAATCAGGACGTGATTTCAGCGGAAAACGTGTGGGAGAAGCTAATCGGTTTCGCGACCCAAGCTGGCCTGGACCCCGACGCGATGAAGTCTTGTATGTCCTCGGCCGAAGCCAAGCAAGCCGTCGCCGCCGACCACGCCGAGGGTGAATCGCTCAGCATCTCCAGCACCCCGACCGTCTTCATCAACGGCCGCCCCCTCATCGGTGGCGACAAACCCACCCTGGAGCAATACCTCCAGTTCACCTCAGCTTCGATTCCAAACCATTAGAGTCGGCCGCCGAGACATCGCCCGAGCGGCGGTCACACTCGCCGCGCACAGCAAGCCCCCGTCACGACACCAGTCGCTAACACATAATATATATTAGCGGACATTACGCTCAATGTCAAGCCCGCCGCCGTGTTTGCCTCTTGGGCGGTCGGAAGAGCTCCTCCGTCGACTATCGAATCCTTGGACTGCTGGCCAACCGTCCAGCGGCTCCAGCGCTTGCACCCACTGCTACGCCGACGCCGAACCAAAGTGCATGCCGACGAACGCGACGCCATCTGGAACCACCTCGTAGCGCTGTGACGGCTGCGTCGCGTTCCCGTATCACCGCGGCGATTTTCGAGGCGTCATCTTGCGCGCTATGCTCGGCCGCCGCCAACTGCAGGCTGCATGCTCGGCACGACTCAACGTAGTTGTAGATCGGCTTTAGATCATCGGGCGGAATGATCGCGTTGGCGGATGTCGCGCCAAGAACAACAGAGGCGCCAGGAACCGGCGGCGAGTTCGATCCCCCGGGTTTCGTGGCTGAATCGCGGGATGCGCCGGTGTCATCAGCCACTCCAGCCGCCGAGCTAGTGTCGGCGGAAACGCCTCCTAAAACTTCATCCTCCCGTTCGACGCGAGCAAATTGCGGCGACGCCAACGCGGCGCGACCACCTCCCGCACTCCCATCAACCTCAAGCGCTATCGGCTGCGGCAGCGCCATGTCTTGCTGCAACCCCCGGACCATTTCCGCCGGAGTCTGCGTCGCGCGTTTCAGTTTATCGATTTGGGCCAAGGCATCGTCCAAGGTCTTCCGCCGCGCCTGTTCGCTCGCGTTGATTCCATCGATCACGCGCTTCTGCTCATCAATCGTAGTGCGCAGCCGGACCTGATCATTGCGCTGATCGATCCACGCCCGCACGCACATCACCAGTAGCAACGCACCCACGATGATCGCCACGCCTTTCATCATTCCCGCAAGTCTCGCCATCGCATCTCCACCGTTTCGGCCGCTAACGCAGCGCCGGCAAACGCCTAGTGCACTGTCACCTGCAACGCCGAAGGCGCACTCGGCACGACTTGTACCGACGACGCCAGCGCCGGCGCCGAAAAAATCGCGTTACCGCTTCCGTCGAATCCAGTCGTCCGCGCGTAATACACCACCGCGCCGTACGGCGGCCCTTGCACGAACGAAGTCGTCACCGCCGTCGACGTCCCGCCCGCGCTCGCTGCCGCCGGATTCGCCACGTTTCCGATTTTCACCAGCGTCGTTCCGCCGTCCGGCGTCGTCCCATACTCAAATCCTGAGACGCAATTCTTCGTCATTGACGCCGTGCACGCCACATCGACCGAATAGTTGTACGTCCACGCGAGCGCCACGGTCGCAGCGCTCGCGACGCCGGATGTGAAAAGCCGCAACATCAATGCAGCGCCTACCACAATTGCCGTCAAACGTTTCCTGCGCGTCCAATTCCAGTCTCGACGATCTCTACTCATCGGATTTCCTCCATGCGCAACCACGCGCAAACACAATCACAATTTCCGCGCCAACGCACCAACCTACCAACGCAATGTTCGATTCAGGATCGATACTTCGCCACGCGCGCCAGCACTTCCGCCGGATAGTTTGGGTTCGACCCACCATTCCAAAGCTCCAACGCGCGCGCCAGCACATCGTTCGGCTTGGCGGTGCGCATCGGCTCGGGCGCCAGCGTTACGCACCCTAACGTAGCGGCCCGACAATCGGCAGTGCATTGAAACGTCTGCGATTTACCGCTCCCAGCGTGTAACGCGGCCGACCCCGCTGAAAATCCCATGATCCTTCTCGCCAGTTCCAACTTCCCTGCCAGCACCACGCAACCAAATTTAATTCCAGTCCCTGGCTCGCACAGCGCCGTCAAATATTTGTCATCGCAGGAATGCTCGCGCGCCACCTGACCCATCACCTGCATCAGCCCCCACGAAATCGAACGCGCAATTTCCTCGCTGGCCGGCAGTCCAAGCGGCGCGACGTATCGCGTGCGAAACGCGCTTTCGTACCGCATCGCATGGGTGTCCCATCCGGACTCCTGCTCGATTACGGCGCACACCAATGCAGGCTCCAGCGCATAATCCGCCGCGGCTGCCCGAGCGAGCGCGATCAGAGATGGATCAACCGTCATGGTGTTATTTCGCAGCAGACTTAAACCGGCAGGCGCCGAGAATCGCCGGCGACATTCAAGTTAAACAAAGAACTCACGAGCATTAGTTCCCGTTCCAATCCACCCACCGGATCGGAGGCAACGGAGCGTGAGCAATTCCCTTCTGTTCGCAGATTTTCTCAAGCACCGCGTAGATGTGTGGCAGATGATTCGTCGCCATATCCTCGACGAACGCTCTGGTCATTTCGTCATTTCGAATTCGCCGGTACAGCCAGCGCAGAAATAGCACCAGTTGCACCAGCGACGCAGAGCCCACCGTCAACCAGTACGGATCGATCAGTGATCGCATAAGTTTGTATGCTTCGAGGATTTTCAAATGAGCCCACTTTCTCGTTCGCGTCACCACGCACGGTAAAAAATCGCGATCACATCTCAACAAACAAACTCGCTTCCGATATTCGTCACAGGTCTATCCGAACAGCGACGCAGCGCTGCTCAACGGCCCGATCAAACTCCCGGCATTGCCCAATGACGAACCATCCGATGCGCGCTGCCTCACTCCCAACAATTCCGCCGGTACTCCCATCGCCTTGCCCAATAAATTCGTATCGATCCCGTACGTCTGCCCAAGAGCGTTCAACCCGGCGAGTTGGTTGTTCAGTTTTTGATTCGCGAATGCGATTTGATTTTGCTGCGCCTGCGAAGCGTCCGTCTGCGCCTGCTCGCGGCCCAGCTGCGCGGTCAGATCTGCGGCGCCCGCAGCATTATTCGTCGCTGCGGCGCGATTCGCAGCTCGTTCGCGCAGTGCATCAAACGCAGTGTTCGACGCGCCCAAGCTCTGCTGCGTGATGTCCGATTGCTGCTGCGGAGTGAATCCCTGGCTGTTCAGCAAGCTCTGAATAGTCGGCATCAACAACGACCGATCCGAATTGCTCGCCTGATCCGATTGCGAAATGAGCTGATTCTGCTGGCCCAATTGTTGGTCCGTTAGTTGCCTCGTCGTTCGCTGTGCTCCACGTGACATGTTTCATCCCTCCGCTTTTGCATCGCTATAGAAAATCCCGGCGCCAATTCTGCCACGCGCCTCCGCCACTCGACCGCGACCCGCCGCCGCGTCTCAGCTTTCGCGTAGCCGCCGGCAGTACGGAGTCCACGCGTCGTCGCGAACCCATCCTAAAGCTTCCAGCCGCCGTCCGAAGCGCCGCGCGATCCCGGGCGGCAACCACGCATGCGCGTCTTCCAATCCGCGCGCCAGCAAGTCCTGTTCCCCCGCGCGATGTAGATCCGTTATCCGGCGGTACGTCTCGCGTGGTTCGCTAGCCTCAGCGCGATCGATCAACAAATACATTTCGCACGTCAATCGTGCCAGCGTCGCCATCACCACTTCGCCGCGCTCGTCCTGAAGGACGAGCTTTGACACAAATAGCGGATCGCTCACATTCGGAAACGCGTACCCGGCACCCGCCCGCGCGTGCATCTCGCGCAACGTTTCCAAATCGCCGTCCGTGTATTCGCGAATTCGATCTGCCACCGCCGCGCCGCCTAAAAAACCCTGTGCCGCATCAGCGGATGCACGCGCGCCGCGGCTTCGGCCACCTCAAACGTATTCGAACCCGCCTGAACGCCCAGTTGCTCCAGCATTCGGACTGCTTCATTTGAAATCGCATGTTGCTGAAACGCGTGCGGCGGTGCGGAAAACTCTGCGTCATCTTCGAGCGCCAGATGTGCGCCCTCATCTCCTTCTGCCTGCACCAGAATTCCGGTGCTGTCGTTCGGAGACGCCGTGTCCGTCAGCGCCACCCAGTGCGAATGCACAAACCGCGCCACATGCCTGCGCCAAGCGCCCAGCGTCGTCAAGTAATACAGTTTTCCGGTCATTGGTTTTGCTGGCGCCGCCTTCTAAGCTCATCTCCAGCACGAGTCCGTGTTCGACCATGAACACCCGTCGACTCCACATTTTCGATCGCGCACAAAAACACTGACCCGTGCTCGACCCATTCATCAACGCCGACACGCCTCCGTGTCCTCAAGGCTTTCTCGGTGTTCTCTGTGAAATGTTCCACGCTTTTGACTTCGCCGTCGCCGCTGCTCACGATTCCGCGACCGACTCTCCGCGCGCTCGCAGCGAATTACGAACTGAATGTGTAGTTATGAGTCAGCACGCTAGCCGCATGTTTGCCGGCAAAGAATTGATGCACCGGTTCGCAGCTTACCGTCACTTTTTGTCCGTCTTCCACCAATGTCTCGATTCGCTTCAGCGTGATCCTGCCGAATCGCCCGGTGAAAATATCGGCCAGGCACAACCGCTCCGCGCGCATCGGTGATCCGTCCGCCAACGTGAAAATATGGTGCGGCGTCACGTCCAGCGACTCCGCATTCGAAAAGTGCAGTCGTATAAAAGTTTCCGCGTCGCGAACTTCCAGCCGCGTGATCTTCGTCCACGCTTCGTTCGGAGTAATTCCCGGGCATCGCAAATGTTCGCCAGGCACGCACGATTCAATCTCGACGGTCCCGCGCTCGCGCGTCAGCACCATCGTTCCGGTGCGAAGGCAACTCCCACTTCCGCCGCCCGATCCGCCGCCAGTCCCGGTAGTCGTTGTCGCCGCAACCATCGCGCCTTGCGACAGCGGCACGCGCCCCTGCAACGCTTGCTGCTGCGCCGCCGCATTGGTCTTTGCGCTGAACGCGCTCGCCGGACTTCCAAAGCTACTCGCGAGCCCGCTTACAAATCCCAACCCCGCCCCGCCCTCATCCCAGTAAGGATAAAAATAAAACGTCGAGCCGGACGCGAGCCCCGTCACGCTCACGTTTCCACTTCCAACTTGCGTCGTCGTTCCATCGGCGCGGGCAATCGCCATCGCACTCCACGACCAGGTGATCGAACTTGTCGTCGAAATGTATGTGAACGTTCCCGACCACGTCGGCGCGACCGATCCCTTCATCAGCACGCCGGCCTTAGTCGGATCAATCTGATTCGCAGTCAGCGCCGTGGCCGTCACTCTCGCGTAATCCGTTCCGTCAGTGATCTGGTCGTCCAAACTCCAGCCTTGATTCGGCCCCAGCGTCGCGCCTGCCAGTCGTTTCAGCGCCTCATAAAGCTGCGGATTGGTCTGCCGCAACGCCTCAATCTGCGGAACATTCAGCATTCACTCACTCCGTCACGCAAAATCTCAATTCGTCCCGCGGACCACCGAATACGGATCCGGCTTCGCCCACGGCACCAGTTTCGTCACCGAAAACCACGACCCCGCTTGGTCCGTTCCCACCTCGTACGAAACTCGTTCCGCGAGCACATTTGTAAATTGCTCGTGATCGCGCGATCCAGGTGAAGCAAGTGTCCATGGCCCCAACGCCGTCTCAACCACATCGCCCGGCGAATTCGCCGAAAGGAACAGCGTCCCCGCGCCCTGCACGTACGCGGTCAAATATCCAAACAAACTCCTGCCGCCCAATCCGGTCGCGCCGAGATACGCCGTCGTGTAGTACGAATCGATCGCCACGCCGTCATCCGAATACTGCCCTTCCACCGGCGCGTAAATCTTTCCCGACGAATTATTCGATCCGAAAAATATCTGCACCGTTCCGTTTGCTCGCTCAATCAACCCGCAGCAATTCGCCGCTATGTTCCACGGCGCCCATTTCCGTCCGCGTTCCGGCGAACTGAGCGCCATCATTAGTGGGTCCTGAAATCCTTCCGTGTAATCGAGCACCAGCACTTGATTCGGCGTCACAGACGTCCCCATCGGCACGCCGACCAGAATCCGTCGGTGCTGCGTATCCACCTGCACCCACAAATTTTGCCCGTACTGCCAGTTGATCGAATCCCACGTCGGCTGGATTTCCTGCGACAACTTCACAGGATCGCCGCCGTCGAAGTAATACAGTCCCGACCGCCCCGCGATCACCGCCCATTCTTCGCCTACGCCCACGCCGTGCGCCGACGGAGTTCCCACTGAGTTCGAGACTTCCTCCACCTGCCACAGTGCCGGCTCGTTCACGCCGTCGTTTGCCGTCACAAACATCGATCGCTCTTTCACGAAGTACAAATTGTTCCGCAACGTAAACGCGGCGCGAATTCCCTGCCCGTTATTTTCGGCGATACTCATCAGCCCGCTCGCGCCGTCGTAGCTTTCCGGCGCCGCTGTCGCTGACGCGCGCACGATCGACGCATTCTGCGGCGCATTTGTCTCGTACACTTCGATGTTGTCGATCAAAAACGATTCACCGCTCGGCCCCGGAGTCCCATCCGCGTACACCCGCAGAATCAAATCCGTCGGCAGCGCCGGATTCGACGGCGCCAACTCCGCCGTCACTTCCGCGTACGTCTGTGTCGCCTGCACCGCCGTCACCGCAATCCCCAGCGCCAACTGCCCTTGCGTCGGGCTGTATGCATTCACGCGCAGTGTCCCCGCACTCAAATTCGCGGACCGCGCCACTCGCGCGCGCACTGAATAATCCACATTGTTCACCAGCAGCGGATTCCCGTTCACGTCCGTGATCGCGCCTTGCCAAATGTACCCGCGCTCCACCGTCACGCCGTCCGCGGTGATTCTCAGAGCGTCGCCCCATACTGACGTAACCGGCTCGCGTCCCGCGCCCGCTCCAAACGAAGGATCGAGCACCCAACCTAGGGGCCTGCCGCTGCCGCTCGCGTCCCATCCGCCGTCAAACGTCAAATTTCGAAAGTTATCGACGTTCGTCCGCTCGCCCCACCAAAACAGCCGCTCGGTGTACGCAGCCACGCCCAACTGATCCGGCAGCTCGATCTGTCCGAACAAATAATCCATGCTCACGCCGCTCAGCAGAATCGTGTCCGTGAAATCCACCACCAGCGAAGTTGTCGTGTTGTCGTTGATCGTCATCGTCGCCGGCACTTGATAGAAAGTCGCGCCGCCGCTCGCCGTAAACGCCAGCAGCCGCTGCACCACGTTCGCCGGTCCGGTCGGAATGTTCGTCACATTCACTTTCAGCGATCCCGCCGCAGTCCACGAAACCGCCGGCGACGGCGCCGTCCAATATCCCTGCCGCGTTACGAACACCACAACGCACTGATGCACTCCCGGCGAAATATTCCCCGCGGCCGTCGCGTTCGTTACGGCCGGGCCTTCCGCGGGCCCGATCTGGCTCACTCGATCGAAATACGTGTCGTCGTATTGCCGCGGCAAATCGCGCCCCATCAACCCATTCGAAAACGCCAGATACTCTCGCCCGAATTGCGTCGTGGATTTCGCGTACAGTCCCGGCAGCGGACCCACCGCCGCCACGGTCAGCACTCCCGGCGAAATTTCCTTGTAAATATTCCCCAGTGAGTCGAGCGCCAAAAACCGTTGCACCAGATTCGACGTCGCGTACGTTTTCACGTAGTTGACCTGTGGCGTCCCCGCCAGCACCGGAAACTGAGACACGAGGCCCGCTCGCGTCCGCACTCCGCCCGGAAAAAATTCCACGTCCGCCGCCGCGGGCGACATTCCTGCCGGCACGTCCGAAGGATCGAGCAGCGTCACCCAGCTCCCGAACACGTTCAGCGGCAATGGCTCAAATGTTTCGATCGACATGCACAATCCTCAGAGTGAGTTCACGAAAACCGCCGCCGCTCACATCCCGCCACGCTCTACTGCAACTTCTTGAAAATCCCGTAGAACGTAATCGTGTCTCCCGTGATCGCCCCGGGATACGCTCCCGCCGCCAGCTCCGGAAACGGCCCCGCCGCCGCTCCCTGCTGAAAAATTTTCACCTTGTTCGCGTTCATCGTCGCGCCGGGATAAAACACGTAGTCGTAACCCGCGAGGCCGTCCATCCACGCCGTTCCCTGGGTCGGCGGCTGCGCCGATGCCACAATCGGAAATTGCGACAAATCGAGTGTGTCTCCGCTCGTCACATAATTCCCGCTCGCCGCCACCGTCCCGCTCACATGAACGCGCTGTCCGTCGTCCCACGTATCTACCGATGAAAATGCCAGTGCCATAGTTCCTCCGTCTCGGCGATCCTCGGATCTCCGGCCTTTCCCGCCACGCAGCCTCCCCTCTTCAGGGACGCCTCACTCCCCACTGGCCACTTGTCATTCAACGCTGCTATGATTGTTGGTTTGTGACGCAACCCGAACGGGCTCTATTGAATCCAACACTCGGAAACCACCGGATTGTCCGGCTTGGCGCCACAATCATTCATTCGCGTCTCTAAAGGCAGCTCATCACGCAGTTCCACAGGGGGAGTTTGGTGCGGCGACTAAGATTTCTGGGTGTTTCGAGTCTGCTTGCGTTCCTGGCTTTGGCCTTTGTCGCTGGAAATAATCCCGCATGGCGTGCCCGCGCGCAGGCCTCGATCGCCGCGCAGATTTCTTCGCCAGCCTCAACCACCGCGCGCTCCGCAGGCAACGCCGTCCCCGCGATCGTAGCTACCAATGTCGAAGTGCGCGCTCTGGCCGTCTCGCCTCGCTCCGCCGATCCATCGGCGCAGCTGCTCACGTCTACCGCCGCGCCAGTCCAACTTTTCCTCGCGTCCGGCGCTCAGCCCAATCGCCTCTCGTCGTTCGCGCTGCCCACCACGCGCGCCGCATCTGCCACCACAGCTCCCGTAAGCGCTTCGAATCTTGCTGTCATCGCCGGAACCGGAGTCGCGGGCTCTCTTGGCGATGGTGGAGAAGCCACAGCCGCTCAATTCAATTTCAATCTCGCTGGGCTCTCAAATCGCAGCGGCATCACCGTCGCATCCGACGGCACGATCTACGTTGCCGACACCAATAACGCCACCATTCGCGCCATCGCCGGCCCGTCCAGTTCCGAACCCGGCATCGTCCGCAGCGTCGCCGGACGTTGGGCGCCCTCGCAAAACGTTGAACTCAGCGAACCTCTTGGCATCGCTCTTGATCGAGCCGGAAATCTCTACATCGCCGATCACGCTGCAAACTCGATCGACATTCTTTATGGAGCGATGTCCGCCAAGTCCGGCACGCTCGAATCGTTCGCCTCGTTTAACGCGCCCTCGAGCGTCGCCGTCTCACCCGATGGCCGCACCGTGTTCGTTGCTTCCTCAGACTCCGGGGCGATCGTCGCCGTCAACACCAAAACTCACGCGGTCCGCGACGCTGGCGTCATTGCCGGTCCGCAATTTCCCGCCGCGCTGTTGAGCGCCACCAGCGCCCGCGCCGTCCCTCAAGGACTCGCGACCGACGGCGCCGGAAATCTCTTCATTTCCTACGCCATCTGGAACTCATCCGAGGCCGCCGACTCCAGTGCCACCCAGGACACAACTTCCTTCGCGCCCACCGGCGAAATCCTCCGCCTCGACGCCTTCACGGCCAAAACCACCACCGCTGCTCGCGGCCTCGCCAATCCCGGTGAAATTGGGTTCGACGCCAACGGCGATCTCTTCGTCTCGTCCCAGGGCACCAATCAAATCCTGAAATTCTCAGCGCTTGGGGTCCCCGCAACCGGCGTTTCCCTCACGCCGCCCTGCTCCTTACTGAATCCGCCGTGCTTTCCCGGCACTGTTACCGATTTCGGCGACGTGCCCGTCGGCGGTTCCACCGATTCCACCGCGCTTCAGTCGTTCCAATTCACCAACAACACCAGCGTCGCGCTCACCAGCGTCGCCTCTTCGTTTTCCGGCGGCAACGCCAACGATTTCACTGTACAAAATTCATCTTGCACGTCCACTCTCGCTGCAAACGCGAGCTGCAATTTCAATGTCGCGTTTACGCCCACCGCCAACGCAACCACCGGCTGCCAGGATCCGCCTTCCGGCGCTCAGCGTTGCGCGAATCTGTCGGTCACCTACGCTGGAGCCACTTCGCCGCTTCTCGCTCCCGTCACCGGCCTCGCCGACGATTTTCAAATCGTCTGCGTCTCCACCACGTCGGTGATTTGCGTGCCGTCAGCCGCTGGCGGCACGGTTCAAATCACCATTCAAGCCGGCTACTCCGCCACATATCAATTCGCGATCATGCCGGACGCAAACTTCAGCGGACCCGTCACTCTCCGCTGCCCCACGGATCTTCCTGCATCGCCTGCGGGCACCACCGGTCAGCCAACCACCTGCGGGATCTCCGCCGGTACTTCGGTCACAGAACCGCTCATCAGTTCGCTTGTCATTGACGTCACCGCCGGAACCCCCGCGCCGTTCAACGTCACATTTCAAACCACCAACGGCGCAGGCGCACAATTTCCTCCGAGTACCGGCACCGGCTCGTCCGAAAAGCGCACTCTCGTTCTCGCCGCATCTTCTGCCGCGAATAATCGCCCTGGCCCAGCCGCGCACTCCGCGACGCATGCCTCGTCCGCTCTCAGCCGCTTCTCGATGTCGACTCTCGTGGTTCTCGTCAGCGCGCTCGTGCTCGCGATCTCATTCCTCGCGTTCCAATTTTTCGTCGGCACTGGCCGCAAACGCGCTCTGAAGCCCGCTATCGCACTCGTTGCCTTGCTCCTCGGCGTCACCCTCTTCGCCGGATGCCATCACACCACTAAGATCACCATCACCAGCACGCCAGCGGGCACGTATCAACTCACCGTCAACGGCGCTGCGCAAAACACGTCGCGCGGCTTCACCATGACGCTGATAGTTCAGTAGTTGTTCATTAATCGACCAAGAAAAACGCACCAGCCGCAATGCTCCCAACGCGCGCCTACAAATAAATAATTCTTCGACGGTATCCGTACGGCCGTCTCCGCCGTCCCTTGGTCTGCTCCGGTCGCACGTAGCGATTGATCAAGCTCTCGATCGCCGTCTGCGCCGATCCCAATAAATCCGCTGCCAGTGCTCGCGCCCCTCTCGATCTTGCCGCCAGCGCCGCTGCGGCGTACCCCAGGGCATCGGTCGCCCCGCGGATCTGGATCGGATCGGTTCCCAGCGTCAATTCCGGCAGTAATTTCTCGTAGCGCACCCGCACCGTAATCGACTGCGTCGCGCCGATCAAATTGATCTTATCCTCACGCCATTCCCACAACTGCAAATACGAACTCGGCTGCAGATTCAGCATGCTCCCGCCGCTGGTGAATTTTTCCATCGGCACAAACACGTCGGTCGTGTTCGCCGTAGCTCGTTCCCACAACATATGCGGCATCATGCAATCGGTCGGGAGCTGGGGGCTCGATACGTCGCTGATCTCCGTATTCGTCGCGCCCGACGTCGGGTCCGTATCGAGTTCGATGTCCTGCTGCTCCACCAGCACGCTCACGCCATTTTCCGCCAGCTCTCTCTGCAGCCCTCGATACGCCGAATTCATCAGCGGCATCAGCAGTGCGTCCGTGAATACCGCGCCAGACGCGTCGTTCACCAGCGCTCGCGTCAATGTCAGCGCGTCTTCCGCTTGCGCGTATGCGGTAGTCACTACAACCGGCATCGTTGCCTCCGTGTTTGCCGCACTGCAATTCCCATCCGATCGAACTCGTCGCGCGCCTACAAATCCCGCCGCAGCCTTTCTCTCTGCGCTAACATATTCCCGCCACGAATCTCACATCGCGACCCAGGAGCTACTGAATGCCCGCACCGCAAAAGCCGTCCGGAACAGACAAGCGCGTTCACATCCCCTATCCCGGCGACCAGAATTATCCGTTCAGCGGCGCCGTCATCACCGGCAACACCATCTATCTCTCAGGTCACCTCGGCCTCGACCCCGCCACGCGCTCCATCCCGGCCGATATCGACGCCGAAATCAAACTCCTCATGGACAGTCTCCGCGACACCCTCGCCCGCGCCGGCGCCACCATGCAGGAACTCGTGTACGTCCAAATTTTCTGCATCGACGTTTCGCTCTTCGATCGCTTCAACGCCATCTACACGACCTATTTCAAATTTCCCTTCCCGGCGCGCGCCTTCATCGGCTCCGGCACGCTCCTGCTCGGTGCCCACTTCGAAATCCAGGCCATCGCCGTAAAATTCAGCGACGCCTAGTCCCGCCCGCGCATCGTGCGCCGTACTCCGCGCACCGCATAGTCGCGTGCATCGCTACGCGCGCGACCTCCACCAACCGATCGCGTACGCCGAACTCTCCGTGCCCTCGTGCCTTTCTCGGTGTTCTCTGTGACATGTTCCACGCTTTTGAATTCGATTTTGCGTTTGCGTATATCTCAACCCTCTCCCACCGGCACTTCCTTCTGCAAAATCGGCACCTTGGCCGCCGCCCAATCCACCAAACTATTGCCCGACAACCCAAACATCGCCGCCGTCGCATGCCCCGGCTCAAGCGTGAAATTTGCACTCACGCCAAACGACGACATCACCCGCGTTGCGGCGTCCGGATGCGCCAGCCAGTACGAAAACGCCGCCGCATTCACGAAAAATCGGATCACCAGATTCAGTGCATTCGTCTTCAACCACTCGCCCCGCGTCTTGGTCCCTGACAGCGGCGACTGCGCCGACAAGCTCGCCCTCTTCAGCACATGCAGCCCGTGCCCCGCGAGGAACAGCGCCCAGTAGTGTGCCGCTTCAGGAATCTGCATACCTCTCCGCCGCAAAGCCGCCAAAGTAAGCTCTGCATTCCCGCCCAAGTTGTCGTTTGAAACCTTCAGACGTCCAACATCCCGAAGTTACTTACGACGCAGCTCGTCCGCCTCCGCACCCTGGCTCAACGGATGCGCTTGGACTCTCCGTGCCCTCACGCCTTTCTCGGCGTTCTCTGTGACATGTTCCAAGCTTTTGAATTTGTTTTTGCTTTTGAATTGTTTTTTTGCTTCCGTCTTTGCCTTCCCGCCCGCCAACACCGACCCCTCAGTTCGGATTCCCCACGCAGATATACATGATCGTATCCGTCCCGCCTGACTGCGACAGCGTCAAAGTTGTCGCCGTCGTCTGCGCCTTCACCGTCGCCACCGCCGAAGTATCATTCGCCGTGCACACCGGCGCCGAATTGTAAGCCGTCGGAAACGTCACCGTCGCCGTCCCGCCCACCAGCGCCACGCTTCCCGCAAACGTATTCGCCGCCCCTTGATTCAAATGCTGCGCAATAGCCAGCGACCCATACTCCGTCGGATTCCCTGAATCTCGCAGCGGAGCCGTCCGTATATCGGGCGTCACCGGTCCTTGCGACAAAATCACATCGTCAAAATAAACGTAATTGTTCGCCGCCGCAGTATTCTCCAGCAGAAATATCCGCATCGACTTCGCCACCGTCGTATTGCTCGAATACCCGTTCGGCACGCGGAAGATCAACCCGTAATTCCTCGTCGCCGTCCACGCCGACGCCGTCGCCACCTGCCAATCGGCTCCCGTCACGTTGCATCCGCAAGTGATCCCGTTGTTGTACGTCAGAGAAGCGTTCGTACTTTGCCAGTTTCCCGTCGATGACGACGTCCCCGCATAATTTGCCGGCGACAACACTCTCGCGTTCGTCGCCACACTCGAGATCACGTCCGCCGTCGTGCAATTCGTGTCGTAGTAAAACCGGATCCCCGGCCGGAAATTATTCGACGTCGATCCCGACGCCACACGAAACATCAGCGTGTATTCCTTCGTCGCATCCACCTGGATGCACGCTGAGTTCACGCCCAGCCCCGCCGTCGCCCCATCACCAATCCGCACGTTGTACGTTCCTTGCGCGTACGAATCTACGGCCGGAGTCGAGCTCGAGGAAGCATTCTGCAGATACACGCCGCTCCCTGGTTGATTGATCGTCCCGCCGGCCGTCACGCCGCCCCAGTAATACAGCGTCGTCGTGTTCTGCCAGCCCTCAAATCCGCCGTTCCCCAGCAAGTTGTCGCCTGCCAGGTCGTTCATTCCGTAATGCATCGACGGCTGCCAGTTGTGTCCGTTATTGTCAAACGCCACCATCGCCGTTGCCGGCTCGTTCGGCTTCACTTGCGTGTTGTTCGTGATCGAAAGGTAAGGGTCCAGCACGTGAATTCCGTCCGACGATCCGTCGCTCGGAAATTGGTAGCAGTTGTAAACATTCTCGCAGCGGTTGTTCGGACCGAACGTGATCGACGTCACGCCCACGATGTTGAAGCAAATCTGATTGAACGCCTGCGAAGAAGTCTCGCAATCGTTGCCGTACACCTCATCGTTGTTCGGGTAGTTTCCGTTCGAATCTTTCGAGAACGTATATCCAGTCGACGCGCCCGGCGGCAGCACGCACGCATTTTGTTCCAGCACCACCGCGTTGTAGGTTCCCGCCAGCGAGAAACAAGTGTCTCCCGCGGTCTCTGGCTGGAAATTGTTGTGCTTGAAAATCGTGTTGGATCCGTCGAATCCGCCCACCGACGAATTCCCGTACACCCCGTACGAATTTCCGCCCGTCCCCAGCTGAAAGTTATTGTTCTCGATGTCTGAATGCCCGATCGACGTCATGTCGATCACTTTCGAGCTCGCTCCGTTCGCCTGCAGGTACATCCCGAAGATGTGGACGTAATTGATCTTCGATGCTGCCTGGTTCGGATTCTTAATCACCGTGCATCCTGCGATTCCGCATCCGATGTAGCCCGACGTGTCCGGATTTGAAACCGTGCCCAGCCCCGATTCCTGGTAGCCCACCAGTGAAGCGCCATCGCCCGTCAGCTCGATCGCGTCGTTCGTCGTCGAATCGGAAATCACCATCTGTGCGCGTCCCCACTCCAGCGTCGTTCCCGCCGGAATCGTAATGTGGTGCGTAGCCGTCAGCGTTCCGGTCAATCCTCGCGCGTCGCAGGCACTCGAAGTCGTCGCCGCAGCCGTCAGACACGCGTTGATCTGCACTCCCGCATCGGCGCCGCTGAATCGCTCCGCCTTTTGCACTCCGTTCAAGGAATTCACCGCCGCGCTTCCGTTGACGTCCAGGTTGTACTGCGGATTGGTCTGATTGATTCCCAGCGAAGTTGGCGTAAACCGGTGCGCCGCCGCCATCGTATCCGAAAGGTTCATCGCCCCGAATCCGGTCGGAATCGCGGTCATCACCGTGCTCGTCGTGCTCGCCCCGCTCACAAAAATCACACCGTTCTGCTGCGGAGCCCAATATTTCGCCGCCGTCAAATCCGGCGCCGTCGCCAGATTCACGCAATACCCGTCGATCGCCGTCATTCCCGGTGCCGACGCTGTCCACGAAACCGTCACCGCATTGTTCGTTCCCGAAATCGTTGCGCCCGTGCTCTGCACCGATTGCGCCGATTGATGCGTGCAGTTGTCCTGCGTCGCGCTCACCGTCGCATAGTAAGTCCCCGCCGCCAGCGTTCCGCCTGTAGTTCCCGTCGCTGTCACATTCGTCGGCGGAAACATCGATTCGAATTGCACATCGATTGTTCCCGGCGCATTTTCCATAAACGAGGCGCCGTATCCAAACGTGTTCCCTGTTCCGAACATGTATCCGTACGCCGGATCGATCGCCACCGTCGCGAATCGGTTTCCCGAAGCCGTCGCGCGAAACGGTGTCCCGTTGTTGTCGCCCGCGGGGAAAATATCGGTCCTCAGTCGGTCCGGCACCGATGTATTCACCACGTAGTCGTAGCCGTTCGTGTTTTCCACCGCGCAGCCGCCCACAGGGATTCCGTTGCCATCGAGCGCCCACGTGGACGTCTGCCCGTTCGCCCCGATGATGTGGCATCCCGCCAGCGTGCCCGCATCCATCCTCACCGCCGGCCCCTCGCCCGCGTTCCCCGCGAACGAATTCAAAATGTAAACGCCCTCGAGCACGGAGCCCGACGAATTGAACTCGATCACCGCATTCGTCACCGATGTCGGATCCGACGTCGTCACGTTGTCAAACGTCATATCCGCCAGCGACGGCATCGCCGCCGATCCCGGATTTCCGGTCGCATTCGTCACCGTCAGAAAACTCGTCCCCGAGTTCTCGATCGCCGCCATATTGCGAAACACAAAATTTCCCGGCCCCGGCCCCGCGGTATTCGCGCGCTGGATGTACTGAAACCCGCCTCCGGTTCCCTGCACGTTCGTGAAATACGTCAGCCCCACCAGCGGCGATTCGCCCGCGATCGGCGTTTCGCCGGTAAACATTCCAATCGGCGCCGTCGAGCTCGACGTCTGCAAACATCCGCCGTCCATAAAAAACCAGAATGAATTCGTAATCTTTAGCGGCGTATTGTCCGTCCCGCCGGTTGTCGGCACCGTCAAGCACACATTCTTCAGTGAATTTTCTGTCGAATCGTAAATGCTGATCGCCTGGTTATGTCCGTTGATCGTCAGATTCTCAAACGTCTCGGTCCCGATCGGCGACGTAATCGAAAACACCGCGGCGCTGTTCGGACTCGCGCCAAGCGTGTTCACCGCAATGCGCGATTGCGGCGGCCGGTCGAACTGCGCCCCGCCGGTCGCGTAGTTCGTTCCGTTTCCGCCTTGAAAATGCAGCCCCACGCAAGGCAGTGGAAAAATCGCCGCCGTCGATGGCAGCTGTGTTTGCGTCACGATGTAAACGCCCGGCGGAAAATAAATCGTTCCTCCGCCCAGGCTGTGGTTGTACGTCCCGCACACCGCCGTGATCGCCGCCTGGATGGCCGCGGTGTCGTCGGTCACTCCATCGCCCTTTGCGCCGTACGCCGTCACATCCACCCGTGGACGCGATCCCATCACGGTTTCATTCCCGCCCACGCTCAGCGTTGACGGTGTAAACGCGCCCGGATTGAAATTTGTCGTCGTCAACGTGCCGGTGATCGTCGCGTTTCCCGCAACGCTCAAATTTCCGCCCAGCGTCAAACCGAATGCCGAAATGTCATTTCCCGATCCCGACGACGAAACATCCGCCGGCAAAATCACATCCGGATACGTAATCGTTCCGGTGATCTGTGGCCCACTGATCTGCAACATGTAACGTCCTGCCGGCGCGTAAAAGTGATAGTTCCCGATTCCGTCGGTCTGAAACGGATTCGCCGAAGCGGTCGTCAGCGTCGCGTCGGTGTAAATCGTCGCCAGCGGCGTGCACGGCGTTCCCGTCGCCGTCGCTACGCACACCGTTACCGTCGCATTCGACACCGGATGCCCGGTCGGACCAAACACGATGTCGTCTTTTCGCGATCCTTGTCCGTCAGCGCTCGGCGCCGCCGAAAAAGCAAGCCCCACCACAATCGCTGCCGCTAACACCCACTTCGCCGCTGCGCTCGCTCGTCGTCGCACTCGGTCCCCTCCCGCGCCCTTCCGCTCCACGGCTACGTCTGCGATCCCAACGAATCCCAGCCTCATTTCCGACTCCCGTAATTAGAGAACCAGGGTCCTCACGTGCCCACGCCGTCCGCCGCCCTCAAACCCCGCTCCCGCCCCGATGGAAAATGATTTCCACAGGTTGGCACCGGGAGTAGCATCGTCGGCCCCGGCAGCCACTCAGCCGCCTCTCGGCGAGTCAATTCACCGCGCTCGAGCCTTCCCCGCTAGCCTAAAATTACGCTAGATCTCGGCACCCTCGGCCCCGCACGACTCGCCCGGAAATTCCCGTATCTACATACTTTGCAATCACATGCAAGCCACGCTACCATCCATCGCCGCACTGGCCCCGCCATCGGGTGTCCCACGTGCTCCCTGGCCACACCACCTACCGGCCGCGCCGCCCCAACCCCAGTTTTGGCCCGTCCCGTGCACTACCAGAACGGAACAGCTAGGGCCGTCACCTTTCCGCCCTCAGCTGACGCTTTCTGGAGACGCACCGTGAACCTCAACGCCCGGCCCACGAATCGCCGCACCCGCATCATCTCTCGCGTTCTGGCCTTCGCCATCCTCGCGGCTGCGTTCGTCCTTCTGCCAGCCATCGCGCTCGCCGATTCGAACGTCGCCTACACGATCTCCGGCACTACCTCAGACGGCGGCACGTTCTCCGGCACCATCGACTTCGATACGAACACCACCACCGGCGTCACCACGCTGGTCAACACCACGCTCAACTTCGACGGAACTACGTTCAGCTGCGGCGGCCCGACATCGAATCAGTGCACCGTGTTTGATCCGTTCGGCACCGATTACTTCCAGGCGCTCTCCGGTTTTAGCGCCCTCGTCCTGAACTGGAATACATTCAACTTCGCTGCTCCGCCGTCGACCTTCAATTTCACCGGCGGCTACTGCATCAACTGCAGCTTCGGCTCCTACGACATGATCACCGGAGGCCAGGCCTCGCAAATTAATGCTCCCGAACCCGGCACGTGGATACTGCTCTCTGCTGGCCTCGTCGGTTTGCTCGCGATCGCGACTCGCCGGCGCAACGCCGTACTCGCAACTTCGCGTCTCTAATCTCCAACTAAATCGCAGGCCCGATCGTTCGCGAAGCTAGCAACACGCGCGAACCATCGCCCTTCAACGCCGCTTATTCGCTCCACGCGCCGCACTCTCATCAATCCCCGCGCTTCTCCCGCGGCTCGACGGCCCCAACCCATGCTTCGCAGCCTTTTCTTCATCCAGAATCGCCGAGCAGAATCGGCAGACCGCCACGCCCGGTTTCACCTTCTCGCCGCACGCTGGACAATCGCTCATTTTCACCGGAACGTAAGCCCACTCCCGTTCAATTCCCAGTGCAATCGCCGCTCGCCTGTGCAAATCCGAAATCTCGCGGAACGAGTGCCCGCGCGCCCACATCGTGTCGCCGTCGGTCACCAGTCGCTGGTGAAACGCATCGCGCCGCGCCGTTGCCGCCGCGAGTTCCTCCGCGCTCGGCTCCGCACCCGCACACAAAAACACTCCGTGATCCTGTAAATCCTGCAGCAAATCTTCCGCAATCTCGCGTGCCGCAATCGTAAACGGCATCCGCCGGTTGTCTCCCAGATCGATAATGTCCCCGCGCGATTCAATGCGCACCGTTGCGTACACTTCGCCCTTATCTCGCGCCGGAATTCGATACACCCCGTGCGTTCGCGAAATGTACCAATCCTGATCGGAGATCGACGCAATCGTCACCGCCGCGCCCAAATCTCCCTTCGGCCTCGTGTCCACCATCACTTCCCGCCGGCCCGTCAACGTCGCCGCTTGCAACGTGCTCATCAATCGTTCTCCTTACGCCATTCGCGCCGCCTTGCAACCCAGCTCGCGCCGCTTCCCACTTCTACAAACTCACGAAATCCGCCCCGTTAAACGCCGGCCCCGCATCCGAAAGCAAATCGTCCGCTCGCCGGTCCCACCGCCATTCCTTCAGTGCCTCTCGCTCGATCAACGCATCGCGCATAGCTCGCCGCGGCTGCCTTCTCGACCACTCAACCGCCCTCACCACCCAATCGCAAGCCGCCGCGGTCAGTTGAATAAATTCGCCGTCGTTTCCCGCGAGCATAAAGCAATGCTCGTACTCTCCCCGCGACGGATACGGCCCCAACGACGCCACTCGAATTCCGTCTTCGATCTCGCACGTCTGCTCATACCAACTTGCCGGCGACCCATAACACTCCGGCGCCATCCATCGCTCGATGTGCCACCGGTTCTCCGGCAAATATTTCGGTACGCGCCGCAACTCGATCGATTCGCGAACCACATTTCCGCTCGCGTCGTGATCCACCCATCTTCCGCCCACCCAACTCAGCCTCGATCCGCCCCACACCACGCGGAAATTCGGCTCGCCATATCGATTCGATCCGCCGGCCCTCGCCACACGCTCTTGCACAGATTCCGGAGCGTCATGCGTCTCGCGCGTCACTCGAATCATCGTTCTCGCAATCACCCGATCCTTCGCTGCCCACAACCAAAAACAAAACGGGGACGACGCCAACGCATCGTCCCCGCCACCATTGCGCCACCAGAAGCCACAGCTCAGCGCGCAGACGCCCCGCTACCCGGCCGTCTCCGCGCCCTCATCCTTTACTCCGTGCCCTCTGTGTTAATGTTCTCGCCTCTCTGAATCCACGCCACCGCACCGTCCGCCTAATACCCCGTCGGAATCGCCAAATTGTTAATGTAAGCCCCGCTCCGCGGCGATTCGTTCCACACCTGGAATCCCGTCACGAAGTAGAAAATGTAGGCCGACGCAATGCCACCGCTCGCTCCGTAAATCGGAAACAGCGTCTGCCCGCCCACGTCGTAAAAATCGATGTCCTGCATCACCGCTCGTCCCCAGTGCGAAAGGTCCAGGAAATCCACCCGCGTCTGGTTCGCATTGATAGAAGACTTGATCGGCACGCCCGCCATCGACTTCTCGCCGGTGAACAACAAATCCAGATCGCTCGCCCGGCCGCCCGCGCCTTCCTTGATGATTTGCGAAATCGTCACGCCGAGCTGTTCCCACTGATGTTCCTGCTCGAGCGACGTGTACGCGATCAGCTTCGACACCTGATTCGAACCCAAAGCCTTTCGCACTTTGTTGATCGCCAGTCGCACCGCTCCCGGAGTGATCGCCGAATTGTTTCCGTTCACGTTCGGCGTCGCCAATTCCACCGGATACGTCGCGCGATTCAGATTCAGCCACGTTCCCGTTGTCGCGTTCGTTTGGTGATACAAAATTCCAAACAGCGACACCGGCTGCGACCCCGTCAAGCCGTCGTGCACAATCAAATCGTTCACGCTGGTTCCCGCCGGCAGTGAGTCCACCTGCAACAGCGAGTTGAACGGATCCACAAGCAGCACGTTTGCTGAGCCGCGATTCGTCGTCAGCGTCGGGTCGTAAATCTGCACCGTCTGGTTATAGTAGAAAAGCATCGCGCCCGGCGGCTTCGCCAGGCCGAACTGCGCCGCTACGCCCGACGGCAACCCGGTCGTCGTGATCGAACTCACCGTTCCCAGCACGCCGTTTCCGTTGGTCTGCATCACCTTGTCGAGGAACGACCGGAACTGACTCATCGCATTTTTCACTTCGCGCTTCGCCGCATTCTCGATCGCTTTTTCCGGCGCGTTCGATGCGTATTCCACCAGCTTCGTCATTTCCACAGCGTGCCGGAAAAACACCGGAGTCACCTGCGCCACGTCGTACACCGTTCCCGATCCGCGTCCCAGGTCTCCGCCATCCATATTCGCCAGGCCCGCCTTGCCTCCCGGACGAATCTGCAGCGGCAGTCGCATGTTTCGCGAGCTGACTTTCTCCACGTCTCCGCGCTGCTGGATCATCGTCAATAAAATGTCATCGCGTTCGTACAACAGCGGCAGCTTGTCTCTCACCTTTTCCAGTTGCAGCGCAACGGACTGCGCATTCTGCATCTGTGCCATAAATTAGTTCTCCTTGATCTCGATTTGTCACACCTCGACGCAAACTCCCGCGCACGCAGCGCCGCAAAAACTCCCAAATTGTTTGCTTGGATTTCGAAACTGAATTTCGATTCGACCTGCGCTTTACGAAGGCACACGGCCGCAACCTGCCGTTCAAGAAAGGGCCAGTCCCTACCCCCGTACAACTTTTGCACCCTGGGCCAGTACCTTTTGCCCCCGCCCAGCACTTACTCTACACACGCACGAAACCTGCCCAGCCCCAGCCCTGAATTCGCACTGCTGTTCGCATCGTCTAAACCATCCGCGCTTCCCTCCCGCGTGAAATGGAAATCCGGTCACCCTCGGGACCAGGCTCAGGAGATCTTCATGGATTCATTCCGCCGTTTTAGTCTAGTCGCACTCTTTCTGTCTCTGGCTGTCGTCACATCGTCATCGACGGCTCGCGCTCAAAAGCCCGCGAATTGCACTGCGTCCCAATCTGACACCATTGAATGTTTCGTGTACAACGCGGTCGCCACAAAAATCACCACGCCTCGCTACGGCATGTCGCTCGCTCAATTCGAATCCTACGGCGTCGCCGTTAACGACATCCTGCAAACGCACCACTCCTACATCGTTCTGGTCGGTCTTTCCAGCGCCATCGCCGACGCCTTGCCGCCCACCAACTCCAACGGCTCCGCCAACGCCGCCGCTCAGACCGTCGCCGTCCAGCAAATCGTCAGCGCCGCTGTTTCGAATAATCTCGCCAACATTCCAACCGGCGCCAACCTGCAAGACATGCAGTGGTTCGCTCTTGACGTTACCGGAGCGATGAACGATAACAACGACGTACTGTCGCTCTTCACTCCCGGAGTCAGCCTCCGCATGATCGATTCCTACGTCGTCACCGCCACTACCAACGGCACCGTCAACTGGACCGAGGTCAACACCAGCCTTGCGGCCGCCGTGAATAATTTCGTCAGCGCCGGCTTGGTGAAAATTCCGCCCGGCATGACCGCCGCGGAAGTCACCGCGTTCATCGAATCTGTCGCCAAATCCATCTACGCTTACCGCGTCGCCACGCGCCGCAGCAGTCTTTAGCATCGCAAGTGGATTAGACGGTCCTGTCGGATGGTGTGTTGGACAATTTGTCTAACGCCTTTCGGCAATCCCGGGCGGCGCCGTCATTTTTCGCCGTCCCATATCCGCGCGCGCATCAGTCCGGATCTGCATTCCCGCACGTCGGTCGCAAACGGATCGGACGCTCACTCCCGATCGCGTCACAAATTCAAAATATCCGCGTCCGACATTCGTCGATAATCGATGTCCTTCGACGTGGTCGCTCGCCTTCCATCATTCCCGCCGCCCGAACCAGCGATGTCCACGCGCCGCTCGGCATTCCGCTGCCGCGTCCTGCGCTCCTCGTTCATTGTCACGATCGTGTTCGTCCACTCGTTCAGCACTCGCTTCGCCACCGCTGGCAGCGCCTGCCGTGCTCGTGCCGTGATCAAACTCACGACCGCCTTCTGGTGATCCGCGTCCAGCCGTCCGGTCCGAAACGCATCCTGAATCTGTTGCGTCAGCACTCGATTTCCGCGCAGCACCGTATCCAGCTCGCGATAGATCTCGCCGACTACTCGATTGCGCGCCGTCTTCGAAATTCCCTCCGGCAGCAGCTTCTCCACCTGCGATTCGATCGCCCCAACCACTCCCTCCACCGCCGAAGCATTGGCCGCCTGGAAAAACTCCGCCTGCGCGGCGCTCAACTTCCCGTCGCCCGTCGTTCTCCCCGCACCCTGAGTTCGCGCATTCGTCTTGCTCGAGTTCGCGCGCTCACTCGCCTCAGCCAAGTCCGAATCGGCCGCACTCGGACCTGCGCTCACCTTCGCACTTGTCCCAGGTTTCGCGGCACCCGCCAACTCCGCCATCGCGCTCGCCAGCGACGAAAACGCATCCTGATCCAGCGCCGCCACCGCTCGTGCGAGTTCCGCATGATCTTCCGGCCGTCGCGAATAAAACAGCGCATCCAACCGATTCAGATCCGCCGCCAGTCCGCTCGCCTGCCTCGCCGCTTCCGGAGTCGCAAACGTTTCCCGGTACGCACTCACGTCATCCAGCGCGTCCTTCACCGCAGGAGTTGCCTCGATCATGCCTCGCAGTTCTGGATTCTCCTCAACCGCCGCGCTCCAATCGCCACTAGCTTCTCGCCTCTCGGCTCCGTCGCGCGATTCTTCGCTTCCGCGCTGATCAACGTCGAGCGATTCCGCTCCGTCCCCAGCTCGCCGCACGTGCCGCGACGCAATCCCCAAAATCTCGTCGTCGCTCGCCAACTTTCTCGCTGCTGTCGGTGCTGCAGTAGCCGTCATCGCACCAGGCGCCACCGCCGCAACTTCCTTCGCCACCACACTCGCCGCCATCGATTCCCTCGCGCTCACTTTTCGCCTTTTAGCCGCGTACCCATCTCGTCAACGTCGGTGCCTTCCCCGTAACCCGCACTCCTGCAGTTACTTGCGGGCGCCAAAAGTCTTCCACTCTTTCGTTTGCTCGATTGAACCCAACGTACTATAGCCGCCGGCGCATCCTCCCCGTAAATTTACAATCAGCGGGGGGAGCAGTTCCGCAGCAGTGGCGGTCGCCTTCATCCCGTACTTATTTTCTGAGGTGTAAGGATGAGCACGCCGCCAAACGTCTCCGCAGAGACAAACGCACAAGCACTCAACGACGCTCAGGGCAAGCCGATCGTCGAACGCCGCACCCGCCGCCGCGCCAAGATCACCGCCGCCGTTCACATCAAGGGCATCGACACGCCCGAACCCTTCGAAGAAGTCTGCAAATCCATCGACGTTTCTCGCGACGGCCTTCTGATTCAAGTCGCGCGCTCCGGCTACTGGAAAGGTCAGCGCCTCGAAGTCACATTCCCGTACTCGCCGTCTGCCGCCGGATCCACGCCGGGCCAAGTCGCTGAAGTCGTCCGCGTCTCGGAAACTGCCAACGGATTCTCCGTCGCCGTTCATTTCAATTTCAGCAAGCCCGCGGCTCGCGCAGAAAACGGCAACCGCACCGGAGCTTCCGCCAGCGCCGCCGTCGCCAACAACGCGCCGCAATCCGTCGTCCTCGGCGTCGAATCCGATCCTAAGACCGCCGAAATCATGCGCACCATTCTTTCGAACGATGGCTACACCGTCATCATCGTTCCCACGGCGCAACAAGCTCTCGACGTTCTGCGCACCACCGTTCCTTCCGTCTTCATCGCCGAAGTCGAAGGCCCGGAAATGAGCGGCCACGATCTCTGCCTCATCGTGAAGCGCAACGAACGCCTCACCCGCGTTCCGGTGATTCTCATCACCAGCTCCGCCACTCCAGCCGACTACACCGCCAGCCATCAAATGGGCGCCGTCGTCTGCATGGCCAAGCCCTTCAAACCCGAGCGCCTTCTCCACGTCGTGCGCCTGGTAGCTCCGCCGCCAATACTAAAAAGCGCTTACGGCACCGGCCGCGTCGCCAACAACTCCGTCGAACGCACCCTGTAATCAAACCGTTCGATTCAACTCCGGCACGCGCGAGACGGCCAACCAGCCCGGTCGTCTCGCGCGATTCGTTTGAGCACTCTCTGAGCATCCCCGCCACATCCGCTCGATTGGCTACTGTGCCGTCCATCGCAACTTCTCGCCATTTAAACCCGGCCCTCTTTTTCGTGGAGTGCGGCGGCTTGCCGCCGCCTTTTGCGACGCCCGCCGCGCTACGCAACGACCTTCCCGTTCACAGTTGGCGGTTTCAAACCGATTTCTGCAAGTTCATCGCGACACTCTGTTCGTTCCTCTTCCGGCACCCACCGCCGCCGCATTCGCCTGTGCCACCGCCTGCTGCTTCGTCAAATATTCCCGATGAAACATCGCATGCGCCCGCACATTCGCAAATCCCAACGGCGCCTCAATCTTCGCCACCTGCCCCGCATCTGACGAAAACCACCGCATGCAAATCTCCAGCTCCACCGCGTGGTTATCCGCAAACTCATCCGGCAAAATGCTCGGCAAAATCACATCCGCATCCACTCCCGGACCATTCTCGCCCGTACCGCTCGCCGCGTTCGCCGCTGCAACCGCCGGAGCCACCAGATGCGTCACATCCTGCCGCCGCACCACCGGAACCTCCGCCACCAGCTGCGCAATCTCCCGGTACTGCTTCGTCCTCGACTCCTCATCCGGAATCACAAACTCTTCCAGCCCCAGCAGCCTCTTCACTAACGCCATATTTTCAGGATGCGCCAGCACCGCCTGCATCTGCGGATCGGGATTTCCCATCATCTGCATCAGCACCGCGCGCTGCTGCGACCACAGCGTCGGATACTGCTCGTCGGTCTCCGGATAGCTGAATAAATTGCCCTTCAAATCCGCCAGACGAATCCATTTCGATTCAAACGCCGACCCCGCCCCCAGCAGCGTCACTTCCACGCCGTGCGGACGATTCCGCCGGAAACAATCCACCGCCAGCAGCATGATGTCGGCGTGAAAAAACTTCATTCGCCGCCACACCAGGCCAATCCGCCCCATCGCCTGTTCGCGCGCCATCGCATAGCCCGAAGCCGTGTCGTTGTTCGACATCGCTCCGCCAAACAGTGCCGGAAACGCTCCGGTCAAAAACTGCGCCACCGGACCCATCAATCCCGCCGCATGCTCGCTTAGATCGGCTGGCACTTCCGCCGGCTCCGGCTGAAAAAATCCCGCCGCCAGCGACTGTCCCGGCTTCGCTCTCGCCGGGTAATGCGATCCCGGCTCCGCCGTCTGGCTCTGCAGCGCGTCAAAATCCAAAACTTCGCTGTCCGCGTAAATCGGCGGAATTCCATACTCGTACGTTTCCATCTGCAAATTCGAAAGCGTGTTAAATCGTTCCTGCACGCTGATCAGCGAATCGCCCAGCGCCGGACGTCCACTCGACCCATCTCCCGGCAGCGCATGCAACACGCGCCAGTGATCGTCCATATTTTCGTTGCGCGCTTCGCAGTAAACGTCCCCAGCAAACGCCACGTACGCGCCGTCCGGAAATAATTCCAGCAACTCGTCGCGCAGCGCCTTGTCATCCAACGCGAAAAAGGCCCACGGCCGCAGCCACGTCCGCTGAAAAGTAATCAAGTTGACGTTGAAATCGCCGCCCTCGGTCAGCGGTCCGCCTTGCGATTGAGCCAGTCTCGCAAGCCTCTCGTACTCCTGGCCTCCGCTCGCCACTGGCGCGCCGATTTTATCTGCCGCATGTGGGTACGCCGCTCGCAGCCGCGCCTGATGCACTTCCACGTTCCACTGCAAATACGGATACTCATGCATCTCGCCGGCCCACGGCGGAGTCTTCAGCTCAAGCCCTCCGACGATCGTCACCACCTCTTGCCCATTCGCCACGCGCCCCTGCGCTTCAGGCACTGTCGCCATCTCCGCCGCCACAAAATCTTCTTCGGTCAGCAGAGCTCCGCAAAAATCGCAATTCTGTTCCGTCGCTTGCTTCTCTTGTGCCCCACCTTCCGCACGCGCAGAATCCCTTCCGCCCGCGATGTCACTCACGCCATTCGCGCCGCCGTCCGCGTCATTCGCTGAATAATTGCGCGCACTCGGCTTCGCCGCGTTCTCCCGTGAGCACTCCGGACAAATGTAAAAATCTTCGCCAACCCGGACTTCCCGCGTCCGAATCTCCGTTTCCGGATGAAACCCAAATCTCTGCCCGTCCACCACGTACCGCACGTACGCGCCAACCTTCCCATCCGTCCACAGATTAAACGCCTCATCCACAATCAAATTTCCGATCCGGTTATTCCGCTCCACAAGTTGTGCAACTTCGGTCGCAGCTTTCGCCGCAGCCACATCTTCTTCGGCCTGCGCCGACGATGGGAAAAATCGCACCCTCGGCACATCCTGCGAAAGCACCGCCACCAGCGACAATCCAAACGCCTGGTAAATATTCGTCACAAACTCGTAGCGCGGCAGATCGTCCAGCGTCGAGCTGTCCGAAAGTTTCTGCTCAAACGGTACGTGCCAGTTCTGATCCCGTTCGTTCCACCACAAATACTGCAAGCCGCGCCAAAACTGGTGCGCCTGCTTGATTCGCCGCACTTCCTGCCGCCGCGTGCTTTCCGATTCCGTTGCGAACTGTTGCACCAGCCGCCGCAACCCCGCTTGCAGCCGCTCCGGCAACTCCTCATTGTTATTCGCTTCCGCCGGTCCGGCACGTCGAACAGTGACTTTGCGGTCGTCGCTCAACGGCTGTGCCGCCACCGGCCCTTCCACTCCCACGATCGCCGGATCAGCATCCATCGTTTTCTTCTGCGTCGGCATACACCCGTCCCTATGAAAGAAACCGCTAGGAAAATTTCCTACGCCTGCGGAAGACCCAACGTCCGGAAGTGCGGAGCTTTAGCTCCGCCGTACCACCGTCTCAAAAAAAAGGGGCTTTCGCCCCCGAAGCCACAACTCAATCTCGTCGCGCCCGTCGCCTTGGCCTCAGTCGCCGAAACCGCGACTCATCCTCGAAGGATCCGTATTCGCCGAACGAGCCCAACCACCGTGGATTAGACGCTTGCGCCCGATGGAGTGTCAGGCTTCAGCGTGACGGCCTTTAACTATCTTCAACGCTCGCCGCTGCCCACGACGAACTCCAACTCCCGCTCGAAACGCCAGGTCGAGCCCCTGCTTAATCGTCCCCCACCACAATCGTCCCCACTCCATCTGCAATCGCATTCGCCAGCTTCGTCCCACGCTCATCCGACGAAAATCCAAACGTGCATCTCACAAATTTCACATTCTGCAATCGCGCCGCCCCTCCCTCATACCTCAGCCGCGCCCCCACAAACGTCACGTCCTTCCATTGCACTCCATCCAAAGTCTGCGACGCGCCCTCGATCGTCACTCCCTCCACGCGCACGTCGTCCCCGATTCCTCTCGTCGCTGGAGGCAAAAAAACTTCCGCCTCATCCGGCATGAGCGTGGCATCAATGTAATTCCCGCCCAGCGCCGCGGCATTCACCGTCTGTTTCGCGTTCAGCGCATGCGGCGCAGAAAACACCACATGTCCTGGAATCTTCACCGCATGCGGAGCCACCGTCCCCGGCCCCACATTCGCCGTCAACCGTCGTCCGGTAGAAGGATCCGTCGCCGGATCTGCAGCAATTTTCGATTCCGGCGCCTTCGCCGCGCCCACCGTCGTTCGCAATTCCGCCAATTCCACCCGCGCCTGAAACGCGTGATCCCGCAGCCGCTCGTTCTCCGGATTCGTGTCCACAATCTGATCGAGCGCTTTCAAACTCGTGCTGAAAAATTCCGGGCTCACATTTTTTCCCTGCGATCGCGCCGAAATCACAATCGCCGCACCGCGATCGATTTCCACTTCCGCCTCGGTCACATTGCCCGCGCGTCCCGCATCCATCGCCAGCTTCAGCGCCGCCTCAAACTCAATTTCCCAGGTCGGCGCGCCCGAATCTGCCGTCCCCTCCGCCGCGGTGTACGCTCGCGCGCTCGGCACATACGATCCCGCCGGAGCAACCACCGTCGGATGCATCACCCTCTGAATTCCCGACCACACAAACGTTCCCGCCAGCGTCGCCGCCAGGATCACCACCACGATCTTCAAATATCTTGCTGCGCCGTCCTCTCCGCCCATGAAACCGCCAGACGGCTTTCGACGCCGCCATCGCCGGTCCTGTCCTCCTGGCGTATTCCAAATTCCGTTCGCCACCCGCTCACTCTCCGCCCAGCGCACCCATTCTAATGGATTCCACCGAACGCCGCTCCGCCTCTCACTCGCCGAGCGTGTCCCCCAAAAAACTCATCAAGTCCTGGTGATCCGAAAACACGTGCGTCTCCGGCCCGTTGCCGCGCTTCGCTCGCAATGCGGTCGGCCTTGCATTTCGCAGGCCGGCGCTCGCAGCAGCGCCGCCGGACAGCGCGCTACCTCCAGCGGAGCTTTCCGAGTTCACTCCGCGATGCACTCTCGCCACATATCCACGAGGACTTCGCGGTGAATTCCTTCCGCCGAATGCCGGCCCGTACACCGTTGCCTCAATCTCAATTCGATGAACAGGTCCGCCCGCACCGGCCGCAACTTCCGCATTGCCTTCGTCCTGCTCGCCGGCATCAGCTCCGCGCTCGTCGCCACGCGCTTCGCCGTCGTCATCCGGCTCGTCCGCGCCGCTCAATGCATCTTCTGCTGCGCGTGCCGCCTCGATCGCCGCCCCCGCCACCGGATTCATGTAATACCGCCCGCGAATAAACGGCATCGTTCCTCCCCAGCGCTTCGCCTCACCATCGCATTCTCAGGAAATTCAGCTACTCGAATTCACTTCCGAGCTTGCCCCATTTGCGCCTGGCGGATCTTTCTTCCTCGCCGCATCAATCTCCAGCATCCGATTCACTTGATGCCACGATTTCCGTCGCATAGGCATCGGCACCGCCGCTTTTCCCGTCGCAGTCGCGCCTACCGTCCGCACGCCCGCGCCACGCCTCGCCGCCAGCCGGCGGATCGAGGTTCCCTTCGTCGCCCCGCCAATCGCACTCACCGGTGCCCCAATCGTTTCTTTCGCAGCCGCCGGACCTCGAACTCCCACTCGCAGCCGCAGCGCTTCCGCCTCCGCACCATCATTTACAATCACCGGCGGCACTCCCGCAATCCCCAAAATCGAATTCATCAGCGCGCGATTCTCATTCCGCAATCGCACAATCTCCATTTCCATTTCTCCGGCACGCATCGCCGCCCGAACTCGATTCCACACCGCGCTCAGCATCATCGCCTCGCAGACTTCTCGCGCCGCCGCAAAAAACTCACCGGCCCCGCGCGCCGTCCTTCCGCCAGCCCCGCCACTTTCGCTTGAATCGCTCGTACCGTCGGATCTGCCGACGTTACTCGCTCCGCGATCCGCTGTTCGATCGGCGGCCGCACCATTCCGTTCCGTTGCGCCGAATAGCGAGTCTTCAATCCGTATCGCGCCGCATCCGCCGCGTCGTCGCCATCCATCTTCTCCACATCTTCCACGCGCGCCGAATCCCGCACCAATACCGGCAACACTCCAATCAATTCCGTGCAGTTGCTCGTAATCGTCCACTCGCCCGCGTCCAGCATCTGGTACATCAACATCCATCCGCCCACTCGATCGTTGTCCGCCGGCACCGGCCTCGGCAATCCCGCCGCCGCAAATACATCGCCCATCTGTTCCGCGATCGACGCTTCATCCGTCCCCCGTGCAAACGCATCCGGCGAAAGATAAATCGCATCGATCCGCTCGCGCGATTCTCCCGCCCCCACGCTCCGCGCCACAATCTCCGCCGCCAAATCTCGCGGCGAAGTCCGTCGCGTCACAAACTCCCGATACGTCGCCACGCTCGATCGGCCGCCTTCGCCGCTCGCCGTCTGCGCATGCCAGTAAGCCGCCGCCGGATGCTCGAATCCCCAGTCGATCGAAATCCAACGCGGCCACCACGGCTTCCACTCGATGTCTTCAGCTCGTCGCACATGCTTCTGCGCATCGAACCGGTCGAAATATTGCCCCGCGAACACATCCCAACTTCCATCCAGAAACGCGCGCTTCAAATCTCCCGGCAGCGCTTCGAGCGTCTTCCTGTAATTCTTGTCGTTCGCATAAATCGGATTGTCTTCCAGGCGCGCCGCCACAAAGTCGTAATCCGCGGGGTTGTATTCCTCCGGACGCTCCATCCCCGCCGCTGGCTCGCGCGTCACCCACAGCGACTTCACCCACGCGTGTCCGATATTTCCCGGATTCGTCGCCCCGGCCATGCACGGAAACGTTCCGGGCACCGCGCACCGGTTTCTGCTCGTCAGAAATTGCCATTGTCGCAGCGTAAAATGCGTCAGCTCGTCCACGCCGATGAACAAATATTCAGCGCCTTGATACTGGTAAACGTCATGTTCCGCTGCGCAATAACCAAATCGCGTCGTCGATCCATTCAGCCACGTCACCACATGCTTCGATTCGTTGTAGCTCGAATACAAACTCCGCGGCACGTCGCGCCGGAAATAATGCAGCAGCGACGACTCCAGCTCCGGAAACGTTCGCCGCAGCAGCAGCGTGTTCACGCCTTCGCAGCTCCACGCCTGCAGCACCGCTTCCATCAGCAGTGCTTTCGTTTTTCCCGGACCCGCCGCGCCCCCAAACAAACGATACTTCGCCGCCGACCGGTGAAAATCCTGTTGCCTCGGAAACGCCTGGTACCCCAGATCGACCTTCACCACCCGCTGCGCTTCGTCGTTCACGACCCGCTAGCTCCACATTCCAGATCCACGATCCAGACCCAAACGGCCGTTACGCCAACGTTCGAATCTTCTCGCCCACAAAAAATGCCGCCGCTCCGCCGACAAACGCCAGCGCAATCGCCACGTGATGCACACTCAACACCACGCCCACCAGCACCGCACCCAGTCCGCTCGCCTGCACCACGTAACCCACCGTCGTTTTGCTCGCGCTCATCGCTCCTCCTCTCAAAAATCGAACCGTCCCTGCCGATCCTGACGCGGCACTCCAAATCCCACGACTTCGCGCACCGGACGCGGCACGTTGTGCCCCAACGCAATTTTCTTCGACGCGTCCTCGCCGCTCTTCGCGTCGCCCGAACCCACACCGTCCAAATCCGCGGCCTGATCGTGCAACCGACGCCACTCTTTCAACGTGTCGAGGAAAGTCCGATCCTGTCCGCCCGTTGTTTTCAGCCGGTCCACGTATTCGCGAAACTCCAAAAAATATTGCCCCTCGCCCAGTCCCGCGCGCTCGAGTTTCCCCAGCGCTCCTTTTGCCTCAGCCTCGGCGCCAGATCCGTCACTCTTCGCGCCGCTCTCAGCGCCGCACGGTTCAGAAGCAGCTCCGTCCGCTGGCGCCTCCGGCACGTCTTTCGAACTTCCATTTCCTTTGTGCCGTACCGCCTTGCCCATTGCACCGTCCGAAAGCCACTTCTCACATCACAAAAGGGAGCAGGACACACTTCTGTCGGGCCGGTTCGAGCCGCGCGGGCGTCGGTTTTTCCGCCGCGACTTCCAGTGTGTCCTGCACAGGTGGTAATCCGTTACTTCGGCTTTTCTTGCTTCCACATTTCCCGAAGCTCGAAATTGAAAAGACCCAGCATCGTTCCGTCGAGCGCCTCGCGATGTTTCGCGCAAAATCGTTCTCCGCGCATCGTTCGCCGCTCGCACAGTTTCCATCCGGTTCGAGTCCGGTTCGCTCGAACCATCGCCACACACCGCGCCATCGCTGACCGCTCAGAAAGTTTCGCCATCGCCGCGCGTGCGGACACGCCCGTCCGCCGCGGCGTCACGCAATTTTCATTGGTAAGGATTTACTTCGAGGAAAACTCAGTTACGCAGAAACTTCACAACGCGCTAAGGCCAACTACTCGCCGATCGCAATCACCGTCTGGCAAAGCAGCGGATTCGATTCCACATTGTCCGCCGTCACCGCCGCCACTCCGATCCGGTGCTGCCCCACCACAAACGTCATCTCCGGACTCGTCCCGCTGATGTTTTTCGTCATCCCCGTCGCGCCGGCTGGAACCGCGATCGCGTACAGCAAATACTTCTTAAATGGCGACGAGATGTCGTAAACCCGGAATTTCGCCACGCACTTCTGTTTCACCGCGTCGGTGCACGCCGCGTTTTTTCCAAAATCATAATCAAACGTCACCGTCAGCGAGTGCTTTGCCGTCTGCGCTGCCGCCGGAGCGCTCTTCGCCGGCGCGGATGGACCACCAGCCGCAACACTCGCCTGCGACGCGTGCGGATTCGTCGTCTGCTGCGCGCCGCTCGCCGCAACTGAATCGCCCGCGGCCAACCACAAAATCGCCGCCAGCAAAACACTTGCCCTCGAAAATGCCCGAACTCTCATTCGTCGTCGCCCGTATTTCAAGCTCAATCGCTCCCGCGACGATCCATGTTACACGTTAACCCAAAATCTGTACCGTCACTCCCGACCCGCCGGAAATCGAAATCACTTTCGCGCGAACGAAATTCGCCCGCACCCCGCTCACCACCAGACTGTCTCCCGTCGCAGTCGTCGAATTCTGCGCTCCCGAGCTCGGCGCGGAATACTGTGCGTCCACATCGTTGATCGCCGTCTGCAGCTGGATCTGCACCGACGTCGGCGCAGTCGTATAGCTGGTCTGCCAACGAATCGTTCGTCCATTTTCCGGAAATCCCGCATAACTCGGCAGCGCGTACTGCTGGCTCGCCTGTCCCGCAGCCGGCGCTTCCGCATTAAACGCCAGCCCCACATCGCCCGGAAACAACGAGTACGGTGGATTCTGTGTGTTGTAATTCGGCATAGTTCTCCTCGATTTCGTAGCCCAGGCACAGTGGCCCGCGCAGTTTTCCGCAAGCTCGAATCTTTCCCGTGGCATGTCGCGCGCCGCCACCCATGCGCGCGAAAACAAATCGCGCCCAAACACAAAAAAGCACAGCCAATTTCAGCTGTGCCTCACGATCCAGACACACCACCACCCGCACATTAGAACTTCATCGAATCACAACAGGTAGGAACCGCCGCCAGCCCCTCACTCACACTTTTCGAGGCTAACGTAAAGAATTATACACTAACTCGTAAACACTGTCAAGTGCTTAGTTCTGCGGCGCATAAATCTCCAAGTGGCTCGCCGCCCGAATCTCCCAAAAATCTCGAAACCACAGCCCTTACTGCTGAGGCTGCGCCGCCGGAGCCGGCTTCAAAGAAAACGCCACGCCCATCTTCGCGTTCTCATCCACCGTCCGCTGCAAATCCAGTTGCGTGGCATCCACGGTGTTTTCAGCGCCAGACGGCGTCACGTAATGCAACTTCCCTTCGCTCAGCCAATGATCGCTCGCCACCACGCTCGATCCGTCGGTCAAATACAGCGTCGCGCTCGACTTCTCGTCCGGCGTCTGCGGTGCCGCCGCCGGTTGCGATCCATCCAGCATCACGGTCGGCCCCGGAGCTGAAACGCTCGGACTAGCCGTCTGCCCGTCTGTGCTCACTGTTCCGTCCACGCCCTGCGTCGTGTTTCCATCTCCGTTTGCGTCGCCGTTCGGATTCGCATTCAACGTGTTCGACCCATCGGGGCTCGGCGTCGAATACGACCATCCCGGCGCTCCATCGTTCGCGCCCGTCCCGTTATTCACGCTTGCGCCAAACAGCGGATATCCGTATCCGACTCCCGCGCCATAACCATAACCAACCCCAGCGCCGTAGCCGAACCCAAATCCGTAGCACCCCCAGAACGGATCACATGGACCAAACGCGCTGCCGTAATACAATCCCAGCCCACCGAATCCGAAATAAGGATAGTAGTAATAGGGATAGTAACCGTAAACCGGTCGGTTCGGATTAAACGGCCGCACCAGCGCTGCAGTCGATCCAGTCGTGTGAATCGCCGATCCATTCGCGGTGTAAGGAGTTAGGCTTGTCGTCCGCGCGTCGCTCGAGCTCGTACTCCATCCGCGCGCCGCGCCCGTCGAAGTCGTTGTCGCCGTGCCGGTCGTCGTGGATGTGGCGCTCGTGCTTCCGCTCGTCGTAGTCGTCTTGTTCGCGTTCGAATTCGTCTCCGACGAATTACTTTTCGAAGACGCATGCGATCCGCCCGAATTACTCGGCGCGCTCGATCGAGCCGGCGCTGGCGCGGATGACGATCGGCCGCCGCCAAAACTTCCACCGCCACCGCCGAAATGTCCACCGCCACCACCGTGCTGCGCAGACGCAGCTCCAGGCACTAGCGCCAGAAACGCACCCAACGCTCCCGCCAGTATCACTTCCCGTGAATTTTTCATGGTGGCGCTCCTGCAAGCGATGCAGCCCCAACAAACGCCGCTTGCGGCGTACCGCAACCTTCTACTTCCGCGATTCTACATCATATGACGCCCCCACGCCCTCTTTGGTTGCTGCCCGCTGTTTACCCATCAACTCACGCCCTAAACTCTGCGCCCTCGGCACCGCCGCTGCGCCTTTTCGTGGAGTGCGGCGGCTTGCCGCCGCCTTTCACGACCGATCCGATGCCTCTTACGCCAATCTTCGTCGAATCACACCCGATTTCGCGAAGCACAAACACGCTCGCGTCAGCCACCGACGATGAAACCCAACCACCGTGGATTAGACGCTTGCGTCTGATGGTGTGTCAGGCTTCAGCCTGACGGCCTTTCGCTGTCGCTCGGCACTCCCGCCACTTGTTCATCCCGCCTTCGCTCCCGCCTCCCGAATCTTCGGAAAATAAATCCACAAATGCCCGCTGTTATCATCCTCGCCAAACACCAATTCCCCATCCAGCCCCGTCACCGCATCCCCGAACTGATACCCGTATCTTCGCTGCTCGATCACCGACGCTGCCACTCCCAAATTCATCGGCCCGCCCGCCGTCATGTCGCACACAAACATGTTCGCCATCTCATCCCCGCAAAATCCGAAAATCCTGCCATCGGGAGTAACTACCATCGGCCCCATCGGCGCCAGATGCGCTTTCCCCAGCGCTCGAAATCCCTTTCCGTCGAACGCATAAATCCTCCCCGCGTCGTCCGCCGTAAACAGTATCCCGCGCTGCCAATCGGACGCCCAACGCATCCCGCCGTTCCACTCTCCGTCCGGCAACGCAATCGCCGCCCGCGAAATCTCGCCTGAATCAACATCCCATCGCCACAGCTTCGCGCCGTCGTCTTGTCCAAATACACTTCCACGCGCCGCCACGATCCGTCCCCGCCCCGGCGCTTCTCCCACCACTCCAATTTTTCCACTCTCAATATCCATCGTGAACAAATGCCGCGTCGTCACTCCCACAATCGTCTTTCCGTCCATTAGCGCCACCGCGTGCACCACCGCTTCGCCGGGGACGCACTCGCCCAAATCCGTTAACGCCTGCGGCTCGAGTCCCCACTCCTGAATCCAATCTTCCGCCAGCTCCAGATGCGGCACCCGCACCGCCCGTCCCCCGCTCGTGCCGTTTACAAATGCAATCGCGCCCGTCTTCTCCACATTCCCGCAACAAATCGCCGCCGTGCTCGTCGCTCCCGAAGGCGTTCCCGCATCCAGCACGATCCCCGTCAGTCCGTGATACGCCGCGCCAAACAAATGCGCTTGCCGTCCGCTCGTACCGCCATACACTTGTCCCGCCGCGTTGATGTCCAGCGCCGTCACTCGACTTTCATCGTGCGGTATCGGCGTCGTCATTCCCGGCAGGCACATCGGAAACGCCACCATCGTTCCTTCGCGCACAAATTGATGCGACAGCGCCTCCAGATACGCTTTGATCTCCGGCGAATTCGGATCGAATCGCAATTTGCTTTGCATTGTCATCACCGCCGCCGCCCCCGTCGTCGTCCCCGCCTTTGTCGTCATCGTCATCCCCACATCCGAATTGGCAAATGCGCGTTCGCTCGTTTCCGCGCTGCCGGCATCGACACTTTAAAAATTCCCGACGGCCGGTTCCCCACATGCCCGAAAAACAAATCGCCGTTGTGATCCACCGCCCCGCGTGACACGTAATGCGCTTCGCCCGTCGGATGGACCAGCTCCGACACTTCCTCCCGCTTCAGCGTTTCCGGATCGAGCCGCCACACCACTCCCTGCGTGTCGGTTTTCGATCCCGTCAACGGATGGGTGGCGTCGCGCCACCGCGAAGCTACGTAGTACAGCTTCCCGTCGCCGCCAAACGTCAATCCGCCGCAGTGATCGCGGTACATGTCGATCGGAAAACTCAAATCGCGCGCCTGCGTCGCCGGCCCCAGATCTTCCACCTTCGGCCATTCGTCTTCGTTCAACCATATCCGCATCAGCCGCGGATTCGGGCACCACGTCACGGCATACACGCACTCTCGATCCGGCGACGGCGCCACATCGTAAAAAACGCTGTGCCATCCGGTCTGATAATTCAGATTGTGTGGAATCAGGCCTGGCGAAATTTCCAGCCGATCCGTTTCCGGCGTGTATCTCACCAGCCTTCCGTAGTCGCTCGTCGTCCACACCCGGTGCTGCTTATCCAAAATTAAAGTCTGCGGATTGATCGAGCTGATTCGCCCGACATCCCGGTGCTTCCGCGTTTTCAAATCGTAAATCATGAAATGATCCCGCGGATAACTCATCGAATACAGCAGCCCGCGCTCTTCGTCGTGCAGCAGGCACCGGCATCCTTCCTTCGGAATCATCGTGTCCCACCACAACACTTCGTCTTTCTTTGTATCAAACGCCACCAGCGCCGACCCGCGGAAACATCGCTTCGCGTCGTGCCACGAAAACCACGGCGAATACACCGGCAAATCGATCGGCGGTCCCGAAAGATGCGTCGCCATGAACATCACTCCGTCATGCATCGACGGCGCAAAGCTGTAGTGAATCTTGCACTGTGTCGCTCGCCCCGAATCTCCGGGATCGTCCACCTTCTCCGCCAAGTTGAATAAATAGTCGAGTCCGTCTTTCTCTTCGTTGTATCGCACCGGCTTCACTACTCCGCCCGGCACGCTCTCCGCGCACGCCGCCGCATAAATTCGTCCGTCCGGCCCCACCGACAGCGACCAGCAAGTATCCGAATCCGGATGCTCCGTAAACGGGTACCACTTCGCCGGATACGGCCCGTCGCTCGCCAGCTCACTAACCGCGTCGCTCACCACCGGAGCCGGCATCGCAATCCTGCTCGCTTCCGCCGCAATCGCCGGAGCCGCAACCGGCGCAACTCCTGCCGCCAGCACTCCACTCCCCACCTTGATAAACGTCCGCCGGTCGATCCCCGAATTTCCGCTCATCCCCTCTCCTTCCCGCAACCTGCCGTTTCGTATCGGCGCGGCTTTACGCCCGCCAGCTTTTGCCTTTTCTGTTTTCTACGGCCGGTCAAAAAAATCGAGTTCGCAACCAAACTCACAATCACCGTCAACCGCTGGCGCGCATAAAGTCCGCCTCTACAAGCGCCGACCTCAACATCGCTCGCTCATTCGCCCCGCCTCTCGCCCCGCGCATCCTACGCCCCGCAGTTTCAATAAACAACATCCCCGTCCGCCGCCCGAACATTCCTATTGCTTCCCCATACGAGTCGCCGTACCCTATGGCCTACCCATAGGAGCGCTCGTGACCGCTAAACAAGACGTCCGCCATGGCACTCTCACCCTCATGGTCCTGAAAACTCTCGAAACTCTCGGACCTCTTCACGGCTACGGCATCGCTCGTCGCGTCGAACAAATCAGCGGCGATCTTCTTTCCGTCAACTACGGCACTCTCTACCCCGTTCTCACCAAACTCGAACAGGAAGGCCACATCTCGTCCGAGTGGAGCGTCTCCGACAACAACCGAAACGCAAAATTCTACAAACTCACGCGCTCCGGCCGTGCCCAACTCGAAAAAGAAACCCGCGACTGGCGTCAGACCACCGCCATCCTCGCTCGCTTCCTCGCGGCAAGGGAGCAGCGCTCATGAAACACCCCCGCACCGCGTGGCTCCGTCTCCGCAATACCTTCCGCAAAGAAAATCTCGACGCCGATCTGAATGCCGAACTCGCCTCTCACCTCGAAATGCATATCGCCGACAATCTCGCCGCCGGCATGTCGCCCGAAGCCGCCCGCCGCGACGCCATCCTAAAACTCGGCGGCATCGACCAAACTGCCGAATCCATCCGCGACCGCCGCGGACTCCCTTGGCTCGAAACCATCCTTCAGGATTTTCGTTTCGCCTTCCGCGTTCTTCGCAAAGCTCCTGGATTCGTCCTCATCGCCGTCACCGCTCTCGCTCTCGGCATCGGATTCTCCACCACCATCGTCAGCATTTTTTACAACGGCGTCCTGCATCCGTTTCCCTACCGTGAGGCTTCGCAACTCGGTGTCATCAGCTACTACGACTCCTCGACCGGCTCGGACGATCGCAATTCCATGTTTCATCTCGACGAAATCGCCGCATTCCGCAACGAGAATCATTCGTTCGACGACATCGTCGCCTACACCGGGCTCGATGCGGTCTATTCCCACGGAGCCGGCTCCGAACAACTTCACGGCTGCGTCATGACGCCCAATGCCATCAACTTCTGGGGCGTCGCTCCTTTGCTCGGCCGCGGACTCACCGAACAGGATTCCGCACCCGGCGCCAGTCCCGTAGTTCTTCTCGCTTACAAATTCTGGAAAGACGCTTTCAACTCGGACCCGGCTGTCATCGGCACGTCCATCACCTTGAACGGCGTTTCGCACACCATCATCGGCGTCATGCCTCGCCGTTTTTTACTTTACGGAGCGAATATCTACTTTCCAGTTTCGTGGACGCTCCACCAGCCGTCCCTCGCGCAGACGATGGACAACAACACCACGTACTTCTTCGCCACCTCTCGCCTGAAACGCGGCGTCTCCGCCAAATCCGCCGGAGCCGACCTCCAAGTCATCGCTCAGCGCCTGGTGCCGCTCTACCCGCGCGAATTTCCCGAGCGTTTTCAGTTTGACGTTCGCGGGATGAGCGAAGTCATCGTCGGCAATTTCAAACAGACATTGCTTCTGCTGATCGGCGCTGTCGCTCTCCTTCTTCTGATTTCTTCCAGCAACGTCGCCAGCCTCTTGCTCGCTCATCACAGCGCTCGCGCCGGAGAAATTGCTCTCCGCGCCGCACTCGGCGCCACGCGTCTTCGCATTCTGCATCAGTTGCTAATCGAAAGCCTCGTTATCGGACTCACTGGCTGCCTCGCCGGAGCTGCGCTTGCTTTCTTCGCGCTTCGTTCCGTTGCCGGCGTTCCGGGCATCGACGTTCCCGGCGAAGCCGACATCACCATGAACGCGCCGGTACTTTTCTTCGCTATCGGTCTCGGCCTGCTCACCACTCTTTTGTTCGGACTTTCGCCGGCCATCTTCGCTCTCCGCCGCGATCTTCGCTCCGCCCTCCAGGGCACCGGCCGCAACGTCAACGCATCACGTTCCGGCGCTCGCATGCGTGCCGGACTCGTCGTCGGCCAGGTCGCCATTTCCGTCCTTCTTCTCGTGTTCGCCGGACTTATGCTCCGCAGCTTCATCGCCGTCACGCACGCCGACGTCGGCATCTCCACCCACGGCGCCCTCGCCGCCGAAATTCATTTTCCGGCGCACCAATTCGAAACTGTCGCCACCAAACAAGCATTCTTCACGCAACTCCTGTCTCGCCTGTCCGCTCTTCCCGGAGTCACCAGCGTAGGCGTCGGCATTTCCGATCCAATCAGCGGCAGCCCCGGAACCGAAGACGTCACCATCCCCGGCAAACCGCACGAGACCAAATGGCTCACCGTCTTCGAAGCCGTTGATGAACATTATTTCGAAACGCTCGGGCTTCCCGTCATTCGCGGCTCGTTGCTCTCAGCGTCCGACGTCGCGACCGCCCGGCGCGTCGCGGTCGTTAACCAAACTCTTGGTACCAAATTTTTCGGCAGCGAAAATCCCATCGGTCACCGCATCAAATTCAACGATTTCGATGAGGTTCCCGAACTGCCGCACGACGCATACTTCGAAATCATCGGCGTCGTAAAAGATTTCAAAAACTCCGGAGCCGGCGAGCGCATCATTCCCCAGGCTTATATCCCCTACACCTTTTCCGGCTTCGGCGATCGAACCGTTCTTCTCCGTTCCGCTCAAAATCCTTCGCAACTCATCAACATCATTCGCCAGCTCGTCGCTCAGATCGATTCCAATACCATCGTCGTTCGCCCGACCACTCTCGACGATTTCCTCGAGCGCAACGTCTACGTCAAACCGCGCTTCCGCGTAATTTCCTTCGGCGCTTGCGCCGCCATCGGGCTTGCGCTCTCCTTCATCGGGCTCTTCGGCGTGATGGCGTACTCCGTCGCACTGCAAACTCACGAGCTCGGCATCCGCATGGCCCTCGGCGCCCAGCCCAACAACATCCTACACTTGGTCCTCAACCAGGGACTCAGCCTGGTCGCGACCGGCATCGTCCTCGGCCTCATCGCCTCCCTCCTCTCCGTCCGCCTCCTGCAATCCGAAATCACAGGCGTCTCCGCCTTCGACTTCCGCACCTTCCTCCTCGCGTCGCTCTCCCTCCTCGCATCCGCCGCCCTGGCCTGCTACATCCCCGCCCGCCGCGCCATCCAAATCGATCCCCTCCTCGCCCTCCGCCACGAATAAAATCCCGTGTTACGACTCGCGCTCACGTCGCGCCAGCACCGCCCCATGGCGCGCCGGAGCAGGTTCAACGCGGACGCGGCTCGCCGCCCTGTTCCGCCACGAATAACCGCTGCCGTCGACTCATTGTCCTCAACCGCGCCAAAAATCTTCCGCTGTGCACGTTCGATCACCGACACCGCGGATTAGACAGTCCTGTCTGATCGTGCGTTAGGCTTCAGCCTGACGGCCTTGAGCAAACGCTCAATACTCGGCACCAAATGCGCTCTCCCCGCACGAGCCTCGAACGAATCCCCGCTGCGTTCACCCTCGCCAGCGCCCTGCGACGAAAAACCCCGTTATACTATCCCCGCGAAAAATGATCCCGTTCCTCCACCTCGGCCCGCTCACCATCCCCACTTTCGGACTGATGGTCGCCACCGCGATGCTCGCCGCCTACTTTGTCATCCGCGCCGATCTCGCCCGCCGCGGCATCGCCACCAAAGATTCCGGCGAAGCCGAATCGCTCATCGCCTGGCCGTGCCTTGCCGGCATCGTCGGCGCCAAGCTCTACCACGTCCTCGAATCCCCGCGTGAACTCTTCACCGATCCTCGCGGCGTTCTCCTCAGCGCCTACGGATTCGCATGGTTCGGCGGACTCATCGCCGGATTCGCCGTCTTCGCTTTGGTCGCCTCGCGCATCGCTCGCCGCGCAAACGCAAACAACCCGAACGATTCGGCACGCCGCATCACCTTCCTTGAAATTCTCGACGCCGGCTCTCCCGCCGCCGCTCTCGGCTACGGCATCGGACGCATCGGCTGCCTCCTCTCGGGCGACGGAGACTACGGCATCCCCACGTCGCTCCCTTGGGGCATGAGTTTTCCGAACGGCCTCGTTCCCACCACCGATCGCGTTCACCCCACTCCGATCTACGAACTCATCGTCGCCTGCGCCATCGCCGCAATTCTCTGGCGCCTCGGCACAAAATTCATCGCCGGACACGCTGGCACTCCGGGCGCTTCGGACGCTCCCGCCGCCGGACAAGTCTTCGCCGCCTACTTATTCCTCACCGGCCTCGCCCGATTCCTCGTTGAATTCATCCGCATTAATCCGCGTTCATTCTTCGGAATGTCCAACGCCCAAGCCGCCGGCCTCGCCTCCGCAATCGTCGGCGCATTCCTGTGGTTTTACCTCCGCACAATCGCGCAACATCGCGCGCTCAGCGCGTAGGCTTCACACGCGCGCACCACGCCACCCGCACTCTCACTTTGAAATGGAAGTCCCTCAGGAAGGTCGAATAACAACAGAGACGTCAGTCACCGCAGCAAGAAACTCGCAGCATCGCAACCGCCGCACACTCGCAATGTCACAAAGTCAGTTCAAACTCTCGCGATCATCCTTCTTCGCGTTGTCACCGTCGCGTCCTCGCTTCCGCTCCGCCGCTGCCAATTCTTTCTCAAGCCCCGCGCTCGCGACATTCTTGCGCGGCATATACTCGCTCGGATCAACCACGAAATCGGCATTCCACAATTTCCGGATCTTGCCTTTCAGCTCAGTCAGCTCAGCCAGCCACGCCATCGATTCACCCTGTTCCCCGACACTTTCGAGAGTTCGTTAGATGCATGCCTTCATCATCCGGACCGCGAGCACTCCATCGGCCAGCACCGCCATGCTTTGCTCTACATCCACTTCCGCCGGCAGCGCTACCACGCAAAACGGCTGCGAACCCCACCGCGCCCGCAAACACTCTTCATCCTCGATGCCGATCAATTCGCTTTCGTCGCCCGCCGCACAGCTTGCATCGCCGCTCGCCGCGGCACGATCGCTCGCCGCACCGAGCCGATCCGCGCGTCGAACCGTCACCGCCATTCCCGCAGCAGAATTCCACTCCATTCCCCACAATTCATCCAGCGGCGCATCCTTCGCCGAAAATTCCTGCGAACCCAGAATCATCAGCCACCGCCCTTCGATCGCCACGCTCACCTCGGAACTTTTTACTCCCTCCACCGTCGCCATCGCGTGAATGAATTGTTTCGATTCCGCCAAATCCACTTTCAGATGAGTCCCCAATTCCTGCTCTGCCTGCAACCAATCATCCAGCTCGCCCCCGGGTTTCGAACCGCGCCCCACAAACTTTTGATACGCCCGCCGCGCCACTCCGTCGTAAGCCTGCAGCAGCAGATCCGTAAAATCCTCGAGCCGCACATACTCGCGAGTCGCGCACGGTTTTTCCGCCACCGTTGCGCTTGCATCCGTCCGTCGCTCTCGCAAAGTCTGTTGCCGCATCGCTTACTCCTCAGCCTCGCCAGTGCTTTCCGTGCGTCCCGGTGGCCCGTTCGATCGGCGCCGGCAACGTCACCTTCCGCGGATTTCGCAGTGGCGGCACTTCTGTTTTGATTTCTACATTTCGTTTCCTTGCACTCGTAGTGCCATTCGATTCTTGAAGTACCGGCCCCGAAGTCTCGCCTCGAAACGATTTCTCCTTCCCTCGCGCCGTCGATTGCTCGTCCAACTCCGTCAACAATTTTTCGATCTCGATCTCCAACATCACCGGATTCAGCGCTCGCCGTCCCAGCGATTTTTCACCAGATTCCACCACCGGCAACCACAGCAACGTCTCGCTCAACTTCAGTCCCACCATCAGCGTCGACGATTGCTCTTCCGCTGAATCCGTCAACTCGTACCCGCTTCCATCCGCCAGTTTCTCCGCCGCCAGCACCAGCGGAAATCGTACCGTTCTCAGCACGATCGCCGCCTCACGCAGCGTAGGAACCTCATGCTTCGCCCAGCCGTGCCTCTCCAGCCTCTGGCACATTTCGTTTGTGCTTTCCGTCAGGGACCCTACGACCAGAATTCGTACAACCGTGGCAGACATACGTTCCCCTTTCGCAATGGAAGGGGGGTGAGGTATTTCACACTGCATACCGCTCTTGCGCCCTGCAATTTCCTTGCCGACGAATTCGCCAGCCGATCGCGCGACTTTCGGAAATCTGGATATCTTCCGCCTTTCCACTTCCTCGCGAGATCCGCGGAAACCACCGCATCCCAAGTCCGCGAAAACCGCCGTGCTTTTCCGGCAACCGTCTGACGCCTTTCCGTCGCTTGCCTCGATTGCGCCCACGCGTTCCCTTCGCAATCATTGCATTTATCAGGAGCGCGAACGCCCAACCGAGGCAAGTTCCAGATGCCGCGAATCCTGATATCTCTATCGGGTTTCGCGGCCTGCGACGTTAGATACAGTTCCCCTTCCAGCTAGTCTCGAAAACCTACTCCTGTGGAAATCCTGTGTAAATTCGCATTTATACGGTTTTTCACCCTGCGGCTGCTACCGACGTGTTCCATTCCGGCATGTGCCGCGTACTACTTTACTCTTGACACACTATTTACGCAGCAGTACCGTACGCTTAATGTATCGCCCCGCTGTTAGCTTTTGCATCAGACCTACCCGGACGGTTCGTCCACCCGTCGGGACTAAGCTGTGAAGTCGTAGGGCCGCTTTTGCGGTGCCCTTTCGGTCTCGGGCCATTCGTACCGTACAGGCAGAGGGCTCTCAATCCATGTCAGCGGCCGACGTCGGCCGATTGGCGGACCCAGATGGCGAATAAGCGTAAAGCTCGGCCCCGCACTGCCGTCCACGTCGCTTCCTCGGCCTCCACCCCCTCCCGCCGGCGATTCCCAATTCGGGAAAAGTCCCGTACCACTCTGAAGCCCGCTCGCCCCTCCGCCCGCTTGAAATCTGCCCGTCCAACCATCAGCCCTCGCCGCCGCTCGTCCGCTCCCACTCCCTCAAAACGCCGCCTCGCCAGCCGCAAAGCCGAGACCGCCGCGACCGCGCGACCCGCACCGCTTCCCCGTTCGTCCACCCTGTGGGCGCGCCGCGATCCCAAACACGTCCTTTATCGCCACGCCTCTCTGATCCGTCGCGCCGAAACTCTCGCCAATTTCGGAACATGGGAATACGACGTCGCCAGCGACACTGTCGTCGGGTCGCAAAGCACTTTCGCGATTCTCGGAGCTCCGTATCAGGACGGCCCAATTCCCCTGAACGAAATCGGCGAAGCCATGGGGCCCGGTCACTCGTCGGTCGTCCGCGCGAAATTTGAATCCATCATCGCCGGCCGCCGCCCCGTGGAATTCGTCGCTCAACTCACTGGCTCGAACGGTCAGACGCGCACTCGCCGCTCGATCGTCACTCCCGTTTTCGATCGATCCGGAAATGTCGCCAGGCTTGCGGGAATCACCCTCGACGAAACCGCTCGCCGCTTGGCCGAAGAACAACTGCGCGGTCTCTCACATCGCCTTCTGAATTTGCGCAACGACGAACAGCGCCGCATGTCGCGCAATCTTCACGAGACCGTCGCGCAGACCGTCACGGCATTAAAGATGGCATTGGGCAAACTCGCTCACGCTGTCCCGTCGCCCGAACCTGACTTTCTCGAACAGATCGCAGCCGCGCGCCTCCTTGCCGACGACGCTCTCCGCGAAGTCCGCGCCGTTTCCGCGCTGCTCTATCCGCCGCTGCTGGAAGAAATCGGTTTGATTCCCGCCATTCGCGGCTACACCCACACTCTGTCCGAGCGCATCGGCACCACCATCCGCGTCGACGTTCCGTCCGACCTGCCGCGTATGCCTCGCGAAATCGAAGTCACTCTGTTTCGCGCGCTGCAGGAATCGCTCACCAATATTCATCGCCATTCCAAAGCGTCCGCCTGCACCATTCGTCTCCGCCGCACGGCAGAGTCTGTCGAAATGGAAGTTCGCGACAATGGCGTCGGCATCAGCCCCGAATCTCAAATCCAATCCGTAAATACGCTCGACGCTCACGTCGGAATCGGCATCGCCGGAATGCGAGACCGCGTCCGCCAGCTCGATGGAGTTTTTCGTGTGAACGGCACCCCAGGACGGGGCACCGCCGTTTACGTGGAACTTCCGCTCACCGTCAAACCGTCGGAAGATCGAGCCACAATTCAGGAGGTCTCGTCATGAGCCCTGCCCGTTCGCAGGAACCTCCGGCCAATTTGCCAAAGCCCTACCGCATCCAGATCGCCGACGATCACGCTCTGATCCGTCGCGGCGTTCGCACTTTGCTCGAAATGGAGCCGGGCGTGGTCATCTCGTCCGAATCCACCAATGGCCTCGACACCATCGAGGACGTCAAAAAAAACCATCCCGACTTGCTTCTTCTCGACCTCACCATGCCCGAAAAAAATGGCCTCGAAGTCGCTGCCATCGTCCATCAGGAATCGCCGGACACCGACATCATCATTCTTACCATCCACTTTTCCGAAGAAGTCGCCCGCGAAGCTCTTCGCTGCGGCGCTCTCGGCTACATGCTCAAATCCGACGCTGACACCGACCTCATCAACGCCGTCCGCCACGTCCGCCACAAGCGCAGCTTTTTTACCGGATGCCTGGCCCACAAAATGATCGAAGCCTTTGTCGAAGACGCTCGCGCCGCTCTCGCTCCCGACGAAGGCATCATCCCCGGCGTTCCCCTCACCGCGCGCGAAATCGAAATTCTTCGTCTGCTCGCCACCGGCGAAAGCAACAAACACGTCGCCAACGTGATCGGCCTGTCGATGCGCACGGTCGAAAGTCACCGCACTCACATCATGCGCAAAATGAAATTCGAAAATTTCAGCGACTTGGTCCGCTTCGCCGTCCGCAACAACTTGATCGATCCGTAGCCGTCAACCGATCGGCCCGCCCCAACAATCCGACCACTCGACCGACGTGCACTCCGCAAATCTTACGACGGCGTTAACTCTTATCGTTACCCGTCGCATCCTTCGACTTCTTCGCCGCCTCTTGTGACCAGTGCCACGCCTGGGCCGCATGTTCGTGCGCCTGCCGCGACATTTCGTTTCCACTCAAATGATCGCCCTTGCCGTGATGCGCTGCCGCCGCTTCATGCGCGTGCGCTGCCAGCATGTGAAATTCTGCTGCTCTTGCGTGTGCTGATTGTGGCATCGGTTCTCTCCTCGGATTGCGCTCCCACGCTAGCCTTCACCGCCTCGAAAGTCCATACACCGAATTCACCTCGCCGATTTTCTCCATCCGTTCACTTGCCTTTCACCGCGCAACCGGAGTAGGCTCGCCCCATCGGTGCACGGACCCCGCAACATGAGTGCAACCGCGCCGCAAACCCTGCCTTGCGTCGCTCATGCTGCCCTCGCACCGCGTAATCGCAATCAACCCCGGCCACTCGCCTTAAATTCGCTTCGAGGAGATCCATCATGGCAGACGCAAAATTCGATCAATTGAAATCCAAGTATCAGTCCGTGCTCAACATCATTTCCCAGAAAGAAGCCCAGCTCGAAAATGTGAACATGAACGGCGACAAACTCTACATCAAAGCCGCCGCCCCGTCCGAAGCGGTCAAGAACGCCATCTGGGACCAGATCAAACTCGTCGATCCCAGCGCCTCCGACCTCATCGCCAACATTTCCGCGCCGCAAGCCGCCGCAGCCGCGGCTTCCGCCGGAGCTGCGCCGTCCGCCGGAAAATCTTACGTCGTCCAGGCCGGAGACAGCCTCAGTAAAATCAGCCAGCACTTCTACGGCAGCGCCAATCAGTACATGAAAATCTTCAACGCCAACAAAGACGTCCTCAGTGACCCGGACAAAATCAAGCCCGGCATGAACCTCGTCATCCCCGAATAACACTCAGTCGCCGGCGAATCCGACTCGCTCGACCGAGACCGAGTCGATCGCAAGTGCCTGCGATTTTTCCGGACGAAGGTGCGTCAACCGCAAGCTTGACGCATCTTCGTCCTCACCGTCCATGCACCTTCAACCCCACTCGCATACTTCCGCCTTCAGCAGTGACTTCAGCCAGCCATCGTGGATTAGACGCTTGCGTTCGCCGGATGGTGTGTCAGGCTTCAGCCTGACAGACCTCAGCTATCGCTCAATCTTCGCAGTTTCTGGGACGATCACGCCTCGCTGCGCCAGAAATGCAAAAGGTGGGCAATATGTCACCGAGAAAAGCAGAGGACACGTATACACCGTGCGTGGCACAAAAATCTCCGTGTCCTCCAGTAGTTCTCGGTGTTCTCCGTGAAATGTTCCCCGCTTCTGAATTAGCCGTTTCGCCGCTCCGCCGCCGCGCGTTCAGGTGACCACAGCCGCGAAGCTCGCCGCCGGCAGCTCCCAGCCCCACACAAACCCCAAAAACTCCGCAACCTGTTGTAACCTTCTCCCGCGCAGGCGCGTCTGTTCACCCAGCTCTCCCGACCGCCGCACAAAAAAAGGACCACGCAATCAACCAGGTTTCGATCTTCGCCAACGCATCCCCGCGAGCCATCACTCGCCGCATTCGCTGCCGCACCAAAAATTCCCGGAGGCACTCGTGCCCAAATCACTGATCGCTATCGCAGCCGCAACACTACTCTGCATCGCAGCCCCTCAAGCCCGCGCACAACAATCCACAACCACCACGCCCGCGCCGGCAAAATCTAAAAAGACCGCCGCAAAATCTGCCGCGCCTGCCGAACCCACCAGCAGCGCTCCGGCCGGCTGGACCGGCGACACTCCCGACCTCGCCGCCATCTACAAAATTAAAGACGAAGGCCTCAACCACTCGCACGTGATGGAAATCGAATCGCAGCTCACCGACGTACACGGCCCGCGCCTCACCGGCTCGCCCGACGCTCGCGACGCCGCCGACTGGGCCACCAAAACTCTCAACGACTGGGGCCTCGCCAACGTTCATCTCGAAGAATGGGGACCGTTCGGTCGCGGCTGGTCCAATGAACGGTTCTCCGCGCAGATGATCGCTCCGCGCCCGTACATTCTGATCGCGTATCCCGAAGCGTGGACGCCGGGCACCAACGCCGTCGGCTCGCCCGCCGTCACCGCCGACGCGATTCTCGCGCTCGTCAACAAGCCCGAAGATCTCGACCAGTACAAAGGTCAACTGAAGGGCAAATTCGTTCTCACCGCGCCGTTGCCCGATGTAAAAGCAAACTTTGACAAGCCCGACGCGCACCGTTACACCGACGCCGAACTGTTGGAGGAGTCCGTGCAGGAAATTGGCGCCGGTCCCGATCCCGCGCGCGCCACGATGATCGCTCAGTTCCGCGCGCGCCGCGAGCTGAACCAGAAAATTCAGAAATTCCTTCTCGACGAAGGCGCCGCTGCCTGGATCGAGCCTTCGCGCGGAGGAGCCGACGGCACCGTCTTCGTTCAACAAGGTGGCTCGCAGGATCCGAAAGTCGCGCCCGCTCCGGCGCGCATCACCCTCGCGGTCGAAAGCTACGGACGCATCTACCGCCTGCTCGATAAAAAAGTTCCCGTCACTCTGCTGATCGACGATCAGAACAAGTTTTACGACGACAACCTCAACTCGTTCGACATCCTCGCCGAGATTCCCGGCACCGACAAAGCCGACGAAGTCGTCATGCTCGGCGGTCACTTCGATTCCTGGCAAGCCGGCACCGGAGCTACCGACAACGGCGCTGGCTCGGCCGTCATGATGGAAGCGATGCGCATCCTCAAAACCAGCGGCCTGAAAATGCGCCGCACCGTGCGTCTCGGTCTTTGGACCGGTGAAGAGCAAGGCCTTCTCGGCTCGCGCGCCTACGTTAAAACGCACTTCGCCGATCCGACCACCATGCTCGTCACTCCCGAGCACGCCAAGCTCGACGCCTACTACAACATCGACAACGGCACCGGAAAAATTCGCGGTGTCTATCTCCAGGGCAACGAAGCCGTCGCTCCGATCTTTGCCGAATGGATGAAGCCGTTCAACAATCTCGGCATGACCACTCTCACCATTCGCAACACCGGCGGCACCGACCATCTTTCATTCAATTCCGTCGGCTTGCCCGGCTTCCAATTCATCCAGGATGAAATCGATTACGAAACCCGCACACACCACTCCAACATGGACGTGTACGAGCGCATCCAGGAACCGGACATGAAACAGATCGCGACCATCGTTGCCGCTTTCGTGTACATGACCGCCAACCGCCCGGAAATGCTGCCGCGCAAACCTCTGCCGGCCGCAACTCCTCCGACTCCGGCCAACCAGTTCGGCGCGCCAACCCCGAGCATCCTCTCCGGCATCCCCGGTGGCGCCCCAACTCCAGCCGCCGCTCCAGCGGCCGCACCCGCACCGCCTGCGTCGAAGCAGTAGCACCCGCGAGCGATCACGCTGTAACGCTCTACGTCGACAACCGGCGCGCCAGCAGCAATCAACCTGCCGGCGCGTCGGCTGCGTCTTTGCCTGAATCTTTGTCCGCGCCGCACGCCAACTTTTCAGTCGTTCCAAAACCTGTCACAAATTGACGGTTTTCGCTTGACACCCTTTACTCTCCGCCCTAAGCTACCAAAACCTGCTGCCGTGCGACGGTTTTCCCTTTGCCGCCGCGCTCAGGACAAAGAACATGCGCGACAACTTCAGCATTTCCGCCCCCGCACCGCCGCAATCTCCGTCCGAGGCTCCCACTCACAACAATCTGTTCGCCGAAGCTCATCTCGTGGCCGCCAACGCCGCCCGCGCCATCGAGTCCCAACAATATAAGGATGGCTACTGGTGCGGAGATCTCACCGCCGATTCCACCCTCCAATCCGACTACATTCTTCTCCAGATGTGGCTACACCCGCCCGCTCCCGACGGCTCCTGGCATCCGCCGACCATGCCGAAAATCCGCAAAGCCGTCCGCGCCATCCTCGATTCGCAGCGCGAAGATGGCGGCTGGAACATCTACGAGCCGGGCCCATCCGAAATCAACGCCACCGTCCGCGCCTACGCCATGCTGAAAATGACTGGCATGGATATTCAAGATCCGCGCATGCAGCGCGCTCGTCACCTGATCCTCGAAATGGGCGGGATTCAGGAATGCAACAGCTACACGAAAATTAATTACAGCCTCTTCGATCTGTTTCCGCGCAAATATTGCCCCACCGTTCCGCCGGAAGTGATGATCATCCCCGGCAACGTGCTTTACGAAATGTCGTCCTGGTCGCGCACCATCATCGTTCCCCTGTCTCTCGTCCAGGCGCTCGGCGGAGTGAAACCCACTCCCGGCAACTTGCGGATCAACGAGCTGTTTCATCCGCACCGCAAACTCGCTCTGCATCGAAAAGATCGCATCGCCAACCTGTTCGTTCGCGCCGACAAACTCTTCAAGCGCTGGGAACGCAAAAGCGTCAAAAAAATCCGCGGCTTCGCCATTCGCTCCGCCGAAAAATGGATGCTCGATCACCTGCAATACAGCGAAGGCCTCGGCGCCATCTATCCCGCGATGATGTACGCCATCATGGCCATGGACGCACTCGGTTACGAACGCGATCATCCCGATCTGCAAACCGCGCTTCGCCAGTTCGACGAGCTCATTCTCGAGACCGATCACAGCCTGATCTTTCAACCGGCAAAGTCTCCTGTATGGGACACCGCGATCGCGGCGTTTGCTCTCGGCGAATTCCCCGAACGCAACTCCGAAAAACTTACTCGCGCCGCCGACTGGCTGCTCACCAAAGAAATTCGCCGCAAAGGCGATTGGGCTGCCAAGCGTCCCAACCTCGTTCCCTCCGGATGGGTTTTCGAATTTGCGAATGAGTGGTACCCGGACATCGACGACACCGCGATGGTCCTTCTCGCCTTGCTTCACGCCAAAGCCTCCGACCCCGAGGCGCAATCTCGCGCCGAAAATCGCGCCATTCAGTGGCTGCTCGGCATGCAAAGCTCCGACGGCGGATGGGCCGCTTTCGACGTCGACAACAACTGGCAGATCCTCACAAAGGTTCCCTTCGCCGATCACAACGCCATGCTCGATCCTACGTGTCCCGATATCACCGGACGCGTCATCGAATCTCTCTGCAAGCGCGGCTTCGATTACAAAAATCCCGCCATCGCTCGCGGCGTTCAATATCTGCTGCATCATCAGGAAAAAAATGGAAGTTGGTACGGCAGGTGGGGCGTCAATTACGTGTACGGCACGTTCCTTGCGATTCGCGGCCTGCGCGCGAGCGGCTCACCCAAAGTTTCACACGCAATTTCTCACGGCGCCGAGTGGCTCCGCGAAGTTCAAAATCCCGACGGCGGCTGGGGTGAAAGCTGCCGAGGATACGACGCCCACCGTTTCGAGCGCGCCTCGAGCACTCCGTCGCAAACCGCCTGGGCCGTTCTCGGTCTCGTCGCCGCTGGTCACGCAAATTCTCTCGCCGCCACCAATGGCGTGAAGTGGCTCCGCGACCACCAGAAATCCGACGGCACATGGGATGAAACCATCACCACCGGCACCGGCTTCCCGAGCGTCTTCTACATCCGATACGACATGTACCGCAATTATTTCCCCCTGCTCGCGCTTACGGCCTTCTCCAAATCCGCCTACGCCCCCGCCCCGTTCGCCGCCGCCGGCTAAGCATCCGCACGCTTGATTCGTCCACGGCATCCGACCCAGCATCCGAGTCAGCATCCGACGGAGCACCCGCGCACCTTCGGTTTCCCCCTCGTCACTATCCCCATCCACATCCCTCTCGCACCCCCCCTACTTCGCCGCTTCCACCTTCACCCCCGTCAAAATACCCAACAACTCCTTCGACAAAGCCTCCGCATCCAGCCCGTCCAAATTACTCAGCACCACAATCCCGTCCCGCTTCTCCGGTGCAATCAAAATATCCGTACTCGTTCCCTGTTGCCCTCCTGAATGGCCCACGATCACCAAATCACCAAGCTTCGACACATCAAATCCCAATCCATACTCATCCGCTGATCCGTCCGACGGCTGCTGCACCGTCCACATCAGCTCTCTCGTCGCGCGTTTTACGAGCTTGTCGTCCAGCATCGCAATCTCAAACTCCGCCATATCGCCCGCGGTCGAAATCCACCCTCCTCCCGGAATCTTGTAACTCGAATCCAGCGGATCTGAATTCACCACCGTATGCGTTTCGTCTTTCGAATAAAATCGCGTCCGGTTCGCGATAATTTTGTAACGGTCGTCCACCAGCGTGTGCGCCATCCCTGCACGACGAAAAACATTCTGCGTCACAAAGTCCGCGTACGTGTCACCCGACGCTCCCTGAATCGCGCATCCCACCAGCGTGTAACCCATCGTCGTGTAGTGAAATTTCGCTCCCGGAATCTCCACCAGCGGATCGTTGGCGAAAAACTGAATCCCTCCCGCGATCGGATCGTCAAAATGTTTCGTGTTGTTGCCTTCCAGATCGTCCGCGCCGCTCTTGTAGTGCCGGATTCCGCCCAAATGTCCCAACAATTCCCGCGTCGTGATCGGATATGGCTTCACCGGAAATTGCGGACAATATTTCTGTATCGGCGCATCCAGGTCCAGTTTCCCGCGCTCCCACAATTCCATCGTCGCCGTCGCCGTCAGCGGCTTTGACACCGATCCTAATCTGTAAAGCGTCTCCGGAGTCGCCGCCACTTTCGCTTCCAGATCCGCAAATCCAAATCCCTCCGTCCACGCAAGCCGCCCATTCACCACCACGGCCACCGACATTCCCGGCACGTGGGTTTCATTCATGAACTTGTGAACTGCTGCTTCCATCTCCGCGCGCTTCGCAGCGTCCCACGCATTCGTTTGCGCACAAGCTCCGGACGCGACCGCGCCCACACAAACGAACGCGGCAATCAACATCGCCGCAAATCTCAAGGCTCCCATTCGCTCGATTGCATTCATCGTCAGCTCTCCTCATTTCCCGCCGGGATTATCGCACGACGCTTCGTCGGTTATACTATTTCGCGCGCACACACGCAGATGCATTCGCTCGAGGTCGCGCATCTCAGGAGCCTCAACGTTTGGCCGCCACCGGATCACCCGAATCCCAGCTCGCCGGACGCGTCGCCTTCACCTATCCCGCTTTCGTTTGGTACGAAACCGCTCGCGCTTTCGTCGTCTTCTCCACCGAAATGCAGTCGGTCGCCGTCGGCTGGCAGATTTACGAAATCACCCACCGAGCGCTCGACCTCGGCCTCGTAGGCCTCGCTCAATTTTTGCCCGGCATTCTGCTGTTTCTAATTTCTGGCCACGTCGCCGATCGTTTCGACCGCCGCAAACTCATGATGCTTTGCTACGCCGGATTCGCGATCTGCTCCGCGCTGTTTCTTACTCTCGCGCTTCGTCACACCCACACCGTCGGACCAATCTACGCCGTCCTCGTTCTCATGGGAGTCGTCCGCTCCCTGAACGGTCCGGTCGGCCGTGCGATTCTTCCGCAGCTGGTCCGCGAAGAGCATTTCCAAAACGCCGTCGCCTGGCACTCCACCGTCTTCCAGGCGGCCACAATTCTCGGCCCGTCCGCTGGAGGTTTGGTCTACGCCATCTCTGCCGGACCCGCCGCCGTTTATTTCTGCGCGCTCGTCTCCGCGTTCGTCGCCATTTTTTCCACCACGCGCTTCAGTCTGAAAATCATAGTCCGCTCGAAAGAACCCATCAGCTCAAAGACCGTCCTCGCCGGCATGCACTACATCTGGAATCACAAAGTCGTCCTCGGCTCCATCTCGCTCGATCTGTTCGCCGTGCTTCTCGGCGGCGCCGTCGCACTTCTTCCCGTGTACGCACGCGAAATTCTTCACATCGGTCCTTGGGGCTTGGGAATTCTTCGCAGCGCTCCCGCCGTCGGCGCCGGAGCGATGGCCATCATCCTGGCCTACCGCCCGCTCAAAGGCCGCGTCGGCGTCACCATGCTTTTCTGCGTCGCATGCTTCGGAGCCTTCACCATCATTTTCGGAATTTCCCGCAGCCTCGTCGTATCGCTCGTCGCTCTCATTCTTGTCGGCGCATCGGACATGGTTAGCGTCGTCATTCGCGCCACCCTCGTCCAGATCGCCACGCCCGACGAAATGCGCGGCCGCGTCAACGCCGTGGACATGATTTTCATCGGCGCCTCCAACGAACTCGGCCAATTCGAAAGCGGCCTCATGGCTCACTGGTTCGGCACCGTCCCATCCGTCGTCATCGGCGGCCTCGGCACCCTCGCCGTCACCGGACTCTGGGCCCTGTTCTTCCCCCAACTCCGCAACGCCGACAAATTAATCCCCGACCAAATCTCAAAGTCCTGAGCCACTTCGCAAGTCACACATCTCCGCCAACCCATCCACCTTCTCCGCGAAAAACACCGCGCCGTGGATTAGACGCTTGCGCCGGATGGTGTGTTGAGCTTCAGCCTGACGGCTTTTCGCTATCGCTCAATTTCCGACGCGTTCAACGCCACACGCTTTCGCCACCCCGCCTTCTCCTCTCACACACTCCCGCGACTGTGTCCGCCTTCTCACCGAAAAACTTCGCGCCGTGGATTAGACAGTCCTGTCTGATGGTGCGTCAGGCTTCAGCCTGACGGCCTCTAGCTACCTCAACCCCACCCAGCCTTCACCAACCATCTCCCCCTGCACACGAAAACCGAAACTCCGAATTGACCCATCCCCCGTCCTTCCCTTAAAATGTCCCTCGAAACAAAAAAGACGCGCCAACCACGCGCGTCTCGGAGCCCAACTTGTTCAACGTTTCTCTCGACGCTCTCAAGCAAGCCATCGGCCTGGTCGCCGAAAATGGCAAAGACTCCGCGTCCGAATCTTCCGCAGTCGCCTCTAAATCGCCGCGCAAAGGCAAAAAGCTCGGCGTCAAGCCGCTCCCGGCTGTCAGCAGCCTCACCCAGAAACTTCCGCGCCCCGACGGCCTCTAACTCAGCAAAACGCAGCCTTCACTTCACATCTAGATCGAACACGCTGATCGAATACGCCGGCAAACTCTGTTTCAGCGTCTTCCCTGAAACTCCATCCACCGCGATTTTCTTCGGCACAATCCGTTCCCGCTCGGTAATCGAATTCGTATCCGTCGCGGTCACCGCGCTCAACCGGTACGCACTCTGCCGCTTCTCCAGCGCCGTCACGCCCGAAAAATCAAACTCCACATCCTGCGCCACCGAAGCCGCGTTCACCACCTTCAAGTACACTTTCCCTTTCGCCGCATCCTTCGTCACCGAATAAAACAATTTCCCGCCCGCCGTCGCATCCCCACGGGTCGCTTTCGTTTCCACGATCTCGCTTCCCAGATGCCCGCCAAACAGCACATGCACCCAGTAGGTCGGCGAACCGTAACTATCGATCGCGTTGTAGCCGATCAGGTTCGTTCCCCACTGCGACGCCTGCGGATTCACATTGATAAACAGCGGAGCGTACGCCGCCATAATGATGATGTCGCTGTTGCGTTCCATTCCCGTCATCCACGCCGCATCGGCCAGCGCCGCGTTGAAGTTCGGAGTCGGCACTCCCTCGATCGTCGCCCACTCGCCCACAAATATCTTTGGCCCATTCCTATCCGTCTTGTCGTAGTGCCCCGCATCGGCCATCATCGCCGCTGCCGTTCGGTAGTAGTGATCGTCGATCACATCGGGCTTCACGCTCGTCACCGGAGCCGTCGCAATCAACTGCAACGCCGGATATTTTTTCTTGATCGCGTTGTAAAACTGCGTGTAGCGTCCGTCGTAGCTGCCACTCTTATCGAATTCATCTTCGTTCCCAATTTCCACGTACGTCAAAGCAAACGGCGCCGGATGCCCATCCTTCACTCGTTCTGCGCCCCACTTCGTATCCGGTCCTCCGGTCACATATTCGATTTCATCGAGCGCATCCGCTACGTACGGATCCAGCGCCGCTCCCGGCTTGGTCACGTCCTGCGCCATCGAATATCCGGCATACACGGCCATCACCGGACGCATGTGCAAATCCTCGCACCACTCCAGAAATTCCAGCAGGCCCATCCCGTCGCTCGATTGATATCCCCACGGCTGCTTGTGCGTCGGGCGATCCACCAGCGGCCCGATGGTTTTCTTCCACTCAAATCGTTCCGCCACGTGATCGCCTTCCAGATAATTTCCGCCCGGAAAACGCAAAAACTGCGGATGCATCGCCGCCAGCTTCTCCATCAAATCCGCGCGGTTTCCGTTCGCTCGATTCGCAAACGTCGGCGGAAATAGCGAAACCAGGTTGAACCACACCGTCCCCGGCCGATCGACTGTCAAAAACAAATGATTCGCCGCCGTCGGCGTCACCGCTCCCGTTTTCAATTCGTATTCGTAGCGCGCCCAGCTTCCGCTCAGCGCCGAAACCTTCGCCGTCGCTTCCGCCTTTCCCGTCGCGTCGTTCACCAAACTCACCGTTACCGCCGTCTTCCCGCTCGCGCCCAGAAACGCGTCGTCCGCCTTCGCGTAAAACGATCCGTGATACGTCGTCTCCGGACGTACCGCCATTCCCCAATATCCTTCGTTCCTCACGCCCGCCGTATTGGTCGCGTCCGCGCGCGTCACTTTCAGTCGCAAACTATTCGGCAGCGCTTCGCTCGGCCCGGTCTTGTCGTCACCGCCCATCTCCGCCGCGGCATCGCCGTTCGTCACCACCACCCACTGATTGATTCCGTCCCAATTCGGCCGCATCGTGCGATTGCGGACCATCTCCGCATACAATCCGCCGTCAAACGCGTGATTGATCTCTTCGGTCATCAAACCGTACAGCGACGGACTCACTTTGCCGGACACTTTGTCCACGTCGACTTCGATCACCACCGGTTTCGCCGCCGCGCTCGACTGCGCGTGCACCACACTTCCGCGAACCAGCGTCAGCGCCGCCAGCCCCATTAGCGCAACAACCACCATGCCGCAGAAGCCTGTTGCTAGATGTGGTAAACGTTTACCGTAGGTCGCCATCGAATCACCCTCCCGCATTTTTGAGCCTTTCTCACTCGACGCAAACGCGTGCCTATCCCTAATCTGTTTTGCTCGGATTTTCGCCTATTGTTTTATTCCAATTCGGCAGGAAAAAACAGCACAATCGCAACTTTACCGCTCAAAAACCAGAACCTTGGCCTACCAACTAATTCTGCGGCGGCCGCTTCAGTGTCGGTCGATCCCCCGAATCATCTCCACCCGAAGAACTGCTTCCCATATTTACTCCGCCCGCCGGTGCCGTCGTCGTCGATCGAATCGGAGCAGGCGCAGCATTGTTCGCAGCCGCCGCTCCCGCTGGTGCCGGAGGTTTTTCTCCTACGCGGTCGTACACATATTTCAATTCCACGTACCCGTTCGCGTGATTCGTCTCGATCGTCACATTCTCGATCAACTGCATTCCGCCCGGTGCGGGCTCCAGCGATCGCGTCACGCGCACGCTTTTCTGCAGGTCGTCTTTCGCTACGAGCTTATAGTCTTCCCAATACGCATCGAACTGCTTCGGATCGTCCGGTTTCGGATCTTTCGGCTTATCCACTTTCCGGTCGTCGGTGTAAAACGTCCGCACCCGTCCGTCGCCATCCTTGAAATCCACTTCATTCAGATCCTTCATCGTCACGTTCATGGTGGCCGTGGGATTGGTGAACTCCTGGATTTGCGAGTTGTTCGTCGAAAGCTCGCTCGAGGGGCTTCCGTTCGCGCCGCCGCTCCTCGGATTTCCGCCGCCATTATTCCCGCCGCTGCCGCCGCCGTTCGGATACGGCGATCCCATTCCGCCAATCCGAATCCCGCCCGGATTGTTCCCGCCGTTTCCTCCACCGTTTCCGCCGCGGTTGTTGCCATTCGGATCGCGTCCGCCGCTGCCTTGCCGCGCTTCCTTCAATTTTTCGCGCGGGTCGTCGCTTTCATCCACATTGAACTTCCAGCTTCCCGCCAAATCCGTTTTCACCGGCGGAGGCGGTGGTGGAGTCCGCGTCCGCGTCACATCGCCATAATCGGTCGAATGATCGATCGGTGGCGGCGCTTCCTCTTGATCCGCCTGATGCATCGGCCCCGGCGCGGCCTGCGCTCCCGCCACCCGCGCCGTTCCTCCGAGCATCATCATCGCCGCCAACACCAATCCAGCCGTCGCGAAACCGCGCCCAAAGCCGGTCACTTCCAAAGTTTTCAATCGCATCTCGTCCCGCATTTCGCCAACCCCTATCACCGCACCACCCACGTTTCTATTTCCAAAATTAGCCGTGCCAGGTTCCAGTTTCCGCACGAGTCCGCCATCGAAATCCCGCACAGCCTCTACTCGCACTCCCTCTAAAAGATGCTTTCCCGCCGATTATAGATGTTCGGCCGCTCTTCGTCGCGGCTCACCCAACTCCCCGTCCCCAAAATCCAATCGCCGTATTATCATCTTTCTTCGTCACCTGAATCCAGGAGCCTTGCACCCATGGTCGAACCCCTTCTGATCGCGCAAGCCGGCGATACGCCGCTCTACCTTCTGCCCGCCCTAGGCAACCGTCACGGCCTCGTCGCCGGAGCCACCGGCACCGGCAAAACCGTCACCCTGCAGGTCATGGCCGAAAGTTTTTCGCGCATCGGCGTACCGGTTTTCGCCGCGGACGTGAAAGGCGACCTCTCGGGCATCAGCCAGCCCGGCACCGACAATCCGAAAATCGCCGCGCGCGTCAAGCAGCTCAAGCTCACCGACTTTGCTTTCGCGGGCTGCCCCACCACATGCTGGGACGTTTTCGGTGACGAAGGCCATCCGGTTCGCGCCACCGTTTCCGAAATGGGTCCGCTGCTTTTCAGCCGCCTGCTGAATCTCAACGACACGCAAGCCGGCGTCCTCACTCTCGTCTTCAAAATTGCCGACGACAACGGCCTTCTGCTCCTCGACTTCAAAGACCTCACCGCCATGCTCCAGCACGTCGGCGACAACGCCAAAGATTTCCAGACCCAGTACGGCAACATTTCCGCCGCCAGCATCGGAGCCATCCAACGCGGCCTGGTCGAAATCCAACAGCAGGGCGGCGAAAAGTTTTTCGGCGAGCCTGCTTTGAATCTCGACGATCTGATGCAGACCGACTCGAACGGCCACGGCGTCGTCAACATCCTCGCTGCCGACAAACTCATCCGCGCACCCAAGATTTACGCCACCTTCCTGCTCTGGATGCTCACCGAACTTTTCGAGCGCCTTCCGGAGGTCGGCGATCCCGAAAAACCCAAACTGGTTTTCTTTTTCGACGAAGCGCACCTACTCTTCGCCGACTTGCCGAAAATCATCGAAGACAAGGTCACCCAGATCGTTCGCCTCATCCGCTCGAAAGGCGTCGGCGTTTACTTCGTCACCCAAAATCCCATCGACATTCCCGAAACGGTTCTCGGTCAGCTCGGCAATCGCGTTCAACACGCTCTTCGCGCATTCACACCGAATGACCAGAAAGCCGTGAAATCCGCCGCCGATACGTTTCGCTCGAATCCCAAGCTCGACGTCGCCAAGGTCATCACCGAACTGGAAGTCGGTGAAGCTCTCGTCTCTTTCCTCGATGAAAAAGGAATTCCCGGCATCGTCGAGCGTGCCTTGATCTGTCCGCCGCACAGCCAGATCGGTCCGATCACTCCCGCGCAGCGCCAGCAACTCATTCAGACTTCCTGCGTCGCCGGCGTGTACGAAAAAGTGGTCGATCGCGAATCCGCCTACGAACGCCTCAAAGGTCGCAACGATGTTCCCGGCCAGCCAGCCGCCGCAGGCACTGCCGCTCCTGCCGGCGCGGGCGCTGCCGGTTCCGGCGGCATCAGTTCCTGGATTCCCAACATTCCCGGCGTCACCACTCGCGCCCCGGGCCAGCGTGGCGATACTCTCGCCCAAGCCATGGCTAAGTCTGCTGCCCGCACCATCGGCAGCAGCGTCGGACGCACGCTGGTCCGCGGAGTTCTCGGCTCGCTTCTCGGTGGTAAACGCTAACCGCGCCGCGACGGCCGCGCGCAGCACCGCCCGAAACCGTCGCGCCGATTTCCGCGCCGTAAAACGAAATCGCATTCGCGCCGTCCAACAACCGGCGCCCAATCTCACACACTCTGTGCTAAAACTACCGCGAGGCCACCACATGATCCGCATCGCAAAGCCGCTCGCCGTCATCGCCGCCGTTGTCATCACAGCGTTTGCCTCGCCATCCTTCGCGCTCGCGCAAAACGCGCCAGCCGCGCCTTCATCGCCGTCTGTTGCTCCCAGCGGCACCATCACCGGCACCGCGCTCTACCGCGAACGCATGGCTCTGCCTCCCGACGCCGTCCTCGAAGTCACACTCCTCGACACCAGCCGCGCCGACGCGCCCGCCATCGTCATCGCCAGCCAGAAAATTCCGCATCCCGGCAATCCGCCATTTCGCTTCACCCTGAACTACGATCCCTCGAAAATCGTCGCCTCGCACACTTACACCGTGCGCGCCACCGTTCACCTCGGCGCTCAGCTCATGTTCACCAGCACCACCGCGCATCCGGTGATCACCAACGGAAATCCCGATCGCGTCAACATCGGCTTGCAACGGTCCGCGGGCGACGACGCAACCGCCACTTCATCCGTGCAACGCGCTTCCGGCGAACATCTCGAAGACACCAACTGGCAACTCTCCGCTCTCGGCGGAACGCCCGTCACTTCAAAATCCGGACAGCGCGAGCCCAGCCTCATCCTCCGTAGCACGGGAAATCAATTCGGCAACAACCGCGCCGAAGTTTTCGGCGGCTGCAACAACATGAACGGCAACTACACCCTCAAGGGACATTCGCTTACCTTCGGCCCCATGGCCGGCACTCTAAAAGCCTGCCCCGACGGCATGGACACCGAAAAAGACTTCGCCGCCGCGCTCGCCGCTACGAGCACCTGGAAAATTCAAGCTCATCATTTGGAGTTGTACGACGAACACCAGAAGCTGCTGGCCCGCTTCGACTCGCGACCCATGCAGTAAATTCGCGCGACACCGTCAGAACGCCAACAGCTCAGCGCGAACGAATGCTTTACGTCTGCGCCACTTCAGCGCGATTCCTTCCATTCCGCTTCGCGGCGTACAACGCCGCATCCGCGCGCTTCAGCAAATCCTCAAACGCCGGAGCGCTTCGCCCCTGAAATCCCGCAATCCCAAAACTCGCCGTCACGCGAATCTTCGCGCCGCCGCACGCGAACTCCATCTCTTCGCACTGTTTCCGCACCCGCTCGACCACCGTCTCCACGTCGTCGCGCTCCGCGTGCGTCAGCACCATCATGAATTCCTCGCCGCCCACGCGCCCGCAAATATTCGACCGCCGCGTATTCCGCCGGACGACCGCCGCAAATTGTTTCAGTACCGAATCTCCCGCCGCGTGTCCGTGCGTATCATTCACTGCCTTGAAATTATCCAGGTCCACCATCACCACCCAGAACGCAAAACCGTGTCGCGCCGCTCCGCTCATCTGCCGGGAAGCCCAATCTTCGATCGCGCGCCGGTTAGCCAGTCCCGTCAGCGAATCGGTCAGCGCCAATTCCTCCAGCAACCGGTTCTTCGCCTCGATCTGCTGGTGCATGCTCACAAACCGCCGGCCCACATCCACGCGAGCCACTAGCTCGTCGGCGTGAAATGGCTTGGTTAGATAATCGTCCGCGCCCGCCGCAAGTCCCTGCACCACGTTCTCTTTTTCGGCGTTACTCGTCAGGATAATCAGGTAGGTGTACGTCGCATCCAGCGCGTCCTGAAATTCCGTCCGGATCCGCCGGCACACATCGATCCCGCTCAGGTCCGGCATATTCCAATCCGTAATCACAATCGACGGACGGTGCTCCGCGAACAGTTCGATCGCCTGTTCGCCGCTCGACGCAAACACAAGTTCGCGTCCCTGCCCCTCGAGCGTTCTCTCGACGAGCTTCCGGTAGACCGCGGAATCGTCCACGATCATGATTTTCAACGGCTCGGCAGACAAACTCATCGCGCCTTATCTCGCCACCGCATCAAATTTGTACGCATGTACCGCAAGAATGGATGTTTCACCGATGCTAGCACTTCACCGTAGGAATGTGGCTTGGAAGCAATCAAGCTGTGTCTGGGTTGCATACACAACCCCGCCCGCGCGCAGAAGTTGCCGCGGGTTCGGCGCGCCGAGCCACAGCGCCCGCTCGGCTCGCGGTCAGGACGGGCGCGAGTTTCCTACGACCTCTTGTCCGCGAACAAATAACTCGCCGTCGCCACTGTCAACATGAAAAACAGCAGCACTCCGTCCATAAAGCTGTGATACCCGATCGGATTCGGCCTTCCGATAAACAGCGTGTTGTAGAAACCCAGCGCATTCGCCAGCCGCGTCACAATCGCCAGCACACCGCACAACATGCACAACGCAAAATTCACCCGCAGCACCTGCTTCACCATTCGCCGCCTCCTGATTTCCTGATCACTTCGGAATTACGCCTTCGGGCCGCACGCTTTCTGCGCAGCCTATAATCACGCCCTCGCAGAGTCAAACATTCCGCCGTCCACGCGCACTCGCCGCGCAACTCCGCCCCCTCCCTGGTGTTTGAACTTTTTACACTTATCACACAGAAAAGCAGTATCATGCCGCTACCGCTCCGCGCCCCAGCTGCGGGACGGCCTTTTCATTCGACCGTAGTTGCAGTCGGAGGCCGTATGCTTCATCTCGAACCTAGCGATCGCAAGCGCCATATCCGTTCCGCCGTCGAAGCCGCCGATCTGCGCAAACTTTTTGCCCGCGGTCCGTTCGTGACGCCTGGCCAGAAGCAAATCTTCGTCGTCGACGGCTGTATCCTCACCGACGAAGAACTGATCGATCTCTGGCGCGCCGGTGATCTCACTCCCGAAGGCGTCCGCTCCTTCGCCCAGTCCAGAACCTCGCCCGAATCGTCGCGCGACGCTCGTGGCCCGAAACCAAAAGTAAAATCTGCCGCTGCGGGGCGCTCCTAACCCCTTACTCTGCTTGCGGATGTGCTGTTCTTGGCACACTACTGCCTATTCCGTATGTACTTTTTCGCTGCCTATAGCCAGACTACTACTTACACAGTTTTCACTTCGCGCGCCATGCTGCGCCCGTTTCGCGCGAACAGGCCCGCACCACCAGAATTTGCTGGTAAGTTGCTTTCTATGAACACGCGTCAAAAAACAACTCCGCAAGCGGGGCACCTTTGCCGATAAGGGACAAGGGAGACTCATACTTGCACAACAAATCCGACGCCGCTCACGGTTCCAGCGCCACTCAGACACACCGCGACCAGCGCCGCAGCAGACGCATGCTCGCTTCGGTCCCTCTCGACGTTCAATCTGGCGCGGACGTCTGCATCGCCCTCACCGCCGTCATCAACCTCAACGGCGCGCTCATTTTGTCGCCGAAAGAATGGCCGGCCGGCACCACTCTGCACCTGAAAAATCGCCATACCGAGAAATCCGTCAATGCTAGAATCGTCTGGGCCGGTCAACAAACCGACCTCGGCTCGTTCAAGCTGGGCGTGGAGTTCGAATCCGCGTCCCCGGAATTTTGGGGCGACGATTACAACGCCGAAGGTGAAGAAGCACCCTGACCGACTCTCCGAACGCCGCTCCTCAGTCCGATCCGCAATCCCTTAGCTCTGCGTCGCCCAACGTTCCTCCGCTCGATTTGCCTCCGGGCTCTTTGCGTCCCCGCATCTCCGCCGCGGATCGCCGCTTCGAAGTCATCAACATTCTCATCTTCGTTCTTGTCGCCGTCCTGGGCCCTCCGCTCATCATCTTTCCCCTGCACCACTGGATCGCGCGCAACTTGCAGATCCTTGACCTGCGCACGGTTTTTCCGCGAGAAACCATTCAGCTTGCCGCCATGCTGCTCGGCGCGTGGATCGTCGCTCGCCGCTCGAGACGCACCATCGCCCAATACGGTCTGCCGTGGAAACCCGCCATCGCTCCGAAATTTCTCGAGGGCTCGGTCTGGGGATTTGTGATGCTCTCCGGGGTCGTCGCCGCGCTCGTCGCCCTCGGCTACATGCACATCGACGGCGCTGCAATGCACGGCGCGACCGCGCTCGGCTACGGCCTCGCTTGGGCTGTCTTTTTCACGGTGCTGGGAGTTTACGAAGAGTTTTTCTTTCGCGGATATTTTCTGTGGATGGCGGCGCGACGCATGGGATTTTGGTCCGCTGCCGCAGTGATGGCCGCTGCCTTTGGCGTCGCTCACCTCGGCAACGACGGTGAAAACGTACTCGGTATCGCTCAGGTCGTCGCCTTCGCGTTGGTCGCTTCGCTCGCCTTGCGCCGTACCGGAAATCTCTGGTTTCCCATCGGCCTTCACATGGCGTGGGACTGGGCTCAAACCTATTTCTACGGCACTCCCGATAGCGGTCTGCTCGGCGTCGGCCACTTCCTGAATTCTTCCGCCGCAGGTCCTTCTTGGCTCGCCGGTGGTTCGAGCGGCCCCGAAGGCAGCATCTTCTCCCTCGTCGTCCTCGCTCTCGCCGCGCTCCTCATCCACCTGCGCTTCCCGCGCGCCGTGTACCCTGACTATCCGGCGTAGCATCACCGCTCATCGCGAAACCGCTACAAAATATTTACAGCCCGCGCCGCAATCAGCGCCACAATCGTCAGCGAAATCAGCGCCTGCACCATCATCCCGGCCTTCGCCCATCTTGACAGCACCGCCGTATCCGTCGGCGAAAACGCTGTACTCGTGTTAAACGCCAAAAACAGATAATCCATGAAATGAGGACTCCAAGTCCCCTCCGGATCGCACTGTTCCAGCATTTGTGGAAACAAAAACGAGCTCTTCACGATCCCCTTTTTCGCGTTTTCGCGCCCCACCGGACCGCCCCCGTCCAGCTTCCAATACCAAAGCGCGAACACCAGCACATTCGTCACCCAGAGCGCCGCCGCGCAGCGCAACAGCGTCGTTGGCGAATTTTTGTGCTGGCTCATTCCCAGAATCAAATTCACCAGCGAACCCACCATCGCCGCGGTGATCACTCCATTCGCCGTAAACGTCAGCACTCGGGAAATATCCAGCCGGCCGATCTTGTACGACACCACCAGCGGAATCATCAGCACCGTCAAAATCGCGCCCAGGCTCCACCCCGGCCCTACAGAAAACGGCTCCGGCAAAGCCCAGTACATGCACGCCGCCGCCACCATCGCCACCAGCGCCGGCCACCTCGGCTCCCGAATCTTCTTGATCAGCGTCGCCATATTCTCTGCAGCCCGCCTCCCAATCTTCCCTTCGCGAGTCTATTACACTTCCATCCCTTCACAAAAAATCCGCCGCCACACGCTCGCGAGGCCGCTATCGCGCCAGCTTCTCGTCGAAAAATTTCGCCATCAACTCCAGCGCCTCATGCGTCTCCGGAAAATCGAAGTGATACCAAAACGCGTGCGGCATCGCCTCAAACACCACCAACTGCGCATCTACACCCGCCTTCACCAGCGCCAGATCAAAAATGCTTGTCCCGCTCAACAGTGCATCCCGCGTCCCGGTCACCAGCAGCGTCGGCGGAAATCCATGCAAGTCCGCAAACACCGGAGACAGCACCGGATCCCTCAAATCCGCATCTCCCGTGTATTCGCGGCTTCGAGTCTGCGTCGAAAATACCGGCGCCAGATTCCCCGGAAATCCATCCAGCGTAAAAATCTGGTATGAATCGCCCGTGCGGCTGAAATCCGCGAGGCCCGTAAAAAATCCCATCGCCCCCGGCGTCGGCAATCGCAGCTGTTTGATCTTCACCATCGCTTCCGCGCTAAGGATCGCTCCCGCCGACGTCCCGTAAATCCCGATGCACGTCGGTTTGTAGTCCTTCAGCAACTCGCGATACACCGCCACCACATCGTTCACCGCCGCGGGAAACGGATTTTCCGGCGCCAGCCGGTAATACACGCCCACCACTTTCATTTTCGCCAGATTCGCGATCGGATCGCCCTCGATCTGCGATCCCGAATCCGAATTGAATCCGCCGCCATGCAAATTGATCAGTACGCGCCCGCGATTTGCTTCCGGCATTTCGAGCGGAGTGATCACATCCGTCGCCACTCCCGCAATCGTCTTCTGCTCGATGTTCACCGGGAAATATTTCCGCGCCTCCGCCGAATCGCGCGCCCTCCACGCATCGGTGCTCGCGCGCCGCTCAGCCAAAGTCTGCGTCTTCCGGTCCAAGTGATTCAGCGATTCAAGCCACTTCTGCGCCGCCGGACTGATCGTCTTCGGCATCGGCACCACGCGCACCACGTGCGCCGTCCCGTCCGTATCAAACGTAGCCGAATCCGCCGCAACATCACTTGTCGCGGCACTGCTCGCCGCCGCGCCGGTCCCCGATGGTTTCGACGCTGCATCCGCCGCCGGACTTGCTGTCTGCGCTATCGTCGCCGGCGCCGCAATTCCCACCGACAACGCCGCGCAAACACACGTCAACGCAAAAGCGCAAATTTTCATGGTTGCTCCCGTGTACCGCCGATGAACGTCGCGAGGAAACAAGAAATGATCGTCACGCGAGGAGAAATGCTGGCTTCACATCCACAATTTTGGCCGTGCCACAAATAAATCGCATGCAAACTGCAACTTAACCGGCCGCACGGCCGCGCGCCACGCACATCTCACCGCGTCGCGCCTCTCGAACATCTACTCGAGCAGCTTCCATTGGTCATCCAGATCCAACTTGTCGATGCCCTTCACCGCATTCGCCGTATCCGCCCCAAAATCCTTCTGGTACATCGCGCCATCCGACGTCAGCACAAACGTCATCACTCCCGAATTTCCGTACTGCGCCGGCCACGCGAGCACTGCGTACCCTTCCGTCATCGCGCCGTCGTGGATGTAATCCATTGCCCCGCCGTTCGCCTGCTCGCCCTGCTTCGTCAGTATCCGGTAGTAATATCCGTGAAACGGCGCCGTCGGACCGCCGTTGTAGCCATCCGCCGCCGCGCTCGCGGCCAGCGGCCCCAGCGGACTTTCCTCCTGCCCGTCCGCCACCTTCCAGTACAATCCGTTTTGCTTCCCCGGATCGCTCACGAATTTCTGCGCGTATTGCTGCACCTGGCTGCCGTCGTGTAATTCCGAAAAATAATCTTCCTGCGCGTCGCCAATCGCCCACAGCACATCGATTGCGTCCAATTCGTTTTGGCCCACACGGCGCGCCAGCACTTCCTGTCTTCCCGCTGCCCCGTCGAAATACCACTGTCCGCTTGCATTCGCCACCAGCGGAATCGGCATCGGATAATTCGAAGCGCCCACGGTCAGCACATATCCGCCGCTCCTCAGTTTGTCCCAACGGTGCATTTGATCGTACGAAGCGACGAACTTCGTCTGGCTGTTCTTGTCATCCACCGGATCGCCGCTCAGCACCACATCTTTCGCGTCCGATCCGAATATCTTGATCAGCGCGTTGGAATCGTTCGCTTTCGCGGCGTCGTACAGCGCGCGTCCCGCCGTGTCTTGCGAGCTGAATGTCTCGGGCGCCACCTGCGCCGGCGAACCCGAGCCGCCCTTACATCCCGCCGATATCAACGCGACCGAGCAGACCGCCGCCACCATCCATCCGCGAATCGTATTCCGGCCCCGCAAACTCAGAATCGCCGCCATACCGCTCCTCCCACTTGCCGTATCAATCTCGTTTCCCGCCGCTCAAAACTCTTCGCGCGAGCACTGCGTTCCACGTAGGTGCCCGCGCCGGAACTCGTCGCTCCGGCGCGTCCCACGATTTATTTTGGTTTCGCGCTGCGGTTCCCGCCGCCGCTCGACTTCAAGCTTTGATTTCCGCGCACGCTGGCCGGACGGCCGCCTGACGAAAACGCGTTCGGTTTCGCTGCGGGCGCCGCGGGTGCCGGCTTCGCTTGCGGATATCCGCGATCCGGTTGCACGCTCGGCCTCGCTACCGGAACCGTCGGCGCAGGTCGCGTGCTCGGCGCACCCGGACGAGGCGCTGGCGCTCCGGGCTTCGGTCCCGGCACCGGCTGAATGGTCGGCTGTCCCGGCCGCGTTCCCGGACGATTTCCCGGATTCCCTGGGTTCGTTCCCGGTCGTCCCGGCGTCGGCGGAGGATTCGTGCCCGGTCTTCCCGGCGTCGGCCGTGTTCCCGGCTTCCCCGGATTCGGCACCGGCTGAATGGTCGGCGGCTTTCCCGGCTGATACGGAGGCCGTCCGTTTCCCGGTGGTCTTCCGTTTCCTGGCGGTCTGCCATTGCCCGGTGGCCTGCCTCCGACCGGAGGACGCCCACCATTCGGTGGCGGACGATATCCCGGCGGTCGGTTATTCGGCGGACGATAATAGGGCGGCCGTCCATACGACGGATATCCCGGACGGTACGGCGGCCGGTAATATCCTCCGCGCCAGTACGGGTTTCCGTAGTACACGTTGCGCTGGTAAATGATCGTTCGCCCGCCCCAATTCGTTCCCCAGCAGCCCCATCCCCACGTCCATCCGCTGCAACCGTTGCTCAGCATTGCGCCCAGCGCTATGCCCGCGCCAAACGAAATCACCGCCGCTGCCGCCACGTCTCCCGCCGAATAATTCGGTACCACCACGGGCGCGCCATAAATCACCGTCGGGTTGTATTGCGGCACATAAATCACCTGCGGATTCGCCGGCTGGATCACGATCGTCTGCGGCGCTTCCTGCACCACTTTGATTTCCGAACTCGATTTCAGATTGCCCGCTGCGTACGCTTTCGCCCGCATCCGCTGAATCGCAGCCATCACGTCCGCTTGCTGCGTGGTCGCCGCTTCACCCAGCGTCGAAGTCCACGCCAAATTTTTCGCCAGCGTATCCAGCACGCTCGGAAATTGAGTCAGCGCCTTCACCGCCGGATCCCAATCCTGCGCGTCCACTGCCTTCGCCAGCGCGTCGCCCTTCAGATTCGAATTGTCGCGCACCCAAAATGCCGCCGTGGTGATCTGATCCGGAAACGAAGCCGCCCCCAGCACCTGCGCCACCAGCGCGTCGGGATACAACGCAATCGGCGCCACCACTCCATCCAGCTCATCGGCCGTCAACGGAGCGTAGTCGTCCTGCGGCGGCACATAGTCGCCTTGATCGTCCGTTGCCTGCGCCGAACCCTGCTGCTGGTCCTGCGCATTCACCGCTGTCGCCGGCGTCATCGTCACAATCAACAGCGCACTCAAAAAGATGGCGAATATCTGTTTGGATAGTGTCATCGTCCGTTCCTGACTGCCTTCACTCAACGATCGCGTGCTCCGCTCTCGCCGCTGCATCGTACAACTGTTCCACCCGCAACGTCACCCGCTTTTCTCGCCGGCCATTTGCTCGAGCCCGCTCCTGTTCAGGCGCTTCCAAATGATCGCCGCTCAAATCGCGGCTGTCCCGTTTTTCGGGACTTCGCCGCAGCACCCGCTTCGAATCCGTCTCGACGCCCGGACCGAAACCCCCTGGGCCCGCAGTCACCGCTCCCCGCGAACAATACCTTGGTCTAATTGCTTTGTCTTGGCTGCTCAGGTCTAATCCCCGCCAGATGTCGTAACGAGGAACCGGAATCATCCGAACGGGAGACTTCAATGACCACCATACAAGTCGATCAAAAAACCTTCGAGATGCCCCCGCGCGAAGGCATCAGCGTCGCTCATTTTCTTACCGTCGCCGACGTCGAACGCTCCGCGAAGTATTACGAAAAAGTCTTCGGCGCTCGCATTCTCACCATGGGCGACGGCAACGCGCCTCCCTACCTTCAGCTCGCGAACATCTGGATGATTCTCAACGTCGGCGGCGGCCCGACTCCCGACAAGCCGACCGTAACCCTCAGCGTTCCCGACCCGAACCACATCAACAGCTTCATGAATTTCCGTGTTGCCGATATTCAAGCGTGTTACGAGCTCTGGAAAAGTCGCGGAGCCGAGTTCCTCACTCCTCCAATCCCCAAGTACGGCGAGATTCGTTGCTACATCCGCGACCCTGACGGCTACATCATCGAAGTCGGCCAAAGCACCTCCCTCAAATACGGATGACTCCGGGCCGCGGCTAAGCACGCCCGTGGCTCGCGGTGAATCGCGGCCGTCGCGGAACCTATACGCAAATCGCTGCGGGGTTTCCGTCACCTTGGCGGGAGTGATTCTCGTCGTCACGGCCGTCGCATGCGCGTCTTGCTTCGTGCCGGCGCGCCGCGCCATGCGCTTCGACCCGATGGTTGCCGTCGGATACGAATAATCCCTCGGTCGAGACTCCGGCTCGCCCTATCCATCCGCGCGGCCTGCCGATCGGACGCTCGCTGCGCTGCGCGCATCTCACTTACGCGTTTCGTTCGAACGCCAACTCCCCGCAGTGATTTCGTAAATACGCACTTCGATCTCTTTCGGTCCCCACAGGATATTGTGCGTATAGCCAAAGCCCAGGCGTTCCATCATCTTCTGTGAGTTGTCATGGCCGATCCCATGTCCGGCGACGATCTTCGGCAGTCCCAGCGTCTCGAATCCATGCGCGATCACCGCGCGCATCGCCTCTTCGCCCAGCCGCGAGCCCCACGTGGACCGCATTAAATGCACGCCCGCCTCGATCGTATTCGGGTCCATCTGCCACGGCCGCAGCCCCGAGCAGCCCGCAAATTCGCCCGTCTCGCGCACAAACATCGGCCAGTACTGAATTCCCAGCCGGGTTTCGCGTTCACGTTCCGTCTGCAGCCTCACGTGCGCTTGTTCTCGGCTCAACGCGCCGCCGAAGTAACGCGTCACTTCCGGATCGCACCACAGCGCCTCGGCAAGCGCCGTATCGTCATCGGTCCAGCTTCGAAATATCAATCGAGCGGAAGGCGGAGGAACCACTCACAAGCTCCACTAATTCGTATCCAGCGTACTGCATTCGCGGGTTTACTCCCATGCAGTCCAACCTTAATCCTCTCAGCCTGCCCGTGCGTCCACAGATGTCGCGATGCCCACTTGGAAATCGAGCGATCGTTCGATCTCACATCGGCTCTCGTGTCTCGGCGATCTCGCCTCCTACTTCCTCTCGCCGTACACCTCGCGCAAGACCGCGTTGAAGTCCTCGAGCGCCTTCACGCAGTCTCCTGCAAAACTGGAGCCGTGCATAATCGCCAGCGTTTTGGGGTTCAATTCAGCGAGCTTCTTCATGTTTCGGTCGGTAATCGATGTGTACGGCAGATACTCGGCCAGAATCCCTCGCTGAAATTCCTTCAGCGCCTGATGCGACCGGCCCACCACGTCAGCCGAAGTGAGCGGTTCGCGGTCGCCCATCTGATGAAATAGATCCGAACAGAAAAGCGTCCTACCCGTTTCTTCAAACAGTACGCCGGCATCCCAACCGTGCGGCAGGTGAGGCGTCTGGCAATACCGGAAGCGACGTCTCCCCGTTGTAAAAGTCCCGCCATCCGCCAACGGGCGCGCTTCCCTGCCGATGTAGTCGTTTACGTTCACGCGTGCGCCAACCTCGCTGCAGATCACATCAGCCTTGGGCGCTGCCGCCAGCCATTCATTCAGCGAGCCGCACTCGTCCGATTCAAAATGGCTGAAGCTGATGTGGCGCAGCGCGGTCAGGTCAATGAGCTTCGACACCGCCTCGCGAACTTCCGCAAACATTCCGCGAAGTCCGGTGTGGAACAGCAGTGGCTCATCGTCCTTCACCAGAAAATGATTGAACTGCACGTTGCCCCGCGGAGCGAAAATCGAAATGCGGTAAATATCCGGCGTAATTTCTGTGGTCACCGCCATGCCTGGCTCCTCACTCGGATTTTTCAACCGGCCATCGTGGACGCCGGAATTAAATCAGGAAGGCGGATGCCAGCCAATTAGACGAAGGTATCGCCGGTGCAACAACCCGTCCGGCATGTGATCGCGTTCCGGCTTGCGAAAGTCGTTCTAGTTCTCGCGATCGCGCTTTTCTACGCGGTTCTCGTACCTAACAACGTCACCGATTACGACTCCAATTCTTCGTCGCCATCGGCCACCTAAGACACGCGAAACCGTTCGTAGAATTAGACCCGGAAGCGGTTGTCCAGGTGCCGGGACCCAACGTTCCTGACGCCACACGCCGCGTAAACAAGCGCAGAGCCTCGGACGCCTCGCGCCGTCACACATTGCCCCGCAGATTACGCGACGCGTTTTCCGCCGCTCCCCGCCCTAATTCGCCGCGACCTTCTTCTGTAAGTCCGCGATCGCGCCCGCCTGAAATTCCGGCTCCACGGTCTCCGCAATCTCCAGCGCCTTCACGTAGTACGGCCGAGCCTCTGCGTGCCTGCCGAGGTGCGCAAGTGCATCGCCCATCGCTGAGTTTGCCAGCACATCATTCGGAGCAAGCGTCACCGCCTGCTGCGCCTCTTCGAGCGCCTCGTCGAATTTCTGCGCCGCCGCAAGGTTCCCCGATTTCTGCACGTGCGCGTACGCAGCCGCCAGCGGAATCTCAAAGTGCCCGTGATACACATGCACTCCGTGCTGAATCGTCGCGTCCGGCGTCATGTTCCTGAACTGTTCGTAAGGGTTCAGCGGCCCGGGACCGAATTCAAAACCAGCTCGGTCGCTCTCGCTCACAAACACCACTCCGTCGAGCGCCGCCGGCACGTCCATTTCTTCGTTCAGCCACCACGCAGTGTCGGCCGTCGGCAACGGCTTGCACGGAATTCCGTAATCCCGGAAATCCGTCGGGCCCTGTGCGAAATACACAAACCAGCAATCCGTGATGCCGTGCTCGTCCACATATTTCTTTACCGCATACAATTGCTGTCCCCAGTCCGTATTCGAATCGCTCAAATATTTTTGCGTTTTCGTCGGCCCGCCCGCTAGCTCGTTTGAATACGCCATGTAGTCCGGGGCGGCATGAACCGACGTCACGATCTGCAGGGCCACCAGCGCGGCGTAAAACCAGATTCGCCTCGTGCCCACCAGCGCCGTCGCCGCTCCCGCTCCCAGCACGTACAGAAACGCATACACCGGCAGGATGTGCCTCGCCCCGATATTCATATGCGAGCACATCGCCACAATCAGGTAAATCGCCGGAGGCACCGCCAGGTACAAAATCGGCCGCGCTCCGCCGCACCGCTTTCTCATCTTCCCGCTCGCAATCGCATAAACCGCCAGCGCCAGCAGAATCAAAAGCGGCAGCGTGGACTTCACCACAATCACGCCCGGAAAATACCAGTGCGTTCCGTGCGGATAAATCTTTCCCCAGAAATATGCCGAATAGAAATCATTAACCGCCTGAATGTCCACAATCCCGTACAAGTAAGACTCCGGCAGCAGCTTCATCCTCGCCGCCGCGGCCACCATCTGCGTTACCGGCGGATGCGACACCTCCAGGTACGTCGCGAAAGTCGGATTCAACTCCATTCCCGCAGGGCGCGCCGAATATCGGAACCCGTAAAACGCCCACAGCACCACCACTGCAATCACCGTGATCACCGCCAGCGACCCCAGCATTCGCGCGCCCACTTTTCGCGGGTCGGCGAACGCTGGACCGCGCGTGGACGCTCCCTGTCCCGCATCGGCGATCGCCGCGCCCCGGCCTGCTCCTACCGGAATCACATACATCCAGGTTCGCAGCGTTTCCAGAATCGCCATCGCCAGCAGCATCACGAACAGCAAAATCCCGGTGTGTTTCGCCGCCAGCGCCAATCCTGTCGCCAGAGCCGCCACCAACAGACGGCCGAGCGATGGCGATTTAGCGTAGCGGTAAAACGCGTACACTCCCGCAAACAGAAAACACGAAATTCCCACGTCCGTCGTCACCATCGCGCCGTGCGCCAGAAAATTCGGATCGAACACATACAGCGCCAGCGCAAACCAACCCGCCACCGCCCCAAACATTTCCCGCCCCGCCAGAAATATCAGCAACCCCAGCAGCACCGTAAACACCGACGCCGCCATCCGCGCCCGGAACAAAATGTCCTGCGCCCAATTCACTCTGGCGAATTGCTTCCCGTCCTCAAACGCCTCCACTTTGAAGCTGCGCTTCTGCAGTTCCGGCACCGGCAGGTCCAGCGCCACCAGCGGCAACGCCGCCACCATCTTCACCATCGGCGGATGTTCCGGATTCAGTCCGAAATCGCAGGTCTTCAGCGACATGTATCCCGCGAACAGGTGATCGCCTTCGTCCCAGCTGATCGATTCCTGCCTCACGCTCGACGCCAGCTGCAACACCATCACACCCAGCAACAACAAAACGCCGGGCAGAATCAGGAGCCAATTCGCGCCGACCTTCCCGCGCACAGTCGCTTGCGCCCCCGTCAACTCGTCCGCCATCATTGCCCGAATGCTTCTCATTGGCCCCTTTTTACGCGCGAACATTGTTCCACACAACGCGCACACCCCCGCAACACAGATTTTGATGTGAGTTTTTCGATCAGCAGGAGTGAAGTTACAGAAGAATAAAATCCGCTCAACAATCCCGTATCGTGCGGTGCGATGCAGTCCCGCCGAGCGGCGCTGGTTTTTCGTGGAGTGCGGCGGCTTGCCGCCGCCTTTTACGACCGATCTGACATCTTCCGCGTTGGCGTTTGTTGAGCTCTGCAGTAAAACGGTTTCCCCACTATGCGACTCACCCGCTGGCTCGCGCCAGCTACCGACACTTAAAAACCCGCGCCGTAGATCAGACACTCCTGTCTGGTCGTGTGTCAGGCTTCAGCCTGACAGCCTTTCGCTATCTCGACGCTACCCAGACCCCAGCCATTCACAATCGACTCATCACGTCGCTAAATCGCCGTGCCGTGCCCCACGCGATGCATCAAACGCTTCGCAAGCACCGCAACTGCCGCCAGCGCCATCAACGCCACTACAAACAGCCAAAACTCAAATAGCCGCCCCGGCATCACTCCGTTCGCACTCGTCCCCAGCGCCGTCGATGTCTGCCCCAGAAACGCATGCAGCTCCGCAAACTTGCTCACATCGCCTGTCTCAATGTATCCCTGCAGCATCTCCGCATACGGCCGGTACGCAAAATAAATCGTCGCCGTCGACGCCAAAAACGCCGCCGCTGCCACCGCACCAAGATTCGCCGCCATGCGCGACACTCGAAAAGCCGCCCACCCGCTCATCAGCAGCCGCGCGATCAAGACGATCGCCAATATCGCAAGTACCCCAACCGACAGAGCCGCCACAAAACCCGCAACCTTCACCACGTTAGCGCCGCGCGCAATCGTCCCTTCAAGAGCGAACTCCCACTCAAGCCTCTGTTTTTCTTTCTCGATCCGCTGGTCTACCTCGCGCGCGTTCACTGCGTATAACGCCGCCTGCGACGTCTCGCCATCCGTCGCCGAAAGCGCGCTCAACCGCTCGTAAGCCTCGCGCTGCACCAGCCCCATCCGCGTTCGCGCATGGATAGCGGTGAACATCTCCGCAAACCGCGCGACCGCCGCATAAGTCTCTTTTGCTTTTGCGCGCTCACCCGCGGCCTCTTGCGTCTTGCCTTGCTGCATCACCGAATTCGCATAAATCGCGGCGTTGTAGACCGCGTAGCTCGGCAACGTACCCGCCCCATACGTCGGCATCACGTATCCATACTCGGTCCGCAGCACCGTCGGATCGTTCCACCCATACCGCTGCATCACCGTCCGGTCTAGCTCCATAAACCGATCCGCATACGTGTCCAGCTTCGGCGATTCAAAAGCCTGCTCCATCGCAGCCGTCCACTCGGCTCCTCCGTCGCTGGTGCTATCAATTTGTTTTCCGCGACCGACGAGCTCCATATCGATCGTTTCCGTCGTCAGAAAATTCGGCAGCGCATTCTGCGGATCATACGACCGCAGCTTATCGGCCCACGCATCCGTCGGCAGATACGGATCATTCGTCGCCGCCACCGCATAAATCCACGTCAGCCGCGGATCCATCGCCACCGCTTGATCCGCCAATCGCACCACTTGCGCGCCGTCGGGATGATGCAGCGCTACAAACGCAATTCCTTCCGCGTCATGCGACGCTTTCGCGCGCTCGGCAAGCGCATCCAGTCGCGCCGCCTGCGAAATAGCCTCGTGCTGCCCGGCCGCAAAAAATACGTTTTGCCATTGCGCCATCGAAACACGAATTGCCTGCCGCCCCGCCGGCGCCACGAAAATCAAAGCCATCGCCGCCGCACAAAGTCCCACTGTGGCGAACGCAATCTTTCGCATCAGACCCTCCCGTTTCAATCCGCTCGCCCCATTCGCGTCCTTGCTCTGCTCATTGCTGCCAAACACAATCGCCTCGAGCCTGCTTTCCGCCAACACCAGCGCTCCGCCGAACGCCCACCGCAACGCTTCCCAATCGCTCGCAGCGCATCCAAGCTCGCCCAAAATCGCTTCGCCCCATTCCCGCGCGCCATGCGGAGCAACCCAAATCCCCGCCCGCACTAGCATCACAGCGAACTTGCGCGACACCGACTGTCGCGTACCCGAATCTTGCGATTCCGGTTCGCGCTCGCTGAAGTCCTGCGAATTGGTTTCTCGTGTCATCGATTCTCGGTTGATCGAATTCCGCTCGCCGCGTCACGGCACCAGCAAATTTCCAGCCGCCCATTTCTCAGGATCGAATCCAACTCACGCCTCACTCTCTTTCAACTTCGCTCGCCGAGCCTTTCGCGTGGAACCCATTTCCGCCAGTTGCGCCTTCGCCGCCGCCAATCCCTTGGTCGTCAGCCGGTACGTATGTCGCGGCGGCACTCCGTCCTCGGTCGTCACCCACTTGGTCTCCAGCAATCCGTACTTCTCTAGCCGCATCAAAATCGGATACAGCGTCCCCGATTTCAGCCCCGTCTCGCGGCTCAATTCATATCCGTACCGCCAGCCCGCCGGCCGCCCCACAAACAGATCCAGCACCTGCAGCGTCTGCGCCGATATCCTCGGAATCTTCATATCGCTAACTCTACATATATAGATATTAGCCGTCAACCCAAATCCCTCGCCAGTTTCCTTCGCTACTCCTCCCGTTTCGCCGCACTGCGCTAGCCTGCTCGCGTGAGCCACCTGGGATGAAACACCCGCACCATGGATTAGACACGTGTGCCTGATGGTGTGTCAGGCTTCAGCCTGACGTTCGCAAACTACTTCAACGACTCCCAGACCCTCCTCGCGCTTCCCTGCCTTCAACATTTCCGCTACTATCTCCCGGGCCCGAAATCAAAATTCCACACAAGGGCGATCCCAATGCTTCTGCGCGTCTTTCTCGTATTCGTCGTACTTCTCGCTGCTGTCCTCATCTTCGCCGCCACACGTCCAGACACGTTCACCGTCTCGCGATCGATCATCATCAACGCCCCGCCGGAAAAAATCTTCGCCCTCATCGACGATTTTCACAATTGGCCGCGCTGGGCGTCGCAAGACGCGGAAGACCCCACGATGACGCGCACCTACAGCGGCGCCGAAAACGGAGTGGGAGCAATTTCCGATTGGACCAGCAAAGGGTCCGCAGGACGCGGACGCATGACCATCGTGGAATCGACGCCGCCAAGCGCCGTCGCCGTTCAAGTGGACTTCGTGAAGCCCTTCCCCGCGCACAACCGCAATCAATTCACGCTCGAGCCGGCCGGCGGCGCAACCAAAGTCACTTGGTCGATGCGCGGCACCAATCTCTACATGATGAAAGTGATGAGCGTTTTCGTCAGCATGGACCGCATCGCCGGCAAACATTTCGAATCCGGCCTCGCCAACCTGAAAACCGCTGCCGAAAAATAATCTCAGCCTGCCGGCGCCGCGATATCCTGTAGCCGCATCAGTTCTTCGTCATTATGAAGAAAATCAAATGGATCGTCGCGCTCGGCGCCATCGTCATAGTGGTTAGTTCCGCGTGGCAGATCGGAAGCGCTTACGTCGGAAACTCTGAACTCAAAAGTGATCTTCGCGCCGTGGCCGCCCAGACAGGTGCGCGCATCGGCCTCGACGCGCCTCAATCCGACGATGATCTCCGCGACGTCGTCATCCATCGCGCGGCCGAAGACGGCATCACACTCGACCGGAGCCAAATCACCATCACCCGCACCGAACTAGACGACACCTGGACAGTGTTCATCGGCGTTCAGTACGACGCCGTCATCCACTTGCCCGGCTACGCCATGAAAATTCACTTCTCGCCGTCCGCCTCTCACTAACCGGCCCCCACCGCATTCCGATCCTCACGCGATCGGCGTATTTGTAGCGGCGGCCTTTACGCCCGCCAGCCTTCGCCTTGTCTTTTGCTTTTACCTTGGGTTTCGCTTTCGCCCTGACGTTCGCGTTAGCTTTTACTTTTTTCGTGGAGTGCGGCGGCTTGCCGCCGCCTTTCACGACCGATCCGGCATCTCCCACGCGTGCGTCTGCTGGGTCCTAACGTGAAGGGCCTTCGCAATTTTGTGAATCGCCCATTCGCTCGTACCAGCCACAGTGGATGAAGCGCTCACACCGTGGATTAGACAGTCCTGTCTGACGGTGTGTCAGGCTTCAGCCTGACGGCATCTACCTATCTCCACGCACTCAGTCGCCATGCGCGCCCCACGCCCTACGTCACAAACTTGTACAACCACTCATGAAATTCCTCGTGCCCAAAATATTTCGTATGCGCAACAATCAGCTCCCACCACGCCTGCCCATCTACGCGATTCTGCACGCACGGCGCCACATTCCGAATGAGCGCCGGATCGTCGTAATAACTCAGGTCGCCGCTAATAATGTCCGCCCGCGACCAAATGTTCACCCAATCAAACGTCATCTTGCGGTAGTCCGGATAATTCACAATCAGCGGCTGCACGCTCGCCGCCAGCGCCTCGCGAATCCAATCCTTATTCGACTTCGCCTGCATCCGGAAAAGAAACGCCGTCTTGTCAAGCGGCGACCCCATCGTAATCAGCGCTCGCGTCCGGTCCGCCACATCTCGGCGATCCCCCTCCGCCAGCACATTGTCCAGATTCAGTAGCGCATTCAACGTGTCGTACGCCAGCACCGACCCCAGCGAGTGCCCCACAATCACCACTCGCTTGTAATACGGCACGTTCGGCGTCGCCGTCCCAAATCCATAAATCGTCTTCCCTACGTTCAGTCCAATCTGCTGAATCTTGTGCCGTATCTCGTCGAACTTGCTGTCTTTGTACGGCGAAATATATGCCGCCACATCTCCCACGTACTCCACAATGAAATATCTGGCCCCAAATCCAAACGCCACCACGGCCAGCCACGCCAACGTTTGCCTCGAAACCAACCAAAGCTCCTTGAGGGCATACCAAAAGCCCCCGGTCACTTGCCAATCCTGAATTCTGCAAAACGCTTCCTTCACCGCAATCCACGGCTCCTTCATCAACGCGATTTCCTTCAACTCGCGCGCCACCCACCACGACCCCGCCGCGATCAATCCAACAATCACCAGCAAAACGAAAAGTACGATCAGCAATCCTCCGAACGAACTGATCCCAATCTTCATTTCCTTCCGCCCGCCAAACATCCACCGCTTAAAAGTTCCCTTGATAATCGGAATGCTCCACCACAATCCCCGCAGCCCCGCGCCAAATAAAAACTTCAACGTATCGTAGTAGCTCACCTGCCCCTCGGTCACCGGAGCCCAATACGCCTCGTACACATCCACTTTCCGCGCCTGATTCTGCGCGTCCGTCCAGCTCACCTGTGCGTGTGCCAGAAAATCATCCTTGTCCCTCGAAAGCACCGTCACCATGCCGACGGTTTGTGGATGGACGGCCATCGCTTGCTGCCGAATCGCCTCCGCCACCGAACTGATCGTTTCGTACCGCACCTGCTGCCCCATTCCGTGGCACACCAGCACCGCCGTGTCGGCATCGCCCGCCTGCTTGGAAAACCGCACGCCGCTGCCCGCAGCGCCCGCGCCTCCCGTAATACCCGCACCACCCGCTGCATTCGCCGCACCGCCAGGCCCAATCACCTTTTCCATCAACTCCGACTGGGATCGCGCAGCGCGCTCCGCAACCTTCGACGGCTCCGCCGCCGCGGACTCATCCGACTCCACGCGATAACGAATCTGCACCTCATCGGCATCTTCCGCCGTTCGCGTGGGTTCCACTTGGCTCGCCGTCCCGCGTATCTGCTCTGTCACATCACTCGGAGCGCCTCCCAATCGTTTCGCCGCGACCTCGGTCTCGAGGTCGTATCCCGCCCTCCTGAAATTCTCCCGTTCCAGGTCTTGCTGCGAAAGCTCCTCATTTTTCTTGGCCATGCCACCGCCTTGAGCCTCACCGGCTCTTTCGCCGCGCCCGCATCCGAATCATCCGCCGCGGACACGGTTAGATGGGCGGTACTGTACGTCTGTGCTACTCTAGTTCGCAATGAGTTTCCGAGGTCCCTAGGCAACTCCCCACCCGTCCCCTGAATCTTCATCATTATTCGCGATGACCTTATCTCAGCGCTCTCGCGCAGTGTTCCTCGTTACCGTGGCCCTCCTCGCGGTGATCTTCCCCAAGGTCACGTACTCCCAGTGGTCCGGTCGTGTCTACCTGCCAAAAGAAACATTCGCACCGGGCGAACCAATATTCGTGTACTTCGAAGTCACAAATACCTCGTCACAAAAACAGGATTTAGCGAGCTCTGACCCCTACTCGCCGTGTTCGCCGTACCGCATTCAGGTTTCATCCGATCCATCGTCGGGCGGTACTTGCTCACGGCCGATCTTAATGAGTTGCCTGTCTTCCCAGAAATCCGTGAAACCCGGTCAGACTTCCATGGTGGCGGTGTTGTTGAACTACGCGCACGATGTGAACGGCCCTGGCGACTACCAAGTGGACGCCAAGATCCTTCTCCCCGTCACGCCCGATAACAGCGGCCCCCTATCCAACGATGATGGCATTCCGCTCCAAGCCCACCTTTGGTTCCGCGTCGATGCCGCTGTGGCGCTCAGTCCCACGGCGTTCACACCATGGCTTGCTCAACTAAAATCGTCGAATTTCATCGAACGGCAAGAAGCGGCGCGCGTTCTCGCCAGCGTCGCGCCTGCTTCGCTTGAGGACACGCTTTTAGCCTTTGCAGATGATCCAGATTTGCGCGAGTTTGCTCCGCTCGCGTTTCACAGGCTCAATACGGAGGTCAGCCTCGCCGCCATGGCCGCTTTGCTCCAAAAATCGGAGAAGGGTACGTACGAAAGCGTGATGAGCGCGGAATACCTTTCAGATACGGGAGACGCGCAGTGGTTCCCGCTGCTACTGAGAACTGCGCGGGCGTCGCGCATCGCAAGTTACTATTCCGACGCAGCTGCCCTTGGAAAAGAAGACATATTGCCTATCGCGGTTGCGATGATACGGAGTTCGGATAACGAATTTATGCGTCCCGTTGGCGTCCAAGTTCTCGCCGACACGGGATCACGTGCAGCCGTTCCCATTCTGCTGCAACTGTTGCAAGGCCCAGACGTCGGCATCTCCCTTAACGCACTCTACGGGCTTCGTCAACTTACGCATCACGACATCGGCGGCGATAAATGGTTTGAAAATCCGCAATCGCAGTACTCCGCATGGTCTTCGTGGTGGAACCAAGAAGGTGCGAGTGCCACAATTTACGGCCCGAAGGAATGCGCGGACAGCACTCCACTTAAGTAAGGTATTTCAGTTTCCTACTGCATCCCCACCTTCCCACGCAAACTTTCAAAAATCGCGTTCGAGTCGTACCCAACTCCATCCTTAAACACCGTCACCGGCTTTTCGATCGTCGTCACATCCTTCGCCAAATCACCATCCAGCAAAACCAAATCCGCATTCTTCCCCGCAGCGATACTTCCAATCTGCTCGCCCTCGCCCATAAACGTCGCGCCATTCAGCGTCGCAATCCGAATCGCCTCCGAAGTTGTGAATCCCGCCTGCGTTAGCAGTTCGATATTCCGTTCGTCGCCCAATCCTGCCAGCGTGTGCCCGTCCCCGGTCGGATCGCATCCCGCCATCAACACTCCACCCGCCGCCACAAAGTTCCGCTCGAATTTCATTTCTTTCTTCAGCAGCATTTCCATCAACGCGTCCATTCCGGCGCGATTCCCGCGCGGCGTGGTCGCATGCGCAAGCGACATCGGATTCAGCAGCTCGTGCGTCCTCTGCACGTAAATTGAATCCACCGGCGCTCGGTTCGCTTGCTCCAGAACCGCCAGCGTCGAAGTAATTGCCACGTGATGTGACACCAGCGTCGCAATCGTCTGCTTCAACTCGGGCCCGTCCGGATCCACCGTGTTCGTAATCTTCGCCAGAATCTGAAAATATCCCGGAATGCACGGCGCTCCTTCTTTCTTCTCGGTGTCGAGTTCCCCGTCGGGAGCGCCAAACGGCCCGTGCTCCAGATTATCGATTCCCAGCTCCGCCGCGTCGCGATATCCCACCGAACACAGATGCCCGGTGATTTTCATTCCCAGCTTGTGCGATTCATCGATCGCCGCGCCCAATTCTTTCGGAGTGATGCTCGCGTATGCCTTCGCCGACGTGAATCCTACCGAATGCCAGTAGCGCACAAACGCGCGCGCTTCCTCCGCATCCTTCAATTCATGCATCTGCCCGATCAGCGACGGAGCACCTTCCAGATACGGCGTCGTCAAATCGAAATGCGGCCCGGGCATATCGCCGCGATCGACGCGCGATTTGATATTGATGTCGCCGTACGGATCCATCGAACCGCCCGTCCGCGCCGTCGTCACGCCGCCCGCCAGATACATCGGCGCAAACGAATAAAACGGATGCACCGCAGTCAGCGGCCCGTCCACCGGCGCCACATAAAAGAGATGTTCGTGCATGCCGACGATTCCGGGAATCAACGTCTTCCCCGTCCCATCGATGGTCTTCGCACCCGTCGGCACCGTCACGCCGCCACTCGCTCCCACCGCGCTGATTTTCCCGTGATCGATCACCACCGTCTGATCGTTCGCTACCGCCGCACCCGTCCCATCGATCACTTCCACATGCGTAATCGCCACCACGTCGTCTTTCACCGACACAAACTTCTGCTCCCCCGCTCCCGCGTGCTGCGCCTGCGCGCCAGCCGTCGCCGCCGCGCACAGTCCCATCGCGCACGCACTCGCCGCTACCGCCGCGCACGCCGCCATCACTCGAATCCCCCGCATCTTCATCGCAACTCTCCTCGATTTCGCCTCGCACGAAACACTCGCGCTGCCTTCGGAAATCATCCACCCGCTCGCGCCAGCCACTCGCCTTTTAAGCCGTCTCCGGCGCCTCCGACGCGTGACTCTGCCGATTCTTACAGTGAAGAGCCTTCGCCGCTTTGAGAATCACCCACTCGCAAGCGCCAGCCACCGGAATTTAGACACGATCACCGTGGATTAGACAGTCATGTCTGATGGTGTGTCAGGCTTCAGCCTGACGGATTTCAGCTATCGTTCGCGAGCTACGGCCTAAACACTCCACCACCCTACTTCCTCGGCAGCAATTTCTTCAGCCACGACCAATATCCCACCGGCGCCATCCGCTCAATCACCGCAATCATCTTCGCATCCGACCCCACCAGCACCCGCTCTCGTCGCCGCTCGATTCCACGCACAATAATTTCCCCCGCTTCTTCCGCCGGCATCCGCAAAGCTTTTTTCATGATCGCTTTTCGCCTCGCTACTTCTTCCGGCGAAACACCCTTCGGCGCCCGTGCATTATCCGCAATCGAAGTCGCCACGCCGCCCGGATGCACCACTGTCACGCCCACATTCGATCCCTCGAGCTCGTGCCGCAGCGAATTCGAAAAGCCCCGCACCGCAAATTTGCTCGCCGAATACGCGCTCTGCTCCGGCGGCGAAATAATTCCAAAAATGCTCGAAAGATTCACGATCCGCGCTTCGGCGCTTTTCCGCAGCAACGGCAGAAACGCCCGAGTCATCCGCACCACGCCGAAAAAGTTGATCTCAAACAGCCAATCGAAATCTTCCTCGCTCGCCATTTCAAACGTCCCACCGATCGCCACTCCCGCGTTATTCACCAGCACATCCACGCCGCCGTGCTCAGCACTCACCACTCGCGGAAAATCCGCCACCGCCGCGCGATCGGCCACATCAAGCACGTGCTGCGTCACGCGAATCTCGCTCACCTGCACCTTCCGCACAAGCTCCACAGTCTCCGCAAGTCCCGCCGCGTTCACGTCCGCCAACGCCATGTTGCATCCGCGTCGCGCCAGCGCCAGCGCAATGCCGCGCCCAATCCCACTCGCTGCTCCGGTCACCACCGCCGTCTTGCCCTTCAGATCCATCATCCCGCCTTCATCTTCGCTGCCTTCACAAACTCCATCGCGCCATCCTCCACATCTCCAAATCGCAGCGCCATCAAATCCAGCGCGTAATTCTGATTCAGCCTCCACGGTTTCTTCGACCCTTGCTTGGGCAAAAACGGTAACGCCCTCTGCACGTATCCCGACGTGAACGATAGCGCCGGTTGCTCCTGCATCGCCTCGGTCCCGCGCCGAGCCACACAATACGCATCGCCATGCGCGTCCATAAAATTCAGCAGCCGGCACACATACTCCGACGTCAAATCGACCTTCAACGTCCACGACGCATTCGTGTAACCCAGCGCCGACGCCAGATTCGGCACGTCGCTGTACATCATTCCCTTGTACGTCAGCGTCTTCGCGAGATCGACCTTCGCGCCGTCCACGACAAGTTCCATTCCGCCCATCAATTTCATCTTCAATCCGGTCGCCGTCACAATCACATCCGCGTCGATCTCTGCGCCACTCGTCATTCGCAATCCCGTCTCGGTAAACGTCTCGATCTCGCCGGTCACCACGTCCGCTTTTCCCGAACGAATCGCGCGAAACAAATCCGCGTCCGGAATCAGGCACAGCCGCTCATCCCACGGCTTGTACCGCGGATTAAAATGTTTTTGCACATCGAAGTCAGGACCAAGCGCCTTCTGCGCGAAATTCATAATCGCCTGCTTGGTCGCATCCGGTTTTTTGCGCGCGTAGCCGTAAAAATAAATTCCCAGCAGCACGTTCTTCCACCGAGTCAGCGCGTGCGCCGCGCCGCTCGGCAACCATTTCCGCAAAAAGTTCGCGATCACATCTTCCGATGGCCGCGCCACCACATAACTCGGCGAGCGCTGCACCATCGTCACTCGCGACGCGGTCTCGGCCATTGCTGGCACCAGCGTCACCGCCGTCGCGCCGCTGCCGATCACCGCCACCCGCTTCCCCGAGTAGTCCAAATCCTCCGGCCACTTCTGCGGATGCACCACGATCCCGCGAAACCGCTCCATGCCCGCCCACCCGGGCATATATCCCGCCGCATACTCGTAGTAGCCGCTGCACATATATAGAAAATTGCATTTCATTTGCTTCGTAGCGCCGCCCGGCCCTTCCACGTCGATCGTCCACTGCGCGTCCGCCGAATTCCACGCTGCCTGCAACACGCGATGCTCGAACCGAATGTGCTTGTCGATTCCGTATTCAGTTGCCGTCTCGCGCACGTATTTCAAAATCGAAGCGCCATCCGCAATCGCCTTCGCCTCGCGCCACGGACGAAATCGGTAGCCCAGCGTATGCATGTCCGAATCGGACCGCACTCCCGGATAGCGGAACAAATCCCACGTCCCGCCGATCGCCGTTCGCGCTTCCAGAATCGCGTACGTCTTCCGCGGACATTCCCGTTGCAAGTGATATCCGGCGCCCACTCCCGATAAGCCGGCGCCCACGATAATCACGTCGAAATATTCAACGCCCGCGCCGTCGCGCAACCCTTCGCGCGCGCTACTGCTCTCGCTCGGACTTCCGTTTATCGTTTGGCCGACGCTCACTCGCACCCTCTCTCCGCGCGGATGATACCACCGCCTCCGCCGCGCAGTCCGTCGCATCGCGCTGAAACTTCGCGCCGACGAGCGCCTATCCCGTCCGCGCTCGCAACGCTACAATGGATGTCGCGTCGTTAGCTGCCGCAAATCCGAGGAGCCGTTCGAAATGAAACTGAAGTTACCGCCGGGCAATTTCGCCGCCTACATCTTCGACTGCGACGGCACCATCGTCGATTCCATGCCGCTGCATTTTGTCGCCTGGCGCAAAGCCCTCGGCGAGTGGAATTGCAAATTCACCGAAGAGCAGTTTTACGCCTGGGGCGGCGTGCCCACAGACGAAATCATCGCTCGCCTGAATGTGGAACAATCCCTGCAGATGCCCATCGAAGAACTCGCCCTGCGCAAAGAGGAAATGTACTACGCGGATTTACCCAATTTGAAACCGGTGCCCGAAGTCCTAGAACACATCAACGCCCAGCATGGCCGCATTCCGTTCGCCGTCGTCTCCGGCGGCACGCGCGAATCGGTCACCAAGTCGCTCACCGCCACAAAACTTCTCGACCGTTTCGACGCCCTCGTCTGCGCCGGCGACTATGTAAAAAGCAAACCCGATCCCGAACCGTTTCTTCTCGCCGCTCAGCGCCTCGGTGTCGCGCCCGCAAATTGCCTGGTCTTCGAAGACACCGTCATCGGCATCCAATCCGCCACCGCCGCCGGCATGGCCACCGTGAAGGTCCCCCTCCCCCACGAACGCATCCCGCGCTCCTAGATATTCGCTCGCGCAGCCACCGCGCACGAAACACGATCACCGTGGATTAGACGCTTGCGCCTGATGGTGCGTCAGGCTTCAGCCTGACGGCCTCTAGCTATCCTCCCGCGACCCCAACCTCAACCGTCCGCCACCCAAACTCTCCCTGCCCTCTGCTTTTCTCGGTGTTCTCTGCGTAATGTTCCAAGCTTTTGAAGTTCCGATTTTGCCGTGCCGTCTGTAAATGCACCCTACCTTACCCTCGCCGACGAATGCTCCGACAATCCCCGCTGCTCAATCAACGGCAGCACCGACGCATCCCTGCCCCTGAACGCCCGATACATCTCCGCCGCATCTTCCGTCCCCGCCTTCGCCAGAATCATCTCCCTGAATTTCTGTCCGTTCGCCCGCGTCATCCCGCCATTTTCAACGAACCACTGGTACGCATCGTCATCGATCACTTCCGCCCACAGATACCCGAAATACTCCGACGCATACCCGCCGGCAAACACATGCGCGAAATACGTCGAGTGATACCGCGGCGGCACCGCCTTCATATACACCTTGTACTTTTCGAGCGCCGCCTGATCAAACGTCGCCGCATTCTGCAGCGGCGCATCCGCCGGCAACAAATGCCACGACAAATCGAGCAGCGACGCCTCGATATATTCCGTCGTTGCAAATCCCTGATTGAACGTCTTCGCCTTCCGGATTTTCTGCACCAGCTCGTCCGGCATCGGCGCGCCGGTCTTGTAGTGCTTCGCGTAATTCGCAAACACCGTCGGCTCCAGCGCCCAATGCTCGTTGAATTGCGAAGGCACCTCGACGAAATCCCGCGGCACGTCGCTCGAAGGATACGCGGCCAGATTCATCATTCCGTGCAGCGCGTGGCCAAATTCGTGGAACATCGTCACCGCATCCGAAAAACTCACCAGGGCAGGCTCACCCGGCGCGGGCTTTGCGAAATTCTCCACGTTAACCTCTACCGCCTTCTGCTTCAGAAACGAACTTTCGCTCACAAACGAATTCGTCCACGCCCCGCCCACTTTGTTCGAGCGCTTCCACGGATCGAAATAGAAAAGTGCCAGCGACGTGCCGTCCGCGTCAAACACCTCGAACACCCGCACATCTTCCTGATACACCGGAAGATCTTTGCGCTCTTTGAACGTCAGCCCGTACATCTGGTGCGCCGCGAAAAACACGCCATCCTGCAGCACGCGATTGATTTCCAGATACGGCTTAATCTGCGATTCGTCGAGATCGTAGTCCGACTTCCGCACCTGCTCGGCGTAGAACTGCCAGTCCCACGGCTCGAGCTTGAATCCGCCGTTCTGTTCGTCGATCAACTTCTGCATCCGCGCCTCCTCGCCGCGCGCTTTCGCCGTCGCCGCCGGAGACAAATCCGTCAGCAGCTTGATCGCGTTTTCCGGAGTCTTCGACATCTGTGTTTCCAGCGCGTAGGTCGCGTAGTTCGGATATCCCAGCAGCGCCGCTCGTTGCGCACGCAGCTGCGCGATCCGCTCGATCGTCGCCTGCGTGTCGTTCGCGTCGCCGTGTGCCGCGCGCTCCACCGAAGCATTAAACAGCCGCTCGCGCACCGCTCGACTCTGCAGATACACCTGCGGCGGCTGCTGCGTCGTATTTTGCAGCACAATCAGCCACTTGCCCGGATGTCCGGCCTTGGTCGCAGCTTCGGCCGCGCTCGCCACATCCCCATCGGAGAGCCCCGCCAGCTCCGCCTTGTTATCGATCAGTACCGCCGCGGCATTCGTCGCCGCCAGCAGCTTGTTCTGAAATTCATTCGATAGGAGCGCCAGCTCTTTGTTGTAGCCGCGAATCTTTTCCTTGTCCGCTTCCGATAGATTTGCGCCCGACCGCACAAAATCCTTGTAGTAGCGTTCGGTCAGGTATTTTGCTTCGCCCTTCAATCCCGCCGCGTCGCGGCCGTCATACACAGCCTTCACACGCGCAAACAATTTCGCATTCAGATAAATCGCGTCGTTCATCGCCGCGAATTTCGGCGTCGTGGCCGTGTCGATTTTCTGCAGCGTCGGATTCGTGTTCGACTGCGTCAAATTCCCAAACACACCTCCGACGCGGTTCAGCAATTCGCCGCGCCGCTCCAGCGCTTCGATCGTATTGGCAAACGCGGCCGGCTCCGGATTGTTCGCCACCGCCTCCACTTCGATCATCTCTCGCCGGATTCCCTCTTCGATCGCCGGCTGATAGTCCGAATCCTGAATCTTGGTGAAATCCGGTGCCTGAAACTGCAGCGTGCTCGGCTTCGCAAACGGATTCGCTTCGCTCCATCCTTCGACTGGCGCACGAGCGCCGGCCGCCTGGGCCGCGCGCTCCGCCGCCAGCCCAGCCACAACTCCCGCCGGAGTTTCAGCTCCGCGCTCGGTCGCGCCGTTCGTCGCGCCATCGCGTCCCGCGCCATCCGCACCCGTCGCCACGAATCCCATCGCAATCACCATCGCGCACACAATCTCCATCACCATCAGCTTATTCATTCGCATCTCCCAGTTTTGCCGAACGATTCTACCCCACATAGCCACCCGCTCCGCCACCCAGCGCACCCTTGCGATAGCCACTCGCGGCTGTCGAGCTTAGCCGTCGAGCCCGGCCGTCATCGCCTCCGCCGAATCCGTGTTTTCGTGAAGTGCGGCGGCCCTGGCGCGCCGGCGCGGTTTGATCGCGTAGGCGGGTTGTCGCCGCCTCAGGCGCGTGGTAGCTCAGGCACTCGTGCCTCGGTGCGCTCCCGTTCACCGGAGCGCAGGTTCAGCCATGCCGGCGCCGCTGAGCTCCGCCGCCCGTCCACGCAATGTGCGCTACTCGTCATTAGAGAACCGGGGAAAAGTACTTTAGTTATATTGACGCCTTCTTACCGTCCGTCTGTACTGGCATCAGCGCAGACCGCGGCATACCAGGTTCGCCGCGAGAGGCTGGCTAATGGCTTTCCGAAAACATGTCGGCTGGGCGGTTCTTGGCCTCTTACTGTGCGGAGTCACAGGTGCGCCCGCGGCCCGAGCGCAGTCCACCGATCTGCAGTCCTCCTCCAGAAAAGTGAAAAAGCGCGTCGAACCGGTTTACCCCGCTCTCGGCAAGCAGTTTCACCTCGCTGGAAAAGTGCGAATCGAATTAACGGTCGCGCCGGACGGCACCGTCCTCAAAACTCGTCTGGTAGGCGGCAGCCCCTTACTAGCAACCGCCGCAAGCGACGCCGTAAAACTCTGGAAGTACGAGCCCGGCCCCAAAGAAACCCTGGAAACCATCGACTTTGACTTCCGCCCCGAGCAGTAATCGTCTTTTCCCGCGTGACCCTGGAAGTCCAACGCACGACCGGCATCCACGCGAAGCTCCGCCATCCCTCGCGGTCTGCTTGCTGACTGAATTTGTACGATAGCCACTCGTGGCTGTCGAACCTGGCCGCCGACCCACGATGTCATGCCGCCCGCGACAAGTACGTCCAGCAGCGTCGTTCTGTGAGGAAGATTGCCATGCAGGAGAAAAGTGGCGCGCCCGGAGGGAGTCGAACCCCCAACCCTTAGCTTCGAAGGCTAATGCTCTATCCAGTTGAGCTACAGGCGCGTGCACAGAGTTTACCGGAACCACAGCCCAAGGTGTTAATCAGCTTCCACGAACATCGCACGCAACCTCACCAAATCGTCCTCACCGCTTTCGATCGGCGAATTTCCGGGTCCGCCGTCATTAGCGCGATGCCCTCCACCAGAGCCGTCGCTCCGATGATTCGGTCGGCGGGATCCTTCGGATAGTTCTTCGGCATCTCCGTCGCTCGCGCACACGCGCGCCCAGTAATCGGAAGCACCACAAACCGCGATTCGACTTCCTCTAGAAACGATTCCAGACTTCCTTTCAGACGGATGCGCCCTTTCCTCACAAGACTCGCCAGCTCCAGCAGCGTCACATCGCAGATGGCCATTCCGTCCGTCGAGCTACGCGACGAAATGATTTCCGCCCGCGCTCTACGCGACAACCGTTCCGGCTCAAACGCCAGCCAGACCACTACGTGGGTGTCTAGCAGAATCACCGCAAGTCTCCCCATTCTTTCGCGGACAACGACGGCTTCAACACATCGCCCGATAGCATCCCTTTGCCCCGGAAAAAGCCAAAGATCTCGTCGCCCGCCGCCGGAACCGGCACCAGCTTCGCGACCGGCTTGCCGTGCTTGGTAATCGTCACGCTCTTGCGCTTTGCTTGTACTTCATCCATCACCGCCAGGCATTTTGCCTTAAACGTCCCCGCCGCCATCGCTTTCATATCGCTACCCCCTACCACTATGGTCATATTACCATAGTCAGAATGAGTGTTCGTCAAGATTCCGTCGGTTCCTCGTGTGCAGCGTATCGGCTCAGCCTCTCATTCTGTACACCGACTGGTCGTGGTATGAAACCTCGGGCTGCCTAACCAGGGTTATGGCTACGCAACGAGCTGGCTTGTAAACGGTAGGGATCGCAAAAGTTTTGGAATGCAAACCACGAGAGATACGACGCGGCGGCTTAAATATTGGTTCCTGGCCTCAGGCTGCCTGGGCGTCCTGGTTGCGGTCGGACTTGCGGTCTTTGCAGCCAGCCATGAAGTCAAACCAATGGTCATTCTGGTTTTATGGCCGTCGTCAATCGTCGGTATCGTTGATCCGTCAAGTCCACCGGACAAAGCCTTGGTGGGGCTGTTGGAATTCGGCGGCAATTTCATTCTGTACGGCGGGATAGGGATGCTGGCGGGATTATGCCTCCCGTGAAAGAGCAACTCAGCGGAAACATGAACGCGCTAGCGTTGCTACCATTTGCCGCCGATTAATGGGGCGTGGCCCGAGGCTCCGCTGGCGCACTACCTTCTCGGCGAACGCCCGCCACCACCGCCGCCGCGCGAACCGCGCGCGCCGCCGCCACCACGGCTCTGCCCTTGTTCGAGTTGATCGCCGCGAGCGCGCGAATTCGCGTCATTATTCAGTTGCGAACCCAGCGCCGAGCCGCCTCCACTGTTCCCCTCGTTCGTGGCACCCGGCACCGCAGTCGTGCCACCGCTTCCCGCCTGTCCGTTGCGCGCATTCGATGCGCGGCTGCTCGCGCCGCTTTGCGTGCCGCCCGAACCGCCGACGTTGCCCGCGCCATTCGCCGTGCCCGCACCGGACTGCTGCGTGCCGCCCGACCCGCCAATATTCCCCGATCGATTCCCACTGCCCTTCTCGGTGCCGCTGCCGTTAGACCCCGGCGCCGTCGTCGGAGTCGTGTTTCCTTGCTTCGAATTTTTCGTCTGCTGCAATCCTGTCGAAGGATCCACCGGAGTCCATCCACCGTCGCTGTACTTGCTCCAGTTTCCGTCCGAGTCTTTTTTGTAAACGTTGCCGTCCGCGCCCGCGTACACGTTGTTGTTGTTCGCGTCTTTCGCCACAAACGCGCTGTTGCCGTTTTTGCCCGTCACGCCCGCGCCTTCGCTGCCCTTCGAAGTCTGAAACGATCCCGCCGTTCCGTTCGCATTCGTGTAGTGCTGCGCTTCGGCCCAATTATTTCCGTTGGTCACCACCGAACTTCCCCATTGCGCGTACGCGTTGTGTCCCTGTGAAGTCGCCGCATACGTTCCCGTCCACGGGTTGTAAGCCGACGCATACGTGTGGCCGCCGTACGCGTTTTGATACGTCACCGCATGCCCGTACATTCCCGTCGCCGGGTTATACCAAGCCGCCGTTCCCGCCGAGGCGTAAGGACCGTACACCGCGTGCCCCACTCCATAAAATCCGGTGTACGGGTTGTAAACCCACGCGCAACCGTATGTATAAGGATACGGATAGTAAACCGGGTAGCGCGGCCCGTAATAAATGTACGGCGGATAGTAATAGCCGGTGCCGTACACCACCACCGCGCCCACCGTCATACCCAGCACAAACACACCCATGTATCCGCTCGAGTAGCTGGTCTGCACCGTTGTCGCCGTCGGATTCGAAACCGTCACGTACGTCACGTTGTAAACCGGCGACGAAGGCGGAATCGTATAGATCACCGCCGGCACCGTCTCCGCCACTTTCCACGCGCCCATCGGACTACGCGACACAAACCAAATTCCCTGGCTGCACAGGTAATACATGTCGTTCACTTGAATCACGCGCTCTTGCGTGTTCACCGCATACAGCATCGTCGTCCCGGGAATCGGCACGAACTTCGGCGCGTCCACGTAAACCACTTTCACCGCCGCTTCCGCCGCCGCCTTGTTGATCACCGCGGTCGTCGGCACCTGCGACAGCAACACCGCATCGTTCGCATTCACCGTGCCGGGCACAGATACCAGCACCGACGAATACGCTCGTCCCTGCGGGATGCGCGCAAAATCCGCCGGCAGATCGTTTCCCGCATACACATAGGGCGCATCCACTTTGCCTGCGCGGAACCAGCGGCCAGACAGCAACACGTAAATCTGTCCGCTCTTATTTTCCTTGAACACGCTGCTGGTCGTGTTCGTCGCATACGACAAACTGGTTCCCGGCACGGGAGCGAATACCGGCTGTCCGGTGAAAACAATCAGCTCCGCCGGTTTCTGCGTGTAGAAAACTTTTGGCGCGGTTCCCGCTGTCGCCGGCACAGACTTCAGCACTTCAGCCCACTGCTCTTTCGGCAGCTTGGCCATATCCGCGGGAATTTTTGCCGTTGCGGTCCACGGACCAATCAGATCTTTCGACTTCAGCCACACCTTATTCGCCAGCAGGTAGTAATTCGTATCGTCGAAAAACAAATCCCAGTTGCAGTTCACCACGTACTTCAGCGAAGTCCCTTCTACCGGCGCCAGAATCGGCTTGTCGTCCACCGTCAACACGATCGCCGGACCGTAACTCACCAAAATGTTCGGCACTTCCGTATTTACGGCGATCGACTGCACCGGCACATTCGTCTTTCCGGCCATCGCGATCATCCGGTCAAGCGAAATGTTAAACGTCATCGTCGGATAAAACTGGCTCACCTTGGCCTGCATCGCCGCATCGGCCTGCGGGTCGAGCGACGGAAACCGCGAACTGATCACCTCGATGTCATGTACGTACACCGTTCGCAGGGCCACATTCGCCTGGGTGTCCGCGCGCCACGAAATCACGCCCAAAACCTGTTTGCCGTTCGCCGGCGTGATCGAGATCGCCGTGTCCGCCACCAGCGTCCGGTAATTCGACCAGCTCCGCAGCTGCGGCTGGTACACGATCACGTGATTCCCGTCGCGTTCGATCACCCGGGGCCACGTCGGCGCCGTCACCACCGCACCAGCTGCCGGCAGCGCGATCGCCGCGGCGCGCACCGCGCCGTGTCCAGGCGCCGCAATCGCCGCAGGTTCGCCGCCGGCAATCATCCCGGCTGCAACAAAAATCGCCATTGTCGCTTTCATCGCGCGCACACACACAGCCTTCCGCATCGCAGTCACCTCGCGCAGCTCAACCCTCAAGCGAATCGCGCACCCTAAGTTTTTACGTGGTATTCCAAATCGCGGGCCATTCTACATCGAATCACTTCCGGCGCAACTCGCGGTCCGTCCGCCGAGCAGCGCATGCACCAGACCTCGCCACCCTGTCGTAACTCCAAAGCTTCAACCAATCAGAGGGTCGGAAACAAAGATCGTCCGCTCACCCGCGCCGCCATAATCTTGACTCCAAAATCTTCACGCCGACGCTGCGTGGCTCGCCTCCTCATCATGCGTGTGCGGCTTGTGCGCCGCCACCACCTTGTCCGCGATTTCCTGCGGCACGTAGTCGTAGTGCGAAGGCTCCATGTGATAGCTGCCGCGCCCCTGCGTCAGGCTGGTCAACTCGTTCGCATAGCTCAGCATCTCCGAAAACGGCACCAGCGCCTTGATCACCACGCCGCCCGCCCTCGATTCGCTGCCGCTGATCTTCCCGCGCCGCCCGCTCAGATGCCCCAGCAGATCGCCCGAATATTGCTCCGGCGCGTGCACCTCCACCTGCATGATCGGTTCGAGCAGCGCCGGCCGCGCCTGCTTCATCGCCTCCTTAAACGCCAGCGATCCCGCGATCTTGAACGCCATGTCGCTCGAATCCACGTCGTGATATTTCCCGTCATACAAACTCACACTGAAATCCACCACCGGAAATCCCGCCAGATATCCGCGCTCCGCCGATTCGCGAACTCCCTTCTCCACCGACGGAATCCAGTTTTTCGGGATCGCTCCGCCAAACACGTCGTCCACAAATTCAATTCCGCGCCCGCGCGGCAATGGTTCCAGCTTAATGCGGCATAATCCGAATTGCCCGTGCCCGCCGGTCTGTTTTTTGTGTTTTCCCTCGGCATCGGCTTTCGCTCGAATCGTTTCGCGGTACGGCACTTTCGGCGGATGCATCACCACGTCCACGTGATATCGCTTCCGCAGTTTCGCGATCACCACTTCCACGTGCTGCTGCCCGGACCCGCTCAGCAAAAACTCTTTTGTCTGGGGATCGCGCCCAAATCGCAGCGCCAAATCTTCCTCCAGCACTTTGTGAATCGCCACGCCGATTCGGTCTTCGTCCGCGCGCGTCTTCGGCTCAATCGCAAACGTGATCGACGGCTCCGGTATCCGCGCCGGCACATGGAAAAACGTCGCGCCCTTGTCGCCCAGCGTCTCGCCCGTCGTGGTCTCCTTCAACTTCGCCACCGCGCCAATGTCTCCCGCATGCAGCTCGTTCACCGCCACCGCCGTCTTGCCCTGCATCAGCTGGATGTGCTGAAACTTTTCCTGCGTGCCGCGATTGTAATTGTTCAGGATTGCGTCATTCTTCAGCACGCCGCTCAATACTTTGAAATACGAAATCCTCCCTGCAAACGGATCCGCCAGCGTCTTGAACACGAAAACCGCCACTGGCTCGCTGTCCGCCACTTTCCTTTCGACCGTTTCCCCCGAATGCGCCGCGTCTGCGTGGCCCTTCGCCGTCCCGCGCGTCGCCGGGCACGGACACACGTCCGCCAGAAAATTCAAAATCGCATCCGAACCCACATTGTGCAGCGCCGAACTGAGCAGCACCGGAAACAGCCGCTTCGCCAGCACCGCCTCGCGAAGCCCCTTCTTCAAATCCGCCACCGGCAGCGTGCCCATATCGAAAAATTCCTGCATCAATTCATCGTTGCCCTCGGCCACCAGTTCCACCAGCGTCTCGTGCGCCGTTTTGGCATCCTCCGCCAGCGCCTGCGGAATCTCCTCCACCTTCGCGATTCCGTTTCCGTCCGGCGTATACGTCAGCGCTTTCATCGACACCAAATCGACCATTCCGCGGAAACCGCGCTCCCATCCAATCGGCATCTGCAGCGCCACCGCTCCACGCCCAAACACATGCTGTACCGATTCCATCGCGCGATCGTAATCCGCCAAATCGCGATCCATCCAATTCAGCAGAAACGCGCGCGGTTGGTCGTACTCCACTGCGAAATCCCACGCCTTCTCGGTCACTACCTGCACGCCCGCCGCCGCATCCACCAGGATCAGCGCCATATCCGCTGCGATCAGAGACGCTTTCGTCTCATTCAGAAACGTCGAGTATCCCGGCGTATCCAGAAAATTGATTTTCGTTTTCTCCGCGTGCCCGGCCGCTTGCCACTCCGCGTGCGCGATCCCGGTATTGATCGTGATCTTCCGCGCGATTTCCTCTTCGTCCCAATCCGTCGGCGCGCTGCCCTCGTTGACTTTTCCCAGCCGCGGAGTCATTCCCGCCGTAAACAGCAACGACGACACCAGCTGGGTTTTCCCCGTGTCGCCGTGGCCGGCAATGCCCACGTTTCGTACCCATTTCGTTTCATAGGCCTTCATGGTTCACCTCGTCTGTCGTTCGTAAACGCGATTCGCAGCTGGAAATTCGGCCGGCACCCAGTGGAGCGCGCCGCACGGGACACACGTATCCGCATGCGGCCCAGATAGGCATTTCGTGAGGATTTACTGCGGACGGCTCTTTCGTGGACTGCCGGAAAACCTGCATCACGACTCCGCGTTCAGCGGCTGCGCGCGATGACCTTACGCCACCCTCCGGTTTTGGGGCCGGTCCAGGTGGCTACGATCGGGGATGCTAGCACCTCAAAACGCAAGATTCAACCACCGCAATCATTCGCGCCTGCCGCTACTCCGCGCCCCCTCACCCCACACAGACTGCGCTCACGATTTGCATTCCGGCTGCGTCAGATATACCTTCTCGGCTGCCCTAAACGCACAAATTCCCGACCGCCGTACCTGTGAATGGAGACGATGCTGATGCGAAACGTAATCTTCTCGATGGCTCTGCTGGCAACCGCAGCATCTCTCGCGCTCACCACTCCCTGCGCCCGCGCGCAAGCGAAAGAGTCCACTCCCACCGTAAAGCCCGACGCGAAATCCGACGCCGCCAAACCGGACCCATCGAAGTCTGAAAAATTCACCGCCGAGCAAGTCGCCACCAAAGGCACCGTCACCATCGGCGGCACTCCCATCAATTACGACGCCTACGCGGGCACCGTCGTCGTCCACACCAAAGACTGGGACGACGTGCCGCAGAACCAGGACAAAGACGAAAAGAATCAGCCGGCCGAAGCCAGCATGTTCTACGTCGCTTATATGAAATCCGCCCCCGCGAACGCGACGACCGCGCCGCGTCCGATCACGTTCTTCTACAATGGCGGCCCAGGCTCATCCACCGTATGGCTGCACATGGGAGCTTTCGGCCCCCGTCGCGTCGTCACTGCGGACGATTCGCACACGCCCGCCGCGCCCTACTCGGTCGTCAACAACGAATACAGCCTGCTCGATGCCTCCGATCTTGTGTTCATCGACGCGCCTGGCACCGGCTTCAGCCGCCTGGCCGGCAAAGATCGCGAGAAAGCGCTTCTACGGAGTCGATCAGGACGCGCAAGCCTTCGCCGACTTCATCGTCCAGTTCCTGGCGAAATACGGCCGCTGGAATTCGCCGAAATATCTGTTCGGCGAAAGTTACGGCACCACGCGCTCCGCGGTTTTGTCCAACATTCTCGAAACCGAACGCAACGTCGATTTCAACGGCATTATTCTGCTCTCGCAAATTTTGAATTTCGATCTCAGCGCCGACGCGCCTCAATTCAATCCCGGCATCGACTTGCCCTATCAGCTCGTGCTGCCCACGTACGCCGCCACCGCCTGGTATCACCACAAATTGCCCGAAAATCCCGCGTCGCTTCCAGCGTTTCTCGAGGAAGTGGAAAAATTCGCGATGGGCGACTACGCACAGGCGCTCGCCGCCGGATCCGCTCTGCCCGCCGACCAGCGCCACGCCATCGCCCAAAAGCTGCACCAATACACCGGCCTGCCGGTGGACTACATCGAAAAATCCGATCTGCGCATCAACGCCGGACAATTCGAAAAAATGCTGCAGGACGACACCAACATGACCACCGGCCGTCTCGACTCGCGCTTTTCCGGCCCGACGATCGATCCGCTCAGCCGCGAAGCCGATTACGATCCGCAGTCCGCTTCCATCGGCTCGGCCTACGTCTCAGCGTTCAACGATTACGTTCGCAAAGATTTGAAATTCGGCGAAGACCGCGAGTACCGGCCCGAAGAGAGTGTTTGGCGCTACTGGAACAATCTACATCAGTCGCCTGGCTCACCGATCGCCTTGCCGCAATCGGCTAACGTGATGCCCGACCTCGCCCTGGCCATGAAGTACAACCCGAACCTGCGCGTGCTGCTCAACGCCGGATATTTCGACCTCGCCACTCCGTTCTACGAAGGTGTGTACGAAATGCAGCACCTGCCCATTCCCGCGTCGCTGCAGAAAAATATCGAGTTCCAATTCTACGAATCCGGCCACATGGTGTACGCGCATCAGCCGGCATTGAAAGCGCTGCACGACAACGCCGCGGCGTTCATCACCAGGACCGAGAACAGCCCGGCGAAATAGCTAGCCGCCTCGTGCCGCCATATCCGTAGGATAGCCACTCATGGCTGTCCCGCGGCCCCGCTGCGGCGGGCGACGCCGCGCAACCACCCACGACACCGTCGCATTCGCGGAGTCGCGTCCTCTCCGCAATGTCCTCAACGCGGTCGCGGCCGCCGCCGATTCTGACTTTGAATTTTTGGGTGCCCCATCCTTTGCCGGTTCTGCAAAGGGTGGGCAGCGTCAACACATCCCCACTCCATCACGACGACCTCGCACCCAACGACGCCCCAACGTCTCCGCGCCCTCTGCGCCCTCTCTGTGTCCTCTGTGTTAAGTTTCTCGCCGTTGACCTACGTTCTCTGCCGCCGCACCCACACCTCACAACCGGTACGCCTTGCGCGCCAGATTCCCCGCCAGATCGATCGCCAATTCCTGCGCTTCGTCTTCGTCCAGACGATGCTCAGCCACCAGCCGCGCCAGAAACGCGCAATCGACGCGACGCGCCACATCGTGCCGCGCCGGAATCGAAAGAAACGCCCGCGTGTCGTCGTTGAATCCCACGGTGTTGTAAAACCCCGCCGTCTCCGTGGTCAACTCGCGGAACCGCATCATCCCTTCGGGCGAATCGTGAAACCACCACGCCGGCGCCAGCCGCAGCGCCGGATAATGTCCCGCGAGCGGCGCGAGTTCCCGGCTGTACGCCGATTCATCGAGCGTGAACAAAATAATCGTCAGCTTGCTCTCGTTTCCGAACCGGTTCAGCAGCGGACGTAGCGCCTGCACGTAATTCGTCGCCATCGGGATGTCGCCGCCCACGTCGCGCCCAAACTCGCCAAACACTTTCTCGTTGTGATTGCGAAACGCACCCGGATGAATCTGCATCACCAGACCGTCGTCCAGGCTCATCCGCGCGAATTCAGTCAACATCTGCGCACGAAACAGTTCCGCATCCGCCGCAAGCGCTGCATGCGAACTCACGTTCGTTCCCGGCCTTGCCGACGCCATCACTCGGTCGAATAATTTCGTCGCCTCGATCGAATCCAGATCCGCCGTCGCCGCCGTCGGATGTCCGTGGTCCGTCGCCGTCGCTCCCGCCGCGCGAAATCGTTCGCGCGATTTCCGCAGCGCCATCAAATATCCGTGCCACGTCGAAGTATCTTCGCCGGTCATCTCGCCCAGGCGCCCGACGTTCGTCGCAAAATCCGCAAATTCCGGATCGACCACCGCATCCGGCCGCCACGTCGGAATCACGCGCCCGTTCCAGCCCGACGCGCGCAACGACAGATGATGCTCCAGCGAATCCAGCGGCGAATCGGTCGTCGCCAGCACTTCAATCTTGAATTTCTCGTACAGCGCCCGCGGTCGGAATTCCGGCGTCTTCAATTTCGCCGCAATGGCGTCGAAATATTCGTCCGCGTTCTTCGCGCTCAGCCGCTCGTTCAGCCCAAACAAACCCTGAAAAATCGAATCGAGCCATATCCGCGTCGGCGTGCCGCGAAATAAATAGTAGTGCTCCGCAAACAGCCGCCACGCCCGCCGCGCATCCCACCCCGGCCGCTCCGACGCACCGCCAACTCCCAACGCATCCATCGCCACGCCCTGGCTATACAACATCCTGAAAATGTAATGGTCCGGCACCACAAACAGCCGCGCCGGATCGGCAAACGCCTCATTCAGCGCAAACCACCGCGCCTGCGTATGCCCGTGCGGACTCACAATCGGCAAATCGCGCACCGCGGCGTACAACCGCCGCGCAATCGCCCGCGTCCCCTCATCGCCCGGAAACAGCCGCCCCTCATCCACCAGTCTTCGATTCATCTCGCAGCTATTCTCCACGCCCGCACGCACATTGTCACCACCGCGGATTCACTTCCTCGAAACAATTCAATGAGTTCACCCAGACTTCGCGTCGAGCACGATGTCTCCGTGCCCTCCGTTTTTCTCGGTGTTCTCTGTGTAATGTGCGCCGTTTGCATCCGCCGTGGCGGATTCCGCGTCTTTGGATTCCGCAGCACCTGCACACACAAATCCGCAGCCACGAACCATTCCGTGCCAAATTATTTTTGATTTTGAAATCAGAAAAGAAACGCGCCGGTCACCCCATCGTAGGTAGGGGAGGAGTAACCGGCGCGCCCAGCGAAGAACTTCCCGCCGTGAGCTGCGGCAAAATCCCCCACCGCAGCCCACGCATCACGCGATCCGCGTCATGCGCGCGATCGCTCACCACAAACTCAACATCACGAAAATCTCGATCAGCACTCTGCTCCCGCCTTATTCTCCGTACTCTTCACAAAATTCAGCATCCGCTCAATCCGCCAGCACTTCTCGCGCAGCACTGCGGCCGTCAATTCAATCCGAGCGCGTTGCAGTGTCCCCGTCACGTACGGAACCAGTGATTCCATCTTCAGCGCCGCGATGTGCAGCTGCGTCGCATCCTCTGCCATCGCGTCCAGCATCTCTTCGTAGGTAACAGCACCGGAGCTCATGTGTGCCTCCTTCATCGCCATCTCCATGGCAATAGGTAACGCAACGAGCGTGCCATTCGCACCCACTCTTACTCTCCTGTTTTGAACGCCTTATATTTCACCTCCATGAATTCCCCCGGAATATTTTCCACAGCCATGTAATTTCGCCCGGTACTCCATACTTCACCGTACGGCCCGTCCCGACAGTTTTCGCCGTAACCGAGTCCGCATGAATGCGCATCCTGCAGGGCCTCTCCGTGCCCCCGCCTTTTTCGGTGTTCTCTGTGGAATGTGCGCCGTTTGCATCCGCCGTGGCGGATTCCACGCCTTTGAATTTGATTTCCAACGGTATAATCCCGCCTCATGTCCCGTTACCTCGCCGCCATCCTGATCGCCGCCTCTGCCCTCACCGTCGCCGCGGACAAAAAGAAACCCGCTCCGCCGCTCGACCGCTTCTACATCGTCACCCAATCCGTCGCCCCGCAGCCCGACTCCGACGCCGCGAAAAACAATCCCGACGCCGCATCCGCCCCGCCCTGGACCGACCAAATCCTCGACGTCGCTCCCGACGCGTCTTCAGTCCGCATCCGCAAAATCGAAATCACACCCGCGCCCGCCGGATCAAAGTGCCCGCCCCACGCCGTCATCGTCCGCGCCGCCGAACGCACCGTCGCATCCTCCTCGGTTCAATCGATCGCCGGACGCCAGCACATCTGCGCGCTCAATGAATCCGACGTCGGTGGCGTGATCGACGCGGCCGAGCGGGACGAAGTGCAACGCGCGAATCGCGACGACTTCGCCAATCAAACCATCGTCGCGTTTTGCGGCGGCAAAGAGGAACTCTTCGAGCTTCCCTATCCGGATACGCTGCATTTCCACGCTCTCGGCCTCGCCGATCCTCACATCACCGCGCTGTGGAAGCTATCCGCCGAAGCGGAATCGAATGCCTTCGGGCACGCCATCAATTTTTCGCAAATGTCCGCCGACGAAGACGCCAAATCCCAGCAGCTCGCCGCCAAATTCATCCCCGAAATTCGCGCTGGCTCCTACGATTCTGGCTTCGCCGATTCCGATTGTCCCTACGGGAGCTGCCGCAATCACTCCGCCGCCAGCGCCCTTCAGGGTTACACCGGCCTTCTCGCCTGTCTCTCTCGGTAGTCGTCTCCCGCCAGCCACGCCCAACCGGCCAAGCCATATCCTTTTCGCAACGCGCCCATCTCCCCATCTTGATTCCAAAACTTTTCAGGTACACTGATTCCAGAACGTGACGACGTTCTCCACCTGATGACAGCCACCCACAAAACCCTGGTCGAAATCTGCGTCGATTCACTCGCTTCCGCAGTTGCCGCCGAACGTGGTGGCGCCGACCGCATTGAACTCTGCATCGATCTTCCCGAAGGCGGAATCACTCCGCCTCTTGAGCTGATCCGCGAAGTGCGCGCCGCCGTTCAAATCCGCCTGCAGATTCTGATCCGCCCGCGCGCCGGAAATTTCGCCTACACGAAATCCGAGTTCGCCGTCATGGCTTCCGAAATCGTCCGGTGCAAAGCGCTCGGCCCAGACGGCATCGCCATCGGCGTGCTCAGCCCCGATAACTCGATTGACGTCGCCCGGACCTCCGAACTGGTCGAACTCGCAAAGCCTCTCGACGTTACTTTTCATCGCGCCTTCGAACTCGCCGCTGCCGCATCCGGCGATGCGCGAGCTCTTGAAGACGTCATCCGCACCGGATGCAATCGCATCCTCACCAGCGGAGTCGCGCGCGCCACCTGCAGCGACCCGGCCAAAGCGATCGACGGTGCCGCTTCGCTTCACGCATTGATCGCCGCGGCCAACGGACGCATCGCCATCCTCGCCGGAGGCGGCATCCGCGAAAACAACGTCGCCGAAATCATTCGCCTGACCGGCGCTCGCGAAGTTCATTCCAGCCTCAACTCCACCATCTCGTCCGACCTCGAAGCTCGCGGATCGCACAATTTCCGCACAGCGCACCATTCCGCCGCACAGCTCGCCGAGCCGCCCTCGGTCGTCCAAGCCTTTCAGGTCCGAGCCTTCGTCGCCGCCGCACAAATCTAAGCCGCCCGCCGCACCGCGCCCCACGATCGCCGCCACGCAAGCTCTTTAATGGATTCTTCCGATTCTGCGCATTGCAATTTCCGATTGGACGGCTCACTTCGCTCCCGCTACGTTCGAATATGCAAAATTCCGCCGCACCCGGAACGCAGGATCTCGATCTTCTTCACGACATCGGCAGCCGCATCGCCTCCGCCGAATCCGATCCGCTGCACGAAGTTCTCGGCCGCGTCGTTGACTGTGCCGTCGCGCTGGTGAAGTGCGATTCCTGTTTCGTGTACGTGCAAGAGGGCGACGAGCTGGTCCTTCGCGCCTCGAAAAATCCGCACGGCGACGTGATCGATCGCCTGAAACTCCGGGTCGGCCAGGGCATCACTGGATGGGTCGCCGAACATCGCACTGCCGTCGCCGTCGCGCGCAACGCCTCTCGCGATCCGCGTTTCAGCGCGTTCAACAATCTTCCCGAAGATTCCTACCAGGCCTTTCTCTCCGTCCCGATCGTCTGCCGCGGAAAACTTGTCGGCGTCATCAACCTGCAGCACATCCAGCCGCACGTGTACAAAGATCGAGACATCCGCCTGATCACCACAATTGGATTTCTGGTGGGAGCCGAAATCGAACTCGCGCGCCTCGAAACCGAAAACGAACACCTGTCCGAAAAGCTCGAAACTCGCAAGTTGATCGAACGCGCCAAAGGAATTCTGCAGCGCGAAATGAACATCACCGAAGAAAAAGCCTACCTGGCGCTCCAGTCCCAGAGCCGCCAAACCCGCAAAACCATGAAGCAAATCGCCGAAGCCGTCATCCTAATCGACGAACTCAAGCGCTCCTCCTCCCCCGCCTCGCCCTCCGTCACATCCCAACCCTGCTGATCGGTGTTGACGTAATGTGAGGGTGCGCGCCCTGCGACTCCGCCATGCGTTGTCGACTGGAACTCGATGCAGCCCGCACCACCGTGGATTAGACACGTCTGTCTGATGGTGTGTCAGGCTTCAGCCTGACGGCCTTTCGCTGTCGCGCCACGCCTTGTCGCGTCCATTCAAGACAAATTCAAAGACCGCCATCCTCTCATGCACAACCAAAAAAAAAGAGCAGACCCCGTCGGGCCTGCTCTTTTCAGTTTCAATATTGCGAAGGTGGGCCGACCTAAAACTTACTTCGCCGCCTGCACGTACCCCGAACCAACCACTTTCGCCGATTCCAACTTCGTCTTCGGCGCCGCGTAAATCAATTCCATTCCCAATTCCTTCACCGCCAGCGAACTCACATACATTTCGCCGTTCGATTCCTTCAGCGTCAGTTTCGCCGGCTCTGCACTGTTCAGCGTCGCAATCGCCGTCGGAAAAATGTACGTCCCCGCCGTCGAGCTCACCGAACGCACATTCAGCAGCGGCAACGAACTGGTGATCGTCACATCGTATTTATACTCGCCGGCCGGAAGCTCCGCCGAACCGATCCGCGTCGTCGTCGCCAACGTAAATCGCCCGCTGGCCGCCGCTTGCGCTTGCACCGTTTCCGGGCTGGCCGTCATCGCCACCAGCGCCATCAACAACACCGCAATCTGCACCAGGCTCTTCGCCAGGCGCGTGGTTTTCTCCACATCAAATCCAACCGTTCCCTGTGTCAATTCCGCTGTGCTCATATATTCCTCCTGTGGAATATGGTTGAAACGCTTCACACACGTACCGCGAGCGTTGTTAGTTGTTTCTCTTTGCGGACGACGCGGTCAGCAGGTCCGCCAAACCTCGGCGGCACGAAGCAGAACTTCGGTGTACCTGTTTACAACTCCACTGCTACAGGGCACTGGAGTGGCAACAACAGTTTCGGCGAACGGCGGGGCGCCGTCCAATCGCAATTATCGATGTGAATAATCAGCGCCAGGTAGTAAACAGTGCGACACAGAGCAGTCTTTTCCCGCTAATGGTTTGCCGCATGGGGTTGACTGTGTAGCGACCGCACGACGGTTTTCGTCGTGCGGGCAGCTTTCCGCAACGCACGCTTGATTTCCGGCCAAGCAACGAACGCAGCCTTTCGTAGCGTAGACGCCCACGTCTGCGAGCGCCGGACGCGCAGCGGACGGCGTGTCTTCTTGGAGTGCCGTGGCAATCTACCGTCTCCGACACGGCTACGGCGCCAGTCAAACATCCTCAGGTTTTGTAGCGGCGGGCTTCATGCCCGCAAGCCTTTGCCGTTGCTTCCGCGGGCGCATTCTCGTCACCCGCCGTGCATCCTCGCCTCACCGCGAGCGGCAAATCTGCTCCTTCGCCTCACCACCACCGCTACCCTGGCCCTTCTAAATCTCGAGGCCAATCGATCTCATCAACTGCAGCGCATTGCTGGTCTTCACAATTCCATCGCTCAGCCGGTGATCGAAGCACAGCTTCCCGTCTTCCAGATGATCTTCAAAATGCGCGTTCGAAGCCTTGGCTCCCAGCGCCGTGGCGATTTCCGCCAGCGCCAGATCGTGCGTAGTCAACAATCCCACCGCGTCGCGCTCAAACAAACTCCGCACGATCGCCTCGGCGCCAATCCGTCGGTCATGCGAATTCGTCCCGCTCAGCAGCTCGTCCAGCAGAAACAGCACCGGCAGATCCTCGCGCGTCAGGTCCACAATCAATTTCAGCCGCGTGATCTCCGCGTAAAATCTGGAAATTCCGCCTTCGAGCGAATCGAGGATGCACACCGATGCCGCCACCGTCAGCCGCGACATCCGCAATCGCCGCGCTCGCACCGGAGCGCCCGCTTGTGCCAGCACTGCGTTCACTCCCACTCCGCGCAGAAACGTGCTCTTGCCCGCCATGTTCGGCCCGCTGATCACGATCAACCGCAGCGAATCGTCCAGCCTCAAATCGTTGCGCACCGCTCGATCTTCGGGCAGCAGCGGATGGACGAAACCCTCCGCATCGAAACAAGCCGCAAGTTTTCCGTCCGCGCCTCGCGTCTCCACAAATTCCGGAAACACGTCCGCCGGATGCTCGTACGCGTAGCCCGCAAAATCCGAAAGCGCTTCGAGCTCGCCGACGGCCACCAACCATTGCCGGATCGAAGGCCCGTGCGCTCGCCGCCAAGCCACAATCGCAAACGTCAACTGCAGCGACCACATCAGAAACGGATCCACCATCGCCACAATCTGATTTCGGCGCGAATCCAGCAGCTCGACCAGCTTCTTCAATCGCGCCACGCATACCGACGCAGGCTGGCCGTTCCCGCGCAGCCGTTCGCGCAACGCCACCAGTAGCGGCGCTGAAAACGATTCACGCTCCAGTCGCGCCAGCACTCCCGCCAGCAGCGCCAAATCCTTCGCCGACCGCTCGATCGCGCCCACCTGCTCTTCGATATTCTTCAGGAATCGAAACGTGAAAAGCACATTCACCACGCTCGCGCCCACGATCAGCCAGTGAATGCTCCATCCCAGCCACGCGATCAGCCCCACAAACCAGATCGCGCTCAGCACCATCACCACCGCGCGCAGACTGGTCGAGAATTCCGGCAGCGGCGCATACGTTTCTGTTCCGGCCGCCGTTTCATCCGTCACATTCGCGCCGGCGCTTGTGCCTCCCCGCCGCCGCGGCGCTTTCACCATTGTTCGCGGATCTGCAAATCCCTCGCCCCACTTCGCCAGCGCTTCCGGCTGCACGCCCGACTGCAAATCCTCGCCCAGATTCGCCAGGTCCTCGCGCAGATCGAGCCGTCCTCGCAGCTCCGCCACCGCGGCATTTCGTTCGAGCACCGCAACCGGAGCCGCCGGAGCCATCAGCCACGCCGCCAAAGCTTCTTCGCCGGCCTTGGTTCGCGCCGTGCACAACAATTCGAAAATCGAGCCGCGTCCGAAAATATCCAGGTCCCGCGCGTACGGATGTCGCGCATCCAGAAACCGTTCGCCCGATTGCCCGGTTCCCTGCCAACGATTTTCCAGGCGCGCATTTCCGCGCTCGTAAAACGCGATCGCTCGCGCCGTCCGACGCACTTCGCCCAGCACGCGCTCGTGCGCCACCACAAAATAAACAAACGCCGCCACAGGCACGATCACCCAATACGCCGAAAACTGGTGATACAGCACCGCCGCCACGGCCACCCCAATTCCCGCCGCCAGCAATCCCAGCTTCACGCGCCCATACAGCACGTCGCGCCGTCCCAGCGTTTCCGCCACCCCGCGCAGCTCGCCGAGCCGCCGCGCATACACCTCCGCCGCACCTTGCGGACGTTCGTGATTTTCCGCTTTCGCACCGATTATTTTCTGTTCCGGATGTTCGCTCATCGACGGACGCTAGTATATCGAACCATTCGAACGAACGTACTTGTAGCGGCGGGCTTTACGCCGGCCAGCCGTTGACGTTGTTCACGACTTTGTTGTCGCCGATCGGTGTCAGGAAATCGAACCGCCGAATGCTGGCGGGCATAAAGCCCGCCGGTACTAAGGCAATCATGTGCGCGAAACGTCCGTCGGGCCGCAGCGTCCTTGGTGTTTTGCAGGGTCACGTTTTCAGTGGATTAGACAGTCCTGTCTGATGGTTGCGCAGACATTCGTGTCCGCGCGCGCTCCGCCCCGCCCCCGCCCCCCCCCAAATTCCCCTTGACAAAACCCACTCATGATATATCATGTCGATGTATCACAGCAGTATCGGAGAACACATGAAACACGAGCATCATTACCAAACCCGCGATTCCCACACTGAATCCGCCCCAAACCACGAGTCCCGCCATTTCTTCGGCGGTCGTCACCACGAAGGCCGCTGCGGCGGAAAACACTTCCGTGGCCGTGAAGGCGAATTCGGCGAACGTGGACGCGGCGGCCGTCACTGGGGCCGCGGACGTTTCGGCGGAGGCTTTGCAGCCCGGGTCTTTGAAGGTGGCGATCTGAAGATCGTCCTCCTCCAGTTGATCGCCGAGAAACCCAGCCACGGTTACGAGCTGATGAAGGCCATCGAAGAAAAGCTGAGCGGCGCCTACAGCCCCAGCCCGGGCCTGATCTACCCCACTCTTACGCTTCTGGAAGAAATGGGTTACGCCACGGTCAGCAGCAGCGAAGGCAACAAGAAGCTCTACACCATTACGCCCGAAGGCACGGCTTTCCTCGCGGAGAAAAAATCCGCCGTGGACGCGATCTTCGAACGCATGAACGAAGCCGGCAGCCATTTCGGCCGAGGCCGCGCTCCGCAAATCATGCGCGCGATCGAAAATTTCAAGCTGGCCCTGCGATATAAAACCTCGCAAGGCGCTCTGACTCCCGAGCAGATTCAGAAAATCGCCGACGCGATCGACGCATCCGCGAAATCGATCGAACAAGCCTGACCGTCCGCGCAAGCGAACGAAGCCGCCACGCGGCGCGCACGAAACGTGCACGAGATATGCGACGTGTGGCGCAGTTAGCTAAATCGTCGAAGACCTAAACCGGAACCATGCCGCCCTAGCTCAGCGGCGCAACAGATACAAAGCGCGCGATGTTGCAACAGAGTGCGCGTACTGAACACCTGCAGTACAAGACGTCGTGAGAAGTGAGTTCCCTTCCGCGGCGTCTTTTGTTTTTCACGATGCGAACGCGTCCTCGCCGGACCCTCCGCCCCGCCCGAGCCCGCCACGCAATACCGCCGCGCACGTGATTAGCCAGCGATCTTCCCGCATCGCTCGCCAGCGATGCACAATCGCCCAAGCAGAATCCCGGCGTACTTGATTAGCCAGCCACCTCCTCTATAATGTCGGCCATCCATGTCCCTCGCCGCTGGCAGCAAACTCGGACCATACGAAATTGTTTCACTCGTCGGTGCAGGCGGCATGGGCGAAGTGTATCGCGCACGTGACGTGCGGCTTGATCGCGACGTCGCCATCAAAATTCTGCCCGCCGCCGTCGGCGCCGATCAGGATCGCCTGCGCCGATTCGAAAACGAAGCCCGCGCCGTCGCCGCGCTCAACCATCCCAACATCCTCACCATTTTTGAAATCGAGCTACACGACGGCTCACCTTATCTAGTCACCGAACTCCTCGAAGGCGAAACGCTGCAACAGCGCCTCCGCGAAGGTCCCATTCCCGTTCGCAAAGCGCTCGAAATCGCCGTCCAGTCCGCTCGCGGTGTGGCCGCCGCGCATGAAAAAGGCATCGTCCACCGCGACCTGAAACCCGCGAACATCTTCCTCACCGCCGACGGGCGCGTAAAAATTCTCGACTTCGGTCTCGCCAAACTCACGCAGCCCGACGCCGCACCTGGCACAGGCATCGAAGGCCAAACCGCCACCGTCACGCGCGCCATGCCATCCGCGCCGGTCACCGAAGAGGGCGTCGTGCTCGGCACCGCTGGCTACATGTCGCCCGAGCAAGTCCGCGGCAAACCCGCCGACGCGCGCTCCGACATTTTTGCCCTCGGAACGATTCTCTACGAAATGCTCAGCGGTGAGCGCGCCTTCCAGCGCGATTCGTCGGCCGACACCATGGCCGCCATTCTGAAAGAAGATCCGCCCGAGCTTTCCGGCGAAGGCAAGAAAATTCCGCCGGGCGTCGATCGCGTCGTCCGCCACGCGCTCGAAAAAAATCCCAGTGAACGCTTTCAATCCGCGCGCGACTTCGCCTTCGATCTCGAATCGCTCAGCGGCACAAGCGGATCGAGCACCAGCGCCAGCGGAGCAAACGCCGCCATCGCCGCCGCAGCTCCGGCCGAAACAGGCGCGCGATTCAAACTTCTCGCCGCCCTCGCATCGCTCGCCCTGCTCGCCGCCGGCGCGCTCGGTGCCTGGTTCTACGCGCGCGCCACTCTTCACTCCACCCCGCCTTCGTTTCATCGCCTAACTTTCCGCCGCGGCTACATGCTCAACGCGCGTTTCGCTCCCGACGGACAAACCGTTTACTACTGGGCCGGTTGGGACGGCAATCCTACAGACGTGTACGAACAGCGCGTCTCGAGCCCGGAGGCTCGCTCGCTCGGCCTGCCGCCCGATAGCGCCGTCGCCGCGGTTTCGCGCACCGGCGAGTTGGCAATTCTCCTTCATGCGAGTGTGTATGGAGCGTTTCAAATGTCCGGCACTCTCGCTGAAATCGCCGAATCCGGCAGCGCTCCCCGTGAAATCGCGTCGGGAATCGCATTCGCCGATTGGTCGCCCGACGGAAAGCAGCTGGCCGTCGTTCGTCCAACCGAAAAATCACAGACTCTCGAATTTCCCATCGGAAAGGTTTTGTACCGGACGCCCTCGTGGATCGGCGACGTTCGCGTGGCGCCCGACGGCAAACATCTCGCCTTCGTCGATCACAATCTGGTGAACGACGATCAAGGCTCCATCGCCATTGTCGATCTCGCCGGAAAGAAAACCACTCTCACGCCAACTTACTCGAGCGCTCGTGGGCTCGCTTGGTCTCCCACCGGCGACGAGATCTTGTTTTCGGCCACGCCCAACGGTAACGCACGCGCTCTTTTCGCCGCCACGCTTTCCGGACACGTTCGCCCTGTCGCCGCGATTCCCGGCACGATGAACCTATTCGACGTTTCAAAGGACGGTCGCGTACTTTTTTCCGAAAGCGACGAGCGCATTGAGCTAGCCGTCACCAGCGCAAAAGATCCAAACTTGCGTGCCGCCGGCTGGCTCGATTGGTCGTTGGTCCAGGATATTTCACGCGACGGGAACACCATCCTGTTCGGCGAGAGCGGCGAAGGTGCCGGAGCAAACTACGGCGTTTACGTGCGCAAGACCGACGGCTCTCCCGCCGTTCGCCTCGGCGACGGATCGGCCGTTTCGTTTTCTCCCGACGGGCAATGGGTAGCCGCATACCCCATGAACGCGGACGATGGCATCGAGCTGCTCCCCACCGGCGCGGGCGAGCCACGCAAGCTACCCACGACAGGTGGCGCAGGTCATGCAATCGGCTGGACTTCGGACAGCAAGTCCATCTTGTATAGTCAATTCGATCCGAAAAATAATTCCCGCGTCTATCGTCTCGGAATCGACGGCGGTTCTCCGCAACCGCTGACACCCGAGGGCCAGGATTTCCGTCTCACGCACGATTCCGTCTCGCCCGACGGCCAGAGCTTTATTGCCTATCGCCTCGGGGACCTCGCTCCGTTTGTGTTTCCGATCAGCGGCGGCACAGCCCGCCTGATTCCGGAATTCGTCAAGGGGGACATCGTCATACGCTGGTCCGCGGACGGCAAATCGATTTTCACCGCATTTCGCAGCGCGGGCGCCGCCGGAGCAATCCTCTCGAAAGTTGATCTCGCTTCCGGAAAGCGCACGCTGGTGAAAACTCTGGTTCCCACCGATCGCGCCGGATTCCAGTTGATCGATACAGGCAGCATCACTCCCGACGGCCAAACCATCGCCTTCAGCTACACCCGCATCCTCTCCACCCTCTACCTCATGGATCCTGTAAAATAATCCGCAGCCGCCGCTCGCGTCGCCCACCTCGCGACGGCAGCTCAGGCACGATTGCCTGAGCTACCACGCGTTGCGCGCGCCAGCCGCCATCACCCGCTCCCGCCCTCACCGCTCGCAAAACCTTTCATGTATAATCCCGTTCCTTGGCACTCACTCCCGGCACGAAACTCGGTCCGTACGAAATTCAGTCGCTGATCGGTTCCGGCGGCATGGGCGAAGTCTACCGCGCCCGCGACACGCGCCTCGATCGCGATGTCGCCATCAAAGTCCTCCCCGCGTCTCTCGCGAGCGACCAGGATCGTCTCCAACGCTTCGAGCAGGAAGCCCGCGCCGTCGCCGCGCTGAATCATCCCAACTTGCTCACGGTCTTTGACGTCGGCACCGCCCCGCTCGACGCATCTGCCGGCACCCAAGCGTCCACATCGCCTTACATCGTGTCCGAACTTCTCGAAGGCGCTTCCCTGCGCGAACGCCTCTCTGCCGGCGCGCTCCGCGAACGCAAAGCGATCGACTACGCCATTCAAATCGCGCGAGGCTTGGCCGCTGCCCACGAACGCGGCATCGTTCATCGCGACATCAAGCCCGACAATATTTTCGTCACCAGCGACGGCCGCGTAAAAATTCTCGACTTCGGCCTCGCCAAGCTCACCGAAACAAAATCTGAAAGCTCCGACCCGGACGCCACTCTCGGCCGCGGCACGCAAGTCGGCGTGGTGATGGGCACTCTCGGTTACATGTCGCCCGAGCAAGTCCGCGGCAAACCGGCCGACGCCCGCAGCGACATTTTCAGTTTCGGCGCCGTCGTTTACGAAATGCTCAGCGGCAAGCGCGCGTTTCGCGGAGACACGTCTGCCGATCTGATGAGCGCCATCCTGAATCACGAGCCGCCCGAACTGACCGCCACCAATTCTGAAATTTCGCCCACCGTCGATCGCATCGTCCATCACTGCATGGAAAAAGACGCGCAGCAGCGTTTTCAATCCGCCGGCGACATCGCATTTCAACTGAACGAACTCAGCGGCCTGCGCAGTTCCAGCGGCGCACAAGCCGTCGCGGACTCCGCCGCCGTAGCCAATGCAAAATCCGCCGCGCTCTCCGGCTCAAGCCTCGGAAAATTCGCCGCCGTCTCCGCTCTGGCTCTCGCGATTCTGCTGCCGCTCACTTGGTATCTTTCGCGCGCCACGTTTCACCGCGTTCTACCGTCGTTCGACCAAATCACATTCGGCGGCGGCCAGATCGATTCCTCGCGCTTCCTCCCTGACGGTCACACTTTCGTCGCGGTAATTCAATCGGCTACCGGCCAGCGCAAAGCGCTCTACGTCGGCAGCCTGGATAGTCCCGGCCTTCGCCCCATGAACGTGCTCGCCGATCAGCTCGAATCGGTTTCGCCGTCTGGTGAGCTCCTCATCATTCAAGATAGCGAACCCGTCGGGCCGGGTTACGTTGCCGCAGGAACGCTCGCCCGCGTCGGCACCGATGGCTCCGCGCCGCGCGCCGTACTCGAAAGCGTTGCATACGCGGATTGGGCGACTGACGGAAAAGATTTTGCAATCGCGCGTTACGTCGCCGCCAGACACGTGTACACGCTTGAGTATCCGGTCGGCCACATTTTGTACGAGACCGACGGATGGATCAGCAACCCGCATTTTTCGCGCGACGGAAAGCTCATCGCCTTTCAGGATCATCCGGTTTTTGGCGACGATCTCGGCACTATCGATGTCGTGGATATGCAGGGCAAGAAAAAAGTTTTGACGCCCACATACGGCGAAACTCAGCACCTCGACTGGTCTCCCGATGGCTCTGAAATTTGGTACAACGCCACGGCCAGCCACGTCGAACGGGATCTCTACGCCGTCACCTTGAGCGGCAAGGTTCGTCAACTCCTCACCGCTCCGGGCCGCGTGGTTCTGCAGGACGTTCGCGCCAACGGCGATGCGCTTCTCGATAGCGTTGCAGTCCGCCGCTCTCTGTGGGTCTTCACTCCGGAATTTCCGCAAGGTCGCGATTATTCCTGGCTCGATTGGCCCTACGCGATGCACTTCTCGCGCGACGGCAAACAGATCATCTTCGGCGATCAACACGTCGGCCCGCAGTACGCTTCGTTTCTGCGCAATCTTGACGGAAGTCCGGCCGTCAACCTGGGTCCCGGCGATCCCATGGATATTTCCGATGACGGCAAATTCGTTCTCAGCCGCGTCTCTACGACGCCCGAGCAAATCATGTTGTTACCCGTCGGAACTGGCGAACCTCGGCAGATCACCAACTCGACTGTCAGCCATTTACAAGCGCGATTTCTTCCCGACGGCCGCTATCTGACGATCGGCACCCAGACCGGGCACCGCGAGCGCACCTACATCGGCGACCTCGACGGAAAAGAAACTCCTTTCACGCCCGAGGGCATCGTGGTGCTCGCCATTTCGCCCGACGGCAAACAACTCCTCACCGCGGACACCAAGCTGCGCATCCGTGCGCTCACCCCGTTTGATCTCGGGCCTTCGCGCGCGCTTCCTCAGTTGACGTCCGAAGACGCCACCATCGACTTCACCGCAGACGGACAAGCGCTGCTCGTCTGGCGCGTAAACGCCGCAGGAGCGCGGGAAATCTGGCGCGTCGAGTTCGCCGGCAACAAACGCACCTTGCTTCACACCGTGCAAATGCCCCAGGGCGCCGCCGTCATTACCGGCCTGTCGCTCACCGCCTCGCGCGACGGCAAGAATTACGCCTACCAATACGCCTCGCGCACCGGCACCGAATTCCTCGTCCGCGGCTTGCACTAACTTCCGCCCCGTGGATTAGACCGTGCTGTCTGATGGTGGCGCAGACATTCGTGTCTGCGAGCTTCTAGCTACGTCAACCTAAAGCACGAATCTCCATCCCCCTCGCCCCCAAATTCTCAATCGTAAAAATCCGGACACCTCTGCAGCGTCTTCCACTGCTCCCCATCATGCCCAAACACCGTCAACGCCACATTCTCCCGCTCAGCAACATCGATCAGCTTCCGCGTACTCGCCACCGTCAATCCCGGATCGCTGTCCACCGGGCTCGGTTTCCGGTCCCGCGTGAACTGACTCGCAAACATCACGGCATCGATCGTCAGCAACACTTTTCCCGTGTGCGGCAAATCCACCATCACCGATTGATGCCCCGGCACGTGCCCGCCCGTCGCCAGCAACGTCACACCGGGCAGAATTTCGTGATCCCCGCGAATCGTTCGATAACGCAGCTCCGGATTTCCCCAATGCTTCTTCGTCGCCGCAAACCGTTCGTATCCGTGCTTCGCGAGTTCATAGTGCTCGTGCTGCACCACATATTCCGCGCCGATAAACGCATCGTGATATCCCGCGTGATCCACGTCGAAGTGCGTGCACACCACAATGTCGATGTCGTCCGGCCCCAGCCCCAGCGACTCCAAGTGCTCGAGCACGTTTTTCTTGTTCTCCGCTTTCGGAGCACTCGGCGGCACCGGCGCATCCTCCGCGATCCCCGTATCGACCAGAATCCGCAGCCGGTCGTGCATCTCGATCATGTAACACGGCAGCACCATCGCCTTCGTCCGCCCGTCCGGCAGCGGCACATCCACCGTCGACAGCTGCATCAAGTAAAGCTTCCGCGCTTCGGTTTCCTTCTTTTCCATTCCGCCCCCAAATTCCCAAAGTTCACCACGCCATCCTTACTGCGCCGAATCCCACTTCAGCACCGCGCTCCGCCACTTCGCCACCAACCGATCCGCCAATCTCCGCCTCAGCCGCGCCACCGTGGATTAGTCGCTTGCGTCTGATGGTGTTTCAGGCTTCAGCCTGACGGAATTTAGCTATCGCTCCGCAAGCAAGACTTTCGATCCATCGTCCCCCTTTAGAGTGAAATATCTAGGTGCGCGCAGACACGAATGTCTGCGCAACATCCGTAGGACAGTCTGCCGCGCAGGCTGTCGTCCTCCGAGGCAAACACGAACGAACGCGACACTCGCTCGCGTACCGAATCCTCAGTGAGCGCACCTGAAACGCACCCCCGTAAAAAAAGCTCTCGCCCCGTCATCGACCTCAATCCTCTCGCAACTTTCCTTCGTCTGAGGTCAGCCTGCGCGACAGACTGTCCCACACCCCGCTCCAGAGACAGTCCCAGCCATCGGCTCTGACTACATTATATCACATCCGACACCTATTGTCAACACAGTATACCGACACGCGCCACCCGTTCGCAGTTGTCACCCGCGCCAATCACCCCTAAAATTCCACCGTGCCCTCCACGCTTCTCAACAAAGACAAACTCCTCTACGTCGTCGATCTCGCCGGCACGTTTCTCTTCGCCATCGAAGGCGCCACCGCTGCGGCCGCCGCCAATCTCGACCTTCTCGGCCTGCTCGTACTCGCGTTCGCCACGGCGCTCGGCGGCGGCATCATCCGCGACGTCCTCATCGGAGCCACTCCGCCCGCATCGCTCCGCGACTGGCGCTATCCCGCGCTCGCCTTCACCGGCGGTGCCATCGTATTCCTGCTCCACCACCAATTCAAAACCCTACCCGTCGAACCGCTCCTGATTCTCGACGCCGCCGCTCTTTCCCTATTCGCCGTCGCCGGCACCGAAAAAGCGCTGGAGTTCAATCTTCATCCGCTCATCGCCGTAATGATGGGCACGCTCACCGCCGTCGGCGGAGGCACCATCGCATCCGTCCTTCTCGCCCAAGTACCGCGCGTCCTCCGCGCCGATGTATACGCAACCGCCGCCGTTTTCGGCTCGGTCGTCCTCGTGCTCTGCCGTCGCGCGCGCATCAGCCGCTCCTGGTCCGCCGTCTTCGCCGGCCTGGCGTGCTTCGCCCTCCGCGTCACCGCCATCCTCCTGCACCTGAATCTCCCTCACGCATAAGAATTCTAAACACTCAGCCGCATCTTGCCGCTCGTTCCTTCCTGTCGTACATTCCTCGCGAGCTAAATTCCGCCGTACAAGGATCCGCCATGAACCTGCACACTGTCCGAGCTGCCGCCGCGGCACTATCGCTCGTCGTGGTCGCGGCGATGTCTGCAAACGTCCACGCCGGCCGCGCACCGGTCGCAGCGCCCAATGCGTCCGCATCCACAGGCGGCGCGCCGGCGCAATTCGATTCCGAAGCGCAGTGCGTCTCCAGCGTCCCTCGCGCATGGGGAGAGTTCAAAGGCGGCTCGGCGCAATCCGGCCTCGCGTTTCAAGCGCCTGACGGCACGCTGCGTTTCCTCACCAACTTGCCGTGCGGCGCGCAGGCCGTCGTCGCACTAAAAATCATGCGCACCGGCAACGCCGCATCCAATTGACCTCCCGGCGCCAATTCGCTGCGCAGCTCGCGTTGCTAGCCGGCCAGGCTGTGCTTGCGGCAACGTCGACTGTCGCCCAAACCGCCGTGCTGCCGCCCGACATCAAAACCGCTCCCATGATCCGCGGCGCCGATACCTTGAAGACTTACAGGTTCGATACTGCCACCCACCGAATCCTCGACGTCTCCTCAAACAAAACGCTACTTGCGCTCAATGATCTCGGCTCAAATCCCAATCCCGCGCCCGAACTTCTCGGCGTTGTCCGCGCGGGCGATACCGTCGTCGCGGTGTTCGACGGTCTCGAGCGCTTCGACGCAAATCTCGCCGGCGCCCCTATCCGTTTCGCGCACCATGTGGATGTATGGCGCGGCCCATCCGGCGGCAGCGCCATCCTCGCGCAATCCGCATCGTTTACCGGCGGTCCCGGCTCGAAAGTCCGCTTCTTCGTCGCGCCCGCGAAATCCCCGCACACTTCCCTCGTCGCGCCTCAAATCTTCGTCAGCATCACGGAAACTGCCGACTATGACGACGTGTATCAACTGCGCCCTGCTTCTAAATCCACTTTCAAGCTGTTCCGTGCGTACGACTATCAGTTCGCCGACCTCGCTCACGATGGCAACTACGAAATCATTGCCTGGCGCCGTAACACGTTCGATCTGCGCTGCAACTTCTTCATCGCCAGCGAACACACATATCCCGAAGTGTATGCCGCGACAAACGGAAAGTACGCGAAGGTCTGGCCGCTCCCTGAGTTCGTCGCACCGGATTCTGACGCCCATCGCATCGAGGCAAACCGCGCACCGTCGCCGTCGCCAACCGGGCGCCCCGTCCAAATCCAGGCGACCTTCGCCGACTTGTTCGGCAACGGCGCGTACGAACTGGTCGCCCTTGAGGACGCCATCTCAGAAACGCCGCAGCAGCGCCTTGCGGTTTACGCGCTGAAGGACGGCGCACTCCGCGTCGTCTCCCGCATCCCGATTTCGCCGTCGAAAATTGCCTTCCTGCTCAACGGCGTACGCGAAGCAGACGGCCAACCGGAAATTGTCCTGCGCGTGGCCTCTCTCGAAAAGTGCAGAGACGGCGGAGACTTCGATGACTCCGGCACGTCCGAAATCCTCTATCGTTTCTCGCACGGCGAACTTTCGCTCCACATGCCTTACATCGGCGCGCGATAATTTTCCGCCCCTACAATCCTCTCCGCCGTTTCAGCTAGAATGTCTCGTCGCATAAAACTCAGGAGCCACTCATGGAATTCCGTCAGCTCGGTCGATCTGGTCTAAAAGTTCCGGTCTTCAGTCTCGGCACCGCCACGTTTGGCGCGGGCAGCGAAGGCTTTCAAGCCTTCGGCAACTCCGGCGTCGCCGAAGCCACGCGCCTGATCGACATCTGCCTCGACCACGGCGTCACCATGTTTGACTCCGCCGACATCTACCACGAAGGCCAGTCCGAAGAGGTTCTCGGCAAAGCGCTCGGCAAACGCCGCCACCAGGTTCTGATCTCGACGAAAGCAACTTTCAAGATGGGCCCCGGCCCCAACGAAATCGGCTCGTCGCGTTACCACCTGATCGACGCCTGCAACGCCAGCCTGAAGCGCCTGGGCACCGACTACATCGATCTCTACCAGATGCACGGATTCGACGCGCTCACGCCCGTCGAAGAAACCGTCGGCACGCTCAACGATCTGGTCACCGAAGGAAAAATCCGCTACATCGGCGTTTCGAATTTTTCCGGCTGGCACCTGATGAAGTCGCTCGCCGTTTCCGATCGTTACGGATGGTCCCGCTACGTCGCGCATCAGGCGTACTACTCGCTCGTCGGCCGCGAATACGAATGGGAACTGATGCCCCTCGGCCTCGATCAAGGCGTTGGCGCCGTGGTGTGGAGTCCGCTCGGCTGGGGACGGCTGACCGGAAAAATTCGCCGCGGCGCAAAACTGCACGACAACAGCCGCCTGCACAAGACCGCCGACTTCGGTCCGCCCGTCCCCGACGAGCACGTTTACAAAGTGGTGGAGGCGATCGATGAAATCGCCAAAGAAAACGGCAAATCCGTCACGCAGATCGCGCTCAACTGGCTGCTGCAGCGCCCTACCGTTTCCAACGTCATCCTCGGCGCGCGCAACGAAGACCAGCTAAAGCAAAATCTCGGCGCGCTCGGCTGGAACCTCACGGCCGCCCAAGTGCTGAAGCTCGACGCCGCCAGCGACGTCACCCTCGCCTATCCCTACTGGCACCAGCGCCAGTTCATCGATCGCCAGCCCGCGCCCATTCCTTTGCCCAACGCAAAACCGCTTCGCTAGCGCGCACCAATCCGCGCCCCCCGCGCCGCCGTGAATTAGACAGTCTTGTCTGATGGTGGCGCAGACATTCGTGTCTGCGCGCTTGTCGGATGCGCGAATCCACCGCGAGCGTGGGACAGCCTGCCGGGGGCTGTCCTACGCGTTCCGATCCACGCTCACGCCACAAATCCACATAAACCTCGCGCCGCCAGTGATACCATCCCGTTCGTGACCCGCTTGCCTCGGCCCCACTCTACTTCGAAGGACCGCCATGACCACTCGCCTCGTGCATCCGACTCGCCGTGAATGGATTTCAGCCGCCGCTTTTGTCGCCGCCGGAGCCCTGGCATTCGACTCCGCCGCCAAGGCCAACTCCGTCGCGCAAACTCCCACATCGACCGGCGTCTCGCACACCGCCGAATCCATCCACCAGGAAATCAATCTCGCCGCCACGCCAAAACGCGTTTACGGCGCGCTCACCATCGCCGCGCAATTCCAGAAAGTCGAATCGTTCAGCGACGCCGCCAAAAGCATGAACCTCGCGACGAATCCGGTCGAAATCGGCGCCGAACCGGGAGCCGCGTTTTCACTCTTCGGCGGCTACATTACCGGACGCCAAATCGAACTCGTCGCGAACCAGCGCATCGTCCAGGTCTGGCGCGTTGGCAACTGGCCGGCGGGCAAGTACTCGCTCGTGCGTTTCGACCTTGCCGCCAATTCTGCCGGCACCGGCACGCTGCTCACTTTCGATCACACCAGCTTCCCCGCCGGTGAAGCCGACCATCTCGCTGAAGGCTGGTATTTGAACTACTGGAATCCGCTTACGAAGTTTCTCGCGCAACCGTAAACGCGCCCGCGAGTCAACGCGTGCGCTCGCCGCGCAGCACGCCGCACCGAGTCGCAAATCGACGCGCGCACTTTCCCGCTCGACTCCCTTAATCCAAATCCATTTTCGTTGTATAGTTTCGAAATTCACATCGCTCGAAGCCGTCGAGGCGCGCGCCACAATGAAGTCGCTCGCGGGATTTTCGAATCCACAAGGAGAGTCACACTATGAAACTACGATTTCTGGCCGTCGCCGCAGCTCTCGCTCTCGGCTCGGTCTCGTTTTGCCACGCACAAGGCTCGGACGCAGCGAAAGCCGCCGCCGAAGCGCAAGTTCCGTTCCCCGCTCAGTACGCCGCCACCGCTTTCGGCCAGGCCGGCACCGCCGCGGGAAAATCTTTCGGCCTCAACATTTATATCGACGGAGTGACCAGCGACGGCGAGCGCGACGAACTGCTCGGCCTGCTGAAGACAAAAGGCCAGGACGCCCTGGTGAGCAAGCTGCAAGACATGAAAGATCTCGGCCGCGTGGCGCCTACCGGCACCGTTGGCGTCGGCATGCGCGTCGTTCGCGTCCGCAAAAATAATTCCGGCGGACTGCACATCGTGATGGCCACCGACCGCCCGATTTCCTTCGGCGAACTCTACAACGGCACGCGCTCCACCCAATATCCCATCGCCGTTCTCACCATGGACGTCGATAAGGAAGGCAAGGGCTCCGGCACCTTCGCGCCGCTTTGCAAAGTGAAGTTCGATAAGAAAGGCGACCTGGTCGTCGAGCACTACGGTCAGAAGCCGTTCCGCCTCGCCAACATCTACCGCGAGAAGTAAGCGCGCTGTCCAGCGCCCACTCTCACGCGCACAAAAAAAGGCCACCCGATATTGGGCGGCCTTTTTCTGCCAGAGATCGTCTAGATGTAATTTTTCAAGCGGTCGCGCAGACGCCGCTTACTGAGCGTTTGCGAACTTGCGGCTGATCGCCATCAATCCGATCATTCCCGCCGCCAGCAAACCCAGGCTCGAAGGTTCCGGCGTGGTGATCTGTCCGGCGTAGTCGAGGCCGTACGAGCTGCCCGCTTCCTGATACACCGTGAACTGCAGCGTGTTCACGCCGTTCGCGTTCAGATACGGCGCCAGGTTCGAAAAGTTGAACACGCCTTCGGTCGAAGTCAAGCAGCCAATCGGCAGCGAAGAGCAGGTCGGATACGAACCGTTCAACGCCGCGTTATAAAGAGTCACGCCGTTCAACACCACCGAAGTCGTGTCGTCCGCCAGCACGCTCAGCGTCGCGCTGGTGATGTTTCCGCCGGTCAGATCAAAAACCTGCGTGAACACAACGCCAGTTCCGTTCGGCACCGTGTAGAAATTCGAGTCCGAAGGATTGCCCGTCGGCGCAAACGAAATCCAGTTCGAGCCAGGCAGCGCTGCGGCCCACGCCGGATTCGACGAGATATTCTGCGTCGGTCCCGCGTTCGGCAATCCCAGCAGCACCGAATTATTCGTCGTGTTTGCCGCCGAACTCGCGATGGTCTGCGAATCCGCTCGCGCCGTCATCATGCTTCCCGCCGCGAGTACCGCCAGTGCTGCTACTGCGATTCGATTCAACATTCAATTCCTCCGGAAATGATTGCCACTGCTTGTTCGATCTCTGCGCTTGTTTCTGTTTCCACTACAATCTCGTTTTTGCGTCTCGCGGTGCGATGACCTTTTTCGGCACTCTGCGATTGCGTTCTGCGCGGATATACACTGCACCGGCGTTGCCAACCTCACTTCGCTGATCCCACGCCACATGCCGGTACTCCCACACGGCCCGTATCCCAGCGATTTCCCTTCGACTTCCCCACCAAGGGAAAACCCACGCCTGTCGCACGATTGCGACTGTTCCAACTTGAGACTCGCTGCTCATCGAGTGACAATTTGTGGTGCCTCGCGGTTTCGCATCCTCTTCGCTTCCGTTTTCGCTTTTCGTTTGCGTGGCTTTCCTCAGGTGTTTCCCTCGCTGGCGCAACTCGCTTTCGTGATAGTAAACTTGCTGTCGCGCGCGCCGCGCAAAGGCACGGGATTTGTCGCCCAGGAAAAAAGCAGCTATCGCCTTCGTCTCCGCCATCGTGCTGCTTACCATCGGCGCGATCGCCACTGCAATTTCCATCATGAATCTTTTGAATAGCGTCGAATGGCTGGCGCACAGCTACGACGTCGAAGTCTCTCTCGCCACTGTCGATTCCGATCTCACCGAAGCCGCTCGCGACCGCGCCGTCTATATCGCCTCTGGTGATCCAGCCGCGCTCGATCAATTCGACGAGGCCATCGCGCGCGCTCCTGCGGAAGTCACCCACGTCCAAGATCTGGTCCGCGACAACGTCCCGCAAACACAGCAGGCGCAGCAGCTCCGCGATCTCGCCTTCAAACGCATCGCCATCTTGCAGCAATCCGTGCAGCTTCGGCGCGAAGGCGATAAAAATCAGGACCTGCAAACGGCGCTGCAGCGCAGCAGTCTCTCGTTTGGCATCGATCAAAGCGAGGTCGTCCACGATATGCAGCGCGAAGAGCAGGGCCTGATCGCCCAGCGCCGCAAAGTCTCGCGCGAGCTGTTCAAGTTTTTCCTGGGACTTCTCGCCGCCACCTTCGTTGTTTCGCTTTTATTGTTCTGGCTGCACTACCGGTTGTTGCGCGCGGAACTACTACAGCGCGAAGCGATGGAGGAAAGCACCCGCCGCTTGAGCGCGCGCGTGCTGGAATTGCAGGACGAAGAGCGAAGAAAGTTTGCGCGGGAACTGCACGACAGCCTCGGCCAGATTCTCACCGCCGCGAAGTTAAATATGTCCGCCCTGGTGAAAGCGCATCCGGGCGATGCGCAACTCGCCGAAGTAGAAGAATTCCTCGATCAAGCGGTTCTCGAAACGCGAACGATTTCCTATTTACTGCATCCGCCGCTGCTCGACGAACTTGGACTCGCCTCCGCCGCGCAGTGGTACGCGCAGGGATTTTCCGAACGCAGCGGCATCAAAGTCGAAGTAAACATTTCGCCCAACGTGAGCCGCCTGCCGCGTCCCATGGAACTGGTTCTGTTTCGCGTGCTGCAGGAATCGCTCACCAATGTCTTGCGCCATTCGAAAAGTTCCCGCGCCGACATCAGTTTGTACATGGCGCGCCGCGGGGTGGTGCTTCGCATTCGCGATTACGGCGTCGGCATTCCCGCCTCGACGCTGCAAGGTTTTCTGCGGGACGGCACGGACGTCGGTGTCGGTCTTGCCGGCATGCGCGAGCGCGTCCGCGAACAGGGCGGCCAGTTCGACGTCATCTCCTCGCCCGGCGGCACAACCCTCACCGTCACCATGCCGCTTCCGCGCCCCGATGCCACCGCGCCCGACTCCCCGTCGTCCGCCCCCGCTGTGTAATCGAAAGCGCTACTTCGCCACCTTCAACAAAACCTGCGACCCGGCCTTCACCTTCACACTTCCCGCGTTTGACCGAATCATCGCGTACTGTTTTCCACCGTCTTCCGTCGACGCCAAACTCACGCCCGGCATTCCGCGCACGCCCACCGACTGCGCCGTCAGCTCCGAGTTCGCGCCAACATCTTTGCTCCCGGACTCCGCCGCTTTGATGTGCGTCTGCGCCATGCCGCGACCGTCCTGCAGCGTGTCGGTCTGCGTCCCCGCGGCCGGCGAAAGTGCACCCAATACAAAATTCACCGTTTGCGGCTGTCCGCCCTTCGGCGTCACCGTATCGAACAGAATCGCAATCATCGACGGCTCGCCGCTCACCGGCGGTTCCACTTTCACCATGTGTCCGCTGATGGTCGATCCCTTTTTCAGGATCGTCTCGTGCCCTTGCTTCAAATCGCGCACCGTCAATGCGCTCACGCTGTCTCCCGCTTTCGCCGTGTCAGCGTCCAGGTTCGTTTCCAGCTTCGCCACAATCGCCGCATCCGAAGGAATGCTCACCGAATTCCCAGCCGCGCCCTGCGCCGCACTCGAAACTCTCACATCGACACACAAAACCGCCGCAACCATCGCAGCAAACAACACAGCAAGGAACACAGCAAAGTTACGACGTTCAATTTTCATCACGGAGTTCTCCCGTGCGGCTAGGCTCGCCTCACGTCCGACTAGACGCCCCGGACCCGCACCGCGTTGCATCCCTACCACACCTCAATTCATCCCCGCCCTCAACTCCACTAAAATATGATCGGCCTTATCGATTCGGATAAATCCCATCCGCGGATATTCCAAATCCACAATCACGTACAGCGTCAGCGTCATGATCAACGCAAACCCCACCGTGTGCAGCCAATTCCGCGACCGGCTCTCCGCCATGTCGTATCCGGCCAGCAGCGAACACAAAAACGCCAGCGCCAGCAGCATCCCGAAAATCGCGTTCGGAGGATGCGTCTCCGCCGCCACCGTACGCGTCGTCGTGATGTCGATCATTTCGTTCAACGCCGGGAGCAGCAGCACGCTAACGGTATTTACGTCGCGCGCGCGCGAAGCCAAGACAGCCTGTTCCCAAATCGTTCCCTGCAGCTGCGCCGACCGCGCATTTTCCGCGCGCGCCGCTTCCAGATCCGGCAGCTTCGCATAGATTCCCAGCCGCGCATCCACGTACTCGCGGAACAGCTCGCGCATCGCCGGCTGCGCATCCGGCGGCAGCAAATCGATTCGCAGCCACGCCGTGCCGATCGCGTTGGTCTCCTGCACGATCAACTCGCGCCGGTGTTGAAACCGTTCCGCCGCGCCCGAAAACGTAAACGCGATCATCAGGCCCATCAATCCGAAAATCGCCCCTTCAACTGCGCCCAGTCCTTTCGGGGCGTCTTTCCCACCGTCCACCTGGCGCCGCAGCCCCAATCGCCGCCCAACTTCCAGAAACAGCATCATCAGCAAAAACAGACCCAGCAACGTCACTACCACCATTGCAAGCATACTCATCGCAACAATCCCCTCACCTTTCCCACGAGCAATTTAAACCGCATTTGTAGCGGCGGGCTTTACGCCCGCCAGCTTTCGCCTTTACTTTTGCGTTTTCTTTTCCCTTTGCTCGTGCCTTTGTCTCGGTTTCCACTCTCTTCGCTCGCTCCGCCGCCGACGCCTTGTAGGCGCCGCGCACCTCAAAGATGCGATCCGCTCGTCAAACTGTAAATCAACAGCGCCAGCACCACGATCGTCACCGAAACGTACAACCGATCGCGCTCTTTCGCAAAGCCCACGATCGAAAACAGCACCCGCGCCACCGGCGTAGCGATCAACAGCAACAGCCCCAGCTGAATCACCGCCAGCGGCTCCAGCTTCCGCGCCCCGCTCCACACTTGCAGCACTTCGCGAAATTGCGCCGGCTGTCCGTGAAAAACGTGATAACTCGCCGAAGCATCGGCCGTCGTCCGCGCCGACGTGCTCAAATACAACGCCGCGCCAAACAAAACGACAACCGCCGATGCAATCACACCGATGCGCAGCAATTGCCCCAGAAACATCTCGATACGCTGATCGTCGATATGACCCTCGCCCGCCGCGCCGCCGTGGCCGCCCGCGTTGCTCTGCACTGGCGTTCTCTGCGAGTCCGGCATTTACAGTGTCCCCTTCACGCCTTGATACATCATCTCCACCGCCACCGCGGCGATTACCAGCGAGAAAACCAGCCGCAGCGTTTTCACTTTCGCTCCGGGCAGAATCCGAGCGCCCAGCAACGCTCCGCACAACACGCCCAGCATCACCGGCATCGCAAGCGCCGGATCGATATACCCGCGATGCAGATAGATTCCCGCGCTCGCCGCCGCCGTCACTCCGATCATGAAATTGCTGGTGGTCGTGGACACTTTGAACGGCAGTTTCATCGCCTGGTCCATCGCCAGCACTTTGATCGAACCGGACCCGATCCCCAGCAATCCTGAAATCATTCCCGCCACGTACATCAGCGCGAATCCCAGCGGCACGCGCCGCACGTGATAAGCGATTCGCCCCTCCGCGGTGGGATAGTCTCCATCCATCCGCAAAGCCGTCGCGAGTTTGTCGGGCGGCTGATTTGCGATGGCAGCGGGATGATCTTTGCTCGAGGAATATGCGGAAAAAAGCAGCACCACGCCGAATACAATCGCAATCGTGGACGTCGGCAGCTTCGCCGCAACCACCGCGCCGCTGATTGCACCGATCGTGGTGGCCATTTCCAAAAACATGCCCACGCGCATGTTCGAGTAGCCTTCCTTCAAATACGCCGCCGCCGCGCCCGACGAAGTCGCGATCACGCTCACCAGCGAGGCACCGATCGCGTAGCGAATGTCCACGCCAAACGCAAGCGTCAGCAGCGGCACCACAATCACTCCGCCGCCCAGCCCGGTCAACGACCCGAGCAGCCCGCCCACAAACGCCCCAGCCGCCACCACCGCCGTAAACTCAAGCCCATTCACTCTTCACGACTCCTGACAAATCGCGGACCATCTTAAATCGTCAACGGCGATGAAGACACGAAATAACGCGGAGATAATCGTGACGCGGGCGCGCGTCCGCCATCGCGGCGGCGCGTTCATCCACGGATTGGTTGCGAGCTATTCGGAGCTGGCGGGTTTCGGCGGTGCGAAAGACGAATACACGGCGGCGCCGGCGACGATGGCGTTGGCCACTACGACCGGCAGGGCGTGAATGATGAATCCGTAGGCGATCCACAGAAGTGCGGCGCAGGCCTGCACGAGGCGCAGCATCTTCGGAGTCTTCGCGAAATACGAAACGCCGAACGCGGCGGTGGCGATCCAGCCAATCCAGCTCACCTACGGACCGACGTCCGGCATCGCGAATCCGAACGCCGACGCCCCGCGCGCCAGCAACAAGCTCGCGCCACGCGCCGTCATCGCCGACGCACCACTCGCGGCCGCAGCAACCGCCCCGCCGCCGGCCACCGCGCTAACCACGCGAACCTCCCGCCACTGCTTCCTCTTCGCCGTCGGGCTTGGCGGCGCGCAGAGTCAACCACTCGGTGCGCACCTTGTCCCACTCCTGGATCAAGAATCCGTGAGACTCCAGAAATTTTCGAATCTGCTGCCGGTTCAGCCCAACGATCCGTTCCAGGATCGGCGCCAGCACACCCAGTGCGCTGGTGCTCAGCACCGTGCGTTGCGCAATCTGCGAGACGTGCTTCGATTCCGACACAGCAATCGTGAATCCGTCGCGCGCGTTCACATGCAGCATCACGTGAATGTCCGAGCTTCCGTCGCCCGCATAGATCACATGATCCGGACCGATTTCCTTTCTATTTTGCAGCTCATCCAGAAACGCCACCTTGCCGTATCCCGCCGTCGCGCGCACGATCGACTGAATTTCTCCGTTCGGCCCGTAGTTAAACTCGGTACCATGAATGTGATCCTTCGGCAAAATTCCGTCGAGCGCCGAATAAATCACTTCCACCGGGGCGGCACTCAGCACGTAAAAATCGAAATGGTATCCCTCGATGCCATGATCCAGAATTTCGTTCAGCAGCTTGATGTCTGACTTCAGCCGGATCTGCCGCCCCACTTCGATCAAATGTTCCTTGCGCACGCGCGATTTGAATTCCGGATCGTGCAGCAGCAGATACGCCAACTCCGCGCCCTGTTGCACCAGATTCAACTTCGCCATTCCCTTCGCCTTGCGCTCGAATTCTTCGGTGCCGATGCCCACAATGTCCGCCAGCACGTAGCCGGAATCGTTAAACGTCAGCGTCTGGTCGAAATCACTCACAAATAAGTACGACTTCAATGATCCGTAGCTCATCGCTTCACTCCTCGTCCTTCAACTTCCCCTTATAACAGTTTTGCCGATAGAGTTGTGCGCCCGCCCATCGAAGGGCCGCCGCACAATAAATTCTCCAGGGGATTCTCCATTTTATCGTCCAATCGCGTGCCGCCGGACCCAAACATACAATCTGTGTCATTCATAAATTCGATTAATACTCGAAACAAACGAGTTATGCGGCCATTTTCGTCACGCGCAACCTATATATAAGGACGCAACTCGCCCGCGCCCAACGCCAATTACCCATAATTTGCGCCGAAACCCGCCTGCTGCTATGGTTTCGACGTGCCGTCCGCCCCAACACTCACGCCTCACCGGGAACCGGTGCGCCCATCCGGCGCGCCCGAGCTGCGTCACAATTATCTTTCCGCGGTCGAAGACGCCGCACAGGCCCTGGGCGGTATGGCCCCTGCGGGCACCATGGGCGTCATCCTTCCGCTGTTGATCGCTCGCGGCGGCAACACCTCGTGGCTTTCGTTTCTCTTCATCCTGTTCGCCTTCTCGCTGATTTTTTTCTGCGTGAATCGCTTCGCGCAACATTTCGCCTCGGCGGGCTCGTTCGCCACCTACGCCGAAGCGGGGCTCGGCACGCGCGGAGCTGTCATCGCCGGATGGGCGTACTTGCTGGCAATGTGTTTCGGCATGGCTGGCACCGCGCCGTCCTCCGCGTACTACGCCGATGTTTTCATTACCGAAGTCAGCGGAGCGCACGGCTCGCTTGTGCGCGCGGCGCTGCTCACCGCAGCCGCCGTCGTGGCGTCGTGGCTGATCGCGTTTCGAGACATTAAACTCTCCACCATCGTCATGCTCGCTGTCGAATTCGTCACCACCGCGCTCATGCTCTCCGTCATCGCCTTCGCCATGCTCCACGCGGACACCTGGATCGATCCGCCGCAGCTCCATTTGCAGGGCGCGACGGTTTCCGGATTTCAACTCGCCATCGTTTTCGGATTCATGACGCTTGCCGGATTTGAAACCGTCACCACGCTCGGCGAAGAATCGCGCCGCGCTACGCGCACGATTCCCCGCGTAATCGTAGCCAGTTTGCTGCCGGTGGGGATTTTGTACCTTGCGATGACCTACTGCCTGGTGGCGTTGGCCAGAAAAACAGGAATCGACATGGGCACGCTCGATGCGCCGTTTGACGCCATCGCGCGCAGCATGCATCTCGCGCGGCTCGGCTATCTAAGCTCGCTCGGCATCGCGCTCAGCTATTTCGTCTGCACGCTCGCGCAACTCAACGCCGGAGCGCGCGTGCTCTACTACATGGCGCAGAAAAATATGTTCGCGCCGGACTTTGGAATCGCGCACCCGAAAAACCACACACCGCACCGTGCGCTCGCGCTGTTCGCCGCGGCAAGCTTGGTTCTGCCGCTCACACTCTTGCTGTTGCGCGTTCCGCTCGTCGGAGTGATCGACGAACTGACGCAGCTCGCCTCGTACGGATTTATCGCCGCGTATTTTATGGCTTGCCTGGCGTTGCCGTTTTATTTGCGCCGCGAACGGGCGCTGCGATGGATGGATTCGATGATTTCCGCCGCCGCGATGATCATTCTCGGCGCCGTGTTGGTTTTGGGATTCTTTCCCATCCCCGCCGCGCCGTACAGCTATCTTCCCTACGCGTTTGCAAGCTGCGCTGCGGCGGGCATCGCCCTGTCGCTGCGCTATCTGCGCCGCGACTCGCTAAGTTCATGAACCGCGCAACGCGCGGCTCAATTCGTAAATTTCAGCGACTTTGCCGACGCCGGCATTTTCCCTACGCCATCAGCCCCGCCGCTCTCATCCGCGCCAGAGTCTAGGATGTAAACTCCGTATCCCGTCGCGCCGATCGGTTTCCATCCCTCCGCCATTCCGCCACCCAAGCCTGGCGCGACCACCAGCGCCTTCGCGCCCAATCCGCGCAGCTCGGAATAAATCCGGGCTCGCGTCGCCGCATCCGCCGACCAAAATTCTCGCGCCGCATCTGGCTGCACGTCGGCCACCACGGACCATTCGCCGCAATGCGCCCAATAATTTGCAACCGTGGGATCGCCGATCACCGCCACGCGCTCGCCCGGCGCAATTCCCATCGATTCGAGCGCCTGGCAAACGCCCCACTGCACATGCCAACGCGGAATCGCGTTTCCGAAATAATCGCGCGCGCTGATGTGTACCACCGGCACGGCGATCACCAGCGACGTCACCACCAACACGCCCGTCACCACTCGATGCAAATGAATCGACTCCGCCATCCGCGCCGCCAAAAACAGCGAGGCCCAGCACACCACCACAAACGCGCCCACAAATCGAGCCTCGGCGTGCACCATAAAATACAGCGCGATTCCCTCCGCGCTCGGCAACCACACGTAGGCGAGGCCAATCACCCGCCCGACATATCCGCGCCATCCGCAAAACGCGACCAGCACCAACCAGCCTGCAAACAGCACCGCCTGCGAAATCGCCATCAGGAAATACATCGGCACGGTCTGCCGGAAAACCAATCGCTGCCCGGCCACGCTGAAGTGCGGATGAATTCCCTCGTACCAATAACTCGGATCGAACAGCAGCGGATACGATCCGACCGCGTGCCGCGCAAAACTATCCACCGCCGGATGCGTTTCCACCGCCTCCACCGGATGCTCCGCCACGCCCGCTTCCGGATGCTCGCCGTGATAATGAAACGTACTCTGCACGCCGTGCGTGTACATCCAGTACGCAATTCGTCCGCTGTCGCCAAACGTAGTGCGATGCTCCGCGCGCGAAAGCGCCACGATCCACGGCAGGCTCAGCAGTACAAACACCGCGCCCGCGATCGCCACATTGCGCAACGCGATTTTCCGCTCGCTCGCGTTCGACGGCCACGCCGCGATCAACGCGCAAGCCACAAACACAAATCCCACCAGAAACATCGCCGTCTTCGCCAGAAACGCCAGCGCCAGCACAATTCCCAGCGCCACCGCGATACCCAATGACTTGCCCGACCGTTGTCCGAACAGCAGCACCAGCGCCGACGCCGCGAACACCAGCGCCGTCACCATCACATCCGGCGAATCGATGCTCGCCGGCGTCATCACCAGGCTGCAATAGGCAAACAGCGCGTAGCCCAGCGTCCACCAGGCCCAATCGGTTCCCGTGTTCACTTCATTTCCGTCCGCGTCCGATGGCCGCGTCACCGCCATCAACTCGCGAAAGAAATCCTCAAAACACAACAGACTTACCCAAAACGCCAAAAAGTTCAGCGCATGCAGCACCGGAACTTCCCAATACGATCGCCCGTGCGCCGCACCTTCCACCGCCATCAGAATCCACGGCCACAGCGGGCTCCAGAATCCGTTAATCGCGTGACCCGCGCTGCCCTTCAGGTACTCGCGCGCGATGTCCAGATAGTTGACGCCGTCCGGCTCGATATAAAAGCGCAGAATCCACACGCGCAGAAAACCGAGCAGAACGATCGCCACGCGAAAAGCGACGCGCGCGCCCCATGGAAGCGCACCATGATTTTCGCCAGGCTGAATTTCGGAGTTATGCATTCAGAGGAATTTCCGCAGCACGCGCAAAATGTTCACGCGAAATCTTATCACGCAACTCGCGGCCGTTTCGCGTCGCCGCTCATGCGAATGACGGAGCTTGAGATCCGCCGTACGCCTTACAAAAAAGGGGCTTCAGCTCTTGAAGTCTAGCTTCGACGCATCCGCCGTCGCGATGTCAAAACCGACACCGTGGATTAGACACTTGTGCCTGATGGTGTGTCAGGCTTTAGCCTGGCGGCTCTCACCTGTCTCAACAACGCCACCTAGCTGACGATCGCGAATCCCCGCCACACACAAAGCTAATTCGCCTCCCGATTCACCACGCCAACCCGAAACTGAGGCTTCGCCTTCTCCGTCGCCTCGATCTCGTACGTCTGCTCCGTCTTTGCCGGATCGTAATCCCGCCACAACCAAATCATCTCCGCCGGAAATTCCGCCGCTCCGTGCGCAGAGCTGTGCGACCCGGTCCCAAAACTAAAGTGAAAATCGTACTCCTTCATCTTCAGTGCGTTGGCCATCCGCAGATTCGCCAGCGCCCAGCTTCCATACTTCGGGATTTCCAGATCGTTCGCACCGTCCTGCAGCCACACCCGAATATTCCGGTGCGGCTCGCGTAACACTTTGTCCGGAAAATCCTGCCCGCCATCCGGATTCGACGGCTCTTCCTTCCACTGAATGCTCGCGAAACTTCCAATCCAGCTGATCACCCGGCTGAACTGGTCCGGCATCTGCCACGCCGCATTGAATGAACAAATTCCGCCCGACGAAAGTCCGGTAATCGCGCGGCTGTACGCATCTTTCCGCAAATTATATTTCGCGCCCACGTCCGCCAATATCTCGTCACGCAGGAAACGGACGTACCGGTCGCTCACCGTGTCGTACAGCGTGCTGCGCATCGAATCGTCCAGCTCGCGTCCCCATTTTTCCGAATACGCTTTCACGAAATTGTACGTCGGCGTTCCCGGCGCGTCCTTCACCGAGCCCGGCTTGATGAAAACGCAGATCATCACCGGGATTTTCTTCTGCGCGATCAGGTTGTCGATTACGTTCAGCGCCTTAATCTCTGCGTCGCGATCGGTGTACCATTCGCCATCCTGAAACACCATCAGCGCTGCCGGCGTTTTCGGATCGTACTCGGCCGGCACATAAATCTGGTACTCGCTCTTCATCCCGTCGTAAATCTTGCTGACGTGCGTGATTTTTTCAGACAGCGTCCCGCTCGGCACGCCCGGCTGTAAATATGAAAGCTCGGTATACACCGGCAAGTTCACGGACCCGCCCATCGGCTTGCCGTAAATCCAGTAATCGAACGAATGCACCGTGCCCACCGGCTCGAGGTGCGCCGTCGCATACCACACGTTCGTGTCCTTTATATTCGTCAGCGGCTCCGCCCACGAAGCCCCGGTGGCGTGAGATTTCTCCGCTGAGGTCACCGCCTTGCCGTCAATACGCAGCACTGGATCTGCATCCTTCACGCCTACCGGCTTCACCGGCGCTTCCGGCGCCACAAACTCCAACGCAAAGAAAAAATCAGCCCCGTGCGAACTCCACGCCGTCCCCGCCCTCAAATCCTTCTCATCAAACGTAGCCCGTATCGCCCCCGCCAGCTCCGCACTCCCGCTCTTCGCCATCTCAATCAATTCCACCGCCGTCGCCTTCTTCCCCGTCGCCGCCGCGCCCGTCGAATCCTGCTTTGGTTCGGCGGACTGCGGCTCAGCCGACGGCAACGCTGTACTCGCCGTCCGCGCAAACGACCCTCCCACGCATATCAGCATTGCGGCAGCGCACAATACACACAAAACCATTTGATGAGACCCAGACTCTTTCTTATGCGACAGCATCGTTCGAGCTTTGGCGTGAGCATTAGAACTCATACCATTCAACCTCACTAGTACTACGCGACCTATGGAGCATCAGTCGGAGCCAGACTCAGGGATCGTCAGCAGCCACGAGTCCAAGTCTTGTGCCGACTTGAAGAGCGTGGGATCGTCGTTCGGGTTGCCTGGCACCTCGACGCACAGCTTTTTAATTTCTTCGTACCATTCTGAGTAACTTTCCACTGTCGCCCGCTTAATCGACAGGTCAAACTGACGATCAACGTCATCGAGATCCCAGAAGGACACGGCAAACCCGTCAAGAAGTCCAAAGTCTACTTTTAACGGTGGGTCACCCTTTCTTTCGTCGACATCACTGTAGAGAGCAATCCTGACACGAATGTTCTTGCTGAGCTGAAACTTCAGCGCTTCGCAATGCTCCCGTGGAAGCTGAAGTCGCGGAATCAGGAATATTCTCTCGACGCTAGCATCTCGTTCGATCATCGCAAAATTATGCTTCAAATAATGATTGCCTCGCTTGCTGGCCCAAAAGCGAAAATCATCATTGCTGACAGCTCGAAAACTCTTCCGAACAAGACCCGCGAAATCGGCGTAAACGTTTTCCATCTTCTTGGTACCCGAGAATTGAAGCTCTTGGTCACGGATGCGGCTTATGCGCGAGATAGCGTCATCGACCGATTTGACAGCCTGTTCCTTGAACTTATCATGCACGCGCTTGCCAGTACCTTCAGACAGGCTTGCGACCCAGTACTCGCCCCGCATTGCTCTAGCAATAGTCTCTAGCTGCACCAGCTGCGGCGGCGTTAATCCGAGTATGATTCGGGACGGGCTCTTATCGCGCCGCAAGAAGGCATATAAAAGAAGCATCGTTGCACCGATGCAACTCAGGACTAACCCACCCACGTAAGCACCGATAGCTTCTGGTAAGGACACATTCGGAATCTCATCAATTTTGCAGTACAAACCAATAAGCAATCCGCCGGGAACAAAATTCATGATTCCCGTCAGTATGAATTTTCTCCCCGACCATTCGGCCATTACATAGCGGCTCGAATAAACAACTATCAACGCTAGCGCGCAAGCGAGTGCCGTTAATCCAGTTATCGCCTTGGGTAAGTGGGGATAAGCTTTGCCCGGCGCCGTTAGACCAATGAAATCAGCCAAGATAGGGATGCCACTCAGAGCCGCGAGCGATCCGAAGTACTTCTTCGTAAATTCTTCGAACTCCTTGATGCCTTCGTCTTGCATCTCTGCTCCCCATCACCGCTTCCAATCGAACCTCGAGGACCGCGGAAAAACCAAACAATTCGACCGTAAGTGAGCCGCGAGTCCTCGACCGGCCCCGAAAATTCGTGCGCGCATTCTAACATTAGACTGTTGAAGATAAGCAAATAGATAAGTATTCCCGATAGAAAACACGACCGTGACTGCTTCAATCGCTGGAGTTATCGATGTTTTGGGATGTCGATATAGTATGTGCGTCCACTCCGTGGCTTGTTATGCACACCCCTGCAACCACTTCCCCTACGTTCACGTCACAATACCTGAAACCGTCGGCAACGCCTCATCATCGCGCCGGCGTCGCACAAGGAGCGCCCCATGCGAAAAGCATTCCTGATCGCCTTCGCCCTGATTTTGCTGCTGCCCACGCTGGCCGCAGCCAAGCCGAAAAAGAAAAATTACGGCAACTCGCCGCAAGATGTGTTCAACGCAGCCCTGAAAACCGCGCGCGACCGCCACGTCGTCACTTTCGTCGATCAGCCCAACCTGCTTTTCACCTTTGCCACCGGCCAGTCCGCGTTTTCGAGTGGCTTCATTGCCAACGCCACCGTCGAGCCCGCGCCCAGCGGCGGTAGCACCCTCACCATCAACGTGCAGAAAAAGGATGGCGGCGGCCTCGACTTCGACGCCGGCGACCGCATGGCCGATAAATTTTTCGAGCAGGTGACCCAGGAACTCGCCGGAGAATCCGCACAAGCGGCCGCCGTAAAACCGGCCGCCGCGCCTGTTGCGATTCCCGCCAAAGTCGTCGACGCGCAGGTTCCCGCGACCGAACCCGGCACCGTCACGGTGCAAAGTAATCCCGCGGGCGCCGATATTTCCGTCGACGGCGCGTTTGTCGGCAATGCTCCCGCTGATCTGAAATTGCCGCCGGGAAAGCATACCGTCTCGATTACATCGTCGGGATTCAAAACCTGGAGCCGCGACATGACCGTGCTCGCGGGTTCAACCACAAATCTGAACGCAGCCCTCGACAAGCAGTAGTTTTCAGTTGGAAAGTTTCAAATCAGTAGTGATGAGCTACGCATCTCGCGCGCCTCGCCGGGCCCGATTGTTCGAGGAGTGTGGCGGCAACCCGCCGCACTCCTCGACGCACCGATCGATCGCGCCGCCCTGCTCAAGATTCGCCACCGTGGATTAGACACTGGTGTCTGATGGTGTGTCAGGCTTCAGCCTGACGGCCTCGATCTTTCGCTAGACACTCCCGACAAAACTCACTCGTACCGCAGCGCCACCATCGGATCCACTTTCGTCGCTCGCCGCGCCGGAATGTAGCTGGCCGCAAACCCCACCACCAGCAGCACCGAAGCCACCGCCACAAACGTGAGCGGATCCCGCGCCTTCACTCCATACAGAAGATCGGTCATCAATCGCGACAGCACCAGCGCCCCCGCCAATCCCGCCGCCGCGCCCGCAATCGCCAGCAGCATTCCCTGCCGCACCACCAGCAGTAATACGTCGCTCTGGCTCGCGCCCAGCGACATGCGCACGCCGATTTCGTGGGTCCGCCGCGAAACCGAATAGCTCATCACTCCGTAAATTCCCACCGCCGCCAGAATCAGCGCGAGCGCCGCAAATCCGGCGAACAGCGTCGTTTCAAATCGCGGTTCAGCCGTCGCATCGTCAACGGCGCGATCCATCGTGACGATCTGCGAGATCGGCAGGTTCCGGTCAAACGACCGCACCGTATCTTTCACCGATGCCGCCATCGCCGCCGGCCCGCCCGCAAACGCATCCGACGTTCTCACCACCAGCGTGATGTAATCGATGTGAGATCCCGGCGAGCCGCCGAACTGTTCGTTCTGCGAAGCCGCCACATACGTTTCGGGATACACGTCGCCGGCCCAGCTGATCTGCTTCGCATTTTTCGAAACGCCGATGATCGTTTCCCACTCCTGCCCTTCGGTTTTGTCGGTGTCAAACGTAATCCGCTTGCCGATCGGGTCTTCGCCCGGAAACAAATCGTGAGCGAGTCGCTCGTTGATGATCACCACGCCCGGCGCTTTCGTCGTATCGGTCGCCGAAAAATCGCGGCCACGCAACAGCGGCATGCGCATGGTCTGAAAATATCCCGGGGTCGCGATTCGGAACGCGGCTTCCGGAAAATCTCCCGCGCGGGGACGCGGCCGTCCCTCCACCATGTACGAAAATCCCCACAGATCGCCGATCAGCGGCAAATGATTCACGCCCGCCACTGACTCCACGCCCGGCAGCGCGCGAATCTGCTCCATCATCTGCTGGTAAAAAATCATGCGACGTTCGGGATCCGCTTCTTTCGTGCCCGAAACCGAAACGATCATCGTCAGCACATTGTGCGGATTGAATCCGGGATCGACGGCCTCCAGCGCGAAAAAGCTGCGGACCAACAACCCCGCGCCCACCAACAGCATCAGCGCCAGCGCAAATTCCGAAGCCACCAGAAAACTTCGCAGCCGGTTGCGCGCAATGCTGTCGCTGTTCGCTCGTCCGCCCTCTTTCAGTGTGTCGCTCAGATTCACCGCCGAAGCCTGCAGCGCCGGAGCCAATCCAAACGCCACGCTACTCAAAACGCTGATGCCCAGCAGAAACAACATCACCCGCCAATCCACGGTGATCGATTCCACGCGCGGGATCGAAGCCGGACTGAGGGCCACCAGCGCCCGCGTAGCCCACACCGCCAGCACCAGTCCGGCGATCGCGCCCATCGCCGACAGCAGCAGATTTTCCGTAAGAAACTGGCGAATCACGCGTCCGCGATTCGCCCCCAGGGCTGTCCTCACTGCAAATTCTTTTTGTCGCGCCGCCGAACGTGCCAGCAGTATGTGTCCCACGTTCGCGCAAGCGATCAGCAGCACAAATCCCACCGCGCCCAACAGCACCAGCAGCGGCGTGGCGATTTTGCCCACCACTTTTTCTTTTAGCGGAGTAACCAGCACTCCGCGATTCGATCCCGGATACTGCTGCTCGAGCAGCGCCGTGATTGTCGCCATCTCCGCTCGCGCCTGTTCGAGCGTCACGCCGGATTTCAGGCGGCCAAACAGTCGCAGGCTGCTTCCGCCGCGCTGCGTTACGCGATCGCCAAACGCCAGCGGCGTCCAAAACTCGGCATTGGTTGCCCAAAACGGAGCGAATTTGAAATCCTTCGGCATCACGCCGACGATGGTGTATCCCTCGTTGTTCATCGTCACCGTTTTGCCCACCACATTCGGATCACCGCTGAACCGCCGCTGCCACAGTTGGTAACTCAAAATCACTTCATGGTCCGCGCCGTTTTTGTCTTCGCCCTCCGCAAACCAACGTCCGGCGATTGGCTCCACTCCCAAAAGCGGCAGAATATTTTGCGTCAGCCGCAATCCGGTGATGTGCTCCGCGTCATCCGCGCCGGTCACGTTTGCAGACGTCACCTCCGCCGCGCCCAGCGCTTCGAATGACTTTGCCTGATCGCGATAGTCGATATAATTCGCCACTGAAATCGGGCTGCCCTGCTCGCCGCGCAAAATCGTTATGAGCTTGTCGGGATCGTGATACGCCAGCGGGCGCAGCATCACCGCACTTACCACGCTGAAAATCGCAGTATTCGCCCCGATGCCGAGCGCCAGCGCCAGAATCGCAATCAGCGTGAATCCCGGCGTCCGCATCATCGACCGCGCGCCATATCGCAAATCCTGCGTGAACGTTTCCATCACGTCGGCCCCGCGCGCTTCGCGGCATTCTTCTTTCGTTTTGTCCACCGCGCCAAATTCCAGCCGCGCGCGGCGCAGCGCCTCTTCGCGCGACATCGATTCACCACGCGCCCGCGCCGCGCTGACCAGTCCGTCCGCGCAATGCTCGATATGTGTCCGTAGCTCGGTATCCATGTCGCGCTCCACGCGGGCGCGCTGCCACAAGCTCCGCATCCACGACCGCGCTTTGCTGACCATCGTCATCTGGTTTCCCCATTTCCCGAGTCAATGTCCGAGCCGTCGTCCGTTCACATCCGCCAAAGCTCCACGTCGCCCGCGCCACCGCGGATTAGACACTTGTGTCTGATGGTGTGTCAGGCTTCAGCGTGACGGCCTCTAGACATCGCTCGACTCTCACCACCACAGCGACAAGCAACTACGCACCCCAACGTCCGCACCGTTCGCCGCGCACGAATCACAAGCCGCGCGCTAGCATCCTCACTCGTACCGCAGCGCCACCATCGGATCCACGCGCATCGCTCGCCGCGCCGGCACGTACGAAGCCAGCAGCGCAACGCCCGCCAGTAGAAACGCCACGGCCAAAAACGTGAGCGGATCGTTCGGCTTCACGCCAAAGAGCATCGAACTCAAAAACCGCGTCAATGCAAACGCGCCCGCTAATCCCAACACCACTCCCACCAGCACCACGCGCATTCCACCGCCCAGAATCAGCCGCAAAATATTGCCGCGCTGCGCTCCCAGCGCCACGCGCAGCCCGATTTCCTGCGTTCGCTGGCTCACCGCATATGCAATCACACCGTAAATTCCCACCGCCGAAATCAGCAGCGCCGTCGCCGCGAAGATTCCCAGCAACAGCAGCGCAAACCTGCGGTCCGAATACCACTTCGCTACATCGTCGGTGACCATCGAAAACTCCACTGGCAACGTCGGATCCACATCGTGCAGAATCTGCCGCGAAGTTGAGATCACCTGCGCCGGTGGCTGGTCGCTGCGAATCAACACGCTGTACGTCTCGCCAGCTTGGGGCCGCTGCCGGTAATTCGAATACACCAGCGGAGTCGGCGGCGCATTGGGGCCAAACATCCGCACATCTCCGACGACTCCCACGATCGTCATGATCCGCGTGTCGCCGTCCATGTTGCCGAATTCGATTTCCTGCCCGACCGGATCGCTGTCCGGCCACCGCGAACGCGCCAGCGCCTCGCTGATCACTGCTACGTGCTGTGCGTCGATCACGTCGCTATCGCTGAACATTCGCCCGCGCAGCAGTGGAATTCCCAGCGCGCGAAAATATCCTTCGCTCACGACGCAATATTCCGCAGAGCCCAGCCGCGTCGAGTCCTGCGCCAGCAATCCGAATTCGTCCATCGTCTTCGGGGTTTTCAATCCATTCATCACGATGAACGTGCCGTTGGCCGTGTCGCCCGATGGCGGCACGCTCGATGTCAAGCCAACCTCGCTAACTCCGGGCACAGCGCGCAACCGCGCGACGGCATCGTCCAGCAAACGAATTTTGCGCGCTTTCTCTGAATCGCTTGCCGCCGGCTCCGGCGAAAAACGCGCTGCCACCAGATTCGCCGCTCGGTATCCGCCATCCACCGCGAGCAAACTGAAAAAGCTGCGCGCCAGCAGTCCCGCTCCGGTCAGCAGCACGAGAGTGATCGCCACCTGCGCCGCCACCAGCACTCGCCGTGCGCGGTGGCTGCCCGACGAACTCGCGCCCGTCCGCCCGCCTTCCGCCAAAGCGTTTTGCGGATTCGCGCCCGCAGCCCGCATCGCCGCTGCCACTCCCAACACCACCGCGACCGCAAGCGACAGCACCAGCGCAAACACCAGCACCGTCCAGTTCACCGAAACGCTTTCCTGAATCGCCAGCGTTGCCGGAGCAATTCTCGGCAGTAGCGCAACTCCCCACAGCGCCAGCGGGATTCCCGCAGCTGCTCCCAGCAGAGCCAACAGCAAAGTCTCCACCAAAAATTGCGCCACCAATCTCGCTCGTCCCGCACCCAACGCCACGCGTACCGCCAATTCCCGTTTCCGCGACGCGATTTGCGCCAGCAGCAGACTCGCCACATTCGCGCACGCCACCAGCAACAAAAATCCCGCCGCGCCGGCAATCGCTATCAGCGCCGGACGCACCGGCCCCACAGTCGCATCCTGCAGCGTGCGCACCGCCGCGCCAGACATCCATGTCGAATCGCCGAGTTGTCGTTTCAAGTTCGCGGCGATCGACTGCAAATCCGCCTGCGCCTGCTGCGTCGTCACGCCGTCGCGCAAACGCCCCAGTCCATGCCAATTCAGCGCCGTGCGGCTGGTGAGTGGCGCAGCGAGTTCGCGCGGAATCCACACCGCCGCGTCGCGCGGAAAATCGAAAGTCGGCGGCATCACGCCGATCACCGAATAGTCCTGCCCCTCCACGCGCAGATGCACGGCCGACAAATCCGTTTTCGCGCCCAGGTACCGTTGCCAGTAGCCGTAACTCACCAGCGCCGTGCGCGCCGCGCCCACATGCTGCTCGTCAGGCGAAAAACTTCTGCCGATGTACGGCGAAACTCCGAGCGTACTGAAAAAATCCTTGGAGACCGTCGCTCCGGTCACGCGCGTCGGCTCGGTACCGCCCGACGCCGACACCGGATACGATCCGTAGGCCGCCATCGACGCCAGCGTGTGATTCTGCTGCTGCAAATCCGCGAAGTTCGGGTCCGACAAATTTCCCAGCGCGCCTTTATCGTCGGTCTGCCAGATCCGCACGATCTGTGACGGCTTCGGATACGGCAGCGGACGCAGCAACACGCCATCGATCACGCTGAAAATCGCGGTGTTCGCGCCGATCCCCGCCGCGAGAGTGATCACCGCGACCGCGGTGAACCCCGGATTTTTCGCCAGCGTGCGAAACGCGTAACGCAAATCCTGCCGCACATTTTCGAGCCAGCTCGCACCGCGCGCTTCGCGACATTCCTCTTTCGCTTTGTCCACCGCGCCAAATTCCAGGCGCGCCCGGCGCACTGCCTCTTCGCGCGTCAGCGTCACCCCGCTCGCCGCGTCACGTGAAAGCGACTCGCGCATCAAATCATCCGCGCGCCGCTCGATGTGATCCCGCAGCTCCGCGTCCATCTCGCGTTCCACGCTTTCTCGCCGCCACAGGTTGCCGGCCCACGAACGGATTTTGCTTCCCGTACTCATATCGTTTCCTCTCGCTCCGCTTCGCTCAGAATCTCCCAGCCGATCACTCATTCCTCAGTGCCACCAACGGATCCACCTTCATCGCTCGTCGGGTCGGCACGTAACACGCCGACAAAGTCGCTGCGCCCATCACCAATGCCGCCGCCGCAAACGTCGCCGGATCGAGCGGCGAGACTCCATACAATTCGCTTGCCAGCAGACGGGTCGCAATCAGCGCAAACACCAGCCCCGCGCCAATTCCCGCCACCGAATATTTCAGTCCTTCGCGCATCACCATCCACAACACATCACGACGCTGCGCCCCGAGCGCCATCCGGATTCCGATTTCGCGCGTCCGGCGCGACACCAGAAACGACAGCACGCCGTAAATTCCAATCACGCCCAGTACCACTGCCACCGCCGCAAACGACGCGAACAGCCACGTGGTCGATGCCGGCGTCGCCACCGACTCCGCCACCACGGCGGTCATCGACTTCATATCGCCCGCGGGAATTTCCGGATTCAGCTCGCCCACGATTCGCCGCACCGCGCTCTGCATTTCCTGTTCGCTCAGTTTCGAATCGACCGCCAGCGTCATATCGGCCGGTACACGCGCGCTCTCGGTCGTGGCCTTTACCGAATACGGCACGTACATCACTCCGTCCATCCAGTCCGGCGCGATTCGCGCGAAGTCATAGCCCTTCACATCCGCCACCACGCCGACCACGGTCCGCCATTCCTGTTCGTTCGAAAATCGAAAGTGCGAACCCACCGCGTCGCCCGCCGGAAACAGTTTCTTCGCCGTCGAAGCCGTCAAAATCGCCGTCGGCGCGCCGGTTTGGTCCGCAGACTGAAATCCGCGGCCCGCACTCATCGGAATATTCATCACCCGGAAGTAATCCGGCGTCACCGTGTTCAGCCAGACCAACGGCTGCGGCGCTCCGGTCGCCGTTGGACGCGCTTCAATCTCGATTGATCGCTTCGCCACGCGCCCATCCTGCGGCAGCGTGTTGATGATCGCCGCGGCGTTTACGCCGGGCTGCTCCTCCACACGCCGCAGCAGTTCGCCGTAAAACGAAACGCACCGCGCCGCATCGTTGCAAAAATCCTCATTGGGAGTGATCCGCGCGGTCAGAATCGTTGCCACGCGAAACCCGGGATCGGCGTGCGAAGCGATCCAGAAGCTGCGAATCAGCAATCCAGCGGCGATTACCAAAAGCACCGACAGCGCCACCTCCGCCGTCGCCAGCGCGCCGCGCAATTCCTGCGAAATTGTTTTGCCTGCGCCGCGGCTGCCTGAGCCCATCGACTCCGCAATCGCCACCCGCGAAGAATGAATCGCCGGCGCGAGGCCGAACAAAAATCCCGTCAGGATCGCCAGGCCCGCGGTGAACGCCATCACGCGCCAGTCGATGTGGGCTTCAGCCAGGCGCGGAGTGTCCGCCGGCAGCGCCGACTTCAATATCTGCAGCCCTCCGGTCGCCAGCAGCACACCCAACGCGCCGCCGATCGATGCCAACAGAACGCTTTCGGTCAATAATTGGCGCACCAGCCTGCCGCGGCCTGCGCCCATTGCCGTCCGCACCGCAATTTCTTTTTCCCGCACTGCCGCGCGCGAAAGCGACAGGTTGGCCACATTCACGCACGCAATCAGCAGAATCAATCCGACTGCGCCGAGCAGCAGCGTTAGCCGGCCGCGCACGTCACTCACGAATCCGCTTCGCAGCGGCAGCACGCTCACGTTCGCGTTCCACGTGGACGGCATCGGCCACGGAAATAGTTCGCCGGCGTGCGTTTGAAACATTTTCACTTCTGTTCGCGCCTGCGATTCGCTCGCGCCCGGCCGCAATCGCCCGATCACTTGCATGAAATCGCCGGCCCAATACGAAGCCACATCGCTCGGATCGTTGTGCAGCGGAATCCACACCTGCGTCTTCGCCGAGGGAAACCGGAAGTCTGCGGGCATCACGCCCACAACCACGCGGCTCACGCCTTCGAGCGAAATCGGACGGCCCACAATCGACGCGTCGCCGCCGAAGCGTTCTCGCCACAGCGCATCGCTGAGCACCACGAAGTTGTCTTGTCCGACGCGATCTTCGCCGGAATAAAACGTGCGCCCGATCTGCGAGTTCGTACCCAGCACCGAAAAGAAATTCGCGGAGACCAGCGTCCCGGTCAGCCGCTGCGCTTCGCCTTGTCCGGTCAGGTTAAATTCGTGCCCTTCGGCATACGCTGCCAGATCCGCCGACTGCACCCGCTCGCGCATCGCCGCAAACGCGCCCTTTGGATACGTGCCGGTCACATCCACCAGGCGCTCCGGTTGCGGAAACGACAGCGGCCTCAGCAGAATTCCGTCCACCAGACTGAAAATCGCGCTGTTCGCTCCGATTCCCAGCGCAAGGGTGAGCACCGCCACCAGCGTGAATCCTGGATTTTTCCGCAGCATCCGCGCGCCAAACCTCAAGTCCTGCCCGATTGTTTCCAGGCGCCCAACGCCGCGCGCTTCGCGGCATTCCTCTTTCGCCTTATCGACTGCGCCAAATTCCAGCCGCGCCATTCGCAATGCATCTTCTCTGGTCAAAACCTCGCCCGCGGCGTTACGTGAAAGCGACTCGCGCATCAAATCGTCCGCGCGCCGCTCGATGTGGTCCCGCAGCTCCGCGTCCATCTCGCTCTCAACGCTCTCGCGCCGCCACAAGCTCCGCATCCAAGATCGCGCTTCGCTCCACATCGCCGTGCTCCTCCCGCCGTCCCGCTTACTCGTACCGCAGCGCCACCATCGGATCGACTTTCGTCGCCCGCCGGGCTGGCAAATACGCGCAGACCAGCGTCACCACACAAACGGCCGCCACCGCCGCCACAATCGTCACCGGATCGGTCGCGTTCAATCCAAACATCCTGCTTTGAATCAGCCTCGAAGCCGCCAGCGTCAGCGGCACTCCCACCGCCACTCCGATTGCGAGCACGACCACCGATTCCCGCAGCCCCATCCACAGCACTCCATCGGCCTGCGCTCCCAGCGCCATGCGAATTCCGATCTCGTTCGTTCGCCGCACCACGCTGTAGGTCATCACTCCGTACAGCCCGATGCATACCAGCAGCAACGCCAGCGCCGCGAAAAATGCCGACAACTCCGAAATCAAACTTTCTTCGCTGGTAAAAATGTTCAAGTGATCGCCGATCGTGCGAATCGACATCACCGGCAGATTCGGATCGATTTCCGCCAGCGTCGCTCGCACCGCTCCGGCCGTGTGACTTGGATCGCCCTCGGTGCGCACCTGCATCCAGAAAGTGAAGCGCGAATTCCCCAGCATTTGCGCTACGGGCAAATACACCATTCGTTGCGGAGTTTCGCGCGGATCGCTGTATTTCGCATCGCGCGCGATTCCCACGATTTGCCATTCGCCCGGCACTTCGTCGTCGCCAATCGTGATGCTCTTTCCCAACGCATCGCCGCCAGGAAACAAATGCTTCGCCAGCGTCTGATTGATCACGATCGCCTGCTGCCGTCCGGTCACATCTTCACGCCCCAGCGCGCGCCCTTGATCGATGGGAATCTGCACCGCATTGAAATAATCGGCCGACACGCGATCGAGCGTCGTCAGCGAATCGTCGTTTGGCTTTGGTTCCACTCCCTTCGGCCACACCGGACATTTCCAGTTTCCCTGGCTGATCACCGCCACACCCGAAAGCGCCACCGCGCGCACTCCCGGCAAGGCGCCGATCCGGTCGGTCACCTGCTGATAAAATCCATCAAGCTGTTCGGATTTATACCCGGCGATCTGCGGATCGAAATTCACCACAAGCAGATTCGTCCGGTTAAATCCGTAATTCTGCGTTTCCAGATTTCGCAGCGTGCGTAAAAATAGTCCCGCGCCCACCAGCAGCACCAGGGACGTTGCCACTTGTGCCGCCACCAGAATTTTCGGCAGCCGCTGGCCGAATTTCGATCCCGATCCCGCCACATTGCGCGAACTCGATTTCATTCCCTTCGCCAGCGCCATTTGCGACACGCTCATCGCCGGGCCCACGCCAAACAGCAATCCCGCCGCAACCGACACCGCCAGACTGAACAGCAGCACGCGTACATCGGGCGAAGCGTCAAACGGCATATGCGACGCATCCGCGGCCACGAAATAAATCATCGTGGACGTTCCCCAATACGCCAGCGCCACGCCCAACAATCCTCCGGCGAGCGACAGCAGCATCGATTCGGTCAGCACCTGCCGCACGACGCGCCAACGGCTCGCGCCCAACGCCAGGCGCGTTGAAATTTCCTGTTCGCGCGAAGCCGTCTTTGCCAGAAGAAAATTCGCCAGATTGCCGCAGGCGATCAGCAATACAAGCACTACGATGCCCATTAGGATGCGTAGCGGCTCCTCGTAGAAAAAACGCAGATTCGAAATGCCCGATGCTCCGCTCCGCAGCGAGACGTACGAAGATTCGATCGCCGCCTTTCGTTCCGGCGCAATCGTCGCGCCCTCGCGGTCCAGCATGTACTCCCGCATTTTCAGGCTTACCCAGGTCTGGGCCTGCGCCATCGAAACGCCGGGCTTGCTTCGCCCCATCAAATGCATCCAGTACGGCCCGCCCGGACCGATGAACGTCGGCTGCCGCATCACCACCGGCTGCAATCCGATCGGAATCCACATGTCCGAGGGGTTTTCGTCCAACTCGATGCCGTAAAAGTTCGGACGCATCACGCCCACGATCGTCAGCGACGTTCCATTCACGTTGATCGCTTTTCCGATCACGTTTTTGTCCCCATCGAGCGCTTCTTGCCAATATCGATAACTGATCACCGTTACCGGCCGGCTCGATGCGCCGTTATCGTCCGTCATTTCCAGCGGCCGCCCCATCAGCGCGTCCGCGCCCAACACGCTGAAGAAATTTCCAGACACCAGATGTCCCACCGCGATCGTTACCGGCGCCTTTTCGTTCACCCGCACCGACACATTAGGCTGGAAACTCGCGTAGCCGGTCACATCTTCAAACGCTTCATCGTGCGACTGAATCTGTTTGTAAAAATCGTAGGTGAACATATCCATCGAACCGGCGATGCCCTCTTGCACGCCGCCGCCGAATTCTTTTCCAAACGCCACCAGTTTCTGCGGCGAACGCACCGGCAGCGACTTCAGCACGATGTCGTTGATCAGCGTAAAAATCGCCGTATTCGCGCCGATGCCCAGTCCCAGCGACAAGATGGCCACCGCCGTAAATCCCGGCGAGCGTTTCATCGTGCGAATGCCGAAGCGGATGTCCTGCAACACGTTTTCGATCCAGCTCGCCCCGCGCGCTTCGCGGCATTCCTCTTTTGCTTTGTCCATTCCGCCAAATTCCAGGCGCGCCCGCCGCAGCGCCTCTTCGCGCGTCATGCCCTTCGAATCCGGATCCCGCATCCAGTCGTCCGCGCGTTGCTCGATGTGCACCCGCAGCTCCGCGTCCATTTCGTATTCCACATGCTCGCGGCGCGTAATATTTTTCAACCACGAACCCACTCGGCTCGCGATGCTCATACTTCCTCCGGCGTGGTGCTCAAAATTCCGGCGATCACATCGGCCATGCGGTTCCATTTCAGCGCTTCGGTCTGCAGACGCTTTTTGCCCGCCGCGCTCAACCGGTAATATTTGGCCTTGCGGTTGTTCTCGGACTCGCCCCATTCGCTCAGGATCCAGCCTTGATGCTCCAGGCGATAGAGCGCCGGATACAGCGAACCCTGCTGAATTTCCAGCCGGTCCTTCGAAATCTGCTGGATGCGCAGCAAAATTCCGTACCCGTGCAGCGGCCCGAGCGAAACGGCCTTCAAAATCAGCATGTCCAGCGTTCCCTGCAGCAGTTCGAGTTGCTTATCCATGTGCGCGTCGTTCTCCCGCTGACTCCTAGTCCGGCTAGGAGTGCACCCGAAATCTAACGCATCCTCTCCTAGCCTGTCAAGGAGAAGCACTCGGTTACAGAAACGCAGCACCTACGCGAAAGGTTCCGTGCATCTGCAAACTTTCCGCGCCATTCGCCTCTTCGTGGAGTGCGACGGCCCTGGCGCGACCGAGCGGGTTCATCGCGAAGTCGGCAAGCCGCCGCACTCCACCAAACTTCAGCTCCGAAGCTCGGCGCGACCTCCGCACAGTCACCAACGCCGTGGTAGCTGAGGAACTCGTGCCTGAGTGCGTTCCCGTTCACTGAAGCGCAGGTTCAGCCAAGCCGCCCGCACATCTACGCTCCCCCCGCCTTCTCGCGCCCGTAGGTTAGCCACTCATGGCTGACCACTCGCCCCACGCGGGGCGACTTCCCCCGTGCCCACCGTCATCAATTCTGCTCACCACCACACGCCACCGGTCAGCGACGAGTCGCTAACCTACCGAACCGCGAACCGCGCGCCGCCGATAAATCCCCGAATCCGCCCACCGCCCCACCGCATCTGAAACCTGATTTGCGCTGCTGCACACCAGTGCGCGACCGTGCGATGATTGGAGCGAAGGAGCGTTCGTATCCATGACCAACGAAGAACTCTTGGCCGCTACGGCCGTCAATTTCTGGAATCTCTCACTCTCTCGCGCGGACAAAATCTTTTCCGCGATGTCACCGAAAGAACTCGAGCAGGAAGTCGCACCGGGCAGAAATCGGGTGATCTACATCTGGGGACACGTCACCGCTGTGCATGACGCCATGCTCCCGCTACTGAGCCTCGGCCCGCGCCTGCATCCGGAGTTCGACGCCGCCTTCATCACCGCGCCGGACAAGACCGCTACCGAAGTTCCGTCGATCGAGGAAGTGAAACGCGCGTGGCACGACGTGAACGCAAAACTAAACGACGGCTTCGCGAAGATGACTCCGGCCGACTGGCTGAAGCGCCACAACGCCGTGTCCGATGAAGATTTCGCCAAAGAGCCGCTGCGCAATCGGCTGGCGATCCTGCTGAGCAGGACGGCACACCTGGGCTATCACCTCGGCCAGGCTGCGCTGGTTTCAAAGTAACGATTCGCGGCGCGAGGTTTCCGTCGCTCACCTTCGCGCTACGCGGCACGCTCGACGGCGCCACCCTCGCCGCGGTCTCTGCTTTCGCGTGCTTGCGTTTTTGTCATTGCGGTTCGCCTGAACGAAAACCAAGGAGCAGTTATGAACCTCAAAGGGAACACCATCTTCATCACCGGCGGCGGCTCCGGCATCGGACGCGGCTTGGCCGAAGCGCTTCACAAATCCGGCAATCAGGTGATTATTTCCGGCCGCCGCAAGGGTCACCTCGACGAGGTCACCAAAGCAAATCCCGGCATGAAATCGATGGAGCTCAACATCGAAGACCCCGCGAGCATCGCCGCTGTTGCGAAAAAGCTCGTCGCCGAACATCCCAAGCTCAACGTGATTATCAACAACGCGGGAATCATGGCGATCGACAACGCCGAAAACGTCGTCGACGACAAAGTCGTCACCTCGATCGTCACCACCAATCTGCTCGGCCCGATTCGCATGACGTCCGCGCTGATCGAACACTTGAAGAAGCAGCCGTCGGCCACGGTCATCACCGTTTCTTCCGGCCTCGCCTTTGTCCCTCTCGCGGTCACGGCCACCTACTGCGCCACCAAGGCCGCGATTCATTCGTATTCGATGTCGCTCCGCCACCGCCTGAAATCCACGTCGGTGAAGGTCGTGGAAATCGCGCCGCCCTGGGTCAAGACCGAATTGATGGGCGCGCACGACGATCCGCGCCAGATGCCGCTCGCCGATTTCATCGACGCCACCATGAAAATTCTCGGCACCGACGCCGATGAAGTCGTCGTCGAGCAAGCCCAGTTCTTCCGCAAAAACCCGGGCCCGAACGAGCACGCCCTGGTCAACGGCTTCAACGACACCATGAACGAATCGTCCGGCTAGATTCGGCATCGCGCAGCGGCGGTCCCCACCCCTCGCAGATGGCTGCCTTTCGTAGCGTAGACGCCCACGTCTGCGTGTCGAAGTCCGCGCCAGCGGACGAGATGATTTAGATTCGACAACCGCAAAACCAAAGCACGCAGACGTGGGCGTCTACGCTACGAAAAGCATCGACCGCGGAAACACACAGACTCCGCCGCAGCTCAAGTTTTCCGGAGCGCGGCGGGTAATCCCAGCTTTTGCGTCAGCAGCTATTTCTGTCTCGCCAACGCACTCACCGACCACCAACCACCAACCGCGCCGCCGCGCCCACATCAAATTCCCGCGACTTTCAGCTATACTCCCGCCTTTGCGGGACTGGCCCCGCGCACAGCTTTCCGGAGAATTTCGATGCCAATGATCGCGCCCGCCGCCGAATGGGACACACTGCTCACGCGTCTGAAATCCCAAGCTCCCGAAGCGTTCGAATCCGACGGCCGCATCCTGAATCTTTTCGAAGGCGATTGGCGCGAGCCCGGTTTCGGCCGCCACTACGAATCCGCGGTGGACGGCAGCAGCCTCGGCCGCATCCCGATGATCGATCTTGATACCGCCAAGCGCGCCGTAAAATTCGCGAAATCCGAATTCACCGCCTGGGCAGCCACCGATCTCGACGAACGGAAGCGCCGCGTCACCACGTGCCTCGACGGCCTTCGCGCTCAACGCGAACTCATCGCCCTACTTTTAATCTGGGAGATCGGCAAGCCCCATGCCCAGGCGCTCACCGACATCGACCGCTGCATCAGCGGCGTCGAGTGGTATGTGGAAAATATCGAATCGATTCTCGGTTCGCGCAAACCAATCGGCCTGATTTCGAATATCGCTTCGTGGAATTATCCGATGTCGGTGCTGATGCACGCCGTGCTGGTGCAGGCGCTCGCCGGGAATTCGGTGATTTCGAAAACGCCCACCGACGGCAGCCTGTTCGCGCTCACCCTTGCGCATTCAATCGCCCGCCGCGCCGGACTTCCCGTCTCGCTCGTCAGCGGCTCGGGCGGACAGCTCAGCGACGCACTGGTCCGCAACGAATATGTGGATTGTTTGGCGTTTGTCGGCGGAAAAACCAACGGCGGTGTAATCGCTTCCACCCTATACGACGCCAACAAGCGCTACATGCTTGAAATGGAGGGAGTGAATTCCTACGGCGTGTGGAAGTTTTCCGACTGGCCGAATCTGGCGCAGCAGCTGCGCAAGGGATTTGACTACGGCAAGCAGCGCTGCACCGCCTACGTCCGCTACGTCGTCCAGCGCGATTTATTTCCGCAGTTTCTCGAAATGTATTTGCCGGTACTGCACTCGCTGCGCTACGGCAATCCGGTGATGGTCGAATCCGCCACCGATCCGCTCCCCAAGCTCGATTTCGGCCCGCTCATCAACAGCAAAAAAGTAGAGGAGCTGCGCGTGCTGTACACCGACGCGCTCGGTAAAGGCGCCATCAGTCTGGTGCAAGACAGCATTCAGCAAAATATGATTTTCCCGAACCAGGATACCTCTGCCTACGTGGGCCCCGCTTCGCTGCTAAATATCCCGCACAACTCGATGCTCTACCACAACGAGCCGTTTGGCCCGATCGATACGATCGTCGTGGTCGATCACGTGGAAGAGTTGGTCGCGGAAATGAACATCTCGAACGGCTGCCTTGTTTCTTCGCTCGCCTGTGACGACATGCCCACGGCGAAAACGATCGCCCACCAGTTGCGCGCCTTCAAAGTCGGCATCAACACCATGCGCTCGCGCGGCGACCGTGAAGAAGTGTTTGGCGGCATCGGACAATCGTGGAAAGGCTGCTTCGTCGGCGGACGCTGCCTGGTCCTCTCGGTCACCCAAGGCGCGCCCGGCGAAAAGCTCTACGGCAACTTCCCGGACTACACCCTGCTACCCGAAGAATCCGTCCTTACTTTCCCCGCGGCCACGTCAAAATCCGCGCGCTGAGTTTCGAATCGCTGCTGCTCTTACCGTAGACGCCGACGCCCGCGCTGCGCCGCGCCACCTCGCCTTTAAGATCGCAGACCCACTCACATTCCTGCACGCCCGCTCGTGGTTGCGCTTAGAATCATCTCCGTAGATCAAACGCACTCGCACGGAGGCGTCGTTGCCCAGTTTCCTCGCGCTCATTTTCATCGCGGCCTCGCTGCTCCCCGCGCCAACCGCTCCGCCGCCCACTCACGCCGCACCCGCCGCAATCGCGTCGCCGCGAACGCCCGACGATCCGCCATGCCCGCAGAAGCGCACCGGCACCACCGAAGGCACATTCCGCGATTACGTGATCCGCGTGTACCGTTCGCCCGAATACGAATCGTGCCTTCAAATCGAGCAACGCGGCAAAGTGGTTTACACGCTCGAGAGCCACGAGTTTAGCGTTGGCGGAAACATTTCGGGGGACGACAAAATCCCGCTGGGCACCGACATCACCGGCGAAGGGAAACCCGACGGCGTCATCGTCACCTATTCCGGAGGAGCGCACTGCTGCGCCACACTTTACCTTGTCGAGCTCGGGACGCATTTCCGCGAAGTGCAGAAAATCGAACTGGAAAACTCTGATCTCGCGCAATTTTCCCGCCCGCGACCCGGCGCACCCTACGAACTCGTCACCAACGACTGGGCGTTTCAGTACTGGAAGACGTCGTTCGCCGAATCCCCCGCGCCGAAAGTAGTCCTGAAATTCCGCGACGGCAAATTCCGCCTCGACTTCGGCGCGATGCGAACGCCAGCGCCAACCGCCAAACAGCTCGCCTCAATGGTCGCTGCTGTGAAATCCGACTCCGCCTGGCAATTGGGCGCGAATACGAATTGCACCATGGACTGCGGCGTTCCGGTGGCGTTGTGGCGAAATATGCTCACACTTCTATATGCCGGCCACTCCGCCGACGCCTGGAAACTTTTCGATCAGGCCTGGCCGCCCTCTCAACCGGGTAAACTGGAATTCGCCGCCGAATTCTGCAAACAGCTCGCCACCAGTCATTACTGGCACGACCTGCAAGCCGGCATCGGTCCGTGTCCGCCGCCAAACTAACCGCGCCGGCTAACGCGCCGTTACATTTACGCAACCGATAACCTCGCGAATCTGCCGCCCGCTCGCTTTTCGCTTACCATCAACCGATGCGCTCCCTCCCGCGCTTGGCAATCACTCTGCCCATCGTTCACGTTCTTCTCGTCGTGGTCACCGTCGTCCTTTACTCCCCCTCCGCGGAAAATCTGCTCGAAGGCCCCGCGCGTTTCACGTTTTATATTCTCTGGGTCGCCGACTTTCCGATTTCCGCCATGGCGTTCGGAGCCATGTACGTCTCGCAGCATGACGCACCTTACGCCGCCGCAGGCTGGGCCGTCGTCGGCACGCTGTGGTGGTATTGCATCGGAGTCGTGATTGGCGCCATCGGCGAATACCGAAAAAACCGCCGCACGGCGAAAGTACACTAAGCCGGTTTTGCCCGATTCGCATCAGCCCGTCACGGAGAAACCATGGCCACTCGGCCTGATTGGAGAGAAGTCGCGCAGTTTCCTGTCGTCGCTGGCACAGGCTTGATCGCCGTCGCCGTCACGCTGGCCTGGTGGAAAGGAATCAATATTTCGCCTCTGTTCGAATCGGCTGAAATTCGCCGGGGTGAGCTCTGGCGGATTGTCACCAACGTTTTCCCTCACATCGATATCTTTCATCTGATATTCAATCTTTATTGGCTCTGGATATTCGGTTCGATCATCGAGCAAACTCTGGGACACCTGAAAATATTCCTGCTGCTCGTTTTTCTTTCCGCCGCGTCAGGAGCCTGGGACTTCGCGTTTGCTTCCGGCGGCGTTGGCCTATCCGGCGCAGGGTACGGACTGTTCGGCGTTCTGTATGTCCTGTCGAAGCACGATGAACGGTTTAAAGACACGCTCGACAACCGGACCATAAACCTCTTTATCGGTTGGTTTTTCCTGTGCGTCGTTCTCACTCTGGCCAACGTCTGGCGCGTCGCCAACGTCGCGCACGCAGCTGGCGCGGTCTTCGGTCTGCTGATTGGCTGCGCGATCGTCTTTCCCAAACGGCGTCGGATGATCGAAGCGGCGATCGCCATCCTGTTCGCCGCCGGACTTGCCGGAGCCACGTTCGCCCGCCCTTATATCAACGTGTCGAAAGACGGCGGCTACGAAGAGGGCAAATGGGGCTACGACGCAATCATCGCGAAAAATTATCCGCAGGCGATCCGCTGGCAGCGTCAGGCCCTTCGCTACAAACCCAACACCGCGTTGTTCTGGTTCAATCTCGGCGTCGCTTACCAGGATTCTGGAGACACGGCCGGAGCGGCCGCCGCGTTCCAGCGCGCCCATGAACTGGAGCCCTCAAACGACGAATACGCACAGGTCGCCGATTACCACGCCCACCTCAAATCGCGGCCGAAATAGCTGTCGCCGGGAATCAACGGTTTCGCGGGCAACCAGCATCTGAATCTGCAAGGAGAAGCTCCCATGACTCGACTTGCCCTTCGAATCTCGCTTGTAGCGGTGGTATTGGCGTTTGGCGTTTCGGCCTCGCGCGCGCAGGAAAAGTCCTCTGCCGCCCGCACGATCACCGTCACCGGTACGTCCGATGTTCGCATCGCGCCCGATGAAGCCGTGCTGGTCGTCGGAATTGATTCTCAGAATAAAGACCTCAACGCCGCGAAAGCCGCCAACGACGCGATCGCCGGCAAACTTCTGGCGCTCGCGAAACCCGCCGGTATCGAGCCGAATCACATTCAGACCAGCGCGCTCGATATGCGCCCAGAGTTTTCAAACGGCGACGTGCCGGTCTTTATGCATTACAAAGTCAGCGAAACAATCGCGCTCACTCTCACCGATCTTTCAAAGGCGGAATCGCTGCTGACCGACGCTCTGAAAGCCGGAGTGAACCGAGTGGATGGAATTACGTTCACCATCGCGGACCCGCGCAAGTACCGCGACCAGGCTCGCACGATGGCTCTGCAAGCAGCGCGGGAAAAAGCCATCGCGATGGCCGCGGCCCTTGGCCAAACCATCGGAAAGCCAATCGAAATCGACGGTCAAGCCGACCAGCTCCCCGACACCGCCGCCTTCTCCAACTCGATGTGGCAGCGAAAGCAGTGGCTCGCCTCTGACGGCGATGGAGCGTCCATCGCCGGAGGGCAAATCACTATCCGCGCCACCGCCCGCGTGAAATTTGAACTTCAATAGTGGAACGTGCCCTCTGTCCGCGAGCGTGGTAGGCGCCTACTTTGAATTGACGAGTTCGAGGACGCCGAACTTTTCCGGCGTGTGAAACGACTCGGCCATCGGCGGCCGCCAAGCCATATGTTTCTGGTCGTCGGCCGGTCCCTGGCTGCGAAAGAAGTTCACCCTGAATTTCTCACCCGCGGCGGCGACCTCGCTTTGCGGCGTGTTGGCCTCCGGCAAGATCGACGCAAACGGAATGCGCATCGCGCCGTACCAGATTTTCGCCGCCGGATCGATTCGCGCATTCACCTCGAAACCGGAGTTCCACGTCCACCCGTCTTCGTGGTGCGGATGGTCGAGATCGATATTCAAATCGATCCACTCGCCCTGCGGAGACATCTCAAATTCCTTGTACCGCCGGATGTGCTCGAAATCCCAACCGATAAACACTTCCGCCACATCCCAATTCCACAACCGGTTCGTTTCGATTTTCGGCGTCGGGTTCGGCTTCAGATTGAGCGTCTGATAGGGGCACACAAACAGAAAATACAAATTCTGCGCCGTCCATCGCGAATCGATCGTCGTCCGATGCCCCGCAACCAGCGCGCCATGTACGTCGCGATCGACGATAATGGGCTCCGCACCCTGCCAAAACGCCGCGCGCGGATCGGTCGAAAGCTTCACGTCGGCATCAGCGCGCACACTCTTCGCGACTGCGGCGTCCGCGGCTGAGGCGTTCCGTCCCTCGTGGCTCGTTCGCGAGCGCGTCGCGCCGCCGCACAGCGCCGCCGCAATCATCGCCGCCACCGAAATATAAATCGTCGTCTTCACTAAATTCCTCTGATGGAGGTTAGCCACTCGTGGCTGACCATTTGCCCCGCACACCGGGGCAACACTTTCCCGCGCCGGCCGAACTGTCCACCGCACCTCCGGTCAGCGACGAGTCGCTAACCTACCGATCCCTGCCAGTTCTTTCGTGGAGTGCTGTCGCCCAGGGCGTTGCGGCTCAGGCACTCGTGCCTGAGTGCGCTCCCGTTCACTGGAGCGCAGGTTCAGCCATGCCGCCCGCACATCCACGCTCTCGCCATTTTTTACGACACGCTCGCCACACAAACGAAATCCGTCCGAGGACCGCCTGCCGCAGGCCGTCCCACCGTGCGCCTCACTTCTTCACCAGCCCCAGCCGCAGCAAACTCTCCGCCGTCGCCACAATCGCATCCTCTCTCGACCGCGGACGCCAACCCAGCACCCGCTCGGCTTTTTCGCCAGTGGCGTTCTTGCGCTTGCTCAGTTCCGGAGTGATCTGCTTCGCGCCCGAATCCCACAGCGCCACCGTGCGGATCAGAAAATCCGGCAGCTCGCGCGTCGGCACTCGCCGCGCCGCATCGCCCAGCCGCGCTTTCAGAATTTCCGCCATTTCGCGGAACCGCAAAAACTCCCCCGCCACCGCCAGAAATCGCTCGCCCTTTGCCGCCGGTGACGTCATCGCGCGAATGTGCAGATCGGCCACGTCGCGCACATCCACCGCGCCGAAATAAAGATGGGGCAGCCCGGGCATGTCGCCATCGAGCATCCGCCGCACGATCATGATCGTGGTCGCGTAATCCGGACCGAGCACCGGACCAAAGACGCCCACCGGATTCACAACCGCGAGTTCCATCCCACCGCCATCTTTCGCGATGAAATCCCACGCCGCGCGCTCCGCCAGAGCTTTCGATTTGATGTACGGCAGCACGTCGGCGCCATTCGGATCGGTCCAATCTTTTTCCGTGAAGGGTTCGGTCTTCATTGGCTGCCCGTAGCCGATCGCTGCGAACGACGACGTGACCACCACGCGTTTCACTCCTGCATCGCGCGCGGCCCGCAACACGCGCAGCGTCCCTTCGCGCGCCGGGACGATCAATTCATCTTCGTGTTTCGGTACGCTGCCCGGAAATGGCGACGCGATGTGCTGCACGAACTCCGCTCCGCGCACCGCTTCCGCCCATCCTGCATCCTTCTCCAAATCCGCCGCGAAAAATTTCACTCGCTCGGCATCGGCCGCGCCCCCGGCCTTCAACATCGCGCGTACATCGTCCTGCCGCCGCAAATCGCGCACCGTAGTGCGCACATCATGCCCCGCCGCCAGCAGCTGCACAATCGTGTGGCTGCCGATAAATCCCGACCCGCCCGTCACCAAAACCGTGCTCACGCGTTTCTCCTCTCAGCCCTTCCGCTCAATTGTGTTGGATGTTCAAAACAGAACTTCGCACGCAGAATTTCAGCAGCTGAGCTTTTTCGTAAAGTGCGGCGGCCCAACCGCGATGGTGGCTCAGGCGCGTGGTAGCTCAGGCACTCGTGCCTGAGTGCGCTCCCGTTCACTGCAGCGCAGGTTCAGCCATGCCGCCCGCACCGTCGTCGTCCGAAAACAGTCTGCCGCAGGCCATCCTACGGCGTGCCGCCCACACCCTCACTGCAACTTCTCGTACTCGGCCTTCGCTTCCTTCAGCACCGGCACATCGGGATCCGCATCCTTCCACAGCGCAAAAAAATCCTGATACGCCACGCGCGCCTTGGCGTCGTCGCCCGCCACCGCGTACGCCCGAGCCAAACCAAGCCTGGCCAGCGCTCCCGCCATTCCGAAATACACCACGCCTGGATGGTCGATAATTTTCTGAAATTCCGCGCCGGCTTCGGTTCCTTTCTTCGCCGCAAGGTACGCACGGCCGCGCTGGTAAGCCGCCGCCATTCCCCGCGTCGCCGCCAGGTCATAGGGCACAGCCGGTTGCAAATCCTCGATCGCTTTCGACGCGTCGTTGCGGTCAAGCGCGATCGCCGCACGAATCGCGGGCAGATCGAAGTTATTGGCCATGGTCGCGGACGGCATTTCCCGGGTGATTTCGTCCACCAGTGTTTCGGCGCGCACCACGTCTCCGACAATCGCAAACACGAGGGCGGCGCGCGACTTCAGCGAATACGACGCCCCCGGCACCAGTGCGGCGCTCGCGTCGCGCTTCGCGCCGGCCATGTCTCCGGTCATCGCCTCGATGGTCGCCTTGACCATCAACGCGTTCGCGGCGGTTTCCTTTTTTCCGAGCGCCTCGAATCCTTCGATCGAACGCTTGAACAGCTCATCCGCTTTTTTCATCCGCCCTAAATACGCCTGCGACTCTGCATCGAGCTCCGCGGCCATCGCCGCCGAGTCCGGCGAGCTTTTGGCCAGCATCGCCAGTTCGCGCTCCATAGCCGGCGCGTCATTCTGCGCGAACGCGGCCATGTAGAGCGACCGGTGAAAGTATGGGACGTCGAGTCCCTTGGCGTTCGCATCCTTGATCGTCGCTTTTGTTTCGTCGAACCGCCCCAGCGAAGTATAAGTATTGGCCAGCTGCATGTAATAAATGCTTTCCAGCTCTCCCGTTGCAATGGCTCCGCGCCCTCGCTTGAGTGCCTCGTCGAATTGCCCAAGAAATTGGTAAATCACCGCCAGATTGTTCATGGGAATTCCGTCGTGCGGGTAGGTCTGCGCCCACACGTCGTACACTTGCTGGGCTTTCACCATGTCGCCAGTCACGTTGTCGTGGTAGTGCGAGTCGATGTAAAACTTTTCCACTTCGCTGGCCCGGTCGCGCAGCGCGTACGCTTTTTTCGTGTAGTCCACTCCGAGCGCGCGCTCGCCTTGATTTACTTCCACCTGGCCGAGCGTTGCGTACGCCATGGCGAAATTCGGATCAAGCGCGATAGCCTGCTTGAAGAACGGTATCGATTCGTTTTCGCCTTTGTTGGCGCGCGCCTGCATCGCCAGGCTGTAGGCTTTCAGCGCGTCGAGCGAAGAAGTGGTCGCTTCGCTGATCGGCACACTGTATTTCTGGATCGACGCGAGCGACTCGCCGAGTTTCGATCGCAGCTCTGTGGACGCGCTTCCCAGTGCGCTGAGCACGTGATCCTTATCTTGCGCCGTCGCGTTCGTCGTTGCGATCGTGTCGCCGTTCGCGCAATTCACCGCGTTCAACACCAGGTCGTAGGTGTTTCCGATTTCCGCGATCGAGGATTCCAGCACCGCCGTAGCCTGCGCGCGCTGGCACACTTGCCGTGCCAGTTCGTTCGTCAATCGCCCCGGATCGGTCTGCCCCATGAATTTCAGCGTCTGCTGCACCTGACGATCGGACAGCACCTGCAAATACGGTGATTGCGCCAGCTGCGACGCAAGCCCTTGCCGCAGCGCACCATCGAATACCGCGTCGCCCGTGGTATTTGTGAAGTCGGCGATCACGATCGAACTCTGCCCGGTAATTTTCGGCGCTCGATGCGTGAAGTAGTATCCGCCGACGGCCAGGATCAAGATCAGTCCTGCCAATGCCTTGAGCATCGGCCGCCGGTCTTTCACGAATGGCGGCGAAGTGGGCACGGCAGCGCCACCGGATGCCGACAAATTCCCTGCCGCACTCGATGACGTTCCCGTCGCGTGCGCAGCCGTTCCACTTGCAGACGTCGCCGGCACTTGCGACGTTGCCGAACCTGCGCCACTCGCTTGCACTCCGCTCTGCGCTGCCGAAATCTGCGACGCGCTCACTCCGCTCTGCGGCGTCATGGCGGCGACGCCGTGTCCGCTCGATGGAGCCGCTTGCGTCACCGCATCTCCGCCCGGCGTGGGAAAATTCTGCGCAGGCATCCCCGCCGACGAAACGCGACTCGATCCGGTGTCGCGCTTGAGCCGCGCCAAGTCCGTTCGCATTTCCGCGGCGTGCTGGTAACGCATCCGCCGGTCTTTTTCGAGCGCCTTCGATATCACTTCTTCCAGTCGCGGCGGAATATCGGGATTCAATCGCAGCGCCGGAGGCGGCGCATTCTGCAGGATCGCGTGAAAAATGACCGCCGTGGTGTTTCCGCGAAACGGCACCGCGCCGGTCGCCATCTCGTACAGCACCGCGCCAAAACTGAAAAGATCGCTGCGCACATCGAGCTGCTCGCCGCGCGCCTGTTCCGGAGACATATACGCCACGGTTCCCACCGCGGTCCCCGGACTGGTCAAATCCGCTTCGTTGATCACCGGACTGTCGTTGGTGGACGCGGAAATATTCGTCGCGCGAGTTTCTTCGGCCCCGCCGCCAACCTGCTTCGCCAAACCAAAATCCAAAATCTTGGCGTGCCCGCGCGAAGTCACAAACAAATTGGCCGGCTTGATGTCTCGATGAACGATGCCCTTCGAATGCGCCGCATCGAGCGCGTCCGCAATTTCGATCCCCAGCTCGAGCATCAGCTCCACGTCGAGCGGCCGTCCGTTGATCTGATGCTTCAGCGTGATGCCTTCGAGGTATTCCATCACGATGAACGGATGTCCATCCTGCTGGCCGATTTCGTAGATCGTGCAAATGTTTGGGTGATTTAGTGCGGATGCGGCGCGCGCTTCGCGGCGAAATCGTTCGAGCGCCTGCGGGTCTTTGGCAACGTCGAGCGGTAGAAATTTCAGCGCGACGAACCGGCCGAGTTCGGTGTCTTCGGCCTTATAGACGACGCCCATTCCGCCGCCGCCCAGCCGTTCAATCACGCGATAATGCGATACCGTGCGGCCAATCGGTGAGTCGTTTTCAGCCATGTGCGCCTGAGTTTATTGTGCCGCCGCACCCCTGTCAACGCGGGCCCGTTTCCGATGTTATTTCTGTCGTTGCTTCCGCTTCGCAGTACCCGCGCCGCACTCCGCCTAATGTCCTCCGCCGGTCAGCGACGAGTCGCTAAGCTCCCGATACGACTACGGCGCCGCCTTCACCTGCACGCGCTGCAAAATATTCATGAAGTTCGCGCGCTTGTTCCCGCCCACTCCCACGCCCGCGTATGCCACATGAATCAGCATCGTGCTCGCGTGCCTGCCGTCGTACGTCCACGGAAACGGATCGGGCGATCCGATCGCCCAGAAATAATCTGTCTGCGCTCCATTCAGCGCTGCCGGCAATCCGTAGCGCGTCATCGCGTTCGCGCTCACCGCGTCGGTGCGCTGCGCCTCAAACACATACCACGTGATTCCCTGCGACGCGATGCGCTCCATCGGCGCCAGATAAAACCGCGGCACGTTGGCGTACGCGCGCGGCCCGTTGTTCGTCTGCACCAACGTGATCCCGGTGCTCAATTGCGCTTCGTAAAATCCGTCCAGCGTCGGATTGTGTTTGCAGTGAACGGTCAACTGCAACTGCGGATCGGTGCTGTTGCCCGACGCAATTGTCGGCGCTCCCGACGCGGCCGCCGAACTCGCCGCCGGAGACGGCGCAAACGTCGCCTGCTTCACACCGTTGAACGCTTCGTCCATGCAGGCTTTGGACGGCGGAAAAAAATAATAGTAGAGCATGTCGAGCACGCTCATTCCCGATCCCGCCGGCTTGTGCATTTGCTCATCGAGCCAGTTCGAGTCTCGGCCCATCAGCGGATTGTCCGTCGTGGTTAGTTGCAGCAGAGAATTAGATTTGGAGTTTTGCAGTTCGAGGACGCCGATCACGTGATACGGAGGAGCGTAGTTGCGCAATTCTTCCGGCGGAGGAATTTCTTTCGAGCCCGATGCCGCCCAATTTCCGGAAAGCTGCACACTCACATTGCTGCCGAGAGTATGAATCTCGCCACCGCCGGTTTCTGCTGCGGCCTGCGCCGCTGCCACATCGGCCTGATTCGCCGCCGGCGACGAAGCCTGCGCCGCGGCATCCTGCGCAGCCGACGTGGCACCGGATGCCTGCGCGTGTGCAGCGTTCGCAGCCGCGAAGGAGGCCAACGCGATCAACACTGCGACCGTCAAGCCTCGCCAAACGGACGCGCCCAGCCCCTTCGACAATGTCGCTCGATTCATCCCAACTCCCCGGGGCCGGTGTCCCGCTCGGCTACTACGCCAGTCTGCCAGCTTCTCCGGAAAATCCAAAATCATCTTGCGGGATTCGTATCGAGCTTCCACGTTCGGCCGGCACGGTCGCTGCCTTTCGTAGCGTAGACGCCCACGTCTGCGAGCGCAGGTCTGCAAAGCAGACCGCGTGCCTTAGATCTCGCGATTCCCAGACCAAATCGAAACCACGCAGACGTGGGCGTCTCCGCTACGAAATGCAGCGATCCAGAATACCCAAACGCACCAGCGCGCACCGACCGTCCCTTACAAACACGTTGCACCACCACAAAGCAGACCGCGTGCCTTAAATGTCGCGATTCCCAGACCAAATCGAAACCACGCAGACGTGGGCGTCTACGCTACGAAATGCAGCGATCCAGAATACCCAAACGCGCCAGCGCACCACGTCTTTCCGCATTCGGTCACCAACGCCGATCGCGTCATCACTCACGCCGAACACAAACGCCCTCGTTCACCAACGTGTGACGAAAAAAAAACGCCCCGATCTCTCGGGGCGTCTTCCATCCAGATTCAACAAAACCAAAAGCCAATCTTACTTCGCTTCCGCCTTTTTCTTGGTGCTCTTGCGGCGGCCGCGGCGCTTTCCCGGCGGCGTAGCGGGAGGTTCCCCGATCAATTCCGCCGACCAGATCGACGTCACGAATTTCTTCACGCCGTGATCGTCAAAATCGATCGTGGTGCGTTCGATATTCGATTCGGTCACAATTCCCGAACCGTACTGCTCGTGCTTGATCGCCTGCCCTTCCACTAGGATATTCACTGCGCCCTCCTTAAGGATTGCTTACGCACCTGCGAACTGCGAAAAGAAAACACAACCGTGCGAAACCATGCCCATCGAGCGGCTCGCGAAAAACTCATTCGCGGACACAACTCCGCCGACACTACCCTTCTGGAACTTCCATCGGGAACGGTGTGTCCAAAGGGGCGGGGCTGGGATCCGCCCCCTCAGAACCATGCTTTACGTCAGGCTATTGCTTTCAGAGGTTACAGACCGACTACGTTCTCAGCCTGCAGGCCCTTCGGACCCTGCTTGACCTCGAATTCAACCGCTTGCCCTTCGTTCAGGCTCTTGTAGCCCTCGGCCTGAATCGCCGAAAAGTGCACGAAGACGTCCTCACCGGACTGGCGCTGGATGAATCCAAAGCCCTTAGCCGCGTTAAACCACTTCACTGTCCCTTGTTCTTTTGCCACTTTACTGCTCCTAATTATTCATAAGGTGGCGCTTGGCCACCCAGAAAGCTATTTGAGCCTCAAGCGCCTTGCCTCGTCGCAAAAAAAAGGGCCGTCGGGCGCTGCCCGGCGACCTTGCTGAAACGCGTTCAAAGGTACTCAAGAGCAACAAACGCAAACTAAGCTTAGCATTTTTTCGCCGCTTTCGCAATCCCCTCTCGCAGCCTCAAAAATCCTTCGCCAAGCGCCACTCCCGTAAGTTAGCCACTCCTGGCTGACCAGTCGCCCGTGTCCACCGGCGCACCGTCACCTCAGCGTGGTAGCTCAGGCACTCGTGCCTGAGTGCGCTCCCGTTCACCGGAGCGCAGGTTCAGCCATGCCGCCCGCACATCCACGCTCCCGCCGCCTCTCGCGACCGTCGTGGCGAGCGCCCCGCACTCCAGGAAACATCGATTGATCGCGCAAGCCTCACGATCCAAGCCCCGCATCCGCCGCCCCTCCCCGGATAAAATTTTGCAATTTCCCGATGCGGAACTCCCCCCGTTTGCGGTATGTTGCCGTCCCGCTCTTTTTCATGGAATTGGACACTAGGCCCCGGAGGCGATACGCATGAATCGATGTGCAGCAGTCTTCACTTTGATCGTGGTGTCTGTACTCGCAGCATGTTCCAGCGGCTCCAGCGTCACTCCTGAAACCGCTGCCGTCTCGCCCATGAACGCCGACCTGCTCACCGGCCAGACCATCCAGTTCACCACCAACGTGAACAAAAACGCCTCCAAGATCACCTGGGCCGTCAACGGCACTCCCGGCGGCAGCTCCACCGTCGGCACCATCGACGCCAACGGAAACTACACCGCTCCCGCCGCCCAGCTCAGCTCTCCCGCCACGGTTTCCGCCACCAGCACTTCGAACTCAGCAATCACCGCATCGGCCATGGTCAACGTCGTCGCCACCGGCGCCGTCACCGCCACATCGAATCCGCAAGTCGCCACCTACACCATCGCGCCTCCGGTCGCTGCCGGCGTCACCATTCAGTTCGGCACCGACACCACCTACGCGCTTTCGACCAATTCGCAGACTTCCGCAGGCAACGGCACCGCGCTTGCCTCGCTCGTCGCCGGAATGCTGCCCAACACGCTCTACCATATGCGCGCCGTGTTGACGATGCCCGACGGCAACACGCTCAACGACGAGGACCACACTTTCACCACCACCAGCCTGCCCGCTTCCGAATCGTTTCCGATCGCCGTCAGCACTCCGAACGGAATGACGCCACAGCCCGGCGTAGAAATGGTGGATATCGTCGCGTCTTCGAGTTTGCCTTCCGTCGTTGCCACCGATTTGAACGGCAACGTGATCTGGTCGTACCGCACCACGAATTTGGTTCAGCCGATCAAGCCGCTGCCCAACGGGCATTTTGTTTTGGTCATCGCGCCCAGCTCCACCGCTCCGCTTGTTCCTCCGGGCCCGACGGGCATCGACGTCGTGCGCGAAATCGACTTGGCCGGAAACACCATCCGCGAGCTTTCGATTACCGATCTGAACACCAAGCTTGCTGCCGCTGGATTCAACTACAACGCACTCGTGATGCACCACGACGTCGCCGTGCTTCCCAACGGCCACTGGATCATCATCGTCAACACCGAAAAACAAGTCACCGGCGTGCCCGGCCATCCCGGCACGGTCACTCTGCTTGGCGACGCGCTGGTCGATCTCGACACCAACCTGAATCCTGTCTGGATGTGGGACGAATTTAACTTCCTCGACACCACGCGCGTCCCGTTTCAATTTCCCGATTGGACGCACACCAACGCCGTGCTGTATTCGCCCTCCGATGGAAATTTGATCGTCTCGATTCGCCATCAGAGCTGGGTCGTAAAAGTGGATTACAACAACGGCGCCGGAGCGGGCGACATCATCTGGAAGCTCGGCTATCAGGGGGATTTCACCCTCGCCGGAGGAACGGCGCCGACCGACTGGTTCTCCACACAACACGGTCCTTCGTTCACGACCTCGAACACGTCAGGACAGTTCGGTCTCGCACTGTTCGATAACGGCGACAACCGCGCGTATCCCGCCGGATCGCCCTGCGTAGCCCCGGCGTGCACTCCGTACAGCACCGCGCAAATTCTCTCGATCGACGAGACCGCAAAAACCGCGACGCTGGATCTGAATTACAAACCGGGGCAATATTCCACGTTTGGAGGCAACGCCGAAGTTCTCGCCAACGGCAACTTCGAGTTCAATCTCTGCATGCTGCCGCCAAATCCAAACTCCAGCACGCAAGTGTCTGAAATCACTCAGGACAATCCGCCGCAGATCGTCTGGTCGATGACCTCATCCAACATCGAAGCCTATCGCGCCTTCCGCCTGCCCAGCCTCTACCCTGGCGTGCAGTGGTAGCACGATAGCGCACCAGATTTCGGCCAAGCTTTGTCGTGGAGTGCGCCGCCTCCTGCGCACCGTCACCTCGCCGTGGTAGCTCAGGCACTCGTGCCTGAATGCGCTCCCGTTCACTGGTGCGCAGGTTTAGCCATGCCGCCCGCACATCCACGCTCCCCCCGCCTCTCGCCACCGTCGTGGCGAGCGCACTGCCATCAGTTGTCGAAACCCCAGCAGACGGCCACATAGGCTTTCGTTGCCCTAAATTTTCGTACCATACATTCGCGAACGCCGGTCGAACCCGCCGTATCATCGCCTCGTAAAAGCCGGCCGCCTCCGCGCTGGTCCCGCTCCGGCGCGCCGCACCCTACGAAACGCCGACCGATCGCGCCCCCCAACCCCCTCACAACCCGCCACTTACGCCACGCAAAATATCCGTATGGAATTCCCCGCCGCACCACGTTCTTGCCAATGAACACAGCATCGAAAGGCCAAACGAGGAGTAAAACGATGAACCAGCCCACATCCGCAAAAAACGCAATCCTCTGGGTCGCGCATCTTCCGCGCAAAGCAAAATCCGAAGCGCAGCCGGTCCGCGACGCGCTGCTCGCCGTCGCCGAAGGCGCGGTCTCCGCTTACTCGGAGTTTCTTCGCCCCGCGCACTCGCAGCGCGAAAACTAGCCACCGCCGACGCGATCAGGCGTGACTCTTCTCCGCCTTCATCGTCAACGCCCCAAGCACCAGCGCCACCAGCAGCAGCACCGGCACATCACCATATAGATGTCCGTGATGTTCGGGATACACGATCGATTGCACGGCCATAATCCCGGCATGCACCACGCTCGACCACACCGTAAACCAAATCAAGCTCAGATTCGCCAGCGGATTGCGCGCCGCCATCAGCAGAAACACACCCAGCGTCGCGTAAACTCCCAAAATCATTTGCAGATACATCGACACGCCGCTGGTATGCCACGCCCATCCCGACGGCCACACAATCGTCAGCGGATACACGCCCACGATAAATACAATTCCAATCAATGCCAGAGCCACGCGCAGCGCGCTCGAACCCGTTCCGTTCGCCATCGAATTCCCTCCTGGTCGTAATTCTCAATTGTGCTTCGGCCGGGAAACCTGCAACCGTGGCGGGATTACAGCACAGAATGCGCATCCGCTACAAGCGGACGCCGTGCCGCGCCGATTGCCAACCACCGTTGCGGGCAGTCATCCGTGAATGAGAAACAGGGGGCCGATCGATAAAACGTGTGCAACGAAAAGGACTACTCGTCTAGCAGGAGAGTAAGAAGCTCCCGAATCATGGAGCGGATTTCGGGTACATCCCTCGCTACGATTTTGAAACCACGAACAGCTCCGGAAAGAATCCGCGCCGCCTTCTCTGCGGAGGCTTTTGTTTTCGCGCTCCGAAATTTGGCTTGCGATTTGAGCACCGGCACGAGAATCTTCTCAAACGATCGATAGCCTTGATTGACGGAATCCTGCGCGAATCCGTACGTGGTTTCCAGGAGTTCCGCGGCTTCGCTCGAAGCGCGCATCTTTTCAAAAGGCAGAACCGCCCAGAGCTCAAAAGCGGCCCTCAGCTTTTCGTCGGGCGTTTTCAGACGGCCGATTGTATGTTCAATCTCCCGCAGCGTCCCCGCAACCCAATGTTCGTACACGCTCTTGAATATGTCTTCTTTGCTTTTGAAGACTAAATACAGCGCGGGCCTGGAAATATGGGCGGCCTCGGCGATGTCGTTCATCGTTACGCGCTTGTACCCGTAACGAAGAAACACATCGAGTGCGGCCGCGAGTACTTTCTCTTTTTTGGCGATATCCATGCTTTCACTATTGACAAACGACGTCTATTTGTCAAGAATAGACACCTAGACTGTTTTTGTCAATAGTCCACCAGGAGGCTTTCCTTGGCTAGCATCGTTCTCATCACAGGCGCTTCATCGGGCATCGGCGAGGAAACCGTCAAGCGCCTCCTCACCGCGGGATACACCGTGTATGCCGGGGCGCGGCGGCTGGACCGGATGAAATCCCTCGCCGATGCCGGTGCGCGTCTGTTGCCTTTGGATGTGACCAGTGACGACTCAATGACCGCGGCTGTAAAGAAGGTCCTGGAGGAATCCGGACGCATCGATGTGCTGATTAACAACGCCGGCTACGGCTCCTATGGAGCGCTCGAAGACGTGCCGCCCGAGGAAGTCCGCCGCCAATTTGATGTCAACGTTTTCGGCCTCGGCCGCCTCACCCAACTTGTGCTGCCGGCCATGCGCGCGCAACGGGCCGGGCGGATCGTCAATGTCTCTTCCATCGGCGGTACGTTTGGCGAAGCCTTCGGCAGTTGGTACCACGCCACCAAATTCGCGGTCGAAGGGCTTAGCGATTCTTTGCGTATGGAACTGCACCCGCTCGGTATCGACGTCGTCCTAATCCAGCCCGGTGCGACCCATAGCGAATGGTCCCAGATAGCGCACGACGGTCTGATGAAGTATTCCGGTGACGGCCCCTACGGCAAGGCCGCTTCCGCGCACGCCAAAATGATGGAGTTAGGCCATCAAGGTTCAATTCCCGCCCCGCCCAGTGTTGTCGCGAGAACCATCGTTCAAGCCGTTCAGTCGCGCAATCCGAAGACCCGCTACGTGACCGGAGGACTAGCGAGGACCATGTTGTTCATGCACCGCGTTCTTTCAGACCGCGCCTTCGACGCGATGTTCCGGATGATCGAGACTCAAATGACGAAATCGAAAGCCGCCGCATGAGCACGGTTGTATTTCCAATGTTCACCCTCCGCAAACCATTTGGCGCCGTATTTGGGCTGCTCGGATGAGCTTGGGGTTTAGCTCTCTATGGAAGACAAACCCCGCGCAGCAAAGAGGATCGTCATGAAAAAATCCGTCCTTTTAAAAACTCTCGCATTCGTAATGGCCGGCGTAATTGTGTTTTTGGCGATCGTCAAGCTCAAGTATGGAACCGGGAAAGACTACCCAGACCTTGGCGCCAATTTACCAACGGAGTCGTTTGTCCTCGAAAAATTGATTCAACTGGACTATCCGCCCGGAAACCTTGCTGTTTCGAAGAATGGCGACGTTTATTTCAACTATCATCCGGTCGCCAAAGTACAACGATTCTCGCCCGCAACCGTTTTCAAATGGTCGAACGGCAAAGTCGAGCCGTTTCCTTCGCTCGAAGCGCAGAAGGATTTTCAAGGAACGTTTGGAATGACCATCGACAGGCAAAATAGAATCTGGTTTATCGAACCGGCGAGTTTTGATTTCCCGCATACGCGTGTCTCTGCGTTTGATTTAAATACCGGAAAGCGTACGGAGTTTTTTGAATTCCCCGAGGGTCAGGCGAAGTTTGCCGAAGACATCCGAGTCACATCCGATGGCCAATCCGTCATTTTGCCGAACCCGGGGCTTTTTAGCTTTACAACTCCCAGCGTTGTCGTCTATTCCGTCTCGAACCACACGTTTCATTCGATCAAATCCGATAACCCATGCCTGCGCCCGGAAGACTGGATCATTCACACGCCCTACGGGCCCGACCGCTTGCTTTGGGGACTTCTCAATTTCTCCGTCGGGATTGACGGAATTGAAATCAGTGAAGATCAAAAGTGGCTCTACATCGCCTCGATGACCAATTCCCGTCTTTGTCGCGCGCCCATGTCCGTCGTCTTGAATCCGTCAACAACAACGGAATCTTTCAATCAGAGCTTGGAAGACATCGGACAAAAGCCGCAAAGCGATGGCATTGCGATCGACGAAAATGGCCGCGTCATCTTGACCGACGTCGAACACGGCGGAATCATGGCGTTTGATCCCGCCACACATCAGCTAGCAAAGCTCGGAAGATCGAACGACATTGTTTGGCCAGACGGAGTCGTCGTCGCCGACGACGGCGATGTGTACTTCACAGACAGCTCCATCCCGTCGTATCTGGATCCACTCGTGAGGGCCCCGGCCGAATCAAAGCTTCTCGAACACCGGCCGTACTTTATCTATCGCTTGAAGAAATTGCGGGACTGATCTGCTTGGCGGATTTAGAGGCAGCCAACTTTCGATTTAAGCCGGCCAGACAAGAGTGTCTAACCAACCGTCAGGCAAGAGTGCCTAACCTACGGCGGCGCGGCTCGATTCACGTCGATGCAGCGCCGCGCTACCTGGAAAACACCACGCCGTGCGGCCGGCCCGTTCCCTTCCATCCTTGCGGCCACGTTTGATTCACAAAATCAAATCCCGGCTTGCCGTTCGCGTCATGAAACGCCGTATCCAGCGAAATCGTTCCGGTCGATTCATTCAACGTCAACAGGTATAGACGATTGTTTCCCGTCACCACGAACCGATGCGCCTTCGCGTCCCAACCCGTCCAGTGCGGGAAATATCCATCGCTCAATTTCAACCGCGCTACTTCCACTGGTTTCGCGCCATTTGAAATATCCAACACGATCAATCCATGGATCGCCGGCACGCTCTGAACGAAATAATGTCCGACGATCGTCGGCACTCCGCAAAACGATCCCGGAAACGTCCATACCAGTTTTGCTTTCGGCGCATCCGTCGCCACATCCGTAATTCGTTCCACGCCGCATCCCAGCGTCTGCACGTACACCGCGCCGTCGGCGCCCAGCCGCGGTTCCTCCGGACTTACGTGAGCGTAATGATTCGTGCCCGGATCGAGAAACTCCGTCTTCAACAGTTTCAAATCGGAAAGCCGCCACACCTGGTAGGTCACGCCACTGAAAATGTGTTCCTGGTGCATGGACGAATCGGTGGATACCACGCGGTCGATCTCCGGCAGCACCACCAGACTATACGGAGTCAGCAGCGCGTCCGGAAACGCCGGGTCCGCCGAACTCGCCGAACGCACCACTTTGCCTGAATCGTTGATTTCAACCAGTCCACCGCTCTGCCCCATTTGATTTTCCATCTCGGCTTCGGCGGCCGGGTCGCCGTGGTGCATGTGTTGAAACGCCGCCAGCACATTTCCATTCGGCAGCCGCAGGTAGGAATGCGGATGCGCATACCCGTCCATATCCGTGAACGAAGTGACAATCTTCGGGTGCAGCGCATCGCGCACATCAAAAATAAAAGTTCGCCCGGCCAGGTGGTCGTTCGCAAAAAGCATTCCGCTCGCGGGCATGGTGTACTCGGTGTGATGTACCTGCATGGTTTGCTGGTCGGTCACCAGCGTGGTCATCAGCTTTCCGTACGTGGCCGACGCCGGGTCCGCGTCGATCACTGCCAGAAAATCCATGCCTTCGCCCGCCTGGTCGCCCGTCCACACAAACATGTAGTGTCCCGCCGCGTCCGCCGCGCGCAGCACATCCGCCGCACGCGCAGCCATTCGCGAATTCACCGCGCACAACGACGCCGCCGCCAAAACTCCAAGCACAACCAAATATCGCCGCACGTTTCCCCCTTACTCGACTGCACATCCCGCAAACTCGCCCGCGAGCATACCGCATCCGCGTGCGTAGGACAGCATCGTAGGACAGCCTTGGTAGGACAGTCTGCCGCGCAGGCTGTGCTCGGGCGAGCGCCAGACAAGCTAGCGCCCTGGCCAGCGACGGACCCACACCATAAATTGTGCTGAGGAATTTGCCTTGCAGAAATATCCGGGGCTGCGCGTGAAAACTTCGTCGTCCTTCGCCCACTCCATCCGGCCCAGATCCCGCGCTCACGAAAATCGCGCGCGCCAGAGGACAGCCTGCCGCAGGCTGTCCTACGCGATCACGAATACCGCAGCCAGCGCGCGATCTCAATCAACGACGGACGTTTGCCGTACATCAACACGCCCACGCGGTACACTTTCGCCGAAACCCAGATCATCCCGATCGTAGTCACAAACAACAAAAATAATGAAAGCGCGATCTGCCAAAACGGCGGAGACTGCAGCGAAATCCGCAGCGCCATCAGCACGGGCGAGAAAAACGGAATCAGCGACAGAATCACCGACACGTTCGACGCCGGATCGTTCAAAATCACGCTGTAGATCAACATGCAAAACACCAGCGGCGCCATCGCCAACCACTGCAGCTGCTGCGAATCCTGATCGTTCGAACAAGCCGCGCCGATCGACGCAAACATCGACGAATACAAAAAGTATCCGCCGAAGAAAAATAATCCCGAGTACAGGATCAGCGAAGCCGGCACGTGCACTCCGGAAAGTGCCGAGCCTTGCCCCATGCCCATCGCGGCCAGTGCGCCGTAGGAAAACAGCAGCGCCGTTGAAATCATCCAGATCGAAAACTGCGTGAACGCAGCAGCCGCCACGCCAAGCACTTTGCCCAGCATCAGATCAAACGGCCGCACCGCCGAGATCAGCACTTCCATCGTGCGCGTCGTTTTTTCTTCCAGCACCGAACGCATGGTGATGATGCCGTACATCAGCAGCGAGGTGTACAGCAGGATCACCAGTGCAATGGCGATGCCGATGCTCTGCCCTTTTTCCACCGCCTCGCCGTTTTCGCTCACCTTCAGCAGTTTCAAATCCGTGCCGCGCAACACATCCTTAATATCGTCGATGTGAACGCCTCGCGCTCCCAGCCGCTGCGCGATCACTGCCTGGTCAACCGAACCCGAGAGCGGTCCGATGCGGCCGAAATTATCCGGATTGCGCATGTGCAGCTCAAACGACTCCTTCGGGTCGGCGGGAATCCACAAAAACGCGTCGAGTTTTCCAGCGTTGATTTTCGCGCGCAGGTCACTTTGCACCGCATCGGGCGATGCGGGCTTCACGATCGTGTCGGCAATTACAAATTCTGGCTTACCGTCGTCGAGCTTGCCGTTCAATCCGCTTTCGATCTGCGGCGCAAGCTCGCCGGTGTTGTCCACAATCACCAGCCGGGTGCTGTCGCTCGATTTGTGATTCACCAGGAAAATAATCAGGAAACAGAACGCCAGGCCCAGCAGCGGCACGATCAGCGTCCCGATGATGAAGCCCTTGGTTTTCACGCGCGTCAGGTATTCGCGCTTTACGATCAGTCCGAGTTTACGCACGGGTCGTCCTATCGATAAAGATTTCGCCGAGCGATGGCTCCAGCAGTTCAAATCGGGTGATGCGCGTATCCGCCGCCACCGCCGCTTTCAGGATTCGCTGCGGATCCGCGCCGGGCTTCAGTTTTGCTTCCACTCCATTTCCCAGTCGCGTGATTTTTTCGATCTGCGGGTCTTTCAGGAATTCCTCGCTGCCGGTGAACTCCACATGCAGCGTATTTTTTCCGTACGAGCTTTTGATCGCCTTGATATCTCCGTCGAGCACGTTTTGCCCTTTGTTGATCAGGCAAATCGCGTCGCACATCCGCTCCACCTGCTCCATCCGGTGGCTCGAAAGCACGATCGTCGAACCCTTGGCGCGCATATCGACCATGATTTCTTCGATCACCGCCGCGTTCACCGGATCGAGTCCCGAAAACGGCTCGTCTAAAATTAAAATCGGCGGCTGGTGAATCACCGATGTGATGAACTGCACTTTCTGTTGCATGCCCTTCGACAGGTCCACGATTTTCTTGTCGGCCCACTCGCTCAGGCTCAATTTTGCAAGCCATTCGGTCGCTCGCCTGCCCGCTTCCGCTTCGCTCAACCCGTGCAGCGCGCCCAGAAAAATAATCACGTCGCGGACTTTCATCCGCGGATACAGCCCGCGCTCTTCGGGCAAATAGCCGATCAAATCGCGCGTCTGGTCGCTTACCGGCTGGTCCATCACCCGGATTTTTCCTTCATCCGCGACCAGAATATTCATCACCATGCGGATCGTGGTGGTTTTCCCCGCGCCGTTTGGCCCGAGCAAGCCCAGAATCGCGCCCTGCCGCACGCGCAGGCTGACGTTGTTCACCGCCGTGACCGAGTCGTACGACTTCGTGACGTTTTCCAGTGTGATTGCGTCCATAGTCTCTGTGTTTGATTTAGCGTTCGTGCCTAACTGCGCTTCCGCGTGTACAAACCTCGCCCGCAACCAGTGTTACGCACCGCGTGCGGAAATATTACCCGATGCTGCAAAAAATAAAATGACCGCAAACCATCCGCGCGCGTAGGTTAGCCACTCTTGGCTGACCGGTCGCACCGCAACTCGCGGCGATCTTTGCCGGCTCCCTAGTTCACATTTCCTGCGCACCAGTGCACACCGCCGGTCAGCAACGAGTCGCTAACCTACCCATCCGCCGTCGACCTACTCCGGCAAATTCAGCTTCTTCAAAAGCGCCGTCCACCGCGGATCGCTCTTCAACGCATCAAACACCGGAAAACGAATCACGGCCATCAACTCGTCATCGTTATCCGTATACGCCTTCTCCAAATTTTCAAACGCCTTGTCTTTTTCTCCCGCCGCTGCATACGCCACGGCCACGTTCGCCGGCAGATGGCCAGGGTCAGCCTGTTCCATCAGCTGCGCGAAACCTGCTCCGGTGGCCGGCGTCTGGCGCTTTAGCACCTCACCGTTCGGTGGACCGCCCGCCAGCGCCTCGTTCACGGCAGCCGCCCACTGGCCTTGCATCGCCAGAAATTGCGCCAAATAAAAGTGTGCCGGGCCAAACGCCGAGTCTCGATCCAACACTTCTTTAAACTGTTCGCGCGCTTCGTCATATTTATGCGCGGCCATCAGCGTCAACGCATAATTCGTCCGCGTAATTTCCGACAGCGGATCGAGCGCCAGCGCCAGCCGAAATTGTTCGAGTGCCTCATCTAGACGATTGACCGGCATCAGCATCGTGAAACCGTAGAAGTAGTGCGCCGTGGCGTTGTTCGGATTCAGTTCAATCGCGCGCCGGTATTCCGTCTCCGACTCGGCCCATTTCCATGTACAACCCAACGCATTTCCGCGCGCCACGTGCGCTTCCGAACTCGAATCGTCCAGCTCAACTGCTTTCTTCGAAGCCGCTTCGGCCAGCGGGAGTGCTTTCGCCGGGTCCATCAAGCGCCCGTATCCCAGCGCCACAAAGTAGCTGTTCGCCAGGCCCGACCACGCCAGCGAATAATTCGGATCGGCATCCACCGCCTGTCGAAATAATTCGACGCTCCTCAGGATACCCACCTTGGTTCGCCCGTAGAGTTGCTGCTGCCCTTCCAGATACAACCGGTACGCTTCGGGATTTGTCGTGCCGGCGCTGCCCATTTTTTCCTGCGCCTCGCCGGACATTTTGATCTGCAGCTTTTTTGCCACGTCGCGCGTGATGTCGCTCTGCACTTGCGTCACGTCGGCCATTTTGCGTTCGTAGCGCGAACCCCACATCTCGCTGCCGTCGGCGGCATTCACCAAATCGGCGGTCACATTCACCATATCCCCGTGCTGAGTCACGCGACCGGTCAACAGCGCGCCCACGTTCAACGCTTTGCCGATTTGCTGCGGATCGTCTTCTTTGCCTTTGAACTTGAAAACCGTGCTGCGAGCCATCACTTTCACATCGGGCAGTTGCGAGAGGGTGCCGATCAGACTTTCGGTAAGGCCGTCGCTCAGATATTCGTTGTTCGGATCGGACGTGGCATTTACAAACGGCAGCACCGCAATCGATGTGACTCTCGGCGCCGCGGATTTCCCGTGCAGAAAATAATATCCAGCGCCGGCCAGCGCCAGCAGCACCACGGCGGCGATCGCAATCCACAACTTGCTCGACGAACGTGCGCCGCCCGTCGCTGCGACCGCCGAACCCGACGTCGCGTGTGCCGCCGTCAATCCGGTGGACGAAGCGGCGCTGATCGGCGCAGACGACGCCGGACCGGATTCGAGCCGCACCGAACTCGACGCCGCGCCGGCAGTAGCGCCCGACGTCGCGCCCGACGCACCCGCGGCATCCACACCCGACGCCGCATCCGCAACGCGCGTCGATCGTCCCGAATCCTGCTCGCGTTTCAACCGCGCCAAGTCGGTGCGAATGTCCGCCGCGCTCTGGTATCGCAGCGTGCGATCTTTTTCGAGCGCTTTGTGCACGATGCGGTCCAGCTCTACCGGCATGTCCGGATTCATCCGCACCGCCGGCACCACCGCGCCGTCCAGAATCGACTTAAAAATCACGCCAGACGTTTCGCCGCGAAACGGCAGCGTGCCCGTCCCCATCTCGTACAGCACCGCGCCAAACGAAAACAAATCCGACCGGGCGTCCAGCTCTTTTCCGCGCACCTGCTCGGGAGACATGTACGCGACGGTGCCCATCGTGCTGCCGGGGCTCGTCAAATGCGCCGCATCTCCGGTGATGCCTCCCGTCGCACCCTGCGTCACGTCCGCGCCGGATTGCGTCGCCGATGAGCCCGCGCCGGTAAACGTCACCTTCGCCAATCCGAAATCCAGAATTTTCGCGTGGCCGCGCTTAGTGACGAAAATATTTGCAGGCTTGATGTCGCGGTGAATGATCCCTTCGGCGTGTGCTGCATCCAGCGCGTCGGCAATCTCAATCGAGATAGCCAGCAGGTCTTCGGTATCTACGGGACGGCCGGAAATCCGATGCTTCAGCGTCATGCCGTCCAGAAATTCCATGGCGATGAACGCCTGGCCATCTTGCTCGCCGATGTCGTAAATCGTGCAGATGTTGGGATGGTTCAGTGCGGACGCGGCTTGCGCTTCGCGTTCGAATCGCGCGAGGGCCTGCGGGTCGCGTGCCAAATCGCTCGGCAGAAATTTCAGCGCCACGAACCGTTTCAGCCGGGTGTCTTCGGCCTTATAGACGACACCCATTCCGCCACCGCCCAGTTTTTCCACGATGCGGTAGTGCGAAACGGTCTGGCCAATCAGTGACGCGGGATCGGGCATGTGCGGACGATATTAGAGTCTGGGCGTACGCGCGTCAATTCCAGAGCGAAATGGGGTGACCGAAATTCAAAGACGTGGAACATGTCACGGAGAACGCCGAGAAAGTCACCAGGACACGGAGAATCCATGCGAGCCGACACGTCTCCGTGTCCTCAAGCAGTTCTCTGTGTCCTCTGTGGATTGTTCCACGTTTTTGAATTGGCAGTTGCAGTTGTTCCACGCTTTTGACTTTGCTTTCCTAAAACGCGAACCGCACTCCAATGGTCGGCGCCACGTTGGTCGGATACACATACGGCACGCCCGGCCCGTGCGGAATCGCAATCGCGAGTCCGCCGCTCACCACCGAATAGGCCACGCCCACATATCCATCAAACCGCTTGGTGAAATGATGGTCCGCGTACAACGACAACTCATCCAGGTCGCCCGAGCACGAACTGCGCATTCCCGCCGAACCGCCGCACGTTGCCGGCACGCGAAACGTATTCTGCCGCTGCTGATACCACGACAACGTCACGTCCGTCTTGGTTCGATACGTATACTTCGCGCCCGCCCACCAGATCATCACTTTTTTCTCCGAGTCCAGGTTGTCGTCCTCCACCCCGCTCAGGATGTACTCGCCCTGGTCGCTCGCGCCCACGCCCAACGGCTGCTTCGGATTGTTCTGCCAGATGAATTCGTATCCCACGAAAAACTTGAACGGATTCCAGGTATATTTCGCCGCGCCCATCACCGCGTCGTTGTCGGTCACAATTCCGTACAGCGTATTTCCCGGCTCCACCAGATTCACGCCGGTGATTTGATTCGTGTTGATGCTGTTGACCGTCGATTGGTACGGCGCCGACAAACTCTGCGGCCCCAGCAACGGATTCAGCACGCTGATCGCCTGGTTGTAATGCTGCCCAACGATGTCGATCGAAAAGTTTCCGTGTTCCGCCCCGATGTCAAATCCGTACGCGTTGTTGTGCGCGCGCTCCGGAGTGCAATCCGCCGCCGTCCAGGTCGCCGAATTCGAATAGCATCCGCCCGAGCCGTTCGCAAATTTGTACATCGCGCCAAAATGAAATTCGCGGAACTTCAGCCGGTACTTGATCGCGTCGTCCCACCGGCTGTCGTCGGTATCGCCGCCGCCGGCCATCGTGCCGTTGTATCCGATGTACGAAAATCCGTAACCGCCGCCCACCGGATCGTATTGCAGCATCGCGTCGGTGCCGAGCGAACGCTGCCGCCCAAACGTCACCGTCCCGAACTGGTCCGACGCAATGCCGCCATAATATTCGTCGTTGAACGGCTGGCCCGCGCGCGCGCCGTCAATCGCCATCGAGTAGCTCGCGCGAGGCAGCCCGTTGTTCACCGTATTAGTCTTCGGCGCGTCGGCCAGCAGGCCTGATTGCGGATTGATGCCCGTCGAAGCGTTGAACACAACCGCCCATCCCGGCGCAAATTCTTCGCGCCCGCGCACGCCAAGGCCGGTTTGCTGCAAATTGTTCGGTGCGATCAGAAATCGCGATTGATAGCCGTTGCGATTCACCAGCGACTCGCCCTCGTAGTTGTTTCCGTTCACCGGCAATCCGTGGCTCACCCAGCCGACGCCCACGTCATACGCGCCGTACACGGTGATGCCATGCCATGTGAGCGTGCAATCGGTGGTCGCAAATTCCAGACCGCTCGCGCACACATCGGGAGTCTTTGTTTGCAGCGCAAGATCCACGTCTGCGTTCTGCCCTGCCGCCAGCACAATCGCCGCGCGCGTCTCGTCGCCGAATCCTTTTTTCGCCGCGCGAATATCAAACCGCCCCGCGGGCAGCCCAATCGCCTGATAGCGACCGTTGCCATCGGTCGGCAGCGTGCGCGTTTCGCCCGTGCCCACGTTTTTGATCGTCACCGACGCGCCCGCGATTCCCGCGCCGCGCCCATCGGTCACCGTCCCGGAAACGCTCGAAAGCGCATCAGTCGAAACGGCCAACGCCGTCTGCGACGGACTGACCGAGCTCTGCGCGCGCGCAGGACCAGACACCGCCAGAAATAGCGATACAACCAGAAAAGTGAGTAGCAGGGGCCTCACGGGATCTCCTTGCGCTTACAGGCATTCAGGTCCAACGAGCATGCGCGTTTCAGTGATTGTGCGAATGAAAATCGCGAATGACGAATCTATATGACTCCATTTGCCAAGTCAAAACGATTCGGGCTGGTTCGTCAGCACCAGCCCCCACGAAACTTCAGATCCGAAGCTCGGTGCCGTGGTGGCTCTGTGGTAGCTCAGGCACTCGTGCCTGAGTGCGCTCCCGTTCACTGGAGCGTAGGTTCAGCCATGCCGCCCGCGCATCCCTGCTCCCCGGGGCCTCAGCCTCTCGCATACGTAGGCGATGCGATTATTTCTCCGCCGTGCGTAGGGCAGCCTGCGCGGCAGACCGTCCCACAATCACACCCCGCTCCACGCTACCGGATACACCCGATGTGATCACCCTCACACGAACGCATACGCTGAAATCGTACGAGGTGACCGATGCATGTTCATTGGAATGTCGTCAGCAGGCGGGCAAAATCGATGTTTTCGTTCAGCTACCGCGAATACGTGGTGGTTTCCGACGATGGACTCAGTTCCTGCGGGCCGTTCATCCTGCGCTCCGAAGCAAAACGCTACGCGCATTTCCTGAACGACCCGTCAACTGCTTCGGGCGAGTCGTCCGACACGCGATGGCTTCGCGAACGACTGCAATCCTGATCGCGCGCTGACCAGAAATCGATCGCGAGCCGCCACACGCATGCCCGCTCTTCCGCGCCGGCGCAGTAACCCCTCCAGGGACTTTCGCCGGCGCGCCGGGCTACTACTTCTTCTCTTTCGCTTCCACGTTCCACACGTATAGAAAATCCTTGTCCGTCGCCGTCGCCACGTTGCGCCCGTCTTTGCGAGTGCCACGGTTCAGCGCCGAACGTACCTTCTCTTTCGATTCCGCCAGGTCCGCCAGCGGCACTTTGATCGCGGATCCCGGCTTCAGCTGGTCCAGATCGCTCAAAATATCGGTGACGATCTGATTGTGTTTGCCTTTGCGTCCCTGCGGGACATCGGCTTGCACCACCGTCTTGAAATGCGTTTTCGCTACGCTCGCCGCCATAGCTCCCCTCCTCGGAAGTCTTAAGCTAACGACACCTTAACGTAACGCTAAACGACTGTCAAGCAAAAAAGCGTAACGCTCAATAGTACCCCGCCGCACCATCGAGCCGACCTGCAGGCCCGCCGCAACCTCTCGCACTCGACCGCCTGTTTCCAGCCAAAGAATTACCAAAAGATATAACCCGTATGAATTCCCGCCTGCTACGTTTTGTATGCGAGGCAGGAGGCTTTATGTCAAAACAGACGACTCGCTACACCGAAGTACCGCTTTCCGATTTACGTGACAACGTGGTCCGCATGCTCACCGAAAAACAATCCATCACCGATTATCTTTCCTGGAAGGATCTGCACGCGCTGACGGTGGACGAAATGAATCCCGATCGCCTACGCATTTTGGTGAACGGAGTCGAAACCGCCGTGTTCGTCCGCTCGCAGCAATTGACCGATGCGCCCGAAGATCGCGCCGAAAAAGAAGCCATCCGCCAGGTCTGCGACGAACTCATCCGCATCCGCACCGAGCGCCTCGGCTGGCCCCTGCTGGCCATCGACACCGCCACAGCCTAGCCGCCGGTCCGCACCATCGGCTTCGACTCTCGCGCCGGCCAGCCCCGGCGCAGCCGATGGCGCCTCCAGTCACCCGCCACGAATCACCAGCCATTTTCTTTTCGCCACCAGCCACTACTCACTAGCGACTGGTTTTCAGCGCCGCGCACACCACGACGTGCGTCAACGCGTTCCGCAGTAAGATACCCACATGGAGAAAAAGATTTTCTGGGGAAGTTTTCTCGTCCTCGGCCTGGCAGCCGATTTATTCCTGCCGTTCTGGTGGGCCGTCATCGCCACCATTCCCATCGCCATCTTCTGCTGGTGGTTCGCCTACCGCAAAGACTGGTCGTAACCTGCGGGTCCGAAGCTCGGTGCCGTGGTGGCTCTGTGGTACCACTCAGGCACTCGTGCTTGAGTGCGCTCCCGTTCACCGGAGCGAAGGTTCAGCCATGCCGCCCGCACCTCTCTCGATCCCGCCGCCTACGTTCCACAGGCTTCGACTTGGCGGCGGTTAGCTATCTCGACGCCGCGCACGTTCAGCTTTGCTTTTCGGGCGGATCATCGCCGGATTCCAACTCCCGCTCGATCGCTTCCGCATCCGGCGGCTCCAGCACTTCACGCGCCGCCTCGGCATCTTCCTCGCGCACGAACACGTCAAACCCGCGGCCCGACCACGCGATGTGATCGCGCATCCCGCCCACCGTATCGGCCTGCGAGATCGATTCGATTCCCGCCGCAGCGAGCGCGCTCTTCGCCAGCTCCGCTTCAGCACGATTGCCGTAGCAATGAATCAACACCAGTTTGGTTTCCGCCATACGCGCACTATAAGTCCGAATCACCGCGAACTCAACCGCCCCTCCCACAACACTTGGCGCGCACAAAAAAACCCGCGCCGCCGACCGTTTCCGATCGCCAGCGCGGGCGTTTGAATTTTTACCGCATGCGCGAGCCGCGCGCGCAAGGCGCACGCGTCACGCAACATGTTTAGTGCAATCCGCCCGAAGCGCGCAGCTGTTCGCCGCTCAGCCACTTCGAATCGTCCGACGCCAGAAACACCGCCACGCTCGCGATGTCATCCGGCTGTCCGGCGCGGCCAAGAGGAGTCTGCGACACGATGCCCTTCTCGAAATCCGAGCCGACGAATCCCGCGGTCTGCGTCCCTTCGGTGTGCACGATGCCCGGATTGATCGAGTTCACGCGGATTTTCTTCGGACCGAATTCCTTCGAAAGGACGCCGGTGATCGCATCCACCGCGCCCTTGGTCGCCGTATACACCGAGCTATTCGGCGGAGTCAGCGCGGACACCGCCGAGCCGATGTTGATCACGCTTCCGCCCTCTTTCAAATGCTTTGCCGCGGCTTGCGTGGTCAGCAGAACTCCCAGCACGTTGGTGTTGAACTGGCGATGAAACGATTCTTCGGTGACCGCTTCGATCGGCCCGAATTCGTACACGCCTGAATTGTTCACCAGAATGTCGAGCTTGCCGTAGTTCTTGATCGCCGCATCCACAATTCCCTTCGCTTCGGCGGACTTCGAAACGTCTCCGCCCACAGCGACGGCCTTACCGCCGGCTTTCGTGATGGTCGCAACCACCGTTTCCGCGCCCGCTTTGCTCGACGCGTAATTCACCACCACCGACGCGCCCTCGGCCGCCAGCGCTTTCGCGATCGCCGCGCCGATGCCCTTGGATGCGCCCGTCACTACTGCCACTTTTCCGCTTAGCTTGCTCATTCGCGTTCTCCTGTTTTGATTGCTCGATATCGTGTCGCGCTTTCGAATCTCGCCATCCGGTGTAGCCGGTTGCGCGATCGTTTTGATACTTCGATGACTATCGAAATGAGATGTAGTCGCTGCGGGAAGGATTCAGTGAAATAACGGAGACGTGACGCCGAGTGTTTTCAGCGACTTACGACAGTTCCGCTTTTACGCGACTCAGATACGCGCGCAGCACGCGCGCCTGCGGAAAATAATTTACGAACTTGCCGTTTTTTTCCGATCGCACCAGGCCCGCCGCTTCCAGTTCCTTCATATGGTGCGACAGAGTGGCCGCGCTGATGTCAAAATTGCCGGCAATCTCGCAACACGGCGTCGCGCAATCCTTGTTGCTCAGCTTCTTCAAAATTTCGTACCGGCGCGCATCGGCCAGCGCCCGAGCAATGCGCTGCATCTGCCCTTCCTTCAGTTTCTCCGGTTTGCTCGCGCCAGCCATTCCATGCAATTCGATGCACCGCGCCCACATTTCGTTTCGCGACGCGTCGCTCCGCAATCCCCAGCCTGAATAAACGCGCGAAACGCCGATCGATCGCTCCGCTCCTACTCCACTTCCCAAATCTTCACTGTCTCATTCTGACTGCTCGTCAGCCACAATTTTCCGTGAACCACCGTCGAGCTGCTAACTTCCACTCCCGCATCAAACGGCGCGGCCTGCTTCGTATCCAAATTCCAGATGGCCCAGTGAACTTTTTGGCTATCCGCATCCATGTACCGAACCGCAACGCGATTCCCGTCGCCCGTCGGCGCAATGCCCATCACTACGCCATCTTTTCCGCCGACCGTCGCTGTCTGCTTTCCCGTGGCCACGTCGATCACCGTCACAAGTTCGTCCGCGCCGCCCGCGAGCAGCCATTTCCCGTCGAGCGTAAATGCCAGCGAAAATGTTTCCAGCTTCAGATCCGTAAACTCGAATCGCTTTTTCCCCGTCGCCGCGTCGTACACACGTATTGGCGTATCGCCATCCGCAGTCGCGATCGTCTTTCCGTCTGGACTCACCGCCGACGCCGTCATGCCCGCCAAAGTGGGTGCAAACGCCGCCCGCACTTTCGGCGTGCCGCTCACGTCCCAGATTTTTCCCGGCTCGGCGAGACCGGCAACCAGAATCGAGTCGCCGTCGCCCAGAAACTGCACGATGTGAATGCTATGGTCCGACGCTTTCCAGCGCTTCGGCTCGCCCGCGCCGCTCGCTGACGCAATCTCCACCGTGCCGTCCGAAAGTCCGATGGCCACCCAACGCCCGTCGTGCGAAACACTCGCATCGGTCATAGGCACGTCACTCGAAATCGCTCGCAGCTCACGGCTACTGGCAACGTCGACCACGCGCGCCGACCGCGGATCGCACCCGACCAGCATCACGTTGCCGGACTGCGATACGTCCACCACACTCACCGTGCATCCGGCCTTCACCGTCGCGACCTGTTTCACATCCGCCGCATTCGCCGCACCTACGGCAGCCGTGCACGCCATGACGCAACCAACCATCATCGCCGCCGCGCGCGTCATGCTTTCTCCAGCACGATGTCGAAATTCACCGCCACAATCATGGTTTTCGGATCGCCCTCGATGATCACCGGACGCACCAGCTCCACACTGGTGATCAGCGGATCGCGCGAAAAATTCTTTTTCGGATCGCCCTCGAATACCGGATCGCTGCCAAAATACATCTGCGTCGTCAGCGGTTTGTAGCCCGGCGCGGTCACCAGATAGTGGACGTGCTGGCACACGCGCGCCGGATAGTGCCCCGGCATAACGCTTTCAAATCCGTATGCGCCTTTCCCGTCGGGCTGCATCGTCGCGCGGTACAAATATCCGGAGTTGTCGTAGTGTCCGGCGTTATCGGTCTGCCAGATTTCGAGCGTGGCCTCGTGCAGAATTTCTCCGCCGGTGCCGTATACGCCGCCCTTCACCGCGAGCGGCATCCCTGCATCGTGTTCGCCGCGCAGCATCGTTCCCTGCGGAGCGCCGCGCTTGTAAAACGGACCGAGCGCGCACCACGGCGTCGGCGGTCTTTTCGTTTCCGCATCGTCCCAGGTTTTTGCCACCAGAGACACCGGCATCGCGCCCGCAATCGACAGCGCCCCAAACGCAGCGCAGCGCTCAAGTAATTCTCGCCTGTTGAATATTTTTAGGTTGGTCACAGAGTCCCCCGTTGGCGGGAGCATATCGCAGTCGCCAGCGTAGGCCGAAAACTATTTTTTCGCGCGTCACTCCACGAAACTTCCGCTCGCGAAGCTCGAAACCGTGGTAGCTCAGGCACTCGTGCCTGAGTGCGCTCCCGTTCACTGGAGCGCAGGTTCAGCCATGCCGCCCGCGCCTCTCTCGCGCCCGCCGTTACTCCGACCGCAACGCCTCAATCGGATTGATCCGCGCCGCGCGCCGCGCCGGCAGGAAACTTGCCAGCCCCGCCGACGCAATCAGCACCGCCGCCACCGCGCCCAAAATCGTCGCGTCCCACGAACGCACGCCAAACAGCAGCTTGTTCGTAAACACTCCCGCCGCCACCGAACAGCAAATTCCAATCGCGAGCCCCACCGCCGCCAGACGTCCCGCCTCTCTCATGATCAGCTGATACACCGAGCCGCGTGACGCGCCCAGCGCCATGCGCACTCCGATCTCGCGCGTGCGCCGACTCACCGAATACGCGATCACGCCGTACACTCCCACGGTGCTCAGCAGCAGCGCCAGCGCCGCAAATCCTCCGGCCAGCCACGCCAGCACGCGATGCAGGTACGCCGCCCACGACTGCGAAATAATTTCCGGCATCGTGGCGGCATCCGAAATCATAATTCCCGCGTCGATGCGATGGACCGCCGCGACCATCGACGGCAACACAGACGCTGCATCCTGCGATGTTCGCGCCGCGACGTAAAATGAAGTGCCGAGCCCCTGCTCCGCTGGTGTGTACACCACCGGTCGTTCCGGCTCGTCGAGCGCGTACTCTTTTACGTCTGCAATCAATCCCGCAATCTCAATCGGAAAATTCGGACCGCTCGACGCCGGCGCGCTGCCGTGCTGGTGATAATAAATTCGCTTGCCGAGCGGGTCTTCATTTGCAAAATAGCGGCGCGCGAGCGACTCATTGATGAGCGCCACCGACGGCGAGTTTGGCGTGTCGCGCTCATTAAACGTGCGGCCGCGCAACAATCGCGCCTGCAGCACCGACAAATACTCCGCGCTGATCACCTGATGCCCCACTTCGTTCGACTCGCCCAGATTCGGACGGTCCGCAAATCCGATCTGCGTGCTGGGCACTCCCGTCACCGGCAACGACCGTGCCGTGCCCACCGAAATCACGCCCGGCACATTTTTCAGCGCGCTCACCACTTCGCGGAACAGCGCGAGCGACTGTTGGTCGTCGGAATATTTCGCGTCGGTCGCGAACAGTTGAAACGTGGCGACGTGGCTCGGATCGAATCCCATCGGAACGTGCAGCAATTCATACAGGCTCTTGCCCAGAAATCCCGCGCCGGCCAGCAGCACCATCGTGGTCGCCAGCTCCAGCACGACCAGCTTCGCGCCCAGATTCCGCCACGACGTTTCCGCCGATCCCCGGCCGCCTTCGCTCAGTCCCGCACGCAAACTCGCGAACGGCAGCCGAATTACCGGCGCGATCACAAACACACTCCACGCGATCGCGATCAGCGTCGCCGCGAACGCGGCCACGTGCCAGCTCCAGCCGGCGCGCAGATACGGCATCGTATCGAGCGTGTCCGAGGGAATCAGTTTCAGCAGCAGCTCGCGTGCAAGCGCCCCGCCGAAGATTCCCAGCGCGCCGCTCGCCGCCACCATCACACAACCCTCGATCACAAATTGCTGCACCAATCGTCCGCGTCCCGCGCCCAACACACCGCGCACTGCGAATTCGTGCCGCCGGCTTTCCGATCGCACGAGCAGCAGCCCGGCGACATTGAAATACGTGATCAGCAGGAGCAAACCAACCGCGCCCAGCAGCGCCAACAGAATCGGTCCGATCTCGCCCAGAATCCATTCGCGAATCGGCGCAATATTTCCGCCGCGATTTCGATCCGGATCAGGATGCTCGGCCGATTCGCGCGCGGCAATCGCGGTCACATCCGCACGCGCCTGCTCGATCGTCACGCCGGGCTTCAGCCGCGCCACCGCGCGCATCACCATGCAGCCGCGACTCAGATGGCAAGCGTCGCCCGCAAACGGATGCAGCGTCGTCCAAAAATCCGCCGCGCCCGCCGGAGCGAACTCAAAATCGCGCGGCAGCACGCCGATCACGGTGTACGGCTCACCGTTCAGCGTCACGGATTTTCCGATCACGCCCGCGTCGCCGTGAAAACGCGTTTGCCACGCCGAATAACTCAGCACCACGTTCGCCGGCGTCGCGAGCAGATCTTCGCTCACCGGAGCTGCGTCAAAGTCTTTGCCCAGCACCGGCGCGACGCCCAGAATACGAAAAAAATCGTTCGTGACGCCGAATCCGCTCACCATCTGCGGGCCGTTCGCATCCGTCAACACGAAACCGCCTTGATCGTCGAACGCCGCCACCGTCGCGAACACGCGATTCGCGCGGACCATGTCGATGTAATCGGGAAACGAATAGCCCGACTGATTTCCGCCGAGCTGCGTCGTCTTGAACACGGCCATCAGCCGCGACAATTCCGGATACGGCAACGGACGGATCAGCGCCGCATCCACAAAACCGAAAATCGCGATCGTCGCGCCAATACCCAGCGACAGCGTCAAAATCGTGATCGCCGCAAACCCCGCCGACTTCCGCAGTTGCCGCAGCGCGTATCGCGCATCCTGTGCGAGCGCATCAAGCACGCGCGCATTCCTCGTCCCGTTATTTGCTTTTCGTCCCATCAGAATGTTCCCCTGGATAAACTAGCGAACCGCTGTGGTAACCCGTGGTAGCTCAGGCACTCGTGCCTGAGTGCGCTCCCGTTCACCGGAGCGCAGGTTCAGCCATGCGGCCCGCGCCTCTCTCGCTCGCATCGCCTTTCGCGACGCAACCACGGCGCAGTTTCGGCCAGCGCTTGAGTCACCGCAGCGACAAAGCCTCTCGTCCCTCCCCTCTCCGACAATTCTCGAATCGCACGTTCGTCCGGCGCCCCAGGGCCGCCACACTCCACGAAACATCGATCGCTCGCGGTTCCCATACGCGCTCATCATACAAACTCCACCGACCGCCGCACCCACACGATCCCGACAAATTTCCAAACCAGCATCCGCCGGAACGCTACTCCGGCAACTTCTCGCCCGACTGCTCGCGCACCATATATTCCGCATACCAATCCGGCCAATCTGCGTCGGGCTTCCCGGTCCGCTTTTCGTGTTCGCCGTGGGCCTTCTCTGCTCGCCGCATCGCATTCGCCAAATCGCCTGCCGACGGATAGCTCGTCTTCGCCGCGACGCGTCCTGGCAGCCGCGTGGTAATTTGCTGAAATAGCCAGCCGTTCCCGTCCGGATCGCTGAACGAAGCAAACGATTTGTAGCTGCCGTTCTGCGGATCTTTGCCGCTCACACGCAAGCTGCCAAAAATGTACGGCTCGTCGCTGCCGGTCGTCTTGCCGGGCTGGCCGTGAAACGCCTCGCTCACTTTCACTCCGCGACTCGCCAAGTCCGCGCGCGCCGCATCCACATCCGAAACGATCAAGTAAAGTCCTTTCGCCGAACCCGGCGCCGCTGCGGTCACGTTCCTGCCGAAAATAATCGAGCAGCCCGAACCGGTCGGAGTGAACTGCACCACGCGAAACTCAGTTCCGCTGGCGAAGTCGGCGTCCTCTCTCCATCCCAGTCCGGCGTAAAATTTCTTCGCGCGATCCACATCCGAAACCGGAATCACGATCACTTCGAGTTTCATGTCCACCTTCGCATCGTTCGTATCCATCGCTCCCTCCTGAGATAAATATCGCCGCGTCATTCGCCGAAAATGCCACGCGCGTAAGCTTATAGCGCGCCCGTTTCATTCGCGTGAATACGTTGCGCCGGTGCGCGACCAAACCGCGTCGGTGGTAGTCTAACAGTCGGTCGCCGGAGGAATCCCATGCCGTGTTTGGTGCTGATCATCTTTCTTGCGTTTCCGCGCATCGCTCTCGCGCTGCTGTTTTTCTTTTCGAATTATCTGTCGCGCGCCTATCACGGATTTCTGATCCCGCTACTCGGATTTCTGTTTCTGCCGCTCACCACGCTGGTCTACGCCTGGATGGTCAACAACGCCCGTCCGATCGAAGGCATCAATCTGATCCTTCTGATTATCGCGGTCGTCGTCGATCTCGGTGGCCTCGGCCACGGCGCCTCGCGCCGCCGCAGCGATTGATCGCTCGCCACACTCCTCGAAACTTCGGCTCCAACGCCCGGCGCTGTGGTGACCGGGCATGTGGAAGCTCAGGCACTCGTGCCTGAGTGCGCTCCCGTTCACCGGAGCGCAGGTTCAGCCATGCCGCCCGCACCTCGCTCTCTCCACCGCCCAAGGTCGCGCCGCGGGCGCCCGCAACTCACGAAACACCGCCCAACCGCGCCACCGCAATATTGACTTCACCCACGCCGGTATATAAGGTCGGTGTACCACCACCCACCCGACCACAGGAGACTCCGCGATGAGCACAGTCAAAACGAAAGACGGCGTCGAAATTTTCTACAAAGATTGGGGCAAAGGTCAGCCCATCGTGTTTTCCCACGGTTGGCCGCTCAGCGCCGACGATTGGGACAATCAAATGATGTTTTTCCTCGCGCACGGTTACCGCGTGATCGCCCTCGACCGCCGCGGCCACGGCCGTTCGTCACAAACCGGCGATGGACATGACATGGACCACTACGCCGACGATCTCGCGGCCGTCACCGAGCACCTCGATCTGAAAAACGCGATTCACGTCGGCCATTCCACCGGCGGCGGCGAAGTAACGCGCTACATCGGCCGCCACGGAGAAGGCCGCGTCGCCAAAGCCGTGCTGATCAGCTCGGTTCCTCCGCTGATGCTGAAGACCGCCGCAAATCCCGGCGGCCTTCCCAAGGAAGTCTTCGACGGATTGCGGACGGCACTCGCCGCCAATCGCGCCCAGTTTTACGCGGACTTTGCGGCCGGGCCGTTCTACGGCTACAACCGCCCCGGCGCAAAGCCCTTGCAGGGCGTGATCGATAATTGGTGGCGCCAGGGAATGATGGGCGGCATCAAAGCGCATTACGACGGCATCGCCGCGTTTTCGGAAACCGACTTCACCGAAGACTTGAAAAAATTCACCGTGCCCACGCTGGTACTGCACGGCGACGACGATCAAGTCGTTCCCTACGCCGACGCCGGCGTGCTCAGCGCAAAGCTAGTGAAGGGCGCCATCCTGAAAATCTACAAAGGCTTTCCGCACGGCATGCCGGCCACCCAATCCGACACCATCAACGCCGACCTGCTCGCGTTTTTCAAGGGCGCCGCAACGGCCACCGCGTAGCACTCACTGCATCCGTCGCATTTCGCAATTTTCCGGCGCGGCGCGATCTATTCCGCGCCGGGCAATTGCGCGAAAAAACGGTGCAAAGCGGCACCGCACTTCAGGCATCGTTACGGGTGAGGTATTCGTGCTGAACGATCAAGTGCGGAGTATTGCAGTCCGGTTGCTCGCCGCAGCAATGCTGTTCGCGTCGTTTCCGTTTTTATCGCACGCGCAGGCCAAGGAGCGGCCCGTGGAATCCGCAACCGCGCAGCAGACCGCATTTCGCAACGTAAACGTTGACGGACTTTCGATTTTCTACCGCGAAGCCGGCCCGAAACACGGCCCCACGCTTCTGCTCCTTCACGGACTTCCCTCTTCCTCGCGCATGTTTGACCCTCTGTTCGCACGGCTCTCCGATCGCTATCACCTGATCGCGCCGGACTATCCCGGCTTCGGCCACAGCGACTGGCCCGATCCGAAATCGTTTGCCTACACCTTCGATCACATCGCCGAAGTGATGACCCATTTCACCGAGCAGCTCGGTTTGAAGCATTACTCGCTCTACATGCAGGACTACGGCGGTCCGGTCGGCTTTCGAATGATCCTCGCGCATCCCGAGCGAGTCGAATCGCTGATCGTGCAGGACGCCGTGGCGCACAACGAAGGCCTGGGCGCCAACTGGAAAACGCGCCGCGAATTCTGGGCCGACCGCGCCGCCAACGAAGCTGCGCTCCGCGCCAACTTGCTCTCGCTCGCTGCCACGCGCGCGCGCCACGTAGGCAACGATCCAGACCTCGAGCGCCACGATCCCGATTTGTGGACCGACGAATATTATTTTCTGAATCAGCCGGGCCAGGGCGACATCCAGGTGGATTTGTTTTACGACTATCGCACCAACGTGGAGAATTATCCGAAGTGGCAGGTCTGGATGCGTGAAAAGCAGCCGCGACTGCTGGTGATTTGGGGCAAGTACGAATCCTCGTTCGATCCGTCGGAGCCCGAAGCGTACCGCCGCGACGTTCCCAAAGCGGAAGTGCACATCGTCGATGGCCCACACTTCGCGCTCGATACGGCCGCTGACGAAATCGCGCAACTCATGCGCAATTTCCTGAAGTGATTTCACGCGAACCCGGCTGGTTTGCTTCGCGGCGTCAACATTATATATAGCCAATACAACGCCGCACGGGAGCCCTACATCTGACCCAGTAACTTTCGTCGTCCGGAGAAGCCAATGCAGACACATACGCAACGGGTCCTCGCGTTCGCCGTTTTTCTACTGTCGCTCACGATCTTCGTCACGATTTTCGCCGCGCCGCGCGCCTTCGCGCAGGATTCCAAAACTTCCTATCCCAGCATGGCGCCCGCCGATCAGTACATGATGCCGCGCGACGCCGAAATCGCGCTCGCGCGCAGCGCCGCTCCGCCGTCGATCTCGCACGATGCCGAAGTGCTGGTGATGAATCGTCACGGCTACGAAGTCGCCGCAAAGGGCGCGAACGGATTTGTCTGCATGGTGTTGCGTTCGTGGGCGGCCGACGTCGACCATCCCGATTTCTGGAATCCGAAAATCCGCGGGGCTATCTGTTTGAATCCGGCGGCTGCGCAAACCTATCTGCCGATGAACGTGAAGAAAACCGAATTAATCCTGGCGGGAAAATCGAAAGCGGAAATGGTGGCGGAAATTTCGCATGCATTTGACGCGAAAGAATTGCCGCCCTGGGCGCCGGGCGCGATGTCGTACATGATGTCGAAGGATTCCTACCTCAGCGACCGCGACGGACACTGGCATCCGCATCTGATGTTTTTCGCGCCGCTCACCGCTGCCGGCGCGTGGGGCGCAAACGCGGACGGCTCGCCGCTCATCGCCGCCGACGATCCCGCAGACCGCCTCACAATTTTCCTGCTCCCCGTCGGCGAATGGTCCGACGGCACTCCCGGCCCGCCCCTGCACTAGCGCGCTCGATCCATTGGCACGCACTTCCACACGGGCACGTGGATTAGACAGTCCTGTCTGATGGTTCGTCAGACACTCTGTCTGACGGCGTTCCCTTGCGCCAAATTCATCGAAATTAAAATTCCGTCAGGCTAAAGCCTGACACACCATCAGACGCAAGCGTCTAATCCACTTTGCCGGGCTGAAAATGTGAGCAGATGGATCGAGCGAGCTCATGCTGTCGCTCAAGTGCGGCGCACACTTCGGTGTCAGGTCGGCGGTATGCGCTCGACAACTTCCAGTCTTCCGGTTTTGCAACTAGGCGCGCTTTGACTGGATTGTTTTCAATGTAGTCGCGAACGCGCAAACACTCTTCTTCCGTGCGACACCAGTGGTCAAACGATTCCGCTTCCCAGAACGGTTGGCCCGACCGGTGCAGTGCCATATTCGCGAATCGCGAGCTCTTTCCTTTGAGCCTCTTCATGGCTTTCGCGAGCGTCACTAACGACAGAATCAGCGCATGGACGTGGTTTGGCATTATGACGTAGGCGCTCAATCGATAGTGCGCGAGAGTCGATTCGCCTTCGAGGAGGCACTGCATCACGCGCTGAGCGATTTCGGGTTCTTTCAGCCACGCGGGACCCCATCGTTCTGCGTGAAGTAAATTCTCTGTCGCCGCGAATCGATGACGACCGTCCGGCGGTCCACCGTCGCGCAGTCGCATCAACGCGGTCGGCGAAATCGATCCGTAAAGTCGCCACGACACGAAGATCAAGCGTGCGTCGGGATGCCAGTGCGGAAGACTGCGTCGGGTAAATGTCATTCACGCGTTGGATACCATTCTCGGAGGGCTCGACGCAATTCGCAGAACTACGCAGAGTTGAGTACTTCTACGGACGTCAAGACGCGAGACGTGGAGTACCCGTGGACACTCTTTAGCACGAGCGGAATGAATCCGCCGGCCGATGCTCTCTGTACGGCAACGTGGATTAGACGCTTGCGCCTGATGGTGCGTCAGGCTTTAGCCTGACGGCAGTTAGCTATCCCCAAAGCGCCCAGCCGCCGACGACCTGCCTACACGCGAGCAAAGTGAATGCGGATGCGACGGCGCGACTTTTGTTCGGGTTTGCGGTGAAAGGAGTGCGGCTATTCGGTTCCGCGGAAACGCGCTGCCAGGTCGGCGATGCGGCGCTGCAGGTCGTCGCAGACTTCGCGATGGGCTGGGATGTCTTCGCCGAAGGGATCACGAATCGGCCAATCCTCAAACACGTGATCGCGAAACACCTCGGCGCCGGGAACTCCCGACATATTAATGATCAGGTCGGGATGCTCGAAGCGCTGACTCTTTAACCCCTTCGAGTATTGCCCTTCCACGGAGATCGAACGCTCAGCCAACACAGCAATCGCGGTCTTGTCGATGAAGCCCAGCGGGTTCAGTCCGGCACTTTCGGCCAGGATCACGTCCGCGGCAGCGTGACGCGCGATGGCCTCAGCCATCTGGCTGCGCACGCAATTGCCCATACAGACGAACAAGATTTTCTTGTGACTGGTCACGACAGATTTCCTAACGTGATTTTCTTCGAGCATTCAATCGAAAGCCACGCACACGCCGCTTGCGTCCCTACGCCTTACCCTGCGCGACTTTCACAAAATACTCATGGATCGACGCGTCGTTGGTCAACTCCGGATGAAACGTGGACGCCACAATCTTCCCCTGGCGCACGAAAACCGGATGGCCTTCGTATTCGCCGAGCACATCCACACCGCCGCCGATTTTTTCGATGATCGGCGCGCGAATGAAAACCATTTCCACCGGAGCATCGCTGAGCTTGGTGCGGCCCGAGTGAACGTCGCTCGCAATTTGCCGGCCGTATCCGTTGCGAAGCACCGCAATATCCAGCAGGCCGAGCGATTCCTGCGCCGGGCCGGTCACTTCGCGCGCGAGCATGATCGCGCCCGCGCACGTGCCGAAAATCGCGCCGCCATCGGCTGCAAATTTCTTCAGCGCGTCAAACAGTCCCTCTTCCTTCATTACTTTCAGATGCGTGGTGCTTTCGCCGCCGGGCAGGATCACGCCGTCGAGGCCCGCGAGATCCGCCGGCACGCGGACGAACGAAGCCGCAACGCCGGCTCGCTCGAGCGATTTGGCGTGAGCGTCGTAGTCGCCTTGAATGGCGACGATGCCGATGCGAACGTTTGAATCAGTGGTCATGGGATAAAACGGATCAGTCAAAATCTTGGAACATGTCACCGAGAAAACCGAGTAAGGCGGAGGGCGCGGAGAATGCGCCTAGATGGATTCTCCATGCTCTCGGTTTGCGGTCTCGGTGTTCTCTGTGAAATTCTCGAAGTTGAACCCGTACGTTTTACCAGCCGCGGGTTTGCATCAAATCTTTTTCGTCGAGCTGGCGCACGTCCAGGCCCTTCATCGGCTCGCCCAATTCCGCCGACGCTTCCAGCACCGCCTTGGGATCTTTGTAGTGCGTGGTCGCTTTCACAATCGCTCGCGCGCGCTGCGCCGGATCGCTCGATTTGAAAATTCCGGAGCCGACGAATACCGCTTCGGCGCCCAACTGCATCACCAGCGCCGCGTCTGCCGGAGTGGCAATGCCGCCCGCCGAGAAATTCGGCACCGGCAACTTGCCGTTTTTCGCCACCCACTGCACCAGCTCCAGGGGCGAACCCAGTTCCTTCGATTCGTGCACCAATTCTTCTTCGCCCAAAAGCGTCAGGCGCTTCATCTGGCTCACAATCGTGCGAATGTGCCGCACCGCTTCCACGATGTTGCCCGAGCCCGCTTCGCCCTTGGTGCGAACCATCGCCGCGCCCTCGGCAATCCGCCGCAGTGCTTCGCCCAAATTGCGCGCGCCGCACACAAACGGAACCTTGAAGCCGTGCTTCCACACATGATGCTCTTCGTCCGCCGGCGTCAGCACTTCGCTTTCGTCGATAAAGTCCACTTCGAGCGCTTCCAGAACTTGCGCTTCGGCAAAGTGGCCGATGCGAACCTTGGCCATCACGGGAATCGACATGACTTCCATGATGTCGCGAATGATTTTCGGTGCCGCCATGCGCGCCACGCCGCCTTCTTTGCGGATGTCGCTCGGCACACGCTCCAGCGCCATCACCGCGCAAGCGCCGGCATCTTCGGCGATCTTGGCCTGCTCGGCGGTGGTCACGTCCATGATCACGCCGCCCTTCAGCATTTCCGCCAGGCCGACTTTCACGCGCCAGGCGTTGTTATTTCCGTTACTGTTGCCGTTGTTGCCGTTCGCCGATTCCATGTTGATTCTCCTTGCCGGATTCGTTTCCGATTCTCGATTCGTTTTCGAATTTCACCGATTGACGCTAAAAACTTTTTGGCGCCGCGCCCAGCGCGGCTTGTGCTTCCACATTGCGCACATCAGTTTCGCGCAACACCACGAACCGGCCGCGCGCCCGCGCGAGCAACACGTTGCCCTCGCCCCAAATCTCGCCGACGATAAACAGATTTCGCCCGCTCATTTCCGATTCGTAGCCTTCGACGCGCAGCATCGCACCCACTTTCACCGGACGCAGATACTCCACATTCAACTCGGCGGTAACGGCTCGCACGCCGCGGAATCGCGAAACCTTGCCCATCACTTCGTCGAGCACCACAGCGATCATGCCGCCGTGGATGTAGCCCTTGCCGCCTTCGTATTCCGCGCCGAGCGCGAACTGCCCGCGAATCCGTTTCGCCTCGTCGTCCTGCTCAAATGTCAATTTCATTCCGCGATCGTTCGCGCCGCCGCAGCCGAAGCATGTGTTGGTCGGATTCGGCGGCAACAGCACGATCGTCAGAATCTCCCCGCAACGCGCTAGATCTAAATTAAACCAGCGCCACGCGCGACGAGTAATCTTCGCGGAAACCGCGCTGCCGCTTGCGCAATTCGATTTTCAGAATTTCGCTCAGCGTTTCCACTCCCTTGGCGATGCGCTTTTCATCCACGCCCGCAAAACCCAGGCGCAACGTGTTCGGCTCCGGATTCTGAAAATAAAAGTGGCGGCCCGGCACGTAGTACACGCCGCGCTCGCGCGCATGGATCAGCAATTCGCCGGCGTCGAATCCCGCGGGCAGCGTGACCCACACAGACATTCCGCCGTCGGGATGCGTCCAAGTGGTTCCTTCGGGCATATGCTTCGTCAGCGCCGCTTCGAGCGCTTCCATCCGTCCGCGATAGGATTTTTTGATTTTCGCCAGGTGCCGCGCCAGGTAGCCGCGCTTCACAAATTCCGCGAGCGTTGCCTGCGCCAGCTGATCGGTGTGCAGGTCGGTCGATTGCTTCACCAGGCGCAGCCGCTCGATGGCGCTTTTCGGGCCGATGCACCATCCGACGCGCACACCGGGAAATGCAATCTTCGAAAAACTGTCGATCTGGATCACGTTGCCAGTGCGGTCGAGCGATTTCAGCGAAGGTTCCGTCGAGCCGCGCAAGCGTAGCCGGCCGTAAATCGAATCTTCGATCACCGGAACCTGAAAATGCGCCGCAACTTCGAGCAGTCTCCGCCGCGCCGCGACAGGCAACGCCGTGCCGGTGGGATTGTGAAAATCCGGCGTGACGAAAATAAATTTCACCCGATTCTGCATCAGCACGGATTCGAGCGCATTGATGTCGAGTCCCACGTAGCCGGTGCGCCGTGAATCGGTTTCCACTCCCACAGCCAACGTCCGCACGCGCGCGCCCGAGAAAATCGCCAGCGCTCCGGGATACGTTGGATTTTCGAGCGCCACCGAATCGCCCGGCCGCAGAAACGCTTTGCATAGCAGGTCGATGGCCTGCTGGCAACCGTCCGTGATCAGCAGTTCTTCGTCGCGGACCGTGAGCCCTTCGCCGCGAAACATTTCAATCAGCACGCTTTTCAGCGGCGCGTATCCGTCGGACGAGCCAAGCTGCAACACTTTCCGTCCGGAATCGCGCAGCACGGTATTGCAGCAGCGGCGGAATTCCTCGACGGGGAAAAATTCTTCCGACGGCCGCGCGGTCACAAAGCCGATTGCGTCCGAAGAAATGTCCGGCATCAGGCGGCTCAAATTATCTTCGCCGCGTTCGTCGGCAAACAGCGACTCCCAACGCATGTGGCCGCCGTTGCCGTTGGTTCGCGGCGGCGGAGTGAACTGGCGCGCCGGAGTACCGCAGATGTAGGTTCCGCGGCCGACGTGGCCCTGGATCAAGCCTTCGGATTCGAGTTCAGCGTAGGCGTTCGCGACGGTGGTGCGATGCACTCCCAGTTGGGTCGCCAGTTCGCGGCTGGCAGGAATGCGGTCGCCGGTGCGCAACTCGCCGGAATGCACCAGCGAACGAAGCTGGTCGCGCAGTTGAACATACAGTGGAATGTGGCTTTCGGGCTGGAGGTGAAGTGGCAGCATTGGTGCTCTCGTACGGGCCAATATACCCGAAAAAGCATAGCAGTAAAGAGCCAATATGTCTTGGGTTGATTTTGCGAGGTTTGGAGGCGCCGACGGTGCGATCGCTGGCCTACCCTAAAGGCAACGGCGGAACGTTTTTGAATTCGAATGGTTTACTCGTCCATCTTCTCCAGCAGCGCTTCCAGCTTGTCGAATTTCCCGCGCCAGAAAACTCCGTAGTGCCGCAGCCAATCCATCACCGGCACCAGCGCATCGGGCTGCACGCGGTAGTGCGTTTCGCGTCCGGCCCGACGATGCCGCACCAGCCGCGCTCGCTTCAGCACGACCAGATGCTTTGACACCGCCGGCTGCGAAACGCGCGCGTGCCGCGTGAGCGCATGCACAGTCTGCTCACCCTGCCGGGATAGCTGCTCGAATATCGCCCGGCGCGTAGGATCGGCCAAAGCGCGAAACACATGATTGGTTTGTGCGGCGTTCATATTCTGAACCATAACCGCCCGGTGATGGCTTGTCAAGCACGCCCTCGGGCGCCCGTGCCGGCGCTACTTTTTTCCTTTCAGCCGGTACATTTCCCGGACGCCGGTCATCAGCCGCTTGATCCGCTGTTTTTGTTCCGACCTCGCCTCCGGATCCACTTTGCGCCGCAGAAATTCCTGCTCGCGCAGCAGCTTGCGCCGGTTTTCAAGTCGCGCCGCATCGAGCGCGCCGCTTTCGATCGCGGCGAGCACTGCGCATCCAGGTTCCGACTCGTGACTGCAATCCTGAAACTTGCAATTCCCCGCGAGCGACTCGATATCGGCGAAGGTCTGCGCGATCCCGTCGTCGGCGTCCCACAGATGGAGTTCACGCAGCCCCGGCGTATCGATCAGCAAGGCGCCCGATGGCAACGCAAATAGCTCGCGCGTCGTGGTGGTATGCCGCCCGCGTGAATCGCCGGCGCGTACTTCGTTCACCTTTTGTAGCAATTGCCCCAGCAGCCGGTTCGTCAGCGTGGATTTTCCCGCGCCGGACGAGCCCAGCATCACGCAGGTTTGCCCCGGTTTCAGCATGCTCTCGACGCCCGCGATTCCCTCTCCGGTTTTTGCGCTGATCGCGAACACGTCCGAGCCCAGCGCCACGCGCTCCATCTCGCCCAGCTTTTCCGCCGCGTCGCCGCAAGCGTCGGCTTTATTCAACAGCAAGACCGCGCGCACGCCCGACTCCCAGCACTGCGCCACGTAACGCTCGGCCCGCCGCGGATTGAAATCGCCGTCGAGCGCGCACACCACCAGCGCGGTGTCCACGTTCGCAGCGATCACTTGCTCTTCGATTTTCTTCCCGGGCGCTTTCCGCGCAAATCGAGTTTGCCGCGGCAGCACTTCGCGCACTGCCGCCGATTGATTCACGCGGTCCCACTCGACCGCCAGCCAGTCGCCCACCGCGGGCCAGTCAGCTCCCGCTTCGGCGGCCAGCCGCAATTTGCCAGTCGGTTCGGCCGTGCACTCGCCGAGCTCTCCGGCAACGCGCCAGCAATCCCGCTGCTGCGCGATCACTCGCGCGGGCACCGTGCGTTCGCGGTCCGAACTATTCCAGGTCGCTTCGAAATACGAATTCCATCCCCATCGGGAAAGTGACACTCGCGTATCCTCCGCAGCCGTAACAATGCCGACGGCCGCCGTTAGCGCTGGTCGTTTACCACTCCGATTTTTCGAGAGAGGAAATGCGGGAGGGAGTCGCTCGTTAGTTCGTGCGAACCGTGGAGGCACACCCGCCCGCGAGAACTTCGACATTCGTCTTCACAGGCGCCTCCAGGGCTGAAATGAAAAGCTGCATCTGCGGCCGTGCGTTTGGCGCGACCGAACATTTGTGAGTCTAGCCGGACATCGGCTCTACGTCAATCGCCTGCCGAGATGCTCCGCATGTTATTTCGCCGAAGCGGCGGCGCCGAGCGACGCAGCCAGAATCACGTCCACGTGGAAATCGTCGTCGCTCGCCGCGCGCGTGAATTTCACTTTGGCTTTGATCCGATTGCTCGTCCGGATCTTGTCGAGCGAGCGCCCGGAGCGCCTTCGTAGAATTTTTTCAGATCGCCGAAGCCGTTATCAAGCGTGAACGGGTAAAACAGCGTGACGGAGATCATCCGCCTGGGCACCATGCCCGCGGGAAATGTGATGTGCGCCGTATCCACGCCGAGGTCTTTGCATCGAGCGTCCATTTTGTTGGTGGTTCGGATGCAGTAGTCGATCATCGCGCACTGGTCGTGCGTCTTGCCGAGGCAATATTTCACCAGAGGGTCGGGAATCCACGCCAGCGTAATCCCCTTCCGATTCCCGGTCATGTGCGGATCGAGAACGTAGAGCACCACGTTAATTTCCGAGATGGACCCCGCAGGCGGACTCGATTCCGTACCGAATGTGCCAGCCGGCGCCTGCTGCGCGGCCGCAAAACTAGGCAGCGCAAACGCCCAAATCGCGCACAACGCAAAAGCCGCGAACACAGCTGCCAACCGTCGTTGGATGTTCATGAACGGAATCGTAGCAGCACAGTTCCGACAGAGGCCGACTTCGCTTGAACCGGTTTCCAATCGAACAATCGCGGAATCACGCAGGCGGGCGCACTCCGTGCGACGAGTGCCGTTGCGTCAGTTCGGTTGGGTGCCGCGGCCGGTGATGCCGCGAATAAAATTCACTTCCGCGTCGCTGTACGGTGTCCCGTCTGTGCGGAAGATATCGTGGAACCAGATCGGCGGCAGATGATCGACGTAAGCGTGCTGCCAGGAATCCCACGGCAACGTGGTTTGCGTCTTCCCTTCCACCAGTCCCCAATTGAACGCGGCGACGTCGTATTTTTTCGCCACCGGCAGCGTGCCCTGAAACGTGCTGCCGTTCGACCGCGCCATGTACTCGGTGCAAATGAGCGGCCGATGATACGGCAACAGCGACGTGACTCGGCTTTCAAACGACGCTGGATTATCGTAATTGTGAAACGAGATTACGTCCGACAATTCCACCTGCGCGCGCGGCACAGCCGTAAGTTTTTCGAGCGGTGCCCACTGGTCTTTCCACAGCGCACTAGTGAGCGGCTGTACTGGATGCACCGACCGCGCCCAATCGAACGCCTGCGGCAAAAGCTTCGCCACAATTTCCACTTTGTTGGCAGGATCGGGATAATTTCCGTCGTTCGTGTTGTCCGGCTCGTTCCACACGTCCCAGCCGAGCACGCGCGGGTCGTTCCGAAACGCGCCGACAACTCCCTTCACGTATGCTTCCAGCCGCGGATACTGCTTTGGATCTTCCAGTGCTTTCGCACCGGGACTTTGCATCCATCCGGAATTGTGCACACCCGGGCGTGGTGCTCGCTGCGGGCCCAGCTGCGGATTTGGATCCCAGCAGGAATCGAAGAGTACGAACAGCACCTTGATATGGTGCTTGTCGGCGATCGTGAGAAATGTGTTGATGCGTTTCTGAAAGCCGGCCGCATCCTGCTGCCAAAGCAAATCGTGCAGGAAAACGCGCATCGCGTTCAAACCGATCGATTGCGCCCAGCCGAGTTCCTGGTCAATACGCTTGGGATCAAACGTGTCGGCCTGCCACATTTCCAGTTCGTTGATGGCATTCGACGGGATGTAGTTGCTTCCCACCAGCCAGGGCTGCGCACGATACCAATCGGCGGTTTGCTGTTCCGTCCAGCGCGGCAAATGCGCGGCTGGCGTGGCAGTGGACGAAGCGGAAGTCGAAACGAGAACGTCGGCAGGCGGAACGGCGACACGCGATGCAGACGAAACTGCCGCCGCCGACGCCGCAACGACGATTGCAATTCCCAAAACGTTCGCAGCGATTCGCATGGTCCCGATTGTAGGTTGTCGCACTGCGCTTCGCAAACTTTCGGCCGTCGAAAAGCCGTGCGTGGCGGCTCAGTGCTTCGCGCGACTGACGTCGCTTTTTCTTGCAATCTTCCGCTCAAACAGGCTCGCCGAGGCTACGCCGGCCTTCGCCTTAACATATAAAAATAGTTCTTGACGCATCTTTACACTACGTATATACCGCTGGAAAGAAGTGAGGTCCGGAGTGGCCCCGCACCCAATCCGGCATCACCAATGGCGTCTTGAGAAATTGGATTGAACAGCCCGACAGGGCCACGACCGTTTTCCCCATAACAGGAGGTTACTGTGTACACCGCACTTGGCGTTTTCACCTCGCGTGAGCGAGCCGAAGAGACATTGAAGGAACTTCTGAATGCCCGTGTTCCCAAGGATTCGATCGTGTTTTTGTCGCGTTCCGAGCATGAAGCGATGGCGGTCGCGAAGGAGGTTGGCGAGATTGCCGGCGGAATGACCGGAGGAGCGTTGGGCATGAGCGCGGGACTGATCGTCGCGTCGCTGGCGCTGCTTCCCGGAATCGGCCAGGTGTTCGCGGTCGGAGTGGGCGCAACGGCACTACTCGGATTGATCGGCAAGAAAGCCGGCGCGAGCGCGGCGCATTATTTGGCAAAAGAGTCGGAACAACCGGCGGCCCCGGCGGAAGAGTTGGGCTCAGACGATGCGCAAACGTTTGTGGAAGTCCTGAAAGCGGGCCGGTCTTTGCTGGTCGTCAGCACGGAATCGTCCGAGGTCGCGAAAATTGCATCTGGAATTTTGGACCGGCATTCGCTCTCGACGCTCGGTGCTCACGCTGAGCCGATGAAGGCCGGCGGCAAGACCCATGCGTCCGTGCGCGCGGTGCCTGGCGGTGTGACAGCGGTTGAGATGAAGGGGCGCATCGTGATCGGAGAAGGAAACACAGTTCTTCGCGAGACGATTCAGCAACTCGTCACCGATGGGCACAGAAAGATCATGCTGCTCATGCGCGAAGTGGAGCACATCGACAGCTCGGGCATCGGCGAAATCGTTCGCGCGCACACGTTGGCGCGGAAATCGAGCGGGCAGCTCAAGATTGCCGAGCCCAGCACGAAGGTTCACGAGATGCTGCAGATGACGATGCTCAACAAAGTGATCGACGTGTATCCGACCGAGGCGGCGGCCACGGAAGCATTCAACGCGACGGCAGCGAGAGCCTAGAATCGCGAGCTAGCGCCGCGACTCCGACCATTTCACGTTGCGCTTCGCGCACTCGCAGCGGGCGCGCTGCCGCAAGAACCGAGGCAATCCACCGAACGTTAGGCGTCGCTGTCTAAAGGCTGGTTGGACAATTCTGTCTTTCCGGTAACAACCCCGTACGCGTCGGCTCGGCCTGCCTCGAAACGCACAACTAAAGTTTCAGAATCGCGGCGGGCCCGGTGTGAACCGAGCGGCACTGGCTCGTTTTCATTGTATAATCCGACGCATTAGCGGCACCCGAGGCGATCATGGCAGCGGAAAAATCTTCCACGATGTGGGTACCTGTCTGTTGCGAGCGGGTGATGCGCTGCAACATGTTCCGGCAGGCCGACGGCGGCTCATACGCTGCTCTGGTCTGCACCCAGTGCAATAAAACGATCACGCTGGAGCAGGAATCGCTCGCAGGCGCCGATACATTCGGAGAAGGCGCGAACCTGCTGAACCTGATGGGCTCGCCGAAACCGCCGAAATCGCCCAGAGCCAAGCAATTCAAAGAAGCCGGCCCTGACGATCCGACGCTCTAAACCAGCGAGCAGCTCGCCCAAGACCTTGCCTGCCAATGATCGGCCAGACGATTTCGCACTATCGCATCGTGGAGCAGCTCGGCGCCGGGGGAATGGGCGTCGTTTACAAAGCTGTCGATAGCCGCCTGGACCGTCCGGTCGCGCTGAAATTTCTACCCGAAAAAATGGCTCAGGAAACGCAAGCGCTCGAGCGCTTCCGGCGCGAAGCGCGCGCCGCGTCCGCACTGAACCACCCGGGAATCTGCACGATCTACGATATCGGCGAACAGGACGGCCGCGCCTTCATCGCCATGGAATTTATCGACGGCGAAACGCTGCGCACCCACATCCACGGCCAGCCGCTGCCGCTCGATGAATTGCTCGAGCTGGGAATTCAGACTGCCGAAGCGATGCAGGCGGCGCACGCCCGCGGAATTATTCACCGCGACATCAAGCCGGCGAATATTTTCGTCACAAAAAGCGGACGCGCCAAAGTGCTCGATTTCGGCCTGGCGAAGCTCGTCCCCAGCGCCGTTGCCGGCTCGGCTGGCGACGACAGTTCGCACACCAGCGATTCGTCCGGCGACTCATCGTCTGGTTTTCCGGTCGGCGAAGATTCCGACTCCAATTCGATCGTTGGCGTCGTCAGCGGCACTCCCTCGTACATGTCGCCCGAGCAAGTCCGCGGCGACACACTCGACCAGCGCACCGATATTTTCTCGCTCGGCCTGCTGCTGTACGAAATGGCCACCGGTCAACGCGCCTTCACCGGCAGCACCGGTGGGATCATCATTGAGGCAGTCCTGACGCGCGCGCCCACTCCGGTGCGAAACCTGAATCCCGCGATTCCGCCGGCACTCGCGGCGATCATCGACAAAGCACTGCACAAAAACCGCGACGAGCGCTACCAGCGCGCCGCCGATTTGTGCGCAGACCTGCGCAGCGTGCAGCGCGACGTAGCCGCGGGAAAAATCGCGAGCGACGCTGAAACCGCCACGAACGCAATTCCAGTTCCCGCGCAATCGTCATCCAGTGCCGGCGACGCGACCGCGCACACCTCCACGCACCTTTCGCGCACCGGACGTACACAACGCGTATCGAAAATCATCGACTCGATTGCCGTCCTGCCATTTGAAAACACCAGCCGCGACCCGGAGAACGAATATCTCAGCGACGGCATCGCAGCCAGCCTGATCAACAATCTCGCCACCGTGCCGAAACTGCGCGTGTTGGCGCAGAGCACGGTGTTCCGTTTCAAGGGCCGCAATGTCGATGCGCTCTCCGCCGGCCGCGAGCTCGGCGTCCGGGCTGTGCTTACCGGACGAATCATGCAAAGCGGCGGCTCGCTGCGCATCGGCGCGGAGTTGGTGGACGTGCTCACTGGTTCGCAGTTGTGGGGCGCGCACTACGACCGCAAGCCGGGCGACATTTTTGCCGTGCAGGACGAAATCTCCCACGAAATTTCAGACAAGCTGCGCCTGCAGCTCACGCGCGCGCAGAAAAAGCGCCTGGCGCGGCACCATACGGAAGACCCCGAGGCATACGCACTGTATCTGAAAGGCCGCCATCACTGGAATCGATGGACCGAAGACGGATTCTACAAAGCGATCGAATATTTTCAGCAAGCCGCGGAAAAAGATGCGGCCTACGCGCTGGCTTACGCAGGTCTGGCCGATTGTTACGTTCTGCTGGGATGGAACAGCTATCTCGCGCCGAAACAAGTGTTCCCCAAGGGAAAGGCCGCGGCGCTCACGGCACTGCGTCTCGATCCGGATCTCGCTGAAGCGCACACATCTCTCGCTGCCGTGCTGTGGCTGCACGATTGGGAGTGGCCCGAAGCGCAACGCGAATTCAAGCGCAGCCTGGAACTGAATCCGACGTATCCGACGGCCAATCACTGGTACTCCGAATCGCTAATGACCATGGGCGATCTGAAATCGGCCATCGCCGGAATGAAAAACAGTCACGCGCTCGATCCTCTTTCGCTAATCATCAACGCCGCGATCGGCTGGGCATATTACATGGATCGCCGATTCGACCAGTCGCGCGACCAACTGCTGCAAAGCATCGAGCTCGACCCGAATTATCCGGTCACGCACTGGGTTTTGGGCGCCATGTATCGCGCGGCCGGCCAGTACAGTCTGGCGATCGACGAAGGCGAGCTCGCCGCGAAATTTGCGGGCGGCGCTCCGCTGATGCGCGCGGCACTCGCTCACACGTACGGGAAAGCGGGGCGGACGTCCGAAGCGCGGCAGATTTTGGATGAGCTTACGAAACTTGCGCAGCAGCGTTACGTCGCGCCGTATTTTTTCGCCGGCATTCACATCGGCCTCGGCCAGTTCGACGATGCGCTCGAATGTTTGCAGCAGGCTTACGTCGAGCGCTCGCACTGGCTGCTCTATCTGCACATCGATCCCAGCATGGACGAACTGCGCGGCCTGCGACGCTTTCAGGAATTGCTAAGGCTGGTCGGATTGCCTCTTGCGCCGCAAAGTCTCGCGCACTGATCGCCTCGCCGCGTCGGCGCGCAATCGTCTGCCCATCCGCGGTTGATTCCCCCGTCACGCAAATCACTCATTTCGTCCCGTCGCGCACGCAATGTCCGATATCGGGCATATACTCTCGGGCAATGCAGCAGCGCTACGGGGGTGGGAATGCTTTCATCTGCAAATGAGTGGATGCTTTGCGCCGGGATCGTTTTTCTGGTCACCGGACTTTTAATCCTCCGCAAAGAGCTGATCGCCGCTCGCGGATGGGACAAGCTAATCGCTCTGGCTCCGCTGTTCATCGCCGTGCCGCTCGCCGTTTTCGCACCCGAACATTTCCGCGGTCCGGACTTCGTGCAGAACAGCGTCCCCGCATGGATGCCGGCGCACTGGTTCTGGGCGTATCTGGTGGGTTGTTCGCTGTTTGCCGCGGCTGCGAGCTTGACGGTGCGAAAATTCATGCGCCTCTCATCCACCATGCTGGCGCTGATGTTTTTCATTTTCGTTTGCCTGATTTACATTCCGTCGGCAATCGCCAACTGGAATGACCGCTTTGCGTGGACGTTCCTGCTGCGCGATTCATCCTTCTGCGCGGGCGCGCTCGCGTTGGCCGCGGTGTACAGCCGCGCGGATTCGCCGCAGCGGGCCAAGTGGTTCATATGGATTTCGCGGACGGTGATTACCATCGCCGCGATCGTCTATGGAGTGCTGGAGATTTGGCATCCGACGTTCGCGCCCGGTGTGCCGCTCGAAAAAATCATGCCCGCGTGGGTGCCGTTTCCCAGTCTGTGGGGATACGCGTCCGGCGTGATTTTGCTGGTTGCCGGAATCGCGTTGGCGCTGAACAAAAATCCGCGCATCGCCGCGGCAACGATTGGCGCGTTGATGACGTTTCTCACCATCTTTCCGTATCTGGTGATTTTGATTTTGGCGCGCCACGGTTCGCCGGACGACGTGAATGAAGGGCTGAACTACGTGGCCGACACGCTGCTCTACGGCGGCTCCGCTCTCGCGCTGGCTCTGGCCCTGCCACGCGATTCGACGCGCACGACGCACCCGTGATGGCGGCGCGGGCGGTCACTTCTTTCGGCTCGTCCTCCGCGCTCGCGCTCGCTCGCGCAGGTACGCCTCAATTTCGGTTTGCCCAGCGTGTTTCGCCCAATCAGCGGCAGTTCCCTGCCACAACAGATCTTTCACATCCAGGCGGGCGCCATGTTCGACCAGCAGCCGGACAACATCAAAATGTCCGGCGTGAGCCGCCTGGTGCAGCGGCGTTGAATGCGAGTTTGCGCCGACGGAATTGAAACGGTTCGGATCTTCGCCGGCGTCGAGCAGCATCCGCACGATTTCAGCGCGACCAAATTGAGATGCCAGACTGAGGGCGAGATGGCCTTCCTCTCGATCGGCGCTGGCCGCCATTCGACGCGCATCCTGTAATCGCCCAAGCGCAGCCGCGACCCCCAGGGTGGCGCGCGCGCCGCAGTCGATCAGCGCGTTTACCGCCGCAAACTCGCCGTGTGCGGCTGCCGGCAAGATCGCAGTATTGGGATCGGCGCCCCGGCCGCACAAAAGCGCGATCAGCGGAATTTGCACCCCGCACTCCCGCGGCACACGCCCGGTGGCCACCAGCCCGAGCGTTTCGTTGAGCGCAGACCGCTCGACGCCCGCATCCAGAATGGTTTTGGCGACCTCGACGATGTTCGGCGGCAGTTTGCCTTGCCGGACGGGATTCTCGGCAATAAATTCAAGCAGCGAAGGCTCCCGAAAATAATTGCCGCCTTCAAAGACGACGCGTTGCCGCGCGAGCTTTGGATGTTCGGCGAGAAATTTACGCAACGCCGCAACGTTGCCGGCATCGAGCAAATCAACAGCGCGGCGAAAGACGGGATCGTCGATGCGCTCGTGGTGCGGCCGGTTCATCCGGTCCGGCGAGCCAGGAGTTTCAAGATGCGTTTTTAGTCGCGCCCAGGATTCGAATCCGCTTTGGCGAGCGACGATCAACTGGGCATCGCTCAACTTCAGCTCGGCCGCGAAAATCTCGCCGTCGGTTGCGCATCCGAACCGCGGATGAAATTCACGAATCCTTTGGGCAACGTCCGCCGCGAGCGTACGGTGACCGCGCAGCACATCTTTTGCTTGATGCCGAAGATGATCGAGACTTGGATTTGCAGGGAGGCGTTTTACGGGCATGACAAACTCCTTTCATCTGCCCAGGTCCGCATATACGGGCGAAAGTGAGTTTGTAAGTTCAAACCGCTGTTACAAGGTGGACTTCTGTCCTTTCCGCGGACCGGATGCGCCCTTTCGCGCAGCCCCATCCTACCACTTTGGCCGCGGAATCGTTCGGATTACGAGGAAACTTTTGCTGTCTCTACCGGCAGATGGGCTGCTTCCCATCCCACAATTCCGCCGGCGATTTCGCTTACGCGCGAAAGTCCGTGGCGTTGCAGCAAACTCGCGGCGATCGACGACCGGTATCCGCCCGCACAGTAAACCAGCAGCGGACGATCTTTCGGAAGCTCGTCAAGATGTTCGGTCAGATGATTCAGCGGCATGGGCACGCTGCCCGCAATCCGCTTTTGCTCTCGCTCGCGCGGCGCGCGGACGTCCACTGCAAGCGGCGGCGCGCCTGAGGCCAGCAACTCCGCCGCGAACGGCGCGCTCACGCGTTCGGTCGAAGCCGTCAGGTGTGGACGCGCGCTCAAACTGTGCAGCCCATCCTGCAAATATCCGACAACGTGATCGAATCCGATTCGCCCGAGGCGCGTGGCGGCTTCGCTCTCGCGTCCCGGATCGGCGATGATCACGATCGGATGCTCGTGGTCGAGCACCGTGCCCGCCCACGTTGCGTACTGCCCACCAAGTCCGATATTGATGCTGCCGGCCAGGTGCGCCGACGCAAACTCGGCAGCCTCGCGCGTATCCAGAATTTGCGCGCCGATGGATTGCATTCCCAGCACGTCGTCGAGCGTCATGGCGTTCACGCGCGCGAGCGTTTCGTCGAGAGTCGGGCGCTCTTCGCTGTTCAGCACCGCATCGTAGGTGAAATACGCCGGCGCATCGGGCTGATCCGCCGTCACCACGGAGATGAACGCTTCCTTGGTCATCGGTTGCAGCGCGTAATTGTTGCGACGCTGTTCACCCAGCGTCGAAACGGTTTCCTTGCTGATCGCTTTTCCGCACAGTGAACCTGCGCCGTGCGCCGGATACACCAGGCTCTCGTCGCTAAGTCCGAGTATTTTCTTGTGCAGCGAATCGAAAAGCATCCCGCCCAGGTCGGTAGCCGACCAGCCCAGCGCCGCACGCAGATCCGGACGGCCGACGTCGCCGATAAATAATGTGTCGCCGGTCAGCACGGCTTGTGGATGCGCGTCGTCCACTTTCGGCAGGTTTAAATCAAAAACCGCGATCGAAATCGATTCCGGCGTATGGCCCGGTGTTTCCAGAATTTTCAGCCGCACTTTGCCGAATTCCAGCGTGTCGCCGTCGCGCATCGGCGTAAACGCGTAACCGGCCTTCGCCGACGCGCCCAGGTAAATTTTCGCACCCACGCGGTCGCGCAATTCCAAATGCCCGGCGATGAAGTCGGCGTGCAGGTGGGTGAGAAATACGTGCTTGACGGCAAGCGAGTGTTCGGCGGCGAAGGCGAGGTACTGCGCGGTGTCGCGCTGCGGATCGACCACAGCAGCGACACCGGTTTGCTCATCCGCGATGATGTACGACGCGTGCGCCAGGCACGGCAGATAAAACTGCTTCAGGAGCAACGAGTTCGCCTCGATGGCAGTACGTTACTTCGGTTGCGGGACGATGCGCAAATACGGTTTCGGGGATTTCCACCCGCCGGGATATTTCTGCTTCGCTTCTTCCTCAGTCACCACCGGCAGAATGATCACATCGTCGCCCGGCTTCCAGTTCACCGGCGTCGCGACTTTGTGCTTCGCGGTCAGCTGCATCGAATCCACCACGCGCAGCACTTCGTCGAAATTCCGTCCCGTGCTCATCGGATACGCGAGCATCAGTTTGATTTTCTTGTCCGGGCCGACCACAAACACGGTGCGCACCGTAGCGTTGTTCGCGGCGGTGCGGCCTTCGCAGCTGTCACCCGCTTCGGCCGGCAGCATGTCGTAGAGCTTGGCGATTTTCAGCTCCGGATCGCCGATCATCGGATAGGTCACTTTGTGTCCCTGCGTTTCTTCAATGTCCGCCGCCCATTTTCCGTGACTGGAAACCGGGTCCACACTCAATCCGATAATCTTCACATTGCGCTTTTGAAATTCAGGCTGCAGTCCCGCCATGTAGCCCAGCTCGGTGGTGCACACCGGCGTAAAATCCTTCGGATGCGAAAATAGGATGGCCCAGCCATCGCCGATCCATTCATGAAAATTGATGGTGCCCTGCGATGTTTCCGCAGTGAAATTCGGAGCTTCGTCGTTGATCCGCAACACGGTTGGGGCCCTCCCGAGGCTGAAAAATTATACATCATCGGTCGAAACCGATTTGTGGCATATGTGATGCGCGGCCTACTTTTTCGATGCGACACAATAATGCACGCGGCGCGCTAACCGGCGCGCGCATTTCGCGTCTGTATGGTGCGGATTTATCTATCGCACAAATACATTTTCCGAATATGCAAATCCTGGGACGGTGAAATGAAAAAGGGCCTCGTTGCGATGTGTTTTCTGTTGCTGGGTTCGATGCAAGTGTTCGCGAGTGAACATTCCGAACAGTCCGGTACGTCTGAACAGTCTCAACAGTCCGAACAAAATTGGGTGGGCACCTGGGCTGCCTCGCCGGTTCCCTGTCCGGCAAAATTCGGAAGACCCGCGGCGGGAGATTCGACCTATCGCAACGTCGTGCGCGTCACACTCGGCGGCAAAGCGTTTCGAGTAAAGCTCAGCAACGAATTCGGCTCGTCGCCACTCGTCGTCGGTTCCGCGCGGATTGCTCTCGCCGCCTCTGACGGCGCCACTGCACCGGGCTCCGATCACGCGCTCACGTTTTCCGGACGCACTTCGGTGACGATCCCCGAGGGCGGATTGATGGTCAGCGACGAAGTGCCGATCGATTTGCCGGCGCTCTCGAGCGTGGCGGTCAGCGTGTATGTGATCGATCAGGAGATCGCCATGCGAAGTTGCCACTTGCTCGGCATGTCCACCAACTTCGTGGCCAAGGGCGACCAGACCCAATCCGCGAAGCTAGACCATGCGCGCGTGACCAGCTCATGGAATTTCGTGAAAGGCATCGACGTCCGCGCGAGCAATTCCGCATTTGCGGTGATCGCTATGGGCGATTCGATCACCGATGGCAACGCGTCCACCACCGACGTGAACCATCGCTGGCCCGATTATCTGGCGGTGCGTCTGCAGCAGCAACCCAACGCAAAACCGATCGCCGTGCTGAACGAAGGCTTTGTCGGCAATCGCCTGCTGCACAACAGCGAATGGGGACCGAATGCGCTTTCGCGATTCGATCGCGACGTGCTCGCGCAGACCGGCGCACGCTATCTGATCTTGCTCGAAGGTTTTAACGACCTCAGCTGGCTCGATCCCGACGAAAATGTGAAGGCCGACGATGTCATCGCCGGCCTATCGCAGCTCGTCACGCGCGCACACGCTCGCGGATTGAAAGCGATCGGCGGCACGATCCTTCCCTGCGCCGGCTCCGACGTCTGCTCCGATAAGACCGAACCCGAGCGCATCGCGGTGAACAATTGGATTCGCACCAGCGGCGCGTTCGATGCGGTGATCGATTTTGAAAAAGTGATGCGCGATCCCGCGAAACCCGCAAGCCTGAATCCGGCCTACGATTCCGGCGATCACATTCATCCCAACGACGCCGGCTACGAAGCGATGGCCAAGTCGATCGACGTCGGCATCTTTCTATAAAGCGGCGGCGCTCCACTCGAGCTGAGTGCCGATCGGAAAAGTTCAGCTACGCGTTCGTTCCGCCGTCCACCGTCAGATTCGCTCCGGTGATGTACGAAGCCTCCGGCCCCGCGATGAACGCCACCAGCGCCGCCACTTCGTCCACGGTGCCGTAGCGATTCAGCGCCGTAACCGCTTTCTGCGGCGTGGCCCAATCGCCCGACGCCGGATTCAGGTCCGTATCGATCGGCCCCGGCTGCACGTTGTTCACGGTGATGCCGCGGCTTCCGACCTCGCGCGACAATCCCTGCGAAAATAATTTCACGGCAGCTTTTGTGGCGGAGTAGGCCGCAAGCCCCGGGGTCATCGTCCGTTCGCCGAGGCACGATCCGATCATGATCACGCGCCCGCCGTCCGGAATATGTTTCAGCGCAGCCTGCGTGGTCAGCATCGTGCCTCGAATGTTGATGTCGATCACGCGATTCAAATCGTCGAGCGAAGCGTCTTCGAATTTTGCCGGGATCGCGGTGCCGGCGTTGTTCACCAGGATGTCGAGTTTGCCAAACGCCTTCACCGTTTTCTCTACGGCATCTTTAGCCGCCGCTGCATCGCCGGCGTTCGCTTGAATCGCCAGGCCCTTCCCGCCGGTCTGTTCGATCGCCTTCACCACGGCCGAAGCGGCGTTCGAATCCTTTGAATAGGTGATCGCCACGTTTGCGCCCTCCGATGCCAGGCGCTTCGCGATGGCTGCGCCGATGCCACGCCCGCCGCCGGTAACCAATGCCACTTTGTCTTTCAGATTCGCCACGGAATTCCCCCCGGGATTCGTTGATTTGTAATCTTTGCGTTCACCTTCCCCGCTGGACGTGGGGAAGTTTGAAGTTGGATGCGCGAGCCTGCCGGATCGACTTTTAAAATCGGCTCAGCCAGCGAACTTATTTCTGCGTGAGCAAATACAAATCGGCGTGACCGCCAGTGCGAGCGTACACAACGGTCGAAAGATCGCGGGATATGTCGTACCCATTTCCCTCTGTGAACAGCGGAAACGCAAACGGCAGAGTCAGCGCCGGTTGCGGCGCGCCGATCGTCTTACCCGCCGACCAATTCTGCCGGTACACGGTCACGTCGCGCCGGGAGGGAATTGCATAGATGTACGATTTGCCGTCGGGCGCGAACGCAGCGCCGAACGTGTTGACCTTCGGCGTCAGCTCCGTACATTTGCCGTCGTCGAGCGACGCTTGGTAAATGCCGGCGAGCTCGCTCGAGTTTGTGACCGTCAGAATATATTTCTCGTCCGGCGAAACATCGAAGCCATATCCGCAGCGTTCCGACACTTTCTTCGGAACCGAGCCCGTCGAATCCTCTTTCCAGATGGCTGTAGAGTTTGTGGTCCGGTCAAACACGTTTATGTAAACGGATTTCCCGTCAGGACTCCACAACGCGTTTTGTACCCCCGTTCCGGTCCATGTGATCGCCCGCGCGCCGGTACCATCGGCCCCCACCACGAACACCTTATCCGGTTCGCCACCCGGAGCGTTGATGAACGTGAATTGAGAGCCGTCGCGAGACCATTCGGCGGTGGCCAACGATACACCACTCGCGATTTTGGTTTTGTTGTTGCCGTCGATGTCCGCGAACCAAAGCTCGGTGCGTCCGGCGCCGGGAATCGCGATGTACGCCAGCCGCTTCCCGTTTGGCGCAATCGCGGGTTGCGTGGCATTTTCCGTCGCGATGTCGGTGAATTGTTTCGTCCGCACGTTGTACGCTGTCAAGATCCCCGATGATTTCCCATTGACGATGTAGATTCCTTTTCCCGCCGGATCGGGCATCGCTGATGTATCCGGGCCGGTGCCGAAACTCACTTGCGTGAACGTCTTCGCATCCAGGTCGTAGCTCCAAATATTTGTCAGGTCGTTCACGGTCCGGCTCACCAACACCGTCTTACCTGGCTCGTCCCAAGCCCATCCAAACGGGCTCGCGCGCACCTCGCCCAGGTCGTTTGAGGTTTTTTTCGCGATGTCGATTTCGAAGGCGTGAGCGCGTTCCGATTCGTTCAAGGGATTAACGGCGACGGCAAGCAGGCGGTTTCCGTCCGGATACGGCAGCAGCTGTGAAATCGGATTTACACCTTCGCCGAATTGGTAAATCAGATCGCCGGCCAAGCCGCCTTTGGGCACACGATATAAACCGCGACCGTGGTCGCGAACGTAGTACAACGACGCGCCATCCAGCGAGGGTGTGGCCGCCGCGCCGCTCACCAGCCGCGTTAACGCTCCGCCCAACGTGGGAACCGCCCAGGTTTCCCGATTGCCAACGACCTCGAAGTAAACTTCAGCGCCGTCGTGCGAAAAATTCGACACGAACTTGTCACCGTCGCTGTCGGTCAGCTGCAATGGCTCGCCGCCGGAGGTGAGCATCAAAAACACCTGCTGCACGTCGTTCACCGGCGATGTGAACGCAACGGCGTGGCCATCCGGTGAAAGCCGCGCGTCGTTCATCGACTTATCCCAATGGCTGATTTGCGCAATCTTCATCGGACCGCTCGGCTTGCGCGAGTTCCACAAGAAATGACTCGCCGCAAACGCGATAATCGCCAGCGCCGTGAGGCCCGCCGCCATGAAACTCGATTTCCGGCTCGCAGACTGCGGCGCCGCTGACTGTGCGCCGATCGCGCTGGATCCGGCTCCGATCTGCGTGCTCGATTGCGCCATCACCGGAGCGCCCGACGCAGATCCGGAATGCGACGAAATTCCCGTGCCCGAACTTCCGGCCCCCGTTTGAGACGCCGATTGCGAACCCGTTTGCGACGAAGTCGTCGCCGCGCTCTGCGACGATCCGCTCGCGCCAGACGTCATCCGGCCCGAGTCCAGATCGCGCCGCAGCCGCTTCAGGTCCGTGCGCATTTCCGAAGCGGACTGGTAGCGCAGGTCGCGATCTTTTTCGAGCGCCTTGCCGATAATGTCTTCGAGCTTGGCCGGCACATCCGGATTCAGCCGCGCGAGCGCCACCGGCGCGCGATTCAAAATCGCTTCGGTGATCACGCCCGAAGTCTCACCGCGAAACGGCACCGAACCCGTCGCCATTTCGTACAGCACCACGCCAAACGAAAACAAATCCGTGCGCCCATCCAAATCCTTAGCGCGAATCTGCTCCGGCGACATATACGCGACAGTGCCGACGGCCACACCGGGGCTGGTCAGATCCTCGGGCCGGGCGCCTTCGGTCATTTGCGTGGGTTGATCGCCCGCTCGCGTCACCGTGTTCGCCGACGCGCGGCCCACTTGCTTCGCGAGTCCGAAATCCAGAATCTTGGCGTGGTTGCGGTCGGTGACGAAAATATTCGCGGGCTTGATGTCGCGGTGGACGATTCCCTTGCTGTGCGCCGCATCGAGCGCGTCGGCGATTTCAATTCCCAGGTCGAGCAGCCGTTCGATTTCGAGCGGCCGGCCGTCGATGGTGTGCTTCAGAGTTTTGCCGTCCAGGCATTCCATCGCCAGATAGGTGCGGCCGCTTTCTTCGCGAATGTCGTAGATCGTGCAGATGTTCGGATGGTTCAGAGCAGAGGCGGCGCGCGCTTCCCTGCGGAAACGTTCGAGCGCCTGCGGATCTTTCGCCAGGTCTTCAGGCAGAAATTTCAGCGCGACGAACCGGCCCAGGTTGGTGTCTTCGGCGCGATACACCACGCCCATTCCGCCGCCGCCGAGTCGCTCGACGATTTTGTACTGCGCGATGGTCTGGCCGCTCAGGGGGTCGGTGCTGGACATGTGCCGCACATGTTATTCGCGGGTGAAACCCAAGTCAACGCGCGGAGCGCTGCGGGTTGCGTGTGGTGCGTCGCGCGCTGCGCATTACATGTTGCCGCGAATCAGTGCGTTTCGTTCGGCGAATCGTTCGGGAAATACACTTGCACCGGCACGAGTCCGGCGGACCACACCAGAACCGCGCGGCCGTTCGCGCTCAACTCAATTTGCGGAGCTTCGTGGAACGAACGTATCGGAAGAATCGGCGGCGAAGTCGCGATCACGTCGTACGTCTTCGCATCCCACAACCGGAAACGCTGCTCGCTCGTCGTCTGGGCGGCACGCTCTCCAGTTACTTGTTCGTGAGGCATGTAACCGAGCACCACGGTCCCGTCGCTCGAGGCCGCCACTCTGCGACGCGCGCCGAGCTTCGGATCGGCCAACTCCTTCACCAGTTGCCCGGTGTTCGCATCCCAGATCTTGATTTTCGCCTGGCCGAATATTCCCGGCAAAATTACGTCCGCAGTCGCAACGCGATGCTCGCCGATGAAGCTGACGCCGCCGGGCAGGTGACCGGTCTTCACTTCGAGCATCATCTTCCCTGAATTGGTGTCGAACAGCTGCAGATTCGCGATATTTTTCGGCCGCTGCGTCAGATTGTTCATCGGCACGTAGGTGATCGCGAATTGCGCGCCGCTGGGCGAAATCGCGATGTCGCCGACCGGCACTTCGCGGTGCAGATTGGTCGCTTCAATGACCTCGCTCGACTGGAGATTGAAGACTCTCACTTTCACTTCTTCGTTGGGCTTACTGTGTCCAGGGGCACCGATCAGTCCGCCGGAAATTTCCAACACCGCGATCGGCGTGTCCGCTGCGCACGTGATCCTCGTAGCGTTCGAGTTTGGTTGCACAGCGATATTTGCAACGACCGTCTTTACCACTTGCAGCGACTGCGGATCGAGAGCGGAAATCGTGCCCTGCGGATCGGCCAGCAGCAGGACTTTCCCCTGGTCGCAGTATTGCAAGTGGTACGGCTGAAACGTACGCCACAAATCCGGCGGAGTATCGGCGCGCTTCACAACGTAGTCCTGCGAACGAACTGGCTCCTCGGTTCCAACGTTCCACAGTTTGATTGTGGATTTTAGCTCGTCGTCTTTCGCGCTCCACATCGGGCGCACGTAGATCACCGCGACTTGTTTGCCATCCGGCGAAATCGCCGCCGCGCCAACGGATCCACCCGCGCCGGCCGGCAGCTCAAACGTGCTTACCTGCGGCCACGCGGCGCTCTGCGGCGGCGCAGCGGGTGCGCCAGACAAAACGCCCACCAGAATCGCGACGAACGCGAATCGTCTCTTCATAAGCGCACATGCTATGCGCATCCGGCTGTGGAAGTCGCTGGATTTATTTTGCGGGGAGCGTCGAGGTGCCGACGATCAGATATTCGTATTTCTTGCCGTCGGCGGTGAATTTCATTTTGTCTTTTTCCAGCTTGAATTCGATCGCCGTGCCGGCCGGCACAATGGCTTTCGATTCCGGCTTCTGCTGGCGAATCTGATATTCGGTCGTGTCAGTCCGCACGGTGTATTGCTGGCACATCAGTGACGTCGCCTGTTTTTTGCCCTGCGTCTTCGTGCCGCAGCTCACCGACGTCTCCGATATCACCGTGCCGGTCGTCGCCTGCTGCGCCGGAGTCACATAGGAGACTGCACATACCAGAATGATGGCTGCCAGAATCGTTCGCTTCATCGCTGTCTCCTCCGCGTTCATCGGCGCCCGCGCGCCACGTAGAATGCCAGTCTAATCGCGCCACCCGATCAACGCCCCTCGTTCGCTCGCCGCGTTGCCCGATCACTAACTGCAACCGCCGCTCCCCGGCGCAAATGTGCGCCTTTCGTTTGTGCGCACCGCGCGCGGCGTGGTAGTTTCGTCCGCGACTTTGCAGACTCGAACGCGCAATCCGATGATTCTCGCGAGGCATCCATGACAACGACGAAAAGAACGAACTCACAAAACTGGACGCGGCGTGAAATGATAAAGCACGGCGCAGCCCTCGCGGCGGGCGCCGCCGCATCCGCAACGCTCGCGCCGTTGGCGTCCGCATCGTTTTCCGCAATCGGCGAGCCGATCGCGCGCAATCGCACTACCACGCAACTCCCTCGCCCCGCACCCGCCGACGATCCGCTACTCACGTTCATCGTCACCACCGAATCGAACCCGTGGCAGAAAGCTCCCACGTACAAGCCCACGTTTCAGTGGGACATGCTCAACCTGAATCTCGACCCCGCTCACATGGGCGGGACGCCCGCGCCGATGGAGGGTTTCGGCGGCTGCTTAAACGAACGCGGCTGGACGGCGCTCAATTCCCTCGCCGAGTCCGACCGCGAAAGCGTTTTGCGCGAACTTTTCGATCCCGCCGCGGGCGCTCGATTCAATTATTGCCGCATGCCGATCGGCGCGAACGATTTCGCCACCGAAGCGTACAGCTACGATGAAACCGACGGCGATTTCGCGCTCGAGCATTTCAGCATCGACCACGATCGCAACACGCTGGTGCCCTTCATCCACGCCGCGCAGCGCTACCAGCCAAATCTAAAACTGTGGGCTTCGCCATGGAGTCCGCCGAGTTGGATGAAACGCAATCATTTTTACGCCGAAGCGAAGGCGTACCCGGGCATGAAAGACAACGGCATCCAGCCCAATCAGGTCGGCCACGAAGGCGAAGACATGTTCATTCAGGAGCCGCGCTATTTTGACGCCTATGCGCGCTACTTCGGCAAGTTCATCGACGCCTACCGCGCCGAAGATATCCGCGTCGGCATGGTGATGCCGCAAAACGAATTCAACTCCGCGCAGAATTTTCCCAGTTGCACATGGACGGCCGAAGGTCTGGCGCGGTTTCTGTACGCGCTCGGATCGGAAATGCAAAAGCGCGGCGTGCAGATTTTCTTCGGTACGCTCGAGCGCGGAAATCCGAAGCTACTGGAAACAGTGATGGCCGATAAAACCGCTGCGTCATTCATCAAGGGCGTCGGCACGCAGTGGGCCGGCAAAAACGCGCTGCCCGCGATCCACCGCGAATATCCGAATCTCGCGATCTACCAATCCGAGCAGGAATGCGGCGACGGAACCAACAGCTGGAGCTACTCCGGCTATTGCTGGAATTTGATGAAGCATTATTTCCGCAGCGGCGCGAGCGCTTACATGTACTGGAACATCGCCACCGATCGCAACGGCATGAGCACCTGGGGATGGGCGCAGAATTCGCTGGTGAGCGTCGATTCAGACGCGAAAACCTTCCGTTACAATCACGATTACTATTTTCTGAAGCACCTGACGCAATTCGTCGATCAAGGCGCGCACAACATCGAAATCACCGGCACGTGCGACGACGCGCTGGCATTCGTCAATCCTGGCGGCACGGTTGTTGCGTTGCTGCGCAACGAATTGCCGCATGCGCAATTGGTGCAGGTCGCGGTGAAAGATCGCGTCGCCACCGTCGAGCTGCCGCCCGATTCGATCGGCACACTCGCAATCAGGCAGTGGTAGCCGGCGTTACGCGGAAACTCGCATTCTCAGCTCCGCGACGCACGAGCCGCACGGTGAACGCTACTCGTAACGCAGCGCGACCAATGGATCTACGCGCGTGGCTTTCCGCGCCGGCAGATAACTGGCGGCCAACGCCACTGCTGCCAGCAGACACGCCACGCCGCCCAGCACCCACGGATCGGCGGCTTTCACGTTGAACAGCAAATCCGACAGTAATCGCGTGGCCAGCAGTGCGCCTACCGCGCCCGCCGCAACGCCAGCGAGCGCCCACTTCATACTGTCACCCACGATCATCTTCAATACGTCACGCGATTCCGCTCCTAACGCCATGCGAATGCCGATTTCCTGCGTTCGCTGCGCGACTCCGTAGCTGACCACACCGGCGATGCCCACCGCAGCCAGCACCAGCGCCAGGAATGCAAACGCGGAAAGCACGATCATCGGAATTTCGCGGCCGCTCACGGACTCGCGTACCACTTCGTCGAGCGGGGTCACATCCGCCACCGGAGTCTCCGGCAGCGCAGCCGCCAGCGCGCGACGGGCCGATTCGGCAACCGCCATCGGAGCCATTTCCGTCTTTACGATGATGGACATTTGCGGCCAGCCGGCTTGCGCGAAAGGCCGTACGAATACCGGCATCACGTCGCGATCGAGCCCACCTTGTCGAACATCGTGCATCACGCCCACGATGGTCATCCACGGATTGTCGGCGCCCATGCGCCCGATTTTAAATCGCTGTCCGATCACGTTCTCATGCGGCCAGAATTTCTTAGCCATGTCTTCATTCACGATCGCCACGCCGGGCGCGTCGGGCGTGTCGCCATTGGTAAAGTCGCGCCCTTGCACCAACGCGATTCCCAACGCTTTCAGCGAGTCCGGGCAAGCGATCATGTAGCCGGCTCCGTATTGATCCTCGGGTTTCGATTGAGGGTGGCTTTCGATATCGATGCCGCGGCCGGCGTTGCCCTGCAGCGGCAACATACTAACGGCGCTCACCGCCGTCACACCCGGGATTGCGCTCACGCTTTCCTGCACCTGCCGGCAAAATTGCCCGTTCACCGGCGGACCGTAATAGAGTTCGGTCTCCGGAGTGGAAATATCCATTTTCAAAACGTTGTGCGTGCGGAATCCGGAATCGACCCGCAGCAGTCGCGTGACGCTATCGATCAGCAGGCCCGCACTGACCACCACGATCATCGCCAACGCCAACTCTACGGCGATCAATCCGCGGCCCAACCGTGTGTGAACGCGCGTCGAGCCGCGCAACCCGCCAGCCTTCAAAATTTCCGCCGGATCGGTGCGCTCGGCGGAAAATGCCGGCACCATGCCAAACAACACAGCTGTTACGCAGGTCACCAGAATCGCAAACGCGAACACCCGGGCGTCCATCGGAATTGTTGTGATCGGGCGGAACGGCATGAAACGCAACTGGTCGGGCAATGATTTTTCAATCGCCAGCAAACTGCTCTGCGCCAAAATCAGCCCTGCGGCACATCCCAGCGTCGCCAGCAGCAGGCTTTCGGTCAGCAGCTGACGCATTACTCGAAATCGTCCGGCGCCCAGCGCCCGCCGGACCGCGATTTCTTTCTGCCGGGTCGCCGAACGCGCCAAAGACAGATTTGCCACATTGACGCAGGCGATCAGCAGCACGAATCCGACCACGTAGAAAAGCACCATCAGCGTCGGCTTCAATTCGCTTACGCCGAAACTTTCGAGCGAGAGCGCTGTGAACGTTTCATCCGCGTTGCTTTCGGGATAGGCCACCGCCAACCGTTTGCCGATTGCATCCATTTCGGCATCGGCTCGCGAAATCGATACGCCCGGCTTCATCCTCGCCACCACGGCAAAGGAATGCGAGCCGCGTTGCATGTCACCCGTGGTGTAGCCTACCGGAACGAACAAGTCGCCCGGATTTCCCCAGAATTGAAACCGAAAATCTTTTCCTGCGATCCCGACCACCGTGTAACTCTGGCCATCAATGCGAATCGATTTTCCGACGATCGCCGGATCCTCCGCATACCGACGTTTCCAAAGCTCGTAACTCAGAATGACTTCGCGGTCGTTGCCCTTTCTTTCCTCGTCCGGCAGGAATTCGCGCCCCATGAAAAGCGGAGCGCCAAACGTCTTGAAAAATTCAGACGTGATGCGCACGCCCTGCAACCGCTCCGGATGCGTCCCTTCCGCCAGGTTGTAACCGCCCCGGCTCGGGTCGAACAGCGCCATGCTGGAAAACACGTCGGTGCCGCGTTTCCAATCCTCATAGTCCGGCATCGAATCAATGCTGGTGTCATGCCGGTCATGCGCGTCGGCGCGGAACAGCAGCGCGAGCTGTTGAACGTCGGGATACGGCAACCGACGCAGCAGCACGGTGTTGATCACGCTGAAAATCACGGTATTGGCGCCGATGCCGAGCGCCAGCGTGATCACCGCTACTAGCGTGTACCCTGGCGACTTGCGCAGCGCGCGCGCACCGTACTTCACGTCCTGCCACAGCGTTTCCAGAAATCCCACGCTGTTCATACGGTAAATCTCCTCGCGAATTTTCGTCTCATTACCGAGTTTGCGGCGCGCGGCGTCTCGCGCGTCGCCCGGCGACATCCCGCGTGCGATGTTTTCGTCGGTCTCATGCGAAATGTGCGCTTCCAGTTCGCTGGCGCGTTCCGCGTCCCACCGGTTGCGCCAGAAAAATCTTCGCCAGCCGCCTCGTGGATTCATCGTCGTCGCCTCACTCGGTTGCCGGGCCAAGCACGCGATTGACCGCGCGCACCAGCTGCCCCCACCGGTCGGTCTGGCGGGTCAGCTGCTGGCGGCCGGTTCGCGTCAACCGGTAATACCGCGCTTTGCGGTTGTTTTCGCTGGTGCCCCAGAATGAGGCGATCCAATCGCGCGCCTCCAGACGATGCAGCGCCGGATACAACGATCCGTGCTCCACTTGCAGCACTTCGTCAGATCGCTTTTCGATGACGTGCGCGATGGTATGTCCGTGCGCAGGGCCCAGCACCAGTGTCTGCAGAATTAACAAATCCAGAGTTCCCTGCAGCAGGTCCGCTTCCAGCGGCGGTGCGTCTCGTTTTGGCATTTGCAAATCCTCGAAAAAGAAACACGGAGCGTGGCGGTTCTGTAACACTGTACTCCCATAGATTATCTACCACAAGCGTGAAGTTTAGCGTTTCTTTGCGCAGAACAGGTCTTTTCATGAGGCTTGCCGAGGTGTTTGGTTCAAAGAGACGTTCTATGGGTCGATGCGTTTCGGTAGTGAAAAATGAGGAAGGCGCTACTGCTTCGGATTCTGGCGCGAACTTTCGATCTGTAGTGAGTTACGGTCCTTTGTTCGATCGAGCGCGCCACAGGTTCGCTTCGTCGCGCCGGTTCGCGTCGAGCGCCACGCGCAACGCGATATTCGCCACATCGCGCCGCGAGTACGGCATCGCACGGCCAAACGGCGCGGTCTGCTGTCCCACGAAATTGTAAAGTTCTTGCGCCGTCGCCAACGCGTGGTCCACTTCTCCTGCATTTGAGTACGAAGCTACCAGCCAGTTCAGTGTGACTTCTTTATCCTGAATCGCCTGGTGCAGTTGGTTGCGCTCGCCGGGCATGCCCGAAAAGTGCGCGATGCGGTCATCCGCCAGCCGCCACGCGATCATCAGCGCATTGCGCGTCTGCGTGGTGTCCGGCTCTTGCGAGTAGGTATGCGCCAAATCCATGTAAGCGCCGGTCAGCTCGCGGATGTAAGGGTCGCCACCGCTACGAATCGTATCGATCAGCCGCAGGTTCGCTTCCACGGAATCCGAAAACGCGCGCTTCCCCAGATACGCTTGCATCAGTCCGCGCTGCGCATCGATGAGCGCCGCTCGCTTGCTCGTTGTCAGATGGTCGGCATAATTTTCGGCATCCACATAGCGCGCGATGGCCGTATCCCACTCGTTTTTCCGCAGCCAGTAGCCACCTTCGTAGTTCGCCGCATCGGTCAGAGCCTGGTACGACGCTTCGCTGCCGCCGTCATCCGCCGCCACTTTTTCCATTCCCTGTTTCAGCGCGTCGTACTGATCGTCGGTCACATAGGAAGTAATGTGTTCGGCCGAACGATACGTCGCCAGGGCCACGTCGTAGCGTCCGGCGTCGCCGTCTTTCTTCGCCTCGGCGAGCATCGCCGCAAACTTCGCGTCATTTTCTTTTTTGAATTTTGCCTCTTTGCTTGCCAGTTCCTTGCTCGGGTCGGGCGGAGTCATCACCCAGCGAATCAGCGCAGACGAGCACACCAGCACCAAGACAACTTCCAGCAGGATCAGTACTGCGCGGTACACCGTTCGCTCGGTCGAGTCTTGGGCAAACATCGGCAACCTCAGCGTGAGCGTTCCCAGTTGGTAACACTCAGTGTAGCGGCCCGCCCCAGTGACGCGATTGCAATGTTAGCCTGTGTGCACCAAGTAGCACCGTTGGCCGGCCATCGTCACCCATCCCGCTCGCAGGAGCGCTCAAGCCATGGCGAACCGAAAAATTTCCCGGCCGCCCAGCCTGAAAGACAAACCAATCGTGATCGTTTTGCTGGTGATTATCGCGGTCGCCGGTATGCGAGTGGTGTGGTGGTATTTGCTGGAGCAACAAGCGCCTTCGCATTTTGTGAAAACGCTCGCCGACGATTTCCCGAGTCTTTCGCGCATCTTCCCGTCGCTCGTCAATCGCAGCCCCAACAACACGCTCACGCAGAAATGGGTGCGCTTTTTCAATCAGGACGCCACGTTTTACACTTCGCCGGTTTTGGCCGCCGACGGCACCTTGTATCTGGCGACCGTGCAGGGACGCATCATCGCGCTCGACAGCTCGAGCGCCACCAAGTGGGAATATCGCACCGACGCTTTCGATTTTGTTTCCGGCGGAATGCTGCTCGACCGCGAAGGCAATTTATATTTCACCACGCTCACCAAGGTGTATTCGCTATCGCCCGACGGCCAGCAGCGCTGGATGACTCAGTGCACGCCGCCGAAAATCTATCAGAGCGATATCGGCAGCACGATTGACGGCGACGTACTCTACGTTGAGTGCGGCCACAGCTTTCACGCGCTCAATAAAGATGTGGGCAGCGAGATCTGGTCCCTTCCCGCGCTCGATTACGAATCCGCCGTGGTCGCGCGCGACGGAAAGATTTTCACCGTCCGCAACCAACAGATCGCCGTGATCGGCTCCGACGGCGTGCAGCTGTGGACCTATCCCGCTCTGCCGCATGGAAATTTCGACCCCCGCCGCTCCACATCTGGCGCACTGGAAAATTACATCTACACGCCGCTGGCGTTTGGAGCCGACGGAACGATCTTCGCCGGCGCGCGGATGGTGAATAAAATCGTGGCGATCGATTCGCAAACCGGCGGATTGAAGTGGGCTTTCGATGCGGGGAAATATGCGCCGTTTCGCTCGGCACCTTCCGTCGCCGCCGACGGCACCATCTACGCGCAAACGATGGTTGGCGTCGCCTATGCCATCAATCCCGACGGCTCGCGAAAGTGGATGTACCAGATGCCGCAAACGTACACGAGTGACCTGCATGCTGCACCGATCATCGGCGACGACGGTACGGTGTATTTTCTGGCGGAGTCGATGGTTGTGGCGCTCTCGCCCGAGGGCCATCCCGTCGGCACGTTTGGATTATCGGGTCCGTGCGCCGGTTCGCCGGTGCTTTCTCCCGATGGAATCCTCTACATAGCCACGCTGAAGGGAAACGTATTCGCGATTCGCACCGCGAGCAGCCACCTGATGGACGCGCCGTGGCCGAAGTATCAGCACGACAATTCGAACTCCGGCCGCGCCGTTGGATTAAAGTGATGCAGTAGGAAGGCCCTGGGATTTGTAGCGGCGGGCTTTACGCCCGCCAGCCCTTGCTTCTGTCGTTGACGTCGATTTTGACTTGGCTTTCGCCCGCTACTCGTCTCGCAGCGCCGTCCACGGATCGAGCTTTGCCGCCCGCCGCGACGGCAAAAAACTTGCCAGCCCGGCAACAATCGCGAGCCCGGCGATCGACAGCACATACGTGAGCGGGTCGCGCGGCTTCAGCCCAAACAGCAACGACGACGCGCCCTTCGCCGCAAACAGCGCCAGCACCGTGCCGACGACGATTCCCACCGCGACCATGATCGCCGCGTCGCGCATCATCATCCGCAGCACGTCGCCTCTCTGCGCGCCCAGCGCCATGCGAACGCCGATCTCGTTGCGACGCTGCGCCACCATGTAGGAAATCACGCCGTACAATCCAATCACCGCGAGCAACGCCGCCAGCGCACCGAAAAATCCGCTGAGCGTGGCCATCAACTCATCCTGCAGCAGCGTCTGGTGCACTTGCGTTTTGAAAACGTGAAAGTCGATGTCGATCTCCGGACTCACCGACGCGAGCGCGCCTTTGACCTCGTTTGTAACGGCGCCCACTTGTTCCGGTGAACGAACCACGATCGACAGTCCGGAATCCGGATGCTGCTGTTGCGACAGCGGAAAATACGCGGTCGGCTGCAACTCTTCGTGCATGTCGCGATAGACCGCATTTTTCACCACGCCGACAATCTGAAATACGGGAATCGCGGCGCCGGCATCCTGCTCGATGCGAAATGTTTTTCCGAGCACATCGGTGCTCAGCGTGTCGTTCGCAGAGGTCGCGCCGGCAGCAGCGTCGTGATCCGTGCCGGACTTCCCCGCGTTTTTCCCGCTCATGAATTTCTTCACGAACGCCTGATTCACAATCGCAACGGTCGGCGAAGTGTGCGTGTCCTGGTCGCCGAAATCGCGGCCGAGCAGCAGCGGAGTTTCCATCGCTTTGAAATAATCGCCGCTGATCCAGTTCACCATCGTCGCGTCGAGCTTCACATCGGGCGTTTCGCCCAACACGGTGTCGTTGGACATCGATCCGCTCAGCGGCGTGGTCATCGCGCCCGCGACAGCAGTTGCTCCTGGAATGGCGCGAACGCGCTCAACCAACGTGCGGCTCATTTCACGCGCTCGATCGTCGGGAAGCTTCAGCCGCGTAAGGTCCAGGTTCGCGATCAGTACGCCGTCCTGATTGAATCCCGGATCGAGCGTGTACAAATTCCGCAAGCTGCGTACGAACAGCAGCGCGCCCACCAGTAGCACCAGCGATAGAGCCACTTGCGACACGACCAGCACGCGGCGCAGACCGAATTTTTCGCGCGACGCGGTCATTCCGCGTCCGCCGGACTTCAGCGCCTCACTCGGCGGAGTGCTGGTCGCGCGAATCGCCGGAATCAATCCAAACAGCAGCGTGGTGCAAAACGCCAGTGCCGAGGTGTAGCCCAGCACGCGCCAATCGAGACTCAGGTCCACGAAAATCTGATTGTTTGGCGTGCTCAGGAAATTGATCAGCCAGCCGCTCAGCGTCCACGCGATGAACGATCCAAGCAAAGCTCCGCCCAGCGCCAGCAGCAAACTTTCCGATAGCAGTTGCCGCATTACACGCGCGCGCGAGGCGCCCAGCGCCAGCCGCACCGCCATCTCGCGGTCGCGTCCGCTCGCTCGCGCCAGCATCAGGTTCGCGATATTGGCGCAGGCGATCAGCAGCACCAGCGCCGAAATTCCCATCAGCAGCCACAATCCGGTCTCCGAGTCCTTTCGCAAGTTCGAGAAGCCCGTTCCCGCGGGAATCACTCCCAATGTGTAGGCCAGATAATGCTTCGCGCCATCGGCGGTGTATTCCGGCGGCAGCGTCTGCTCCATAATCTCTTTCGACAGCACTTTCACTTCGGCGTTCGCCTGCGCAATCGTCACGCCGGGTTTTAGCCGTCCGATCGAAACCAGCCACCATGCCTTTCGGCTTTTTAGCCGCCGATCGTCGCCGTCGATTGTGGCGATCGCGCAAACCGGCACGGAAACGTCAAACGCTTCTCCCACCGACACGCCGGTAAATTTCGGCGGAGTGACTCCGATGATCGAAACCGGAATTCCGTTGAGCGTCATCTGTTTGCCGAGAATCGAAGGATCGCCGCCGAAATTCCGCTGCCAGAATCCGTAACTGAGCACTGCCGCGGTCTGCGCGCAGCCCGGCGTATCGTCACTCGACGAAATCAACCGCCCCATGAACGGCTGCATTCCCAGCGTGTCGTAAAATTCGCCGCTCACTACCAGACCGTGCGCGTAACGAGTCTCGCCGCCGTTCGCCAGATTGAACATGTCCGGCGACCACACCGCGATCGGCGCAAAAGATTTCTGCTTGGCCGAAATCTGCTGCCAAAGCGCGTAACTCAGTTCGGAATAGCCGCTGAAGAAACTTCCCGACGCCCAATGGCGGTCGGCGATGTGAATGGAGGCTAGCTGTTCGGGATGCGAAACCGGAATCGTGCGGATGCGAATCGCGTCGATCAACTGGAAGATCGCCGTGTTCGCGCCGATGCCCAGCGCCAGCGACAAAATCCCCACGATGGCGAAGCCGGGGCTGAGCCGCAGCTGCCGCAATCCGAATCGCAAATCCTGCCACAGTGAACCCATCGCAAAGCCTCCCGATACACGAATCCCGCGAGATGCATTGCACGGCGAAGTCCACCTGAGCCGACGCCAAGTGGAAACCGTTCAGTGACTTACGCAGTCAGGACGACGGGGAAATTTGTGCGATTGACCGCTTTTGGGATTCTGCGTCGCGGGGCCGCACACGCTACCTCTTATTGCGCGGGAAGCTTGGGTATCATCCAAGCGTTGGAATTGCGGCTCAAGTCGCTGATCGCCAGATGCTTGCCGTCGGGCGAAGCGGTAAATTCATACACCCACCACGACCGGAAACTCAGCTGCTTCGGCTGGGATTTTTCGGACAGCAAATAAATTCCCGACCCTTTCGAAGTGAGCGTCGAGATAAAAATGCGCTTGCCGTCGGCCGCCCATGCGATGCCCTGCATATTGTTGAAATCTTTCAGCGGCCATTCACTCGCTGCGCCGCCGCCGACCGGCAAAATGTGAATCGGTGTGTCTTCGATCGCATATTGGGCGTACGCAATGCGCGAACCATCGTGCGACAAATCCCAGAAGTCGATATCCGCGCCATTCACCGAAAGCGTGGACTGTTTTTTTCCGGTCATTGGATCGAACACGGTGAAATCGATTTTCTTCGGATCCGAGCTCTGTTCGGCAAGCACGCAGATGCCGCCGTTGATTTTCGCGCAGTGGTAGCTGGGAACTCCGCCCACGGCCGCGGTGTACGAACCAACGCCCCCGATTCCCAAATAACCCTTCACGTTCATCACGGTTTCGGACGGCCCTCCCGCAACCGGCATGCGCATCAGCTGGCCGACCGCCGGAACCTGATCCGTTTTTCGCGCGGGCCATTGCATGTACAGAACGCAGGAGCCATCCGGACACATGCGCGGCGATCGTTTTTCGTCCGAGCCAGTCACCAGCGGCACGGCTGACGAATCGTCGATCGCCTGCTTGAAAATGTCGTAGGTTCCTTCGCGGTCGGAATAGAACAGCACCGATTTGCTGTCCGGCGTCCATCCTCCAGCCCAATCCATTTTTTCGCTTAGCGTCATGCGTGCGGGAGCATCCAGCGAAGCGTCGCCGGCGGTCAGCGTGGCGATGTACACGTCGCTTTGCTGAATGTCGTTCATCAACACCAGACTTTTTCCGTCCGCGGGAGCGCTCAGACGGCGCATGTGAAATCCGGACCAGTCGGTGAGCCGCAAGATCTGGCCCTTCACTGCTCCGGTAGCCGGATCGACGTGAATCTGCCACAAATTGATGTCGGTCTCGCGCGGAGTCAGTTCGCGCAGCCCCACCAGAATCCTGCCGTCGGGAAGCCATATATACGCGCCCAGTTTTTCGTCAGAAAGCGCGGTGACGATGTTTCCACCGTTCAAGTCCATCGTGTCGAGGCGAAGGCTGCGAAGATCCGCTCCGCGGTGTGCTTGCATAAACGAAATTCGCTTCCCGCCCGGAGCCCAACCCGGATAGGCCATCTGGTCGCCGGCAGGAGCGGTGAATATCTGGCGCGCCGCATTTCCCTGCGCGTCCATCAACCACAGTTCACTGTTTTTCTCGGTGATAAACGCGATTTGCGTTCCGTCGGGCGAGACTGCCGCGAAATTGGCGTGCTGTCGAATTTGCCGCATGGTCCCGCCGATCAGCGACACTTCGTAAATTCCGTGCTCGTCGTGTTGGCCCACCGGCCCGCTCACGAGCAACTTCGTTCCATCCGGAAACCAGCTGATCACTGCGCAGCGGAAGCACATTTCTTTCGGGATCGGCAGCGACTGCATTTCGCCTGTCGCCAGCACGCGCATGTGCAAACCGTCGAGGTCGGTATAGGCCAGATATTTTCCGTCCGGTGAAATCGCGGAGACCAGCGCGGGATCTTCTTCAGAGTTGAACGTGATCTGTTTCACACCCAATTGCGCTTGATTGTAGGGGCCGTGCGTGCCGAACCATCCCATCTTCCAGCCAATGAACGCGCCGCCCGCCAGCAGCAACACGATGATCGCGGCGAGTGCGGTCATCCCTCGGCTCGATCGTTCCTGCGCCAAATTTGCCGTTGCGCCGGGTTGCGCCATTTCCGTTTGTGAAAGCGGATTCAACCGGTGATCCACCGCTCCACTCACCGCTCCCGATTCAGTGGTGGCGATTCGCGCGTGCTCATGCGCTGCCGAGTACGCCATCGTTTTCGCGGATTGCGAATCGCGCTTCAATCGCGCCAGGTCCGCTGCCAGATCGTTGGCGGTCTGGTAGCGCAGCTTGCGATCTTTTTCGGTGGCTTTGCCGATGATTCGTTCGAGTTCGACGGGCACTTCGGGATTCAGCCGAACCGGCGATACCGGCGCGCGATTCAAAATCGCATCAAACACCGCGGCCGACGTGTTTCCCGGAAACGCCTGCTTTCCGGTGGACATTTCGTAAATCACCGCGCCCAGAGAAAATAAATCAGAGCGCGAATCGAGTTCTTCGCCGAGGGCCTGTTCCGGACTCATGTACGAAACCGTGCCCATCGCCACGCCGGGACTGGTGAGCATCGCCTCCGGCGCGGCTCCAACGGTCGCCGCTCCGGAAATTGTCTCCGCGTCGCCTTCACGCGTCGCCCGCGCGACCTTTGCCAATCCAAAATCCAAAACTTTTGCTTGCCCGCGAGTGGTGACGAAAATATTCGCCGGCTTGATGTCGCGGTGAACGATGCCTTTGGAGTGCGCAGCGCCGAGCGCGTCGGAAATCTGAATCGCCAGATCCAGCAGCGGATCGGACTTCATCGCGCGCCCGTTGATGCGCTCGCGCAGCGTCTGCCCCTCCATCAGCTCCATCACGATGAATGGTTGGCCTTCGTGCGTGTCGATGTCGTAGATCGTGCAGATGTTCGGGTGGTTCAGCGCCGAAGCGGCGTGCGCTTCGCGTTGAAAACGTTCGAGCGAGATCGGATCCTTCGCGAATTCATCGGGCAGGAATTTCAGCGCCACGTAACGGCCCAGGCGCGTGTCTTGCGCACGGAACACCTTGCCCATGCCGCCACTGCCAAGTTGCTCGAGCAGCACGTAGCGTCCGCCAGGGCCAACGTGGCTGCTGCCCGCGGCGTTCGGCACAGCGCCAGCGCTGGCCGTGGGCGTCCCGCCCGACGGAGTGCCCGACGCGACGTTTACGCCAAATTTCGGAGGAGTATTGGGCCCGGGTTTCGGCGGTTCGTTGGCGCTCATCGCCCTGCATTCTAGGTGCGCAGCACCGCGCCGTCAAACATTGTCTCGCGAAGGCTGCGCCTCGCAGCGGAACGTCCCGAGCGCCATGCTAATTTTTGCGCACACTCGCCGAATCATCCGCTTCGCCTACAGGATTCGTCGTATGATTCCCACGTCCGCGCCCCCTCCAGCAACTTCGCACGCGGACCGGTGTTACTACCTGTGTACCACGTGCGGCAACCGATACGCCCATGGCTCCGCGAAACCGGCTACCGACTGCACGCATCCAATGGAATAGGAGGCCCACTCCAATGAGGGTCCCAAGCAGGATTGAAGGCATGATTCAAGCGCGCGCGGCACATTTCCGCATGCGTCAATTCTCCATCGCTCGCACCGCGAATCAGTTTCTCGCGATCATCCTGGCGTTTGGCTTGCTGTTTGCCACGTGGCCGCAGACGGCCAGCGCGCAAGACAACTCCGTGCAAGATCAAACGGCGCAGGACCAAGTAGCGCAACAGGACAACAGCCAGCCCGCTACGCAGCAGGCAACCCAGCAATCAACGCAGGGTCAGCAACCCTACAATCCGCAGACCGCGGCGCAGCTCGATCAGTTGGTCGCGCCGATCGCGCTCTACCCGGATTCGCTGGTCGCGCAAGTTTTGGCGGCAGCCACTTTTCCTGATCAGGTGGTCGAAGCCGACCGCTGGGTGCAAGCCAATTCGAATCTGACTGGCACGGCGCTCGCGCAGGCCGCCGACCAACAGCCGTGGGATCCCAGCGTGAAAGCTCTGGTGGCGTTTCCCACCGTGCTGGCCAATATGGACAAAAACCTTTCGTGGACGTCTTCGCTGGGTGACGCGTATTACAACCAGCAGCAAGACGTGATGGACGCGGTGCAGTACATGCGCCAGAAAGCGCAAGCGTCCGGCAATCTGAAAACCACGCAGCAGCAAGTGGTGAATACCCAGGGCTCGACGATCGTGATTCAACCCGCGAATCCGCAGGTGGTGTATGTGCCGGCCTACAATCCGTGGGCGATTTACGGTTACCCGGTCGCGCCGTGGCCCGGTTGGTATCCGTATCCGGGTATCTGGTACGGCGGCCCGTATCTCTCGTTCGGCCTCGGATTCGGGATCGGATTTTTCGCGGGATTCGGATGGGGCTGGGGACACTGGGGATTCGACTGGCACAATCACTACGTGGTGTACAACCACAACCGCTATTACTCCGGCAGCCGGACGTTTTATAACCGCAACGCGTATTACCACAACGGCGGAGCGTACGGCCACGGCAACGCGTACGCGCACGGCGCAACGAACGTTCACGCCGGCAACTCTTACGCGCACGGCTACAACGGCGCCGCGAATCACCCGTTCAACGGCAATACGCAAGCGGCCCGCGGCTATGGCCAACCCCATGGAGCAACCGGAACGCACAGCAACGCGTTCAGCGGCTACAACCACGGCGGCCAGACGCGCAGCTACTCGGCTCGCGGCCAGTCTAGCGTCGGACACAGCAGCGGCGGTGGCGGTGGTCACAGTGGCGGCGGTGGCGGCGGCCATCACCACTAGAACGTAACGAAATATTTCATTGCGCCCTTTTCTGACGACCACATGTCGCCGGAAAAGGGCGCGATGCATTTGTGGCCGACACTTCGCGCGTTGCCTTCGTCGCCCTCGCCATCTTCCCTTCTGAATAATTATCGTTTCTGGTATCCAGCTTCCGGACTAGAATCGGCCTCGCGAATGTTTCCGGGAGGCAGCGTGGCCATTCCCTGGATCTGGAAGCAAGAACAATTCGATACGAACGTCGAGACAAAGACGTTTTACAAGGATTGGGATGGCGACTATCGCGATGATCGCCTGGCCCTTCACCACGACATCGTGAGCGGCTGGGTTCGCGGACACAAATCGCAAGTCACACCCAGCCTTGCGTTAATTTCAGGCGGCGCGGCGTCCGGCAAATCGAGTGCGGCGGACCAGGCGATGAAGGATTTGCCGGACGCAATCCTCATCAACACCGATGAGATTCGCAGGCAGCTTCCCGAATTTAAATACATCGTCGGCACCGACAGGGCCGGTTTGCTGCAAGAGGAAGCGGGCGACATTCGCAACAAGCTGCTTGCCGAAGCAACGGCACTTCGGCTGAACATGGTGCTCGATGCACCGGGAAGCCCGGCGGTGGCAACGCTACTCGACGAGATCGAATCCCACGGTTACTCCATCTCCATCGTTTACACCCACAAACCCGTTGCACAAGCCAAAGTGGCAGCGGCATATCGCGCCAGGAATGCAAAAAATCCCGCAGACCGTCGGGTGGTGCCTGACTCTGTGATCGAGGACTCCCACCGGAAGGCACGGCACGGGCTGAACGCGATGGCCCTCCGAAAAAACCGCGACCTGAAGGTATGCGACAAAACCGATGCGAAAATCGGCGATCCGGCGCTGGTGATTTATCATCGAACGGCGGGCGGAAAAGTAATCGTCAACGATCCGCCGCGAATGAAAAAGTTCACCGAAGATGATGAACCGCACGTCACACTATAGGCACGCGTTCACGTTGACACGCGTAAATCGTGGTAAAATGGAGCATGTATGAAGAAAAACGATCCTTTCGCGAAAGCGCGAGCTGCTGCGAAGCACCCCAAGATTCATAGCCAGGAATGGCGTGATTTTCAGGGCGTCCTCGATCCAGATCCGAACATCGAAGAATTCAAGGCGATGTTGAAGCGTGCCCAGGGAACTGTAGCAAGCAAAAAGGCGCCCGCCGTTGCGCGTCGCGCGGTCGCTGCGAAGAAAGCGAATTAACCACTCGCCCCAGGCTTGCGGACGTCGTTTTTGTCGAGATGTAGTTACTACGCTTTTCCGCACATGAACCTTCCGTTCCGCCGAAGCACTTGCCGTAGCCACGCGCGGCGAGTACAGTTCCCTCCGGCCCCGATTCCGCTCAACTCGCACGTAACCGTCGTGTGCTCCCGTTCATCTAAATAATGTCGGCAGTCATCATACGCACGGAGACATAAGCCATGAGCCACACAGCACCACGCAACACGAATCGTTCTTCGTTTTATTCTGCAATCCTTCTGCTGTTCACCGTCGCCGCACTCTCTCCCGCGCGCGCTCTCGCGCAGCAGCCCGGGCAGAAAACCTTTGCGTCCGCCGACGAAGCCAGCCAGGCGCTGTTTGATGCAGTGAAAGCCAACGACCAGAAAGCCATGCTCGCCATCCTCGGTCCCGACGCGAACAAACTGATCACCTCCGGCGACGACATTGAAGACGAAAACAGCCGCACCAATTTCGTCACGAAATATCAGGAAATGCATCGCACCATGCTCGAACCCGACGGCACTACGACTCTGTACATCGGCGCCGAAAACTGGCCCACTCCGATTCCGCTGATGAGCAAAAACGGCGCGTGGTATTTCGATTCCTCCGCCGCCTCGGACGAAATCCTGTTCCGCCGCGTCGGCCAAAACGAACTTTCGGCCATTAAGGTCTGCCAGGAATTAGTCGCCGCACAGAAGGAATATTTCGCCAAACAAAACAGCGTGTACGCACAACGTTTCGTCAGCACCGAAGGCACGCACGATGGCCTGTACTGGCTCGGCACCGGTAATGAATACGAAAGTCCGATCGGCCCGCTGGTCGCGAACGCCGGCAGCTACAGCGGCACCGCGAAAAATCTGAAAGCCGGCCCCGTTCCCTTCCACGGATATTATTTCCGCATCCTTACCCGCCAGGGCTCAGCCGCGAGCGGCGGCGAGCAGGACTACATCGCCGACGGAAAAATGACCCGCGGATTTGCCTTCGTCGCCTATCCCGCCGAATACCGCAGCACGGGTGTGATGACCTTCATCGTCGGCTCCGACGGCGTGGTGTACGAGCGCGACTTCGGCAAGAAGACGGAGTCTGCCGCGACGTCGATGAAGTCTTTCAATCCTGATAAGACCTGGGCGCGAACGGAAGACAATCCGCCTGAAACCGCCGCCGACCAGAAACCTCAGTAATCGCGCCGAAACTTTTGACAGCGATAACGAGCCGCTCCGCGACCGACCATCGCGAGCGGCTCGTTCGTTTCCGAGGCGCATCGTCCCAAAATCGAGCAGCACGCCCAGACCCGCCTTCGCTCGCGTTCCGCAACTCAATCATTTCCGGTACGTTAGCCGGGCACGCGAACGGGCGGTCGCTTGCATTCATTGGCCGCAGCGACTTCCGTTTCGCTGCGAGAATTCCGCGGCGGCGAGGTTGCCAATCGGCGAATCAGCCGCGAAGGGAGAGCATCGATGCAAAATTTCTGGCAGGACATCCGCTACGCGGCGCGCACGCTGCGAAAATCTCCCGGCTTCACCCTGATCGCCATCCTCACGCTCGGCCTCGGCATGGCCGTGAACACCACGGTCTTCAGCGTCGTGAACGGATTGCTTCTGCGTCCGCTGCCGGTTCCGCATCCGAATCAAATCGTTGTGCTCGCCACCCAGCAAAACGGCCAGAACGGATATCAGATGTTTTCGTATCTCGATTTTCAAGATGTCGAGCGCGACACCACCGGAGTTTTCAGCGACGTGTTCGGATATCGCAGCACTCTGGGCGCGCTGAACGCTGACGGCCACGGCGATCACTGTGTCTTCAGCCGCGTCACCGGAAATTATTTTTCCGCGCTGGGCGTGAAACCCGCCGTCGGCCGGTTGATCTTGCCAAACGAAGGCCAAACGCCCGGCGCCGATTCCGTCGTCGTGCTCGGCTACAACTACTGGCAGAAACGCTTCGGCGGCGATCCCTCGGTGGTCGGCAAGCACGTCGCCGTGGACGGCCAGTCCGCGACGATCATCGGCGTCACCGAAAAAAGTTTTCACGGCCTGTACTCGATCATCGACATGGACGGGTACTTCCCGATGAGCGCGCCGTTTGGCGGATTGAACGATCCGCAAAAAGTTTTGCACGACATGTACACCCAGCGCGAAAACCGCAGCCTGCTGCTCTACGCGCGGATGAAGCCCGGAGTTTCGCTCGCCCAGGCGCGTGCCGCCGTGAATGTGGAAGCGCAACGGCTGGCTGACAATTCTCCGGCCGCGGACAAAGGCTTGAGCATCGAGGTGTATTCCGAAAAAATGGCGCGGCCCGAGCCGGATCCCGACGCCACCGTTCCTCGCGTCGCCATCGCGTTTTCGCTGCTCGCCGCGCTGGTCCTGCTGGTCGCTTGCTTCAACATTGCTAACGTATTGCTCGTCCGCGCCAGTTCGCGCGAACGCGAAATGGGTGTGCGCGCCGCGCTCGGAGCCGGACGCGGCCGCTTGATTCGCCAGCATCTCACCGAAAGCTTGATGCTCTCGTTCCTCGGCGCGATCGCCGGATTCATTCTCGCCACATGGAGTTCCGGCTTTCTCAGTTCGCTGCCGCTCGGCACCGATCTGCCGCTGCGATTCGATTTTTATCCGGACACTTCCGTTTACCTGTTTTCGCTGGCCGTCGTGTTCATCGTCGCGCTGGTGGTCGGCCTGGTGCCCGCTCTGCGCGTGGCGCGCGTCGATGTGAATTCCGTGCTTCGCGAAGGCGGCCGCAGCGCTTCCGAAGGCCGCAAGCGCCACATCGTGCGCAACACTCTGGTGGCTGCACAGCTCGCCGGCTCGATGCTGCTGTTGATCGTCGCCGGACTTTTCATTCGCAGCCTCAGCAAAGCAGAAAATATTGATCTGGGATTCAATCCCGACCATGTCTTGAACCTTTCGGTGGACGTGAACCAGCTTAACTACACCGAACCGCAGGGCCGAGCATTTTTCCGTCAAGTGCGCGATCGCGTCGCCGCCGTGCCCGGTGTGGTTTCCGTTTCAGAAGCATTCACAATTCCGCTCGGCGTGATCAGCGCCGACAGTCCGATCACCATTCCCGGTCACACCCTTTCCGCCGGTGAACAGGCGCCGCGCGTGATGAAAAATAATGTGACGACGGATTATTTCAACACGCTGCGAATTCCTCTTCAGTCCGGCCGCGTGTTTACCACGGCTGACGACGAAAAAGCTCCGCTCGTTGCGGTGATCAACGAAGCGATGGCGCGCCAGTTCTGGCCAAACTCAAACGCGATCGGCCAGCTTTTCAACGACGGAGATCCCGGCAGCAAGCCGCTCGAAGTTGTCGGCATCGTCAAAGACGGCAGCTACAAGGAAATTTCCGACACACACAAGACCCCGTTCTACTACGTGCCGCTCGAGCAGGCCTACGTTCCGATGCTCACCATTCACGTGCGAACCTCAGTGCCGCCGGAATCGCTCTCGCTGACGATCGAATCGCAGATTCGCGAACTGGCGCCGGGCCTGGCGGTCTCGCAGGTGGAAACCATGTCTCAAGCGCTGCAAGGCGTGAACGGATTTTTCTTTTTCCGCTTCGGTGCGCAGTTGACCGCCGCGATGGGCGTGCTTGGCTTGATTCTCGCTGTGGTCGGCGTGTTCAGCATGGTTTCCTATGCCGCGGCGCAGCGCACGCACGAAATCGGCATTCGCATGGCGCTCGGCGCCGCTCCGCGCGACATCCTCACGATGGTGCTTCGCCAAAGCGCGCTGGTGGTTGGCATCGGACTCGCCGTCGGATTGGTGCTGGCTCTTGTCGGCACGCGAGCGCTGGCGAATTTCATCGTCGGCGTCGCGCCCACTGACCCGCTCACGTTCATCATCGTCGCGGCGTTGCTTTCGTTGGTCGCCGTACTCGCGTGCTACATTCCCGCGCGACGCGCCACGCAAGTCAGCCCGCTCATCGCGCTTCGCCACGATTAAAGCTATCGCCGGGCGCGTTCACGGCGCGACGCAAAATAAAATTGCATCGCCGTCACTTTCCACTCTTGCGTTCCCGCGCCGTCACAGTCAACAATCCGCAATGCCATCCAGCCCGGCGGCCCAGCCGCCCGCCGCAAAACTTGCCGCCGCGCTCATCCTCACTCTCTGCTCCGGCATCGTGGACATCGTCGGCTACCTCGGCATTTTTCGCCTGTTCACCGCGCAGATGACCGGCACAACCGTCGAGCTGGCGCACAGCCTGGTGAATGGCAATTTTTCAAACGCATCGCTGGCCGCGATTGTCGTCGCGTCGTTTTTCGCAGGTTCGGTCGCGGGGCGAATTCTGATTGAGCTGGGCGCACGCGCGCACCTGCGGCGCATCGCCACTCTAACGTTGGGAATCGAAGCCGTGCTGATCGCCGCGGTCGCCTACGTCGCAGGCGGTGCGTCGAGCTCCGGCACTACCGCAGGCTCCGCACCCAGCACCACGATCACAGCCTGTATCGCCGCGCTGGCCGTCGCCATGGGATTGCAAACTGCGACACTCACGCGCGTCGGGCCGTTGACCGTTCACACCACGTTCCTCACTGGAATGATCAACAAACTCGCGCAGGTCATTTCGCGGATTCTGTTTGACGCGTACGACGTCTCGCGCAGCGGCAACGCCGCCGAAAACGATGTGCGCCGCGCACAACTCGCGCAAAATGGCGGCCAGGCCGTTTTCCTCACAGCGATTTGGATCTTCTATCTTGCCGGCGCGGCCGCTGGCGTGTGGATGTTCTCCCAGGTCGGCCTTCGCGCGCTCAACGTCTCCGCCGCTCTTCTGCTGGCCGTCATCGTCGTCGATCAATTCTCCGCGCTCTCGGTGGAAGAGGAAATCGAACAGTCCGAGCGCTAACCGCTGCTTCGCTGCGTCGCCTAGCCTCTCGCAACGTGCCTCCCGCAGAGCGAGGCATTTACATGTTGCAGTAGCAACATAGATGTGTTGTACTAGCAACATGGAGGCTGCCGTGAGCGACATTCTAAAAGCCATCTTCGACCGCCGGGCCGTCAAAGTCTTCGACCAAGCGCCGATTCCCGACGACGTCCGCGACCAGCTGCTCGACGCCGCCCGCGTCGCCCCGTCCAGCTTCAATATCCAGCCGTATCGCCTCTACTGGATTTCGTCGCCCGAGCGCCGCAAAGCCGCCGCCGATTTGTGCATGGGCCAGTCCCCTGCCGCCACCGCTTCCGCGCTGGTCGTCGCCGTCGCCGATCTCGGCTCGTGGAAATCCACCACCGAAAGCCACCTGGCGTGGATTCGCACCGCCGGCTTCAGCCAAGAAAAGATCGCCGAGCACGAGCGCCGCGCCAAGTTCGGCAAATATTTGTTCATCCAGGGATGGTTCAACGTTTTCGGCGCGGTGAAGTGGGCGCTGCTGCGCGGCGTCCACACCGTGAAAACGGTCGGCATGGCGCCGGTGTCGCGCCGAGGCCTGTTCGCATGGGCTACGAAAAGCACTTCACTGGCGTGCCAGAATCTGATGATCGCCGCCGAAGCGCTCGGCCTGAATACCTGCCCGATGGAGGGCTTCGACGGCGCGCGCCTGCAGAAGTTCCTCGGTCTTTCGCCGAAGCTGCACCAAATCGTGATGGTAATCGCCGTCGGCAAAAAATCCGCGGAGCACATCGACCAGCCGCAATGGCGCCGTCCGCTGGAAGCAACGGTGACCTACCTATGACCGCCGTGCGCGAAATTCCAGAATCCGTGCGAGCCCAGTCCGTCTTGATTCAGCTCGCTTCGGCATATTTGTCGGTCAGCAGGCAGCTCGAGCAGAAAACCAAATGCTCGCAAACCCGCGGGTTCGTGCTCGCTACTCTGCGCGGTGGCGCGGCGCTGAATCAAAATCAGATCGCCGTGGCGCTCGGGTATGACCGCACCGTGGTTCATCGCGTGGTGAAGTCGCTGGTGCGCGAGGGATTGGTATCCGAGACGAAAGCGAAGGTGGGAAAGTCGATCCTGGTACAGCTGACGCGAAAAGGAAATGCATATCGCGAGCGGATGATCAAAGTGCGCCGCGCCGCCGACGACAAACTGCGCGTGTCGCTCGCGCCGTCCGAACGCACTGCTCTGCTGAAATTGCTCGCCGCCGTCGAACGTATCCGATTTTAATTCTTAGTTCCCCGCACACCCGCCACGGCGTCAAGACACGCCACCTGCAGCGGCCGGTTCGCCGGTTTTGCGAAGCGGGCGAATTTGATTTTGCGTTCGCGAGAGATCGCGGCCACACGTCAAATTCACATTCGCCGCCTTGCGCAAAGGCCCGAAACGCGCCGCTACAGGAGGATGTCGGTAGGCTGGTTGTTGCTTCCGGGGTTCTCGCCGCGGTCCGTCGGCGGATTATTTCTTGTCGTCGAGACCCTTGGTCGAAAGGTACACCACGTTGTAGATCGCGCCGCTCGATCCGGCATCCGCCGGCTGCACGCTCACAATATGCTGCTCGGCTTTCGTGCCGACCTTGTACAGCATCTCGCCGGGCTTGAGCTTGTCTTCATCGCACGTCAACTTTCCGGATTTGTTCGCGGCGTCTTTTTCCGCTTCTGTCGCGGCCGGAGCGTTTGTGCAATCCAGCACCGCGCCATATTTCTTCAGCGCCTTGCGGTAAAACGCGGCCACCTTCTCCGGCGAGTCGGCAGTTTCCATTTTCGCGACCGCCAGTTTCAAATTCATGCTGCCGCCGAAAATCCCGAAGTTGCCGCTCGAGCTGTCGTCGTCACTGTCCTTGTGCGGTTTCGAACCGGGATAAATCGGCAGGCCTAGGTCTTTTGCGTCGGCGTGCGCGCCCACCGTCACTCCCGCGCTGAAATTTCCGTTGTCTTTCGATTTGTCATTGTCCTGCGCCTGCGCCGTGCCGCACAACACAAAACCGGCGATCAACGCCGCCGCGACCATTGGTCGATGTAGCTTCACGAAGTCCTCCGCGTGCACACAATTCCCTGCACTCGATGATACCCGTGCGGCGCGCAGGAAGTTCAATTCCGACGTGGAAGCGGAGAGCTAGCTGCCGTCCGGATACCCGCCGCGATGCAGCACCATCGGAAAATGCGGCAGGGTGCGCGGAGTTTTGATGCGCGCGCGCCAACCCGCGGCGTGCGGCTTCATGCCAGCGAAAAGCAACGTCGCGTTTCCGTTTGCGTCGCGCTCCGAGCCCTCTGCGCAAATGATCGCTGCAAGAGCGTCGCGCAGCCGGCGCATCGCTGGATCTCCGAACTGCTCGTGCCACTCGCGCTCGAGGGATTCCACAAGTTTCAGCGCGCGCGCTTTGATTTCGCTTCCCCTGGGCGTCAGGCGCACGAGCTTGCCTGTTTTCGCCGCTGGATGCTTCCCTTCCTCGACGAGCTGGTGCTTTTTCAGAATGCCCATGGCCATGGCGATCGATTCTTTCGAAACGCCGCTCAGCAACGGAATGTCGCGCAGGGCCACGCCGTCTTCGGTGAGCACGCGCAACACGTTCGCGCCAATCGCCAGCGAACCGTGCGAGCGCGACTCGAATTCCAGCGCGAACGCGAGCAGCACGCGCGCGAGCAGCGCCGGAAGCGACAACTCCGCGATCGCTGGCGGCGAGCCGCCGGGCCGCGGCATTTCCGTGAGCCTGTTCGACAGGCCGTAGCCCAGGATCGGCATGCACTCCGACAAATCGCCGCCGGCGTTTCTGTTCCGATGCGCGTCGATCTGTGCGGCCACATCGCGCAGCGCTTCGCGCAATTCGCGGATCGCGTCCGCGCCGAAGCGCTCGTCCCAGCGCGTTTCGATCTCGCCGATCAGCGGCTGCCAGATTTCGCGCGCGCGCTTCCCTCCCGAAGTGAGGCGGATGATCCAGTCGCGCTCGGGGATTTTTTTGCGCGTGTCGGCCGGGTCCGGCGTGATGGTCACGTAGCGCCAGCGCAGCATCCCGGCCAGGTTCGTGGGTGTTCGCGCCACGCCCTCCAGATCGTCCGCGCGAATTCCATCGTCGCCGATGTGCTTCAGGCAATTCCAATACATGGCCATCGAAGTGAGCCACACTCGCTCTGGCACTCTGTAGAAATCTCCGGGGCGCACGCCGTAGTTCGACGTGCCGTGTGGCATTCGCTCTTCGAACGCGTTGTCCGCTTCGATCGTGAACGCCACTAGCGCGAACGAAAGCAGCGTGAACAGCGGCAGGCGTGCGGGATCGACGTGCTGAATTTCTGGCAATGCCGTTGGCGGTCGCTTAGCCGATTGATGAATCGTGGCACCGAGTGTGGCCAGGCCTCGTCTTTTCGCGTTCCTCTTCATCGCCACGCGAGACCAATCAAGGGGCCAGCCGATGACGCACTAGTCTCGATATACATTTTCGTTGTGCCAGGTGAGCGATGGAGGCGAAGGTCTAAACGCATGAATTTCTGGAAGAACAATCGTGTTTCCGTGGAGGGCGTAATATTCTTTGCCGTTGTCAAACTCGCTTTTGATCCTGCGACTTACCTCGATTCGATGTTCCGGGGTGACCGTCACGTATCCACGATCGAAAAGAGTATGAACGTCCTGTCGCAATAGCAGGCCATTGCTCGGGTGATGCGAGCCTTCGTCGGTAACGGGCCGAATGTGTGCTGCATCAAGGACGTGCAAGACGTGCGAGCCGGTTATCGCGCAAGTTCTGCGATAAGAATCGGTAACAATCACTCGGAATGCACCCTGCCCGAGGCGCTGAAAAACCGTGCGCGGCCCACCGTATTTCACTTCCCAGTCGCGCTCGTCTTCAACGAAGTCCGGGGCGGCGACATCCCGCGCCCTCAGCCGCAATTCCACATCCGACCAAATCGCTAAACCACGCGCTTCACTCGTCTCGTAGGATTTGCCGCGAACGATTGAAGGGCTCCAGTCGGAAACAGGAATCCAGTCCGGCTCGGAAAAGAAAAATGGGCTTTGCAGCAAAATGCAACCAATCGTGTAGTCCGTTCGTGACTTCAGTGGCGATTCGTGGAATTTTTCGATGGAGGCGCGCAATTCGAACTCACTTCGGGCACCGTTCTTCACGCCGAAAGCCTGCCACGCCTTCGAAACCGGTATCTGCGAGTAGTGGCTGAAGAAACCGCCGCCGACGATGAAGTTTCTAGGACTGTGAAGCTTGAAAAGCAGAGGCTCACCCGGTTCCAGTACGCGAAATTGGTTGGTTGCACTGGGTTGCCAGAAATTGACTTCATCTGGTTCACGCGCGGCAAGAAACTTAAACCAATCAAAGTCCGTTATCGCGACCCAGAGCTTCATACCGGTCGTTAAGTCCTTTGGAAAGACCGAACGTACCGATACTCCATCAAAAAATCAACGACTTCCGTGAGTACCTCATACCGGCGCCCAGCCTAACTCCAACGCAGCGTGGTGATCGAATCTTCGGTCAGCGGAACTCTTGCGAGCTGGCCGCCGCATTCGATGGTCAGTTCGCGTGCGGCGCCGGGATTGGTCAGCACCAGCGCAATGCCGCCGTCGGGAGTCTTCGCCGCAGTGTGATACACGGCAGCCGCTGCAGCGGCGCCCGGTGTCGCCGTCACCGTCGATGACGTCGGCGCAGCGCCGCCTTCGTGCGTCGTCTGCAATCCGATCGACGCGCCGTTCACCGCCGGAGCGTCGTGCGCGCCGCACGAGTCCACGATCACCGAACCGCGCTTGAACGCGCGAGCGTGCTGCACCAGCGCCCAATACAAACCGGTTCGCAGAATTTCGCGCGTCTGCGAATGAATCTGCACCATCCCGCCGCAATCAAACGGACCGATGTTCGGCCGCCCGCGCTCATCGAGCGCCAGATTCCACATGGTGATCGATTGCGGACCATTCGCCAGAATTCCCGCGAACGTCGCGCCCCATTTCGACCAGCACGTCAGATAATTCGGATCCTTGTAATCGTCGCCGCCTTCGGTCCAGTGCATTTCCACGTCGGGGAAATATTTCTTCACGTTCATCATTTGATCCGGCGTGCCAACGTATCCGTGCCACGCAACTGTATTCAGATATTTTTTCAGCTGCGGCTTTGAGAGCTGATCCACCACGCGGCCCCACAAATTGTAATTGTGGTCGAGCGTCCAGATTTTCGTGCCGCTTGCCGTCGCGCTTGCTTCGAGTTCCCTGCCGAGCATCACGATCAGCGCTTCTTCGGTTTCCTCCGGCCACGGACACGCCGGCATGCGGCCGCCTTGATCGGCGTCGATTTCATTTTGGGTGGTCAGCGCCCGCACCGTGACTCCCGCTTCGGCGTAGCTCTCGACGAACTTCCGCATGTACATCGCGTAAGCGGGAATATTTTCCGGGCGAATGTTGCCGCCCAGCATCGAATTCGAATATTTCATCCAGCCCGGCGGGCTCCACGGCGAGCCGAAATAAAAAATGTCGGGATTCGCGGCGGCCGCCGCTTTCAGGGTCGGGATGATGTAATCGCGGTCGTGATCGATGCTGAACCGCTTCATCTCCGGATCGGCCATGCCGTCGTCGTAGCTGTAGCACGCGGTCGCGTAGTCGCTCGAGCCGAGCGGAATTCGTCCGGTGCTCAGGCCGTGTTGGTCGACGCCAGTCCCAAACATCTGCGCCAGCAGCGCCGCGCGGTCCGCATCACTCAACCGAGAAAGCGTGTAACACGATGCGTCGGTGAACGCCGCGCCGAAACCCAAAATCGTCTGCGCCGGCCTCGAGGGATCAACAATCACATCGGCGGCGGGCGCGTTTTTCGACGGCACCTTCGACCAAGTGACGGGCGCTCCGACGGCGAGCCGCTTGCCAGATTTGTCAGTAATCTCGGTGGCAGCCGCGCCGGAGGGTGGTACGGTGGCGGCGGCCCGGTCACGCGATGTGACGCTCGCGCTCGCGCGCGCACTCGATGCGACACCCAGTGCATTCGCCGCCGCCGCGCCAATTCCCAGTCCGCCGATTTTCAGTACATCTCGCCGTGTGGTCACAATTTCCTCCGAAGATTCCTGCGCGCCCAAATTGTAAATCACAAATTCAAAGACGTGGAACATTCCACAGAGACGACCCAGATCCCCTGAGCGCCCGGAGTTTTTTGCGCCCAGCAGGCAGTCCCGACTATGCAGAGAGTCTCCGTGCCCTCTGCAGTTCTCGGTCTTCTCTGTGAAATGTTTTGCTTTTCCGATTGCGGCCGTCGCCGTCGGTCGCACACAGCTTGTAGAACTTTGTACGCGCGGACGCGAGCTGGAATGGCAAATCAATTTCCGTCAGGGCGTAATAAGCGGCGGCAGCGTTGCGTATCAGTCTGCGGGAGCAGACTCGTGCGACTGGAATCCAGCATCGCGATCGACCGGCCCACTGATGTGGTCTGGGCTTTCCTCGGCGACATCTCGAACTTACCAAAATGGGATCGCGGAGTGGCTCGAGCGATCGAAGCGCAGTCGGGGCTCCAGCTAGCCGACCGAGGGACGGGCTACGAATTTCACACCGAAGCGCACGCGGACTCGCCCGGCAACTCGCTCGACGCAGGCCGCATGGCGTATCGCGTGGCAAGCGTCGATACCGAAGCGCAGCGCTGCGTGGTCGATCTGACCAGCCGAACCGGCAACGCGCGGTTCTTCCGCAAGGCGCAGTGGATCTTTCACGTGACGCCGGCGTCGCGCGGCTCGCGGGTCACCTGCGCTGTCGACTTCCAGTTGCGGCCAGAGTATTTCTTCATGGCGCCGCTGCTTTGGCTTACGCGAAGTTCGGTCGGACGCGACTTGCGGCAGCTAAAGTCGGTGATCGAGCGCGAAACGTAAAGCGAGATGCAAATTCAAAGGCGTGGAACAGTACACAGAGAACACCAAGAAAACCAAAAGAGGGCACGGAGATACCGGCGTCAAGCACCGCGTCTCCCTGCCCTCGCATGTCCTCTACAGATTGTATTGGTCCGTCTGGCGCGACCCGCGACTACAGATCGATCACCAGCGCCAACTGCACTCCCGGGTGCGCGACGTCTTCCAGGTAATAAACGCCGTTGATGTCGACCACATAGACTTCATCGTCGTATCCCCATCCCGCCGGCCACGCCTGCGAATAATAAAAATTGTAGCCGCCGTAGTTGAACCGCCAGCGTCCGCCCGTCTGCACCGGATGTCCCACGTGAAACGTGTGCTCGCGTCCGAAATTGGCGCGATATTTATCGTCCGGGATGCGGTGCGCGGTCGTGGTCTGCGAAACGTTCCGCGTCGTGGCCTTGGTCGTCTGCTGCGTCGTGGTTCGAGTCGTGGTGCGGTGTTCGGCGTCGTTGTGCGTAGTCGCGTTCCGCGTATCCGCCGTTTTCGCCGCGGGTTTCGATTCCGGTTTCGGAGCGGGCTTGCTTTCCGCGCGATCATCTGTCGGCTTCGACTCGGTCGGTTTCCGTTCTTCTGGCTTCGATTCCGCGTGCGTCGCCGGTTTTGCGGCAGGCTTGGCGGCAGGCTTTTCAGCCGGTTTCGATTCGGCCGGCTTTTCTTCCTGCTTCGGCGCGTCTTGGGCGAACGCGGGTACCGCCAATCCAAATATCAGGGCAAACGTCCCTGCGAGTGCGATGCGTTTCATGTGTGCCTCCATTCGATCATTCAAGGAAACGTAAAAGGAACGCGGCGTGGGCGGCCATCCGCATCGCGCCAGCTATGCACACACTCTAGAATTTCGGGCAGAAAATGCGAATACGGGCGGGACTGTATATCACGCGGGATGTTGCGTTATGCGCTGAACGTCGTAAAACAGGGTCAAAAACGTGGACTCCGCCACGGCGGACGCAAACGGCGCGCATTCCATAGAGAACACCGAGAACCCCAAAGTACACGGAGATTCCTGCGCCAAGCACGGCGTCTCCGCGCCCTCCGCTTTTCTCGATGTTCTCTGTGAAATGTTTTGCTTTTTGCAGCTACTTCGCGGCGGGCGGCGCGGCTTGCTGCTTTGCCGCCTGCGCATCCATGAACAAATACCGCCCGCGATTGGCTTCCGGAGCGGCGGCGCTGGAATCATCGACGAGATGCATTGTCTGCCAGCCGTCCTTGGCGTCGTAGCGCGGCCACTTCGGCAGGCCCCCGCCGTTAGGATCGCCCTTGGCGATGAAATTCGCCCAGTACGACACCATCAAACCGCTGACCTTGAAATCCGCGGGAGTCCACGGCAGGTCTTCCCACTTGAGCGTCCCGAAGACGTATTCGAGCTCGCCGGCGTGCCGCGCTCCCACGGCGCTCGCCGGAATTTTCGACGGGCCAATCGTCGAGCCCGGCTTCGTCGCCGGCACTTGTTCGAAGATGTAGTGATACACCGGCGTCTTCGCGGTCTCGGCCTGCACATTCAACCATTTCCAGGTGGAGAAAATGATGAAGTTGTCGCTGGCAAGCGCGTAGGACGAGTCGAGCGCTTCCACATCGGTCGAAGCCGGATAAAGTTTCAGAAATTCCGCCGACGCGTCGCCGTACCGGGCCTTGGCATCCTCGGCAAACGATGCGGCCGTGGGCTGCTTCGGATTGAAAAGGATCATCATCTTCACTTCGTCGCGATTCCATCCGGCCAGCAGCGGGACGTGCGCCTGCTTTCCCGCGGCGAAAACATCGTTGGGACTTTCGGTGAGGAAATATCCGTCGATGTTGGGCGAGGGGTGAAAGCCGTCCTTCTTCGCTCCCTCCATGGCCGTGTCGTGGAGCAGCTTGTCGGCGGGAATGGCGCGCAGCTCCGCGAGTGTGTTCGCGCCCAGCGACGCGGCAAACTTCGAGCCTGCCTCTTCGCTTTTCGCCAGCGGCAAAGTGCGCAGCGGCGAGGTGCCGTTGCTGAAAAACGCGCCGCTCTCGCCGATCGCTTTCTGGAACTTGCCGATGGACAGCGGAGAGGCCATCTGCGCGCTCACCGAAAAACTTCCGGCACTTTCGCCACCGATGGTGATGTTTTTCGGATCGCCGCCAAACGCCGCGATATTTTTCACCACCCAATCGAGCGCCGCGCTTTGGTCGATTAAACCGTAATTTCCCGAAGCGTGATGCGCCGATTCCTTGGTCAACTCCGGATGCGAGAAAAATCCGAAGACGCCCAGGCGGTAGTTGCATTCAACGATGATCACGCCTTTCTTGGCGAGCGCTTCCCCGTCGTAGCGAGGCTCGTCGCTTGCTCCGGCCGCGAATCCGCCGCCGTAGAACCACAGCATCACGCCCAGTTTTTTCTTTCCCGCATCTTTCGGAGTCCACACATTCAGGTAGAGGCAATCTTCGCTGATGCCCTTGTCGCGGAAAACGATGTCCGCATAGACCTGCGTCTGCATGCAGCGCGCGGCAAACTGCGATCCGTCACGCACGCCCGTCCAGTTCGCGGTCGGCTGCGGTTCGCGCCAGCGCAAATCGCCCACCGGCGGCGCAGCGTACGGAATGCCGCGGTAAATTCGCATGGTGCCGTCGGCGCCAAGCGTGCCGTCGACCATGCCGTTCGCAGTTTTGATCGCGCCCGCCGGAACTTTCGGCACGTCCTGCGTCGGCGCCTGCACGCCCACTTGTCCGCCCTGCGCGTGCGCCGGAATTTGCGCCGCACTCATTAGAACCGCGAGCGCGAACGCGCTTGCTACCGTTTTCAGAATGTGTCGACTGCGTTCAGCAATTTTCATGTGACTAGGCCTCCCCAGGAAAAATACAAAATCGTTAGCCAGAAAAATTAATACCGCCAGGACGTCAAATCCGCGCCCGCGGGAGCTGTCTTCGCGATGCGGTCGAGAATCATCGGCAGATACATCGTGTTGTAGTGCAGACGCGAAAGATAATTCGGCAGATTCGGATCGCCGTTCCAGCAATGCTCGGCGCGATCGCCATATTTCACTTCGCCGCCGTAGGGCGGATTGGTCGTGGCTTCAAGAACGTCCTGCAAGTAATACACCGCGTCGTTCAGGAAATACGTGTCCGCACTGCCCACGTACACATGGATTTTTCCTTCGAGCTTCGAGCCCAGCGTGCCCCAGTTTTTGTGCAGGATCTGGCTCAGGTCGTAGTGCTCGCGCCAATATTCCGCCGTCGCTGGATCGATCTCGCCGGTTTCCTTATTGAAAATTTGCTGCGGGTAGCCGTCTTTGCCCACCGGTCCGTACACGGCCTGCCAGATGTCAAACTGCTCGCCCGAACGTCCATGCGAACCGAGCGCCAACTCGTACTGATTGATTTGCCGCGTGCTAGTCAGCGTCCGGCCCAGGTAGTCGCGTTCGCCGGGCTGCTCGACGCTCATGTGCGGCCCGGTAATGGTGAACATGCTTTTGTCTTTGTAGAGGTTGATGTTCGTGAACGCGCGGAAATCGACCGGATCGGGACACGCCACAAACGCCCCGTTGTAATGGTCCGGATAGAAAATCTGCACCGCGAGCGATTCCCACCCGCCGGTCGAGCCGCCATATACAAACCGCGCCCAGCCCTGCCCGATGGCGTGGAATTTTTTCTCGAGCGCGGGAATCAGTTCGGTTTCAATCGCATCGCCGTACGGACCCAGGTTCGCCGAGTTCACCGCATACGAATCGTCATAATAAGGATTGGCGTGGTTGATCTGCGCCACCAGATATCGCGGGAACTTCGGCGCGATCCATTGCTGGTAAAACTTGTAGGCCTCTTCTTGCTGGATTTTGTTGTAACCGGAAATATGAAACCGTTCGCTGTAATCGGGTTTCAAATCCGGATCGGGCGGAGTCGTGCGGAATCCCTCCAGGTCGTAGTTGAAATGATCTTCCATGATCATCAGCGGAAAGCGCGCGTCGGGATGCGCATCGAATCCTTCGGGCACCAGCACGTTGGCGCTCAGATACATCGGACGGCCCCAGAATTTCGTCAGCAGCGCGCTTTGGATTTTGATGTGCCGGATGTACGTCGTGTCCTGCGGTTCGGGAATCGGCGGAATCGTCTGGTCGAGTGAAAACGCGAGCGGCGCGCCGCCAGCGGTCAGCGTGATCTTGCGCGGCTTGGAATAAATGTTTCCCGGCGCGAGCTGCCAGTGCTGCCCTTCGCCGCGATCCATCGGAAGTTTCACCACCGTGCCATCGGCGCGATGAAAGGTCTCGTACTTGTTCAGCAGAATTTGCGCGTAGTATTCGCCCGGAGGCACATCGCGCAGATAGCGAACCGGATAACCGTACGCCGCGTCGTTCACTTCCATCGTGGCGCCGGCCTTCACTCCGTCCACGTCCATGCCGAAGACCATCTGAGTGCGCACCGAGTTTTCCACTTGCAGCCGCGGCTCGGCCGAAGGATCGGTGGACAAAATCAGCAGCAGCCGCCCGTCGAGCGGCTCCTGGCTCTGCTCCGCAGAAAACGTCGCGACGAAGCGGTAGCCATGCTCTTTGCGCGCGGCTGACGTCTGCGCTTTTCCTGAACTCGATTTTGCGGTGCGACCCGCGCTTGCCGACGCCGTCTGCGCCTGCATGGCGCCCGCACTCAATCCGATCGCAATCGTTGCCGCCGCAAACAAGCCAACCGAATTTCGGAATATCATCTCCGCTCCCGCTGCTGCATCTGTTAAGCCGACGCATTCTACACCAGCTTCGCCGGTCGTGCGGCTCTCGCTCTCGACCTAAGCGACACGAAACGTCATTCGCAGCGCAGCACAAACACCGTTCCATCGTGGCACGCGACCGCGTATCCTCTGCGTTCATCGCATTGACACACAGCGGCCCGCGCTGTAAAAACAAAGGGTCGGCCGAATCCATCCGCTATCGAGAGGACACCACCATGGGAAATCGCGACAAGCAGGGACGAGAGAAGAAGAAACCGAAGAAAGAAGTCCCCAAAGTACCCGCGACGCGCATTTCGGGCTGGACTCCCAGCAACAAGCCTTCACACACTCCGACCACGCCGTCTTCGGATTCTTCGTCGTAGCGAATCACCGCAGAGATCCCCGAGAAAAGTAGAGGGCACCGAGACACTGCGCTTGGCGCAAAAATCTCCGTGTCCTCCGGTTTTCTCGGTGTTCTCTGTGGAATGCGCGCCGTTTGCGCCCGGCGTGGCGGATTCCACGTTTCTGTCTTCGCCTTTGCCTTTCACCAACGCGTCACCGCCGCCGCTACAAAAGCAACAGGCTCGCCGCCAGCGCGACCGGCATGGCGATCAATCCAACCTTGAAAAATTCCTTCGCCGTAATCTCCACATTTTCGCGGCGCAGCGCAATCAACCACAAAATCGTCGCCAGCGATCCGGTCGCCGAAAGGTTCGGACCGAGATCGACGCCCAGCAGCAACGCATGAGCCACACTCGACGACTCGCCCGCATGACGCACGGCAGCACCCGTCGCGAGCGCGACAGGCAAATTGTTCATGCCGTTCGAGGCGATGGCCACAAAGAACGCGGCCGCAAATTTCTGCGCCATCGAGGGCACGCGCGCCAGCGCGTCGAGGCCGGCGATTCCCGCACGCATCAATCCGGCCGACTGCAGCGCTTCGACGATCACAAACAACCCCGCCACCAGCGGTAGCACCGACCACGACACTCCACCGGCGACGCGCACTGCAACGCCGCGATCGCGGAACGCCACCAGCAACAAAGCCACGACCGCGACCACACATGCTGGCGGCCCGAGCGGCCAACCCAGCGCCGACGCGGCAATCAATCCCACGGCCGCAACGATCAACCCCGCGAACGCCAGTTTTCCCTCGGCCGTGAGCTTGGCGGGCTCCGCCGGCTCGCCCAATCCGCCGCGCAACGCACCGCGCGAAATCCATCGCAAGCAAACATACGTCACGATGATCGACGCAACAGAAGGCAGCGCAAAAATACGCAGCCACGCGATCAACGGCGGCATGTTCGACGCGTACACCACCAGATTTGCAGGATTCGAAATCGGAAACACGAAGCTCGCGGCGTTCGCAACCAGCGCACAGGCCAGCAGGTGAGGCTTCGGATCCACCTTCGCGCTGCGCACCACCGCCAGCACCGCAGGAGTGAGCACCACCGCCGTCGCATCGTTCGAAAGCAGCGCGGTGACCGCCGTGCCGACCACGTACACCAGCAAAAATAATCGCGCCGCCGAATTGCGCGCGTGCGTAGCCGCCACTCGCGCGAGATATTCGAACACACCCTCTTCACGCGCCAGTTCTGCCAGCACCATCATTCCCGCGAGAAACAAATACACATTCCATCCCTCGCGCACCGCATGCCGCGCCGCGCTCGACGGAATCAGCCGCGTGATCACCAGAATCAACGCCCCGCCGCACGCCCAGTACGCCTCCGCAATTTTCAGCGGACGCACCAGCATGCACACGATGCTCGCGAGCGAGATCGCCCAAATCAAAATTTCGGCTGTATGCGTTAATTGCATCGAAACACTTTTGCTATGCGCGCTGCACGTCGCCGAGCGTTTCCGGAACGCCGACCAGCAGTACGCACTCCGCGACTACAGCGATCGCCGCGAGCCCTAGAAACGATCCGCCGAATCCGAATCGCTCGACCATCGCCCCACCAATCGCATTGCTGAGTGCCGCGCCAATTCCTACGATTGTCGCCAGCGCGCCGGCCGCAACGTTGAACCGTCCCGTGCCTTCGGTGCGGTCTTTGATCACCAATATCGAGACGATAACAAAAATCGAGTTGGCCACCCCATCCAGAGTTTGGATGGCGATCAACGCTCCCGCTGCATGCGTCAATGTGTACAGTACTCCGCGAATCGGCAGCACGCCGAATCCGATCAGCAGCAGCGGCTTGCGCCCCTTTTCCGCCGCGCGCTTCCCCACCCACGCCGCGGAAATCGCAATCACCAACTGCGTGACGATGATGCAGGCCGACATGAACGGCGCCGCGGCTCGCGGTTTTCCTTTCGCGAGCATTTCACCCAGCTGCGGCAACATCGCCGCATTCGCCAGATGAAACAAAAAAGCCGCGCCGAGAAAAATCACCAACACGCGGTCTTTCATCAGCGCGGAAAATCCTTTGGCCTTCGCGCCAGCGCTCTTGCCGCCGCTCCCGTCTATGCCGGACTTCGAGCCGCCACCGGCCGCAAGCCCACGCGCACGCCCATAATCAATTTCGTTGCGATCAATCGCGAACAGGCACATCGCCGCCGGAATCGCCAGCGCCGCCGCGGCGATGAAAATCGCGCGGTATCCGAATTTGTAGCTAACCGCCGCAATCAGCAGCGCCGTCGCCACATTGCCTGCGGAGTTGAACGCCTGATTTTTTCCGAAGACTCGGTCGAATGCCGCTGCGCCCACCAGACCCAACGTGATCGCCGCGACGGCCGGTCCCAGAAACGGTCCGGCGCCGCCAATCAAAAGCTGCGCCGCGTACACCGATAATTTCGACACCGGCAGCATCAGCAAAAATGCGCCGCAAACCAGAACGGCCAGCGCCGCAGCCACCAGCAAACGCTTCCGCCGAGCCGCGTCGATCGCCGCCCCCGCGGGGGTCTGCAGCACCACGGTGACCACTCCGCCAAACGTCAGCGCGTATCCCACGCTCGCCGGATTCCATCCGCTGAACGCGAGATACGCCGCGAGAAACGGTCCCAGTCCGGTTTGCACGTCGGCGAGGAAAAAATTCAGCCACGCGAGCGCGCGCATGCTCCGCGGTAATGGCTACGCCGGAGCGGATTTGTCTGCCCGCGGCGAGAGGGAGGGCGCAGAAACGTGCGCTGGCTGATCGGCGATGGGATTCAATGCAGGTCATCGTGAGGGACGCGGCCAGAAAAAACGATCAGGGAGATCGTGTAGAGATTGAAAGCAACGAATCCGGCGCGCCGCGACCCGTCCTGCGCAGATCTTCGGTTCGCCGCGCTATCTTCGCGAGCGCGCCCGCGCGAGGCGCTAGCTCGCGGCGCCGGCTCCGGCCGCAGCGGCAGCTTTGCGCGCGGCCAATCCAAACCCTCGCGTCTTCGCATCCTGCGCCAGAGCGCGCAACGTCGCCTTCCCGTCTGCCTTCTTGCCTGCTGCGATTTGCGCTTCGCCGAGCGCCAAGCGCGCATCGAACTCGGTCTGCACCATTCCCGCAGCACGCGCATCTTTCTGCACGATCGCGAGCGATTTCGCCGCCGCGTCGGCTTTTCCGTTGCGCGCATCCACGCGCGCCGAAGCGACCGCCGCATCGAACTTCGTGCCGCGATCGCCGGACTTCGCCGCCAACTCCACAGCTTTGTCGGTCTGCTCTCGCGCGCCGGAAATATTTCTCGTCGCCAGCAGCGCATTCGCCAGCGTGATTCGCGCTTCGGCTTCGCCGCTCAAGTCCTGCTCGGTTGCGAGCTCGGTAACAGCGGCGCTCGCGATTTTCGCGGCGTCGTCCGGCTTGCCCTGCTCCAGCAGCACACTGGCCATGCCGATGCGCGCCCATGCTGCATCGTTTTTCGCGCCCACCGCGTCCAGACCTGTGATCGATTCCTGCAGACTCGCGGCCGCGCCATCGAGGTCCGCTTGTGCGAGTTGCACGTTGCCGTAACTCGCCAAGGTTTTGCCCACGTTCGCGTTGTCGTTCAGGTCCCGGCGAATCTTCAGCGATTGCTCGCAATTTTTACGCGCGTCTCCGGGAAGTCCGGCGCCCAGCTCGGCGATGCACTGATTGTTCAGGATGCGCGCTTCCAGATCGCGATCGCCCAGTTGCCGCGCGGTCTTCAGCGCGAAGTTCAGCATGTCTTTTCCGTGCGCCGGATCTCCGGCGGCATAAATTTCCATTCCCAGATTCAGCTCGCCGCTGGCCACATCGCCCAGTTCGCCGCGAGCGCGCGCCACATCGATGCTTCGTTGATATGTTTTCTGCGCGGTCAGATGATCGCCGCGCGTCGATTGGATATTCGCCAGATTGTTCAGCGCGCCTGCTTCGTCGTATTGATCGTCGATCGATTGCGCCAGGCTGAGCGCCTCTTCATACATCGGCTCGGCCAGCGCGTAATTTCCGGCGTTGTAATACGCCGTCGCGATGTCGTTGGTGGCGCGCGCGGCGCCCAGTTGATCACCGGCCGCCAGATTGATTTGCTTCGCCTCTTCGCACAGCGGTTTGGCCTGATCGCTTTGGCCCAGGTTCACCAGCGCGTAGCACTGCAGGATTCGCGCGCGCGCCAGCAATTGATTCGCGCCCAGACTTTGCGCCGCCGTTGCCGCCGTGCCGGCCACCGCCAATTCCTGTTTGAAGTCCGACAATTTTTCGTGCGCCTGCGCTTCGGCGAGGTCTAGCTGCGCCGCGATCCCGAGCGGCGGTTTCAAACTTTTCGCCTGGCCCAAAGTCGTCAGAGCATCTTTCGGTTTTCCGGCGCGAATCTGGGTGTTGGCAAGCAGCAGTCCATATTCCGGCTCATCGCGATATTGCGTCCACAGCGCGGAGAATTGTGGAATCGCCTTCGACCAATCGCGCGTGGCCGCGTAGTACCGCGCACGCACCAGGTCGCGCGACTCGGTCGATAGTCCCGAAGCCGAATCCATCGCCAACTTCGCTTCTTCGGTAGCTTTCGTTTCGAATCCGAGGGCGTCCCACGACTCCGCCAGCGCACTGTGCGCCTGCGCAAACTTCGGGTCGGCGTCGATCGATTTTTCAAGCAACTTCGTGGCCGCCAGCACATCAAACGTGCGTAGTTTTTCGCGCGCATCGGAAAAATATTTCATCGCGTCTTCATTCGAGGAAAGCGAAGAATCCATCCGCGCTTCTTCCGCCGCTGACAACGTGATGCCCAGTTGCTGCCGTACCAGCCGGCCGGTGTGAACCACCAGCGTATTCACGTTCGATCGCTTTCCGGTTTGCGAAACCGAACCGAGACTCGGGCCGCCGTCGGCCGCCACCAAATGAATGTTCCAATCGATGGTCGGATCCTGCGTCGAGCCCGAGAGCGAATACGTTCCATCGATCAGCACATCCGCGCCGAGATACTTGTGAACCGATTCGATCTGCGCGCTCGAAAGCGAATTCATGTCGTTGCCGAGTGAAAGATTTTGCTTCATCTGATCCACTTGGTTGGCCGGAATCAGGCGCACTTGTCCGGTATCGAGCTGCGACCACAAGCTATCGGAAAGCACGTTGCCGACGGAATCGACGAAGACGCGATCGGAAAGATTCTTGAAGCCGAGAATCGCGATCGCTTTGCGCGCCGTCGGTTCGGTTGCGGTCGCCGTTGCGCTTTCTTTTTGATTCAGCGTGCCGCGATGGATGTACCACGCAGCAAACGCCGCCGCGACGAGCACCGCTACCGCAACGGCCGAGTAGAATTTCCATCCCGACTCCGCGGTAACGCCCGAACCATCCGCCGCAGCGCTCGCAACACCGGCACCGCTCGACGCGTTCGACGCTTTTGCCCCAGCCGCCGAGCCGCCACTCGCGCTGTCGCCCGCCGGACGCGCGATCAACACCGATTCGCCGCGCAGCGCCTTCACAATCTCGTCGGTGTTTGCAAATCGCTGTTCCGGCTCGCGCTCCAGGCACCGCGCGACCACCGCTTCCCATTTCGCGTCGATGTCCGGCACTTGCAGCCGCGGAGACGGCGCCGGAGCCTTCAAACGTTTCATCGCCGTCGCGAGCGGCGTGTCCGCCGCAAACGGCAACACTCCCGTGAGCATTTCGTACATCACGATGCCGAGCGAATAAATATCCGTAGCCGCGGTGATCGTGCCGCCTTCAATTTGTTCCGGCGCCATGTACGACGGCGTGCCGACAATGTCGCCCGGCCGCGTCAGCGTCGTCCCCGGATGCGATTCCGCGTGCGCCAGCCCGAAATCGGTAATTACCGTGCGCACGGAATTCGCACTCGCCGGTGGCGCGAGCGGCACCAGCATCACGTTGCTGCTTTTGAAATCGCGATGGATCACGCCCACGCGATGCGCCGCGCCCAGCCCCGCGCACATTTCCTCCACGATCGGCAACGCTTCCGCCGCGGTCATTCGCGCTGCGCGAATGCGTTTGTCGAGCGTTTCGCCGCCGAGCAGCTCCATGCTGACGACCAGAATTTCCGTGGCCGCGCCGCCGCTAGCCGCCGGCATCGCGTGGCGGAACACATCAAACGTGCGGCACACGTTCGGATGCGTCACCCGGCGCGCCAACTGGATTTCGCGCCGGAACCGCTCGACGTCGTGCTCGCTCTGCGCGCCTTCAAATCGAGCGGTCTTCACCGCGACGCGCTCGTGCAATTCCAGATCTTCGGCTTCATAGACTTCGCCCATGCCGCCGCGCGCCACAAAGCGAATAATCTTGAAGCGTCCAGCGAGCACCTGACCGGGATTGAATGCAACGGTTGTGGGAGTGGCGACGACGGGGGGCGGCAGCGGTGTCGAGTAGGGCGTGAGCGTCGCGGCGGTCTGGTCCGGCTCGGGCGGCGACAGGCGGTCCGCGGTTACGTCCGGGTCCGGCAAATTCCGTTTTGGATCGTCGCTCATCGCTTTGTGGCTGCTACGGTTGCGGCATTATGCCATATCGAAAGGGCCTGGGCGGCGCGTCACTATGGTAAGCCGAATCGGCGAAGCCCTTTCGCGAATCGGGCCTCAGGGTTCTAGTACTCGCAAATAAAAATCGCGCGCGATGAAATGTTTTGCGCCGTTTCGTCTTGACATAAAGAAGATACCCGGCTAAAAACTCATCACCCGCTCGAGGAGAATTCTGTATGTCAATCCGATTCAAGCTCTCTGGTTTTGCTTTTACTGGCGCGTTGTTGCTCGCCTCGTGCGTTCCGGCGATGGCCAACGGCGTGCATTCCGAAAAAAACGTGTCGGCGCAAGGTAACTTGTCCGATGCGAATTTCACCGGCGTCACCGGAACGGTGGACGGCATCTCGTACGCCCAATTCGACGATCAAACAACACTGCTCGACATCTTCACGTTGCCCGCTTCGTTCACGACTGGCACCGCGTTTACGATTTCGATGAGCGACATTGACCAAGGCTACGGGCTGTGGAGTTGCGGCCCTGGCGCAACGCAGGGAACGTCCGCGGACGATATGCCGATCGTCGGCGCGTGCACTCCCGGCATCAACAACGAATCGTTCGTGAGCTTCAACGAAGTCGGCAATACGTCCACCGTCGCATTTCTCGGCGGCGCGGATGCCCCTTCGACCTACACGTTCTGGGTCACGGCGCTCGATTTGAACGGCAATAACAACCTGCTCGACATCAAGCCGGTTTCGACCACCAACAGCATGCCGGAGCCGAGCTCGATCTTGCTGCTTGCATCGGGACTGGCGGGTTTGCTGCTGCTTCGCCGCCGCGCCGAAGCGTAATTCGCAGTCAAAATCATTTCAGGCATCACACCGTTCACCCTTCATGCTCCTCCGGGCGTTTCCGACGCTCGGAGGAGTTTTTGTTTTCAGCACGCATCGATGCGTGTAGTTGCGTCACCCGCCACGCGTAACTCCGCGGCCACTCCCCGCATTGCGCACACGGCGCCGGAAAACCTGAAAAACTCGCGCGCGTGCCGATGCTAAACTCGATTTCGATGCGAACCTGTGCCCCACTGGCTCTCGCTGCGGCCGTTATTGTGGCTGCCTCTGCATTGGCCGCGCCGTTCGATCCCGCGCCGGCCGCCGTCAATTACAAGCAACTCTACGATTCGCACCAGTGGTTCGCCCTGCGCGACGCGGTGATGGCCCAGGGAATTCACGCTCCCATGTTTTATCTGGGCGCCGTCGAAGCCGCATTCAATCAGACAAAACTCGCTGAACGCGATCTGCACACCGACATTCGCGGCGAACCTAATTCCACCCGCGCTTACGACGCTCGCGAGATTTTGACCAAGCAGTATGTCCGCAACGGGCAGTATCGCGAAGCGCTCGCCCAGGCCGACAAAATCCTGAAAGACAAACCGGACGCGCCCGTCGTGAACGATTTGCATCCGCTGCTGGAAGCCGCTGCAAAATTTCCCGACCAATCGACGTCAGCGAGCGCTCCCTCAACGCTGAAAATGAAGATCGACGGCGGGAACGTTTTCATTCCGCTTACCATCAACGGCGTTGCCGCGAATTTCCAATTCGATACCGGAGCAATCGCGTCGTCGCTCAGCGAATCCGAAGCCAAACGGATCGGGCTTACAATTCGCGACGCAGGGATCACGTTCGATTCGCTCTCCGGAGCGAAAGTGAAAGCTCGATTCGCTGTCGCCGACGATCTCATCATCGGCAACGTACATATGTCGCATCTTCCGTTTTACGTGCTCCCGGATTCCGAAAAACCGTTCGTCGGTATGGCTGCGGGAAAGCGCGGCTTACTCGGAATGCCGGTGCTGCTGGCGCTGCAAACGATTCGCTGGTCGCCGCGCGATTTGAAGTTCGAGTGCGGTTTCGGCTCGCCCCACGCCATCGTACCGAAACCGAATCTCGCGTTCGACGGCGCCTACACAGTTGTTCAGCTCGATTCGCAGGGCAAGTCGCTCCTGTTCGGCCTGGACACCGGAGCCCAGAGGACGGAGTTCTATCCATCGTTTGGTACGGCCTTCCCTGCACTGATGGCCACCGGCAAAAAGGTATCGCCTTTGCCTGCCGAAGCGGACGGCACGTCATCCGATTCGATTGCGCTGCCGTCGGTGACGTTTTCCATCGCCGGATTCAACGCCAAGCTCGAACCGGCTCACGTGGTGCACAGATCGAGCGATGACGCCAGCGGATGGTTTAACGGCAACCTCGGCATGGACGCTTTGAATCAAGCCCACACGATCACCATCGATTTTTCGGCGATGTCGATCACTTTGAATTGACCCCAAGGCCGCCCGACCGGCGGCGTTCCAACGTGAAACACGCACTTGCCGCAGCAATCATCCGTGAATTCCGCCGCTAAAAATGAATCCGCGCGACCTTTTTCCCGATTCTTCGTATATGGTATTTTGGTCTTGCCCCGTTTTCGGCCATACCGGCCAACATCCCAGCCCCGGAGGTTCCGTTGGAGCTGCCATGTTGTCGCGTTATGTCGGCGGGGTTCGTCCTGCTGACCGCATTGATTTTTGCGTCGCCCTCCTACTCGCAATCGCTGGCTTGGAATAATTTCGACGCCGCTTCGTTTGCTACGTTTTCTCCGCTCGAAGGCGCAACGCAGCCCGACGCGCCACCCGACATCCCGCATCCGCGCGATGTCGCGGTTGCGTCATCCGATTCCGCCGCATTACCAGAAAATTTCGCGCGCCATCGTCTACTGAACTGCGCGGTGCTCGCCGTTGCGTGCGCAAACGAGAATGACGACACGCGCTACCATCTGAACGCGCACGTTTCCTTCGCTCCCGCGCTCGCAGCGGCCGCAGCGATGCGTCCCGCGACTCCGTGGGAGATCGCCTACCCCGATCTTGCCGCGGCGGCTTTGGCCCCGAACCTGTCGCCCGACGATGCGCCGTCAAACACTTTCGTCTTCGCGCCGTCGTTTCAAGACGCGCGCGAATCCGCAGCTCGCGAAGGTTTCCACTGGTGGCCGGCGCTGCAGCAATCGTTTTACTTTTTGCTGATCGAGCACGGATTCCGGGTGGCCGACGATCCGTTCCTGCGCTACCTGCTCTGGCACAAACCGTTCTGGCACGATTGGGCCGCGTCCGATCAGCATTTTTATTTCAATCGCTGGGGTGACGGCGACGACTTCATCGTCAACTACATCGGCCACCCGATGGAGGGAGGCGTCACTGGCAACATCCAAATTCTGAACGACCCGCGCGGACGCAGTCTCACCTTCGGAAAAAGCCGCGCCTACTGGATGAGCCGCTTGCGCGCCATGGCCTGGGCCGCGGCGTACAGCGCGCAGTTCGAAGCCGGCCCGGTCCTGAGCGAATCGGCCATCGGCAACGAGGGCGGATACTTTTACCGGCCCGGTTGCGATCCGTATCTGACCTGCAGCAAGCCCGACGATCACAAACCAATCACCAACAACACCGGCTGGGTGGATTTCGTGGTCACGCCGGTGGTCGGCACCGGATGGATCATCCTGGAGGACGCGCTCGAATCGGAATTCATCAATCGCTGGGATCCGCAGACGCCCGACGAACCTCTGCGATTCAAATTGTGGCGCGCTTCGCTTTCGCCCACGCACGTGATGGCCAACTTCGTCGCCGGCAAAGTTCCCTGGTATCGCTACCGGATTTACGGACCCGACGGCGGCGACATTTTTTACGGCAGCCGGTTCAAGGATCGCCCGAAATTTACCTTTGATGGCGTGAAGCGCTGGGAATTCGGCGTCCACTACTCGTATTTAAGTTTGCCGGTCGATACCGAAACCTGCCTGAGCTGCCGCGAAAGCAACAACGGATTCGGTGTGAACTTCGCGTACCGCATCACCAATCGCCTGTGGGTGGATTCCGACGTGAATTATTTCCCCGGCAGCGGAAACTACGGCAGCAAGGGCAACGCGATCCAGGGCGAATTCGGTCCGCGTTACGGCTACACCGGAAAATCATGGGCTTGGTATTTCAAGCTGCGTCCGGGATTTATTTATTACGATAAAACGCTGACCATCGATTCGGGCAATCAGTTCACAAATGCCACGCGATTCGCCTTTGACGTCGGCTCGGTCTTCGAGTGGTTCACCAGCGCGCACGGCGCGATTCGCTTTGACGCCGGCACCACCGTGGTGCGTTATCTTACTTCGCACACGGATCCGCGCCAGCCATCGGGCGACATTCTTTCCAACGATTTCTATGTGTCGCAAAGCAATTTTCAGATAGGGACGGGATACACGTATCGGTTTTAGCCGCCCGGCGCCAGGCCGTGGTGTCTCGCCGGTCGAGTGGAGTCACACTCGACGCAATATGCCGCGACAAACGAAAAAATCGGCCGTCAAGTCCGCCGCCCGACCGGCGGAACAAAAATCAGCCAAAGTGCCGATCGATCCGCGCCTGGACGTGGAATTGGCAAACTTGTCGAAGCCCGCGCAGCGAGCCTTGGTGTCGCACTCGATTTTCAGCGCGCGCGACCTGGCTCGTTTCACGCGCAAGGACGTCGCCGCAATGCACGGCATCGGTCCGTCGGCATTTCCGATTCTCGACGCTACGCTGAAATCCGCTGGGTTACAATTCAAGGCGTAGCGCTGCGAACCCGCAACCCTCGCGCGCGCATCCAATGGAAAGAGGTGCTTATGGCCGCCATGTTGCGTCAGGATTCGCCGAACTCGAAAGTCACCACTCCGCAAGGTTTTGCCGAGGAACACATCCGCTGCACCAACGGCGCCTGTTCCACGAAATATGTGCTCGCCTATCATCCGGACGAGGCGCGCACCGAAAACGGTCAGAGCGTACTCGACACCATGCGCGAAAAAGCCGCCGAGCTCGTGGCCAGCACTCATACCTTGCACGATTTCCGCAACTACGTCTGGGCCGGCCTGGAAAAAGGCTGGGTCGTGCAGCTGGAAAACGATCTCGCCGCCGCGGGTATTTAGTCGCACGTAGGGCAGTCTGCCGCGCAGGCTGTCCTCTTACGACGAACCGTCCATCACACGCTCTCGACTCACCGCCGGACCAGACATCCTCCGTGTCCTCATCTTTGCCTTTCTCGGTGTTCTCTGTGGAATGTGCGCCGTTTGCATCCGCCGGGGCGGATTCCACGTCTTTGAATTTTCGATCGCGCGCGTAGGTCGATTCCGACAAAAGCAACGGCAAAACATTTCACAGAGAACACCGAGAAATGCGGAGGGCACAGACATGCTGTGCTTGGCCCGATTGCGGTCCTACAACGCCAGACGCAAACACGATAGCTGAGCGCGAATCGGGCATGGTAGGATGCGCCGGAAAATGAGGACGCAATGAATTCGCATCGACGAATCGCGATGGCCGTCATTCTCTCGACAGCCGCGTGCGCAATCGCCGCCGACCCCGTACGTGCGCAAGCAGCATCCACGCAGCCGGCGCCCATGCCCGCGCAAGCGAGCTCCGACGCCACCGCCGCGAGCAGCCAAACCATCACCGTATCCGCGAACTTCGGCCCCGAAGAGCTCGAAGATCTTCGCATCTCGAAAGTCGAAAGCCCGCTGCTCGTCGACGGCACACTCAACGATTGTTCGAAATCGATCGACGCCTACCAAACGCAAATCATCCCTCTGGCCAACGCTTCGAAATTTCCAAAGGTGAAGGCCAAGTATCTGTTCGAAGCCTACGGCGCGATTGGCCGCTGCTATCTTTCCGACGGCCACTACCCCGAAGCCGAGCACGCCTACAAACTGCAACTCGAATCCGCCGAGCTGTGGCCCGGCAAGGAAGATTCCAGCTATCCGGGTGTTTTTCTCGCGCTCGGCGTGGCACAGGCTCACGAGCAGCACTTTCCAGATGCGCAGGAAAATCTGCAGAAAGCCGTGATCCACTACGACAATCACATCGAAGCCGCCGAGCAATCAAAATCCGCGGACGATCAGAAAAGTCTGGCCCCGCATCTGCGCTCGGAAGAAGACGTCGCGCTCAGCCAACTCGCCTTCGTATATTTTCGTGAGGGCCGCATCGACGACGCGCTGCGCGCTCTCGAACAAGCCTACGAGCAAGCAATCAAATCGCCGGTGCCGCCCGACGTGTTTCAGGAAATCGTACAGAGCGGGCGCTACGCCGCCAAAGCTTCCGGCAAAGCCGACGTGATTGCCATCTGGGCCGCGCGTCCGGAAAAGCAAGACTAGCGCTGCTCGCCAAGTCGCGCACATGGCTACACGCGCTTGCGCATCTACGCAACCGTGCCCACGCCGTCGCGTTGACTATCCGGGTGCGCGAAACTAAGATGTGCGTCGATGACTGACGCACCATCGCTGGCCGGCCGCACAATCTCGCAATATCGCGTGATCGAAAAACTCGGCGGCGGCGGCATGGGCGTCGTCTATAAAGCCGAAGACACCAAGCTCGGCCGCATGGTGGCTCTGAAGTTCCTGCCCGACGACGTTTCGAACGATAAAGTCGCGCTCGACCGTTTCCTGCGCGAAGCGCGCGCCGCCGCCGCGCTTAGCCATCCCAACATCTGCACGATTTTCGAAATCGGCGAATTCGAAGGACGCAGCTACATCGCCATGGAGCTGCTGAAGGGCGCTACGCTGAAACATCGCATCAGCGGCGGCCCTCTGCCCATGGATACGCTGCTCGATGCCGGCATTCAAGCCGCCGACGCTCTCGACGCCGCGCACCACGAGAACATCGTTCACCGAGACATCAAGCCCGCGAATATTTTCCTCACCGACCGCGGCCAGACGAAAATTCTGGATTTCGGCCTGGCGAAGGTTGTGGCTGGAAGCGGACCCAGCGGCAACTCGGTGACCGGCGGAGCTTCGGCCGGACCCGCGACGGAAGACGTGAACCTCACCAGTCCGGGCGTGGCGCTCGGCACCGTTGCGTACATGAGCCCGGAGCAAACTCTCGGCAAGGAGCTCGACTCGCGCACCGATATTTTTTCGCTCGGCGTGGTGATTTATGAAATGGCGACGGGACGGCAAGCGTTTTCCGGCTCCACTTCCGCCGCGGTGTTCGACGCGATTTTGAATCGCGCTCCGGTGGCGCCGGTCCGCGTGAACCCGGACGTGCCGGCCGAACTCGAGCGCATCATTAATAAGAGCCTGGAAAAGGATCGAACGCTTCGATATCAGACCGCCGCCGATCTGCGCGCGGACATGAAGCGCCTCCAACGCGATTCCAGTTCGGCACGCACGCCTATCGCTACCGTCGGCGCGGATTTACCGGCCAGCGGTTCAAACGCGACAGTGGCTCCAAGCAATGCGGGGCTTCCGCCAGTATCGGGAATCACCGCGCGCGCCGAAAGCGGGTCCGGCAGCGCGGCGATCGTTTATGGCGAAGCAAAAAAACATAAGGGTAAGCTGGTCGGCGCGCTCGCGGCGGTTGCCATTCTGCTTGCGGCGCTGGCCGCGTTTTACATTTACAAGAACCGCAAGCCGTCGATCGCGCTGTCGACGCAAAACCTGAAAATTGAAAAGCTCACGCAATCCGGCAAAGCCGCGGGCGTGGCGATCTCGCCCGACGGCCAATACGTGGTGTACGTGCTGCGCGACGGCGAAATGGAAAGCCTCAACGTGCGCCAGGTAGCCACCGGCAGCGATGTGCAGATACGCCCTCCGGCAGTGGTCCTCTATTACGGACTCACGTTTTCGCCCGACGCGAATTACATTTATTTCACCGAATCGTCGAAAGACAACCAGCTTTACAGCTCGCTGTACAAAATGCCGGTCCTTGGGGGCAACCCGCAGAAAGTGATCGACGACATCGACACCTCGATCGGCTTTTCACCCGACGGCAAGCAGTTCACCTTCGTTCGCGGCGACACCGATAAAAACGAAGCGGATTTGTACATCGCCGATGTGAATGGCGCAAACGCCCGACTGCTCGCCGGCGTCACCGGAAATGTTTCCGCTCAAGGACTGATCCGCCCCGCGTGGTCTCCGGACGGGAAATCAATTTTATTTTCCACGCTGGCGCGAACCGGCGGCGGAAAAATCTCCAGCGTGAATCCGGCCAACGGCGCAATGCGGACGCTCTACGAATCCAAAGGCGCGGTGGGGCCGGCGGTCTGGATGCCGGATGGAAATTCGTTTCTCGTCCCGGTGCGGGATGAAGGCGGCACGAGAGTTCCCGGCCAGCTCTGGACGATTTCCTACCCGTCCGGCCAGGCGCACCGGCTGACCAACGACCTTACCAACTACAGTTTGCAATGGCTGGGAATGACGCGCGACGCTTCCGCCTTCGTCTCGGTGGACTTCAGCTTCACGCTCGACGCTTACGCGTCGCATGCGCCGGACTTTTCGGAGGTAACGCCGCTCCATTCGAATGGCTCCTCGGCGAGCTACCTAGCCACGATGGGCGCGGATAAGGTTCTGATCGCGACGCGCGGCGGAGAATACTTCACCTCGAATTACGATGGCTCGCAACAGACGCAGCTGCCCGTCGGCGATCGCAACATCACATTCGCGAATCCCTGCCTGACCGGCGATTACATCGTCTATTCCGCGACCGTCGACGGGAAATCCGACGCATGGCGCATGAACGCCGACGGCTCGAATCCTTTTCAGTTGACGCACGAAGGATCCGTCACGCTGCCGTTCTGCGCACCCAACGGCAAATTCGTCACGTACTTCACGGGAAGCGAGCGCGGCCAGTGGAGCGTGGGCATCGACGGCGGCGCCCCAGTGAAACTCGACACGCCGCATAAAGTTTCACCGATCGCGCGAGTCTCGCCCGACGGAAAGCTGCTGGCGTATGACGCTGACGATACGCAGGACCTCTCAAGGCCGACCCGCCACACAATCGTGCCGATCGCGGGCGGCGCGATTCTCTATTCAAATCCAGTGCTTCCGGGAACTTCACCAATGGCGATACCGCAGTGGTCGCCTGATGGATCGGCGATTGACGTGCCGGTCACTCGCGGCGGGGTGGGAAACCTGTGGCGCCAGCCGAACCAGGGCGCACCGAAGCAGCTGACCAATTTCACGTCGCTCGAGATGACCAGTTTCTCCTGGTCGCCGGACGGGAAGACGCTGTTCGTCGTTCGCGGCTCGCGCACCAACGACATCATCCTGCTGCGCAACCAACCGGATTGAGCGCCGCAAGTGGTCGTGCGTAGCTCGGTTTTCGCGCCGCACACTTCGTGCTAGCCTTGTTGCCCATGCCGATCAAAACGATCATCGAACCGTTTCGCATCAAATCCGTTGAGCCGATCCGCCAGACCACGCGCGCTGAGCGCGAAAAAATTCTCAACGCCGCGCATCACAATTTATTCCTGATCGCCTCGAACGACATTCTGATCGATCTGCTCACCGATTCCGGCACCGGCGCAATGTCGTCCGCGCAATGGGCGGCCATCATGCACGGCGACGAATCCTACGCCGGCTCGCCCAGCTATCACCGCTTTCGCGACTCGGTTCAGGCGATCACCGGATTTCGCCACGTAATTCCCACGCACCAGGGCCGCGCCGCAGAACGTATTTTGTTCAGCGTGATGTGCAAAGCAGGCGACGTAGTGCCCAACAACACGCACTTTGACACCACGCGCGCGAACTGCGAATCGGTGGGCGCCGAAGCGCTCGACATTCCCTGCGCCGAAGCGCGCCAGCCCGCGCTCGTCGCGCCGTTCAAGGGCAACATGGACGTGGCGAAGCTGGAAGAAACCATCGCTCGCGTCGGCGTGAACCGCATTCCGCTGGTGATGATCACCGTCACCAACAACTCCGGCGGCGGCCAGCCCGTGTCGATGGAAAATATCCGCGCGGTGAAGGCCATCTGCAAACGCCACGGCATTCCGCTGTACATCGACGCGTGCCGCTACGCCGAAAACGCCTACTTCATCAAGCTGCGGGAAAAGGGCTACGCCGATAAATCGCCGCGCGAGATCGCGCGTGAAATGTTCAGCTATGCCGACGGCTGCACCATGTCCGCGAAAAAAGACGGACTGGTGAATATCGGCGGATTTCTTTGCACCAACGACGATTCCCTCGCGCAGCGCGAAAAGGATTTGCTGATCCTCACCGAAGGGTTTCCCACGTACGGCGGGCTTGCCGGGCGCGACCTGGAAGCGATCGCCGTCGGGTTGAACGAAGCGCTCGAAGAGGACTATCTGCACTACCGCATGATTTCCACCGCGTATCTGGGCAATCACATTGCCGAGGCCGGCGTACCGATCGTGCAGCCTCCGGGCGGCCACGCGATTTACATCGACGCGCGCGCGTTTCTGCCGCACATTGCGCCTACGCAATTTCCCGGCGTGGCGCTCGGCAACGAACTGTATCTCGAAGGCGGCATCCGCTCGGTGGAAATTGGCACGCTGATGTTTGGCCGCCCCGATGCAAACGGCGTCGAGCAGCCCGGGCCGATGGATTTACTGCGCCTGGCGATTCCCCGGCGCGTGTACACCCAATCGCACGTGGATTATTGCGTCGAAGTGATTGTGGAAGTGTGGCGGCGACGCGCGGAAATCCGCGGCCTGAAACTGACGCATCAGGCTCCCGCTTTGCGCCACTTCACCGCGCGACTCATGCCGCTCGCGTTCGGCACGTAGCGCGTTCCGATTTGCGTAGCGCCGCGAGCCGCTGCGTGCATCACGCGTGCGCTCGACGCGCCGCACTCAAGCCGTGGCATAATGCCGCCGTCGCTGCCAGCGCAGCGACCGATGGAGAATCCCAGACGTGTCGCGACTCGCCGCATATCTGCAGCAAATTCCCGACGAATTCAAACTCGGCGCCGCCATTATTCTCGGCTCGGTGATTCTGGTCCTTCTCGTCCTCTTCCACGGATTCGGCATTCACTGGGTGCTTTCGTTTCACAAGGGAGCCGATCGACGTTTGCGCTCCGGCCGCCCGCACGTAATCACCGCACTGGTCGTATTCGGCAGCGCGGTGTTCATGCTGCTGATTCTTCACATCCTCGGAGTACTCGCCTGGGCGATGGCGCTCTCCCGCCTGGGTTTAATCGCCGACGCGCACGACGCGATTTATTTCTGCGCCAACGCCTACACTACGCTCGGCTACGGCCAGGTCGATCTCGACACGCACTGGCGAATCATCAGCCCGATCATCGGAATTTCCGGATTGTTCACGTTCGCGTGGACCACCAGCGCCCTGGTCGGAATCGTTCAATCGCACAACGCGCTGATCGAGCAGTTGCATGACGAGCGCAGCCGGCAGAAACAACTTCGCCTTCACTTGAAGCAAGCGATCAAATCCGCGCGCGCCCGCGAAGCCGCCGCCGAGCAAAGCGAAACGATGGAGATCACGCGCGAATCGGTGGGCGCGCCGATGTTTGGCCGCTGGCAACGCTGGCGCGAAAACCGCCAACGCATCCGCGCCATGCGCGACGCCAATCACGCCAAGATCAAGGGTTTGTACCGCGAAGAGCAGGAAGCCGAAGACAATCTGGGAATGCCGCGCGAATACCTGGACGAAATCGGTGACGATCCCACGGCGGCGAATGCCACGGCCGACCTAAACGCCAACGCCACCACAACGGACTCGGCGAACACTGGCTCCAGCGCGCCGCCCGCCGCAAACGCAGCCACCGCATCCGGCAGCGACGCCGCAAAAACTTCGCCGCCGGCAAACACTCCGCCGAAATCGTAAATCTCAGAAACTCTGCGGAATCGGGATGCGGTACAAATTCCGCCGCGTGTTGCGCCGCGTCACCGCATATTCGTTCGGGCTTACCGCGGCCTCCACCCAATCTTTGATTTTCACGCTTCCGGCGATGTGCGCGAAGTCGTCCGGCGTCTTGATTCCGCCCGGCGGCAGCTTCGGCACTTGCGAATCGCGCGCGGTGGGAATCGCGATGGTATCGCCGCCGAGCGCGTGCGGCTCCAGGTACAGGAAACTTCCGCTGCTGTCCCAACTCACGCCGCAATATTCCAGCGCGCAGACCCAGACCGGCTCGCCGCCGTCCACTGGAAACGCGATCGTCCCCGCTCCGCCCTCGTCGCGATCGTCAGAGGGCCTTGCCGTCGCCGCCAGATACCATTTGCCGTCCGGCGAAAGTCCCATTCCGTCGAGCACCGGTGTGCCGGTCACTTTCGTGCGGCCCGATCCGTCCGGCTTGATCCGGTAAATATAATTCGCGCCGCCTTCGTTCGCGCGAAACACGATCTCGCCGTTCGGGCGAATCCTGGGACTATCTTCGCTCGCATCGGTCTTGGTCAGCTTCACCGGCGAACTCCGCCGGCTGGTCGGCGCAATCCACAAACTCGATCGGCCGCTATCGTCGTTCATCGCGAACGCCACGTATTTTTCGTCTGGGGAAACTCCGTAGCTAGCCATCGAATAGCCTGGCAGCACGCGGTCGGATTTTTGGCTCTCGCGGTCTTGCATCCACAATTCGTCCGCGTGCGTTTCGCTGTTCTCCAGAAGGTAATACAGGTGTTTTCCGTTGGGCGAAAATTGCGGCATGCTGGAATTTCCATCCGCGGTGATCTGGTTTTCTCCCTGACTGGTGTGCACCCACACCGACATGTCCTGGGTTCCCACGGAAGTGATCAGCGATTTTCCATCCGGCGCCATGGCGATGTTTTCCTGCGACGTCGGCCCGGGCGTGAACTGCTGCAATTGGCCGTTGGGATAGCGCATCCGCCAGATGTGCAGCAGGTCGCTCTCGAAATTCAGATACAGCCACTTGCCGTCCGGCGACCAAGCGCCGTCGATGCACCGTTTTCCTGGCGGAGACACTTCGCGAATTTCGCCCGGCGGATGAAACGGCGCCACACGGCACGGTCCCAGTTCGCCACGGCTATTCATTTCAATCACCAGCACATGTTCGCCGTCCGGCGAAAGATAGGTGTGATGCGCCATGCCGCGATCCGGAATCGGCACGTACACATCGCGGCTCTGCCCGCGGCCTTCGTCCGTTGTCACGGCCACCATGTGCAAGCCGCCGCCTTGAATCTCGGAAAATAGCAGCCGCTTTCCGCCGTCGATCCACGTAAGCGAAGACGCGTTCGGCAGCATCACCTTCGGTTCACCGCCCAGCACCGGCACCTGCCACACCGTCCACGGCGGAGGCGTGCTGTATGTAACGATCGAATTGTCCGGCGAAAACACCGGACTCATTTTCATCAAACCGTCGTGTGTCAACTGCACCGGCTTTCCGTCGGGCAGAATTTTTACGTACACTTCACCGGCGCCGAAAAATGAATACGCGCCGCGAATGAACGCCAGCATCCGCCCGTCGGGCGAAAGCGCCGGATACACCACCGAATCGGTGAACGACGTGATCTGCTGCCACTCCGTGCTGCGCGGCGGAGCGGGCGTCGACGAATTGCGATACCACCACCATCCAGCTGCAGCGGCGATCACAAGTACGGCGGCGATTGCCGCAGCAATCCATTTTTTTGAACTCTGCGGTGCGGCGGCGTTTGAACCCGATGCCGTGCCAACACTCGCCGATCCGGGAACCGCCGTCGCGCCCGCGTGCGCACTGCCATGTTCCGTGCCATGCGCTGAACCCGGTTGCGCGGACGTGCCCTGCGCACTTCCGCGGCCCGTGCCAACGTCCGATCCGTGCGCCGCTTGTTGCACGTCCGAACCCACGCGATCGGCCGCGGCGATACGGCCCGACGTGCTGTCACGTTTCAGCCGCCGCAGCTCCGAATGCAAATCGGACGCGTGCTGGTAGCGCAGCGCGCGATCCTTCTCCAGCGCCCGCGCGATCACCGCTTCCAGTTTCGGCGTCACGTCCGGGTTCAGGCGCGCCACCGGAGCGGGCTCGCGATTCAGAATCGCCTCGAACACCACCCCTGGCGTATCTCCGCGAAACGGCAACGCGCCCGTCGCCATCTGGTACATCACCACGCCAAACGAAAAAAGATCCGTGCGCGCATCCACATCTTTGCCGCGCACTTGCTCCGGCGACATATACGAAATCGTGCCCACCGCCGTTCCGGGGCTGGTCATCAATTCTTCAGAAGCATCCGCCGCCGTGGGCGCGCCGGATTTTGTGGCACTATCGACGCCTGCCGCTTTCGCCAATCCGAAATCCAGAATCTTCGCGTGACCGCGTTTGGTGACGAAAATATTCGCGGGCTTGATGTCCCGATGAACGATGCCCTGCGCGTGCGCCGCTTCCAGCGCTTCGGTGATTTCCAGGCTCAGCGCAAGAAACGTTTCGTGATCGAGCGGGCGGCTGCCGATGTGCCGGCCCAGCGTGTCGCCATCCAAATACTCCATAGCGATGAACGCGCGGCCGTCTTCTTCGCCGATGTCGTAGATCGTGCAGATGTTGGGATGGTTCAGCGCCGACGCAGATTTCGCTTCGCGGGAAAATCGAGCCAGTGCCTGCGGATCGCGCGACACGTCGTCCGGCAGAAATTTCAGCGCGACGAATCGGTCCAGCCGCGTGTCTTCCGCCTTGTAAACAATGCCCATTCCGCCACCGCCCAGCCTTTCGACTATGCGGTAGTGCGATATCGTGCGGCCGATGAGGGAGTCGCTCGCAGGCATGCTCCGAAAGTTTAGGGCGCAGCTACTGGCAAGTCAACGAACCTGCAGCGAGGGCGTTCCTGTTCGCGGCCTCGTCAAACCATCACCAGCTCGGCCCTTTTTGGCGGGTTAGCCGTTCGGTTCCTGCTAGCTGCAACATCGCAATTGAACATCCGCGCCCGATTGCCTACCATTACTCGCGGAATCGCCGCGCACCCAGCCGCGCCGCCGGAGCATCCCCATGAACGCGCCGCACCCCGCACCTGAACCAAGCCACGCCGAGTGGCCCGCGCTTCCCTTCGCCGAATGGAAAGACACCTGCGCGACTTTGCACATGTGGACGCAGATTGTCGGAAAGATTCGCCTTGCTCTCACTCCGATGATCAATCACTGGTGGGAAGTGCCGCTGTACGTCAGCGCCCGCGGCTTGACCACTTCGCCGATTCCCTACGCCAAGGGCGAATTCGAAATCGAATTTGATTTTGTCGAGCATCTGCTGCGCATCGAAACCACCGAAGGCGAATCCGAGATTGTGGAGCTCACCAACCGCACCGTCGCGAATTTTTACCGAGAAGTGATGGAAACCGTACGCGGTCTTGGCGTCGCGGTGGACATTTGGGAAATGCCCGTCGAAGTGCCGAACCCGATCCGTTTCGACCAAGATACGCAGCACGCCAGCTACGACAAAGAATACGCGCACCGATTCTGGCGCGTGCTGGTGGCCATCGATCCGATCTTCAAGGAATTTCGCGGACGCTTCATCGGCAAATGCAGCCCGGTGCATTTTTTCTGGGGCAGCTTCGATTTGTGCGTCACGCGGTTTTCCGGACGCCGCGCGCCCGATCGCCCCGGCGCCGACGCCGTCACTCGCGAAGCGTATTCGCACGAAGTCAGCAGCGTGGGCTGGTGGCCGGGCGGCGGCGACGTGACCGACGCCGCGTTTTATTCCTACGCCGCGCCCGAACCAGCGGGCTTTCGCGAAGCAAAAGTGTCGCCGGCGAAAGCGTATTACAGCGTGCCGGGTGCGGGGTTCCGGCTGATGTACGAAGACGCGCGCAATATGCCCGACCGTCGCGCCGCGCTGCTCGATTTCTGCCAAACGACCTACGACGCCGCAGCCAATCTTGCGAAGTGGGATCGCGAAAACCTGGAGAAGCAGCCGTGACGCCGCACGCCTTGCGCATGCTCGTGCTCGCGTGCGCTCTGATCGTCGTCGCCGCGCCCACAACTCGCGCGCAGCAAAACACCACATCAAGTCAGCCACAACTCTCGAAGACCTATCAGGACTGTGTTCATGGCATGTATCCAGACTCCGGCCCCGCGAATGTGTGCCTCGATGACGAATTGAAGCGCCACAACGCACGGCTCAGCAAGCTGTATCACCAGCGCCTGGCGCAACTCGCGAGTGATTCACCGGCAGCCGAGGCATTCCGTTCCGAGCACCAACAATGGATAAAGTCACGCGGCGAATCCTGCAACGCGCGCCTGCACCCGACTGCCGATTGGCGGCCCACGAAAAGCGACTTCACGCGCTGCTTTATCGCCGCAGACGACTCTCGCTCAGCAGCTCTTGAGAACCTGATTCGCGGCGGCGCTGCCTCAGCATCCGCCGGGGCCGACGCCGGCGGCCCGCAAGTTCCCTTTCAGATGTGGGGCAAATGGACGGTCAGCAAAATCTTGCCTGTGAAGACAATTTCCTGCTGGGATCAAAAGCAAGCGGACGCGCTGCTCGGCACCGAACTCGAATACTCGGCGAATTCGTTTCGCTGGAAGGACACACTCACCAAAGACGCGACCGCGAAAGCCGAAACCGTCACGGACCAGAAATTCACCGAAGACCATTCCGGCAGCGGTTCGTTTGTAAATTTCAAGCAACTGGGGATCGACGCGGATTCAGCGACGCTGATCACGTTCGCGCATCCCGACGCGGAAATCACCGGCGGCACCACCGAAATTCCCGGCGACACAGTGCTCGTGGTCGATCCAACTCACATCGTAATTTCAGCCTGCAATATGTACTTCGTCGCCGTGAAGAATCCCTGACCGCCGGCGATTCGAGCTAGTTGTTCTTGATCGCCGGGTCGGCCTGCAAAATACTTCCCTGCACCAGATCCGTCTTCACCGTAATTTTCTGCTTCGGCAACAAATTCACTTCCGTAGTGAATGGACGATAGCCTGCCAAATCGATCTTGATGGTGTGTTTTCCCGGCTCGACCAGCATGCCTTTGCCCAGCCCCTTGAAATCGCCAACGCTTCCGGCGAACGCTCCGTCCAGAAACACGGCCGCACGGTCCGGCGTCACATCCAGCTTGATTTGCGCAGTCACAAACGGCGCCAGCACATTTTCATCGCGCTCCAGCCGCACCGTAATCACGCTGGCCTTCGCTGGCTCGACCACCACTTTCTGCTCTTCGTTCTTGTAGCCGGCCTGTCGAATGGAAATCTGGTGCTCGCCCGGCAACAGTAAAACCTTCTTGTCGCCCTTCAATTCCTTCACGAATCCCACGTATTGCCCGTCCACCCACACGCCCGCGTCCTTGTCCGGTTTCATCACCGGCTTGAAATCCACTTGGCCCATTACCTGATTGCCGACGGGATTTGCGTTTTGATTTTGCGCCGGCGCAGCGGGCGAGAAAATTGCCACGAAAGCAACCGCCGCGAGCGCCAACCTCAACTGCCGCACACACTTCATGCCTGCCTCCTTTTCATCTGCGATCACACACTCATTGAGCGTTGATCACACGTCTGCAATAGGAGGGCTGGTTGTAAGGCGGCTCAAGTATGAAGCGCTCGCGCGGATTTCGACATACAGCGATGCAGGTAGGCTTCGGATTCGCAGATTTGCAGATTTGCAGAATCGCCCGCTAATTTGCAGGCTTCACCTCGTGATAATCAAACGCGCGATCGAGGGAGATGAAGAACAGGCATTTGCTTTTCTTGCCGCACGAATATTTGTATCGCTCGTTGCTGGGAAGCATGAAGAACCCGCCGGGGCCGAGCGTTGCGCTCACCGTGTCAAACGTTTGCACCGTCAGCTGGCCCGAGACGATCATGATTTGCGATTCCGCAGAGTGGTAGTGCCAGCCTTCCTCGCAACCCTTCTCCATTTCGATCAGCACCGTCGAAGCTTCGACGTCGGGGTTTCCGTCTTCCACCGCATTTCCCAGGCACGGCAAATCTTTCCCGTGCTTGAAGTGCGCGTTTTCGAGCGGCTGAATTTTCACATCGCGCTTCACGTCGGGCGCGACCATCGCACCACGCGAAGTCACTCGGGCCGATGGTGTGTACGACGGAGACGAAGACGACGCCGTCGCGAAGATCGCCAAAATCAGAATCGCGGGAAGCGCGGCAGAACGTAAGCGCGCGTAAATCAGGCCGGGCCGAGCGGGAAACTTCATGGCTCCTCCGTCGCGAGCCGATCGCAAACGGCTCCGCAGCGCGAGGATATTACTTCATCTGGCGGATGTCCGTCTTCATGCGCGTGATCAGCGTTTCAAGGTTGGTCATGCGCGCTTCCACTTGCTTCATCCGGCGATCGAAATCCTCGAGCATTTTCACCAGCCGCGCAAACGTGCCGTCCATCGTTTCTTCGGTTTCGCTCACGCAGTTCTCCGGGACGCAGAATTTGCTGATGCATTTCGGGCGAGTGTTCCGCTGCCGTGCGGCCTAGTGCGGCGGCGTTTTCCCGGAGTTCGGCGCCGGCAGCGACTGAAAATGGATATGCAGGCTGATCTCAACCGCGCGTTCGCAATCCCCGCCCCACTGCCGCGAAACTTCGGTGAGGATTTGGTTCACCGCGGCCTGACGGTCGAGCCCTCGATCCAGCATCTGCGCCAGATGAATTTCCGCCCAACGTACCGCCGAATCCGCGTTCCGATCGTGAAAATGCATGGCCCACCTGCCCGAGTCCGAGCGTTAGATGCTCGACTCACTTCACCGGGCTGGGCCCTCAGCGAATACTCATAAGATATACCGCCATGCCGACTCCCGCAACGGCGAGTATCGCCGCCAAAAACACGCCGTCCCGCGAAACGTGGCCCGGCTCCCAGGTTCCCGAGCGCAACTCGTTCACCAGTTGGTAGTGGCGGAAAATCGCGACGATATTCACCAGCACGCCGAGAAACACAATCGCGATGCCGGACCATCCGGAAACGCTCGTTCCCGTCGGCGCAACACCGGAATCGCTGGCGCGAATCTGCCGCAAGAACAATCCGAATCGCGACACCGCGAATCCGACGGCCATCAGACCCAGCCCGGTGCGAATCCACGCCAGAAACGTTCGTTCGGCGGCAAAATAAACGCGCGGATCTTTTTCGACGGGCGTTTCCATAGGTCTCGATTCGCGGCGCCTTGCGTAGCACGACGGCTCGCGGAGTTTCACTCTATCGCATCTGGCAGTAGCAACCGAATCACAAATCGCGCGCGAGATTTATCGACAGCCCGCCGGTCGGCCGATACCATAGCGTGCGAACCGAACGCGCAATCCAGGGCGCATCTAAACTTCGACGATGAAAACACTGCACACCGATCGTCTGATCCTGCGCGAATGGTGCGCGAGCGACCACGAACCGTTCGCACGCATGAACGCCGACCCTCGCGTGATGGAGTTTTTGCCGTCCACGCTTTCGCGAGCCGAAAGCGACGCGCTGGTCGAGCGCATCGAAGCGCATTTCCGCGAACACGGTTTCGGTTTGTACGCCGCGGAGCTTCGCCCTGGCGTGAACGCGAGCACGCGCGCCACGGGTGGCAAATTCATTGGCTGGATCGGCTTGAACGTCACGCGATTCGAAGCCCACTTCACGCCATGCGTCGAAATCGGATGGCGATTGGCTGCGGACTATTGGGGACTGGGCCTCGCGACCGAAGGCGCGCGCGAAGTACTTCGCTACGCGTTCGACGATCTCGCACTCGACGAAATTGTTTCGTTCACCGTGCCGGCCAACGTCCGCTCGACGCGCGTGATGCAAAAACTCGGCATGACTCGCGACGCCGCCGGCGACTTCGATCATCCGTCGCTGCCGCCCGGCCATCCTTTGCGCCGCCACTGCCTCTATCGTCTGCGCCGCGCGGATATTCAGCGGACTTAGCCTACCGCGCGTCCCGCTTTGTCGAATTTGTAGCGGCGGGCTTTACGCCCGTCGGCCGTTCGCGTTTGCTTCAGGATTCACGATCGCAATCTGGAATCGCCCGTCTGAACGACCGCTCACCGCCCTCGGCAACTCAAATTCAACGACAAAAAGCTGGCGGCCGTGAAGCCCGCCGCTACAGAATCCAATCACGCGCGTCGGCCACGGCGCGCCGGAGCGGGTTCATCGCGAAGACGGCTCGATTACAAGTAAAACAAAGGGTGAGCTCCGAGGGCCACGCCGCAAATCACCAGAGCAAATCCCACGAGCTGAATGTAGAAGCCGTCTTTCGATTCTTTCCAGTACCGCACGATGTAGAAAATCTCAAGAATCGAGAAGAAAAATATTCCCGCGGCCCACAGTACGCTTCGCTGATACGCAGCACTAAGAATGAAGATGTATCCAATCAGAAGTGCGATCAATCCCGCAACCTAAAGCACCCAGGCCAGAGCGTGAACAATAGAGCCCATGTCGCCTCGCTGAATCCACCTTAGGGAGACGTTCCCGCTACGTCCATTCATTCGCACGAAGGGTTTCCAGCCGCGCACTCGCTCGCAATTGCTCTCGTCGGATGCGCGCATCGGATATAAACTGCGATTCGCTCGGCGGGTCCGCAGCGAGCATGCCAAGACAAAGCTTGAGCGACCGGGAGGCGAACGAATGAGTGTGGGCGGCGGCGCAGGCGGCGGCTTCGGAGGCGAGTACCAAACGTCGCCTCGCGCCAGTACAACGGCGCTTCGCTACGCTGGATTTTGGGTGCGATTCACCGCCGCTGTGATCGACTTGTTGATTCTGGGCCTCGCCGAGTCAATCTTCATTTCGTTTTACTCCGTCGCCACAAACGTCCCCCTCGCCTATCTGGACCTGAAACCCGGCACTCCGCCCGACGAAATTCTCGCCAAGATGGGGCCTCATTTCTTCGTGATCGCCACGGTGTTTTTCGTGCTCACTTCTTGGCTGTATTTCTCGTTGCTGGAAAGCTCGCCCATGCGCGCCAGCCTGGGCAAGAAACTGATCGGCATGCACGTCGCCGGGCTCAACGGCGAACGCATCGACTTTCAGCGCGCCACCACGCGCTTCGTCACCGGACGCCTGATTATCCAGGTTCCCGTCATCGGCGGCGTCTATTGCCTGTCCGAGTTTCTCTGCATTGGCCTAACGCCGCGAAAGCAGGCCCTGCACGATATGGCCGCCCGCACCGTCGTCGTCAAAAACGAAAATATGTAGCCCCCGAGCTCGACGGGCGCAGATGGCGACAAGGCGACGCCACGCCGCGTCTCGCCGCCTCGATAGCCCCGCCCCCCAAAACAGCATTCCCGAGCCGCTATTAACCGAAGTGAAACGAACCGCTCCGCAATCGTTGCCCACGTGCCCTTGCGGCGCTATCGTCAGGCGTCGGCTTGCGAACGCCTAATCGAGCGCTGCTCGCGGGGAATTTGCGTTCGCTGCAAATCTAGAAATCGCCAGGTCGCGCTCGCCCGGCGAAATGCTTCCGACGAATTTCGGCCAGCACCAGCACTCGAATCTTGGGTATCGAGGTGCAACATGCAACTCCCGCGACCATCCGGGCGACTCCACGTTCTACTGGCGCCCGCCATCGTCTCGCTGTATCTCGCCGCGTTTGCAAGCGCCGCGTGCGCTCAGTCCGAATACACCGCGGTCACCGTCTCGGACGGCGGCACAATCACCGGCACCGTCAAGTGGTCCGGACCCATTCCGAAAATCCCGAAGCTGGCAGTCACCAAAGACACAAAGCTCTGCGATCCCGACTCGCTGAAGACTCGCGACCTCGAGCGCCTGGAAATCGACGCCGATGGCGGCGTCGCGAACACCGTGGTGTTCATTCGCGATATTTCCAAGGGCAAAGCGATGGACTTACCCGACGAGCGCCAACATCTGGATCAGCACACCTGCCGCTACGTCCCGCATATTTTGATCGTCCCGATGGGCGGAAAACTGCAGATCAAGAGCAGCGATCCGGTGCTTCACACCGTGCAAATGAGCGGCGCTGCGTCCAACAACATCCCGTTCCCGTTTCAGAATACGTACATCCCGGTGTCACTGCCGCGCAACGGCGTGGTGGAATTGAAATGCAACGCGGGCCATGTTTGGATGAACGCCAATTTGTTCGTCGTCCGCAACCCTTACTACGCAGTTACCGACGAACACGGCTCCTTCAAACTGTCCGACGTGCCTCCGGGAGAATACGAGCTGGTGGCCTGGCACGAAGGGTGGCAAATCCTCTCTGAGACGAAAACTCTCGACGTCGCCGCCCAAGCCGAAGTGAAGCGGCCGATCTACAGCTCGCCGACCACGTGGGCCAAGAAAGTGACGGTGAAACCCGGCGCGGCCAGCGAAGTCAACTTCGCCATCGGCGAAAAGAAAGAGTAGCCCGCGGCCCTGCGCGCATACGAAGCGTCTCAAACTGACCTGCTCATTCCCTGCCGGTTAGTCTAATTTCCTGCCTATAAATGGAAGTCGTTGGGTACTGAACGTTTTAGTACATCCGTGTAAACCGCCTGAAATCAATCGCATAAACATGGCAGGTCGGTTGCGTGCACATTCTCGGAGACTCCAGCCTCTCCGCCCGAATCGAAGCTTTACGCAGCAAGGAGCGATTTATGAAACTCTTCCGAAGCCTCACGGTCCTGGCGCTGGGCGCCGCTTGTCTGTTCATTCCCACCCAAGCGCGCGCGGACGGCAGCAGCAACTACACTTTCAGCGGCACGCTCTCCACGTCGTTTAACGGTTCCGACACTGTCACCGGTACCTTCACGATGGATACCACCACCGGCGCGATCACCTCTTTCAATTTCGTCACGCCGCTTACCGATATCACCTCCGCGAATTTCCATGTAGTCGAAGGAAACTTCGTTGGCTCTGCGCCGGGTGAAGACTTCACCTTGCTCGAATTCACCACGGGAGCCGACGGTCTCGATTCCATGGTCTTGTGGTTCCCCGAAGCGCTTACGTCTTTCACCGGCGGCCCGCTCTGGACCGGCGCGCTTCCTGCGGGTCTGTTTGTCAATGGCCAGCCCCCGATAGACGCCTTCAGCGGCTCGGTGCTTTACTGCTACTACGGGCTGATGGATCAGAACTGCAACGGTTCGGGCCAAAGTTTATTCGCCAGCGGCAGCGCGGTCGATCCGCCGTCGTCGATGCCGGAGCCTTCGTCGTTCGCGCTTCTGGCCGGCGGATTGTTCGCCCTGGGCGCGCTTGTCACTCGCAGGCGCATCGCGTAACTCGCTCTTAGCAAAGGAGCAGCGGCGTGCCGACTGGCCCGCCGCTGCGGCCTCGCCTGCCGCGCAGCATCACCCGATGTGGCACACCTCGTGCCCACCTCGACCCCGCACCGCCGATCCCGCGACAGACTCGAAATAATTACGCTTCTGCAACAAATCCGCGCAACTAATCCGCGACTCGCGGGTTACCATCCCCCAAATGGGGCTGTCTTTACTTCGACGAACCGTTATCCTAGGATGAACCCATTGCACCCCTGGAGGGCACCGATGACTCCGATGATTCCGACGAATTCTTCAAATTGGGTGGCCCGGGCCTGTTTCGCACTGACTTTGGCGGCAGCTTTCGCGGCCGCACCTGCAGCGCAATCGCAACAACAGTTCAACGCGCAGACTCCCGCGCCGTTCCGCGGCGTGGAGACGCACGTCGAAGGCGTGTTCGTCACGCCGATTCCGAACGAGCCTCTCAGCGCCACGGTGCTGATCGAGTCGTCCCAACAGATCTCGGACGGCTCGTTCGAAATCAAACGCACCTTCAACAACATTGCGCGCGATTACCGCGGACGCATCTACAACGAACGCCGCGCCATGATGCCCGATTCGTTCAACGGCACTCCGCCGCTGATCCGTTACCACATTTACGATCCCAACACGCACGCGAATACGTTCCTCGATCCGAATACCGGTATCGCCGCGCAAAGAATCCTGCCGAATCCGCCCGCGCAGATGCCTGCCACCAACGTGGCGCTGCGCAAGAACACTCCGCAGCTCTACGAAGAAGATCTCGGCACCCAGACGATGAACGACGTGCAGGTTCGCGGCACGCGCCGGACGCACATCATCCCCTCGAAAGCCAGCGGAACCGGACAGGAAGTCGTGGTGGTGGATGAATTCTGGTATTCCGACGAGCTGCGCCTTAACCTGAAGCAAGTCCACAACGATCCGCGCACCGGCGAGCAAACCGTGACGATCACGAAAATCTCGCGCACCGAGCCGGACCCGTCGATCTTCGAAATTCCGTCCGACTACAAAATCGTGGACGAAACTCCCGAACGCCGCTAACGCAACCACGGCACGACACAATAGAGATTAATTTGCGGATGGCGCCGCCGGCGCAGTGTTCGGCACCGGGCAGAATTTCGATTCGTCGTTCAATTCGGGATACTGTTTGCAAAGGTCGTTTAGGATCGCAGGGGCCTTTTGCACTCCCAGACGTTGCCACGCCGGCATTAACTCGCCCGCCATATTTTGCGTTCCTTGCAGATAGTGCTGTCCTTCCGGAGTGTCGTAAAATTTGATCGCGGCCTTCACGTCTTCGGGCGTCAAATGCGCTGCGATGATCGTCACACCCGCGTCGACAAATTCCTGCGATTTCGGAAGCGCGGTACATGCATCGATGTAACTCTGAACAATTCTGTCGTGGCTGGGTGTTGGCGGCATTGATTGCATTAACATCGGCCGCAGAGATTCACACCCCTTGCGCATCGACTCCTCGCCGCGCGTATTCGCGTGTGTCACTTCGATCAGATGCAGGATGTCGGCGCGGAATTGCGGGTCGATCGCCGCGGCGGGCGGCGCGGGCGGGGTACTCGTCCCGTTCGACGCCTTCGATTGTTGCTGTCCGGTGTTGCTTGGTATAGGCGCGCCGTACGGATTATCCCCGAGCGTGTACACCACGCTGACCGTGGTATCCACTTTCACAGGTTTACCGTTCACGAGCGTAGGTCTGTACTGCCACTGCTTCACCGCATCCATCGATGATTTCAGCAGCAAAGGCGGCCCGGAAATAAAGCTCAGTTCCTCCACCGAGCCATCGGTGCCGATGATCGCGTGCAGCAGCACCGTGCCGGAGATGTGTGCCGTTTTTGCGACCAGCGGATACTCCGGCACTACCTGATGAATGATGTTGGCCGACTGAACGGTTTCGACAACGCGCAGCGGCGTGGCCTCATCGGAAGCGGACGCATCCGCGGATTTCGCCATCACTCCGCCCAACACGCCCGCCTGGGGAGCGGACGAAGTTGTAGACGGAGCCGCGGCGTCTTGAGCGGCCGTGCTGAGCGCAGCGGCCAGCAGCAGCATCGCCGCCGCAGCAGAAATCCACACATAATTCGATCGAATCCGCGTTCGCATGAGCGAGAGACTCCGTGACGGCGTGATGCGCGCAATAGACGCGCTTGGCGCGCCATGATAGCACGCACGGTACGTAGCCGCCGTGAAGCCGCCATGCGATTGCCAAACCGCGAACTCCGAAGCACAACCTATCGACCGCGCGCCCCGAAACTCGAATCCGCAAATGCCGCGACGCCGTTACTTCACTTTTTCCAGGCGCGGAATCATCGAATTGCGCGGACCGTCGATCGATCCATCTTTGTTGATCGTAAACACCACCGGATTCGGCAGCATCATTCCGAAATCGCCGCTGGCGATGATCTTATTCCCATCGATTTTGTACGTGCCGTCCACCGCGTACCCACCCAGCGCGATATACGCTTTGCCATCCTGAAACGAAGCATTAATCGAGCCGGTCGGGTCGCGATACTTCCCTTCCACACTGCTGCCGCACGCCACCACCAACATCGCCGCTGCCATCGTGCACGCCAGAATCGCCGCGCGAATTTTCTTTTGACGCATAGCACTCTCCCGTAGTGGGCAATTCAGCGGACCGGCGCGCGTGACGCCCCTGTCGCGTCGCACCGGTCCGTTGTGTTACTGCCCTACTACGCTATGCGCATCCCGCGCCCGAAAACCGTCATCGCCACGCGCGCACGACTGCCTTTTCGTGGAGTGCAGCGGCTTGCCCGCGCACCACGGTACTTCGCTTCGCGCTTGCCGCCCTCTCCGCCGTCTCCGTGTCCTCATCTTTGCCGTTCTCGGTGTTCTCTGTGGAATGTGCGCCGTTTGCATCCGCCGGGGCGGATTCCACGTTTTTGAATTCCCGCTCCCGCCCGGCATCCCCTCCTACATCGCGCACCCCGGAAGGGCGGAGATTTAACTCCACCGACGCTGATTGAGCGGTGACAGGGCTTCAGCGTGCGATGCCCGCAGCCTGACGCCAGTGGAACATTCAACACCCGTGTTTCGTAGAACGTTATGACTGCCGCATCACGGCGATGCGACATTCCAAAGGGGCTACCGAATGAACGTGACACAACGACCTCGTACCCGAAATATTCTCAGCGCGCTCGCACTTGCGGTCGTCTTCGGCTGCGTCTCCGCACCCGTCGCTTGCGCGCAGGCCGACGCTACGAAAGATCCAGACACCCTCACGTCCGATCAACTCTTCCATGTAATCCAGGCCGAAGACGCCGCGCTATTTGGCGCTTACAATTCCTGCGACCTCGCCACGTTCGGATCACTGCTCGCCGACGACCTGGAGTTCTACCACGACAAGGGCGGCCTGATGACCGGCAAGCAAGCGACCGTGGATGGAGTGAAAAATAACATCTGCGGCAAAGTGACGCGCCAGCTCGTGCCCGGCACGCTTGAGGTCTACCCGATCGCCCACTACGGCGCCGTCGAAATCGGCGTTCATCGCTTTTATCATCCCGGCAACGAAGAACGAGACGGCGTCGGCGAAGCAAAGTTCATCCACCTTTGGCATTTCCAGGACGGTCGCTGGAAAGTCGCACGCGTGATCAGCTTCGACCATCACGGTGCCGCAAAACCATCCGAACCCGCCGCGGCAGCGCCGCCCGCAAAGCCGACTCCGCCGAAGCAGTAACGGGCACGCCACGCATGAAACGTGGCGGGATCAACGCGACTCGGCGATTCGGTCCGGGCACCACTCGACGACAAACGGCGTCTAATACCGAGTGAAATGGCGCTGGCGCGTTTCGCTACCCACCATTGGTTTACTCATATTCGCGGCGATGACTGCGCAGGCCTACCGGCTGAATGCAGAACTGAGGCATCCGGAAACCGCTCGATTGCTGTGGTGGGGTGGGATTCCGCTGGATCGTCAACCGCCAAACACCCATCACAAGAGCGACGTTACGCCGGGCGAGCCGGCTTGGGACGCAGCCTCGGTCGACTACTTCGCCCCGCCGCCGAGCGCGCTTGTTCGAGCATTTGGTTTTGTGGCGCTGCCCGCTTTCTTGATCGGCATGGCGATTACGGGCGCACTCGGAACCTATGGCGTGAACGAGGCTGCAACTTTTCTGATTGTGATGCCCTTGCTCGTTGTCGCCTGGTTTTATTTTCTGGGCTGGCTGATCGAGCGCCGACGCAGAAAGCGATCTGCATCGTGACGCTCAGTTAGCTAAAAATTCAGTTCCCCGCATCGGCCTGAACCCCACTCAGCTCACCTCACAGAAACTGCTTCGATAGCGCAAACCAATCGCCCGCTCGCGCGTCCAAGCAGCAAACGTTCGGACGTACACTCGATGTACAATCAACGCGCGATTATATTTGTGCGAAGGGCGAGGACACGATGGACAGGGTAAGCATGCGGATTTTTGCGATGGTGGTGTTGATCTTCGGTTTTGCCTTTGCGGCGATGGGACAATCCTCTGCTGCCCAATCAGCGGCGCCGCAATCCGCTGCGCCTTCTTTACCCTATTCGCCGAGCCTCAACATCGACTCGATCGACAAGTCCATCGATCCTTGCACCGATTTTTACCACTACGCCTGCGGACGTTGGCAGACCGCCAATCCAATCCCGCCCGACCAATCCAGCTGGGACGTGTACTCCAAGCTCTACGAAGACAATTTGAATTTTCTGCGCGGCGTGCTCGAACAGGCGGCTTCGACCACAACAACTCGCAACGTCGTGGACCAGGAAATCGGCGACTACTACGCGTCCTGCATGGACGAAGCCGCCATCGACAAGCGCGGCATCAGCGCCATCCAGCCGCAGCTCGATGAAATCGCCCAACTGAAATCCACGCACGACCTGGCGCCGCTGATCGCGAAGTTTCAGCTCAGCTTCGGCGGCTCGATGCTGTTTCGCGCCGGCTCCGATCAGGACCTGGACAATTCCGAACAGGTGATTGCGTCTCTCGACCAAGGAGGCCTGGGGCTGCCGGATCGCGACTACTACACCAAGGACGACGCAAAATCGAAAGAGATCCGCGCGCGGTATGTGGAGCACCTGGAAAAAGCATTTGCGCTGGTGGGTGACAGCTCCGCCGCGGCGAAGAAAAACGCCGCCACCGTGATGCGCATTGAAACTGCGCTCGCCAAAGCCTCCATGACTCGCGTGGAACGCCGCGATCCTTACGCGCTGAAACACAAAATGACCATCACCGAGGTCGAAGCGCTCGCGCCCAATTTCGATTGGAAAGCGTTTTTCCAGGTGGCTCCGTATCCGGCGTTTTCGACTGTCAACGTTGCGTCGCCCGGTTTCTTCAAGGAACTGAACGCACGCCTCGCCGCCGAGCCTCTGGCCGATTGGAAAACGTATCTGCGATTCCACCTGGAGTACGGCGCGGCGGATTATCTCTCCGCTCCTTTCGTCGATGAAAATTTCGCGTTTTATCGTGCCTACCTACGCGGTGCCAAAGAGCAGCAGCCGCGTTGGAAGCGGTGCGTCAGCTTCACCGATCATCACCTGGACGAAGCGCTCGGCCAGGCCTACGTCGCCAAAGTGTTTTCGCCAGAGCTGAAAGCGCAAACGCTGATGATGGTGAACCAAATCGAAGACGCCATGGCGCTGCGCATCGCCGCGCTCGATTGGATGAGCCCCGCCACCAAACAGCAGGCACTCGTCAAGCTGCACGGCATCCGCAACAAAATCGGGTACCCCGACAAATGGCGCGACTACAGCTCGGTACCCATCTCCCGCGACGATTTCGCCGCAAACTCTTTCGCGCTTACGGCGTTCGAGGCTCGTCGCAACATCAACAAAATCGGAAAGCCCGTGGACCACGGCGAATGGGACATTCCGGCGCCGACTGTGGACGCTTATTACAACCCGCAGATGAACGACATCAACTTTCCCGCCGGAGTTCTGCAGCCGCCACTCTATGACGCGAAAATCGATGCCGCGCCAAACTATGGCGACACCGGCGGCACGATCGGCCACGAACTGACGCACGGATTCGACGACGAAGGCAGCCAGTTTGACGCCACAGGAAATCTGCGCGATTGGTGGACCAAGGAAGATCGCGTGAAATTCGACGAACGCACCGGCTGCGTCCGCGATCAGTACGCGCAGTACATCGTGGTGGACGACATTCACATCAACAGCAAACTCACCCTCGGCGAAGACGTGGCCGATCTCGGCGGCGAGCTGCTCGCTTACATGGCGTGGAAATTCGACACCAAAGACAAAACGCTGAATCCGATCGACGGACTCACGCCCGACCAGCGCTTTTTCATCGGCTTCGCACAGTGGGCCTGCGCGAACGAGCGTCCGGAAGAGCTGCGGTTGCGCGCGATGACCGACGAACATTCACCGCCGCAGTATCGCGTGAACGGCGTGGTGGTGAATATGCCCCAGTTCGCGCCAGCATTCGGCTGCAAAGCCGGCAGCCCGATGGTCAAGCCCGCCGCGAAAGTCTGTCACGTCTGGTAGCAACGTGGGACAGCCTTCGGCAGGCTGTCCTACACTTGGCCGTCACGATTTCTTGTACACGCGAACGTAATCGACCAGCATTTCTTTCGGGAACTTGGTGCTCTTGTCCGGCGGCCCCGGCCAATTCCCTCCCACCGCCAGATTCAGAATCACGAAAAACGGCTGATCGAACGCCCACTCGCCGTTGCCCATCGTCCACAATTTCTTGTCCACCGTGCCGTATTGCTGGCCATCGACGAAAAACTTCACCGTCTGCGCGTCCCATTCCACCGCGTACACGTGAAAATCGTCAGCGAATCCAGGCGAATCCGGCGGAGTGGGAAACGGCGCGGTAAAATCGCGCGTCGATTTCGTGGTGCTCGCGCTGTGCAGCGAACCGTGCACCAGATCCGGTTCCTTGCCGATATTTTCCATGATGTCCACTTCCCCGCAGTGCGGCCAGCCGACTTTGTCGATGTTCGCGCCCAGCAGCCAGAACGCCGGCCACATTCCTTCGCCCGCCGGAATTTTGATCCGCGATTCAAACCGCCCGTACTGCTGGGTGAACACTCCCTGCGTCTTCAATCGCGCCGAAGTGTAATCGCGCGTCACGCCCTTGGCGTCGGTCAGAGTTTCTTTGCGCGCGGTGATTACCAGATTTCCGCCGCGAATCTCCGCGTTCGACGAGCGCCCGGTGTACGTCTCGAGCTCCTGATTTCCCCATCCGTCCCCGCCGATGTCGTACGTCCACTTCGTCGGATCGGGCGGGCTGCCGTCCGGGCCGTTGAATTCGTCGGACCACGTGAGAGTCCAACCGGCGTGCGCTTGCGAAGCTGCTCGTGCGGCCGCCTGAGCCGTCGCGATGCGCGCGCCTGCGCTGTGAACCTTTACACCGTAGCTCGCAACCGCCGCGATCACCGCGGACGCAAACATCACTCGTGTCGTTCGTATCGTTCGCATTCACAAATCATAACGCCGCAAAATCGCGCGCGGCTGTTTTTTCGTCGCACTACGCATTCACGATGAATGAAAATTATCTTGACGATGCGGCTGGCAACGGCGTACAACGTTCGCAAGCTGACTGCGCAGGCGTCGGCTGGCACGGTCGGGTACACCGCGCTGGCTCGAATTCTTCGCAACTCACGCCCACCTGGATAGACGCGGGGCTCTTTTCGGCCCGGCGCTAAATCAACACAAAAAATGGCGGAAGCGCGTTCGGACGCATGCATGCGTGCGTCTGGAAAACGGCGTACCGGTTCGCGAGCTTGGTCGCCCGGACCTTGCGCCGGCGCTTCCCCGTTTTTTCCGTTGGTGCCCGACTGCGCGCGCCTCAGCGCCCGCAAATCCAAGGTGGGAGATGGAATGATGATCAGGCTGTCGAGCACGCCCCTCAGCAATCGCGTTATCGAAATTGGATTCGCCGCATTCGGATTCTTCGCTCTGGCCGCGACGCCGGCCTTCGCCGCGCCACAACAGATTTCATCTACCACCGCGGCATCCACGAACGCCGTCGTTGCGGCGTCGAGCGACACTCCGCAAACAAGCGTTCCGCGTCTGGTGCAGTTCAACGGCACGTTGAAGGATTCTGCCGCGCGGCCCATCGCCGGCGTCGCCAGCGTCACCTTTGCGATTTATGCCGAGCAAGATGGCGGCAGCGCGCTGTGGAGTGAAACTCAGAATGTAATCGCCGACGCTAACGGCCATTTCGCTACGTTGCTGGGCGGCGCCACGCCAAACGGGATGCCCGCCGAACTTTTCGGCACCGGCGAATCCCGCTGGCTCGGCATCACCGTTGGACATCAGCAGGAAATGCCACGCGTGTTGCTCGCCAGCGTTCCGTATGCGCTGAAAGCTGCCGATGCCGATACTCTCGGCGGCTTGCCCGCGTCCGCGTACGTCACCACCCAAAGTCTCGCAGCCATCAACGCAAAATCCGCCTCCGCAACTTTCACCGGCGGCAACACGACGATCGTCGCCACGCCGCAAGCGGCGAGCACGTTGCTCACTCCTTCCGGCGTTCCGCAAGTCACTCCGACCGGCAGCGGCTCGACCGACTTCATTCCCATCTGGACCTCCGGCTCCGCACTCGGCAATTCCACGATTTTCGAATCGGCTGGCCTCGTCGGCATCGGCACCACAACGCCCGCCGAAACTCTCGACGTGAATGGCAACTCCATCTTCCGTGGATCGTTCCAGTTGCCGCCAGGCCATCCGGCGACTGCGTCAAGCGGATACGAATCCCACTCGTTCCAATTTCAAGCGTCGTCATTCAACAGCTCGACGCAACTTTCCGACACCGAAGCTTTCGGATTCCGCGCCGAGCCGCTCAACAACAACTCCACGACTCCCGCCGCCAAGCTCGATCTGTTCTACGGTCCCGGCGGCGGCACACTCACCGACACCGGACTGTCCTTCGCCGCCAACGGCATCGTGACCTTCGCCGCCAACCAAACGTTTCCAGGAATTGCGAACCTGGCCGGCAACAACGTATTCACGGGATCGGAATCCGTTAACACGGCAAACACCACAGGGATCACAGCCACCACATCGGCGCCCGGAGGCACGGGAATCATTGGGACAGACAGCGCGACGACGGGAAGCGGAGCTGGAGTCGCCGGCGGGTCGTCGAGTCCTAACGGATACGGCGTCCTCGGAGCTAACAATTCGACGACCGGAAGTGGTAGCGGAGTTTACGGTGTAACCACGACTGCGACAGGCAGCGGCCTGTACGGTCAAACGTCAAGCGCGACCGGTGTGGGCGTCACCGGCTACAACAGCGCGGGCGGCCTCGCGGGAAGTTTTATCGGTGGAGTTTCGGTTACCGGCAACGTCTCGTCCGCAACTTTGAGTACCTCCATTCTTGAGTTGCCCAGCACCGGCCCAGCTGGCGGGACTGGCGTGATCACCCTCGGCGGCGGCGTCTTCCTTCACGATCTCGGCGGCGCCACGAACACATTCGTAGGAATCGGTTCAGCCGGCGCGTTTCACTTGGTCGCGGGAGCCATAACGAACAGCGGATTCGGCCTCAACAGCTTGTTCAGCGAGACTTCTGGCCAAGCAAATACGGCGATCGGAGCGACTGCCCTTTACAGCAACACAACCGCATCCAACAACACGGCCGTCGGGTTCGGCACACTCGGGAGCAACATCTCGGGCAGCTCGAACGCCGCACTCGGTGTTAACTCACTTGGCCAAACCACGACCGGCAACAATAACACCGCAGTCGGCAACGCCAGTGGATTGGCGAACGTAACCGGATCGTCGAACACATTCTTGGGTGCGTACGCTGATGGAGCCAGCCCGTCACTTACGAACGCATCCGCGATTGGAGCGAACGCTTTCGTCGGTGCGAACAATTCGATGGTATTGGGCAGCATTAACGGAGTGAACGGCGGAAATGCGAGTGTGAATGTGGGGATCGGCACCACGCAGCCTCTCGCTGCGCTCGACGTGCGCGACAACGGTGCGAGCAACAGCGGCCACGCAGGAGTCTTCGCACAGTCTGCCACCGTCGGGCGAAACGCGATGTACGGAATCAATACCGCAACGTCCGGCACATCGAACGGAGGCGTGTTCGTAACCGACAGCGCGGCAGGTTCCGGCGTGGTCGCGATGAACAACGCGGGCGGTTTGGCCGCGTATCTTAGCGGCGATGTATCAGTGACCGGCACGCTTACGAAAGGCGGAGGATCGTTCAAAATCGACGATCCGATCGATCCGGAGAACAAATATTTGTCGCACTCGTTCGTCGAATCGCCGGACATGATGAACATTTACAACGGCATCGTCACGCTCGATGCGCACGGCTCGGCGATCGTCACGATGCCGGAATGGTTCAGCGCCCTCAATCGCGATTTCCGTTACCAGCTAACGGCGATCGGCGCGCCAGGGCCGAACCTCTACGTCGCATCGGAAATTTCCGGAAATGAATTCAAGATTGCAGGCGGGAAAAAAGGGCAACGCGTGTCGTGGCAGGTTACCGGCATTCGGCAGGACGCGTGGGCGAATGCTCACCGCATCCCCACGGAAGAAATGAAGCCGGCCAACGAACAGGGCCTGTACCTGCATCCAGAACTGTACGGCGCGGCAGCTGACAAGAACGTCGCGAACGTTCACGACGCAGCGAAGTCAACGGCGACTGAGAAGTAGGCCTGCGGCGTGGCGCAAATAGATTAGACACTCGTGTCCGACGGTGGCGCAGACGTGATTACGCGTGCGCAGTAACAGCAGCACGACTTCAGCGCGGATCGGAAATCCGTCAGGCCCAAACCTGACACACCATCGGACACGAGTGTCTAACCAACGGCAACATGTTCTCGGACCGATTGTTTTTCTGACTGCAGCGCCTCGCATTGCCGCTTCGAGCGAAGAGCGTTTCGGGATGCGCGCGTGAAAGCTTATCCCGCCATTTCCAGCGAGCCGCGCAGCTCGTCGCACGTCATCCGATAATTCTCGTACCACGTCTCGATGAAGACCGTCAGCAATTCCTTCGCCGCTTTCACGCCCACCTGCGTATCGGGCGACGACAAATCGCCCCAGGTGTGAATGCGCGTGCCGCCCGAAGGCAGAGGTGAAAACTCCACCCACTGGCTCATCGTCAGCCCCATGGCGCGATCGATCCAGCCCAGTTCCTTTGCCGGTTCGCAGCAGATAATCAAATGATCCACCGTCGTTTTGATGGGCCGCAGAATTTCGATCTGCATGCGGCTTCCCACTTCCCACGGACGTCCTTCGGCCCAGGTGATTTCGCCATACACGCTGGCAAAGCGCGGCCACAGATTCCAGTTGGAGTACACTTCCCAGGCTTGTGCCGGGCTGGCGGCGGTTCGCACCGTGTATTGAAATTGATACATAGCTCTACCTCTTGCTCCTTCACGTTTCAGTACGTGCGGATGGGGTGTTTCCGGATGGATACGGGGCCCGAGCGACCCATTCTTTATACACTGTTATTTTAACGTTGTAAAGCGTATAGTGCGGGATAGTTGAGCACGATCCGAGGAGACCGATGCCGCGAAAACCGGATGCCGAGCTGGAGCAGCGAATTCTGAATGCAGCGTATGTTCTATGGCGCAAGAAAGGCGAAAAAGCTTTAACCATGCGAGCGGTGGCCCGCGCGGCAGAAACCACGACTCCCACGGTGTATCAGCGTTTTAAAGACAAGCGCGATCTGCTGGTGTTGCTGCGAGCTCGCGCGCTCGAGCAGTTGATGGCCGTGCTGCTGCCGGCCGAGTCGCCTGCCGAAACTTGCCGCCGCTTTCTGGAATTTGCGGCGCTGCATCCGCATGAATATCGATTACTCACCGCAGACTGGGGCGCGCGCCTTTCACGCCATGATCCCAAACCGACCTATGAACTGATCAAAGCGCGGCTGGCCCACGAATTGGGAGGAGCGCCGAAGGATCACGTCCGTCTGGCGATGGCGCTGGGCGCGTTGTTGCACGGCACAGCGATGATGATTCTCGCCGATGGAGTACACGAACACGTTTCCCGCGAGATGCGCAGCATTTGCAACGAATCGTGCGAAGCGTTGATCGCGTCGGCGAAGAAGCGACGACGTAATCTCAATTAACAGGCCGTAAACGTCGCCGCTTACGCTATGTCTTTTGCGGGCATCGAAGGCGCTTCGTCCGTGCTGACCGCTTTGGTGGATGGCGTGGTGGTGATTACGATTACGCTCACCAGAATGAATAGCGTTCCTACGATCGTGCGCTGGCTAATCGCTTCCCCGCCCAGAAAATATCCCACCAGCACCGCGACGATCGGATTCACGTAGGCGTAGGTTCCCACTTTCGTCGGCGATTCGTGATGGATCAGCCACACGTACGCAGTGAATCCGATGATCGACCCGAAGACGATCAGATAGACCAGCGACCACCAGGCACCGCTCGAAATCCGCGAAGGATGAAAATCGCGGTACTCGCCGAAAAGCGCTGCGGCCACAAAAAGAAAGATGCCGCCGGAAAGCATTTGCGCACCCGAACTCATCACCTTCGAACTCGGGAGCGTCACCTTGCGCGAAATCACCGTGGCGATCGACCAGCTGAGCGACGCGAAAATCAGCGCAGAGGCGCCCAGCTTATCCACCGGAGCGCCACCCAGATTCAGCGAACGGCTCATCAATACGGCCACGCCGCCCATGCCGATCAGTAGGGCGACGCTCAGACGCAACGTCAGCCGCTGCGTTCGAAGAAATATGATTTCGCCCAGTGCCATGAAAACGGGAATCAGCGCGAGCATCACAGCCGCGAGTCCCGAAGGCACTCGCATCTCAGCCCAGAACAACAGGCCGTAGTCGCAGACAAAAAGAATCGCACCCAACATCGACGCCGCGCGCCACTCGCGAGCTGTGGGCGAGCGTTCGCCGCGTGCGCGCATCCAGGCGTACAAGACGAATCCTGCAATCGAAAAGCGAATCGCCGCCATGATCAGCGGCGGCATTTCGCGGACTCCGACGCGAATCGCGAGAAATGTGGAGCCCCAGACAAAATAAATAATCCCGAAAGCGAGCAACGTCATCCATGTGGGCCGGTGTTCGGCACCGTGCGAGTGGGAGGGCGAGGCGGAGTGTGAATTCGTGGCCATGGCGGCTCGTGATGAATACTTTACCAACTCTGACGCGCCGAAGCGCGGCTCGGCACCCGAGCTGCTCAGCTCGCATCCGTCCACATTGTCCGGATGACGAGCCAACTTGTCAGCGAATTTGGAAGTGAAAGAAAACGCGAAAGCAGAGGAACGAATTCAAGAAAAGGACACTGCCCGCGGAGCACGTGGAAATTCGCGGCGAAAGGCTACTCGATTCATTTTTTCTGAGGTTTCGTCGAGCTGGAAAAGTTTTGTGCGAGTTGTAGAGACAATTCAGGGGGGATGTGCGTCAGTTTGGTCGCGTAGAGCGTGGAATATTTTTCTGTTTCGAGCCGGTTCAACTTCAGCGCCAAATCCGTCAGCTTTCGACGTTCGCCGCCAGGTTCGCTCATGGGTTACCTCGCCAGTCACCACATTGGTGCCAAACGAAATCTTCGCCGATCGCGTTTTAGTTGTGCGTCGATACTGTACATCGATGACGCACAGTTGCAACCGCGAATCGCAGGCTAGGCGTGAGCGGGATGGCTCGACCGGCCGGAAACCCAGAAGCGCCGTGCCGAAAATTTCACCGCCAGCACCGAGAGCACGATTCCAGTGATCAGCGACAGAACTACGACCGAATAAAAATCGATCGCTCGGACGTTATCTGGAGTGGTGACGATGTGCGTCCAGATCCTGCCGAGAAACAAAAACGCACCCACTGTGCCGAGTGCGAAACCTGCCAGGCCGGAAATGACCGGCGCCGCGTAATTCGCGAACACTTTAATCTTTTGCACGTGTCCCCCAAGGACCCCGAACTTCTGTTGCCGTGCCGCGATAATGCCATAGCGAACGCGCGGCGAACCTGTGAACGCGCCGCGTGGTGCTCATCTAGCTAACGGCGCGGCGCGAGTTTTGGGTTCGCTGCGCTGCGCCGCGACCGGAATTTCTAATCGCAACTGAACGCCGCATAGTGTGTCGATTAGAAATTATTTCGTCGTTTGTTTTCTACGATTTGCGCTCGTTTCTAATACTGAGGAGGACGCGTGCTGCGCAGGCTTTTTGCGACGAGGAGGGAGCGATTTGCCGGTAACTTCGCGATGAATCTGACGAAAATTAACGCCGCATTTGATCGCCAGACGATACATAGCGCGGGCTCCCGGGACCGGGCCGCGGCGGTTGCCGGTGACCGGCATTTTCGGGCGCGATTGTGGTTCATTCTCGGCGGGAACGGAGTGGGATGGCGAGATGCGGTCGTGCTCAACGTCACTCAAGATTCCAACGTTCAAGATGTCAACGTCACCCATGCCGGCTCCTTGGCGGGCTGACCTATTTGCCCAACTCATGTTACCACACTAGTACAGTATCGTCAATAGAAAGAGGCGGAGTTCGCGGGCTTGGACGGTAATTTTCGGGACGGCGGGGCGTACTCAGTTACGACGGGCGTTGAAAAGGAGGTAGCGTGCGGAAAATACCGATATGGATTGGAGTGGTGGTGGCGATCGGCGCGACGCTGATGGCCACCGGGTCGGTGATTGCAATCGTGAAGCCGACGATGCTGGTCGGGCCGAGCGCTTCGATGAATCAGGCGGCGCTGGTGTATGCGGGCTACTTTATCGTGCGGAATTTTGCGCTGGCCGCGGGATTGTTGGTGGCGTGGTGGAAGCGCGCTGCGATTCCCTTGCGGACAATGCTGTTCGTCGCGGGAACTGTGCAGTTCATGGATGCGGTGTTCGACGCGGTGGACGGACGGTGGCCGATCTTCCCCGGCGTGCTGGTGCTTGCGGTGCTGTTTATGGTCGCGGCGACGAAGCTTGGAGCGCAGAGCGAGTGATGGTCGCGCGCGCAGGACAGCCTGCCGCGCAGGCTCTCGTCTGACGGCACAGGCATGAGAGACGCGAGCGATCGGTGACGGCGTGAGTTTTTTCCGAGCGATCGGGGTGGCGATGCGAATGGAGGCGTCGGTCCGTCGTCGATTGCAGCGGCCGATCGTCAGGATCTGGTGGGAGGACAGCCTGCCGCAGGCTGTCCCACGGTGGCGCGGGCGGCATCAAGCATACGGCGGCAAGCGACTGCGCGTCGAACTGGCTTCGCCGCGCCGGGGCTGTCGCGCTAAAGGCCGCGGCGCTATATTGAAATCTTTGATCCTGCGCCCGGAATCCGAGGGGCCCGTCAGCCGGCGTCGCGGTCGCGTGGGCTCGATGAGTTTGTGTAAACTTGCGCGGCTGGATTTCAAATTTGCGAGGTGATTGGTGAAGCGATTCTCTGCCCTGATGTTGGTGTGTGGTTCGGTTTTGATTTGTTTTGCTGCGACGCGAACTGTGCGCGCGAAGCAGGCCGGGTCGAGCGGTACATCGAAGCATCAGCCGACGACGATGACGCTCGCGTGCGGGGCGAACGATTGTCCGCTGCTGAAAGGGATGCCGCAAACCGCGGGGCTGCGCAGCGGATATGTGCAGCTGAAGCCGGGCGAGACGGTCGGGTGGCATTCGACGAATCAAAACGAAGAGACGCTGGTGATTTTGCACGGCAAGGGCGAAGCGGAGATCGATGGCGCGGCGGCGATGCCGATCGCCGAGAATATGATTGCGTACATACCTCCGGCGACGCGGCACAACGTGAAGAATACCGGCGATGCTGCGCTCGAATATGTGTACGTGGTGGCGCCCGCAGCGGAAAGATAGCGGGGCGGGGCTGGACTTCTCGTCTGAGTGAAAAATTAGTCGCAAGGCTTGCGCGGTGCTGTGTTTCGGCGCATGGCGAAGATAAAGCGAAGATGGTAAGATGCCGCTGCCATGGAGATGCGGACCTGCAAGGTGACCATTCGCGGCGAAGAAGGCGTGGAGCACACGGTGCAGGTGACGGCAGCGACTTTGTTTGAGGCTGTGGCGATGGCGCTGCGGACGTTTCATAACACGGAGTGGGTGGAGAATGCGGGGCGGTCGGCGGACATTCATGTGACGGTGCAGCAGCCGGCGGTGACGCATGTGGTGAAGTCGGGAGAGTTCTATAAGTGGCTCGGACAGAACGGGAATTCTCCGCGGGAGATGGTGAAGAGGCAGAGGGTTAGGGAATTGTTGGGGATACCGGATCCGCGGAGGATGGGGTGATGGGTGTTTGGCGGGGGGGACGGCCTGCGATTGATCCGTCGGGGATGAGGCTTACGTCGGCAGGGGCACGCAGACGGGAACGTCTGCGTCACCATCAGACAGGACTGTCTAATCCACGTTGGTGTGGGCAGCATCAAGCGCGCAGCGGCAAGCTGGGATGCCGCGCTGAAGGCCGCGGCGCTACATTGAAACCTTTAAGCGCGGGGCCGGGTTTTGCGGTGTCGGTTCGGAGTTGAGCGTAACGTCTGCTCGATCGTAAATCGCAAGAGGACAGCCTGCCGCAGGCTGTCCCACGGTGGCGTCGCGTGGCGCTGGGGATTCTGGTAATCTTGGGGGGGTTGTGTTCGGCTGCGTGCACGCTGTGATGATGTGGTGCCGGGCCGGGGAAATTCATTCCTAGAGAGGACCTATCCATCGTGACTTCTTCGACTGTTACCGCTACACAGACCGGGCGAGCGCACAATTTCAATGCGGGTCCGGGCGCGTTGCCGCTTTCGGTGCTGGAACGCATCAAGGCTGAGCTGTCGGATTACCGCGGAACCGGCATGTCGGTGATGGAAATGAGCCATCGGTCGCCGGAATTCGAAGAGATCATCGCGCGGACCGAGACGAATCTGCGGCGGTTGATGTCGATTCCCGACGATTACGCGGTGACGTTTCTGCAGGGCGGCGGAAGCATGCAGTTCACGATGGTGCCGATGAATTTGTTTCAAGCCGGAAAGCCGGTGGACGTGCTGCACACCGGCATGTGGACCGCGAAAGCGATCACCGAGCTGAAGAAAGGCACGCCGTTCCGCCTGGCGGCGTCGAGCGAGCCGGAAAAATTCCTGCGGCTGCCGCGCAAAGACGAAATCCAGCTCTCGCCGGACGCCTCCTACGTCCACATGTGCTCGAACAACACGATCGAAGGATCGGAGTGGCACGAGATTCCGGACACCGGCAACGTACCGTTGGTGGCGGATATGTCTTCGAATATTCTTTCGAAGCCGATGGACGTGAAGAAATTCGGATTGATTTTCGCGGGCGCACAGAAAAATCTGGGGCCTTCGGGCGTGACGGTGGTGATTATCCGGAAGGATCTGGCCGAGCGCGCCGACAAGAATTTGCCAACGCTGCTGCAATACCGCACGCAGATCAAGGAAAAATCGCTGTACCACACACCTCCGACGTTTGCGGTGTACATCGTCGGACTGGTGCTCGACTGGATCGAATCGGAGGGCGGCGCGGCGGCGATCGAAAAGCGCAACATCGCCAAAGCCAAGCTGCTGTACGACGCGATCGACAACAGCGGCGGGTATTACACCGGACCGATCGAGAAATCATCGCGCTCGCGGATGAACGTGACGTTTCGCGTGGCGGGCGGCAACGAAGAGATCGAAAAGAAATTCGCGAATGAGGCGACGGCGGCAAAGCTGGTGGGCCTGGCGGGTCACCGGTCGATCGGCGGGATGCGCGCGTCCTTATATAACGCCGTGACGCTTGAGGCGGTTGAGGCGCTGGTGGGATTTATGGGCGAGTTCAAGCGCAAGAACGGGTAGCGCTGAGCGTTTTTCGGCTGTATACGATTACCGGCTTCAGCTCTCGAAAGTCAGGATTCGAGGGCTGAAGCCTTTTTTTTGCAGCTGTTTAGGTGCGGCTTCGATGCTTGGTCCCTTCTGAACGAAATCCGCCGGCTCCGCCCAAATTGACGAGTCGGTGTGGGTGTGGCTGGCAGATGTGCCACACGAGTGTGGTAATTGCGCAACAGAGCGCTTGACAGCGCAAAATCGCGTGATATGGTCGTGTTTGCCATGCCAAACTGCGCCCTTTTCCCCGTTTTGGCCCTCGAACGAAACCCGCGGCGCGTGGCAAAACTCGTATGAAATCCAAAACAGCACGCCGAAAGCGCAGGCTCTGGCTAATCAGCGGCAGCATCCTGGTGGTTCTGCTGGCTGGCCTGGTGTTCACGCTCGGGTCGCTGAACGTGCCGCTGCAGCCCGAACAGGGCAACACGTTTGTGATTCTGTTCGCGGTTTCGACTCTGCTGGCCGCGGCGCTGCTGGTTTTCGGGCTGATCCTGACGCGCAGCCTGGTGCGGTTGTGGGCAGAGCGGCGAAGCGGGCAGCTCGGGTCGCGATTCAAAGTGAAGATGGTGCTGGGAGCGATCGGAATTTCGATCATTCCGATTCTGTTTCTGTTTTTCGTCAGCTACGCCCTCGTGAACCGGACGCTGAACGCGTGGTTTCCGAAGCCGCTCGAGGATGCAAACAAATCCGCGCAACAGCAACTGGCGGACGTTTCGCGGCTGGGGCACGAGCATTTGAATCTGATCGCAGCGCGAGCGGCGGCCAGCACGGATTCGGCGAAGACGCTGATCGGGCTTGATTGGTCGGTGGACGCGGAATGGAACGTGGATGCGAAGGGCGTGGTTTCGAACGCCGTGTCGTTCATCGATGCGACGCATCCGGAAAAATCCGCGGGCAAACCACAGGAAAAGCCGATTCATCCTTCGCTGCTGAGTTCCCTGCCGAGCGGAGCGGAAGTCTGGTCGGACGGCGGCCAGCTTTATGCGACTGGAAGCGCCAAGACGGCGAACGGGAAAATCTACGTGGGACGGGCGCTGCCGGCGGATTTTCTGGATCGCTACAACGAAATCGAGACGGACACGAATACCTATTTGCAGTTGCGGCAGGGGTTGCGGGCGTTTAAGCGCGAAATATTGCTGGCGCTGAGCGTGGCGACGGTGATTTTGATTTTCACGACGATTTGGGTGGCGCTGTATTTGTCGAAGCAAGTGACGATTCCGATTCAGGCGCTGGCGGAAGCGACGCGGGAAATTTCGCGCGGCAATTTCGATCATCAGATCGACGTGCGCGCCGAAGACGAGCTGGGCACGTTGGTGCGTTCGTTCAATCGCATGACCGAGCAATTGGGACAAGGACGGCGGCAGATCAACGAATTCACGTTGAGCCTGGAGCACGCGATTGAAGAACGCGAAGGCCGGCGAAAGTTGATGGAAGCGATTCTGGAAAATATTCCCACCGGCGTGATTTCGCTGACGTCGAACGGCGAGATCGCGCGGAAGAATTCGGCGATTCCGGCGATTCTGGGCGAACACGCCCGCGAAGCGCGCACGCTCCAGGAGCTGCTGGGCGAAGATGGCGCGCGCGGGGTGATGCATCTGATGCGGCGATCGCTGCGAATGGGCGGAGCGTCTCGCGAGATCGAAGTGGCGGCGGCGGGGCGGCTGGTGCGCGCGGCAGTGACGGTAAGTTCGCTGGGCCCGCGGAAATCGAATCCTGGATTTGTGATCGTGATCGACGATTTGACTGATCTGTTGCGCGCGCAGAAGGCGGCGGCGTGGCAGGAAGTGGCGCAGCGGATCGCGCACGAGATCAAAAATCCTCTGACTCCGATTCAACTTTCCGCGCAGCGATTGCTGCGGCATCTGGCGAAAACGCGTGCTGTGGGCGGCGATGCAGCACGCAGCGAGCTCGAGCAGTTGGTGGCGGAGTGCGCGGGATTGATCGAACGCGAAGTGCATACGCTGGAATCGCTGGTGGATGCGTTCTCGCAATTCGCGCGATTCCCTGCCGCGCGGCTGTCGGCGGGCGATGTGAATGCGATCGTATCGAGCGCTCTGGCGCTGTTTCACGGGCGGCTCGAGGGCATCACGCTGAAAACGGATTTGGCCGCGACGCTGCCGCCGGTGAAAGCCGACGGCGAATTGCTGCGGCGCGTGGTGGCGAATTTGATCGATAACGCGGCGGAGGCGATGGAAGGCTCGTCGATTCGCAGGCTGCTGGTGGCGACGCGCGTGGACGCCGAAGGCGACGCGGTGGAAATCGAAATTGCGGATAGCGGGCACGGAATTTCGCCGGAAGACAAGGAACGATTGTTTCTGCCGCATTTTTCGACGAAGGAGCGCGGCACCGGACTCGGTCTGGCGATCGCGAGCCGCATCATCGCCGAGCATAACGGAAGCATTCGCGTGGAAGACAATTTGCCGACGGGATCGAGATTCGTGCTGCGATTTCCGGTGGCGGAAGCGGCGGCTCCGGCGACGGCGGCTGAGCCGTATGCCGGCGAATCGAGTTTGCAGAAATTTGCGGACGGAAATTAGGGGAACATGCCGGCTTCGATATTGATTGTGGACGATGAAAGCGGAATCCGCGAATCGCTGGGCGCGATTTTGCGGGACGAAGGCTACGACGTGCAGTCGGTGGCGTCGGGCGAAGAGTGTCTGGAGAAACTTGAGGAGCGCGGATTCGATTTGATTTTGCTGGACGTGTGGCTGAAGAAGCTCGACGGACTGAAAGTGCTGGAGCGAATTCAGGAGCGCGAGAATCCTCCGATCGTGGTGATGATTTCGGGGCACGCGAGTATTGAGTCGGCGGTGCGGGCGACGAAGCTGGGCGCGTTTGATTTCGTGGAGAAGCCGCTATCGCTCGACAAAGTGGTGCTGCTCGTACGGAACGCGCTGGAATATCTGCGCCTGGAAACCGAAAATCGGCAACTGCGCGCGAAACTGGAAGAGCGAAATCAGATTCTGGGCAACAGCATTCCGATGAAGGCTCTGCGGCAGCAGATTGCGTTGACGGCGCCGACGAACGGGCGCGTATTAATTTACGGCGAAAGCGGAACGGGCAAAGAGCTGGTGGCTCGCGCGCTGCATGCCAGCAGCGCGCGAAAGGAAATGCAATTCGTGGAAGTGAATTGCGCCGCGATTCCGGAGGAATTAATCGAATCGGAAATGTTTGGGCATCGCAAAGGAAGTTTCGCGGGCGCGAGCGAAGACAAGGTGGGCAAGTTTCAGAAAGCGGACGGCGGCACGCTGTTTTTGGACGAAGTGGGCGACATGAGCCTGAAGACGCAGTCAAAAGTGCTGCGCCTGCTCGAGGAAAAGCGCGTGGAGCCGCTGGGATCGAACGAGCAGATCAAAGTGGATGTTCGGGTGATCGCGGCAACGAACAAAAAACTGGAAGAGGAAATCGGGCGGAACGCGTTTCGCGAGGATTTGTTTTACCGGCTGAACGTGATTCCGTTTTACGTGCCGGCGCTGCGCGAGAGGACCGAGGATATTCCGATTCTGGCGGCGCATTTTGTGACGGAATTCTGCAAGGAGTACGGAAAAAAGCAGAAAGAATTCAGCGCCGCCGCGATGGATGTGCTGCTGAATTATCCGTGGCCGGGAAATGTGCGCGAGCTGAAAAATCTGGTGGAGCGGCTGGTGATTGTGTGTCCGGCGGAGTCGATCGATTCGCATCATTTGCCGCCGGAGCTGTTTCGCGGGGCGTCGAAGAGTCCGCAGCGGCCGTATGAGAGTTTGCAGGAAGCGCGGTCGGCGTACGAGCGGGATTTTGTGTTAAGGAAACTGGAAGAGAATCGTTGGAACATGACGAAAGCTGCGCAGGCGCTGGGACTGGAGCGGAGTCATTTGTACCGGAAGATGAGAACGCTGGGGATTGCGTCGACGAAGAATTGAGGTGCGCGTGACGTGGCGGGGACTGGTGGGCGCGACGGCGCGGTGCGCAGGGAGCATCGTGCATGCGGCGGCAAGCCGCCACTGGGCGGGACTGTGCTTCCACTGAGCGTGTCAGGGGCGGTGGCAAGCCGCCGCACTCCGGGGCGCGCGTAATACGCGGGCGTGTACATTACAACCTGCGGGAATTCAGATACAAAATCCTAAGTTAGGAGTCGTCGGCGTCGGTGTCCTTGGCGGGCTCATCGGCGGAGTCGGCGGCTTCGGGACTTTCGTCGCCGCCGGAGTCGCCTTCGGCTTGTTCCTGGCGCTTGCTGAGGTCTTCGAGTTGGCGGTGCCAGTCGAGTTGGCGGACCATGGTGGGATTCTGGCGCCAGTTGGTCTGGACTTTGACGAAGAGCTCGAGAAAAATTTTCGAGCCCAGGATCTTTTCGAGTTCCTTGCGGGCTTCGGTGCCGATTTTTTTCATGGTCGCGCCGCGTTCGCCGATCAGAATTCCCTTCTGGCCGTCGCGTTCGACGTAGAGCGTGGCGGCAATCCGCAAAATCTTCGGAGTTTCCTCGAATTTATCCACCAGGACGGCGACGGCGTGCGGCACTTCGTCGCGCGTGGCGTGGATTGCTTTCTCGCGGATCACTTCGGCGGCCAGGAAACGCTCGGGCTGGTCGGTGAATTGATCGGGCGGAAAATACGGCGGCGCTTCGGGCAAGCGGGCAATGAGCGCGGCGGTGAGTTCTTTCAGTCCGGTGCCGCGCGCGGCGGAAATCGGAAAACTCTCGGCAAACGGAAATTCGGCGTTATACCGGGCGATCAGCGGCAGCAGCAGATGTTTGGCGATGCGGTCGACTTTGTTCAGCAGCAAGAACACCGGACCGTCGAAGCGGCGAATCCATTCGATGGCGAACTTGTCGCCCGCACCGAAATCGACGGTGGCATCGACGATGAGGCAGAGGATGTCGATGCCTTCGAGGGCGTGCTGCAGTTCGTCCATCATCATGCGGCTGAGGACGTTGGCCGGGCGATGAATGCCGGGAGTATCGACCAGCACGATTTGCGCGTCGGAACGGTTGACGATGCCTTGAATGCGGTTGCGCGTGGTTTGCGGTTTGGGAGATACGATGGCGACTTTCTGGCCGACCAGCGCGTTGACGAGCGTGGATTTGCCGGCGTTGGGGCGGCCGGTGATTGCGACGAATCCGGATTTGAAGGCCATGGGCGAAGTGATTGTACGTGAACGGCGGGCGGTGAGGAAGGCGTGGGCGGCGGAGTGATGTCTTGTGGCCGAAGGCTGCGGGTTGGTGCGGGGTGACATGGCTCAACCTGCATCCCACTGAAGTGGGATGCACTCAGGCACGAGTGCCTGCGCTACGAGCGTGAGCTACGAGTGTGAGCTACGAACGAGGTTGTGAACCAGTCGGAGTGGTGGCGGGGAGTTCGAGGGGGCGGGCGCGGACGCGGAGAACTTTGCGCTGGTTCGATTCGAGGACTTCGAAGCGGAGGCCGTCGGCTTCGATCACTTCGCCGGTGCGCGGGACGTGGCCGGCGACACTGTTGAGCAGGCCGGCGATGGTGGTGGCGGCGGAATGCTGCATGCCAGCATCGAGCGTGACGCCGAAAAGCTCGCTGACTTTATCGAGCTGGACGCTGCCGCGAATCACGAGCGCGCCGCCGGGTTCGCGGACCACGTCCGGAGCGGGTGCGCGATCCTCTTCTCCGATTTCGCCAACGATTTCTTCGACCAAGTCCTCGATCGTCACCACGCCGGCCATCAAGCCGTATTCATCGATCACGACCGCGAGCTGCTGGTTCTTGCGTTGCATGTCTTTCAGCAGTTCGGAACCGAATTTGGTTTCGGGGACGAACAGCGCGGGGCGCATTAGCTCGCGGACGGTGCGGTGCGCGGCTTCGCGGTCGGAGACTTCGAGCATGTCGCGCGCGACGACGATGCCGACGATATCGTCGAGCGTTTTTTCGAAAACGGGGACGCGTGAGAATTTCGTATCGACGACAAGCTCGCCGAGCTCTTCAAGCGTGGCGGAGGCGCGAATGGCGATCACGTCGGGGCGCGGAGTCATCACGTCGCGAACGCGCTTATCGCCAAATTCGACGACCGATTCGATCAGACGAGCTTCGTCCTGTTCGATGATTCCCTCTTCGGTGGCGGCATCGACGAAGGCTTCAATGGCTTGCTGCTGATCTTCGGCGGGCGTGGGCGAATCGGCCTCTTCGGAGAGATGAAGAATCGAAATCAGCAACTCGAGAACGGCCTGCACGGGCCAAATCAAAATCTGAAACGCGCGGATCACGGGAACGAACGGCGAAACCCAATTGCCGGAAGCGCGAGCGAGCAGCAGCGCCGGAAAAAACTGCATGGCGATGATGACTTCGGCGCCGAGAAAGAAAATCATTTCGAGCGCGGCTTCCCATGTGCCGGGGACGAAAAACAAAACGCCGCGAGCGGTGAGCGCCGCGACGAGCACGAGCCACAAACGTGCGAGCAAACTGAACGCGAGCGCGGCGCGGCGGCGCTCCATGTGGAGGCGCGGCTCGATATTGGCTTCGAACGCTTCGAGGTGCTCGCGAACGCGGCCGGAAACGACACGGCCCAGCTCACGATAGACGCGATCGAGATAGGAAAAAACAACCAGCCCGACGGTGAGCGCCAGAATTCCCGCGGAGTACAGGAAGATGGGCATGACTTAGGCGAGTCCTAGTTCGCGGCGAAGTCGAATTTCGCGGCGTTCCATTTGACCGGAGTCGGTCTCATGGTCGTAGCCCATCAAGTGCAGAATCCCGTGAAGGATCAGAATGCGCATTTCGGTGTCGAAAGTACGGCCGAGTTCGGCGGCATTTTTGCGGGCGACGCGAGGAGCAATGGCAATATCGCCGAGATATTTTTCGCGCGCACCATCGCGCAGGCTACTGGCGGTGGCGCGGCTGCGCGAGGTTTTCGCTCGCCCGCGCGAGCGCCGCTTCGTTGAGGTGCCTTTTGCCGCTGGGCCGTCTTCCACTGGGAAGGACAATACATCGGTCGGCTTGTTTTTTCCACGGTAGCTGCGATTCCAGCGGGCGATCTCGGCGTCGCTCACGAGCGCGACAGTGACGCTGGCGGGCGCGACTTTCAAGCGCTTCTGCGCGGCAGCGAGAAAACGCTCCAAACGGGAAATTCCGATGCGGACCTGGCGCTGGCGATTCAAGATCATCGAGACGGCCCTACGGCCGCGGAGTCTTGTCGGACGGGCGTCCGATGGCCGCAAAGCGGCTTTTGTGGTGCGAATGCGTGGCGGCGTGATCGTCGTACGCCTTGATGATGCGTTGCACGAGGCTGTGGCGCACCACGTCGTGCTCATCGAAGTACACAAACGAAATGCCTTCGATGTTGCTGACGATTTCGATGGCCTCGATCAATCCGGAGCGGCGTGAATCCGGCAAATCAATCTGAGTCACGTCTCCGGTGATCACCGCTTTGGAATTGAAACCCAGCCGCGTGAGGAACATTTTCATCTGTTCGCTGGTGGTGTTCTGCGCTTCGTCAAGAATCACGAAGGAATCGTTGAGCGTGCGGCCGCGCATAAACGCCAGCGGCGCAACCTCGATGATTCCCTTTTCAATGAAGTTCTCGAGCTTGTCGGCTTCGAGCAAATCGTGAAGCGCGTCGTACAGGGGACGCATATACGGATCGACTTTTTCCTGCAGCGTGCCGGGAAGGAAACCCAGGCGCTCGCCTGCTTCCACGGCGGGCCGGGCTAGGATGATGCGATTGACTTGCTTTGAAAGCAGCGCCGTGACGGCCATGGCGACGGCGAGATAGGTTTTGCCGGTGCCGGCCGGGCCGATGGCGAAGACCATGTCGAAGCGTTCGAGCGCTTCGAGGTAGAGCTTTTGGTTGGCGCTCTTCGGCGCGAGCACCTTTTTGCCGAATGATTTTGTGTGCGCAGCGGAAAACGCGCCGCGCGGCGATGACGTGGATTCACCAGTGGCGATGCGAAGCAGCGATTTCACTTCCTGACTATCTGGAATGCGGCCCTGGCGGATGCGCTGATTGTATTCACCGAGGATTTGTGCGGCGCGCTCGACTTGCATTTGAGCGCCTTCGATTTCCAGATCGTGGTCACGCAGGCGGGTGGTGACGTGCAGCGCGGATTCGAACAGTTTCAGGTTTTCGTCGAGGGTGCCGAACAGCTCGTTGATGCCCCCATCTAGTCGCACGGTCTGTTTCATCAAGATTCGCGGGCGCGAAGCCTCCTGGAACATTTCGAAAGGCTGGTAAGAGGAGCGTAGCGCGGGAAGCGAGGGATGGTCAAGGCGGGTGGACAGGATTTACAGGCGATTAACATTCGGAGCAGCGAAGGAAGTGGTGCATAGTAGGCGGCGCGCTTAAAGGTGCGGCGTCCGCTGCCGATGAGAGAAGCAGAGGTGCGCGCGATGTCTTTGAGGTTGAAAACGATGACCACGATGCCGAGAAATTTCGGAGAACAGCGCAGGTCGCACCGCGTGCATATCGCGATTGCGGTGCTCGTGCGGGGCAAGCGCGGCGGCGCGGCGTTTGAGGAAGAGACGACGACCACGGTGGTGAACAGCGTGGGCGGGTTGATGCTGATGAATGCGGCTCCGGTGCAGGGCGAACAGATTTCGGTAGTTAACAAAAAGACGGCGGAAGAGTTGCGATGCAAAGTAGCGTTCGTGGGAATGGCGGAAGGAAATCGCTCGCAGGTGGGGTTTGAGTTTCTGGAGCCGGCGCCGAAGTTTTGGCGGATTGCGTTTCCTCCGGATAATTGGGATGCGTCGGAGAGGAAGCGGCCGGGAGAAGGCGGAGTGCCGGTTACGGCGATGCCGGTGGTGCCTCCGGGAAGGAAGTAGCGGCGGATTTTTTGCGGTGGTGGTTGGAAGGTCGCTCGATCCCATTGAAAATTTGGGAGGTGGATTTTTTGGTTAGCGCGCTGGGCTGACGTGGGCGGAGGCTCGATTTCCAGGGCGAACGACGGATCGAAAAGGTGGGCGTAACGAGCGATCGTTAACGGCCGTCAGGCTGAAGCCTGACACACCATCAGGCGCAAGCGTCTAATCCACGGTGGTGCGGTTGACATTTGGGTACTGCGGATCGGGCTGCGCGAGGGGTGCGGCAGGGTTAAGGACAGCGCACAGTTGCGCGGCTCGACACAGGCGGCACTGCGCGTGCGATGAATCGCTGGCGGGCGTAAAGTGCGCCGCTACAAATTCAACGGCAGACCAAACGGCAAAACAATCAACGGCAACGGCTGGCGGGCGTAAAGCCCGCCGCTACAAATTCAACGGCAGACAAAAGTGGCTGAGTCACGCGGGGTGACTCAGCCACTTTGGGTTAGAACTGGACTTTGGGGACTTCTTTGGAGGCTTCGGAGGCTTGGAAGTAGGCGTCGTTGCGCTTGAAGCCCGCCCAGCTGGCGAAGATGCTGTTGGGAAATTGTCCGATGAAGGTGTTGTAGGCCTGGATCGAATCGTTATAGCGCTTGCGTTCGACGGCGATCCGGTTTTCAGTTCCCGCCAGTTCGTCCTGCAAGCGCAAGAAACTCTGGTCGGCTTTCAAATTCGGATAGGCTTCCTGCAACACGAGCAAGCGGCTGAGGGCGCTATCGAGAGCGCCGTTGGCGGCGATCTTGTCGGTAGGAGTCTTGGCGCCGATCAACGCGGCGCGGGCCTGGGCGATATCGTCAAACACTTTTTCTTCGTGCGTGGCGTAGCCCTTGACCGTGTTCACCAGGTTGGGAATCAAATCGGCGCGGCGCTGCAGGACGACGTCCACCTGCGCCCAGTTGGATTTCACCTGTTCGTTCATGGTGACCATCTGGTTTTTGGCGCTGACGTACATACCGCCGACGATCAACGCGCCGACGATAATGACTGCGAGAACTGCCAGTACGACTTTCATGAGCTTCCTCCGAAGGGTGCATTATATGCAGTCGAGTTTTTAAATCCAGCGCGATGCAAGATCCAAGAGCGCCGGCGAATCGGCGAATTCACGAGTTGACGAACTCACATGGCATCGAGGCGGCGATCCACCTCGTTGGTGACGACCTCCACAAATTCCAGATATGCGTGCAGCGATGCTTCCACGTCGATGTCGCTTTTTTTGCGTTTGCCCTGGCGGAATTCCAGGATGGCGTAAAACGCCGACGGATCGGCGCCGGTTGCGGCGGCCACTTGCGCGACGGCGTCATGCTTCGAGGCCGGAAACGGCTGGCCCATCGCAGCGAGGGCGTGGCGAAACAGCGCGCAGAAAACCGAGATCGACTGGGTCATGATGCCGAGATGATCGCGATTGCTGAGGGGAGCCGCGACAATTCCCTGCCGCAGGCGGATCAGACTTGCGCGAAGTTCGCGTTCGACCTGCAGGCGATGCAGGCGCAGAGGGACTTCAAAGTCGGTGAGGAAATCGTCGCCGTGCAGGACGCGATGATGGCGCTTGATGTCGAGCAGTTCGATGGCGAAAACGTCGGCCGAGCGGTGAAGCTCATCGAGAGTGAATACGAGAGGGGCGGCGTTGCCCTGGCGAACCCACCATTCGGCCGCAGGGTGAATGTGTTCGAGGTCGGTTGAGCGCGCGGAGTTGACCAGGCACAAAATGTTGAGGTCGGAGTGGCCTTCGCGGAATTCGCCGGTGACGGCTGAACCGTAGAGGACCACGGCGCGCAGGTTGTCTCCGCCGCTTGCTTTCAAACGATTGACGAGATCTGTGAGCTTGGCTTCCATCGCACGACCTTTGCAAACTTACCGCAAGATTTTCTGCTGCACGAAATTACCAGCTGCCGCCGGCGCCGCCTCCGCCGAACGAACCGCCGCCACCACCGCCAAATCCGCCGCCGAATCCTCCACCACCGCCGCCGCTCCAGCCGCCTCCGCCACCACCGCCCATCATTCCGCCAATCATTGGGCCGACCCACCAGCCGGAGCCGCCGCGTCCCCTTGGGCCGCCGCCACCGCGCTTGGCCATCATGTAGATGAAGAAAATAAGGAACCCGAGCATAAACAGAGTGCCAAATATGCCCGGATCTTGACCTTGATTGCTGGGCCGAGCGGGGGGAGGCAGCGAGCCGCCGGTCAAAGTGATGCCGCGATCTTGCGCGATCACGTCAGCGATGCGGCGAGTAACGAGAGTGATTGCGGCGCTGTAGTTTCCGGCGCGCAGGTCAGGAATGGCTTCGCGGAGGAAGGCGCCGACTTTGCCGTCGGGCAAAATGCCTTCGAGGCCGTAACCGATCTGGGTGAAGTATTGACGGTCGTCGATGGCGTAGAAAATCAGCACGCCGCTGTCGGATCCCTTGGGACCGACGCCCCATTTGGTGGCGATGTCGAGCGAGTAGTCTTCTTTCGAGCGGCCGTCGAGCGCCTTAACGGTGACGATGAAGATTTGGGCTTTGGCTTTGTTGTTGATTTCGGTGCAGAGCGCTTCGAGCTGCGTCTTCGTGGTGGGATTCAGGACGTTGGCGTAGTCGTTGACATAGGCCGCCGGTTTGGCGGGCACCTGAAACTGGGCGAAGAGCGGCCCGCCGGAAAATGCCGCGGCCAGAGCCAGCAGTAGCGCGAAGGCGGCGCGATGAGCCGCGACGCGGAGCGATACTTTCGATGACAGACGATGTACCAGCGACGAGCGGGTCATTTGGGGACGCGGCATGTTAGTGTGCGGCGGCGCAAAGTGTCAACCCAATGGCACAAGGGCGGCGCCTTCAATTGTCATACGTATGCGGCGATGCTAAACTTTCGCCGCAGTTACGCGTCCGGTGGTGGGGCCCGTCGCTGTCCGCAAACGTACGGCAATGTCCGAAAATGAACATCCTGCGAGACGAAATTCCAGTTTAACCGTCTATATTCAAACGGATAGGCTGGCCGTCGCTGTGCATAAATTTGCGTATCTTGAAACAAACCACCCTGCTCGTGCGTTTGAATAGGTGAGCAACGGCTATTCGGGGACGAAATCTTTGAGATCCAGAAAATCTGGGGAGAAAAAAACACGATGAACGGAAGGCTCATGCACGCGGCTGCAGCGATGTTGACGATGGCGTCGCTGATTGTCTCGCCGGTTTTTGCGGAAGCGCAAAACGCCCAAAGTCAACAGCAGCAGCAAAACCAGACGGCCACTCCGGCGCAGGTGCAACCTGCGAGCGCTCCCCAAGCGCAAGCCGGTTCGGCGGCCAGCGCACCGGATCACGACCTGCGGCTTGACCTGGGACCGGACTATTCCCACGGCAAGCGCGCGTTTCCGAATATCTTCGCGCCGTATTCGCCGATGAAAGTGCCCGAGCCGATGCTGACGAACACGCCGAAGATCGACCAGCTGATACAGAACGGCAAGCTGATGCTGAGCCTGGACGACGCCATTTCGCTGGCGCTGGAAAACAATTTGAACATCAGCCTGGTGCGGTTCACGCCGTGGATCGCCGAATCCGCGTTGCTGCTGGCCAAGGCCGGCGGAGTGCCGCAGAGCGGCAGCACGCAACAGGTGGTGCTGGGCGCGGGGCCGTCTGCGTCGTTCGATCCTGTGGTGACGGCGGAGTTTGGCTGGTCGCACGGAAATTTTCCGGTGAACAACCCGTTCACGTCGGGCACCGGCACGACTTCGATTCTGGGAGTGACGAACAACGATACCTTTTTGAATCTGGGCTACTCGCAGGGCTTCCACACTGGAACGAACCTGTCGGTGACGCTCAATACTCCGCGCACGACCACGAACTCGCCGCAGGTATTTTACAATCCGGCGCTGAATCCCACGTTGACGGCGACGCTGACGCAACCGTTGCTGAACGGATTCGGAATTCTGCCGAATACGCGGTACATCATCGAAGCGAAGAACACGATCAAGGTGGCGAATTCGCAATTCGCGCAGCAAGTAATCGCCACGGTGACCCAGACGTCGAACGATTATTGGGAATTGGTGTACGACCGCGGCAACGTGAAAGTGCAGGAAGCGGCGGTGGGCGTTTCGCAAAAATTGTACGAGGACAACAAGAAACAGCTGGAGATCGGGACCATGGCTCCGCTGGACGTACTGACTGCGGAATCGCAGCTGGCGACCGACCAGCAGAACCTGATCGTTGCGCAGACGACGAAACTGCAGCAGGAAACTGTGCTACTGAACGACATCGCCAAGGGATTGATGGCGAAAGATGTGGCGGGAATTGAAATTGTGCCGACGACGCCGATTTCGACGCCGGATGCGGTGGAAAACATTTCACTGCAGGACGCGGTGCAGGAAGCGTGGAGCAAGCGGCCGGAATTGTTCCAGGCCGATTTGAACCTGAAGAACGCGAACATCGAAGTGAAGGCCACGAACAACGGGCTGCTGCCATCGCTGAATGCGTTCGTGCAGTACAGCGTGCAGGGCCTGGACGGAAATGCGATCAACCTGACGCAGACCGGCACGCAGTTCGCGGCGGACCTGAACTCGCCGCTGCTCGAAGCGAATGGAGCGCCCGTGCTGATCGGCGGAGTGCCGGTGTATGCGGGCACACCGATCGCATTCAACACCACGGAGACCGTCACCAAGGGCGGATTGGGCGGAGCTCTGAGCAGCATGTTCTCGAACAACTTTCCGACCTACTCGGCGGGACTGAACCTGGTTCTGCCGATACGGAATCGGGCGGCGCAAGCCAACAGCGCGCGAGCGCAGCTGGATGAACGTCAACAGGAAGTGCAGAAGCGGCAAACCGAAAACACGATCGTGATCAACGTTCGCAACGCGTTGATCGCACTGCAACAGGATCGCGCGCAGGTGGCGGCGGCATCGAAAGCGCGCGACCTGGCGCAACAGACGCTGGACGCCGAGCAGAAGAAATATCAGCTCGGATCATCGACCAGCTACAACGTCGTGTTGCGGTCGAGAGACTTGACCTCGGCGCAAGGCACCGCGCTGCGAGCGCAAGCGAACCTGGAAGAAGCGCTGGTGAATTTCAACCAGGCGATGGGACGCACGCTCGAAGTGAGCCACATCACCGTCTCCGATGCGCTGAAGGGCAAAGTGCTGCAAGCGCCGTTGATCCCGGGAACACCGGATGTGACCACGACACGTGAAGGCGCGAAATAGCGCGGCGGAACTTCGAGTAGCGAGAAACCCAAATTGGCATTTCAGCGCGGCTCGCATGGAGGTACAGTGCGAGCCGCGTTTGTACGTTCAGGCGGTATTCTCGCAACAGTGCTGACCGCTCTTCGGAGGGTCGCGTAGATGATCGTTTGGAAAGGACGAGGTGGCGCGATCGCTCTGGTCACGTTTGGCAGTTTGCTCTCGACGGAGATGGCGACGCGCAGAATTTACCCCGAGCCGAATTACTACCAGAATCACGGCTGGCCCAAGCTGTTTGGCTTCTGGTTGGCGGCCGCGATCGTTTTCACGCTCCGGTTCTGGCTGGGCGCCGAACGAGAGGACCAAATCCGATACCAAATTCCAGGCCATGAAATCCCCAAGCCCAGCGAGGCGAGTCTGTTTTTCATTCAGGCAAAGTATTGGCCGGGGCTATTGGTCTGTTTAGGTCTCGCTTTCTATTTCGTTCGGGGTTGAACCATGCAGATGTAGCGCACGACGCACTGCATCCGCTTGCCGGTTGGAATTCGTAGGCCTAAGATGAGCGTTGGAAGGGTGGAGGAACAAGTTTATGGCTGAAAAACTGGTAGAGACGCCCGCACCGAAATTGAATCGCGCCACAACGGCATCGCCGGCGATTCCAGAGCGCAAACCTTCCGCGGCGGAAAAGGCGTGGGAACGAAACACGCTCGAACCGACTCTCGCGAAATCTCCCGAACGCGCCGCCGATTTCAGCACCGTTTCCAGCTATCCGATCCGACGGCTCTACACCGAAGCCGACCTGCCGAACTGGAGTCCTGAAAAAGATCTTGGATTGCCGGGCCAGCCACCGTACACGCGCGGAATTCATTCGACGATGTACCGCGGAAAACTTTGGACGATGCGGCAGTTCGCCGGATTCGGCACGGCGCAGGACACCAACGCGCGATTCCGCTATCTGCTGTCGCAGGGGCAGACCGGACTTTCAGTGGCGTTTGATTTGCCGACGCTGATGGGTTACGACGCCGACCACGCGCTTTCCGAAGGCGAAGTGGGCAAGTGCGGCGTGGCGATCAGTTCCCTTGCCGATATGGAAGTGCTGTTCGATCAGATTCCGCTGGCCGACGTGACCACGTCGATGACCATCAATTCGCCGGCGAGTGTGATTTGGGCGATGTATCTGGCGGTGGCCGAAAAGCAGGGCGCGGACTGGAAGAAAATTTCGGGCACGCTGCAGAACGACATCCTGAAGGAATACATCGCGCAGAAGGAATACATCTATCCGCCGGAACCATCGATGCGTCTGGTGGTGGATACGTTTGAATTCGGCGCGAAGCACACGCCGAAGTTCAATCCGATTTCGATCAGCGGGTATCACATCCGCGAAGCCGGTTCGACGGCGATCCAGGAACTGGCGTTCACGCTGCGCGATGGAATCGAATATGTGGATTGGGGCGTGCGGCGCGGAATGAACGTGGATGATTTCGCTCCGCGGCTTTCGTTTTTCTTCAACGCGCACAGCGATTTCTTCGAGGAAATCGCGAAGTACCGCGCGGCGCGGCGCATCTGGCACAAAACGATGGTCGAGCGGTACGGCGCGAAGAATCCGCGCGCCTGGGCGCTGCGTTTCCACACGCAGACGGCGGGATGTTCGCTGACGGCGCAGCAGCCGATGAACAACGTGGTCCGAACTGCGCTGCAGGCTCTTGCGGCGGTGATGGGCGGCACACAATCGTTGCATACCAATTCTTTGGACGAGGCCTGGGCCCTGCCGACCGAATTTGCGGCGACGCTGGCTTTGCGGACGCAGCAAATCATCGCGCATGAAAGTGGTGTGACGAATACGGCGGACCCGCTGGGCGGTTCGTATTTCGTGGAAGCGCTGACGAATGAAGTCGAGGCCGGCGCGTGGGACTACATCCACAAGATCGATGCGCTGGGCGGAATGGTTCCTTCGATCGAACGCGCGTTTCCGCAGCGAGAAATTGCGGAAGCGGCGTATCAGTATCAGATGGCGGTCGATCGGAAAGAAAAAATCGTCGTGGGCGTGAACGATTACGTGGGCGACGATAAAGGCATTGAGATTTTGCAGATTGACGATACGGTCTGCGCCCGGCAGATCGAGCAGTTGAAGCAGTTGCGTGCGTCGCGGTCGAATGAGGCGGTGACGAGGGCGCTCGGCGCGTTGCGCAAGGCGGCGGAGGGGACGGCGAACACGATGCCGTTCATCTACGACGCGGTGAAGGCGTACGCGACGGTGGGTGAGATTTGCGATGCGCTGCGGGATGTGTTCGGCGTTTACGAAGAGGTGGCGTTTACGTAGAACCTACCAGCAGCAAAAGCGTGGAACATTTCACAGAGAAAACCGAGAAAGGCGGAGGGCACGGAGAGTGCTCGAGGATTGTCAGAGCCTTAGACGGCGGATACCGTCGCGTAGAACTACCACGTTGAAGTTGATCAGCAGGCCGATGCGGCAGCCGGTCATTCGCAAGTAGGTGAGCAGGATTGCATCGTGGACCGGATTTAACGCGTCGACAGCTTTTAATTCTACGACCAGCTCGTTCCCCACTATAAAATCGGTGCGGTAGCCGGACTCCAGTTTGATCGTTTTATAGATTACGGGCGATGGGCGCTGTATTTCGAACGGGATTCCACGCAAAGTGAATTCGTGCGCTAAGCATTCTTCGTATGCCGACTCGAGCAGCCCAGGACCGAGCATCTTATGCACTTCGATTGCTGCTCCGATAACAGCTCCGGTAATTGCTAACTCCGCCATATCGACCGCACGTTACCACAGAGCCCTATCCTACGAGCTCGATTTCTGGCCAAGCACGAAATCTCCGTGCCCTCCGGTTTTCTCGGGTTTCTCTGTGAAATGTTCTCGCCTTTGACTTTGGCCTGCGGGAACCCTAGTACAATCGATGGCGTGAGCATGCTTCGTACAACATTGATTGCGATTTTTGTGGCGGCGATGGTGAGTGCGCCGACGACCGCGGCGGCGAGTGCGCCGAATGGGAAGTCGGGGTTTGTGACGACTTCGGACCATGTGCGGATCCATTACATCGAAGCTGGGAAGCAGCGGGCGCTGCCGACCGCGGAAGTGGGCAATCCCCTGCCGGCGGGGACGACTCCGACGAAAGGAAATGTGGCAGTGACGGGGCCGACGGTATCGCCAACGATTTTATTTATTCCCGGCTGGACGATGCCGGCGTGGATCTGGCAGAAGCAGATCGATGCGCTGTCAGCGCGGTTTCGGGTAGTGGCGATCGATCCGCGCTCGCAGGGCGAATCGACGATGACCACCGAGGGATTGAATCCGCAGACGCGTGCGCGCGACATTCACGAAGTGATCGAGAAACTGCATCTGGCGCCGGTGGTGATTGTGGCGTGGTCGATGGCGGTGACCGAAACACTTTCGTACATCGATCAGTTCGGGACGAGCGGAGTGGAAGGGTTTGTGTTCGTCGATAACGATGCCGGTGGGTACACGCCGGAGGAAGCGGCGGCGCAGCAAGAGATTGTGGCGGGAATTCGCGCCGATCGCGCGAAGCAGACGGATGCGTTTGTGCGGCACGTGCTGTTCAAGAAGCCGCAGCCCGAAGATTTGATCGTGAAGCTGATCGCCGCTTCGAATCGAGTGCCAACCGAGTCCGCGATTGCCGATCTGGATGCGATGTACAAGGCCGACTACAACCACGTATTGCCAAAAATAGACAAGCCGGTGATTTTGTGCGTAGCGAGCGGGCCGTATGCCGGGCGGATCACGGCGATGCAGGCGAAAATTCCGCACGCCCAAGTGGAAATGTTTGAAGGCGACGGGCACGCGCTGTTTTTGGATGATCCTGAGAAGTTCAACGTGCTGGTGGACGAGTTCGCCACGGATTTTCAGTAGGCGGCGGGCGCGGTCGTGAGAGTTCGTACGGCCCTGTGGCCGCTTCGCACTGTGCCGGTGCTACGGTTGCGCCGGTTGCGGCGGCGAGACATTTTGGCACGTCGGTGAAAGCACGCGGCTCCGCCAACGCTGTGGCTGCGCATCGCGATTTCGAGTATTGTTTGCGTATATGAGCGAAAAGAGAATCCGCGTGCTGGTGGCCAAGCCGGGCCTGGATGGGCACGATCGTGGCGCGAAAATCATCGCCCGCGCGCTGCGCGATGCGGGCATGGAAGTGATTTACACCGGTTTACGTCAAACGCCGGAAATGATTGCGTCGGCGGCGGTGCAGGAAGACGTGGACGTGATCGGCCTTTCGATTCTTTCCGGAGCGCACAACACGCTCTGCCCTCGCCTGATGGAATTGCTGCGCGAAAAAGGGATGAACGATGTGACCGTACTGATCGGCGGCATCATTCCCGAAGCGGATATTCCCGCGCTGAAAAAATCCGGCATCGCTGAAGTTTTCCTGCCTGGCACGACCACACAAGCCATCGTCGATTTCATCCGCGGACGAGTGGCTGCGGCACCGCGCGGCGTCTAACGAGCCGTGGCTACGCGGCTTGCCACTCGAATCGATCGCGACATCCTGGTCCTCACACTCGAAAGCGATGATGGATATCCGCGCCTGGAGCGTTCGGTGCTTGCATCGATCGCGAGCGCCATCGAACATTTGAATCGTTCGGGTGGTTTGGCCGGCGCAGTGATCACCGGCACCGAAAAAGCGTTCGCTGCCGGCGCGGAGATCGCGGAACTCGCAGCGCTGGCTGGCGCGGGCCGAGATGCGGCGTTTGAATTTGCGCGTGAGGGCCAGGCGGTGATGCGTTGCGTTGCGCGCAGCCGGAAACGCGTGGTGGCGGCGATTCAGGGATTTTGCATGGGCGGTGGGCTGGATTTGGCGCTGGCTTGCCATGCGCGGGCGGCGACGCGCGATGCAGTGTTTGCGCATCCGGGCGGTGCGCTGGGAATTTTGACGGGTTGGGGCGGGACGCAGCGGCTGCCGCGGTTGATCGGCAAAGCGCGCGCGATGGAAATGCTGGTGACCGGGCGGCGCGCGGATGCGGCGGAAGCGCGGGAGTGGGGATTGGTGGATGAGATTATCGAGCCGCAGGATGTGAAGCTGCCGTGGCGGCGTGCGGGGATGTGGCGGGAGAAAATTGATACGTGAGATGCGTGCGCGTGGGTCAGCCTGCCGCGCAGGGTGTCCTCTTGCGGAGACGGAACGATCAAGATGAACCGTTCGAGCTAGGTGCTTCCGTCGCTCGATTGATCCGCCGGCGGCAATGGGACGATGCGAGGCAATGTCGAGTCGAGTAGCTGGATTCGGTCGCCAGCGTCCGGCGCAAACTCAAGCGTTCTGTAGCTCCAGGCGCCAAATCGCATTTCGGCTTCAACGTAAATGAGACCTCTTCCCTTCGGTCCGCGGAGAGGAATTGCGAGACGGGCGAAGCCGTTCGACCTATTCGTATTGATTTTTCCAGTGGTGAGTCGGCCAACTGTTATCGGCATTCCCAATTCGGCCTGAACGTCGGGATTTTTCATCGCGCGTTCCACGGCGACTCGATACGGAATGGAGTTTCGGATCATGTGCGTTACGCCGAAGAGGACCGCTCCGACGAAACCGGCGAAAACGAGCAGCGCGAAAATCACCAGTGAAGGAATGAACCACTTCCAGTTGCGTTCGACCCATGTTCTCGGACGCGGATATTGAGGCGGCAGCGGCGGAAACGTTTGCGGCGGCGGGGCTGGTGGGATTGTGGACACGCGAGAGTGATACATCACGCGGCTGGCGTTGGCAACAGCGATTGCGAGGGCGCGGCGTCGAGCGGGCGGATGAGTTTGGTGCGGGTGTAGGCGACGCGAAAGCCGAAGCGCTCCATGTTGCGGTGCGAGGCGCTGCCGGGTTGGGTGATGCTGGCGGCGACGTCGCAGCCCTGAGCGATGGACCACTCGATGCGGGTCTGCACCAGCGCACGCTGCACGCCGCGACGGCGAAACGCGGGAAGGGTGCTGCCGCCGAAAAGTCCGCCGACGTTTTCATAGGCGGATGCGGCGCCGCCGCCGGCGACTTCCCCATCGACGGTCGCGAGAAAGCTCGCGGCACCGGTGCGATGGGCGAAGCCCTCCATCACGTCGAGAAGATCTTGCGTGACGGGATGGCTTTCGGCGAAACCCTCGGAAACGGTGCGAGTCCAGAGTTTGATTTCGCTTGGATCAATCGCGCGGATCGTGACGTCCGGCGCGAGCGCGGTGGGCGTAAACGATTTCAAGTCGAGATACAGGACGTCGGAAACTTCGAGCAGTTTGTAGCCGCGTGCGGCGAAGCGTTCGTAGAGTTTCGGATCGACCAGCGGACAGACTTCCGCGGCGGCCGGTGCACCGCGCGAAATAAAAAAGTCGGTGAGGCGGTCGAGGTCGGCGTCGGAGACTTCGCCGTGGAGGCCAACGCCGATGGCCTGGGTAACGGGCGAATCCGGTCCGGCGAACAGCGCGATGCCGCCGCCGATCGATTCGATGGCGACGGGAAACTCGGGGCGGAGGCGCTTCAACGCTTCGACGCAGCCGTGGCCCGCGTTGGCTTCGGCCATTTCGAGGCGGCGAACAAAATCGAGATCGATAAACTTCACAGGATGGTCCGGAGTACTGATGCGAACGGTGCCGATTGTAGCGCGAGCACGGAGCGAGCCAAAATAGAACGTGAGTGATAGAATTCGCTGCGGTTCGTGGCTGCGTTTCCGGGATGCGAAGCGCGACGGCACGGGAGCATTGGGTGAGCGAAACGAAGAAGACGAGCAAGATCGAGTCCCACGTGGACGCGAAGTCGGCCGATTTTCAGAAGAATACGCGCGCGGTGGTGGATAAGCTCGCCGAGCTGAAGACGCAGGAAGAAGCGATCCGGCAGGGCGGCGGCGCCAAGGCGATCGAATCACAGCACAAGAAAAGCCGGCTGACGGCGCGCGAGCGAATCGCGAAGCTGATCGATCCGAAGACGGAATTTTTCGAGCTGGGACTGTTTGCCGCGTTTGAGATGTATGAGGAGTGGGGCGGCGCTCCGGCGGCCGGAACGGTGACGGGCCTGGGCCACGTGGCCGGGCGGCAAGTGATGATCATCGCGAACGACGCAACGGTGAAGGCCGGCGCGTTTTTTCCGATGACCGCGAAGAAAGTGATCCGCGCGCAGAATATTGCCATCGAAAATCATCTGCCGACGATTTATCTGGTGGACTCGGCCGGCGTTTTTCTGCCGCTGCAGGAAGATGTGTTTCCAGACACCGACGATTTCGGGCGCGTATTCCGCAACAACGCCGTGATGAGTGCGATGGGAATTCCGCAGATCACCGCGATTATGGGGATGTGCGTGGCGGGCGGCGCGTATCTGCCGGTAATGTGCGACAAGATTCTGATGACCGACGGCAGCGGTTTATTTCTGGCCGGGCCGGCACTGGTGCAGGCGGCCATCGGGCAGAAAACTTCGGCGGAGGAATTGGGCGGCACGCAGATGCACGCGCAAATCAGTGGGACAGTGGATTTTCGCGAGCCGGACGACGAGGCTTGCATTACGCGACTGCGGGCGCTGGTGGATAAGCTGGGGAAACGTCCGGGAGCGCCGTTTGATCACAAGACGGCGAAGCCGCCGGCGTATCCGGAGGAAAGTATTTACGGAGTGTTTTCGCAAAACGCCGCGAAGCAGTACGATATGCGCGAAGTGATCGCGCGGATTGTGGATGGGAGCGAGTTTGAGGAATATCGCGCGGAGTTCGGGCAGACGCTGCTATGCGGTTACGCGCGGATCGGCGGGTGGGCGGTGGGAATCGTCGCCAACCAGAAAAAACATGTGAGCGTGGCGGCGCCGGGCACGGGCGAAAAGCGGATGGAATTTGGCGGAGTGATTTACACCGAATCGGCGGACAAGGCAGCGCGGTTTATTTTGGACTGCAACCAGAATCTGATTCCGCTGATTTTTCTGCACGACGTGAACGGTTTTATGGTCGGTAAGGAAGCGGAGTGGAGCGGGATCATTCGCGCGGGCGCGAAGATGGTGAACGCCGTGGCGAACAGCGTGGTGCCGAAGATTTCGGTGATCTGCGGCGGCAGTTTCGGCGCGGGCCACTACGCGATGTGCGGCAAGGCGTACGATCCGCGGTTTGTGTTTGCGTGGCCCACGGCGCGGTACGCAGTGATGAGCGGCGATTCGGCGGCGGGAACGCTGGTGGAAATCAAGATCAAGCAGCTGGAGCGCGAAGGCAAAAAGCTGACCGAAGCGGACAAGAAGGAATTGCACGAATCGATTCGCGCTTCGTACGACAAGCAGAGCGATCCGCGCTATGCGGCGGCCCGGTTGTGGGTGGATGCGATTATCGATCCGGCGCACACACGCGAGGCGCTGATTCAGGCGCTCGATGCGGCGGGGCTGAATCCGGACGTGAAGGAATTCAAGACGGGCGTGCTGCAGACATGATTCGATGAAGTAAATTCGGTACACATCGCAAAACATGGCCGAAACGCGACGCAGCGGCGGATGGAAGCAATTGGGATTTGTGGCGCTGCTATCTCTACCCGCGATTTTTTGCGTTTGCGCTTCGAATGAGTTCAGCACCGACAGCGATTACCAGCGTTCGGCGCTGTGGTTCATCTTTCAGATTTCGCAATATATCGGCGTGGTATGTATCCTGATAGGGGCGGGACTTTGCATCGCCGAGTACGCGCAGGCGCGGATTTCACGAATTGCGCTCGGCCTGATGATCGCGACGGTGGCCGCTTCGATTTACCTGCTGTGGCTGGGCATTCACATTTACCGGAGTCCGTGGTTTTAAAATCCAATGGCCAATGAAGTAACGATCGTCGAATGCCCGCGCGATGCGTGGCAAGGTTTGAGCAGGATTATTCCCGCCGAGGAAAAGGCGCAGTATCTGACGCGTCTGATTTCGCTGGGGTTCACGCACATCGATGCGGTTAGTTTTGTGTCGCCGAAGCACGTGCCGCAGATGGCGGATAGCGAAGAAGTGATGAAGATCGTGAGCGCGGCGAAGACTCCGTCGGGCGCGGCGCCGGAAATTATCGGCATCGTGGTGAATGAACAGGGACTGACGCGGGCGCTGGCAACACCGGGCGTGACGACGGTGGGATATCCGTATTCGGTATCGGCGTACTTTCGCCGAGCGAATGCAAATATGTCGCGCGCGGAATCGCGAGACCTGGTGGCGAAACTGCACAAAGACACCAAAGCCGCAGGTAAGAATCTGGTGATTTACATTTCGATGGCGTTTGGCAATCCATACGATGAGCCCTGGGGCGCGGAAATTGTGGAAGACACGCTGGTGTGGCTGAAAGATATTGGCGTGCGGACGGTTTCGCTGGCGGATACGGTGGGAACGGCGACGCCGGAAGAGGTTGCGGAGCTGTATCGCGCGGTAAAGGGTTGCGTGGCGGGCGTTGAGATTGGAGTGCATCTGCATAGCCGCCCGGAGCGTGCCGCGGAAAAAGTGCTGGCGGCGTACGAATCGGGTTGCCGGCGGTTTGACGGGGCGCTGACGGGAATGGGCGGCTGCCCGTTTGCGAGCGATGAACTGGTGGGCAACATTCCTACGGAGACGGTGCTGGCGACGCTGGCGGCGCGCGGCGTTTCGACGGGAATCGATACGAAGTCGCTGGCGATTGCGTGCACTCTCGCGGGCGAGATGCGCGAGAAATACACGTACGAGCCGGAGACGACGAAGCCGAATTAACGCGGGATGATGCGTGCGAGCGCGCGATTCGCGCTGCGCACTTGCGCGAAGGATTCGTTGAATAGACAGACGGACGCATTCGGACGAAGACTGAAACCATGACCAAGCCTGCCGACAAGAGCTTTTGCGAGTTCGCGACGATCCTGTGCTCGACCGAGGGCGCCGTCGCGACGATCACGATGAACCGGCCGGAACAGCGCAACGCGATTTCCAGCCAGATGATCGACGAGCTGCTGCAGGCGCTGAACAATGCGGACCTCGATCACGGTGTCCGCGTGGTGATTTTGACCGGCGCGGGAAAAGCGTTCTGCTCGGGAATGGATTTGGAAGCGCTGCAGGCTATCGCGAAGCAGAGCCCGGAAGAAAATCTGGGTGATTCGCGGGTGATGGCGCGGCTGTTTCAGCGGCTGTACAGTTTCCCGAAGCCGGTGATTTCGGCGGTGAACGGAGCGGCGATCGCGGGCGGATGCGGGCTGGCGACGTTTTCCGATATAACGCTGGCCGTGCCGGAAGCGAAATTCGGTTACACCGAAGTGCGGATCGGATTTATTCCCGCGCTGGTTTCGGTGATGCTGCGGCGGCAAATCGGCGAAAAACGTTCGCGCGACCTGCTGCTGACCGGGCGGATTTTCGACGCCGCAGAAGGCTACCGGCTCGGATTGGTGAATGAAGTGGTGCCCGCCGAAAAATTGCTGGCGCGGGCACGGGAAATGGCCGATGTATTTCTGGCGTCGAGCCCGACGAGCATCGAACGGACCAAGCGCTTATTGCTTCACTACGATGATGCACACGTGCGCGAAGAAATCGAATGGGCCACGCAAGCGAACGCTCAGATTCGCAGCACGGAAGATTTCCGCGAGGGGCTTTCTTCGTTTCTTGAAAAGCGCACGCCGAAATGGACGGGCCGATAGTGAACTCACGGCACCAGACGATCCGAAATTCCAGCGCAGTTCCCTTCCATGATTGAATATTCCGACGCCACGGTTCGCGTGCGATATGCCGAAACCGATCAGATGGGAGTGGTGTACCACGGAAATTATTTCACCTGGTTCGAAGTGGGACGCGTGGAATTGTGCCGCGCGCTCGGATTTGAATATAAGAAAATGGAATCCGAGGACGATAGTTTCATCGTGGTGGTGGATGCGCACTGCCGTTACAAGAGTCCGGCGCGGTTTGATGATGTGCTGACGGTTCGCACGCGGATTGCGGATTCGAACCGGCGGATGATTCAGTTTGGGTACGAGATTTTCCGGCATCCGGCGACTGAGCCGATTGCCACCGGCATCACCAAGCATGTGATTTGCGACCGGCAGGGGCGTCCGCGTTCGCTGCCCGAGAAATATCACAAATATTTTTTGCATCTGAAACCGGCCAGCTGAGCGATTCCACACACGAGACGAACGAATGACCAAGATTGCGATTGACGGCGAAACACTGACGCGCGAAGTGCTGTACCGGATTGTTTTTGACGCTGAGGAAGTGACGATCGCTCCGGCGGCGCGCGAAAAAATGCTGGCGTCGCGCGCGGTGATCGAGCGACTGGCGGCGTCGAATGCGGCCGTGTACGGCGTGACCACGGGATTCGGGAAAATGGCTTCGGTGCGGATTTCGCGCGAGCAGATCGGCGAACTGCAGGTGAATCTGGTGCGCAGCCATGCGTGCGGAGTGGGCGCGCCGTTAAGCGAAGCGGAAACGCGCGCGATGCTGGTGTTGCGAGCGAATGCGATCGCCAAGGGAAATTCGGGAGTGCGGCCGGTGGTGGCCGAGACGCTTTGCGCCATGCTGAATGCGGGCGTGCATCCGGTGATTCCTTCGCAGGGATCGGTGGGCGCTTCGGGGGATCTGGCGCCGCTGGCGCATCTGGCGCAGGTTGCGATCGGCGAAGGCGAAGCGATGTATCAGGGCAAGCGGATGGCCGGCGGCGATGCGATGAAAAATGCGGGGATTACTCCGCTGGCGCTGGAAGCGAAAGAAGGACTCGCGATGCTGAACGGCACGCAGGCGATGCTGGCGTTGCTGGCACTCGCGCTGCGCGACGCGGAAATCGCGGCGGACACAGCGGACGTGGCTGTGGCGCTGTCGCTCGATGCGCTGCGCGGCAGCCCGGCAGCATTTGATGAACGAATCGCGCGGGTACGTCCTTACGCGGGCCATGCGACGACGGCGCGAAATGTGGAACGGTTGAATCGCGGAAGCCAGATCAGGGATTCGCACAAGTCCGCCGAAAAAGATCCGCGCGTGCAGGACGCTTACAGTTTGCGATGCACGCCGCAAGTGCACGGCTCGGTGCGCGACGTACTGGAACAAGTGGACGCGACGCTACAAGTGGAGCTGAACAGCGCGACGGATAATCCGCTGGTTTTTGCCACCGACGCGAAGGGCGGCGGCGAAGTAATCAGCGGCGGAAATTTTCATGGCCAGCCGCTGGCGATTGCCGCGGACCAGTTGGCGGTGGCATTGACGGTGCTGGCGGGGATTTCGGAACGGCGCATCGAGCAGATGGCCAATCCGCAGACCAGTTTGCTGCCGGCGTTTTTGACGCGCGATGCGGGGCTGAACTCTGGATTCATGATTTTGCAGGTGGCGGCCGCGGCGCTGGCGAGCGAGATGAAAACGCAATCGACGCCGCATTCGGTGGATTCGATTCCAACCTCGGCGAACCAGGAAGATTACGTTTCGATGGGGATGAGCGGGGCGCGGCGGTTGCAGCCGATGATTGCGAATTTGCGGAATGTAATCGCAATCGAGCTGCTCGCGGCGTGCCAAGGCATCGATTTGCTGGAGCCGCTGAAGACCGCGCCGGCCGCGCAGAAGGCGCACGACATTGTGCGGTCGGTGTCTCCGATGGTGGCGGCGGACCGATCGCTTGCGCCGGATATTGAGAAGGTGGCGAGGCACATCGCGAAGGGATCGTTTGCGGAAGTGCTGCTGCAGATTGCGAATTAGCGCGAGCGGGCGCGAAGTCGTGGTGATGATCGCGGCTGCGTAATTTGCGGCGAGCTTACGGACTTCGAGTTAGGACTTCGGTGTTTTTGCGGTGCTGGCGGCTTTACCTGCGGAGCTGATCGTCACGGTGTCGTCGGCGGGCGGTTTATTGTTGGCGGGCAGCTTTGCGGGCTTCGTTGTTTCCTCAGTGTGCGGATTCTGTCGCGGTGCGTGCGATACGTTGGTGACCTGGTTGGCCATGGCGGAGTTCACCTCAAGACAGTCTATCGGCAAAGTTTGCCAGGAGCGTTAGGCGCCATGCGCGACGCTGATTACTTGAGCGAGCGACGGAGAAACGTTCCGAAACGGTAGCCGGCGATGTGGCTGAACGGAGCAACACCGAGCGAATAGTGTCCGCAGGGCAGAATCAACTTCTCCATCGGAATCTCTTCAGCCTTCATTGCATCGAGAAATTCACGAGTGAGTTCGTAGGGAAACGTCGGATCGTATTTCGCCACGATGGCGAGCAATTTCCTGCCCTTCCCTTTCAGTTTGGTGATGAACGGTCGCGGGCTGATCGGGGACCAGAAATAACGAAGCTCGTCGAAGCTCACGCCTTCGCGCAGGGATTGCCAGACGTTGCTGGTGGTGAGACCGCTGGCGACCACGTCTCCGAAGTATGTGGAGACGTGCAAGAACGCGCCGGCGCGAAGCGACGGTTCGTGGCAGAGCGAGAGGAACGCGAGGCACGAACCGATGCTGGTGCCAAGAACGCCGAGGCGGTCGTAGCCGTCTCGTTCGAGCCAGCGCACGGTGCGGCGAACGTCGAGCAGCGCCTGATAATTGGCCTGAATGGTGAGGCCGATATTCGGACTGATCAGATGATCGGCGCGGGGATGGCCGGGAATGGCGCGGCGGTCGTGATACGGCAAGCTCATTTTGACGGCGGTGATGCCCAGAGTGTTGAGCCAGCGGCATACGTTTTGCTGCTCTTCCCAGCGCGAGTTCCACTGCGCGAGAACGATGACGGCAGGGCCTTTGCGCTTGGCGCGAAAAATCTGGGCGTGAACGCGATTATTTTCGCGCCACGGTGAGGCGACTTGGCTGGTAAACGTCAGCACGTTGTCGTGAACCGAGTAGTCGGAGGCAGGCGTGACGGCGAGCCAGTCTTCGCTATTGGCGAGCTTGTCTTCGACAAAATTACGCAGAAACGCGCGAGGATCAGGATCGTTCGCAGCTCCGCCGATGTGCTCGAGGCCCCACTCGAACGGCATGATGCGGCGGTTCGGCTCCTGGCCGAAACGCATTTCCTCGTAGGCGCGGACTCTCTGTGCGAACCAATTCATGGGGAGCAAACGAAGAAATATATCGCAGGGGCGTGGGAAGAATCAAACGGCGGCGCGGAGAGAGAGATTGCAAATCGCGGGCGTGATTTGGAATAGCGCGCCGATTCGAAGATGTTATTCTAGCTTTCGCAGGGGGCTCAGGCCTTGAAGAACCATTTCTACGGGGAAAATCGCGGTATTCCAGCCACCATGACCTTATCGATCGCACTGATTTTGTGTTTTTGTATCGGACTTGCCGCGGCAAAAGCTCCGGCGCGGAAAAGCACGCGCACGAAAAAGACGGCGGCGCCCGCCGATCCGTGGTGGAAGCATGCGGTGTTCTATGAAATCTACCCGCGGAGCTTCGCGGACGCGAACAACGACGGAGTGGGCGACCTGAACGGAATCACGTCGAAGCTGGATTATCTACATAGCCTGGGAATCGACGCGATCTGGATCACTCCGTGCTTTCCTTCGCCGCAGGTGGATTTCGGCTACGACGTTTCGGACTACGAAGCGATCGATCCGATGTACGGCACGATGAAGGATTTCGACCGGCTGGTGAAGGAAGCGAAGAAGCGCGACATCCGGATCATTCTGGATTTTGTGATCAATCACACGTCGGACCAGCACAAATGGTTTCTGGATTCGAAATCGTCGAAGACAGCGGCGAAGCGCGACTGGTACATCTGGCGCGACGGAAAAGGTCCGGGGCAGCCGCCGAATAACTGGCAATCGATTTTCGGCGGGCCGGCTTGGACGCTCGATCCGACGACGGGACAGTATTACTACCATTTTTTCTATCCACAACAGCCGGACTTGAACTGGCGGAATCCAGCGGTCGAAAAGGCGATGTTCGACGTGACGCAATTCTGGTACAAGCGCGGCGTGGCGGGTTTCCGACTGGATGCCGTGAACGCGCTGTTTGAAGATCCGGACCTGACCGACAATCCGATCCTGCCGGGCAAGAATGCGTACGGCGATCCGAACATGGAGAACAAGTACAACTCGGAATTGCCGGAGCTGCATGGAGTGCTGCAGCGGCTGCGGACGGTGTCCGATAAATACGATGCGGTGTTGATTGGCGAGACGTGGACGAAAGACACCGCCGACCTGAAAAAATATTACGGAGCGAACAACGACGAGATTCAGTTGCCGATGGATTTTCTGTTCGCGATGGTGAACAAAGTGTCGGCGCCCGCGTTTCGCGCGCAGATCGCTTCGGCGGAAAGCACCGGCGAGTGGCCGGTGTTTGTGATCAGCAATCACGACATCGTTCGTTCGTACAATCGCTACGGCGATGGCGTGCACAACGACCAGATCGCGAAAGTGATGGCGGGAATGTATCTGACGTTGCGCGCGACGCCGATCATGTATTACGGCGAAGAGCTCGGCATGCAGAACACCGATCCGAAGACGCGCGAAGAGGTAAAGGACCCGATCGGCAAGCTGGGCTGGCCCAAGGAAAAGGGACGCGACGGCGAGCGGACTCCAATGCAGTGGAACTCTTCGGCGAACGCCGGATTCAGCACCGCGACTCCGTGGCTTCCGGTGGCGCCGAATTACAAAACGCGCAACGTGCAAGTGGAGCTGAAGGCGCCGGATTCGATTTTGAATTTCTACAAACGCGTGCTGGCGCTGCGCAAGGATGAGCCCGCGCTGAAGTACGGAGATTACATCGCGCTGAATAACGAAGACCCGAATGTGCTGTCGTACCTGCGCAAGTACAACGACGAGTCCGTGCTGGTGGTGTTGAATATGTCGGCCGAGCCGCAGACGGTGGGCTTCGATTTGTCGGCGGAGGGATTTCCGGCGGCGACGGCAACGGTGCTGGTTGCGTCGGGAGCGACGGCGCCGAAGACCAAGAGCCTGCAAAACGTGGCGATGGAGCCGTATTCGGTGTACATCGCGAAGATCGCGGCGGGCAAGAAGAAGTAGGCGCGCGGCAGACTGCTCCGCGGGCGCCGGCGGCTTCGTGTGGGGCGCGGCGCGTTAGCAGTCGGGCACGCGGCGGGCGGGGCGGTGTTGAGACGCCGCTGGCGATGGCGCACAATGAAACTGTGCTCCCTACGCCTCTTATCGGAACATTCGCGTTCGTCTTTGGGCTGATTATCGGCAGCTTCCTGAACGTCTGCATCCTGCGCATTCCCAGCGGAAAATCGATCGTGATGCCGGCGTCGGCGTGCCCGAAATGCGGGACGAAAATCGCGGCGTACGACAATATTCCGGTGATCAGCTGGCTGATTCTGGGCGGCAAGTGCCGCTCGTGCAAAACTCCGATTTCGCCGATGTATCCCTTTGTCGAATTTCTCACCGGAGTTCTCTTCCTTGGATGTTTTCTGGCGTTTGGCGTGACGGTGGACACGCTGAAGTGGAGCGCGTTTGCGGCGATTCTGGTGGTGCTGATTTTTACCGACATTCGTGAACGGATTTTGCCGGACGTGGTGAACTACACCGGCTTCGGGCTGGGATTGCTGTTCAGTTTGTTCACGCGGCCGACGGATGGGACTTCGCTATGGCTGGCGAATCGCATTTTCGACTTTCCGCCGCCGGCGCCGGTGCTATCGCTGATCGATGCGCTGATCGGCGCGGCACTCGGCAGTGGGTTGCTGTGGCTGGTGTCTGAAGCGTATTTCAAATTGCGCGGGCGCGAAGGCATGGGTCTGGGCGACGTAAAAATGATGTTGATGGCCGGGGCGTTTCTGGGCGCGAAGCGGACGCTGCTGACGATTCTGGCAGGGTCGCTGCTGGGAAGCGTGCTTGGCATCGCGATCATCGCCGCGAAGCGAAAAGATTCGGAGTACGAATTGCCGTTTGGCACGTTTCTGGGCGCCGGCGCGCTGCTGGTGGTTTTCTTCGGAACTCCGGTTGTAAACTGGTACCAGACGCTGCTGACAGGTCGATGAAATGCTAGCTGGCACTCTTCTCGACGTTTTCATGTTGGTTCCCACTCCTGCGAAACCTGCGCCGGTACCGGCGTTTAATCTTGGGTTTATTGTGGGCTTGCTGGTGATTTTGTCCGTCGCCGTGGTGGTGGTGTTTGTGGTGGCGCGGAAATTACTGCGCGGGGCGACGACGGAAACGAAGGAAGACGATTTTTCGCCGGCGTCACCGGGGGCCGACAATCCTTCGGCGTTTATGACCGCGTCGATGCAGGGCGTGATCGAAAAACTGCGCGCTCAGGAAAAGGAATTGGCGCGGCTGCATTTACTGGCGCAGGAGCGCGCGCAGGAATCCGAGCGGCTGACCGAAGAAGTGACGCGCAATATGCCGACTGGATTGTTGCTGGTGAATGCGACCGGAGCGATTAGCACGACGAATCCGGCGGCGGAAGATGCGCTGGGACTGCGCACGCTGCGGTATCGCTCGTACAAGGAAATTCTGGGCGCGGAATCGGAACTGGCGAAAATGCTGACGGCTTGTATTCGGGACGGCAAAACGTTTCAGCGCGGCGAAGTGGAGCATCTGACGCCGGAAGGCGAAGTGCGGCATCTGGGCGTGACGATTTCTCCGATTTACCGTTCGAGCCGCGCGCCCGGACGGCCCGTTGCCGATCCGAACGCGGCACCGACGCAGGATATGAAGGTGAGCGGCGCTCTGTGCCTGATGAGCGACCTGACCGAACTGACCGCGCTGCAAAAGCAGATTCGATGGAAGGAAAATCTGGCGGCGCTGGGCGAAATGTCGGCGGGCATCGCGCACGAATTCAAGAATTCGTTGGCGACGATTTCGGGCTACGCGCAGATGATTCGCGGTGAATCGAAGCCCGGCGATACGCGCGAATCGGCGGAACGGATTCTGGACCAGACGCGAGCGCTGACGCATGTGGTGACGGAATTTTTGCGGTTCGCGAAGCCGCTGGAAATTTGCTACGAGACCGTGCCGATGCAGACGGTGGTGGATAAAGTCGCCGAAGAATTGCGCGAGACGATGCCGGCGTGCCAGGTGGTGTGCGAAGGATCGTTTCAAGAACTGCCGGGCGACGAGGCGTTAATCCGGCAGGCGCTGCTGAATCTGGTGCGCAACGGAGCGCAGGCGGCGGCAGGAAATGCGGCAGGAAGCGCGGCGCTGGTGACGGTGTCCGGATCGCTCGAGGATTTGGGCGGCCGCAAGTGGCAGCGGATCTGCGTGGCCGACAATGGCGCCGGAATTCCGGAGGCGGACCTGCCGAAAATTTTTCTGCCGTTTTACACCACGAAATCCGAAGGCACCGGGCTGGGTCTGGCCGTAGTGCAAAAAGTGGCACTACAGCACGGCGGCAGCATCGAGGCTCGCAACCGCGAAGGCGGCGGAGCCGAGTTCCTGCTATGGTTACCTTTGCGGCAGGAGCCCTTGCCATCCCCGATTGCCTCCCGTACGGCACGCATCTAAACTTGAAGCTAAGGCATGTGTGATTTGTGCCTCGCAGGAGGCGAAAAGCATGATTCCCTTCGTCCGCAGAAGTGTGATTGGTTTGGCCGCGGTGTCGGCACTCGCGATTTCGATTCCCACGTTTGCGCAACAACCCGCGCCGGCGCCCGCCGCGAATGGGGCGCAGCAGAGCGCGTCCGGATCGCAGGCGGCATCGTCCACGGCCACGCAATGGACGACGACGTCAACGACTTCGCAAGATTCGGTAGCCGCAGCGGCTCGCAAAGCGCGCGACCAGAAGACGACGGCGCAGGCGAAAACTCCGCGCGTTTTCGACAATGACAATATTCCGACCAGCGGCGGCGTCTCGACGGTAGGTTCGACGTCTGAGGCCGGCAGCGGTGGCGGCTCGGGCGATGGCGCGGTTTCGAGCAGCGGCGGCGGATCGTCCTCGGGCGGCGCACTTTCGGGCAACGATGAAAAAGGCTGGCGCGAACTTTTCAAGAATTTGCGCCACAAGCAGGAACAGGACGAAGCAGAACTGGAAATCGACCAGCGTGAGCTGGGCGTGGCAGACGTGCAGTTTTATCAGGATCCGGTCAAGGGCATGCAGCAGGGCCTGACGCGCAGCGACATCAACGAAAAGACCGCGAAAATCGAAAGCCTGAAGAAGAAAATCGAAGACGACAAGCAAGCCATTTCCGACGCCGAAGATCAGCTACGCAGAGCGGGCGGCGATTCCGGTTGGGCGCGATAGACGCAGCTTCGCATGGAACCCGTCCTACTGGTGGAAGATAAGCCGGAATTGCGGGCGATGCTGCGCAAGGCTCTGGAGCGCAGTGGATATTCGGTAGAAGAAGCGCCGGACGGAAATGCAGCGATTGAAAAAGTACGAAACCGGCGCTACCAACTAGTGCTCTCCGATTTGAAACTTCCGGGCCACTCCGGCCTGGAGGTCCTGCGCGAATCCCGCAAAGTGGAATCGACACTCCCTGTGATTCTGATGACGGCGTACGGGTCCGTGGAAGAAGCCGTGACGGCGATGAAAGAAGGCGCCTACGATTTCATCCAGAAGCCGGTAGATCTGGATCATCTGGCGCTGCTGATGGAACGCGCCGCGAAGCAACAGGAGCTGCTGCGCGAAAATCTGCTGCTGCGCGAGGAATATTCGGCGCGATACGGATTTCCGCGAATCGTTGGCGAGCATCCGTCGATGAAAGACGCGAGCAACATGACGCAACGCGTGGCGGCGACCGATTCGACGGTGCTGCTGCTGGGCGAAAGCGGAACGGGCAAGGAAATTTTTGCACGTGCGGTACATCACCTGAGCCCGCGAGCCAAACATCCGTTTGTGGCGCTGAATTGCGCGGCGATTCCCGAAGGACTCGTCGAGAACGAATTGTTCGGACATGAACGCGGGGCTTATACCGGCGCTGGAGCACGAAAAATCGGGAAGCTGGAACTGGCGCATCGCGGGACGCTATTTCTGGACGAAATCGGCGAATTGCCGCTGGCGATTCAGAGCAAGCTGTTGCGCGTGCTGGAAGAAAAGCGGTTTGACCGCGTGGGCGGCACACAGGAAGTGGACGTGGACGTGCGGATCCTGACGGCAACGAACAAGGATTTGCGACAGGCGGTGGCCGACAAGCAATTCCGCGAGGATTTGTTCTTCCGGATTTCCGCGGTGCCCATCACCATTCCACCGCTGCGCGAGCGAGGCGGCGACGTGCTGCTGCTGGCCGAACACTTTCTGGATAAGTTCCGGCGGGAATTCCGCAAGCCGCAGCTGCAATTTTCCGAAGAAGCGAAATTGCGGCTGCAGAGCTATTCGTGGCCGGGCAACGTGCGGGAACTGCAAAACGCGGTAGAGCGCGCGGCGATCCTGTCGAACCAATCAGAAATTGACGCCGCGGCGCTGCAGCTGCCGTCGGCGAAGCCATCCACCGAGGAATCGCCGGACGGAATGCTGGATACGAAATTCGAGTGGGAAGGCTCGCTCGAAGCGGTGTCGCAGCGGGCTGTGGCGCACGTGGAAAAATTCAAGATTCAGGAAGCGCTGCGCGAATCGAAGTGGAACAAGACGCGAGCGGCGGAAAAGCTCGACGTTTCCTACAAAACGCTGCTGCACAAGATCAAGGCGCTGGGGATCGAAGACTAGGCGACGACCGGCGGCAGAGCGGTTACGGCGTCGCTACGGAATCGGGACTGCGTCGGCGGCGGGTTTCGGCTTTGGCAGTCGCGCGGTGTGCAGCACCACACTTCCGAAGTTCCATGAAACATATTCCACGCGTTCAAATCCCACCTTGGACATTAATTTTGCAAGTGCCGGTGGATCAGGAAACCTCGAAACCGACTTCGGAAGGTAGCGATAGGCTTCGCCGCTGCCGGAAATCACTCCGCCAATCACCGGCAAAATAAACTTGAAGTAAAACCGAAACAAGGCGGCCATCGCACCGTTCGTTGGCTCGGAAAATTCCAGAATTCCGAGCTGGCCGCCGGGGCGAAGCACGCGAGCAATTTCGCGCAAGCCCGATTCGTAATTCACCAAGTTGCGGAAGCCGAAAGCCGTGGTGACCAGATCAAAACTTTTGTTGGCGAACGGCAAATTCATGGCGTCGGCCGTGGCGAAGACGGCGGCCTTGGAGTGCGAAGCGGCTTTTTTGCGCGCGCGGTCAAGCATGGGCTGGGCGAAATCGCTACCGACCAACGGAAAACGGTGGGCGCCGCGGTCGCGCAGAGCACGCATGCGGACGCGCTCGAGCGCGAAGGTCATGTCTCCGGTGCCGCAACACAGGTCGAGGACGCGCGAGTCAGTCTGGCGGACGATGATTTTGAATTTGCGGGCCGCGCGGGCGCGCCAAACGTGGTCGAGCGAAAACGAAAGAAAGTGATTCAGAAAATCGTAGCGCGGGGCGATCTGGCTGAACATGCCCTGCACGCGAGCCGAGGCTTCGCGTTCGTCGTGCGTTCCCACCGGACGAGTTCCGGTCAAGCGGGGCCGCGGTTCGGTTGTGAGTCCGGGGCTCATTCGCAGATCGTTACTTCCATGCCGCCTCCGCGATTTCGGGCAACTCGAAAATGCCCGCGGCTACCAGCTTCCAGGGCAGTTCGACGCCCCATTCGACTTTTCCGATGCGGCGCGGCAGCACCCAGCGAATTTTGCCGGCGCGCGCTTTCTTGTCTCCGGCGAGAATCGGGCGCAACTGCGCGGCGTGAATTCCCTTCAGCGACGGCAGCGGCCCGACCGACGCGATCAGACGAATGGTGCGTGCTGCGTCGCGCTCGCTGAATCTGCCGGTGGCCACGCCGAACATGGCTGCCGCCATCATGCCCCAGGCGACGGCTTCGCCATGCAAAAAGCGTTTGTAGGCCGTCGCGGTTTCGAAACCGTGGCCGAGAGTGTGGCCGAAATTCAAAATTTCCCGCAGGCCGCTTTCGCGCTCGTCGCGCGTGACGATATCTGCTTTGATGCGCGCACAACGAGCAACGGCCCAGGCCAGCACCGAGGCATCGCGCGTGAGCAGCGCCAGCATGCGCCGCTCGAGAAAATGGAAAAGCTCGGGATCGGCGATCACTCCGTATTTGATCACTTCATATAGCCCCGAACGATATTCGCGATGCGGCAGCGTGACCAGCACGTTCGGATCGGCGATCACCATCTTCGGCGGATAAAACGCGCCGACCAGATTTTTCCCTTCCGGCAGATTCACGCCCGTCTTGCCGCCGATGGCGCTATCCACCTGAGCTACCAGCGTGGTTGGAATGTGAACCAGGCGCACGCCGCGCAAAAAGGATGCCGCAGCGAAACCGGCCACATCGCCGACCACTCCGCCGCCGACGGCGACGATTACCGAATGGCGGTCCGCGCCGGCACGCGAGAGCTCTCGAACGATAAGCTCAATCGTGTGTAAATCTTTCATCGCTTCGGCGTCGTCAAACAGGATCGTTACGAGCCGGGCATCTTTCGCGGCGCCGCGCAGGATTTTCGTGAGTGGACGCCCCCAGTTTTCCCACACGCGCGGAGATGAGAGAACGAACGTGCCGGTCACGTCGCGCAGGCGCGAAATGCGAGCGGCGGCGTGACGAAGCTCGCCGGCGGCGACGTGCAGTTCGTACGGACCCGAGTCAGAACGGACGCGAATGATGGGCATAAGCGGTTAACGGAATCTAACACAGTTCGGAAGACGCGCTTCGCGGGTGAAGCCGCGGCCACGTAAATTCGATGTAACTAGTGAAATTTCTTTTGCAGTTCTTCGACGGATTCGAGAATCACGTAGCCGACGATGGCCACGCTGCGCGGGCTGACTTTGTCGAGAGTGTCCTGATCGGTGTGCCAGATGCCCGCGGAGATATAGTCGTCGAGGTCGATGATGTCGATGGCTGGAACTTTGCGATCGAGAAACGGATCGTGGTCGTCGGAGGTCTGGGTTTCCGCAGAAACGAAAATATTGCTGTAGCCAAGTCGCTCGGCCGTTTTCCAGACGATATCGACCAGCCATTTGGGCGATTCGGACTGGCGCGGGATGCGGAGTTTGTACTGGCCGATCATGTCGGCGAGGATCACGGCTTTCACGCGCTTCAGCTCACCGGAAACGGCCATCCGTGCGGCGAGTTCGCGGCTACCGTAGGTGTGGTCGTTGTCTTTGTTCCAGTCGATGAAGGCCTCTTCGCCGTCGAGAAACGCAAACCAAACCGAGTTCGGACCTTTTTTCGCGCACAGCAGGCGAGCCAGCTCGAGCATCATTCCGGTGGAGGAGGCGCTGTCTTCGGCGCCAACGAAATTTTTCACGCTGCCGAGCGTGTCGTAGTGGGTGAGCAGCAGGATGATTCCCTGCCCGGTGCCGGGAGATTTTCCGATGATATTTTTCATCGCGACATCACCGACGGGAGTCTGGGAATGAAAATCGTCGGTATCGACCTGGCAGCCGGAGCTTTTTAGGTCGGCGATGATGTAGTCCTGTGACTGGTGGATGGCATCGGAGGCGGGAGGCCGCGGGCCGAAGGAAACGAGTTTGGTGACGTTGGCGTAGGCGCGCGCGCCGTCGAAGCCGCCAGTCTGGTCGGCGGGAGGAGCGACTTCCTGCGGACGAACGAGCGACGGAGGGGCTTGCTGCTGCTCCGCGGATGTGGACGCTGCGCTGGATTGCGATGCGACGGGCGCGGAACCGGACGCTGCGCTGCTCGACTGGCTGGCGCTGCCGCAGGCGGTAGCGAACGACAGAATCAGCGCCACGACGGCGAGCCTGGGCCTGGGTTGTGAAAACGGCATTTTAGTTCGATCCCCCTGCCGCAGCCGCGGCCGCGTCTTTTTCTTTGCGTCGCAACACCAGATGCGAGACGAACACTCCGACAAAGTAGAGCAAGATCATCGGCGCCATGAATACGAGCATGGTGGTCGCATCCGGTGAAGGAGTGACCACGGCGGCGACGATGGTGATGATCAGCATCGCGTAGCGGAAATTCTTCAGCAGGAACTTCGGCGTCACAATGCCGAACAGCGACAGGATGAAAATTAAAACCGGCAGCTCGAATATTACGCCGAGGCCGAGCAAAACAATCAGGGTGAGATCGAAATATTCGTTGATGCTGATCAGCGGCTTGATCGGCCCGTCGGCCGCGAACCCCACCAGGAACCGCAGCACCTGCGGCAGCATCACGTAATAGCCAAAGGCAAGGCCGCAAAGGAACAGAAACATCGAGGAAATGATGAAGCCCGCCACGGCTTTGCGCTCGTGCTTGAACAGCCCCGGCGCCACAAACAGCCAGATCTGGTAGAGCACAAACGGCATCGCCAGCACCACGCCGAGATACAAACCCAAATTGATCACCAGGCTGACGTACCCGGCCGGACTGGTGTAATACAGATTTTTTTCCAGGTGCGCCGAGCTGAGCGCATCGATCATCGGCTTCGTGATGAAGGTGATGAAGCGTTTTGAAACCGACAGGCCAATCCCCGCACCGAGTGCGATGGCGACGGCCGAATTGATCAACCGTTTCCGCAGATCGACCAAGTGCTCGAAAAACGACATGCGTCCGCCGATCTCATCCTCGGCGGCGGGCGGAACTGGAGTGTCAGGCTTGACCGTTTCTTCCATCGGTCACTTTCTCGGGGGTTGAGCCGGCTGCCGGAATGGCGGCTGGTGCGTCTAAGGATTCGTGGTTTGCGCCCGATTCCGGAGTTTCGCCCGAATGAAGTTGCTTCGCATCGAAAGGTAGCTGCTCCTGCCCCTCATGGCTCGTCGCGGCGGTCGCCGGCGCGTAGGGATGGTTGGTCGAGACGGTTCCGGGCGCAGGCTCGCGGTGGTGCTGCAGATCGAGAGGCGAAGGCGGCACGGCGTCGGGCGAATTTGAGGTCGATTCAGGCAAGGAAGGCGTTGCGGCGGCGGCCTTTTCGCGGGCGGATCGGAGTTCAGCTTCGCGCTCGAGGTCGCGCATGTGGCCTTCGAAGGTGGAGCGCAACTCGCCGGTGGCGCGACGGAATTCGCCCATCACTTTGCCGAGGTTGCGGGCCAGTTCGGGCAGCTTTTCCGGGCCGAAAACGACCAGGGCGACCACGAAGATGATGGCGATATGCGGGATGCTGAACATGGTGCGTTTTAGCGCCCTGACACTCGGATGTGAATGCAGAAACGCGGCTTTCCGGTACCGCGGAGTCTGACTTTTTTAATGATAGAAGAGCGTCCGGGGCGTGTCAAACCGGGTCAAACGGTATGCTATACTTTTGGGTTGGGATAAAGCGAGGACGAATGGAATCCAGGCAAACTTCGACGCGCGGAGTGGTGGTTTTGGTGATCGTTTTGGGCGTTTCCGCCATCGTGGGAGGGCTCTACGGCCCCACGGTGCGCGCGACGGCCGCCAATACGACCGACCTGCAGGATTCCGTGAAGAGTTTCACGCGCGTTTTGTCTGTGGTTGAGCGCAACTACGCCGATCCGGTGGACACCGACAAGGTGATCTACGACGGCGCGATCCCCGGAATGCTGCGCGTTCTCGATCCTCACTCGAATTTCTTCGATCCCAAGCAGTACGCGCTTTTCCGCGAAGAGCAGCAGGGCAAATATTACGGCGTCGGAATGACGGTTCAAAATCGCGACAACCAGACCGTGGTTTTATCACCGTTCGTCGGTTCGCCGGCCTACAAAGCGGGCATTCGTCCCGGAGACATCATCCAGAAAGTGGATAACAAGCCGTGCGAAGGGCTGACGACGACGGAAGTGGCGGATTTGCTGAAGGGCGCGAAGGGCACGGTGGTGCATATCTCGCTGGTTCGCGAAGGATGGGACAAGCCCATCGAAGTGACCGTGACCCGCGACGAAATTCCCCGCCCTGGCGTTGAGTTTTTCACCATGGTGAAGCCGGGAATCGGCTACGTGCACGTGAAAACGTTCAACGAGACGACCGATTCCGATCTGGCCGAAGCGCTGCGGCAACTGGATTATTCGAAGCTCGATGGAATGATCATCGACCTGCGCAACAACGGCGGCGGCCTGTTGAATCAAGCGGTGGGCATGGCGGATATGTTCCTCGACAAGAACGAGATTGTGGTTTCGCATCACGGGCGTGCGTCGCAGGAACGGACCTACAAGGCAGTTCGCGGCAATCAAGGCGTGGAAGTTCCGGTGATCGTGCTGGTGAACGGGCAGAGCGCGTCGGCTTCGGAAATTGTTTCGGGCGCGATTCAGGATCACGACCGTGGCCTGGTGGTGGGCGAAACCAGCTTCGGCAAGGGATTGGTGCAAACGCAATTTCCGCTGAGCGAAGACACCGCATTGCTGTTGACGACGGCGCGCTACTACACGCCGAGCGGCCGGCTGATTCAGCGCGATTACAAAAACGTGTCGCTGTATGACTATCACTACAATCCGCAGCCGCCAACAAAGCCTGAGGTGAAGCTGACCGACAGCGGGCGGCAGGTTTTCGGTGGTGGTGGCATCACGCCGGATGTGGTGGTCGCGGCGCCGAAGCCGGATGATTTTCAACAAGCGCTGCTGCGCCGCGGAGTGTTCTATCTCGATCCGCAGGGCGTGGGCGATTTTACGCGCTACTACCTGGGCGAAAAGCCGGACGTGAACAAAGACTTCGTGGTGAACGACGAAGTGATTCGCGAGTTCCGCAAATATCTGGACAAAGAAAAGATCAAGTACACCGAGCAGGACATTCAGGCCAACCTGACCTGGCTGAAGTGGCAAATCAAACGCGAGACGTTTACCAGCTTGTTCGGACTGACCGACGGCTACAAAGTGGAATTGCAGGACGATCCGCAACTCGATAAAGCCGTGGAGATGATTCCGCAGGCCAAGGCGCTGTATCAGAACGCGCGCAAGGTGCTCGCCGAGCGCGAAGGCAACCAGCCGGCGCAGCAGTAGTTTTTCGCGATCGCTCGCTGCGATTCGTGCGGGATTTCGCGCAGTATTTCTGAGCTGATCTGAGCGGCCGAGCTTCGGACGTTTTCCGCTGCCGAGCGCCTTCCAAGCGCTTTCCTGTCAATAGGTTGCGCGACCCCTGAAAACGCCCCACGCTGCCTAAAAGTAACTGTTGCTCGCCACGGAAACCTGTACTCTTTGCCGTTCGACCCCGCCCACCGTTAATCGTAAGCTGGGATGCAACCGTAGCCCGGCGCCCGAAACATGAATACGCTCGATACAGTACACGCACGCCTGCACACCGGCATCAAGCCGGGTTCCCTGCTTTCTTGGGTCCTTGGTGTGGCGTGGATCTCGATCGTCGGGTCGTACTTCGTCCTTTCGATTATCGCGCATCGCGGGCCGTGGCTGACGGAGTTTGGAGACGTCGCCCAGCTGGCGGCGGTGTTGTTTGCCTGCGTCGGACTTTTTGCCAATTCGCTCGTCGTGCAGAAACGTTCGCGGGTGTTTTGGATTTTGCTGGGCATCGGCTGCGGCGCGTGGCTGGTGGGGCAAGCGGTCTGGACGTACTTCGAAGCGATCCTGAAACAAAACGTGCCGAATCCATTTCTCGGCGACGTGATTTTCTTCCTGCATCCGGTGCCAATGATTGGCGCGCTGGCCCTGAAGCCGCACGATCAACGCGACGACCTGAATGTTCACATTGGGTATCTGGATTTTTCGCTGCTGTTGGTCTGGTGGGTTTTCCTCTATCTGTTTGTGGTGATCCCGTGGCAATACGTCTCTCCGAATTTGTTGGCCTACGGTAACAGCTACGATTATCTGGCGGCGATTGAAAATTCCGTGCTGACGCTGGGATTTGCGTACCTGGTGGCGCGAACCAAGGGCAAGTGGCGGCAGGTGTACACACATTTGTTCAGCGCGTCGCTGATGTATCTGGCCGGCTCGTTTCTGATCAACAAGGCGATCGACTTCGGCCAATACTACACGGGCAGCCCGTTCGACCTGTTGGTGGTGGCGTCGTTTGTGTGGTTCGGCACGGCCGGACTGGTGGCGTACAACCTGAAGCCCGAGCGCGAAGTGATGGCGCCGACGGGAGAAGATACGCGAACGTGGGTAGCGGTGCTGTCGATGGTTGCGGTGTTTTCGATTCCGGTGATGGCCATCTGGAGTTTGTGGGGCAGCTCGAACTCGCATGAGGTTTCTGCGTTTCGCGTGGCGGTGACGCAGGTGACGCTGCTGGTGGTGGCGCTGCTGATCGGATTCCGGCAACGGCTGGTCGATCGCGACCGGATACGTCTGCTGGACGAATCGCGCAAGTCCCTCGAATATCTGAAACATTTTCAGTCGCAGATGGTGCAATCGGAAAAGCTGGTGTCGCTGGGGCAACTGGCGGCCGGTGCGGCTCATGAGATCAACAATCCGCTCACCGGAGTGCTCGGATATTCGGACCTGCTGATCGACGACGCCAGCCTGAACGACCGGCAACGCGCCGTGGCCGAAAAAATTCGCACGCTGGCGCGGCGAATCAAGACGCTGGTGGCGAGTCTGCTGAGCTTTGCACGGCAGGTGCCGTCGGAAAAAATCGAGCTCGATCTGAATGCGGTGCTTTCTTCGGCACTGCATCTGAGCAATCTGGACCTGCGCAACAAGCAAATCCACGTGGAAAATCATGCCGATCAGGATTTGCCGCCGGTGGTCGGAGATGCGAACCAGATCCTGCAGGTGTTTTTCAATTTGATCAGCAATGCGGTGGACGCGCTGGAGGAAATTGGCGGCGGCACGCTTGCGATTCGCGCTGTGGAGCGCGGCAACACTGTGGTAATGGAATTTTCCGATACCGGGCCGGGCATCAAATCGCCGCAGCATGTGTTCGATCCGTTTTTCACCACGAAGCCTGTGGGCAAAGGCACGGGCCTGGGCCTGAGCATTTGCTACGGCATCGTGCAGGAGCATGGCGGCCACATCGAATGCTTCAACCGGCCGGAAGGCGGAGCCACTTTCGTAGTAGCGTTTCCCACCACGGAGAACACTCCGTTTTCCAGCCACTCGCCGGTTTCGATCAGCGCTAAAAACTAGCGCGCACGCTCCGCAATTGCGGTGCGGCTCGTACCCCTCACGCAGAACAATCGCCCATTTAGTATCATCGGAAGCGTTTTTGTGATGGAGACCGCCGTGAAACCAACCTGTCGATTCGTGTCCGCGTTTTCTGTACTCGTTCTCGGCTGCATCGTTGCGTTCACGTCGCTGCCGCACCGCGCAATCGCCGGTGTACGTGCGACCGGCGCACAAGCGGGATCGCTGAAGACGCGCGCGGTGGTGCTGATCGTGATGGACGGTTTCCGCTGGCAGGAAGTGTTCGAAGGTCCCGACCACAAGTTGATGAACGCCAAAGACGGCGGCGTGCAGGACGAAAAACAACTGCGCAAAGAGTTCTGGCGCGACACTGCGGAAGAGGGCCGCGCGACGATGATGCCGTTTCTGTGGAATACCGTAGCGAAGAACGGGCAGATTTACGGCAACCGCGAGAAAGGCAGCATCGCGCAGGTCACCAACGGCTACAAGTTTTCGTACCCGGGATACAACGAAATGTCCACCGGCTATCCCGATCCGCGGATCAACAGCAACGAATTCGGGCCGAATCCGAACGCTACCGTCTTCGAATGGCTGGCGAAGCAGGATGGATTCCAGAATCAGGTCGCGGTGCTGGGCACGTGGAACGCGTTCTACGACATATTTCGCATGAAGCAGAGCGGCATCAGCGTGCGCGCGGGTTGGAACTTGCCGTGGGGCACGAATCTGACGCCCGCGGAGCAACGGCTGAAGAAGCTCTACGAGACCACGACGCAGATCGAAGACGACGACGCGTTTGATTCGTTCACGCACGAAGACGTACTGGATTATCTGGCGACCCACACTCCACGCGCGCTATTTGTGGGCTATGGAGGCACCGACGATTGGGCGCACGCGGGGCGTTACGATTTGGTGCTGGAGGCTGCGCATCAGGACGACGCGCACATCGCCGAGCTGTGGAGCACGATGCAGGCGAATCCGGCGTATCACGACAAGGTGACGTTTATCATCACTTGCGACCACGGGCGCGGCGACGGTTTGAAATTGTGGCGCGATCACGGAAAGGATGTGGATGGCGCGGAGAATATCTGGATTGCGGTGATGGGGCCCGATACTCCGGCGAAGGGCGAGATCGCGAACGGCGAGCGCGTGACGCAGAGCCAGATTGCGGCGACGATTGCGGAGTTGCTGGGGCGCGATTATCGGAAAGATGTGCCGCAGGCGGCGCCGGCGTTGCCGGTGATTGTTGGGAAGGAGTAGGTGGCGCGGACATTCGTATCTGCGCGGGGACTGGGGTCGCGGAATCGGCGGATGTGCCGCGCTGAAGCCCGCGGCGCTACACTGAAATCCTTAAACCCGCCGGGCGGGTCGGTTTTAGTGGGTTAGGCCGTCTTGCCTGACGGTGCGTCAGACAATTTTGTCTGACAGGGGGTTCGTGGCCGAAGGCTCGGCAGAGAATCGTCAGGCTGATAGCCTGACACACCATCAGACAGGACTGTCTAATCCACATTGCGCCGCTCGCTAGTCGCGGACGACGAACTCGAGCTCGACGCCGGCTACGGCGATTACGTCGCCGGAGGCTAGCTTGGTTGGATGCTTGATGGGTTCGCCGTTGACGCTGGGGACGCGATCGGCGGAGCCGACGTAGTAAGAATTGTCGTCGCGGCGATTGATCTGCGCGGCGGCTTTGGGTTTGAACCATCCAGTGAGTTTCACGGTGGCCATCGCGGACTTCCCTACCACCGCCAATTTATCGTTGAGCGCGTATTCGGAGCGATCTGTACTTCCGCTGCGCACCACGAGCGTAGGAATCTTGAAGCGATTCGGCTGGGCGCTTTCGCCGACGGCAGAAACTTTCTGCAGAAATTCGCGACGGTCTTTGGTGTCGAGCATCACAGTTTCGTTGATGGGCTGCACGGCCGCTTTCGGAGCGCTGTGATCCATCGACATGGCGCGAACGTCGGCGGAGTCCGTGACCACGATGGTGTGTTTCCCGATGGCGATCGAGTCGGCGGGCTTGAGCATCACCATCTTCACGCGCTGGCCGTTGACGAATGTGCCGTTCAAGCTGCCGAAATCCTGCAGCATCAAGCGGCCCTCTTCGTTGAACACGCGGGCGTGATAATTCGAAACGGCGGGATTGTCGATGACGATGCCGTTTTCGGGCGAGCGGCCGATGCTGACTTCCTTCTGGCCGACGGCGACTTCCTTCAGGATTGAGTTTTCGAATTTCAGAACCAGTTTAGACATGGCGGTTTCCTCCGTATCAAATTGCGTTTTCCGATCCTCGAATCCAGCGGCCGATGCGCGCGCGCAGGCTGCCGGACTTTTTTGCATCTCGAATCACAATGACGGTGACGTTGTCGTTGCCGCCCGCTTCGTTGGCGTGCCGGATCAACTGGTTCGCGGCGTCCTGCACGCAGGACGCGTCGCGCAAGATTCCGGCGATCTGGCCGTCGGATAATTCACGGACAAGACCGTCCGAACACAGCAGCAGCGTATCGCCCGGCAGCAAAAGTTCTTCGTTCACTTCGACGGAGACGCGAGGCTCGACGCCCAGGGCGCGGGTGAGCACGTTTTGCAGTTGGCTTTGGTCGGCTTCTTCGGCGGAAATCATGCCGCGACGAACCTGCTCGGCGACGAAAGAGTGATCTTCGGTGAGCTGCACAAATTCGTCGCGACGGAGGCGATAGAGGCGGCTGTCGCCGACATGAGCGACGAGCAGGCGGTCTTCGCGCAATTGCACGGCGACGATTGTGGAACCCATGCCGGACTTCGCGCCCAGCGCGTGTGCAGCCTTGAAAATATTTTCGTTGGCGAGTTCTACGGCTGCGGACAAGCTGTCAGCCGAAGCGCTAATGCTTCGGGCGGCTTCGCGGCTGGATTTGAGAACGGTTTCGACGGCGATCTGGCTGGCGCGTTCGCCGGCTTCGAGGCCGCCCATGCCGTCGCACAAAACGAACAAACCGATTTCGGCGGCGGAGCCGGCTTTGTCTTCGTTGTTTTGGCGAACTTTTCCGGAATGGCTGCACATCGCGAATTCGACCGGACGAGTGCGCGGAGCGGGCGCGGGGGCGCGTTCGCTGGTGGTGGATTCAACGAGCAAGCCGGCGTCGACGCGCGTGATGGTCATTTCTTCCCCTTTTCGACCACGAGCGACGGCGGCAGGGCGTGGATATTCAGAAATCCCTTCGCTTCGAGCGCCTGCTTCGTCGCGGCCTCTTTTTGAATCTGAATCGGGCCGACGAACAGGGCGTAAAACTCGTCGTGACCGAAATGGCGAAGGACGACGAGCGTGTTGTAGCTCGACTTTTTCAGGAACTGCGCTTTTTTGTCGGCGGCATCTTTACGTTCGAAGCGGCCGAGCCAGAGATATTCGAGACCGGTGGACGAGGCTGATTGCGAGTGTTTCTTCAGCGGACCGGTTTCCATGCGCGGAAAAACGTCGGTGTGCGGCGGAGCTGCGGCGGCGACTTCGGGCTTATCGGCCGCGGGCTTTTTCGATTTCACGATCTTCTTGTCCGCGGATTTTTCGTCAATTGATTTTGCGGCGGGCTTCGGCGCGGCCGGTGGTGTTGCTGCTGCGGATTCGGTCGCCGGCGGTGCGTCGGGTGCCGGAGTTACAACAGGCGCGGCCGGAATATCGTAGGCGAAACTCGGCGGCACGGGCGTGGAGAATTTTTCGGCGAAGACCAGATCGGCGGCGGCTCTCTGGATGGCGTAGACCTTTTGCGCGCCGAAACCTGCGAGGACGACGCCTGCGCCGACCAAGACCCATACGAGCGGTGAAACGCCATTGCTGTGCGCGCGTGGCGCCGAGATCGCGAGCTGGGCGGTGTTCGTCGCGTGCAACGTTGCGTCGGGTTTTGCGGCAGCGGGCAATGACGGCTGCGACGCAGCGGACGCAACGGGCGCAATGATCGTTCGCTCGGCGTGCGGCGCTTCGAGCGCGGTTTGCAATTCGCTGACTGAAAGGAATCTGCGCGCGGGTTCTTTTTCCAGGCACTTCAGAATGGCGCGCTCGATCGATACCGGAATCGACGGCTCGACGATATGCGGCGCGACGGGCTCTTCGCGCATTTGTTTCAGCGCGACAGCCACGGAGTTTTCGGCTTCGAACGCCGGACGGCCGGTAAACATTTCGTACAACATCAAGCCGAGCGAATAAATGTCCGTGCGGTAATCGACGGATTTTCCGGCGACCTGCTCGGGAGCCATGTAGGCGGGCGTGCCGGCGAGCGAACCGGTGAGGCGCGTGGCGACGTCCATCGAGCGGGCGATGCCGAAATCCATGATCTTCACGCTGCCGCGCGAATCGATCATCACGTTTTCCGGTTTCAGGTCGCGGTGCACGATTCCCTGCGCATGAGCTTCTTTCAGCCCGCTGCACATCTGCGACGCGTAGGTGACGGCCTGCTTCGTATGGAGCTTGCCGGTGCGATTCAGCACGGAGCGCAGCCCTTCGCCCTCGACAAATTCCATGGACGTGTAAGCGACGCCGTTGACGCGATTGAATTCGTAAACACGGCAGACGTTTTTGTGGGTGATCTTGCGGGCGAACAGCAGCTCATTTTTGAAGCGGTCGATCATGCCCTGGTCGGAGGCGATTTCGGGCTTGAGTAATTTCAGCGCGACGATGCCGCCAGTTTCGCGGTCGCGCGCTTTGTAGACGTTGCCCATGCTGCCGCGGCCGGCATCGGCCAGAATCTCGTAGCGGGTGGAAAGGGCGGCAAGGACGTCTGCGTCGAGGCCTGTGCGCACCGCAGGGCGTGGCTCGGGTGACGAGACGGACGGAGCGGCGGCGTCGGCTTCGGCGAGATCGCTGAGCAGCACCGTACGGTTCCCGCCAGATTGCGCACCAGACTGCGCGTCGGACTTTCGCCCTATGTTCGCGCGCGCCCGCACTTCCCCCTCGTGTTTGGTGTAATCGCCCATTTTTACTTATTCAGAATAGGTGTACGAAAACGTGTGTTTCTACTGGCCGGACGTGCCGATGCGGATAAAGAGTATCTAGTACTTTCGTCCTGTGAATCGTTTGGGTACAGGGCGAAGAGCACTGGATGCACCCGACGCTGCAGGCGGTCATACTGGAGCTACCTCAGCATCTGCCGGTTTCGCGTCTGCCCGTGTAGTCGAGGAAAGTGATGAGCGCCCCTACGGAACATACCCATTCGCCGGCTACCGCCGACACGGTGACCACCGCGTCGACCGCTAACATCATTGCGTCCATGCTGGCTGCCGCCCCGAAGACCAGCGACCTGATTTTTTCGCCCGGCCGCGCACCGCAAGTGGAAATGAACGGTCAGCTGGTACAGCTGAAGATCAAGGGTGTGGGCGTCCTGTCTCCGGAAGATACCGCGCGAATCGCCGCCGACCTGATCGGCCGGAACACGCATGCGGTGGAGAAGCTGAAAGAAGAGGGATCCTGCGATATTTCCTACAGCCTGCCGAAGCTTTCACGGTTTCGCGTGAACGTATTCACGCAGCGCGGCAGTTGCGCGATTGTGATGCGGGTAATCGCCAGCCACGTGCCCGATTTCAAGTCATTAAATCTGCCGGATGCGCTGGCCGAAGCAGCCGAAGTGAAACCTGGGATCGTGCTGGTGACTGGGCCGACCGGAAGCGGAAAATCGTCCACGCTGGCCGCCTTCGTGAACAAGATCAACGAAGAGAAGGCTTGCCACATTATCACGATCGAAGATCCGATCGAGTTCATTCATCCGCACAAGCGCGCGACCATTCACCAGCGCGAATTGCACACCGATACTCCGAGCTTTGCGCTGGCACTGCGCGCTTCGCTGCGGCAGGCGCCGAAGCTGATCCTGGTAGGCGAAATGCGCGACAAGGAAACGATTGAGACTGCGCTGGAAGCCGCCGAGACCGGGCACCTGGTGATGTCCACGCTGCACACGATTGACGCGTCGAAGACCATCGAGCGGGTGATCGGCGTGTTTCCAGTTCCCGACCAGCAATCGGTGCGCAGCCGGCTGTCAAAGTGCTTTCGCTACATTGTGTCGCAGCGGCTGATTCCCAAGGCCGACGGCAGCGGTCGAGTGGCTGCGTTTGAGATTTTGAAGTCCACGCTGCGAACGCGCGAATACATTCAGAAAGGCGACGGCGAAGGAAAATCTCTGCTGGATGCGATGCGCGATGGCGACAGCGAAGGCATGCGCCACTTCGACGGCGAAATCGAAAAGATGATCCGCAGCGGAGTGGTGGAGATTGAAACGGGATTGTCGTACGCGTCGAACGAAGGCAACCTGCGCCTGCATCTGGGCGATTTGCTGAACCCCGAGCCGGAGACTCCATCAGCCAGCGCGCTTGAGGGCGCGTCTGAATCCGAAGCGGAAGCCGCCGCCGAAGCTGGGTCTGTGCCCGCCGAAGAAGAAGCGATTCAACGATAAATTAGCGTAGGACTTGCGAGCGATCGGGTCGGGCGGATCGCCTGTGGGGTCGATGACTGCGAAGTGGTGGACGTGACAGGGATCGAACCTGCGACCTCGTCGTTGCGAACGACGCGCTCTCCCAACTGAGCTACACGCCCACTTGCCTTCAGTATTCTAGCAAACGATGGAAATCGCGCCAAACGGGTTTGGCGGTTGAATTTCGTTTGCCGTTCGATGCGCTTCCTCCTGCGCGGTGAGGCCGCTACGGCGCGACGGGTCCGCGCGACCAGGTGGCAGACAAGGAATGCGGACCCGCTAGATAACTTTTTGCCAGAGGCGGCGAGGAGGGGCTTCTTTGCGGGGCTCCATGCGGGCGCGGGACTGGGTGACGTAGGTGACGAAGCGGTGCGCGAGGGTGTAAATGCGATCGGACTGGCGGAGACGGATGGCGTCTTTGGGAATCAGTTCGGTGCCGATGCCGAGCGCCGAGGCTCCGGCGAGAATGAAATTTGCGGCGGTCTGCTGATTCACGCCGCCGGAAGCGATGAGCGGAAGGCTGGGAAACGGACCTTTCAACGCGCGGATGTAGCCATCGCCGCCGACCTGCGCGCACGGAAACACCTTCACGAAATCGGCGCCGGATTTCCATGCGGCGATCACTTCGGTGGGAGTGAGCGCGCCGGGCAGCACCACGATGCTTTCGTGGTGCGCAAAATCGACGATCTTCAGGTCCAGTCCGGGACTGGTCAAAAACGCGGCGCCCGCATCGCGGCACTCTCGAGCGATATCCATATCGAACACGTCGCCGGCGCCGACGATCATTTGCGGGGCGTGCTTCACCAGGGTGGAGATCACGTCGATCGCGCCGGGAACCGTCATGGTGATTTCGACGATGGGAATGCCGCCGCGCGTAACGGCTTCAGCGGCGAAGATAGCGTCTTCGGCGGAGGAGGTGCGAACCGCGGGGATAATGCCGACTTCCTCGATGCGTGCTCGAACCTGTTCCCTGTTCATGGCGACCTTCCCTGACCCGAAGTAGGCGCAGGCGTCGCGCTAGCGACGGCCCGCAAGCGGATTCTAAGCGGATTTCGCACCAACGCCAAATCGAAAAGTGGCGCGAGCACTTCCATCGGCGCGGCAACGCGACCTTTCGCTTACGCTTCGAACGATTCTTCGAGTTCGGGCAAACGGTCGCCGTCACGGGCGATCCAGACGTAGAGCGTGGGCAGCAGGAAAATGCCCATGATCAGCGCGGAAATCAGACCGCCGACGATCACGATCGCAAACGGACGCTGCGAATCCGAACCGATGGCGCGGGAAACGGCCGCGGGCAGCAGGCCGAGCGTGGCGACCAGCATGGTCATCAGGATGGGACGGAGCCGGAGAACGGCGCCTTCGATGGCGGAATCTTCAATGGAGTACCCGCGGACGCGCAGCTGATTGATGTATTCGAGCATGATCACGCCGGTTTCCACCGACACACCGAAGAGCGCCAGAAATCCGATGCCCGATGAAACGCTCAGATGCGTGCCGCTAAAGAGCAGGGCGAGCAATCCGCCGATGGGAGCGACGGCAACGTTGGCCAAAATCAGCGAAGCCCATTTCGCCGAGCCGAACATGGTGTAGAGGATGATGAAGATCACCAGCAGCGTAATCGGAACGACGATCATCAGGCGGCGCTGCGAGCGTTTCTGGCTTTCGTATTCGCCGGCCCAATCGATGTGATATCCGACGGGCAATTTCACACGCTCTTTTACCAGTTTCATGGCTTCTTCGACGGCGCTGCCCAGGTCGCGGCCGCGCACGCTGTATTTGATGGCGACGTAGCGGGAATTTTCCTCGCGGGAAATCGCGGAGGCGCCGTCTTTCACTTCCACGTGCGCCAGTTGCGCGAGCGAGACGCGCTCGCCGGTGGGCGACACGAGGCGGATATTTTCGATGGCTTCTTTGGTGTCGCGGTAGGGCGCTTGGTAACGAACGACGAGATCGTAGCGCTGCTCGCCCTGCAGGACCTGGCTGACGGCTTTGCCGCCGACGGCGGTTTCGACGGCGTCTTGAATATCGGCGACGTTGATGCCGAAGCGCGCGGCCTGCACGCGATCGACGGAAATATTCAGATTGGGCTGGCCGAGCACGCGGAACAGTCCGAGGTCCTGCACGCCGGGCACGCCGCGCATCACGTTGACGATTTCGTCGCCCTTGTCTTCGAGCACCTGCAAGTCGTCGCCGTAGAGCTTGATGGCCAGCTCGCCTTTCACGCCGCTGACGGCTTCTTCCATGTTGTCCGAAATGGGCTGCGAGAAATTCCACAGTACGCCGGGCATTTTGCTGAGCTCGCGATCCATGGCGGCGATCAGCGCGTCTTTATCCTGATGAAACACGGGACGCCATTTGTCTTTCGGCTTCAAGTCCACGAAATATTCGGTGTTGAAAAACCCAGTGGCGTCGGTGCCGTCGTCGGGGCGGCCGACCTGGCTGGTGACGACGGTGACTTCGGGAAACGAGGCGAGAATCACGCGGGCTTGGTTGGCGACGCGCACACCTTCCGTAGGTCCTGTGCTGGGCGCGAGAGTGCCGCGAACCCACACGGCGCCTTCGTCGAGGTGCGGTAGAAATTCAGAGCCGATGAATCCACTGACCATCAGGAACACAGCGGCAGCTACCGCTGCGCCGCCGATGCTGACGGTCAATAATCGGTGCTCGATGGCCCAGCGCACGGCGAAGCGATAGCGCTCTTTCAGCCATGCCATCACGGGATTGGGCCATTCGTGAATTCCGTTTTTGAAGGCCATCAGCGCGAGCACAGGAGCGATCAGGATGGCAAAAATCAGCGCGCCCAGCAGGGCGAAGGAAACTGTCCAGGCCATGGGCTTGAACAGGCGGCCCTCAACGCTTTGCAGCGTGAAAATCGGCAGATACGCCGCGATGATGATGGCGCGGGCGTAAAACACCGGGCGAAGCACTTCCATCACCGCGTCGCGAATGTGCTCGAGTGGAGTTTTGTGCGACGCCGCGGCGGAGCTGAAATGGCGGACGATGTTTTCGATGATGACGACGGTGCCGTCCACGACCATGCCGAAATCGAGCGCCCCGAGCGAGAGCAGGTTCGCGGGGATTTTGTTGAGGTCGAGGCAGATCGAAGCGAACAGCAGCGAGAACGGAATGGTGAGCGCGACGATGATCGCGCCGCGCGAGTTCCCCAGAAAGAAGAACAAAATCACCGAGACCAGGAATACGCCGACGGTGAGGTTGTCGAGCACCGTGTGCGTGGTGAGGTGCAGCAAATTGCTGCGATCGAGGAATGGGACGATCTTTACGCCCGGCGGCAGGATGTGATCGTTGAGTTCATCGACCTTGGCGTGAATCGCGGCGAGCGCTTCGTCGGCATTGGCGCCTTTGCGAAGCAGCACGATGCCCTCGACCACGTCGGGATCATCTACGACTTTGCCATCTTCGTGGTGGATGGCTTTGCCGATTTGGCCGAGGCGAATTTTTGACCCTTGCGTGACGGTGGCGATGTCTTTCAGGCGAAGCACCGTGCCGTTCTTCGTGGTGATGGGAGTCTGCTCGATGTCGGCGACGGTCGTGTACAAGCCGAGCACGCGGACGTTGATCTGCTGCAGTCCGGATTCGACGAAGCTGCCGCCGGCGTTGGCGTTGTTGTTGGCAATTTGCTGCTCGACCTGAGCGATGCTGAGGCCGTGCGAGACCAGCGCGTTGGGATCGACGCGGACCTGATATTCGCGGGTGATGCCGCCGAAACTGGAAACGTCGACCACGTTGGTGACGGATTTGAACTGCTTCTCGAGAGTCCAATCCTCGAGCGTCTTCAAATCCATCAAGTCGTATTTCGGGTTGGTGCTTTTCAGCGTGTACCAATAAATCTGGCCGACGGGGCTCCAGTCGGTGCCCATTTGCGGCTGCAGGCCGTTGGGCAAGGTGACTTGCGAGAGCCGCTCGAGAACTTTCTGGCGATTCCAATCGTTGTCGGAATTGTCGTCGAAGATCAGCATCACGCTCGAAAGCCCGAACAGGGACTGCGAACGCAAATGCGCCAGATGCGGCAGGCCGTTCATCTGGATTTCGATCGGTGTAGTTACCTGCTGCTCGACCTCTTCGGCGGCGCGGCCGGGCCATTGGGTGATGATCTGAACGTAATTGTTGGCGACGTCGGGATAGGCTTCGACCGGCAGGTTGTGAAACGAAATGCCGCCCCAGACCAGCAACAGCAGCGCCAGGGCGAGCACCATGAAGCGGTTGTTAAGCGCGAAATCGATCATGCCGCGCATCGGTTTCGTCCTCTCGCCAGGGCCTTAGGGTTCACTTACTGGTCCACCGTGTTTTGCAAAACCAGGGCGTCGGCGACGACTTGATCGCCGGGCTTCAGACCGGTTTTGATTTCCTGCATTTTATTGGGCAGCACGTTGCCGGAGGTGACTTCGACTTTGCGAAACGCGCCGTTACTCGCGGGCACGTATACCCAATCGCGATCGTGAAGATGCAGGATCGCGGACGCAGGGACGGCGGCGTGCACTTCACTTTTTTGCGCCCGGAACGTGGCGGTGACGAACATGCCGACGCGGAGGAAGCCGGGATTTTGCAGCTCCACTCGAACTTTGGCGGTGCGCAATGACGGATCGAGAACTTCGCCAATGTTGCTGACGCGTCCGGTGAGAACTTTATCGGGATAAGCGTTGACGCGAATTTCGGCGGTGTCGCCGAGCTTGACGTTCGCGAGATCGTTTTCGTACACGTCGCAGACGATCCAGACGTGCGACAAATCGGAAATCGTAAACGGGTTCGCGGAGCCGAGGCCAGCGACGCCCGCCGCGCTGGTGACTTGCTGGTCGGTGATCACGCCTGAAACCGGCGCGACGATGCTGACGATCGCGGATGGATTCGCGGGGTCCGCGCCGAGCACACGCAAATGCTGTGCGGCGGTTTCGACGTCCACCTTGGCCTTGTCTTCAGCGCTCTGCGCGACCTGCAAATCGTTGAGGGCGATGGCGCCGTGATCGTAGAGCAACTTGGCGCGATCGGCTTGCTTCGAGGCGAGGGCTTCGTCGGCGACGGCGTGCTGGTAATCGGAAAACGCCGAAGAAATATCGGCGCTCTGCACGCGCAGAAGCACCTGGCCCTTTTTCACGGTGTCGCCCAGACGCGCTTTGATATCGACGACGCGGCCGGTGGCAATCGAAACGACGGGAACGGTGCGGGACACATCCGGACTGACGACGCCGGTGGCGACCAGTTGCGCGGCTGCTTTGTATTCGGTGGCGGCGACCAGCGCAAATTGCTCGGGCTTATCGACGTGGACGATGCTGGAGTCGCCGGCGTTCTCGACGGATACGGGCGGAGGAGCGCCGCCTTCGGCGTCTTTGTTCGCGCCGCCGCCGCATCCAGCCAGCGCCAACAGAAGCGCGAACGAGAGTGCCAACAGTTCACTGCCCTTACATTTCATGAAATACCTCGCGCGGTGCGGTCAGGTTCAAGTGAACACCAAACACCCTAAAGAACCGATAAAGATCGAACAAGCATTTTCGATCCGGTGGGGGTTTCCGAAATTGGCGTTAGGTGAAGACTGCCGGAGGCGCGCGCCCAGGATTTGAAGCCTTGCGAGTACTTGCGTACGAAAAAGGTATTGCGTGCGAATCGAGAGCTGAAACGGGCATGAACATCGGCAACGGCGCCGCCGGAAGAATCGCCGGACCGGCGTTGCCGGATTGCAGCGGCTGGCCAGTGGCGACGTGGTGGCCTTCGGCACACAGGAATTGACGGCGACCGGACGACGATTCGTCGAACAGGATCACGTTGGCGTGCAGATCGTCGGTAAGCGAGACGGCGAAGAACAGCAAGACGGCCGCGGAGGAAAATGCGGTCCACTGGCGCCACGGAGCAGCGCGATGGGCCTGCGATTGGCGGGATCGCCGCGTTTGTCGCATTTGTCGCTGGCGAGCCACTTGGGCGCGCCAAGCCGCCAGCGCCGCGAAGGCCATCGACAACCACAGCAGATTGAGGAATAACTCCATTGCTCTCCGGCTTGGATGAGCTGAACGGCAGCGGAGGATGCAAGCGCGCGTCCCCGATGGCAACCAATTTACTATGCGAAGGCGCGGCGAAGCAATTGAGGGGCGTCAGGCGGATGGCGCGGCGAGCAACTTGGCGTGCTGAAGGAATGGCTCGACGGCGGCGGGATCGGTGAGCAGGGCTTGGGCGAAGTCTTTGCCTCCACCACCCTTGCCGGGATACTTTTTTAGCGTTCCGCGAAGGATCGCTCCCATGTCTGCGGTGTGGCCTTTTGATTGGGCGAGGGCGACGTGCCCTGACGCTCGAGAACCCAAAAACAGCAGGATTGGGCCGGTGGCAGCGGCGCTGGCGGCTGGCGCGAGGTTCGCGGCAGCGAGAATTTTTGCGACGATGAGCGCGAGATAGGCGGGCGAAGCGTCGTCGAGGACGGCGACGATCGCGCGAGGTTGTCCCGACGGCGAAGGATTTTCGTCCAGTTTGCGGACGAGCTCGGCGGCTTCGGAATTGGCGACGCGCTCTTCGAGTTTTTTCACCGCGGCGTGCTGGGTCCGGCGCTCTTCGATGAGCTTTGTGACCATGGCGCTGACTTCCGGCAAACCGCAGGTGAGCGAAGCGGCTGCCTGCGTGAGCGTGGCGAAATCGGCGCGCGCGGCGGCGAGGGCGCGATTCCCGGCGACGAATTCGACGCGGCAAACGTCGCGGCGGCGCTCGAGTTTGCGGATCAGCAGCAGGCCAGCTTGCCCGGTGCGGGCGAGGTGCGTGCCGCCGCAGGGCTGCAGGTCCATGCCGTCGATGTCGATGGCGCGGAGAACGCCTTCGCGCTCGACGGTTTTGCGGACTCCGGCCGCGGCGAGTTCTTCGGCGGTGCCGAAGCGGACGGCGACGACGCGATCTTCGAAAATGATCTCGTTGGTGCGGCGTTCGGCGGTCTGGAGTTGAAGGTCGGTGAGCGCGGCCGTTTTCAGATCGATCGTGCAGATTTCCGCGCCCAGATGAAACGAGACGGTCTGGTAGCCGAATAGTTCGATGAACACGGCGGAGAGCAAATGCTGGCCGGTGTGCTGCTGCATGTGATCGAAGCGGCGCGGCCAATCGATTTCGCCGCGAATCGGGCCGACGGGCACGGCGGCCGAGGCGTAGTGGACGATGTGAGTTTCTGCGTCGGCGACTTCGACGATGGGCGCGGAGCCGAGAGTGCCGAGATCGTGCGGCTGGCCGCCGGATGTTGGGTAAAACGCGGTGCGGTCGAGCACGATTTTCCAGCGGCTGCCGTCTTCTTCACAAGACAGGACGCGGGCTTCGAAGTTCTTGGCGAATGAATCGTGGTAGTAGATGCGCTCAGTCACTGTGGTCCCCGGTGAATTGGTGAGGATAGCACAGCGGCGCGCGACGGACCGACCGAGGCGATGGCGCGCGGCTGGCTACGCGCCCAAGGCCGTCGGCAACGCTCCGGAGCACGGACATGCGAGGTCGCGCTTCGCGCGGTTCGACGGCTCGTGTGGCGCCCCTATGCGCGTAGAAGCTATTTGCGTTTGCGCGACTTCGATTTGGATTTCGACGCAGACTTCTTTTTGCCGATGCCGGGATATTTCTTTTTCACCGCGGCACGGACTTTCGCTTCCACGGAGCCGCCTTTGGCTGCGGCACGGCTGAGCGCGTCGCGAGCGTGGGCTTTATCTTCGATCGGAAATTTGCGCGATTTCGGGAATACGAATGATTTCGACGACAGCGACTTGCGCTGTTTCGTTGTGAGCTTAGCCATGCGAAACCTCCTTCTGAGGAGCGCGGGAATCAGGAGCGCTCGTATAGGTTTGATTCTCTACCGCTGCCGACGGTCTGGCAACTAAATGGAAACGGCTGAACTTCCATTTCGTTGCCATGTGCCGCGCGCGCTGCGCGGGAAGGCGTCACGATTCTTGGTGCCCACGATAGAATGGAGTGTGCCTATTCGATTGATCGCCATGGATGTGGATGGAACGCTGCTCGATTCGCGCGCGGATATCTCCGAAGAGAATTTGAAAGCGATCGCCGAGGCTAGCGCGCAAGGCATCGAAATCCTGCTGGTCACCGGCCGCCGATTCAACTTCGCACTGCCGGTGGCGGAGGCGCTGCCGTGCGACGTGAACCTGATCGTCAACAACGGAGCGCTCGCGAAATCGCGCGGCGGCGAAACGCATTTGCGGTATCCGCTGCCAACTCCGATTGCCCGCGCAGTACTCGAAGCGACTCCGGAATATACTCCGTGCGCTTCGGTGGTGTTCGACCGGCCGAAGGCCAATCAAGTGGTGATGGAAAAAATCGAGTGGGACCATCCGATTCGCGGCAAATATTTCCAGCGCAATAGCCAATTCCTGGCGGAAATGACGCCGCTGGCCAATTGCCTGAACGGCGAAGATCCGATTCAGGTGGTGTTCGTGGGAAATTGCGCGCCGCTGCGGCAGATCATCGAGGTACTGAAAGCGCTTCCGCAGGCCGGCGAGTTTGAAGTGGCACTGACCGAATATTTGGACCGCGATCTTTCGATTCTGGATGTGCTGCGGAAGGGCGTAACGAAAGGCATGGCGCTCGCGGAATGGTGCCGCCTGCGAGGCATCGACCGGGCGGATGTGATGGCCATCGGCGACAACTGGAACGACCGCGAGATGCTCGAATTTGCCGGCCATCCGGTGTTGATGGGCAACGCCGTGCCGGAATTGAAGGCTCACGGATGGCCGGTGACGCTGTCTAACGATGAGAACGGCGTAGCCGCAGCCATCCGCCGGTACGCCCTGAAATAGGCTATAATCGGGGTATTCGAGTCTTCCCGGGAGCTACAGCTCTGACCGTGAAAGCCCGCGTTTCACCACGAATCCTGCTGTTTGCCGCCGCCGCGCTGCCCTTTGCGTTTGGCCTGGGCTTTGCGCCCGCCGCGCGCGCCGATTACGCCGTGCTGCGCTCGGGAATGCGGATCCACATCACGGGATACGAGCAGGTGGGCGATCGCATTCGCCTGACGGTGCAAGGCGGCACGGTGGATGTGGAGCCGAGCGAGCTTGTGTCGGTCGAGCCCGAAGATCAATTCGCGGCGCTGCCCGCGGTGCCCGAATCGTCTGGCCCGTACGCTCCACTGATCCGCGCGAGCGCGGCCAAGCACGGCGTGGACGAAAAACTGATCACGCACGTGATCGCGGTCGAATCGAATTTCAATCCGCGAGCAGTGTCACGCAAGCGCGCGCAAGGCTTAATGCAACTACTGCCAACCACGGCGGCGAAGTATTCGGTGGCCGATGTGTTCGACCCGGCGCAAAACATCGAGGGCGGCACGCGCTACCTGAAGGATTTGCTGGCGAAATACGGCGGCAACATTTCGCTGACGCTCGCCGCGTACAATGCCGGGCCGGAAATGGTGTCGCGCTACAAAGGCGTGCCGCCGTTTCCCGAGACACAGAAATACGTCCACACGATCACCACGAAGCTGGCGCAGGAAACGGCGCCTTCCCTGAAGAATTAATTCCCTGCTACTTTTTCCGGAAGATTATTGCTGGGGAGTCGATGGTGAATTCTGCTGAGGATTTTGCTGCGGCGAATTCGGCGAATTGAAGCCTCCGCTGCCGAAACTGCTGGCGCCCGAAACGCTGCCGTTGGGCGAAGTGCTCGAAGTTCCCTGCCCCAGAATGTTGCCCTGCGTTCCGCCGATCTGATTCTGCAGAGCGGCAGCGGCGTCTTCGAGCGGATTCCAGATGAACTCAAACTCTTTCAGCTTTTTCGCGCCGTGATATTTTTTGATCGAGTCCGTATCGGTCTTGCTGGCGACGCCGGTGAGAAATCCGCCGAGCACCGGACCATCGACCGCGCCGGTGGGTTTCAGCGCCGCCATGGCAGCCAGGTTCAACTGGCCGCCCAGAGCCGCGCCGGCCAGAGCGCTGGTGGCGAGGCTGCCGGCTGCGCCTGCGTTCGCCGCGCCCGGCTGGCCGGTGATTCCAAACAATCCGCCTTGCGAGCCGTTGGGATTCGGTGAATTTCCGGCTGGTGAACCGAACGGCTGGCTCGCGCCGGAATTCTGCGCGTTGGCGAGTGCGCTTTGCGCCGCTGCGACCAGAGCGGGATCGATGTTCGCGGGAATCTGACCGGTACTCAGAAAATTTTGCACGTCGGCGGCGGTGACGCCCGGCGGCAACTGGCCGGACTGGATCGCGGCTTGAATTTGTTCGGGAGTAATGTTGCCGAGTCCTGCGGGCAAATTCGGATTGGTCTGTGCGGGCTGCTGCTGCGGCAGGGCCTGCGCATCGCCGGTGGTGGGCACGGCGTTGCCGTAAGCGTTCGTTGCGGTGCTTACCGAACCGTCGGCGTTGTACACGGGCGGATTGCCGCTCGAGTTCATCCGCTGAACGTTGTTTGGATTCGTGTTCGGATTATTGCTTTGGTTGATCGGCTGGCCGGTGGCCGGATCGATTCCGGCTTGCTGCTGCGCGATCGAGGAAACCGATTGGCCGGGCTGGCCGGGAATCACCGGAAGCTGGCCGCCGTTTTGATCCATCAAGGCCATTTGCTGCAGGTTCGCGTATTTCACGCTGCCGATAATTTGTCCGGAGCCGCTGATGTAGATGAAGCGCCACGAACCGTCGCCTTTGTTGGTGGGATCCTTGTAGGGTTGGCGGAGGAAGTGAAGCTGCGGCAGGCCTTTATTCAAATCGTCGAGCGTCTGCGGATAGTGCCCGGTTTTTTTATAATACATGCGAATGGCGCGTACGTATTGATTGCCGCGCCAGATCATTTCTTCTTCACGGCGGCGGCGTGCTTCGGTGGCGCCTTTTTCCATTACGACCAGAGTGCCCGCGACCATCACAATCACAGCGAAAAGCGCGAGCAGATACGCAAAGCCGCCCTGGCGGCGCGTCCGCGCCGGACGCGGCCGGACGGTTCCCCACACCGGCGTATTTAGCACGCGCCACACTGCGCTCATTCGAGATCCGATTTGGGAGCGGATGTTCATCGTACGATTGCTACCTACTGATTGACGGCGCTGGGGCCGCCTTCGGCCGGCTGGACCATGGCGACGGTAGCGGTTTTGCCGGTCGAAATTTCCTCCACTTGCGCGGAGTCGTTGCCGATCTTGGTCAGGCGGTAGCGATTCATGAATGTGCCGCCCTCTTGAACGACGAGTACGTCGTCACCCTCCAGGAAAAATGCGACGCGCTTGCCGCTTTGCAACATGGAGGCATATCCGAACAGCGTGCCCGGCACAACGAGCGGCGGATCGGGCGGAGGACGATTCACGGTCGGAAATTGATGCGTCCTCGCGTAGATCTGCGCGGGCGTGGGCGGCGGAGGCGGTGCCACAGCGCTAAAGATATTTCGATGCGTGCCGGAGTATTCGAGTTTCTTCAGCTGAGCCAGCAAATCGAGACGCAGTTCGGGCTCTTCGACGTTGAGCGGAACGAACTTCTGGCTGGCGGCATCCGCACCGGGCAGTCCCGGCACGGCCGACGTGTTCCGGAAATACACGTACACCAGGAGCAGCACCAAAGCTCCGAGGAGGTAGAGTTGTACTCGCTTCCACATTCCCTAGTTCCTGAAATACGTATGAAGATCCAGATGCAAACGAATACCGCCGGTAGAGGCGGTATCGAGTTTCAAATCGCTCAACAAATAAAAATATTTCGAATGCTCCAGGCCGTTGATGTATTGCACGAGCGACGAGTAATCGCCTTCGACGGTTTGATCGATGCTGACGTCGGTGACGCCCCTGCCCTTCACGTCTTTTTGTTGGAACCCGACGTTGGTGGTGCGCAAGCCGCTCTTCGCAGCGAGAGTCGCGAGATCGGCTTCAATCGCGGAGTAGCCGTCGGCGTTGCTCAGGAACGCCGTTTTGTAAAACGCGTCGTAATCGTGCTGGACGTTGTTGAGCGAGTTGCGGATTTTTTCGCCGCGCTGCACGTCACCTTTCAACAACGCCGCCTGACGCGCCAGGTTATCGCGCTCAACGCGCATGGCCGCCACGCTCTCGGGTGACGATTGCCAGCGGATGTACAAAAGGCCGAGGTCGATCGCGAACAACGCAATCAGCGCGAAGGTGATCCATTTTTTAACCACTCGCCAGGGCTGTTTCATGGTCAGATCGTCGCGTACCACGCGGAAAGCGACAGCTCAATTTTGTCCGCACCGGGCTGGTCGGAGCGGCGGTCGTCTTTCAATTGAATGTCGGAAAACGCTTTCGATTTTTCGAGCGCTTCCAGAAATTTGATTTTCTGTTCGTCCGTTCCAGCGCCGATCGTCAAATCGACCAGCGCGCGGCCGCCGACCAGCTTCGGTGAGATATTCACCACGCGCACTCCGGCGGGCAACGTCGGTTCCAGGTCCATGAAGATTTTGATCCACGGAAAACTGCGTTCGCCTATGAGCGAGTTCAGGAACGCGGCGCGGTCGAGCACTTCTTTCGCTTCCGGCGTTTGAAAATAGGTTTGCAGCGCCGCTTGTTTCTGCTGGTTGGCGTGGATTTCGCTTTCCCACTTGGCGATGTCGGTGCGCAAGTCGCGGTTCGCTCTCCACGAGCTGTAGGCGGCCTGGCCGAGCAGCAGGAACGTCAACAAGCCGATCGTGCCGAGCACGCCGGCAGCGGCCAGGAACGGGCGCTTGTTATCGAGCGCAGAACTGGAAAGATTTAATCGGAGCTTCATCGTTCTCCGGCGCGACGGCGCTTAGGAGCCTCCATTCATGGTCCAACCGACGAGTGCATCCAAATCCTGATTCATCAAATCCTTGGAACTCGAATCGAGGCCGAGTGCGACCGGCGAATCAATGAGTAAGCCGATCGGGCATTTCAGTTCGGCGGAAAGCGCACGTTCGAAAATCTGGCCGCGGCTGCCGAAACCGGAAAGCCGGGCACGATCGGGTGCGCCGCCCGAGGTGTCTTGAAAATAGGCGATGGCCGGAAACACTTCGTCGAGCATGGCCTGAGGATCGAGCGCTTGCGCTTCGGAGACCATGTCGGTTGAGCGATAAACGCACAAATTTCCGCGCTGCACGATTACGGTGACCATGGTCTTGCCCACCATGCGGACCAGCAACGTGGCGCCGTCTTCATCGAGCAACGGCAACGTGGCAAGCGTGGAGCTGAGCACGACGCCTGCGCTTGCGCCCAGAGGTTCAACGATTTCTTCGTATTCGCGGACGATTCTTTGCCGCGCTACGGCCGCGACGATCTCGAGGCCGCCATCGCGCGCGGTCTGGCGCATCCAGGAAACCGAAGTCTCATCCACGTCGAAAGGAACGCTTTTTTTCAGCCGCCAGCGAAGCATCCCGAGCGCTTCGTCGGATCGCCGAGGAAACGTCTCAAACGGCAGGATAAAAACGCGAACGACCGGATCGGGAATCAAAAGCGCGAGCGGCGCGTTACGCAGCGGCACACGGCCCAGGACTTTTCGGAGCGCGGAACGAACCGCTTCGGGCTGGATCACGTTCGCGTCCACCGGCGAAGCCATCACCGCGCCGAGCGGCAATGGTTCGATAGCGTAATTTTCCAGATCGCGGCCATTTTTCGCCCAGGCCGCCGCAGCCACGTGCGTGGACGCGACTTCCACGACGAGCGAGGGATGCGGCATGGCGTTGAGCCAACGATCGAGCTTCTGCACCGGGCCAAGCTCGAAAAATTGGGCCGCCAGATTCGGGCTGCTAGTCAAGGAACGTCACCTTATTGATTTCGCGCAACGTGGTTACACCGGCGCGAATTTTCGCCAGGCCCGAATCGCGCAAGAACGACATTCCCTCTTCACGCGCAACACGCTTGATTTCGGATGTCGGACGGCGATTGATGATCATTTCGCGAATGTGGTCGGAAAGATCGAGCAGTTCGGTGATCGCCGAACGTCCACGGTAGCCGCTGCCGGAGCATTCGAGGCACCCGGCGCCTTCGTAGAACGGCACATCGCCCCATTCTTTCGGATCGAGCGCCGATTCTTTCAAAAGCTCAGGCGTGGTCGGCACTTGCTTCTTGCAGTTCTCGCAAATCACGCGCACCAGCCGCTGAGCCATGATGCAGTTGAGCGCGGAAACGAAATTGTAGGGCTCGACGCCCATGTTGATGAAGCGGCCAATCACGTCGGTGACGTTATTGGCGTGAACCGTGGTGAACACCAGGTGCCCGGTAAGCGCGGAGTTGATGGCGATCTGCGCGGTTTCCTGGTCGCGGATTTCGCCGACCATGATTTTGTCGGGGTCGTGACGCAGAATCGAACGCAAGCCGCGCGCGAAGGTCAGACCTTTTTTCTCGTTCACCGGAATCTGGGTAATTCCGCGGACCTGATATTCGACCGGATCTTCGATGGTGATGATTTTGTCTTCGTCGTTTTTGATTTCGTTGATGGCGGCGTACAGCGTGGTGGTTTTTCCGGAGCCGGTCGGTCCGGTAACCAGCACCATGCCATAGGGTTCGTGAATGTAGCGGCGGAAACGGATTTTGTTTTCTTCGTCGAGGCCGACCACGTCGAGCGTGAGGTTGCGGAATTTCTCGCTCAGCGTTTCTTTGTCGAGAACGCGTAGCACGGCGTCTTCGCCGTGTACCGAAGGCATGATGGAAACGCGGAAATCGACGAAACGGCCCTTGTAGCGCACGCGGAAACGGCCGTCCTGCGGGACGCGGCGCTCGGCGATATCGAGCTCGCTCATGACCTTGATGCGGGAAAGAATCGTGGCGTGCCACTCTTTCGCGAGCGGCTGCATGGCGTATTGCAGCACGCCGTCGATTCGGTACTTCACCACCACTTCGGAGTTGCGCGTTTCGATGTGAATGTCACTGGCGCGCCGCTCGAGCGAAGTAAAGATGACGGTATCGACCAGCCGGACCACGGGACTCACGCCGCTGTCGCGGGTGAGCTTGTCCATGGAAATGTTTTCTTCGCTGTCTTCCTCTTCGCCGACCACCTGCAGGGTGAATCCTTCGGTGGCTTGATCGAGCACGCGCTGCGATTGTTCGGTGCGCTTCAGCAGGTCGTCAATTTGCGACGTGGTGGCCACGCGGATCTGCAGGCGTTTGCCGAGCAGCAGCGAAAGTTCGTCGGTGAGCTGCAGCTGGCTGGGATCGGCCATGGCGACGATCAGGACGTTTTCTTTGGCTTCGAGAGGGACGAATTTGTAGCGGAACATCATTTCCGCGGGGATGCTGCGGAAAAGCTCGGGATCGATGCGCTGTTCGCGGAGATCGACGAAGGGGCAGCGGTAGCGTTCGGCCAGCTTGCGCGCCGCGTCGCGTTCGGCGCCATCACTCGGCAGACCTGGAATCACCGGATTGTTCGTGGATGTGGCCATGGGAGCCTAACCTCCGGAGCCCACCTGAAGGGAGAACAGCGGCAGATAAAGCGAGATCAAAATGAAGCCTATCACAACGGCCATAACGATCAAAACCACCGGAGAAACCCAGATCAGAGTGCGCTGCAAACGAGTGCTGACTTCATCTTCATAAAATTCCGCCACGCTGGTAAGCATGGCCGCAAGAGCGCCGGAAGCTTCCCCGACTTCGATCATTTCAAGGGCGAGTTCGGGAACCAGGCGCGTTTCAGAAAGCGCTTCGTGCAGCGTTTTGCCTTCGCGCACGCGCTCGGCCGATTTTCGAACGGAGGTGGCGATCAAGCGGCTGCCGATGGCTTGCGAAGAAGTTTCTAGGCCGGTGACGAGCGGCGTGCCGCCGGCAAGCAATGTGGAAAGAGTGCGCACGAATTGGGCGATCTGGGATTTCAGCCAGATGTCGCCGAAGATCGGAATTTTCGGCTTGATGCGGTCGATGGCGAGAGCGCCCTGGTCTGAACGAGTCCAAACGAACAGCCCGCCGACGACCAGGATTACGCCGACGACGAAGTACAAAAAGTATTCGCGCAGTGGGCCGGAAATATCCAGCATGAACTGGGTGATCGAAGGCAGCTGCACGCCCAGGTCCTGATAGAGCTTGGCGAAGCTGGGCATCGCGTAGGTGATCAGGTAGCTGAGAATGATGATCACCGCGCAGACCAGGATCGCGGGGTAAATCAGCGCCGTGACCAGCCCCTTACGGAATCCGGTGCTGACGCGCAAATACGAAATGTACTGGTCGATGACGCCGGAAAGGCTGCCGCTTCGTTCGCCGGCGGTGATGGCCGTGACGTACACCGGCGGAAACGAGCCTTGCGCTTCGAGCGCTTCGGAGAGAAGCGCGCCCTGGCGGACTCGCTGGCGGACATCCTGCAAAATCGGCTTCAGACGAGGCGTGGAGGCGCGTTCGGCGAGCAAGTCGAGCGCCCGGAGAATCGGCAGCCCGGCTTTGATCAGCGTGTTGAACTGCTGGTTGAAAATCAGGAAATCGTCAATTCGGATTTTCTTGGCGCGCTGGGCGCCGCTGAACTGGGAAATGACGTTGAACTGGCTCTTGACCGAGTAGACGAACAGGCCGCGGTCGGTGAGTTTCTGGCGTGCTTCGACCTCGGTCTGAGCCGTCTCCATCTGCTGGAAGACGCGGCCGGTCGTGTCACCGACTTTGCAAACGTACGTACTCACAGAGACTTAGACGTTTCACGGTGCGAGACGTCTTTCGTAAAGTTTAGCATATCCCTCGAGTTGTTCGGGCTGGGCGGGGGCTGCCGCGCGATTTTAACAAAGAAGTAATACGCCGAACTGGCACACATCCAGCGGCGCCTAGTGAATCGAATTGGCGAGCGATTCTTCGTCAACGACCGCGACACCGGCGGGCGGCAGGAAGTGGAATTTCACCTCCGGAATCGCGATGTTTTCTTCCCAGTTGCCGAAGCGGAACTCGGTTTCGAGATTTCCCGGTTCGCGGATTACCACGCGCATCAGGCGGCCTTCGGGATCGGACTCGAGCAGAATTTCGCGCGTTTGCGCTTCGGGGGCGTCGGCAAGTTCGGTGCGCGGGACGCAGCGGAGCACAGAGTCCTCGGGCTTCAGCGGTTTTTCGGCGGCGTTTTTCGCGGCTGCGGGATCGAGGAGGTCGATCGTGTGGCAGAGACGAGCGAGATCGGCCTTCCCGGTAAGCAGAGCGAGCGGCGTGCGCCAGTCGGAGCTGTCTTTTACCGGTGCGCGGCTGACCGTTTTGTCGGCGGGGACGTAGAACCAGGCGTTGGTGGCGTCCACAATGAAGAGTTTTTCTTCGGGCGAGGTGTATTCCCAGCGCATGCGTCCGGGGCGGGAGAAGTAGACCGTGCCGGATTCGGCGGAAGCGCTGCCGTTGCCGTCGGTGTAGCGCTCGTAGAACGCGGCTTTCAGGGTGTGCGCGGCGCGGTAGCGGGCTTCGAGTTTGCGGATCACCGCGTCGGCGGGAGATGCGGCGAAAATCGCGACGCAGGCGAAAATTGCGATCGATTTCATCATCCTAAGTTTAGCAGAGGCGCGGATGTGAAATTCAAAGGCGTGAACCCAAATTCAAAAGCTTGGAACATTACACAGAGAACACCGAGAAAGGCGGAGGACGCCGAGATTTTTGCGCCGAGTCCATCGAGGATTGCGGACAAGGGCGGCGCGAAATAAAAAAGGCGGGAAGCTGTGATGCCGGCTTCCCGCCTTCGTCGATCTGAGAGGAGCTTATTGCAGAACGGTGGTCAGAGCAGCGCAGGTACCCACGCCGGTTCCGATTGCCGTGCCCGCCGTGTTGTAGCGGATCACACCCGACTGATCCGAGCAGTACGAAGTCGTACCGGTCGAGGTGTTCACAGGCGTTGCGTTGGTTTCGAAGGTCTGGTTCGGCGAAACGGTCGTACCTGCACCGGTCGCGCCCACCGTAACCATCGTGTAGCCGGACTTCGTGCCCGTCGACAGAATCGGGTCGATCAAGCAAGCCGTCGCCGCCGCAGGGACGCATCCAGCCGCGCCACCCAACTTCGAGAGCGCCGACGCGTAGCCGATGCCCCAGGTGGACGAATAGGTGACCTGAGCCGTGGTGATCGTGCGGACCGAGCCAACCGCCGACGCCTGGTTAGCAGCAATGCGGGCGCGGAGCAGGTTCGGAATCGCGATCGCCGCGATGATCAAAATGATCGCAACGACGATCAGAAGTTCGATAAGTGAAAATCCTTTTTCAGTGCGCTTCATAGCTTTCCTCGAGTTTGGGTTTTGCACAACAACCGGACGGGATAACCTGTGGAAGAGCCCGAAACAGCTGCTGCGCCTGCAACTTCGGCTGGCTGGATGCGCCCGCCGCAATTCCTGTCCGCACACTTCGTGCGCCGATCCAATGATGCCCAACGCCAACCCGCTTACTGCAAGGTCGGCAATAATTCGCAAGCCGCTTCGCTGGCAGCGGTGGTCCCGCTGGTATCGAAATGAATGGTGCCCGGCTCGTCGCTGCAATAACTATCGATTCCGGTCAGCTTGTAATTGATCGGAGTCGCGGTGACCAAGTAGGCGTTCGCGCCCGGAGCTCCGCAACCGGCCGGAGGCGTTACCAGCGGCCCCACGGTCTGATATCCAAAGGAGTAGCCGCTTTTCTGAAATGGCGCCGAGGTTACGATCGGATCGAGCAGCAGCGCCTGGTTGCAGGTCGGCGCCAGCGATCCCGCCGGACCGCCCAGAGATGCCAGACTGGGGGGAAATCCGTTGCCCCAGGTTGAGCTGTACGCCATCGAAGCGGTGGTGATGGTGCGAATCGTTTCTGCCGCAGCGGCGCCGTTGGCAGCCATCCGCGAATTCAAAAGTTGCGGTATCGCAATCGCCGCGATGATCAGAATGATCGCTACTACGATGAGCAGCTCGATCAGCGAGAAGCCCCGCTCGCCGTTGCGGCGCATCCGTGTGTTCCGAATTTGAGCGAAGTTGATCATGTTCGTAATCTCGTCGTGTGGCGGTGCTGCCCCTTGAAAAAAAAGGGGGGAAGTTTTCACTTCCCCCCGTTGTAGCGTCAGACCAAGTTACTGCAGAACGGTGGTCAGAGCCGCGCAGGTACCCACGCCGGTTCCGATTGCCGTGCCCGCCGTGTTGTAGCGGATCACACCAGACTGATCCGAGCAGTACGAGGTCGTACCGGTCGAGGTGTTCACAGGCGTTGCGTTGGTTTCGAAGGTCTGGTTCGGCGAAACGGTCGTACCTGCACCGGTCGCGCCCACCGTGACCATCGTGTAGCCGGACTTCGTGCCCGTCGACAGAATCGGGTCGATCAAGCAAGCCGTCGCTGCCGCAGGGACGCATCCAGCCGCGCCACCAAGGTTAGCCAAAGCTGCCGCATAGCCAACGCCCCAGGTCGAAGAATACGTAACCTGAGCCGTGGTGATCGTGCGAACCGAGCCAACCGCCGACGCCTGGTTAGCAGCAATGCGGGCGCGGAGCAGGTTCGGAATCGCGATCGCCGCGATGATCAAAATGATCGCGACGACGATCAGCAATTCGATAAGTGAGAAACCCTTCTGGTTCTTCTTCATTGATTTTTCTCTCCTTGAGAAAATTCCATCTAAACTCTTGTGTATCCCTGGCGGGGTACGGCCTAGTACATTGCAAGCCCGATGCCAGGATGAGCCCCCGATGTTACTCTCGAAGCACAACCGGCTAACTCCCTACTGAACTTGCACTTACAGTCGGCAGCCCTCAGATTCGGGTTATGGCGCCGAGTCAATTGTCTCACGCAGCCCCGGAAAATGACGTTATTTGTCATCGCCGAGTGCCCTAAACGGCCTGTCGTTGCTAGTACCGGGCCGCCGATCGCGTAAGTGGCTCGATTGGATGGCGATACGGGCCGAAGCAATCCGGAACACGACGGTTCGTGTCTGGCGGCTCCGGGTTTGGTGCGACTTCGAGTGGTTAGACTTCGCATGGGCGATTTCGTGTGGTGCCGCAGGGACGTGCGGTCCTCATATAGGGACCGAATCGGCCGGACTCGCTGTAGGCATCAGGGGATCGGCGTGGGTGTGGATGCACAAAAGCGAAACATTTCACTGAGAACGTCAAGAAAACCGGAGGGCACGGAGACGCTGTACCGGGCGTGCCAACCGCGACGGTCTTGGCGGGAAAGTCTCGGTGTTCTCCGCTTTGATCGGTGTTCTCCGTGAAATGTTCCACGCTTGTGAATTTCGAGGCCGCGACGCTAGATGCTGTATTTTTTGGCGTAGTGGCGGAAGGAGCGGTACGACATTTTCAGGGTTTCCGCCGCGCGGGTGCGGACTCCGCCGGAGCGCTCCATGGCGGCGAGCAGGAACGAGCGCTCGACTTTCTGGATGTACATTTCGAGGTTGATGCCGTCATCGGGCAAGATCGACGCGGCATGGCCATTGCCGTTGGATTTCGAATGATCGACGGTGGCCTGAAAATGGTCGCGGATTTTCGAGGGCAGCGATTCGACGGAAATGCGCGACGTGCTTTCGAGCGCGATGGCGCGCTCGATCGTGTTTTCGAGTTCACGGACGTTGCCCGGCCAGTCATAGACTTCCAGGCGGCGCATCGCTTCGGGTTCGATGCCGTCGATCCGCTTGTTCATCGATTTCGAAAAGCGATCGAGGAACGTGCGGACCAGCAATGGAATATCTTCCAGGCGCTCGCGCAGGGAAGGCAGATGAATGGGGATGACGCTCAACCGGTAATACAAATCCTCGCGGAAGCGGCCTTCGGCGATTTCCTTGGTGAAGTCTTTGTTCGTGGCGGCGATTACGCGAACGTCGACGCTGCTTTCTTCGGTGCTGCCGAGCGGACGGATTTTCCCTTCTTGTAGAACGCGATAGAGCTTCACCTGCATGGTGAGGCTCATGTTGCCGATTTCGTCCATGAACAACGTGCCGCCATCGGCAGCCTGAAACAATCCGCGGCGATTTTCGTTCGCGCCGGTGAATGCTCCCTTCATGTAGCCGAAGAGTTCGGACTCGAGCAGCGTTTCCGGAAATGCGCCGCAATTGATGGTGACGAACGGCTCTTTCGCGCGGCTGCTGTTTTCGTGAATGGCGCGCGCGACGAGTTCTTTTCCGGTTCCGCTTTCGCCGGTGATCAGCACGCGGCTGGATTGCGGCGCGATCGTTTCGATCAGCTCGAACAGGCTGCGCATTTTGTCGCTGGCGCCGACGATGCGATCGAATCCGGTCAGGCGGCGAATCTGACGGCGCAACTCGCCCGCCTCTTTCTTCACTTTTTGATTTTCGGCGATGCGCTGCACCGCGGGACGAAGCTCATCGAGCAGGCGGTCGCCCTTTACGACGTAGCGGTCGGCGCCAAAATTGACTGCGTCGATGGCGGTGTCCACGGTGGGAACGCCGGTGATCAGGATGAAAATCGTCGAAGGCGAGACTTCTTTCGAGTATTGCAGCAATTCCACGCCGTCCATATCGGGCATGCAGATATCGGAAATCACGATATCGAAAACCTGTGAGGCAAGCCTCCGCTTGGCCGCCTGACCGTTCGAGGCGACTTCGACTTTGTGCCCTTCCTTGCGGAAGCTGATCTCCAGCAGCTCGGAGATCGAGGGCTCGTCGTCAACAACCAGCAAATGCGCCATGGCGGGTTAGCCCTTCCCCACCGGACGAAGCGCTTCCGCCCTGGAATTGTGAAGCGGCAGCGAAGTGGTTCGCTCCCGCACCGAAATGGGTAGTTCCACGATGAATTCAGCTCCCTCTTTTTTGTCTGTGGCAAGCCGCACACGACCGCGGTGCGCCTGCATGATTTGATACACAATCGCCAGGCCCAGTCCGGTACCGCCGGTGAAACCGGATTGGAATGGCTCAAAAATTCGTGTCGCTTCGCGCGAATCGATGCCGACTCCGGTGTCGCCGATCAGGATGCGGACCCACGACGCGTCCGATTCGACGCGAACCGAAAGCGTGCCGCCCTGCGGCATGGCGCGCAGCGCGTTGTTGCACAAATTCCAGAGGACTTGTTTCAACGCGTCGCGGTCGGCGCGAGCGTGCAGGTTGCGAGCCGTGAACGAGCGATCGATGCGGAATTTTCCCTGCGTCGCGGCGTCGCGCTCGATCAGCAGGAGCGTTTCGTCGATCAGCGAGACCACTTCGAGATCGGTGAAGGAATAACTTTTTTCGCGCGAGTAGTTCAGAAAGTCGGTGATGATCTGGTTCAAGCGCTGCGATTCACGGCTGACGATGTGCACGAGTTTTTTGTCGTCTTCATCGAGTGGAGCAAAGCGCGCAAGTTCTTTGAGCGCGCCGGTCATGGCGGTCAACGGCTGGCGAATTTCGTGGGCGATGGCAGCCGACAAGCGGCCCAATGCGGCCATGCGCTCTTTGGTGACAACTTCGCGTTCGAGGCGCTTCAGTTCTGTGAGGTCCTGAAAGTTATACACGAAGCCGTTGTTTTGCTGTCCCGCGGAACGCAGCGGCGAAATCGAAAGACCCAGGTAGCGGATCGCACCGGTGGTGGTCTTGAATTCAATTTCGCGGCGGGAAGCGAGCGGACTTCCCTGCTCGTCGACTTCCACCGGCCAGAATCCAGGAAAGATTTTCTGCACGAATTCGCCGCGCAGCAGGCCAAGTCCGGAGCCGGCAATCTCCGCGCCGGCACGATTCAGCACCAACACGCGGCCTTCGGCGTCGGTAGTGAGCAAGCCGCCGCGCATGGATTCGATAATGTCTTGATTGAAGGCCTGCAAATCGCGAAGCTCTTCGCTTTTGGCTTGCAGCTCAACGCCCTTGCGGTTCAATGATTGCGAAAGCAAGCTGCCGAGATAGGCGACGGCAAAGAACGCGAAGAAATTGCTGACCAGCCAGGAATTCAAGGCCGGCAGCGTGGGCATTACCGTGCCGGTGCGCGGCAAATATCCGTAGTACGTGAGTGCGAGCGTGCTGCAAAGCAAACTGAAACTGAGCGCCGCCACCAGAAACACGCCGCGGCGGGCAAACACAATGCTGGCCATCAAAATCATCAGCAGGTAGAGCGAAATGAAATAGCTATCCTGCTCGCCGGTGGCGTACACAACGCCGGTGACCATCAGCAGGTCGCAGGCAATCTGCAGCGGAGCGTGCCAGCGCGCCTGCGGAATCCAGCGTTGGAGAATCACATAGACGATCGCGATGGTGTACCAGAGGGCAATCAGCGGAATGAACGAGCGAACCGGTACCGGGGTGGGCGTAAGTTGACGCGCCGCGACCACCACGCCCAACAAAAACGTGATTGCCAGGAAACGTACTCGGCCCAGCCAGGGAAGCCATTCCGCGATGCTCGGTGAGAAAATCATCGAAAGTTCTGTGCGCCTGCGCGCCTCACGGCGCCGGTGCGGCGCTTTTGCCGGCGCGAGCAATGCGCGCGGGAGTTACGGCGAAAGCAGCGGCCGCGGGCGCTTCGCATCGAAACGCCCGCACACAGGCCGCTGCCAAACCGGGTTTAGTGGCTTGCCAACTTTCCGATCAACGAGAACAACGGCAAGTACATCGAGATGACGATGCCGCCGACGACCACACCGAGCACCACGATCATGATCGGTTCCATGGCCGTCAACAGGTCCTTCACCGCCGCGTCCACTTCGTCTTCGTAAAAGTCTGCAATCTTCTGAAGCATGGCGTCCATCGCGCCGGTTTGTTCTCCGACGCCGATCATCTGGGTAACCATGCCCGGAAATACGCTGGTTTCCTTCAACGGCTCGACCAGCGAACGTCCGGCTTCGACCGCTTTGCGAGTCTGGTTGATGGCCTTTTCCATGACCGCGTTACCCGAGGTGCGCGCGGTGATGTCGAGACCTTCGAGAATCGGCACACCGGAAGAGATCAAGGTGCCGAGCGTTCGCGTGAAACGCGCGACGGCGATTTTGCGGAGCAAGTCGCCGACCAGCGGAAGTTTCAGAATGATGGTGTCGATCGCCATGCGGCCTTGCGGCGTTTTGTACCAAGCCTTCAAGGCGAAGACCACGCCAACGAACACCGCACCGATCATCAATCCGTAAATACTGCCGACGAAGTTGCTCATGCCGATAACGATGCGGGTCGGCAGCGGCAGATCGACGCCCAGGCCGTTGAACAAGTCGGTGAAAATCGGAACGACCTTCCACAAAAGCAAAATGATCACGCCTGCCGCGATACTCATAACCGCGATCGGATAGATCGAAGCCGACTGCACCGCGCGCTTCAGCTTCACGTTCTTTTCGATGTAGCTCGAAAGGCGCTGCAAAATCGTGTCGAGAATACCGCCGGTCTCGCCGGCCTCGACCATGTTGTAGTACAGCGGGTCGAAGACCTTTTCGTACTGCTTCATCGAAGCCGAGAGCGTGGCGCCGCCTTCGACCGAGGCGCGCGTGCCGTTCAGGATCTTCTGGAAGGCTTTGTTTTCCTGCTGCCCCGCCAGAATTTCCAGGCACTGGACCAGCGGCAATCCGGCGTCGATCATGACGGAGAATTGGCGCGTGAAAATAGCCAGCTCTTTCGAGGTGACCTTGTTTCCGCCGAACGAGGGAATGTTGAACTCCTTCCCTTTCTCGGAAACTTTGCTCACATCGATCTGTTCTTTCTTGAGCACGGCTTGCAGCTCGGCCTTGGTCGCCGCGGTGCGTTCCCCGGTGACGTTGCCGCCCGCTTTGTTGGTGCCTTTGTACGTAAATACCGGCATGACGTGTTACCTCCTGATGTCTGTCGCTCGCGCGCTTAGCGCCGAACCGGCGCTCGATTACCGCCCGCGCTGGGCGTGGTGCTGACCCCTCGATTGATCAAATCCTGCAATTCATCCTGATTCGAACTCCGCGCAAGCGCCGTTTCCAGGGTGATCAATTTCTGGAAATACGCGTTCGCCAGGCTCTGGTTAAAAGTCTGCATGCCGGTCTGCCCGGTTCCGGTCTGCATCGCGGAATAAATCTGGTGAATTTTGTCTTCGCGGATCAAGTTGCGGATGGCGGCGGTGGGGATCAGAACTTCCATCACCATGGCCCGGCCGCGGCCGTCTACTTTTGGCAAAAGCGATTGGCAAAGAATTCCTTCGAGCACCATCGAAAGCTGCGCGCGGACTTGCGGCTGCTGGTGCGCGGGGAAAACGTCGACGATACGGTTGATGGTGGAAACGGCCGAGTTCGTGTGCAAAGTGGCGAAGGTCAAGTGGCCGGTTTCCGCGATGCGCAGCGCCGATTCAATCGTTTCGAGGTCGCGCATTTCGCCGATCAGCACAACGTCGGGGTCTTCGCGCAACGCAGCGCGCAGCGAAGCCGAGAACGAATGCGTGTCCGAGTGAACTTCGCGCTGGTTGACCAGGCACTTTTTGTGGTTGTGCAGGAATTCGATCGGGTCTTCGATGGTGATCATGTGCTCTTCATGCTCGTTGTTGATTTTGTCGAGCATGGCCGCGAGCGTGGTGGATTTGCCCGAGCCGGTCGGACCGGTCACGAGGACCAAGCCGCGCGGCTTGTCGCACAATCCGCGAACCACGTTGGGCAGAGCCAGCTGATCGAAGCTCTTGATTTCCCAGGGAATGGTACGGAACACAGCGGCGACGGCGCCGCGCTGGTGGAAGATGTTGCCGCGGAAACGCGCCAGGCTCTTCAAACCGAACGAAAAGTCGAGTTCCAGGCTTTCTTCCAGGCGGTGCTTCTGCACGTCGGTGAGCACGCTGTAAGCCAGAGCCTTGGTGTCGGCCGCGGTCAAGGGCGGCATATCGAGCGGGCGCAGTTTTCCGTGAACGCGGATGCGCGGCGCGCTATTGGTCGAGAGGTGCAAGTCGCTGCCGCTCATCTCGATCATCTTTTTCAGCAATTCGCTTAACGTGATGCCAGCCATCTTTTCCTCCGCCTGTCGTCAGACTACAAAACGGTTTCGCGTACGACTTCTTCCAGAGTGGTGATGCCCAGAGCAGCTTTGATCAAGCCGCTGCGCCGCAAGGTGATCATTCCGGTTTCGAGCGCTTTCTTTTTCAATTCGAGGGCCGAAGCGCCGACCAAAATCAGTTCGCGCAATTCGTCGTTGATTTCCATCACTTCGTACAAACCGGCGCGACCTTTATATCCGGTGTTGTTGCAGGTGGCGCAGCCGCGGCCATGCTGCACCACGGTTGTTTGCGCTTCTTCTTCGGTGTAGCCGGCTTCGACCAGTGCGGCCGGCAGCAGCTGCATGGGTTCTTTGCAGCCAACGCAAATGCGGCGAACCAAGCGCTGCGCGCAAATCAGGTTCACCGAAGTGGCGACCAGGAAGGGTTCAATACCCATATTCATCAAGCGGCTGATGGTCGAGGGCGCGTCATTGGTGTGCAGAGTGGAAAGCACCAAGTGACCGGTCAGCGCGGCTTTCACCGCGATTTCCGCGGTTTCGAAGTCTCGAATTTCGCCGACCAGAATAATGTTGGGGTCTTGCCGCAAGAACGCGCGAAGAGCCGACGCGAAATTGAGGCCGATCTGCTCTTTCATCTGGACCTGGTTGATTCCGGGCAGCTGGAATTCGACCGGGTCTTCCGCGGTCATAATATTGGTTTCGGTGGTGTTCAGCTTGGCGACCGAGGAATACAGCGTGTTGGTTTTTCCCGAACCGGTCGGCCCGGTGACCAGCACCATTCCGTACGGGCGCAAGATCTGGCGTTCGAATTTCACCAGTGACTCGGCTTCAAAACCGAGCTTGGTCATATCGAGCCGCAGGTTTTCCTTATCGAGCAACCGCATAACGATTTTTTCGCCGAACAACGTGGGGACGGTCGAGACGCGGAAGTCGAGTTCTTTCTTTTTGCCGTCTTTCAGGTACTTGATCATGATGCGGCCGTCTTGCGGCAGCCGCTTTTCGCTGATGTCCAGCTTCGACATGATCTTAATGCGGCTGGTGATCGCGTCCTTCAATTTCAAAGGAGGCGCCATCACGTTCTGCAAAATGCCGTCAATCCGGAAACGCACGCGATATTCTTTTTCGTACGGCTCGACGTGAATGTCGCTCGCGCCGCGCTTCACCGCGTCGGTGAGAATCAGGTTGACGAGCTTGATGATGGGAGCTTCGTCGGCGGCCTTTTCGAGGGTCGCCAGGTCCATCTCGGCTTCTTCGGCGGAAAGTTCGACTGAGGCTTCTTCCCCGGCAAGGTCCTTCATCACCTTGTCGAGTTCTTCCACCGATTCGACGTCGCCGTAGAATTTGTGGATCGCTTCGCTGATCGCGGTTTCCGAGGCGACCACCGGCTCCACGTTGAAGCCCGTCATGAACTTGATATCGTCCATGGCGAATACGTTGGTCGGATCGGTCATGGCGATCGTCAGCGTTGAGCCGACGCGCGAAAGCGGCACGATCTGGTAACGAATCGCGGTTTCCTGCGGTACAAGCTTAATGACCGCCGGATCGACTTCATAAAACTTCAGATTGATGGATGGGACGCCGTACTGGCGCGAAAGAACCGCGGTAATGTCGTCGTCGCTGACCAGGCCCAGCTTCACAAGACAGGTTCCCAGCCGCCCGCCACTCTTTTTCTGGTGGTCGAGCGCCTGCTTGAGCTGATCTGCGGAGATCAGACTGTCTTTGACCAGAATTTCGCCGAGCCGTGAAGACATGGGTATCCGATGGGCGAGAAACAATTCCGCCCGATGAGGCAGCGTAGCATGTGGTGACGACAGAAAAGGTCATGGGGTGGGGCAGTCGTAGTGAATCTGCTAACAGTCGATTGGACGCTAGTAAACCTGCCCCGCCGGACAGGCCATTTTGCGCCCCTGTACCGAAGTACAGGTGCAATGATGTGAAGAACTTACGCCCGCTGTTCGCCTGCGTATGGCCGGGCGATTTTTGGCCGGATTTTGATCGCGATGCGCGAACAAATTTTGCGGCGAAATTGCGCGCTGGAGGTGGGTCGTCGCGGCATAACTTCTGCATGGATTTCGGCTGCGAAGCTCGACGTTTCGCGGCACTTCGATGGTCAAATCGGAAGATGGTTCGAATTTTCCAGTGGGCTTCGCAGTTTCGGCTGGGAGCTCGCTGCAAAAATTTCGGCGAAATTTCGCCGCGACGCTAGCGCGAGGCGCCGCGACTCTGCTAAAGTAATTGGGTTCGACGGGCGGTTAGCTCAGCGGTTAGAGCGTCCCGCTTACACCGGGAAGGTCCGCGGTTCAAATCCGTGACCGCCCACCACGCATTACCCCACGCGGGGGACGTAGTTCAGTTGGTTAGAACGCTGCCCTGTCACGGCAGAGGTCGCGGGTTCGAGTCCCGTCGTCCCCGCCATCGTTTCCGAGATTTGCTGGACGTGACGCCGGAAACTTCCGTTCGCAACTCAATCCCCGAATTCGCCGCACAGTGGTCGTCGTCCGCATGGCCGTCAGGAATTCGCGCCGCACGTCCCGCGTTTCGTTGCTATCAAACTGGATCGACGCATCGAATACGGCCGAGCGAGTGAAGCAAGAAGTGATGCCGTGATATTTCGCTGTCGCCACTAGCGAAATGGTCATTTCCGAGACGGCCTGGTGGTCACTAGATCGTCTTGGCTCTGAAATCGTCGGCCATTTCTTCGCCGACTCCGCCGAACGCCGCGTTGATCTCCGCGGCGCGCGCCAGCGCAGCGTTGATATTGGGCAACAGGTTCTCTGCTCCCACATGAGCCACAAACTCCGCTTGCTTCAGAAACTGCGCGGGCTGGTCGCGCGCGCCGCAAAGCAACAATCTGCGCCCAGAATTTTTCAGCCGCTTTGCCAGGATTTCCAGGGCGTGAAGGCCCGTGGCGTCGATGGCGGTCATGTTGCGAAGCCGGACGATCACAACGGATGGAAACGCTTCGAGGTTGGCGGTCGCGTCTGCAAGCTTTTCGGTCGTGCCGAACAAGAAGGGTCCGTGAATGCGCAGAATGGAGACGTACCAGGGCACCTGCTTGTCCTGAAGAGTGTGAGAAAGACCGTCACGAATATAGTCTTCGGTGACCCATTCCACAGTCGTCGTCTGCGAAACTCGATCAATATAGAGCAGCGCCGCAAGCACCATGCCGACTTCAACCGCGACGGTCAGATCGGCCACGACGGTGAGAATAAAAGTGGTCGCCCAGACGGCAATGTCTGCCTTCGAGAGACGGACGATCGTGCCAATCTCTCGCCATTCGCCCATGTTGTAGGCGACGACAAACAATACAGCCGCGAGCGTGGCGAGCGGGACAAATCGCGCCAACGGTGCAGCCACGGCAACGATTGAAAGGAGCGTCGCGGCGTGGATCATCCCGGAGACGGGCGTCTTTGCCCCGGAACGGATGTTGGTCGCGGTGCGGGCGATCGCACCGGTGGCCGGGATGCCGCCGAAAAGGGGCGACGCCATATTGGCGATTCCCTGCGCGACCAGTTCAACGTTCGAATTGTGTTTTGTGCCCGCCATGCCGTCTGCGACCACTGCGGAGAGCAAACTTTCCACTGCGGCGAGCAGCGCCACGGTGACGGCCGAAGGCAGGAGCGGCAGGAGCTGGTCCATCCTTAATTCAGGAATCGCCAATTTAGGAAGGCCGGCAGGGATGCCTCCGAAGCGGCTCCCCAGCGTTTCCACCGGCGCACCGGAAAACGCGAAGAATGCAGTACAGACAACCATGGCCACAATCGAGCCGGGAACGCGCTTGGTCAAACGCGGCAGCAGCAGAATGATTGCCAGCGTTGCAAAGGAAATGCCGAGCGCCTGCGGCGAGATTGTTCCCAGGTGTTTTGCAAGGATCGCGATGCGCGGCAAAAAGGCGCTGGGCACATCGCCCGTACGCAGCCCGAGGAAATCCTTGATTTGCGTGGAGGCGATCAGAAGCGCGATGCCGTTTGTGAAACCGATGGTGACCGGACGCGGAATGAATTTCACCGCCGATCCCAGCCCGGTGATGCCCATGGCGACGAGCATGAACCCGGCCATCAAAGTCACCAGAGCGAGACCGGAGACGCCGAATTTGGCGACGATGCCTGCGACGATGATGACAAAAGCGCCCGTGGGACCGCCAATCTGCAGGCGCGAGCCGCCCAGGGCCGAGATCAAACCGCCAGCAACGATGGCCGTGTAGATTCCCGCCTGAGGCGTGACACCGGAGGCGATGCCGAAGGCCATGGCCAGTGGCAACGCCACCAATCCTACGGTGATGCCGGCCAAGAGATCCGAAGTGAAGTCCGTTCGCGAGTACGAGCGCAGGCACTTGACCGACTCGGGGAGCCAGTTCTCGGAGAGGATCATCTGCGCGTTTTCTCGGCTTTGCCGAGTGCTTTCAGCATCGCAAGTTCTTCGTTCATGTGTTTATGGAAGTATCGGCGCATGATGTCGAGAACTTCGATAATCAGCGGATCGCGGACGCTGTAGAAAACCTGATTGCCCGCCTTGCGGCCGACGACAATATTCTTGCTCCGGAGGACGGAGAGGTGCTGGGAGGCGTTAGCCTGTTCGAGTCCCAGTCGCTCGATGATGGTGCCGGCCGACAGCTCGCCGTCACGCAGCTGCTCGATGATGGCGATCCGCGAAGGGTGGGCCAGAGCCTGAAAGAAATGAGCCTTGAACTGGCGTAGGGCATCTTGCATCGGCATCCTATATTAGAATATTCGATATATATTATATACGCCGCAAAGGTTTGGAGTCAATGGGTGAATCGTGGACGGCGCGCGATCGTCGAGCGGCCACGTCGTTCCTCACTTGATCCGGAAGCTGCCGCTTTCTTTCTCGCGCTGCCGAGCTTATTGCGCGCACAGTTGATCTCGATATAGCCTCGTCGAGGAACCACACCCAGTCTGCGAGGTTTGGAAAATGCGTGAGCGGTTCGGAATGACCGTGTTGCTGATATTTGTGTTCGGCTTCAGCTCGGCTGTTTCGTCTCGGGTCGATGCGCAAGTCAGCGCGCAGGGGAACGCACAGACCGAAGCTAGCAAAGGAAGCAGCGGTGCAACGGCGCTGACACAAGTGCTGGACGGGCTCGAGGAAGATTCCTATCGCGCCTGGCAGTCGAAGGACACGAAGTTCTGGTCTGCGTTCTTGTCGGAAAAATTTGTCGGCTGGGGCTTGTCGGGACGGATCGACAAAGCCGGCGCCGCGCGGGAATGGAGCGGCACGAATTGCAACATCGCCAGCGTCCAAATCTCTGATTCGCAGGTGAGCCAGCTAACCGCCGACTCAGCGGTGCTCACACACAAGACGACGGTTGACGGTTCGTGCGGCGAGAATCGTATTCCGAGCGCGAGTTGGACGGCGACCGGCTACGTTCTCGAGGGCGGACGATGGAAGGCCGTTTTCCGCGCCGCGTCGGCAATCGTCGATCCGGCAAAACTGCCGAAGGAAGCAGTGGACAAGTCTGAAGTGGACGCCCCAGCCAGGCATGACGCCGCGACTGAGTCGATGTTGCGCCGCGAGCAGGCCATCTGGGATGCGTGGAAGGACAAGGATGCGAAGCGGCTGGACGCGCTGGTGCCCGCGGAAATTCAGTTCATCAACATCTTCGGCACGCACATCGGTACGCGAGCCGAGACGCTCAGTGCTTGGTCCGGGCAAGGCTGCGACGTCAAAACTTTCAAACTGTCCGATGCCCAGGCGACGCTGTTTACTCCAGACTTCGGAATTCTGACCCTTTACGCCACCGTGGATGGAACCTGTTACGGCCAACCCGTGATCCCGGTCTGGACATCATCCTTCTACGTCAAGCATGGAGACACATGGGTGTGGAGCTTCGGCGTCAACATGCCGGCGCACGGAGGCTCGAACCGAGAGTAAGCTTGCGAAATATATAAGTGGCCGCAAGTTGGAATGCGAATGAACAAAAAACTTTTCGAGTGCGCACTCATAGTGCTGGCGCTCGGAACACTTACGAATGCCGAAACATAGTCCGGCAGGTTTTTTGGGCACGCGTCGATCGTCTCAAACCAGGTGTCCACGGTCGTAAGGGGATCCGGAAAGCCCCGAAGGCGGATCCGCAAACAGCAACGAGGATGCCGCGCACGGAAGTCGGCTGCACACTTGGCAGCACGCGTGACCAAAAACTGCGAGGCTTCAACTCGTGGCGTGCGTGATATCTTGCGCGAGGGGTTTGCCGCCGGCGCGGTCACGCGAGGTGCGGGAGAGCCAGCGAAAGAGTATCGTCGCGGCCAGTGCTCCGGCGAGTTGCGCGACGACAAAAATCGGGACGTCGAGAGGACGAATTCCCGAGAAGGTATCGGAGAAGGCGCGCGCGACGGTGACCGCAGGATTCGCGAACGAGGTGGACGAAGTGAACCAATACGCGGACGTGATGTAGGCCCCGACGGCAAATGGCGTCGCAGACGGCCGCGTGCGCGAGCAGCCCCATATCACCGACAGCAAGCCGAACGTCGCGACAAATTCGCTGAGCACCAGAGGCCATCCGCTGCGAGCGTGCACCGAAAGCGAGTACCAGTGCAGACCGAACATCAGATGCGCGAGTACGGCTCCCGCAATTCCGCCTGCAAACTGCACCGCGATGTAAGCCGGAACTTCCTTCCAGGAAATTCCGCGTTCAAAAGCGTCCGCGAGGGTTACGGCGGGATTCAGATGCGCTCCCGAAATCGGCCCGAACGTCAAGATGAGCGCCACGAGCGCAGCTCCCGTCGCGATGGTATTCGCAAGCAGCGCGATGGCGACGTTGCTCGGGGAAAGACGTTCGCCCATGATGCCCGAACCCACAACGGCGGCGACAAGGAACACGGTGCCGAGAAATTCTGATGCGAGACGGCGCGAGAGCGGCGGAGTCATTTCTGCCCGATCTTGTCGATTTCTTTTTTGATGGCGAGTTTGTCGAGGGCCGCGAGGGGAAGATTGAGAAATAGGCTGATTCGACGGTCGAGCATGAAGAATGCATCTCGGAATGCTTTTTCGATTTGTTTCGGAGTGCCGGTAGCGGCTGCCGGGTCGGGGATGCCCCAATGCGCCGTCATTGGCTGGCCGGGCCAGATGGGGCAGACTTCCTTGGCCGCGTTGTCACAGACGGTGAAGACGAAATCGAGCGTCGGCGCTTCCGGCTTCGCGAACTCATCCCAGCTCTTGCTTCGCAAACCAGTTGTGTGAACGTTCGCGGCCTGCAGCTGTTTGAGAGCCTCTGGCCGCACTCTTCCGGTAGGCTGACTTCCTGCGCTGTAGGCCGTGAAGGTAGGCTTCCCCTTACGGTTCATGATCGCCTCGCCCATGATGGAGCGGGCCGAGTTTCCGGTGCAGAGAAACAGCACGTTGTAATGTGCGGTCATTCTATTTTCGCCGCTGTACGCGCTTGCTCGCTCGCACGAAGGCGCTCATAAATTTGCCGTCCACTTGCGGCGCAATCGCGTCGGCGTCGATTCCCTGCCCAGCAAGAAATTCGCGCGCGTCTGCAACACGATAAATGCGAGTCGGTTCGAGACTGACTTGCTCAAAACCCGCTGCTTCGAGTTTGCCGCGGTAGTCATCCTGGTCGAGCGCTCCCGCGATACATCCGACCCACGCGAGAATGCTCTTTCGAACTTCGGACGGAACATCGCCCTTGGTGACGACGTCAGAGACAGCGAACCGTCCGCCCGGCCGAAGCACCCGAAACGCTTCCGCGAACACGCGATCCTTGTCGGCCGAAAGGTTGATGACGCAGTTGGAGATGACGAGGTCAACGGAATTGTCGGGCAGCGGGATGTGCTCGATCTCGCCCTTCAAGAATTCCACATTCGTCAGGCCCGACTTGCGCTTGTTTTCGTTCGCGAGCGCGAGCATCTCATCGGTCATATCGAGGCCGTAGGCCTTGCCGGTGGGTCCGACGCGGCGGGCGGACAAAAGCACATCGATGCCGCCGCCCGAGCCGAGATCCAAGACCGTTTCGCCGGGACTGAGTTGCGCCAGCGCCGTCGGATTTCCGCAGCCGAGGGACGCGAGCATCGCGTCTTCGGGAATCTGCCCGGCCTGCGCAGCGTCGTAGAGATTTGACGTGATGGGATCACAGCAACCGTGGCCTGTCGAAGGTGCGCTACCGCAACAGGAGCTGCCGCCCTTGCCCACGCGCAGCGCCGCTTCCCCATACTTTTCTTTTACGATTTCCTTTATGTTTTCGGCGCTCATGGTTCTCTCCTATTTACAGCACTGAGTAATCGCCGCCGGCTTGAGTGCTTTGTTTCGCGTGCAGCATTCTGCGTAGAGGAATTGCAGAAGCTCCTGGAGCGCGTCGGTATTTGCGGTGTAATGCAGAAACGTGCTCGCGCGGCGCACGCGCACCAGATCTTCGGCTTTCAACTTGTCGAGATGATGGGACAGGGTGGAATTGGGGATGTCGAGTTCCCGCTGGATTTCGCTGACGACCAGGCCTTCGGGATGCGCGGTGAGGAGCAGCTGCATGATGCGCAGCCGAGCTTCGGTTCCCATCGCCGAAAACATATCGGCGTATTTGACGATGCGTTCGTCTGCTTTCTTCGGTCGGGCAGAGCTCATATTTCGATGATTGCAGAACTATCGTTTCTTGTCAAGAATTCGGCCGATTCTCGATTGATTCGCAGCCATTTGCGGCGCGTAGCGGAGTCTTGACCCAAGCACCGTTATTGAGTTCTTATATCCACACTGTTTCGGCTGCTCTAACGATTTACGGTCTACGGGTGAACGATCGCCCGATTGAGTGTGCTGCAACGAGCATCTGGAATCGAAGACTTCCCTGCGTATCCCGTCACCTCGGCCCGATTGAAACTTTTTTGAACGGAGGATTGCGATCTTGCGAACCCCAATCAGGTTCATCGCCGTCGTTGTGTATTTATGCGTTGGATGCCCGCTCGTGGCGAGGGCGCAAACTCCGCCATGCGGAGTCGCCGTCGTTCTTTCCTCGGACGGTCCTAAACTCGACGAGCGATTTCTGGCCGCGTCGCCAGAGGTAGTAAAGCAGGATTTCCTGAAAGCATTGCCGTCGCTTGGCTACGTGGTCCGCAAAGACGAAGGCTTTCACGTGGAAGCCATCCAAGAAATACAGCGTGTGCATGGCCTGCGAGAGACGAGTGCGGATACCGGATCGAAAAGCATCGACGGAGGAATTATCTCGGGCCCGGTGTCGGCCGACATCAAGGAGTCGACGCAGGACGGAACCACGGGATCGCAGCTTTCCGTCGAATTTAAGACAGGCCTGCTGGGCCATAAAGGCTCGAACGCAGGCCCCCTCGCGGCGGAGACAGCGTGCCTGGTGAAGCTTTTCGGAGCGAATGATCCCGTGAAGGATCCTCGAGGAAACCCGCAGGAAAAAGCCGCCACACAGCGCGGCGTCACGTTACCCGCGGGAACGCCGGTGAAAGTGCTGCTCTTCGCCCCGATGTATTCGAAGGACTACAAGAAGAATAATGCGGCGAAGCCTATCCAGTTCATGGTGGCAGAGGATGTGGTAGTGGATGGCGCGCCCGTAATTCGACGTGGAGCTCTTGCGACCGGTCACCTGACGGATTTCAAAAGCTCAGGGGCGTACGGCCGCCACGCCACGCTCGCGTTCACGTTCGATACGGCGACCGCGGTGGACGGCCAGCAAGTTCCGGTCGCTGGCGCTGATCAAGAAGTCGCAGGTGGTAAATCGTCCGAACGGCTGAAACAGACTGCGGACGTGGAATGGGCGCTGGGATGGATGATCAAGGGCGCGGATGTGCTGATTCGCGCTGGAACCGGGTACGATTTGCAGGTTTCGACCGCGTCGGTGATTCAGGCCGGATCGAACTAAATTAGGACCCCGCGACGACCCGTGTGCGCGGCCGTCGCGGGGTCAAGTTCCAGGTTGAGCTTCAGTTCTGCTTTATTTCTTCGGCCGCGACTCGGGCGGCACAAGACCGGACAGGCGGTAATACACAACCAGCTGGCCGTAGTGTTCGCCGCTGTGTTCGATCATGCCGTAGGCGATGTCGAGCCCGCGCGCTTTCTGATCGCCGTAGTCGTACGTCTGCGTCAGGCCGTTCTCTCCCTTTGACTGGAGAGCCGCGGCGCCGTCGGCAACGCATTTCTTGACGAAGGCGACGATGTCGGCCTTGGTCTTGTACTCGGCGCGACTCGGATCTCCCGCGGGAAGCTTCTGTCCGGTCACAGTATCCGTGAAGTAGTACATCGAACCCGCGGCGTGCAGCAACTGTTCGGCGAAGCTGCGCTGCGCGGGTGTCGGCTTGAAGTCGTATTTGTCCTCGGGGAAGTCTTCGGCCATCGCTACGAGCTTGCGGCCGATGTCATTCCAGGAATCGAGGACCACTTTCAGTTCCGGATCGGCCGGTTTGATGGCGGCATCTTTTTTCGCCGCGTCCTGGGCATGGGCGGGAAATACGGATACCAGCAGTACGATGGCGAGAAACAGTGTTCTTTTCATTTCTTCCTCCACGATTGAGTTTCGCGAGTTACAGTTTCCGCTTCTTACTTCGACTTAGCCAGGCCCGCAACAACGGCAGCGATCTTGTCGAACGTTTCCTTCCAACCCTCGAACTGACCGGTCTCGATTGCGTTCTGCATGGTTTCATTGCCCATGAAGGTGAGTTTCGTTTTGCCATTTCCCAAATCTTCGAAAAGCACTACGTCCCGCGCATCGGCGATGGCCTCATGTCCTGATTCCTCTTGCTCGATCCAGTTTCCCTGCGCGTCGGAAAAGTACATCGAGGAAACAATTTTCTCGTGGGGAACAATCTCATAGTATTCGCCGGCATTCCAGCCTTCGTAGCCATCCGGTGTTTTCATGCAGAAGAGGAACTTCCCTCCGACGCGAAAATCAATCTTGCAAACCGGCGAGGTAAAGCCTTTCGGCCCCCACCACTGCATCACGTATTTCGGATCGGTCCACGCTTTCCAAACCAACTCGCGTGGGGCATCGAAAATTCTGGTGACCACCATTCGCTCGGTTTTATTTGCCGCGGCTTTTGTCACGTCTGGCCTCCAATTTTTTCATTTCATTCACAACTACATCCAGCTTGTCGAAACTCTCTTCCCAGAATCGGCGATAGCTCATCGACCAGTCGCGGACGGTCTTGATCGCCTGCGGCCGGAGGGTGCAAATGCTCTCTCGTCCACGCTTGGTTTTGACCACGATCCGCGCGCGCACCAGGTAAGCGATATGTTTTGAAATCATCTGCTGCGAGAGCGCGAACGGTTCGGTTAAACCGCGCACAGAGGCAGGGCCGTGCGAGAGCCGCTCGATCATCGCCCGACGAGTGGGATCCGCCAAAGCCGCGAACGTTGTGCCCAGTCTATCCACAACCCTATGGTTGTGTATTGACAATAAAAAGTCAATCGGCATTTTCGCGATTCCCGAATTCTCTTCCCTGGCACTTTTTCTGAGCGAGTTTTGGTCGGTTCGCTCGCAAAAACCCAGCCGACAGCTGAACGCGTGGGGGAACGACGCGAAGGTAGACGGAATACCTAAAGGATGGATAAGCTTTCCCGCAACGGGGGACGTATGAATCGGAGGCAGTCTGCTTTTGTGATAATTCTCGCGCTGTTGGCGAGCAACGCGTGGGGACAAACCGCACCGCATAAGGTCACCTACACAGACAAGGAATACGTCGGCTTGCTCGGCTGCGTAGGCATGACCGACGCCGCATGGGTCGGCGCTCAACGAAAACTGAAAGGCGTCAGCCTGGCGGACGCCAAGAGAGCCTACGATGGCCTGCAACCCGCGCAGAAAAATCTATCGCAACACGTTCTCGACAAAGTGTATAGCGACGCGTTCACCAATGCCGGAGACTATGCCGTCTCGTTCTACAGCGAATGCGCGCAGAACGTAGCCGATGTGGGATCCGATCGTGAGATGCCGGCGAGTTTTTGCATGCAGAATTCCATGATCGGCATGGCTGCGTGGGAACACAGAAACGCCGGGGACCCGAAAGAGAGCGTCTATCAGCTTTTTTGCCAAGTTCGAAGATATACCGGAGCCGCGCAACGTGATCGATCGCGTGTACGCCGGCTCGAAGAACAGAACCGAAATAGCTCTGGGTGAGTTCGAATCCTGCATGCGGCCATTGCTCTCCGAATCGTCCACTCTGCCAATCGCTGCGTCAACGACGCAACCTTCGCAATCCACCGCGGCTACGGCGCCAGACGTGCAAGCCATTCCGCCACTCGGTGGCCTCACAGAAAAAGAATTCGCGGAGATGCCGACCTGCGTTGTGATCGCGGTGAGCGTCTGGGGCATCGCGGAGAATAAGCAAATTGGCACGAGCCTGGAGAACATGAAAAAGCAGTACGACTCGACACCGGATCCGCAAGCGAAAGCCTACATGTTGAACATGGTGGATCGGGTATACGCGGATAAGTTCGCGCTGCCAGGTGTTTATGCGACTCGCTACCTGGACTCATGCGCGCAGCAAAAGGCCGGCATTGCGCCCAATCGGATGGGAGTGGCGAACAGCTGTCTGCGGAAAGGCTATATCGAAGCCAAAGCCAGCGGATATAAACAGGTTGGCGCGTCTGCTGACAAAGCCTACGCGCCGTTTGCGGAGTTCGACGGGACGGATGCCGCTGCCATCGTCGAGAGAGTCTATCGAAATCCCGATTCCAAGGAAGGGCTCGGAGTGGCGGAGTTGAAAGCCTGCGTGATTTCTTCCCCGACATGGACGACGAATGAAAAAGGAAAGGAAGTGGTGATCGTGGCCACGCCATCCGGATATAAGGCTGGCGCAGAAACGAAATTCGAAAACGCAACGGATAAGGGCGTCGTCAAATCCTTTTTCCTGGCGAGCGAAAATCCCGATCATTGGACCGAGCGCTTGACCATCAGCGCATATTTTGGCCTCGGCGACCACACACCGACGGCGTACCAAAAAGCGATCCAGGGTCCGTCAGAAGACTGCAAAGATGGGAAGGTGATTTCGTCGAGTGTCGGCGAGGAAGATGGTTACGCTTTTGCGTTGTGGTCGGAGACCTGCGCCGCGTCGTCCTCTGATTCATCCGCGGGCAAAACGGATTTCAGATTGAACAAAGTGATTCAAGGCCGCGACAACCTCTACATGATTTCGAGAGAATTCCACTCCACGCCGTCGGACGCACAGGTCGAGCAGTACCGATCGTATCTGACTTCGGTGCGAGTTTGCGATTCGAAACGGAGCGGCCAACCGTGCCCGACCGCAGACGCATGGCAGCCGTAAGGTTCGAAGGCTCTCGATCATTCCCGCAAACTGCGCGCGGAACTCGCCCAGCTCATGCATCTCGAAGGGCGAGAATCGGATCCACTTTCGTCGCGCGCCTCGCGGGAAAGTAGCTGGCCATCACCGTGACGAAAAACAAGGCCAGCGGCACCGCGAGAAACACGCGGAGATCGTGCGCGTGAACGCCGTACAACAGACTCGCCATCAGCGACGCGGCGGCAGCTGAAAGAACCACTCCGGCTACGATACCCACGGCAGCAAGCGCGATTCCCTTCCCTAAAAACATTTTCAGGATGTCGCCTCGGGACGCACCGAGCGCCATGCGGATGCCGATCTCGCGCGACCGCTGGCCGACCATGTAGGCGAGCAAGCCGTAAATTCCGATCGACGCCAATAGCATTGCCAGCGCAGCAAATCCCCCGACCAGATCGGCAGAGAACCGGCGAGTAGCGAGCGAGCGATCCAGCACGTCGTTCATGGAAGAGACATTGAACACCGGCAAGCCGGGGTCGATGTTCTGAATTTCGTGCCGAATCTGCGGTTCGAGCAAACTCGCGGTAAGGGACGTCCGCAACACCACGCTCAGCCGCTTGCCCGAGTCTTGATAAGTAGAAACGTAGATGTGCGGCACGCCATCGATATCGAGGCCGTCGCTCTTGATGTCCTTTATAACACCCACAATGGTGGTCCATGGCTTGCGCGCGTCTCGTGCGAACCGCACGCGGCGGCCCAGCGGATCCTGTGTCGGCCAAAACTTATGAGCGGTGCTTTCGTCAACGATGGCGACCAGCGGTTTGCCGTCCTCATCGGAGTTGGTGAACGCGCGGCCACGCAGGAGCGTCGCCTGGATCACGTTGAAATAATCGGGGCTGATTCGAACTCGCTCGGCGCTCAAATCCTGCGCAGCATCGAGTGGTCGATCCTCGATCGTGAATCCTTCCTTGGCTATGCCGCCCACGGCGCTTGGGTTCGGATTGGAGCTCGGTAACGCGGACGTGATCGCGGCGAGTTGCACTCCGGGAATTGCGTTCATGCGGCGCAGCAGCTCACGATCGAAGACAGCTCTACGAGGAACATCGAGATACGGATCGGTCTCCGATTCGTTGGGGCTGGGAAGCTGGATGTTTGCGGCAACAAGTTGCGTCGGATTGAAGCCCGGATTTTCCTGCAATAAATTTCGCAGCGTGCGAAGCAGCAGACCGGCTCCGATCATCAACATAACGGCGAACGCTAATTCGGAGACGATCAGAAAATCCCGCAAGCGCGTGGTGTTTGTGCTGAAGCCGGACCCGCGACCACCTTCACGAACAGCCGACGCGAGAGCGCCGTTGGGGGAATGAAGCGCGGGAGCGAGTCCGAACAGCAACCCGGTGACAACGGAAATCGCGAGAGCGAACGCCAGCACGACCCAGTCGATTCGAACTTCGTTGAGCCGGGGAACGTTTGACGGAACAAAGCGCAGGATGAAATTCAGAGTAGCGAATGCGGTCACAACTCCCGCGGCGCCGCCGATGAGCGACAACAGCAGAGACTCGGTGAGCATTTGGCGCAGCATGCGGCCGCGGCTGGCACCGAGCGTCAAGCGCACCGCGATCTCTTGCTGCCGCCGCGAAGCGCGCGCGAGCAGCAGGTTGGCGATGTTCAACGACACGATCAAAACGATCAGGATTACCGCGCCCAGTAATGCCAGCAGCATGGGCCTTACGCCGCCCACCAAGGTTTCCTGCAGCGGACGAATCTCAATTGTCCATTTCGATTGCGACGGGTAGTCATTGGGAAAGTCATGGCGCAATTCGTCAGCCATGGCAGTGAGCCGCATTTGTGCTTGCTCGAAGGTGAGGCCACGCTTCAGTCGCCCGATTCCAGAGACGAGAACTCGTGTGCTACGCATCGGCGTTGGAAATGGGTCTGCGCTGAATCCCGCGGCGCCAAAAACTTCCACGTTGCCGGAAACCGTCGGGCCCGGATGGCGAAATCCGGGCGGCAGAACTCCGATGATTGTTAGCGGATCATTGTCGAGGCGAATGGTGCGGCCGACAACGTTCGGATCGGCGCCATAGGCGCGGCGCCATAGCGCATCGCTGATTACGGCCAGCGGAGCGAAACCGGGAGCGAAATCCTGCGGACCGAACAAGCGTCCAATTTGCGGAGTGACACCCAACATCGAAAAATAGCCGAAGCTGCCATTCACGCCCTCGACGCGTTCGGGCTGCCCGGCGCCGGTCACATTCTCACTGCCCTCAAAGATCGGCGAGACATCTTCAAACACGCCCGCGCGCGTCTGCAGGTCGTCGAGTTCGGGCTTCGAAAACCGGACGTCGCGCAAACCGACGCCGGGCTCGTTGAAGTAGATGCGCACCAATCGATCGGGATCGCGATACGGCAGAGAATGAAGCAACACAGCGTTCACGATGCTAAAGATGGCGGTGTTGGCTCCGACTCCGAGGGCCAGCGTGAGGACGGCGACGGCCGTGAAGCCCGGCGACTTGCGCAAAATGCGGAGGCTGAAACGCAAATCCTGCAGAAAATCGTGAATCCAGTTTGTGCGGCGCGTATCGCGGCATTTTTCTTTGGTATGCTCGACGCCGCCCAGTCCAAGCCGTGCTTGCCGCCGCGCTTCCTCGGGCGCCATCCCCTGCGCGACATATTCTTCGGTTTTTCGTTCGAGGTGGTCGCGCAACTCGTCGTCCATGTCGCGGTCGGCATCCACTGAGCGGAACAAGGAGCGCAGCCGAAGAGGAATTGTGTACAACCAGTGTTCCGGTGGCATGGCAACCTCCGTTGGGAGTCGTTCAGGCTTGCTTCAGTTTGATCACTCGCGAAATGGCACCCGAAAGCTTGCGCCACTTGTCCGCTTCTTTTCCGAGCTGCCGGCGCCCCGGCGGCGTGAGCGAATAATATTTCGCCCGCCGGCCGTGGTCAGAGGTTTTCCATTCGGCCTTGATCCAGCCTTCCTGTTCGAGCTTGTGCAGCGCGGGATAGAGCGACCCGTCACTCACTTGCAGCACGTCGCCGGACACTTGTTTCAGGCGTTGGCTGATGGCGAATCCATTCAAAGGTTCGAGCGCTAGGATTTTCAGCAACAACATGTCGAGAGTGCCCTGCACCAGATCGGAAGGTTTGCTCACGCGGTATGCCCTCGGTAACCGAGGCTAGCACCTCTCCCCTCGGTAAGCAAGGGGAACCGAACGCGAGTCACGTGCGCGGCGTTCTCGAGGTCGTTCGTTCAGTAACGCACGGCCGACCGGATCGCGAGCATCAACGCCTCGTTCTACTTCGCCGTCGAAGTTTGCGCGTCAAGCGGGGGCATCTTGTCGAAAGCGGTGAGCTCTCGTTGAATGTCCCCCACCCGTAACCGTCCCCAACATCGAGCCAGCCGCGCATTAGTGCGTTGAATGGCGCCCGCCGGCTCGTCGTGGAGGCTGTAAAAATAATTTTGCCGACGTGTGGAATTTGCGACATTCCGCCGTTCTATGAATGGAGCGGGCAAAGGACGAGTGCGCGCGCGGTTGAATGGTCGCTAGAATCTTTCATCCGCCATGCTATCCTGCCCCTCGATTCGATTCATTCAGCGGAGTTATCCATTGCGCCTTCTAGCAAGTCTGCCATTTCTGTGTGTGCTTGGGTCGCTCGCTGCCATTGCGGCGCCGGCACAATCGAACACTGCGACCGCCCAGCCAAAGACGATGCGACTTTGCGTCGGCCCCAATCCCACCGACTGCGCGAACCTAACCTGGAACCATGACCACTACGACGGGCGCCGCGACAACGAAGCCCAACCATCATCGTCATATACAGTCACAGCGTGGTCAGCCGACCGCGTGGAATTAGCGGGCAAGGCAAACACCAGTTCCGGCAGCGTCGAAGGCACGTTTCACGGCAAGATTTCGCCCAGTGGCGGCAGCCTGGTTAACGCCGTCGATCAATGGCGAACCCCAGCTGGCTTTTCAGGTAATTTGAATTTCACGCTTACGTGGTCCACTGACCCGTCGAACGCGATCACGCCCGTGCAAGCCGCTCCGGCCGAGACTCACGTACCCCCTCGTCTGCACCCTCCCGTCCTTCCTTCCAGCTCGCCAGCGAGCAACAACTCATCCGATTCCGCCAAGCCCGTTCAGCCGCACCCACCATTACCGCCACTCCCTGTCGCCACTATCTCCAGTCAGGCCGACGTCGCTCCACCGAAAACCATGCGCCTCTGTATCTCGAACGTCTGCGACAACCTGACGTGGGTTGACGATCACTACGAGGGACGCAAGGACGGACAGACTGCAATCGCAACGCGTTATTGGATCACCACATGGCAGAGAGACCGTGTCGAGTTCGTCGGGAAAACGGCTACGGCCGTCGCCAACGGCTTCCCGCTTCAAGCAACCTACACCGGCAAAATCGCGCCAGACGGCCTCAGCATCGTGGACGGCACTCTCGCCTGGCACTTTGCAACCGCGGGTTCGGGTTCCGGCCAATATACCTTGACATGGACGGCGGCTGCGGCCAAAGCGGCGATGGCGGACGTCGGCCCGATCGAAGCGCCGCACCGCTCGAAGACTCATCCGAACATTCTGCTGCCCGGTGGAGCAAGCGAAGTGTATGCAACATTCCCCAACGACATCCGCGCAATTCTTATGCAAGCGCATCCCCTGCTCTACCGGGATGCGCTACTCCCCTGCGATGACACCAAAGACGATGACGGCCTCAGCATCAAAGATCCAAACGTCGCGCTTGAAATTGGGCGATACGCTCTGCGCAGAGGCGAGTTTACCCGCGGGCACTGCTGGATCAATCACACCGCTTACCTGGGCAGCAAAGATGCCGAGGTGCTTCTGGGCGTCATTTATCTAATGGCATGGGGCAGGCCTAAAGACGAAGTAAAGGCATATAAATACTTCAATGGGGCGTACCGGAGTGGAAATCCGTGGGCGGCTTATTTCCTCGCCGGCTGTTACCGGGAAGGAATCGGCACGACCGCTAACGCCAAGTGGGTCACCCAGATTGAGACGTCGTCTTTGTTGAGCGACGATGCCCAAGCGATGTATGCGTTGATCGACTCCGATGACCTCGACATTCAGAGGCAGAAAGAGCGCGACGCCTTGATGCGTGACCCGCCCAGGATCCCGTCGAGTTGTCCGCAGGGTCCTGCCCAGTCACCGTACGGCGACGACCACAAGGCGGACGATCACAAGTGCATTCCGCGCGTGGATCAACCGGAACTCGACAGGGAGCTTCAAGGGATCGACGATCGGTACGCTGCAATCAAGTAGGCTGACGTCGCTCGTGTACGTCGGTCGTGGCGCTACCATCGGTGTGCCAGTTCATCGCTAAATTAGGTCTCGCGGCCGTAAACGAACAAGCCCACGTCGGAGATGAGCCGGGTGTAATAGGCAAGCACTTCTTCGCTGCCGTCGACTTTGGTGTGGCCGCAGCAGCCATCGAGCGTAAAGCCGTTTGCGAAAATTAATTTCCTCATCGAATTCCCTTCAATCCGGCGCTAGGCAGACGGGCGCAAATGATCTTTCCGGCGCAGCGTGGGCAGCGACTTAATGGAATTTCCGGACTTGTCCTTTGCACGTCGCAGTTCATACCGCGACTGGAGATTGAGCCAGAACTCGGCACTGGTGCCGAAAAAATGAGCCAGACGCAATGCGGTGTCGCCCGTAATTGCGCGAGTTCCGTTCAGAATTTGCGTGATTCGATTTGTCGGGACGTGGAGCTTCCGCGCCAGTTCAGCGGCGCTCATCTGAAGCGCTTCCAGTTCTTCCGCGAGGTGTTCGCCACGATGAATGGTGGTAACCGGCATGTCGGCCCTCCGAGTGATAGTCAACGATTTCCACGTTCGACGGCCCCGGTGCCTGGTCATCCCAGTCGAAGCAAATCCGCCACTGATCATTTATGCGAATGCTGAACAGACCTTTTCGATCGCCCTTCAGCGCCTCGAACCTATTTCCCGGCAAAGCCGCCAAGTCGCGCAGTGGCGTTGCGGCGTCCGAACGATCCAGCTTGAGCCGCACGGCCCGTTCAATGCCAGCGAAGGCGTTCACGAATTTCCCAGTTGCGAATTGTCTGGTGCGCTTGTCCCGGTAGCTGACGATCATCCGGCACTCCAAGTGCCAAGACGTACGCGTTACGTCAAGCGTAACGGTGGACGCACAACCGCGGTCCGACCTTCGGGCCGCGATGCGTATATTCAAACGGCTTACGTCTAGCACAGTTCATACGTCGCTCTTACGTCAGTTGTTCGTCGAGCAGATCGCGACCGAACGTTTGCTGCACAGTATCACTTCCACATATGTACGTTGTAGAATCAGCGCAATTCCGCGCTCGAAGGAGTACCCCGATGCGAGAGCTCATTGCAGACCTTTTTGTTTCGCTCGATGGCTTCGCTTCCGGCGCCAACGAGCAGGCCTATTTCGGCTATTTCGGAGACGAGCTGGGAAATTGGGTGCGCGAAAATCTTAATCGGCCTCAAGTGCTGCTGATGGGGCGCGTGACGTATCAGGCGCTCGCCGAGTTTGCGGCGACTGCGACGGATGAAGTAAGCACGCGCATGCGCGAAATTCCAAAATGGGTTTGCTCGAGCACGCTGCGCGAGCCGCTGGTTTGGCAGAACACACGACTGCTAAAGGGCAATACTGCGGACGCGATCATGGCGATGAAGCGAGAGGCGGGCGATCCAATTCGTAGCATTGGCAGCATCGCGCTGGTGAAGAGCCTGTTGAAAGCTGGCTTAGTCGATCGGCTGCGACTGATGGTTTTTCCGTTGATCCTGGGAACTACCGGGAGCGAACCGATCTTCGCGGAATATCCGCGGCTCGCGCTGGAATTGGCGGCAACGAAAACACTCGATTCGCGAATCACGCTGCTCGAATATCGTCCGGCGGCGAGTGGCCGATGAGTAGGATTCAGAGCGCGTCGAGCGCAATCACAACACGGTAGGGTTCGCTCGACCGCGGATCAATTTTTCGTTCAGGGTTTCGACGCGGCAGCCGACGAAACTCCAGCGTCACCGTGCGCGAGCGTGACGCCCATATTTTTCAGTTGTAGCAGCGCAGTCCGGCGCACTTCATCGGCGGAGAGTCCGCCTAATTCCTCGTCCTGCAGTTCCCATGCGCCGGTGGCTTCCGGATCGATGGCTACGTCGAAGCCGCGCACCAAAGCTTCGCGCGCGGATGTGGAAACGCACATGTGGGTGAAAAATCCGGTGAGCAGCACGCTGTCGACGCCCTGTGAACGGAGCCAGTCTTCAAGGCCCGTGTACGTAAACGCCCCGAAGACGTCTTTCTCGAAAATCTTTTCCACACCGAAACCAGATTGCGGGCCAAGTCCTGACGCCAACTCCGCTCCCCACGTGCCGGGAACAAATGCGCGCGATTCGTTGGGGCGATTGTAATGGATCACCCAGGCAATCGGGCGGCGGGCGTCTCGCGCTTCAGCGACGCGAGCGAGGATTTGCTTCACCGCAGGCTCAAAGTTCGGAACGGGTCGCTGCCCCTTTGCGGAAAATTCGTTCTGCGCGTCTACGACGATCAAAGCCTGCATCACTTCCCTCCCGCGAAAGTAGCGCAGCATCGCGCTCCACTCCCAATGCCCAATCGGATGTCGCCCGTGAAGGATTGGATTCTCGGCGGATTCGCATGGAACCACCCGCCGAGTTGGCCGACCGATTCAATTTGTTCGTCCGCGTGGAATTATTTTTCGGGAGCGGGAAAGAAAAGAAGCTCGCGCACTTCTCCGACGGCGTCGGGCGAAATGGCGCCTTTGCGCGCCCAGCCGAGCGCTTCTTCCATGTTCGCAGCTTCCAGGATCCAGAATCCGCCGAGGTGTTCCTTGGTTTCGGTGTACGGCCCGTCGGTGATCTCGACCGTGCCGTCCGGTTTCTTCTTCACCGTCTTGGCCGCGCTGGGCGGCGCAATCCCGCAGGCAAACTTTCGCACGCCGGCAGCAATCAATTCGCGGTTCACGTTGTGAATCTGCTCGACCATCGCTTCGGTTACGGATGACGGATCAAAATCGTCGGGTAAGTAGCTGGCGACCAAATATTGAGGCATGTCGTCTCCTGTGAGTGCGCTTGGCGTTATTGCTCTGACTTCACAATATAGTCGAACGGCCCGGGCCGATTTCGACAAATCTCCGAAATAAATTTTGAGCTCGGGCATGGGCGGGATTTGGGCGTGCGTTCGCTGGACCGGGAGCTACCGCGCGATCGGCTCTTCCGGGACGCCTATACATTCAGCCGAACACCTCTAGTGGTCTTGCGCTCTCGGCACAATCAGCGCTTGACACATGCATAACCATTGGGTTATGAATGGAACCAGCTCGCGCGATGGTGAGCGAGGAAAAGGACGGAAACTATGAACACGCAGGCGACGCACTCGCTGGTGATCGAACGCGAAATGCCCCATTCGCCGGAAAAAATCTGGCGAGCGCTCACGCAGGGCGACTTGATTAAGCAGTGGCTGATGGAAAACGACTTCACGCCGTCGGTGGGCCACAAATTCAATTTCCGCGCGGCTCCGGTGGGCGGATGGAATGGAGTGGTCGAATCTCAAGTGCTCGAAGTCGAGCCGAACAAAAAACTTTCGTACAGCTGGACGTCGATGGGCCTCGAGAGCGTGGTCAGCTGGACGCTGGCGGCAGTTGGCGGCGGAACGCTGCTGCGATTCGAGCAGACCGGTTTCCGTCCGGATCAGGAAGCCAACTACAAGGGCGCGAAATACGGCTGGGAGATGTTCATCGGCAAGATGGACAAAGTTGTGGAAGGCCTGCACTAGCGCGTCCGTCGTGCGGGGCACGGCGCGCGGTTGATGAATCGCGCGCCACTGCACAGCCGGGGCTGCAGACGGGCGCTGTGCAGCCGCGATTTCTCTTGAGTCGATGATGAGCGTGATTCATCTATAATCACCACGCCAAAGTGAACCACGAAGTGTCCGTGAGATACACTTCCGCCGCACACCGACGTCCGGAGAGAAAATGCCGCAACCATCGAACTCCAGCTTGTCCGTTTCGACAGTCCCCTTCACATCGATCCACCGCGTGATGGCTGACGGCGTGAATGTTTTCTATCGCGAGGCCGGTCCGACGGACGCTCCGATCGTATTGCTGCTTCACGGGTTTCCGACTTCATCGTTTCAGTATCGCCATCTAATTCCCCGCCTGGCCGATCGCTACCATGTGATCGCGCCGGACCTGCCGGGATTTGGATTCACCGAGATTCCGCCAACCCGGAATTATCGCTACACGTTTGAGGGACTGGCGCACACGATGATCGCGTTTACTGACGCGCTACGGCTGAATCGTTACGCCATGTACGTTTTCGACTATGGCGCGCCGACTGGGTTCCGGCTGGCGATGGCACGGCCGGAAAAGGTGACGGCGATCGTGTCGCAAAACGGAAACGCATATGAAGAGGGATTGGGCGATGCTTGGGCGCCAATTCGACGGTACTGGAGCGATCCGACGCTCGAAAATCGAAACGTGATTCGAGGCGCGTTGACTGCGGACGGAATTCGCCACGAGTACGGCGTCGGCATTCCGAATCCGGACTTGATCGCGCCGGAGGGATACACCCTGGATGCTGCGCTGATCGCGCGGCCGGGTAACGTCGATATTCAGCTTGACCTGTTTCTCGACTACGCCAACAACGTGAAACTGTACCCCGCGTTTCAGGAATATTTCCGCAAGTCGAAGCCGCCGCTGCTGGCGGTGTGGGGCAACCTCGATCCATATTTTATTCCGCCGGGAGCCGAAGCGTTCAAGCGCGACATTCCAAACGCGACGGTAGAGTTTCTGAATACCGGACACTTCGCGCTGGAAACAAATCTAGAAGACGTGGTTGCCTCGATGCGAAAGTTTTTGGCGCGCGTGGTTCCGGCGTGAATCGCGGGTCTAACGCGATCGACGCGGAGTACGCGCCGTCGAGCGGTCGAGGCGATAGGGGCTTTGCGGTTCCGCGACCCTCAGGGCAGGTTCAAAGTGGCTTTAGGCTCAAAGGGAAAGAGAGGGGCTCGAGTTGTGCAAAGTGTTGCACATTGAGAATTTTTGTCGTATAGTCCCGAAGTTGGTGGTGTAGGCACAGGTCTTACGGGCGCCCCTGGTGCGAACTTTGGACCGTGAAATGCACTGGATATCGCAGCAATAAATGCGCGGAGGTGCGCGAATGAAGTTTTGTAAACTATTGAGCTTGGCGGCCGTGGCGGTTTTGGCCGTGGGAATGACGGCTGGGATCGCGAGCGCGGACGGAACCGACCCGAAGGGTACGGTCCATAGCCCGTCGAATCCGGGAACCCCGGGCGTTGGCATCGCGTTTACGCTGGATCCGTTCGGCCCGATTCAAGGCGGCGGAACCGGTCTTTGCACCTTCGCGAACAATGAAGAAGACTGCACGGTCAAGAATTTGAGCGGTTTTAACTGGACGGACATCGAGATCGTTCTCGGCGCGCCGGCCGGCGGCAGCTTGGATTGCGGCAGCATCACAGTCTCGTCGGATCTGTTTACGCAGTCTTCCTGTGCAGACAGCACGGGCGGCGTAACGCTGTCCTTCCTCGGAGTGGATTACTCGCAGGCTGCGCAGAATTTCATAAACGCTGCGAACAACCTGGCTGGCATCTGCACCCCGGATTGTCAGACTGGCGGCCAATGGCAACAGACGCTGCTGACGGGCCAAGGCGGTCCGTCGCTAGAACCGATTTGCGCCTCGACCGTTTCCGGCGGCACGGGCGGCACGCCGGGCGTTCTGGCGGGTTGCGACGTCGAATTCAGTTTCGGCATCGGACCGGACGGCGGCAACTGGCCTCTCGGCACCACGTTCCAGGCTTCGGCTCCTGAACCGTCGACGATTTCGCTGATGGGAATGGGCCTGCTCGCGATGCTCGCTCTGGGTAGCTTCTACAAGAAGTCGCAAACCCAGAACTAAGCAATCAGATCCAAAGTCTTCCACGGCGGACTGAGTCAACTCAGTCCGCCGTATTTTTTTGCCCGCACGATTTCTCAGCGCTACCCAATTCAAGCAACAAATACTCGCTCGACGTCGCACTCGGCAGAAACCCTCACCTTCGGCGCTTGCACGTGCGATTCATTTCGTTCATTGGGAAAGAGAGGGCCGATGCAATTCCGGGAAATTTGTTCGAGTATGCTGCGACGCGCCGCAACCGCACAGCACGCACAGCGGGAGAGGAGTGCGTGGAGACAAGGACTCTGGAGGCACCCGGCAACGAGACGTCGGCTACGGTCGGTGACATTGCGTGTGCGAACACACCTATAGTCAGTCGACTGAAGAATCGGGAAGGTTTGAAACCTCGCTCGGCGAAACCTAGCAGAACCGTCGACTACTTCTTGTCTCCATACTGCTTCTCAAGTTGGGCGAATTCCGGTTTGTTCTGCAAGCTCACTAGATCCGGATCGCTCTTCACATCTCTAAATGAAGTTCCCTTCTGCAACGCTTCGCGAAGCGACTTGAACGCCTCAGCGTCGTGTCCGGCGAGGGCTTGCACTTCAGCGTCGGTGTAGATGATATCCAAGCTTTGCTTGTCCACCGCTTTGGCGCGCGCGATAAACGTCAACGACTGCGCGGCGTTTCCTTTGTGCGCGTAATACAGCGCCAGATTGGTCAGGGCTCCTGCGCTCTGCGGATTCACCTGTAATGTCTTGTACGCGAGTTTGATCGCCTGATCGTATGCCTCGTCGGCTTTATCCTTTTGTCCGGCCGCGCGATACGCGTCAGCCAGATTGCCAAAGAACAAATCGTTGTCCGGCGTCAGCTCGGCCGCTTTCTGGAATACCTTGATGGCGTCGTCGTATCGCTTCAACTGAAAATACGCCGTACCTAGATTGGTGTACGTAGACGCATAGTTGGGCACCAGAGCAATCGCTTTCTGAAATTGCGGGATGCTCTCTTCGTATTTTCCCTGCTGCATCAACACGTAGCCCACGTTGTCGTAGCCGGCGGCATTGTCTGGCTCAAGCTCGGTAATTTTGCGAAACGCCGCGAGCGCCTTGTCGTACTCTCCCAAATGGCGGTAGGCTTCGCCCAAGCTGTTGTAGTTCATCCAATAGTATTCGTTGATCTGGATCGCTTTCTGGTACGCCGCGATCGCTTCGTTGCCGCGACCGCTATCCAAATAAATTCCGCCCAGCGTCAAATATCCCTGGTCGGAATTCGGCTCGATCTTCAAGGCGCGTTGCAGTTCCGCAATCGCTTCAGAAGTCTTGCCCGTAGCTTGATACACCTTACCCAGCGAGAAGTGGACTTCGGCGGCGTTGTCATTCAGCCGCTGTGCTTGCTGTGCCGCTGAAAGCGCTCGATCCGACCACAGCGGATCTTTCTTTACCGCGTAAATTGAGAGGCTCGCGTCCGCCAGGCCCGAATACGCCAATGCAAAGGTCGGATCCTTCGCAATCGCCTGCTGGAAGAAATCCGCGGCAGCTTCTTCGTTCTTCACATCCTGCTGGCCGCGCAGAGCATTGCGCCCGCGCAAGTACAGATCATAGGCCGCGACGTTTTCGGTGGGATGCGCGGCGGAGGCCGCCAGCTCTTCGCTCGAAGCTTTCACGTCGAGCGCGGTAACCAGCTGGCTCGATATCTGGTCTTCGATCGATAGCAGGTCGTTCGGCACGCCCTCAAACTGCTTGGTCCAGACGCGCTTTCCTTCTGCAACGTTCTGCAGCGTCACGATGATCGCCATCCGGTCGGGAGTGCCTTGGACCTCGCCGGTGATCAGCAGGTTCGAACCAAGCATGCGGGCGATCTTCTCGGGCTTATCTTTCGGCGAAATGCGGGCCATGTCGGCGTCGGACGCTAGCTTCAGATCCTTGATCTGAAATAATTTCGCAGTCAGGGCTTCGTTTAAGCCTTCGGCCACGTAGCCGAGCGCGTCCTGATCGCCCAACACACGGAAGGGCAGTACGGCGACGAATTTCCCGCTTTCAATCGGCGGAATTCCGCTGAGCGAATTGACGCCCTCGCGGATATCGCCTTTGAATCCCGGAATTAGATGCCGGATCGGTGGAATGGCGAACAGGATCAGCAGCAGCGCCACGACTCCGGAAGTAATCCAGACCCATTTTTTGTTCGCGAATTGCGGCAGTTGAATTACCACGCTCTGCGAGTCTCCGCCGATGCGCGAAAATCCGGCGCGCGAAGTATGGACGCCCGAGCTGGAGCCCTGAATATCGGCGAGAATTTCGTAAGCGTTTTGATAACGGTCGTTCGGATCGCGTTCCAGGCAGCGCATGATGATGCGTACCAGCCAGTTCGGCAAATCCGGCTTGATCAGTTTCGGGCTTTTCGGTTTTTCCTGAATCCGCTGGTACATCACTTTCAGCGTCGATTCACCGGTGAACGGCACGTCGCCAACCACCATTTCGTACAGGATCAACCCGAACGCGTACAAGTCGGCGCGATTGTCGGCCGGCTTCCCTTCCACCTGCTCGGGAGACATGTAGCGCGGCGTGCCCAGAAACGCGCCGGTGCGCGTCATGCCGATCGCGCCCTCTTCGAACGATTTTGCCAATCCGAAGTCGCAAACGTAAATCTGATCGCTCTTATCGACGAGCAAGTTCTGCGGCTTCAGGTCACGGTGCACCACGCCTTCCGCATGAGCGGCCGCGAGCGCATCCGCGATTTGCTTCGCGAAATTCAAAATCCGGTCGAGCGGCATCTTGGGATTTTCGCGGATGATGTGCTGCAGGTCCTTTCCATCCACGTACGCCATGGAAATGAACCGCATGCCGCCGACGTCGCCCATGTCGTGAATGCGCAGAATATTCTTGTGGGAAATCTTGCTGGCGAGGACCAATTCTTGCTTGAAGCGTTTCAGCGCGTCCGCTTGCCCGATCGCGCCATCCCGAACGACCTTAATTGCGACCGTGCGGTCGAGTTCCTTGTCGTAGGCCTTGTACACCCGGCCCATTCCGCCCTGCCCAAGCAGCGAATCGATGCGATACCGAGGTCCAAAATCACTACCAGGCGTGATTAAAGTGGCGTCGACTGCCTGCATCGTTACGTCATCGCCCAACGGCATGGGCGTTCCGCAATTCGAGCAAGATTCAGCGAAGTCCGGGTTGACGGTTGTGCAGTGAGGGCAATTCATCTAGAAAACCGCCAAAACGGCGGCTAGGCCTAGTTCAACTCCAGATTATCGTGCATCCCTTAGAAGCCTGCAAGGGTTATGTATTGCAACGAGATAAAGGAGTTCCCATACGGGAGCGATGCCGGATAGACTCTACCCACGCGCTTTTTCTGAGGCCCAATGCTCGGCACTCCGCTGCACATGTGGCTCATCTTCGCCGTCGTCACCGTGGCGGCTCTGGCGCTCGACCTGGGAGTTTTTCACCGCCGAAACCACGTAATTCAAGTCCGCGAAGCTCTGCTCGAGAGTGCCGGCTGGATCGCCGTTTCCCTGCTCTTCAATCTTTGGATTTATTGGACGCTCGGACCGGCATCTGGTTTGGAGTTTCTGACGGGCTATTTGGTGGAAAAAACCCTCAGCGTGGACAATATTTTCGTCTTCCTGCTGATCTTCCAGGCTTTCCGCGTCCCGGCCAAGGCACAGCATAAGGTTTTGTTCTACGGAGTGGCCGGAGCGCTGGTGATGCGCGCGGTGTTCGTCTTGGCCGGTGTGGAGATGCTCCAGTACTTTCATTCCGTGCTCTACGTCTTTGGCGCGTTTCTGCTGCTGACCGGCGCGAAAATGTTTTTCTCGAGCGACCGCAAAATCCGGCCGGAGAGCAATTGGCTGGTTCGCGCCGCGCGCAAAGTGATGCCTGTGGCGGACGATTACGACGGCGAGGAATTTATCATCAAGCGCAACGGCAAACGATTTGCTACTCACCTGCTGCTGGCACTTGTGGCGGTGGAAGCGATGGACATTATTTTCGCTGTGGACTCAGTTCCCGCGGTTCTGGCCATCACGCGAAATACGTTCATCGTTTACTCTTCAAATGCTTTTGCGATTCTCGGGCTGCGCGCGATGTATTTCGCTCTTGCCGACCTGCTGCCGCGGTTCCGGTTCCTGCATCAAGGGCTGGCCGCGATCCTGGTGTTTGTGGGCGCGAAGATGATTGTCAGCGAGAAGTTTCCGATTCCGTCGCTGTGGTCATTGGCTGTGATCGCGGGGATTCTAACGGTGACGGTCGTCGCTTCGTTGATGTTTTCGCGCGACGGCAAACCAGCGGCGTGAAGGGCTGCGGGCATCTGGAGCGCCTTGATGCGCGGCTAGGGGAGCCGCAGAACCAGGATCCGCGGCTCGGTCATTTCTTCGATCGCGTAGCGCAATCCTTCGCGTCCGATGCCGGAATCTTTCACGCCGCCGTAGGGCATGTGATCGATCCGAAAAGACGACATGTCGTCGGCAATCACGCCGCCAACTTCGAGCTCGTCAAACGCCTTGAATAGCAATTTCGTATTGTTCGTGAATACCGCCGCCTGAAGTCCAAACGGCGAATCGTTGACCATGCGGATCGCGTCGCCAAATTCGTCGTACGGCTCGACGTTTACCACCGGTGCAAACACTTCCTGGCAGCTCACTTTCATGTCGCGCCCGGTTCCGGTGAGCACGGTCGGAGCGAGCACAGTGCCTTCGCGCGTGCCACCGATTTCCACTTTCGCGCCGGCGGCGGCGGCTTCGCGTATCCACGTTTCCGCTCGGCGGGCGGCGTCTTCGCTGATCATCGGACCGACGTCGGTGGATTCGTCGGACGGGTTCCCGACTTTCAGTTTGCGTACGCCGTCGAGAACGCGCGCCAGAAAATCGGGATAGATCGACCGCTGCACGAAAATCCGTTGCACGGAAATGCAGCTCTGTCCTGCATACGAAAATCCTCCGGCGACGCATTTTTCGGCCGCGGTTTTCACGTCAGCATCGGAATGAACGATCACCGCCGCATTGCCGCCCAGCTCGAGCGTGACCTTTTTCTTCCCCGCCTTCGCTTTCAGCGCCCAGCCGACTGGGACGCTGCCAGTGAACGAGAGCATCTTCAAACGATCATCAGCTACCAAGCGTTCGGAGTCAGCGTTGGCGAGTGGAAGCACGTTGAAAGCTCCGGGCGTGTATCCGGATTTTTCGATCACCTCGGCCAGCAGCAGTGATGTGAGCGGAGTTTGCGGCGCGGGCTTCAGCACGATCGTGCATCCGGCAGCAATCGCCGGCGCCACTTTATGTGCGACTAGATTCAGCGGAAAATTAAATGGGGTGATCGCCAGGATCGGACCGAGTGCGAATCGGCGCACGATTCCAGCGCGGTCTGCGGTTGCGCTTTGCCAATCGAGCGGCAGCCATTCGCCGCCGATGCGCAGCGATTCCTCTGCGGCGACCGAAAATGTGAAGACGCCGCGATCGACTTCGCCGCGTGCCGTTTTGAGCGGCTTGCCGGCCTCCAGCGCGATCAGGGCTGCGAATTCTTCCAGGCGCTCGCGGATGCCGTCTGAAATCGCGCGCAGGATTCGCTGTTTTTCAAATCCAGGCAGCTTTCGCGTCACTTGAAACGCCCGCACGGACGCTTTCACGGCAGCCTCGGCGTCGGCGGCGCTCGCTCGAAACGTGCTGCCGACCACGGCACCATCGAACGGTGAACGAACGTCGATGCGTTCGCCCGAGGTCATCCACTTGCCGTCGAGAAAATAGCTCCAGGTTTTGAGCGGTATTTTTGCGGAATCAGGCACGATGGATCCTTAAGATGCGGAAACGAAATGATGTGCTGTGGCTCGCGAAAGCGATTTATGCGCGTCGAGAGCCGGCTTCGACAGGAACTTCGGCTACGCTCGCGAGCGCCGCTTCCAGTACGTCGAGCCCTTCGTCGAACTGTTCGTCTGTGATCACCAGCGGCACCAGCAACCGCAGCACGTTTCCGTAGCTGCCAGCCGAAAGCAAGATCAACCCGTGGTCTCGGCAATACTTCAGCACTTTTTCGGTTTCGTCCTTGGCCGGTTCACGCGTCTGGCGCGATTTCACCAGTTCGAGCGCGCGCATGGCACCCAGTCCTCGGGATTCGCCGATCAGCGGCCAGCGCTTTTCCCACTCGCGTGAACGCGCTTCAAACGCGTCGCCCAGTTTCTGCGCGCGCGCCGAAAGATTTTCGCGCTCCATGGTTTCGATCGAGGCCAGCGCCGCGGCGCAGGCCAGCGGATTTCCGCCGTAGGTGCCCCCGAGTCCGCCGATGCCCGGTGCGTCCATAATTTCCGCGCGCCCGGTAACAGCTGCGAGAGGCAGCCCCGCCGCGATCGACTTTGCGCTGATCAACAGGTCCGGAACGATGCCGTAATATTCCGACGCAAACATCGAGCCGGTGCGCCCAAAACCGGTCTGCACTTCATCCGCGATGAACAAGATTTCGTGCTTCCGGCAGATTTCCTGTAACACCGTGTAGAACTCTCGCGGCGGCGCCACGAATCCGCCTTCACCCAGCACCGGCTCCACGACCACAGCCGCCACCGATTCCGAAGCGACCAGGCGCTTGAACGAATCCTCCAGATGATGAGCGCAGTAAGCTCCACACGATGGAAACTTCAGCGAGTACGAGCAGCGATAGCAATAGGCGTACGGAATCCGGTAAATTTCGGAGGCAAACGGTTCAAATCCTGCTTTGTACGGATGCGTTTTGCTGGTCAACGACATTGCCAGCATCGTCCGGCCGTGAAACGCGTCTTCAAAACAAATGATGGCTTGGCGCTTGGTGTACGAGCGAGCGATCTTCACCGCGTTTTCGATCGCTTCGGCGCCGCTGTTCACCAGCACGGTTTTCTTCGCGAATTTTCCAGGCGTGAGCGAATTCAATTTTTCGGCAAGCTCCACATATTTCGAATAAGGAGCCACGCTGAAACAGGTGTGCAGAAACGCGTCGAGCTGCTCGCGGAGCGCAGCCACAACGCGCGGGGCGCGATGGCCGACGTTCAATACGCCGATGCCTCCGGCGAAATCGAGGAAGCGATTGCCGTCCACATCTTCGAGCACCGCGCCCTCGGCGCGCGCCGCGAAGATTGGAGTCGCGTGCGAGACGCCGCGCGCCACAGCAGCCTGGCGGCGCTGCATCAGCTCGATGGATTTCGGTCCGGGAATTGCGGATTTTAGTTGAATTGTTCGCATGTTAGTACCAGCCGATCGGTTGTTCGTTCAGGTTGATGTGAACTTGCTTGGTTTCCAGATACTCTTCGATGCCCCACGGCCCCAGCTCACGGCCGAATCCGGATTGCTTGAATCCGCCCCACGGCGCTTCCACGTACGTGGGCTGCATGTGATTCACCCACACGATTCCCGCTCGGAGCGCTTTCACCACGCGAAAAGCGCGGAAAATATCTCGCGACCAAACCGCCGCGGCCAATCCAAACGGCGTGTCGTTGGCGATGCGAATCGCTTCGGCCTCGTCTTTGAACGGAATCACCGTTGCCACCGGACCGAAAATCTCTTCGCGGGAGATCCGCGCCGAATTATCCACATCGTAGAAAATTGTCGGCTCCACGTAGTAGCCTTTGCTGAACTCTTTCGCGCGGCCGCCGCCTGCGGCCACTTTCGCTTCGCCTTTCCCGATTTCCTGGTAGGACAGCACGCGTTCGTATTGCTCTTTGCTGACCAGCGGTCCCATTTTCGTTTCGCGTTCCAGCGGAGCGCCCAGCTTAATCGTCTTCGCTTTGGCGGCCATGGCGTCCACGAATTTCGAGTAGATCGATTTCTCAACCAGGATGCGGCTGCCCGCCGAACAGACTTCGCCCTGATTGATGAACACGCCGAAAAGGGCGCCGTCGATCGCCGCTTCGAAATCGGCTTCGGCGAAAAATATGTTCGGCGATTTCCCGCCCAACTCCAGCGTCACGCGTTTCACCGTGTCCGCCGCCATCTTCACGATTGCTTTGCCCACCGGAGCGCTTCCGGTGAACGCGACTTTGTTCACGTCCGGATGCTTCACCAAGGGCGCACCGGCCGCTTCGCCCAATCCCGTGACGATATTCACGACGCCTGGCGGCAGACCGGCTTCGTTCAAGTAGGCCGCGAAATCGAGCACGGTGAGTGGAGTCTGCTCGGCCGGCTTCAATACGCAGGTTGCTCCCGCAGCAATCGCCGGCGCGAGTTTCCACGCGGCCATCAGCAGCGGATAGTTCCAGGGAATAATTTGCGCGGCGACGCCGATCGGTTCGCGCAACGACAGGCTCAACGCGTTATCCGGCACCGGATTTACGTGGCCCAAAACTTTGGTGGCCATGCCGGCGTAGTATTCGAAACACGTCGCAGCGTCCGCCAGATCGTATTCGGCTTCGACAATGGGCTTGCCGGAATTGCGCGCTTCCAGCTCCGCCAGCGCCGGCGTTTCCTTGCGGATGCGCTCCGCCAGGCGGAACAAAATCCGTCCGCGCTCCTGCGCGGTGGTCTGGGGCCACGCGCCACCGTCAAACGCAGCCCGCGCCGCGGCGACCGCGCGATTTACGTCCGCCTCGTCGCCCGCAGGCACCTCGGCAATCACTTGCTCGGTAGAGGGATCGATCACCGGCAGAAATTTGCCGCTGTGCCCGTCCACAAATTCGCCATTGATGTAAAGCTTGTACCGCTTCATCGAGCATCCCCTTGCGAAGGTACTTCCGCGTGCGAGATGGCCGCCAGTGAAGGCGCTCGCCGCGAATTGAAAACAAAAAAGAACGCGCCCAATCCGAGCAATCCCACGCAGCCCGCCGCCATTTTCAACTCAAACAGCCAGGTGCTCTGATCCGCCGGCGGCACAAACGCAACGCCCATGCCGATCGCGGTGGTCACAAATCCAGAGAGTCCGGCCAGCCACAACGTACCGCGTCCGTAGTGCCCGTGCGGTTGCGGTTCGCGCGCGGCGATCAAGATGATCGCGCCATACATATAAAGGAACGGCACCAGCTGCAGAACGACCGCCAGCGATAGCAAAAGCTTGTAGGCCTGATCGACCGACGAGCCCACAAAACTGATCAACAAGAACGCCGTCGTCATCACGCCCTGTACGATCAATGCAACATAAGGCGTATCGAATTTCGGGTGAATTTTCCCGAGGCCGCTCGGCAAGTAACTATCGAGTCCGGCCACAAACGGAATTCGCGCCGAGCCCGAAAGCCACGCCGACGTGGTACCGGCGATCGCAAACGTGAGCACCAGCGCGACGACCGGCACAATCCACAGCACCGACAATTTGCCGGCCATGCTTTGTACGGCCTGCAAAATTCCCTGTACCGCGCCGATTTCCCGCTGCGGCACAGCCAGCAGCAACGAAAGCGTGGCTGCGACGTACAAAATGCCCGACAAAATGCCGCCCCAGAAAACCGCTCGCGGCACGTTTTTTCGGGGCTCTTCGATTTCGTCGCCCATCACCGAAGCGAGTTCAAGCCCCACAAGACCAAAACAAATAAATCCAAACGAATTGATCAGATGCCAATCCGCGCCGCGAACGTTGAAATCGGCGGCATGCATGGTCGCGCCGTGCGAGCGTAAAACCCCGAGCGCCAGACCGACGAGCACAACCGTCGTCACCGCCGTGCCGATGCCGCCCAGGTTGTTGATCCACTTCCCGATGCTGAGGCCGCGGATGTTGAGCCAGATCATCACCCACAGCAGCACCACGGACATGCCGGCGACGTAAATCTTGTCGGCACCTAACGCCTGCATGTGGCCGCCGCCGACGTACACCGAAATTCCCACAACGATCACCAACAACGTGGGAATGTAGAAAATATTGTTCGTCCAGTAGCACCACCCGGAAATGAACCCGTGAAAATCGCCGAAAAACTTTTTGGTCCACAGGTAGATGCCGCCCTCCTGCGGGTAGCGATTCGAGAGCTCGACCACGGCCAGCCCCTGCGGCCAGAAAAAAAACAACAGCGCCAGCATCCAAAGCCAAATCGTGACCGGACCGTCGGCGGCAATCACCGGCACAACGTTCAAATTCGCAACCGCGACCACAAACAGCAGCACCAGGTCCCACTGGCCGAGCGCACGCTTTAGATGGAAGGCGCCGGGTGCCGGGCTGGGTTGATCTGCCAGAAATCCCTCCACTGCTTCCGACTGCTGCTTTCGGTACTTCCACGCGCTTTCGGTTCTACAGAAATCACGGGCGGCAAGTTACCGCGATTGCTGAAAACTTGCCGCCCGCCCGTCCCTAATGCGCGGCCGTGGATATTTCGCGCGGCTCTTTTTGCGCCGCGGCGAGCGCCGGAGCGATCTCGGCAAACGTCGACAGATGCTTGTCGATGTCCGCTTCGGTGTGCGCCACCGACACGGTCCACTGCTCGTCCCACCAATACGGCTGAGCCATCACGCCGCGATTGACCATCGCAAACCAGTAATGCCGCCACATGTCGGAGTCGATGTTGAGCCAGTCGCGATAGTTGCGAATCGGGTTCTTGCAGAACATCAACGAGCCGTTGGAACCTGCGCCGATCACGTATGCTTCGAGGCCGGTCTTATCGAGCGTCGATTTGTAGCCGTCGAGCAATTTTTTATTGAGCTGCGTTACGTGTTCGTACGCTTGCCGTGTGAGAACTTCGCGGAACGTGGCAAGACCCGCAGCCATCGCCACCGGATTGGTGTTGTAGGTGCCGCCGTGAAAAACTTTGTGATCGGAAATCTGCCCCATCACTTTTCGCGTGGACGCAAACGCCGCAAGCGAAAATCCGCCGCCAATCGACTTCGCCAGGCAGACGATGTCCGGCTTGATGTCGAAATACTCGCAAGCCCCGCCGTAGGCCAGCTTCGCCCCGGTCTTCACTTCGTCGAAGATCAGCAGTGCGCCGTATTTCTGGGTCAGCTCACGCAAACCTTTGTGGTAGCCCTCGTCCGGCATCAGGATGCCGACGTTCATCATGATCGGCTCAACGATCACCGCGGCGATTTCGTTCGGATATTTCTCGAACAAACGCTTCACGCCGTCCAGATCGTTGAACTGCGCAATCACTGTGTTTGCGACGGTCGCTTTCGGCACGCCCGCGCCGCCCGGCACAGACGCTGGAAAATCCGCCGGGCCGACTTCGGACGCTTTTGGCTTCAGCGAGACCAGCACGGAATCGTGCAGCCCGTGATAGCCGCCCTCCATCTTGATGATTTTGTCGCGCCCCGTGGCCGCACGCGCCAACCGAATCGCGTGCATGGTGCATTCGGTGCCGCTATTGCTGAACCGCACCATCTCTACCGGGAACCGTTTACAGATTTCCTCGGCCAATTCCCATTCCAAGTCGTGCGGCATGCCAAACATGGTTCCGGTTCCCAGCTTGCCCTGCACCGCCTTGATCACCGCCGGATGGCAGTGCCCCGCCATGATCGCGCCGAAGCACAGATTGAAGTCGATGTACTCGTTGCCGTCGATGTCGTGAATGTGGCCGCCCTTGCCGTCGCGGACGAAAAGCGGATACGGATCGTAGGCGCGATAATTGCTCGCGACGCCGAGCGGCAAGCGGGATTCGGCCCGCTTGTGAGCATCCTTCGATCGCGGTGTGCGCTTTTCGTAGATCTCGATTTCTTTCTGCAGTCCTGCATGCATAACTACCTCACGCTATTCCTGTGGCCGACGCACGGCCCTGAGATTTACCTCTGTAACTATGGTTTCACATCCCAACGCTTAAATGTAAATCCGCGCTTCTTCAATTCGCGGAAAAACGGTTCGGCCGGCACGACCTTTTCCGGAGCCTGCACACCCACGCCGGGAATTTCGCCGCGGCCGTGCATAACCGCAGCGATCGCGGCCGGAAATCCGGTATCGCGCGCCACAGCGGAAAGCTGCGGCCGGGCGGTGTGATCGGCCCACATTTCCATTGCGGTGCCGACGCGCTTGCCGCCGATTTTGCCGGTGACCACGACGCGCAACGCTTCCACATCCAACGGCGTTTTTCGCGGCGCCTTCTTCTGCATCAGCGCCAGCAGTACATCGTGCGGCGAAACTTTCGCGCCCTTCACGTGCAGCGCCTCGCGCGAAGTGAAGCCCGCTTCCGCCAGGCTGCGCACCAGACCCACCAGTTTCGGGTCGTAGTTGATCTTGAAAAACACTTCCTGCACGCCCTTCTTGCGGAAACTTTCCGCCAGCGTGCCTAGCTCCGAATGGATCGAGTGGCGCAACTCGATTTTGCCGATGGGCGCGGGAAATGTGCCGGGTTCGGGCTCCGACAGCATGGGCTTCGCCACGTACTTGCCCTTCAGGAAATGAATCGGCGGCATCGTCAATTCATCCAGGATCGTGGCGATCGAAAACGAATACGCGATCGGGCTATTGTACTTCTGCACGTCCGCTCCGGCGTTGTACACCTTGATCGCTTCCACGCGATCCATGGGATCGGCCAGCGCTCGAACCATCACGTTGGTAATGCCCGGCGCGCCGCCCATTCCCGGTATAGCGAGCTTGCCGATGCGCTTGAAATCGCGGTCGAGCGCGAACTGGCGCTTGGTCATGTGGTAAAGGCCGCCCAGGTCCATGTAGTGGATCTGCGCCGCGAGCGCCGCTTTCATTACGTCAAGATTCCAGTTGTACTGCGTGCAGTTCACCACGATGTCGCTGCCGCGCAATAGCTTGGCGAGCTTCACCGTATCGCGAACGTCGGCAAACGCGGCGGTGGCTTTTCCTCGTCCGAACTTCGAAGCTACTTTCGACGCCCGTTCCCGATCGAAATCCGCAACAATGATTTCCTTCACCTCCCGCGCTCCGCTCAAGTCGTAAACGACTGCGCGGCCCATCAGCCCTGCGCCTAGCACAATGACTTTCATATCTACTTGGCCCCTTGCTCCCAGGAATTTTCCGCTACGCAACAAAGCGAGGGGCCTCTTGCCGAGGCGCCCTCGCTCCGTCTTTGAAACTTTTCTCGTCACTAGAAAAACAGCTTCAACGCAAATTGCATCACGCGCGGGTCTTCCCTGGTTTTCAGGATCAACCCAAACGTGCCGCCATTGGCCGGCGTTCCGTCGGTGAAGTTGCCGTCTGGATTTGCAAACTGCGTGTGGTTCCAGGCGTTGTAAAACTCGGCCCGGAATTCGGTGTTGAACCGCTCGTTGATCGGAGTCTTTTTGGAAATTACCAGGTCGGTGTTGCTGATCGCCGGTCCGCAGCACAGCGCGTGCGGCATGTTGCCAAAGGAACCGTAATTCTGCGGACACGGTGATCCGCCCGGAAGCGGAGTCGCCGGATCACATATGAGCGACGAGGAGAACCACTGCCCTCCGTTCGACTTCGGATTGGTGAAGGCAACCTTCCCTGTAGCTTGCGGAGTGTTGGCATCTTCGAAGAAGAAGCTGCTCATCAACTCCGTGTCGTTCTGGTCCTGTATGCGAATCGGGAATCCGCTCTGATACGTGATGATCGCGGATACGCCCCAGCCGTCAGCCACTTTTCCCTTGGCGCCTTCGTACTTCGGAATCGGCAGCACCCACACCGGGCTAAACACGAAACGGTTCTTCGCGCTCAGCAGAGATTCGCCGCGGGTGAAGTCGTAGTTGATCGGGTTGAGTTCATTTTCAAACGAAGCACCCTGGTCGATTGCTTTGCTGAAGGTGTACGAAGCCTGGAACAGCAATCCATGCGAGTAGCTCTTTTCGAGCGAGATCTGCAGGCCGTTGTAGTTGGAGTTTGCGATCGTGTCTTCGGCGAAAATGTTGCTAAAGACTGGTACGCCGTCCTGCGGACAGCCGACACCGGTCGTCGGCTGGCAATTCGGTGACGAGTATTTGCGCAGACCGACGAGCGTGACCGGATTCGCGAGGGTGGTGCCGCCCGGAATGCAGCTGGTACCGCCCGAACCGTTGTACGGTAGGAACAATCCGTTGCAACCTGTCACGACGGAGGTCCCCGGAGCCGCGGTGTAATTCGGAATCAGCGTTCCGGCCGGGAGAACGTACTCGTTGTCCGCGCTGAACGGACCGCAACCGCCGGACGCTGGGATATTGTTTAACTGCAGGCAGGTTTCGGGGTTGCCGTAGTTCAAGTCGTGCGACGCGAGCAAGTGGTGCGCCTGCGTGCCCACGTAGGAAACGCGCAGCAGCATGTCTTTTGTGAGCTGGCGCTCGACCGTCAGGTTGTACTGCTCGGCGTACTGGCTCTTCAAGTGCGGAGCAAATTCGCCGTACAGCAAGATCGGCCGGAACGAAGCCCAGTCAACGCAGCCGTTCGGCCCAGCGGAGTCGGGACACGGGGTGTTGGGAGTCTGGTGAATCACGCCGCCGAACGGGTTCGGTGAAAACGGTCCCGCGACCGGATCGCTTGATTGCGGCAGGAAGGGCAAGTTAAAGTTCGGCGAAATATTGAACGAGCTGCCGCCGAACGGAGGCTCTGCGCTGAACTGCTCGAGTACCAACTGCTCGATCGGATTGTAGAAGATGCCGAAGCCGGCGCGGATGCTGGTCTTGCCCGGGCCGCCGAGCAGCTTGCCGAGGAATCCATCCGTCTGCGTCGGCGCCCACGCGATACCGATGCGCGGTGCGAACGCTTTGTAATAGGTGGACGTCAAGCCCCGTGGCACGCCCGGATCTCCGGGGAACACGAGGCCAACCGGATTCACAGAGTTTTGCGCGCTGTTTTGTCCGCAATCGCCTGGGTTGTAGCCCGATTGCTCCGAACCGGCAGTGTAAATCCAGCACGGATATTTTGTGGTGATTTGGCCCGGACGGAAAGTCTGCAGACGGTTGCCTTCGTCGTAATACGGCGTGTTCAATTCCCAGCGCAAGCCGTAGTTCAGCGTGACCGAGGGCTTGATCTTCCAGCTGTCCTGCGCGAACAAATAGAGAGCCGTGTTGCGCACATTTTCGCCTTGCGCCGAACCTTGCGAGTACGAATTCGGAACGCCGAGGAAATAATCGGCGTAGGAATCGGCGCCGCCCAAATCGTTGCCACCCTGCGTCGTCTGGAAAGTGAAATCGCCGTTGATGTTGTAGTATAGGAACTGATTGAACTGCGCGCGCCGCACGTCGCCACCGAACTTCAGCGTGTGCTTCGAGTAAGTCTTGGTGAACGTGTCGGTCCACTGGAACGAGTTTCCCACCTGCGGCAACTCGCCCTCGAAGTTATTTCCGATCGCGAACCCGCCGGCGACGTTGATGAACGGCACGCCCGTGTGTCCGGGAAGATCGGTGGTGATGCCGAGCAACGGATTCGACGGCGAGGTAAAGCAGTTGGTCGCGGGAACCGCAGCGCCGCAAGAATCCTGTACCGTGGGCAGAGTGTTGATCGGGTGGTTCAGGTTTCCCTGCCCTTCACGAAAATAGCTGAAGCGAGCTTCGTTCACCGCGGTGGAGCCCAGCGTCCAGGTGTGCGAGATGTTCCACTGTTGGCCGCGGGTGGAGGTCAACGCCGGGAAACCTGGGAGGTTGGCGCCGGCCGCCTGAAAATTCGAAAACGGTACGGTTTCCGAATCGTTTTGGAAGTAGTAGTAAACGCTCAGTTGCTGCGTGTTGGTGAGTTTCTGGTCGAAGCGGATCGTGAACTGGTTCACGTACTGCGAAAGGCCGGGCGTTACGCTGAGCGCACCGGTGTTTGGATTCACCGCCGACTGATACGGCGCCACGTAATTGTTGTAGAGCGCATTCGCGGTCGGGTCGAAGCACTGCGTGGGAACCTGGTTGTTGGGGAAGATGCTCGCGTACGGCGTGCCCGGTGTGGGCGCTGCTCCGCCCGCGGTAGCAATCGCTTGCGCGCAAGTGGTCGATCCACCGCCGGTGGTGCGATTGGCGAGCTGCGTGGCAAACGCCTGATCGGTGAGAGTGCCCGCGAACGGTGAGCCGTATCCGGAAAAGTCGCCGGCAGCCTGTGCCAGACTCGGCAAAAACACCTGGCCCGACGAGATACCTTGAATCAGGCGGTTCCCTTCGTACGATCCGAAGATAAACGTTTTGTCCTTCTTGATCGGCCCGCCCGCGGTGACGCCAAATTGATTCTGATGGTAGGGCGCGACGGCGGGATCGAAATAGCCGCGCGTGTTGAGACCGTTGTTGCGGAAAAATTCGTAGGTATCACCGTGAAATTCGTTCGTGCCGGATTTCGTCACCACGTTGACGACCGAACCGGAGTTGCGGCCGAACTCGGCGTCGAACGTGTTGGTCAAAACACGAAATTCTTCGATCGCGTCCGGCGAAGGCTGAATGCTGGGCGCATTCACGAATATATCGTTCGCATCGCCGCCGTTGACCATGTAGTTGTTCGATCGTCCGCGGCCGCCGTTCACCGAAACGACGCCCGGGTTGTCACTGCCGTAAAACAAATCCGCGCCGACCTGGGATTGAACGCCGGCTTGCAGTTGCAATAGCGCGTACGCGTTGCGCGTATTCAGAGGAAGTTCGCGAATGGACGTATCGGTCATCACTGCGCCAAGCTGCGTGCTGGTGGTTTCCACCTGCACTGCGTCAGCCTCTACCGTTACGGTATCGGCCTTGGCGCCGACCTGCAGCGTGACCGAAACCACGGCCACGTGACCGATCGAAACAACCACGCCCTTCGACACAGACTTCTTGAATCCCGGCGCTTCCACCTGCACGTCGTAGGTCCCGACCGGGAGTTCGGGAATTTCAAAGTTTCCTGTGGCGTCGCTGGTGACCGTACGAGTCGCATCGGTTCCCGTGAGGATCACCGTGACAGTCGCTGAAGGAACCGTCGCGCCTGAGGGATCCTTAATATCTCCGCGAATTGAACCGTTCGTTTGTCCCCAGGCCGTGCCGCACATCAGCACGCCCAGAACTACCAATAGAGACACTCGCAACAGCCACGTCGCTTTCATAGCTGCTCCTTTGGAAATAGCTGGCGCCACCCCGCCCCCGGACGCTCAACCCTCAGTTTTCAGTTGCAGGCTGCGAAAAAACCTTACTATAATCCGCGAACGTTAGAAGATGGCCTGCGCTAAGTCAAGGGGATTTTGATTTGTCCAGCGTCCGCAAGCGGCCGGCGAGAAAATCGCAGGCTCACGGCTACCTTCGCATCAGCGACGTGTCGCGGATCGTGGGCATTTCTCCCACGGTTTTACGCGGGTGGGAAAACCTTGGCCTGGTTTCCCCGAAGCGGACACAGAGCCGCTATCGTTTATACAGCCAATCCGATCTTCGAATACTAAAACGCGCCCAATTTTTGCGCCGCGCACGGAAGATGAACGCGCCGGCGATCGTTCACTTGATGCGCACGCAGGGTCTGCTCTCCAGCGTCAGCGCGGCGCCGAAATCAAACTCCGTGGGAACGCGACTGCGCCGGCTGCGACTGCAGTACGGATATTCGCTCGCGCAAGTCGCGCGGTCGGCCGGCGTCTCGGTGGGCTTTCTGAGCGCGCTCGAGCGCGAGCAGATGAGCGCGTCGGTTTCCACTTTGCGAAGGCTGGCGCGTTTCTACCAGATGAACATTCTTTCGCTGTTCAATCCGCCGGACGCGAATCCCGGCCGCGTGCAACCCGCCGAACGCAAGATTCTCGACGCGGGACCCGGCGTCCGCATGGAGCTGCTAGCCTGGGGAAATACGATGATGGAGCCGCACCTGTTCCGCATCGCGCCATCGGCGAGCAGCGGCGAATCCTACGCGCATGACGGCGAGGAGTTTTTGTTCATCCTGCGCGGCGTGCTAGAAATTTCGCTCTCCGACGGTGAGACGCTGCGCCTGGAAGAGGGCGACAGTTTTTATTTTGAAAGCAGCAACGAGCATCGCTGGAAAAATCCGGGAAAGCGAGAAACTCTGGTTTTGTGGGTGAATACTCCGCCGACATTTTAGAAATCGAGATCGGTACAGGCGAACTATCGGCCCGATGCAGGTTGTAAGTTGCGCGCTGCGGCGCGAAAGGCGACTCTCTGACGATGAAAACTTCACGGATATTCACGGGCTTGCTGCTGTGCGCGGCCGCATTTTCGATGGCCTTCGCGGCGGGCTGCGGGAAGAAAACGCCCACGTTGAGCCTGCTCGTGTGGGAAGGCTACGCCGATCCGTCGTTCATTCGTGCGTTTGAAGAAGCGCATCACTGCAAAGTGACCGCGGCCTACATGGGCTCAAGCGATGAACTCGTCGCGAAACTGCGCGGCGGCAGCGCGAGCAACTACGACGTGATTTCACCTTCGAGCGACGTGGCCACGATGATTGCGACGTCAGGCCTCGCGGCGCCGCTCGATCTTTCGAAACTTCCCGCATATTCGCAACTCTCTGAACGATTGCGCTCGATGCCGCTGGTGAAGGCGAACGGTCAAGTCTACGGCGTGCCGTTTACGTGGGGACCGAATCCCCTGCTCTACGACACGCAGCATTTCGCGAAAGCTCCGGAGAGCTGGGCTGTTTTGTGGGATCCCTCGCTGAAAGGAAGAATTTCCGCGTGGGACGAACTTTCGACCATGTACATGGCCGCGCAGGTGCTCGGCTACGACAAGCCCGACCCGAATCATATCTACAATCTGAGCGACGAAGAGCTCGACAACGTGAAAAAGAAATTGCTCGAGCTGAAGCCCAATATCCGGAAATTCTGGTCCACGGGCGGCGAGTTGACCAATTTGTTTCAGAATCACGAAATCGTAGCGGCCATGGGTTGGCCGCTGATGACGAATCAGCTTCGCAAAGCAAATTTCCCGATTGCCGAAACCATTCCCAAGGAAAACACCACGGGATGGATCGACCACTTGATGATCACGTCGGCCAGCGAGAATAAGGAACTGGCCAGCGAATTCCTCGCATACATGATCGAAGCGAAAACGCAGAAGCTGGTGTCTGACGTTACTGGCTACGATCCCGCGAATCCTGGCGCCGGCGCGACAATGACCGCCGAACAAAAGCAATCGCTGCACCTCGACAACGTGGACGAGTACATGAATCACATTTATTTCTGGCAGCGGGTGCCGCGCCGCGACAAGTACAACGAAATTTGGAATGAAGTGAAGGCCGCGCAGTGACGGAGCTCGGAATGGCGAAGCGCGACCGGCGATTTCAAGCCGCGGTAAGGCAGTTCTCACGATGACGCCGCCGCGCGATTCGAGTCCGCAAGCGATTCCCCCGCCGCCGGTGGAAATTTCAGTTCAGAACGTGACCAAGCGTTACGGCCCGCGCCCGGTCTTGCGCGGGATTAATCTCGACGTCGCGCCGGGCGAATTCCTCACCATTCTCGGCGAAAGTGGTTCCGGCAAAACGACGCTATTGCGATTGATCGCTGGATTCGAACAGCTCGATGGCGGCCAAATCTGGCTGGGCAATGAGCGGCTGGATCCGATCCCGGCGTATCGCCGCCCGGTGAATACTGTTTTTCAGAGTTACGCGCTGTTTCCTCACCTTTCGGTTTTCGACAACGTGGCCTACGGCCTGCGCGCATCAAACGCCGACGCGAAAGAAATCCCCGATCGAGTGGCAAAAGCTCTAGCGATGGTAAAGATGGCCGACTTTGCCAAGTCTGCGCCCGCTCGGTTGAGCGGCGGACAACAGCAACGAGTGGCGCTCGCACGTGCGCTCGTCAATCGGCCTCGCGTGTTGTTGCTCGATGAGCCGCTTTCTGCGCTCGACGCCAACCTGCGCCGCCAAATGCAAGTGGAGCTGAAATCGCTGCAACGCGAAGTCGGCATCACATTTATTTTCGTGACGCACGACCAGGAAGAGGCGATGGCGCTTTCCGACCGAGTCGCTTTGCTTCGCGCCGGAAATCTGGAACAGATCGCCGGGCCGCGGGAAATTTACGGCAAGCCGGCGACGGCCTACGCTGCTCAGTTCATCGGCCAGACCAATTTGCTGAATGCCGAGGTCCGCGACGGAATCGCCAGCGCAGGGCCGATCGTGTGGCGCACGTTTGGCCCGTCGGGGAAAGCCGTGTACTCGTTGCGCCAGGAAGCGATTCATTTGCTGCCCGAAGCGCCGGGGTTGCCGTCTGCGGACGTGGCAACCGCGCGCTTTCGAGGCGAAATTCGCAATCAATCGTTCGGCGGCGCGATGGACCTGGTCGAAATCGACTGCGGCAGCGGCTGCATTCTGCGCGCGCGCATTCCCGCGCCGGGAATTCTCGCCGGCCAACGCGAATTTGAATTTGACGCCAACGACGCCGTGCGCGTCCACGAAACCGGAGACGACTGACGATGTATTCGCGCGCGTACAAATCCACCGTAACGATTCCGCCGCTGCTGTGGGTGACGGCTTTCTTGCTCGTTCCGTACGCGATATTGTTTTGCTACAGTTTCTGGTCGGTCTCGCCCGCGCAGACCATCGTCCACAACTGGAACCTCCAGAACTACGCGCAGCTGATTCACAATCCTCTCTACATTCAGGTTCTGCTGCGCTCGATGCGCATCGCTGCGTCGGTCACGCTGCTGGCGCTGGGCCTCGGCTATCCGCTCGCCTACTACGTTTCGTTTTACACGCAAGCGCGCAAGGAACTTCTCTACCAGCTGGTGATTATTCCGCTGTGGGCCAGCTATTTGGTGCGCGGTTATGCGTGGAAGACAATTCTCGGCAGCGACGGCGTATTAAACGGCTTGCTGCAATATTTTCACATCACCCACCAGCCGCTCGAATTTCTGCTCTACAGCCCATTCGCTGTGATTCTTACGCTCACTCATATCTACACACCGTTCGTTTTTCTCCCGATCTACGCTTCGCTCGAGCACGTGCCGCGCAACCTGGTGGAAGCGTCGCAAGACCTCGGCGCGTCGCCGTGGGCCACGTTTCGGCGCGTAATTCTGCCGCTGTCTCTCCCCGGGGTGCTCGCAGGAGCGACTTTCGCCTTCGTGCTTACGCTCGGCGATTTTCTGGCGCCGCTTCTGGTGGGCGGCTCGAGTGGCATCATGATTTCCAATATCGTCGTGAGCTTATTTGGAGCGGCCTACAACTGGCCGCTCGGCGCCGCGATTTCACTGTGCATGCTGCTCATTGTCGTCACCCTGTTGTTTGCCACTGAACGACTCGAAAAAAGGTTGACCGTACAATGAGCGCCGCCGGATCCGGTTTCCAATCGAAACGCGCGCCGCTGCTCACCGCGTACGCATTCTTTGTGTACGCATTCCTCTATTTTCCCATCGTCGTTCTCGTCCTCTACTCGTTCAACGGCACGGGAGTCGGCGGGTTTCCTCCAGCAAACTGGACGCTCGACTGGTACCGCCAGCTTTTTGCCGACGCCGCGTTGTGGCAAGCGGTGCTCAACAGCGCGATCGTCGCCGCCATCGCCGTTGCCATCGCGCTAGGGCTCGGACTTCCCGCGGCGCTGGCTCTCGATCGCTCCGAATTTCCGGGCAAAGCGCTTTTCCGCCGGCTTGTCCTGCTGCCCTTGATCCTGCCGGGAATCATCACCGGGCTCTCGCTGCTGATGCTTTTTGTCGGTGTTGGCATGAAACTCAGCCTGGTCACAGTCACCCTCGGCCACGGGACCGCGTTAATCTCTGTTGCAACCACCGAGATTTTCGCCGGGCTTCAAAAACTCGACCGCGCGCAGGAAGAAGCCTCGCTCGATCTCGGCGCCAATCAGTGGAAGACGTTTTGGCGCATCACGCTGCCGAATCTGCGCGTCTCGCTCATCGCCGCGGGCTTGCTGATCTTCACTCTCTCGCTTGACGAAATCGCCGTCAGCTTTTTCCTCATCGGACGCGACAATACCCTTCCGCTGGAAATTTGGTCTCGCCTCCGCCGAGGCATCACTCCCGAAATCAATGCCATCTCCACGCTCATCCTGCTTTTCTCCATCGCCACGATTTTGATCTGGTATCGCCTTCGCACCCGTTCCGCGACCGCCGATGAGTCCGCACGTCTGCCGGCCGCCGCACCCCTTCAAGGAGAATCGGCATGACGACTTCCCGTCGCGATTTTATTAAGTTTGTCGTTGCTGGCAGCGTCGCCTCTGGCTGCCCGATGAATTTGAAACTGTTGGCTCCCGACGCACCCAAAGCGCAGATCGAAGGCGACCATTTCGCCGTGTGCCATGAAGTTCGCGACGGACAACAGTTCGACAAGCCGCCAGTTTCAAAACGCTACGATGTTGTGATCGTCGGTGGCGGCGTGAGCGGCATGTCGGCCGCGTACTTCCTGAAGGACCAGAATTTTCTGCTGCTCGAAAAGGAACCGCACTTTGGCGGCAACGCATACCTCGAGGAATATCAGGGCCAGGGCTATGCCACCGGCTCGGCGTTCGATGAAAAAGATTCGGAAAGTTTTCAGCTGGCGAGCGAAATCGGGCTGACGCTTTTGCCGATTAACTCACACGATCCCACGATCGTGCGCAACGAATGGGTTGCGGACACATGGCGCGATGGCATTCATCATCTTCCCTACTCCAACACCGTGCGAGAAAGTTTCAAGCAATTCAAAGTCGCGATGCTAGCGCTCGACGTCGAAAAAGACGCAGCGCATCTGGATAGCTTTCCAATTTCCGACACGCTGAAAAATTATGCGCCCGAAGTGGCCGAGTGGTGGGACGCGTACGGACCCTCGAATTGGGGCGCGAAAACGCACGACACCGCGGCGCTCGTGGTGGCGGAAGATCTTCAATTCATGGCCGCCGAGCAGGACGAGCGGCGCACGCTGCCCGGCGGTAACGGCGCGTTAGCACGGCAGCTTTTTCGGACGCTGACCGCAAAGCACGCCGATCGAATGCTTGGCGACGCGACGATCGTTTCGGTTGAACCGCAGAAATCCGAAGTGAACGTGACCTTCGTCCATGGCGGAGAACTGCAAACCGTCGCCGCTAAATGCGTGGTGATGGCTACGCCGAAATTCATCACCGCTCGAATCGTCTCCGGAATTCCCGACGCGCAAGCCGACGCGATGCGCTCGTTTCGCTATTGTCCCTATCCGGTAATCAACATGATTTTCGACAAGCCCATTTACAACCGCGCGTACGACACCTGGTGCCCGGGAAATACGTTCACCGACTTCATCGTTGCGGACTGGGTGCTACAGAAACAACCGGGCTACGTGCAGAAAAATAATATTCTTTCGTTTTACACGCCGCTGGTGGAATCTCAACGCTCGCTGCTGCTATCGCTCGATAGCTGCCAGGGGCTGGCCGAACGAGTACTCCGCGATTTCCGCAAGCTGCAGCCGGAATTCAAAGACGCAACGCCGATCGAGGTCCACATGTATCGTCGCGGGCATCCGATGTATTTGCCGATCCCGGGAAATTTCACGCGCACCATTCCGCTCGCCAGCCAGATGCTTGATCGAGTGTTTTTCGCGAATACCGATTCGATCGGGCCGGTGTCGGATATTTCGCAAGCGGTTGTCTCCGGCCATCGCGCCGCGGACTGGGCGGTGAAACGGCAAGCAGGTGGGACGCTTACCGCGCGGTCGTATTTTGCACCGGCCCAACCGAGAGTTGCACGCGCCTGAAAATACAAAAGGCACCCGAGGAGAGAGCCGGGTGCCTTCGAATTTTCTCCCCGCCAGGTAGAGAAATTCGCAAAATCAAATTGTGCCAGAAACTTCTTCGCCGCCCCTACTCGCCGGCGACGCGCAGGTTGTGAACTCCCGAGAAAATTGAAACGCCCGCACCGAGCGACTGCGGAACCCACCACACACGACGAACCATACCATATTCGCTGCGTTGCATGTGACGCGCCAGCAAATCGAGAAGCACCGGAGTGACCTGCGTGGCCACGTAAATCGCCGGCGAATTCGCAAACGGCTTCATCAGCGGATCGGCTTCCACTCCGCCGTGCCCGATCGATTGCCGCGTTGAGTACGCGTCAAACGCTGCCGCTCCGTGCTGCACCACCGACAGCGCGATCCACATCGCGCGCGACGGAGTCGAAACCGCGGAATAAATCGAGTGCTCTTTCGATGGCTCGGGGTCCGGCATCCGCATGGTCGAAAACGATTGCGAATTTTGCGCCGCCACGTCGGTCGAATTGATCAGCGAAGCGGTCATCACCGCCGGCTTCATTTTTTCGTCGAAGTTTACATCGGCCAGATTCATGCGCGCCGAACCGAAATCGGTTGTCGCGGTCACCGTGGTCGTGGATTCGTTTGCGTCGCTCGCTGGATAGGGAAAAGCGGCGGCAATGTGGGTGGCGTCCGCCGCGGCGAACGAGCCGGCGGCAGGAGTGGCGACAGCCGGCGCCGCGCCGGCCGTGGCATGCAGGATAAGGACTGCTACGGCTGCGATCATGAAGGGGTGCTCCTCGTCTCGCCTGACGAGGACAGGAAAAGCAAGGGTGGTACCATCCGTACCGTGTCTGGTGTGTGCTGATAATAGGCGGTTTAGCGTGGGGGGCGTTCCGAAGCGGTACGCGTGGGACTGCTTTCGCCGCCCCTCCAGCCCACTCAGTTTCCCTCCAGTTCCCCGACATTTCCTTTTCGCCCTAGCGGCGAAATGGCGCGGCGCAGGAGTGCGATTTTCGCTGGTTTCGCGCGCGCTTCGCCTCAGTAAAAGTGGCGCGGCTTGAAGGTTGAACGGAAGCGAGCGGACGATCGCGTTGTCAGATTTCTCGCAGGCTCTCGCGCGCCGCTTCGATGGTGCGGTCGATGTCGGCGTCCGTGTGCGCCGCGGAAATGAAAAGCGCCTCGTACTGCGAAGGAGGCAAAAACACGCCGCGCTCGAGCATCGCCTGAAAGAAGGCGGCGAATTTTTTGGTGTCGGCTTTTTTCGCGTCGTCGTAATTGCGGATTTCGCCGTGGCCGAAAAATACAGTGAGCAGCGAGCCGGCCAGATTCACGCGGGCTTGGACGCCGGTTTCGCGCAGCGCCGCTGCAAATCCTTCGGCGAGGCGCGCGGTTTTCCGGTTCATCTCGGCGTAGAATCCCGGCGCTTCCAGCTTCGGCAGCGTCGCCAATCCGGCACGCATCGCCAGCGGATTTCCGGAAAGGGTGCCAGCCTGATAGACCGGCCCGAGCGGCGCCAGATTTTCCATGATCTCGCGTCGGCCGCCGTAGGCCGCCACCGGCAATCCGCCGCCGATAATTTTTCCCATCGCGGTCAGGTCGGGCGTGATGCCGTACACTCCCTGCGCGCCGCCGTAGCTCAATCGAAATCCGGTGATCACTTCGTCGAAAATTAAGAGCGCGCCTTCGCACGCGGTGATTTCGCGCAATTTTTGCAGGTAGCCGTCCGCTGGTGGAACGACGCCCATATTCGCTACGACCGGCTCGACGATCACCGCCGCGATTTTTCCGCGGCGCTCGGCGAACAATTTTTCAAGCGCGGCCACATCGTTGAACGGAGTATTTAGAGTCAATTCCGCGAACGCAGCGGGAACTCCCGGACACGCCGCAATTCCCAGCGTCGCCAGGCCCGAACCAGCCTCCGACAAAAATCCATCCGAGTGGCCGTGATAGCAGCCCTCAAACTTCACGATCAGATCGCGCTTTGTGAAGGCGCGTGCCAGGCGCGCGGCCGACATGGTCGCTTCGGTGCCCGAGCTCACGAAGCGAACCATCTCCACGCTCGGCATCGCCCGTTTGACTCGCTCGCCCAACTCAATTTCGAGCGGCGACGTCATCCCATAACTGGTCCCGCGAGCAGCTTGGTCCGCAACCGCTGCGACGACGTCCGGATGCGCGTGGCCCAAAATCAAAGCGCCCCACGAACACACGTAGTCGATGTATTCGCGGCCGTCCACGTCATAGAGCCGCGCTCCCGACGCGTGATCGATCACCAACGGGGTGCCGCCCACGGCGCGAAACGCACGCACCGGACTATCGACGCCGCCCACCAGCGTCTGCATGCCGCGATCAAATAATTCTTTCGAGCGCGGACGCGGACTTGCCGTTGCGATTTTCTGTGACGAATTTCCGGCAGATTTCACGGGGCCGCTGCTCATTCGAAATGTTCTCGCTCGATCTTCAGTGGTTTGAACTTCACGCGCGTCATTCAGTCGCCGTTTTGCAGCCATCGCGCAATGTCTTTCGCGTGGTACGTCAATATAATCGAAGCGCCGGCTCGCTGAATGCCGGTAATGATTTCGAGCACGGCGCGCTTTTCGTCGATCCATCCGTTCGTCGCTGCGGCTTTCACCATCGCGTATTCGCCGCTCACGTTGTACGCCGCCACCGGTGCATCGAACCGTTCGCGCACGCGCTGAATCACATCCAGATACGCGAGCGCCGGCTTCACCATAATAATGTCCGCGCCTTCGTCCAGATCCTGCGCCACTTCGGTGAGCGCTTCGCGCGCGTTGGCCGGATCCATCTGATAGCTTTTCCGGTCGCCAAATTGCGGCGTCGATTCGGCCGCTTCGCGGAACGGCCCGTAGAACGCCGAGCTGTATTTCGCCGCGTAGGACATGATCGCCAAATCGTGAAATCCGCTTTCGTCAAGGCGCTTGCGAATTGCGGCAACGCGGCCGTCCATCATGTCCGACGGCGCTACAATGTCCGCACCAGCGCGAGCGTGCGACAGCGCCGCATCGGCCAGCACTTTCAGGCTCGGATCGTTCAGCACTTCGCCCTCGCGGATCAGACCGCAATGGCCGTGGCTGGTGTATTCGCAAAGGCATACGTCAGTGATGACCAGCAAATTCAGATTCGCTTTTCGGATCGCCTGAATCGCGCGCTGCACCGCGCCGCCCGGCGAAGATGCTTCGGTGGCCACTTCATCTTTGTGTTCCGGCAAGCCGAAGAGCAGCACCGCCGGAATTCCCAGGTCGGCCACTTCGCGGCACTCTTCCACAAGTTTATCGACCGACTGCTGAAACACGCCGGGCATCGAAGTGATTTCCTTGTGAACTCCGGTGCCGGGCACCGCAAACAACGGATACACAAGGCCTTCGGAAGTGAGCCGCGTTTCGCGAACCAATCCGCGCAACGCTTCGCTGCGCCTTAACCTGCGTGGACGACGCACTGGAAAACTCATGCGCTTTTCGCCTCCGCCGCCGCGCTCGCCGACCGCGCGTAATATTTCGCGATTGCATCCACCAGCGATACCGGCGACGCGTGGCTCGATTGAATCGCAACTCGCATGCCCGCGTCCACCAGCGCCCGCGACGTGGTGGGCCCGATCGCGGCAAAATTCACCTTGGCTGAAATTTGTTTCAACTCCGCCGCCGGAATCGCGTCGCACAAATTGTGAAACGAAGACGGGCTGGCGAACACGATCACGTCCACATCCGTCGCTTTCACGCGCGCCAGCGCCGAAGGATTTATTTCCGCAGGCGTCAACGTCCGATACGCGACGGCGTCGGTCACGTGCGCGCCCGCCGCCCGCAACGTTGCCGGTAACGCATTTTCCGCCCGGTCGCTGCGCGGCAGCAAAACTTTCTTGCCCACAACTTTCGTGGTCAGTTCACTCGCGAGGGCTTCACCGCTTTGGTTTTTGGCAATGTAGGCCACCACGAATCCCGCTTCTTTCGCCGTTCCCGCGGTGGCAAGACCAACTGCCGCCACTTGGGCACGGCCGCGAGTAACGCCGAGAGCGTTCATTCGTTCGCAGACGTAACGCACCGCGTTCTGGCTGGTGAAAACAATCCATTCGAATGAATCGACAGCGCCCAGCGCCGCGTCCAGTTCCGCCGGATTCTCGACCGCCGCAAAACTGACGGTTGGCAGCGCAAGCACTTCGGCTCCCTGCTTCGCCAATTCGTCTTTCAGCGGTTGCGCTTGCTCCGGCGCGCGCGTCACCACCACGCACTTTCCCGCGAGCGGTTTGTCGATGCTAGACAACGGTTCGCCCCGCGGCCTGCAAAATTTTGTCGGCGCCGGCGGTCAGCATATCGCGTGCGACGGCGCGGCCCACTTCGGTCGCGTCGCGGCCGTCCGCGCACTCGCGCACAGCGTGGCCGCGAACGATCTGCAATCCGTCTTCGGAAAGCACGCAGGCATCGAGAGTCATGGTTCGATTCTGAAAACCATTTTCAAAGCGCGCCCACGCGCCCAGCGGCAGCCGGCATCCTCCGTGCAACTCCGCCATCAGCGCGCGTTCGGCAGTTACCGCCAACATGGTTTCGGGATCTTCCAGTTTTTTCAAGAATTGCAGCTCGTCCCACTTCACTTCGAAAAACTGGACGCCCAGCGCGCCCTGCCCCACCGCGGGCAAAATAATTTCCGGCGCGATCGATTCCGTAATGCTTGAATCCAGTCCCAATCGAACCACCCCGGCGCGCGCCAGCACCAGCGCATCGTACTCGCTTTCGTCCATTTTTCGTATCCGCGAATCTACGTTGCCGCGAATCTCCACGATTTCCAGATCCGGGCGCACTCTCCGCAGTTGCGACGACCTTCGCAAGCTGCTGGTTCCCACGCGCGAACCCGATTTCAAATCCATCAGTTTCGCGCCGCTTCGCGAAATCAGCACATCGCGCGGATCTTCGCGTTTGAAGACGATCAACACAGGGCAGACGTCCGACAATTCGGTCGGCACATCTTTCATGCTGTGAATGGCAATTTCGGCGCGGCCATCGAGCAACGCGACTTCGAGCTCTTTCGTGAACACGCCCTTCATGCCCAGCTGCTCGATCGGCAGATTCAAATTCTGATCGCCGGAGGTTTTCACGATCACGATTTCGGCAGTCACTCCGCAACATTTCGCGAGCTCGTCACGCAGGTGATTCGCCTGCCAAAGAGCCAGCTTGCTGCCGCGCGTTGCGATACGCACCGGCTTCAATCTTTTCCCTCGTTCAAGCCGAAAAGGTGCCGAATAGCATCCAGTCCCGCCAGGCGACCACGCATGCCGGGGCCGCGCTGCAGCTTGGCGGTGGGCTGTTCGAGCAGCCGCTCAATCAATTCTTCGGTGATGTGCGCGATGCGATCGCGCTCTTCGGCGGTCACATCGTTGCGCTCGGCAAGAATTTCGCGAATCAATTCTTCGCGCTGCGAATGAAACCGTTGGCGCAAATCGGTGACGATCGAGCCGGCTTCCAGCGCCGTCCGCCAGGCTTCGAATTTGGCGATGTGCTCCGCGATGATCGCCTCAGCGCGCGGAATCTCCGATTCACGCGCTTTCTTGTTTTGCTCGACGATCTCGCCCAGGTCGTCGATGTTGTACAGATACAGGTTGTAAAGTCCGCTGGCCGCTGCTTCCACGTTGCGCGGCACACCCAGATCGACTACAAATACCGGCTTGCCCGATCGCGCTGCAATGGCTCGCTCGAGTAGTTGGCGCGTCAGTACAGGACCGGCCGCCGTGACCGATGTGACCAAAATATCCGGCGCACCTAGAACCGATTCAAGTGCTTCCCAGGCGATCGCTTCGCCGCCAACGCGGTTCGCGAGCTCCGCGGCGTGATCAAACGATCGATTCACGACGCGCAGATTTCCGATTCCCCGATTGCGCATGTGCTCGACCACTTGTTCGGCCACCGCGCCCGCGCCCAAAATCAACGCCGAATGCCCTTTCAGATTTCCGAACACGCGCTCGGCCAATTTCACGCCCGCGAGCGCCACAGACATCGGCCGCGCGCCCACTTCAGTTTCGCTCCGCACGCGCTTACCTACTTCGAGTGCGCCCTGAAACACTTTGTTCAGCACCGGACCGGTCGCGCCGTGATCGAGCGCCTGCCCGTAAGCGGTGCGAAGCTGGCCGAGAATTTCCGCCTCGCCCAGCAGCATCGAATCGAGTCCCGCGGCAACGCGATACAAATGCCGTACGGCGTCGGGACCAATCTGGCGGTAAAAACGTCCGTCGAGGTCGCGGCGCGGAATCTGGTGGAACGACGTGAAATATTCCTCCATCGCCGAAGTCGCGGACGTAGCCGACACGCGAGAACCGGACGACGCCGAAAAATCTGAGAACTCTGCCGGCACGCCATACAACTCGCTGCGATTGCAGGTGGAAAGCACCACGGCCTCTTCCAGAATTCCCTGCGAGCGCAAATCGTCCGCCGCCTGCAAAGCCTGATCGCGCGTGAACACAATCCGCTCGCGCAGCTCGACCGGCGCGGTACGGTGATTGCAGCCGATCAGCGCGACCTGCACGCGAACGTTGGGAATGCGGCCCGATTTCGATTCGGTGGCCATTACAGAAACTTATGAAACCTCGTCAGATATAAATTCACGAATGTGTAGCTAAAAAGAACGACCAGAAAATTCGCCACGCATAAAGTTGCGGCACGCGCACCGCGCCACGTGGCATTACGTGACAGCAGCAGGTACGCCGCATACACCGCCAAAATCGCGATCGTGATCACTACCTTCGGATCGCCAAACGAATATCCGGTACCGATTCGCTGCGCCCACACCAGACCCATCGATGCACCGACCAGCAGCGCCGCCAGTCCCACGTACACGCTGCTGCGCGCCATGCGCTCCATCACGTCCAGCGCCGGAAATCGCCAGAACGCCGCGCCCAATTTGCGCGAGCGCAGCAAACGATCCTGCACCAGATACATTCCGCTAAGCACGAACGACAACGCAAACGCCGCATACGCCCAGGTATTGAGCGTCACGTGAAACGCAAACAGCACTCCTCGCGCTCGCGTCGGCACGGCGATCGGATCGGGCACTGTCAGCCACACCACCGAAATCCAAGCCACCAGCACAAACGTGACGAACGCGCCCACCGCGCGCTGCCGGTGAAAAACTTCCAAACCAAGATATGTGAGCCCGAGCAGCCACGAGAACAACATCATCGAGCCGTACAAATCGTCATACGGCACGCTGTGCAAAATCATCGACCGCGCGTACAGCGCGTAGTATTGCGCCACGATTCCTGCCGCGAGCAAAAACGACGCGATCCGGCCCGTCCACAATTCCGGCGCCTGCAAATTTCGCACGTAACATAGGAAACTCGCCAGGTAGAGAGCCAGAGTCAAATAGTTGAGGATGTGAACCATGAACCGCGTCGAGCTCCTGAAGTCCACCCAAGATTATAGCGCCGAATGCCGCTGCCACGCGCAATAGGCGGCTCGGCAAGGCATCTGCTATCATCGAGTTGTGACGATGAATTCCGCTGGGCCATCGCCTATCAATCGCAAAGAGCTGTTCCTGCGTGCCTGCCGGCGCCTGCCGGTCGAGCGCGTTCCGGTGTGGGTCATGCGCCAGGCCGGACGCTATTTGCCCGAATATCAAGCCGTCCGCAAAAATTATTCGTTTCTGGAGATTTGCAAAACGCCCGACGTCGCGGCCGAAGTTTCGATCCAGCCTTTTCGGATCATCGGTGTGGATGCGGTGATCGTTTTTTCCGATATTCTGATCGTCGCCGAAGCGATGGGCCAGCCGCTCGACGTGCCGGACTCCGGTCCGGTGCTTTCGAATCCAATCCGCGATCTAGCGGCGGTGCGTCGCCTCCGCGATTTCGATCCGGAGGGTGAAACTCGCTTCGTCGCCGACGCGATCCGCGCGATCTGCAAGCAAGTCGGCCCCGACGTGCCGGTGATCGGATTTGCGGCCGCCCCGTGGACGCTGGCCTGCTACATGATCGAGGGAAAGACGCGCGGCGATATTTCGCACGCCAAGCAAATGCTGGCCGATGATCCGGCGCTGGTCCGCGAACTGCTCGAACGCATCGCGCGCGCTACGACTGGATATTTGAAATCGCACATCGACGCCGGTGCTTCGGTGGTGCAATTGTTTGACACTTGGGCCGGCGAACTTTCGCGCGAACAGTACGACGCGTTTGAATTGCCCGCCACGCAGCAGATTCTGCGGTCGCTTGGTTACCCGCAGGTTCCGAAGATTTTGTATGCGAAGGGCTCGTCGCATCTGGTGCCGAGTCTGGGTAAATCCGGCGCGGACGTTGTGAGCGTTGATTGGCGCACCGATCTGGGCGCGGCTCATGCACAACTTGGCGACAAAATCGCGCTGCAAGGGAATGTCGATCCGAATATTCTGCTTACCACTGAAGAAGCTGTCCGCGACGCAGCTCGAAGCGCGGTGGAGCAAACCGGCGGTGTGGGCCACATCCTGAATCTCGGCCACGGAATTTTGCCGACCACACCGGTGGCAAACGCCAGAGCGTTTGTCGAAGCCGGGAAGGCGGTTCGTCTCGCCTCCTCCGTCCCGGTAGGATAGGCTTCGCAAGAGACCGATCAACGATGACTTCGATGAGTTCAACCGAAAAACTCGAAATCGCCGCCATTTCCGACGAATTTCTGGAACGGCACAATCGGCCCGGCCCGCGCTACACCAGCTATCCCACCGCGCCCGTCTGGAAAGACGATTTCGGTCCTGACGATCTGGAAAATTATTACCAAGTAGCCGAATCGCACGCGACGCCGGTGTCGCTCTACATGCACATTCCGTTTTGCGAAAGCTTGTGTCTGTTCTGCGCGTGCAACGTTTCGATCCAGAAGAATAAATCGGTCGCGATTCCCTACCTGGACGCGCTGAAAAAAGAAATCGACCACGTAGGCCGTCACGTTTCGAAAAAACGTCCGGTGACGCAATTTCATTGGGGCGGCGGTACGCCCACCTATCTGAGGCCTGCGCAGATGGAAGATCTGTTCGGCTACACGCGCGAGCGCTTTGCGTTTTCGCCCGATTCTGAAATCGGCGTGGAGATCGATCCGCGCGTTACCACGCGCGCGCACTTGGAGTCGCTGCGCAAACTCGGATTCAATCGCCTGAGTCTCGGCATTCAGGATTTCGAAGATCGCGTGCAGCAGACGATCCACCGCGTGCAGCCGTACGAACTTACGCGCGATTTGATTCTTGCCGCGCGCGAACTCGGCTTCGAAAGCCTCAACGTCGATCTGATCTACGGGCTTCCGCACCAAACGGCCGCAAGCTTCGCCGGCACGATCGAAAAAACGCTTACGCTCGATCCCGATCGCGTGGCCATGTTCAGCTACGCGCATGTGCCGTGGTTGAAAAAACAGCAAGGCTCTTTTCAGCAGCACCTGCCCGAAGGCATGGAAAAATTCCGCATTATGCGTGCCGGCCTGGAGGGTTTTCTTCGCGCCGGCTACCTCTATATAGGGATGGACCACTTCGCCAAAATCGACGACGAACTGGCCATCGCGCAGGCGAACCGCACGCTGCACCGGAATTTTCAGGGCTACACCACGAAAGCCGGTGCCGATCTGTACGGAATGGGCGTGAGCGCGATCAGTTCGATCGGCCAGGCCTATGCGCAAAATCGAAAGGAAGTCGCCGACTACGAATCGACGGTTGCAACGCGCGGCGTTGCCACCACGCGCGGCTACCGGCTCTCGCAAGATGATTTGATTCGCCGCGCGGTGATCGGCCGCTTGCTGTGCCACACGGTGATCCCGAAAAAAGAAGTCGAGCAGGAGTTCGGCATCGACTTCGACGAATATTTCGCGCACGAACAAGCCGCACTCGAAGACGCTCGCGCCGAGGGCCTCGTGACGCTGAGCGCAGGCGAAATTCGCGTGACGCCCCTCGGCCGCATTTTCATTCGCACCGTGGCGATGGCATTTGACCGCTATCTGCGCGATCAGCAAATGGAAAAGCGTCCGCTGTTTTCCAAGACTCTGTAGCGAGCATCCGCATGTCCGCACCCAAACAGGTCATCGTCATCGGGGCCGGAATCGCCGGCTTGGCGTGCGCGTACCGCCTGCAAAAGCTGGGGGCGCAGGTCGCGCTGCTCGAATCTGCGGCTCGACCCGGCGGAGTGATCGCATCCGAGCGCGAATCCGGATTTCTTTTTGAATTTGGTCCGCAAAGCTTTCAAGGCACCGCCGCGATCGTCGAATTAGTACGCGAGCTCGGCATCGAATCGCAGTTGCAAACCTCGAATCCGCGCGCTCCACGGTACGTTTTGCGGCGCGGCCGGCTGGTGCAGATTCCGATGTCGCCGCAGGCGATGCTGGCATCCACGTTTTTGGGCGCGGCGTCACGATGGAAAATCGCCAGCGAAGCGTTTCGGCGAACTAAGCCACCGGCTGCCGAAGAATCCGTCGCCTCGTTTGTCCGACGCAAGTTCGGCCACGAAATTCTCGAGTATCTGGTTTCGCCATTCGTTTCCGGCGTCTATGCCGGTGATCCGGAACAACTCAGCCTGAAGGCCGCGTTCCCCACGCTGGATGAATGGGAACGCCAGTATGGCAGCGTGGTTCGCGGCGCGATGAAATCGCGAGCCGAATCGAAGGCAAATTCCGCGTCGCAAGCGGGCGCGAAATCCGAATCGCCCGAGGGCCGCTCGAAAGGCGCGCCGCCGCTGTGTTCATTCGCCGACGGCGTTGCAACGCTTCCGCGCACGCTCGCCGCAAAACTGGGCGACAATTTGTACTCCGGCTCGAATGTGACGTCGATCGACGTCAGCCAGCCGCGCAAGACCGTTGAGTTCATCCGCAACGGCGCGACAGAAGCATTCGCCGCCGACGCGATCGTTGTCGCCACTCCCGCCTACGTGGCAGCGCATCTGATTCACGCCGCGTCCATCAATCAGGCGAGCGACAACGCCATGAGCCTAGCCGACGCACTTTCATCCATTGCATACGCGCCCGTCGTCGTGGTGTGTGCCGGATACCGGCAGCAGCAAATCGGCAACGTGCTCGACGGATTCGGCTTTCTGGTGCCGCGCAGCGAAAAGATCCGTACGCTCGGCACGGTGTGGAATTCGTCGCTGTTCCCTGGCCGCGCGCCAGAAAATTCCGCACTGCTGACCAGCTTCATCGGCGGCGCCACCGATCTGGAAGCCATCGAGCATTCGGAATCGGAAATCGCGCACATGGTTCATGCGGACAACGCTCGCATCCTGGGAATCGAGGGAGCACCGATCGCCACGCGTGTGTGTAAATACGAAAAGGCGCTGCCGCAATACAATCTCGGCCACGGCCACATCGTCGAATCGATTCGCTCAGCCCAACACTCGCTGCCGGGTTTGTATTTCGCTGGAAATTATCTGGAGGGACCGTCTCTGGGCAAATGCCTCGAAAACGGTTTCAGTACTGCGGACGCTGTGCTCACCGATTCCTAATTCAAAAGCGCATCGGCGTGCGCGCGCGAATGCATCGGCGACCGCAAAACCAAATACTAAAGATCCGTCAGCGGTTCCTTGTTGCGCATCGCCAACCGCACGCGACGACGCTCGCCTGCCTCTTCATATCGCCGCTTGTCTTCGTCGGTTTCGAGAATCAACGGCCGCACGGCGTGCGCCTTCTGATCCAGATCGACGGCCACAAACGTCAGGTACGCCGTACTGGTGTGGCGCCGCTCGCCGGTCAGCACATTTTCCGCGTACACCTTCACGCCCACTTCCATCGACGTGTTGAACGCGCGATTCACCTGCGACTTCAGCACAATCCATTCGCCCAAATGAATCGGAAACCGGAAATCCAAATAGTCCACTGACGCCGTGACGACCGGCAGATTCGCATGCCGCGTCGCCGCCAGAGCGCCGGCAATGTCGATCAGGTGCATCACGCGCCCGCCAAGCATGTTGCCCAGCAGATTCGCGTCGTTGGGCAGCACGATCTCGGTGATCTCCGAGCGCGAAGCGCTCACCGGCTTTCCATCGCGCAGCGATTCCGGCGCGGGCCAGGATGCCTTGCGCAGCGTGTGACTATCGGAATGTTTCGGTGAATTGGTCATTTTGATTTCGATTTCGCTCTCGGCGATGCGCTCATTCGCGGTTTTTCGCGTCCGGCCGGCGCGACTTGGTTCCCGGACGCATCGCCGCTATAATATCGCACCTAAGCCATGACCCAAACGCAGAAGTCCCGCCGCGAAATGCTCGAACAGTTTGTCGCCGCAAAACCGAACGACGCGTTCGCGCTGTACGGCCTGGCGCTCGAATGCGCAAAGCTCGGTGACGATGCCGCAGCGACCACGCATTTCCAGAAACTGCTCGAAACAAATCCCGGTTATGTCGCCGGCTATTTTCAGTTTGGCCAGCACCTGGGCCGCGTGGGCCGCGCCGACGAAGCGAAAAAGCTGCTCTCCGAGGGCATTCTAGTCGCGCAGAAAGCGGGCGACACTCACGCCCGCGACGAAATGCACGCAGCCCTCGCGTTACTGCGCTAAAATCCGAAGTAGCCCAAGCCCGCAAAGCGAAAAGCTTATGAGACCCAGCCGCATCCCGCTGTTTCCGCTGAATGTTGTGCTCTTTCCCGGAATGTCTTTGCCGCTGCACATTTTCGAGCCGCGCTACCGGCTGATGGTAAAGCATTGCCTGAGCCACAAGCTCGAGTTCGGCGTAATTCTCGCGAGCGAAAAGGGAGTCGCCACGATCGGTTGCACCACGCAGATTCTGCAAACCATCAAAGTGCATCCCTCGGGCGAAATGGACATCCTCACCGAAGGCCGCGCGGTCTTCCGCGCCGTGGACCTGCTTTCCGAGAAGGAATATCACGAAGCGATCGTCGAATACCTTCCGGATGGCGCCGCCGAACCCGAAACGCAGAAAGAAGATGCGCTGATGGGCAGCTTTCAGCAGTGCCATTCGCTGTTGTACAACCAGCTTTGGTCCCCCGGTCCGCGCGACGCGCACTGGCCGGCGTCGTACCGCATGGCTACACGTCTGCCGCTGGAGCTCGAAGAAAAGCAATCGCTGCTGGAAATGCGCACCGAGCCTGAACGCCAGGACTTTCTCGCCACCTGGCTGGGCCGCGTGCTTCCCCAACTGGAAATGCGCGAACGCGCTCGCGGCCGCGCCAGTACCAACGGCCACAGCGTTAATTAGCATCAAAAAACCAAATTATGCTCGCGGCCACCGTTCCCTTATAATGCTCGTTAGGCGCTCACGCACGTGCGCCGACTCATAACGAACCGGGGCCCTCATGACTTCCTTGCCCAAGACGCTTGGTGAGCTTCGCCGCAGTGATTGGTCGGAAGAAAAAATCGCGCACCGGACGGTTCGGCAGGAGATGCGCGAGAATCTGCTGTGCAAGATGGAAAAGGGCGACTTGCTGTTCGCCGGCGTGCACGGGTATGAAGACACCGTAATTCCCCAGATCATCAACGCCATCCTTTCGAAGCATCATTTCATTCTGCTGGGACTACGCGGCCAGGCGAAATCGCGCATTCTGCGCAATCTGGTCACGTTCATGGATCCGCAGGTTCCGGCGATCGCCGGCTGCGAAATTCACGACAATCCATACACTCCGCTTTGCCGCGCGTGCCGCGAACGCATCGCAGCCGAAGGCGACGCGACTCCGATCACCTGGCTGGCGCGTGAGCATCGCTACGTAGAAAAACTCGCGACTCCGGACGTGACGATTGCAGACATGATCGGCGACGTGGATCCGATCAAAGCGGCGCGCAGTGGAAAAAATCTTTCGGACGAATTGACCATTCACTACGGCCTGCTGCCTCGCGCCAACCGCGGCATTTTCGGCATCAACGAGCTGCCCGATCTTTCCGGCAAGATTCAGGTCGGCTTGTTCAACATCATGCAAGAGGGCGACATTCAGATTAAGGGCTATCCGGTCCGCATGGCGCTCGACGTGATGTTGGTCTTCACCGCAAACCCCGAAGACTACACGGCGCGCGGAAAAATCATCACGCCGCTGAAGGATCGAATCGGCTCTGAAATTCGCACTCACTATCCGTCAACCTTGCCCGAGGGCATGGCCATCACCGAGCAGGAGGCGTGGGTGACGCGCGACAATAAAAAACGCGTCCACCTGCCGCAGTACATTCGCGAAGTGGTGGAAGAAATCGCGTTTCAGGCGCGCGAAGACAAGCGCGTCGATCGCCGGTCGGGAGTCAGCCAGCGGCTGCCGATCAGCACTCTCGAAAACGTGATGAGCTCCGCCGAACAGCGCGCGATTCGTAGCCGCGATTCCGCCGTCGTCGCTCGCATCGCCGATGTGTACGCTGCGATTCCCTCGATGACCGGAAAATTCGAGCTGGAATATGAAGGCGAACTGAAAGGCGCGGACAATATCGCGCGCGAACTGATTCGCGCGGCGGTGGGCAAAACGTTTACTCAATATTTCACCGGCGCCAATTTTCAGCCCGTCACTCAGTGGTTTGAGCTGGGCGGCGAATTGAAAATTCCGGCCAACGCTTCGAGTTCCGACGTGATGACCCAGCTCAAAGGCATTCAGGGATTGTTCGATCACCTGAGCGTGCTGGACGTTAGCCCGAAAGACGACGCCGGAATCGTCACTAGCGCCGCCGAATTCATTCTGGAAGGTTTGTGGGCGCACAAGCGCGTCAGCCGGAGCGAAGAGCGTGGATATTTCGCCGATGCGAAGCGCACACAGGAACGCGAGCATCGCGAGCCTTCAGGCCGCGGCCCCAAGCGCCAGTTCAACTAGCTCGCTCACGACGCGGCCTCAGTTTTGCGCTCGGCTTCGATTTTGATTTTGTTTTCAACCGCACCATTGTCTTGACGACGTACTCGCACCCCGCCGTCAGCGGAGAACGTCCGGTGAAATACACAAAGTATTCCCGCTACGCACCCAGCGCGGCCGACGATATCGACCTCGACGAATTGATGAGCCGCCTGTCGGATTTCCTGCTGCAGAGCGGATTTGAAAACCAGTACGGCATCTACGAAATGGATTCGCAGCGTTCGCGCGAGCGCATGATGGACGAGCTGCGCGAAGCGATCCTACGCGCATTGCAAGAGGGCGACCTGGTGCCGCCCGAGCTGATGGAAAAGCTCCTGGAAAATCCGGACATCTCGCAAAATCAGGAACTGCGCGAAATGATCGACCAGATCATGCAGCGCATGGAAAACGAGGGGTTCATTTCGCGTTCCGATCAAGGCAACGGACAACCCGCGCAGATCACCGGCCCTCCATCGCAAACTCCCGGCGGACAAGTCGGTGACGCGCCGCCAACATCCGAAGCGCGATTTGAAATCACCGACAAAGCTCTCGATTTTCTGGGATTCAAAACGCTGAAAGATCTGCTCGCCTCGCTCGGCAAGAGCAGTTTCGGCCGCCACGATACGCGCGACCTCGCGACCGGCGTCGAATCCGGCGGCACGTCGAAATCCTATGAATTTGGCGACACGCTGAACATGGACATCAGCGCGACGCTATTCAACGCCGTCCAGCGCAACGGCGCAGGCATTCCCATCGACATCGATTATCCCGACCTGATGGTTCACCAGTGCGAGTATCAAAGCTCGTGCGCCACGGTGTTGATGCTGGATTGCAGCCATTCCATGATCTTGTATGGAGAGGACCGGTTCACGCCCGCGAAACGCGTGGCGCTCGCGCTTTCACATTTGATTCGCACCCAGTATCCCGGCGATTCGCTGCACTGCGTTTTGTTTCACGATAGCGCCGAGGAAATTCCTCTAGGCAAGCTGGCCCGCGTGCAGGTGGGACCGTATTACACCAACACGCGCGAAGGGTTGAAACTCGCGCAGCGGATTTTGTCGCGGCAGAAAAAAGACATGCGGCAGATCGTAATGATCACCGACGGAAAGCCGTCTGCGCTTACGCTGGACGATGGCCGCATCTACAAAAACGCGTTCGGCCTGGACCCGCTGGTCGTCACGCAGACTTTGGAAGAAGTGGCCAAGTGCAAGCGCGCCGGCATTCTGATTAACACGTTCATGCTTTCGAGCGACTACAGCCTGATTCAGTTCGTCCAGAAGGTGACCGAGCTGTGCCGCGGCAAAGCCTACTTCACCACTCCGTACACGCTAGGCCAATATCTGCTGATGGACTACGTCGGCAACAAGACTCGCAACATCCACTAATCCTGTACCCGCGGGGTAGCCACTCGTGCTTGCCCTGAGGAACGAAGGGGCTGTCCAGCGTAGCCCGCACGACAATCGATGCGTCGTGACACTCCCTTCCCGACGCAAGCCTAAAACTCGAAAAGATGTTCGAACTGCCTACACTCTAATCCCCGTGCTCTACCGGAATCACCCGATTTGTTCTCGTCGCCTGAGTGCTTACAATTTATAAATCCAGCCCGCCGGTCTCCACCCAAAAACAGGACCACCAGGAGCATTCCAAATGCAGAATCGCCCCGTCTCTAACTCTCACGACGAGCACGACGCGCAAGCCGAATTCGACAAGCTGAACAAGCTGATCGACGGAATCAAATACGCGATGATGACGACTGTTGGTGCCGATGGCGCGCTGCGCAGCCGACCGATGACCACGCAAAAGCCTTCGCACGAAAGCGCCTTTGATGGCACGCTCTGGTTTTTCACCGGCCTGCACACCACGATCGCAAAAGACTTGGAGTACTCGCCCGTCGTGAATCTGGCGTACGCCGAACCGTCGGATTCGCGCTACGTCTCAATCAGCGGCACCGCCGAAATTTCTCGCGACCACCAGCGCATGGCCGACATGTGGAACGACCTATACAAAGCGTGGTTTCCGATGGGCTTGGACGATCCGGATATCTGCCTGCTGAAAGTTACCGTCGCGACCGCCGAATACTGGGAGCCGCCCTCGGGGAAAATGGTTCAGTTTCTCGGCATGATCAAAGCCGCGGCAACCGGCGAGCGCGCGCAGCCCGGCGGGCATCAGGTCGTCGAATTCACCGCAGGTCGCGCGAAAGCCAAAACCAATAATTCGTAGCGCGTAATGACCGGCGAGCGCTCGTCGAAACGCTCGCCGGTCGTCACTTCCCGTCCGCAAACACCAAGTGGCGCGCGAAAAACGGCAGCACTTCATCGTTCACGCGCCCGTCCGCGCCCCAGTTCGGCTCGCCCCATGCGCCGTTGTATTCCTCGGCTTCGTGGACGACGCCAAACTCGTTGAGCTTGTGCGTCAGAGCCTGATTCGAATACACGTGATCCTGATTCGGATCGTTGCGCGCCCAGTCGAATTTGAATCCGCGCAGCGATTTCAGATTGTCGGCATACTGCGGAACGAGCGACTCAATGAAGAAACTGTCGCGAACTTTGGCGATCAGCTTCGAATCGATCAGCAGCGTATCGCCTTCGCGCCGCGCCGAAAGATCCATGTACAGCGGCGGATTGTTCACGTCCGGCAGAAAGGCCTGAAACACCGTGGTGAAAATCGTCGAGTAGCCGTCTTTGCGAACGTCGTCGAGCGATTGGGCATTGGCCATCAAATTCCAGTCTGGCAGCGAATCCATGATTTTCAGGCCCGATCCCGTCCCCACCGGATGCAGCGCGTACACCGAACCGAAAATGTATGGATGCTTCATGGCGTACCGGATCGCGCCGTTGCCGCCCATAAACGCGCCGAGAATTCCGCGCGAGTCGCGATTGGCGATCGTGCGGAAATTCCCGTCGATGTACGGCACCAGTTCCTGAAACATGAAATCTTCCCAGTTCCCGGTCACCGGCGAATTCACGAACCACGAGCTTCCGAGCGGCGTGACCATGTCGACGGTCACGAAGATGAACGGTCCGATCGTTCCGGCGGCAATCGCGTGGTCGAATAGGGCCTGTGCATCGTGCTTGTTGAACGCTGCGCCGTAGTCGCCGTCAAACGGACTTGGTAGAAAATAAATCACCGGATAATGTTTCGTGGTTTCGACGTCATAAGCTGCCGGCAGATACACCGCGAATTTGCGGACCGCGCTGACTCCGATTTTGTTGTCCGCGAAGTTTTTCGAGTCGATTTGCGCGTCGACGACGCGACTTGCTCCTTTTGCACCGGCCGAAGCACTTTGCGCATTCGCGCGTGGCGGCGCGAGTGCGATGCTGCACACTGCAATCGCGAATATCGCTATTCGCGCGACGCCGGCCGCCGCGACCGAAATTCCCGTCCTCCTCGAACTCTTTTGTACGTTCATTGATTTGCTCCTGTCGCAGACCGACGCTCGCGAGACACACCCGTACGCCAGCGCGGCCGTGCGTTTTGAAAACTTTCAGTGCGTATTTCGAAATGGTTTGTCTTACGTTTCGCTCAAGCCAGACGCATCCGCTCGCCGCTTTTGCCACGCCGTTGCGACCATGTACCACGCGGGCCAGCTCAGCGCCCAATTCGGAATCCACGCTCCGGTCGTGCTCCACAGCGGAATCGTCAGCAGAGTCGCCGCCAGTGCCAGAACTATCGCGCCGCCCAACCGAATTTGCACGAATCGTACGCCTCGCGCCACACCCCAAATCGCCGGTGCAACAAACAGCAGCAGGCACAACCGAGACACCCACTCCACATGAAATCGCGACAGGCAAAACACGCAAGGCAGAAAACACACCGCTGCGCTCACGTGCAGCGTGCGTCGCGACAACTTCCCCACCACATAGCCGCCGGTCCATGACCAGATCACCAGCAGCAGCACGTTGCAGCACAGCAGCGCGAGCTCCGGACCGACCGTGATTCCCGTGGCGCTCAAAATCGTCGGACCAATGAATTCCCGGTACGCGTGGCTAACCGAAAGCGAAAATCCCATCAGCAAGAAGCTCGCCGGCAGCGCCAATCCAAATGCCGCCAGCCACGGCCGCCAATTTTTCCACAGCAATAAATTTCGCCGGACGGCCAGTCCCACCACGCCTCGCAACGCCCGCGACGCGCTTTCGCCGCTCTCCGCCAGATCTCCCAGCACGGCTTCGCGTTCGTCGCGGTCCAGGAATTGCGCCGCCGCTTCCACCATCGACCAGTGCCAACCGGTCATCGTGCTCATCGCGTGCTCCGTGGTTCGGTGGCGGCACGGTCGATCACCCACGACGCACCTTGGCTGACGCGCCGCACCGCGGTGTAAAACGCTTTCGCGGCCTGCACTCCCTTCGGAGTGACTTTCACCATTCGTTTGGCGCGGCCGCCGCGTTCCGCCGTCGCTTCGCCCATCCACGTTTTCAACAGGCCTTTGGTTTCCAGGCGCTCGATCGTTGTGTACAAAGCACCGATTGAGCATTTCCGTCCGGTCGCCGCTTCGATCTGTTCGCGGATTGCGGCGCCATAAGCTTCGTCGCCCAGGCCGGCCGCCGCGGTAATCAGTAGGTATTCGAACTCGCCCAGTTTCATTAGAAGCACATTGTGATACTAATGCGTCGGCGTGTCAAGCGCTCGATTTTGCCGCGCGACTCGACGTTTTCGCCTGCTTCTCCCCTCGGACTGCCTGCAAAGCCGAACGCTTTGCAGTATGCTCGTCTCGTATAACGCCGTCGCACGGAGCCCGTCGAACTATGACAAAACGATCCCGGTTGTACGCCGCGTTCGCAATTGTATTCATGTTTTTGCCGGCTGCGGCGCGGGTGCAGTCACAATCGCAGTCGCAGGTCGCCCCACCATCCGAACTTCAGAAAACGATCGAAGTGCTCGCCGCCGCGCATCACGGCCACGTGGCGGTGTTCGCGAAAAATCTCGCGACGGGCGAAACCGTTTCTGTCAACGGGCAAACGCCGGTGCAGACAGCGTCGGTGATCAAACTTCCGTTTATGCTGCAAGCCTACGAACAAGTGAAAGCCGGCAAGCTGAATCTGGCGCAGCCCTTAGTGCTGACCAAAGAAAATCAAGTGGGCGGCTCCGGCATCCTCTACCTGATGGATCCGGGCCTGAACCTGACTCTGAAAGACGTGCTCGCGCTGATGATGACGCTCAGCGACAACACCGCAACGAACATGGCCATCGACGTTGTGGGTTTGGCACCAACGAACCAGATGCTCGCGCGCATGGGTCTGCGCAACACCTACTTCTACAAAAAGGTCTTCAAACCCGCCGAAGGCCCGATGCCGGACGACCAAAAACAGTTTGGCCTCGGCAAAACCACCGCGGAGGAAATGGAAAAAGTTCTCGAGAGCATCTGGCGCTGCGACCTTGGCGCGAGCGCCGCCGACCGCGAAATGTGCGCGCAGATGATCACCATCATGCGCAACCAGCAATATCGAGACATGTCGCCGCGTTACTTGGCGCCCGCCGACAACAGCGAGTCGCTCTCCGCCATCGCCGATAAACTCGGCGCGCTCGACGCCGTCCGCAATGACGTCGCACTCATTTACACTGTACGCGGCCCGGTCATCGTTTCCACGTTTACATGGGACAACGAAGACACCTCGTGGACTCCCGAAAACAAAGCCGAAATCCTGATCGGCCGCATCGCGCAGACCGTCGTCGCCGCATGGTCTCCGGCCGGCCTATCGCCGAAAGTCACCGACTTGCTCGCGCCTATCAGCGTGCCGTCTCCGAAATAGCCCGTCGGTTCGCTCGGCGCGATGCGGAAGAGTGCCTGAGCGCTTCAGTTTTGGGGCGAGGTGTCGTCTAATCGATGCATGAACGTGTGGCGCGCCGCTGTTCTCGGCTCGATCGTAGTGGCAGCGGCGTCCTCTCGCGCAATTCCGTCGAACCGATCTTCATCTTCGCCGCAGCACGCGACAACCACCATCGCCGGCCACGTCGCGCAGTTTGACGCATCCGGCCATCTGCTGCCGTGGATTTCGTGGAATACCGCGCTCGATCGAGAAATGAAATTCTACGAATCGGCGCCGAAGGACCACGGCTACCCGATTTTCGTCACCACCACGTTCCTCGACGCTGGCTGGAAACCCACCGAACGCACCGACACGATCCCCGCCACGCAAGACGGCATGGGCATCCTCTCGTATCTGCAGTTCTACGAACTCGGCGGCCGGCGCAGCGCGAGAACTCTCGAAATCGCCCAGTCGATGGGCGACTATTTGGTGAACGAAGCGAACACTCCGGACGCCGGGAAATATCCGCACTTCACTCGCTCGAGTGGTATTCGTGGCCGCTTCCCGCAGCCACCGAACTCCGGCACGCAAGCCGATCATCCGTTTGAAATCGAGCCGGACAAGGGCGGAATCGCCGGCTACTCGCTTCTGCTGCTCGCAAGCGCAACGACCGATAAGCGAAAATCTGCGAAATATTTCGACCAAGCGTTGCACAACGCTCACGTGCTCGCCGCAAATCAACAATCCGGCGACGCAACGCACTCGCCGTTTCCGTTTCGCGCGGACTATCGCACCGGCGAGCCTCGCGGGCCAGTGTCCTCGAATATGGTTTACATCCTGCGGCTGTACGACGGACTGGTCGCGCGAGGCATGAATGAATTCGCCGCGCCAAGCGCCGCACTTTGGAAATGGATCAAGACCTACCAGATTCCGAGCGCCGCCGCCGATTCGAAATCAAACGGCGCCCTCTTCGCACAATTCTTTGAAGATCACGACAATCCCGCTAACCGCAACGCCTGGGCGCCGTTGAACCTCGCGCGCTACCTGCTCGAAAAGCGCGAAGCCCTCGATCCCGACTGGCTCGCCGACTCAAAAACCCTGATCGATTTCGTGCGCCGCAATTTCACGCACAAGGAATTTGGAATTCCTGTCTGCCACGAACAGGATGAAGACCACGACGCGTGGAACGGAATCAATTCCACCTACGGAGCGGTGCTGGCGATGTACGCAAAGGCATCGAACAATGCGCAACTCGCCATCGAAGCCCGCGACGCGCTGAATTTTTCGGAATATTCAATCGACGAACAAGGCCGCCCGCGCGACCTTTTCAAGAATCCTCTCGGCGGATGGCAAGAAGACGCACACACCGACGTGATTCACAATTTCGTGGATGCAATCAATACGTACCCAGACTGGGCTAACTAAGCGCGGGGTTTACGAGCGCGACTACTTGTCTTTCGTCGCTGCATCCCAATTCAAAATCACAGACATCGGTTGAGCGTTGCCGGACTTCACGTCGGTGTTGATCAGAAATCTCTGGCCGTCTCTCGTAACGTCGTACGCACTCAACTCCGACGTTGCAATCATGTCGCGAGGTTCCGCTTGAAACAACGCTACGGGCGCGCCCGGGTTAAAATTCGCGCCGGCGCCGACAGACACCGCCATTAGTTTCGCGTCCGGCCCCAGGTAAAACAATTCCTTGCCGTCACCTCGCCATCGCGGCTGTGTTCCGCCTTCCGTCGAAACCTGCCACTTCCCCGTAGCATCTGGATAGGACCGCACGTAAATTTCCCATCGGCCGGATTCGTTGGACGAGTACGCCACCCATTTCTCATCCGGCGAAAAGCGTCCGTTCTTCACGCTGCCGGAGCCTCCGAAAAACTCGCGCCTTTTCATGTCCGGATAGGACATCAGCCAAAACCGGCCGCCGCGGGTGTATAGGATCGTTTTTCCGTCGCGCGACCATGACGATGGATACTTGTCGCCCGTCGAATCGTCGTTCACCGATTTTTCTTCCTGGGCTCCGCTCGCGCTCTTCAGATACAGATCGAATGTCGGTTTACGGCCGGACGAGAACAGCACTTGCGTCGAGTCCGGACTCCACACCGGGGTCGTGTCGATCTCGGGATCGAACGTCATTCGCTTCGTGCCGCCGCCATGTAAGCTAAAGATCCACAAATCGGCGTTCTGGCTTTGAATGTCGGTCTTGTCCAAGGCTACGGAATTTCCGTCCGGCGAAAGTTCCACGTTCGCGTACACATCGGGCGGCCCAAGGTTGCCGATTTCGTTGCCGCTTCGGTCGTACCAAATCAAACGCGAGAGCGACGCTGACGCGCCGCTCTGTACCACCAGCAATCCGCCGCCGGCCGCCGCAAACGAAGCGTGCCCGATGCGCGGCATCATCTGCACGTCGGCGAGAATTGGCTCCGGAGTTCCGCTCACGGTGACCGACTTCCAATCAAAGCGCTGCGAGAAAAGGGTTCCGTCGCGATAAAACACGATGTAGCCGGGTTCGGCATAGGCGACGTTCGAAGCGGAACTCACCACGAATTTCCGCTCGTGCGTTCCGAGCTCACCCTCGAAAATCGCGTCCGCGCCGCCGCGATTCGCGACATCGAAGGTCATAAAGAGGTAGTGTTTTCCGTCCGGAAGGAACATCGGCCAGCGGTGGCCCGTTTCATACCGCTTCGGATCCAGAGCGGAAATCGGTTTGGCATCTCCGCCGCTCGCCGAAATTTGGTAGAGGACGACGCCCATTTCGCCGCTGGGCGTGAAAATGATGTCGCCGTTTTTGTTCCACGTGCCGCCGCGTCCGTTGGGCGCATCGGCCAGCGTCTGTGCCGGTCCGCCGGCGATGTCCACGCGTTTTAATTTTCCGTCGGCAAAAAACCCCAGCGATTTGCCGTCAGGGGACCAAAACGGAAAATTGGCGTTCTCGGTCCCTGGCACGCTTTTTGCGTCGCGCGCCCCCACTTCGTAGAGCCACACCAGATTTTTTCGTTCATCTTCTTTGTAGCCGACGACCGCCACGGTGTGACCATTGGGAGAAATCGCCATCGCTCGCGCCGAAAATGGCAGCGGCGCTGAGAAATATTGCGTCTGCTCGGACGGTCGCTGCGTGCGCCACAAAATTGCTCCGGCGATCAAAATTGCCGCAAGAATTCCGGCGGCAACCCAACCCCACGCGCTGTTTCGATTTCGTGTCGCGACGGTTTGCGAATGGATCGGTGTCGTGGTGCCGCTTGGCGTCGATGCGCTGTCGGCAATCCACTTCAGCTCACCGGCCAAATCGCGGCCCGTCTGCCACCGATCGTCCGGATCTTTCGCCAGGCAACGCCGGATCACATGCTCGAGCGATAGAGGCGCGAGCGGCTTCAAATTGCGGATCGGCGGCACGTCCTTTTCCAGAATCGCCGAAGCTACGCTCAGTTGGCTCTTGCCCTGAAATGCGCGCTCGCCGGTGACCATTTCATAGAGCACAGCGCCGAGCGAGAAAATATCCGACCGCGCATCCAGCTCTTTGCCTTCGACCTGCTCCGGCGACATATATTGAAACGTTCCGACGATGGTGCCCTCTTCCGTGACCGGCGACGTTCCCGCTGAAGTTGCGGTCATCGACGCCACCGAAGCCGTTGCGGAAGCCGGGCGCGCCAGCCCGAAATCGAGCAGCTTCGCACCGGATTTGGTCAGCATGACGTTCGCGGGCTTCAGATCGCGATGAATCACGCCGCCGCGATGCGCCGTGCCAATGGCTGCTGCAAGTTCCGCGCCGATTTTGAGCACTTGATCGATGGGCAGCGGTCCGCGCTCGAGGCGCTTCGCGAGGCTCTCGCCTTCGATGCACTCCATCACCAGATATTCCAGGCCGTCCTGAGAGCCGACGTCGAAGAGCGAGCAAATATTCGGATGATTCAGAGTTGAAACGGTTTTCGCTTCGCGCTCGAAGCGCATTTTGCGGGTGGCGTCAGACGAAAATTGCGGAGGCAGCACCTTGATCGCCACGGTCCGGTCGAGGCGCGTGTCTTTGGCGCGATACACCTCGCCCATTCCGCCAGCTCCCAGCGGTTCGACAATTTCGTAGGGTCCTAGTTTGGTTCCAGCGGCGAGCAGCATACTTGGCTGGGATTATAGCCTTAGCCCCGCGGAAGTTCGCAACATTCGCGCGACGGGCCGCATCGCCTGGCAACGGGCGTCGATCAGATGTGCGCGGCGTCGGCGGCTGCGTCGCTTGTGGCCACGGACTTTTTGAGTCCAAAGACGCCGAACGCCGCGAGCGCCAGCGCGAACAGTGCGTAGGCAAATGCTGCTACGCGCGGAATACCAATCCATCTCATCTTCACCATGATCAAGTTCGGCTCGATCATGTTTTCGGAATTGGGCAGCGAATCGAGAAACTCATTTTCGGTTTCGCCTGGCGGAATTGATTCGATCAACTCCTCCTGATGTTTGATCACCGAAAGCTGATCCGAAAATGTGGGCGTGTGCGCGTTTGGGCCGAGTTGCTGGCGCGAAGGCAAATGCGCCACATAGTCAACCGATGCCAGTGCGATCGAATGCGTCCACCACGGCTTCACGTCCTTATGCTCGTAGAACGCGCCGAGATCGTAGTAGCGATCCTCTGGGTAAATCGTACCGAACGCCTGAATCAGGAACGCCGCCACCAATGTCAGCACCAGCACAGGACGCCACGCAATTTCGCGCCAATTCGCACCGTCGCGGCGCCGCAGTTTTTCGATCTGCGGCGCAAGAATGAGCGCCAGAAATGGGATCGTCGGAGTTAGAAAGCGCGGCCCCGCAACCCAGCCGGCATGCCATGAGTCGTACTTCGCGTAGAACAACAGACTCGCACCAAAGGTAACGAAGCACAGCGCGGCTTCGGCGGCGTGTTCACGCCAGAATTCGCGGCCGTAGTAAAACGCCAGCAAAACCCACGGCGTGAAGGTGATCAGACCGACTTCGCGATTCAGTAGCAATTCGCCGATTCCGCGGAATAGCGGAGTGGCCAGCAGCGCTCCCGCCGTTGGGTAGGCCGCCTGATATCCGGTACGAAACGGGCTGCCGAATCGAGCGTAATTTGCCCAGCCGATCAGAACGGCCGGAACCAATCCCGCTGCGCAGAATTGCGTAAGGTCGCTGGCAAATCGTGCACGCGGCCAAAGTTGTTTCGAGCTTTGAATTGCGATCGCGATCACGAATGCGGGAATTACCACCACTCCGCTGATCCGCGCCGCGCAGGCGATGCCCACGGCGAGTCCCGCATACCCCGCGGAGTAGCGCAGCTCCGGCCGAGATAAAAAATATCCGCCGACGACCAGAGCGAGTGTGAAATACGGCTCGGAATAAAATCCCTTCACCGCGAAATGCCAGTAGGGCGACGCGAACGCGACGATCAACGCGCAAGCGACAGCCGTTCTTCGGCTGAATCCGAGTTGTAGCGTCCACGTCGCCAGCACCACACAAACCAGCGGCGCGATGATTGCCGTCAGTAGTGCCACCGCAGTGCGCGCAAGCGCTTCCACACTTACGTGAACCTTCGACGCAACGAACCGGCTGACGCCGACGACCGGCGCGGCCACAATCGAGGGCAACAATCCAAATCCGGCGTAGTATCTTCCGTCGACGCCCGCGACGCAGTGGTTCGGATGCGCTTCGGTACCCGGCTCGCATGGCGCCGAACTGAGCGAATGCTCGGTGACCATCGACCGAGCTACGTTGTACATCGCCACGCCGTCGGAAAGTCCCAGGCGCCCGGCGCAAGTGAACAGATACACGCCCGCGACGAGTAAATACAAACTCAGGTAGAAATAAATCGGCGATCGGTACGAAGGCACCGTCTCAATCCTTTTCAGTCTCGTTTGAACGGATGTGCGAACGAAATCAAGCGTTCGCGTTCAGGTGGGCCGGGAGCACGCTGTTGCTGCTGGTTTGAGTATGCCATCCGCGGAGCGATGTAGCCATTCGCTTTTTCTTTGCGGCGCATCAGCGTCTGCGCGCTGCGGAGCGTCGTTCGACGTCTTTATTCGGCCGCGTCGGGATCTGCGATGCGCTTTCTGTGCTTCACCGGTTTGGTGCGTTTGTCTGGAATTACGCGCGCCGCGGGGACAACGCCCACACCCATCCGCGCCAGGCGTTTTGCCTCTTTGTGGGGCCGCAGCTTGTCTTTTTTCTTTCGTCGCATGGGGCTCTCGCGCAACCAGCATCATAATCCAAAACGCAGGCGGCCCTTGCGCGAAACGGGCAACAATGAAACGCTTTTATCCGTCCATGCCAGGCCGCGCCAGAAAACTCGCCACGTCGCTTCCGGTCATTGTGATCGTAGCGCTCGCCATCCGGCTGACTTTTTTGTGGGATTACCAGCACCTGAACCAGCGCCAAGCCGTGAGCGTGATTCCGTTTCTGTTCGAGTCCGGAAACATCGCGCACTCGCTGGCAATGGGACAAGGTTTCGCGTCGCCGTTTCGCGTTCCCACCGGGCCAACCGCCTGGATGACACCGGTGTATCCGTTGCTGCTCGCGGGAATCTTCAAGCTGTTCGGTGCCTATACGTACGGTGCGTGGATGGCGTCGGTACTGCTGAACATTCTTTGCGTGGTGATCGCGTGCGTGCCGATTTATTTCGCGGGAATGATGGTCGGCCCGCAGGGATCAGGCGCCGCAAGCGACGACACCGGCGGACGCGCCTTGGGCGCGCTGGCGGCTTGGCTGTGGGCGATTTTTCCGAACGCGATTCTGATGCCGGTCGAAAGCATGTGGGAAGCGTCGATTGCGACGCTACTGGGCGCGACGATTTTGTGGGCGACGTTGCGACTCGAAAAACGCAAAGACGCTTCGCTGTTGCATTGGTCGGCGTACGGATCGTTGTGGGGCGTGACGCTGATGACCAACGCTACGTTTGGCGCGCTGTTGCCGCTGCTGCTCGGTTGGATGTGGTGGCGCCGCCGAAGCGACCGCAAACTCGCGGTCCGAAAGATAGTGAAAGGAATCGCAGCCACGCTCGTTGTAGCCGTCTTATGCTGCGTGCCGTGGACGATTCGGAACTATCGCGTGTTCCATCAATTCGTGCCACTACGTTCCGTGCTGGGCTTGCAGCTCTGGCTGGGCAACAACGCCGACACCGACGATATTTTCCGTGGCAACCTGCATCCGATCTACAACGCCGCCGAACGCGAGCGATACGTGGCGCTGGGTGAGCTGGCGTACATGCAAGAGAAAAAGCAGCTCGCCATTGCGTACATGATGTCGCATCCCGCGCGCGAAGCACACCTGATCTGGATCCGATTTTTGTCGATTTGGGCGGGCGGCAGTTTTCGTCCGGTCACTGATTTTCTGGAAACACCCGACGCGTGGTTCCGCTGGGTTTTGGGTTTCAACGTCGTCGCCGCGTTTGCTGCGCTTCTCGGGATTGTGCTGCTTTTCGCAAAGCGCAACGCGACTGCATTTCCGTTGGCGGTGTTCCCTGCCGTTTTTCCGTGGGCGTATTACTTGACGTTGGCGCTGCCGCGGTACCGGCTGCCGATCGATCCCATCGTGATGCTGCTGGCGGCGGTGGCGTTTCGCGCGGCTTTTCTGAGAATCTGGCTCGGGAATCGCGAACCACTTCCAACCGCGAATGCTAGCGCGTCTAGTCGAACAAAGACTCTTTGATTTTTGCGGGCTTGGCGGGCATTTCGATCGGCGGCAGTTTTTTCTTGTTCCACAAATTTAAAAACATCTCCAGAGTCGCAGGCGCGTAGCCGCCGTAATGATTGTTGGCATAGGCATAGACGGTGACGCCGCGCTTCTGGATTTTCGCGCAGATGTCCACCCAGTGGTCGAGCGCGGATTTGCGGTCCACTACTGTTTTGTCCCAAGTGGTGGTGAGTTTTTCGATTCCCTTGCGGTCGCCCAGCCAGCGAATATAGGTCCAGCCGACGGTGATCGGATCGAATTTGGAAGCTAATTCGTCGTAGCAGGGCATCCAGAGTTGATCCTGCAGCACCAAGGCCACGCCGCGTTCGCGCAGCATGTCTGCCAATTCCTCGGTCAGCATGTTTTTGTTGCGCACTTCCAGCGCGAACAACTTTTCTTTCGGCAATTTTTTCAGAAACGGTTTCAGGCGAGCGAGAAATTCGAACGGGGCTTTGAAAACGGATTTGTTGAAGTATGGAAACTGAAACACCATGGGCCCCAGCTTGTCGCCCAGCAGCGCCATCACACGCACGAATTCGCCGAGTTCCGGTTCGCAATCGACCAGCACTTTTTCGTGGGTGATGGTTTGCGGAACTTTCACAGCGAAGACAAAATCGGCGGGAGTTTTTGCGGCCCAGCCGGTGACCGTTTGCGGCGATGGACAACGATAAAACGTGGCGTCCACTTCCACGGAATCGAAATGCTCCGCGTAGTAGGTTAAATATTCGCGAGGCTTCATGCCGGAGGGATAAAACGCGTTTTCCCAGCCCGGAGCGGTGAAAGACGAAGTGCCCAAATAAATTTTTGGCGCCTTTTTCACGGCGGGAGTATATCACCGCGGGAACGGGAGAACGCGGATGCGGGGGCTGGTTTTGCGCATTTCTAATCGCCAAATCGTTGGCGATTCGAACGTACACCGGTTAATTGTTTTCTTAGGTTTACGTTGATTTCAAATAATTGCGAGCGCGTTTTGGATGCAACCGCGGAGGCTCGGAGGCGGCGAGTTAGTCTTTGGCGAAGGGGTGGGGAGGCAGGAGGAACTGCATGCCGAAGTAGCCGACGAAGTAGGGTTGGTTGTTGCGAGCCGGGGCGAGGCTGCGGCCAGCCATCAGCAGCAGGATGAAGGGCGGATGGATTTTGTAGCGCGTGCCGACATCGACGGTGGTGAAGGGATTCGAGTTGTGGAAAGCGCCGGTGGCGTAGAACTCGCCATCCATTTCGAGCCGATCGTTGAAATCGTGGCCAAGCACGACGCCGGCGATGTAACTGTCTGGCCCGAGATGGACGAAGTTGTAGCCCGCTTCCCAATTCAGATCGACCGGCCCGAGTTTCTTCGAGAATTCGACGGGCAAGAGCAGGCTGGCGCCGAGCGGCGTGATGCCGCGAGCGACGGCGTTGTTGGGATTGTTGACCGAGATCTGCGGGAATACGGACATCGAAAATCCGTTTTCGGAGTTGTCGTAGAAGCGCCACTTCACGCCGAGCTGCGACTGTTCCATGCCCCATTTCGCGGGATCGGGATTGTTGTCGACACGCAGCCAGGCACTTTCGTAGGTGAGCTGAATGCGGTCGCCGAGGCCGAAGTTGATGTCGACGTCCGGCACGTGCGAAACCGAATTCGCCGGATACAAGAACGGCATGTAGGCCAGATTGACTTCCCATTGTTTGTTGCCAGGGGTGCCGGGATCGTTGGTGTAGTAGGGCGGGCCACCCTGCGCAGCTGCTCCGTTGGCGTGGAACCCAAAGGCGACAAGCAAAAGTGCGAATCGCGCGGCGGAGGCAAGCGATATGCGGCGTCGAAGTGCGACAGGACGAGAGAACATCGCGGTCCAGTTTATCCCAACGGAAGCGCGGCGAAATTCCGGCTCGCGGGGCGAGTTTCGCAGTCCGCTACAGCCCGAAAAACATACAGCGCCGAGGGTAGCGGGATACACCATTCATGGGATGTGCGGGACGGGCGCGAAAAACTAGGATGGGCCCATGGACACGACCATTGCAGTCTCACAAAATGACGATCGGGTTCCGACGGAGTTTTACGAAGAAATGCGCGACCGCGCGATCCGCTGGGCCGAGATGAATCTGGGCCGAATGCAGCGGACGGGCTGTTCGCGCGCAACCGCTCAGCAGCATGTGCTGACGCAGGTGGCCATGCACTGGGGCGCAGAAATCGAATTGGATGTGGAGCGAGTGCTGGGAATCCGGCGCGAAGTTTCTTCACGGATTTCGTAGGGTTTTGTAGCGTGAAAGTGGAGGCGGCGGTGTCGCACGTTTCGCCACCGCCTCCGCGCTGTGAATTGGTTTCTTGCTGCGATTTAGCTTCCGCGTTTTGCTGTGAACTGCCGCGTGAATTGCCCGCCCCCGAAACTTCCCGTCATCGTGTCGCCGTCGAGAGTCGCTTTGAATTCAAGCTTCATCACGTTGCCGTCGCGACCGGGGCGGGTCTCCGTCCATGAAATCGAGTTGCCGCTGACGGTGGCGTGGCTGGTTTGCGAGCCGCGCGGAGTGGTGTGGGTGACTTTGTAGGCGTCGCCGTCTTTTGCGATGGCGAGAGTTTGGGTTACGCCGCCGTGGCCGCGGCCTTCGCCCTGGCTTTGGCCTTGCGCGCCGCCGTTGTCACCGTTGTTACCGCCGTTGTTGCCGCCTCCGCCACCGTGCGGGCCGCCGCCTTCCATGGTCATTTGCCAATTGCCGACGAAATTCGGGGATTGCGGCGTGGCGCCGACGATGCCGACGAGGATGAGGAGTTGGGCGATGAAAAGCGCCACGAGAGCGTAGGGAGTGAATTTGCTGCTGGATCGATTTTGGTTCACTTGATTCTCCTTGATCATCGAGCGTGTCGTTGGGCTGACCCCTGTATTTCGCGCGAGGGCGATTCGGAGTTCCAAATGTTGGTGTGATCGCCGATGGAGCGCAACGTTGGGACGGATGCGGGGTTGGAACGGTTGCGGGGGCGAGTTTTGGGGCAGATCGGGGCGAGGGTTATCCGCGACGTAAGTACACGGAAGACCCTATTCGCCGCAAACCGGCAAGCCAGTAGTATGATGCACAGCACAGAGTCGCGGCGGCATTCCAGTCCGGCCGCGTATCAGCCACACGCATTCAGCAATCGCAACAATCGAATTTTTACGAGCACCACGCAGGTGGAGGGTCAGGCACGGCTGAAGGGCGTCCACGCGTCAGGTTGCCGGAACTGCGGGCGAGAGAATGCGGGACGGCAGGCAAGCAGCACAGGAGGAAACACAAATGCGAGTTGCAGCAGTTCGTTCGATCTTGTTCGCGCTGGTGATGATGGCGATGGGGTCGGTAGCGTCCGCGCAGATTGGGATTCAGATCTCGATCGCGCCACCGGCGCTTCCGGTTTATGAGCAACCCGTTTGCCCGGGCGATGGGTACATCTGGACACCGGGATACTGGGCGTACGCCGAAGACGGCGGATATTACTGGGTGCCGGGAACCTGGGTTGAGGCGCCGGAAGTAGGATTTTTGTGGACGCCGGGCTACTGGGGATGGGGCAACGGATTTTATGTGTTCCACCAGGGATACTGGGGACCGCACGTTGGATTCTACGGCGGAATCAGCTACGGATTCGGATACTTCGGCAACGGATATGAAGGCGGACGCTGGGACAACGGGCACTTCTTCTACAACCGTTCGGTGACGAACGTAAACGTGACGGTGATTCACAACGTGTACAACACGACGGTGATCAACCGGAACGAGAATCGAGTGAGTTTCAACGGCGGGAATGGCGGAATCAATGCGCGCCCGTCGGCGGAAGAAACTCGGTACGACAGCGAACGTCACGTAGGACCGGTAGCGGCGCAGCAACAGCATGTGGAAGCGGCGCGGGCGAATCCGGAACTGCGCGCTTCGGCGAACCAGGGACGTCCTCCGATCGCGGCGACGCAGCGGGCGGGCGATTTCAAGGGCGGAAACGTAGTGGCGGCGAAGGAAGCCGGCGCACCGTATCGCGCTCCTGAAAACAATGGCGCGCGCAACGAAGCCGAACACAACACCGCGGCGAACAACGCAGCGGCGGCAAAGGCCACTCACGCGAAGGAAATGACACCGCCAACGCGCAACGCTTTGCAGCCGACAGGCAATGCCAAGACCGACGCGAAGTATCAACAGCAACAGCAAAAGATCATTCAACAGCAGGACAAAGAACGCACCCAACTGGCGCAGAAGCAGGAAGCTGAACACACCCGAGCCGCGCAGCAGAAGGTGAACGATCAGAAGCAGCAGCAGATGGAACAGCGCCACGCGCAGCAGACGCAGCAACTGCAGCAGAAGCACCAGCAGCAGCAAGCTCACTTCGAAAGCCACGCGCAGCCGGCGCAGCATTCGGCTCCGTCTGGCGGGAACCGCCCGAAGTAAGCAGCGGGAGAATGGTCGGGCTGTAGCTTTGCGGTAGAAAGAGGAGCGGCGGATCTTTAGATCCGCCGCTCTTTTTTTTTGCGCACGGCGCAACGGCTTCGATTCGACGAAGCGCGCGGCGTGAATTCCTAATTCAGATCCCTACCTCAGTTCCCTACCCGGTTCGCGGGCGCCGTGTTCTTCCTGCGTAACTTCCGTCCCGATACGCGGTCAGAACAACAGGTTGACGACCGTAGAGCCGGAAATCGCGCCGCTGGTAGCCGTGACAGTACAGTTGCCGATGCCGACGGCCAGCAAACCGCCGCTCGGTGAAATGGTGGCGAGAATCACGGGCGCAACCGTCCAGTTCACCGACGAAGTAATGTCGCGCGTTGAGCCGTCGCTGAAATGTCCGGTTGCCGTCATCTGATCGAGCAAGCCGAGTGTGGCTTGCTGGGTGGCCGCGCTGACGGTAATCGATTGCAGCGTGGCGCTGGTGACTGTGACGGTGGTGGTGCCGGAAATCAGCAGCAGCGTTGCGGTGATTGTGGGAGTGCCGGCGGAGATGCAGTTGACGAGGCCGGACGGGCTGACCGTGGCCTGCGCCGGATTCGACGATTGCCAGCTGACCAGTCCGTTCAGGTTGAGGCTGTTGCCGTTGCTGTAGAGGCCGACAGCGCCGAGCTGTTCGGTGCCTCCCGCCGGACACGTTGGATTCGACGGGCCGACGTTGATTGATAGCAGCGCGGCCGAAGTGACGGTGAGCGCGGAGGTGCCGGAAATCATGCCCGACGTTGCGGTGATGGTGGCAAGTCCGGTGCCGGAGCTGGTGGCAAGTCCAGAGCTGTTGATGACCGCGACCGAGCTCGATGAGGACGTCCACGCGACGCTGGACGTGAGGTTTTGCGTGGAGAGATCAGAGAACGTGCCGGTGGCGAGATATTGCACGGTGCCGCCGAGCGGAACGGTGTCAACCGCCGGAGTGACGGCGATCGAGAGCAGCACGGCGGGCGTGACTGCCAGTAGCGTCGAGCCGGAAACATTGCCGAGAGTGGCAGTGATTGTGGATGTGCCGGTCGTAAGCGACGTGGCCAGTCCGGTGACGCCGATGGTGGCGACCGAAGCGGACGAGGACGTCCAATTCACGAGTGGAGTGATCACCGTTTGCGAACCGTCTGAATAATTTCCCCAGGCGATAAATTGCTCGAGGGTTCCAGCGGCGATGGATGGATTCGGCGGCGTGACGGTGATGGACGTGAGCGCAGCGGATGTGACGGTGAGCGTGTCGACACCGTGAATCGCGCCGAGAGTTGCGGTGATGACGGTGGTGCCGGTAGATGCGGCGGTCGCGAGGCCCGACGAATTGATCGTGGCGACGGCGCCGACCGCGGAATCCCAGGTGACGGTTGAGGTGAGGTCGTGCGTGGAACCGTCGGAGTATGTGCCGGTGGCGGTGAACTGTTGTGTGAGGCCGTTAGCGATCGATGGCAGTGGCGGCGTAACGGCGATGGATGTGAGGACCGCCGCCGTGACGGTGAGCGTCGTTGAGTTGGTCGTCACTCCTTGTTGCGCTTGGATGGTGGTGAAGCCAGGGAGTAACGCAGTGGCTGTGCCGTTTGCGTCGATGGATGCGACCAAAGGAGCGGTCGACGTCCAGTTGACGGTGGAGGTGAGATTTTGCGTGCTGCCGTCCGTGAACGTGCCGGTGGCGACGAATTGAACCGGCGTGCCCGCAGCAACGGTGGGATCGATCGGAACGATGGCGAGCGAAGCGAGAATCGCCGGAGAAACGTTGAGAGTGGTGGCGCCGGTGTAGCCGCCCTGCGCGGCGTCAACTTCGGTGGTGCCGATCGCGGTGCCGAGTGCGAGTCCTTGATTGGTGATACTCGCGATTGCAGGGATCGTGGTTGTCCACGTGGCGGTTTGGGTCAGGTCGTGCGTTGAGCCGTCGGTGTACGTGCCGGTGGCGGTGAATTGCTGTTCGGTGCCGAGCGCGATGGTGGTGATGATGCCGTTGAGGTTGATCGGCAATCCGGCGGGCGAAACTTTTGCGGAATCGCCGCGCGCGTTGGAGGCGTGAGCGAAGCGCTCGTCTGATGAGCCCGCGTAGGACGCGGACGCGCGCGCGACGCTGGTGGATTTGGAGTTGGCGCGCACGCCGTCGGGCGTGACGGTCGGTGTCACGTTGATGCTGGTGAGTTGCGCGGCGGTGACTGTGAGCAGAGTGCTGTTGTTCACCGCGCCGGAGGAAGCACCGATCGCGGTGCTGCCGACTTTTTGCGTGGTAGCAAGGCCGGACGAGTTGATGGTGGCGACGGTTGCGTCGGTGGAGCTCCATGTGACGGAGCTCGTGATGTCTTGCGTGGAGCCGTCGGAGTACGTGCCGGTGGCGGTGAATTGCTGGGCGGTGCCGAGCGGCGCGGACGGATTGGTGGGCGAAACGGCGATGGACTGCAGCGCCGCAGCGATGACAGAAATGCTGGCTGTGCCGGAGATTCCGCTGAACGTGGCGGTGATGGTGGATGAGCCGACGGCTTTTGCGGTGACGAGTCCGGTCGCGTTGACGGTGGCGGCAGTGGTGTTGGACGACGTCCACGTGGCGCTGCTGGTTACGGTTGCGGTCGAGCCGTCGGAGTAATGTCCGGTGGCGGTGAGTTGTTGCATTTCTCCGGCGGGGATCGACGGAGCGGACGGAGCGAGCGAAATTGAAACAAGTGCCGGCGCGGCGGAAGTGAAAGTGATAGACGAATTGATCGAGCCGGAGGCGGCGCTGACGTCTGCAGTTCCCTGCGCGGCTGCGGTCACGAGTCCCGCGGAGTTGACGGTGGCGACGGAGGAGTTGTCCGAAGCCCAGGTGACGGAGCTGGTGAGATTTTGCGTGGAGCCGTCGCTGTAATTTCCGGTGGCGGTGAGCTGCGCGGTTTCTCCGGACGGAGCCGACGGACTTCCGGGCGTGATGGTGATTGAGACGAGCACGGCGCTGCCGACGGTGAAGGTAAACGAATTTGAAATCGAGCCGTCGGTAGCGGTGATGGTGGCGGTGCCGGCTTTTTTCGCGGTAACGACGCCGGAAGACGAAACCGTGGCGGTGGTCGCGTCCGACGTGGACCAACTGACGACGGTGGTGAGGTTTTGCTTTGAGCCGTCACTGTAGTTTCCGGTGGCGGTGAGTTGCAGTGCGTCTCCCGCGGGTGCCGACGGATTCGACGGCGAGAGCGCGATCGACTGCAGCGTCGCGGCAGTGACGGTGAGGACGGCGGTGTTGCTCGCGACCGAGTTGTAGGTGGCGGCGATGTTCGACGAGCCGACCGAGTTTGCGGTGGCAAGTCCGGTTGCGCTGATCGATGCGGCGGATGTGGACGAACTCCAGGTGACCTGCGAGGAAAGATCTTGCGTCGAGCCGTCGCTGAATGTGGCGGTGGCGGTGAATTGCTTCGAAGTGCCCGCGGGTATCGAAGCGCTCGACGGAGTGACGGCGATGGATGTGACGGTTGCCGGAGTGATCGTGATCGAAACGGATTTGGAGGTCGAGCCAGATGAGCCGGTGATCGTGGCCGAGCCGGAAGCGACGCCGGTGGCAAGTCCGGAACTGTTGATGGAGACGACCGACGATGCCGAGGACGACCAATTCAGAGAGCTGGTGAGGTCTTGCGTGGAACCGTCACTGAATGTGCCGGTGGCGTGAAATTGCACGGTGGTGCCAGCGGCGATCGATGGATTCATAGGAGTGACTGCTATCGAAACCAGCGTTGCGGCGGTTACGGTGATGGTGGTTTGCGAGGATGTGGAGCCGGAAGTGGCAGTGATCGTCGCGGTGCCGACCGAGTTTGCGGTGGCAAGTCCGGTGGAGCTGATGGACGCGGCTGCGGACGAAGTGGCCCAGGTGACGGAACTCGAAAGATTTTGCTGCGAGCCGTCGCTGAAATATCCGGTCGCGGTGAATTGTTGGGTGGTGCCGGCAGCGATCGAAGGATCGTTGGGCGAAATGGAGATGGAAGAGAGCGTGGCGGGCGAAATGTTGACGTTGGTGGAGTTGGTGCTGCCGCCGTAGCTGACCGAAATGGTGCCGCTGCCGACGGCTTCGCCGGTGGCGAGTCCGGTCGAGTCGATGGAAACAGCCGGACCTGACGAAGACCATGTGACGGATGAGGTGACGTCTTGCGTGGTGCCGTCGCTGTATGTCGCGGTGGCGGTGAATTGTACCGAAGTGCCGACGGCAAACGTGGGATTCGACGGCGCAATGGAAATTGAGACGACGGTGGCCGGAGTGACGGTCAGATTCGTGGACGATGCAACGCTGCCGTAGGTGGCGGAAATCGATGCTGTCCCGGGCGCGGCGGCGGTGGCAAGTCCGGCGCTCGTGATCGTGGCGGTGTTGGTGGTGGAGCTGGCCCACACGACGGACGTGGTTAGATTTTGCGTTGAGCCGTCACCGTATGTGCCGGTCGCGGTGAATTGCTGAGTGGTTCCAGCAGCGACCGACGGATTAGACGGCGAAACGGAAATAGAACTGAGCGTGGCGGCGGTGATGGTGACCGAGACTTGCGTGGTCGTAGAGCCAAGAGCCGCGGAGATCGTGACTTGTCCCACGCACGAAGCAGTGGCAAGTCCGCTCGCGTCGATCGAGACGACGGCGGAGTTCGAAGACGTCCACGTAACTGAAGATGTGATGTTTTGTGATGAATCGTCGGAATAGTGCGCGGTCGCAGTAAATTGCTGCGTGGTTCCGCTGTGGAACGACGGATTCGACGGCGAAATGGTTATAGAGGCTAGCGTCGCTGAAGTGATGGTGATCGTGGTGCTGGCAGTTAGAGCTCCGGATGTGGCGGAAATTGTGGATGTGCCTGCCGAACGCGCGGTCACAAGTCCGGTAGTGCTGACCGTTGCAGCCGCCGTTGAGGTGGACGCCCAAACGACAGACGAAGAAATATCCTGCGTGGAACCGTCGCTGAAGACAGCGTTGGCGTGAAGCTGCAACGTGCCGCCGAATGCGAGCGACGGATTCGACGGCGAAATCGAAATCGATTTCACGGTGGCAGCGGTGACGGTGAACGATGTGGTTGCGGTGACGCCGTTGTACGAAGCACCGATGGTGGTGGTGCCGGTGGTGAGCGCAGACGCGAGTCCGCTCGAAGTAATCGACGCGACCGAAGTGGTGCTCGACGTCCATGTGACGCTCGAAGTGAGCGATTTCACCGAACCGTCGCTGAACGTTCCCTGCGCGGCGAATTGACGCGTTGCGCCAGGAGCGGCGGATGAATTTGCGGGACTGATGGCGATGGACTGAAGCGCGGGACCGACAGTAATCGTGAACGAAGCCGAGACGGTGTCGTAGGTGGCAGTGATAGTGGTGGTGCCGAGCCCGACGGCGGAAATCAGGCCGGTATCGGAAACGGTAGCCACAGCCCGATTGGATGAGGACCAGGTAACTTCCACGGTGAGATTTTGAGTGGTCCCGTTCGGCCAGGTTCCCTCGGCGTCCAGCTGCGCGGTGGTGCCGGGAACCAGCGGAGTATTCGCGCCGGACGCGCGGGAAATCACGATGGAGGATGGCGGCGTGTTGTCGGGCCGATCGGTGGTGCCGCAACCGACGATGCCAAGAGCGACGATGACCAGCAGGACGATGAAAGTTTTCTTCACGTGAGTCTCCAGAACTCGGGCGAGAAATGCTCGAGATGCGATTCGCTGCGCGCTACTACGAATCGGAGAGTGCCGGATTTTCTAGCGACTGGCGGTCCAAGAGGATGCCGCCGCACAAGGCTTAATCGACTGGAGTATTAGAAAAGTTTAGAGATTTTTATTTCGAGGAAACGGATCCGGCGGAATTTATTGCGAAGGGCGCTAAAGAATTATAGATGCCGCGGGCGCGGCGAGATTCAGAAACGGGAACGCCGGGCGGAAAACGTTCCGCAGTGAAACATGACTTGAGCGCTATTCGATGCCGAGGCGCGACTGCATTTGTTCGAGGCTGATGCCTTTTGTTTCCGGGTAGAAAAACATCACCACAAAGAATTGCACCACCATCATTGCGGCGAAAAACATGAATGGATATGCGCCGGAAGTTTTCGCGACGAGCGGAAAGGTGAAAGAAATGATGGCGTTCATGATCCAGTGCGAGGAGCTGCCCAGGCTTTGGCCTTTCGAGCGGACTCGATTGGGAAATACTTCGCCGATGTACACCCAGATGACCGCTCCCTGCGAGATGGCAAAAAACGCGATGTAGGCCACCAGAAACAAGACCAGCGAACTTTGGTGGGATTGGGTGAAGAAAATATAGGCGACGCCAGAAAGGCAAAGTGCGGTGCCGACCGAACCGATTAGTAACAGCGTTTTGCGGCCGAGTTTGTCGATGAGCGCCATGCCCAGAAACGTGGCAAGAAGATTCGTCGCGCCGATGGCAACCGCCTGGACGTTGCCGGACATTTTGCTGAAGCCCGCAGCGGCAAAAATGTCGTTGAGGTAATAGAGAATGGCGTTGATGCCGGAAAGCTGATTGAAAATGCCAATCGTGATGGCGAGAAAAATCGGCAGGCGGTATTTGCGGACGAACAAGGGTTCGGAGGTTTGTTCGCGCGCGGAGTGAATCGATTCCTCGATTTCGCGCATTTCGCGGTCCGGATCGGGCGAGCCGATTTCCTGCAGCACGGTGCGCGCTTCGGGCATGCGATTCTGAGTGGCAAGCCAGCGCGGGCTGGCTGGAATTCCGAAGAGCAAAATAAAAAACAGCAGAGCGGGCGCCGTCGCCACTCCGAACATATATCGCCACTCGGCCGGACCGAGCGAAGCGCGCGCGACGCAGTAATTCGAAAAATACGCCAGCAGAATTCCGACGACGATGCTGATCTGGAAGCTGCCAACCAGACGTCCGCGCCATGCGGGTGGCGCGATTTCGGCGATGTACACCGGACCCAGGACGGAGGATCCGCCGATGGCCAAGCCGCCGATGAATCGTGCGACGAGAAGCATTGGCCAATTCCATGCGAAGGCGCAGCCGAGCGCGGAGGCGATGTAGAACAGAGCGAGGACGCGCAGGGTGTCGCGTCCACCGAAACGTTGGCCGGGGATTCCAGCGCACATGGCGCCGATGACCGTGCCGACCAGGGCCATCGAGACGGTGGTGGCAAGTTGCGTGGCGCTCAGCGAAAAGAAATTGGTCAGCGAGGCCGTGGTGCCCGAAATCACGGCAGTGTCAAAGCCAAACAGCAATCCGCCCAGCGCGCCAACCAGACTGCTTTTCAGCAAGAGCGAGTTCAGTTGCATTCGGTCTCCGAAGCGAGGGGAAGTTCCCTGCTGCCGCCGGACATCATAGACGGAATGCGGCGCGTGCGTGGACGAAAAATAGCGGCGGATCCGAGCAACGGTGGCTGGCGCGGTTATTTTACCGAGTGAGCTTTGTAACCGATGGCGGACAGGCGTTCCTGCGCGGATTCCAGGTCGTGGAGATTTTCGAAGGGGCCGACTTCGACATGGTAGGAGTTGACGAAGAAGTGGGACTTCTGTACGGAGAAGGCGTGGAAGCCAGATTTGATCAGCTCGGTGACGGCATCGTCGGCGACGGATTGATCTTTGAATGTGGCGACGTCGAGGTACGGCTCCCATAGCGGCGCGGAGTTTCCGGAGTCCGATGGTTTTGCAGTCGCGGCGGCGTCCGTTGCTGCCGGAGCGGACGTCTGACCTGACGCAGGCGTGACGGCACTCGCGAGGGTTTTCGAATTGTTCGGTGAGGCGTTGAGATCGAGCGCCGGAACCGGCGAGCCAGTGGAAGCGAGCGCGGGACGCTGCGTGGCGGAAGATTTCGGACGCGACTTCTTCGCCGAAACGGACGAGGTCAGCTTTTCGAATTTCGTCGCCGAAGCAGATTTCGATGACGGTGTTGCATTCGCAGCCGCCGAGTCGGAGGCGAGGTCGTCGGCGGCGTTGGGATCGGGCGTGGGTGCCGCGGTGGTCGGCACGTTGAGGCCGTTGCTGAAGTCCACTTGTTCGGTGCCGACTGAACTTGATGAATCGGTTGATGGCGAAGTGGCGGCATCTTGCGCTGCACCTGCGAATGAGTCGGTTGCGCCGGAAGTAGCCGGTTGCGTTGACGTCGGCGCGACTACGGCGGCTGCGGGTGCGACTGCGGCCGAGGAATTATTTGCGTTGGCGCTGCGAGAGCCTCGCGCGACGGCCACCACGCCCACGAGCAGAAATCCGGAGAGCAAAGAAGCGGTGACGGCTTGTGTGGAGCGCGAACGCTTCAGCGACGCCCAATCAAACGTGGAAACTTTTGTGGTGGCACGCAGGGCATGGCCGCGGGCAAGGGCGGTGGCGCGGACGGCAGCATATTGCGCGTTGCGTGCAAATCCGGCAATCGCTGGCACGGCGGGCCGCGCTTTTTCAACGCCGAGAGTTATCGCGTGGGAAATTTCGCTCGCGGCGCGACGCAATTCGGGAGCGATGGTCGCGGCAATGGAAACCGGCGCGTGCGCTGCCGCGGGCGCGGCGAGGGCAGCTTCGAGTGCGTCCACCGATTCGAAACGCAGCGCGGGATCCTTTTCGAGCGCCTTCATCACCACGGCTTCGATGCGCGGCGGAACGTCCGGCGAGAATTCGCGCGGGCGGCGCGGCGATTCGTTGATTTGTTTCAAGGCGATCGCGATGGAATTTTCGCCGGTGAACGCTTGTACGCCGGTGAGGAGCTCGTAGAACACCAGGCCGATGGAATAAATGTCGGTGCGCGGACCGACCGGTTTGAGTTGCACTTGTTCGGGCGCCATGTAGGCCGGCGTTCCGGCGACGGTGCCGGTGAGTTGGCCGTTATCTTGCGCAAGGCGGGCGATGCCGAAATCCATGATCTTCACGTTGCCAGCGGGATCGACCATGATGTTCGCGGGCTTCAGATCGCGGTGAACGATGCCCTGCAGGTGCGCTTCGCGAAGTCCGGCACAAATTTGGCGGATGATGGCGAGAGCTTCGTCGAGCGGCAGCGCGCCGGTGCGGCGCAGGCGGCGAAGCAGGCTTTCACCTTCGATGAACTCCATCGAGATGTAGGCGGTTCCCTTCGAGCGATTGAATTCGTGGATGCGGCAGACGTTCTTGTGCGTGACTTTGCGCGCCAGATAGACTTCGCGGCGCAGATTTTCCTGCATGGCCTGATCGGACGACGCGCCGGGCTTCAAAATTTTCAGGGCGATGATTTCGCGCGCTTCGAGGTCGCGGACTTTGTACACGATGCCCATGCCGCCGGTGCCGACGCGGCATAGAACTTCGTAGCGCGCGGGAACGCAGGCGGGAACTTCCGCGTAGTTCACTTCGAAAATATCTTCGGACGGGCCGTCGGGCGCGGATTTAAAGCTGCTGACCCACTGGCACTGCAAATCGGAATCCTGCGAGACGGCTTCGTACACGGCGCGGGAAATCAGGATCTGGCCGGGTCCGGCGCGTTTGGAATATTTCGCGACGGCGGTGAGTGCGTCGCCGCTCAGCACGGTTCCCTGCTCGGTGACGGTAGGAGCGTAGATGCCAACGCGAAGTTCGAGTCCGTTGGTGCGCGAGCCGGATTCGGGCGAGCCGGTAAGCTGGCGCTGAATTTCCATCGCGGTGCGCACGGCAAAGCCGGGCTCGGGAAATTCGGCCATCACCATGCCGGGCACCACGGTGGTGACCGAGCCGTGATGATTGCGAACCGATTCGGCGGCAACTTCGCAGGGATGCTGAACGGATTCGGTGAGGTCGGTGGCGCGGCGGCGATCGACGACGACGGTGGCGTCGGTGACCTCGAGGCACATCACAGTGCGAGCGCCGGACTTGCGACGGGTGAGATCGGTGTCGCGAAGTTTCAGGTCAGGACGAGTTGTGACCAATCCGGAAGTCATGGCGGCGCGAGAGCGGAAATCCCCCGTATGAATGCGAAGTCAGAGTAGAAATTGGCGGCGATCGAGGCTATAGCTCGACGGTAACCCCTACCTTAGTACCAGGCGCGCTGCGGCGGTTTGCGTGAATTTGGCCGTGCGGGTGGAGGTGACAGAGCCTGCGGCGTTTACGGGACGGAAGGCGGGAGCCGCGGGCCGAGCCGGCGAAGGGAAAGCGAAGCACGAGGCTGGCGGAGTGATCATACCGAGCGCTGGCCGCGACTTGTGCAAATAAGGTATAAGAATGAGCCGCAAATCTGCGTGTCAACGCGGCTGATATCCCGGGAGGAATGATCCATGCAATTTCGTTCGGTGAGTTGTGCGCTTCTGACGATTACGTCGCTGCTGGCGCCGCCGGTGAGTTTGGCGCAGTCCGATGCGCTGACGAGTGCTACACCGAGTGTCACGCAGAGTGCCGCTCAGAGTGCGGCTGCTGCGCCCGCGCCGGTGCTGGCTGGATACAACTCCACGGATTCGGCGGCCGAGCGAGCGCAGGAACAGAAGTTCCGCAGCGCGGTGATAGCAGACAATATCCGCGAGAACATGCGGAGGTTGAGCGCGCGGCCGCATCACGTGGGCTCACCGTACGACAAGGACAACGCGGAATGGATTCTGGCGCGGATGAAAGAATGGGGACTGGACGCGCACATCGAAAGCTTCAATGTGCTATTCCCTACTCCGAAAGAGCGCGTGGTCGAGCTCGTGGCGCCGACGCAGTTTCGCGCGAAGTTGCAGGAGCCGGCGCTGGAGGTCGATCCGACATCGGGACAGACGGCGGAACAGTTGCCGACGTACAACGCGTATTCGATTGACGGCGATGTGACCGCGCCGCTGGTGTACGTGAATTACGGCAACCGCGAAGATTACGAGCAGCTCGATCGGATGGGAATTTCGGTGAAGGGCGCGATCGTGATTGCGCGTTACGGCGAAGGCTGGCGCGGCATCAAGCCGAAGGTGGCGGGCGAACACGGCGCGATCGGCTGCCTGATTTATTCGGATCCGCGCGGCGATGGATTTTTTCACGGCGAAACGTATCCGAAGGGCGGATGGCGTCCGAGCGAAGGCGTGCAGCGCGGCAGCGTGATGGATACGGATTATCCGGGCGACCCGCTGACTCCGGGAGTGGGCGCGACGGCGGATGCAAAGCGAATCGCGATCAAGGATGCGACGACGATTACGAAAATTCCGGTCCTGCCGATTTCGCAGGCCGATGCCCTGCCGCTGTTGAGCGCGATCGATGGCGCGGTGGCTCCGTCGAATTGGCGCGGAAATCTGCCGATCACCTATCACGTGGGACCGGGTCCGGCGAAAGTGCATTTGAAAGTGACGTCGAACTGGGACATCAAGCCGATCTACGACGTGATCGGAACGCTGCACGGTTCGGACGATGCGGGGCAATGGATTCTGCGCGGTAATCATCACGACGCGTGGGTGAACGGCGCGAGCGATCCGATTTCGGGCCAGTCAGCGATGTTGGAAGAAGCGCGCGTGCTGGGCGACCTGCACAAGCAAGGATGGACCCCGAAGCGGACGATTATTTATTGCGCGTGGGACGGCGAGGAGCCGGGACTGCTCGGCTCGACCGAGTGGGTTGAAACGCACGTGGACGAATTGAAGAAGCACGCAGTGATGTACGTGAACTCCGACGGTTACGACCGCGGACAGCTCGGTGTGGGTGGCACGCAGGATCTGGAAGCGATGATCAGCGGCGTGGCGAAAGATGTGGAAGATCCGGAAACGCACATGACGGTGTACCAGCGCGCGCATCTGAGTGCGATCGCGGAAGCGAAGACGGCCGAGGAACGCGCGGAGGTTCGCAAGCGCAACGACCTGCAACTGGAAGCGCTGGGGGACGGCTCGGACTTCACCGCGTTTCAGGATTTCGCGGGAATTTCGACGATGGACGTGGGATTTGGCGGCGAAGAAGACGGCGATCAATACCATTCGATCTATGACGATTTTTACTGGTTCACGCACTACTCGGACACGGATTTTTCGTACGGGCGCGCCCTGGCGCAAACTGCGGGGACGGCGGTGATGCGGATGGCGGATGCGGATTTGATTCCGCTCGATTACGGTCCGCAGGCGTCGGCGATCGCGAAATATGAAACGGAATTAGAAAAATTGCTTAAGGATAAGCAGGAAGAGACAGCGGAACGGAATCTCGAGCTGCAAGAGGGCTTGTTCACCGCGACTGCCGATCCGCACAAGACGTTTGTGCCGCCGTCGGTGGAAACTGTGCCGCCGTATATGAATTTTACGCCAATGAAGAACGCGGTGGAGAAGCTGAACAAGGCCGCTGATCGCTATTCGAAGGCGCTGGCGAAATATCAAGCGGCGGGCTCGCCGGCAATTTCCCGGCAGTCGCTCGAAACGGTGAATGCGGATTTAATGGGAATTTCGCAGCTGTATCTGAGCGAAAAAGGATTGCCGGAACGGCCGTGGTTCAAGAATCAGATTTACGCACCGGGCGCGTACACCGGCTACGGCGCAAAGCCCGTTGCCGCTGTGCGCGAATATATGGACGAGAAAAAATGGAAGGAAGCGGAAGCCGAGGTTCCGGGCGTGGCGCAGGCGATCGAACGAGCGGCGATGGGTATCGACAAAGCGGCGAGTGACCTGGAGTCAGCGATCGAGCAAAAGTAAGGGATGAACTTACGCCGATTCGTGCCGAGACGAGAGGCGGAAATTTATCGCGTGTATAAGCAAAAGTGCCTTGACTGGCAGGGTTTGCGGAACTATAGATGATGGCAAGTATTTTTCGTACGGGTGGATGGTTGGTTGGAATTAATCGAGCATTCGCTACCTATTGCAGCGGTGAACGTGACCGGTCCAGTCCCTCCGCGCTCGATCAATTCAGAAGCAAAGCAGCGAACAATTTCAGATACGGGGGCTCCTGTGAAGCGACTACTGGTATTTCTGCTGGCGGCGATATTCATCACACTGTTTGCGGCAACTCCCGCGTGGACGCAAAACGCGGGCGGCCGCGTAGTGGGCGTGGTGTCCGACGAACAGGGCGGACTGGTGCCGGGCGCGAAGGTGACCGTGACGAACACGGGCACGAAGGTGAACTACACCGCGACCACCGACAAGGACGGATATTTCGAAGTTCTGGATCTGCCGATCGGAAATTACCACGTGACGGTAGAGCACGACGGATTCAGCACGGCGGTGACGCAGGAGCAGAAGCTCGAAATTAACCAGGCGCTGCGATTCGAAATCACGATCAAGGTAGGGACGCAGTCGCAAACGGTGACCGTGGAAGCAAACGTCGCGGGCGTGGAAACGGTGAGCCCGACGATCGGACAGACGGTAAGCGGCGCGCAGATCGCGAACACTCCGCTGAACGGACGAGACGTGCTCGATTTGGCGCTGCTACAACCCGGCGTAACCGAGGCCGATCCTGACTATGGCGGCGCGGGGACGTACAGCGTGGGCGGCGGGCGGCCGGACTCGGTGACGTTTTTGCTGGACGGCGGACTGAACAACAACTTGCTCGATAACAGCATCGTGCTGAATCCGAACCCCGACACGATTGCGGAATTCCGGATTTTGACCAGCGACTACACCGCGGAGTACGGGCGCAATTCGGCAGGCGTAATCAGCATTGTGACCAAGTCAGGAACGAACAATTTTCATGGCAGCGCGTTTGAGTATTTGCGGAACGACGATTTCAACGCGAACGACTATTTCAACAAGTTGAATGGAATTCCCCGGAACAACGAGAAGCGGAACCAGTACGGTGGGACTCTCGGCGGGCCGCTGAGCTTTCCGCATCTTTTCAGCGGAAAGGACCGGTTCTTTTTCTTCGTGGCGTACCAAGGCCAGCGGCTGGTGCAAACCGAGACCCAAAATTCGGTGAGCACGTTTACGCCGGCGGAACTGGGCGGCGACTTTTCGCAAGCGGTGAACGGCGGCCCGGATCCGAACGTCGCTGCTTTCCTGCAGGCAAATCCTTATTTCCAGGCGAATCCAACGCTCGCGGCCCAGGCGATCATCGATCCGACGAAAATCGATCCGATTGCGCAGAAGTATATCGCCGCAGGATTCATTCCGACGTCGGCAACCGGGTTTCTGACTTCCGGGGCCGGCTTTCAGAACAACAACAATGAATTGACCGGAAAACTGGATTTCCTGGTGACGCCGAAAGACAAGATTTCGTTCACGATCGGCGGATTCCGGAATCCGCAGCTGAATCCGTACCAGTTCGCAAGCGTCAACGGATTTCCTAACACCAGCAAGATCAACAACTACTTTGCGAACCTCGCTTACATCCGAACGATCACGCCAAACGTGATTAACGAATTGCGATTCACCGCGCAGAGGAACAACGACTTGCAGGACCAGCCCGCGGCAACTCTGCCGACAGCGGCGGATTTGGGGATCAATACGTTCCCCGACAATCCCACCGGGCCGCCGAACCTGTACTTTGACAGCGGGCTTTACATTGGATTCAGCGAACAAGGCCCGACCAAGCTGATCAACAACACTTACAGCTATTCGGACACCGTCACGTGGGTGAAAGGTCACAACACCTGGAAGTTCGGCGGTGGATTTTCCGCCTATCAGAACAACACGCTGTACGACTATTACGTGAACGGCGAGTTCGACTTTTACGGGCCGGGTGGAAACGGCACGCAAAACAGCTACGCCGATTTCCTGCTCGGAATCGTGAACAGCTACTTCCAATATCCGCAGGCGCCTTCGAACATTCGCAGCAAGGCGACGTACGGATTCTTGCAAGACGAATGGCGCGTGAAGCCGAACCTGACGTTGACCATGGGTCTGCGCTACGAATACAACACGCCGAAGCTCGATACGCAGGGACGCACTTTCTCGCTGATTCCCGGCGAACAGTCCACGGTCTTTACGAACGCCCCGGTCAGCCTGGTGTTTCCTGGCGATGCAGGAGCGCCGCGAGGCGTGAATTTTCCGCAAACGAAAAACTTCGGACCACGATTTGGATTTGCGTGGGATCCGAAAGGAAATGGAAAGACCAGCATCCGCGGCGGCGGCGGAATTTTCTACGACGTACTGAAGGGCGAAGACAACTTGCAGTTCAACGGGCAACCTCCTTTCTTCAGCTCGGCCGGGCTGTTTTTCGACAATGTCGGGCCGGGACAAGTGGGACCGGTTGGATCATTCCAGGATCCGTTCGGAACGGCCGGAGTTCCGGATCCGTTCCCTTCCACACCGCCGAGCCACGATTTGGATTTCGCGGCAGCCGGATTCTTGCCGTTGAACAGCGGCGGATCGGTGTACTACGTGAATCCGCATCTGCACACGCCTTACACCTATCAGTACAACCTGAGCGTACAGCATGAACTTGCGCCGAGCCTGGTGGCGGAAGTGAGTTACGTGGGCAGCAGCTCGAAGGGATTGACGGGATTGGAAGATGTGAACCCGTTTATCCTCGGCACCGATACGCGCGTGTTGAATGCGATTCCGCAGACGAATCCGGGGATTCAGGCTTACTGCGCCGGCGATGCGGCGGAATGTCCTTTTGCGACGGCTCCGGAATTCAACAACATTGGATTCGCCAACTACAACAGTCTGGAAACATCGCTGACCCGTTCGCCGATCGACAATCACGTGATCGGAACAACGTACTTCACGCTCGCGTACACGTACGGACGCGGAATCGATACGTCGTCCGGCTTCCAAAATCGGAACTCGCAAGTTCCCTACTACAACATTCAGCAGTTCCGCGCTGTTTCGGACTCCAATGTGACCCACCGCATAACGATGAGCGGCGGATGGGATTTGCCATTCGATCGGAAGTGGGAGAATGGGCCGAAGCGACTGACCAAGGGTTGGAGTTTGTATCCAATTTTTACTTGGCGGACCGGGTTCCCCCTGGACCTGCCTGCGACATTTCCCGACCGGTACGACCCGACCAATCCCGGGCCGTCGGGGGCGGGAGACCCGTACATCGTGAATGCGCTGTTTGCGTCCGGATATACAAAACTGCAGAAAGAAAATTATCACGCGGCGGGAAACTACTACTTCAATCCAGCCGGCATCGACGTGAACGAAGGCGACTACGCGACGGCACCGGCGCAATTCGCAAAATATGGATTGCCGAGGAACTTCTTCTACGGGCCGGGTCGCGTGAATCTGGATCTGGCACTGGCGAAGAAGACCAACATCACGGAGAAGGTCGATCTGGAATTCCGCGCGGAAGCGTTCAACTTGTTTAACCACACGGAATTTTCAAATCCAAACGTAAATCCGTACAGCGGCGTGTATGGCCAGATCACAAACACGATTTTCGATTCGGCTCGCGTCGTACAACTGGCGTTGCGATTGGGATTCTAAATCGCCGGCTTGGCAAGGTAATGTGAATTCAGAGCCAGCGGGACTTCGGTCCTGCTGGCTTTTTCTTTTGGGCCGGCGGGTCAAAACGTTGCAACGGTCGAACGCGCGGCGGTGGCGGCACTAGCCGGAAGCGCGTGTTCGTGTTTTAATTTGAAAATGTTCACAACTGCTCCGAAGCCCAAAGAACTGATGCCGCATCTGGATGCGGCGGCAGTGCGCGCGACCACCTCGACTGAATTGATGACCGAGATCGTAGCGCTGCTGCACAAGAACCTGCTGAAGTACAACTGGGTGGGTTTTTACATGATCGAAACGGGCGGCAAGGAGCCGATGCTGGTGCTCGGGCCGTTTAAGGGTTCGATGACTCCGCACACGCGGATACCGCTGAACCAGGGAATTTGCGGCGCGGCGGCTTCGACCGGCAAAACGGTGATTGTGGACGACGTGAACGCGGATTCGCGCTATCTGGCGTGTTCGGTGGAAACCAAGAGCGAGATCGTAGTGCCGGTGTTTGTGCGCGGCCAAGTGGTGGGCGAGCTGGACATCGATAGCCACTTCCCTGCCGCGTTTGGCGCCGAGGATCGCGCGATGTGCGAACATGCCGCAGCGGTGCTGGGCAAGTGGATGGAAGCGCACCCGTAGGATTGGGTCGCTGATCGATTTTTCGAAGCGGTAAACTCCCGAAAATAAAACTGTGAAGCAAAGTGTGCGCGCGCGACTGCGAATGAGGACGCGTGTGCACGCGCTCGCGTGAGCGGTCGCTTGTATTTCGTCGATTGCGCGGAGGACAGAGCTAGTACGTCGCGATTTTTCCCCGAATCACGGTGATCGACGCATGCGGGAGTGTGAACGTGGTTTGTATGTGCGCGCTAACGACGGAGCCGACCGGAGGGTGATCGGGATCGGCGTGGCTGTTGTACGCGTCGTCGATCCAAGCGTATTGATCGGAGCCGAAGGTGGTGACGGTGACCGGGCCGACAAAGTAGGCGGTGTGATTCGTTTTCGCGTTCTCGAACAAGATTCCCACTTCGTGCGACGCGGTTTCATCGCGATTTACGAGCATTACCGACCAGTTCCCGTCGGGCCGGTACACCGCGTAGGTGGTGACGAGCGAATTCCCTTCAGCGTCTTTCAGGTCGATCGATGCTGGAAACATTCTGTGCACGCCGGATCGGTGCTGCACCCAATCGCGGTTGATGATTTGCGCCGCGAAAAACAACGAGGTGTAGCCCTTGATGTTGTAGTTTTCGTCCGAAACGAAGTTGGACCACGAGGCGTAGCCGAGGCAGCTTTTCTGAATCCCCTGCGGCTGAATCGGCGAGTGATAATACGCTGCGCCGCCTCCCTCGAAAAACGAGCCGACGTTATCGGCGAGCCACAGTCCGGCGAAAATTGTGGACATCGGTCCGGTGAGTCCTGCGGCGAGATGGCTTTCGGTGACCATCAACGGAACATCGGCGGGAACGCCGTCGGCGCGCCAAACGTCGAGAATGTGCTTCATCAGTTGCGGCTCGGTGTAGAGAGTTTTCCAGTTGATGGTGCACGGCTCAAACGGATAGTGCTCGAACGACACGAATGAAAGATCGGCCAGGCGATTGTGGGATTTCAGATAGTACACGAAGCGGCCCATCCACGACGTGCGGCCCTGGGCGTCGGGCCAGACAGTGATGTCTTCGTTGACGCCTTCGAAAATCGGGCCGCCGAGTTTTAATTTGGGATCGACAGCGTGAATCGCGGCGGCCCACTGTAGATACAACGCGGCGTAGTCTTCGGGCAGGGCGTGCTTGCCGTCTGGCTCTTCACCCATTTCGATGTAGGAAATCGGATAGCCTCGCTTTTCGATATACGCGATTTGCGCGGCGGCATCGTCGGGCGTGCCGTACAGCATGGTGACCGGAACCATCGCGGGCAAATTGTTGGTGATTCCGCTCGAGAAAAACAGATCGAATCCGGCGTGCTGGTAATCGCCGCCGTCGCGGACGTCTTCGGCGGAATGCCAGGGATCGATCGAGGAAACGCAGAAGGTGATGCGAGGCTCGGCGGCAGGATTTGAAACTCCGACGAACGCGCCGGACGAATCAAGCGTGCCGACCGAGATTTTCTGAATGGCGTAACCTACGCAGTTGCGAACGTCAGCGGCGCCGTGCTCGTCGCAAGTGTTCGACGATTCGGACATCAGCACGCGGATGTAGCGAGCCTGGACGGGAGCGTCGGTGAGTTTCAAAGTGACGGAGCCGCCTGCGGAATGATCGATCGCGCCGGCGGAGAAAAGCTGCCACGAACCTTTGGGGCCTTTGTCGAAATCGAGCGCGTCGGTTCCCTGCCAGTATTCCACGCGATACTTCACCGCAAACGGCGTAGCCCAGTCGATGCGGATGGTGTTGACCGGTTTTTCGGATTGCAGATCGACGACCACCCATTGCGGGTGCAGCGCGTCACTTTCGCCGGTGAATTTCGCGGTCAGGTAGGGATTGCTTTTCCAGTAGGAAAGATTGGGGCCTTGTAGAGGGCGGTCGCCGCTGGATGCGAACCCGCGATGCGGCAGCGCGTACGAAAGTATGTAGCGCGTGGGGGATTTCAGATCGGTGCTGCCGGTGAAGTATCCGCTCTGGTGAGCGGCGTCGCTCCAGGTTCCGTTATCGTTCCAGTGCCAAGCTGCCATGCGAAGTTCTGAATTGTTGCGGTAGGAGATCGGTCCCCAACCGGCGGCAAGAGATTCCTGCAGGATGTGAGGGGTGAACGTTCTGTCGATGCCGGAGTGCGAAAGCACGTCAAGCGAAGTGCCGAGTGCGGCGTCGGGATCAAACGCGTTGATCTGGTGCAGGGGCGTGACGTCCACGTGGACGACGGCAGGCTCCGAGGCGGGCGGCGTGGAGGGCGGATTGGCGGATGCTGCGGCGGGCGGCTGAGCCGATTGTGCGTGTGCGACGCGCGGCGCTGCCGCTAAGAGCACAACGGCAAGAAGCGCGGCAGCAACCGGCGGGATTCGTTTCGAGTTTGAGGCAGCAGAAAAAACGACGCGCATCGCAGTTCTCCCCGAATGCGCGGGAGATAGTATCACGCGGGCAAGAGCGATGATGCGAGGCGCCGAATTTTACGCGGCGCCGATTTTTGTGCCGCCAGCGTGAAGCTAGATCGCGTTTGCGCGGCGTCGCAGCAGCGCGAGCGACGCGAATCCGGATGCAAGCAACAGCCAGGTGCCGGGCTCCGGCGAATTCATTGGGCCACCGGTGACTTCCACGGTGAAAGCGATGTCCACCAGGTCGTTGAACGCCGTACCTGCTCCGCCGTCCGCACCGCCGTAAATCGTGAAGAGCTGGCCGGTGTAGATTCCGGGGGCGGTGCCGGGCGCGATCATCAGGTTGAACACTGCCACAGGGTCCGTGCCGGTATTCGAGCCGGCGTCGATGGGATATGGAAGAGAAAACAGTGGCGTGTCGTCGATCGAGAAAGACGGGCTGCTAAGCGCCCAGCCGTCTCCATTGATGTAGATCGGATCGGCGCCGGGATTGGCGACAACGGCGTCGAAGGTGACGGTGGTGCCGGCGGCGCCGGTGAGAATGCTCGACGTCGGCGTAACGGTTAGCGAATCGGCTTTCGCAGCCGTCGATCCGATGAAAGCGAACGACAGCGCGGCGAGTGCCAGCAGGTTGCGTTTCAGGTTTTTCTTCATCACATCCTCCGTTGGGTACGAGTTACCGGAAAATCGAAACATTCGAATGGGCGTCGGCGAAAAATCCCATGCTTACGGGTTGGTCGTGCCTGGGCCGCCGCCGCCGGTGACCGAGTTGCCGAGCTCTACGCGCGCATCGGTGAGCGACCACGGGCCGGAGACCGCGGGATTGCTGGCTGTCGTGAACGTGCCGCCGATCCTGAGTGGGACGCTATTGAGCAACGAGGGAAAACCCGAAAGCGGAAAGTAGAGCGAAATCTGGACGCAGGCGCCGACGCCAAACTGCGTGCCCGGATTGTTAAATAGGAGCGGGAACTCGGCGGCACCTGGTGCGGACGAATTGACGGCCGCGACAGAGCCCAGTTTTCCAGAGGTCATGTTCGCGGCGGTAGCAGCGACGTTGCCGCTATTGAACAAATTCAGCTGAACCTGGAAATATTGAGCGTTGTTGATGGTGACGATTGGCGGAATACCGATCGGATATCCGGTGAGCCCCTTGCCGCACTGTCCGCTGTACGCGGGCGAGAGGTTGAATTGCGGCGCGACGAGGTTGAGCGTCGAAATATTGTTCACCGACAGGCAGCCGTTGGAGTCCTTGGCTTGAATGCCGATGGTCAACGAGCCGACGGCATTCGGCGTTCCGAAGATGGTCGTACCGTTAAATTGGAGGCCGAGGGCGAAGGTACCGAACGCCTGGAACGTCACGGTTCCGACGCCCCCAGTTTCCGTGAGTACAACGTTGTAGTTCACACCGACAACACCGCCGGGCAGCTGAGCCGGGCTTACGGTGATCGTCGGGCAGTCAATCTTGAGTGGCAGAACGGCGTTGCCAGTGCCGTTGCCTGGCGCATTGGCGACGATTGAAACTTCGAACGGACCGGTCACCGTGGGAGTGCCGGACAAAATGCCGCTTGAGGAAAGGCTCATGCCCGGAGGAAGTCCCGTGGCCGAGAACGTAGTGCCGGCGAAGGTCTGGCCGTCGGAATTCGCGCCGATCGTGACCGGGCCGTAAGGAACTCCGGCGACGCCATCGGCGAGAGTGGCGGGAGTGATCGTTAGCGACGGCGCGGCGATGCAAGCGGCGGGCGGCGGAACGGCGAACAGTGTCACGTTGGGATATTCGGTTTCGATGTCGTACGCGTATCCGTTGGCGAAATTCACCGCGGCGTAGCCGAGCGTTAGATACGTTGAGCCGCCGCCGATAACCTGAGAGATGGTGACGGTGCCGCAATTGAAAAGCTGCGAACTCACTCCGAGAGCGCCACCTTGAGCGGCGAGAACCAAATTGCTTCCGGCTGGATTGAAGATCATGCGGTCCCACGGCGCGACGTTTGAAGAGTGCGGAAGAGCGGCGAAATTCAAATTTTGTACGACAAGGTTTTCTTTATTCGTCGCGAGGGTGTAGGTCAGCAACGCGCCGGACGATTGCTGGAGGGCGCTGCCGCTATCGAGGTAGGCAAACACGTACACGATGCCGTGAACGGTGTCGATGTCGGCCGAGCTGTAGGCGGAATAATTCACCAGAGTGGCGCCGTTCGCCGAGCTGACAAGCGTGATTCCGGCGGCCGGAGTCAACAGAACTCCCGAAGGAAATCCCGAGTGCGCCTCAGAGTCGGTGAAGAAATTAAATTTCGATGGATCGAGAATTGTGAACGGATTCGTAAGAAATCCGAGAGCGCCGCTTTGTCCGGAGGTGTTTTGATTTACGAGGATGAGCCTGCCGGTGCCGTCAACCAGCAAGGTCTGCGCGGAAAAGTACACGCTGGCGTTCGAGGAGTTCACGAATCCAAGAACGTGTTCGATGTTGTTCGCGGCGGTGGTGCTGTGAGTCGGGTCATAGACGAAGAAACCCTCGGTGACGTTCAGTCCCGCGGGATTGCTGGCGTTCATGCCAAAATCGTTGATATACACGCGATGTGAGGAAGAATCCAAAACGATCGGGCCGTACGTGACAGAGTAATCGAGGGTCGCCTCCGGGATGGCTGTCGAGCCGGCTGCGTATGCCGGAAAAGATGCGAGCGCGAGAGGATACAGTTCGTCCAGATTTCCGCCCAGATTCTCGGCGACAACGTAAACGTTACCCAACGAAGTATCGACGTTAATTTCCAGACTGAACGTTGACGTGGGCGAAAGTGTTACCGACGGGCCGACCGTGCAGGTGCCATTGCCGTTGACCGTTTCGTACGTGGCGATCGTCCCTAAGCCTTGGCCCACGGAGTTTTCCGTAGATGCCGCGATGTAAAGCCGCTTGGTGCTGGAATCGAAATACAGGGCGGCGTTGCTGACCGCGCCCGTCAGGAAGGCCGGACATCCGCCGCTCGCGACGATCGAGCCGAACTGCAGGGCGCTCACCGAGCCGTCCTGATTCAAGGAGTACGTGATGACCGCTCCGGTATTGTTGGTATTGAAAGCAACCGGCGGCGCCGACGTGGCAATGCTGACGGGCGCTTGCGCGAAAGAGGCGGTCGCGCCGAGCAGCGCGACGACCACAAGCCACGACAAGATGGTGAGGCAGCGGACGACCGAGAACTTCAGTGACGAGATTGAGCGGCGCATTCAAGTGCTCCTTCGACTTGCGCGGGAGTGTGGGGCACGGTGAGGTGAGGGTCAATGTACGGGCCGGGATTCGTTTCTGTACTAGGTCTGTTCCGATAAACGGATGATTCTGGGCAACTTGGTGTGAGTGGGAAGATTTATTTTGAACGTACTGGAGCCGTGCTAGAATCCGCCCAGTCCCCCGACTAACCAAAAGGAACTGCCATGTGCCCGGCAGCCAGCCCTCCGGTGCTCAAATTCGGCGCGTTTGTGGTGGACCTGAACGCGGGAGAACTGCGAAAGCACGGGTCGCGGATCCGGCTGCAGGAAAAGCCTCTGCGCGTGCTGGCACTATTGGCCGAGCGGCAGGGGCAGATGGTCAGCCGCGACGAACTGAAGAAAGCGCTGTGGCCTGAAGATACGTTTGTAGATTTTGAAACCGGCCTGAATACCGCCGTAAAGAAGCTGCGCGGCGCGCTTTCCGACGACGCCGAAAATCCCCGATACATCGAAACGATTCCCCGACGCGGTTACCGGTTGATCCCACCTGTAGAGTTCGTTCCTTCGAACGGAGCGAGTCCCGCGATCGAAGTGAAAGTTGTGGGCGAAGACCTGCCGATCGATAACGGTGGGCGAACGGTGACCACTCGCGACTCCGAAGTGACCTCGTTTCCGATCGAATTGGCCCAACCCAGTCGGCTGTGGAAACGAGTTGCGATCGGCGCCGGACTGGCCGTCGTGGCGTTTGGTTTCTGGTGGGTCACTCCGCTGCCCGATCCGAAAGTATTGCGGATGTTTCCGGTCACGAATATGTCGAAGCAGGATTATCTGGTGCGTCCGGCGACCGACGGTGCGCGCATCTTTTATGTAGAACGAGCGGGCGACCACTACGACTCAATGCAGGCTTCGGTACACGGCGGCGAAGCGGAAAAAATGCAGGTGCCGTTTCGCAACACGCTGATTTGGGACGTTTCACAGGACAACTCGAAATACCTGATCACCAGTTTCGAGCGGCGCGGAGAACCCTCGCAGCTATGGTCGTGGCCGGCGACGGGCGGCGCGCCGGTGAAGATGGACGACATGATTTCCGGCAGCGCGGTGTGGTCGCCGGACGGAAACTCGGTGGCGTACCACATCGGCAAAGAATTGTGGATCGGCAACGCGGACGGATCGTCGAAGCGAAAGTTGGGATCGTTTCCTGGAAACGTGGATGGGCCGGCATGGTCGCCGGACGGAACGCGGCTGCGGTTTCAGGTGGAAGAGCCGGAGAGCAACAGTAGCAAACTCTGGGAAATTCACAGCGACGGCAGCGGACTAACGAAATTGAATCTGGGCCCGGCGGACGCGAAGAGTTTCTGCTGCGGATCGTGGACTCCCGACGGACGCTATTTCGTGTACGTGGATTCAACGCAGTCACTGCCGAAAGTGATGGCGCTGCGCGAAAAGGGCGACTGGCTGAGGCGAAGTCCGCGCGGCCCATTCGTGCTGGCGGCGGAAGCCAAGGGCGCATGGAGCCCAATGATCGGCCGCGACGGAAGGAGTTTGTATTTTTTCTCGTCGCGAGCAGAAGGAGAGCTGAACGTATATGACGCTGCGACCGGAACCATGGCACCGATGTTGACCGCGATGCTCCCGATCATGCCCAGCATTTCGCGCGACGGAAAATGGGCTGCATATTTCAGCCTGGACCGCGAAGGGTTGTGGCGAAGCAAGATCGACGGGAGCGAACCTGGCGCCTTGCCGTTTCCAACGGGAACCGCGGCATTTCCGCGGTGGTCACCCGATGGAAAAACCGTGGCGTTCACCGGACATGCAGCGGGCGCGTTGCCAAACGCCTACACGATTTCGTTTGAGGGTGGGCGTCCGCAGCCGCTGATTCCCGGTATGGAAAGTTTGGGAGATCCGGACTGGTCACCCGACGGAACCAAACTGGTAGTGGACCGCGAGATCGCGGCAGCGAACGGCAAGCCATCGCGCTCGATGCTGGGAATTGTGACCTTGCAGGACCAGAAGTTCCAGGAAATCGCCGGTTCCGATGGCTTGGCAATGCCTCGATGGTCGCCCGACGGAAAGATGATCACAGCAGTCACCGACGAGCGGCACGAAATCCGGCTATACGACGTGGCCCGTGAAAAATGGAAAACGATTGTGCGCGGAAAATCGTTTGGGAATACAGCGTGGTCAGCGGACAGCGCGTACCTTTATTATCAGGAAATGCTGGAGCCAGGGCAGCCGATCGAGAGAATCAAAATCTCGACCGGCGCCGTGGAGACGGTTGTGAACTTTCAAAAGCTAATCGATGGCGGCGTCAGCAGCTGCATCTTCAATTCGCTGATGGCCGACGACAAACCGCTGGTGAGCGTGGGCCGCGGTTCTGCCGATATTTACGGCGCCACGCTCTCGCTTCCGTAACGACACTTCCCTGCTAGTTGCCGTTCGGTACTGCCGGTTCGATCTACCTTCGAAATTAATTTACGCCGGTGCCCGTTGAGGTGATGGTTTGCGTGCCGGCGCTGTCTTTGATCGTGATGGTCATCGACTTCGCGACGGCGCCGTTGGGATCGAACGTTACCGAGAACGTGCAATTCGCGCCAGGAGCGAGGCTCGTGGTGCACGTGTTGGTCTGGGCGAAGCTCGTGGTGTTGCCGCTGGTGGAGATTGCGATGCCCGTCAGCGTCGAAGCGGTTTCATTGATTAACGATGCGGTTTTCGGCGCGGACTTTACTCCGACGGTTTGATTGCCGAAGGCCAGCGTCGATGGACTGACGGTGACAGGGCCGGCAACTCCGGTGCCAGTCGATGTGACCGTCAATGTGCCCGCGCTGCTGGCAATCGTGATGGTCATCGACTTGGCAACCGCGCCATTCGGATCAAAGGTGACCGAGAAGACGCAGCTCCCGCCGACGCCCAGGCTTGAAGTGCAATTGTTAGTCTGCGAAAAGCTCGAGGTGTTGCCGCTGGTTGAGATCGCGATGCCGGTGACGGCAGACGAACTATTGTTGGTGAGTGTGGCAGTCTTTGCGGCAGACTTCACGCCGACGGTCTGATTGCCGAACGCCAGCGTCGACGGGCTGACGGTCAGGCTGCTGCTCGATGTGACGCCCGTGCCGGTGGAAGTAATCGTCAGCGTGCCCGCGCTGCTGGCGATCGTGATGGTCATCGATTTCGCAACCGCGCCATTCGGATCGAACGTAACGGAGAACACGCAATTTCCGCCGACGCCCAGACTTGACGTGCAATTGTTAGTCTGCGAAAAGCTCGAGGTGTTGCCGCTCGTGGTGATGGTGATGCCAGTGACCGCAGCCGACGTGCCGTTGGTGAGCGTAGCCGTCTTGGCCGCGGACTTCACGCCTACAGTTTGATTGCCGAACGAGAGAGTTGCGGGATTGACGGTGAGCGAACCTCCCGCGGCTACGCCGGTGCCGGTCAACGTAACGTTTTGCGTGCCCGCGCCATCGACGACGGTGATCGACGCAGCCTTTGCAGACGCACCGGTCGGATCGAACGTGACGTCGATGGTGCAGCTGGCTCCAGCGCCGAGACTCGACGGACAACCGTTGGTCTGCGCGAAGCTGACCGTGTTTGCTCCGGTGACCGAGATGCTCGAGATCGAAAGCGCTACCGTGCCGGTGTTGCTCACGGTAATCGGCTTCGCGGCGCTTTTCACTCCGACGGTTTCATTTCCAAACGCGATGCTCGATGGAGTGACCGACACGGACGGCGTGCCGCCGCTGCTGGTGGGCCACGCAGCGTTCACCAGGTTGGTGACGTTCACGGTGCCAAGTCCCGTCGCACGGTCGTAGCCCGTGCCGGATGAGAAACCGGACAGCACGCCAAGTTCGTCGCCAGTGGTGTTCGTCACGCACTGCGGGTCGCCGGTGTAGCAGACCTGCGCGTTGGTGCCGCTGGTGACGTCATAAATGATGCAGGTGTTTCCGTTTTGCACGGTGTTGGAGTTGCACGAGCTGAGATTTTCGCTCGCTGCAAATTTGTAGAGCTGAACGTTAGCGAGACCCTGCGCTTCGCCGGTTTTCTGCAACACCAGCGCCATCACGCCGGCGAACGCCGGGGACGAAGCCGACGTGCCGCCGATTTCCTGCAGTTCGACGCCGTCAACGCTGCTGTAATCGCATGTGGATGTGTTGATCGTCTCGCAGACCAGATACGCGCTGCCGGATCTCCCCACGGGAAATCCGCCCGATGCGAAAAGAGAAATGTCGGGCAGGTCGCGCTTGCCGTCGGCCGGAACTCCGACTCCCGTTTGCCACGAAGGTTTCGCGTAGCCGCCGGAGCAGGTTGCCGTGGTGCTGCCCGAAGGCGTGGTGCAGTTGCTGGTTCCACCGCTGCCCGCGGCGATGACCACGAGGTCATCGAACGCTTCGAGCGAGCCATCGAACATTTCGTTACAGGTTTGCTCGGCAGTGGAGTATCCAAAGACCGCAACCATGCGAACGCTAGTGCAGGTCGAGTCCCACGGAAGTTCGGGCATATATCCGGTAGCGGATTCGCCGACGGACGTATTGGACGAGTTCCAGTAGGTTGTGCGGGCGCTCTGCCAGTTCAGGTCGGTGCCGCCGACGGCGGTGACGAACGGGCTCGACGCCATCCCGTTCACGGCGAGCCCATATTTATCGGCGTTGGGAGCGGGCGTGTCCTGACTAGAACAACCGGCTGAACCTTGATCGCCGGCCGATTCCATAATGCTGATGCCTTCCGCAGCGCCCTGCTGCCAGATTGCGTTGTACGCGGCGTTGCCGGACGTGCCCAGTTTCAATTCGCACGTGCCGTAGCTGGCGCTCATGATGTTCGCGGTTTTGTTGTCAACGATGTAGGAATCGGAAAGCTGGCCGCCGAAGGTCGTCTGCGTGGAGGCGGTGACGACGAAAGCGATCTTCGCGTTCGGAGCGACGGCGCCGGACCATTCGACGTCGAGTTCGTTTTCGCCCTGGCCGCCGGAAACATCGCCGGGATCGGTTCCGTTGTGAATGACCGTTGGCGGATTGTTGGGCAAGCCGAACACGGATTGAAACGTGGCAATGTCGTTGAGATTGATGTCGCTGACGCCGGAAATTGCAATCGTGACACCTGTGCCGGTGATGCCGGCATTCCAAAGCGGAAGCACGTTGTAGATGTTGGCGAAGTCGGCCGGAGTGACGTCTTCGATGGGATTGCCGTAATCGTTGGTGTAGGTAAGTTGGCCGACCGACGACCAATCCACTTTCGATGCGGGCGTTGCGGCCGTCGAACTGTTAGGCGGCGTCGCTGGAGTTACTGCCGAATGGATCGCGGTAATCACACCGGTTTTTGGATTGTAGTGAACGCGGCGTCCCATCACGTGCTGGTGCGTGGGGAAAAAGTTGTGCAGCGAAGCGATGCCCTGCACCACGGGAGCGAGCGCTTCGGGAATTTCAGGATCACTGTTGTTGGCGATGTGATCGACGCCGTTGACGACGTAATGGTGAATTTCGGTGTGGAACGCTTCGGCCACCTGGCCGGCGGTGCCGGAAAATTCGATGGTCACGCGGCCTTTGCTGACTCGGTCGATGGTGAAGCCGTGATTCTGCAGCCAGCCAGTAATCGTGGCGATGTCGGTGTCCGAAGGACCGTAGGTCGAGCCGAATTCTTCGGGCGAGAGCCAGTGATGGAAGTTCGGCGATTGCCGATCGTATTGCTCGGTCATGAGCTGTTCGAGCGCGGATTCCTGCTGCGGGCTGCGCTGCAGCACCATGACGATGCGGTTCAGCGGCGTAAACGGATCGACCAGGCCGTGATCGTTGGCGGCTTGCGCGCCGGGATGCACGTTGCCGCGGAGACGGAACAGCTTCGATTCATCGATGGGCTGAATCAGTCGCGCGGGAGTGGGCGCGGATTGGGAGATGGATTGCGATTGAGCCGCAGCGGAAAAACCGGAAATTACCACCAGAAGCGCGCACACCAGAAGCTTTTGCATCGAAACCATCCAAATCCTCCCAAGGTTTGCCCAGGCAAGAAATTTTAAGACTGCCGACTGCGAATGCAAGAACGATGACGCTTGTAGACAGGAAAGCTGCCGCAGTTCGACACCACGTCGTACTAGAACTCGTGGGCCGAGACTTCACACGAATCTGGAGTACGGTCGCTCGCGGGCTTCCCTGCCGTCCGGCAGGATTTGCCAGCTGCGCGACGGTAGCGATAGTCGGGCAAAATGCGCGGGTTCGCAACCGACAATCGAGGACATTTCAGGACAAATCAGGGTGTAAGTCTGCTGTCATGCGCGGTTTATGGTGCAGTGAGGCGCAAGCTGCGAAAAAATCAGCGCGCTTTGCAACGGGGCGAGGCCGATGTAGAATTCGCGCGTTCGCGGTCGTCGTTCGCTCTCTTCGTCCGTTCTAGCTGTCCGGCCCCGATTTTCGCCGTCCGCTGGCGCATGCAGTCCACTTACCTTTTCCGCTCAGTTCGGCCCTGTTTCAAAAAGTTCCCAGTCGAAGCGAGGTCGATGATGCCCTTCTCCCGTAAGAGACTGACTGCCGCAGTTGCGATCGCGATCACTACGTTTGCAGCCCTGCCCGATTACGTGGGTTTGACGGACCGCGCCGCGGCTCAGAACGGCGACGAACCGAAAATTGTGGAACTCGACTTGAAGAAGGGCATGTGGGAAGTGGAGGTCCATACCTCGAACATCGACGTGAACTACGACAAGAGCGAAGCGGCGCTGCAGCCGTTAATGCAAAACTACACCGCCGAGCAGCGGGCCAAGATGATGGCCGACGTAAAAAAGGATGAAGCGAAGAAGATCGCGAGTCGCGCGAAAGGTTCGGACAACAAATCCCGAAAATGCCCGCTGAACCAGGGGTTTATTTCGAAGGTCAACGCAACGGGCAAGGATTGTACGCGGCACGTAACGTCCACTCCTCAGCAGCTGGTTCTGCAGGTGAGTTGCCACGCGGACGACGGCGGCCAAGGATACGAGCAGATTAGCAAGTTCACGCGAATCGACGCTGAAACTTTTCAAGGCACGATGGTGGTGAAGAGTCACGTGGGCGAAATCGGAACGATCGCGCAAACCTACACCGGGAAATGGATCGCGGATACGTGCGCCGGACCTGCGGCGGGATACGCGGCGAAAAACGGATTGCATCCGAAGGGGCCAGCGGACGTGGCGCGCGACGATCCGAATCGAGTGGTTGCGGTGATCGACGGCAAGGAAATCACCGCGCAGCAGGGATGGAACATGATCCAAAAAGTTCCGCCGCCGACTCGCAACAGCTACAAGGGCGGATTGAGCGCATTGCTTGAGCGCGTTTACCTGCAAAACGCGGTCGCCGACGAAGCGATGAAGCTGAAGCTGGATAAACAGAAACCGTGGAAAGACAAGCTGGCGCACGCGAAGCAGGTGGACCTGCAAGTCCACCAGAATTATGCCGGTGATCCGAACATTCCTCCGGAAGTGTGGGCCAACTGGATCAACGACCAGCAGCACATATTGTGGAACGCGTATTTCAGTCAGGGGCCGGCGAAAGGTGATGACGACGCGCGGCTGCTAAAGGAAAAAGAGAAGTACAAGATTACGGTGAAAGATCCGGACTTTTTTGCTGGCGGGTCGTAGTGGGGCAGGTTTCAGTCTTAGCTTGCATTGAGAGTCGCCTGCCGATTTGGAAAATTGGCGGAGGCGTGTGGGAGTCGAACCCACCACCCTGGCCGCGAAGGACAGGATCAACGGCTTTGAAGGCCGCGAAGGGTCATAGCACGCTTTTCGCCTCCGGGGAGGTGGAGCTGTCACGCGCGGAAAAATTAAAGATCTGGAGTGAAGGTGGAAAGGCGGGCGTGGGGATTGGATTGTGGGATGGGCGGCATCGCTCAACCTGCACCCCACTGAAGGGGGGGGCACTCAGGCACGAGTGCCTGAGCTACGTTCGCTGGCGGCGACGCGAGTTGCGGCGACGTGCAATGCGACGACGCGCGCGGCGGCAAGAAGAATCGGCGTAATCGCGCGGATTGCGAGCGCAAATGCGATCGCGGCGCGGATTCCGAAACTACTGCGCCGGCAGAATCGTGTAGTTGTGCTTGTTCGAAGAGTTCCCCGTGAAAGGCGGATTCTCCACGCTGATCTCCGCCGTGCCGGCGACGGCCACGTCGGATGCCGGAATATCGGCGATCAGCGTGGTGCTGCTCTGAAAAATTGTGGTGCGGATCGAACCGTTCCACTCCACCACTGCGCCAGGCACGAAGTTCGTTCCCGTTACGGTGAGTTGATAGTTTCCGTGCCCCGCGGGGACCTCGGGTGTGGTGTGTGCGATAGCCGGAACAGGATTCGGACCAACGGAGGGCTGCGCGACGCTGCTCCTCAGCAGGATCAGATCGGAATTTCCGGAACTGTAGTTATAGCTCAGATAGGCAAACCCGTCCGTGCCCCATCTCAAGAGCGAAGTTATTTGATCGCTGTTTGTCGGGACCGGAATGGAACCGACCTGCGCAAACGTATTCTGGTCGAACGCGACGACATTTGCATTGTCAATATCTACGGCGGCATAGGTGCGAGCGACTGAATCATCCGGCAAAATCGCGTTTGCGAAAAACCCGAAGGGGTAGGTGCCGACCAAACGGTTCGCAACGGGGTCAAAGACATCGCCCTCGAAGTCGTATAAGTACTTGGAATCACAAACGAACCCGAACCCGAATCCTAGCGGCCCAGATGAATCGCCCTGCGCACTCAGAGAGGTGTCGTTGTTCAGGATCGTAAAATCGTAAAGCTGAGGCGCAAAGGAGGAAGAACCGTAAAAGATTGCAGGCTGAGACAGAAAACAGATATTGTCCACAGCCTCGCCCTGACCAAAGCCGGGGAGGGTGGAAACCAATTTCCCATTCAACACCAATCCGACTCCAGCCTCGGAAGGATCGGTGTACGGCAGTTGCAGGCTAGCAACGAAAGTTTTTTCCCTTCCGGGGACGACGGCTATCTGGAACGCATTCACAGGCTGCCCCGTCGCAATCGAAGCGAGCGAGGTGGAAGTGCCCAAGGCACCGCTCGGAAGTTGGACTTGTTGAACTGCGCTGGCGCCATCGAGTCCGACGTACAAGTACGATCCGTCCGCCGAAAGAGCCATGTGATTCGGATTTGCGCCTACGAGATCTGGAGTGCCTAGAATCTGAGTTTCCGGATCGATACTCAAAATCGACTTGGGATTCGAGGTGGCTGCGCTCGATATCGACGCGTACAGCTTGCGAGTGTATGGCTCGTAAACCAACGCGTTCGCGCCGATCGGAATATCCTGGTAGACAGATATCGTGGAGGAATTCGAGGTTCCGCCGCCGGGCGCAGGGTTGGACACCTGGAGATCTAGTTCAGCAAGATTTTTCAGCATGCTCGCCGGAATCGTCGCGGACAGGCTCGTTTCACCGTTGTACGTGGTCGCGAGCGCCATCCCTTGAACGATGATCTTCGAGGATGGAAAGAATTCCCCGCCCTGCACATAGACGACTTGAGCAGCTGAGCCCTGAAGTATCGTAGTGGGAGAGATATACGAGACGGCGGGAACGGGATAAGCGGCCAGTCCGTTTGCCTCAATCGTGACGATTTGCGGACTGTCGGGCGCGTTGTCGACTAAAGTCAGGGTGGCTGTTTGCAAGCCAGCGGCAACCGGATGAAAGTTCACACTGATATCGCAGCCGTTGCCCGGCGCGACGTTGAGGCAGTATTCTGGCTTCGCGCTGAACTCCGAGCCGGCGACGGTGACGGAAGTGATCGACAGGAAGTCGGTCCCTTGGTTGTAAACGGGAAGCACTTGCGGCGGTCCGGTCTGTCCGACGAGCTGGTCATTGAGCTGGAACGGGCTCTGAGGGAGATATACGGCTGGCGCGGTCGCTTGGCCCGAGAGCGAAATCACCAGCGGTTGAAGCTGCCCAATGTGGGAAATGGTGAGCGAGCCGGTAAAAGTTCCCGGCGTGTGCGATCGGAACACGACTCCGACGTCACATGATCCGCCGGGCTGAACCGGATTTTGGCAGGTATTCCGCTGGGTGAAAGGACCCGTAATCGTGACGTCTGAAACAGCGAGCGGCGCGTTTCCGCAGTTCTCGAGAACGACTACGTCGGTATAGGAGATCTGCCCGTAGGTGGCGGCAAGATAAAGACTCGGTTGACTTGGACAAACGGCGGATGCCGGAACTCCCAGATCAAATTTCGCGACGTAGACGTGCTCGGGTTCGGTGGACGGCGGAGGGGCAGCGACTGAAGGTTGAAAGGCGCCCGGCGTGGTGGGCAGATTTGTGTCGAAAGACGTTCCCGTGATGTAAACGTCATTCGGATTTGTCGCGCTCAATGCGACTCCGGCGGCGTTCGACCCGGTCGACCCGGAAAAGAGGGTCGAGAATACAACCGATGATCCTGCCGCGTTGAACTTGGTGAGGTATGTCGCAGTGGGGTTGAATGTGGCTCCCGCGGGAAGCGCAGTTTGCAACGGATTCACCAAAGGAAATGTTGGGCTGCTCGTCAATCCGGTCACGACAGCCTCGCCGGCCGAGTCCACGGCGATTCCGCTCGCGTAGGTTTGATTGTACGAATTCGGTCCGCCCAGGAACGACGAGTACACCAGTGCCGATCCGGTTGAGTTCATCTTGGTTACAAACGTTTCGGGCATACCGGCTTGCGTGCCCGGGAAAGAAGCCTGAAACGCACCGGTTGTGACCGGAAAGTCGGGCGAAGCGGTGTTGCCCGTCACGTAGATATTCCGGCTGGCGTCAAGAGCGAGCCCGGTGACCTGATCGCCACTTGAGCCGCCAAGATAGGACGCAAACACGAACGCTGAGCCGTCCGGCTTCAATTCCGCGATAAACCCCATGGTGCAGCTGCCGCAGTCAGGATCGGGTCCGGTGTAGGTCGTCTGAAAAGCTCCCGGCGTCACGAGAAATCCTGGGCCGGTCCCGCCGGAAATGTAAACGTCATGGCTGGCGTCAACGGCGATTAGCGCTCCCGACACCGGAGAAAATAGCGAACCAAACGGCTGCGGCAGTTGTTGCGGGTTCGCGCCAATCGTTGTGCCGAACTCCAGCGCGCCGGACCAAGCGAACTTCGCCACGAAAAGATCGTTTTCCCCGTAGCCCGGCGGAACGCCGATGACGTTCGTCGTGGGCTTCGTTGGGAAGTCCGGCGAGGAAGTAGACCCCAACACGTAGACATTTTCCTGCGAGTCCGTCACGACGCTTGAAATCAGAGCACCCTCCGATCCGCCCAAGTACGTGGAGAAATTCAGCGAGGTACCGTCTTTCGAGAGCGATGCCACAAAGCCTTGATACTGAACGTTTGGGGTCGTTTGCGTCGGGTTGTGCAACGGGAAGTCCGTCGACCCGGTTCGACCACCCACGATGGCGTGTCCCGAACCGTCCACAGCAATCGAATAGGGCTGATCGTAGCCCGATCCTCCCAAGTAGGTCGAATACACGAGCGCAGTACCCGTGGGATTGAGCTTCGTGATGAAAACGTCAGGACCGTTGACACACTGATCGCAGGCTGGCTGATAGGAGTTCGTAGTGGGGAAATCGCTGGAGAACGTCAGGCCTGTCACGTACGCGTTTCCAGCCGAGTCCAAGGCGATTCCAGCTGGGAATTCCCCTTGGGTTCCGGCCAGGTAGGTCGAATAACTGAGTACTGGATCGATGATCAACGGCAAGCTGGCATCGTGCGCGCCTACTTTGAACGCGAGCAAATTCCTGTGCAGCTTGTACCCGCCCTTTACGTCAACCTTTTCGCCGCCGCGCATTTGGTAGATCTTCGGTGCTGAAAACTTCAGCGAACCGTTCGCTAGAGCAACGATGACGCTCCCGTCCGGCGCGAGCCGGACTTCGCGGCTGCCGTTCAGCTGCAGTGCAATGCGCCGGTAGTTCGCGCCCGGTGCGACGATAAAGTCGTGTTCAAGCCGCGACGGGTTGCCGTAAAAAATCAGGTCAACTCCCGGATATAGCGAGTTGTAGCGAATGCGCGAATAGTTTTCGACGTTGGTCCGCCATTTTCGCGGATCGTTGCCAATCAGATAGTTGCTTTTCCCGGTCTGCTCTTCGAGCGGGACGATTTCAGCGTTCGGGTTCGCACCGTCGAATCGAATCTGCAAATCATCGTGTGCGGAAACGGTCTGCTTTGAGCCGCTCGACCCAATCGCCAAACGCAACACCGCGCCATCGTTTTCGAGAAGCAAGAGCTGACCCGCCGCGCGAGACAGATACCGTACCCGGTCGCTTGCTTGTCCGCGGTTTGCCTCGAACGTCAGCGGCAATCGGCCGTAGTCGGCCGCCAGATGAGCCGCCGTTGGCAGAGCCGTCGATGAGCCTGCCGAGGTTGAAGCCGGGTTGACGGTGTTTGGTCCCTGACCATACGCGGCAGCTAGCGTGAGCAGGACAAGGGTGCAGACACAAAACAGACCGCGGCGCGCTCTCATTCGAATTCTCCCGTGTGGCGAAGGGCTATCAGGTGGTGACAAAGCCGCGGACAGATTCGCAGGTCCTCGGCAGCGTTGTGAACCGTAGGTGATAACTAATCAATTGTCAAGGCGCGAACGAGAGCTTGCGAGTAACGGCAGCCATCGAGAGCGAAATAGGCCCACGGTGGAGTATGGTGACTGGAAATATTGCAAGCGTACATACGGTGGCGGAGGCGTGTGGGAGTCGAACCCACCACCCTGGCCGCGAAGGACAGGATCAACGGCTTTGAAGGCCGCGAGGATCACCGGACCCTTTTCGCCTCCGTTGGGATTGAAGGAGCGAGTGCTGCGGCAATTATACGGCGAAACGGGAGGCGCACATGGAGGGGATCACTTTCGGACGGCGCATGGAGGAACGATCAGGATTGCAGAATTGATTCGCGCTGACGCTACAGAACAGACGACGGCGTTGCGGGCGATTGGCCAGCGAGGAGTCGCTAACCTGCGAAGGCGCGCATTCTAGGATTTTGTGGCGCTGGCTAGGAATTGCTTGCGGGCGATTTCGATGAGCTTGGCGTCGGTGCAGACTTCGTAGTAGGGGCGATTGCCTTGTGCGCCGATTTTGGCGCCGGGCAAGAGCTGGCGGACGAACCCTTTGCGGATCACGATCGGTTCGATCGATTCGCCGAGCGGAATTTCGCCGACGAACAGTTGGACGCGGTCTTTGCCCCAAGGCATGGGAAACGTACCGGCAAAAGCAGCGAGAGAAATTTCGTTGCTGAGTTTCTGGAAACCTTCTTCGTTGAGCTCGATTCCGTTTTGATTGAAACGCACCAGCAGTTCTTCGCCCTCTTCTTCGGCGGCGTCCTCCATCAGAGTCTGCAACAGGAACACGTTGAAGGGCGAAGCGTTGTCTTTGAAGATGCGCTTGGCGATTTTGGTGCAGCTCGAAAGGCGGTCGGAAAGATTGAGCGCCTTGGAAATCATGATTTTCGATTCGCCGTCCATCCACAGCGACGGAGCGGAATCCTGAAAGGCGACCCCGACGCCGATTTCGAGCGGCGGCAGATCGGTGGTCTTGGCGCGGCCGTTATAGGCCTGGGTGACAGCGAGAATTTCGCGGGCCAGCACGCAGGCGCGCGCCGCTCCGCGCATGGTGGCGCGAGAGGATTCGGTTTCATCGATGGCGAGAATGATGGCGTCGCCTTCGATGAATACCGTGGCAGCGCCGTAACGCTCGAGCATGCGCTTCACCGGTTCATGCAGGTTCATGCTGAAATGCGACGCGGGATTCAGGCCTTTGCCGAGCAGATCCTTGGTGATGCCGGTCGAGCCGCGCACGTCTGCCTTGATGACAGTGTGATTGATCACCGCATCTTCTTTCGGGCGGCTTTCTTCAGGTAGCAGCAACTCGTAGAGGCTTTTGTTGACGCGAGAGAGCTGGCGAGCGTGCTCAGAGCGAACCAGATTGATGCGCTCCATCCACGCGGCGACTTGCTGGTAGTTGCGCCGATCGCGGCGAAGGCGCATCAGGTCTTCAACGAATTGCAGGCCGACGGCCAGTTGCTCTTCGCGAGTGCGGCGGCGCATGGCACGCGAGGAATCTTCGAGGCGTTTCATGGAAGTCTTGCGCGCGGGAAACTTTTCGAGGATCAGTTCGATGCGTTTGGCTTCGTCGCGATTGACGAGCGCTTTTTTCAGCGCCTGCAAGTGAATGGGCGGGCAGTAATCAGCGTGAATGCGGCGCAGTTCGTAGCTGGCGAGAATGTGCAGCAACAATTCGCGCTCTTCCAGGCGATGAACCCATTCTTCCAGCAGCTGGGCGCGCACTTGCGGACCGGCTTCGCCTTCGGAAGCGGGAGCCTGCGCGTCGAACAAACGGCGAGCGTTGGCCGGCTGGTTCAGGTAATCGCCCAGGCGGCCCTGATTTTCTTCGTTCAGGAAATCCATGCGGCGTTTGGCGGCTTCGATTTGAGGGCTGAGTTCTTCGAGGCTTTTTTCAATGGCGGAATATTTGCGGCGAAGGTCGGCGAGTTCCGTGGGGCCGAGTGCCGGGGCCGAAGGCTTGCGTTTGAAGAACGTGGGAAACAGACTGTCGGCTTCGGAGCCGCGTCCGGAAGCTTCCTCGATTTCTTCTTCGAGGCGCGCCATGTTCGAGCGCTGCACGCGAGCCTGCTCCATCAATCGTTCGTGCTGCTTGCGCGCTTTGCCCAGATCGTCGGAGTCGGTGCCCATCAGCACAAATTCGCGGACGAAATCGAGAAGCATCCCATCGAAAATGTCGAAGCGGTCGGGGTCGTTGACGAAATTGCCGAGCAGGACGTAGTGTTCGAGGAACAGATATTCGTCGTTACCGTTTTCGACGAACAAAAAACGGTTTTGCAGCAGCTCGTAGGTGTCTCGGAAATCGTCGCCGAAAAGCGCGCGGCGATTTTTCGAAAGGCTGGACTCTTCGACTTCGCGCCAGATCCGACAGAGCGTGTCGCCAACTTGGCGAAACGTGTTTTTCTTGTCGGCCTGAATTTCGGCGATCTTGGCCCGCATCACGTGGGCCTGCTCGCTATGCTCGAAATGTTGGCCGCGGCCGCGAATCCAGTCTTTGCATTCGACCAGCAGGCTGGCGAACTGGTTGTTGGTTTCGAGAGTCAGGTGTTTTAGCAGCGCGAGTTGGTTGAGTATGTCGGATTCGATCGACTGCTGAAATTTTGCGTTGGTCAGCGACTGCTGCAAGATTTCGGTGAGCAGTTTGCGAAAAGCGGCGTGCTCCGGCGTGCCGCCCTGTTTTCGGTCTTTGCCGTAAAACAGGCTGACGTTGACGACCTGTCGCACCAGATCCTGCAGGTATTTTTTGCTAAGCTCGTAGAAACGCGGGCTTAAGAAGACGTCATAATGGATATTGTCAACGCCGACGCTAAGTGTGCCCAGGCGAATTTCGGCGGAATACGGCTCAAGCTTCATCCGGGCGGGATGGGCGGTGGTGATCGTGGTGCGGGTATCGGTCATCTGAGACGAAACTGTGGCGAGTCTCGAATTTAGCGAGCCGAGGTGCCAGACGCAATGGAACGATTCCTAAACGTCAACGGCCCAAAAGACACATTGCACCCGAAAACCGTGGTGGAGATCCGGCCTGCCGCCAGCGATCCAGGCGGAACGGGCGGTTATACGCCGGACGGGGTGGAAGATCAAAGCTACGACTCGGCAGCTTGGTCAATGCCCTCTTCCGCGGCGAAGGGCGATCAGGGGCCTTGCCTGTATTTGGGCTCGCGAGGGCAGCGCTGCGGAAACGGCGCGTTGGTGGGAGGATTCTGCGCCAAGCACCAAGGCGCGGGAAGCTCGGAGAGTGCGGGAAAGCTCGAACAAGTTCTGAACCGGAAACGGGCTCTCGCGGCGATCGGAACATTGATCGCTGTACTGTTTCCCATCCTGCGAGATTTGTTGGGCGCGATCATCCGGTTTACGCATCCGAAGTAATGCTTCCTCCGATCGCCTCCGGCCGAGCCGTCCGCAGCCGGGATGCACGCGGCCAAAGTGGCGACGGAAATTTCGATTTCGGGTAATATTGACCGCTATGTCAAAACTACTGGAAGGCAAGACAACGATTGTGCTGGGCGTGTGGAACAAGTGGAGCATCGCGTATGCGATCGCGCAGGCGTACGCGCGCGAGGGCGCGAATCTGCTGCTGACGTACCAAAACGAGCGCGCGAAGCCGACCGTCGAAGAGCTCGGCAAGGAACTCGGCGTAACGTCGTACTACCCCTGCGACGTGACCCAGCAATCGGACATCGACGGCCTCGCGGCGTCGCTGAAATCCGACGGGCACAAATTGGACGTGATGGTGCACAGTCTGGCGGGTGCGAATCACGAGGATTTGAATCAGCCGTTTCTGAATACGTCGCGCGAAGGATTCAAAGTGGCGCTGGAAATTAGCGCGTTTTCGCTGGTGTATCTGGCAAAGGCGCTGTCGCCGCTGATGACCGATGGCGGCGCGATCATGACGCTGACGTATTTGGGATCGACACGCGTGGTGACGAATTACAACGTGATGGGCGTGGCCAAGGCGGCGCTGGAAGCCGAAGTAAAATACCTGGCGAGCGAACTGGGGCCCAGCAAGATTCGCGTGAACGCGATTTCCGCCGGCGCGATCAAGACGATTTCGGCGCGCGGCGTGAAAGACCTGGGCAAGATGCTGGAATTTTCAGCGCAGCGGGCGCCGTTGCGGCGCAATACGGAAACCGCGGAAGTGGCCGACACTGCCGTCTTTTTGGGCAGCAATCTGGGCCGCGGCGTGACCGCCAACGTGATTTACGTGGACGCTGGATTTCAGATTATGGGTTTGTAAACGCGCCGGTAGCACTGCGAGCCGGACAAACTGAGTTTTTCCACGCATGCCCACACTTATCAAATTCGTCGCGGCGGTTGCTTGTTGTTCCTTGATCGTCGCGACTGTTCCCTGCCGCGCCGCGCTGTACGCCAGCAAAACAAAAAAAGAATCGCTGAAGTGGAATCCGGTGAACACCGACGCGCGCCTCGCGGGCATAACGCCCGATCCGGCGTGCCCCGTTGCCGATGCCACTGCGCAAGCCGGCCAACGCGCGGTCGAACTCGTAGCGAACTTGGAAAAATTCGACGCCGTGGAGTTCACACAGCAGGCGGCGCTCGACCATGAAGGGTTTCCGATTTCAAACGAAGAGGCGGAGCTCGATTACTCGGTGAATTTCGAAGTCACGAAAGAGACTTTCGGAGTGCATGAGTCACGCACGCCGGTCGCGGGTTCGAACTCCAAGCCAGTTACCGTTCGGGATTCGGGGCTGGCGGCGCTGGCGGTGATTTTTCATCCCACGTATCGCAACGATTTCGACATGCAGTGCGAAGGTTCGATGGATTGGGACGGCGAGCCTGCGTGGGTGATTCACCTGCGCCAGAAAAAAGGAAAGCCCTCGCGCATCCTTTCGATTCGCGTGGGCGACGGTGTGTATCGCGCGCCGTTGAAAGGTCGCGCGTGGATCGCGAAAGATTCGGGCCAAATGATGCGATTGGAAACGAATCTGGCAGAGTCGATCGCCGCGGTCGGGCTGACGATGAGTTCGATCAACGTAGAATACGCGCCGGTGCAGTTTCAGTCGAAGCATGTCGAATTGTGGCTGCCACAGCGCGTGGAAGCGTATGCGGACTACACCACGTCACGCTACATGGCGCGGCACGTGTATTCGAACTTCCAGTTGTTCTCGGTGGATACCCAGTCGGTGATCGAAAAGCCGAAAGTTCCCGACGAGCCTCCGCAGAAGCCCTGAAGCAAACCATCGCACAAATTATTTCTCTGGCGGCGCCGCGGAATCGATTTCGCGCGTGACGACAAATCGGCGAACGTCTTCCGAAACGTGGTCGAGTTGGATGCGGATCACCGGCCAACCGGTGTGGAGTTTCATGCGGTCGGGCCATTCAATAATCACGACGGCATTTTCAGAGAAGATATCTTCGAGGCCAAGCGTATCGAAATCGCGCGTGCCGCCGATACGGTAGAGATCGATGTGATACACCGGCGCGGGTCCGCCGCTGTAGCGATGAACGAGCGTGAATGTGGGGCTGGTGATTTCCTCTTCGCGCGCCGCGCCGAATCCGCTGGCGATGCCTTTGGTGAGGGTGGTCTTCCCTGCTCCGAGATCGCCGGTCAGCAGAATCAGCACAGGCGGCTGCAAAGATGCGCCGAGTTCTTTTCCCTTGGCGATGGTTTCTTCGAACGAGTGCGTCTGGAATTCGGCGTCAGGCATGGCGGGCCATCGCGTAAAAACGTTGGTAGGCGCGAGGAAGCGCGTGAATCAAATCGGACGCCATCAAGGGCGCGCGCGAAAACTCTTCGTAAGCGAGATCTCCGGCGAGGCCGTGAAGGTACACGCCGAACGCGAGCACGCGCGGCCAATCCGCAGTGCCGAATTGCGCAGTGAGCCCGGCAAGAATTCCGGTAAGCAGGTCGCCCGTTCCAGCCGTGCCCATCCCGGGATTTCCGGTTGAGTTCACGTAGGCGTGACCGTCCGGCGAAGCGACGATGGTTTGATATCCCTTGAGCACCACGTGAGCGTTCCATTCCGCGGCGCATTTCAGCGCGAGCGGCAGGCGATTCGATTGCACTTCGGGAATCGTGCAGCCCGCCAGGCGCGCCATCTCGCCGGGATGCGGCGTGAGCGCGAGATTGCCGGCTGGATTTTTGAGCTGCGCTGCGCGGCCGGCGAAGGCGTTCAAGCCGTCGGCATCGAGGACGATGGGCACGGTACGGTCGGCGAGGAGTTTGTGGACGACTTGCTGCGTTTCTTCGTTTGTCGAAATACCCGGGCCGATGGCCAGCGCGCGCTTTTTGCTGATCAGATTCTGCAGGCGATCGTGGTCGAAACTCTTTAGCGAAATCGTGCCTGCGGCTGTCGCGGGTAATGGCTCGGTCATGATTTCGGGCGAATGTGCGGCCACAATCGGCAAAACGGAATCGGGCGTTGCGACCGTGACGAGGCCGGCACCGGCGCGTAGTGCGGCCCATGAGGCGAGCACGGCGGCACCGCTTTTGCCGTACGAGCCAGCGATCACCAGCGCGTGACCGTAATCGCCTTTGTTGCCGTTTTCGTGGCGAGGCGCGGCGAAGTTTTTCACTTCTTCCGCGTCGATCCAGTGGATGCGGCTCTTGCCTACTTCTTCGATCAATTCGTAGGGCGAGCCGATGTTGCGAACGAAAAGCTGGCCGACGAATTCGCCCGCTTGCGGCTCGATCATGCCGATTTTCGGCGCGGTGAATGTGACGGTCGCGGTCGCTTTGATCGCGGGCCCGAGTGCGACTCCGGTATCGGCGGGCAGTCCGGACGGAATATCGACGGCGATGACGGTGGCGAGATTTGATTTCGAGATTTCGTTTACGGCGTTGATGGCTTCGGCGAGCACACCTTGAACGGCTCCACGAACACCGGTGCCGAGTAGTGCGTCCACGATAACGTGGGCGGATGCCAGTGCGTCTTTCACTCCGCGAAGGTCCACCGCCGAACGAACAACTCGAAGTCCGCGGCTTGAGCGCTTCCATGACTTCGCGGCTTCGGCGGCTTCGCCCTTCATGTCACTGAGTGCGGCGAAAAGAAACAGATGCACGTTGGCGCCGAGCTTGCGAAGGTGACTTGCGGCGACGAAGCCATCTCCCCCGTTGTTGCCCTTGCCACAGAGAACTACGACGTTTCGCTTGGAGAGGTCTCGAACGTATTTCAAGACAACGTAGGGGACCTGCCCGCCGGCATTTTCCATCAGGCCGGCCATGGTCTGGCCGTAGCGTTCGACGGTGAGTCGATCGACCTGATTCATTTCGGCAGCGGTGAGGATTTTCATGGGTTACTTGTGGGCTGCGTGGAAACGTCGAGCCATATTCAGCACACCAAGTCGCGACGCGAAGTCGCGGCGCTAAATCATCCAGCCGCCGGTCACGTTGAGCACCTGGCCGGTGATGTACTCCGAAGCGTCGGATGCGAAAAACTTCACGGCGGCGGTCACATCTTCCGATGACGGCGGACGGCCGATGGGCGCGCGAGCATCTTTGATTTTGCGAGCTTCGTCGGCGGTGAGGCCGCGCTCGTCGATATTCGAAGGATTGACAACGTTTACTGTGATGCCGTGCTTGGCTTCTTCGATGGCCAGCGAGCGCGAGAGCGAAACGACAGCGGCCTTTGCTGCGGCATACGCCGAAATGGTGCCCTGGCCGAAGGCGCGCTCGGCGCCCACCGCTCCCAGATTAATGATGCGGCCGAAACGCTGGCGGCGCATGCAGGTAAGCACGGCTTTGCTGGCGTATAGCACGCTGTAGAGATTCGAGGCCACGATCTCGTGCCACTCCTCGACCGAGGATTCCAGCACGGGCTTCCAGTTAAACTCGCCGACGTTATTGATCAGGATGTCGAGCCGGCCGAAACGGTCGGTGACCTTTTCGATCATCGAATTCACTTTTTCGGGATCGGTGGAGTCGGCTTCGACGGCAAAACATTCGGCGCCCGCGGACTGCAGCGCTTTCAGCGTGGACTGCGCCGCGGATTTGTTGCTGCGGTAGGAAATGGCGACACGCACGCCTTCGCGCGCCAAGCCCTCGGCAATTCCCCTTCCGATGCCTCTGCTACCGCCGGTGATGAGCGCTACTCGATCGCGTAAGGGCACGTGGAACTTTCTCCCTGAAAATCCTGGAGACAACTATAACGTGAAGGAACGAAGTTTTCGAGAAGTGTCACGGTGGCGTACGGGAAAACCATACGGTGATGTATGGCGGACAGGCTAGCCCATGCGAGCGACAACGACGGTCATGTCGTCGGCTTGTTCGGGCGAACCGGCCCAAAGTTCGGCGGCGGCGATCAGATTTTCGGCGATGCGCTGCGGCGGAGCGTGGCGCTGGCGCAGGACTTCGTCGCGGAGGCGCTGGACGCCGAACTCCTCGCCATAGACGTTCTCGGGCTCGGTGAGGCCGTCGCTAAAGAGGACAAATAGGCTGCCGGGTTCGACTTTGATGGTGCGCTGCTCGTAGGGGAAATCCTCGAACAAGCCCACGACGGTGCCGCCCTCGCTCAGTTCGTCCACTTTGCTCTGGTGAATGAAGAAGGGCGAGAGGTGACCGGCGTTCGTATAGGTAAAGGTGTGCGCTTCGGAATCGTACACGCCGTAGAAGAAGGTGGCGTAGCGGTCGTCGGACGTATTGCGGAAAAGATGGCGATTCAGGCGGACGACCAGTTCGGCGGTGCCGCAGTTGCCGTCCAGCGTGGCCTGACTGCGCAGAGCGGCCTGCAAGCTGGCCATCAGCAGCGAAGCGAAAATTCCCTTTCCGCTGATGTCCGCGAGCGCAATGCCGACGCACGTCTGGCTGGTGCGGATGAAGTCATAGTAGTCGCCGCTCACCGAACGAGCGGGACGGCAGATCGCCGCGAGTTCGAGTCCCGGCAGAACGGGCAAGGTCTGCGGGAACAGTTGCGATTGCACCTGGCGGGCGATTTCGATTTCGTTTTCGAGTTTCTGACGTTTGCCCTGTTCGTCGATCAACTCAGAAAGCGAGCTGGTCATTTCGTTGAACGATTCGCCGAGCGCGCCGAGCTGATCGTGCTGGTGAACTCGGATGCGCTTGCCAAAATCGCCGCGGCGGACGAAGAGCGTTGCTTCGTACAAGTCTCCCACGGCGCTCGTGATCGTGCGCGTGAGCACAATGCCCGTTGCGAGCGCAGCAATTTCGAGCAGCAGGAAAATCACTCCGGCTGCGACCAACGCAAAAACTAGCAGCGGGCCGAACTCGCCCACCGATGTGAACAGGTGACGATTCATGGTCGAAGGGCGAACTGTAAAGGAAGCAAGAATCGCGGCCGGATCGGCTTTTTCTTCGGCGCCGGTGTGATCAAGCTCGATCGTCGATGCGCCGTTGACGCGGATGTCGAACCAGTTTTCGGCGGGCGCGAGAACGCGTCGGCGGCTGCTGATGCTTTCGCCGGGAGTAAATACGCGCCCGTTGAAGCTGGCCTTTATGTCTTGGGTGCCATTCACGTTTTGCGCTCGCAGCGGAATGATTTCGATTGGCCCGATTTCAGACGACAGGCCGTCGAGCAACGTGGGATTTACCGGCGTGCCCGCCAGAATACAAAACGGCGCAGTGCGTTCGCTGCGGCAGACGGCCGACGCGATCCAGATTCGCTGCTGGTATTCGAGCAAGCCGCCGTACGTTTTTCCGTTATGAGACTTCACTAAATACTCGCCGTGGTTTGGAAACACGCGCAGGTCGGGCCATTCGTTGCGCGCCGCGGCAATCACGCGGGCCACACCGGGGCGCGAGAGCACGGCTTCTTCGGTGGGCGTCGCGCCTTGAATCGTTTCCTGTTCGATGGCTCCGGCGATGGCTTCGGTCTCGGCGGTGATGGTGCTGATGCGCTCCTGCAAATCGTCGTGCAGCATGTGCGCACCCAGCTGCAGGTACAAACCGTAGGCGGCGATTCCGGCCATGGCCAGCAGCAGGATCAGCGGCACGACCGCGACGAAAATGTAGGCGACGATCAGCCGGTTGCGAAGCCGCCACATGGCTTGGGCGCGAATGCGCGGAATCGTGCGAATTACGAGATATGCGGTGGCCAGAAACGCGATGAAGAAGATGAATCCGGAGTACGGGATGTTGACCCCGGCGAAAACCAGAATGCGATCGATCACGCCGAGGACGACAATCGCGAGGGCGATTCGATCGAACGGGGAAATGCGCCGTAAAAGCACGGCGATTCGGCGAGGGGAAAGAGGCGTCACGCGAGTTGATCCGAGGTGGTGGTTTTCACGAGGCTGAAAAACCTTCCGGCCGAAGGAAACGGGCGAGCAGGTATTTTACCGTGAAACCGAACGACCGTACCGAACGAACTTGGCGCCTCCGAAAACCTACAGTGGCTCGCGATCGTGACCCTGCACGCGGCTGTGATGGCGGCTGTAGCTGAAATAGATGATCAGACCAATCGCCAGCCAGATGATCAAGCGCGCCCAATTCCAGCGTCCGAGGTTAACCATCAAATAGACGTTGATGGCAACACCGAGCGCGGGCACCAGCGGGACCAGCGGCGTGCGAAACGGGCGATGTTGATCGGGATTGGTGTAGCGCAGCACGATGACCGCGACACATACGATGGCGAAGGCTAGAAGCGTCCCGATGTTGACCATATCTCCCAATTTGTCGATGGGAGTAATGCTGCCGACGATCGCGGCAACAAAGCCGACAAGAAGCGTCGTCTTGTACGGCGTGCGAAATTTCGGATGAATCGCGGCGAAGAATTTGCGCGGCAGCAAACCGTCGTTGGCCATGGAGTAAAGCACGCGGGTCTGGCCCAGCAACATCACGAGCATCACGCTGGTAAGGCCGGCGAGCGCGCCCGCTGTGATGACCGTCGAGGCGGTGCTAAGCCCGTGATCAAGAAACGCAACGGCGAGCGGCGCCTGAATGTTGATGGAGCGCCACGGCACCATGCCGGTGAGTACGAAGGCCACCATGATGTAGAGGATGGTGCAGGCCACCAGCGAAGCGATGATACCGATGGGCAAGTCGCGCTGCGGATTTTTCGCTTCCTGCGCCGTGGTGGAAACGGCGTCAAATCCGATGTAGGCAAAGAAAATGTACGCGGCCGCTTTCCAGACGCCGCCGACACCCATGGGCGCGAACTCGGCCCAACTGTGCCCAATGTTGGTGCTGTCCACGTATTTCAGGCCCAAGGCAATCACGAACAGAACCACAGCGACTTTGATGATTACGATCAGGGCGTTGAAATTGGCGCTTTCCTTGATGCCCACAGCCAGGACGCAGGTGATGATCAGCGCGATGATGAATGCCGGCAGGTTGAAGCCGAACTCAAAACCGAAAATGTGCGGAGCGTTGACCAGACTGTGCGCTTGCGCTACCAGCGCAGCCGAGGGGACGTCGACCAGCGCGTGAACCATGTCCGAGAATGCCTTTGAGGTGACGCTGATTGCAGGATTGGCAGCCTGCACCTGGGCGCGGGCGACGATATTTTCGGCGGTGGCGAGCGCCGTCCAGTGGTCGTACGCAAGCCACAAAGGTATTTTCAAATGAAAAATCTGCAGCAACTCGACGAAATGGTTCGACCAGCCCGACGATACGGTGCTCGCGCCCATCGCGTATTCGAGGGTCAAGTCCCAGCCGATGATCCAGGCGAGCAGTTCGCCCAGCGCAGCGTAGGCGTAGGTGTATGCGCTGCCGGCGAGAGGAATCATCGCGGCGAATTCGGCGTAGCAGAGGCCGGCGAAAACGCAACCGATGCCGGCAACCACGAAGGATAACGTGAGCGCGGGTCCGGCGTAGGTGGCGCCAAGGCCGGTCATAACGAAAATGCCGGCGCCGATGACGGCTCCCACGCCCAGAGCGGTGAGCGAAAGCGGTCCGAGCGAACGCTTGAGTGTGTGTTCGCCGGTTTCCGCTGCTTCACTCAGCAGCACGGACATCGGCTTTTTCTTAAACAGCGGATTGCCCATTCGCCCTTCCTCCCGAGACCACCGCACCGCAACGCGAAAACTTTGCTACTTCGTTACCGATGAATTTACACGAAAAGACATCGGCCCGCTCGCGCAACCGGCGAAAATTGTGCGCTAAGCGGAGGCCGACTCGCGCTTCCCTGCCATCTTCCATAGCCAGTACACCGGCACACCCAGCACCACGATGATCAGGCCGGGCCAGGTGTATTGCGGCTTGTAACGCAGCAGCTGGATTTCGATGAACACGGCCATCACCAGATAAATCGCGGGCAGAACGGGATAGCCGAAGGCGCGATAGGGGCGAGGCATGTCCGGACGTCTCCAGCGGAGGATGAACAATCCGCTGAGCGTGAGGATATAAAAAATCAAGACGGCGAAAATCAGAAAATCGAGCAGCTGGCTGTAGGTTCCCGACAGGCACAGCACCGCGCACCAGATGCACTGGACGATCAGCGCAACGCCGGGCGCATGATGCTTGTTCACGGTGCCAACGGACTTGAAAAACAATTTGTCCTTGGCCATGGCGTAGTAAATCCGCGCGCCGGAAAGAATCAGCCCGTTGTTGCAGCCGAAACCGGAAATGAGGATGGCGATCGCCACGACGATCGCTCCGGCCGAACCGAAGGCGACTTCAGCGACGGCCGTGCCGACGCGGCCGTCGGTGGCGAATTCAATGCCGCGCGAAAGAACGGTTGCGCCGTGCGGATCGCCGCTGATCGGCAGAACGCGCAGATAGGCGATGTTGGCCAGGATGTAGAGCGAAATCACGATCGTGGTGCCCAGCGCGAGCGACAACGGCAAGTTGCGACTGGGATTTTTCACCTCGGCGGCGGTGAAGGTGATGTTGTTCCACGCGTCTGCAGAAAATAGCGAACCGACCATGGCGACGCCAATCAGCGTCAGCGTGGTGATCATCCAGTTCGGATTATTGGGCGGATACGGATGCATCACACCGACTCCGGCGCCGCGCCAGAAATCGGTGAAGTTCGCCGTGCGGGCGGCGGCCGTGGAAAACCAGAAGCCGATCAGAACCAAGGCGGCGAGCGAGCCGACCTTCGCAACGGTGAAAACGTTTTGCACGATTTTTCCCACGCGCAGGCCGCGGGAATTGATCCAGGTAAGCAGCACGATCGAAGCGATGGCCAGAAAATTCTGCCGGTTCAGGCCGATGTCGTACGGACCCAGCGCGCCGAACCAGAAATTCCACGGGCCGACATGGTACGGGCCGAGATTCCAGACCCACACCGAAGCGGAGAACCACTTGAACATCACAGCGGTGAATTTCGCGAAGGCAATCGCGACGGCGGCGATGGTGGCAGTCTGAATCACCAGCAGCATCGTCCAGCCGTACAAAAATCCCCAGAGCGGACCGAGCGCTTCGCGCAGATAAACGTACTGGCCGCCGGCCTGCGGCATGGCCGCCGCAAGTTCGCCGTAGCTGAGCGCGCCGATCAACGTCATCACGCCGGTGATGAACCAGACGACGAGCAGAAGGCCGGGACTCTGCACCTGGTGCGCGATGTCCGCCGAGACGATGAAAATGCCGGAGCCGATCATCGAACCGCAGACGATCATGGTCGAATCGAACAGGCCAAGACCTTTGACGAGTTCAGACGGCTGTCCGGATCCGGTGGCGTTCGTGACGGCTTGGTCGGCGTGATCGGGCATCAATCGTTCTCGATACTGCTGGTGTTCTCCGTCTCGCTCACGTTCTCAACGACGGCTGACGCGGAGTCAGTTGCTCTTGGCGTGCAACGCGCGTTCGCCATGCTTTCGCGCGACGTCCAGATATTGCGCTGCTCGCGCTGCGGGATCGGCCGCGCGAGCTAGATCGCTGATCACCGCCACCGAGTCGGCCCCCGCGGCAAACACATCTGCGGCGGACTCTACCGTGATGCCGCCGATGGCTACAAGCGGTTTCCGCGTAGTGTTTCTTGCCTGGCAAAGGAAGTCGAGGCCGACGACCGGATCGGGATTGGCTTTCGATTGCGTTGGGAAGATGGGCCCGACTGCGATGTAGTCCGCCGAAGTTTTGTCGGCGGCTGCAAGCTGCTCGAGATTGTGGGTGGAAACACCGACCCAGAGCGGCGACGGGCACAGCTTGCGCGCGAGGTCAGGCGGCAAATCTTCCTGGCCCACGTGAACTCCCGCAGCATTTGAGATTGCGGCGACGTCTGGACGGTCGTTGACGATGACTTTCACGCCGAGAGGCGACAGGAGTTCGACGAATCTGTGCGCGGCGAGGAAGTAATCGCGCGCAGAATAATTCTTGGCGCGAATCTGAATCAACCGAGCACCGCCGGCAGCGAGTTTTTGCGAAAGGGAGAGAGCGGCTTCGAGTTCCAGCGACGGATTCAGGTCGATGATTGCGTAAAGAGCCGGAAACAATCGCCGCCTCCGCGCTACTTCGCCAGCAGGATTTTCTTTTTGCCCGACGACGGAACCAGCGCCGGACCGGACTTGGCCGCGGGCGAATCCGGCTTGGCCGGTTCGCGGGGCTCCGCCAAGGCCCGATCGAGAAAGTGAGTGTCGAACTTTCCGGCGATGAACGCGGGATCGACCAGGATGCGTTTGTGCAGCGGTATGGTGGTCTTGATGCCTTCGACCACGAAACCCTCGAGCGCGCAACGCATGCGCACAATCGCTTCAGCGCGATCTTTTCCGTGGGCGATCAGCTTGGCGATCAGCGAGTCGTAATACGGAGGAATTACACCGTCGGCGTAGCTGGCGGTATCCACGCGAATGCCTGGGCCGCCGGGAACGCGGAAGGCGGTGATGCGCCCGGCCGATGGCGTGAATGTTTCGGGATCTTCGGCGTTGATACGGCATTCGATGGCATGGCCGCGAAATTCCACCGGCGGAAGGATGCTCGAAAGCTCTTCGCCGGCCGCGACGCGAATCTGCGATTTCACCAGGTCGATGCCGGTGACCATTTCGGTGACCGGATGCTCCACCTGAATGCGCGCGTTCATTTCGATGAAATAGAGGTTGCCGGAATCTTCGCGCAGGAATTCGACGGTGCCGGCGCTGGAGTAGCCAAGGTTCGTCAGCGCATCGACGACTTGCTTGCCGATTTTCTTGCGCGTGGCAGCGTCAAGAGCCATCGAGGGAGATTCTTCGAGGACTTTCTGGTGGCGGCGCTGCAGCGAACATTCTCGTTCGCCCAGATGCACCACATTGCCGTGCTTGTCGCCCAAAACCTGAAATTCGATGTGGCGAGGATTTTCGATCAGCTTTTCCATGTACACATTGGGGCTGCCGAAAGCGCCTTGCGCTTCGGCGCGCGCCGTCTGGAACATGGGAATCAGTTCGCGGCTATTGCGCACCACGCGCATGCCGCGTCCGCCGCCGCCTTCCGCGGCCTTGATCATGATCGGATAGCCGATTTCCGCGGCGATGCGCTTGGCGGAATCCTCGTCGGGCACTACGCCGGGGCTGCCGGGAATAATCGGAAGTCCGGCAGCGCCCATCGCTTCGCGGGCTTTATCTTTTTCGCCCATCAGCCGGATGGCGTCCGGAGTGGGGCCGATGAACGTGATGTGCGAAGCCTCGCAGACTTCAGCGAAGTTCGCATTTTCGGAAAGGAAACCGTAGCCCGGATGGATCGCGTCTACGTCGGCGATTTCCGCAGCGCTGATCACCTGCGGAATATTCAGGTAGCTTTCGCTCGAGCGCGGCGGTCCGATGCAGATGGCTTCATCGGCAAAGCGGACGTGCAGCGAATTGCGGTCGGCTTCGGAGTAGACCGCGACGGTCTTGATGTCGAGTTCCCGGCACGCGGACATGATGCGGAGGGCGATTTCTCCGCGATTGGCGATCAGGACTTTTCGGAACATGGATCCCAGGTGAAACGGATTTACTTTTTCCGGTGCGTTCGAATGCCGAACAGGGCTTCGCCGTATTCCACCGGCTGGCCGTTTTCGACGAAGACGCGAACGATTTCGCCGGCAACGTCGGATTCAATTTCGTTCATCAGTTTCATCGCTTCGATGATGCAAAGGGCCTGGCCGGAGTCGACCTTGGTTCCGACCGAGACAAACGGCTCGGCGCCCGGCGTGGCCGATGAATAAAATGTGCCGACGATCGGCGATTTGACGATGTGGAGATCTTCGGAGCGGGCCGGTTCAGCCGCCGCTTCACGCGCTGTTTCGCGCGGGGCAGACGCCGGAGCGGCAGCCGGTGCGGCGTGCGATGGCACGGTGGCCACCACGATTTCGGGCGCAGGAATCGCGCGATAGCCGCCCTGCGGCAGCGACGACGGTTTCTTCAGACGGATGCGCAGGCCGTCGCGTTCGTATTCGAACTCTTCCAGCCCGTGCTTCGACATGAATTCGAGAAGCCGTTCGATTTCGGGAAGGTTCACTTGTTGCGCTGGATGTGTGCCGTGAGAGGATTCGGATTTCGACTTTTTCGCCATTAAAGTTCTAGAAAGTCCCTGGTGGCGCCGGTCAGACTTTCAGCGCCATTGGATGTGATGACCATGTCGTCTTCAATTCGGATGCCACCGAGGCCTTCAATGTACACGCCCGGCTCGACGGTGACTACCATTCCCTGCTCCAGCGTTGTTTCATCGCCACGACCCAGCCGGGGCATTTCGTGAACTTCCGTGCCCAACCCATGGCCGGTGCTGTGGGTGAAGTACTGCGCGAATCCGAACTTTTTCAGGGTGGATCGGGCCGCGGCGTCCACATCACCGGATTTTACGCCGGGGCGGATGACGGACTTGGCGGCTTCCTGGGACTGTAAGACAGCGTGGTACATCCTGCGAATCCGGCTCGAAGCGCGCCCCAGGAAGACGGTTCGAGTCATATCGCTGCAGTAGCCGCGAAGTATAGCACCCTGGTCCATGACGACCAACTCGTTTTTTCTGAGCAGCTTGGACGTAGGACGGGCATGAGCCCACGCCGAGCGCGCGCCGGACGCGACGATGGTCTCGAAGGATGGTCCGCTCGCGCCGGCCATCTTGATGGCGTACTCAATCTCGGCGACGACGGCCAGTTCGGAGACTCCGGGTTTAATGCGACCCAATCCGGCCTTCCAGGCTGCGTCGATAATCTTGGCCGCTTCGCGCATGGTGGCGAGTTCGGCCGGCTCTTTGATGGCGCGCAGGCATTCGATGGTGTTGCCACCGTCGATCCAGCGAATGCGCTTGCCGAGCTTGGCGTCTAGCACTTGTTTCTGCGCCACGGTGAACTGCGTGGGCCCGTAGGCGAGGCGAACCGATCTGCGTCGCTTCAAGCGTTCGGCAACCGCGAGCAGCAGGTTCCCTGCCACGATGTCCACGCGAGCGTCATGCACTTGTTCGGCGGCCTGTAAGGTGTAGCGGCCGTCGGTGAATAAGGTTGCGCCGGAGGACTCGACCAATAGAACGCCATTGCTCCCGGTGTAGCCGCAGAGGTAGGCGACGTTGGGCAGATGGGTGACGAGAAATGCGTCGGCGTGGAGCGAGAAAAGAAAAGGCCGGAACCGATCCATCTGGTTCCGGCCGCGTCCTAGTTTCGTCGTGCCACTCTTCACTTCCAAAAGCCGGACCCTTCCATCTTCACGGACTATCCCGGCAGGATGCGCGGGGTGATGAAGAACAGAAGTTCCTGGGCCGTGGAGCTGACCGTAGTGTGCTTGAACAGATTTCCGACGGCGGGCAAGCTGCCGAAGAACGGCACCTGCTGCACGTCCGTACGCTGTTGCGACACGATGATACCGCCGATGACGACGGTCTGGCCGTCGCCGATCAGGACTTTGGTCTCCGCCGCCTGCGTGTCGATAGCAGGGATGCCCTGCACACGCGGGATCGAGGAGTCGATCTGGTCGTTGGTGACGGTGATGTCCATGTAGATGGTGCCCTCCGCGGTGATCTGCGGAGTGACGTCCAGCTGAAGGACGGCGTCAACGAACTGAACCGATACCGTGTTGTTGACGATGGTCTGCACCGGAATCTTGGTACCTTGCTTGACCGTCGCCTTCTGGTTGTTCTGGGTGATCACCTTCGGCTTGGAGATCAGTTTGCCGACGCCGCGGTCTTCCGCAGCGGTGATGATCATGTCGAGAGCGAAGTTGGCCGACTGGAACGCGTAGGTGATACCGCTGGTCGGAGTGGTCGCGCCCAAAGCGGTGAGCAGCGGAACCGAGCCGCTGGTGGACGTAGGCGTAGCGCCGACGGCCAGCGGAGGCGCAGCGCCGTTGATGCTGTGAACCACCGGGCTGGTGCCGACCGCCGAGCTACCGCCGAATCCGTTGATGTTGTTGGGCGTCACAGCCGCGCCACCGACGCCGAACTCGGTACCAATTTCACGCGAGAACGAACGGTTGGCGGCAACGACGCGCGCTTCGATTTCCACCTGCTGCGATTTACGATCGAGCTGGCGAATCAGGTTGTCGATCACCGGCAAGACGCTGGGGATGTCGCGGATAATCAAAGTGTTCGAACGGCTGTCTGCCAGCACGTCGCCGCGCGAAGAAAGGAACTTCTTCATCGTGGGGACCAGGTCGGCAGCCTTTGCGTAACTGAGGACGCGCGTGGTGGTGACCACGTCCGCCGCTTCGGCCTGAGCCTTGGCCAATTCGCGGTTCTGTTCGGCTTCTTTCTTCAGCGTGTCTTTGGTGGCAATGCGCAGCACGTTGCCATCGACTTGTTTGTCGAGATCGTTGTTGTGCAGAACGATGTCGAGAGCCTGATCCCACGGTACATCGTCAAGAACGATGGTCAGGTTGCCGTGAACCGCCGGATCCACGACGACGTTCAAGCCGCTGATTTCGTGAATCAAGCGGAAGAAGTCGCGCAGGTCCACATCTTTCAGGTTCACTGAAATCGGTTCGCCGGAGTAGCGGCCAGCTGGAGCGGGCGTCGGCGCTTGTTGCGTGGCCGCAGCCGGAGCAGGCGTCGAGACCGCAGGTGCCGCAACGATTGGTGCCGTCGTTGCCGCGGGCGTTGCCAGAGCTGTGGACGTGCCGGTCATCGTGGCAGGCAACACCGCGATCGGAGCCGGAACGCTTGCCGGAGTCGTGTCTTTTGCGACGGCGACCGCAGCGGAAATGTTTTCAGGAGCGGCTGCAGGAGTCGCGGCCGGAACGTCTGCCTTTGTGGTGGTGATGTTCGAAGGCGCTACGTTCGCCGGTGCCGCAGACGGCGCAGGCGCGTCGGAGTTGAATGCGACGGTGACCGCATTGCCGCTGGCGTTCACGTTGTAGTGAGCCGGCGAGCGAAGGTCGATGACCACGCGCGAAACTTCGGGTGAAAATTGTGCCAGGCGAATTTCACGAACCGGATCGAGGTTGCTGGGAATGCTCTTTTCCGAGGTGCGCAGGTGTGCACCGGAAAAATCCAGAACGATGCGGTCGGGATTCTGCAGCCGGGTGACGTGGTAGGTCAGCTTGCCGCTGCCGACGACGTTCACTTCAGTCTGCTGTCCGTTTTGGCCCAGCTTCACAGTTTCGATGGCTTGAATTCCGGAAGTCGAGGGAGCGGACTTCGGCGCAGAGGTCGCGCTGGAGGCCGACTTCGTCGAAACAGGCGTCAGTGCCGGAGCGGGAGTGGACGCCACCGGAGTCGTTGCGGCACCGCCGTCGGCATTGCCGTTGGCGGAAACCAGCAGCGAGAGTTCGTCCGTGCCGGTGCGTTCGATGCGAGGCTCGACGCCGGCGCGCAGCAGAATCTCCAGGCGCACCACGGGCTTCTGGCCCGCGGAGTAGGTGCTCACCCGGTAGCTCTTGACGAGTTCCGAGGGAACCACGCGAGCGCCCGCGGAGTCTCCAGCGGAGACACCGCTCAAGTCGAGCACGTAGAGGCTCTGGCTCGGGCGATAGGTGGTGTATTCGAACGGCGCGTTGGCCTGCGCTTGCAGGCTGACGTTGCCGTCCTTCACCACGGCCTTGACGTGCACCACCGGCGCATCACTGGCCCGGAGGGCACCACTGGTCAACATCAGGGAAACCGCGACGAACGCAGTTTGTCCCCAGCTCCGCATGATCCTCATTGCTGCTCTCCTGCGCTCGGGTAGATTCGCTTGGTAACCAAACGTTCGACCGGCTTCCCGAATGCATCTTTTGAGTTTTCCTTGAACGTCACTCCGTCCAGGCCAATCTTTTCCACATCGCCGTCGTACAGACGGTCCCCCTCGCGGAGGAAATAAACGCGTTGATCGGGATTGGAAACTACGGCCAGCATCCCTTCGGGGGCGCGGACAGTGCCATCGATGCGCACGGTCGCGACCACGAGTCCGGCTTTACCCGGAGGCAACGGAGCGCCGCCGCCCGGTTTGCCTTCGTTGACCAGCGGAAGAAATGGATCGCGCTTGGCTGCTTCGGCGGGTTTGGCAGCGCCCGCGGCCGCAGGTGCAGCGGCTGCGTTCGCGGCGGCCGCTTTGGCCTTGTGCGCGTGTTGCTTGGTGGCCGGCGCGGCCTGAGCCCAAAGAGCGGGGCCGAGAACCAGCGACAGAGCCACCAGCGCGAGAACCGTAACCGTTTTTTGTGAGCGTTTCATCGTCTATGCCTTATGGCTTCTTCGCCGGCGCGGGTACGGGCTTTGCACCGGGTGCCGCCGTGGCGGGCTTGGTCTCGACGGGCTGCGAAAAGAACGTCGTGATGGTGATGACGCCGGAAACTGAAGTGCCAGGCGTCATGCGGAAAGTCGAAGACTGCTGTTTGCCGGCGATGCTGACCAGCTTCATGTCGCCGACGTTGATGATGCGCGACAGACGGCCAAGCTTGGCGAAGAAGTCCAGCACCGAGAAGTACGGGCCGTCTGCTTCGACGGTGAACGGCATCTCGAAGTAGTCCTGCTTCTGCGCGATCGCTTCGGCTTTCAAGCGGCGAATCGAAACGCCCGAACTGGTGGCCGCGGCTTGAATCATGACGATGAATTCATCCACGCGCTTATCGGCCGGCACGATGGTTTGCAGAGTAGCTAGCTGCTTTTGCAGCGCATCCATTTCGGATTGCAGTTCGGCGCGACGCTGCTTGTACACACGCAGGCTGGCAACTTCGGTCTGCAAAGGCTTTTCCTGCGCCTGTGCGGCCTGCAGGTCGCTGCGAACGTTGGAATTCGGCAAGCCGGGGACGAACAGTCCGACGGCAATCAGAATCAAAGCCAGCGCGAAATAGAAGAGCGCTTGTAACGGCCAGGGCCATTCACGGAACGAAGTAGCCATTGCTAGCTCCTCCCCTTAGGTGCCGGTTGCGGGGCTGGCGCAGGAGTGGTGGCAGGCTTGGTGGCGGCGGTCGCATCCGAAGCCGGAGCGGCACCGGCAACGGCGGCCGTCATCGTAAAGCCGTAAGTGGTTACGGCCTTGGCGACGTCATCTTCCTTTGCCTCTTGAATTTCAATCTTGTCGAAGTATCCGGACCGCTTCAGCTGGGTAATGAAGTTGGCGATCGAATCGATGTTGCCGGCTTCACCCAGAATGGTGAGCGAATCGCCTTTCTTATCCAGCGAAGTGAGCCAGAGCTGATCCACACGGACGACGGTGTTGGCCACCATCTGCAGCAATTCCTGCGCGCCGGTGCGGTTCTTCTGCAAGCCCTCGATTACGTCGATCTGGGTTTGCAGGGTCTGCTTCTGCTGCTCGTAAACTTCCACTTCCTGTTTGATCTGTTGGAGCTGGGTGCGTTCCGCTTTCAGCGCGGTGATCCGCTGATTGGTGGCGTCGAGATCGTGCTTTTCCGAAGCGTACGTGACATACAGCACCGCCACGGCGATCAGGATCGCGGCACCCGCGAGAATAAATTGGAGCGTGGCCTCCAGCGGCACCGATTGCTTTGCGGCCTTCGGGCGCGCCTGGCCTAACAGGTTAATGCGGATCATGGCGTGTCAAAGCTCCTCAGCGCCAGGCCCACTGCGATCGCCAGACGCGGCGCCAGCTCGCGAATCTGACTTTCATCGTGACGCCCAGGATTGATTGCAACCTTGCGGAACGGATAGAGCTCTTCGACCGGCATGGCGAATTCTTCGTTCAGCAAATCCAGCAAGCCGGGCACGCGCGCCGTTCCTCCGGCCACGTAGATACGGCGGATATTTTCGCCGCTGGCGGTGGCACGGAAAAAGTCGAACGTCTTCTGAATTTCCAGAATCAAAATGTCGGACACAGACCGGAGAATCGCGGTGCGCTGCTCTTCGCTGACGCCCGCCAGAGTGCCGCCCATCTTCAGCTTTTCGGCATCTTCGAAGCTCAGGTCCAATTCCTTTTGCAGCGCGTCGGTGTACTGGTTACCGCCCACCGAAACGTCGCGGGTAAACAGCGGAGTCCAGCCGCGAACGATGTTGATGTTCATCACGCTGGCACCGACGTTCAAAAGCGCGACAACCTGCGAAGGATCCGGTTCGTAGTTCACTTCAAACGCGTTCTGCAAAGCGAACGCGTCGATGTCCACAACCACAGGAGTCTTGCCGGCCTGCGCGAGCACATTGGTGTGGTTCAGAATTTTGTCTTTCTTGACGGCCACCAGCAGCACGTCCATCTGGTTTTCGGTGGCTTCCAGAAGTTGGTGGCTGAGGTTTACGTCGGCAATGTCGAAAGGAATGTGCTGGCTGGCTTCGGCCTGCACGCGATCGTATAGTTCGTCTTCGGTCATCAGCGGCATGCTGACGCGCTTGACGATCACCGAGTGACCCGAAACCGAAGTCGCCACATCTTTTGCCTTGACCTTCTGGCTGTCGAAAATCGTGACGATTTTTTCGGCGACGGAGGGCGCGTCCATGATGGCGCCGTCCACCACTGTATCCTGGGCCAGCGTCTCGAGTCCGTAGCTCACCAGCTCGTAGCCCGCCTTGGTTTTCTTCAGCTCGACCGCTTTCACGGAACTCGAGCCAATGTCCAGGCCGATTAAGGATTTGGATTTACCCAGATTTAACATCGCGCGGCCCCTCACTCCTCAAGCCGCCCCGCTTCGCAGGACGGACACGGCTTCGTGCTTACAGACAGACTATTTCGCCGGAAAATTTTGTGCTGATTGTTGCGTTCGCCCCTACCCCGATTCCCGGCGGCATCGAAACCGGCAGCAGTACTGTTACTCTCGGTACGATTCCGCTTTGTCCGTTTATTACATCCAGGCTACGCACTGTCAAGCAAGGTATTGGGAAGGTGTGCTAATGGTAAAACGGCGGTACGCGCGTACAGGTGGGCGAAAAGTACAGGTCGCAGGACAGGTTTGGGCCTTCTAACGCGCTGAAATGGCGCGAGAAGCGGCGACGGAGGCGAATATTCGTGGATTCGCCCGGGGTTTACCTTTTGTTCGACACCGGGAATTTTAATTGCTGCCAGATCGCATCGACCCGTTTTTTTGTGGCGTCGGTAGATTTGATTTCATCGGGCCATCGGCCGGTAAAACCTTCCTCGGGCCACTTGCGCGTAGCGTCGATTCCCATCTTCGATCCGAAGTCCTGCCGACGGGCGGCGTGGTCCAGCGAATCGACCGGGCCCATCACAAACTGAACGTCGCGCTCGGGATCGATCGCGCAAAGAGCTTTCCAGACGACCTCGGCGGAATTCTGCACGTTGACGTCGTGATCGACCACCACCACGACTTTGGTGAACATGGCTTGGCCCAGCGACCAGATCGCGTTCATGATTTTCCGCGCCTGGCCCGGGTACGATTTGCGGATCGAGACGATCATCAGGTTCTGGAAGATGCCTTCGGGCGGCATAGCCACATCCACGATTTCCGGGTACTGCATTTTCATCACGGGCATGAAAATCCGCTCGATGGCGTGGCCGATGAAATAATCCTCCTGCGGCGGCACGCCCACGATGGTGGTCAGGTACAGCGGGTCTTTCTTGTGGGTGATGCATGTAACGTGGAAGACCGGATACTGCCCTTCGAGCGAATAAAATCCGGTGTGGTCGCCGAACGGGCCTTCGGTCCGCATCTCGCCAATCTCAACGTAGCCCTCGAGCACGATTTCGGAGTTGGCTGGAACTTCCAGATCGACCGTCTTGCATGCGACCAGATCGACGGGATCACGCCTCAGGAATCCAGAGAATAGATACTCGTCCATGTCTGGCGGCACGGGCAAAATTCCGGCCATCGCCGTGGCCGGGTCGGCACCAATGGCGACGGCCACTTCCAGTCGTCCGTTGGTGTTTTTGGCGCGGCTGTTGCGGTAGTGGTCGGCGCCGTGTTTCTGCGTTTGCCAATGCATCCCGGTCGTGCGCTCGTCGAACACCTGCATGCGGTAGCAGCCGACGTTGCGCTTCCCCGTCTCCGGATTCTTGGTGATCACCATCGGCCAAGTGATGTAGCGCCCGCCGTCCTGCGGCCAGTGTTTCAGAATCGGGAAATCAGCCAGCGAGAAATTCTCGGTGCGGACCACTTCCTGGCAGTCGCCGGACCGGACCACCTTGGGAAAGAACGATCCAATCTCGGCCAGCTTCGGCAGCATTTTTACTTTTTCGAAAAAGCCCTGAGGCGACTGCATATCAATGAAGGAGTGTACGCGGTCGGCGATTACTTCAAGCGAGTCAACCTCGAGCGCCATGCACATGCGCCGTTCGGTGCCGACCAGATTGGTGACCACCGGAATGCGCGAGCCCTTTGGATTTTCGAACAACAGCGCCGGACCGCCGGCCTTTACGGTGCGGTCGGAAATCTCGGTGATTTCGAAAATGGGATCGACCTCGGCGGTCACGCGCAGCAACTCGCCGCTCTTTTCGAGCGTGCGCAGAAAATCCCTCAGGTCCTTGTACGCCACTTCGCCTCCAGGCGCTTGGCCGGCCGATGATGCGCTGATGCTCGGCCGCGCAAGCGAAGATAACTTTAGCATGGAGTGGGAATGGGCCAGAAAGCGCGGACGCGACGGGACGGAGCGCGTGCGACCGAGGGCGGGCGTTCTTACGTGGTTACCGAGTCACGCGGCGTGGAACCGCGAGCTGGACCGCGCGTCGCGTCGGACGATTCCAGGCCCAGAAGTTCGGCGGCCATTTTCCGGTAGCGCGCGAGTAGTGCGTTGTTGGAGCTGGCGGCGAGCGGAGTGCCGAAGTTTATAGCTTCGCTCACCTGGCGATAGTCGTTCGGCAGGCGCGCGAGGATCGTCTGTTGCAGAGCGGCGACGCGGCCGGCGACGAAGTCTGCGTCATTTTGCCGCCAGCGATTCAGCACGACATGGAATCGCGCCGCGTCGAGTCCAGCGGATGCTGCGGCCGACAGATAACGTTCAAGCATTCCGAGCGCGAGAGCGCTGGGCTCGGCGACCAGCAGCAGAACGTCGGCCATCGAAAGCGCGCGCGACCATTCGGCGGCGTTGACGAATCCCAGATCGACCAGCACGTAATCGAACGCCGTCTGCGCGAACTGCAAAATTTTCAGGAACGCTTCGAGCGTAACGAATGGGCGCTGATCGTCGCGGAGCGCGGAGTGCGCGGGGCCTGCAAGAATGTCGATGCCGGTGCGATGCTTTTCGGTGAGCCCGGCGAGCAGCCGGGCGTCCAAGCGGTCAGCACGTTCGAGCGCGTCGATCAGCGTGAAGCGCGGGTGAAAATCGAGCATCACCGCGATTTGTCCGAACGGCCGCGCATACTCGAGCAGCGCCACGCGCTTGCGACTGAACTGTGCGATCTGCACCGCCAGATTCAGCGCGACCGTAGTGGTGCCAACGCCGCCTTTCGCTCCCGTAACAATGATCGTTTTTTCCGTCAAACAGTAGGCTCCGTTGCGGCGCCGGGATTTTTGCGCCCACGCTGCGCAAGCGCATCACGGACGAGCATCTTCGCTGCCGATTACGCGCGATCGGTGCGCACAGTTCTGCGCGCACGCTAAGTTCAATCGGGTCTTACATCGGCTGTGCGGCGAGATTTTTCAGCAGCGTTTGCGTGAGAGTTTCCTAAGAGTTGTGGCCCCGTTCTGCCGATGATATTCTGCGTCCGTTCACCCTTGAGCGGGCGTCGTACAATGGCAGTATAGAAGCTTCCCAAGCTTCGGACGTGGGTTCGATTCCCATCGCCCGCTCCAGAAATTTTCCGCAGCGCGATACCAAAACACACAGCCAAACAATAGAATGTGTGCGTCATGGGCAAGACTTTCGTCGGGACGTCGGGGTGGGCATACGCGACATGGAAGCCGCGGTTTTATTCCGCGAAGCTTGGGTCAGCGAAGTTTCTGCAGCACTACGCGACGCGGCTGAATTCGGTGGAGGTGAATTACACGTTCGGAAAGACGGTCGGCGCAGACGTGATGCAAAAGTGGATCGATGCGACGCCGGACGGATTTTCGTTTGCGGTGAAAGCGCACATGCAGATTACGCACCGCAAGCGCCTGCGAGGCGCGGAAAAGCATTGCCAGGATTTTTTTCGTTCGCTCGAGCCGCTTCAGTCGGCGAAAAAGCTCGGCCCGATCTTGTTTCAGCTGCCCCCGAATTTCAAAATCGACCTGCCTCGCCTGCGAGATTTTCTCGCTGCGTTACCAGCCGGGCTGCGATCAGCGTTTGAGTTTCGGCACGAATCCTGGTTCGTCAAGGACACCTACGCGGCATTGCGCGACGCAAAGGTCGCGCTGTGCGTGGCTGAAAGCGAGAAGATCGTCACGCCGCAAGTGCAGACCGCCAATTTTCACTATTTACGTCTGCGCAAGCCCCGCGTTTCCGCGGCGAAGGTCGCAGACCGCGTGCGCGCGCTGGCGCAAACCGGCGACGTGTTTGCGTATTTCAAGCACGAGGACTCGCCGGCCTGCGCGCTGAAGGCGAGAGCTTTACTAAAAGCCGTGCATCGAGAGGAAATTCACCGTGCGTAACGCGATTCATGTTTCGGTTTTCGCGGTGGCCGCAATGGCCGCGGCCAGTTACGCGACTTCGCCGGCTCGGCCGCACGCGCGCACATCTTTGGCGCAAGCACCCGCGGCTGCGCAGCGCACTGTGGCAATCACGGTGGACGATGTGCCGGGAGCGCTGCCCAACAACGACTACGACGTCGGTTCACTCGAAAAAGTTCAGCACATCAATCGCGACCTGACCGCCGCGCTGAAGTCGCATCACGCCTGGGCGATTGGATTCGTGAATGAGCGCAAGGTGCAAGTTCCCAGCGAGCGCGACGCGCGTACCGCGCTGCTGAAGATGTGGCTCGATCGCGGGTTGACGCTGGGCAATCACACCTACACGCATTTTGATTTCAACGATGCGGGCCTGATGAAATACGAAGACGACACAGTGCGCGGCGACACGATCACTCGCCCGCTGATGCTCGCCGCCGGGCAAACCGAAAAATATTTCCGCCATCCTTATCTCGATACCGGGCCGACGAACGAAGCCAAAACCGCGTTCGAGCAATTTCTGAAAGACCGCGGCTACACGATCGCGCCCGTGACGGTCGAAGACGCGGACTATCTTTTCAACGACGTACTCGCGTACGCGCGCGAGAAAAAAGACAAAAAGCTCGCGGAGAAAACGCAGAAAGCCTACCTGGACTACGTAACCACTTCGTTCGATTACGAGGAAAGCGAATCGCGCAAACTCTTCGGACGCGAGATACCCCAAGTCGTGCTGCTGCACGATGACGAGCTGAACGCCGAAAATCTGGACGCGGTGCTGAAAATTCTGGAAGCGCGCGGATACAAATTCGTCACACTCGACGAGGCCATGGCCGATCCGGCGTACGCAACGGCGAATCTATATGTGGGCAGCGCGGGTATTTCGTGGATCGAGCGGTGGAAAATCGCGCTAGGCCAAAAAGTGGATATCGAAAAAGGCCCGGAGCCGCCGGACTGGGCGCAGAAGATTTTCGATCAGGTGCGCCACAATCATTTGGATTGAGGCGGCGCTATCAGAACTTTTCAGCGGCACGACCGTGACACAGCGTTGAACGCAGCAATCGACGTTACGCGAGAGCTTGAGGAATCGCTTGTTTCCAGCGGCCTTGCGCTTTCAGAATCAGCTCAACCACTTCGCGTGCCGCGCCTTCCCCACCCCGAGCCTTCGTCACGTAGTCCGCGACGCGCTTCACTTCGACGACGGCGTTCGCGACGGCCACCGATAATCCCACGCGCTGCATGATCGGCAGATCGGGGATGTCGTCGCCCATGTACGCGACTTCTTTATCGGTGACGCCCGTGAGCGCGAGAATCGAAAGGTATGACTCGAGTTTCTTCGGCTTGCCCTGAAACACAAATTCCATCGCCGATTCTTTGGCGCGGCGCGTGACGGCGGGCGAATCGCGTCCGGTGATCACTCCAGTGCGAATACCCATGATGCTCGCGAGTTTGATTCCCGCGCCGTCGTGTGCGTTGAACATTTTCATTTCGCAGACTGAGCCGTCGGGAAACGTCTGCAGACACACGTAGCCGGGAGTGAGCGTGCCGTCCACGTCCATCAAAAACACTTTGACGGGCCGTGCCAGGCGCAAGACTTTCGGCGGAAATTTGATTTCACGGATTGGCATCGGCAGCGCAGGCCTCGCTTTTCGGATTTTGCGACTGAAATATGTTTGCGGCGGCGTTGATCACACGATCCACAAATCGTGGACGTGCAGCACACCTTCCAGTTTGCCGTCTACATCCACAATCAGCAGCGACGTGATTTTCTTTTCTTCCATAACGCGCAGCGCGCGTGCGGCGAGCTCGGTCTTCGGCAGCGTAATCGGATTTTTGGTCATGCAATCGACCGCAGCCAGTTCGAGAACGTTTTGTTTGCGCGACTGCATCACACGCCGCAGGTCGCCGTCGGTGATGATCCCCAGCAATTTTCCGGCGCTGTCGGTAATCGCGGTCAGGCCCAGCCCTTTGCGGCTCATTTCGTAAATCACGTCGGGCATTTTGGTTTCGGGCGAGACGTGCGGCAAGGCGTCGCCGCTGTGCATCAACGATTCCACGCGGCGAAGTTTTTTGCCGAGACGGCCGCCGGGATGCAGCGCGGCGAAATCCTCTTCCTTGAACCCGCGACGTTCGAGCAGAGCGACGGCAAGCGCATCGCCCATCGCCATGGCAGCCGCGGTGGATGCCGTGGGCGCCAGGTTCAGCGAGCAAGCTTCTTCTTTCACCGCGATGTCGAGCACTACGTCACTCGCCGCGGCAACGCTCGATTGCGGCCGCGCGGTGAGCGAAATCAACCGGATGCCGCGAAGCTTCACGGCTTCGATCAGTTCGACCAGTTCCTGCGTTTCTCCGCTCGCGGTCACCACGACCAAAACATCGTCTGAAATCAGCATGCCCAGGTCGCCATGCAACGCCTCGGCAGCATGCAGAAACAATGCAGGAGAACCGGTACTGGCAAACGTGGCGGCAATTTTTCGACCGATCAATCCCGATTTGCCAAGTCCGGTGACGACCACGCGGCCTTTGCAGGCAAAAAGAATTTCGATCGCCTGATCGAATCGCGCGTCCAAACGATCGGCAAGACTCGCGATCGCTTCGGATTCAATCCGCAGCACGCGCTTCGCGGATTCGATGCTCGTGGCGTTCGCGGGCGTCGTGGGTTTCATCGCGCCACATCCCATTCGCGTGTGATCGCCGCGAGTCGCTGAATTTTGTCGAGCAGCGCGCGGAATTGATCGAGCGGCAGCGCGTTCGCGCCGTCGGAAAGCGCCTTCGCGGGATTGTCGTGAACCTCGAGGAAAATTCCGTCGATACCCGCGGCGGTGCCGGCGCGAGCGAGCGGCTCGATAAATTCTGGCTGGCCGCCGCTCGAAGTTCCCTGTCCTCCGGGCAATTGCACGGAGTGAGTCACGTCAAACACCACCGGATAGCCGAGTTTGCGCATGATGGGAAACGAGCGCATGTCCACCACCAGATTCTGATAGCCAAACGATGCGCCGCGCTCGGTGAGAATAATTTTGTGATTGCCGGTGGCGGCGATTTTTTCCGCGGCGTTACCGATATCCCACGGCGAAAGAAACTGGCCCTTTTTCAGATTCACGATGCGGCCGGATTTTCCAGCGGCTTCGAGCAGGTCGGTCTGGCGGCACAGGAACGCAGGTATTTGCAGCACGTCACAAACTTCGGCGACGGGAGCGACCTGCGCAACGTCATGAACATCCGTAAGCACGGGAAGTCCGGTGCGCTTCTTGATCGCGCCGAGAATGCGCAACCCCTCTTTCATTCCCGGCCCGCGAAACGACGACGACGACGAGCGATTGGCTTTGTCGTACGATGCCTTAAAAATGTACGGCACGCCGAGTTCGGCCGCGATGGCGCCGAGCTTTTCCGCCATGCCGGTGGCATGCGCTTCGCTTTCGATCACGCACGGCCCGGCAATCAAAAATAGTGGCGCGCCGGGACCGAAACGGATGTTGCCGAGCGAAAAATTGTGCGCCGTAGCCATGCGAAAAGCGGTTCCTCCGTGCGACGAGACAGACTATTCGGGAATCCGTAGCAATTCAATACTGGAGTTGCGGGCGTGCGGCGAAGACTTTTCGATGACGCCGGTCGATGAATTCGGTCGATTAATCCGTAGCGGCGTCGGTGGCGGCTATGCGCTTTTCCGCGGATTGTCCGGCGCGCTTCTGGCGATTTTCGGCGCTGGCGCGCACGAAAGCGGCAAATAGCGGATGCGGTGCGAGCGGCTTCGATTTGAACTCGGGATGAAACTGACAGCCAAGGAACCATGGATGATCGGGCACTTCGACGATTTCCACGTACACGCCGTCGGGAGTGCGTCCAGTGATGCGGAAACCGGCACGCGTGAGCGTTTCGTCAAAATCGCAGTTGAACTCGTAGCGATGGCGGTGGCGCTCGGAAATTTCGAGCGTGCCGTAGGCTTTGTGAGCGTTCGAGCCCGGCGTCAATTTACAGGGCCACGCGCCCAGGCGCATTGTGCCACCCATTTCGTCCACGCCGAGGAGTTCGCGCAATTTGTAAATCACGCGATTCGGAGTGGCCGGATCAAACTCGGTGCTGTCTGCATTTTCGATTTTCGAAACGCGGCGCGCATATTCAATGGTGGCGCATTGCATGCCGAGGCAAATGCCGAAGAACGGGATATTTTTCTCGCGCGCAAAAGTGATGGCGTGAACCATCCCTTCGATGCCGCGCTTGCCGAATCCGCCGGGAACCAGAATGCCGTCTACGTGACGCAACATCCGCTCAGCGGTGGCCGGCGAATCGATTTCTTCCGCTTCAATCCATTCGATCACCACGCGCTGGCGATTTGCCAGTCCGCCGTGGCCCAAAGCTTCGCGCAAACTTTTGTAAGCGTCTTCGAGTTGCACGTACTTGCCGACGACGCCGATCCGGACTTCGCCCTGCGGATGCTCGAGCGTTTCCAGCATCGCGAGCCATTTGCTCAAGTCACGTGGCGGCGCTTCCATATGAAATAAGCGCAGGATCTGCTCGTCCAGACCTTCGGCGGCGAACGACATCGGCACTTCGTAAATGTTCGAAACGTCGGGCGCGGAAATTACGCAGGATTCGTTGACGTTGCAGAACAGCGCGATCTTCGCTTTCAGGTCGTGACCCAGGTTACGGTCGCTGCGGCAAATCAAAATATCCGGCTGAATACCGATGCTGAGCATTTCCTTCACGCTGTGCTGCGTCGGCTTGGTCTTCAATTCGCCGGCGGCTTTGATGAACGGCACAAGCGTAAGGTGCACGAACAAAACTTTGTCGGCGCCCAGTTCCAGCCGCATCTGACGAATTGCTTCCAGGAACGGCAGCGATTCAATGTCGCCGACCGTTCCGCCAATTTCCACGAGCGCGATGTCGGAGCCTTCGGCAACTTTGCGGAATGCGGATTTGATTTCGTCGGTGACGTGCGGAATTACCTGCACCGTCTTTCCGAGGTAATCTCCGCGGCGTTCTTTCGTGATGATCGATTCGTAGAATCGGCCGGTGGTCCAGTTATGGTCGCGCGTCAGATGCGCGTTCGTGAACCGTTCGTAGTGCCCGAGGTCCAGATCGGTTTCCGCGCCGTCGTCGGTGACGAACACTTCGCCGTGCTGGTAGGGCGACATGGTGCCCGGATCGACGTTCAGGTACGGGTCGCACTTCTGAATGGTGACTTTGAGACCGCGACTTTCGAGGAGACAACCGATGGAGGCTGCTGCGACGCCTTTGCCGAGAGAAGATACTACGCCACCCGTTACGAAAATGTATTTGGGGGCCGTCCGCAAGGTCGCTTGAATCTCTCCAGAAATAACTGGGTACAACTGATTATGAAGACAAAGCGCTCGTGTGTCAAATTGCGAATCCTGATGGGAGAAATAATTTTACGAGCGGCACCGCCGTCGAAATCCCGCGCAAAATCCGCGACGAGCCCGACGATCAGGATCGCGCGCTCAGAATTTTCTCGACTTTCGCAACGTCTGCGGGCACATCAACACTTACCGCGTCATATTCGGTTTCCACCACGCGGATTTTGAATCCATTTTCCATCCAGCGAAGTTGTTCGAGCTGCTCGACGCGCTCCAATTCCCCGGGCGGTAACGTCGGAAATTCCAGCAGCGTGTCGCGGCGGTACCCATATAGGCCGATGTGTTTCAAATGCCTTGCGGCGACTTTCATGCCGGTATCGCGCACCCAAGGAATCGGCGCGCGAGAAAAATAGAGCGCATCTCCGTCGAAATCCAGCACCACTTTCACCACGTTGGGATCCATGATGTCCGGCTGGCTGGTGATTCCCGAGCAGGGCGTGGCGAGTTGGATGGATTCGTCCTCGAGCATCGCTTCGATTACCCGGTCGATCGTGCCGGCGTCGATCAATGGCTCGTCGCCCTGTACGTTTATATAGATCGCCGCGGGAATGTGGGCGGCCACCTCGGCCACGCGGTCAGTACCGGTTTTGTGGTCGGCGCGGGTGAGGATGGCGCTCGCGCCAAAGGATTCGGCGGCTTTCTGGATGCGCTCGTCTTCGGTGGCCACTACGATTTCGACCGGATGGGTCGCTAGGCGGACGCGCTCTACCACATGCTGAATCATCGGCTTACCGGCGATTGGGGCCAGCGGCTTGCCCGGAAAACGCACCGACGCGTAGCGCGCAGGAATCACGATGAGGACTTTCGAATCGTTGGTTGACGCCATGCCTGGCAGGCCTTTCGAGCGGCGAGAAGGTCCGGACGCCGTATTGGGCGTAGCGGTACCACAGTTTCACCGTCGCAAAAAGCCAGTCTATCACGAGCGGCAAAGCCGAAGTTCGTGACATAAATTTGACAGCGAATCGGCAAAGGCCGCTTGATTTTGCGAAGTCGAGTGATACTATCAGCGCAAGAGATTCGAGATGCCGCCCGGAGCTGCTCGGATTCCGCGGTTCAAGTTGTGGGGGCTGTGTGGAATACCGCGAATTGATTCCGACCTCGCGTAGTCCAATAGTACGAAGAATCCTGCTGTGTGCCTCGCTATGTGTTTTCGCAGCGGCAATTCCCTGCCCATCCAGCGCCCAGGATAATGCCGGGCCTGCCAAGCCTGAGCCTCCCCAGAAAATCGAAAAGGGCAAAGCGCTTCGAACGGAAACCGACATCACGCTGGTGAACGTGTCGGTCACGGATCCGTACGGACGCCTGGTGACCGGCCTTGAGCAAAATAATTTCCGCGTGTTTGAAGACAACGTCGAGCAGGAAATCGTGCGATTTTCCAGCGAAGATGTGCCGATTTCGATCGGTGTGATCTTCGATATGAGCGGCAGCATGGGCGACAAGATCGAAAAGTCGCGCTTGTCGGCCGTTCAATTTTTCCGCACCGCAAATCCACAGGACGAATTCCTGCTGATCAATTTCAACGATCGCGCCGAACTGGCCAGCAATTTCACCGGCAGCGTCGAAGATCTGCAAAGTAAATTGATGTTCACCGCGGCGCACGGCGAAACCGCTCTGCTCGATGGAATTTATCTGGGCTTGAGCGAAATGAAAGGCGCACACAACACCAAGAAAGCGTTGCTGATAATCTCAGACGGGGGCGATAATCATAGCCGGTACACCCAAGCCGACATTCGCAAGTACGCTCGCGAAGCGGACGTGCAGATTTACGCGATCGGATTGTTTGAAGTCGGCGGCGGCTCAACCGTGGAAGAGCACGAAGGGCCGGGCCTGCTGGCGGAGTTGACCCAGGAAACCGGCGGTCGGGCATTTTCGGTGCGGGACCTGAAAGACCTGCCGGACATTGCCACAAAAATCAGCATGGAGTTGCGCAACCAATATGTGGTGGGATACCGACCGAGCAATCATGAACGCGACGGCAAATGGCGCAAGACGAAAATCAAGCTGCGCCCGCCGAAGGGACTGCCTCCTCTTACCGTGTACGCAAAAACCGGCTATTACGCGCCGGGCCACTAATCCGATATTTTCATCGCTCGCCGCGGTCGTGCTCGCGGTCGTGTGCCTCGCAGTCGGCGCGTCCAACGCTACGGCGCAGCAGGGCCAAGCTCCGAATCCACCCGCGCCTCCGAGCATCAATCCGCCGGGCCAGCAGGGCGGCAGCAAGCCGCTCACTTCGGTGGTCGATTTGGTGGTGCTCCATGCCACCGTTGTGGATGAAAAAGGCCAGTTCGTCACCGGCTTAACCACCGACAATTTCAAAGTGTTCGAAGACAAAGTCGAACAGAAGATTTCCGTATTCAATCGCGAAGACATTCCCGTCACGATGGGATTGGTGATCGACAACAGCGGCAGCATGAAGTTGAAGCGACCGCAGGTAAACGCGGCGGCGCTGTCGTTTGTGAAGACCAGCAACCCCAACGACGAAGTTTTCGTCGTGAATTTCAACGACGAGTATTACCTGGACCTGGACGAAGATTTCACCAGCAACCAGGACGAGCTACGCGAAGCGCTCGAAAAAATCGATACGCGCGGCAGCACTGCGCTGCGCGACGCGATCATCGGCTCGCTCGACCACTTGAAGAAAGGCCACAAAGACAAGCGCGTGCTGCTGGTGATTACCGACGGCGACGACGATGCGAGCATGAAGTCGTTTGACTACACGGTGAAGGCGGCTGTGGAATCAAACGCGGTTATTTACGCGATCGGAGTTTTCAGCGACGATGACCGCAAGAATGACAAGAAAATGGTGCGGCGTTCGAAGAAAGATCTTTCGACGCTGGCGGAAGCCACCGGCGGCTTGGCGCTGTTCCCCGACAGCCTCGCCGACGTCGATTCGGTGTGCCAGGAAATCGCTCGCGACATTCGAAATCAATACACGCTCGGCTACTATCCGACCAATTCGGCGAAAGACGGCACGTTCCGTTCGGTGAAAGTGGATTTGATTCCGCCGAAGGGGCGCACCAAGCTGACCCTGCGGACCCGAACCGGCTACTACGCGCAAAAATCATCCGCAACACCAACTCACTAAGGAACGCACTTCGAAAACTGCGGCGGCTTGCGGTGTTGGCGTATTTAGCGACGCGCCGGCTGTGTGAGCGCGTCCAGAAAACTCGTCCCGTGAGGGATTTTCTTCCCGAAATTTTCAGCGATGGTCTGGCCCATATCGGCTAGCGTCGCGCGCGCGCCCAGATTCGTGCCGATTCGCTTCCGCGGCGTGTAGGCCAGAATCGGCACGTACTCCCGCGAGTGGTCCGTGGTCGGATTCACCGGATCGGGATCGCAGCCGTGGTCGGCGGTGATCAGCAGCAGGTCGCTCGGCTTCAGCAACTTCAAAAATGGCCCGAGGGCGGCGTCGAATTCTTCCAGCGATCGGGCAAAACCGTCCACATCTTTGCGATGCCCGTAAAGCATGTCGAAATCGACCAGGTTCACGAAAATCAGTCCCGAAGTTCGCTGCGCGAGTGCGGCCGTCAGTTTCGCCATGCCGTCGGCGTTGCTCTTCGTGGTGACGTAATCGTCCACTCCCCTGCCGTTATAAATGTCGTGAATTTTTCCCACGCCGAATACCGGCGTCTTTTTTTCCGCGAGCACGTCGAGCAGCATCGGCCGCGGCGGTTCGACCGCGTAATCGTGCCGACGTTCGGTGCGGCGGAATCCGCCGGGCATCCCGGTAAACGGGCGCGCAATCACGCGGCCCACTCGGTTCGGCCCATCGAGCAGCCGCCGCGCGATCTCACACATTTTGTAAAGCTCAGGAACCGGAATCACATCTTCATGAGCGGCAATCTGAAACACGCTATCGCCGGATGTGTACACGATCGGAAATCCGGTCAGCAAATGTTGTTCGCCGAGTTCTTTCAGAATTTCCGTGCCGGACGCGGGTTTGTTTCCCAGAGTTTTGCGATCGATTTGCTTTTCGAACTCGTCGAGGAGCGATTTCGGAAAGCCATTAGGATACACCGGAAAGGCCTGGTCGAGCCAGGTGCCCGCCATTTCCCAATGACCGGTGGTGGTGTCTTTTCCGGGCGAGACCGTCGCGCCCTTTCCGTAACTTCCCATCGGCGCGGAAAGCGGCGGTAGATTGGCGAGGGGCTTGATGTTCGCCAGGCCGAGACGAACCAGATTCGGCAAATGCAACGGACGCGAGCGAGCGATGTGGCCAAGAGTGTCGCGCCCCACGTCGCCATACTCCGCAGCGTCGGGCAGTTCGCCGATTCCAACGCTATCGAGAACGATCCAGATAATGCGCTGAAATTTGGCGGCGGATTTCGGCATTCAACCCTCGCGACGGCCCTGTAGCGACGGCGATTGTACACCCGCCGCGGCTGGCGATAAATTGACAGACACGCGACGGTCGGATATTCTTGTGAATTCGAAATACACTACCGAGGAGCATTGAATGGCGCAGGGAGCGGCAGTTAAGCACAAGAAGAAGACAAAATCCGTTTTGAAGAATATCCGGCAGTCAGCGCGCCGCGCGGCCGTGAACAAGATGAACCGCACGCGTGTGCGCTCGCAGATTCGCCGCATGCGCGCCGCTTTGACGGCGGGCGATTTGGCCGGCGCCGAAAAGATGGCGTCGCCGACGTTTTCGGAATTGGACAAGGCCATCCGCAAGCGCACGCTGTCTGAAAACACGGCGAACCGCTACAAGTCGCGCTTGACGCTGGCGATCAACGCGCTGAAGGCCAAGAAGAAGTAACGATTTCGGGAGTTTCGCGGGATTCAAAGGGCGCTTTGGGAAACCGAGGCGCCTTTTTTATTTTCGGCCGCGCGCACTGCGCAGCTGCTTCGCGGAGAAATTAAGCGCTGGCGGATTTCGAATCGACCGGAGACGTCAGCCGCGCGACCAGAAATTCCATCATCGCTTTCGGATCGGGATTCGATTGTTTTAGCTGGCTGTCGGCTTCGCCCAGAGCAACAAGCCCCGCGAGCAACGCCTTCTTCGGAATTTTGCGCGAATTGTTGATCGCGGCCTGCGCCGAATCGGGATTCATTCCCAGCATTCGCGCGGCGCTGAATCCGTTCACACCCGCCGGCAGGTCGCGCGCTTCGATCAGCTTGCGATACATCCACGCCAGCACACCCACCAGCGCCACCGGAGCTTCGCCTTCGCGCAGCAAATTGTTCAGAAAATCGAGCGCGTCTCCGCGACGGCGGCTCGCGAGCATGTCCGCCAGTTGCCAGACGGTATTTTTTCGATCGGCAGGAACGAGTTTCTGCACATCGGCAACGGTGATGCGACCCACTTTGCCCGCGAACGACGCGAGTTTATCGATCTCGATCCGGATGCGATTTGGCTCCGCAGCCACTAGGTCCACGAGCATCGTCGCGGCAGATGGTTCCAGCACAGCGCCGAGGTCCTTGGCCATTTGAGTGGCAAGCGAGGCGGCCGCTCCAGCGTCCAATTCCAGCGCCACGATCAGCGCTTTTTCGCTCAGGATTTTGTACAGCCGCTGCCGGCGGTCGAGTTTGGAGACTTCGAATACCAGTACCGTAAAATCTGCGGGCTTCTCGAAATATTTCGCCAGCGCTTTCAGTGTTTCCTGTCGTTCGTCGGACGAACCCGAGCCGTCGGATTCCTTTCCGTCGTCATCGTCGTCCGCTTCGGCGGCGCCCTTGCCTCTGATTTCGATCGAGTCAGCGCCTTCGACCAGCAAGACCTGGCACGACGCGAGCATCGGCATCGTGTCGGCACGTTGAAACAGTTCCGTCCAGTCCGGCCCATCGACCGTTACGCGACCGAGCGCCCAATCGCGCGCCGCATCCGGCACGAAGGCTTCGATAATTTTCTTACGGCACAGATCGCGAAGATACGGATCGGAACCGAGCAGCACGATCGCCGGCACGGGTTTTCCGCGCGCCAGAGTTTTTAGCAGCCGATCGGTTGAGTTTTCCGGCATCAGAAATTCTCGGTCACATCGGAAACCAGCTGCGCCGCAAAATCGCGCGACATGCGCTCGACCGCTGGCCCTTCTTCCTCGAAAAAACTCTGAACGTCAGAAGAGATTTGATATTCGTCGCGGAATACCACGTCGTCGTTGTGATACACGACTTTTTCGGTTTTCGTATCGACCAGTTTCACTTTGCTGTGGATGGTGACGACCATCGTAGTCACCTGTCCGGTCGTCGCGTCGAAAATCACCGGGCTCGCTTCGATCGAAACCACTTCGCCGGTCAGCACCGCATCGGCGTTCGAAGTGTCCTGAATGATTCGGTATTTCGTGCGTTCCAGAAACTGACGAATGACGGCGGAGGTGAAGCGCTGCTCGATGCGATAACGAGTCGTGTCGTTTTTGAACGCGGGAATGGCGATCGTTTTCCATTCGGTGGGAAGCGTGGGCGAAGTTCCGGCAACGTGATAGCCGCAACCGGAAAGCACGCCAACGGCACCGATGCAGAGCGCCGCGAGCAAAATCATCCGCGCGACATTGGCGCGCGATTTTTTGGTTGCGGCCTTTGCGAGGTCACTCATCTGAAGGCAGTCCGGTGAGACTGAAACTCGACGCAGCGATTGTAACTCGGCCGCGGCGCTATTGAATTTTCGGTTCGGCCACTAGCTCTTCGGCGATTCGAACGGCGTTCACGGCGGGCAAGCGCAAATTGTCGGCCACGCCCCACACCCACACCGCAGTGGGCACGGATGGATCCGGCTCGACACGTCCGATATGGATTTCGCTTTCGCCGACGACACTCAAATTCGACGGCGGCCGTTCGCCTGCTGGCATAATTCGCACGCCCAGATTCATCAGCGTCGCTTCGAGTTGCGGCACATCGACAGGCGCGGCAAAATCCGCGAACGCGCTGAATCCGTAACCGTAAAACACCGGCACCTGCACCAGTTGAATCGCAGGAACCGCCGCGCGCCCGGCCAGGCAATGCGCCACATCGCGCGAAATCGCGGCACGAATCTCAGCCAGCGACGGCTTGGCATTTTCGCCAAAACCATTCAGCAGGTTGAACGCAACTTGAATATCGAAAATCGGCTGCTCGATCGGGCGGAACGAAAGCAGGTTGGTCGTCTGGCTTTCCAACTCGTCCACGCCGGCTTGATCCCGCTCGGAAACCGATGTGTACAGAACCGTCGCGAGGCGCAGCGGAGAAAACTTCGCGAACGCCGCCGCGAGCGTGCACGCCACGATCGTGCCGGAACCGGGCGACGAATACGGCACCGAATGCTTGCCGTCTGGATTTTTTACGTGCGAACCGTTGGCGCCAGCACCCGGTCGCGGCAGCAGCAGAGACGACAGCGACGGAATCCACGAAGTGCTACGGCCGACCGCAGCAAGTGCTCCGGTCATATCGATCACCGTCGCGCCGGAACGCTGCGCGGCTTGCCAGTTTTGTTCAGCGTCGCGCGCCGAGCCGGCAAAAAACGCGAACTGCGCGCCTTCGAAACTATTTTCATCCAGCGCGCGAATAAACGTTGGCTCGCCGCCTGCTTCGGTCAGCGTTCCCGCCGCGACCGGCTCATCCAGCAACACGATATCGCCCGCCGGGAAATTGCGTTCTTCGAGGACGAGCTTCAGTTCGCGTCCGCGTAAAGACGAGGCACCGACGATTGCAACGCGAGTTGATTTCGAGGCGCTGGAAGACATGATCTAGGCAGGGTGGGTTCGCATGCGAACCGACCGGAAAATTTGCATGATAGGACCGTGCAACGTGTACGCGGACGTAATCAGCAACAGCGTGGGACCGGAAAAATACACGATCGCCCCGACCAGCAGCGCCAGAAAAATCACAGACAGCGACGGCTGGCGGCGCGTGAGCGGAATATCCTTAAAACTGAAGAATCGGATCGTGCTGGACATCAATATACCCAGGCAAACGATCAGCACCAGCAGAAACACCGAAAACGAAATGCTCTGCACCGTGGCGCCGTGAAAAAAGTGAACGATCGCAGCGATCATGCCAGCCGCGGCCGGAGTCGGCATTCCCACGAAATAGCGATTGCCGCCGGGGGCCATGCCTTGAATATTGAAACGCGCCAGCCGCCACGCGCAGCACGCCAGAAACGCGAAACCGATCAGCCATCCGAGCTCTTTCAGATGCAGCCACTCGGGCGCGCTGCCCGCCGCCAGATCGCGAATCGCCCAGGCGTACGCCAAAAAAGCAGGCGCGATGCCGAAGCTGACCACATCAGCGAGCGAATCGAATTCCCTGCCGAATGCGCTTTCGGTGCCCATCATGCGCGCGACACGTCCATCCATGGAATCAAACAGGTAGGCAAAACCGATCGCGCAGGCGGCCCGATCGAAATCCACGTAGCGCCCTTCAAGCGTGGCCAAAATCGCATAATAGCCGCACAGCATGTTCGCGACGGTAAACGCGCTGGGAAGTATGTAGATGCCGCGGCGGAGGCGTCTGCTGCGGTTGGGATGCCGGCGATCTTCTTCGATTCCGTTGTTTTCCAGTTCGTTCAGTTCCATTTCGCCAGTATGCTTTCGCCGCCTTTTACCATCTCGCCGCGCTTAATGGTGACTTCGGTGTCCATGGGCAGCCAGACATCCACGCGGGAACCAAATCGAATCAGACCGACACGTTCCCCGAGAGAAATATTTTCTCCCTCGCGCTTCCAGCATATCACGCGGCGCGCGATTGCTCCGGCGATTTGTTTGAACACCACGGTGCCGCGCGGCGAGTGAAGATAAATAATATTTTGCTCGTTCTCACGCGAAGCTTTCGAGCGATACGCTCCGTAAAAGCGTCCCGGTTGATACACCACGTCGGCTACGCGTGCGGCTACCGGAGCACGCTGCACGTGCACGTTCCAGATCGAAAGAAAAATACTGATGCGATGGCCCATCGTGGAATCGAGCAGCTCGTCCGCGATCTCCACGACTTTACCATCGGCCGGAGAAACAATAATGTCCGCGCCGGTCGGAATCGTCCGTTCCGGATCGCGGAAGAAATAAAAAACGAACAGACCGAGCACGATCAGAATTCCCGCCGCGAATTTCCAACCGGGAATCAGCAGCAGCAGACCGAGAATCAACGGAGGAAGCGCGAAGCGGTAAGCGTCCTTCACCATATTCTGTTTTGGGATCCTTGAGCCGCGGGAAAAATCCGGCGAGCGCACAATCGCTCAGCGGCACACTACGCGGTGGAATTTACTTTTTGCTGCACGGATGTAGATGCACGAATATTGTACGACATAACTGCGAGCAACGCGGGACGCCGGCTAGTGAGCCAGATTGCGGTACTGCCGGTGAACGATCATCTCCATCATGTCTTTCAGACGGAGTTTCATTTTCTTCAGCGCGATTTCCTGCTCGAGGTCTTCTTCTTTCCAGTACGTCTGGGTGATCAACTGCTCGAGCTGTGATTCGCAGCGAAGATGTTCTTCCATAAGTCGGCGGTATTCCTGGTTCGAATCGAGCAGCGCCTGGCGGATGTCGTTCGTTGTTACGCCCATCTCATCCCTCCGTATTCGAAAATTCGCTGGCCTTCCGAGAGGTTTATCACAATCCAGCCACCGAAACCAATAGGGTATGTGCTGGAGCCGGGCTTCGACCGCCGTCACCCCGCCCGTTGCTCTTCCGTTCTTATGTTCGCGCCGTGGCTTCGTCGGCTGCGGTCGTCAATATTTCCCAAATTCGCGGTAGCCAGTCGCGATGCTCGGGCTTCATCAGCACCGATCGCAAGCAAAGCACGGTGCCATCGGTTTCTGGCAAAGACGGCTTCGACGCAGATGACCGGAAGAATCGCACCGGCAGACGGATCAGCGCCAAATGCAGATTGTGTTTCGCGGCTTGCTCGAAAATGCGCTGCGAAAGCTCGGAGGATTTTGCTGCGGTCTCCGCGCGCGGCGCCCACACCACGATATCGAGCTCCGGCGCGAACGGCAGAACCCATCGCGAGTCGCCGGCAATCAACTGCGAAAACGTGATGGCCGATTGGCGGCACACGTCGAGCATCTTGGCGAATTCTCCGCCGCGCAGCAGAGGCAGAAGTCGCTGCGTCGCCCACAGCGCCACGGCCGACGCGCCCGGGCGCGAACATTCCAGAGTGATCTCGCCCAAATGCAAATCGGCGCGGGTGAAATACGTGTATGGCGAATCGTGTTTGTAGAGTGAGCCGACCGAGGGATCTCGGAAAAGTACGCAGCCGCACCCGTACGGTTGAAGGCCGTGCTTGTGCGGATCGATTACCAGCGAATCCGCCTGCGAAATCAAATCGTAGGCGTGGCGCGCTTCGGGCGCCAGGTTCGACGCCAGTGTGAAGTAGCCGCCGTAGGCGGAATCCACGTGCACGCGAAAGCCGTAGCGGTCGCTCAGCTTCATAATTTCCTGCAGCGGATCGATCGAGCCCGTGCCGGTTGTGCCCAGCGTGGCCACGACTAGGCCAACGTCGCCCGACTTCGCCATCGATTCCAGCGCGTTCATGTCCATTCGTCCGGAATCGTCGGACGGAACCGCGGCATACGGAAGTTTTAACACCGCGCTGATCCGGCTGTGGGTGTAGTGCGATTGGTCGGACGCGAGAATTTTCTTGTTCGGCGTAAGCTGCCCTGCCACCCACAGCGCCTCCAGGTTTGCCATCGTGCCGCCCCCGCACAAGTGGCCCAGGTGCTGTTTCCAACCAAACATCGCGGCAATTTCCGCCACCGCTTCTTTTTCCATCCCGGAGCTGGCGCGTCCGCCATCGAGCGCGTGATTGTTCGGATTGATCCACGTGGCCAGTGCGTAGGCTGCGCGCGCCACAGGATGCGGAGGCTTCAACATTTGTCCGGCGTACTGCGGATGGAAATACGGGAAATTGTCTTGCAGTTTTGCGGCGACGGCGGCGAGCACGTCTTCCATCGGCTTTGTGGGCGTAGATTGGCGAGCGAGCGCCGGCAAATCTTCGAATCCGAGATCCAGTTCCGGCAAAGCTTTTTTCAGCAGCTCAAGGCTGGATGTTTCAAGCAGCATCGTTCCCTTCCCATCGAATAATTGCGCAGTTTCCGCCGGCCAGCTGATTCGCGGCGGAGTGAGTGTACCCGTTCGCCGATTCGGTGCCTAGCGATGCGTGAGCCGACGAATAGACAGGACAACTATGAAGATTATTCGAGGAACGCAGTGAGCAACAAAGCGTCATCAACAGGCGACGAGTAATAGCGAGGGCGGCGGCCAACGATCTGAAAATTGTGGCGCGTGTAAAAATGCAAAGCCGTTTTGTTCGTCGCTCGCACTTCCAGCATCGCCTGCTTCACTCCCAGCGAGCGCGACCACGTCAGCACCGCACGCAACAGTCCAGAGCCGACACCGGCGCGCCGGCTGGATTCCGCGACCGCGAAATTCAAGATTTCGACGTCGGTGCCAACACGGCGGACAACAATGAAGCCGACCACAGAATCACCTGGCGCCGTGCCACGCGAGCCGTCCAACGCTGAATCCGCCTCGGCCACCCACCCGGAAATATCTCCCGATGACACGCGCTGATAATCGGCCGCGGTCCACTGCGCGACTTCAGGACACGCCGCCTGAATCTGTAGCAGCGAGGAAATGTGGCGGTCTTCGAGCGGGACGATCTTCACGCGATCAACGTCCCTTCAGGTGGACTTCTGCGTCGGTGCGTCGCACGTAATTCGCATCCAGCGTCAGCGCGTCGGAAACTTTTCCTGCGAGCGCGCGCACGTAAGCAAGCTGCCCAATCCAAGGCGCGAGAACCGCAGACACGCGAAGCACAACGGTAATTCCCGGCCGCGCGTCGCGCAAAGCGGCGTTCGACGAGATGGCAGCGGCAATCTCGGAATCGGGCGTGACAACTTCGACTGCCTCGCCTCGTTTTGCCACCGCATCCAGAAATTCATCCGGCGTCGCCACAAACTCGTCGTCCTCAAGCTTCAACCCGATCGGACTCTCGCTCGAACGCCGGTAGAATCCGGCGTACAACTGCCCGCGCCGCGCATCCAGAAGCGGAGCCAGCAGCGCATTGCCGGCACGGTTCTGGATCGCCACAGCTTCCAGGCCGCTGATCCCCGCCACCGGTTTCTGGTACGCCTCGCTCCATCCCTTCACCGCCGCGAGGCCCACGCGCAAGCCGGTAAACGATCCTGGACCCGCCGCAGCGGCGAACAGGTCGAACTGGTTCAAATTGAGCTTTAATTCAGCGAGCAGGAACTCGAGTTGGCGGAAAATTCGCGAAGAATAGGCCTCGTCACCGGAGGTGGAAACCACGCCCAAAACGGTATTTTCGCGCAGAATCGCGATGCTTCCGGCGCGGGAAGAGGTGTCAAGCGAGAGGGTTAGCACTGCATCAGTATAGGGCAATTTCGGGGCCAATCTTACTGAAAACATTCGATTTCTGGGATTTCACGACGCTCCCAAAATTGAGGGATTTCCTTGACCTTTAGTTGGCATGTGCCTAAACTTTAATTATGCTTTTCGCGGAGGGGAGTTCCACTTATGGAATTTAAGCTAGGCGAAAAAGTCGTGTATCCGAACCATGGTGTAGGGATCATCGAACAGATCAGCTACAACTACGTGAACGGCCGCTCGGAACGATTTTACATGCTGAAGATCGCTTCCAGCGGGCTTAAGGTGTCGGTTCCGCAGACCAACGTCGAATGCGTCGGTTTGCGCCCCGTCATCCGCAACACGCAGGCCGGGGCGGTGATTTCTTTCCTCGAAAATGGCCGATCCGCTTCCCACCACGACTGGAAACATCGCTTCAAAGAAAACTCAGACCGCATGCGTACCGGCTCTTTGATGGAAGTAGCGGCCGTCCTGAAAGGATTGGTCGCGTTGAGCCGCACCAAGCCACTCTCTTTCCGTGAAAAGAAAATGCTGGAACGCGCCAAGTACCTTTTGGTCAGCGAACTCGCTACGGTCCGGAACACCTCCGAATCAGCCATTGAAGCCAACCTGATTCGCGCCCTCGCAAAAGCTAAGCTGCAAATGCCGGAATCGTCGCCGCTTCCGGAGTGAGCTACAGCGTTTGAATTTCGGCACGGTCCCTCGGGACCGTGCCTTTTTTTTGCGCGCTCCCTCGAATACCCACCTCGATTGTCCCCGAAAGGAAATCAAAGGTAATCATCGTTTCAGCCGATTTGGCTTAGCGGCTGCGGCCAGGGCTTGTTGTGTTTCTGGTTCTGGAAACTGGCGGCGCGGAAGCCCGATCCGGCGGCTTAGGGCGGCTTACAATTCATCCTAAGCGACCCCGGGGCTGCCAAACCGCGTGTTTGGCGCGCCAGCCAATTTCATTTCCCCGGTCGCACCGTGCACAGACGCGCCAAGGCCGATAGATGCCGTCAAAGGTCACCGACAAGGTCATCGACAAGATCGCCGAAGCGGCCAAGCGACCGCTCAAAGGGATCGTCAAGCCCGAGGAACGCGAACTCGAGCTGAAGCAGGAAGAACAATCCGCGCTGCAGGCCGACCTTGCCGAGCGCGAATTGCGCGCCGAAACTTTGCGCGCCGAGTTGGGCGCGTTTGAGCGGCAATACCTTCACTTCGTCGGCTCGCGCTACGCCGAACTCGACGAACTGAAGGCGCAGCTCGCCTCACGCCGCGCCGCCGAACAACCCGAAGACGCGCGAGCGCAGAAAGCTGCCGCCGAAGCTCGAGTCCGCGCCGAAGACACCAAATCCTCCGCCGGCGAAAAAAGCGAAGAAGCTCCGAAAAGTTTTGAAGCGTCGCCCGAAATGAAGCGCCTGTATCGCGAGGTCGCGAAACGCGTTCACCCCGATCTGGCCGCTGACGGCAGCGAACGCGCTCGCCGCCAGGAATTGATGGCCGAAGCGAATCAGGCATACGAACGCGGCGACGAAGCTCGGCTGACCAAAATTTTGACCAGCTACGAATGCAGCCCCGAATCGGTGCAAGGTGAAGGGGCGGGCGCGGAATTGATTCGCGTGATTCGCCGCATCAGCCAGGCGCGCAGCCGCGTCGCGGAGCTCGAAGCCGAAGTCGAACAGCTGCTGCACTCCGATCTGTATCAGCTGAAGTCAAAGCTCGATGAAGCAAGCAAGCTGGGCCGGGATGTGCTCGCGGAAATGACTGCGAAAGTGGAAGAGCAGATCGAGCAAGCGAAGTCGCATCTGGCAAAATCATCGGCATTGCAGTAGCCCGACCTTCTGCAGCTTCGCCGGGAGCAACACGAAATCATGGAAACGACCGAAAAACCGGCGAGTGGCCAGATCGTTCGCGCAGGCAGCGGCGCGAGCAGCAGCGCACTCGCATTGCGCTCGGCCACGCTAGTCGCACGCGGTCTGCGCGATTTGGCGCGTGAATCGAACTGGCTTCGCGTGCCGGTCTTTCGTTATAAGGCGTCCAAAGTTGCGGTCTCCAGCGTCGGTACGCTCTGCGCAATTTCGGCCGAATCGCGTTCGACCGCACCGCGAGTGACCGTATACGACGCGCACAACAGCTACGCACAGTTGGCTCTCGCCGTGCCGGAGGAAACTCCCGCGCTGGCGAAACACTTGCCCGCCACGTTCGCATGGTCTCCGACCGGGCGATTTCTGGCCGGCACGTGGGCGGCGTGGCAGCCCTCGATCCATCTGTTCGATCTCGGCGCCAAAGAATTTGCCGGTTCGTTCGGAAAATTCAAACAACCGCCGTCGTACCTCGCTTGGTCGCCAAACGAACATTACATCGCCGCGGCAACGCCGGGCGGCAAACTCGCTTCGCTGCGCTTGTGGGCGCTCGGCGAGCACGGAGAATCGATCGAAGACGCGCCGGCGGCCCAGGCCGGCGTTCCCGACTGGCTCGAGCGGCAAACCTACGAAGCGGAATTCGGCGAAGAAGGCGCGTTCGGCGGCTACGGACGCACCGCGTTCAGCCCGGACGGAAAATCGCTCGCGAGCGTGATCGAAATTCACGGCGAATGGGCCGACGATTCGATCCTGGTCGCCGAAACTCCCTCGCTGCGAAAAATTCAATCGTTTCAGGCGCAGGGGCACATCACCGATTTGTCGTGGACGTCGGGCGGCGCAGGGCTGATCTATTGCGCGGCCGGACAAACCTACCGTCTCGATTGCCGCACGCTCGACCTCGAGCTGCTGCCGTTTGCGGCGGAGATGTGCACTGCGCATCCGCGATTGCCGGTAGCGGTCTGTTTCAGTTCGTGGGTAAAGGAATCCGCCCGTGGACAATTGTTTGCCGTGGACTTGACGACCGGGAAAGTGTTCGACAAATGCGCCGCGGACGGCGTAGCGGAAATGCGCTGGAGCGACGACGGCACCAAAGCGTACGCCGTTGCGAAAGATGGCGCCGTGTATATCTACGAGCCCGCCGCGTTGTAACCGCTCAGTCAGCTACGACAACTAGACAAGCGACAAATTCGGATCAGCGTTCAGCGTCGAATTGTCGAATCGCCCCGCCGCAAAGTTTGGATAGCCGGCCGCGGCGATCATCGCCGCGTTGTCAGTCGAAAGCGCGCGGCTCGGAAAATACGTCTGCAAGTTTCTCGATTTTCCTTCCGCTTCGAATCGCGTGCGCAACTCGCGGTTCGCAGCAACGCCGCCGGAAACCAGCACGGACTTCGCGCCGTTTTGTTCCGCCGCGCTCAGCGTGCGCGTCACCAGATCTTCGACCACGGCGCGCTGAAAGCTGGCGATCAAATCGAGCGTCTGCTGCGAACACTGCGGCTTCAGCTCGGCCGCGCTGCGGTGGGCGTTGGCGATCGATTCTTTGCGCTTTTCGATTTCCGGTTGCAGCTCCGGATGCCGCTGCAAGTGATACAGCACCGCCGTCTTGATCCCGCTGAAACTGAAATCGAAATCGTTGCCGGTCATTTTCGGAGTCGCGAATCGTACTGCCTTCGGATCGCCGTGCGATGCCAGCTGGTCGATAATCGGCCCGCCCGGATAGCCCAGCGCCAGCATTCGCGCGACTTTGTCGTACGCTTCGCCCGCCGCGTCGTCGCGCGTTCCTCCGATGCGTTCGTAGGAATACAACTCGCCGGGTTTGCCGTTGCCCTCCGAACGCACGCGGTAAATCATGGTGTGGCCGCCGGAAACAATCAGGCACACCGCAGGCAGTTCCGGAATTTTCGCGCCGGTCATATGCGCTTCCAAAAACACGGCATGGACGTGCCCCGCCAGATGGTTCACGCCGATCAACGGCTTCCCGAGCGCCATCGCCAGCACTTTTCCGTACGTCATTCCGACCAACAGCGCTCCCACCAGTCCGGGTCCGCTCGTTACGGCGACCGCGTCCAGATCCTTCATCTCGATTCCAGCTTGCGACACCGCTTCGCGCACCACCGGGACGATCTGCCGCAAATGTTCGCGCGAAGCCAGTTCCGGCACCACGCCGCCGTACTTGCGATGGATATCGATCTGCGACGCCACGATACTCGAGAGTACGGACTTGCCCCCGCGCACCACGGCGGCCGCGGTTTCGTCGCACGAGGATTCGATTCCGAGAATTAGCGGATCTTCGAAGCTCACTGTAGGGTCCGTTGCATCTGAAGAATAGACGTTAAGCGACTATGGTAACATAACGATACGGATGACCTTCCGGGGTGCAGCCATGGCGCTGCATTCGCAAACGTCCCCGTCGCCGTTGACCCGGAGCGGCGTCACCGTACAGCAACAATAAAACCGAGCGTTTCATGGTGCGTCCAGTCGGTCGCGCGCCACTGATTCGCCGACTTCGCAAGGGACACTTCGCAACTGACTATGAGCCAAAAACACGCCAAAGTTCGCAAAGCAGTGCTGCCGGTCGCGGGATTGGGAACTCGATTTTTGCCGGCCACCAAGGCGATCCCCAAGGAAATGTTGACGGTCGTCGACAAGCCGCTGATTCAGTACGCCGTCGAAGAGTGCATCGAATCCGGAATCGAGAGCCTGATTTTCGTCACCGGCCGGCGCAAGAGCGCGATCGAAGATCATTTCGATTTCGCGCCGGAGCTGGAACATTTCCTGGAAGAGCGCGGCAAACCCGAGCAGGCGCAACTGGTGCGCGACATCGTCGGCGATATGCATTTCAGCTACACGCGGCAAAACGAAGCACTGGGGTTGGGCCACGCGGTGCTCACTGCGCGCGAACTGGTCGGCGACGAACCGTTTGCCGTGCTGCTCGGCGACGTCATCATGGACAGCAAAATTCCCGCCACGAAATCGCTGATCGATATTTACGAGCAGACCGGCCAGGGTGCCATCACCGTGCAGGAAGTGGCCCGCGAGCAGCTGCATTTTTACGGAGTGATCGACGGCAAGCCCGCGAAAGATGAACGTTGGGGCGATTCCCTTTTGCGCATCAACGATCTCGTGGAAAAGCCGAAGGCCGAAGAAGCTCCTTCGAATCTGGGCGTGTCAGGCCGCTACGTTTTGCCGGCGAAAATCTTCGATTACCTCGAAACCACCAAGCCCGGCGCCGGCGGCGAAATTCAATTGACCGACGGATTGCGTTCGCTCGCGAAGAAGGAAGGTTTGTGGGCCCACGTTCACGACGGAAAAACGCACGACGCCGGCGATAAAATGGGTTTCCTGAAAGCGACCGTGGAGTTGGCGCTGAAACACAAAAAGCTCAACGCGGAGTTTCGAAAGTATCTGCAGGATTTGAAACTGTAGGATTTGGAATTTCGAGACTCGCGCGGCGGCGCTTCGCGGTTTGATTCGCTCGCCATTGCATCCGAATAGCCTGACGGCCTTGATGCCGCCAGGCTATTTCTTTTTCTTGCCGCTTCCCTTTTCGCTCGACGACTTCGCGGCGCTCGACTTCGACGACGATCCCAAATCCGAGGATTTCGAATCGCTGGATTTCGATTCGCTGGACTTTGAGTCGGTCGACTTCGAATCGGACTTCGAGTCGGATTTCGAATCGGAACTCGAATCAGAACTGGACGATCCGCCGTCGCTCGAACCTTCGCTCGGTCCAGACGCAGAATTCTTGCCCTTATAGTCGGTCACGTACCAGCCGGAGCCCTTGAATTGAATGCCCGCCGCCGAAATCATCCGCTCGGCTTTCGCGCCGCATTTCGGGCATTTCTTCACCGTGCTGGCGGAAAACGGCTCGATCTTTTCGAAGCGGTGACTGCACTTCTCACACTTGTATTCGTAGAGCGGCAAACCTGAAATCCTCCTTCCGGATAGCCAATGGAAAAATCATAGCATGGCTGTGGGCCGTTCACGCACGCGCGGCCGCCTGTGGCGCTCGCGGAAAACCCCGCGCCTGCCCGTGTGCTAAACTCGCCTGCGACACGAACGAGAAAAAATGACCAAGGCAAAATCGGAATCTCCGGCGGGCTGCCTGTTCGTGGTGGCCACGCCGATCGGCAATTTAGACGACATCACGCTCCGCGCCCTGCAGAAGCTGAAGGAAGTGGACCTGATCGCCTGCGAAGATACGCGCCAAACCGCAAAGCTTCTGGCCCATTTCGAAATTCAAAAACGCCTGGTGAGCTATCACGAACACAACGAAATCACGCGCGCCGCAGAAATCATTATCGAACTCGAACAGGGCGCGCAAGTGGCGCTCGTGAGCGACGCAGGCACTCCGGCGATTTCCGATCCCGGCCATCGGCTGGTCAATTTGTGCATCCGCCACGGCATCAAGGTCGTGCCGCTCCCAGGCGCTTCGGCGTTTGTAGCGGCTCTCGCGGCGTCTGGGATGGCGATCGAGGAATTCACCTTCATCGGGTTTTTGCCATCGCGGCCGACCGAACGCCGCAAACAATTGCGCGTGCTCGAAACCGAACCGCGCACCCTCGCGCTCTACGAAGCGCCGCACCGTTTGGTGGATACGCTGGAAGATGCGCTTGAAATTCTCGGCAACCGCCCCGCCGTGATCGCCCGCGAAGTGACAAAGCTCTACGAGGAATTTGTCCGCGGCCACCTGGAAGATTTGCTGGCCGCCGTGCGCGCCAAGCCCCCGCGCGGCGAAATTACTTTGCTAATCGGTCCGTCGGACGGCGAAGCGCTGCACACCGCCGAGCAGGATGCGCACGCTTCAATGCCACTGGCCCGCCGCGTCGCGCAGATCATGAAAGAGGGCAGTCTCGACAATAAAGCGGCGCTGAAGCAGGTGGCCCGCGAACGCGGCATCACGCGGCGCGAAGCCTACAAACAATTGCTGATCACGCGCGACGAATAGACGACGAACAGAGTTGGCTTAGAGTGGAAGTTCGGCGGACGGTGCAGCGGCAGGCGCTGTCGATGCCGACGACGTCAGCTTCGCGAAAAACGCATCGACCTTGCCGAGAATTTCTTCACCGGTGCTGGAGTGGTGCACCGCATGCCGCAATTCCCCGCCGTTGCGTACGCCGTGCGTAAACAGGCTGGCGAACTGCTTCATCTTCCCGATCGCGTCGGGCATTCCCGACGCAATCAAATTGCGGAAATATCCTGAGAGCAGGTTGTAGCGATCCAGTTCTGTGGGTTCTTCAAACGTGCCGGTCGCGACGTAGTCGGCGATCTGCCGGAAAATCCACGGATTGAACGACGCAGCGCGGCCAATCATCACCGCATCGCACTTGGTCTCTTCGATCATCCGCACTGCATCCTGCGGAGTCTTAATGTCGCCGTTGCCGATCACCGGAATCTTCACCGCGTTTTTCACGTCGCGAATCACCGTCCAATCCGCGAATCCGGCGTAGCCCTGCATGCGCGTGCGCGGGTGAACGGCAATCGCTTCGATGCCGATCCGCTCGGCCATCCGCGCCACATCCACCGCCACGATATTTTTTTCGTCCCAGCCCGAGCGAATCTTGATGGTCAGCGGGATTTTCACCGCGTCGCGAACCGCGCCCAGCAATTTTTCCAGGTGAACCAGGTCACGCAGCAAACCGGAGCCGCCGCACTTCACCACTTTCTTCACCGGGCAGCCCAGGTTGATGTCCACCTGATCGAAACCGAGATCTTCGGTGAGCGCAGCCGCCGTGGCCATCACTTTCGGCTCGGACCCGAAAATCTGCGCGGCGATCGGATGTTCGTCGGCGTCAAAATACAAATAATGAAGCGTCCGCGCCGAGTTGCGCGTCAGCCCTTCGGCGCTGGTGAACTCGGTCATGATCAGGCCGCAGGAGCCGAGCGAACGAATTACGCGGCGGAAAACGGTGTCGGTCACTCCAGCCATCGGCGCGAGGATCGTCGCCGGCCGCACCGGAATGGTGCGGATCTTCATCTCGGCTGGAAATGGAATCGGCATTGGAGTCTATTCGGCCTTGGTTCCCGCTGCTGCCGCCGCTCGCTTCACGGGCGACGCCGTCAACGACAGCGCAGACGAAGCAGGCAGCGGCCGCGCGAGCTGCGCCAGCACCGCCTCTTTCGATCCGCCAAAGAAATTTGCGACCACCTGCCCGAGCGCTTGTGCGCGCGCATCGTCTTCGCTCAGATTCGGCACGTATTTGTACGCGCGTCCCACTTTTTTCCGTTCGACCACGCCCTTGCGCGCCAGCCGATCCATGATCGTCATAATCGTGGTGTACGCGCGCGGCCGGCGCTCCGCCAGATTTTCACGAATTTCGCGGACGGTCGCTTCGCCGAGCGGCCACAGCGTGTTCATGCAATCCAGTTCCAGCGGCGCCAGATCCAATACCGAACGCCGGCGCGAAGCTGTGCTCGCCGCGTTCTGCGCCGAACCAACGATGGGATCCGTCGTCATGACTTCGAAGCCTTTCCGTTCGCGCTTGCGGGCTTTGCGAGTTTGGCATCTCCGCGGTCGCCGGCCAGATATTTCTCGGTACGCAAAATCTCGCGGCGAAGCGCTGCGTTGCGGTCGGTCCACTCACCATTGCCTGCGGGCGAATCGATCGAACTTCGCATCGCAGCCATTTTAGAATCCATATCGTCCAGAAAATGCAGCGCAATCGCTTCGCGCGTCTGCGGCAACGCTGGCGAACCAAATTCGAGCGAGCCGTGATGGCTCAGAATCAGATGCTCCACCAGTACCGCCAGCGGTGCTGGAAATCCGGCGATCGCGTTCATCTTCTCCCGCACCTTCAGCGCGCCGATTGTAATGTGCCCCAGCAAGCGGCCTTCGGTGCTGTAGCTGATCCCACGGCCGTAATTTAGCTCGTCGATCTTGCCGATGTCGTGCAGCACGATACCGGTCAGCAGCAAATCCGGATCAAGCTCCGGATATTGCGCCACCACGCCCTTCGAAAGTCCAATCAAGCTGACCACGTGCTCGAGCAGTCCGCCGATAAACGCGTGATGCATGGTCATCGCCGCCGGCGCGCGTTTCAATCGCGCAGAAATCGCCGGATCGTCCACCACGCTTTCGAGCAGCTTTTTCAGCCACGGATTCTTCATCGCGCCAATCGCAGCGCGCAATTCCGCAAAAAGCTTTTCGACGTCGAATTTCGTGTGCGCCAGGTAATCCGCGAGATCGTAATCGCGCTCGGCCACCGGAATAATCTGTTCGAGCGTCAGTTCCTTCTGCGCGTTGAAAATCTTCACCCGCGCGCGCACCTGCACTACGTCGTCACACTCAAACGATTTCGCAATTTCTTCGAAGTTATCCCACATCTTCGCGGAAATCGAACCGGTGCGATCGCTCAGGCTTAGTTCGAGCCACGATTTGCCGGTGCGGGGCGATTTTCGGATTTCTTTTTCGCGGACCAGGAATGTCGAACTGAACGCCTGTCCGTCCTGTAAATCGGCGACGAACTGCGGCTTCATTATCCGTTCACTTTCGGGAAGGGGACTTTCTTTTTGTCTTTCTTCTTCTTGTCAGCGGCATCCGGCGTCGGCGCCACTTCCTGAATGATACTGGCTCCCGCCACCGCGGCGCTGTCTGTGTAGCCGGGCTTTACCATCACGTAGCTTTCTTCCCGCAGCTCGGCCAAGTAATCGCGCATCGTCGGAGTCATCTTCTGCATGTAGATGCGGTTCATGATTTCGTTTTCGACTTTATCTTCGGGCTGCAGACCAGCCTGGTAGTGCGCCAGCACTTTCAGCACTTCGAATCCCGTCTTGGTCTGGGTCACTTCGGTCATCTGGTTCTTATCCATCTTGAAGACGATTTCTTCCAGCTGCGGCGAAAGCTGGCCGTGTTCAAACGTGCCCAGTTCCCCGCCGTCTTTCGCGGTGCTGCCTTCCGAATACCGCTTGGCGATTTCGCTGAATTCCGCGCCCTTCACCACGCGGTCGCGCAGGTCTTCTGCTTTATTGCGCACCGATTCGATTTCTTCGGGGCTTTTGCCTTCGGTGCTCAGGAAAATTTCGGCCAGCACCACTTGCTCGGGCCGCGTGAACTCCGCCGGATGCGCGTCGTAGTATTGCTTCACTTCGTCGTTGCCGATGTTGATCTTGGAGCCGACTTCCTTGCGGATCACTTCCTGGGTCAGCAGATTGTTGCGGATCTGCGTTTTGTAGTCTTCCCACGCCAGGCCCGAACCTTCCACCGCTTTTTCCAGGTCTTCAATACTCGCCAGGCCGTTCTGCTTGCGCACTTCGTCCAGGCGCTTTACCAGCTCGGACTCGACGCTCACAGCCATATCTTTCGCGCGCTGCACCAAGAGCGACTGGTCGATCAATCCGCGCAGCAAATCCTTCTGCTGCTCTTTGTACTCCGCGTCGAGCTTGTCTTGCGGGCAGCCCTGGCAATCGTGGGCAATTTCGTCGTGCAGCTGCTGGTCGGCCTTCTGGTAGTCAGAGGTCGTAATAATGTCGTTGTTCACGCGGGCGATAATTTCTTCCACCACGGTGGCCTTGGCCTGCGCGCGGGCCGGCTGGGCGCTGAAGCCCGCCAGGATGGCGATCGCTGCGAACGAAAGGACGAACTGCAAAGTTTGCTTTTTCATGAGTTTCACTCGCTTCAAATTTTATCTCTACGATTGTAGTTGCTGCAATACGTTTCTGACGGCACCCATCGGTCCGCCTTTCTCGCCCTTCCAGTCCAGCCACAGCACTCCGGTAGGGTCGAGGCGCATTCCCTTCCGCTTGCGGATCAGTTTCACAAGTCGCTCCGGGCCGAGCGGCGTGTCGTTGTAAAACTTCATCGCGATCTGGTCGCCGCGACGGTCCACGTTCGACACTAGCAGCTTTTCCGCCAGCGCTTTCAGCACCGCGTAGTCCAGCAGATTTTCCACCGACGGCGGCGGTGGCCCGAACCGGTCTTCCAGCTCGCGGCGGACCTCGTTTCGTTGCGCATCGCTGGTCACACTCGAGATGCGCTTGTAAATCCGCAGGCGCAGGTTTTCGCTGTCGATGTATTCCGCCGGGATGCGGATTTCCTGGCCCAGGTTCAGCGTCGCGCGACGTTCCGGCGCCAGCGTTTCGCCCTTTCGCTCGGCCACCGCGCGCTCCATCATCTGGCAGTACATATCGAAACCGACCGCTTCGATGTGGCCGTGCTGCTCGCGCCCCAGCAAATTCCCCGCGCCGCGCAATTCCAAATCGAGTGCCGCGATTCGGAATCCTGCGCCCAGGTCGCTGAACTCTTTCAACGCCGCGAGGCGCTGCCGCGCAATCGAAGTGAGCGTCGTATCCTGCGGGACCAGCAAATACGCATACGCACGCTGGTTCGAACGCCCCACGCGTCCGCGCAGCTGGTACAACTCCGAAAGCCCCATGCGATCGGCTCGATTGATGATGATCGAATTCGCGCGCGGAATATCGAGCCCGTTCTCGATGATCGTCGTCGAGACCAGCACGTCCGCTTCGTTGCGAATAAATTTCAGCATCACCTTTTCGAGTTCGGTTTCCTTCATCTGCCCGTGGCCCACCACCACGCGAGCCTTCGGCACCAGCCGCTGAATCATCGAAGCGAGCGACGCGATCGATTCCACGCGGTTGTGCACAAAGAAAACCTGTCCGTCGCGCGCCAGTTCTTCCTGAATCACGCGCTGAACCAGCGTCTCGCTGAATGGCGCCACCGAAGTCTGAATCGCGAGTCGATCCTTCGGCGGTGTTTCGATCACACTCATATCGCGCAGCCCGACCAGCGACATGTGCAAGGTGCGCGGAATCGGCGTCGCCGACATCGTCAGCACGTCCACGTTCTTGCGCATTTCCTTCAGCCGCTCTTTGTGCGCCACGCCGAAGCGCTGCTCTTCGTCCACCACCAGCAAGCCGAGGTCTTGAAACTTTACGTCTTTGGAAAGGATGCGATGTGTGCCGATCAGGATGTCCACGTGCCCCGCTTCCACGTCGGCCAACACTTTTTTCTGCTCTTTTTCAGTGCGGAACCGACTGATCATTTCCACGCGCGCGGGAAAAGCGGCAAATCTGCGCTTGAACGTATGAAAATGCTGAAACGCCAGCACCGTAGTCGGCGCCAGCACCGCGACTTGCTTTGAATCCGCAATCGCTTTGAACGCCGCGCGCATAGAGACTTCAGTCTTGCCGTAACCGACGTCGCCGCACAGCAGACGATCCATCGGCAGCGTCGATTCCATGTCCTTCTTCACATCTTCGATGGCTTTCTGCTGATCGACGGTTTCTTGAAACTCGAACGCGTCATCGAACTCGCGCGTGAAATTCGAATCGGGCGGAAACGCGTGACCAACGGCGAGTTTTCGTTCGGCATACAACGCCAAAAGCTGGTCGGCCATGTCCGCGACCGATTTCTTTACCCGCGTCTTGCGCGTTTCCCAGACCGTCGTGCCTAGCCGGTCGAGTTGCGGTTCCACTCCACCCAGCGATTGATATTTCTGCACCAGGTCGATGCGCGCCAGCGGCACGTACACTTTCGCGTCTTCGGCGTAACGCAGCAGCATGAACTCACCCGTTGCGCCTTCGGTGACCACCTGCCGCAGCCCTTCAAACTGTCCGATGCCGTGATCCACGTGGACCACGTAGTCGCCGGGTTTCAGATCGCTCAGGTCACTGAAGAAACTCGACGTTTTCGATCGCGCGCGCGCTTTTTCAGACGGCGCCGGCAACGTCTCAAACAAATCGGCGTTCCCGTACATTACCAACTTCGGTTCGGTGAAGATCACGCCTTCGGTGAGCGGCGCTTTGGTCAAGACGATCGCCGATCCGGGCGCAGCGCTTCCCTCTTCGGCCAGCCGCGTGACCGTCACGTTTTCTTCCAACTCGCCCATGCGATACGGAATTTCAAATTCGTGGCAGATATCGGCCAGCCGCTCCAGTTCGCCGGTGCTGGCCGCGGAAACCATCACGCTATCGCCCGCCGCGATGCGGCTGCGCGCTTCGGCGATAAACGCCGCCACATTGCCGTGATACTTCGTGGTGGGTTGGGTTTGGAGCACGCGCGCCGGCTTCGCAGGCGACGGAGCTGCGTCTTCGGATTTTCCGGCGGCCTCGCCCGACTGCTCCGGCTCGACCAGCAGCCCCAACCGCTCGATCGCGAATCGCGGCGCCATCTGCAGCGCAAGATTCCATTCTTCGTCGTCGAAAATAAATTTATCTGGCGGCTCTGCAAGCGGGTCTTCGGCGCCATCAAACGCTTCGGCCATCAGCGCGCGATATTCGGTCAGCGCCTCGGCAATCAGCGACGGCTCATCCTCAATAATCAACGGCTCAGCGGCCAGATCGAACACCGTGGACTTGCGGTCTTCGCGCAGCGCCTCTCGAAATTCCCAGCCGGGGAAAAATCCCGCCACAGCGTCTTCATCCGCTCGGCCCGAAACCGACGAGCGCTCCATTCGCTCGATCATCTCCGCGTGTCGCGGAACTTCGGTCAGCGGTAAAAGCGTCGCGCGCTCCATCGGATTGGTCGATCGCTGCGTGTTGGCGTCGTACGCGCGGATCGATTCGATCGAATCGCCCAACAGTTCCACTCGAACCGGTTGCGGCGTCTCCGGCGAAAAAATGTCGATGATGCCGCCGCGGACCGCGTACTGCCCCGGCATTTCGCAGGTGATCTGCTTGTCGTATCCAGCACTGGACAGGAATTCGAGCAGGTCTTCGTGGGCAATCGATTCGTCGCGAGAGATTGTGCGAGCCAGGCGCGCATAAAATTCGCGGTCACGCATTCGCCAGATCGCCGCTTGCACCGGCACGATCAGAATGTCCGCCTGCCCGGTGACGAACCGCCACAGCGCCACCGCTCGATCCTCAGAAATTTCCGCGTGCGGCGACCGGTTTTCATACGGCAGCACTTCGTGCGAAGGCAAATGCGCCACGCGGCTGCCCGGTTTGCCGGTGACCGCGCGGTAAAAATATCGCACCAACTCGAGCAGCGATTCGGCGCGCTGGTTGCTATCGACGATCAGAATCGTCGGCCGCCCCAGTTCCGCAAACGCCTGCGCGGCGAGCAATCCCTTCGCCGGGTCGGTCAATCCAGACAGACGCACTTCTCCGCCGGTGCGCCGGAGCACGTCCCATGCATCTTCGACCGCGGGGTGGCGCGCCACGCGGCCCAAAAGCTCGCTGACCAGAGGAAGAATCATGCGTGGCGTTGTGTGATGCTATCGAGCAGTAAAGAGGTTGAATAGCCGGGTTCGAGCGGGATGCGCACAACTTTCGCCACCGCCGCCCCAAATGCAGAATCGTTCAGATATTCGGATTCGTCCGCAGTTTCCGCGCCGCCCAGCGCCAGCACGTCCGGTGCAAGCCGCACGATAAAATCGCGTGGCGATGCGGCGTCGAATTCGGCCACCGCATCCACCGATTCGAGCGCCGCGACAATTTCGCTTCGTTCCGATGCCGGATTCACCGGCCGAGCGAGTTTGCCCGGCTGCGCTGGTTTCGTCGCGCGAACTCCAACATCGCTCTGCACACCCACGATCAACACGTCGCCCAACGCGCGCGCCTGCTCCAACCGCCGCACGTGGCCCGGGTGCAGCAGATCAAACGCGCCGACCGCGCATACCACTCGCTTGCCGTTGCGTTTCCATTCCGCTCGTTGGAGAATCAAGTCCGCTTGCGATACGACGCCCAACCGAAAACTCCTTCATCGACCGCGCAGCGCGTACAGACCGAAGTGCACACCGCGGCGAAAAACCTCGAACAGTTCATTCTACCACGCGGCGCCGAAACGCCCCGGAGCGCCCGATGAAGCTCTGGCGCGTGGTGCTGGCCATCGCCGGCGTGATTTGTTTGCTGCTCGGAACTGCGTGGATACGCCGCGCCGAACTGCCAAAACAAGATGTGATGATCGAAGTCGGCGGTTGCCGCGTTCCGGCCACGGTTTTGAATCCGCCGCCCGACGTGACTCCAGCCGGAAGCATCGTGCTGCTTCACGGACTCTCGGCCAATCGCCGCTTGATGATGTATCTCGCCGAAGATTTTGCCGGCCACGGTCTGCGCACCTACGCTCTCGACTTGCCGGGCCACGGAGACAACACCGACGTATTTTCGTTTTCTCGCGCGCGCCTCTGCGCCACGATCGCCGTCGATTCGCTGGTGCGCACCGGAAAAATCGATCCGAAAACCACAGCGCTCGTCGGCCATTCGATGGGCGCCGCGATCGCCATTCAAATGGCGGACGTGATCCCGATGAACGCCACGGTCGCGATTTCGCCCGCGCCGATGGAATCTTCGGGACGCATGCCATCGAACTTGCTCGTGTTCAGCGCCAGCGCGGACCTGGATCCGCTGAAGCGCGAAGCGGCTGCACTCTCCGCCGCCGCGCAGGGCGACCGCACCGCGCCGGACGATTTCGCGCAGAAACGCGCCTTCGAACTGGAATCGCTGCCACACTCAACGCACACTTCGCTGATTTCCGACCGCCGCGTCGCTCATCGCTCCGAACAGTGGATCATGCAATCGCTGTTTCCACAGATTGACGCAAACACGCTCGCGCTGAATCTCGATTTGGGCACGTACGAGTCCTACGGCAACGGCCGCCGGCGTCTCGCAGGCGCGATTTTGGGTCTGGTCGGTATCCTTATACTCTTCCCGGGGGTCTGCGCGATCGCCGCCAAACTTTCCGGCGCCCCGCTGGTTGAATCGCCGGGCACCAAACCATCCGTGCCGCTCGCGCTGGTGGTGTTCCTGATTTCTTCGCTGATCGGAGTCCTGGTTCTGATGCTCGGGAATCCGCTGAAGTTTTTACGCCTGTATTCGGGCAGTTACCTCGCATCTCTGCTGCTGATCGTCGGCGTGGTGATGCTCGCGCTCAACTTTGGATTTGCGATGGAGTACGCTCGCGTCGATCGGCGCAAACTTTTGTGCGCCGCGATTCTGGGCATCGGCACGATTCTGGCCATCGGCGGCTGGATGAACTGGCAACTCGACGACGCATGGCTCAACGGGCCTCGCTGGCTGCGCTTTGCCGGGATTCTGCCCGTCGCTTGGATTTTTTGTTTTGCCGAAGAGGTCGCCCTCGGCCCGGTCGGCCACGGATGGAAACGCACCGGCCGCTTCGTCGTCTATGGCCTGCTGCGCGCCGAGCTGTTCCTCGCCTGTCTGCTGGGATTTTACGTTCTTGCCAACGGACAGGTCCTGCTGGTGCTGCTGTTCACCTTCCTGGTGATTTTCTCGGTGCTGCAGCGCCTGGCCACCGACGCGTTTCGAGCCCACACCGGCTCCGCGACAGGTGCCGCATTATTTGGTGCTATACTCGCCGCCTGGTTCATTGCCGTGGTTTTTCCGTTGGGTTGAGTCCGTGCGCAGAGGCTATGAATGAAGGAAATCGCAATCGTTGGAGGCGGTCCGGCGGGATCGTTGTGCGGAGAACGGCTCGCCCGAGCCGGTTTTAACGTCACGATTTTCGACGAGCGCCTGGCCTGGGAAAAACCCTGCGGCGGCGGCCTCACTCACAAAGCCATCGAAGCCTACCCGTTCCTACTCGACGCGCCGCACCCCAAGAAAATCGTGCGCAAAGCCGAACTGATTTCCAGCCGCGGCCATCGTGCCACGCTGGAAATGAATAAGCCCATCGTGATTTATTCCCGCAAAGTTTTGAACGGCCTGCTGCTCGATCGCGCCGTCGCAGCCGGATGCACGGCTGTCCGTTCGCGCGTCACCAACGTGATCACCAGCGGCGAGCGCGTGCGCCTCACGGCGGCGGGCGAAGAGCGCTGGTCCGATTTTATCGTGCTGGCCGCCGGCGCGCGCAATCAGATGGCGCCGGAAACCACTGCGCTGGGCTCGAAAGATCTGGAAGTTACCCTAGGCTATTTCGTTCCCACCGAAGAAGACACAATCAAAGTGAAATTCCTGCAGGAATTCGAGGGCTACCTGTGGTCGTTCCCGCGCGCCGATCATCTCTCCGTCGGCATTTGCGCGAAAATGGGCCAAAGCTCCACGCCCGAACTTCGCCGCCACCTCGACGAATTCGTCAGCGAAGAAAATATCTCCAAGGAAGGCGCGCAGTTTTACAGTCACGTGCTTCCCTCGCCGCAAGCTGGCACCATCCGCTCGCGCCGCATCGCCGGACGGAATTGGGCGATGGCGGGCGACGCTGCCGCCACCGTTGATCCCATCACTGGCGAAGGTTTGTATTACGCGCTCCGCTCCGGCGATCTGCTCGCCCAGGCAATCGCGGAGGGCCAGCCTGACGCGTACCCGCAACGATTGCGCGCCGCATTTTCCGCCGACCTTGAATTTGCGGCCCACATTGCCACGCGCGTCTTCCGCGGAAATTTTCTCGGCAGCGCCATCACCACACGCATGGTCCAGCTGCTCAATTATTCGCCCGCGTTTCGCGAGCTGATCCGCGATGTCTTCAGCGGCTCGCAGGATTACCGCACCATGAAGCGCCGCCTGTGGGCTCAGCTCGGCATCACCATGGCGGAGTTCACCCGCCACTTCATCGATCCGCGCCGCCTGATGGCCGCATCCCGTGCCGGCATGGTCCGCGGCCGCGAAATCGCTCCATGAGCGGCGCAGACCCCGCAAAGAAGCCCGCCATCGGCCTCGAAGCCGCCGTCGAAAAAATCATCCCGCTCGAATGGACTCTCGCTGCATTCGACCCGAAATTGCCGCCGGTGCTTTCCACTCCCGCCATGATCGGCATGATGGAGGTCGCCGCCGCAAAAGCCGTGCAGCCAGAACTCGCACCCGGCGCGATCACCGTCGGCACGCGCATCGAAGTCGATCACCTGAAAGCCGTCTCGTCCGGCGCACAAGTAATCGCCACCGCGCGGCTGGCCGAATGTCGCGGACGTTTCCTGGTTTTCGACGTCGAAGCGCGCTCGCAAGAGCATGTTCTCGGCCGAGGAAAAGCGTTTCGTGCGATCGTCGAGCCAAAATCGTTCACCCATCGTGCCGACGCCCGAAAATCGCCCACCGACTGAACCATCCGCGCACATTTTCGTCGGGTCTGCATCGAAGCGGCACAACGATGCACTATAAACCGTACCTGACCGTTACACTTCGATAATCTCAACTTCTCAAAAAGCCGTACGAACGTACCATTGTGGGAAAAACTTCACTTCTCTAGAGTGGGTCGTGGAGGGATTCAACAATGCGGAACATGACACTCGGTCTGGCGGTTCTACTGGCTGCTTCGGCGGCCCAAGCGCAACAAGATGCGCAACCTAAGATGGTTTGCCACAGCCTGGCATCCACTGGATTCTTCATTGCCGCGGATGAAACGTATGTGGACGGCAATGCCTGCAAAGCAGTGGTCGAAAAGCCTGCCGTGCAGACGGTCTCCGAAACGGTCTCGTCGGAGCGCAAACAGGGCGTCGCGCAGGTCTATTTCTATCGCCTGAATAAGTTTGAGGGCTCCTCAACGCACCCGCTGGTGATGGTGGACGATGTGCGCGTCGCTCGCCTTCACAACGGCGAGAGCCTCAGCTACTTCGTCTCCCCGGGACGTCACCAGATTTCCTCGGCCGACAAGGGATCCACGCTGGTGCTGGATGCCAAGCCGGGTGAGACCTACTACGTGCGCTTCGATGTGGAAGGCGCGTTCCTAAAAGAGAAGTCCGAGCTGAAGCTGGTGGCGCCGCAGTCGCCGTTGGTCGCCGGTCAGTCGGGTCATCAGAACGCCGGCGGAAACTGACCGCCAGCGAGTCGCAAGCCGGCGCTCAGATTTTGCCGCCACACGTCGAGAACGTGGAGATCGTTGAGCGCCGGAAATCGGGCCAGGAAAATTTTCGGTAGGTCAGCAAGCGAGAGTTGAGCAAAGAATTGACTGCGAGTGCCTTCCGTGTCCTCCGCCGGTCTCGAATCAATCTCGAAATACCGTGGCATTCCTTGCAAGGCGCACGGTGATTTGCGTCATTTCACCCAGCGAATCGTGCGGAAAGCGTCGAATAATCGAGGTTCGGGGCGAGGGATCAGCAGAGGAAATCGAGTTGGTGCCCGGAGAGGGAATCGAACCCCCACACCCTTGCGAGTACGAGATTTTGAGTCTCGCGCGTCTGCCAGTTCCGCCATCCGGGCTACGATTCGAACAGCGCCGCAGATTTGCGCCGTTCGCTTTCGTCTCGAAGAATATATCTCTTGAATGTGTCGCCGGTCAAATGGCTGCAATCCCGCGCCGCGCATTTGCCCGCGCCGCGGTCGAAAACCCGAAGTCTTGCACTGGCTAGCCGGAACTGCCGCTCCGGATAATGCGAATCGCCTCCGGCAACGCGGCAGTTTGCCTGGCGTTGTTTCCGTTTGCGTCGCCGCGGTCGTCGTCGGGCACCGCATCGCCCTCGCCGGGCGCCAAGAACAAATTCGATTCAAGCCCGTGCTGCCGCGTGTACAAATCGAAATAGCGTCCGTGCAGCGCATACAAAGTTTCGTGCGTGCCGCGCTCGATGATCCGCCCAGCCTCGAGCACTAAAATTTGATCGGCGCGGCGGACCGTCGAAAGCCGGTGCGCGATCACAAACGTGGTGCGCCCCTGCATCAGATACCGCAGCCCCTCTTGAATCAGCGCTTCGGATTCGGAATCCAGACTCGACGTCGCCTCATCGAGAATTAAAATTCGAGGATCGGCCAGAATCGCGCGCGCGATCGAAACGCGCTGGCGCTGCCCGCCGGAAAGTTTTACGCCGCGCTCGCCCACAATCGTGTCGTAGCCCTCATCATAGGCTTCGGCAAATTCATCGACGCGAGCGATGCGGCACGCCGCCAGAATTTCCTCTTCCGTTGCGTTGGGCCGCGAAAACGCCACGTTCTGCCGGATGTTTCCGTCGAACAGAAATGTTTCCTGCAGCACCACGCCGAGCTGGGTGCGGTACGAATCGAGTCGCACCTTCGAAAGATCCACGCCATCCACCAGCACGCGCCCGCTCGACGGCGTATAAAACGCTGCAATCAATCCGATCACCGTCGACTTACCTGCCCCCGACGGCCCCACCAACGCCGTCACCGTGCCGGGTTTCGATCCAAATTGAATGTCGTGCAGCACCGTCTTGCCGGTGTCGTACGCAAAACTCACATTTTCAAACGCCACTTCGCCGCGAATCCGGCCGAGCGTTTCGGTGCGGCCCGGCTCTTCATCCTCTGGCCGCTGGTCGAGCACTTCCCTCGTGCGCTCCAGTCCCGCCAACGCTTCGGTGATTTGCGGTCCGATCGCCACAATTTGAAATACCGGAGCGATCAGCAGCCCCAAGAAAAATGTATACGAGATAAAAGTTCCGACGGTCATTGTGCCCGCCAGGATCTGCCGCGCACCCAGGTACATGATCAGCGCGCTCACCACTCCCATCAGCGTCGTCGCCGACAGGCTCATCAGCGATGTTGCGGTCAACGTTCGCAGTACGTTGTCCAGCAGACGCTTCACCCCGCCCGCAAACACTGTCTCTTCGCGCTTTTCGGCGTGATAGCCCTTAACCACGCGAATGCCGCTCAGCGATTCGGTCAACCGGCCGGTCACTTCCGCGGTGATTTTCGGCCGTTCGCGGAAAATTGGGCGGATCGTTTTGAACGCCTGGTTCAGGCTGAGGCCGAAAATCAGCAGCACCACCACGGCGACGACGGTCATCAGCACGCTGGTTCGCAGCAAATAAATCAGCGCGAACACTGCGGTCATGATCCCGCCCGCAAACTCAATGAGGCCTGTGCCGATGAGGTTGCGAATGCCTTCCACGTCGCTCATGATCCGCGAAATCAGAATGCCGGTTTTGTTCGAATCGAAATATGCCACCTGCAATCGCCCGATGTGCGCCTGCACTTTTTCGCGCAGCTCAGCGATCATGCGCCACGAGGATTTCGAAAGCAGCTGGGTCAGCGAGTACGACGTAATCGCCTGCAGGATCGTAGCCGAAACCACAGCGACGATAATTACCGGAAGCGTCGGCAAGCTGCGATGCAAAATTGTCAGGTGGGTCTGCTTCTTCAGGATGACGTCGTCAAACAGGTATTTGCTCGAACCCGGCAAGACCAGCCCCGCGAGCCGGTTCACCACCATCAGGAAAAATCCAAAGGCCAACAATCCGCGCCGGGGATTAATAAGCGCGAGCACATCGGGCAGCAGTTTCCAGTCGAATTTCTTTTTCGATTTTCCGTCTGGATTTTTCGCTTCCTGCCGCTCAGCGCGTTTCCCCACGCGCTCCACGCCAGACGACTGGTTCGGACGCATCCGCATCCGTCGATTATAACGTGATTCGTTGCCGGCCGCCGGAAGCCCCGGCCGCCAATTCGCGTGCCGGAGTTGTCGCCGCAGAATTCGAATGATATGCTCGCGCCATGGCCAAGAAAAAAGTGGTGAAAAAGAAAAAAGCAGCCGTGAAAAAGCCGGCTCCAAAAAAGAAGGCGGCGAAGAAAAAGGCCGTCGTGAAGCGCAAAGCCGCGACCAGCCGCAAAGTCGCGCCGAAAAAGAAGGCTGCCCGCGGAAAGCGTCCCCGCGGCAAACAGGAGATCACCGAAACCGTCACCGCAGCCCCGCGCCGCGGCCTCGGTTCCAATTCCGGCGGACAATCCGGCGACACGCAGGGACTCTCCACCCGCGCGCTCGGCGATTCCGAATCCGTAACCGAACTGGAAGAGGAAGGCCAGTACTTCGAAGCCGAGGCGGTTCGCGGCGTCGAAAACGCGCCCGATCCTGACGAAGGCGAAGTCGTCACCCACGAAGTTCCCGAAGACGACGTCCCGGAAGAATACGACGAAAAAGAAACGGACACGGACTAGCGCCGGCCGCGCAGCCCGTGCCCGTTTTGCTTTGTAGCTTTTGAAACGCTCCGCGGCCGTTGCAAGCACAGACGGGCGCCTGCCCTGCCTCCGGCTATCTTCCGCCGCTTGCCGTTTTCGCTCGCGTTCGTTCGCGTTCGTCCGCCGTTTCCAGGTCGCGCCGGTCGCCGGTTTCGCTGCTGTTGAGCGCTTTCATGTAATCGTCCACTTCCTTAGTGGCTTTTTCCTTGGCGATGCCGTACCGCTCCTGAATCTTGCCCACTAATTCTTCGCGGCGTCCGGCAATCACGTGGATGTCATCGTCCGTCAGCTTTCCCCACTTCTCGCGGACTTGACCTTTGAACTGTTTCCACTTCCCTTCGAATTGGTCTGCGTTCATTGTATGTTTCCTCCCTGCAATAAAGTTGGATTAGCAATTCTGAAAGCGATTTCAGGTCCGTCTCGTTCCAGGATTGAAAATTCATGACGCAGCACAAGGGGCAAAATGCGTGCCATTCGCGATGTTTTGCCAAGGTTGTCTTATCGCGAGACTTACCCACCGGCACTACAGCCTTTGCTGCAGATTGGAGCATGTCGTCGCGCGGGTAATTTTGGGCAGCGGCTCGACAAATCTACTCGACGCGAATGTTCGCCTCGATTTCCGTGTCGAATTTCGGGAATTGGCCGATTCATCAGAAAACCCGGCGACGCGCTGCGCGCATCCATCCTTATGAGTGCGAAACAGTTACAACATGGGAACAACTCGTTTACGTCATTCAGGCCACGTCGCAGTAGAATAAACGGGCTTTCGCAATTCTTAAATTCGTAGCCGTCGCTCGTAATCTCCGCATTTCAGGAAAAACTGTGATGATCAAACGGTCGGCTCTTTCCTTTCTGTTGGTGGCCCTGTTCGTAGGCTGCGTCTCCTGCGGCGGAGGAGGCGGCTCGTCCACTCCGATCGCCGTCACGATCTCCGCGCCGTCCAGCATCGCCACCGTCGGCACTCCGTTGCAGTTCACCGCAACCGTGACCGGCACTAGCGACACCGCGGTCACGTGGCAAGTCAACGGCCAGCCGGGCGGATCCGCTGCCACCGGCACGATTTCTTCTTCGGGCGCTTACCTCGCCACCGCCGTTCCGAGTCCGGCGACCGTAACGGTTACCGCTGTTTCGCAAGCAGACTCCACAAAATCCGGTTCGCTGGGCATCACGGTACAAAGCGGCGGCGGCGGAGCCGTCACCGTCACCGTCAGCCCGTCGGGGAATGTGAACGATCCGGTGAATGTGGGAACTTTCGCGACGCAAACTTTCACCGCTACCGTCACCGGCACCTCGAACACCGCGGTCACTTGGTCGATCAGCTGTTCCGTCGGCGGTACGGCCTGCGGCGCGATCAGCAGCGCCGGAAAATATGTGGCGCCGAACTCGGTTCCAACGCTGCAGAACGGCGATGGCAGCGTGACGAACGATACCGTCCTGGTCACTGCCACATCGCAGGCCTCTGCTTCCTCTTTCGGCTCGTCCGTGGTTTATGTAAAGCCTCTCAACCAGAATGAACTCGCGACTCCGATTCAAATGGGTTCCTCTGGCTCCAGCGTCGGAGCAACTTGCATTGAGGGCAACTCCGGATTCTGCTATGGCGGCACGCTGGGCTCGCTGCTGACGCGCGGCACCACGCCGACTCTCTACATCATGTCAAACAACCACGTTCTCGGCCTGGCCGATGCCGGCACGCCGGGACAAGCCATCACTCAACCCGGCGAAATCGAAACCAATTGCAGCACCAACGGGACCAACACCGTCGCGAACCTCACCTCGTTTGTGTCGCTACAACCGCCGCCGAGCGTGCCGGTGGATGTGGCCATCGCGCAGATCATCAGCGGCGAAGTGGATCCGAACGGCAACATTTTGGAATTGGGCTCCGTGAGCGGCGGCGTGCCACAACCCGGACAAGTTGTGAAGGGTTCCGGCATGGTCGCATCTCCCGGCGAAGCAGTCGCGAAAAGCGGCCGCACCACCGGTCTCACTTGCGCGAGCGTGGAAGCGATCAGCACCGAAATTTTCGAGATCGACTACGAAAAAGGCTGCGCGACTTCCACTTCCTTCACCGTCGATTATTCGAACCAAATCACCGTCGGCCTCACGACCAACGGAAATAATTTCATCGCCGAGGGCGACTCCGGTTCTTTGCTGGTCGATGAAAACACCGCGACGCCCGTTGGCCTGTTGTTCGCGGGTGGCGGCGGCACGGCCATCGCCAATCCAATCGCTGCGGTTTTGTCGGCGCTGAAAGATGCGAGCAACAACGTGCCAACCTTCGTCGGCACCAGCACGCCGCATTCGATTGCCGGATGCAGCTTGCCGCCACCGTCAGCCGACGGAGTCGTCGCCAAAGGCTCGTCGAAATCGCAAACGCTTACAGCACTCGCAGCCAGCGTCGCGCAAAACGCACCGGCGTCCGATGGCAGCGAAGCTTCCACGCTGCTGGGCGTTGCCGGCGTGAATGCAGTCAGCACTGGATTCAGCCTCGATTCGCCCACCGAGCCTGCGATGCTCGTATTTTTGCCGCGCGGCACTCCGCACAGCGGAGTTCCGGCGGAAATCAACGGCATCCGCACCAGAATTATCGAAACCGACGACAGCTCGGTGCGCGGCAGCCTCACGCAGTCGCAAGCCGCGCAGCTCACGGCGCTCTCCTCGCAATCGGAAACCATCGCGCTCACACCCGATCAGCTCCACAGCGCGATCACCGTGAAGGAAAATCACGTTTCCGCATTGCGCGGGTCGCAAAATGTTCTCGGCGTTGGCGTCGCGCTCAGCCTCGACAGCCCGGGCGACCCCGCGGTGATGGTTTACGTGCTGCAAGGCCAGCCCCACGCCGCGATTCCCGCGACGATGGACGGCATGCGAACGCGCATCAAGGAAACCACTCCGTTCCGCGCGGGCGTCGCCGTTCCTCGAAAGACCAAGGCGGGCTGCCCGGTAAATGGCGCGCCCGCTAAGGCATCGCCGAAGCGTGCAACAACGACGGCCGCAACCGCGATCCGCGCCTCGCTCGCCGCTCCCGGCCTCTAACCTTCAGAATCGCGGCGGCTGGCTGCACGTTAGTACGAACGTCGGCTCGCCGCCGCGACCGAAACGGTCGCACGTCTCCCGCACGCCCGAATCCGGTGGTGCTTTTCGCCTCCCCGCGCATCTATATTCGTAAGTGATTCGCCCTACTCTCAATCGCTGAAAGTAGAGATAAAAATTGGCGATGCCAACTGGAGATAAAACGATGACCCACACATTCGCACGGGCAATTCTTCCCGCAGCAGTTCTGCTGTTCGCCGCCTCGGCCTTCGGCCAGACCACCGCCCACGCCGACCTGATGAACGGCGCAGGTCAAAAAATCGGATCGGCTACGCTGACGCAAACCGCTGCGGGTGTACAAATCGCCGTGGACGCAACGCAGCTCCCGCCGGGAACGCACGGAATTCACATCCACGCGGTGGGAAAATGCGAAGGGCCGGCCTTTACCTCAGCGGGCGGCCATTTCAATCCAGCCGGAAAGAAACACGGAAAGGACAATCCTGAAGGTTCGCACAACGGTGACTTGCTGAATCTAGTGGCAGGCGCCGACGGGCACGCGACGGGAAATTTTCTGGCGGCAAACGTAACTCTCGGCGACGGCGCGAATTCTCTTTTTCAGCCCGGCGGCACGGCGCTGGTGATTCACGCCGGTCCGGATGATTACAAAACCGATCCCTCGGGAAATTCCGGCGCGCGGATCGCTTGCGGCGTGATTCAGAAATAATCGCTGCATGCGCCGCCGAATCTGCGGTGGCCTGAACCGCAGAAAATCTGGCGGACGCGGCTACCGCTCGGCGAAACTCGCCAGAGCCTGCTGCTCGCTGGGAAAATCGGAGAACACGGTGTGGAGATTCGACAGGCGCATAATTTCCAGCGCCCGCGGCGTCAGATCCACCGCTCGAAGCTCCGCACCGTTTTTTCTCGATGTGTAAAGCGCCCGGACCATCTGCCCGATTCCGGAGCTGTCGATATAGTTCACGCCCTGAAAATTCAGAACCACTCGCTTGCGTCCATCCTGAAACAGGTCCACCAGCAAATCGTGCACCGCTTCGCCTTCGATTAGCGTGAACCGGCCTCGTATATCCACAATCGTGACATCGTTTAACTGACGCGTGCTCGCACTAAAACCCACGAATTCCCTCCCCGGAGTTGGGAGCAATACTTTATCGCAGTCGAATCGGATTTGCGAAACGGGCGCCGCACCCGCCACTGTGAGCGATACTCAGCAAGACCGATTACCAAAGCGTACCTGCGTATCAATACGGATAGTTTTCGTACTTCTACCGATGCCCCGCCGGACGACCCCCAGTCACTTCAGCCATCGCTTTTCACCTGCATCGCCGCGCGCAACTGACTGTTCTCGAGCGTCGCGCCGCGATTGCCGCGCCGCACGCGACTCGACGCAATTTCCGAGGCAGCCGTGAAAATGCTCCATGAAACAGTGTGAATTTTCAAAGTTGCTTTCTATCCGAAGCAAACGCGCCCCCTTCAATGAAAATTCACACTCTGCGACCGTTCCCTTCTCGCCTTCTGCCTACCGTTTCGTGAATTCCACAGATAAATACAAATCCGTTGATAAAGCCCCCGGAAAGCACTACGCTCCTCTCGACTTCGCCATTTATTCGCTGTAGAAAAGTTCATCGAGGCACATGCAACCACCCCTGCGCCCCGGCGATCAGCTTCGTGATTTGCGAAACCGGCTGGGAGTCACAACCCGCGCTGTAGAAGAACTGAGCCGTCGAATCGCCGAAGACCGCGCCAACGAAGAGTTCTACATTTCAAACGCCTGGCTCACCCAGATCGAAAACAAGCTCTGCGTGCCCAGCGTTTACAAGCTTTTCAGCCTGAGCGTGATTTACCGCACCCGTATTGCGGATTTGCTTAAGATTTTCGGTATCGATCTGGAAGACACCTTTCGCTACCAGATGGACATGCCGCTGCAGAAAACCCATATCGCGCAGTGGGAATCGCCCGCCCCCGAAAAGGTCATCAAGTTTCCGGTGCGTTTCGATCGCGGCTTCAGCATCGACAAAACCAACTTGATTTCGCGCATGGTCGAAGTGTGGGGCGAAGTTCCGGTTTCGCTGATCCAGCAGCTTGACGTGCGCCACTGCCAGTACGGCTACGTAGGCCTCGACGACTATTCCATGTACCCAATGCTCCGGCCGGGCTCGTTCGTGCAGATCGATCCCACCATCCGCCGCACGGACGCCTCCGATTGGCGCACCGAATTCGACCGGCCGATTTATTTTGTGGAAATGAGAGACAGCTACGCGTGTTCCTGGTGTGACTTACAAGGCGCGCGCCTTACTTTAATTCCCCATCCGTTGTCCGGCTGCTCGATTCGGCAGCTTGCGTATCCCGATGAAGCCGAGATTATTGGACAAGTGACGGGCGTGGCGATGCGGCTGGTGGCGGTTCCAAACGTCCGCGAAGACGCCACTCCAAAATTGACAAGGCAATGCTGATGTTGGAGCACAGGAAATCAGTCGCGAGTGTGTCGCTGTCGGCCGGCACGGCCACGCGATAGGGCTCAAGTCCTCGCCAGTTGGCGATGAACTCCGCCGGCGCAGTGCCGCTCGTTTTTGCGTAGCGTTCGAGTTGTTCCACCACCGCCTCAAGCGGCGCGCCAAGCAATTGCCGGTACGCCTCGCGATGGCAATCCGCCAGCGCTTCGCAGGCAACGTCTTCGCTGTAGCGCACAGCAAGTCCCGCGTGATGGTAGATCCCGGTGTTGTAATCGCGCATCGAGCCCAGATAAATCATCCGCTCGATCGGATCGTGCACCGCCGAAAGCGTGTGATGGCGCACGTCGTCCGCCGCTCGCAACACTTCGCGCTGCTTCGCCGGATTGGGCACGTTCTGCATTTCAGCTCATCGCTCGAAAGCGAGATTCATTCGTATTTGCCACGTCAAAACCCTGCGCCGTCAGGAACGCCAGCGACCGCGCCGACACCGAGCAAACTTCATCCGCTGCGTCCATCGTGGAACTCAAAGCGCGCGAAACCGCGTACGGCCCTCGGATACGCAGGAACAATTCCAACAGCCGCGAGCTCAGCAGCAACGACGCAAAGCTGAAACCCAGTCGAATTTCCGACCGCAAGCTCAGCCCTTCCTGGAATCGCGATTGGCCCAAATGAAATCTCCGCAGTTCCTGCACTTCGGCGCGCACTCGCTGCACCCAGCGAATCGAAATTCGCTTTCGCTCCGCCAGAAAGCGCTGCTGAATTTCGCGCGGCGCATTCGCCATCACGTAATCCAGATCGCTGCGATTGAAAATCTGGCTAACGAACACGGAAGGCAGCAGATCGGTTTGCAATCGCTGCAACGCATTTCGTGCATCGATCAATTTCTGGCCCGAACCCTCCACCGGCGGAGGCGCCTGATTTCGCCGCCACAGCAACCACAACATGACCGGCAGCCCCAGACCGATCACCAACGAAACGATCAACCAAATCATCGCCCGTCTCCCCCGGTCAGGTACGACCGTGCCGCGCGCAGACCTTCACGCGTGCGTTGGGCCATTTTTTCGTAGTCCACTTCCATGGGAGCGTTGCGAGGGGGAACCGGCACAGCCACATACGACCAGAGCGCAACCGACCAGATGCCGAGCGTGGCCAGATACACCACACTTTGCAGCTCACGGTAGATCGGCTGGAATCGATTGCCAAAGAAATCGAGGAGTTCAGGGCTAACTATGCTGGCGCTGACGAAAATCCCCAGGCCCACCAGCAGTCCTTGGACATTTTTTCCCAGCTCGATCCGGTAATACAGCGCCACGACGGCGATTAAAGCCAGAAAAATGGCCTGTAGCATCCGGAAATCGCGCTCGAGCGTGTTCATGTGCTCGTACCAATGATCCAGCGCAAACGGATTCTTCGCCAGCAGCCAGCTGATTCCCAAACCCGCGAACAATGTCGCGAACACCGCAAAGCCCGAGATTCGCGCCAATCGTTCGGCGCCGGGATAGTGAATCAGTGCGTGGTGCATGATTTCCAGCACCACTCCGTAGCCCAGAAAAATCGTCAGCGTTTGCGTGGCCCAGAAAACCCAAAAATATGTAAGCGCGGTGTGCTTGTGCGCGTACCACAGCCACCCTTGACTGGCAAACACTACGAATAAGTATACGTAAAAGATTGGGAAACGCTTGAACAACCCGGAGCGGACAGACTGAGTCAGAATCGCCACTTCAAGCAGCAGCCCCGCGATCCAGATGATGTCGCCAAGGTGTTTCATTTACGGCCGGAATCGTAACACACAAAAGGGGGAGATAGTGTCAAAGTTCTCCCCCTTTCAGTAAGTAACTCCACCCGTAACTCTTATGGTTATAGCCCCGGCGGTGGAGGGTACGGCGTCGGGTACGGCTGTGTTCCATCCCGGAACAGGGTGATCCCCGGAGGCGGCGGATACGGGGTGGGGTAAGGCTGCGTCCCGTCAATCGAAAGCGCGATTCCCGGCGGCGGAGGATAAGGAGTTGGATACGGTTGCGTCCCATCGATCGACAGTCCGAAACCTGGAGGCGGCGGATAAGGCGTCGGATACGGCTGGGTCCCGTCGATCGATTGCCCGCCTGATTTCAGTACCAGGCCCTTTGCGTTCGCTGCAGTTCCGGCCAGCAGCACCACCGCAATCAAAATCGTCCATCCCGCGAATTTTCGAATCATGTGAGCTCCTCAGCTGTCGAAATGGCCCCTGGGGGCAGTCGCGACACTAGAGAAGCGGCGTGGGAACGGACTTGGGCGCGCGGATTTGCTCGGAATACGAAGCAGGCGGCTCAAAATTGCGAAGGATGGTAAGCAGCGCCGGCCAGACCCGCTCGGAAGGCCGCGCCGCGAGGGCCGTCAGGACCCCGAACGTGCGGCCCGGCGCCAGATTCCGGCGCGAAAGGCCTCGCCAAGCCGTGAGGATATTGGCGGTTACTTAGTTGGAACCCCTACGGAACATACGGATAGAGGAAGAAGTCCGGTTTCTGTCATTCTTTGCTCAGTTCAAGACGCTCCAAACCTTTTATGAGCCACATTCTGAACACTGCGGAAACACGCGTGCCCGAGGTCGGAAACGTTCACCCCGAGCAGATTCGCGCTCATCTGAAAGCGCTCGGGCTGCGCCAGATTTGGCTGGGCTCCACGACCGTCGCCGTCGTTCTGCTGCTGACCATCGGAGTTGCTTCGTTCGCGTTCCCCGCCCTGCTTTCGCAGGAGCGCACCTACGGATTTTTTCTCGATCAAGCTGTTCGCGCTCTGGTGGGTCTGGTGCTGATCTTCAGCGTGTACCTGATTTATCAGCAGGTACAGATCGCGCGAATGCGAAATCAAATTTCAGAACAGATCGATTGCCTGGCAAAAGTGGAAACGCTCGCTTCTGAGGTTTACAAACTCGCCGCACTCGATCAGCTGACCGGCTTGTACAACCGCCGCTCCGGCGAACAGCGCATGGCAGAAGAAATCAGCCGCGCGCAACGCCATAAACGCCCGCTCACTGTGCTGCTGATCGATCTCGATGGATTGAAAAAAATTAACGATGGTCACGGCCACGCAGCCGGCGACGCGGTGATCAAAGGCTTCGCCGATCGTTTGCAACGCGCCATTCGCGGTTCCGATCTTGCCGTGCGTCTTGGCGGCGACGAATTTTTGGCCATCCTGCCAGAGTGCCGCTCCGAAGAAGTTCATCGTGTGCTCGATCGCGTCCGCGGACTGGAAGTTCAGATCGAAGGCACGCGTTTGCGGCCCACATTTTCCAGCGGCTGGACCGAATATCAAGCCGGCGAAACTCCGCAGGAATTCGTCGAGCGCGCCGATAAGGCGCTCTACGTGAACAAGCGTTCGGAGAAATCCGGATTTATGCCGGAGCAAGTCGCGCTGCACATCAGCAAAGCGTAAAGCGAAACTGGAGTGAACTTCAGAATGTTCCTGACAGGAACATTTCGTTGAAAAAACCGGGGAAACATCTTGCGCCGCTTCTTTAGTTACTCGTAAGATACGGCCCAGTTAGAGGATAGATACCATGCCCAAAGAGAAACCGAAAGTAAACATTGGTGAAGTCATTAAGTCTTATCGCAGCACCCGCGGACTTTCGCAGGGCGATATCGAACGCCGCACCGGCCTGCTCCGTTGCTATCTGTCTCGCGTTGAAAACGGCCACACCGTTCCCTCGCTCGAAACTCTGGCGAAGATTGCCGAAGCGATGGAGATTTCGCTCGCCGATTTCTTTCCTGGTAGCGACACCGCCGGCGACCGCGAAACGCGCAAGATGCTCGGCGAGCTCTCCGAAGAAGAAATTCGGTTCCTCGCGGACATCAAGAAGTATTCCACCACGCTCTCTGACGACGACAAAAAACTCGTGCTGGCAATGATTCGCAAGATGGCGACAATCGTTCCGCCTCCCTCGCGCGCCAATCACAAGCCGCCCACGGCAGCCGTTGCTCGCCGCGTCGAATACTAATTCTCGTTCTGCTCAACCACTTTTTCACCCGGTAGCGCACGGGTGCGTCTATTCGTTACAATAGAACTGTTATGACTCAGAAGCGGCACACCACCGTGGGCGTCAAGGTCGGCAAAATCCAAGTCGGCGGAGGCGCGCCCGTCGTCGTCCAGTCCATGACGAACACGGACACGGCGAACATCGCCTCCACCACGCAGCAGTGCCTGGAACTCGCGCAAGCCGGCTCCGAGATCGTCCGCATCACCGTCAACGTACCCGAAGCGGCCGCTGCCGTGGCCGAAATCAAAAAGCGCCTGCTCGATGCCGGCTGCGATGTACCGATCATCGGCGACTTTCACTACAACGGCCACGTGCTGCTCACAAAATATCCGGACTGCGCCATCGCTCTCGATAAATACCGCATCAATCCCGGCAACGTCGGCGCCGGACAGCGCCGCGACGAACAATTTTCCACCATCTGCAAGGTGGCGCGCGACAACGGCAAACCAGTCCGCATCGGCGTGAACGGCGGCTCGCTGAATCAAGAACTCGTGATGCGCAAGATGCAGGAAAACACCGACAAAGACCTCGGCAAGACGTCCGAAGAAATCATCAACGAGTGCATGGTTCTTTCCGCGCTGGAGTCCACCGAACTCGCGCTCGAAACCGGACTGCGCAAAGACCAGATCATCATTTCCTGCAAAGTTTCGCGGCCGCGCGACCTCGTCGAAATTTACCGCGATCTCGCCGGCAAAACCGATCAGCCGCTGCATCTCGGCTTGACCGAAGCGGGAATGGGCGCCAAGGGTTACGTGTGGTCTTCGGCGTCAATGGGAATTCTGCTCGATGAAGGCATCGGCGACACCATCCGCGTTTCGCTCACGCCTCGCCCGGGCGGCGATCGTCGCGACGAAGTCTATGCCGCTTGCGAATTGCTGCAGGCTCTCGGCCTGCGTTCCTTTGCGCCGAGCGTCACCGCTTGCCCCGGCTGCGGACGCACCACGAGCACCACGTTCCAGGAACTCGCCGAAAGCATTCAGGGCTACATCCGTGACCAAATGCCGGAATGGAAACGCCACTACGAAGGCGTGGAAGACATGAAGCTCGCCGTGATGGGTTGCATCGTCAACGGCCCCGGCGAATCCAAAGCCGCCAACATCGGTATCAGCTTGCCCGGCACCGGCGAATCCCCGCGCTGCCCCGTCTACATCGACGGCAAGCACTTCAATACGCTCGAAGGCACCTACGACGAACTCAGCGTCGCGTTTCAAAAGCTCGTCGATGATTACATCTCGACGAAATACCACAAGCGCGACACCCCGCTGCCTGCCTCCACCGTGCCCGCATCGGCTGCCGCCTCGAAGCCGTCCCTCCGCGTCTTAGCCTAGTTTCCGAATTACACGCGCGGTACCGCAGCACCCCAAGCCGAGCATGATGTCCGCCTCACCTCTCACTCTCCGTGCCCTCCGCCTTTCTCGGTGTTCTCCGTGTAATGTTCCACGTTTTTGAATTTGCTTTTTGACTTTCGTCCCCCGCACGTAATCACCTCGCGATGCACCCGCGACTCTCGAATTGGCTCCCCGCCCGATTGATGCTACTTTCGCTTCGCGCCGGCCAACCCATGTCTTCCCATTCCACCTCGACCACACAGGCCTCGAACTGGCGCACCGGCTTCTGGGCGCTGATCATCACCCAATTCCAAAACGCCTTCAACGACAACGCCATCAAGTTCCTCGTGATTTACATCATCGTGGCGATGAATTTTCCCAACGACACGCGCGAAAACCTGATCACCATCATCGGAGCCCTCTTCGCCGTCCCGTTCATCTTATTTTCGATGGTCGGCGGCAACCTCGCCGACCGCTATAGCAAGCGCAGCGTGGTGATCGGCACCAAGCTCATGGAAATTGGAGTCATGGCCGTCACCATCGCCGGACTCTGGCTGCGTAGCCTGCCCATCGAGTGCGCCGCCGTGTTTCTGATCAGCTCCCAATCCGCGCTATTCGGCCCATCGAAGTACGGCCTGCTGCCCGAGCTGGTTCCCGACGACCAGCTTTCCTGGGCCAACGGCATCATCGAACTCGGCACGTTTCTCGCCAGCATCGTCGCCGTCATGGCCGCCGGATTTCTCGCCGAGCATTTTCGCGGCCGCGAAGAAATCGCCGGAGCGATTCTGCTGGGCTGTACGCTCTTCGGCCTCGCAACCAGTTTCGGCATCACGCGCGTGCCCGCCGCCGATCCCGCGAAAAAGATTCGCGCCAATCCCATCGGCGACCTAATCGTTCAGATGAAAGCCATCCTGCCCGACAAAATTCTTCGCCGCGCAATCCTCGGCAACTCGTATCTGTTTTTTCTGGCTGCTCTTCTCCAGTTCACGATCGTGATTTTCGGGCATGACGTTCTGCGCGTGGACGAAACCCACGTCAGCTACCTGCAAGCTGCCGTCGCCATCGGGATCGGCATCGGCAGCGTCGCCGCCGGATATCTTTCGCGCGGCAAAATTGAATATCGCCTGATTCCCATCGGCTCGCTGGGCATGACGATTTTCGCCGCGCTCCTTTACCGTTACGGCGTCAGCATGGCCAGCGCCGGCACTCTGCTCGCGCTGCTAGGATTCTTCGGCGGTTTTTTCGCCGTCCCGCTCAACGCCGCGATCCAGCATCGCCCAAAAGCCTCCGACAAAGGCGGCGTAGTCGCCGCGGCCAATTTCTGGTCGTTCGTCGGAATTTTTCTCGCTGCCGGCGCCTACCGCTTGTTCACCGGCCAGTTCAATCAATCCACCGAAGCGATTTTCCTCGATGGCGCGATCCTCACCACTTTGATGACCATCTACTCCTTCGCGTTTTTCTGGATCTCCTGATGCTTTTTCTCCGCGCGCTCATCTGGCTGATCACTCACACGCTCTACCGCATTCGGCGCATCGGCGCAGACAACGTGCCGAAAACCGGCGGCGCTCTTTTCGTCGCCAATCACATGTCGCTGGTCGACGTCGTCTTGCTCCTCAGCGCCACCAAGCGTCCAGTGCGTTTCCTGATTTTCAAAGACATCTACGACCAGCCCTACATCAAGCCCTTAGCAAAAATATTTCGCGCCATACCGATTTCTTCGCAGCTCCGCCCGCGCGACATGATTCACTCGCTTCGCCAGGCCAGCGACGCGATTCGCAACGGCGAAATCGTCTGCATCTTCGCCGAAGGCCAAATCACCCGCATTGGCCAGCTGCTTCCCTTCCGCCGCGGACTCGAACGCATCATGAAAGGCATCGATGCACCGATCATTCCCGTTCACCTCGACGGCGTGTGGGGCAGCATCTTCAGTTACGAGCGCGGCCGCTTCATCTGGAAAGTTCCACGGCAAATTCCTTACCCCATCACCGTCAGCTACGGAAAACCGATGCCGTCCACTGCCACTTCGTTTGAAGTGCGCGAGGCGGTACAGGCGCTGCAGACCGACGCATTTGCGTTTCATCGCAGCCGCATGCGCACGCTGCCGCAAGCCTTCATCCGCACCGGCCATCTGCATCCGTTTCGATTCGCCATGGGTGACAAGCGCCGCCCCCGCATGAAATGGGGCAGCGCTCTGCTCAGTGCGATTTTTTTGGCGCGCCGCTTGCGAAAAACTTGGGAAGGCCAGGAAATGGTTGGCATTCTGCTGCCGCCCTCGGTGCCGGCTGCTCTCGTGAATTTCGCCGCGATGATTTCCGGCAAAATTCCCATCAACCTCAACTACACCGCTTCGAACGAAACGCTCGCGTCGTGCGCGGCGCAGTGCAAGCTTCAAACCGTGATCACCACCAAGCTGTTGCTCGAAAAAATTCCACTCCAGGTTCCCGGCCGCCAAGTTCTGCTCGAAGAGGTAGCCGCCGGGCCGCGCCTTTCTGAACGCCTCGCCTCTCTCGCGCTCTGGTTTCTGCCGCGGCGCCTACTCGAACGCGTCCTGACCGGCGGCCCGCGCAAAACGCTCGACGATCTCGCTACCGTGATCTTTTCCAGCGGCAGCACCGGCGAGCCGAAAGGCGTGATGCTCACGCATTTCAACATCGCCTCCAACATCGAGCAGATGGGACAGACGTTCATGCTCTCGAACGGCGACGTACTCCTCGGCGTCCTGCCGTTTTTTCATTCCTTCGGATTCACCGTCACGCTCTGCCTGCCCGCGGCACTCGCCATCGGCGTCGCCTACCATCCCAGCCCGCTCGATCTGGTGGCCGTCAGCGAACTGGTGCGCGATTATCGCGTTACGTTTTTGCTCGCCACGCCCACGTTTCTGCAGGCCTACACCAAGCGCTGCCTGCCCGAAGATTTCGGCAGCTTGCAATTTGTTCTGGTCGGCGCGGAAAAACTTCCCGATTCGCTCGCGCTCGCTTTCGAAGACCGCTTCGGCATCCGCCCGCTCGAAGGTTACGGCGCCACCGAATGCTCGCCGGTCGTCGCCGTCAACACGCGCGATTTTCGCGCTCCCGGATTTCGCCAGGTCGGCTCCAAGCGCGGCCGCATCGGACATCCGCTGCCGGGCGTGAGCGTGCGCATCGTCAATCCCGAAACGCGCGAACGCCTTCCGATGGACACTCCCGGCCTGCTCCTCGTCCGCGGGCCCAACGTAATGAAGGGGTATCTGAATCAGCCGGAAAAAACCGCCGAGGTTTTACAGAACGGTTGGTACACCACCGGAGACATCGCTGCGGAAGATGAAGATGGATTCCTGACCATCACCGATCGCCTCAGCCGGTTCAGCAAAATCGGCGGCGAAATGGTGCCGCACATCACGATTGAAGAAAAATTGCAGGAGCTTGCCGACGCCGCCGAAAAACGTTTCGTCGTTACCGGCGTTCCCGACGAGAAAAAAGGCGAGCGCATCGTGGTGCTTCACACCTTGAAGCCTGAAGAATTAAAACCGGTGATCGATCGTCTGGGCGAAACAGGTTTGCCGAATCTGTGGATTCCGCGCGCGAATCAGTTTTTTTACGTGGAAGAGTTGCCCCATCTCGGATCGGGCAAGACCGATCTTCGCCGCGCCCACGAAATCGCGCTCGAACAATCGAAGAAAGCGCCCGCGACCGATGCGCCCGCCAAATCCGATCAGCTCGCCGAACCTGAACAATAACTCTCGCGTCCAGCTGCGGTGCAATCGATCGAAACTAGAAAATCGTCAGCCGGATGCTCAGATACTTCTTCGGGTTTTGCCGGAAGTCGCTGATCAGCAATCGCAAATCGCCCGTCAGCCCGCTCAGGTTGTCGTACAGCGCCGGATCGCTGAACAGCTTGCCCGCCGTTCCGGTATTGGAATTAAGCTTGGCCGAAGCGTCGCGGAAATTCGCCGAAGCGTCGCGAATATTGTTGAACAAGCTGTCGTCCGTCGTGAATTTCCCCAGCGAGCCTTTGCCGGCGCGCACATCGCTCAGCACCGCGTTGCCGTTATCCAAAAATCCTTTCGCGCTGTTGTACATCGCCGGATCGTAAATCAGTTTGCCCGCAGTTCCCTTCTGATCCTTCACCGCGCCGATCACATCGTTTACATTCGTCAGCGTCGCGTCCGCCTTGTCGTACAAATCGTCAGACTTCAGCATCTTGCCCAGGCTGCCGCGCCCGCCCGCAATCGTTCCGCTCATCGAATCCAGATTCGCTGCCGTCGCATTCAGGTGATCGTACAGCGCCGGATCGTTCACCAATTTCCCCACCGTTCCCTTGCCCTCGTGAATCTGGTCGGTGATCGCCGTCAAATCCGTCGACAGCACCGTCAACTTATCCATTAACGCGCCGCCGCGTTCCACCATCTGCTTGATGGCCTGCTCTTCCTCTCCCGGAATCACCGCGTTGGTCTGCAGCACGTCGCCGGTCAACCCGCGCGAGATCGTCACATACCGGTTGCCGAGCAAACCTTCAGTAATCAGGCTGGCGCGTGACGTGGTGCGAATTTCTTTCTGGAAATTTTTGTCGATGCGCAGCACCAACTGAATATTCTGCATCCGGTCTTGCGGCGAGGGATTGATGTGAATCGCTTCCACGTTGCCGATTTCCAGGCCGTCCAGCCGCACGGGCGCGCCCACCGTCACCCCTTCCACTTCCGGCAGGTAGGTGATCAGCCGGTACTTCGGCCCCAGGATCCCCGCTCCGGTGATGTAGAAGATTCCGACGGCCAGGATGAAAAGTCCGGCCAGGACGAACAGCCCCACGCGAAGTTCCGTCCAGGTCAGTTGTTTCCGCTGCGCCATGTGAAAGCCTCCTCAGGTTCTGATGCCGCTGGTGCCCTAGTGTTCTTGCAATTCGTCTCGATTATTCCGCCGACTCCAGAAACTTTTTCAGGTAGGCATCCGAAGTCTGCAGCATCTCGTCCGCCGGACCTTCAAAATAAATTCCGCCGTCGCGCAGCACAATGATATTTGTCGGCGGCGATTCGACTTCGCCATCACCCGACTTGGCCGGTTTGCCGGACGCCAGCGCCGCTTTCCCGTGACCGTGCGCCACAATCAACCGGTCCGGCACCACTTTTCCCTTTGCCTTGTCGAAACGGTAGTGCGCCAGCCCAAACGCGTCCTGCACGCGATGCGTTGCCAACAGCGAAGTCACATCCTGCAAATCGCGTCCGCGCAAAATCAAATTGATGATCGTCTGCGACGTCACCGGATCGAGGCCCGCCGTCGGCGAATCGTAAAATACGATTCTCGGCCGGTCGATCAGCGCCCGCGCAATCGAAACTCGCCGCCGCATTCCGCCCGACAATTCCGCCGGATACCGGTCGAGCGCGTGATCCATCTCCACGAATTTCAGCGATTCATGTACGCGCTCTTCGATTTCGGCTTCGTCCACGTGCTCTTCGCGCAGCCGGAACGACACGTTGTCCGCCACCGTCATCGAATCAAACAGCGCGCCCTCCTGAAACACAAACCCGATTCGCCGCCGGAAATTCAGCAGCTCTTTTTCGGTCATCTGCGAAACGTCGTGCCCGGTGACCATCACCCGTCCGCCGTCGGGATGAATCAATCCCGCGGCCATTTTCATCAGCACCGTCTTGCCGGTATTCGTTTCGCCCAGCAGAATCTTGGTTTCGCCGGCCTGCACGTCAAACGAAACATCGTGGAGCACCTCGTCGCCTTCCGACGAGAGATGGATGTGCTGGAAAGAAATCAGGGGCTCGCCCGGCACAACCGTATAGGCGTGAAGATCGTCTGCGGGCGCTGCAGAAGGCGGCATGGCGCGATTATAGCGTGCCCCGCCATTGCGGGCACCCAGAGTATTCGCACGGTTTTGCTGTTAAGTGACGGTAGCAGCGCATCTTGCCCTCACCGTTGGTCCGGCTACTGATTGAAAATAAACAACAGCAGCCGGGTGATAAATGTGTCCACCACCAGAATGAAAACCGAAGACACCACCACCGCCGTGGTCGTCGCCCGGCCTACTCCTTGCGTTCCGCCCTGCACCCGCAATCCCTGGTAGCAGCCCACCGTCGCGATAATCAACCCGAACACGAACGGCTTCGCAAGTCCCTGCACCACGTCGCCGATGGCCAGCGCATCGATCGCCCTCGTCCAGAACTGCACCGCGCCCAGCCGCAGCGTGAAATACGAAACGAAAAATCCGCCGCACAGGCCGACGAAGTCCGAAATCACGGTCAGCAGCGGCAGCATCAGCACCGTCGCCACCACGCGCGGCGTCATCAGCTTGCGAATCGGGTCGGTGCCGAGCGCTCGCATCGCATCGACCTGCTCGGTCACCACCATCGAGCCAAGCTCCGAGGCCATTCCCGACGCGTTGCGTCCGGCCACCAGCAGCGCCGTGATCGCCGGACCCAGCTCTCGCACCAGCGCCAGCGAGACCGCGTCACCGGTCAGCGCCGTCTCGCCGAATCGCTCGAACTGCGACGCCGTCTGCAGCACCAGCACTCCGCCGATGAAAAATCCCGTCAGGATCACGATCGGCAGCGAACCCACGCCAACCAGATCCATTTGGTCGAGTGCATCCTGCCAGTACACCGGAGGAGTGAACAGATTCGTCAACGCCTGGAAAACCAGCAGCGAATAATCCTGTAGAGACAGAATGGGGCGCTTGATTGCATCTTCAAGTACGGAGCTTAGCGACGAGGAGGGAATGCTGCTGTCTTCCGGCATTTTTCAGGTGACGGGAGAGAGCCGCAGCGCAACAGTTGCGACGCTCGTGTTGGCGCCCGGTCAATAGAAAGCGTAACGGCTGCCGCACAGCGCGTCAAGAAGCGTTCTGTATTCCGCAAATCGGGCTAGTCGCTCGCGCACTCGATTCCGCAGTTTCAGTGCCGGCGATATTTACGGTAGAATCTCCTATTCTCTCCGCTGTTCTGGGGCCAACTGAAGATGTTGCGATTTGTCACCGCAGGTGAATCCCACGGGCAAGCTTTGATCGCTTGGATTTCCGGATTGCCTGCTGGAGTCACCGTCGATCTCGCCTTCGTGCAGCGCGAACTGCATCGCCGCCAGCTCGGATTCGGCCGCGGCGGCCGCCAGCGCATTGAAAAAGATCAGGCTGACATCCTCGCAGGAGTGCGCCACGGAAAAACGATCGGCGCCCCGATCGCCATTCGCATCGAAAACCGCGACTGGAAAAATTGGGAAAAAGCGCTGCCGGTTGCAGAAACCGCCGAAGTCGAAGACTCGTCGGTCGCCGATGGCGGAAAAAGTCCGCAGCGCCCGCTCACCGCGCCTCGGCCTGGTCACGCCGACCTCGCCGGTTCGTTGAAATTCAATCTGCATGACGCGCGTTATATCCTTGAGCGCGCTTCCGCCCGTGAAACCGCTGCGCGAGTCGCCGCCGGAGCTTTTGCCAAATTGCTGCTTCGTGACTTCGGCGTCGAAGTGCTCAGCCACACCATCGCCGTGGGCCACGTGAAACTCGACCGCGCCGCCACCTGGCAGGAAATCCAAACCGTGTGCGAAAATCTGGAATCGCCGCTGCGCTGCGTCGACCCGCAAACCGAAACCAAAATGAAGGCGGAAGTCGATCACGTTCTTCGCGCCGGGGATTCCGTCGGTGGTATTTTTGAAGTGGTCGCGCACGGCGTACCCGTTGGCCTCGGCACGCACGTCCAATGGGATGAAAAGCTCGACGCAAAAATTGCCCGCGCCGTAATGTCGATTCAGGCCGTGAAAGCGGTAGAATTTGGCACTGGCGTTACGAACGCCCTGAGTTACGGCTCCGAAGTGCAGGACGAAATCGTGTACGACGCCGCTCGCAAGCGATTTGACCGCACCTCGAATCGCGCCGGTGGCCTGGAAGGCGGCATCACGAACGGCAGCGATGTGGTCGTTCGCGGGTACCTGAAACCGATTTCGACGCTCCGTCGCGCCATGATGACGGCCGACCTGAACTCAAAGGAAGTCGTAAAGGCGGCCTACGAGCGTTCCGATGTTTGCGTCGTTCCCGCGGGCGGCGTGGCCGGCGAAACAATGGTAGCGTTTGAACTGGCCGCGTCGATGATCGAAAAATTCGGTGGCGACTCGATCGGCGAAATGCGCCGCAACTTTGACGGTTATTCGAAACAGCTCGACGAATTTTAGTTTTTCTAGCGAGGATTCCCAGAACGATGATTCATCCGATCGTGAAATACGGCGACCCGGTGCTCGAAAAGCCGACCAAGCCGGTGGAAAAGTTCGACGACGATTTGCAAAAGCTCGTCGCCGATATGTGGGATTCGATGTACGCCGCGAACGGCGTCGGCCTGGCCGCTCCGCAAGTGGGCGTCAGCCTGCGCCTGACCGTGATCGACGTCTCCAACGGAAAAAATCCCGAAGCCAAACTGGTTTGCGTGAATCCTCAGATTATTTATTCCGACGGCGAACAGCGCGAAGAAGAGGGCTGCCTTTCGATCCCCGGTTTTCGCGGCTACGTCGCGCGGCCGATGTACGCCACCATCAAAGCCCAAGATGCATCCGGCAAGGAATTTGAAATGCGCGGCGAAGGTTTGCTCGCGCGCGCCTTCTGCCACGAAATCGATCACCTCAATGGCGTGCTGTTCATCAACCATCTGAGCATGCTCAAGCGCGACATGATCAAGCGCAAAATCCGCAAAATGAAAAAAGCGGGCGAGTGGTAGGAGCTTCGTGCCGCTGAAGATCATTTTCTGCGGCACACCTTCGTTTGCGGTTCCCTCTCTGGTTCGTCTCGCTTCGGAATCCGATTTCCATGTCGCCGGAGTCGTCACTCAACCCGATCGTCCCGCCGGTCGCGGTGGCGCTCTCGCGAGTTGTCCGGTAAAACTTTCAGCGCAAGAGCGCGGCATCGCCGTATTCCAACCGGAGCGCATCCGTTCGGATGAATCGCTCGCCTATTTCGAGCGTGCCGCCGCGGACGTAGTCGTCATCATCGCCTACGGCCAGATCATTTCCGAAAAACTGATCGCCATTCCGCGTCTTGGCTGGATCAACGTTCACGGTTCCCTGCTGCCGAAATATCGTGGCGCTGCGCCGATTCATTGGGCGATTGCCAACGGCGAAACTCGCACCGGCCTCACCACCATGCAGATCGATCGCGGGCTCGATACCGGTCCGACCCTTCTGCGCTACGAAACCGCCATCGCGCCCGACGAAACTTCGCCCGAGTTGTATGCCCGCCTGACCGAAGCCGCCGCGCCGCTCATCGTGCAAACGTTGCGAGAACTGAATGCGGGAAAAATCACGCCCGTTCCGCAGGATAGCTCGCAGGCCACGTTTGCCCCGGTGCTGAAAAAAGCAGACGGCCAGATCGACTGGTCGCGAAACTCATCCGAAATTTACAATCGCATGCGCGCTTTTCAACCGTGGCCGGGCGCGTTCACCACCTTTCGCGGGAAATCATGCTCGTTGTGGGGGAAAGCTTCGCCGGAAATTTTTTCGGGCGCGCCGGCCGGCTCGATCGCGCAGCGCAACGGCGGGATTCTGGTCGCCTGTGGCAAATCGACGGCGCTGCAACTTGAAACCGTTCAACTCGAAGGCCGGAAACGCGTCAGCGCGCAGGAATTCGCAAACGGCGCGCATCTCGTCGCCGCCGACAGGTTCGGCGCGTAGCCGCTCCGCGCGAACCGATCACTCAAATCCGATGCCCGTCAGCGCCGCACGAAAAATCGCCCACGACGTTCTGCTGCGAGTCGCCACCGAAGGCGCGTACGCAAGCGATCTGCTGCACACTGCCCTCAGCGCAAACGTAAAAAACGAAGACGCCGCGCTGGCTACCGAAATCACGCTCGGCGTCTTGCGCTGGCAGCGCCTGCTAGATTTTCTGCTCGACCGGCACATGAAAAAATCCGTCGCGAAGCTCGACGTGCCCGTCGCCATCGCGCTTCGCATGGGCATTTATCAGCTTCGCTTCCTCGAACGCGTTCCCGCGCGCGCCGCCGTTCACGAATCGGTCGAACTCGTCAAAGCTGCGAAAAAATCTTCCGCCTCCACGTTGGTAAACGCCGTCCTGCGTCGCGCATCCAACGAAGCCCGCATCCCCGCCGAGCAACTCTTCGACTCCGGCGAACGCACATTCTCCTCCGCAGAGCGCCTCTCGATTCTCCACTCCCATCCCGAATGGATGCTCACGCGCTGGCTCGCTCGCTTCGGCGAAGCCGCCACACTCCGCATTCTCGACGCCGACAACCGTCCGCCGCGCCTCAGTTGCCTTCTCACCGATCCCGCAAGGCGTGACGAAATTTTCGCCGAGCTCGAAAAAGAAAATCTGAAAATCTCGCGCGGCTCGCTGCTCCGCGATGCATTCTCGGTCAGCGGCAGCAGCATCGTTCGCACCGCGGCCTTTCTTCGCGGCGCAATGTCCGTGCAGGACGAAGCATCGCAGCTCGTCGCGCACCTACTCGACGCGCGTCCCGGCCATCGCGTCCTTGACCTCTGCGCCGCGCCCGGCGGCAAGACCGCCATTCTTGCCCGCGCCGTCTTGCCCAACGGAACCGTCACCGCCACCGATGTGCACGCCCATCGTTTGCGTGCCACACGCGATCAACTCGCGCGAATTGGCGCCACAAACGTCACGCTCGTCGAACTCGACGCCACTCAGCCGCTCAACTTCCCGCACACCTTCGATCGCATCCTGGTGGACGCGCCCTGCTCCGGCTCCGGCACTCTCGCACGCCATCCCGAAATTCGCTGGCGCCTTGCCGCGCACGAATTCCCCGAATATCGTCGTCTGCAATCCTCCCTACTTCGCTCCGCCCTAGAGCGCCTCGCGCCCGGTGGCAAGCTGGTGTATTCCACCTGCTCGATCGAACCGGAAGAAGACGACGAAGTCGTCTCCAGCGTTCTCGCCGAAACGAAAAGCGAAACGAAAACCGAATTCCGCCGCGTGCCGACCGACGAATTCGCGCAACCCATCATCGAAAAACGCGCCGCCGGAATCGATCCCCTCTCGCTTTTCGACGCCGACTCCCAATTCCGCATCCTGCCCGGCCAACACGCCACCGATGGATTTTTCGCCGCAGCCATCGAAAGACGCCGCTGATTCCAGCGAATCCCCGTGCTAGTCTTTTCTCGCCCGGAGGCAGCCCTCTTAACCGCCCCATGACACTTCGCGACAGGCTTCAATGGATTTTTCGGCTGGCGATGCTGGCGTTCATTCTCACGTCGGTCGCGTTCTTAAGCGCGCTCACCGCCATGCGCTTTGCCATCCAAGGCCGTGAAGTCGCCGTTCCCGACGTGGTCGGCAAAAAAAGTTCCGAAGCGCAGCAAATCCTGCAGGGCCGCGGCGTCGGATTCAAAGTCGAAGAGCGCCTCTACAATCCGTCTCCGGCGGACACCGTCGTCCGCCAAAGTCCAACCGCCGGCTCGCACGTGAAGATCGGCCAGTTCGCTCACGTGGTCCTCAGCCTCGGCCCGCAAAAAGCTACGATTCCCGCGCTTTCCAATCGCAGCATTCGCGCCGCGCGGATTGAATTGTTGCGCTCCGGTTTGCAGGCCGGCGAAATTTCCGGCGTGTACTTGCCGGGCTACGAAGACGACAGCGTCCTCGATCAGGATCCGCTGCCCGGCACATCCGACGTCACCTCGCCGCATGTGGACATGCTGGTCTCGCTCGGCGCTCGCCCCGCCGCCTACGTAATGCCCGAACTGGTTGGCCTCAGCCTCGCCGACGCCGAATCGCGCCTCTCCGGCACCGGACTTCACATCGGCAAGCTTTCCCTCTCGACGGTTCCCGGCGCGCTGCACGGCACGATCCTCGCGCAAACTCCTCTACATGGCGCTCGTGTGGACTCCGGTGCCGCCATCGACCTGCAAGTCGCCGAATAGCCCGCCACAAAAGGGCGAAACCCACGCGAACCGCTGCCTGTGCTAAAATTCCGATTAGGCATGCCTTACTCGCGCATTGAGATTTTGCCGTCGATTTTGGCCTCAGACTTTGCCAAGCTCGGCGATCAAGTCCGCACCGTGGAAGCCGCCGGCGCCGACGCTCTCCACGTCGATGTCATGGACGGCCACTTCGTCCCCAATCTCTCGCTCGGGATCCCCGTTCTCGCGTCCCTGCGCAAGGCAACCCGTCTGCCGCTCGATGTGCATCTGATGATTGAGCAGCCCGAGGCCTTCATTCCGGAGTTCGTGCACGCCGGTGCGACTCGTGTGCTGGTGCATCAGGAAGCGACCGTGCACCTCGATCGCGCTCTCTCGATGATTCGCGAACTCGGCGCCGAAGCGGGAGTAGTCATCAACCCCGCCACTCCGGTGGCCATGCTCGGCGAAGTGCTCGACAAGGTGGACACCGTGCTGGTGATGTCGGTGAATCCCGGGTTTGGTGGACAAACCTTTATTCCCAACGCGTACGAGAAAATCCGGCAGCTCAACGAATGGCGCAGGCGGTATAATTCCAGTTTCCGGATCGAAGTGGATGGCGGGGTCGATCGCGACAATATCGCGCAGTTGGCGCAGGCGGGTGCAAACTCATTCGTTGCCGGAACTTCGATTTTTCACGCCTCCGATCCAGCGGCGGCCACTCGAGAACTCAAACAGCTCGCGACCCAAGCCGTGAGCCTGAAAGCGTAGTCACTCAAGAATCAAAGGCTGGGAAAAACCAGATGATTTCAGCGAACCTTTCCGTCGTTGCAAAGTCCGTGAAATTCCGGACCGCTATTCTCGCTTTCGCCGGCCTCGCGTTGTTCTTCGTTGCCTGCCCGGGCGCGCAAGCCCAGGTTCCCACGCCGCAGACCGGCGGCAGCGGCCAGAGCGATGCCAACACGCCTCCGCCCGACGCGAAGCCCGCCGCTCCGAAACCGGCTGACAAGCCTGCTGCCACACCCAAGAAAACTTCTACGTCGAAATCGAAAAAGACAGCCAAGGCCGCGCCAACGCCTGTCGCTAAGGCCGCCTCCGCCGAGCCCGACAAAGTTCTCTACGATCGTTCGCAAGACGACCTGAAACACGGCCGCTATACGGAAGGCCGCCTGGCTTTGCAAACGCTGATCAACACCTATCCCGACAGCGAATATCTCGCCAAAGCAAAACTCATGGTCGCCGATTCGTACTACAAAGAAGGCGGCACCGGAAACCTGACCCAGGCCATTCAGGAATACAAAGACTTCCAGACATTTTTCCCGTTTCTCGATGAAGCGTCCTACGCGCAGATGCAGGTCGGCCTGGCTCACTATCACATGATGGAAAAATCCGACCGCGACACCACCCAAGCGCAAGCGGCCGAGGACGAATTTCAGGCGTTTCTGATCAAGTATCCGCAGAGCCCCCTCGCGCCGAAAGCCGAACAGTATTTGCGCGACGTGCAGGAAGTGCTCGCCGACGGCGAATACAAAATCGCCTACTACTACTACATGAAGACCGACTACCGCGCTTCCGCCGCGCGCCTGGTCGAACTTTCCGATCGCTATCCTCTCTACAGCGCCAACGATCACGCGCTCTGGATGCTCGGCGACATCTACAATCGCGCCCGCACGCTTTCGAAAAACGAAGACGACAAAAATCACTGGGGCGATCTGGCCGCGAAGTGCTACGAACGAATCGTCACCGACTATCCGCTCTCGCCGCTTGCGCCCGACGCGAAAAATCATCTGAAAGATCTTGGCAAGCCGATTCCAGCCGCCGATCCCAACGCCGCCATCCGCGCTCACGAGCAGCAGCTCTACGAAAAGCAGCATCATCAGAGCGCGCTGGTGAAAATGCCGCTGGGCATGCTGAAGGGAAATCCAGACGTTTCTACCGCGGCCCATACCGGCACGCCGCAGCTGAATCCTCCGAACGACGCAGTGTCCGCCACCGAAGTTTTGAAGCCCGGCGCGACCGGTCCTTCGTTCACTGTCACAGCAGGAGGCGTTGGCGCTGCCGCTGAATCCGCGCCGGTAGGAACCGAAGTAATCGAAGACGCGACCGCCACCGGCAAAGCGGCCGACACCACGCAGACCACGACCGAAGCGGGAGCGGAAATTATCACTCCGGTAAACGATCGCGCGCAACCAACTTCCGACGTTCGCGCCTTGCCTTCTGCCGCACCGACGACTCCGCCGAATCCGGATCAGCCCCAACCGGTCAACGAAAATGGAGCGCCTGTCAGCGGTTCCGGCGCGGGCACCGGAGCAGCTCCCTCTACCGAACCTCCGCCGTCTGCAAACGTCACACCCGAAAGCAGTTCCGCCCCGGCTCCAGCCGCGGCCGATTCCAGCTCGAGCACGACCCCATCTGCCGCGACGGGCCAATCCACCTCGAAAGTGGACAACGCCACCACGAAGCCCGTTCCACCGCCTGCGGATTCAAGCGAAGAATCCACCAGCAAGAAAAAGAAGGGCCTGAAGAAGATTTTGCCCTGGTAAAAACCGAGTACTAAACCTGTTAACTCCCTGCTAACACCTGGAGCACTCCTGTACTCCGAGTTTGTTGACGCCCCTGTATTGGGGTGCTGCAATAGGGTGTGTGCAGGGGTAGGCGTGTCGCACTGGGGTGCGCCGCAAGGGGATTACAGTGCCCAGGATTTTGGTCGCGGACGACAACACAAACATCCAAAAAATGGTCACGCTGGCGTTCCAGGAACGCGGCGTGGAAGTGATCGCGGTCGGTAACGGCGAAGCTGCCGTTCGCCGCATTCCCGACGCGAATCCCGATTTGGTTCTAGCTGACGTGTTCATGCCCGTCCGCAACGGTTACGAAGTCTGCGAATTCGTGAAGAAAGATTCTCGCTTCGCGCAAACTCCCGTCATTTTGCTCGTGGGTGCATTCGATCCTCTGGATGAAAAAGAGGCTCGCCGCGTGGGTGCCGATGGCGTCCTGAAAAAGCCCTTCGTTCCGCCCGATCCGCTGATTGCCATGGTCATGTCCGCGCTGGAAAAGAATCCGCGCGTGATGGCCGAAATGGCCAAGGCCAAGGAAGTGGCCGCCGCACCGCCTCCGCCCGTCGCTCTCGAAAATCCTGCGACCGCCGAACCGAAACCGCTTCCCCATTTCCCCGAGCCGACTGCCGAAGAAGCCGCCATCATTTACGGTTTCGGAAAAGGCGTTCGTGGAATGGATTCGGATGAAGAGCAGGAAGAAGAGACCACCAAGTCCGCTCCGGCGCCGAAAGCCGTCACCGAAAAGTCCGGACCGAAAATATCTTCCGGCCCGAAAACTTCGGTCAGCGTTGCGGGTGACGACGATGACGAAGAAAATTTCGACGACATGGCCACCGCCACCGATCGCCGTCGCGCCAACACTGATTTCGAAGTTCCCGACAACGTTTCCGCCGACCCGATTTACTCCTACGGCCGCGATTTCGAACCGATCACCTTCCCGTCCGAAAAAGACGTGCCGCCGAAACACGTGAAGGAACCGAGCGCTGATGCGCAAACCGCCGCATCGTCCGCAACGGAATCCGCGAGCGACGAAACCACCGCGATCCAGGCAGCGCCCCAAGCCTCGAGCGAAAAACCGGCTGAGTCTTCCGATTGGGATATTCGCCCCGAAGCCGAAACCGCCGCTTCATCGCATGGGAGCTCGAACGGAACGACGTCTTCAGCTTCCGAAATCGAAACCGCAGCGCCGGTCGAATTGGTTTCCGGCGAAATCGAACAGGAAGCTGCTCCCGCGCCGTTCTCTTTCTCGTCCGGATCCACCACGACAAAAGATCCCGAACCAGAAGTCCGATCGAAGGGTTTGCCACAACGCGTATTCGAGGCCACGCGCGGCACCGCTCCTGTTGCACAAGCCGAATCGCCGGTCTCGAGCGCATCCTCTGCGCCGTCCACGACCCAGGAAACTTCTTCCCAGGAATCGTCGTCGCACGAATCCTCATCCTCCCGCGGTAGCTGGATGGACATGATGGATTCTTCGTCCGCAACCTCAGAAAGCCACTGGACCACGAACCTCGGTACCGAATCGGCGTCCGCATCGAGCCACACAACCGAACCAGCACCGGAGCCAGTCGAATCGACATCCTACAAATCCGAAGCGGCCGCCGATCCGGCATCCGCAGTTACTCACGAAGCCGCACCCGAGCCCGAAACCGTTCACGCTTCTGCGTCCTCGTCGGACACGGAGACCGCCGCGATTCAATCTCCGGCAGCCGAAAGCTGGTCCGATGAACTCGCCGCGCTTCCCTCACTGAATCTGGGCGGCCATTTTGATTCCGAGCCGCGCAGCTTCGGCGAATCGACGCCCCAATTCGGAGGCTCTTCGTACCATTTCGCTACCGGCGGCGACTCCGGCCAGCAGGATCATCTCGCCGCGATCGACCAAACCGAAACCGCACCAGTCATCGAATCGGGCGCGCCCGAACTCGTGGCCGCGCCCGCCGATCTTTCGCGCAACGGCAACGAATCGAGCAGCGAAGATACAAACGCTTCGTCGCACGAGACTTCCGAATCGCATTCCGCATCGCCGTTCGCTGCCGACGAGCCGCAGGAAACGTCGCAGTACGCAGCCGAATCCGAAGAATCGCAGCCGGCCCTTCACGGCGCCGACGCAAACGCCGATTCCAATTTTTCAGACAAGCTCGAGTCCAGCGAACACCTGCTCGAGCCTGCTCCTGCATCGTTCTTCGCCAGCTCCGAGGAACCCTCGGCAACCGAGGAATTCACCGAACGGATTCCCACGTTGCCGCCTGCGAACCGCGAAGCCCTGTCGGACATCGCTTTCCTGATGCCGCCGCCGGGAGCCACCGAAATTCTGCCCGCCACGATCGAAGCCGAATCACAAGCTCCGAACGTGGACGCAGTCGTCCAGAAAGTTCTGGAGAAGTTGCAGCCGCAGCTGCAGCAAATGCTTTCGCAGGGCATGAAGCCTTTGCTCGAAAGCCTGATCCAGAACGAACTTCAGAAAAAAGATTAATCGCTGTCGATTTATTCGGCGGGTTCCCAACCGTCGGTCGGGTTGTATTCTTTCATTCCGGCCGCAACGTCCGTGGTCGTTGCGCCCAGATCCTTCTGATACACGGTTCCTTCGCGCGACAAAATAAACGTCATAATTCCTGAGTCGCCGTGCTTCACCGGGTAGGCGATGAACGCAAAGCCGTTGACGAGCTTTCCGTTCACCAGGTAACTCTTCGCTCCGCCCTTGGCCTTGTCGCCTTGCGCGGTCAAAATCGCGATGCGGTATCCGTCGAACTCCGGCTGCTTGCCGCTCGCCGCTGCCGCCACCGCATCGGCCGCAAATTCCTCCACTTTTCCCAGTGGGCTGATTTCTTTTTCGTCGGTCGAAGGCCAGTACAATCCGTCGTGCTTCCCCGGAGTGCTGATCAGTTGTTGGGCGTATACGTGCGCCGGATTTCCATCGTGGCCGGTCTTGTAGTACGCCTCTTGCGCGTTGGCCATCGCCGAAATTGCATCGATCGCCAGCAATTCGTTTTTGCCGATCCGCCGGCTCAGGATTTCATCCACTCCGCTCGCGCCGTCAAATTTCCACCGCGAGGTGCTGTCTTTTTTTAGCCGCACCGGAAACGGATAATTGTCCGCGCCGATGTACAACACTTCGCTGCCGTCATTCAGCGCCACCCAGCGGTTCATTCGGTCGTATTTCTCGATGAACGCTTGCAGGCCTGCCTTGTCTTCGTTCGGATCTCCGGAGTTGATGATCGGCTGCGAACCTGGTCCCAGCACTTGCGTCAGCTGATTCGCGTCGCCCGACTTCGACGCCGCCAGCAGCGCTTTTCCGGCTTCGTCGGGAGTCGCGTAGCTCGGTTGCTGCGAAGCGCCCTGCGTCGCCGTCGATTTGGTTGCGCTGCTGCATCCCGCCACACCCAGCGAACTCACCAGCACCGTCGCCGCAGCCAGACTCCAGAAATTCATTCGCATTGAAACTGTTTTCGCCGCTCGCATTCTTCCATCTCCCTCAAATCTCGCTGGTGAATTCGATGGTGCTGCATTCTTGTTTATCACGCGAGCACTCACGCCGCACTCGCTCACTCAAACCGCGCTGCTGCACTCAATTTACCGCCGGCGCCCGCCGCCGCTTGGCCGCGCAAATCCGCCACCGCCCCGGTTGAAACCGCCGCGGCCGCGATTGAATCCGCCGCCGCCCATCATTCCGCGGCTCTGCCATCCGCGATTGCTTTCGGCTCGTGCTTGCACGCCATTGCCGTTGAAGCCCGACCGCGGCTGAAATCCTCCGCCGCCGAATCCGCGATTATTTTCCGGACGCTGCACCCCGCCATTGCCACCAAATCCACGATTGTCCTCGGGACGTTGCACGCCGCCGTTTCCGCCAATCAATCCACGGTCGCCGTTTCGTCCCCCGTCCGGCCCGTGCTCCACTCCCCCGTTTCCGCCGATCAGTCCGTGATCTCCATTCCGCCCGCCATCCGGACCGTGCTGCACTCCGCCATTGCCGCCGATTAATCCGTGGTCGCCGTTGCGCCCGCCGTTCGGCTGATATCCGTTCGGATGGTAGCCATTCGGACCATACGGATGCGGACCATACGGCCCGTTGCCGTGCGGCCCCGGTCCCCACGGATGGTAATTCGTATAATTGTTTCCGCCGTGCCAGTTGTTGTTGGTGATGTACGTATTGTGGTTGTAGATGATCGTGTTGCCGCCTCCGCCCCAGTTGCAGCCCCACGAATTGAATCCCCACCCAAATCCGCCCCAGCCTCCGCCGATGTATCCGCCACCGCCGATCGCCGCGCCAATCGCAATGCCCGCGCCGAACGCGATTCCAGCTCCAACCGCAACCGCCACCGGCGGCGTGTAGGTATACAGCGGCACCACATAAGGCGCGCCGTACACGATCGTCGGATTGTATTCCGGCACGTACACGACTTGCGGATTCGCCGGCTTGATCACAATCGTCTGCGGCGTCTGCTGCACCACGGTCACCTGCGGCGTGCTCTTCAGATTTCCCGCCGCTTGCGCCTTCGCGCGCATCGCCTGCACCGCATCCATCACATCCGCCTGCTGATTCTCGAATGCCTGCCCCAGGCTCGACGCCCACGCCAGATTGTGCGCCAGGTTATCGAGCACGCTCGGAAACTGGCACAGCGCCTTCACGCTCGGATCCCATGTCTGCTGATCCACTGCCGTAGCCAGCGCCGTCCCCGTCAAACTCTTGTTCTGGCCCAGCCAGTAATCGGCGACCGCCACTTGGTCGGGATACGTAGCCGCCGCCATGATCTGCGCCACCAGCGAATCGGGATACAGCGCGATCGGTGCGACCAGTGCATCCAGCTGATCGGTGGTGAGCGGCGCCGCGGCCGCCGAATTATTCGTCGAGCTCTGGCTGGAATCCTGCGCCCCGCTCGGTGCTGGCGCGCTAGGCCCTGGCGGATCTTGCGCCTCCGCCATCTGCAGCGGCGCGCCCAGCAGCAACAGCGCCGCGCTTAGCACGACCACCAGAATTTTTTTCGGTGTGGCTGCGTTCATGTTCCTCTCCCAGAGCGGCAAGCTGCGGCCAAACTTTTGCCGCCTCGCGAAATTTCCAAATCAGGATTTCGTGCGCAACTTTCGGCTGGCGCGAACGCGATTATAGCCCGGCTCCGATTCGGCGCAAGCGCTTTGTCCCACCCTTCACAAGCGCGCCGCACGCGCATTCACGCTGTTGTGTTAAATTCCAGTGAACGCGCCGCCGAAATCATTTCATCCCGCGCGTTTTAAGATTCCAGGGAGCTCCCGTGTCAAAGCTCGTCGTTCCTGCCTTTTGCATATCCGCTGACGGTTTCGGCGCCGGTCCCAACCAGGATCTCAACAATCCGCTCGGCGTCGGCGGCAAAGACATCTTTAGCTGGGTCTTCGCCACGCGCACCTTCAGTAAGATGCACGGCGGGGATGGCGGCGCGACCGGCATCGACGACGACTTCATGGCCCGCGGATTCGAAAACATGGGCGCCTGGATCATCGGCCGCAATATGTTCGGCCCGGTGCGCGGCGCTTGGGCGGAGGAGTCCTGGAAGGGCTGGTGGGGCGATAACCCTCCCTACCACGTCCCAGTCTTCGTACTCACCCACCACGCGCGTCCATCGTTAACGATGGAGGGAGGCACCACGTTTCACTTCGTCACCGACGGCATTCATTCCGCTCTCGCCCGCGCCAAGGAAGCGGCCAACGGAAAAAACGTCCGCGTCGGCGGCGGCGTCTCCACCGTCCGTCAATATATTTCTGCTGCACTCGTTGACGAACTTCACCTCGCCGTCGCTCCTCGCCTGCTCGGCTCGGGTGAGAATCTTTTCGCCGGCCTCGACCTGCCGAAACTCGGCTACCAGTGCACTCACCACGTCGCAAGTCCGGCGATCACCCACTTGATTCTCAGCAAGCATCCGTAATCGTCCGGCCACTCGATTTGACGACTTTGCCTTGCGCCGATTATATTGGTGGATTCCCGCATGACGTAAATTCGCGGCTGTAAAGGGACCATGGCGCTCGAGATACCCAAAGCATACGAACCGCAGGAAATCGAAGAGCGCTGGGCCCAGTCCTGGTTTGACGAAAAACTGTTCCGCGCCGAAAATTCCGGCACACCGTCCGATCCCGCCAAACGCTTCTCCATCGCGCTGCCCCCGCCTAACGTCACCGGCTCCATCCACATCGGCCACATGCTCGAGCACACCCAAATCGACATGCTGGTCCGCTGGCATCGCATGCGCGGCGAACGCACCCTCTGGCTGCCCGGCATGGACCACGCCGGAATCGCCACGCAATTCGTCGTCGAACGCATGCTCGCCAAGGAAGGCATCGATCGCAAATCCCTCGGCCGAGAAGAATTTGAAAAACGCGTTTGGAAATGGAAAGCCGAAAGCGGCGGCGCCATCAAAGGTCAAATGATTCGCCTGGGCGCTTCCTGCGATTGGACGCGCGAGAAATTCACCCTCGACCCGGCTCTGTATCGCTCCGTCCTCGAAGCGTTTCTGCGGCTGTATCGCGAAGGCCTGATCTATCGCGGCCGCTATATGGTCAACTGGTGCCCGCGCTGCCAGACCGCCATCAGTGACCTCGAAGTCGTCCACAACGAACGCACCGGCAATCTTTGGTTCATCCGCTACCCCGTCGCCGGCAGCAAAGAATTTCTCGTCGTCGCCACCACGCGTCCGGAAACCATGCTCGGAGACACCGCCGTCGCCGTTCATCCCGACGACGAGCGTTACCAGCACTTGATCGGCAAATCCGTCACGCTGCCGCTGGTGAATCGCGAAATTCCCATCATCGCCGACGCTTACGTCGATCGCGAATTCGGCTCCGGCGTTGTGAAAATCACGCCCGCGCACGATCCCAACGACTTCGAAGTCGGCAAGCGCCACAACCTCCCGCAGATCGACGTAATGACCGACGACGCCCACATGAGCGCCGCTGCTGGCACGTACGCCGGACTTGACCGCTTCGTCGCGCGCGCTCGCGTCATAAAAGATTTGGAAGATCTCGGCCTGATGGATCACATCACCGAGCACACCCATTCGGTGGGCACCTGCGATCGCTGCAAAACCATCGTCGAGCCTCGCGTTTCCACTCAGTGGTTCATGAAAATGAAGCCGCTCGCCGACGACGCCCGCAAAGCCGTCACCGGTGAATTCGGCCCCGAAGCCGAAATCGAAGTCGTGCCTGATAATCAGCGCACGATTTTATTGCAGTGGTTTGAAAACATCCGCGACTGGTGCATCTCGCGTCAGCTCTGGTGGGGACATCGCATTCCCATCTGGCATTGCGAAGGCTGCTCGGAAATGGTTCCGGCCACGAACTCCGACGTCGAAATCGTCGATGGCCACGCGCGCGCTGCTGGAGTTCCCACAAAGTGCCCGAAGTGCGGCGGCGCGAAACTCACGCAGGATAAAGACGTCCTCGACACCTGGTTCAGCTCCGCGCTCTGGCCGTTTTCCACTCTTGGCTGGCCCGACGACACGCCCGACCTCCGCGAGTTTTATCCCACCAGCCTGCTGATCAGCGGCTACGACATCCTGTTTTTCTGGGATGCGCGCATGATCATGGTCGGCCTGCATCTTTCCGGCGGAGGCACCGCCGCTGGTTCCGCCGACGCAAAAAATCGCGTCCCTTTCCGCCGCTTGTATCTGCACTCGCTGGTTCGCACCGCCGAAGGTCACAAGATGTCCAAGACCAAGGGCACTGGCGTCGATCCCATCGAACTCACTCAAAAATTCGGCACCGATGCGCTGCGCTACATGCTCGCCAGCATGGCCGCTCCCGGCACCGACATTATCCTCAGCGAAGATCGCATCCTCGGCGCTCGCGCCTTCGCCAACAAAATCTGGAACGCCGCTCGCTTCCTGTTCCTCAACCTCGAAAAAGCGCAGGCCGCTTCCGGCTTCACTCTCGAAGAACTGGCCGCTCCCGAAATTCGCGCTCCTGCGCCCTACAAACTGGACGGCGCGAACGATCTCGTTCACCGCTGGATTTTCTCGCGACTATCTTCGGTCGCCGCCGAAGTCGGCAAAGCCCTCGATGAATTCCGCTTCCACGAAGCCTGCAAGACCGCCTACCAATTTTTCTGGGGGGACTTCTGCGACTGGTACATCGAGTGGGTCAAGCCGCAACTGAGCGCTACCGATCGCGCCGTCGCCATTCCCGCGTGGCGCAATATTTTCGCGCTGCTTGACGCTTCGATCCGACTACTGCACCCGGTGATGCCCTTCCTCACCGAAGAGCTGTGGCACAAACTCCCGCAGCCCGCCGGCGCCAAATCCATCGCGCTCGATCGTTTCCCTGAGCCGCGCAAGGAATGGTCCGACCCGACCGCTGAAAAAAACGTCGCCACGATTCAGGAAATCATCATCGCCGCGCGCAATATCCGCGCCGAGATGAAAGTCGACCAGAAAAAGAAAGTCGCCGCCGACTTCTCATCGAAAGACACCGCCTTGCGCGCGCTGGTCACCCAAAATATCGAGCCCATCACTCGCCTGGCCACATTGTCGGCGCTCAATATCTCCGCCGACCATCTCGATCCGGCTGGCGCCGCCGTCCGCTCCACCGCCGAGTTTGACCTCCGCATTCCCTACGGCGAAGCCATCGACAAAGGCGCAGAAGTCGCCCGCGTCCAGAAGGAAATCGAGCGCCTGACCAAAGACATTGACTCCAAAAAAGCGCGCCTGGCCGACGAAACATTTCTCAGCAAAGCCCCGGCGAAAATCCTCGACGATTTTCGCGCAACGCTCGCCTCTCGCGAAATCGAACTGCAAAAGCTCACCGAGCGCCTCACTCAACTGGGCTAACTCACTCGCGCTAACGATCGCGCAAATTACCCCTCGCCGCCGCGCTCCAAAACTTGTCCGCGCCTTCGCACCCGCGTATTCTTGCCATTCGCCCCATGCCGAAAAAACGCACAGCCGAGCTGCCCGGCGTCACCGATAAGCGCATCGACGCGCTCCTCACCCTGCTCGCCGAAAACGCCACCGTGGTCGTAAGCGGCGCGAAAATCGCCGAAGAAATCGGAGTCTCCCGCCAGAGCGTCTGGCGCTGGATCGAAACGCTACGATCGCTCGGCGTAAAAGTGAAAGGCCACGCCAGCTCCGGCTATCACATCGAGCAAGCTCCCGACATTCTCGCGCCGCAGATGCTCAGCCACCGGCTCTACGGCACGGCTTTCGCTCGCCGCATCCATCACTACTTCAAAATCGACTCCACCAACACCGTCGCGCTGCAACTCGGCGAGCAGGGCGAGCCTCACGGCGCCGTCGTCCTCGCCGAAGCGCAAACTGCCGGCCGCGGCCGCGCCGGCCGCAAGTGGATCTCCGAAAAATCCGCCGGTATCCACTGCACCGTACTGCTGCGCCCGAAAATTTCGCCCGCGCACGCGCCCTTGCTCACCATCGTTGCCGGACTCGCCGTGCGCGACGCCGCCGCCGAAGAGCTCGACGGCGTGCCCGACATCCGCTGGCCCAACGACGTCCTCATCAACGGCCGCAAATTTTCTGGCGTGCTCACCGAGATGCAGGCCGAGCCCGACCGCATGCACTACGCCGTCGTCGGCATCGGCATCAACGTGAACCAAACGAAAATGCCCTCGGAGCTCACCGGCATCGCCACCTCGCTGCGCATGGAAACCGGAAAAATCCATTCCCGCATCGACGTGCTTGTGCGGTTGCTGCGCCACCTCGACCGCTACTACAATCTTTTCATCGCCGAGGGCCCAACGCCCATCCTGCGCCGCTTCGCCGAAGTTTCCAGCTATTTTCAAGGGAAGCGCGTGCGCATCACCACGGCGATCGAAACATTTACCGGCACCACGGCCGGACTGGAACCGAGCGGCGTGCTGCGCGTGTTGCGCGACGACGGCGGCGGAATCGAGCCGGTACTTTCCGGCGATGTGGCGGAGGCGAGCTGATGCTGTTGACTCTCGATGTCGGCAACACCAACACGGTGTTGGGCGTCTTTCAGGGCAAGAAACTCGTCGCCAACTGGCGGCTCACCACCGCGCGCGATCAAACCATCGATGAATATGGAATTCTCTCGCGCGATCTTTTCACCCTCGCCAATCTCGGCCCGCGCAAAGTCGATGGCGTCATCATCAGTTCGGTCGTTCCGCCGCTCAACGCCACTCTCGCCGGTATGGCGCAGCGCTACTTCGGGCGCAAAGCGCTCTTCGTCGAGCCCGGAATCAAAACCGGAATGCCGGTGAAATACGACAATCCCAACGAAGTCGGCGCCGACCGCATCGTCAATAGCGTTGCCGGATTCGCGAAATACGGCGGCCCGTGCATCGTGGTGGACTTCGGCACCGCCATCAACTTCGACGCCGTGTCGAAACAGGGCGAATATCTCGGCGGCGTTCTCACTCCCGGCATCGGAATTTCCGCGGACGCTCTGTTTTCCCGCGCCGCGCGCCTGTTCCGCGTCGAAATAAAAGATCCCGGCAAAGTCATCGGCACCAATACCGTCGCCTCGATGCAGTCCGGCCTGTTTTACGGATACACCGACATGGTGGACGGCATCCTCGATCGCATGAAAAAAGTTCTCGGACCGAAAACCACGGTCATCGCCACCGGAGGACAAGCGCCGCTCATCGGCCGTGCCTCTAGGCACATCGAAAAAATCGACGAGTTCCTCACACTCGAGGGATTGCGAATCATCTGGGATCGGAATCAGCCGGGCAAATCGGCCCGCGCCGCGAAACCGAAACGTTTTCGCAAATAAATTTCCGGCCCGCAAAGCCGCAATCGCAGTTCGCGCCACATGGAAACCTTCAACTACTTCAATTATTTCACCGAGATCGAGGAATATTTCTGGCGCAAGCGCGGCGCGCACTTGCTTGTCTCTCCGCTCGATTGGGCGATCGTAGAGACCTGGCAAAAAGCCGGAATTCCCCTGCCCGCCGTGCTCAAAGGCATCGACCGCGCCTTTGAAAGCTGGTCTCGCTCAAAACGCGCCGCGGGCGGCCGCCAGCTGAAAAGCCTCGCCTACTGTGTGGACGCCGTTCTCGACGCGGCCGACGAAGCGCAGGAAGCCGCTGCCGGTGCCGGACCCGAAATCGCCGGCACGCGCGCCCAGGCCGAACCGTTTTCCCGCGATGAGCTGAAAAAATATCTGGCCCGCAATGCCGCGCGCCTCCGCGCCGCCGCCGAAAAACAAAGCGCCGCCCACGAATCGCTCGCGAAGCGCCTTACAGATACCGCCGCCAAACTCGACGAAGCCTTGCCGCTGCTGGATAATCCCGCTGCACTCGATCTCGAGGATTTCGAGCGCCGCCTCACCATCCTCGAAGAAAAACTCGCCGCCGCCCTCTCGGCCGATGCCGACGACGAAGCCATGCTCTCGATCCGCCGCGAAATGGATCGCTCCCTGGCGCCGTATCGTCGTAAAATGTCCGCAGATCAGCTTGCCCAGCTCGAGCGCCAGTATTTGCAGAAGCGTACCTTCGAACACTTCGGCGTTCCGCGGCTGAGCCTTTTCTATTTGACCTAAGCGACACCGGCTCGCATCTCGGCCCACGGCAAAATTCATAAAAGGAAACTCACGGCCCGCAAATGGCATCCATGGAAGTCACAATCGAAAAATTGGTCTACGGCGGCGAAGGTCTCGCCCATCTCGAAGGCTCAACCGTCTTCGTCCCGCTGGTCATGCCCGGCGAACTCGTTCGTGCGCTTCCGGTCGAGCAGAAGAAAAAATTCGTTCGCGCCAAGCTCGAGCAAGTTGTGCAGCCCTCTCCCGAACGCATCGCCGCCAAATGCCGCCACTTCGGCGATTGCGGCGGATGCGATTACCAGCAGATTCCCTACGAAGCCCAGCTGAAATTCAAAACCGAAATCCTCCGCGAGACTTTGCGCCGCATCGGCCGCGTCGAATGGACCGGCCCCATCGCCACGCACGCTTCGCCGCCTTGGGCCTACCGCAACCGCGCCCAGTGGAAAGTCCGTCCGTTCGAAGCAAAGGGCGAAGCCGGCGCCTTCCCTTCCATCGACGGTAAGACCAGCCTGCGCATCGGCTACTTCCAGGCCAACTCCACCGCTCTTTGCGCCGTCGAGGATTGCTCGATCATCTCGCCCCTGCTGCTGAAATCTCTTCTCGCTCTTCGCGAATCTCTCGCCGCCGCCAAGCTTCCTCGCGGCTTGCGCGAACTCGAGGCCTTCACCGACGCCTCCGACACGAAATTGATGCTCACCGCCACGTTCGCCGGATTTCCTTCGCGCGCCGCTGAACATGCCGAAACGTTCCGCAAGATCCTGCCCGAAATGTCGAGCCTCGTGTTTCACGATCCCGGCACCGATCGCATGGAGCTTTTCGGTCCCGGCTTTCTCGATTACGAAGCGGAGGGCGCTTCCTTTCGCGTCGGCCACTTTTCGTTTTTCCAGGTGAACCGATTCCTTGTAGACGAACTCGCTCGCGAAGTCGCCGCGAGCGAAGCCCCCGGCCGTATGGCTCTTGATCTGTTCGCCGGCGTCGGTCTGTTCTCACTGCCGCTTTCAAAGCATTTCGATCGCGTTGTCGCCGTCGAATCGAATCCTGCCGCCACCCGCGATCTGGAAACCAATCTGCGCGGCCACGGCGCCATCGAAGTCCGCACCTCCGATGTCGATCGCTTCCTCGCCAAAAATAAAGAGCGCCCGCAGCTCGTCGTTCTCGATCCTCCCCGCGCCGGCCTCGAGCCGGGCTCCGCCGAAAAAATCGCGCGCCTCGGCCCCGAGCGCATCACCTACGTTTCCTGCGATCCGCCCACGCTTGCGCGCGACTTGGCCGCCTTCAACCAGTCGGGCTACGAAATTCACGAAGTGCATCTGTTCGATCTGTTCCCGCAGACATTTCACATGGAGACCGTCGTTCGTCTTCGCCGGCGCGGATGAAACTTCCCGCGGTCTGGTTCGCTGCGGCTTTCGTCGCGGGAATCGGACTTGCGCTGCGCCACCCGCACACTCCGCGCTCTTGGGCGCTCGCCGCATCTGCGGCAATTGTCGCCGCTGCATTATTGCTGTGGCGTAACGCACCGAGTTCTGCGTGGGTGCTCTCGCTCGCCGCATGGCTCGCGCTCGGCGGCCTCGCCTCCAGCGTCGAACGTGCCGTCGTCCCCGCGAATCACGTCACGCATCTTCTCGCCGCAGGACAGATTGATTCCTACGTCCCACTTCGCTGGCGCGGTCGCCTGCGCGAAGATCCTTTGCGCCTTCCGTGGGGCCGCCGCTTCGAAATCGATCTCGAACAGGTCGAAGTCGCCGGCGCCCCAATTCCCGTCTCCGGTGGCCTTCGTGCCAACCTTTATATCGGTCCGCGCACCGCCGACGCCCCCGACGACCTCCGCGCCGGAGATCGCATTGAAGCCGTCGCGAAAGCCCGCGCGCCTCGCGATTTCATGGACCCCGGCGCGTTCGACATCCGCGGATTTCTCGCGCGCCAGAAAATCGATCTGGTCGGCTCGGTCCGCAGCGGCGAACTCGTCGAACTCGTCGATCATCCTCCGCTCACGCTCACGTATCGTCTTGCCCGCGCCCGTGGCACTCTTCTCGCCCGCATTGATTCGCTTTTCCCCGATCATCCGGAGCGCGCCGCCGTACTGCGCGCCATGCTCCTCGGCGATCGCAGTTTCGTCGATACTTCCGTCGTCCAGGCGTTTCAGAAAACCGGCGCGTATCACATTCTCGTGATTGCTGGACTTCACGTCGGCGCCCTGGTCGTTTTTCTCGTCTGGATCGGCCGCCGCCTACGTATGCCTCCGTTCGCCACCGCCGCCGTCAGCTGCATCGTCCTCGCCGCTTACGTCGGCATCGTGCAGGACCGCACTCCCATTCTTCGCGCCGCCCTCATGGCTGCCTTTTACCTTCTCGTGCGTCCGCTGTTTCGCCGCATCGACTTGCTCAACACCATCGCCCTCGCCGCGCTCGCGCTCCTCATCTGGAAACCGTCTTCGATCGTCGATTCCGCTTTTCAGCTTTCGTTTCTAGCCGCCGCCGTCATCGCCGCGCTCGCTTTGCCGTGGATCGCACGCTCGAGCGAACCCTATCGTGTCGGCCTGAATCATCTCGGCGACGTCACGCGCGACGTCGTTCACTCCCCGAAAGTCGCTCAATTCCGCATCGAACTTCGCGCGGCAACCGCATGGCTCGCGTCCCGCGCCCCATTTCGCTTTCTTCCGCGCGCTGACGCCATTCTCGCCGCGCCCGTCCGCGCCGGCCTTCGCTTGTGGGACATCATTCTCCTCTCGCTCGTCATTCAGCTCGGCATGCTCCCGCTGATGGCTTCCGATTTTCATCGCATCAGTCTTTCCGGCCCGTTCAGCAACGTGCCCGCCGTCTTGCTCACCGCCATCATCGTCCCGCTCGGATTCGTCACCTTGCTCTCTGCGTTCGTCTGGGCACGATTCGCCGCGCTCCTCGCGGAACTCCTCAGCGCCTGCGTCGGCGCATTGCTTGCTGTGGTCGATTGGTTCGCGCACTGGCCGCGATTCACCTATCGCATTCCCGATCCGCCGCTCGTTCTGGTTTTGCTGTTCTTCGCCGCGCTGGTCGCGCTCGCGGTTTGCGCGCGTCACGCCCTCGCGCTGCGCAAAGGCCGCTTCGCTCGCCGCCAACTCGTCGCCGCCATCACCATTTCCGAATGGCTGGCTGCCTCTGCATTTGTCGCGTGCGCGGTGCTCGTCGCAACGCATCCGTTCGCGCCCGCATTCCACCGTGGAAATTTGGAAGTCACGGTTCTCGACGTCGGACAGGGCGATTCCCTCTTCCTCGCCTTTCCCAACGGCCACACCATGCTCATGGACGGCGGCGGTATCGCCGGTTCGGAAATTATTCACGATGTCCGCTCCGGTCCCGACATCGGCGAAGAAGTCGTCTCACCATTTTTGTGGTCGCGCGGCTTGAAACGCATTGACGTCGTCGCGCTCACGCACGCTCACCACGACCATCTCGACGGACTTCACACCGTCCTTCAGAATTTTCGTGTCGGTGAACTTTGGGTGGGTCGCGATGAAGAAACGCCTGCGTTCTTGAGTTTGCTCGCCGAAGCTCGCGCTCGCGGCATAACTGTCGTCACCGAATCGCAGGGTCAACACTTCAACTGGGATGGCGTCGACGGCTCGATCCTGTGGCCCATCGACGTTGGCACCGTCACCAAAGCCGCAAACGATAATTCCATCGTTCTTCGTCTGGCCGACGGCGCCGAAACGTTCCTTCTTCCCGGCGACATCGAGAAGCGCGCCGAAAACGAACTCGTCACCGAACAGGCGCCGCTCGCCGCCGATTTCCTGAAAGTTCCGCACCACGGCAGCCGCACGTCGTCCACCGAAGACTTCGTCGCCGCCGTCGCGCCCAAGGTCGCCGTCGTCTCCGTCGGCGAAGACAATCAATTCGGCCATCCGGTCGACGCAGTCGTTCAGCGGTACCTAGACGCGGGAGTTCGATTTCTGCGGACGGACAAAGACGGCGCGGTCACTGCTCTAACGGATGGAAAAACCCTGAAGGTCACTACGTTTGCGGAACTGCATCCCGATCTTGCCGCGCCAATTCCCCTCCAGCCGCCGGCGCCGCAATCAAATCCACCATCGGACGCGCAGCCCACACAGCCGAATCCCTAAATGGTCGCGCGCCCTTAGAAAATTACTTACCGGCTTCGCCTTCCAGCTCCGCCGCTTCCGCATCGGCCGAACCATCGGCCTTCTGATATTCCTCAATCAGCGCGCGCGCCTCGTCCAGCTGCGACTGCACCACAAAAATATCCAGGTTGCTCGGCACCTCAGGGCTTTCCGGAATCGGAAACGGATCGGTCGAAACATTCCCCGGCGTTTGAATTCCCGCGCTTTCCAGCAATCCGCGAATCACCATCGCTTCGCTCGCGCTCTCGGCCACATACGCCACGACCACCGGTTCGGCATGAAATTCATCAGCCATCGGAAAGCCTCCCTGAGCTTCGGCGAGTACTATTGCGCGTCTCCGTGCCCCAGTCCATACTGAATTTGTTGTACACGCAGGGTGGAAACATGAACGCTGCGCCCCTCGGTCCCACGCAAGCCGAAATCGACGACGAAAGCCGCCGGATTCGCCGCCTTCGCATTGTTGTTCAGCTCACTCTCGATACCATCGCCAGCGGAGAACTGCCTCCCGAAGAGGCCGCCGAAATGGTGGCCGCCACGCGAAATCTGGCGCTCGAAATGTTCCCGGGAAAAGAGGATGCGTTTGATCTGCTGTATCGCCCCAAATTTCAGCGCGTGATGCACGCCGTCTATCGCTTGCAGTAGCCTGCCGCCACGATGCAGTAACCCACCGTCACAAATTCTCCGCAGTTAGTGCCCGTATCGCGCGCGAATCCACATCCGCAGCGCCACAATTCCAAATCCCGCCACGGTTCCAATCAGCGCGCGGTACTCCCGATTCTTCGCGTACTGTGCCGCCGAAAACGCTTTCGGCTCCGCGCCGGGAACCGGAGTCGCTCCATACGCGGGCCCCCAGAATTTCGGCAGAAACAGCGGCACCCGCTCCGCATATTGTTCGTACGCCGCGCCGAATTTCGCGCGCAAGTCCGCTTCTTCGTTCCTCATCACCGCGTAATAAAACACGCCGAAATAAATCACCACCAGGCTGCCGGCCCACCACGAATGCCCCGCGATCGCAAATCCCACTGCCAGCAGCGAACTGCCCAGATATAGCGGATTGCGCGTCGCCGCGTACGGCCCGGTCACCGCCAGTTCCTGGTCCTTCCACAAATGTCCCGCAGCCAGCGCGCGAATCATCAACCCAAACGCCGCAATCGCCGCTCCCATCGCAATGGATTGCGGCGTTGGCGTCGCCAGCACCCAGTACAGCACCGCAACCGGATATCCGACGCGCACCCGCCACCGCATCCAGAATTTTCGCTGTCCGCTCAATCAGCACGGCCCTCTGGCGTCGCGCGCCTAAGCCTGCGTTCGACGGCCTGCACCACTTGCTCCACGGTGATCGACATCATTGCCGGATCGTGCGTCGCTCCGCGTCTATAGGTCGTCTCGCTCACGCGGGCGTTTCGCACCACCGAATCGGTTTGCCCGTACGGCCCGTTGCGCGCCGGATCGGTCGGACCATACAATCCGACCACCGGAGTTTCCAGCGCCGCCGCCACGTGCAGCGGACCGGTATCCGCCGAAATCATGAATTTCGCGCGCCGGAGCACCGCCATCAGCGGCCCCATCGCCAGCGGCAGCGCCACCGGCTTTTCGCCTGTCGCGGCATTCAGCACCGCATTTGCGAGTTCCTCTTCGCCCGGACCATACGTCACCACGCCACTCCATCCATATCGTTCGCGCAGCTTGTCGCTTAGCGTTCCGTATCGCTCGGCCGGCCAACACTTCGATTGCCAGCCGCCGCCCGGATTCAACACAAAAAATTCCCGTAAGTTGTATTTCGACAGCTCGCGTTCAGCGACTGCTTCGTCGTCCGCCAGAATCGCCAGCGGAAATCGTACCGGCGAATTCACCGCCCCCGCGCCGCGCGCCAGCGTCAGGTTGTGATCCACTTTATGCGCGCCCACCGGATTGAACGTCTCGGTGTAAAACATCGACGCCAGCCCTTCTCGCGCATAGCTGCTTCGAAATCCGATTCGTTCCGGCGCTCTCGACGCGAACGCCGCCAGCGACGATTTGTACAATCCCTGAAAATCGATCGCGCAGGTGAAATTTTTTCCGCGCAGCAAGCTCGCCGTTTTTCCGATCGCTCCCAGCGATCCACGATCGAGCGTGATCACTTCATTCACATCCGGATTCCCTTCCAGCAGTCGCCGCCACTTCGCCTCGACCAGCCAGTCGATCTGTGCATCCGGAAATCGATCGCGCAACGCCGACGCCGCCGGCAGCGCGTGCACGATGTCGCCCAGCGACCCGAGCCTCACCAGCAGAAATCGCGCTTCAGCCATCGGCCTTCGGTAATTGCAGCCGCGCCAGCAGATCGCGCGTCGAATGATCTTTCGGGTCGCCCACAATCGCGATTCGAATTCCCAGAGCAGCCGCCAGCTCGCGCTCCGGAACCGTTTCCGCGGTGTAATCGGTTCCCTTCGCGTGCACGTCTGGTTGCAACTCACGCAGCAGCGGCTTCACATCCAGCTCGTCGAAAATCACCACGTAATTCACCGCCGCAAGCGCCGCCACCAGTGCCGCCCGCGCTCGTTCGGTCAGGATCGGGCGTCCCGCGCCCTTCAAAGCCCGCGTGCTCGCGTCCGAATTGATTCCCACCACCAGCACGTCGCCCTCGGCCTTCGCTGCCCGCAGATAGCGCACGTGCCCCACATGGAGCAAATCGAACACGCCGTTCGCAAACGCGATCGTGTGCCCCGACCGCCGATGCTCTTCCAATATTTCGTGAAGTCCTTCGCGGGAAAGAATTTTGTCGCGGGTGTCCATGCAGGATTAGCCGAGCCTCATCGCGTTTCCTTGTCCGTTTCGGTGGCTGCGCCGCGCAACGCCGCTTCCAGCTCCGCACGAGTCACCGTCGCCGTCCGCCGCTTCATCACCACAATTCCGCCGGCATAATTCGCCAGATGCGCCGCCTCCAGATACGTGGCTCCCGCCGCGATCGCCAGCGTAAACACCGCAATCACCGTGTCGCCTGCGCCGGAAACGTCCACCGGCGTATCCGAGCCGAAAATCTCAATGTGCTCCGGCGGCAGCGCGCCTTTCTTGCCGCGTTGAAAAACGGAAAGTCCATCTTTGCCGCGCGTGACCACCAGCGCTTCCAGTTTCATTTCCCGTAGCGAACGATTCCCTAATTCCTCCAGCGTCGCGCGATCGGTTCCAACCGTCGCGTGATACGCAGCCTCTACTTCCGGCTCATTCGGCGTAGCCGCCGTCACGCCCGCGTTGCGGTATTCCAGCAGACGGTAGCGTGAATCGAGCGTAATGCGCTTCGCGCGCAGCGTCTTCACCAGCGCCGGAGTCGCCGCCCCCAACCCGTAATCCGAAATCAGCACCGCATCCGCTTTCGCCGCCAGTCGCTGCGCCTTCTTTGCGATCGCGGCCTTCACATTCGCAGCAAGTGCGCCATGCGGCTCGCGATCCACACGCAATACTTGCTGCTCGGTGGTGTGAGTCCAGCCCGCCAGATAGCGAGTCTTCGTGGTCGTCACCCATTCGCGGCTGCGCACGATTCCCGCCACATCGATTTCTTTCGCGCGAAAATATGCCAGCAGCGCCCGCCCGCCTTCATCCTCGCCGACCGCGCCCACCGGAAAAACTTTCGCGCCAAGGTCTGCCAGATTATTCACCGCATTCGCCGCGCCGCCCGGATACGCTTCCGTGTGCCGGTGCCGCAAAATCAAAATCGGCGCCTCGCGCGATACCCGCGAAATTTCCCCGCTCACGTATTCGTCCAGCACAAAATCGCCGACCACGCAGATTTTTCGCTTCCCGAATGCTGCCACAATATTCAGCAGCCGCGCGATATCCACCGAACGGTCGGCGCGCGTCGCGCCAGCGGCCTTCGCAGCCGTTCGCGCTCGTTTCGATTGTTTGCCTCGAGACTTCACTCGCTCTCCTTGTTCAATTCTAGCCGCTCGGGAGGGTTTCGCCGTTCGCGCGAAAATATCACAGCGATTGGAAACCGGCAAACCGCCGCCGGTTGCCTCGCTCCCGCCGTTTATCCGCTATATCTGCTCGCCGCCGCTCGATCCAAAATCATCTGCCACAACCCCTCGGCGTCCCTCGGCCGCATGGCAATCTCGCAGAAATACACCGCCGTTCCAAAATCCGCGCCCGGCGGCAAATTGAATTTGTCTTTCTCCGTGCAAATTAGGCGTCCGGCCCCCGCCGCCCGCGCGTCGGCCGCGATATGCCGCACATCGTCCGTCGAATACGGATGATGATCTGGAAATTGCTTCGTCCCAGCCAGCTTGAAATTCCACTCCTTCAAATTCGACACAAACGCGTTCGGATTTCCGATCCCGCTGAACGCAAACCATCGCTCGCCTTCGCCGCCGGCCGAACTGCCGCCTATCTCATTCGGCGAAATCACTTCCGGCCCGGTGCCGGAAATTTTCCGCACTGCCCGCAGCTCCGTCTCCGCGTAGAAAATCGGCGACGCCGTTTCGTGCCTCACCGCCGCTTCCACCGCCGGAGCATGCACCGACCGGGTCACCACCACAATATCCGCTCGCTCTAGCGCCGATCGCGGCTCGCGAAGCCGTCCCGCAGGCAGCAGCCGCTTTCCGCCGAACGGACTCGTCGCATCCACCAGCGCAATATTCACGTTACGCGCGAGCTGCATATGCTGAAATCCATCATCCAGCACAAACCAATTCACGCCCTGCTGCGCCAGTTTCGTCCCCTGCTCGAACCGATCCGCACCAATGCCAAACGCAACCGAACTTCCCAGCCGCGACTCCATCATCCGCACTTCGTCGCTCGTCGTGCCGCCTTCGCCCGCCGCTATTCCCCGATATCCGCGCGTCAAAATCCCCACGCGTTTCCCCGAAGCCACGAGGCGCTCCGCGATCCAGATCACCATCGGAGTCTTGCCCGTTCCGCCGGTGGTCAGATTTCCCACGCTGATCACCGCACCGCTCAGCCGCTGCGCTTTCGCAATTCCGCGTTTGTACGCAAACGCCCGCAACCGCGCCACCGCCCCATAGACAACTGCCAGCGGCGACAGCATTACTTCCAGCGCCGTCACCGCCTCACTCCGCCTGGCACCCCGCCGGAATTTCCTTTCGCACTCGCGCGCGCGTCCAGCACTTCCACAATTCTCGCCAGCGCTCGCTGTGTCGCCCCGCGATTTCCATCGGCAATCTGTTTTGCAGCGCGGCCGAGTTGCTCGCGCATCGGCACATTTTCAATCAGCTGCATCCACACCGTGCCAAGAGCCGAACCAGTGGTCACTTGCGCTCCGGCTCGCGCATCCAGAAACTGGTCCGCCATCTGCCGGAAATTTTCCATGTGCGGACCAAACACCGGCGGCCGCGAAAACTGCGCCGGCTCCAGAATGTTGTGCCCGCCCGCCGCTACCAGCGATCCGCCCACAAACGTCGCATCGGCCATCGAATACAGCGCGCCCAGTTCGCCAATTGAATCCAGCAGCAGCACATCCGCAGCTTCATCCAGCGGAGCGCTCAAATCAATCTCGCTCCGCCGCACCACTTTCCAGCCGCCTTCGGAAACCAATCGCGCCGCCGCGTCGAACCGGTCCGGCTTTCGCGGAGCCAGCACCAGCAGCGTGCGCCGCCACTGCCTCTGCACGTTGTCATATGCTGCCAGCACCGCGTCTTCTTCGCCGGCCACCACGCTGCCCGCCACCACCACCGGCCAGCGTTCCTGCTGCGCGATTTGTTCGGCCAGCCAGTTCGCAAACGCGCCGCGTGCCGGAGGCTCCGCGTCATACTTCAAATTTCCCACCACTTCCACGCGATCTTCCTCTGCGCCCATCTGCACCAACCGGTCGGCATCCTCGGGTGACTGCGCCAGAAACCGCGCCGCATCCTCCATTGTCCGCCGGTAGAACGGTCCGACCATGAATTCCCACTGTTTGAATCGCGCAAACGATTTTTCCGAGATCCGCGCGTTCGCAAACAACACCGGAATTCCCGCTCGATGCGCCTCGCGCAAAAAATTCGGCCAGATTTCCGTCTCCATCACGATCACCGCAGCCGGACGAATCGACTTCAACGCTCGCCGCACCGGTACCACCCAATCCAGCGGAAAATAAAAAATCGCGTCCGCCGCGCCCAGCCGTTCCTTCGCCAGTGTCTGTCCGGTGTCCGTCGTCGTCGAAACAAAAACCGCTCGCGCCGGAAACATTCGCTTCAATCCATCCAGCAGCGGCTTCGCAGCCAGCACTTCGCCCACAGATACCGCATGAATCCAGATCGCTCCGCCGTCTGCACCGCTTGCCGCGCTCGCCGCCGCGCGCTCGCGAACCGCCGCCGGCAACCACCCCAGCCTCTCGCGAAAACTCGACCACGGCTGCCCGCGATGCCACCCGCGCAGCGCAAAATACGGCGCCAGTACGAACATTCCCGCGGCTGTCAGGATTCGGTAGAAGAAATACATCGATAGGTTTACGCATGCGCACAACGCCGCAAACCGGCTTTGCGCCGCACAGACCCGGTATTATAGTGGCAGCGAACTGGAAACGCGCACAACTTCCCTGCGATTTCGCGCATCGGAAAGGCTAACCATGAAACTCCGCTGGAAACTTCCGTGGCACATTCGCGCGCAATCGCTCTCCCTTGCCATGGCATTCGTCCTCGCGCTCCTCGGCATCACCGGACTCGCCGCCGCGCAATCAAAATCTGCAACTCCCGCTGCGCCCGCCGCCGATCCCACTGCCGATCTGCAGCGCGATTCGCACTCCGGCCTCACCGTGATGGCCGATCCACTCACCGACATTCCCCGCGCCAAAGACATCTTCGGCAAAGCCAATCCGATCGACGCCGGAATTTTGCCCGTTCAGGTCTACCTGCGGAATGAAAGCGCCCAACCGATTCGCGTCAACATCGACACCATTCAACTCGTCGTACATCTGATGAGCGGAGGACGCCAGGACCTCGACTGGCTCAGCGCGCAGGAAGTCGCCGCGGCCATCGCGCATCCCGGCGGCATTCCGCCCAAGCAGCCGCATCGCATCGCCGGACTTCCGCTGCCGAGCGGCGACAAAAAGGCCGACAAGCTCGCCGAAATTCTGCAGCCGCTCACACTCGACGGCGAAATCATCGCGCCGATGAGCACCCTGCGCGGCTATCTGTATTTCGACGTCAGCCACGAGCTGAAACTCGCGAAAACTGCGTCGCTCTACGTTCCCGACGTTTTTTCCATGCCCTCGGGCAAACCTCTGATGTTTTTCGAAACTCCGGTAGGCAAAAAACCAGCGGATTAGCTGCGGATCAATTTCCAGTTAATGGATTCAATGGCAGCGTTAATCGGCGTGAACCAGCGTTTGCGGAGATGTCTGCGGCAACGCAGCGCCAGCCCGTGCGCCGGCGGTGCCAACGCCAGTGACCGTGTGCCATCCGAATCGCCCCGGCTCGGCCGTGTACAGCGCGCCCATCCGCAGAATCGGATCTTCCACGTAAGACCACGAAAATTTTGCAATCGCGAAGCTCACCGCGCCCGCCACTACATTCGCGCACAGAAACTGAACTCCCGTCACGTGTCCCGTCGGCCCCGCAAACGCCGCGTGCACCACAGCGAGCAAAACCAGGCTCACCGCCATGTGAATCAGGTACACGCAATACGAAACGCGCCCGGCTCCGCGCAGCCAGCTCAACCTGACAAACGCCGCCATCGGTCCGCTGCGCTTCGTAAGCAGCAGCATCAGGATCGACGTGTAACACAGCGCGATCCACGTATATCCCACCGACACCTGCACGATCGACGTCAGCGACGGATACCATTTCCCCAGCGCCACAGTTCCCATCGCCAGCGCGCCCACAACGCCGTAGAAAATCCGTTCGTGCGCCGCGAGCCAGTTCTTAAATCGTTCGTCGCGCCACAGCAACGCAGCCAATACGCCAAACGCGAGCGCATCCGCGCGGCACGGCGTCAGCGAATATGCCAGCGGAATGTCGCTATTCCAGCGCGGCAATCGATAGAAGAAAAACAATCGCACCAGCGGCGCCGCCGTGATCACCGCGATCAACATCGCGTACAGCGTCCGCCTCGAGAGATACCGCACCACCAGCGGCGCAAACAAATAGAACTGCTCCTCCACCGCGAGCGACCACGTCGGCGCGAACCACGCCCCGGCAATCGCCGTCAGATGCAGGATTCCGAAATTTTGCAGGAACAGCATCTGCACGATCGTCTGATGTTGCGGATTTCCACCGCTCGCGCCCTCAATATTCGTCCGAAGAAACGATCCGGCCACCGTGATCGCGACCACGTACGCCAAAATCCAACCGTAGTAGAGCGGAAATATTCGAAAAAACCGTCGCAGATAGAATTTACGGAAGTAGCCTTGCGATCCCTGCGCGTCCAACAGAATTCCGCCGATCAAAAATCCCGACAATATGAAAAACAGGTCCACGCCCGTCCAGCCCAGCGAAAGAAAAGGATTCACGCGCGCGCGCAACAAACTCAGCAGCCCCACCGCGTGGTCGTCCGGGCTCGGCACGTAATAAAAATAGTGCCACACCACCACCAGCAGAATGGCGATGCCCCGCAGCCCGTCCAATTCCGGAATGCGCGATCTGGATTCCTGCGCGATCAGTTTGTCGTCCCCAAAAGAGTTGGAAATGCTCGCTTGCTCGACGCTGCGGCGATGATAACAACCGCTGCGGAGGCCTATTTACGCGGGGTTGGTGCGTTGTGGCTTACTGGCTAATGTTGTTGGCTTGGAAACAAGCAGCGAACCGCGCAGGTGTTTGGCGCGCTCAAAAACCGGCGATCTCTCGCCGAAGTTCGTTTCAAAGTTCGCGGCAACCCTCGCCGCATGAGGGAACTTCAGCCGGCTCGATTAGTTATCTTTTAGAATCACGCGCCTCGCGCCACTCCCTACACCTGCGCGCCTCCGCGCTACTCTCTTTCTGTACCGCTGCGGCACAATTTTTTCGCCGCCACTTTTTTTCACGGGATACGCCCTTCCTATGAACGAGCACATCGAGTCGCACACGGAAAATTTCCAAGCCGACGGCCCCCAATGCCCCGCGTGCTATAGCGGAATCGTCCGCCGCTCGCGTCGCCGCAATCTGCGCGACCGCGTCATGTCGGTCTTCTCGCGTCTGCCCTATCGTTGCGAGGAATGCGATTCCCGCTTTTACGGCTCGCCGAACCAGGCGCGTCTGGTTTACTTCGTGAAACAAGAAACCGCGAAGTAGCCTCATCGATCTCACGGCTCAGCTTCGCCGCGCATTCCCTACCGTCGCACCACCGCGAATCAGCGTACCCTCATTTCACCTGCAATCGAGGGAACCTTTCCGCACCCTCGCACGTACTAGCTGGTGACGGCAGCAATTCAAAAGGGAGCAACCACGTGAGGAATCTGCTACGCGATGTGCGCTTGGGCGCGCGGATGTTTCGCAAAAATGTCGGCTTTACGCTCGCCGCGGTCACCGTGCTCGCCTTGGGAATCGGCGCCAACGCGGCAATTTTCAGCTTGGTCAACGCGTTCCTGCTGAAGCCGCTGGTAATGAAGGACTCCGCCTCGGTCGTCGGCCTCTACAGCCGCGACGCGAAAACATCCGATTACCGCGCGTTCTCGTATTCCGAGTACACCGACCTGCGCGGCGACGCCCACACCGGCGAACAAGCGAGCGCTCACAGCCGCACGACCGAAGCCAACGTCTTTACCAGCCTGCTCGCCCACAATCTCGCCATGGTCGGCCTCTCCGAACATGACGGCGACACGACTCGCCGCGTCTTCGCCGACATTATTTCGTCCAACTATTTCACGACGTTTGGAGTCCCGCTGTCTCAGGGCCGCTCCTTCAGCGCCGAAGAAGAGCGCCCCGCATCCGCCATTCCCGTCGCCATCGTCAGCTACTCGTACTGGAAGAGAACCGGCTCCGATCCGCGCGTCCTCGGCAAAACAATTCAAATCAACGGCCGCGTGTACACCATCGTTGGCGTCACCGCACAAGGATTCACCGGCAGCACCGCGCTGATCAGCCCCGAGCTGTATCTCCCGCTCGGCGTGTACGAATCGGTCGTAAACGACTTTGACGGCCAGGGCCGCCCCCTCGCCTCCCGCGATAATCACGCGCTGATTCTCGTTGGCCGCTTGCGCCCGGACATCACCCAAAAATCCGCCGACGCATCGCTTTCCACCGTCGCCGCGCGCATGGCCGCGGACGATCCGACGAACGAAAAAGATCGCGCCTTCATCGTTCGTCCGCTCTCTCGTTTGGGAATTTCCACCGAACCCAGCGCCGACTCCGGACTCATGCTTCCCGCCGCCTTGCTGCTCGCCGTTGCGGCCATCGTCCTGGTCATCGCCTCGCTCAACGTGGCCAACATGATGCTCGCGCGCGGCACCACTCGCCGCAAAGAAGTCGCCATTCGTCTCGCGCTCGGCGGCAGCCGCGCCGATATTTTGCGCCAACTTCTCGTCGAGGGATTTTTGCTCGCTCTCGCCGGCGGCGCTGCAGGACTCCTCCTCGCGTTCTGGTCCACCGGAGCGCTCGTCGAATCGATGGGTCGCCTCGTCCCGATCGACATTATTTATTCCGCCGTACCGGACATGCGCGTGCTCCTCGCCACCACCGGTTTTTGCCTGCTCAGCACTCTGGTCTTCGGCCTCGGACCTGCGTTGAATCTCTCGCGCCGCAATTTGGTCAGCGACATTAAAAGCAGCGACCGGTCCGACTTCCAGCCCGGTCGCCTGCGCGGCGTCTTTTCTCGTCGCAATCTGCTGGTGATGGGCCAGATTGCCCTCTCGCTGGTTCTGCTCAGCGCCGCCGGACTCTTCATCCGCAGCGCGGTTCAATCCGCGCGCCTCGAACCCGGCTTCCGCGTGCAAAACGAAATCCTCGCTGAAGTGGACACCGCTCTGGCCGGATACGACGAGCCTCGCGGCCGTGAAGTCTATCGCGCTCTCGAAGAGCGTCTCCGCGGTACGCCCGGCGTCGAATCGGTCGGCTTCGCCGCTACCGTTCCCTTCGGCATGGTCTCGCTCGGGAAATCCGTCCGGCGATCCGGCGACACGCCCGCTTCCGGCTCCGCTGCGGCCAAAGAAGTTCAATGCCGCTACAACATCGTCAGCGCCGATTATTTTCAGACTCTGCAGATTCCGCTCGAACGCGGCCGTGTGTTTTCCGCGCAAGACGCAAACACAACCGCGCACCGCGTCGCGATTCTCGATCAATTCGCCGCCGACAAACTTTTCCCCGGCGGTGATCCATTAGGTCAACTCGTGCACCTTGGTTCTGACAGCGACAATGGACCTGCCCTCGACGCGGAAGTGGTCGGCGTTGTCGGCAACGTGCAGGAAGGACTCAACGGCAAAAGCTGGCCCGCGCACGTGTACGTCCCGTTCGGCCAGGCCTATCAATCCGGTATGCAGATTCACCTGCGCACCGCGCCGCTTGCGCCAGAAGCCGAAACTCAATTGCTCGAAACCGTCCGCAGCGAAATTCGTTCGGTCGATCCGCAGCTTCCCGTACTCGCGCTGAAGACTCTGCACTCCCACGTTGAAAGCAGTCTCGATCTGTGGATCGCGCGCACCGGCGCTCGCATATTCGTGATCTTCGGCGGAGTCGCGCTGCTCCTCGCCGCGATCGGACTCTACGGCGTCCGCGCCTACAACGTCGCCATGCGCACGCGCGAAATCGGAATCCGCATGGCTCTCGGCGCCACCGCTTCCGACGCAGTCCGGATGATGCTTCGCGAAGGAATGGCGCTGATGGGAATTGGCGCGGCCATCGGCCTGCTGCTTTCCGCAGCCGTCGGCAAAGCGCTCTCGACCCTGCTCTACCGCGTCCCGAGCTTCGATCCCATCGTGTTGATCGCCGCACCCACGCTGCTCGCGGCCATCGCCGCCGTCGCCTGCTATATCCCAGCGCGTCGTGCCGCGCGCCTCGATCCCATGGCCGCGCTTCGCGACGAATGAACTCGGTCCACCGCCGTCATCCCTTCCACCTCTAGCGGCCGCTTCGCCGCTTTTGCGAGGCGGGCGAAATTGCCGCTCGCCAGCAGCAGTTCGCGCGCGCAGCCGGATGCACTTGCCGTTTCCCACCCGCAAGGTAAAATTTCCGGGAAGGAGCGCGCAAACTCGGCGACCAATCACCGTGACGAAACACGACATTCAACAACTTTTCGAATTCGACCGCTGGGCCACCAACCGCACCTTCGACGCCGTTGCCACACTCACGACCGAACAATTCACCCGCGACCTCGGCGGCGCCTTTCGCTCGGTCCGCGACACGTTGGTCCACATCGTCACCAGCGAATGGGCCTGGATCGCTTACTGGAATCGCCCGTCGCACACGCCCGACTTCCTCGAAAAAATGTGGTCGTCCGAAAACGCCGATTTCGATCCAAATCGCTTTCCTGATTTTGTGTCCGTGCAGCAGAAGTGGGCCGAAATCGAGCGCGAGCAAATCGACTTCGTGAATCGCGTCACCGAAGAGGGACTTCGAAGAATGTTACCGGTGCGGGAAACGCATCTCAGCGTCGCGAACTTGATGCAGCACGTGGCCAATCACGGCACCTATCATCGCGGCCAAATCTCGCTGATGATGCGCCAGCTTTCCGCCGTACCGCTCGCCACGGACTTCGCGTTTTTCCTGATGACCACGCGCAGCGGGCGGATTACGGCGTAAAACTATTCGTCGAGGTGAAAATCATAAAACACTCGAATCAGGTTGCCGTCGAGGTCGGCTGCCGTGAATTCGCGCAATTTCCACGGCTTGTCCTCGGGCTCGGACAGAAGCTTGGCGCCCGATGCTTTCCATTCCGCGTAAAGCTCGTCCACTTCCGCCTTGCTCTCCAGATTCAACCAGAAAAGGATCGGGATTTTATTCGCATACCCTTCGCGAAACGATTCGTTGGTGATAAACAGCCGGCACTTGTCGCGATGCAGCCCGCCGATGCCGCCTTTGTCGTCGCCCCATCCATACGTGAACCCGAGCGTCTTCACGTAATACGCGATCGCAGCATCCACATTCACCGCAGGGATTTCCGGTACCGGCGCAGGCAGCTTCATCGGCGCATACTAGCACAATAGCGAGCGTGTTTATTTCGGCGTCACCGCGTCCCCGCCCTCGCTCGGCTGCCGGTAATGCATCGCGGGGATCGACGGCTCGTTCGCCTTCCCCATCAATTCCGGATGCAGATAATGTCCTTTATCGGCATCTGGCTTTTCCACTTCGTTCGGCACTCGATGCGCATTCGCCCACGCGTCCTGCCGGATTCCCGTCACCATCCACGAAACTTTCACGCCCGGCTTGTCCGTACGAATCGTGAAATGATTGGCCACAATTTCCGAAGCCACGATCGCTTGCGCAAATTCTCCGCCAATCACCGTCAACTGGTAGCGGAAGTCGCGGTTGAGCGCCTCGAAATATGCCGGCAGTTCCACCGTCGCGTATCCGGTGCCGTCCGTCACCACTGTGCCGTCGTAAATATTTTTCATGTCCGGCGATTCCACAAACGAGTGGTACAGATATTTATTGTCCGGATCGATCGGGTCGTCGATCTTGAACGAGCCGCTCGACTTCGACAGCGCGCCGATTACGTCCACGTTGCCATCGAACACCGCCGCGTCGGTCAAGCTGGTCCCTCCCGAACCCGGAAACACCACCAGCCCCGTGCCTCCGGTCGCGCCTCCCACCGCCTCCACACCCACTCCTCCGCCCGCGCCGCCCTGAAAAAATCCTCCCAGGCCGCCCGTGTCGGTCGCGACTTTCGCATCGCCGCCCAATCCCTGCACTCCGTCGCCGCCTTGCGTCAGATTTTCCGTGCTGCCGGCGCTCTTGCCGCCCTGCCCGATCACGCCGGTTCCTCCGGTCGTGCTCACCGGCGCGCCGCCGGTCGCTTGCAATCCTCCGCCACTGGCGATATTCGAAATTTCAAAAATCACTGTGCCCGTGCCGCTCCCCGAAAACGGCAACGTCAACCCGCCGCTGCCCGCCGGACCTTGCGGACCCGTCGGCCCAGCCGGTCCTGTCGCGCCAGTCGCACCCTGCGGTCCCATGGGACCCGTGGCGCCGGTCGGACCTGCTGGCCCCGTCAAATCGACCTGCAAAATCGCCTGATGGCTCGCCGCCGTGTTTTCCTTGCTCTCAAATCCAAAATTCGTCGTACCCACCGCCGCAAGCTCCATCCCGAAATTCTCGGTCGGATGTGAAATCCATGTCTGTACCAGCCCGGTCACGTTCACAAAAATATAGTCCGAAGCCGCCACCGCCGATGCGCTCGACGTCGCCGTCGAATTCCGCGTCGGCTTCGTCGCATACGTCACCGCGCCTTCGGTCCACGCGCTGTTCACCTGATACACGTCAAACGTTCCCGCCGTCGTCACGTTGCCCGCAAAAATAATCAGCCGCGCGCGCGACACCATCGCCGACGTCACGCTCGGCGGCAGCGCATCCGCCAAATCAAACTTCAGCAGCGCCGAACTGGTCGAGTTCACGTTCAACGACGTCGCCGTTCCGTAGTTCGTCGTCGTCGCCGTGCTCACAATCTGCGTGTCGTCGGTCAGGATTGCCTGCTGCGCGCCCGCATACGAACCGCAAACGCACACACACACCGCCGTCACGAGCCATCGAATCACGCTCACGTAGCGCATAGTTCCTCGCTGAATTGGAAATTTAGGATCGCCTATCGAATGCGCGCGGGGGCCGGGTCCTCCGCATTCGCTTCGAGAATGTCTGCACACTAGCACATCCGAAATATCTGATTGTCAATTTGCGGTTGGATGTAGCAGAACTTGCAAACAGCAGTCTCGCGCAAAATTCATCGGCAAATGTCGCTCACCAACCCATCTGACTCATGCGCTCTTCAATGATCTCGCTGTAATGCATCATATGTTCCGGGCGCCGCTTCAGCGGCAGCGGCAAAATCGCCGCCAGCTCTGCCGCTCGTTGGCGATCGATATTTTTCGCCGAGCTCTTGTAGTAATACCGGCACGCTGCCTCCGCGCCATACACGCCCGGGCCCCACTCCACCTCGTTCATGTACAACTCAAGAATGCGCCGCTTGCCAAGCACCAGCTCCGCCACCGGCACCAGCGTAAACTCCGCGCCCTTGCGCAGCAGCGACCGCTCGGTGCCGAAAAATAAATTCTTCACCAGTTGCTGCGTGATCGTCGATCCGCCGCGAATCTTTTCGCCCTTCATATCGCCTTCCGCGGCGATTTCCATCGCGTCCCAATCGAATCCGTGATGCTGATAAAACCGCGCATCCTCCGCCGCAATCACCGCATGCTGAAAATCGAGCGCGATATCGCCCAGCGGTACCGGCTCGTACCATTCGTGATACGGCGCACCATGAATCCACGCCTGCATCCGCCGTTCCATGTGCACCGCGGTCGTCGGCGGATCGATCCAACGCATCCCGATCAACATCACCACACCCAGCGCCCATAGCCCCACCGCGCCCAGCAAAATCCATTTCGCCACGCGCCGAAATGTAATTTCCCGAAATGCGATTTTCGGCCGCGCGCGTTTCCCCGTTTCCGCGCGCGCCGCCGCCGGCTTTTGATTTTCGGTCACGCCTCAGCATAAGTCCTCCGCGCGTTTTTGCCACAACTTCCCATTCGCCGCGTTGCCCTCACCGCGCCTCCGGCCCGAGCGCCGTACGCGAAAAAGAGTAGAATGGCGCTCACAAAGTCTCCGAGGACGTCCGATGAAATCGATTCCGCTCCTGGTTTTGCTGGCGTGTTGTGCTCTCGTTCCTGCGCAATCGGGCGGCGTGGTGTTGCACGCTCCGCCGCCGGCCTCAAAACCCGGAGTCAAAGCCGTTCAATCTCCGTTCGCGTCGCTGAAACCGGCCGCCAGTCTGAAAGTCGGTGCCACTGCCGATTGGGTCGCAATCACCGACCGCGCCGTCTGGATCACTGCCACCAAACCAAACTCGGTCCAACGCATCGATCCCGCCACGAAAAAAATCGTTGCGAAAATTCGCGTGCCAGCCGAAGCCTGCTCCGGCCTTGCCGCCGGATTCGGCTCGATCTGGGTTCCGCTTTGCGGAAAAATGCCGAAGCTGCTTCGCATCGACGAGCTCACCAATCAGATCACCGACACGCTCGCGATCAGCGCAGCGGACTCCGAAGGTGGCATCGCAGCCAGCTCCGACAGCATCTGGCTCGTCACCGACAGAAACGGCACCCTCGCTCGCATCGATCCCGCTACCAACTCGGTCCGCCAAAAAATCATTATTCCTCCCGGCTCGTATAATCCGGCTTTCGACAACGGCGTCGTCTGGGTCACCGGATTTGACTCCAGCCTCCTCACCGCCGTAAATGCCACGACCGGCGAAGTTCTCGCGCGAATTCCCGTCGGGCCGCATCCCCGATTTCTCGCCGCCGGCGGAGGCGCGGTCTGGACTTTGAATCAAGGCGACGGCTCGATCAGCCGCGTGGACGAAAAATCGAAAACACTCACTGCCACGATCCTCGCCGGCATTCCCGGCCAGGGCGGCGACCTTTGCTACGGCGCGGATTCCGTTTGGGCGAGCGTGTTCGACGTCCCGCTCACGCGCATCGACGGGCAATCCGGCACGGTCGTCCGCCAGTGGATTGGTGTCGGTGGCGACGCCCTTCGCTTCGGCCACAATTCAATTTGGATCACCGACTACCATCACGGCCTCGTCATGCGATTCCCGATCCAGACAATTCAGGACGCGATCGACCATCCGATTCCGTCGTGGTATCAACCATAAGCGGGTTGAAGCAGTATCTCGGCGCGCGGCTCGACTAGTTCACACGCCCGTCCGGCGCTCGCATTAAAAACGAAAACCCATCCACCTGGTACAGAACTTTGCCGTCCCCTTGCGGCGTCGCCTTCACCTTACCCACGCGCACTTCCTCAAACGCCGTCACCAGTCGCCCGAGCACGTCCGGCGATGCCACCGGCACGTTGTGCGCTCCCAGCACCAGCTTCACTTCCGGAGCGAGCGCCGCGAGCCGCCGGATCGATTTGTCGTACGCATCCAGATCCGTCTCCTGCCGGAACAGCCAGATCGGCGCCGGATAATACGTGTCGCCGGTAAACAGCAATCCGTTCGCGCGATCAAACAACGTAATCGCATCCGGTGTGTGCCCCGGCGTCGCGATCACCTCGATCGTCCGTCCGCCCAGATCGATTTTCTCGCCGTCGTGAATGGATTCCGCGATTTTCCATGGCCGCGTCGCATAGCTCGCAGCGTCAAATCCCTTTGGCAGCGCGCCGCAAATCTGGCCCGGCGCGATTTCCGCTTGCGCGTCCTCGCGCGACCCTTTTGCATTCTGCCGCGTAAAATCCGTATCCATTCCGCGGACCGTCGTAAATTCCCAGTTATCGCCCACGTGATCGTTGTGCGTGTGCGAATTCAGCACGATCAGCGGCAGCGCACTCAATTCCACCACCACTTTCTTCACGTCGCTGATTCCCATGCCGGTGTCGAACAGCAGCGCCCGCTCTTTGCCGGCGATCAAATACCCGATCGTCTCCTCCGATTGGTGCGGCTCGTAAATCGCAAACACTCCCGGCGCCACCTTGTACACCTCGAACCAGGAATCGCTCACCGGCATGCGCTCAAGAGCTTTGTACTCCGATCGCGGCAGCGCGCGACACCACTCCGCCACCGACGCCTGCCGCGTATCTTGCGCGGCTATCCTTGGCGACCAACACGCCACGCACAGCGCCACCATCGAAATTGCTCTCCGCAAGTTCGTCCTCCGTCACCAAAATCCCGGCCGCGTCGAAGTTTCTCGCCTTGGACCCGTTTGAATCTACCCCAAACCCGCCAATCCCGCCCGCGCGCTGAATTATTCAACGCCCGTTGAGAATTTGAGCAGCGCGACACGCCAAAACTCCCGTTCGACGCCATTTCCGCCTCGCCCACGTTGGCACGGCGATTGCATTGTGCATAGTGTGTTTGGCTAGGAACAAAGGACCAAGGAGGCTGCCATGACGACGAGCAAAGCCAAAAAAGCCGCAAAGAAACCCGCGGGAATGAAACGCGGAAAAACCCTTCAAGCCGTAAAGCCGCTCACCAAGACGGAATGGCCCGCCGAATCAATCTCCTTCAACTACGGCGGCCCTGTCGTCGTTTACACGCCGCAGAAGGGCTAGTCGCTCGCGAACTTCGATCGCGAAGTTTGATCGCGAAGTCCGCACACGAAGTTCCCTCGCCGATTGCCGCCGGTCGGACCGGCCGCCGCGAGGCCCAGCCCACACTCCCAACGCGCACGACCCCCATTCTCGTGCGCGTTGGATGCATCACCCATCCCGCGTGAAATCATCCAGCCTGAAATGTTCCGCCCGTTTTCGTCTTACCCACAGGGCAGTATTCCGTCTCGGCTGCGACTACCGTGCGGGTGTCGCAGCGCTTTTCTATATGAATTCAGAATAAACCCAAAATGAATGGCGGAGTCAAATCCAAACCGAATTCACTTACGCGGGAATCCCATTGGAATAAGGATCATGATCGCAAAAAACAAGGCGGCCCCGATTAAACCAGCAGACATCATGCGACCTCAATCGGTTAATTTCGTAACTTCAGTGACACGTTCCATCATTGGAGGCACTTACCTCCGCCGACACTTCCTCTCCAGCCCATTCGGCCAAGTCACCAACAATAAGAACTCCTGCTCCTGTTTCAGCGCCTTCCAGCATTCCACGATAGCTTGATCATCGTAGCCGTACGATTAATCATTGGCGCATTTGGTACGCCATTGCTGCCGTGGTCCATCCTTATCGGATTGCCATCGGCATAGTCTGCGTTTCGGCTAAACCGATCGAGTCAATTCGAAAATGTCTTTCGCGAATCCCTGGGCCGCCCGTTTCAACCGTCCAGCTCCAGCTTTGGCGGTAAATCCCTTCGCCCTCTTCGGATTGAAATGAATCAGTTTTCCATCTTTCTTGTATTGAATTTTGACGGACTTGTATTCGAGATTGCCCGCCGCCTTGGTCATCTGTGCGCCCACGAACTCGGATCTTTCGCGGAGCCTCTCCCTCTTGCGCCAATACTGTTTGGAAAATCCTTGAATAACGAGAACGCGGGATGTTTTCGGTTGTTGGTTCGTCCACTGCCAAATCTTAATCACATTCGCGGCCGGATCATCTTTCTTGAGCTCGGCCTCAACAAACACGCGCGGTCGATCGCTCTGACATCCGACCAAATCGACTTTTCCACGGAGTCCATTAGGAGTGTTTCCGATTTTCCACTCCAAGCGAGATCCGAGTTGCTCTAATTCCTTCTTCAAACGTTTGTCAAAGTTAACTGAATAGCTCACCGAGGTAAGTCTTCCTTTACTTAGTTTTAACGGAGTCTATCGAGAATGTTTTGGAAGTCAAGCCCCGCTAAGATTGTCTGGCCATTGATCGCTTCGAGAACGCAATCTCCGAAGTCGCGTCGAATCATTCACAAATCCCACAACCAAAAACACTTTGCTAGTTTGTACAGGCGCATGTTGGCACCAGGCTTTGATTCAGATTCAATAGTGTGCGCGGCCGTTTACTTGGCAATTTTCTGTGAGGGAAACCAATTGTGCAACCATGGAAATCGGTCGCATTGATTCGGTGACTTGAACCAATGAGCAGTTCCCTGTCGATCCTTGTAAACGTGAAAATGAGAACACGTCTGCATCGGAATCGGCGGAAACACCGGCACATAAGAAATCGACACGGCGAAATCAGCTGTGTCATAAGTCGTTCCAGCGGGCGCACTAATTAGACCCTCCGTAGTGAAGGTGAATTGGTCGCCCGGTGAAAGCGTACCGATGCGATTATTGGCCGACCTGAGGTGAAATTCGTAATCTGCGGGGCCATCCACGACTATTTTGCCGCCAGGTCGCATCAAGAGTGCGGCGTGTCGTTGGCTTCCGGGTTTGTCAGGAAGTAGAGAATTCATCAAGTCGTCGGTTGCGATCCAATCAGCGTAATGCGGGAGAAGCAAAGTAACGCCCTCGCCCGAACCCGTGCTCGAACTGACACTGATAACTCTCGGCGCTAGCGCCCAACGAACGCGGAAGATGGGGAGTATGCCTTCGTTCGAGATGGTGAGTTGATATGAGAAGAAATCCGTCGGGTCCATCTGAGTCGGTTCGGACACTGTAAGGTGTGGAAAAAACGACAACACTCCAGTAATCAGCCCAAGAATAGCTCCAATGATTCCGAACAAGCTCTTCCATCGCCTCAGATGCGAGAAGCCCTCTAGAAACTTCCCCGGCGTCTCGTCCTTTTGTTGCTGGACAATAGCGTCCAACTTGTCTGCCTTTGAGAGAGTGGGCTTTTGGGGAGCTCTCGACACCGCCTTTTCAAGGACAGAAATGCGGCGTTCTATCGCGGTTTTCCAGTGGCTAAGTTCCTCGCTCATAGTTATTGCGCTCAGCGGGATCTCTTAGATTCGGGAACATCTACAGCGGGTGCAACTGTATATCTAAATCCCTATGCCACCAATCGTCTTACGACAAGGTCAGCAGACTGCCCGGTACTGTCCTAATTTGAATTTGAAACCGCATCAATTAACTCCTCAAAACTCCACAAATGGTCTGTTAATTGCGAGGCCATCGCGGGAGTCGTTCGCAACGTCTGATGTACACGTACGAAATTGTAATGAGCAAAATGCAAAGCGATCGCGCCCTTGAGATTCTCTAGTTTTTTACTATAGGCGTTCGTCAGTCGCGTAAATCGGCGCATCTGCATACGCATCGTAAGATTCTGGCGTTCAATGTACGAAGTCGAAATGTGCATCGCACGCGGAAAGCCTGTAACACGCGCTGGAATCGCTCCCATAACTTGCACAGGCTCATACCAGCTACGACCGCTAGCCGCGCTGGGCTTTGGCTGTCCGTAAACTTTAATCAGTTGGGCAAAGTCAACTTCGGAGCCGAAGCAATCCTCTACAGCCGTGCGATATGCCGGAAAGCCGTCTGTAGTGAGTTGTACGCGACTTGCTAGGCGATCTTTCAAATCCCGCATGAAGTAATAAGCCGAAGTCGCATCGCGCTTGCCTACATAGTGATTTATTACCAGCTTCGTGTCAGCGTCCAGCGCGACGAATACGTATTGATCTCCGATACCTGCCGCGCTTTCATCAACACTGATTCGTGCCTGCTTTTTGAAAACGTACGTCCAAATTTCATCGCACTGAACCTTCGATGCGCGGACGTTTTTAATTCTGGAATCTAGGAAACGGGCGCATTGCTGTCCGACGTTCGTACCTAGACGCATGATCGTGTCTCGATGGACGCCAGTGATCCGCTCGATTGAGCGAATGCTAGAGCCTTCGACTAGGTTGCTGATGATTGCCATTTTTCTGTCCATCGATAGTGTGTTCATGTCCAGACTATACGTGAGCGGCTCACGTATGTCAAGACAAAAATACCATAAAACAGGGACTATTTCATATCCACATCTATACCGCTCGGAAAGTTGAATTTAAGACCCTTGTCCATCCACAACCTAAACTTGGGATCTCGGAGACGTGATTTGTATTCGGCGGCAGACATCTTATCGATGTCCTTTTTGGTGGGGCGATCCTTGCCATAGAGCCGATCAAGGCGAGCATTCCACAGGAGTACGCTCAAACCCATCAGCAAAAAGATCGCAGCAACAGGCGGATACCAGAAAACGACAACAGTCGCTATTGCAACCATAAGCGATCCATAAAAGAAGTATTCTTTTCTCGACATTTCTGGAACATATCATGTCCTCCGACCATCAATTTGACTCAGCATTATTCTGTTGAGTACGTAAGCCGCTTTCGTATATAGTCTCAATCATGGCAACGATCCCTAAAGAAATGCGCGACTACCTCGCCAAGCTGGGCAAAAAGGGTGGCAAGAAAGGCGGCCCAGCGAGAGCGGCTGCAATGACGCCGGAACAGCGAAGCGAATCGGCTAGAAAAGCGGTTAACGCCCGATGGAAAAAGGCGGGTTTAACGAAAACAACTCCGTAAATACATCGCCTTGTTTTGCTACTAACCGCTTGTCCAAAGCCTCGATAACATCACTGGGAATCCACTTGATGTACGGCGGGACACCTGGCATTAAAACGTAAATGTCCATTGGGCTATGGCACGTACCTACGAATTGCTCCGCACGTTTTAGGTAATAGGTGGCGACCGTCACACCATAATTCACATCTTGTAAAAGCATATCGACGTTTTTCGTTAGATAACGGATCAGCGAAGAATCGCCAGAACAAATCAGACCAACTTCATCCATGATTGGATAGATGCCCTTACCCCTGAATTCGAGTAAATACGTGTGGTCTTTGGTCGCTAATCCACAGAGCAACTCCAACGGTAAATCGGTATAAAAACGCCCTTTCTCATCTAGCACTTTTTTCAGCGCTTCCTTGCATGAATCGTAATCAGTAATTGGAAGTTTGAGCAAATCCCACCAGACTTCTTTCGCCAAGCCGAGGTCGTTACCGCCGATCATCGCTAACGCGATTTCCGAGTTGTATGTAAAGAAGATTTTTTGCTCAAGATGTTTATTCCACTCAGGCGCAGTCATTTGACGATCCGCGCCCATAACCAAGCCGTCCATGCACTCGAATGCGACCCCGATTGTCATAGCCTTTGCCCCTCTGTTAGCTGGCTGAATATAAGGCTTTCTGAACGAATTAGGAACTGTTTGAAATCGAAACCTATCGGTATTCATTTTGACACCACGTACAGTAGAGTAGCGACACTATGAAATTGCTCAAAACGTGGTGGTGGGTGCCCTTGGTGATTTTCGCAATCACCTACGTAATATGGCGGGAAGAGGAACATTGCCAAACCCAAGCCAACGAGTGTCGGGCCGAGTATTCGGCACAAGCGCGATCTGATCGCAGTATCTTCTGGCTGACGCCAGATCAACGTGCAGCCGAGCAACAGACAATAGCAGCCGCATGCGAACCGAATGGCTATTTCTGCCGCCTTTTTGGACCCGCAAACTTGCCATCGGTCATACTCGTTTTCGTAGGAATCGGTGGTATCTGGGCTGCTGTTCAAACGCTGCGCAACATTGCGCGCCAAACCAACCTGATGCACAGAAGTCTGGTTTTTCAACTCCGATCTAGGATCATCATTCGACAAATGTCCCTGAATTCTGGTGACGATCCTGCGGCTCCAAAATGGAAAATTAACGCGACGATTTTCAATTCGGGAGGAACTCAAACAACAATCAAAAGCACCCACATCGTTGTGTTTTACGAAATAGAGCCTCATATCGAATTTCAGGGAGGCAAGCCCGTCGATCCAAATCCAAAATCTTGTAAACAAGACATCAAAATACCCGGCGAAACCATCTTGAAAGCGGGTGATGGGAAAGACATTTCGCTCGATCTTGATGCCGAAATGAGTGAAAGACTCGCCCATTTGGACAGGCGCGCAAAGACATTCGTCACGAATCCAAGGCTTGTAGGCTTGATTTATCTTCGCGGAGAAATTCAGTGTATTGATGAAATTGGGGATCAGCGCACAATCGGCATTTCGAGAGAACTCGATTTTCCTACTAAGAGATTCACTGTGTCCGACGATTCCGATTTCGAGTACGCAGACTAAAGCAAAGAGCGAAACTAGCGCCAAAATCGAAACTATTCCCTTTTGAACACGGTATCTAGGATCAGAATCGCCATCCCCGCTCGATTCTGGAGCTTCATTTGAAATTAGGACAGTACCGACTGCCCCGCTTTTCTTGACCATTTCCTCGATTCCTGATACAAAAGTCCGTTCCAATCAGTACCTTCTACTATTCAAGCAGGCTCCCAGACAGGGGTCTCCATCCGGAGGAAGAATGTCGGCAACAGCTTGGGATGTTTTGTGTGTGAACGCACCCATCGCGGGGTGCAACTGATGCGCGCTACGCTCGCAAAGTTTTGGCCCGCCGGTAAGACCGCGGGCATCGCTGTCGCAACTGGATTTGCCTCAATTCTGTTCGGCGCGCTCAGCGCGCAGGCTGCCCCGGAAACTGCCGGCGGCGAAGCCAATCTGAAGCTTCCCGATCTGTCCTCGGTCAGCTTTCTGGGCGGTATCAACGGCCACAATTTGCTGCTCTACGGAATCGGCTTCTGCGTTCTGGGCCTGATTTTCGGCATGGCCATTTACATGAAGCTGAAGAATCTGCCGGTCCATCGCGCCATGCGGGAAATCTCCGAGCTGATCTACGAAACTTGCAAGACGTACCTGATCACTCAGGGCAAGTTCCTGATGCTGCTCGAAGCCTTCATCGCCGTCGTAATCGTTCTCTACTTCGGCTTCCTGCTGCATTACGAAGCGTCGCGCGTCATCATCATTCTCGCCTTCAGCGTCGTCGGCATCATGGGCAGCTTCGGCGTGGCATGGTTCGGCATTCGCGTCAACACCTTCGCCAACTCCCGCACCGCCTTCGCCGGACTGCGCGGCAAACCGTTCCCGATTTACCACATCCCTCTCGAAGCGGGCATGAGCATCGGCATGATGTTGATCTCGGTCGAATTGCTGATGATGCTCTTCATCCTGCTCTTCATCCCCGGAGATTACGCCGGCCCGTGCTTCATCGGTTTCGCCATCGGTGAATCGCTCGGCGCCGCCGCTCTGCGCATAGCCGGCGGCATCTTCACCAAGATTGCCGACATCGGCTCCGACCTGATGAAGATCGTCTTCAAAATTAAAGAAGACGACGCTCGCAACCCCGGCGTCATTGCCGACTGCACCGGTGACAATGCCGGCGACTCGGTCGGACCCAGCGCCGATGGCTTCGAAACCTACGGCGTCACCGGCGTCGCGCTTATCACCTTCATCCTGCTCGCGGTTCACTCGCCCGTCGTGCAAGTGCAACTGCTCGTCTGGATTTTCGTGATGCGCATCGCCATGCTCGTCGCCAGCGCCCTCGCGTATTTCATCAACGACCTCATCGCCAAGGCTCGCTACGGCAACGCAGACAAAATGAATTTCGAATCGCCGCTCACTTCCCTGGTCTGGATCACTTCCTTCGTCTCTATCCTGATGACCTTTGTCATCTCCAAGGAAATCGTTCCGGAACTCGGCGGCGACCCAACTCTCTGGTGGAAGCTCGGCGCGATCATCTCCTGCGGCACGCTCGCCGGAGCGATCATCCCCGAACTCGTGAAAGTCTTCACCTCCACCGAATCGCGTCACGTCCGTGAAGTCGTCGCCTCCGCCGAAGAAGGCGGCGCTTCGCTGGGAATTTTGTCCGGCTTCGTCGCCGGAAACTTCTCGGCCTACTACATCGGACTCGCCATGGTTTTGCTGATGACCATCGCGTACCTGTTCAGCCTGGAAGGTCTGCAGAATCTGATGCTCGCCGCGCCGGTCTTCTCCTTCGGCCTCGTAGCCTTCGGATTCCTCGGCATGGGTCCCGTCACCATCGCCGTCGATTCCTACGGCCCCGTCACCGACAACGCTCAGTCCGTCTATGAACTGTCGCTCATCGAAGACGTACCGAACATCCGCCAGGAACTGAAGACCGACTTCAACATCGACGCCAACTTCGAGCGCGCCAAGGAACTGCTCGAAGAAAACGACGGTGCGGGCAACACCTTTAAAGCCACTGCAAAACCCGTGCTGATCGGCACCGCCGTGGTCGGCGCCACCACCATGATTTTCTCCATCATCATGGCGCTCACCAACGGCACCACGCAAAACGTCGAAAAGCTTTCGCTCCTCTACGCTCCTTTCTTCCTGGGTCTCGTCACCGGCGGCGCCATGATCTACTGGTTCACCGGCGCCTCCACCCAGGCCGTCACCACCGGCGCCTACCGCGCGGTCGAGTTCATCAAAGCCAACATCAAACTCGACGGTGTCGTCAAAGCCTCGGTCGAAGACAGCAAGAAAGTCGTGGCCATCTGCACCAAGTACGCGCAGAAAGGCATGCTCAACATCTTCATCGCCGTTTTCTTCGGCACTCTCGCCTTCGCGTTTGTCGAACCGTTCTTCTTCATCGGCTACCTGATCTCGATCGCCATCTTCGGTCTCTACCAGGCGATCTTCATGGCCGATGCCGGCGGCGCGTGGGACAACGCCAAGAAAATCGTCGAAACCGAAATGAAGCAGAAAGGCACGCCGCTGCACGACGCCACCGTCGTCGGCGACACGGTCGGCGACCCGTTCAAGGACACCTCTTCGGTCGCCTTGAACCCGGTCATCAAATTCACCACGCTGTTCGGTTTGCTCGCCGTCGAGCTCGCCGTTCAGCTAACCACCGACCAGGGCGCCACGATCACTCACGCCCTCGCCGCCTTCTTCTTCCTGATCTCGTTCACCTTCGTGTACCGCTCGTTCTACGGTATGCGCATCAAGGGTTCGTGATCGCCACCTAGTCGAACACCACATCACGCACCAAAAACAAAAACGGCCACCCAAATCACCGGGTGGCCGTTTCCATTTCCGCTTCGTTCCTCTCCGCGCTTCCCCACCCAGCGCTCAAACTCGCTTCGACATCTCCGTGCCCTCAAGCCTTTCTCTCTGTGCCCTCTGTGTTAATGTTCCCGCCTTTGCCTTTACGCCTTCACCAATCCCAAAAACTGCTTCGGATCGTTCGCGTATCCCGGAAACACTTTCGCCAATTGCCGGTCGCCCAGATGTTTCGAAATCACTTCACCCAGCACGCTGCGATAGTCCGTCGTCACCGCCAAATCCCGCCCCTGATTCAGCTGCGCTTCATCCAGCCCCGGCCAGCGCGTGTACACTCGTCCGCCCTTCACGTTGCCGCCCATCACAAACATGCAATTCGCATGCCCGTGATCCGTTCCGCGATTTCCATTCTCATGCGCCGTCCGCCCAAACTCCGACATGCTCACGAACACCACATCGCCCATCGCGTCGCCCATGTCCTGATGAAACGCCGAAATTCCCTGCCCCAGATCCTTCAGCAGATTCGCCAGTTGCCCGTTCACGCCGCCCTCGTTCACGTGATTGTCCCAGCCGCCACTATCGAGGAACGCCACTTCCAATCCCACATCCGCTTTGAACAGCTCCGCGATTTCCTGCAAGCTCTGCCCGAATCGCCCCTTCGGATACTGCGCTCCGTTCGCCGGCACGTACGATTCCGGATGAATTTTCTTCAGCAGGTCGATCGCTTCAAACGTTTCGTTGCCAACTCCGCGCATCGCATGGTCCACAGTCTGCGAATACATCGCCTCGAATCCGCCCTCCACCGTCTGCTGCGGACCGTTCATCTTGAATTGCTTCAAATCCGGAATGGCCACCGCCGGCGCGGTTCCCTGCAGCGTCCTCGGCAGATACGGACCAAACGCCACCGCGCGAAACGGCGACGCTTGCTGCTCCGGCATCGACTGCATCGCGCGATTCAGCCAGCCGTCCTCCGTCGATTTCAATCCCGGCGTGCCCGACTCCATAAAATCCTGCGCATCGAAATGGGAACGCGTCGGGTCCGGCGAACCCACTGCCTGCACGATCGCCAGCTGCCCGTTGCGGAATAGCGGCAGGATCGGCTCCAGGCTCGGATGCAGCCCAAAAAATCCATCTAGATCTAGCGCCGCTTCCGCGCCACCGCGCGTCGGCGCGGGAATCGCAATCGTCGGCCGCATCCGGTAATAATTCGGCTCGCCGAACGGAACCACCACGTTCAATCCGTCCATCGCCCCGCGCTGAAACAGCACCACCATCTTTTTGCTGCCCGCGCCGGTCGTTCCCGCCACCGCGCGCTGCAAAAATGACGGCAACGCCGCCATTCCCAGCATCGCGATGCCGCCGTTCTTCAGAAAATATCGCCGTGATACCGCCATGCTGCACCTCCAACCATCCGGCCACCTGCGCGATCAGCCGTAGTCAATCATCCGCACGAAATCACAAATCTACCGCCGCTGAAACTCCGGCGTTCCCAGCACCAATCCCACGATCAGCGCTTCGTTCACGCCTTGTGACGGATCGTCCAAACTCGCCCGTCGAATCTGCGGATCGTTCAGCCGCGTCTCGAGCGTCTGCCGCGTCGTGTCCGCGATTTGCCCATCCAGAAAAAGATCGATCGACTTTGCCAGCGCGGTCTCCGCATCCTTCGCCGAATCCTCGCCCAGCATCGCGGCTAGATCCGTCGTCGTGCCGCCCATCTTGTCGCCCGCAAACGCCAGCGCAAAATTCAGCCGGTTCAGCAGCGCGCCGGTGTTCACCCACGTGTCCGCCTTGTCCGAATATCCCGTCGGCGGCTGGCACAAAAATAGCGGCTCGCCCATCCGCGTCACCCACTGCGTCACCGGCAGCGTCACCGTAATTTCCGCATTCAACGCGCGCGACGTGCTCGCCACCAGCTCAAATGGAGTCTTCACCTTCGCCCGGTACGCTTCGCGCGACCAGAATTCCGGCGAATAAATCATCGTCTTCAGCACCGCGCGAATATCGCCGTTGGTCGATTCAAAGGTCTTCGCCATTCGCGCCACCAGCGCCGCGGGCGGCTGGTCGGACACAAAATGCCGTGCAAGCTTCGTCGAAATGAATTGCGCCGTTTCCGGCCGCGCGGCCAGCATCTTCAGCGCGTCCTCGCCGTCTTTCTCGCCGCCTGAAGTAAACGTCGTGCCCATCACCACTTTTTTGCCCTGCGCGTGAATCTTCTCGTCGAAGAAATATTTCGGATCCTTCCGCGGCTCGTGAATCGTCCAGCCCGTCAGCGTTTCGGCCATCTCGATCACGTCCTGCTGCGTGTAGCCGCCGTCCACGCCGACCGTGTGCAGCTCCATCACCTCGCGCCCGTAATTTTCATTGAGTCCGCGTTCCGCCTTCTTCGCACCCGCGCCCGCCGTAGCTCCCGGCGGCGGAGAAGTCACCGGCCCCGGAAACGTACCCGGTGTCGGCGGCTGAAATCCACCGTAACCGCCATGCCGCATCGCGCGCTCCTGCTCCATCCGCGCAATCGCTTTCGGATCCGCGCTCAAATAATTGTCCAGATAAAAAAGCATCGCCGGACTTTTCGCCGTCGCAATCAGCAAATCCGGAAACTTGCCCATCGCCTGCGGCCGGATGGTGTCCCGCACATACGAAGTCAGGTACCACTTGTCCTGGCCTTTGTTCGCATACACGTTGAAATGGTTGAACCAGAAATCTTCCATCACCGCCGACAGTTGTCGGTTGCTGTACACCGCGCGATCCAGCTTTGCCATCGAAAGCTCGGCGACAATTCGGCCCGGCCCCTGCAACTTCGCCAGTTGCTGCTGCGCCTTATCGAGATTGTCGTTGCCGGTCACCAGAATTTGCGATTCGGCTTCTTGCCGCTTCTCTTGCTGTTGCTCCTGCGCCTGCTGCTTCGAGATTCCTTCTTTCTTCGCTTCCTGCGCCGCGTTCGGATAGGTCTCCAGCAATTCCTTCGAAGACATTTTCAGCGTCGGATACCGTTCCAGCCTCTGCTCCAGCGCCGAATCGTCGATCGATTCCGGATGCAGCTGCCGTTCGATCCACTTCTCGAGTCCCATCTCGCGGATGCGCTCCGCATCTCCCGGCCGCGCGCCATACGCCAATCGGTTCAGCGCATGCGAAATCGCTTCCTGCTCGGAAAGCTCGGTGATCGGCAAATGTCCTTTGAATTTTTTGTCCAGCTGGTACGTTTTCGTCGCGTCCGAGGTTTGCTGCGCGATTGCCGGAATCTCGAGTGCGCCATCATGCGCCACAGCCTGCACGTGCGGCGCCGCCATCAGCATCGCCAGCACCAGCGCACCCGCCGCGGCACCCGCAATCGCGGACTGCTGCAACATTCCCGGCGTTTTCCGTTTTGCTCGTGTTTTCATTCTCGGTTCGATTCGGCAGACTCGTCCGCCGTAAGTGTTCGCGCCTTCGCGCGCAACGTCTGATTGCTTTCAGTTTAACCCTCGGCAGGACCAAATGTTGCGAGGCGCGGCCTACTGGTCAATGTGGTTTGAGGCATTACAATCAGGCAGGTACATCCGTAACTGAAGCAAATACAAGCACTTACAAGAGACATCAGAGCTCACTCTGTCGCCACCGCCGCCGAAACGCAAACAGATTAAACGGCTCCGGCTCGCTCACGCTGCGCTCCACATTAAACGCCGCACCCAGCAGCACCACCATCGCCGTCAGATACATCCACAGCAGCAAACCGATCGCCGCCGCCAGGCCGCCGTAGACAGCGTCATACGGCATCTTCCGCACGTAAAATCCAAACGAAATATCCACCACCCACCACAGCACCGTCGCCACCGCCGCGCCCGGAAATAAACACATTATTCCCGGATGCCCCGGCCGCCCGATGCGATAAATAAAAACCAGCACGATCATCGACAGCATGAAAACGATCAGCACTTGCGACAAAAAGATCGCGGCGCTGATCAGCAGCGGCGACGAACCCAGTTGCCGCACCAGCAACGCGCGTTCCTGTTTGCCGAACACCGTCAGCATCACCACCGCCAGCGTCGGCAGAATCGCCACGGTCAGCAGAAACAGCGCGCGCACCTGCGTCCTCCAATAACTCGCGCGCAGCAAATCGCCTTCGACGATTCGAAATCCTTCGATGAATCCGCTCATCACCTGCGAACCCGCAATCAACGTCCCGCCCAGGCCCAGCAGCGACCATTTCCACGGATGCGGCGATTTCCTCACGAAGTACTGCACCACGATGTCTTCGCTGCCCGGCGGCAAAATCACGCGCAGCCGCTCCGGCAGTTCCTTCAGCACCGAATGAAATTGGGGGTCGCTGCTTAGGATTCCCAGCGCCAGCAGCAGCAGCGGAAAAAACGCCAGAAACATGTTGAACGCGATCGCCTGTCCAAGCGTCACGCAGTCGGGGACGATTCGCCCGAGCCCGCGAAACACATTTTTTAGCAGTCGATCCATGCGCCTTTCTGCGCCGAATTATACGGGAAACCTCTCAATCTCCTAGCTCGATTCCGATCGCGCGTGACTCGATCGCGCTCACTCGAAATCCAACACGATCAGCGTCATGTCGTCGTCCTGTCCGCGCTCGCTGCCATACTCCGCAAATCGCATCACCGCCGCGAGCAGCGTATCCGCCGTCGCACCGGCGGTCTCGCGCGCGTCTCCGCCGTTCATCGATTTCAAAAACTCCGCCACTCGTGCCGCGCCAAATTCTTCACCCGCCGCCGTCCGCGCTTCCAGAATTCCGTCGGTGCACAGCACGCATCGATCGCCTCTCGTCACCGGAATCTCGATCGCCGAATACTCCGCCTCCGTGAACATTCCCAGCATCAACCCGTTTTCGATCGCCTCACGCACCGTACCGCTCGCGCCATCGACCATCATCAGCGCCGGATGCGCCGCGCCCGCATAGCACATCACGCTTCGCTCCAGATCGATAAACACATACGCCGCCGTCACGAAATGCTCATCGAATTTCCCGCACAGCGCGCGATTCAATTCATCGAGCATGCGCGCAGGGTCGCTCGCCTGTGCGGCCTGCGCCGCAAACGTCACCTTCAACATCGAAGCGATCATCGCCGCCGGCACTCCATGCCCGGTCACGTCCGCGATCAAAATCCCCACGCGCCGGGCATCGACCACCAGAAAATCGTAAAAATCGCCCGCCACCGCGCTCATCGGCACGTACCGCGCCGCAATTTCCAGTCCTTTCAGCTGCGGCACACTCTGCGGCAACGTCCGCTCCTGAATTCCTCGCGCGATCTCCAGCTCCTTGTTGATCGCCAGCAGCTGCTCTTCTCGTGCCAGCGTCCGGCTTGCCGCCGAATATCCCAGCGCCGCCACAAACACCAGCAGCCCGATGAATTCCAGATTCGGCCCGCGAATCAGCCGCAGCCCCAGCAAATTCGCGTGAATAATAAAAACAAACCACACCAGAAATCCCGCCAGCAACACGCGGAACTCGCGGTTCATCGGCGCGCGTTCGCTGCGCGGTGCGCGCGTAAACAACAGATATCCGCCCAGCACCACAAACGATGCGAGCAATAGCAACGAATTCGCCGTAAACAGCGGCGCGAGCGGCATCCCCATCGCTGCCGCCGTAATACCCGCCGCGCCCGCCACCGCTTGCACGATCAGTAGGCCTCGCAGAAACGTTCGCGTCTGTCGCGACGGAGTTTTCTGAATCGCTCCGATGTTCGAAGACCACACCTCGTAGAAAAACAATCCCGCCGGCAGAATAATCACCGCCGTAATGTCCCAGACCAGGTACACCCAAAACACCGGCCGCGCATCGAACAGCGCTCGAAACGCCGGAACCTGCGCCGACATCCGCACCGCATACAATGAGCAAAAAATGCCGAAGTAAATCAGCGTCCTCTCGCGCGATTTCCCGAAAAAGAAATACAGCGCCAGCGCTCCGAGCGAAATCGACAGCAGCAGCCCTGCGGCCGCCAGCACCGCAAATTGCCCGCGCATTTGCTCTTGCGTCAGCTCGATCGCCGGACCCGGCGCAAAGCTTCGCGCCGTATCCAGCCAGCCCATCGAAAATTGATTCAGCATCGTCATCGGGTGCGCAGATTGTAGCCAACTCCGCGCCCGCAGAACACCTGCGCTCGTTCAATTTTCAAGTGTCTCGTCCCAGCGCATCCTCTTGCTTCGCCCACCCTTGCCGTCACTCACCGCCCGCGCTAAACTTCGCCGTACTTTTCCGAATCGCACACAACCCAAAGGGACCACCATGACCGCAACGCCAAAAGGCTCCGATCCTCGCAGCGAAGAAATTGTCCGCAAGCACAAGGAATTCATCTGGCCGTCGGTGACCAATTATTTCCAGAAGCCCCTGGTCGCCGATCACGCGTCCATGCAATACCTGTGGGACATCGAAGGCAACAAGTACCTCGATTTCTTCGGCGGCATCGTCACCATCGGCGTCGGCCACTGCAATCCCAAGGTCACTTCGAAAATCAAAGCGCAAGTGGACAAGCTGCAACACACTTCCACCCTGTTTCCCAACGCGGCCATCGTCGCGCTCGCCGAAAAACTCGCCGAAATCACTCCCGGCAAATTGCAGAAAAGCTTTTTCACCAGTTCCGGTTCCGAAGCCAACGAAGCCGCCATCATGCTCTCTCGCATGGCCAGCCCAAGCTACGACGTCGTCGCTCTCCGCCACGCCTACTCCGGCGGCTCTTCACTCACCAAAGCCATCACCGCGCAATCCGCATGGCGCAAGGGCGGAGTCATCAGCGTCGGCATTTCCCACGCGATAAATCCCTACTGCTACCGCTGCCCGCTGCACCTCACCTATCCTTCGTGCAACGTTGCTTGCGCGCAAGACGTCGAAAGCGTCATCCAGACCACCACGAGCGGCCAAATCGCTGCCTTTATCGCTGAACCGATTCAAGGCGTCGGCGGATTCATCACTCCGCCCAAGGAATATTTCAAAATCGTCCACCGCATCGTGAAAAATTACGGTGGCACTTACATCTCCGACGAAGTCCAGACCGGATGGGGACGCACCGGCAAAAAATGGTGGGGCATCGAAAAGTGGGAAGTCACACCGGACATCATCACGTCCGCGAAAAGCATGGCTAACGGCGTTCCCGTCGGCCTCACCATCGCCACCGCCGAACTCGCCGACAAATTCCAAGGCTTGAACATCGCCACGTTTGGCGGCAACCCGGTCACCTCGGTCGCCGCGCGCGCCGTAATCGAAGTGATTGAAGAGGAAAACCTGCTCGAAAACACCCACGTCGTCGGCGGATACTTCCGTCAGAAGCTCGAAGAACTTCAGCAGAAATATCCGCTGATCGGCGAAGTACGCGGCATGGGCATGATGCAAGCCCTGGAACTCGTGAAAGATCGCCAGACCAAAGAACCCGCGCCGCAGGAAACCAATCAGATCCTCGAAGCCGCTCGCAACAACGGCCTCCTGGTCGGCAAAGGCGGCATGTACGCCAACGTCATCCGCATGGCCCCGCCCATGAACATCTCCAAAGCCGACGTCGACGAAGGCATCCGCCTCCTCGACAAATCCTTCAGCGAAGTCAAACTCTAGCGCGCGTCGTACTGTTCACGCGCGTTCCTTACGCGCGCCCCGGAGTGCGGCGGCCCCGGCGCGCCGAATCGCCTCATCGCGCAGGCGGGTTGCGGCCGCATCCACGATGCCGCCCGCTCCGCCGTGGATCAGGCAGTCCTGTCTGATGGTGGCACTTACATTCCTGTCTGTGCGCCCCTAGCCAAGTCAACCCCAAGCCGGGCGCATGAATGAAAAACGCCCTTAGTCCCGCCTAAATTCCCACTCCGCCCAAAAACTACCCCATAACTCCCGAGATACCCCTTGCCAACGAGTTACTCTTGTGCTATCATCCGCATGAAGTCTCAGCATCACCAAAGGACCGCGCATGACGCTCGCTGGCCGAAGGTCGACGCACCAAATCGTCCCGCCGAACCTCGCCACACAAACGCCCCGGCAACATCGCGTACCCTCCCAGCAAATCCGCGTATCCTTCGCCAAAATTTCTTACTCCCCAAACACCGCCTCAAAATTATTAGAAACGCTTGTAACTCACTCAAAACAAACAAAAGGCTACCGTTCTAATCGTAACGAGAGTTGCGATTAGAAATCGCTCAGCGCCCCGCTCCCAACCGGATACAATTAACCAATGGCAACGGTCACAAGCACTCTCCAGCTCTGCAAAAATTTCATCAACGGCGAATGGGTTGAATCCAAATCCACTCGAATCGTCGAACGCCGCAACCCCGCCAATAGCACTGAGATCGTCGCCCGCTTCCCCCTCTCGACTCGTCAGGAAATGAAGGAAGCCATCGTCGCCGCCAAAGCCGCCTACCCGGCCTGGCGCGCCATGCCCGCCCCGAGTCGCGGCAAGATTTTGTTCACGGCTGCGCACATCATGCAGGACCAGAAAGAAGACCTCGCCCGCCTGCTCACTCGTGAAGAAGGCAAAGCTCTCAAAGATTCCCTCGGCGAAGTACAGCGCGCCATCAACATCCTGGAATACATGGCCGGCGAAGCGCGCCGCCTCACCGGCGAAACTCTTCCCAGCGAACTGCCTAAGAATTTTTCCTACACTCTGCGCCAGCCTCTCGGAGTCGTCGGCCTGATCACTCCCTGGAATTTTCCAGTCGCAATTCCGATCTGGAAGCTCGGCCCTGCGCTAGTCTGCGGCAATACCGTTGTGCTGAAGCCTGCTGAACTCACTCCCCTGTGCGCTCTGCGCATCGCCGAAATTTTCACTCAGGCCGGTCTGCCTAAAGGCGTTCTCAACGTCGTGCTCGGCACCGGCGAAACTGTTGGCGACGAACTTGTCACCAACCCGCACGTTCAAGCCATCTCCTTTACCGGTTCGACGGCGGTGGGCCAAAAAATCTACGCCGCCGGAGCGCTCACGCAAAAGCGTGTGCAATGCGAAATGGGCGGCAAAAATCCCGTCGTCATCCTGAAAGACGCGGACCTTGATCTCGCCCTCGAATCCGTTGTCGCCGGCGCGTTCGCCTCCACCGGACAACGCTGCACAGCCACCAGTCGCGTAATCATTGAAGACGAAATTGCCGACGCATTCGTCGAAAGACTCGTTGCGCGAGCCGCGAAATATTCCGTCGGCGATGGCCTTACTGCTTCCACCGACATGGGACCTTCGGTTGATGAATCGCAAATGAATACGGTGCTCAACTACATCGACGTCGGCAAAGCAGAGGGAAAACTTCTCTGCGGCGGCACGCGCCTCGACGATTCGTCCTGCAAAAACGGCTGGTTCGTCGCTCCCACCATTTTCGATCACGTCTCCAAGGACAGTCGCATCGCACAGGAAGAAATCTTCGGCCCGGTTCTCAGCATCGTCCGCGTTAAAGATTTCGACGAAGCCATCGAAGCCGCCAATTCCGTCCGTTTCGGGCTTTCCAGTTCGATTTATTCCACCGACTCCAATCGCATCTTCGAGTTCATCGACAAGATCGAAACCGGAATGACGCACGTGAATTCGCCCACTGTCGGCGGCGAAGCGCACGTTCCCTTTGGCGGCGCGAAATCCAGCAGCATTGGCCCGCACGAAGTGGGCCGCACCGCAATCGAGTTTTATTCCGAATTGAAAATCGTTTACATCGACTACACCGGACGGAAACGCGAAGGCAGCCTGTACTAAGCTCCACCGTCGAATTGAGGATCGGAATTGCCCGGATTATTTGACCGCGAAATTTATTTGGACATTGAAACGCTGCGCTTGTCGCACGAGGTGGACGGCGGCTGGAGCAACATCCGCGCGTTCGGCATCGCCGTTGCCGTCACATGGGACAAAGACAACGGCTTTCGCCGCTGGTTCGAAGACGACGCGCTGAAGCTAATCCAGGAACTCGAGCAGTACACGCACGTGATCACCTACAATGGCAACCGCTTCGATATCGAAGTGCTCCGCGCCTACGCGCCCGTCGATAACATCCGCAAAGTGTCGCTCGATATTCTGGAAGAGCTTCACAAAGTTCTCGGCCATCGCGTGAAGCTCGATCAGGTCGCGAAGGAAACGCTCGGCACCGCGAAAAGCGGCGACGGCCTGAAAGCCGTCGAATGGTGGCGCGCCGGACAAAAAGACCGCGTGGCCGAATACTGCGAGCAGGACGTCGCGATTTTGCGCGACGTTGTGGAACACGGCCGCTCGAAGGGCTTCGTCGTCGTTTCGGCGCGGCAAGTCACCGTGAAATGGAATTGAACTTGACCCGCCGATTGTTTTGCCATTCGCTGCTGCTCGCTTTCACGATTGCCGCATTTTCCGGCGCTTTCATCGCTCGCGCGGATTCCCCACGCTACCTCTGGAAGCCGGTCGCAACCGCTCAGTGCAAACTTGACGAAAAAATCCCTCTGGCGTGGAACGTATTCCTCACCGACAACAAGAAAGAACAAAATCTGGTTCTCGTGCTGCTCGGCCGCCGCTATCTTGCACTGGATATTCGCGCTCATCGCGCTTTCACGGTTGTGCCTTCCGACCTGACTGCAAAAGGCCCGAATTTCGAAAGCGGCGATTTGTTCGTAGATTCGAAAGTCTTGCCCACCGAGAACTGGCTGGTGCGCGATGTGGGCCCTGCGGAAATGGTTCGCCTTACGCTGATGGATTACGGCCGCACGCTGCAGATTGAATTGCCGCACATGCAGGATTTTCGCGCGGTGTATTAGATCGCAGGAAATTCAGGACGCTGGCTCGCGCTTTTCGCATCGGGTGCATCGCGCAGTCCTCGCCACAGCATCCACGCGCACACTCCGATCATGCCCGCCCAGCCGATCGCTCGGACCACTGCAGCAATCTGAATATCATGGTCGAGCACTCCCAGCGCGCTGAACAAATAATTCCAATCGTGAATCACGTATTCGGAATCACCCACCGTCAGCAGCGGCAGTTCTTGCGCTCGCGCGTCAGCCATGTACGTCGCGGTCGGCAGCAACTGATCGAACAAGAAGAACCAGCAGAACGCCACGCCCTGCACCTGGCGCTGAAAAGCAAAATACAAACCCAACGCAAACGGCACAAACAGTTGCAAAAATGTGCCGCCTGCGATGGAAATGAATTCGCCGAAAAATCGAAACAGCAGGTGCCCGCCTTCGTGAATCGGCACGAACACGCCGTTCATCAGCCCGGGAAACATGCCGTCGCTCACCAATTCGTACAGGAAAAACAGGTAGAACAGCATCCACGCCGCCAGCGCGGCGCGCGGCATCGGAATCCAGTCTTCTTCAAGCGGCTCCAAAAATGGCAGCCGTTCGGTCCAGCTATCGGGGAATTTCACGGGTGAGTTCTCTAGTGCGATTGAACCATTTGCGGTAGTTGCGAGCGCAAAAAACTAGATGTGCGATGCCCGAAAAGTTAGCGGAACACTCAGTCGCGGTTTTGCGCGCTGCGCGAATCCTGGCGGGAAACGCCCGAAACCCACGGAATGCTCACCAGGCCGTCATGAACCTGTACGGTCACCATGTCGCCATTCGTGAACCGGTCGTAGTCCACTCGATCGACGGGAATGCGCTCCAGTCGATGCCCTTCTCTCCACGAAGTGACGATCAATCGACGGCTCGGTATCGGCCCGGGCATCGAAAACTTGCTAATCACTCGCGCCGGCTCGGCATGTACTTTCGAAGTGTCCAGCGCTCCGTTGCCGTACAGCAGCAGCGCCAGCAGCCACGGCAGCGGAATCAATCCGTAGTAAACGCGCTTCAGCGTTTCCACTTCTTCGTGACGCAGCGCGCGCCGTTCGAGCCAAATCGCGAGACCGAGCGTTACAAAGAAAACCACGCCGATAAAAATCAGGATTCCGTCGAGCTCGAGCGCGGGATACCGGCCACTCGCGACTACGAACGTGATCGCGCCCAGCAGAAACACACCTGTGCGGTTCAGGAGTTTGCTGCGCAGCGAGAATTCAGCAGCCGAGGAAGACAGCCCGCAAGCCTCACAAACGTCTGCGTCGCGCTCTGCGCCGCAATTCAAGCAGTGCGTCATGGTCCCGTCACTGTCCGGTCACTATCCCGTCGCCATCCGATTCCATTCACCAGCCCGGATGTTCGCCCCAACTTCTTAGACACCGCAGCGAGCCAATTCGTGCCTACTTAATTTCCCGCACGCTCGAAGGCTGACTGGCGAGGCAAACCATATTTTCGTCGCGGCCGTTCGCCAGCATTTCGCAATCGATCGCCTGTGCGCTGCGGATCGCGTCGGCAGAAGTGGCGCCCTTGGCGTTCGCGCAGTGCAGCGCGCCCTTAAACGTCATGCAGACTTCGTACTCGTTGTGATTTTGCTCAAACGTGGAATACATCAGCACGCTCACCAGCAGCACCGCGCCGATGACCATAATCAATCGCAACTGCAATCTGCTGACCGCCATAATTTCCTCGCTGCCTCGGATGAGGTCGCTTCTACCGCGATTCTTTCGCAGGGCTTCCCTGCCGCTTCGCGAGCTCTTTCTGAATGTACCGTTTCAGATGCGCCGGCAGATTTTCCAGACCTGCGACATCTGTCAGATCTCGCAGCGTGATGTTGGGCAAAAACGCCAGCACCGCCGGCGGCGACGTGTGCGGATTTCGCAGCAGCGCCACACGTACATTGTACTGAATGGACCATTTCGGATGTTGCTCGATCGCCGCAATCACGCGTGGCGGCGTCGCCGCATTTGCGATCACCTTCAAGATCTGGCTTTCGGACAAAAACGCGTTCGCCAACGCTAGCTTCACCGCTTGCACGTGCCCTTCGGCAAGAATCGCACCCGCCACGCGCGAAGGTCCGCGCCGCGCCAGCGTAAGTTTTTCACCGACCGGAATTTGCGGCACGCGCGCAATGATCGCTTCTTCAGCAAGACGCTTGATTTCGGCCGGAGTCGACGGCATCAGGCTGAGCCGGACCATGTCGAACAAATACAGCTGCCGTACCAGCGTAAGCGCCGTGCGCCGCGCAGTTTTCGGATTCGTTGCCAGATGGAACCGCACCGCTTCGCTTGCCACCCACTTCGGTTTGGCCGCAATCGCGGCGGGCACACTCGCGGGCACGTCGAGCCGCTGCAAAATCATCACCAGATGTTTTTCTTCAATGGCGGGATTTTCGAGCAGAGCCAGCAGAGTCTCTTCGTTGCCGTCGTGCACAAACGATTGAATGCGTTCGCTCGCCACCGCGCGAGCTTCGCCGGCCGAGGGCGAAGACGGATCAGGCATGGCCTTTGCGCTTCGTCAGGCGAATGGCCATTTTCGCTGCGGCTTCAGCGGGTTTCAGCGGCAGCAGGATTACATGCGCGTGCGGCGCCACTTTTTTCAGCTCGGCGTCGATGGCTGCGTCGAAAAATTTGCTTCTGCCGGTGGTGCCGCCGGCCTTGGCGATGGGAATCGGGCGGTCCTGCAAATGCAATTCGTCAATCACGCTTTTGGTCAGCTCGGCCAGTGTGTGCGCCGAACTCGATAGGATTTCGCGGGAAACCGGATCGCCTTTGTCACCCAACTCGCCGACTAGCGGAAAAATCCGGGGAAACACATCGTCCGGATTCTTGATCACCCAATCGAGCATTTGCGTCCAGTCACTGCAGCCCAGCCATTTCAGCAGCTTGTCGGCGAGCGCGGTTTGCGGCCCGCGCTTTTCTTCGGCCCGCACAATCGCGCCCACGGCTCGGCGACCGATATCGAATGCGCTGCCTTCGTCGCTAAACCACGGGCCGCGACCACCGGCGCGCGCCAGTTTTCCCTTCGCGTCGCGCCCCAGCGCGGCAGAGCCTGTGCCAACCACCAAAATGATGCCTTCGCCATCGCCCACGCCCGCAGTGAGAGTGATCGCCAGGTCCGTCGTGACTTGCACCGCCGCATTCGGAAACGATTTTTCCAGAAACGTCGAAAGCCGCTTGGCCACGCTCGGGCGCCCCGCGCCGCCGATGCCCGCGCAGATTCCGCGAATGTCGGTCGATTTCAACTTGGCGCGTTCGAGCACCACATCCGCCGCATCGCTCATCGCGAACCACGCTTTCGCGTAGCCGGCGCGCAGCGGATTCGAAGGACCCGCGGTGGCGTGGCTGAGCACTTCGCCTTCGGCGTTCACGAGAATGCAATCGGTCTTGGTGCCGCCGCCGTCGATACCGATGAAATAGGATTGCGGCGGATGTGATTTCTTCTCAGCCATTACCTGCCCTCTGGACTTGCCCGTTCAACACGCCGTCTCGATACCGGATTTCGTTGCTGCTCGAAAAACTTGCCGTCACGGCTTGCTTGACACCCTTTGAACCGTGCGGTTAGCATTTCGCTTCTTGCGACAACCGGCTCCATGCAGATAAGCCTGATCGACTTCGCGATCCTCATTATATATCTGGCGGGCATCACGCTGTTTGGCGTCCGCATGCGCCGCGGCCAGCAAAATCTGCGCGACTATTTTCTGGGCGGGCGTACCTCACCGTGGTGGGCGCTGGCCTGCTCGATTGTCGCTACCGAAACCTCCACGCTGACGATTATCGGCACACCGGGCATCGCGTATCTGGGCAATCTTGGGTTTCTGCAGCTGGTGATCGGCTATCTGGTCGCGCGAGTGATTCTGTGCGTAGTTCTTATACCACAGTATTTCAAGGGCGAGTTCTATACCGCCTACCAGCTGCTGGAAAAGCGCTTTGGTCCGCGGATGAAACAGGCCGCCGCGATTGTTTTTCTGTGCACGCGCGCGCTGGCCGAGGGCGTGCGGATTGCAGCGATCGGAAAGGTCGTCAGCGTTGCGTTTGGCACTGGCGACCGCGCTTCGATCGCGATTATCGCCGTGCTGACGATGTTTTATACGTTTGAAGGCGGCATGCGCGCGGTAATCTGGACCGATGTGATTCAGTTTTTCCTATACATCACCGGATCGATCGCCGCGTTTTTCCTGTTGCTGCACAAAATTCCCGGCGGCTGGCCCGAAATCACGCAAGTGGCGGCCGCGGCCGGCGGCAAACTCCGCATTTTCGATTTCGCATTCAGCCTGACGCAAAGTTACACGTTTTGGTCGGGCCTGCTGGGCGGCACGTTTCTAACCATGGCGAGCCACGGCACTGACCAGACCATGGTGCAGCGATTGCTGGCGGCGCGAAACGAACGCGACGCGAAGAAAGCATTGCTGGTGAGCGGCGTAATCGTTTTGTTTCAGTTCACATTGTTTCTGCTGATCGGCGTGATGCTCTTCGTTTTCGTACAGAGTGGCGGCCTGCCCGGCATGGGCAAGGATGCCGACAAAATGTATCCCTACTTCATCGTTCATGAAATGCCGATCGGCGTCGTGGGCCTGTTGCTTGCTTCCATTTTTGCAATCGCAATGTCCAACGCCAGTGGCTCGCTGAATTCGCTGGCTTCGTCGAGCATTATGGATTTCGGCGCGAAGCGCACTGGCGATGATGTTAAGTCGCTCGGCCGTTCGCGGCAAACCACGCTGGTGTGGGGCGCGGTGCTCGGATGCCTGGGCCTGGTGAACTGGGGTCCAGTGCTGGTCGCTGGATTGACGATCGCATCGATAACCTACGGCGCCACGCTGGGAGTTTTTCTGCTCGGCACCTGGAACAGACGCGCGAATCAAACCGGCGCGCTGGTAGGATTTGCCGTAGGCTTGCTGGCAATGATCGGAGTGAAATTTTTTACGCCGATCGCCTGGACCTGGTACGTGCTGATTGGTACAGCGATCACGTTCGCGGTGGGATCGATCGTAAGTGCGCAGTTCAGCGATTCGCGTGACGCACACGCGACGGCAGCGCCGTAGATTTAGGCGCGCAGCAGATTTTATTTCATCGGAGAATTTCCATCGGTTCGGCGCCCCAACCCGACGCAGGCAAGCGCCTCGATTTGGTGCGCGCGCTGGGGTTGTGGTCGGCGGTTGCCATCGTGGTCGGCACGATGGTCGGCACCGGCATTTTTCTGAAGCCGAGCGAAATGGCCTCGGTGGGCGGATCGGTCAGCGTCGTTTACGCGGCGTGGATCGTCGGCGGTTTGCTTTCGCTGTTTGGCGCGCTTTCGTTTGCGGAGTTGGGCGCAGCACTGCCGGAGGCCGGAGGCCAGTACGCCTATTTGCGGCGTGGACTCGGTCCGGTGTGGGGATTTCTGTTTGGCTGGATGCATTCGACGGTCGGGGAATCCAGTTCCGCCGCTTCGATTGCCGCGGGCTTCGCACGATTTTTCAGTTTTCTAGTTCCGGCGATCGCTGCGCCAATTTTTGCCTGGCACTTGAAGAATCCGATCAGCGGCAATCCCTACACGTTTGAATTCACATGGACACAGCCAGTCGCCGTCGCGACGATTTTCGTGTTCACCGCGATTAATTATCTGGGCGTGAAGCTCGGCGGGCGCGTGCAGGTGGCGCTGACAATCACAAAAGTCGCGGCGGTGCTGGCAATTGTTGCCGCAGCGTTTATTTTCGGCCACGGCAGCTTCGATCATTTTCATCCGTGGTGGCCAACTGCCGGGCGCTTTGGCGTAATCGGCGGATTTTTTGCCGCGATGGCGGCGGCGCTCTGGGCGTACGACGGATGGGAAGACCTTAATCGCGTCGGTTCCGAGATCAAAGATCCCCAGCGCAACATTCCGCGGGCGCTGATCGGCGGCACGCTGCTCGTCGCGGGCTTGTATTTATTGTTCAACGCGGTTTGCTTTTACGCGCTGCCGTTTGGCGCTGTGGCGAGTTCTTCGCACGTCGCATCGGACGTGGTCGCGAGTTTTGCCGGAAGCGGCGCAGCGAAATGGATCACGATCGCGATGGTCGTGTCGGCGCTTGGCACGCTGAATTCTTCTCTGCTTAGCGGCGCGCGAGTTCCCTACGCGATGGCACGCGACGGATTATTTTTTCACGTCACCGGAATCGTGCATCCGAAATACCGGACGCCGGCCGGAGCGCTGGTGTTTCAGGGAACGCTCGCGTGCCTGATGGCGCTGACCGGCACGTTCGAAGAGTTGACGTCGCTGTTTGTGTTCGCGGCGTGGATTTTCTATGCGCTTTCGGTGGTGGCGATGTTCCGCCTGCGAAAAATTGCTCCGGACCTGCCGCGGCCGTACCGGACGTGGGGATATCCGGTGGTGCCGGCGCTTTTCGTGATTGGCGCGTTTGCGCTCACGGTGAATGTGCTGATCGAGCGGCCGGTGCGGTCGTCGATAGGACTTGTGCTGATCCTTTCGGGACTGCTTTTCTACCGGGCGTGGCAAAATCGAAATCCGAACTCGAGCGAATCGTAGCCGCAGATTAGATTTTCCGGAAATCGCGCGCCGAGAAGTGGTTTTCGCATAAATCCGGATGAAAGATGTGGGCGAGCAATTCCACGCCGTCGGCCAAACGCGGGCCGGAACGCGAAAAGTACGAGTTTGCGTCGACCGCGAAGACTTGACCGTTGGGAATGGCGGGCAAGTCGCGCCATCCCTCGCTGAGTCCACTCGAGCGAAAGTCTTCCACTGTTCGCGTCACGTCGTAGCCGCAGGGCATCACCAACAAAATATCCGCCGCGCTGGCGGCGATTTGCTGCGACGTCACTCGGTACGAAATTTCGCCCGCGTGGCCGAAGACGTCGGTGCCACCGGCCTTTTCGACCATCTCCGGCAGCCAGTGCCCTGCTACGTAGAACGGCTCGAGCCATTCCAGGCACAACACGCGAGGTCTAGCGCGATTGGCGGCGACGACGATCGATTCGATCACATCGACGCGCGCTTTCAGTGTGCCTGCAAAATCTTCGGCGCACTTGCGCGTGCCGGTCGCGTCGCCGATTCGCAAGATGTCTTCCCACACGTCGGCGAGCGAATGGGGCGTCAGCGAGAGCACTTCTGGCGAACGCGCCATTTTCGAAAGCGCAGATGCGAGATCCTCTGGCGAAGCGGCGCAGACGTGGCAAAGATCCTGCGTGACGATCAAGTCGGGCGCGAGCGATTCCAGCAGATCGGCGTCCACCGCGTAAATGCTTTCGCCTTTTTCCACCAGTTCGCGGACCTGCCGATCGACTGTGGCGGCGTCGGCATTGGGGTCGACGCGCGGGCGGATCAGCGCAGGCTTCGATTTCGCCTCGGGCGGAAAATCGCACTCATGCGTGACGCCGACGACGGAATCGCCGAGGCCGAGCGCGTAGAGAGTTTCGGTAGCTGAGGGTAGCAGTGAGCAGATTCGCATGGCGGGATCAAGAATCGCACAAACGGCGTGCGAGGATGAGTGTGGAATTATTCGTACAGCAGATATTTGGCGCGTAAGAGGCGAAATTTAGCCAGGTCATCGGCCCATCCGGCAACGATCTGATCGACGGGTTCGCCACGCTCAAGACCGTCGATCGTGGATTGCGATCCGACGAGAAAGATCATTTTCGCGATCTTGAAATGGTCAGGGAAGAGTTTGTGAAGTGCCGCGGCGACTTCCACGCCGGTGCGGACGGAATTGAAAGCCGTCGCGTCGGTGACGGTGAAGCCGACACCCTCGCATGCGACGCCTTTGAACGCGTCGGAAACCGGCGTAAATTTTGCAGTACGGAATTCGATGCCGGGAATTTTGCGCGCATTCAATTCGGCTAACAATTTGTCGCTCTGAATCCACGGCGCTCCGACAAGTTCGAACGGAGTATCGGTGCCGCGGCCGACCGAGACGTCGCCGGCCTGCAAAATCTCAAACCCCGGATATGGAAGCACTTCCGTGAGCGTTCGAAGGTTCGGCGAAGGTGCAACCCACTTCAGCCCAGTATCGGCGTAGGTTTCGCCGCGCCGCCAATCCTGCAATTTCACCACGCGCAGATCGGCGCCAATTTTATTTTCGGTGTTAAACATCTGCGCGAGTTCGCCGAGCGTCATGCCGTAAACGATCGGCATCGGAAAATAGGCGACGAAAGCAGTCTTGTCGACGTCCAGAACCGGGCCTTCGACGCGCACACCACCAAGCGGATTTGGTCGATCGAGAACGAAAAACGGGATGTGATGTTTGGCCGCGGCTTCCATGCAGTAGCCCATCGTCGCGGTGTAGGTGTAGAAGCGCACGCCCGCGTCCTGAATGTCAAAGACGAGCGCGTCGAGACCGACGAGGTCCTGGTCGCGGGGACGGCGGCTCGCGCCATACAAACTGAAAATTGCCAATCCGGTCGCGGCGTCTTTTGCATTATCGACATTTTCCTGGTCGAGTTTGCCAGCGATGCCGTGCTCTGGGCTGAACAGCGCGGCCAGCTTCACGCCTTCGGCCCCGGCGAGAACATCGATGGTGCGGCGCCCGTGCGAATCGACTCCAGTTTGGTTGGTCACCAGACCGACGCGCATTCCGCGCAGCGGCGCGAACTTTTGCGCTTCGAGGACGTCAATGCCGGTTTTGGTTTGGCTCGAAACTGCACGCGCGGCCTGCGCGTTTGCAGCAACAAACGGACACAACAGCGCCGCGGCAAATATAATCAACTTGAAACAATCGAGGAACATCCGTGGGCGTGATTCGTTGTTCGACATGAAACCGTGTGTTATATACAACTTGCTGGTTCACAGCGTCAACATGCAACCCTTTGGATGGTTTCGATGCGTAAATTCGGGCTTTTCTCGATAGCCCTGTTACTTCTCATGACTTCTTCGGCTCACTCACAAAAAAAACCTGCGAAAAAAGCGGCGGCTCCGGCGCGAACGAATGCCTGGGTGGAATCCACACTCAAGAAAATGTCGTTGCGCGAAAAGATCGGGCAGATGTTGATGCCGCTCTATTTCGGCGGCTTCACGTCAGCCGAGAGCCCCGAGTACAAAGAGCTGGTGCATCAAGTGACGGTGAACGCCGTCGGAGGATTTATCGCCGGCACCACGCGCGGGCCGCTCGGCATTCAGCGCGGGCAAGTGTATTCGACCGCCATTCTGACCAACGAACTGCAACGTCGCGCGAAAGTGCCGCTGCTGATTGGCGCGGATTTTGAAAGCGGCACACGAATGCGACTCGACGGCGGCACGTCGCTGCCATCGGCGATGGCCATCGGCGCGACCGGCGACGCCAAGCTGGCGTACGAAGCGGGAAAAATCACAGCACTCGAAGCACGCGCGGCCGGGGTGCAGTGGATTTTCGCGCCCGACGCGGACGTGAACAACAATCCCGATAATCCGATCATCAATATTCGTTCGTTTGGCGAAGACCCGCTGCTGGTGGCGGAGTTCGTGAGTCAGGAAGTAAAGGGCATGCAGGAATCCGGCGCGATCGCCACGCCAAAGCATTTTCCCGGCCACGGAAATGTGAGCGTCGATTCTCATCTGACGCTCGCGACGGTGCCCGGAGATCGCGACGAACTCGAGGGAAACGAGCTGATTCCGTTCCGCGCGGCGATTGCGGCGGGAACCGAATCGATCATGCCGGGGCATCTGGCAATTCCGGCGTTTGAACCGGACCCGAACACTCCGGCGACCACGTCGCACGCGGTGTTGACTGGTTTGCTGCGCGACGAAATGAAATTCAAAGGCCTGATCATCACGGACGCGATGGACATGGGCGGCGTCACATCAATGTATCCGCCTGGCGAAGCGGCGGTGCGGTCGGTGCTGGCAGGCGCGGATGTGCTGCTGATGCCTCCGGTGCCGGACGCGGCGATGGCGGGCCTTTTGCGCGCGGTGAAGAAAGGACGCATCTCCGAAAAACGCATCGACGAATCAGTACGAAGGATTCTGGCGGCGAAGGCGCGCGTCGGATTGGACAAATCGCGATTCACAGATGTTGAGAAGATCGACCAGAAATTCGGCAAGCCTGAATTTGCGGAGGAAGCGCAGAAGATCGCCGATCGCGGAGTGACGCTGCTGCGCGACACGCCGAAAACGATTCCGCTCGATAGCACAAAACCGCTGCGGGTCTTGTTGGTGTCGTTGTCCGCCGATCCCGATCCGTATCCGGGTGAAACGATCGAACCGGAAATTCGCGCGCGCGTCAGTTCCTTGACGGCGTTGCGTGCCGATACGAAGTTCGTGAGCGCGTCGTGCGTGAAGCTGCCGGCGCCGGACACCTACGACGTCGCCATCGCCGCTCTGTTTGTGCGCGTGGCGGATCGCAAGGGCGACATCGCGTTTCCCGCGGACCAGCGAGCGCTGGTTTCGCAGATGTTTGCCGCGGGCAAGCCAACGGTGGTGATCGCGTTTGGCAGCCCGTATCTGATTTCCAGTTTTGCGGATGCTCCGACGTGGCTGGCGGAGTTTTCAACGAACGACGTGTCGCAGCGAGCGGCGGTTCGGGCGCTGTTTGGCCAATCAGCCATTACCGGCCAGATTCCGGTGACCGTGCCGGGAACGGTGAAGCGCGGCGACGGAATCCAGCTTCCTGCACACGCGATGACGCTGCAACCGGCGTCGCCGGCGATGGTCGAGCGGCTGAAGCCGGCGTTCGATGTGGTGGATAAGGCCGTGGATGACGATGCGTTTCCCGGCGGAGTGGTGGCCGTCGGTTGGAATGATGAGCTGGCGATTCATCCGTTTGGGCATTTGACGCGCGACGCGAAGTCGCCGGCAGTGACGGCGGACACGATGTACGACATGGCGTCGCTCACCAAGGTCGTGGTGACCACGACGTCGCTGATGATTCTGGTGCAGCAGGGACGATTGAATCTGGATTTGCCGGTATCGCGCTACATTCCGGAATTCGCGGACTATTCGAAGAGCGATCCCGATCCCACATGGCGCAATCGCGTGACGGTGCGGATGCTGATGCTGCACGATTCCGGCTGGCCGGCGCACCGCGATTTCTACAAAGTCGGAAAGGACTACGATTCGGTGGTGTCGCTGGTGATCGCTGAGCCGCTGATTCACGAGCCGGGCGCGCAAGTGGAGTACAGCGACCTGAATTTCATCACGCTCGGAGAAATCGTCCAGCGATTGACGGGCGATTCGCTGGACGAATTCGCGGAGGAGCACATCTTCGATCCGCTGGGTATGACCGAATCGATGTATTCGCCGCCACCGAAGCTTCGCGCCGACGCCGCGCCGACCGAGTTCGATGCCGACTACCGCAAGAAATTGCTGCAGGGAGAAGTGCACGACGAAAACGCCTGGGCGATGGGCGGCGTATCGGGCAACGCAGGATTGTTTTCCACGGCGAAAGATATGTCGGTGTTCGCGCAGATGATCCTGAACGGCGGCATTTACGATTACAAACGCCTGGTGACTCGCGCGACGATCTCGCAGTTCACCGAAATTCAGCAGATTGGGGAATCGCACCGCACGCTCGGTTGGGATGTGCCGACGCCTCCGAATTCGTCGGCCGGACATTATTTCTCGCCGGGCAGCTTTGGCCACACCGGCTTCACCGGAACTTCGCTGTGGATCGATCCGAACCGCCAACTGTTCGTCGTATTGCTGACCAATCGCGTGAATCCCACGCGCGCCAACGAAAAGATCCGCCAGGTTCGCCCCGCGCTGCACGACGCGGTGTTGCAGTCGCTGGGCCTGGTGGCCGCCCCCGCAACGGCTCAATAACTTCCTCGGCACAATCGCACGCAAATTCACGTCTGCGGCCCATACGGGCATGTCGCTCCCGGTATAATTAATTGAAGATTGAGGGACCGTGAAAGCCCTGAAAACCGAGCAGAGAAACCCGCGGACGCGCGGACTCGACGCTAAAAGCACGCTCGAAATTTTGCGGGCCTTGAACCGCGAAGATGCCACGGTGGCGCTGGCGGTGCGGCGCGAATTGCCGGCGATTGCGCGCGCGGTGGACCAGATTGTTGCAGCGCTGCGACGCGGCGGACGGCTTTTCTACGTCGGCGCGGGAACCAGCGGACGGCTGGCGGTTTTGGATGCGGCGGAAGTGCCGCCGACGTTTGGCACGTCGTCGAAATTGGTGCAGGCGCTCATCGCCGGCGGAGCAAAAGCGCTGCGCGGCGCAGTGGAAGGCGCCGAGGATTCCGCATCGAATGGCGGACGCGATTTGCGGAAAGCGGGACTGAAGAAAGGCGACGTGGTGGTGGGGATTGCAGCGAGCGGCACGACTCCGTATGTGCTGGGCGCGTTGAAGGCGGCGCAAGAGATGGGCGCGGCAACGGTGGGAGTGACCTCGAATGCGAATTCCCCGCTGGCGAAACGCGCGGGCATCGCCATCACGCCGAATACCGGGCAGGAAGCGATCGCCGGCTCGACTCGGATGAAGGCTGGCACGTCGCAGAAGATGGTCCTGAATTTGCTTTCTACGACGGCGATGGTGCGTCTCGGCCGGGTTTATGAGAACTGGATGATTTACTTGACGCTGACAAATCAGAAGTTAACGAAGAGAGCGACGCGAATCGTGGAAGATGCGGCGGGAGTGAACACGTCCACCGCGGCACACGCACTGCGGCAAACGCGACACGATCTGCCGGCCGCGATTGTGATGCTGAAAACGGGCTCGGATGCGGATGCGGCGCGAAAGTTGTTGGGCAAAACGCAGGGAAATGCGCGCGCGGCCATCGCGGCGCACCAGCAGGCAAAACGGAATTTGCAGAGCAGGCGCGGCACAACGAAACGGGGCAAATAACATGGACAAGTTCAGAATTCACGGCGGAAAGAAATTACAGGGCACCGTGCAGATCAGCGGAGCAAAAAATGCCGCGTTGCCGGCGATGGCTGCGGCGCTGCTGACGGCCGAACCGGTGGTGCTGCAAAATATTCCGCGCGTTCGCGACATTATCACCATGGCCAAGCTGCTGGCCCACATGCGCTGTCGCGTGGAAAGCCCCGACCTGCCGCCCAGCGAATTCATCATTCAGGCGCAAAACGTTTCGATGCATGAGGCTCCCTACGAGCTGGTGAAGACGATGCGCGCTTCGATCCTCACGCTCGGCCCCTTGGTCGCGCGGTTTGGCCATGCGCGCGTTTCGCTTCCCGGCGGCTGTGCGATTGGCGCGCGGCCGGTGGACCTGCACATTCAGGCGCTCGAAGCGCTGGGCGCGGAAACCAAGGTCGAACACGGATATGTGGAGGCTCGCGCCAAGCGACTGCGCGGCGCTACATTTCGCTTCCCGAAAATCACGGTTACCGGTACGGAAAATATTTTGACGGCTGCGGTTTTGGCCGATGGCGAAACGATTCTGGAAAACGCGGCGATGGAGCCAGAGGTTACCGACCTGGCCGAAATGCTCATCAAGATGGGCGCGAAGATCGAGGGCGTCGGCACAAGCACGCTGAAGATTCAGGGCGTGAAATCGCTGCACGGCGCGACGCACGCGATTATTCCCGACCGGATCGAAGCGGGTACGTTTCTAGTGGCCGGCGCTGTGACCGGCGGCGAATTGCTGCTGACCTCCGCCGAGCCGAAGCATCTGGCTGCGGTGATCGACAAAATGCGCGCGTGCGGCGTGGAAATCAAATGTGAAGGCAACGGCAACCTGCGCGTACGAGCGGCGAAAAAGCTAGTCGCGCAGGACATTACCACCGAGGAATATCCCGGCTTTGCCACCGACATGCAGGCGCAATTCATGGCGCTCGCGACGCAGGCTACGGGAGTTTCCCACGTACGCGAGACGATCTTTGAAAACCGGTTCATGCACGCCAGCGAAATGATGCGCATGGGCGCCAACGTGGAAATCGACGGAAATACGGCAATCGTGACTGGCCCGACTCCGCTGAGCGGGGCTCCAGTGACCGCATCCGACCTGCGCGCGAGCGCTGGACTGGTGCTGGCGGCGCTGGTGGCCGACAACACCACGATGATCGACCGCGTGTATCACATCGACCGCGGCTACGAACGAATTGAAGACAAGCTGCGCTCAGTGGGTGCGGATATCGAACGGCTGACCAGCCACGACTCCGAATAGTTCGCGCGTATACTAGCTCCATTACTCGGAGGAGAATGCGTGAATACCTACCTGCTTACCTGGAATCCATCGAAGTGGGACTTTCACCAGCTACCTGAGGCATTGCGCGACGTGTCGAAGATCGGTTTTTACGAGATGGCCTGGGCTTGCGTCAACTCGCGAGCCAAGCGAGGCGACGCGGTTCTACTCAAAAAAACCGGTAAGGGCGCGAAGGGGCTGTTCGCTTCTGGAGTAATCACATCGGATCCTTTCCGGGACGCGCATTTCTCGGATGCTGCGTCCGGCGCGAGTAAACGGTACGTCACCGTTCGCTTCGACAGAATCCTTGATTTCTCGAAAGGACACATTCTGCCGGTGAAAGATAAACAAGAATTCGGTTTTGTTCCTCAAGCCTCGGGGTGCCTGCTAAGCGCGGATCGTGCGGACCAATTGCAAAAGAAGTTTGCTACGTATGCCGAGGCTTTCGTCAAAGAACCGCACGCCTGAGCGCTGCACACGACGCAAGAAACAAAAAAAGGGAGGCGGTGAACCGCCTCCCTTTTTCATTTTAGAGCCCGTGTGGCTCGATCGACACTACTGCCCCGAATGTTCGCTCGGAGCGCTGCCACCCGCGGCTGCGGCCTGCTGCTTATCGCGCAGCACGGCTTTACGGCTCAGGCGGATTTTGTTTCCTTCGATCGCCAGCACTTTCACCAGGATCTGATCGCCTTCCTTCAGTTCGTCGCGAACGGCCTTGATGCGCGCTTCCGCGATTTCGCTGATGTGAAGCAGACCGTCGGTGCCAGGGAAAATTTCGACGAAGGCGCCGAACTCCGCGATGCGGACGACCGTGCCGAGGTAGGTCTTGCCGATCTCGGCGGTGGCGGTCACGTCGCGAATCATCTTCAGCGCGTCTTCGGCGGATTTTCCGCTGGAAGCAAACACGTGCACCTTGCCGTCGTCCATCACGTCGATCTTCACGCCGGTGGATTCGACGATCGAGCGAATCTTCTTGCCGCCCGGTCCGATCAGGTCGCGAATTTTGTCCGTGGGGATATTCAGCATGAAGAGGTGCGGAGCGTAGTGCGAGATTTCAGGACGCGCGGTATTCAGAGTGCGGTCCATGATGTCCAAAATTTCCAGGCGGGCTTTTTTCGCCTGCGCAAGGGCTTCGCGCATCATGGCGATGCTGACGCCGGAAACTTTGATGTCCATCTGAAGCGCCGTGATTCCCTGCCGCGTGCCGGCAACTTTGAAGTCCATGTCGCCGTAGTGATCTTCGGCGCCGGCGATGTCGGTAAGGATGGCGTACTTGTCATCTTCGACGACCAAGCCCATCGCGATACCGGCGCAAGCGGCCTTCATCGGCACACCGGCGTCCATTAGCGCGAGAGAGCCGCCGCAGACGGTGGCCATGGAGGAAGAACCGTTCGATTCGAGAATGTCCGAAACGCAACGGATCGCGTACGGAAATTCGGTGTCGGGCGGCAGCAGGTTCGCGAGCGCGCGTTCGGCCAGCGCTCCGTGGCCGATTTCACGACGGCCCGGGCCGCGCAGGAACTTCACTTCGCCCACCGAGAACGGCGGGAAGTTGTAGTGCAGCATGAATTTCTTGTACACGTCGCGCTCGAAGAGCAAATCGAGCCGCTGCATGTCTTCCTTCGTGCCCAGCGTGCAGGTGGAAAGCGATTGCGTTTCGCCGCGGGTGAAGAGCGCCGAACCGTGGGTGCGAGGCAGCACTCCGGTTTCGCAGGTGATCTGGCGGACCTGATCGAAAGCGCGGCCATCGGGACGGCGGCGGCGGACTAGCATGTCGTCGCGGAAGATGCGTTCGCGCAAACGGGCAAACGCGCGCGAGGTGAGCTTTTTCTTCTCGAGATCTTCGGCGGGCACGGCGGCGGAAATTTCCGCCTTGATCGCGTCGATCAGCGCGTAGCTATCGATCTTGGAATGCTTGGCGGTATCGACGGCGTCGCGCAGCTTGTCCCCGTACTTCGACTGCAAGTCTTTGTAGATCGCTTCGTCGAACGCCGGCGGCGTGACGACCACTTTCACCGGCTTCACTTTGTCGTGCAGCTGGCGAATCGCCGCAACGATCTTGCGGATTTCGGCGTGCGCAAATTCAAGCGCTTCGGCCATCGCGTCTTCGGTGACTTCGAGAGCGCCTGATTCGACCATCACGATCGCTTCGTCCGAGCCGGCTACGATCAGGTTCAGCGCGCTGGTCTTTTGCGCGGTGTAGGCCGGGTTTACGACGAGCTTGCCGTCGATCTGTCCGATGCGGACGCAGGCGATGGGCGTGGTGAACGGAATCTTGGAGATGTATAGGGCGGCGGAAGCGGCAGTGACGGCGATGACGTCCGGGTCATTGTCGGCATCGGCAGAAAGCACCATCGAGACGATCTGGGTTTCGTTGGACCAGCCCTCTGGGAACAGCGGGCGCAGCGGACGGTCGGTGAGGCGCGAGGTCAAAACTTCCTTTTCCGACGGGCGGCCTTCGCGCTTGAAAAATCCACCGGGAATTTTGCCGGCGGAGTAGGTGGCTTCACGATAATCCACGGTGAGGGGGATGAAATCTTTTTCGGCGGCCTTGCTATCCATGCAAGCCGTGGAAAGAACCACGGTATCGCCATAACGCGCCACCACGGCGCCGTGCGCCTGGCGGGCCATCTTTCCTGTTTCCAGCGTCAGCGTGCGTCCGCCCACTTCCAAAGTTACTTGTTCAAACATGCCTTCACTTCCTTTTGGCCCGTATCGACGGGCACAATCGTTCAGATGCGAGAGTCAGCTCTCGGGAAATTCCTCGAAGGAGAAACATGCGAAAGGGAAAAAGCAGCGGAGCACGCGACAATAGACGACTTTAGGCCGCCGAATCCTGCCGGCCGCTCGTCGTCTGCAATAACTGAATTGTGCGGAAGATGAACTTGCGGCCGAAAAAATGGGACGTCAGGAAACTCGGGCTACTTGCGCAAACTGAGTCGTTCCACAATCCCGCGGTAACGGTCCGGGTCTCGGCGATTCAAATAGTCCAGCAGACGGCGACGCTTGTTGACCATCATGATCAACCCGCGGCGTGAGGCGTGGTCTTTTGCGTGGGACTTGAGGTGGTTCGTGAGGTAGCTGATGCGCTCGCTCAAGAGTGCGATCTGCACTTCCGGGGAACCTGTATCTTTTGCATGCACTCGGAACTGCTCGATCATTCCTGCCTTGGCTTCGCTCAACGCAACCCCTCCTCAATATGAAACGCCGGGCCTTCTCTACGCTTTTATCTCTTCTTCGACCTGAAAATGTTATCACACAGGCGGATAGGGCACCAAGCGGAGTTTTGGCCGCGAAAATCGCGCGCGATGCGGCATGACGGCGCTGCTTTGTGCCTGTTACGGCGGCCTTGCGACGGCGTTGCTTCGGCGGCCGAATCAGGGTTTTTTGGTGCGGATCAACGACAGAAATTCGTCGCGGGTCTGCACGTGTTCGCGGAAATCGCCGAGCATCGCGCTGGTCGTGGTGGTCGAATTTTGCTTTTCCACGCCGCGCATCACCATGCACAGGTGGCGCGCTTCGATGATCACGCCCACGCCGGCCGGATCGAGCTCGTCCTGGATGGCGCTGGCGATCTGGCTGGTAAGGCGCTCCTGAATTTGCAGCCGGCGCGAGAACATATTCACCAGGCGGGCAATCTTGCTGAGGCCGACGACTTTCTTTTTCGGGATGTAGGCCACGTGGCAGACGCCGAAAAACGGCAGCATGTGATGTTCGCACAGGCTGTAGAGCTCGATGTCGCGGACGACGACCATTTCGTCGTAGCAAACGCTGAACATCGCGCCGTTGAGCAGCTTTTCCGGATTCTGCGCGTACCCGCTGGTAAGGAATCGCAGCGCTTTCGCGAAGCGTTCGGGCGTCTTCTGAAGTCCTTCGCGGCCGGGATTTTCGCCCAGTTCGATGAGAATCTGCTGCACCAAGCCGGCGATTTTTTCCACGCGCTCGGTTTCGGGTGTGGCGATAGTGTCTGTGTGTTCCATGATTGTGCGGCTCCTAGCGCGACTGTGATTGGTATTCGTCGCTGGTCACTTCAAAACTGTTTTTGCTGGTTTCGTCGATGCGAACTCGTTCGAGGCGCGCCGCTGGAAAACTTTGCAGGCGACGGAAGACTTCCCTGCACAAATTCTCGGTGGTCGGCACCACAGCGCGGAATTCGGGAATCTCTTCGTTCAGATTTTTGTGGTCAAACGCTTCCACGATTTCGCGATTCACAAACGGGTCCAAGTCGCTGAGGCTGGCGATCATTCCCGTAGCGGGATCGACCGGGCCGGTCACCGTCACCGAGACTTCGTAGTTGTGCCCGTGTCCGAACGGGTTGTTGCACTTGCCATAGACGCGCTGATTCTCGGCCTCGCTCAAATCCGTTGAGTGAAGACGGTGCGACGCCGCGAATTTGTAGCGCCGGGTCAGCGATACTTTCATGCGCTCGCTCCGTCAGTCACGTCCGCATATAGATCCGCGGACTCGTACAGCCGTACGCGGTCGAGCTTCCCCGTCGTAATCCGCGGCTTCAGCAAATTCCAGATCACCATCGCCACGTTCTCGCACGTCGGAATCTTTCCGGCGAGCTCGGGGACTTCATGATTCAAATGCCGGTGATCCATCCGGTCGACCACTTCTTTCTGCAGAATCTCTTTCAGTTCTTTCAAGTCGAGCACCATGCCCGTTTTCGGGTCCGGCTCGCCTGCGATTGTCACTTCCAGCGTGTAATTGTGGCCGTGGCCTTGCGGGTTGTTGCATTTGCCGAAGACGCGCCGGTTCTCTTCCGCCGTAAACGCGGGGTTGTGATACACGTGCGACGCTGAGAATTCGACTTTGCGGGTGATGCGAACCATTTCATCCTCACCGCCGGTTGGCGTTCACGGCGTGTTGTGCGCGCCGCTCGGGTACGAGCGGCCCTTCCAGACTACGGTTCCCCGTGTGTTTTTCCACCAGGAAGCCACCAGAGCGGCAGCGTACAAACAGACTCCCGGAACATAGTATCTGATGTAGGAAACCGGATAGAGATTCCTGTAGAGATCGGCGGCGTAGCGCACCGTCCGCGTCGCCAGGCCGGCGGAAAGAATCGCGGCCACGAACCACCACTTCACCGAGCCGACCCGACTGAATACCGCGATGTACAAAACCGAAGCAAGAATCTCCGGCCACGGGAACACTTCGCTTAGTTCGCGAACAAAAGACGCCGGCGTTCCGCCCATCAGCGGGTACAGGTTTTTCGTCCAGCCCTGCCACATGGCTTGAAAGCTACGATACATACGGGTGCGCACCGTTCCCAAAGGCGCAGTGAAATAAATCGAGTAGCCGGCTCTCTTCACGCGACGCGCGAGCGCGACGTCTTCGAGTATTTCGCCATGAATCGCCGAGTGGCCGCCGGTTTTTTCGTACACATCGCGGAGGAGCAACAGAAATTGGCCGTTGGCGGCTGCGTCGGTTTCTTCGGGATCGTTCACGCGCGAAAACGAAAATCGCGCGGCCAGGCGCGTGTAAACGAACGGAATCATGGCGCGCTCGTAAAACGAATCCATTTCCTGCTCGGGAGAATAGGAAACCATCACCGAATCGTGATCGACGGCGTCGGTGAGCGCCCTGCGCGTTGAGCCCGCTTGGTGGTAAGTATCGGCGTCGGTGAAGAGCAGCCATTCGCCTTTCGCGGCGGCGGCACCGGTAGCAACGGCAAAATTTTTGCCGACCCAGCCGTCGGGCAGCGCTTCGGTTGCGAGCACTCGAAGCTTCGGGATTCGCTGGGAAAGTTCGGCCAGAATCACACCGGTTCGGTCGGTGGATTGATCGTTCACCACGATCACTTCGCCAATTTCCGGTTGCGCGGCCACCGATTCCACGGCGCGCGCAATCGACGCCTCTTCATTTCGCGCCGGAATGATCGCCGATACCATACGATTGATCGAGAAACGCGCCTTTGGCAGGAACTCGGCGCCGGCAAGCATGCAGGCTGGTCGTATTCCGCGGGCCGATTCGGTTATTATAAAGCGCTTGGACAACGGATTGAAACGCAATCTAGTTACGGGCCTGGTTCTGGCGTTCATTGTGGCGCTGCTGTATTTATTCGCGGCGCCCGACTACCGGCAAGGCGAAGCCAGCCTGCGCGGAAAGGCCGCGCCCGATTTCGCGCTGACGTTGAACGGTAAGCCGGCGCATCTTTCAGATCTGCGCGGAAAAGTGGTCCTGGTGAATTTTTGGGCCACGTGGTGTCCTCCCTGCGTGGAAGAGGCAGCATCGCTGAATGCGCTGCAGCAAAAAATCGCGCCGATGGGCGGCACGGTGCTGGGAGTCAGCGTGGACGACGATCCTGCCGCGTTTGAAGATTTTCTCAAGGCGTACGGACTGACGTATCCGAATTTCCGCGACACCACGAAACAGATTCCCCTCGAGTTCGGCACCAAGATGTATCCCGACACCTACGTGATCGATCGCAACGGGAAATTCGTGCGAAAAATAATTGGCGCGCAGGATTGGACCAGCCCGCAGATGATGGAATCGCTCGAGGCGATTTTGCAGGAAAAGTAGCGGCGACTACGAATCGGAGACTACTCGTAACGCAGCGCGTCCACCGGATCGAGCTTCGAAGCGCGAAACGCGGGCACCAGCCCGCTCAGCACTCCAACGATTACCAGCACGGCCACCGAAGCGAGCAGGATCTGCCACGAAATATGCATGTGAATATCGGTTTTTCCGGAGGTGTCTTCGTTTGCCGGGCCGAGGAACGGCAATGTGCCGATCAGCGCGCCGATCCCTAAAGAAACAATTACGCCCACGAATCCTGCCGAAAGCGTCAGCACCAGCGCTTCGGCCAGAAATTGCATCCGGATGTGCCTGCGGCGAGCACCGAGCGCGCGTCGCAAGCCAATTTCGCGGATTCGCTCGTTCACGGTGACCAACATGATGTTCATCACGCCCACTCCGCCGATACCGAGCGTGAGCAGTCCGACGAACAAAAGCAAAAACTCCAGTCCGTAGGAGATTCCCTGCATCACCGGACGAAATTCAGACATGCTGTCCATCAGTAGGGCGCGTTTGTCGGTGGGCGAAAAATGCTGGCGCTCGGCCAGAATCGAAAGCACCTGCTGGTTGGCACGCGCTTCGAATCCCGGCGCTACGGGAGTGATCACCAGCACGCCAGCGGATTTTGCGTTCCACATATCTCCGGCGGTGGAGTATGGGATCCAGGCGGACTCGTCGTCGTTGCGGAAGTAGCCGCTGTCGGCAAATTTTCGGTCCATGGTGCCGACCACGGTGAAGGACTCGCCGTCGATGCGAACCGTTTCGCCGACGGCCGGCAGACCTTGAAATAGTTTCTTGCGGACGAGCGCGCCCAGAAACACGACGCGGCGGCGGTTGGCTTCGTCTTCCGCATCCAGCCACCGGCCGTCGCTGGGAATTTCGATGCGCATTTCGCCGTACGCCACGCAGACGCCGCGAATCGCGGTGTCCACCAGATTGTCGGCGTGAGAGATTGCGGTGAACTTCACCGTTTCGGGACAGACTTGCTTCACCAGCGTCGCGCCAGCTCGAATCGCCTCGACGTCTTCCTTTTCGAGCTTCACCACTTTCCCGGCGCGCTCGCCGCCGGCCTGTTCGCTGGTGGTGCCGGGCCAGCAGATCGTCACGTCGTGGCCGAAGGCATCGAACGTCATCATCAAGACCCTGCGAAATTCCGTGCCATAGGCCAGCAGCAAAGTGACCGCGACGATTCCCCAGACGATTCCGGCCATGGTCAGTCCGGTGCGCACCGGCTGACGTTTCAGCGAAGACCACGATTGTTTCAGGATTTCGGAGAACATCGGCTAGCCTCCGGCCTCAAACCGCAGCGCTTCGATTGGATCGACCGCGGCAGCGCGCTGCGCCGGATATAGCGCGGAAAGAATCGCGATCAAGCCGAGCAGCACGAACGACAAAACTCCGGATTGCCAGGTCGGCAGCAATCCCGCGAACACCTGCGGCATCGGCAATAAATCGAATAGCGCGCAAAAACCGTAAGCGATCGACATTCCGGTGCCGCCGCTCAGCAGCGCGATGATCAGCGTTTCCACAAAAAATTGGCCGAGGATCGCTCGTTTCGTGGCGCCGAGCGCTTTTCTGACACCGATTTCCCGCGTGCGTTCGCGAACCGCGACCAGCATCACGTTCATCACGCCCAGGCCGCCGAGAAATAACGTGATGATTCCGATCGCACCCATGAAATACAGCATGCCGTCCACGATCATGCGGTTTGCTTCGGCGTTTTTGATCGTGTCCCATACGCTGGCGGCTTCCTTGTCGTTTGGATCGAAGTGATGCATTAGTCCCAGCGCCACGCGAACCTGGTGTTCACACGATGCGTGTTCGGCGAGGGAGTTGGGAACGACGATCAGGCGATCGATGGTGTGCTGCGGCGCGGGCGGACGATTCGGAAAATCTCGGATCATCGCCGAGTAAGGAATGAAAATCTTGCGGATATCCTGGCCGTCGTAGCTGGAGTTTTGATTCTTGGTAAGCATCACGCCGATCACGGTGTACGGGATGCCGCCGAGCCAGACCGTCTCGCCGAGAGCTTCGCGGCCGGCGAACAATTGTTTTTTCGCGTCCGAACCCAGAAACGCCACGCGATTCAAATCGGCCACGTCTTCATCGTTATAGAAGCGCCCCTCAGCGACCGGGATGTTGCGTTGCCAGGCGAACGGCGGCAGCGAACCAACCACGCTGAGCTTTCCGCTGTTGTAGCGGCTGCGCTCTTCCACTTCATTGCCAACTTCCGGGAGCGCGTATTTGCAGGATGGCGATTCGGCGAGAACCTGCAAGTAGTCCTGATCGTTCCAGTGGACTTCCCTGCCCGCGCGCATGCCGCCGGCCTGCAAGCTGGTGCGCCCGGCAAAGAAAATCATGATGTCTTTTCCGAACGATTCGTTGTTGCGCTGCAGTCCTACACGGAGCCCTTCCGTGGCGGCGACCATCAAGGTGATGGAAAAAATTCCCCACGCGATACCGAACATCGTCAGAAACGTCCGCAGCTTGTGAGCCCAGAGGGTGCGAAGCGTATCCTTTAATAGATCGCCGAAATTCATGCGCCGGTCCCGTCCGCGGTGACGCTGCTATTGCAAAATCACTTTCTGGCCGTCGTTCAGGCCGGAGAGCACTTCGGCTTTCACGCCGTTGGAAATGCCGAGCTTGACGGCGAGCTTTTTGCGCCCATCGTCGGCTTTCGCGTCGGGAATCTCGACGAACGAGCTTTTGTCTTTGTCGAAAATCACCGCGCCCTCAGGAATCAGCAGCACGTTTTTCTTTTCTTCCAGGATGATTTCAGCGTTGGCGCTCATGTTGGCGCGCAATTCGCCGCCCGGATTGGCGATCGACACGCGCACTTCGAAGGTGGTGACGTTATCCTTTTCCACGCCGAGCGGCGCGATCTTGGTGACCTTGCCCTGGAATGTCTTGTCTTTGAAAGATTCCACGACGATGTGCGCGGCCTGGCCCAGATACACTTTGCCGACGTCGGCTTCGTCCACTTTGCCCTTCACATAGACTTCGCTGGTATCGCCCAGCGTCATCACCAGCGTGGCCTGCGAACCGAGCACGAGAATTGAGCTAACTGCGTCGCCGACTTCTACGTCGCGCGACAGCACCACGCCGTCCATCGGGCTGGTGATCGTGGAGTACTTCAGATTTTCGTTGGCGTTGTCGAGCGAAGCGCGCGCTTGCGCGACCTGCGCCTTCGCTTTGGCCACTTGGGCTTTGCTCATCTGCGCGCTGCGGCCCGCGGAAGTCTGCTTGTTCAGCGCCATCTGATAATTTTTCTCGGCGTCCTGCATCACGTTTTGGGCGATCAGCCCCTGCCTGAACAGATCGTGCGCGCGGTCCATGTCTTTTTGCAGAAACGGCACGTCCGGGCCTTCGGCATCGACTAGATCTTTTTGGTAGGCGGCTTCGGCGGCCAGCTGCGCGGCTTGCGCGGCTTCCAGATTTGCCTGCGATTCGGCGACGTTGGACTGCAGCTGTTCCTTATCGAGTTCGGCGAGAACCTGGCCGGTTTTCACTTTGTCGCCGGCGTCCACCAGCAATTTCTGCACGATTCCGCTGGCTTTCGATTTCACTTCCACTTTGGTGAGCGGTTCGACTTTGCCGGTGGCGACGACCGAACGGGCTATGTCGCCCTTCGATGCTTCGCTCAGCTTATCGGGATCGATCGTGTGGTTCGGGCGCAGAGCGGCGGTGGCTACGACCACAATCGCTAGCAGCGCCACGACGAGTCCTCCGATGAGGAACCAGCGTTTTTTGCGCTTCCGGCCGTTCGTGCCTGCGGTTTCATCGCGACTCATCGGTTCCTCTCACGTGACTGGCGGCGGAGCGGTCGCGCGCGATTTCAGCGGACCTCTGCCGTTGCCCTCATATACGCGAAGCACTTTCGAAATGTTCCCTGCGATGGCATTCTTACGGGCGCGTGCGGTGCGGCGAAGTCGTTCGAATCGAGCCTGATACGTCGGAGCATCCAAAGAAGTCATGGAACGCGATCCCGTTTGTGGAATGCAGGTGGACCCGCTTCGCGCCGCGGCGCAGGTCGAACACGATCAGAAGAATTATTTTTTCTGCGGGAAAGGCTGCGGCGAGAAGTTCAGGGTCGATCCTGAAAAATATCTGAAGGCGCAAGCTGCGACGGCAGCTGCAATGCCGGCTGTGGCGAAGACGCCGCTGGTTCAATCCGCCGCGCTTGAATCGCCGGCCGGCACACCAGGCGTCCGCGGCACGGCGGCACGCAAGCCCTCGGCCAAAAACGAATACATCTGCCCGATGGACCCAGAGATTCATCAGGACCATCCCGGCGCATGCCCAAAGTGCGGCATGGCGCTCGAACCTGCGTTGCCGCATTCCGCCCCGTCCACGAAAACCGAGTACGTCTGCCCGATGCATCCGGAAATCGTGCGCAGCGAGCCGGGCGCATGCCCGATTTGCGGAATGGCGCTCGAGCCGCGCACCGCGTCCGCCGAAGAAGCCGAAAATCCAGAACTCGCGGACATGTCGCAGCGGTTTTGGATTTGCACGGCGCTGACGGTCCCGCTCGTGGCGATGGGCATGGCGGGGATGCTCCCGGGCCATCCGCTCGAAAAGGTTTTGTCGCCCGCAACCGGAGCGTGGATTCAGTTCGCGCTGGCGACGCCGGTGGTGCTCTGGGGCGCGTGGCCATTTTTTCAGCGCGGCTGGGCGTCGATCGTCAATCGCTACCTGAATATGTTCACGCTGATCGCGCTGGGTACCGGCGCGGCGTACGTCTACAGCGTCGCCGCGGTGCTGTTTCCGCAGTGGTTCCCTGCCGGATTTCGCATGATGAACGGCGAAGTGCCGGTGTATTTCGAAGCGGCAGCGGCGATCACCACCCTGGTGCTGCTCGGTCAGGTGCTGGAGTTGCGCGCGCGGAGCCGGACGTCTGCTGCAATTCGTTCGCTGCTGCAGCTCTCGCCAAAATCGGCGCGGCTGATTCGCACTGACGGCACTGAAATCGACGTGCCGGTCGATCATGTGAACGTGGGAGATGTGCTGCGCGTCCGGCCCGGCGAACGAATTCCCGTGGACGGCACGGTGACCGACGGCGCGAGTTCGGTGGATGAATCGCTGATGTCCGGCGAGCCGATTCCCGTGGAAAAAACGGCGGGCAGCAAAGTGACCGGCGCGACCATCAACGGCACCGGCACTCTGGTGATGCGCGCCGAGCGAGTGGGCAGCGAAACCACGCTCGCGCAAATCGTGCGGATGGTCAGCGAGGCACAGCGCAGCCGCGCGCCGGTGCAAAAACTTGCCGACCGCGTGGCTGGATATTTTGTGCCGGCCGTGGTGCTGATCGCCGTGATTGCGTTTGTGGTGTGGGCGATCTTTGGCCCAGAGCCGCGAATGGCGCACGCGCTCTTGAACGCCGTCGCGGTGCTGATCATCGCCTGCCCGTGCGCGCTAGGTTTGGCGACGCCGATGGCAATCATGGTTGGAACCGGGCGCGGCGCACTTGCTGGAATCCTGGTGCGAAACGCGGAAGCGCTCGAGCTGCTGGAAAAGGTCGATACGGTTGTAGTGGATAAGACCGGCACGCTCACCGAAGGGCGGCCGCGAGTCATGTCGATTGTGGCGGCGACCGGCGCAACGGAAGACGAAGTCCTGCGCACCGCGGCGAGCCTGGAAAACGCCAGCGAACATCCGCTTGCGGCTGCGATTCTGGCTGCCGCCAAGGAAAGGCGGATCGAGCCGGCCGAAGTTCGCAACTTTCAATCGATCACCGGAAAAGGAATTTCCGGCGAGGTTGGCGGCAGCGCGGCGCTGCTCGGAAATCGAAAGCTGTTTGCTGAATCGAAAATTGCCATTGATTCGCTCGACGCGGCCGCTGCGAAGACCGAAGCCGACGGGCGGACGGCGATCTTCATCGCGCTCGACGGCCGCGCGATCGGGTTCGTCACTGTGGCGGACCCGGTGAAAACTTCCACCCCCGATGCGATTGCGCAATTGAAGAAAGACAAAATCCGCATCGTGATGCTTACCGGCGACAGCCGCACAACCGCGCAGGCTCTCGCAAAAAAACTGGGGATCGACGAAGTGGAGTCGGAAGTTTTGCCGAATCAAAAAGCAGACGTGATCAAGCGCCTGCAGTCGCAGGGCCGAGTGGTGGCAATGGCTGGTGACGGAGTGAACGACGCTCCGGCACTGACGCAAGCGAACGTCGGAATTGCGATGGGCACGGGAACCGACGTGGCGATTGAAAGCGCGGGAATCACTTTGCTGAAGGGCGACCTGGGCGGCATCCAGCGCGCTCGAACGCTGAGCAAAGCGACGATGAGCAACATCCGACAGAACCTGTTTTTCGCCTTCGCCTACAACACGCTCGGAGTGCCGGTTGCTGCGGGAATTTTGTATCCGGTGTTTGGGCTTCTGCTAAGCCCGATCTTCGCCAGCGCGGCGATGACGTTCAGCTCGGTGTCGGTGATCACTAACGCGTTGCGCCTGCGTCATCTGAAGCTCTAGGCGCTCGACTCGACACTGACCTCCGCCCCGAAGCTCTGCTATAATCCCGCGCATGACGCAGATGACCGTATCGTATGAATTGCAGGAACGACTGAAGCCCGAACAATTTCGCGCGCTGGGCGCATTCTCAAACACCTACGGAATTCACCGCTTCCGCGTGGACGAAAAGGCAAACCATCTGCATATCGACTACGATGCTTCGCGCCTTCGCGAATCGGTGGTCGAAAATGTGCTCCGCAGCGCTCGGATCCCGGTATTGCGACGCCTAGAACCGGGAAACAATTAGCAAGCCGCCACCCACCGCAATAATGTCTTCGATGATCGCGACGGGCAGGTCTTTGATTTTCTGTCCGGCCACGATTTGATGGCGCAGTTGATAACCGCCAAACGTTCCCGCCAGCGCACCGATGATTCCCAGCACGGCTCCCACATAGAGAGAAGCTCCGCCGCAGATTCCGACCACTGCGCCGGATAGCGCGCCGGTAAGGCAACGAATGACGACCGACGGAGGGGCGGTGCGCGGTCCGGTCTTGGGCAGTTTGTCGTTGACGAGTTCGCCGAGCGCCGCCAGCACAAAAATCGCCAGCGCGATGATCGAACCCATCCAGGCAAAGTGAGTGTGGGCAAGATCGATCCAGCCCACGTATGCCGCGATGCAAACCACGGCGGGAGCGGTCATGGCGCGAAGTCCTGCGACCACGCCGATAGCAAATGCTAAAGCCAAAGCGAGTGAGGGTGTCATGCGCGCGACGCTATCACAACTTCGTGCCACATTGAAACAACAGGGATTTTTCGCCCGGTTCGGGCGACTTTGCGTCAGCTAGTGGGCCCGCCGCGACGATCGGGCGGCCCTGCCGCGACGACTAGGCGGGCGGTTGGCCTTCGCGAATTTCGCGGACGATTTCGAGCGCGCGCCTTTCGCGGTCAGGCAAGACGAACAGCCGGTGCGTGCCGTCGGCATCGGTTTCTTTTCGCGTGTTGATGCCGAGCCCGCTCAGCGATAGCGCAACCAAATCGGATTGCGACTCGCTCTTGTCACTCCACACTTCGATCGTCGCGTCTTCGGGATACCAATCGCTCGAATCCGCATAACCGATCTCGTCGTCGGGAGCGTCGCCGTCCTCGGCCGGCAGTTCAACCGCAGCGTCTTCGTCGGAAAATGCTTCATCCTTCTTGATCAGCGCTTTCGCGTCTTCGAAATCCTGTTCGGCCACACCGATGTTGAACATGCGGGTGAGCGATTTGCCGAACTGGTCGACACCCTGAACGACCTGATACGGAATATCGGCGGCGCGAAGCTCGCGGCAATATCGGACGCATTGGTCCATCGAGTCGCCGGTCCATACCGACTTCGGATGATCGTCGGGCAGACGGTTGTCTGGAATCTGCTCTCGGACGCGCCGCTCAGCAACCAGCGGAACTTGGCAGTCGGAGCACTCGGTAAATCCAGGACGGTATTCGGCTTCGCATTCCGGGCAGAACATGCGCGGGAGTTTACTACATGGGTCAAGACGCGGTTGCGGAGCGCCGGCGCGAGACGCGACTTAGCAACGAAATCAGAACGAAAGTCGGCGAGGAATACGCGATGAGAAAAAAGGAAGGGGCTCTTGCTTGGGATCAAGAGCCCCCAAAGGCCGCGTTCCGTTGGCCCGGCCTAGGCGTGACCGAGCCATGGGGTCATCCATCCTAGCTTCCCTCTCAGAGGCAGGTGGGAACGACCCAGACCATCCACCAAACAGGCCCCTTCCTCCCCGTGTGGCAGACGATGCGGATCGTTGGAACGCGACCCACGCCGTAGCTAATGCAATACGATGACCCAAGTGCGGGCCGGTGCGCCGAATCGGTTGCGCTTCATTTTCAATGATTTAGCAGATGGCGCGGGTCGCGGCCGCCCCCGGGCCAATTCCGATCCGGTCTTGTGCGTTCCAAAACGGATTTCAGCGGCGCCCGAGTGCTACCCAGGATCCGACGCGGGGCGCCTCGCATAACTTTTTGCTGCCATTCTCGCGCTCCCGTCTTGTCGGGCGAGACGCGCTCACGCATAATGTGATTGGGGACGCGCTCGCAACTTGAAAAAATCGTTTATTGCCGTGTTTGCTGTGGTGATCGTTCTTACGGGAATTGCGATCGGACTTGCTGCTGGGCGTTCGGCCAAACCTCACCTCGTTTCCGCCAAACCAAAAATTGCCGCTACACATACCGCCAGTGCGCACGGCGCCGGCGACGACGAATCGCGCATCATCCGCTTTGCCAGCAACCCGCAGGACGCGCCGCCGTTTCTGGTGAGCGACATCGACGGCCAGCCGGTTTCCACCGCCGAATGGAAAGGTAAGGTTGTGCTGGTGAATTTCTGGGCTACATGGTGCCCGCCGTGCCGCGCGGAAATCCCCATGCTGGTGCAGCTGAAAAATATCTACAAAGACCGTCTGGTGATTGTGGGCGTTTCGATGGACGACGACGATCCCGCCGCCGTACGGAAATTTGCGAAAGACATGCGGATGAACTATCCGGTGGTGATGGCCAGCCGTGAAATCATTTCCGAATATGGCGGGGTGCCCGCGCTACCCACAACCTTTGTCGTCAGCCAGGACGGCAAGGTGATGCAAAAGCACATCGGCCTCTATCCGAGCAATGTGTATGAAAGCGAAGTCCGCGCGCTGATGGGTTTGCCGGTGGACGCGACGATCGAAACGTTTGAAGATACCGGACAAATCTTTCTGAAGAATGCGTCGCGCGCCACCGAACTGCCCGACGTGGATTTCACCGGACTGTCGCCCGAACAAAAAACCGCGGCGCTGCGGCGGATGAATACCGAATCGTGCAGCTGCGGTTGCGGATTGACCCTCGCGCAGTGCCGGATCAACGACACCCCATGCGCCATCAGTAAGGGCCTCACCGCGAAAATCGTGCGCGAAGTGGCGGCAAAGCAGCCTTCACCGGCTGCTGCCGCGCATGACGCGACGACCAGTCCGGTAACTACTGGCGTCGCGAATCCCGCCGACAGTTCCTCTCCGAAACCAGACTAGATACTCGCCGTCGTTCCCGCGATCCTCGCCACCTCAATCAACGCGACAGTGATATTTCGGGCCGCAACTCTCCGTTATTTTTTCGTCCGCCCGCATCCACCGTTCCAATCCGAAACGCTCTTCAGGGCGTACTGTAAACGGACGATACGTAAATCGACGGAGCAAACATGGATACAAAGATGGTCGGCGCATTCGATCTGGAACGCTACCTTCGCAATTCGAAGAAAATCGATATCAGCGACATCGACCTGTCGCAGGCGCGGCACTATCCCTTGAGCGATGACGAAATCCATTGCCTGACCTACATGATGGATATCGAATCGCACACCGTCGTTTACCTGCGCAGCATTCTTTCCACTTGCGCGATCGAAGATCCGGATACCACCGCGTTTCTAAGCTGCTGGGCGTACGAAGAATTTTTCCACGGCCGCACCATCGGACAGTTTCTGGCGGCGGTGGGCGTTGAATTCGGATCGAATCGGTTGGCCGAAGTGCAGAAAGGAACTTCGTTCACCGAATGGATGAAGGATATGGGCGCGTCGATGGTCTGCCAGTTTTCGCGTCACTTTCACGGCGCGTATCTGACCTACGGCGCCATTTCCGAGCTATCGACGCTGGAGGGTTACGGCGTTCTCGCGCGACGCACGCGCAATCCGATTCTTGCCGAAATCCTGAACCGGCTGGCGAAAGACGAGCGGCGGCATTTTTCGTTTTACTACAACAAAGCGAAGATCGAATTGCGCGAGCGCAACGCGCAGCGGTTGACGACTTTCATCATCAAGCATTTTTGGCTGCCGGTGGGCGGCGGCGTGAAGCCGGATGCCGAAGTGAATTGGATCCTCGATTACATTTTGCGCGGTCCCGACGGCGAAACCGTCGCGCAGCGCATCGATGAAACCATCGCCAAGCTGCCGGGGCTCGACTGGTTTCATCGTCTTTCTGAATGCCGCGGCGAAAGCATCCGAAAACTTTCGGCGCGGGGCAAACGAGCGGACGAAATGTCACTCGCTGCTGACTGATTTCCTCTTCGTGGGATTTCAGTTCTGCGGCGGAGGCTCGCCTGCGGGTTTCGCGTCCGGTTGAGCGGCTTCCCCACCTGATATGGTCTCGCGCAACGGCACATTTGCGTTCAGGATCACCAGATCGACGCGGCGATTGATCGCGCGGCCAGCGTCTGTGTCGTTTGGCGCGACCGGATAATACTGGCCGTAACCCGACGCCGAAAGCCGCAGCGGATCAATTTCGTATTTGGTGATGAACAGCTTGATAATTTCGGTCGCGCGCGCCGTCGAAAGCTCCCAGTTCGAATCGAATTTGCGGCTGTGAATGGGCACGTTGTCGGTGTGGCCCTCGATGCGAATGCGCATCCGCTCCGGCCCAACGATGTTGACGAACTGCTGCAGGGTGGGCAGCGCTTGCGGACGCAAATTCACCGAGCCGCTGTCGAATAATCCCGCTTCGCGCAAGCTGACGATAATTCCCTCTTTTGTGGGAGTGACGGCCACGTTCCCGGTTTCAATCTGCTGCGCGAGCGCGGCCTGCAACCGCTTTTGCACGCTGGCAAGATCGGGGCGATCGGCTTCGGATTTGTTCGCACGGTCGGCAATCGAGGGAATTTCGCCACCCGGCGCCACGACATTCGACGAGATCGGAACAGCCGACTTCGATGAATCGAAAACGCCCATCTGTTGAAACGCGCTTTGAATCGCTTTCGCGAGCTCGCCGACGCGGCGCTTATCGACTTGCGACGTGGAATAATTGATGTACACGTCCACCACGTTGGTCATCGTGTCGAACGACAGATTCCACACGTGCTCGATAATCTGCGCGCGCGTTACGTTCTGCTCGGCGTTGCGCATCAAATATTCCAGCAGCGCAAATTCCTTCGGAGTCAGGTCGATCGCCCGCCCGCCGCGCTTCACCGTATGCTCCACGCGGTTCAGCTCAAGATCATCGACGCGCAGAAACCCTTCCGGCGACCGTCCGCCGCGCCTCAAAAGCGCCCTCACCCTCGCCGACAATTCTGAAAACGCAAACGGCTTCATCATCAGATCGTCTGCACCCATATCGAGCGCCTGCACGCGGTCTTCGGGACGGTTGCGATTGCTGAGCACTAAAATGGGTAATTGCTGGCGGGACGCTCGGATGTGTTGCAACACTTCCAGACCATCGGGATGCGCGATATTCAAATCGAGGATGGTCAGATCGAAATCGAATCCCTGAGCCATCGATTCGGCTTCGCTGCCTTGCTGCGTAACTTCCACCGCGTAATGCTCGGTATCGAAACTACGCGCCAAAAATGCTGCCAACGCCGGATCGCTCTCTGCCAATAAAAGACGCATGGGAAAGCTCCTGAGGAAGGGGAAGACCTCAAGAAATCTTGGAGGGGGATAAGAATCTAATGAAGGTTGATTGAAGTGTCAAAGGAAATCTGAATAACGTGCAAAGATTTTTTGAGAAGAATAATTTTGTTTCGAATCGGAACGCTCATTTCGTTTTGGTGCGGCACAGTTCCCAAATCTGCATCGCGCCGCTCTCTCGGATGTACCGCAACGCTACGGACGCGTCATCTTCTCCGGTTTCACCCACTCGTCAAACTGTTCCCCAGTCAGATGGCCCAGCTTCAGCGCGGCTTCCCGTAAGCTGGTTCCCTCGTGATGCGCCTTATGCGCGATCTCCGCGGATTTGTCGTATCCGATCTTCGGGCTGAGCGCCGTCACCAGCATCAGCGAATTGTCCACGTTCGCTTTTATGCGATCCACATCGAGAGCCATGCCCTCGACGCAATGCTCGCGGAACGAGCGGCAACCGTCGGTCAGCAATCGCACCGAATTCAGAAAATTGTGAATCATCACCGGTTTGAAAACATTCAGTTGAAAATTTCCCTGCGAACCGGCAAATCCGATCGCCGCGTCGTTGCCCATCACCTGCACCGCCACCATGGTCATCGCTTCGGACTGCGTGGGATTTACCTTGCCGGGCATAATCGAAGATCCCGGCTCGTTTTCCGGCAGCAGCAGTTCGCCGAATCCGGCGCGCGGGCCCGACGCCAACCAGCGCACGTCGTTCGCGATTTTCATTAGCGAGGCAGCCAGCGTCTTCAGCGCGCCGCTGGCAAAGACGATTTCGTCGTGCGCCGATAGCGCCGCAAATTTATTCGGATGCGATCGGAACGGCAGGCTCGTCAGCTCGGCAATCTTTTTCGCGGCGCGCTCGGCAAATTCCGGATGCGCGTTCAGCCCCGTTCCCACTGCCGTTCCGCCGATCGCCAAATCGTACAATCCCGGCAGCGCCAACTTCAGCCGCGCAATGTCTCGATCGAGTAGGCTTACCCAGCCGGAAATTTCCTGCCCCATGGTCAGCGGAGTCGCATCCATCAAATGGGTGCGGCCGATTTTCACTACGCTCGCAAATTCTTTCTCTTTCACCGCCAGCGCGTCGCGCAGCGCCTCTACCGATGGGAGCAACGCCTGCTCCACGCGGCTCGCCGCCGCAATATGCATCGCCGTCGGAAACGTATCGTTCGACGACTGCGACATGTTCACGTCGTCGTTGGGATGCACGGGCTTTTTCGAGCCGAGCACGCCGCCCGCAATCTCAATCGCGCGATTCGAAATCACTTCGTTCGCGTTCATGTTGGTCTGCGTGCCGCTGCCCGTCTGCCACACGTGCAGCGGAAAGTGCGCGTCGAGCTTGCCCGCGATCACTTCATCTGCGGCCTGAGTAATCAGTTTCGTTTTTTCGGCCGGCAGTTTTCCCAGGTCTTGATTCACTAGCGCGGCAGCCTTCTTCAAAATCCCGAAAGCGCGGATCAATTCCGGCGGCATCGTGTCGCGTCCAATGTCGAAATGGATCAGCGACCGCGCCGTTTGCGCACCGTAGTAGCGATCGTTCGGCACCAGAATCTTGCCCATGCTGTCGGACTCGACGCGATGATTTGCGTCCGCCACAACCGGCGCTTTGGTATCCACACTTCCCTCCTGGAAATTGCCAGCAGACAACGCGACGGCGGCGTTCGCAGCCGCGCGCTATATCTAAAGGATACTGCGGAACGCTTCGCCGCGCAGCCCCGCTTTCGCGATGCGCAATCGCTGAACGATTTCATCCGGCGCCAAGCCGAAACGAACCCGACTTGCACCGCAGCCACCGAAAATTACGCGCGGACAGCTGTACGACGCCTGCACGAGCGTACAGGCATGTTTTCAGAAACGCTCGCGCTACTCTCGGGTTTGTACTCATACAGACGAACTATCATGGAGACAGTTCCCGTGCGCCTTTTGCGGGATCGTCATCTTCGGGGGACGCGGTTCTTATGGGTTTTCGTTTCAGATCGCTGTTTTCGTCCGGCGGCACCACTACGCTCAATATCTCCGCCGAAGCGCCGCCCGACGATATTCTCGCCGAGCAGGCCGCCGCGGCTGCCACGGCCGTTGCCCAGGAAACGGCCGCCGAAGATGCCGCGACCGGAGCGGCCTCCGCCGAAACGAACGCAGCCGACGACCAGCTGCTGAAACAGTTCCTCGCCGAAAACTTTTTGGTCGATGCGGCAGCTCCCGCGACGCCCGCGCCCGATATTTCGCCAGACCTGTCGTCCATCCTCGACGGCGCGATCATTGAACATGCGCACGTAGAAGTGCTGCCCGCCGGGTCCGCAACAGAAGTACGGCAGGATCACGCGAACGAAAACAAAACCGACGAAATCGCCGTCACCGATCTCGAAGTCGAAGCAGCAATCGAAAGTCTAAAGAATCCCGCGCAGCAGACCGCCGCGACTCGGACGCCGGCGCCGGCGCCAACAGCGTCCGTGTCCGTGGCCGCAGAGCCGACTGCAAAATCAGAAAGCGCCGCACAATCCGACGACACCGAAGTGATCGACGCTGCCGGCCTCGTCGCCGCAGCCGCATCGTCGGAAACGGCGAATATCGCCGAACACGCGGCGGCCTCAGAAGTCACCGGGCCGAAAACCGAATCACAGAATCTGCCGCTGTCTCACGACGCAGGCATCGAAACTCCGATCAGCCTGGTCGAACCGCTCACCTCCGTCGAAGCGCTCGCGCAAACCGACGATTCCCCGTCGCTCGCGGACACGTTTGCCGACGGTTACGTGCTGAAACCGCGCGTCGATCCCGCCGAATGGGCGCTTGAAGAAACTCTGGCCCTGCACAAAGAATGGCTCGATTCGCGAGGCACCGCCGGACAAAAAGCCGACCTGCGCAAAGCGCAACTGGAAAGCACCGAGCTGATCAGCATCAATCTACGCTATGCCGACATGCAGGACGCGAGCCTGAAGTCTGCCGACCTGCTGCTGGCCGATCTGCGAGACGCGTGCCTCGTGCGTGCCAATTTCAGCGAAGCATGCCTGGTGGGCACAAACCTCGAGGGCGCGAATCTCGAAGGCGCGTCACTTGAAAATTCGATGGGCCTCGTCGCGCGGCAACTCGCCGGAGCGAACCTGCACGAAGCGTCATTGCCGGCGCAAGTTTTAGAATTTCCGGGCGTCGCCGAATTCGCGCGCACCGCCGCAACCACCGCTCGCCTATTTTTCGCCATGATGTTCGTCAGCGTCGTTTCCTGCGTGATGATCTGGAGAACGCACGACTTCCAGCTGCTGTCCGATTCCACGATTATTCCGTTTCTGCGCACACGAGCTCTGGGCGCCGCTCTGCCGACCGACGAAATTTATTTGGTCGCTCCCGTCCTGCTTCTCACGCTCTATCTCTGGTTCGTGTACAACCTGCAGCAAGTGTGGGACGCGGTTCTCGAGCTACCCGCAATTTTTCCTGATGGAAAGCGCGTCGAACAGACGGCTCCCCGAATCATCGTCGGCTTGCTGCGCACTCATTTCCGCTGGATGAATTCCTACGCGCCGTCCACGCGCCTGATTGAAAAGGGCGTCTCGGTGGCGCTCGCTTACTGGACCGTCCCGCTGGTTCTGCTGTTTTTCTGGGCGCGCTACCTTACCGTGCAAGACGTTCACGGCACGGTGCTGCACGAAATTCTGGTGTTGATCGCAATCTGCGTTGCTTACTACTGCTCGGCGAAAATCGGCCGGCCCGCGGAGCGCTGGACGCTGCCCGACTCGCCATCGCGCTGGGCCATCGACAAACTGAAGCACATCAAGCCGATTCCCGGAATTTTGACTCTGGTCGGAATTCTCACGTTTCTTTCGGCCGGCACCATCGCGGGCGTGCCTCACGATATGGAGCGCGCGACGAGCGTTGGCGCTGCAAATCCTCGCCGCTGGGCGCCCACGGTTTTGTGGAGCGTCGGACTCGACCCGTACGCCGAACTCACCGAAGCTTCGATTTCCGTAAAGCCCGACGGCTGGAATGGCTCCGACGACCAACTATCGCAAGTGAAAGGCGCGCGTCTGGTCGGCTCCACGTTCCGTTACGCGCAGGCTTACGGAATTTTCCTCGCCAACGCGCATTTGTTCCGCGCGAACTTCAAGGGCGCGTTCATGTCGGAAGCAGATATGCGCAACGCCGACCTCGGCCAATCCAATCTGCAGAACACCATCCTCGATCGCGCGCAGATGGGACACGTGAATCTGGATCGCGCACAACTCGACGGCGCGAATCTTTCGCGCGCCGACTTGCGAGGCGCCAACCTTTCCTACACCTCGATCAAAAACGCCGTGCTGATCGACGCACGTATGGACGGCGCCAGCCTTTACGGCTCGCACCTCGAAAACACATTGATCATTCGCGGCATTCTGCAAAACGCCGATCTTCGCGACGCGCATCTCGACAACGCGAATCTCGAGCATTCGGATTTGCGCCAGGCCTATTTCTGGTCGGCCAAACTTCCCGGCGCGAATTTGCGCAACGCACAGCTGGCCACCGCAATTTTCATCGACGCCGATCTTTCCGGCGCGGACATGCGCGGCGCTCAATTCAGCGGCACCGTGCTCAACGGCGCGAACCTACACGACGTGAATCTGGACGGCGCAGACCTTCGCGGCGCGTTGCAGCTGACCGCGGCTCAAATCTGCGCCACGAAATCGCGAGTCGGTGCGGTGCTCGACGATGCGATGCAGCTGCAGGTCGATACGCTCTGTGGAACCGGTCCACACCCGCAGCCTGCCGTGACGACCACGCCGTAATACAACGTCGTAACGTGCGCATTTCGTTTCGCGCTCCTGACAAACCCACGCACATACGCTAAAATCAATCGTTCGAATCGCTGCGGAACCGCGCGGCGTTCCGCGCCAACCGCATTCGATCTGCAACCCGCTCGACGAACTGGAAAAGGAATCTGTGGAACCGGTTAGCCAGCCCGAAAACTCCTCTAAGTTCTTGTCCCAGAAAACGATATGGCTCGTCTTGATCTGCTTTTGGGCCATCCTATATATACCGGGCCTTTTTCATCCCCCTCTGCTTGACGATGCCGATACGGTCCACGCCGAAGCCTCGCGCGAAATGCTGCTGAATCACGACTGGGTCACGCTCTATACCGATGGCGCGCGGTACCTACAAAAGCCTCCGCTGCTGTACTGGGCGGTCACGATTTCCTACGAACTTTTTGGCGTCGGTGAATGGCAGACGCGCCTGCCACTGGCCTTCAGCGTGTTCGGCCTGGTCGCGTTCACATTTATTTTCGGCAAGCGATATCTGGGGCGCGAAGGCGGGTTTTACGCCGCGCTCATTATGATTACTTCGCTGGGCGTTTTCGTGTACACGCGGTTTCTGATTTCCGACGTCGTCGTGGCCATGTTTCTGGTTCTCAGTTTGTATTTTTTCATGCGCGCCGCGGAAGGCGATCGCCCTTCGCGCAATGCCTGCTGGGGAGTGGCCGCTTCGATTGCGCTGAGCGTGCTGGCGAAAGGCTTGATCGGCTTGGTGTTTCCCTGCCTGATCATTCCCGTATATTTGTTTTTAATCGGCGATTTCAAGCGCATCTGGCGCCTGCATCTGGTTTCGAGTGCGCTGATTTTCTTGGTGATCGCGGCGCCGTGGCACATTCTCGCCAGCCTTCGCAATCCCGCCATTCCCGGCACCATGGCCAAGGGATTTTTCTGGTCGTACTTCATCAACGAACATTTCATGCGCTACATCGGCAAGCGCGTGCCGTATGACTATGACAAAGTCCCGCTCGGACTTTTCTGGGCGATGCTGCTGATTTTCCTGATTCCCTGGATCGCATTTCTGATTCCCGCGTTTCGCGAGATTCCCGCAAAACTCAGCGCGTGGCGCTCGAATCTCGACGCCCGCTCGCGAGCCAATTTGTTTTTCGCCGTCTGGGCCATTTTGATCATGCTGTTTTTCAGTTTCTCCAGCCGCCAGGAGTATTACTCGCTGCCGGCCTTGCCCGCTCTCGCGCTGCTGATTGGCGGATGGCTCGAGCGCGAACGCCACTCCGCCGCGGATAGCTCACTTCGCCGCGCGGGCAAGTTCGCATCGGCATTGCTCTTGATTTTCGGTCTCGCCGCGTTCATCGCTACGATGGTCCTGATTTCGAAAACGCATCCCTTCCCGGCCGGCACAGACATCGGCGAAGTGCTGGTGCCGCATCCCGGACGTTACAAATTGTCCCTCGGCCACATGGGCGACCTGACGATCGAAGCCTTCGGCCTGTTCCGCGCGCCGCTGTGGGAAATCGGCGTTGGCTTTCTGGTCGGCACCGGACTGAACTGGTTTTTCCGCCGCCGCGGCAAATTGCTCGCCGCGAATTTCGCGCTCGCCGGAATGATGATCGTGGTTCTGTTCTGCGTCTGGCAGGGCTACTCGATTTTTTCGCCAGAGCTTTCCTCGAAAGATATGGCCCTCGCGATCAAGCGAGTGTACAAACCCGGCGAAACGATCGTCATCAACGGAGTGTACGAAACCGGCTCCAGCCTGAATTTTTACACCGGACTTCCCGTTCACGTGTTGAACGGAGTCGCGGGCGATTTGTGGTTCGGTTCGTTTTGGCCGGACGCGCCGAAAGTGTACGAAGACAACGCATCGTTCGTTCGTCTGTGGAATGGGCCGAATCGTGTGTATCTGTTCACGCCGGAATATTTGAAAGATCGCGCGTTCATCGGCATCGACCCATCCACCATTCACGAATTCGCGCACCGTGGCGGCAAAGCGATTTACGTTAATCAGCCTATATAATCGATTTCGGAGGAACTCAGATGCATCCATGGCACGACTTAAGCCCCGGCGAACACATCCCGCACGAATTTCAGGCTGTGATCGAAATTCCTCTCGGTTCGAGCGTGAAATACGAACTCGATAAAGGAAGCGGCATCATCAAGATGGACCGCGTGCTCTACTCGGCCGCCTACTATCCCGCGAATTACGGATTCATTCCGCAGTCGCTCGCCGAAGATCACGATCCGCTCGACGTGTTGGTGCTGTGTCAGGTGCCGGTCGTCCCGCTGACGATCATGCAGGCCCGCACGATCGGCCTGATGGCCATGATCGACTCGGGCACCAAAGACTACAAAATCATCGCCGTCGCCACCGCCGATCCGGAGTACAACTCGTATCACGAAGCCAGCGAGCTGCCGCCGCACAAGCTGGCCATGGTCCGCCGCTTTTTTCAGGACTACAAACAGCTCGAAGGAAAAGTCGTCGAGGTGGACGAGATTCAGCCCGCCGCCACGGCCTACCCGGTGATCGAAAGTTCGCTTGCGCGCTACGACAAGAAACGCCGCGCCGGCCATCACAAAAAGCACAGCTAACCGCAACGGTTTTGACAGAAAATTCCGGGGGTTGCCACCCATGACGCTGGCCAATCGTTTGATTCTGTGCGCGTGCGTGATCGGCGCGGCGGTAGTGTCTGCGGCCGCTGTCGCGAAATCGCCGGCTTATGAAACTCGCTCCGCCGCCGTTACCGAAGACCAACTCGGCGAAGTGCGCTTCCCCACATCCTGCAACGCGAAGGCGCAGGACGAGGTTCGCGTCGGCGTCGCTTTTCTGCACTCCTTCCAGTACACCCAGTCCGAGCAATCCTTCGAGCAGGCCGCCCAATCGGATCCGCACTGCGCAATCGCGGATTGGGGCAAAGCCATGGCGCTCTACGCCCAGCTTTGGTACGACCCCGACACCAAAACTCTGAAGCAGGCGCGCGAAGATCTAACCGCAGCAAAGAAAATGAATTCCGGCACACCGCTCGAAAAGGGTTACATCGCCGCGGCATCGGCATACTTTCAAGACGATCCGAAGCTCACCTACACGCAGCGCAACGAAGCCTATTCGTCGGCGATGGAAAAAGTTTACAAAGCGAATCCCGGCGACACAGACGCCGCTTCGTTTTACGCGCTGTCGCTGATTTCGCTCGCCTACAAGGAAAAAGACGGAACGCCCTACCGCGAACACGCGCTCGCGATTCTGCAGCCGCTATTCGCCGCGCATCCGAATCATCCCGGCGTCGCGCATTACATCATCCACGCTGCCGATACTCCGGAGCTCGCGCCGCAGGGGCTTACCGCCGCGCGCAAATACGCACAAATCGCGCCGGATTCTTCGCATGCTCTGCATATGCCGTCGCACATCTTCACGCGCCTCGGCCTGTGGCAGGAATCGATCGATTCGAATCTGGCCGCCGCGGCGTCCGCCGAAAAAGCGTCCAAGCTTCATCAAGCCGAAGCGCACTATCAGATCCATCCGATGGATTTCCTCGATTACACCTACGTGCAAACCGGCCAGCAATCCGATGCGCAGCGCGTGGTGAACGAACTGAAAACCGTTCCGGGTGCGAGCAGAGATCAGATTCTCGAGCACGAAAGCTACTTCGCTGCCAGAAACGCGCTCGATTTGCATCAATGGAAAGCCGCCGCCGGACTGCCCGTGCCGGACTTGCCGTTGAAATCGCTCGATGCCGCGTATTGGGCAAACTCGATCGGCGCCGCACGAATTGGCGACGTTGCAGCCGCGAAAGATAATCTCGCGAACCTCACAAAAGCGATTGCCGCTGCCGACGCCGCAAAAGTCGCCGCGGGCGGCGAGCTACGTCCCGGCAAAAACTCCAGCGTACTCGAAGCCGAAGGCTGGCTCGCCTATGCCGAAGGCCGCACCGACGACGCCGTAAAATCCATGCGCGCCGCCGCGGAAAAACAGGAAGCCGACGGCATCGACTCCGTGGTGATTCCCGCGCGCGAAATGCTCGCCGATCTACTGATGGAATTGAAGCGCCCCGAAGAAGCACTCCGCGAATACGAAACTACGTTGAAGGAATCGCCCAACCGCTTCGATTCGCTCTACGGCGCTGCGGTGGCCGCCAAAGCGAAGGGAGATTCGGTCGCGGCATCCTCCTACGCTGCGAAATTGAAGGCAAATTGCCCGTCTTCCGCGGATCGCGCCGAACTGCAAAACTTCCAAGCCGTATTCGCGCAAAAATAGACCGGCGTCCTCACGCACGATCGTTCGACCGCCGCCGTAATTCTCCCAAAAACTCGCCGCAACCGCGCAGGCGATGAAGAGGCGAACTGTCCTTCCCGTCCTTAATCTGGACGTTCGTCCAGTTGTTGCGAGCTTTCGCTCGTCTTCATACTAGTGTTGCGAGTTGTCTCTCCCTCAAGAGGCGGCTCTCCACTGCAAGCGGCTCGAACCACGAGGCTTGCGCGATTTCGAACTCGCAGTCTTGGGATCCGAACTGTGTCGAAACTTTCGCCCTCTCGCTCCGCAAAATCGCAAACCCAAAATGCATCCGCGTACGTGCATTTGTTTCGCGCGCAGGAATCGCCGAGCGTCCGCCGCCGTCGCGCTGCCGCCGGTTCGCCCGCGTCGTGGGCATCGCAATACTTCCGCCGCACCGCCGATCGCCGGCGCATGGAGGAACTATGATTGGGAAACTTGCGGTCGTGAGCGTCGTTGCGATTGCCTGTGCGGCGCCCGCGGCAAAGGCTGGCGGAAACATCGCCGTACGTTGCGGAGCAAACGAAGACCGCGTTTGGGTCTACGAATCGCTGGTGGATTTCAACGTCGAAACGAAATTGAAGTGCGGCGATCAGGTGGAAGTGATCGATCGCGTGAAGGGTTACGTGAAAGTTCGCACCGCGGCCGGCGATGAAGGTTTCGTGGTCGCCAGCGCGTTTCCGAAATCGGCAATTCCGCCGGAACCTGAAGACAAATCGAACGACTTGAACTCGGCGTCGCAAAAAATGTTGACGACGTCAAAGACTCGTACAGAGACCGAGAGCGCTGCCGTTGTTTCGGTCGCGCCAACGCCCACAGCCGCGGCCGCAGCTGCGCGCCCCGTCACCACAACGCCGGCTCCCACACCGGTCGTGGCCGCCGCGACGCAGCCCGCCGCACCGAAGCCATCTCCAGCAACAGCAGCAACGAGCGCGCCGGCGTCAGTGACTTCGCCGACGGTGGCCAGCGCGACGCCGAAACCGCAACCTACCGCGGCTCCGTCAAAACCCGCGCCGGCCGCGCCAGTCACGCGCGCTCCTGAGCCCGTCGTTGTCGCCGAATACAAAGCGCCAACCGCGCCAGCGCCGCAACCGAAACCCGCTGCACCCGCCGTTGCCAAAACCGTTTCGCAGCCCATTGCGCAACCAGTCGCATCTGCGCCGTCACCCGAGCCAGCCACCGCTGGCACGATGGAAATTTCGATGACAAGCGAAACTCCTGCCCCGTCGCCAGCTCCAGCGCCTGTGCACACCACACGGCCCGTGGCGCCGCCGGTCGATCCCGATACCGAAGAATACGCGCCGACCAGCGCGATCAGCTTCGACGCCGCAAGCTGCACCACATACTTCACCGCATACGGCTTGTCGCCCAACCAATACAAGTGGCTCGCGCAAAACCGCGGCAAAGCATTTCCGAGCGTCTGCCCCGCGCCGTCGCCCTCGATGGTCGACTACGTGATCATCTTCACCCACGACGTTGGCTTCTACAGCGTCACCTTGCCGACGCCGATCCACAAAGATGTGAACGGCTTCTCCGATTGGACGCCCGTTTCAACTGTCGACTCCGCGCTGATTAACGACGTGAATCACAGCCACCACGAATATGTCTGGATCTTCCACTCCAAGCGCGGCTCGTTCGACCCTGCGGCTTTCTCGCCCCGTCGCAAACCGCTTTTCAGCAAGAGCGAGACGAACACCCTCGGCTCGCACGGCGGTTTCCGTACGGTGATGGATGGCCTGACGTTTATTGAAAGCAGCGGGCAGACGCCGGCGATTTCCCGCTAGTTTTTCACCATCCGGCGGGTTTTATGTACGCCAGATGGCGTAGCGTTGACATTTTTGTGACCTCCGAAAAATAAGGCACCCTCCGGCCCTGGATTTGCATCAAAATGCTTCATGAACGCTCCTACTCCTAATCCCAGCATTACTCCGCGGGAAATCCTGACGTCCTGGGGAAGGATTCTTGCGGGTCGCGTCCCTCTGCTATCCATAGAAATCACTCGAGAATGCCCACTTTCCTGCCCCGGATGCTATGCCTACGGCGATTCGCATCTGGGCGGCGAAGTCACTTTGAAACAGTTGAACGACAAGCGCGGCGATGATCTGGTGAAAGGCGTCGTCGATTTGGTGAAGAAACACAAACCGATACACGTGTCGCTGGTCGGCGGAGAGCCGCTGGTCCGTCACCGCGAACTGAGCAAAATTCTGCCGATCCTGAGCGACATGGGAGTCTTCACGCTGGTGGTTACCAGCGCGGTGATTCCGATTCCAGAAGAGTGGATGAAGATTCCGAGAATGCGAGTGGCCGTATCGGTGGATGGATTGCCGGAAGACCACGACGTGCGGCGCAAACCGGCGACGTATGAACGGATCCTGAAAAATATCGCGGGACGGGAAGTGAACGTTCATTGGACGATTACACGTCCGATGCTTTCGCGGCCGGGATATCTGGAGGAATACGTCTCGTACTGGAATGCGCGGCCCGAGATGAACCGGCTGTGGCTGAGTCTGTACACGCCGCAGATCGGCGAGGAATCGGCGGAGAAACTGACGCCGGAAAACCGAGTGCTGCTGGCGCGCGAGTTGCCGGCGCTGGCGAAGAAATATCCGAAGCTGTTGATCAATCAGGGCATTGCCGACGCGTTCGTCGATCCGCCGAAAAATCCCGATGATTGTTTGTTCTCGAAGATGTCAGCGAACTATTCGGCCGATTTCAAGAGCCGCGTCGAGCCTTGCGTTTTCGGCGGAAATCCGGATTGCTCGCAGTGCGGCTGCGCGATCAGCAGCGGATTGCATTGGATTCGCGAGCAGAAAGCGATTGGACCGCTGAAGGTCGGTCACTTCGTGAAGGGATCGATCGGAGTGGGCCTGGCGGTAAATCAATTCCGCGAAAATGCGTTTCACCCGTCGAGATGGACGGGCGAAATTGCGAAGCCCGCACCGAGTAAAGATCTGGTACAAATCCAGCCTTGATAGGGAGGCTCCGCGCCTGCGGAGCCTTCGTTTTTTCCACGCGCAAATTCGAGTGAAGATCCGGCGCCGAGAGCGCATTTCGAATATGCGCATTTGTGTCGATTAGAAACCATGTCGAGCGAGTGTTTTGAGTGAGTTACGACGTTTTCTAATCGCGGCGTATGCCGATTAGAATTCGCGAATTTGGCAGGGCGGGTACGCGAATTCGCGTAGGGCCTGGATGGGCAGGAGTGCGGTTTTGGTGCGAGAAGCGGGGCGGATTGGCGGGTGGCGTCCATGTCGGTTTGTTGTCGAGTGTCGAGTTCAGTTCGGACCGAAGTTAACATATAGGTTACGTATTGTCAATTGAATAATGAGGATTGAAAGCGATTGCCGGTGAACGCCGGGGACGGGCGAAAAGGAAATGACGGGAGGACGAGCGAGGCCGGATGGTGGTTTGGGGCCTGAGGCTGGTTCCGTGGCTGAACCTGTGCCCTGGTGAATTGGAATGCGCTCAGGCGTTCGCCGCGGCGGTCCCGACTGCGAGCGGCTGAGCTAATAGGGTTGGGCTACTTTCCGTTGTGGCGGAGCGAGGGGTGAGCGCCCGCAGCAGTAAAAAATAAAATCGAACTCAAATTCAGCGGCCGAAAAATCTGATACAAAGGCGGAGGTACGTCCGGCCTGCCCCGGCTACGCGCTGCGGACAGGAACAGGTGTGCCACAAGGCCTGGGCGAAGGCCGTTGCGCGGCGAGGGGGCGAGGCGATGAAGGCAGCAATCGTGGTGGAAGCGGGAAAGACGCCGATTTACGGAGATTTCAAGGAGCCGGTTGCGGGATCGGGAGAAGTTTTGATTAACGTGCGCGCGGCAGCGCTGAGCCATCTGACGAAGGGGCGCGCCGATGGAACGCATTACAGCGCCAAGGGCCAAGTGCCCTTTGTGGTGGGCGTGGATGGAGTGGGGCGGCTGGAGGATGGCAGACGCGTTTATTTCGCGGCACCGCAAGCGCCGTGGGGAGCGATGAGCGAGCGTACGGTGGTGCGGCGTGAACAGTCTGTTGCGGTGCCGGACGATCTGGACGACGTGACGGCGGCGGCGATTGCGAATCCGGGGATGTCGGTATGGGCCGGGTTTCGCGAGCGCGCGAAATTGGCGCCGGGAGAAAATGTACTGATCAATGGCGCGACGGGCTCAGCGGGACGGCTGGCGGTGCAAGCGGCGAAGTATCTGGGCGCGAAAAAAGTGGTGGCAACGGGAAGAGATGCGGAATCCTTGAAGGGCGTGGATTCGTTGGGCGCGGACGTGACGATTCCGCTAGGTGACAATGGCGATGCGCTGGAGGAAGCGCTGGAGGAGCAGTTTGCGGGCGACGGAATTCATGCGGTGCTGGATTATTTGTGGGGGCCGAGCGCGGAACGGATTTTGATTGCGGGCGCGAAGGCGGGAAAAGAGGCGGTGCCGATCCGGTTCGTGCAGGTGGGGTCGTTGAGCGCGCCGAATATTACGCTGCCAAGCGCGGTGCTGCGTTCGTCGGCGATTGAGTTGATGGGAAGCGGGGTTGGAAGCGTGTCGATTGTGGGGCTGATGAAATGCATCGGCGAGTTTTTGAAGGCGGTGGTGCCGGGCGAATTTAAGGTGGCGACGAAGACGGCGCCGTTGGCGGATGTGGAGAAGGTTTGGGCGGCGGATACGGGGAGTCCGAGGCTGGTGTTTCTGGTGGAGTGAGCGATGATTGCTACTGCGCGAACAACCGGATATCGCCGCGAAGCGCTGCTTCTCTGCGTTGACGCCGTCCGCTCTGTCGCAGACATTGAGTTCAAGCAGAAAGATGGGCATGAAAAACAGCCCTCAGCGATGCGAGTCGCAAGTTGAGCCTCCGCCCGAGGCTCGACGGCTATCGCTTTTCGGTTTGATTATTTAGGTGTTTTTGAAGACCCTGAAGGCCGAGCATGTTCGGATCGATTCCTTGGAAGCCGTCGCCCGTCATGCGGTGTTCGTTCACCGTTACAACCCCTCTCGCGTCAGTAACTGCGAAGGAAATCGTCGCGTGCTTTTCCAGTATTTCTTGCTTTGTTGTATTTTTCACAAGTGAAAATAACACGCCATCCCTGATTCCGTTCCTTTGAAGAGCCGTTGACAGTTCCGAGATCCAATAGTCTCGGCCGTTCACGAACTCTTGGGCGCCAGAGGCATCCCTCAAGAGATTGATTCTGGAGTTTTCTGGATCTTGGAACCCGGCAGCGAGCGTTCCTTTTAGGGCTCGACCGTCATCAAATTTAACGACCAGGGATAGGGCGGCGATCGAAGTTTCAGCTCCCAAGTTCGTGACTCTGCTCTCAACGCCGACCACTGCGTTTTCGGGGTCGCCAGCCTGGGCTACAAAAACGTTAATAATTAGTGGCCGCAATTGCGGCGCCGCAAGGTCGTCGTAGGCAGACTGGAGAGTCTTACACTTTTGTGCTTCCGTGGACAGCTGAGTTCTTATGCCGTCGAATCGGGCGTATGCCTCTGCTGCGGATTGATAAACGAACACCACGATAAAAAACCCTAACAAGACAGACGCCGTGGCTCTGAAGACCCGGATCTTTGCCTTAAGATCATGGAGCGTCTTAGGCCACCCATATTTGTACAACGTCACCACGCTGACGATCGCAATTAGGACGACCGTGCGAAATATCTCTGTCCGCGACTTTCCGAAAAAATCAATCGAACTGTTTAGGGCAGCAATTGATACGTTAATCCAGAATTTGAACATGCCAATATTCTCCGTCGCACTAACAAGGGGATCGAAGCACCGTCCACCGGAACGCTCACTGGCGGTTTCCCGCGCCCGGATAAAATCTCAGGCCTTCTCCCGCGTTTCTGTTTTGTTCGCGCCAGCGATGCTTCTTGTCGAACGCATCTCTGAGTTCGATTTTGAGTGTCGCACTACGAAGTTTCTGGTCATCTTCCACAGTGGGAAACGAGACGTGCATCCATCCGCGAACGCCTTTTCCATATTCCAAAAGATTCAGTCCCACCTTTTCATATAGTCGCTCTTGATCAAGCGCGAGAGCAGGAAACGCGGGTAACCGAAATCCATCGCGAATGTGTATGTTCAAGCCTTCAACCCACCGCCCGTCTAAGAGCGCCGAGATCGTGAACCCTTTGATCGTGATTGGTTGAACGTGCTTGTTCACAAGATAGATCAGTAAAAACAATGCGCAGCCATTCGGATTTCCGTCCTGCACCACTTTACCAGAAACTTTCTGTTCGACTTGCCCGACGATCTTAGGTCCGCTGAAGAACCAATCCTTTATTTTGGCGATGCCAGCCACACCGCCGAGCCCCGCGACAATCGCTTTGCCAACGGTCCATGCGGACTCGAGGTAGGTCGGCAATGTAGGTGGAAACGCGATCACCTTTCGCCTCGCTTCAGGCGGGAGTGTACAGCGATTGCAGGATGCGTAGGGAGTTTTGTGGGCCCAGAGGGCTACCGGCGGCGAACTAACGCGCGCTCGACTACTCCTTATAACCGAAATATCATCGTATTATTTAGGAAAGGCGGTGCGCCTGGATTTTTGTGAGGGCGGCTGGGCGGTGGAGGGTTAATCGGATTTTACGGCGTGCCACTGGCCGAGGCCGTGGGAATCGCGGTAGGTGCCGCTGATGGTGCGACCCTGGACGGTGTGGTCGATGTGAGGGCCGTCCACGCGGCCGCGGAAGGTGAGGGGCTCGCGCGTTTTGGTGCGGAAGACGATGTGCTGTTCGTTGATGGAGCCTTCGAGTTCGCCCTGCTGGCCGGGGCCTTCGTAGCGGCCGGTGATGAGGCCTCCCTGCTGAACGATCTGCATCGATTGAGTGCGCTCGACGCCGTCGGGACCTTTGGAGTGAATCGTCCAGGTGCCGGCGATGTTGGCGGGCTGCTCCTGCGCGGGGGCTGACGAGAATGCGCCGAGCAACAGAAACGCGAACGAGAGTAAAAATAATTTCGAGGCGTGAGGTTTCACCGGGGGCTCCCCTTGAGCAACGAGTGAGTGTGAGTCGGCGCGATTATAGTCACGGAGGGCGGGGAGCGTCCAGAGGCGGCTGGCGCGGATTCGCGCGATGAGTGAGAAGCGTTGAAGTCTTTAGGAAGGTGTCGTAATCTACTTGGGCTGCATTTCCCTCCGGCGCGCCCGTAGCTCAGCTGGATAGAGCGTTTGGCTACGAACCAAAAGGTCGGGAGTTCGACTCTCTCCGGGCGCACCATTCTTCCGCTCGTCGCAATCATCCTGAGTTTCGCAATCGCGCCGGTCCGCGCGGTCCAAACCCAAACTCAGCCCCAAGCACCGTCGCAGGCGCAGCCGCCACCGGCCGCGACGTGCGGCGCTCACGGTGTCGCCGTCCAGGTGCTCGGCTCGGGCGGCCCGGAACTCGCCGATAAGCGCGCGATGACCAGTTACGTGATTTGGCAGGACGGCCGGTCGCGCATTCTGATCGACGCGGGCGGCGGCAGCGCCCTTCGCTTCGGCGAAAGCGGCGCTCGCATGTCGCAGCTGGACGCGATTTTCTTCTCCCACTTCCACGTCGATCACAGCGGCGACTTCGCCGCGCTGATCAAATCTTCCTGGTTCGGCGACCGCAACCGCACGTTGCCCGTGTACGGACCCGAAGGCAACAACTTCATGCCCTCGACGACCGAATTCGTCGCCGATTTTTTCAGCGACAAGGGCGTTTACCGCTACCTGAGCGAACTTTACGAGCCGGCCGAAGACGGCGCCTACAAAATTCAGCCGCACAACGTCGCCGGCACCGACAAGCCCGCCGTCCAGTTGCGCACTCCCGATTTCACCGCCACCTCCGTCCGCGTGATTCACGGCGGATTCCCGTCGCTCGCATGGCGCATCGACATCGGCGGAAAGTCGATCGTCTTTAGCGGCGATACGAACGGCGCCGGAGGTCTTGTCGATCTCGCCGCCGGCGCGGACCTTTTCATCGCGCACAACGCCGTGCCCGAAGGCGTCACCGGCGTCGAGCGCAATCTTCACATGCCGCCATCGGTGATCGGCCAGATCGCCGCCGACGCGCACGTCAAACGCCTGGTCCTCTCGCACCGCATGCTGCGCACTCTCGGCAAAGAAGCCGCCACCGAAGCCGAGATCCGCAAGCGCTACTCCGGCCCACTCGACTTCGGCAACGACCTCGACTGCTACGCCGTCCATTAGCCCGCTCGCGTTTTTGAAACTCCGAAACGGTCCTCACGTCGAAGTGCGCTCCCGGTTTCGGAGCCGGCACTCGGGACTTAATTAGACACGCAAAACGTTCGCTTGACTCCCGCACCGCAATGTCTGCAATATATGGATATGCCACATATGGACCACACAGCCTCACAAGCGGAATGGAAAAAGGGGAGCGCCGAACTTCTGATTCTTTCGCTTGTCGAACTGCGCCCGCGCCACGGTTACGAAATCTGCAAACTAATCGAACAACGCTCGGGCGGCGCAGTTCGGTTTCACGCCGCTTCGCTCTATCCCCTTCTGTACCGTCTCGAAGTCCGCGGCTGGCTCTCGGGTCGTTGGGTCGAAAAATCCGGTCAGCGCCGCCGTCGCTACTACCGCCTGACGGGTCAAGGCCGAAAAGTTCTGGCTGCGCAGCTTCGCGGCTGGCACGAATTCGTCACCGGAATCAATCGCATCACCGAGGCCAAAAATGCCTAAATGGACGCCAGAAATACTCCGCCGCCTTGCTCCCCTGAATCTTGTACCCGAACACGAAGCGGAAATCGCCGAAGAGATCGCGCAACACCTGGAAGATCGTTACAACGAACTCCTCGCGAGCGGCCATTCGGAAGACGCAGCTTTTCAGACCACAATCGACGAACTGCAACACGAGGATCTTCTCGCCGGCAACTTTCGATCGACCAAAAGCGATTCACATCGCGAGCCGGCGCAGTCGGGCGATGGCAGCGCCAACTTATTCACCGGCATCCTCGAAGATATTCGCCACGCGTTTCGAATGATGCGCAAGTCTCCCGGCTTCGCCGCGATTGCGGTTTTGACGCTCGCCTTGGGCATCGGCGCCAACACTGCCATCTTCTCCATTGTGAACGGCGTCCTACTCAATCCGCTTCCCTATCCGCATCCGCAGGAATTGACCATCCTTTACGAACACACCACGAACTTCGAAAAGTCGTCCATCTCCTATCCCAATTTCCTCGATTGGCAACGCACCAACTCCACGTTTGCCTCGATGGCCGCCTATCGTCACCAGGATTTCGACGTCACGGGCGGTGGAGATCCGGAACACGTTCGCGGCGGCATGGTCTCCGCCGAATTCTTCCCCACTTTCGGCGTGACGCCTCTGTTCGGCCGCTTGTTCACGCCGAGTGAAGATCGACTGAGCGCTGCTCCGGTGGCGCTACTCGCAGAGGGATTCTGGCGACGCCGCTTCGGAGCTTCGCGCGACATCATCGGCAAGCAGCTCGTGCTGAACGGCGACGCGTACACGATCGTCGGCGTAATCCCCGCCAGCTTCAGCTTTCGCGCCTTCAACTTCGGCGGCATCAAAGACGTGTACCTTCCCATCGGCCAAACCAGAGATCCGTTTTTCTATCATCGCGACGCGTACAAGGGTATGGATGCCGTTGGCCGGCTGAAGCCCGGGGTTTCGCTGCAGGCCGCGGAAGCCGATCTGGCGCAGCTCACCGCCAATCTGGCTGCGGCGTATCCCGATGCTGACAAAGGCATCGGCGCCGTCGTGATTCCGCTGCGGGATGAACTGGTTCAGGACGTGAGGCCGTTTCTGTGGCTTCTACTCGGTGCCGTGGGATTTGTGCTTCTGATCGCCTGCGTCAACGTTGGCAACCTGCAGCTCGCGCGCTCCGCTGCCCGCCGTCATGAATTTGCGATTCGCTGCGCACTTGGTGCGGACCGTTGGCGCGTCGTCCGCCAACTCCTGGTCGAAAGCGTTGTGCTGAGTTTGGCCGGCGGTTTCATCGGCGCTTGCATTGCTGCGTGGGGAACGCAGGCTGCGATACGCGTGCTACCTGAAACGCTGCCGCGAGCCGAAGACGTGGGTCTCGACTCCCACGTACTCATTTTCACCTTCGCGATTTCGCTTCTCGCCGGACTTGTGTTCGGACTTCTGCCTGCGCTGAAACTGTCACGCCCGGAACTCCAGGAAACTTTGAAAGAAGGCGGTCGCGGAAACAGTTCTTCGCGGCAACGTGCGCAGAGCGTGTTTGTGGTCTGTGAGATGGCGTTGACGGTCGTCCTTCTCACCGGCGCCGGACTGATGATTCGCACACTCATCCGGCTCTGGAGCGTCAACCCCGGGTTCAATCCGCAAAACGTACTCGTTTTCGACGCTACGCTCGCACCGTCCGTGGGCACAAACGCAACGACCGCTCGCGCGGGAATCCGTGAACTCAGCAAGGCGTTGCTCGCGACGCCGGGCGTGCGGGCGGCGTCGGTCTTGGCCGGCGCCGTTCCGATGTCCAGCGACAATGAACTTCAATTCTGGATTGACGGCGAAGCCAAGCCCGCAAACAGCAGCGAGATGAATCAGGCGCTTACCTACGTCATCGAGCCGGACTACCTCAACGTCATGCAAATTCCCTTGCTGCGGGGCCGGTTCATCACGGATGCAGACAACGAGCGTTCGGGCCAGGTCATCGCGATCGACGAGAATTTTGCGCGCAAATATTTTCCCGGTCAGGATCCCATCGGAAAGCGCATTCACGTGCCGCAGTTCAACATGAGTCCCGAAATCGTCGGCGTCGTCGGACACGTAAAGCAATGGGGGCTCGATACGGAAGCGGATCGCCATCCCCTGCAAGAGCAAGTGTACATGCCCATTTTTCAAATTCCCGATTCGGCGTGGTTAGGCCCGCCACAGATTTCAGTCGCGCTGCGCTCGGCCGCCGAGCCTCTAGCGATCACCGGTGCCGTCCGCGACGCGATCGTGAAATTGAACAGCGAAAACGTGATGTATGAGCCGGAAACCATGCAGTCCATCATCGCCGAATCGCTCGCGGCGCGTCAGTTCTCCATGATTCTGCTCGGCGTATTCGCAGCGCTGGCGTTGCTGCTCTCCAGCATTGGCATCTACGGTGTGATCTCTTACATCGTGGGGCAACGCACCCGCGAGCTCGGCGTTCGCATCGCCCTCGGTGCGCAGCGCGCTACAGTTTTGGCACTCGTGCTGCGAACAGGCATGACCATGGCTCTGACCGGCGTGGTTATCGGCGCGCTTGCTGCAACAGCACTGACTCGCTTGATGTCGCAGCTGATCTTCGGCGTCAGCGCGGCAGACCCGGCGACATTCGCGGCAGTGATCGTCGTCCTCGTCACCGTCGCGTTCGCTGCTTGCTACGTCCCAGCGCGCCGCGCGATGCGCATCGACCCCATCGTCGCCCTACGCCACGAATAGCTTTCGAAGTTCGCGTGCGCGAACAACGAGAAAGTTCTTAGCTGTCTCCGTGCCCTCACGCCTTTCTCGGTGTTCTCTGTGTAATGTTCCACGCTTTTGAACTCGCCTCGCGCTCGGCCTGCCGAAACTCGCGCAACCGTTGACACCCACGCCCGGCTGGACTACAAAGGCGGCACATAGCGGCCCCGCCGGTGACAATTGTTCATCCGGTTGTCACGCGGCTGTAACCTGGGGCCGTTAGTTTTGCCCGCGACGAAAGACCCGTGCTCGGCCGCGTGCGCCGACGGCCCGGACGATGCTCTCCCACCTGAGGTGACGAATGGCGGCAGCTACACCAGCGCTGGAAAAGAAATCCGTGAGTGACGCGGGGCCGAAAGCTTCCGTCCTCGATAAAAAGATGTCGGGAGGGCCGGGACGAATCGGCATGGTGATCGCCGGCGCCGCGATGGTGATCGGTCTGATGTACGCGGGCGGCCACTTGCTGTCGGATTTGGAAACCGTACATCCCACCAGCTATTTGCCCTTCGTATTGCTCGGAGTCGCGCTGCTCACCGCGCTGGGATTTGAATTCGTAAACGGATTTCACGACACCGCAAACGCGGTGGCAACGGTCATCTACACCCACACGCTCGAGCCGCACGTCGCCGTTGTCTGGTCCGGTCTGTGGAACTTCATCGGCGTGCTTGTATCGACGGGTGCGGTGGCCTTTGGAATCGTCTCGCTGCTGCCGGTCGAATTGATTCTGCAGGTCGGCGGCCGCGCCGGATTCGCGATGGTCTTCGCCCTTCTGGTGGCCGCGATCATCTGGAACATCGGCACATGGTATTTCGGTTTGCCCGCGTCCAGCTCGCACACGTTGATCGGATCGATCATTGGCGTCGGCCTCGCCAATCAATTCATGTCCACGCGTTCGGGCACCAGTGGCGTCGATTGGAGCCAGGCGACCAACATTGGTAAATCGCTGGTTCTGTCTCCCATCGTCGGCTTCGTTTGCGCCGGCCTGCTGCTCGTCCTGATGAAGTGGGTCATCCCCAACAAAGATTTGTACAAGGCGCCACAGGGAACCGAGCCGCCGCCCTTTTGGATTCGTGGCTTGCTCGTACTGACCTGCACCGGTGTGAGCTTCTTCCACGGTTCGAACGACGGACAAAAGGGCATGGGCTTGATCATGCTAATTCTGATCGGCACCGTGCCAACCGCCTACGCCGTGAACCACGCCGTCACCTACCAACAGACTCAGGATTTCGTGGCCGTATCGACGCAAACCGCCAACGTGCTCGATCATTATGTGGATAAGTCCGCCGTCATCGGCGACGCGCGCGAAGAGGTCACCGATTACATCCGTACCAAGCAGTTCACCGCCAACACCATGCTGGCGCTGCGCGAAGAAGTGAACGGCATCGGAACGGAAATGGCTCAGTACCACCAATTGAAAGACGTGCCGCAGGATAAAGTCCGCAACTTCCGCAATGACATGTACGTGGTAGCCGAAGCCTTGCGCCTGATGCAGAAGACCAAGAATCCGCAGTTTTCGACGGCTGATGCCGCGGTAATCGCCAACTACAAAAAGCACATCGACAACGCCACCAAGTTCATCCCCACTTGGGTGAAGGTCGCGGTCGCCATCGCACTCGGAATGGGCACGATGATCGGCTGGAAGCGCATCGTCGTCACCGTCGGCGAAAAAATCGGAAAGGATCACCTCACCTACGCGCAGGGAGCCGCCGCGGAAATCACGGCCATGGCCACCATCGGCGCTGCCGACTGGTTCGGGTTACCGGTCAGTACCACTCACGTCTTATCGTCGGGCGTCGCCGGCACAATGGCCGCAAATCATTCCGGACTGCAAATGTCCACTGTCCGAAATCTGCTGTTGGCGTGGGTACTGACGCTGCCGGTTTCGATTTGCCTGGCAGGCTCGCTGTTCTGGCTGTTCAGCCGAATCGGCCGCTAACCCCGCACTGAAAAACGAAAAACGCCGGAAGGATTCCAATCCTTCCGGCGTTTTTTTTGCGTGCAAAGATTTTTTGCCAAAAGTTTCAAACCATTCACAAACAAAGAACACTCCGGCAATACACGCGCGTTACTACTGGTCGCGTAGTCGAATTCCAATCATTCCTGAGGAGTGTCAATGAAACTGAAGCACGTCGTTTCAAAATCAGTGCATGGCCTGCGCATCGGGCTCACTGCGGCTGCGCTGTTCCAGTTCAGCGTCGGTGGACCGTTGGCGGGGTCGATTCAAGCGCAAGGTGAAGACACCTACACCACCACGCCGATCAAGCACGTTATCGTGATCATCGGTGAAAATCGCAGCTTCGACCACGTATTCGCAACCTACAAGCCGAAGGCGGGTGAGACCGTAAACAACCTGCTGTCGGAAGGAATCGTAAACGCAGACGGCACTCCTGGTCCTAACTTCTCTGCCGCGAAACAGTTTCAAGCAAGCGATCTGGGCACCTCCGATCCGTTTTTGCTGAGCCCGGAACCCCACACGGATTTTGCGAACAACGTTTTGCCGTCGCCTTTGGTCGGCGGACCGAAGACTCCCTACGTGCCGACCACGGCCGAAGCGGAAATGGATGAATCCGGATTGGCGCAGAGCTACTACCCCGATCTGGCGAGCGGCGGTACTGGATTGACGTCCCACACTCCCGATACCCGCATTGCCAACGTGAACGCGCTGCCTCCTGGGCCGTTCCAATTGACGCACAACCTGGCCTATGACGATTACTCGGCCAGCCCGGTTCACCGTTTCTACCAGATGTGGCAACAGATGGATTGCAATCTGTTCCACGCCACCACGCAGAACCCCAGCGGTTGCTCGAACAAATTGTTCTCGTGGGTGGAAGTCACCGTAGGCGCCGGAGCGAACGGCATTCCTCAGCCGGCGAACTTCAGTACCGAATATTCGGCCAACGCGATCACGACCGGTGAGGGTTCCACTTCGCTTGGCTTCTACAACGTGCAACAGGGCGACGCCCCGTACTTCAAGTACCTGGCGGACACCTACGCGATGAGCGACAACTTCCACCAGTCGGTAGCCGGCGGCACGGGCGCGAACCACATCATGCTCGGCCACGGTGACGCGATTTGGTTCAGCGACGGCAACGGCAACGCGCAGAAACCGCCGCACAACCAGACGGCGGGCGCGGGCACGGCCAATGCGGGTACGGTAGACGAAATCGAAAACCCGAACCCGGCCAAGGGCACCAACAACTGGTATACCGAAGACGGCTACGGCGCGGGCTCGTTCGGCTCGCCTTCCTCCGGCGGCGGTTCGTACAGCAATTGCTCGGACACCACGCAACCCGGTGTCGCGGCCATCGTCAACTACCTGAAGTCGCTGCCGCGTCCGATCGATCCGCGCTGCGAAGCAGGCCACTACTATCTGTTGAACAACTACAACCCGGGCTACTTCGGCGACGGCAGCAACGCGTATACGGACGGCAACGCCAACAACACCGTGTTCACGATTCCGCCTTCCTCCACCCGCAGCATTGCCGATTCCCTGCTGGCCAAGAACATCTCCTGGAAGTACTACGGCGATCAGTTCAACCAGTATTTGGATGACAAATACCAACTCGAATACGGCGATTTCGGCACCCTGACCGACGAGTACTGCAACATTTGCAACCCGTTCCAGTACGACACCTCGGTCATGACCAACGCCGCAGTGCGCACCGAGCACATTCAGGATTCGGTGAACCTGTATGCGGACATCGCCAACGGCACTTTGCCCTCGGTTTCCTTCGTGAAGCCCAGCGGCTTGGTGGACGGCCACCCTGCTTCCTCGAAGCTCGATCTGTTCGAAGGCTTCGTGAAGAAGATCGTGGACGCCGTGCAGGCCAACCCCAGTTTGTGGAAGGACACGGCCATCTTCATCACCTTCGACGAAGGCGGCGGTTACTATGACTCCGGCTACATCCAACCGCTCGACTTCTTCGGAGACGGCACCCGTATTCCGATGATCGTCGTGTCGCCGTACGCCAAGCCCGGCCATATCACCCACCAGTATTCCGATCACGTTTCGGTGCTGAAGTTCATCGAACGCAACTGGAATCTGAAGCCGGTGACCAGCCGCAGCCGGGACAACTTCCCGAACCCGATTCAGAAAGCCGATGCGCCCTACGTTCCCACGAACTCTCCGGCCATCAGCGATTTGTTCGAGTTCTTCAACTTCAACCAGTAAGAACACGCGAGTGAGGCAGTCCCGCCGCGGAAACGGCTCTGGATTTTCGGTCCAGCGCTCGTTTCCGCGGTTTCTTTTTGAGACCTGAAAGCGCTCGGCCGCTCGAGCGTCTGCGCGGCTCAACGGACATTTCGGACGATGAGCCTACTGCTTATGCAATGCATTCACGGTTTTTATTATGAAAATCGACAGGCCCGCGTTACGATGGCGTTGATGAATCGCAATTCCTGCTCCGTGATCTGTTGTCCGTGTTGTTGTACTGCCACGGCTGGAGCGGGAGTGCGATCCGAATAGCTCAGTAATTCTATAACCGGATTTTAAGCACCCGCTTCCCAGCGCATCTGCTGGAGGCGGGTTTTTTGTTTTTAGGGAGCTTTTTTTGAGCGTATCGAATGCATCGGCGGCCCCAAAGGAAACGAAAGCGCAGAAAGTCGAAAGGCTGAAGCGCGAGAAAAATCCCTGGCACGCGTTTGAAGAGGTCAAGGCCTTCGCGCGCTCCGGCCGAACCTCCGTGCTGCCCGAATGGGCCAACACCTACTTCAAATGGTGGGGCATTTACACCCAAGGCGACGGCGCAGGCGCTACCGGAGGCACCGGCGGCGAAGGCAAAGCCACGCAGTACTTCATGCTGCGCATCGGAATTCCCAACGGCTTTCTGAATTCGCGGCAGCTGCGCGCCATCGCCGATATCTGCGATCAGCATGCGCGCTCGGTAGCCGACATCACCGTCCGCCAGAACATTCAGCTGCACTGGCTTACCATCGAGTCGATTCCAGACGTGATCGAGGCTCTGGGTGTCGTCGGCCTGAGCCCCAAGGGCGCTTGCGGCGACGTCGTCCGCAACGTGACGGGATGCCCGCTCGCAGGCGTTGCCGCCGACGAAATTCTCGACGCATCTGGTCTCGCCATCGAAGCCGCGCGCCTGCTGACCGCCAACTCTGACTTTTACAATCTGCCGCGCAAATTCAAAACCTCGATCACCGGTTGCCCCGTGTGGTGCTCGTATCCCGAAATCAACGACATTGGAATGACGGCCGTCACTCGCACCGTGCGTGGCGAAACGCAGGCCGGATATTCGCTGCGCGTAGGCGGTGGTCTTTCAGCGGACCCGCATCTGAGCGTGCGCCTCAACGCGTTCATCCGCCCCGATCAAGCCTTGCAAGCGTTGCGTGGCGTGGTCGAAATCTTTCGCGAGCAGGAAGTCTTGCGTACCAGCCGAGATCGAGCACGCCTGAAACATTTATTCACGCAGCACGGCTGGACCGCGGAACGATTCCTCGCCGAACTCGAGGGTCGCATCGGTTTTGCGTTCGAACCCGCCGCCGAGGAAATCGCGCCGGTGGATGTGTACCGCGATCACGTGGGAATTCATCCGCAGCGGCAGGATCGCTTGGTCTCGGTCGGCGCTTCGGTGCTGCGCGGGCGAATTTCAGCGGCGCAGCTTCGCGCCGTAGCGCATCTTTCCGAGCGGTTTGCGTTTGGCCAGATTCGCACCACCAATATGCAGAATCTGCTGATCGTCAACGTGCCGCGCGTAAACGCGGGCGAACTCGCGCGCGAACTTGGCTCGATCGGTCTGCCCGTCGGAGCGTCTGTCTTCTGGCGCGGCGCCATTGCTTGCACCGGATCGGAATTCTGCAAACTCGCAATTACCGAAACGAAAAGTTTCACGCGCTGGATCGTCGAAGACCTCGAACAGCGCATTCCCGATTTTGATCAGCAGCTCAAGCTGCATGTCACCGGATGCCCGAACTCCTGCGGCCAGCACTGGATTGCAGACATCGGTCTGGAGGGCAAAAAAATCAAAACCGAAAGCGCGATCACCGATGCGTATTACTTCTGCCTGGGCGGAGCCGTGGGCGCGAACCAAAGCATCGCACGACTCAGCGGCTATCGCTGCACCGCGGGTGAAGTACCAGCTTCGATCGAACGATTGCTGCGCTCCTACCTGGCGGGGCGCCGCGAAGGCGAAAATCTGCGCCAGTACTTTTCGCGCTTTTCTAACGACGAATTGCGCGCGCAGCTCGCTGGACAATTTGTAGAGGCGGAGTTGCGCGATGTATCGGCGGGTCCAGTGCCGCACGGGATTGGCGAGTGAGCACAGCCAATCTATTTCCGATGTTTTTGAAGCTGGCCGGACGCCAGTGCCTGGTGGTCGGAGCGGGCCAGATTGCGTCCGCGAAGATCGCTTCCCTGCTCGAATCGGGCGCGCACGTCACCGTCGTTGCGCCTTGGGCGCTCGACGAAACGCGCGCGCTTGCCGAATCGGGCGCGATTCGCTGGGTCGAGCGCGAGTTCCAAGCCGCCGATCTGGACGGCGTTTTTCTGGCGGTTGCTGCCACGTCGCGCATCGACGTGAATCACGCCGTTTTCGCCGAGGCGTCCGCGCGCAACATTCTGTGCAACGCCGTGGACGATCCTCCGAATTGCGATTTTTACTTCGGCTCCGTCGTGCGGCGCGGCGACCTGCAAATCGCGATTTCAACTGCCGGCGAAAGTCCGGCGCTGGCGCAGCGGCTGCGTCGGGAGATCGACGAGCGTCTCGACCCCGCATTGGGCGATTGGCTGAAAATTACGGGCGCGCTGCGTCGCGAAATCCTGGCGGACTTTCCCGCGTCGGACTCGCGCAAAAGCGCGCTGCTTCAACTCGCTCACATGCAGGTCTGCGATTCCGCCGAATGCCCTGCCAGAAAAGCCGCGCTGCGAAATGCTCGGGAAACATCTCGCGAACAGCTAGCTGCATTTGTGGCCAGCGCCAGTGAGGTGCGCCGATGAGAAATTCCTGGACGCGCGAACGGGCCAGAAAAGTCTTCCTGGCGGGAGCCGGCCCGGGCGATCCCGAATTGCTCACGCGCAAAGTGTACCGGCTGCTGCGCGAATCCAACGCCGTGCTTCACGACGACCTGGTGCCTGCGGGAATTTTATCTCTGGCTGGACCGCAAGCCATGGTCGTCAACGTCGGCAAGCGCTGCGGCAAGAAAAATATCACGCAGGAGGGCATCAACGCGCTGATGGTCGAGTCCGCGCAAAACGGATTGCAAGTGCTTCGCCTGAAAAGCGGCGACCCCACAATTTTCGGCCGGTTGAACGAAGAAATCGACGCGCTCAGTGCAGCCGGCATCGCGTTCGAAGTCGTGCCGGGAATCACCGCTGGCGCAGCAGCCTCTGCTTCCCTCGGCGTCTCGATGACCGACCGCCGCGCCAGTTCGCGCGTGGTGATTGTCAGCGGTCATCACGCTCACACTGAAAATTCCGCCGAGAACTACGACTGGCGCGCGGTGATGCGCAAAGACGAAACCTTCGTGGTGTACATGCCCGGCGGCGACTTCTCGAATCTGACCGCGCAATTGCATGAAGCAGGCCTGCCGGACGACGTCCCGTGCGCGATCGTGTCTCGCGCGGGCACCGCACACCAGGAAAACCATTGGACGACTCTCGCCGGCCTCAAGAACTCCCCGGTGCTGCCGCCACCAACAATTTTGCTGATCGGCAAATCTCTCGCCAACGCCGCAACGCGAGCGCGCGAAGCGTTGCTGGCAAACGCCGAGCCCGCTGAATTCGCGCACGCACTCTCGCAGATGATTCAGCACGACGCCGAGCTCGACGCAATCGAGATCGCGCAAGCGCAGAAAAATCAAACTCCGAGGAGGATCGAGCTGTGACCGACGGATTCGTCAAAGAAGAACGCAAAGCACGCAACACGCGGTGGTTGTCACTCGACGGATGGGCAGTCGCTCTGGCGCTCGCACTGTCTGCAGCTGTGTGGATCGGACTGATCAAGCGCGTCCCGTGGTAATCGCGCCTTAGCGCCACCGCTTTCGGTAACCAGAAAAACTCGCGCGGCTGAACTCCTTGCCGCGAAGCCGCACACGCACACGATAGATCAAACTCTCGGGAGGATGGGCAACATGGCAAGCGGAGTCCTGGCGGTCGAACCAGTATCGGACAATTTGCTGAAGAAAATCGGATCGCTCGTTCCTGGCGTCGCACTGCTGTTCGCCGTCGGCTACGCCGGCCGGATCATCGAGCGCTCGATCGCCACGTATGGCAAGGCGCATCATCTGGCGCTGCCTAATATCGAGTACGTCCTCTGGGCCATCGTCATCGGCCTGGTCATCGCGAACACCGTCGGCGTCCCGAAAATTTTCGAGCCCGGCCTGGCCACCTATGAATTCTGGCTCAAATCCGGAATCGTGCTGCTCGGCTCGCGCTTTCTGCTGGGCGATGTGCTGAAGCTCGGCGGCGTCAGCCTCGCGCTGGTCGCGATTGAAATTTTCGTCTCGCTCCTGTTCATGACCGCGCTCGGAAAAGCGTTCAATCTAAATCCGAAGCTCACCACCCTGCTCGCCGTGGGCTCATCGATTTGCGGCGTCTCCGCCATCATCGCTACGCAGGGCGCCATCGACGCCGACGACGAAGACGCCTCCTACGCTATCGCCGCCATTCTGTCGCTCGGCGCGATCAGCTTGTTTGTGTTTCCGCTCGTCGGCCACTGGCTGCATCTCAGCGATCAGAGCTACGGCTTGTGGGCCGGCCTGGGAATTGACAACACCGCCGAAGTGACCGCCGCCGGAAATCTCTACTCCGACGCCGCCGGCAAAGTCGCCGTGCTCGCCAAAACCGCGCGCAATGCGATGATCGGATTTGTAGTGCTCGGCTACGCCATTCACTGGGCGCGCAAACAGCACACCCGCGAAATCGAAAACAAAGCCGCGTTTCTGTGGAACAAGTTTCCGAAATTCGTTCTCGGCTTCCTCGTGATCTCGGCAATCGCCACCGCAGGAGTCTTCGGTAAAGAACAACTCACCAGCCTCGCGAATCTGTCGCGCTGGGCATTCCTGCTCACCTTCGCCGGAGTTGGACTCCGCACCAACATCCGCGAACTCGGCAAGCAAGGATTTCGCCCGTTCATCGTGGGCGCCGTGGGAGAAATCGTGATCGCCGCACTCACGCTCGGACTCGTGTTCGGCGCTGACCGCCTGCTGAAAATTGGCGGATAGCCCTCAAAAAGCCGCGACAGCCGCGAAACACGGCTCTTAGCCGACACAACTAATGTCCCTCAACGGTGTTTTACCTCTCGAGGAAAACACCATGGGGGATCTCCGCGTTCTCATCTGGTTTGCCTGGTTCGTCGCGACCAACTGGTTGAGGGGGAATGGTATGCTTTTCCTTGCACGATCCACGAAAGGAGCATCATCCATGAAAAAGCTGGTTTCACTGTTCATGTTCGTTCTTTTGGGCTCAGGTTTCTTTCTTGGAATGGCGAAAACGGCTGCGGCGCAGGATGGCGATCAGGATCCTCCTACGCGAGTCGCGCGTCTCAACTACATTCAAGGTTCCGTCTCCTTTCAACCTTCCGGCGAACAGGATTGGGTGGCCGCCGACCCGAACCGTCCGCTGACCACCGGCGACAATTTGTGGGCCGATCAGAATTCGCGCGGTGAAGTTCACATCGGCTCCACGTCGATTCGCCTCGCGAGTCAGACCGGCATTTCATTTTTAAATCTCGACGACCGCACCGTGCAGCTGCAACTCGCGCAGGGCGAAATCGAAATTCACCTGCGGCGTCTGGAGCCGGGAAACGCGTTTGAAGTGGATACGCCCAATCTCGCGTTCACTCTCACGCAGGCAGGCGAATACGTCGTACAAGCAGACCCTGATGGCAGCTCCACCGTCATTACCGTCCGCGAAGGCTCCGGCGAAGTCACCGGCGCGGGCGAATCCTACGAGCTCGTACCCGGACAGCAATACGCCTTCACTGGCACCGATCAGTTGACGTTTGACTCGCAAGCCGCGCAGGGATTCGACGACCTGGAAAATTGGAGCGAAATGCGCGACGACCGCGAAAACCGTTCCGCTTCGGCTCGCTACGTTTCGCGCGACATCGACGGCTACTACGACCTTGACGATAACGGCGATTGGCAGACCGATCCGGACTACGGCGCGATTTGGGTTCCGCGCAACGTCGTCGTCGGTTGGGCTCCGTATCAAGTGGGCCATTGGGTTTGGATTGCGCCGTGGGGATGGACGTGGGTGGACGCGCAGCCGTGGGGCTTTGCGCCGTTTCACTACGGACGTTGGGCCTATGTTCGCGGGTATTGGGGCTGGGTGCCGGGACCTATCGTCGTTCGTCCCGTGTACGCGCCGGCTCTGGTTGCTTTCGTCGGCGGAGGCGGATTCGGAGTTTCGGTCGGCTTCGGCGGCGGATTCAACGGCGTGGCTTGGTTTCCGCTCGGACCGCGCGACGTGTTCGTGCCCGGATATCGCTGCAGCGCGCGCTACTGGCAAAACGTCAACGTCACGAACTCACGCGTGGTCAACGTCACGCAGGTCACCAACGTGTACAACACCTATCGCGTGAACAATGTGACGAACGTCACAAACGTGACCAACGTGAATCGCACGGTCAACGTCACCAATATTCATTACACCTACGAAAACAACGCCGCCGCAGTCACCGCTGTTTCGCGGGAAACGTTTGTGAACGCCCGTCCGGTGCAAACCGGCACCGTGCGAGTCACTCCCGAGCAGCTCACCACTGCTCGCGTCACCGAATCCGCTCCTCTGCAGCCCACTCGCTCGAGCTACGTCGCTTCGACTGCGCGCGTCACTCCGGTGGCAGCGCAGCCGAAAGTGGCGTTCACCGACCGCAAAGTCGTGGCCAAGCTCGCGCCGCCGGTACCGCCCGCGTCGCACGCCGCAGCTCCGCGCATCGTGAATGCGGAAACTCCATCGCGTGCGCCAAACGCGCCGATGAACGAAGTCAATCGCAACATGAACCAAACGCGCGAGACTACACTGGCGAATCCAGCACCGGCGGCGACAACTCCCGCAGTTCGAGAGACGAACCAATCTCCTGCCGGGGCCGCAGCTGCCGCACAAGCGGAACGCGAGGCGAACACGGCTCCTGCCGCAAAGCCGCGCGTGTACGAGCAGCAGAACGTCCCGGCGGATCATCCAGTGACGGAAGAAAACCGCTCGGACAACGATCGCAACGCGCAGCAGAATAATCATCTCGCGACGCAAACCCGGGAGCAGGACAATCGTCGGGCCGAACAGCAGCACCCGGCCGTGAAGTTTGCTCCTCCGGCCAAGGCGAACGATCAGATGTACGACGTTCACCCGCCGCTCAACCAGCGCCCGGCCGCTGCTCCCGCTCCGGCACCCGCGCCAAAGCCGGCTCCGAAGCCGCAGCCGCCGCCAAAGAGCGAGTCGAAACCGAAGTAACGTTTCATTTCAAACGAAGTCACACAAAAAAAGCCTCCGACGCGCAAGCTTCGGGGGCTTTTTTTATTTCCGATGCGCTCCGCGCGACACGCTACAACAATCGATGCGCGTGGGTTATCATTTCACATGGCATCCGCTAAAAATTCGATCATCGGAAAAGGTTTGGCCGTCCTCGGCACCGGAAAAATGGGCGGCATTCTAATTGAAGCGTTTCTGAAGCACGGCTTGGTCCCCGCCGACAAAGTCTTCGCCACCGTTCAGCACGCCACTCCCGCGCGGCAAACCATTTCCAGCGCGAAAATTCCGCTCGGCACCAACAATCGCACCGCCGCGCGCAGCGCCGATGTAATTTTGATTTGTCTGAAGCCAATGACCGTCGGCGCGGTCCTCGACGAAATTCGCGACGACACCGGCACCGAAAACTTGGTGATTTCGATCGCCGCCTCAGTCACTACCGACTACATCGAAAAGCGCCTCGGTGCCAACGTCCCTGTGATTCGCGCCATGCCGAACACTCCCTCAATGGTCGGAGCCGGCATCACCGCAATCTGCAAAGGCAAACACGCCACGCAGAAGCATCTGGAAATCGCGCAGAAACTATTCGACGCCGTGGGCAAAACGGTCGTGGTCGATGAAAAGCACATGGACGCGATCACCGGCCTTTCCGGCAGCGGCCCTGCGTTTCTTTACATCATTTTGGAAGCCCTCGCCGAGGGCGGCGTGAAGATGGGACTCTCGCGCGAGCTGGCGACTCTGCTCGCAGCGCAGACCATGGCCGGCGCTGCAAAGGTCGTGCTCGACACCGGGCATCATCCCGCCATGTTGAAAGACACCGTCACCACTCCGGCGGGATGTACGATTGATGGGATTCTGGAGCTCGAAGAAGGAAAGCTGCGCGTCACGCTGATCAAGGCCGTCGTCAAGGCTTCGCAGCGCGCCAAAGAACTGATGTTCACCGACCGGGAATAAGACCGCGAACAGAATCACGCGAGCAATCGCCACCAACAACAAAACGGGCGCTGCGACCAAATGGCCGCAGCGCCCGTCTTCATTTCCAATCCGCGCAGTTCGCGTGTTTCCGCGAAACTACCAGCGCAGCAGCAACAATTCCGCGCAGAATCCGGGTCCCATCGCCGCCAGAATGCTCAGCTGACCAGGCGCCGGACGCCGATTCTTGAACACGTCTTCGAGCACCAACAGCACCGACGTCGAAGAAATGTTTCCGACCTTGCGCAAGCATTCCCACGAAGCCGCCAGGTCCGTCGCGGTGATTCCCAGCGCTTCCGCGGTCGATTCCAAAACCTTCGGTCCGCCCGTGTGCATGATCCAGCTGTGGATGTCGGTGCGCTTGTGGCCCAGTTCGCCCAGGAACGCGTCCACATCCTTGCCCAAATGGTCGGTCACCGTTTTCGGCACTTCCGGCGACAAAACAATCTTGAAACCTTTTTCAGAGATATCCCATCCCATAACTCGTTCGGTGTGCGGGTACAGGATCGACTTGGTCGCCAGAATTTCCGGGCCGTCGGCTTTGCGATTCGCACCAACCACCACGGTGGCTGCGGCGCCGTCGCCGAACAGCAACGCCGAAATCAAGTGCGCCATCGAGAGGTCGTCACGCTGAAGCGTCAGCGAGCACAGTTCGATCGAAAGCAACGCGGCAGCCTGATCGGGATATGCGCGCACATAATCGGCAGCGCGCGAAATTCCAGCGGCGCCGGCTACGCAGCCCAGTCCGAAAATCGGAATGCGCTTGATGTTGGGAGAAAGTCCAATCCGATTCGCGAGTCGCGCGTCCAATGAAGGAGCCGCAATACCAGTAACGGAGGTGACGAAGATCGCGCTCAAATCGCGCGCTTTCAAGCCCGCGCCGTGAATCGCCTTGCATAGCGCTTTTTCGCCAAGATCCATGGCGTGCTTGATCCACGTGTCGTTGGCCTGGCCCCACGAAGTCAGGTTCCAGTAATATTCGATCGGTTCCACAAGGTACCGACCTTCGACCTGCATGCTTTCGTCCAGGCGATCCAGGATCGCGGTGTTCGGCAAGCGATGGCGCCAATCCGTCTTCAGCGCTTCCGTCAGAGCCTCCTGCTTGTAGTAATGTTCCGGAAACGCGCTTGCAACACTGGCAATCCTCATTAAAAAGGGCTCCTGGTAATTGGACTTAAAGATGCGGTGAGCATAGTATCGCGAGAACGCGTAATATCCCACGCCGATTTAACAAATTCTTAATTTTTGTTCGAATACCCGCGTTCCGCAGACCGCCCCACACGATCGTTCAGCTTCGCCTGTTGATTGGCTGAGGACTCACAATCGTATCAGAAGTACGCCAAATCTCTTAGGGTCGGATGCAAAGAAGAGACCCGAGCCTGGGGGTGCAGGCTCGGGTATTGGAGGGACGTACAGGGCAGATCGTTCGACAGCAAAACGGAACGGCGCGGTTAGTAATTCCAGCGGCGCAAAAACAGGCTGGCGCGGAACATCACGCTCATCGCCAGCACCACCATCGTGTCTCGAAGCAATCCGAAGTCTCGCCGGTTCGCAGCCGGCTGGGCCGATTGAAGTTCGTGCAACGAATTCGCTACCGAGTGCATTTGCGGCCTCCCGTCTTCAGCTTCCATCGCGCTCATCGTTTGGCCTGTAAAACCTGGTCGACCTACTGGAACTAATTGACGACGTACACCGGGTTATCGTGCTCCACTCCCAAAACCATCGACTTGAAGATGTCCACGTCCCAGCTATCGGCGATACGCAGGCGAACAACGTCCTCAGTTTCAGACACCAACCTGCCCCGCAGCGGAACCCTCAAATTGCCTGCAACTATACGAAGAATAATGGCTTGCCCCATCCATGCCGCGTAACCGCCTTCCATCTGGCCCCCTCCTGAAATCTGGCTCGTTCGTGCAAGTACAGTCTGGCGGGCGCGGCCGTGCTGGCCTATGGTACAGGGAGCTAAACTAGCTAGGCGGTTAGTACCAGTCAGTTAGAGAGCTTTCGGAAACGGGCAGGAATCGATTTTCTGCTATGCTGATTTCAGCAGTTCGCGCGCCTCATTTTGCGGTTCGCAATCCAAGGAAATCCACGAATGCCGGAATTCTTAAAGTCGGCCCTTGCCCATTTAATGCAGGGAAATCTATCCGAGACGATTCAAGCGGGCGGAGTTGGCCTGGTCTGCGCGGTGGTCTTCGTCGAAACCGGTATGTTCGTGGGATTTTTTCTGCCCGGCGATTCGCTGCTGGTGATCGCCGGCGTTTTGGCGTTCAAGGGCTTTCTAAATTTGTACTGGCTGCTCGGCTTGGTTACGTTGTGCGCGATTGCCGGTGATCAACTGGGTTACTTCATCGGCTGGAAAGCCGGACCGAGCCTGTTCAAGCGGCAGGACTCGCGCTTTTTCAAGCGCAGCCATCTGCAGCGCGCCCATGAATTCTACGAGCGCAACGGCGGCAAGACCGTCATCATGGCGCGCTTCGTTCCCATCATTCGCACGTTCTGCCCGCCCGTCGCCGGAGCAGCTGCGATGAACTACGGACGTTATCTCGTATTCGATATCGCCGGCGGATTTCTTTGGGTCTGGAGCATGGTGCTATTCGGCTACGGAGTCGTGGCCTCGTTCCCTGCCCTGGGAAAACATGTGGACCTGCTGGTGCTCGCGGTGATTTTCGTTTCGCTGATTCCTGCGGCGCTGCATACCTGGAAAGAGTGGCGAAGAGGCAAAGCGGCCTAGTCTGGGCAAGCTGTAGCGGAAATATTGCCGTGAAGAGTTACTTCAGGAACAAACCTTCGCGAACCTGATCGCGTCCCACGAACGTTTTCGAAGAACGAAATTTTCCAAAAATATCCAGAATCTCGCGATTCTGGAAAATGCGCGCGTGCACGGCCACAGTGGACGCAGGCACGATCTCAATATTCTGCGCGTCCACGATTTTGTAGCGCGTGTATCGCTCCGGCGTTTTGCTGTGAAAAATTGACAGTACCGAGCCGCCCGGCGCCAACAGCGCGTAGAGCCGGTCCATCACTCGCGGCAGCAGTTCCGCATCCAGGTAATCGAACAAATCCCACGCCAGAATTCCGTTGAAGTGGTCCTCAGGATACTGCAGCGACGTCTCTAGAAATTTTTGCGCCAGGATCGCCTGCGATACCGGCGTGGCTTCGCGTCCCACCTGCGCGCTCCGCAGGCCTTCTTCTTCTGCGGTGATAAATTCCTTCCACGAACGAAGCATGTCTTCGGTCGACAGCCGGAATCCCTTCTCGATAAAAAACATCACAGTGGTTTGAAAGGCCGGACCTAAATCCAGAATCCGGCCTTCCTTCAGATCGCTGATCAGCCACAAAAATTCTTTCAGGCCATTCGACGGACGTACGTTGGCGGAAGTGGGAACGACGGCGGACGATGTGCCAAACGACGGCCCGGACTTCGACGGTGTCGACTTCGAACCCGCCGGCTCCGGCGCTTTCACGCCCGCTTTCGCTTTTGCCATCCAATCCATGGCCATCGATTAATCGCCCTGGGTGCGAGCCGCCGCCGCGCGCGTATTTCCGATGTCCGCCGCGCCCGGCACCGGCGAATCCGTTTTTGCTTCGGCAGTCTTCGCTTCCACCGTTTTCACTTCGGCGGGTTTTGCGTCGATCGCCTTCGGCGTGGACTTTTCGGCTTTCGGCGATTCGGTGGCTTTCTCGCCCGCGCGAAGCATTTCCACTTTTCCGCGAACTCGTGCGCCATCTTCAATCGCGAACCGCGGCGTAACGAGGCTGCCCTCCACATTGCTGGCAGCGCCCAGTCGAATCCGGTCCGTCGCTTTCAGGTTGCCCTGCACTTCTCCCTCGACCACGATCTCGAGTCCTTCAATGTCCGCCTGCACGCGGCCGGTTTTTGCCACCGTCACGCGCGCACCCGAAAGATAAATTTTGCCGTTCGTCTCACCTTCTACGATCAGATCCGAAGTGCCGGAAATTACGCCGTGAACTTTCAGGCCTGCGCCGATGCGCGAAGCGTTCTCGGTGCCATACGGCGCGGACGAATTGAAACTCGGCGCGGGCGATGCGGACGATGTCGAATACGATGGCGTTGCCGCTACCGGCTGAGGCGCGGGCGGCGTGCTGACCTGAACGGCCGGCGGCTTGGGCGCGTTGGCAACGGGTTCAGGCGTTTTTGGCGTTTGCGAAGATGGCTTGGGCTCCAGTGTCTTTCCCCACATGAAATCCTCCTGGATTTAACGCTAGGACTCCGACGCCGGGTGACGGGTGTCCTGCAACAGTCACGCAGACTATAGTATACCGATGCTGGGGCGAAAAGGGCGCAAGGTGCGCAAATCAAGAATGTTGTGATGAGTTCAGCACTAAACCCGCGGCGCCCACGTCACGACGTCTGCACGTCGTAGTGGCGCATCTCCCACATCGCCACGATGCTGCCCATCGCTTCGTGAAAGAAGATTTTCATCCCGCGCCGGCTGTGCCACCAATTGTTCGGATCGTATTCTGAATCCGGCGCCGATATCACCCGCAGCTGCGAGCCTTGCGCCAGCGTTCGCTCGAAAATATATTCCGCTCGCCGCGTATGGTAGTTCGACGTCACCAGCAGGATTTTCTTCCATTTGTGCGCCGCGATGAATTCCGTCAATGCAAACGCTTCGTCGCGCGTGTCGTCCTCGCGATGCGTGAATTCATCGATCGCGGCAGCCGGCACTCCTCGTTCCACCAAATCGCGCTTCATCAAATCGGTAGACGAAGCGTACGACCTCAGCGCCTTGCCGGTGGCCACAATTCGCGGCGCCAGGCCCGACTTGAACAACGTCGCGGCGCGAGCGGCGCGGTCCGCGTCGTAATTGTCTCCGCTAAGCACCACGATCGCATCGGACGCCTGTGGCGTTTCATCCACCACCCAGAAATTGCCGGCAGCGCGCAGCAGCGGGTGCCGCGCGAAATACAGAATCGCAAATACGAAAACCAAAAAAATTAGAAAGATCAATTTGGAGATGATCCCGCCCTTCTCACCGTTTGCGCCCGGAAGAATTCCTGCGGCGAGCTGGCTCATTTGGCGAGTGTCAGATTCTCGTCCAGCGATGGCACCGAATACGCGTTGAGCTTGCGGAGTTTTTCCGCCGCATCCTCCGGCAGCGTCCCGTTGAAATACACTTCCTTGATGCTGTACGACTTGCTGCGCTGCTCCACGATCGGCAGAATTTCGAAATGCCAGTGGTAGTCCCCCGCGATCGTACGCCAATATTCGCTCAGCTCGCCCTTCGTTTGCAGCGTATTCGGCGCAGTGTGCACCACCATGTGATATCCCGGCGCGATTTGCTGCAGCCGCCGCAGCGTGCGTCCCAGTAGCTGCGCCAGTTGCCGCCGCGCTTCGGCCGGAGCCGGCGCTTCGAACTGGTGATGATGCGTCTTGGGCATCAGCCAAACCTCAAACGGCACGCGCGAAGCGTACGGGCAAAACGCGTAGAAATCCCCTACTTCATCGACGATCCGTTTTTTCTGCCGGATTTCCTGTCGCAGGATGTCGCAGAAAACGCACCGTTCGCGGTCGCGATACCATTCGCGCGCCGCACGCAACTCATAAAGAATGCGTCGCGGCACAAACGTCGTCGCGCTGATCTGCGAATGCGCGTGACTCCACTCTTCTCCCGCCTGCGCGCCCTGATTCTTGAACACCGCCACGTACTTGAACCGTGCGTCGCGTTTCAAATCCTGAATGCGGGCCGCATACGCTTCCAGAATGCGCTCGATCTCTTCGTCCGACATTTGCGCCAGCGTTCGGTTGTGGTCCGGCGTCTCCACCACAATTTCGTGCGCGCCGACCGCGTTCATCCGGTCGTAAATTCCTTCCGCGGTGCGCGACGGTTCGCCCTCGACGTGATACAGCGGACGAAAATGCGGATACACGCGCACTTGCCACTTCCCTTGCGCAGGCGCCTGAAAAATGGAGTGCGTCTCAATCCGATGCTCGGGACAAAGCGGACACGGACCGGACCGGTCGCGCTGCCGTTCTGGATGGCCCACAACAACCCAACTTCGCGTGATGGGGTCTTTTCTAAGTTCCATCTCTAAATTCCAGCTCGAATTTTAATTCCTAGATTCCCAATTTCCATACGCAACAGCCGCACATCGTCGCCGGAAAAATTGCCGTCGAGCATCTTATACCGCGCGCCGCGCGCATTTCTAGCGGACGTAATGGGTGGGAGTGGGCCCAGCTTCCAATCGGTGACGGTCCCAGATCGCGCCTTCGCGGCTGTAGCTGGCCATTTCGAAATCCTGCGTCAGCTCCAGACAGTCAGTGGGGCAAGCGTCTTCGCAGAGTCCGCAAAACATGCACCGCGAAGTATCGTATGTAAACGTCGTCAGAACTTTTCGTCGCGTTTGCTCGTCGCGCAGCCAGCCCACCACGATCAGATTCTCCGGACACGCCAGCGCGCACAGATTGCACGAGATGCACAGCGTCTCGCCGGTTTCCGGATTGTTGTTCAGCCGAGGCGCTCCGCGGTAGCGTTCGGCCACCATCGGGCGCTCCAGCGGATATTGTTCGGTGTATTGATTCTTGCGGGCCTGGTAGCGGAACGTCAGCCACATGCCTTTCAGCAGATCGACCAGGAAAACGCGGCGGAGAAGTTCGCGCATCATCGCGAGTGTGAGCGTCGAACCACGCAAAGTCAACATTCGCGCGCCCTCGTGTGCGCCTCACTGCACGCACAAATACGCCAGCCCCACCCACGACCCGATCCGAAAGCGCTCGCGCCGAAGCGCGTACTAGAACTGAACACGCGCAAAACGCCCCTAGATCCTGCTCGCTACTCGAAATTTAATTGGCGTTACCGCCGAGACGAAACTAAAATACCACCGCGTTGTCACCGCACCTCGGGCGGCGACTCGTTTCCGTTAAGTTCTTACGTTCTCGCGGCTCATCATTCTCTCCTCGCGGCGTTCCTGGCGCTGCGTGATTCGAACGTAGCAAACCCATTTGGGGGATCCATGCGACGAATCCTGTCCGCGCTCTTCGCTCTCATATTTTCATTCGCCGGCCTCGCACACACAGCACGCGCGCAAAGCGCTGCGTCGGCGGTGCGCGTCACCTCGCCTGCAACCAGAGCTTTTGCCACCGATCAATCGACGATCGACCTCGAAGGCACCGTGCAACTTGGCACCCAAATCGGCACAGAGATCAAGAACGTCATCTGGACAAATCAGTTCGGCAAGCGCGGCACCGGCACGGTCACAATCGCCGGCAACAATTCCGCCACATGGGAAGCATTGGGAATCCCGCTGCGCCCCGGCATCAACTTGATTGCGATCACCGTGGTCGACGCGCACAACAAAAGCGCCACCACGAACCTAGCGATCAATCGCACTTCAGGTGCCGCGGCTTCCTTGCCAGTGCAAATCGGAACCTACAAGAACGCGCCTGTCGCCTACCAAGTCTGGAACGGCATGGCCGTCATCGAGGGCGACATCATTATTGGCCCCGTCTCGAAAATCGCCCCCGCCGGTTCAGTCGCGCCACCATCGCCGACGCCGTCGTCACTCGCCGTCGCGGCGCAATCTCCAACGACGTCCGCCGCCTACGCGCATAGCAGCTTCGCCAGCGCAAAACCCGACGGCCTTTCGATCAGCGCCTCTTCCGGCTTGTGGCCCGCCTCCGGCGGAATCGTGCAAATTCCCTACACAATCACCGGCAGCTCCACCGCGCTCAGCAACGCCATCACCCAATTCAACACCACCTTTACGGGCTTGATCGAGTTCGTCACCTACAATTCGCAACCGAACTACGTCCAGATCACCGTCGAGGGCGGCGGCACCGAAGGAATGTCCTACGTCGGCATGGAGGGCGGGCCGCAAACGATGACCTGCGGCGCGGCTTGCTCCACCGCGACGTGGCTGCACGAAATGGGTCACACCGTCGGGCTCGAGCACGAACATCAGCGGCCCGATCGCGGAAATTACGTCACTCTGAATCTCGCCAACGCCGACCTGCCCAACGTTCCCGGAAATTTCAACATCCTCACCGCGAATTCTCAGACGCTCGGCCTTTACGACGACGCCTCTATCATGGAGTACGACGCGTTCGATCTTTCGAAAGCCGGACTGCCGGTGATCGAATCGATCCCTCCGGGAATTCCGCTCAGCAATTACAACGGATACTCGGCCGGAGACATCGACGCCGTCGAACGCCTCTACGGCGCAATCCCCTCAGCGGTCACGGTCACCACCAACCCACCGGGCTTGTCTGTCACCGTTGACGGAACGACGTACCCAACCACGCCGCAAACTTTCAATTGGGCGCTCGGTTCGACGCACACTCTCGCCGTCCCGCCCGATCCGCAAGTTATGAATCCAACCGATGGCGACACGTATGCGTTCGGCGCATGGAACGATCTTGGCGCCGCTTCTCACATGATTACCGTGCAACCCGGCGCCGGCACCGCCACGGCTCCCGCCACCGCGCCCGCCGTCACCATGTACGAAGCGAATTACATTCGCCTGTTTCCCTTCGCGTTCTTGTCGCCGGCGTCGTACCCGACCGGCTCAGGGTCCGTAGCCGTTTCGCCCACTCCCGTTTCCGAATTCGGCGGCACATTTTTCACCGACCGCACGCTCGTCACTCTCACGCTGCAGCCCGCGCAAGGCAGCGGCTACAATTTCTACGATTGGTTCAATCTTCCCTTCCCGCCCAGCGACAATCCGCACACCTTTTACATTCAGGAACCGATCACCCAAGCTCAGGCGGTCTATGTTTCCGGGCCGGTCACCATCGTCGGCGCGTCCATCACCGGACCAAACACCTGGAACCCCGGACTTTCCGGCACTGTCGATTCCAGCTTCGCGTATCTGCCCACGGGATTTTCCGCCACCTACGACGGATGGACCGCCGGCAGCACTCACACCATCGCCGTCGATCAAACCGAATCGCCGGTTACCACCAACGTCTATTTCAACTGGAACAGTTGGAGTGACTCGCTCGGCATCAGCCACAGCATCACGCAACCGTCGTCCGGCTCGCAGACCATCTCCGCATCGTTCACGCCGTACTACGCGTTCTACACCGTGCCGCCCGCGCCGGGCTCCGCGAATTCGCCCTGTTACGGCGGCGTCACGTTGACTCCCGTCGGCACGATGTATCCGACCAATACCGTTTTCGATTTTTACGCGGACAACACTAGCGTCACCGCCACCGCCGTGCCGAATTCCGTCTATCCCGGCATGATGTTCGCCGGATGGAGCGGTAGCCTCACCGGAAACACCAATCCCGACATGGTCACCATTCACGATCAATTCGTGCCGACCGCCAGCTTCAACACCGTCGCAACTCCGCTCGCCATCACCACGCTCAGTCCGCCGTCTGCAACTGTCAGCGCCAGCAATCTCGATGTGACCATCAACGGCTCCGGATTTTCCGCCACCACCACGTATGCCTACTGGAATGGCGCCTACCGGATGATCACCTACAACAGCTCGACGCAGATCGTGATGCATTTGTCCGCAGGCGATTTGTCTGCCGCAGGAACCGAGCAAATTCTCATCGGCAACTACACCACCAATTCCGCCAACGCGACATGCGGCGTGATCGCTCAGGCCTCGTTCAACGTCACGGCCCCAGCTGGCGCTCCGGCAGTGCAACTCTCGCCCACGAGCGTCACCTTCGGCAGCCAGAATCAGGGCACATCCAGTTCGCCGGTGATGATCACGCTGACCAACACCGGCAACGCCGCACTCACAATTTCGAATATCGCCATCACCGGAACGAACCTGACCAGCTTTTCGCAGACCAATACGTGCCCATCGAGTCTAGGCGCCACACTCAACTGCTCGATCAGCGTAACGTTCTCACCGCAGGCCGCCGGAGCGCTCAGCGCATCCGTCACGCTCACGGACAACGCCGGCACGCAATCCGTCTCGCTCAGCGGAACCGGTGTCGCTGTCCCTGCAATCACGCTGAACCCAACCAGCATTCCCTTCGGCAGCCAAACTGTCGGCGTAAAAACCGTTGTGCCGGTGACCATGACCAACAACTCGGCCGCCGCCGTCTCCATCACCAGCATCGGGATCACTCCCGTCGGCGCCGCCAGTTACTCTCAGACGAACAATTGCGGTTCGAGCATCGCCGCATCCGGCACCTGCACCATTCAAGTCACGTTCGATCCGCAAAGCGCCGGCGCAAAAAATGATTTCGTCACCGTGGTCGATAGCGCCGGTTCGCAACAAGTCGCTCTCACCGGCACCGGCGTCGCATCCGGCTCGGTCACTTTGAATCCCACCAGCATTCCGTTTGGCAGCAAGGCCGTCGGCACAAAGACCACCGTGCCCGTCACGCTAACCAACAGCACCGGTTCGTCCGTGTCGATCACCAGCATCGCCATCACGCCTACCGGCACCGTCAGCTACACGCAAACAAACAACTGCGGCTCGAGCATCGCCGCCTCTGGCACCTGCACGATTCAAGTGTCGTTCGACCCACAAAGCACCGGCGCGAAAAACGATTTCGTCACCGTGGTCGATAGCGCCGGCACACAACAAGTCACACTCACCGGCACCGGCGTCGCCGCCACCGGCATCACTCTCAATCCTTCGAGCATTCCCTTCGGCAACCAGACCGTCGGCGTAAAAACCACCACGCCGGTCACCGTCACGAACAACACGGCTGCGGCGATCTCAATCACCAGCATCGCCATCACGCCCGCCGGAACCGTCAGCTATACGCAAACGAATAATTGCGGTACGAGCATCGCCGCATCGGGAACCTGCACCATTCAAGTCTCCTTCGACCCGCAAAGCACCGGCGCGAAAAATGATTTCGTCACCCTCACCGACTCTGCCGGCACGCAGCAAGTCACCTTGACGGGCACCGGAGTCGCCGCCACCGGCATCACGCTCAATCCACCGAGCATCGCTTTCGGCAGCCAGACGGTCGGCGCAAAAACCACCACGCCCGTCACCGTCACGAACAATACCGCCGCGGCAATCTCGATCACCAGCATCGCCATCACGCCCACCGGCACAGTCAGCTACACCCAAACAAACAATTGCGGCTCCAGCATCGCCGCTTCCGGGACCTGCACAATTCAAGTCTCCTTCGATCCGCAAAGCACCGGATCGAAAACAGCATCCGTCACGCTGACCGACACCGCCGGCACGCAAACCGTCGCGCTCACCGGCACCGGAGTTGCCTCATCCATCGTTCTCAGCCCCACCAGCATTCCCTTCGGCAGCCAAACCGTCGGCACGAAGACCACCGTGCCTGTAACCGTCACGAACTCCTCCCCCGCCGCGATCACTATCAACAGCATCGCGATCACGCCGGTCGGAACCGTCAGCTACACGCAAACAAACAATTGCGGCTCCAGCATCGCTGCCTCCGGCACCTGCACCATTGAAGTCTCATTCGATCCGCAGAGCGCCGGCGCCAAAAACGATTTCGTCACCGTCACCGATTCCGCCGGCACCCAGCAGGTAACGCTCACCGGCACCGGTGTCGCTCCCTAACCCGCTGCAAATCTCTCGCGTTACCGTTTCAGCGAGGATTTGTGCGCCCACAGCCTCGCTCGATTCGGTCGGTGTTATTCTGTGAACGATGGTGGAATCGACCGAGGCCGATGTGAAATTCATGCGCGCCGCACTGGATGAGGCGCGTGGCGCCGCCGCGCGCGGAGAAGTTCCGATTGGCGCGGTCGTCGTCGCCGGAGGCAAAATTATCGCCCGCGGCGGAAATCGCACCATTACTGACTGCGATCCCACCGCGCATGCCGAAATCGTCGCGTTGCGCGAAGCGGCTCGCTCCGCGGGAAACTACCGGCTCAACGGCGCCACCGTATTCGTCACCGTCGAACCCTGCGCCATGTGCGCCGGAGCGCTCGTGCAATCACGCGTGGCACGCCTGGTGTACGGCGCCGAAGAACCAAAGGGCGGCGCGGTCCGCTCCTGTTTTGCAATTTTCGAGCATCCGGCCATCAATCATCGAGTCGAGGTAACCAGCAACGTGCTCGCCGCCGATGCGGCCGATCTGTTGCGTACTTTTTTTGCGTCGCGGAGGTAAGGCAGGCGTGTTTAGTTTTCAATCGAACTCGAGAATCTCCACACTCGCGCGCATCGCACTCTGCGCTGCTGCTTTGCTCTGCGTTTCCGCAGCGCGCGCTCAGGAAAACGTCGCTCCCCCGGCGGACGCAGACCCCGCGTCCACGTCCACGTCGGCAAAGCCGTCCACCACTGCCACAAAAGCCAACGCCGGCTTGCTCGCCGAATTCAACGAATCGCTGCAGGAACTCACCGGCCGCATTTCGCCCTCGATCGTTCAGGTGCAAGTCACCGGCTATCGCGCGCTCGACGACAAAAATTCGGACGACGCCAGCATGATCGGCCGCCAGCGCAGCATGGGTTCCGGAGTGATCGTCGATCCCGACGGCTACATCATCACCAACGCGCACGTTGTCAAAGGCGCGCAGCGCGTCCGCGTCGTTCTCACTCCGCCCACCGCGTCCGATTCCCAAGTGCGCGCCAGTCTCGGCGTCGGCGAGCATCTCGCTCCCGTCGATGCGCGCATTGTCGGCATCGCCCCCACCATCGATCTCGCTCTGCTGAAGATTGACGGAAAAAATCTGCCCTCGGTCGGCTTCGCGGATTACACCAAAGTGAAAAAGGGCGAACTCGTTCTCGCCTTCGGCAATCCCGAGGGACTTGAAAACAGCGTCACCATGGGAGTCGTCAGCGCCGTCGCTCGCCAGGCCGATCCCGGCGTCGCTGCCGTTTACATTCAGACCGACGCGCCGATCAATCCCGGCAGCAGCGGCGGCCCGCTCATCGATACCAACGGTCAGCTCGTCGGCATCAACACATTTATATTGACCGAGTCCGGCGGTAGCCAGGGCCTCGGCTTTGCCATTCCCAGCAGCGTGGTCGAATTTGTCTATCATGAGCTGCGCAAATACGGCCGCGTGCATCGCAGCGTCATCGGCGCGCAGCTGCAGGAAATTACGCCCGATCTTGCCGCCGGACTTTCACTCAAGCCGCTGCACGGCGTGATCGTTGCAGACGTCACCGAAGACGGCCCCGCCGACAAAGCGGGCTTGCAGATTCAGGACGTGCTCCTCAGCCTCGACGGCCGCGCCATCGGCAGCGTGCCGCTCGCCGAAATGATTATTTCCACGCGCCCGGCCGGAGCCGTCGTCTCGCTCGAAGTTTTGCGTGGCACGCAAAAAGTTACGCTGAAAATTCCAGTCACCGAGCAGAAAAACGACGTCGACCAGCTTTCCGATCTGGTGAATCCCGATAAAGACCTCGTCCAGAAGTTGGGAATTTTCGGCGTCGAGATCGATTCCAAACTCGCCGACCAGCTCGAAGATTTGCGCCAACCCTCCGGAGTAATCGTCGCCGCACTCGCAGCCGACGTCCTCGGCGTCGAAGTCGATCTGCAGCCCGGTGACGTGATCCACGCGCTCAACGGCGCCAAAGTCACCACGCTCGATGGCTTGCGCGCCGGCCTGAACGCCGTCCCCGCAAACTCGCCCTGTGTCCTCCAAGTCGAGCGCGACGGCAAATTCCTCTACGTCACCTTCGAAATGGAGTAAGCCGCACAACCGCACGAAGGCAGTCGCGCCGCAATGGTCCACTGAGTTTCTCGGGGGAAATTCACGACTAAAGAAGTGGCGGAGAGGGTGGGATTTGAACCCACGGTCGAGTTTCCCCGACACTCGCTTTCGAGGCGAGCTCTTTCAACCGCTCAGACACCTCTCCGCATGAGCGTGATGAATCCAGCTTAGCAAACACTCTGCAGACGAACAACCGTGCCGCCCCGCGAAATTTTCACCTTCCGCGACCGACCTCAACTCGCCCTGCGTACCGTGTAGTGGAAACCAATGCCCAGGCTCCTGCCATCCACCGAAAATCCTCCGTGAACGCCCCTGTTTCCATGGGTTTACGCGCCCGAAGGACAGGTACCGTTTCGTGGGGTATTACAGAAGTCTTACAAACAGATTGTCAGCCTGCTGGTACCCTGAACTTGGTAGAGTCGACCACGCTGCCGCGCCACTCGCGCGAACGCGAATCGGCCGTGAACCACGAATGAAGCTTCACCGAATTCGAACCTGAGGGGAACAGCATGGCGACAACGGCTCCGGACCTGGAAATTTTGAAGAAGAAGCAGAAGGCCAACGACGAAGTGAATTGGGTTACTGCGTCGTTCATGGTGATCTTTCACCTGCTGGCGATCGCGGCTCTGTTTTTCTTCACGTGGAAAGCATTCTTCGTCGGCATCGCCATGTGGTGGATCGCCACCAGCCTCGGCATCGGAATGTGCTACCACCGCCTGCTCACGCACCGCGGCTATAAAACTCCGAAGTGGGTCGAATACGTCCTCACCGTTTGCGCCACGCTCGCGCTTGAGGGCGGCCCGATTTTCTGGGTGGCCACGCACCGCATCCATCACAAATTTTCTGACAAAGAGGGCGACCCGCACTCCCCCATCGACGGCAAGTGGTGGGCGCACATGGGCTGGATCCTGATGGGCAAGTCGATGCACCACGACACCAGCACGCTCAGCCGCTACGTCCCCGACCTCGCGAAAGACAAGTTTCATGTTTGGATTACGAAATATCATTACGTCCCCATGATCGTCGTCGGCTTGATCCTGCTCGCCGTCGGCGGCATCCCGTTCGTTCTGTGGGGAATTTTCCTGCGCACCGTCGTCGGACTGCACGCCACCTGGCTGGTGAATTCCGCAACGCATTCCTGGGGCACGCGCCGTTACAAGACGCGCGACCTTTCCACCAACAGTTGGTGGGTGGCGCTGCTCACCTGGGGCGAAGGCTGGCACAACAATCATCACGCCAATCCAGTCTCGGCGCGTCACGGCTTGGCCTGGTATGAAATCGATACCAACTGGTATTGCATCTGGATCCTGAAAAAGCTGGGCCTCGCGAAACAGATTTACGTCGCGCAGATCGAAGCTCCCACGAAGGAAAATGAAATTCTGCCCGCCGACGTGCAGCAGGATTTGGCTTCCGCCTAACGCAATCCGCGCCGCGTCATCACGCAGCAATCAAACCGCATTCGACAGCCTCTGGCGAAACGCCAGAGGCTGTTCTTATTTTCGGCCTGTGCGTCCGACGCAACCGCAATCGCCGCTAACTGTACAGCGCCCGGCCCCACATCTATAGTTCCCCGCCCACCGTCGCGGTACAATTCACACAGTCGCCATGAAAATCTCCGGACGCCGGAAAACCGTCGCGTTTTTCATCGTGCTGGGCGCTTGCCTGGTCGCGCTCGCCGTCGCGCTTCAAGTCGGCTGGATCATCCTCAACCTGCGCGAAACCGTCCTGCTGTTTTTCGGTGTCATCTTTTTCGCGCTGATCATCGCCGGCATGGTGCTCAACACCAGTTATCTGGTCCGCGAAATCCGCCTCAACGAGCAGCACGACAGTTTCGTGAATGCCGTCACACACGAACTGAAAACCCCGATCGCCTCGATTCGCCTCTACCTCGAAACCATGCAAAAGCGCGAACTGGACGAAAAGCAGCGCCAGAAGTTCTACCGCTTGATGCTGCACGACACCGACCGTCTGCTTGGCACCGTCGATCAAGTCTTGAAAGCCGGCGAAGCGCGCTACAAAAAACACAAATCCAGCAAATCTCCTCTGGAGCTGAGCGGCCTGGTCCGCGAATCAATCGAACTCGCCAAAGCTCGCCACCACCTCGAACCGGAAGTCATGAAGTACGTCGCATCCTCCGACGATGGCGCCATCAAAGTGTTCGGCGACGCCGAAGATTTGCGCGCTGCCGTTTCGAATCTGCTCGACAACGCCATCAAATATTCCGGCGATAAGATGGACATCACCGTGCGCCTCGAAACTCCCGAACCGCAGCTGGTGAAATTGAGCGTGCAGGATAAAGGCGTCGGCATTCCCGCCGACGAATTGAAACGCATCTTCCGCCGCTTCTACCGCGTGCGAAATCGCGCCCTCTCAAAAGTAAAAGGCACCGGCCTCGGACTTTTCATCGTCCGCTCTATCGCCAAAGCCCACGGCGGAAAAGCCTACGCCGTCAGTGAAGGCGAAGGAAAAGGCACCACCGTCACCATCGAACTCCCGAGAATGGCGGCATGATCCGCTTGCTCGTAGTCGAAGACGAAGCGCACCTCGCCGAAGGCCTGCAGTTCAACCTCGAAGCCGAAGGCTACGAAGTCGAAGTCGTCGGCGACGGCGAATCCGCTATCGAGCGCCTCATCAAAAACGACGAACGGTTCGACGCCGTCGTACTCGACGTGATGCTTCCCGGCAAAGACGGATTTCAAGTGGTCACCGAGCTCCGCAAAGCAAAAATTTACGTTTCCGTTTTGATTTTGACTGCGCGCGGCCGGCCCGAAGACGTATTGCAGGGCTTCGCCGCCGGCGCCGACGACTACTTGCAGAAACCATTTGAGCTGCGCATTTTCCTCGCACGGTTACAGGGCTTGCTCCGGCGCAACGAATGGATGCGCGGCGTGCAGGCCACGCGAAAAGGTAAAACCGCAATGGAACCCAAAGGAGAGCGCGCCGCAGGAAGCGGCGACTACGAAGTATTTTCGTTCGCGGGAAAATCGATCGACTTCGGCACGCTCGAGCTGAAGACCAAAAAAAACACCATTCAGCTCACGCTGATGGAAGCAAAACTCCTTCGCCATTTGATTCGGAGCAAAGGCAAAACAGTTTCGCGCAAATCCATTCTGGAAGATGTGTGGGGCTTGCGCGAAGATACCGACACGCGAGCCATCGACAATTTCATCGTCCGCCTGCGGCGATACCTGGAAGAAAATCCTTCCAAACCGCGCCACTTGCTCACGGTCCGCGGCCTCGGCTACCGCTTCGTAGCCTGAGCGCCTCTCGCTCGCCGCGATCTCTACTGAATTTTTCCGCGCAGCACTGTCACTGACGCCTTCGGCAAAGTATATTCCGTTTGCGTATCGCCATTCACCGTCGACCGTGCCGCCGGTCCGTCCGGATCGGCTGTACCGCCAAACTCACCGCCCGGGTGCCATTGATACTGCTCGCTGCCAAACGTGATCCTCGCCACTGAGCCCGCAAAGTGTTTTGCCGCGCCCGTCGCCGAATCGAATTCGATCTTCACCGTCTGCGCGTTTTCCTGGTCCTTGTTCACGATCATCAGCGCCCACTGCCCGTCAGGCCGCAGCGTCGCGTATGAAGTCACCAGCGTGTGCCCCGCCGCATCCTTCACGTCGCTCGAAGACCGGAACAGCTTGTGCTTCGCATTCCCCGGCTGAATCCATTCCAGATTGATCAGCTGGCTGGCAAAATATTGCGATAGCTCCTGCTTGATCTGCAGCTCGCGGTCCGCGGAAAACATGCCAAACGTGCCCAGCGATCCGTTGCACCCGCGCCCCACGCCCAGCGGCAGATAATGAAAATACGAAACGCCCGTGCCGCCATTCGATAAGAACGCGCCCACATAATCCGCCAGCCAAAGCGCGCCAAACGTATCGACGAACGCCTCCGACGAATTCCACGACAAATTCGATTCCGTGATGAACATCGGAATATCCGCCGGCACGCCGTCCTGCCGCCACACATCCGCAATGTGCGTCACCAGCGTCGCTTCGTCGTACAGGCTGCTCCACTGCACTTTGCACGGCTCGTACGGGTAATGCTCAAATGAAAAAAACGCCAGATCCGACAGCCGCCCGTGCGCCTTCAAATAATCGACGAATCGCCCGGTCCATGACGTTTTTCCGTTCGCATCCGCCCAGGTTTCGATGTCCTTATTTTGTCCGGTGAAAATCGGCCCGCCCAGTTTCAGATTCGGATCCACTTTGTGCAGCGCCGTGGCCCACTGCATATACAACTCCGCGTAGTCTTCCGGCGGCATGTAGTGCCCGTCCGGCTCTTCGCCCATCTCCACGTACGCAATCGGATATGCGCGCTTCTCGATGTAAGCGATTTCCGCCGCCGAATCCTCCGGCGTCGCGTAAATCATCGCGATCGGAATCATCGCCGGCAGCCCGCGCGTGTATCCGCCGGTGTAGAAAAGATCGAATCCCACCTGATCGCCGGCATGTTCATCCAGATCTTCGGCCGTATGCCACGGATCTACCGACGAGCAATAGGTCGGCGTCTGATCCTGCTCCGGGATGTGCCGCATGCTGTCGTGAAACTTTCCGTCCGCGGTCGTCGTGCCGATATAAAGCTCGCGAATCGCGTAGCCCACGCAGTTGCGCGGATCAGACGGTCCATGCGTGTCGCACGTGTTCGAAGACTGTGTCATCAGCACGCGAACCCATTGCGCCGAAATCGGCGCGTCCGAGAGCTGTAGCGTAGCGACGCCGCCTTTGGCGTTCACAATTTCGCCCTTCGGAAATGCCTGCCACACTCCGATCGTCGGTTTCTTGATCGGATCTTCGCCCGTCCAATACTGCACCACATATTTCGTCGCGTACGGTTCAGCCCACGCGATGCGGATCGCATTGATGTCTTGCCGCGTTTGAAAATCCACGAACACCCACTGCGGATGAGCCGCATCGTCTTGGCCGGTGTAGCGCTGCGTCAGGTACGGATTGCTTTTCCAATATGTGTTGATGTCGCCGTCGTCGAGCCGCGAATATCCATCGGTGTCGGTGCCGTCGTCGCGCGTCACCCCGCGATGCGGCAGCGGATATCCATACGAGTGGCGAATAAATCCGGATGTATCCGTGCTGCCGGTAAAGTAGCCGCTTCCCTTGCCCGACGGGTCGCTCCACGTGCCGTTCGGATTCCAGTGCCACGCTTCCATGTGCAACTCAGTATTCTGCCGGTACGAAACCATCTGCCATCCCGCGGACAGCACCTGATCGATCGTCGGCTGCACATACAATTTGTCGGCCGCGCCGTAAGGCAACCGATCGATTCCCGCGCCCAGCGCGATCGCCGGCGAAATCGTGTTCGATACGTGCCCCGGATCGGCGTCAACCCGAATCGTCTGCGCAGATAGCGGCTGGGCCGCGAAACCACCAAACGAAACAGCGAGACCAACCACAACGCAAATGTTTAATGAAATTTTCATGCTCGAATCCTAGTCGAATCGGTGCGCGACTGACAATCCTTTTCAACCCTCCGCGCCTTTCGCCAAGTTGACGATTTCCCCATTTCGATGGACGATTCATGCGCTCGTTTTTCGCACGCTGGAGAGTTTCCATGCCCAACGCCACATCATTCGACAAGCTCGAAAAAGAACAGCTCAATCCCAGCATCTCCCGCGAAATGCTCAGCGGCGAGGACTGCACCATCGCCCGCATTCTGCTGAAGAAAGGCGGAATCGTGCCGCGGCACACCCACCGCAGCGAACAGCTGGCGATGATCGTCTCCGGCGCGCTGAAATTCCAATTCGACGATCATGAAGTCACCGTGCGCTCCGGTGAAATGCTCCTGATTCCCGCGCACGTCCCCCACGCCGCCGAGGCTCTCGAAGACACCGTCGACATCGACTTCTTCGCGCCTCGCCGGGAAGACTGGATTCGCAAGGAAGATGCCTACCTGCGCGGCGACGCGAAAAAGGACTGACCGATGGACCTCGGACTGAAAGGGCGTGTGGCAATTGTGGCCGCGGCAAGCTCCGGATTGGGCCGCGCCGTAGCGGATGAGCTCGCCAAGAACGGCTGCGAAGTGGCGATTTGCGCCCGCACCGCCTCGAACCTCGAAAACACTGCCGCCGAAATCGGCAAAGCCGCAGGCCGCGAAATTTTTTGGCAGGCCGTGGACGTGAGCAAGCCGGATCAGATTTCCGCCTTCGTAAAAGCCGTCGAGCAGAAATTCGGCCGCGTGGACATTTGCGTCACCAACGGCGGCGGCCCTCCGCCCAAGAAATTCCTCGAGATCACTCCGGCGGAGTGGCACGAAGCCGTCGATTCGACTCTGATGAGCGCGGTGCTCTTCGCTCGCGAAGTGCTGCCGCTGATGCAGCGCAACAAGTGGGGCCGCCTGATCACCATCACATCCACATCGGTGAAGCAGCCGATTGACGGACTGATGCTCTCAAACTCGATTCGCGCCGCCGTCACCGGCATGGCCAAAACGCTGGCGGCGGAATTCGGCGGTTACGGAATCACCGTCAACAACGTCTGCCCCGGGTTCACCGCCACCGCGCGCCTCGAGGAGTTATTCGAAAAGCGCGCCAAAGAAGCCGGTGTCAGCATGGAAGAAATCGAAAAGCGCTCCGCCGCGCAGATTCCTGTCGGCCGGATCGGCCGTCCCGACGAATTCGCCGCCGTGGTCGCGTTTTTAGCATCTGAGCGCGCGAGTTTCGTCAACGGCGTCACAATATCAGTGGATGGCGGCATGGTCCGCGGCCTTCTCTAGATTGTAAATTCCGGCCAATTTCGCAGGAATCGCGCAACGGACTGGGCTGTCGCGCGTCTATACTTGAGTGTTTTTTGCATGCTGGAAACAGCTGCATGGCCGTGTGGCCGCAGAATTGTCAGATCGCCTTCCAACAGGAGATGAACGAATGTCGAATTTGATCCAGCGCCGTGGCGTGCCCGCAGGGATTGCTCTGGTGGCGCTGCTGTTGTCCATCGTTTTGCTGATGCCCGCGAAAGGTCGCGCCGATGAACCGTACGCGCGCAGTCGGGATTACGATTTGCAGAATGTGAAAACGCACCTGTGGTTCGACTTCGACCAGAAGAAATTTCACGGCGAAGTGACCCACACGCTGGGAATGCTGCACGAAAACGTCGCGCAGATTCAGTTCGATTCGATCGACCTGAAAATCGACGCCGTCACCCTCGACGGAAAGCCCGCGAAGTTCACCGTCACCAGCACCGACGTCGTCGTGCCTCTCGAGCGCCCCTCGAAAATCGGCGACAAGCACGAAGTTTTCATCCGCTACTCGGGCCAGCCCAAAAAGGGTCTGTACTTCGTCGGTCCTGACAAAAATTATCCGAATCGTCCGAAAGAAGTCTGGACTCAGGGCGAAGCCGAAGACACTCGCTACTACATTCCGATCTACGACTATCCCAACGACCGCACTACATCCGAAATGATCCTCACCGTCCCCGCCTCGTGGACCGCCATTTCAAACGGTCACCTCGAAGGAATCAAAGTCGAAACCGACGGCACGAAAACCTGGGATTGGAAGCAGAGCGAAACCCTCTCCACGTACTTGATCACCGCCGTCGCCGGCGAGTTCGTCGAGAAAAAAGATAACTGGCGCGGCATGCCCGTTCGTTACGTGGTGCCCAAAGGCAAGGAAGACACCATCGATTCCACCTTCGAGCGCACCAAAGCTATGCTCGATCTGTTTTCCGACAAGCTCGATGTGAAATATCCCTGGGCGCAGTACGCGCAATCCTCCGTCAACGATTTCGTCGAAGGCGGAATGGAAAATACCAGCGCCACCACGCTCACCACGCGCGGCCTGGTGAATCCTGCCCTCGCCGGCGAATCGCGGCGCGACTCCGACGACCTCAATTCGCACGAACTCGCCCATCAGTGGTTCGGCGATCTGGTCACCTGCAAAGACTGGGCCAACGTCTGGCTCAACGAAGGTTTCGCCACCTACTTCGAGCACTACTGGGCCGAACAGCATTACGGCGCCGACGACGCCTCCTACGAATTCTGGCGCGACCAGAATCAGTGGATGCGCGGCAAGCGCGCTTATCCGGTTCCCATCGTCCAGCGCAATTTTACAGACAGCATCGAGTACGCCTCCAACGTCTACACCAAAGGCGGCTGGGTGCTCAAAATGCTGCGCACCAAACTCGGCGACGACAATTTTTTCCACGCCTTGCACTACTACCTCACCATCAATCGCGGACAAAACGTGGTCACCGCCGACCTGCAAAAATCGATCGAACAAGCTACCAACATCAACGTCGATCAATTTTTCCACGAATGGATCTGGCGAGCCGGCGCGCCGAAATACGAAGTCAGCTACACGTACGATGACGCCGCGAAGCAAATCAAATTGGCCGTGAAGCAGACCCAGAAAGTTGAAGGCATGGTGGACTTGTTCGACATGCCCGTGGACGTTGAAATCACCACGGCCACCGGACGCAAAACCACTTCGATCGACGTCAGCAAAGCGGAAGAAACCTTCACTCTTCCCTCGAACGGCACTCCCGTGATGGTGCTGTTCGACAAGGGCGACAAAGTCCTGAAATCGATGGACTTCAAAAAAGACGCGCCCGCGCTGATCTACCAGCTCAAAAACGCCACCGACGTTTCCGACCGCGCTGACGCCGCCGTGGGCCTCGGCGCCGTCAAAGACAATGCCGACGCAGTCGCTGCGCTCGGCGAAGCCGCGCAGCACGATCCGTTCTGGGGAGTTCGCAACGAATCTTTGCGCGCCCTCGGAAAAATCGGCAGCCCCGCTGCGGCAAATCAGATTCTCGCGGCGCTCGACAATCCGCAGCCGTGGGTCCGGGCCAACGCCGTGGAACAGCTCGGTTCGTTCAAAGACGACTCATCGCTCGGCGCAAAACTCACCGACATCGCCGCGAACGACAAAGCTTTCACCGTCCGTGCCCGCGCGCTCGAAGCGCTCGGCGAAATCAAAGCGCCGAACGCCTACGACGTGCTGACCGCCGCCGTGAAATCCGAATCGCCCGACGACACTCTGCGCAACGCTGCGCTCGATGGCCTCGGCGATCTGGGCGACGATCGCGCCGTGCCGCTGCTGCTCGAATGGTCGGCCACCGGTAAGGATTTCGATTCGCGCAGCTCGGCGATCGGCTCCCTGGCCGGCCTCGACCCAAAAAACAAGGCGATCACTCAGGCGCTGATCTCGTATCTGAAAGAGCCTTACTTCGACGTGAAGTTCGCCACGATTTTCGCATTGTCGAAGCGCGGCGATCCCGATGCCATCGGTCCGCTCGAGGATCTGGTGAAATCCGGAGAGCTGAGTCTCGGTACCACGCCGTTTGTCGAAGCGCAGATTCAAGCCCTGAAACAGAAAGCTTTGGGCGAGCAGCCCAAAGCTCCCGCGCCCGCTCCCAACTGACGCGCGCACTTTCGCTGCGCACAAACACAACGGCTCGTCACGCCGCCCATCATCGAGCGAAGTGACGAGCCGTTTTTATTCCGCGATCAAGATCCGCAAATCGCGCAGATTGTTTCCGGTCGGGCCGGTTACGATCGCATCATCGAGGCGCGCAAAAAAAGTGTATGAGTCGCTTCGCGCCAGGAAATCCCGCGGATCCAGATTCGCCGCCCGCGCCCGCGAAGCCGTCTCCCCGTCCGCAATCGCGCCCGCCGCCGGACTGTTGCCGTCCACTCCGTCCGTCCCCACGCTGAGCACCGTGATTTTCCGCCCGGCAATCTTTGGCACACACGTCAGCACAAACGCCGAGTTTCTGCCGCCGATCCCGTCGCCGGTCACCGGACTGCTCAGTTCCCCGCCCGCAAACAGCGCCACGTGCTTCCCCGGATTTTCTTCCTTCAGTTTTGCCAGCAGCGCCAGCAGATGCTTCGCCGTTTTTTCCAGCGGCCATCCATCGGTGGTTTGATCGACCCAACAGTGAAATCCGTCGCCCTCAGAGCAGTGATGCGCCGCATGCATCAGCTCGTGCTCGCCGAGAATTCGTTCAAACCGCGCGCGCGCAAACGCCGGATGATTGTGCTTCGGTGTTTCTGCCAGCGCATGATTTTCGAAAAGCGCGCGCATCGCCTCCGGCAACTTCGCGAGCAAACCGTATCTTGCAACAACTTTTTCCGCGTCCGCGACCGTCGTCGGGTCCGGCAGCGTAGGCCCCGAAGCGAGCGCCGATTCGTGACCCTGCGGCACATCGCTGATCGCCAACGTTAATTTCGTCGACTCCGGCGCCGCGGCCGCCAATCGCCCGCCCTTGGTGGCCGAAAGATGTTTGCGGATCACGTTGATTTCTTCGATCGGCGCGCCGCAAGTCACTAGCGCGCTGTGTAAGACTTGAAAATCTTCGAGCGTAGTGCGTGCATCGAGCGCCGCTTCCACCATCGCCGACCCGCCGCCGGACACCAGAAAAATCACGAGCGACTTCGCCGTACACCGCCGCAATCGCTCCAGAATCGCGCGTCCCGCCTCAAAACTCGCCGCCGTCGGAATCGGATGGCTGCCCTCGAACGCCGTCCACCTCGGAATCGCTCGCATCTGCGCCGCGGGTCCGACCACAATTCCATCCACGGCGAATTCCGGCCCAAGAATTTCGGTAAGCGCCGCCGCCATCGTGAACGACGCCTTCCCCAGCGCTACTCCCACGATTTCCGAAAAGTTGCTGATGTCCAGGTCTGCTCCCGCGAACGCAATCAGCGATCCGCGCTTGTCCAGCACGCGCTCCATCGCCGCGGGAATATCGATCGCCGCAAGCGTGTGATCGAAAATCTTGCGCGCCGCCGCTCTCACTTTTGAAACGCCTCCGGATTCAGCGCATTCGCCGGCAGCTTGCCGTGAAACAGCGTCGCCGCATTCGTCGCCGCCATCACCGCCATCTTCGTCCGCGTCTCCGCGGTCGCGCTGCCCAGGTGAGGCGCGAGGACCACATTGCGCCGCCCGATCAGTCCCGGATGCACTTTCGGTTCGTGCTCGTACACATCGAGGCCGGCGCCGGCAATCACGTTTCGTTCGAGCGCATCGTTCAGCGCATCCTCATCCACCACCGGCCCGCGCGACGTGTTGATCAAAAACGCCGTCGGCTTCATCTGCGCGAAATGTTTGGCTGAAACCAAATGCCGTGTCGCGGCCGAAAGCGGCGTGTGAATGCTGATGAAATCCGATTCGCGAAACAACGTATCGCCGTCCGCGTACTCCGCGTGAAATTCGCGTTCAACCGCGGCGTCCACTCGACTTCGATTGTGATACAGCACGCGCATCTTGAACCCGCGCGCGCGCCGCGCCACTTCCCTGCCGATCCGGCCAAATCCCAGCACGCCCAAAGTTTTGCCCCACACGTCCGCGCCAATGAACTGATCGATGTTCCAGCCCGCCCACTGTCCCGATCGCACGAAACGATCGCCTTCGACCACACGCCGCGCCACCGCCAGCATCAACGTGAACGCAAAATCCGCCGTCGTGTCGTCCAGCACTCCGGGAGTGTTTGTCGCAATCACGCGACGCCGCGTGCACGCCGCCAAATCAATATTGTCGTAGCCCACCGACACGGTCGAAGCAATTTTCAGCGTCGGCGCCGCCGCCAAAAGCTCTTCGTCCACTTTCTCGGTCAGCTGGCAGATCAGCGCATCCTTGCCACCCACGCGGTCGAGCAACTCGATGCGGCTCAGCCCCGAAGGCTCGCGCGAAAATTCCGCATCGAAATTCTCGTTCACGATTTCTTCGGCCGGCTCAGGCAGGGTGCGAGTGACGAACACCTTCGGTTTAGCCACGGGGAACCTCGCAATTCCAAATTGCGTACCAACAAAAGCATACACCGTTGCCGCTTTGCCCACCGAGCGCCGAAACCCGCTTTTCGCTCGCGTTGACGGGCGCGGAGACACGCGACTATAGTCGATTTGCCGTCGCGCGCAACAGACGGCGCAAACTTTTCATGGAAACTCCGCTCGTTCACGATCTGAAATCGCTTCTCGGCGCAGACTCCGTTCTGCACCGGCCCGAGGAGTTGCTCCTCTACGAATACGACGGCTCGGTGGAAACCGCGCGGCCTACGTGCGTCGTGTTTCCACGCACCACGCAAGACGTAATCAAGATCGTCGAGCTCGCTAAGCGCCACAACGTGCCCATCGTCGGACGCGGCGCCGGCACCGGCCTCTCCGGCGGAGCGCTCGCCCGCCGCGGCGGCATCGTGATCGTCTTTTCAAAAATGAATCGCATCCTGCATATCGACGTCGAAAATCAACGCGCCACCGTGCAGCCCGGCGTCGTGAATTCCGATCTGAGCGTCGCCGTCGCGCACGCCGGCCTGCATTTCGCGCCCGATCCTTCCAGCCAAAAAGCATGCACCATCGGCGGCAACGTTGCGGAAAATTCCGGCGGCCCTCACACGCTCGCCTACGGAGTCACCGCCAACCACGTGCTCTCGCTCGAAATGGTTTTGCCCACCGGCGAACTGATTCGCGTCGGCAGCGCTGCGCTCGATTCGCCCGGCTACGATCTTCCCGGACTGTTCGTCGGCTCCGAGGGCACGCTCGCGCTCGTCACCGAAATCACCGTAAAGCTCACGCCGCTACCCGAATCGGTAAAAACACTGCTCGCGATCTTCGAAACGCTCGACGATGCCACCGAAACCGTCGTCGATATCACCGCGCGCGGCATCACTCCCGCCGCCTGCGAAATGCTCGATGGTTGGACTCTCCGCGCCGTCGAAGCCTACGTCCACGCCGGATTTCCGCTCGATTGCGCCGCCGTCTTGCTCCTGGAAGTGGACGGCACGCGCGAACTCGCCGAAGAAAACGCCCAAGCCGTCGTCGAAATTTGCCGCGCGCATCACGCCCGCGAAGTGCGCGTCGCCAAAGACGTCGCCGAGCGCGACCTGCTCTGGAAAGGCCGCAAAAACGCGTTCGGCGCCGTCGGCCGGCTCTCGCCCACGTACTACGTGCAAGACGGCGTCATTCCACGCACCACGCTTCCCGCCACTCTCCGCAAAATCGACGAGATCGGCAAAAAATACGGATTCCAGATCGGCAATATTTTTCACGCCGGCGACGGCAATCTTCATCCGCTGATTTTGTTTGACGCCAGAGATCAGGAACAGTTCCGCCGCGTCCTCGCCGCTTCCGACGAAATCATTCAGTTCTGCATCGACATGGGCGGCTCCATCACCGGTGAGCACGGCGTCGGCATGGAAAAGGATCGTCTGATGCCCATGCTGTTCACCGCCTCGGAACTCGAAGTCATGAGCCGCATCCGCGACGCCTTCAATCCCGCGGGATTGCTGAACCCCGAAAAAATCTTCCCCTCGAAAAAAGGTTGCGGCGAAATTCATTCCCGGCCGCTCGTCGCGGATGGCGCCGCGCGCGCATGACGATGCCCACCCCTATGGCCGCCATCGTCGGCTCGGAATTTGCGCGCAACGACCCCGCAACTCTCGCGCGGTACGCAATCGACGGACGCGCGCCCGCCGAAATCGCGATGCCGAATTCCGCCGAAGAAGTGGTTGAAATCGTGCATCACGCCGCCGCCGAAAAGCGCGCCGTCATCGCAACCGGAGCGCGTACCAAGTGCAACATCGGAAATCTGCCGCGCGCGTACCACTACGCCATCGACATGTCGCGAATGAATCGTGTGGTCCGCTACGATCCCGGCGACCTAACGCTCAGCGTCGAGCCGGGTGTCACGCTCGCCGGCCTCGCTTCCGTCCTCGCCGAGCATCGTCAATTTTTGCCGCTCGCCGGCCCGTTCGCGGCGAAAGCCACCATCGGCGGCACGATCGCTTCGGGCGTCGATTCGCCGCTGCGCCAGTTTTATGGCACCGCCCGCGATTTTCTGCTCGGCGCCGAATTTGTCACCGGCGACGGAGTTCTCGCCAAGAGCGGTGGCCGCGTAGTGAAAAACGTCACCGGCTACGACATGCACAAATTGATGATCGGCTCGCTCGGATCACTCGGAATCATCACCCGCCTGAATTTCAAAACGTTTCCGCGTCCCGCATCCATCAATAACTTCGTCGCGTCGTTCGCAGGCTCGCAACACGCAATCGAATTTCGCAATCGCCTGACAGCGTCGCATCTAACGCCCCTGAGCGTCGAGCTTCAGAATTCCGCGGCCGCGCAACTCGCATCGAACGGCAAACAGGAAGCGCCAAACGCCGGCACATGGACCGCAACCTGCGGCTTCGCCGGCTCGCACGAAGTGACCCGCCGCTACGAAACCGAGCTGCAAGCGCTCGCCGCAACCTGCAACAGCATCGCCGTCACAACAGTTGACGCAAATACCGACGCCGCAACGCCCCACGCGCCCCGCCAAGACTTCGTGGAACTCGCACTGAACGCTTCGCCCTTCGCCACAATCGTAAAAGTCGGCCTCGTGCCGACGCAGATCGCCGCAACCATCAACGCCGCCGAGCAATCCGCTGTGAAACACAATCTGAAACTCGCCGTAAACGGCCGCAGCGTGGGCATCATCTATATGGCGTTCTTGGCCGGCGAAAAAGACCGGCTCGCCGTCGCAAGCGCCTGCGCCGAACTGCAAACCGCCTGCGACGCAGTCCACGGCCACTCCACCATCCCCTGGTGCCCCACGGAATGGAAGTCCGCGTTAAAAGTCTGGGGCACCGCTCGCCCCGCCCTCGCCGAAATGAAGAAACTGAAATCCGCCTTTGATCCCGCCGACATCCTCAGCCCCGGGCGCTTTGTAGGAGGCATCTAGACGAAATGTCCACGCCGCCACAAAACAATTCGCCGCTCACGCCCGCCGAAAGTCCCGCCGCCGCGACGCCGGCGCCGCATCACGACGCTCAGCGCGAATTCCAGCTCACTCTCAGCGGATTCACGGCGATCGACAAGCCCGCCTACGAAGACTACTCGCGCTGCGTTCACTGCGGCCTGTGCGCGAATAATTGCCCCACCTACCGCTTGTGGGGACGCGAAGCGGATTCTCCGCGCGGCCGCATCCGCCAGATGCAGCTGGTCGATCAAGGCCGCCTCGAACTCGGCGACGCCTTCGTCACTCACATCGACCGCTGCTTGAATTGTAGAAATTGCGAAACGGTGTGCCCGTCCGGCGTTGAGTACGGCAAAATTCTGGAACTCGCTCGCGCACAGATCGAGCAGAAATATAAACGACCATTCGCCTCGCGCCTCGCGCGCGATTTCGTGTACCGCCGCCTGCTTCCCTTCCCGAAGCGCATCTCTGCAGCCGCCACCGCGCTTCGTATCTACCAGCGCTCGGGACTCGCGGCCCTCGCGCGTGCCGCGGGAATTCTTTGGCTGCTCGGCCTCAGCGACCGCGAAAAACTCCTGCCGCAAATCGACTCGGACTTTTTCTTCTCGGATGAAGGTAAAACCTTCCCTGCAACCGGCACTCGTCGCGCGCGCGTCGCTTTTTTTGGCGGATGCGTCGCCCAAGTCACTTTCAGCGAACTCAATCGCGCCACGATCCGCGTGCTGCAAGCCAACGGCTGCGAAGTCGTCGTTCCGGTCGGCCAATCCTGCTGCGGCGCGCTCGCGGCTCATGCCGGCGTGCGCGACGTCGCTCGCGATCTCGCCCGCAAAAATTTCGACGCCTTCCTTTCGCAGGATTTTGACGCCATCATCACCAACGCAGCCGGTTGCGGATCCACCCTCAAAGAATACGGCCACCTGTTCGACGCAGGCAGCGCCGACGCGCACCGCGCCGAGCAGTTCACCAAAAAAATGCGCGACGTAACCGAATTTCTCACCACTCTCGGCGTCACCGCTCCGCTCAAGCCATTGCCGATGCGCGTCACCTATCAGGATTCATGTCACTTGGTGCACGGCCAGAAAATTCGCGAGGCTCCGCGCCAGCTCATTCGTATGATTCCCGAAATCGAGTTCGTCGAAATGGCGCAGGCCGACCAATGCTGCGGCTCCGCCGGCGTGTACAACGTCACCGAAACGACCACTTCCATGGAATTGCTGGATCTGAAAATGGATTCGGTCGAGCAGACTAAAGCAACCGTTATCGTCACCGCGAATCCCGGATGCATCCTTCAATTGCGAGCCGGAGCGGCAAAACGGAAAACCGGGCAGGAAGTCTTGCACGTCGTGGAACTTCTCGATCGAGCGATTCGCTCGAATTGATTCCCTACTTCTCGCCAATCAGGTAGCGGCAGCCTTCCGGTCCTATTTTTGCGGAATGGACCGTCCCTTCGGGCACGTCGCATCGCTCGCCCAGCCGAAATACTTTCGACGCGCCGTTCATCGTCAACTGCATCTCGCCGCTCAAAATAATATGCGCAGTCAGCGTGTCGTGTTTATGATCGGGATAAAATGCGCCGGGCCGATCCTGCCAGACGAACGTGTGCTCGAATCCTTCGCGGTGAAGTTTTTCGCGCAGTTCGCCTTCGTCCAGAGTGGCCATATCGAAACTCAAAACTACAATGAACGATTCGTCGCCGCAACCGGCCAAGCAATCAAACTGGCAATTGGGCATTCGGAAAAAGGTGGGCTTGCGGGCGGAGCATGGTGGGGTGCCGCCACCCGCAAGTACAGATTGTGCAACGGAGACTGTTCGCTTCCAGCGCGACGCGCAACATGCACCGCCGGCGCAGCGCGCTACTGCTGCGGCGGAGGCGGCGGCGGACCGCCCGGACCGCCACCGCGATGCCCGCGTCCTTTCGCGCCCGCAGTGATCGTGTAATCGGCCGGCACCTGGAACAAGTTAGCGGCCGGTTCACTGGTTTGAATTCCCGTCAGCTGAAACACGGAGTCGCCCGACCGCGGATCCGAGCGTTTGATCATCACGTACAGCTGCAAACTCGGCGCGTACCATTTCTCTACCGTGATCTGGATCGGATTCGCGTTGCCGATCGCACCCGCCGGAATCGTGCGCGTCGTCCGCGTCCCATCGGCGCTCACGCCGTTGATCGCCTGCGTTCCCAGCGAGGTCGTCACCACATCCTTGTCTTCCGGTGCGTTCCCATCCGCTGGCGCAGGCGCATCGGCCGGACGCCGCCGGTCCGCCGGCGGAGTAAATTTCGTCCCCGTTTTTTCGTCCACTTTCAAAATATAATTCGCGCCGGCCACCGGATCGTTGATGAAGATCACGTGCGGCGGAGTCTTCTCAGTATCCGACCACGGCCCCGGCGGCAACGTCATGTCGCGCCGCATACGGCCCTGGCTGTCGCGCGCCACGCTGCCCGTCGAGTTGCGCTGGATTTTGTTTCCGTCAGCCAGCGTCTGCGAAGTGCTGGTGCTAAACGTCGCACTGAACGGCGCGCCGATCACTTTCTTTTCGCCCAGTCCCGCTTCAAATCCCAGAAAGCGAATGCCGTCATCCGGCCCGCCGCCCATTCCGTGGAATCCGCCGCGGCCCGGCGGCGGTCCTGGCGGTGGCGGAGCCGTCGCCGCCGTCTGCGCGCCCATCACGCCGCAAAGGCACAGCGACGCAGCCGCCAAACTCAGTGTCCGCACGATGCCTGTTTTCATCTTCATCGCTACATTCCTCCCACTACGATCTGCTTTCGTTCCCGCTCACCGCGCTCAAAATCTTCAGTTCGCCTGCGACACCAGCCGAATCGCTTGCGGCGTTCCATCATCGCTCACGACCAAATCGGCCACCACGCGATCCCCTGCAGCCAATCCAGATACCGGAATGCCCATCGACGCCAGGCTCGACCGCGGCAAATCCACACGCACCACCGTGCCGCTGTCGCTATCGGTCAGCCCGTCGGCGTACGGCAGTGCGACAAACTCCGACGCATACTCTGCATTATCCGCATCGGTGCCCGTCGCACCGGTCGCAGATTTCACGCTCGCGCTCGAAGCCGCCGTCGACGTCGCAGCAACAGATGTCGCCGCCACTTGGGCATTCGCCGCAGACTCCGACGACGCCGACGACGTCGCCGGCGCAGCAATCGTATTCGCCGCAGCCGATGGCGCTTGCGTCCCCGAGGAACTCAGCGCTTGCCGCTTGTAAATCGTCAGGCCCAACGCCAGCAGCACCATCGCAGCCACCGCAAACCACACCGTCTCCCACTTGAATTTCCCCGCAGCCGCGCCCGTTCCCGCATACGCACTCGATCCCGCCGTCACGCGCGCTCGCCGGAACTCCGCCATCAGCGCAGCTTCCACGCGCGCAGGCGCTTCCATGCGCTCCGCCGCTTCCGCCACTTTGCGCAGCGAAAACCCAAGCGACTCCGACTCCATCAATCGCGTCGCGCACGCCGAACACGACTCCGCATGCGCCAGTGCTTCATCGCACAGCGCCGCGCCGCGCGTCTCCGGCCGGTCCAGATCCAGATAGATTTCACAAAAGTCGTAACAATCCATCGGCGTTTTGTGTTCACTCATGTTCGATCACCTGATCCATTGACCTGACGAATTCACCGGTCGCCTTCACTTCGTTCCCTCATCCAGAGCGTCAGCGGATTCTTCGTCACCGCCCCACCGCCGACACTCGCTTCACCGTCTGCGGCTCGCGCAACTTCTCCATCAGGATCGATTTCGCCCGATGCAGCCGCGACCGCACGGTCCCGACCGGACATTCCAGCATCTGCGCCGCCGTCTCGTAGCTCAACTCTTCCAGCTCGCACAGCACCACCACTTCGCGGTAATTTTCGGGCAGCGTCGAAATCGCGTGCCGCACCCGCCGCACATTTTCGCCCGACGCAAATTCATCTCGATGCATCGGAAACGGCGCCACGTTATCGCCGGGAAACGTCAGCGGTTTTCTCGCTGGCCCGCGCGACATAATCACATCCAGCTCATCGGCCGTTACCGGCAGCGGGACCGAATTGCGCTCCTGCTCCCATCGCCTGCGCAGATGATTCCTCGCGATCCCGAAAAGAAATCCGCCCAGCGTCCCGCGCGCCGGATCGAACCGCCCAGCATCGCGGATCAGCGTCATGAACACTTCCTGCGTCACGTCTTCCGCCACCGCCGCGTTTCCGCTCATGTGCAGTGCAAACCGGTAGATCGCCGGATGCCGCCGCCGGTACAGCAGCGCAAACGCATCCTCATCACCGGCCATCATGCGGCTCAGCAGTAGGCCGTCGTCATTCAGTTCCGAGACTTTCGTCATGTCGTTCTAATTGGACGGCTTGCCGCAACTCTCGTTACATATTCCGCCCGGTCCCGCCCAGAGTTCCCAAATTTCACGGTTCATACAGCAGATTCGGTCCCGCCTTGCGCGATCCCGCCCTACGCAGTCAGCCGGGCTGGCCCCCACCCTTCTTGACCAAATCGTTCGCTTTCAATACCGTATCCTGGACCTTATGATGGCTGGCTTCGCACCCTGAGGCTGGCCCAGCGCCGCTCGGAAACGCTTGCCGCGCACCGACCGTCCCCTGGAACGGGCACGGTCCCAACCCACGGAGGAGTCATGCAGGAATTCGATCCCCACGTTCTCGAAGAAGCCGCCATCGCGCCGCCCGAAGAGTTCAGCAAAAAAGCGCGCATCGGCTCGATGGATGAATATCAGAAGCTGTGCGATGCGGCGTCGAGCAACCTGGAAGAGTTCTGGGGCGAGCAGGCAAAACTTCTCGACTGGTTTGAGGAACCCAAGAAAATTCTTGAGTGGAATCCGCCGCACGCCAAGTGGTTCACCGGGGGTAAGCTCAACGTCTCGCACAACTGCCTCGATCGTCACCTCGAGAAAAACGGAAACAAGCCGGCTCTCATGTGGGAAGCCGAAGACGGCTCCGCGATTCAATTCACCTTCGCTGAATTGCACGAGCGCGTCTGCAAATTCGCCAATGTCCTCTGCTCGCTCGGCGTGAAGCCCGGTGATTGCGTCGCGATCTACATGCCGATGGTGCCCGAACTCGCCATCGCCATGCTCGCAACGGCGCGCATCGGCGCCGTCCATTCCGTCGTGTTCGGCGGATTCAGCGCCATCGCTCTTGCCGACAGAATCGCCGACGCGAAAGCGAAAGTGCTGGTCACCGCCGACGGTGGCTACCGCCGCGGCAAAATCGTCCCGCTGAAAGAAACCGCCGACGTTGCGTTGAAAAATTGTCCCACCATTCAAAAATCAGTCGTCGTGCAGCGAACCAAGCAGGAAGTTGCCTGGACCGAAGGCCGCGACTTGTGGTGGCACGACCTCGAAGAAAAAGCCCTCAAGGAATGCGTCGCCACTCCGTTCGACTCCGAGCATCCGCTTTTTATTTTGTACACCAGCGGCACCACCGGAAAACCCAAGGGCGTGCTGCACACCTCCGCCGGATATCTTTTGCAGACCACCTGGAGCTCGCGACTGATTTTCGATCTCCGCGAAGACGACATCTACTGGTGCACCGCGGACATCGGCTGGGTCACCGGCCACAGTTACGTGGTGTACGGTCCGCTCTCCAACGGCGCCAGCATCGTCATGTACGAAGGCGCTCCCGATTTTCCACGAAAGGATCGCTTCTGGGAAATTATCGACCGCTACAAAGTCACGATTTTCTACAGCTCCGCCACGGCCGTCCGCGCTTTCATGGCCTGGGGAAATGATTGGATCACTCCGCACAGCCTCGAAAGTTTGCGGCTGCTCGGAACCGTCGGCGAACCGATCAATCCCGCCGCGTGGAAATGGTATTTCGAAGCCATCGGCAAAAATCGCTGCCCCATTGTTGACACCTGGTGGCAAACCGAAACCGGCTCGATCATGATTTCGCCGCTGCCCGGCGCCACGCCCGCAAAGCCCGGCTCCGCAACTTTGCCGCTGCCGGGAGTCGATGCAAAAGTCGTGAACATGAAGGGCGAGCCCGTCGGCCCCGGCGAAACCGGTTACCTCACCATTCAGAAGCCGTGGCCCTCGATGCTTCGCACCATTTACGGCGACGACGAACGCTACGAACGCGAATACTGGAGCAAAATTCCCGGCGTCTACTTTGCCGGAGACGCCGCGCAGCGCGACAAAGACGGTTACATCTGGGTTCTCGGCCGCGTCGATGACGTCATCAAAGTCGCCGGCCATCGCCTCAGCTCGATGGAAATCGAAAGCGTTCTCGTAAGCCATCCTGCCGCCGCCGAAGCAGCCGTCGTCGCGCGTCCCGATGAAATCAAGGGCGAAGCGATCGTCTGCTTCGTCGCGCTGCGCACCGGCCACACCGCATCGCCGGAATTGCGCGCCGAGCTGATGGATTTCGTCGCCTCCACCATCGGGTCCATCGCGCGTCCGGCTGACGTTCGATTCGCCGAAGGCTTGCCGAAAACTCGGAGCGGAAAAATCATGCGGCGTCTGCTGCGCGAACTGGCCACCAAGGGCGGAATCAGTGGAGACACCACCACGCTCGAGGATATCGGCACCATCCAGCGACTGGCCGCAGCGCAGGGGCATGACGACGAGTAAACGACGACGAGTAGTCGGCGACGAATAGTCAAACGTCGAGTGAACGAATTATTTCGGTAACGTGCAACAGCAGTCGGGAGTAATCGCAACATGGCACAAAGCGCGCACCCAGCGGTTCCTTATCTTGCCGTAAGAGAAGACCAAGCCGCAGCGCCGTGGTACGTCTGGTGCGGCGTTGTTGGCGTCACCGCCATCGTCTTCGGTTTGTACTGGGACGTTTCCTGGCACATGACCATCGGCCGCGACACCTTCTGGACTCCCGCTCACCTCGCGATTCAGTTCGGCGGAATTCTCGTCGCCGCGGTCAGCGCCTACCTGATTTTTTCCACCACGTTCGGTCATGACCAGGCTGCAAAGGACGCGGGCGTCAGCGTCTGGGGATTTCGCGGCCCGTTCGGCGCCTACCTTGCTTGCTGGGGCGGCGTCACCATGGTCACCTCAGCGCCCTTTGACAACTGGTGGCACAACTCATTCGGCCTCGACGTCCAGATCGTCAGCCCGCCGCACATGGTTCTCGCGCTGGGAATTATGGGCGTCAACATCGGCGCGCTGCTGTTGCTCGCGGGTGCTATGAATCGCGCCGAAGGCGAGCGCCGCGCCAAACTCCGCCGCCTCTTCCTGTATCTCGGCGGCGTCATGCTCGCGCTGCACGCTCTGCTGATTTCCGAATACACCGGAGCGTCGGACCAGCACTCCCCGATCTTTTATCGCGTCATCTCGCTCGGCGTGCCGATTTTTCTCATCACCATGGCGCGCGCCAGCGGCTATCGCTGGGGCGCCACCGTTGTCGCCGCGATCTATACCGTGTGGGAACTCGGCCAACTCTGGGTCATGCCGCTGTTCCCCGCCACGCCAAAGCTCGGACCGGTTTACACCAACGTCACTCACATGGTGCCGCTCGATTTTCCAATTTTGATTATCGTTCCAGCCGTGTTGATCGACTTAATCCTGAATCGCTGGAGCCCAAAAAGTAAGTGGCAGCTCGCGGCGGTGTTGGGAATTGTTTATGTGTGGACCATGCTCGCGGTCAGTTGGCCGTTTGCCGATTTTCTGGTCACTCCCGCGGCGCGAAACTGGATTTTCGGTCAGGGATATTTTGCCTACGCGGTTCCGCCTTCGCAGTATCACTTTCAGTGGGAATTTTCCGGCGTTGCGTCATCGGGCCGTCAATTCGTTCGCGGCATGGGAATCGCCACGATCGTGGCAATCTTCACTTCGCTCGTAGGCCTCGCCGCGGGCGACGGCATCGCGCCGCTGAAGCGGTAGCGCACATCATGACTCACACTCCGCGAACTCGAATCGGCATCGCCGCTCTCGCAATTCTTTGTCTGCTCGTCGGTTCGCTGCCCACCTTCGCGCATGTTGGCAGTCCCGACGTTTATTTTCAGGGCTCCGCCGGCCCGTACCACTTGATCGTCACCGTGCGCACACCGCAGATGATTCCGGGCGTCGCCTCGGTCGAAGTCCTTAGCGCCACACCCGGAATCACTAAAATTTCCGTCGTGCCCACATACATCGTCGGCCCCGGCGCGAAATATCCGCCCGCGGGCGACGTCCTCACCCAAGGCAAAGACGATCCGCAATATTTTTCAGGAAAAATTTGGCTGATGGCTTCGGGTTCCTGGCAGGTGCGCCTGAAGGTCGAAGGAGCGCAGGGCCCGGGCGAACTCGCCGTCCCCGTCCCCGCCGCAGCCCGCGCCACTCTGCCGATGGAGCGCGGCCTCGGCATCCTGCTCTTCGCGCTGATGGCTCTGCTCATCGTCGCGTTCATCGCCATCATGGGCGCTGCCTCACGTGAAGCCGCCGTCGCACCCGGCGAACCGGTGCCGCCGCGAAATACTCGCCGCGCGCGAATCGTCATGCTCGTCGCCACGGCGTTCGTAGTGCTCGTCGTCGTGCTCGGCAATCTCTGGTGGAATTCCGAAGCCAGTGCCAAAGCAAAACAGATGATCTACTCTGCTCCGCCTCTGAACGCGTCGATCGACGCAACCGGCAAACTGACCCTAAAGATGGGCGACTCTGCGTGGCATTCGAACCGCCCCGATACCGTGATGACCAATTTAATTCCCGATCACGGACACCTGATGCATTTGTTTTTGCTGCGCGAGCCGGGGCTGGATGAGTTCTACCATCTCCATCCGCTGCCGGTCGAAACCGCGTCCGGAACTTTTGAGATGCAACTCCCCTCAATTCCTGCGGGAAAATATCAAGTCTTTGCCGACGTCGTCCGCGCTTCCGGTTTTCCAGACACCATGACCGCCGAGATTGAGGTGCCGGAAATTCATGGCGCCGCTCTCGCCGCCGATAACTCCGCAGCTACCGCGCCCCCGCTTGGCAACGCCAGCTCGGCTAACTCCGCGACGCCAGAGGGACTCGCATCTCTTTTGCCCGATGGCTATCGGATGGTCTGGGTCCGTGGTACGCAGCCTCTTGTCGCCAATCAATTCATGCTCCTGCGGTTTGAGTTGCAGGATCCGCAAGGAAAACCCGTAACCGACTCCGAACCCTACATGGGCATGGCCGGCCACGCCGAAATCGTGAAATCCGATCGGACCGTTTTCGCGCACATCCATCCCGACGGTTCCGTGCCAATGGCCGCGCTGGAATTGACGCAGAAAAATTCGCCGGCCGTGTCGGGCGGTCCCGCGATGGACCCGAATATGAACATGACCATGCCGATGGCAGAGGATTCCGCCGCCGAAAAATCACGGGTGAGTTTTCCCTACGGATTTCCCAAGCCGGGAGATTACCGCTTGTTCGTGCAGATGAAACGCGGCGGCGTGATTGAAACCGGCGTGTTCGACGCTCGCGTCGTTGCAGCCCCGAATTACGTTGATTCGCTGAAATAAACTGGTACGCGATTTTTAAACTCTCACCCGCGCTCGGAAAGCGAACCGTTCACAACGCGTGCGCTTTCGCTCACGCCTTCGGCCGCATCATCTTTTCCGCCATCTTGGTCACAAAACTCCGCGGCGCAATCCGCTGCGATTCGGTCATCAGCTTGTTCTTGAATCCCGAAATCACCATCGTTTTTCCCGCCGCCAATCCTTCCAGTCCAACGCGCGCCACTTTCTCCGCCGTTTCCGCGCTCCGGAATGCGCGGTCCGGCTGTCGCGCCACTCCCTGAAATTCGGTGGACGTCGATCCCGGGCATAGCGCGCAAACCCGGACTCCCGATCCGCGCACTTCCTCCGCGATTCCTTCCGAAAACAGCAAATCAAACGCTTTCGTCGCCGCATACACCGAGTTGTACGGCACCGCTTGAAATGCCGCCACCGACGCAACGATCAGCACGTCTCCGTGCCGCCTCGTCACCATTCCCGGCAGATAAATTCGCGTCAAATGAACCACCGCCGAGCAGTTCACCTGGATCATTTCCAGCATCGTCTCGATCGGTATATCGTGCGCGTTCCCAAACGCGCCAAATCCGGCGTTGTTCACCAGCAGCTCCACTTCAATGGACTTTTGCGTGGTGAACGTATGAATCTGCTCCGGCGCTTCCGGCCGCGTCAGGTCTGCGGCAAACACTTCCACCTTCACTCCATGCTGTGCGGCCAGTTCCGCGGCGAGCGTTTGCAGCCGGTCGATTCGCCGCGCGGTCAGCACCAGATTCGCGCCGCCCGCCGCGAGCTGCTTCGCCAGCTCCAGGCCAATTCCCGCGCTCGCTCCGGTTACCAGCGCCCACTTGCCCGCCCACTCCCCCCGCCGTTCGTTTGCCACGCATGCCTCCGGCCGCGCTCGTGCGCGACGAATTCACTTTAGCATCAAGAATTGAAGGAAATCACGAGCGCGCCAAAGTTCCTGGCGGCACCAATCCGCCGCACGCCTTGCGCTACGTTTTACAGGGAATGTTTATCGAACTTCAGATGCAGGAACTTCCCGCGAATCGGTTTCCGCGGCATTCGGCGCCACAGCATCGGCGGGAGGAACGTGAACGGCCGCAGCAGGTGCCGCGGACTTTTCGCGATTGAAAATCGAATCGCGAATCCGTCCACCCTGCTCTTTCACACGATCGAGCAGCCGCTGCGCCCACACATATTCAGCGCCCAATATTCCGAGCCCAAGCAAAATCGTCACCCAGCCCGGACCGGGCGTGAAAATCATGATCGCGCCCAGAATCAGCAGCGTGAACCCGAACAGGATCTTCAGGAAGCGCTTCGCTTGTTGGAGCGTCTTAATCATCGTCGTGCTGGTTCTCCCCGTCTCCTGCCCTTCCACCGCACTATCTTGGCTCTCTACCGCTTCAGATGCGTGAACGTTCGGCCAAGAACCAACGAGCAACCGAAATTCCATCGGTCGATCCGGTTTTGCGTCTCGTGCCTACTCAGCAGCAGTTCGCATCGCTCTTCGACCATTCCCGACCGCCGGCCAGCCCTTCCGCTGCCTCTCGCTTGTTGTTGCCTCCGGCACAGCCCGCCGCCAGCAGTCAATCAGCGGCCTTTTCCGCCGATATAATGGAAAGATGGAAGCTCCCGCGTCCACGTCAATCCAGTCACTCGAGACGTCCGCCGCGACCCAGCTTCGGATGTCTGACCTGATTTCCGCCCTTTCCTTCGCGCTGGACCTCACCGAGGGCCAGCCCATGGGCCATTCCATCAAAGCCTGTCTGCTGGCCATGCGCCTGGCTGACATTCTCGGCCTTGGGATCATCGAGCGCTCCGACCTTTACTACGCCACCCTGGTAAAAGACGCCGGCTGCAGCAGCAACGCCGCCCGCATGTACGAAATCTTCGGTGGCGACGAACGCCGCGCCAAAAAAGAGGTCAAAACCCAGGATTCCAGCCAGGTCACCGTCGAAGGCCTGGAATACCTGATGCGCAACGTCATGCCGGGCAAATCGCGCCTCGAACGCGTCGTCGCCCTCGCCAACATTGCCATCAACCGCAAGAAAGTCACCAAAGAGCTCTTCCAGCTTCGCTGTGAACGCGGCGGCCATATCGCCATGAAGATCGGCATGACGGACGCGACCCGCGAAGCCATCTACTGCCTCGACGAACACTGGGACGGCAACGGATTCCCCGAGGGCCGCAAAGGCGCCGAAATCCCGATTCTTTCGCGCATCATCAACGTCTGCCAGACGCTCGAGGTCTTCGTCGCTCTCAACGGCCCCAACGACGCATTCCACGTGCTCCGCGAACGTACCGGCTCCTGGTTCGACCCGGAAATCGTCAACGCCGCCCTGCAACTCGAAAACGACACGGCGCTCTGGGAAACTCTCGAAGCCGAAGGCATCCGCGAAACCGTCATGGAAGCCGAACCGATCGGCGTCTTTCAATTCGCCAACGAAGCCCGCATCGACAGCGTGTGCGAAGCCTTCGCCGAAGTGATCGACGTCAAATCGCCCTTCACCCACACGCATTCCAGCCGCGTCTCTTCGATTGCCGTCGGTATCGCCAAAGCACTGGGCATGAGCGAGAAAGACCTCACCCTCATCCGCCGCGCTTCCCTGCTCCACGACATCGGCAAGCTCAGCGTCCCCAACAGCATTCTCGATAAGCCCGGAAAGCTCACCGCACAGGAATGGGAAACCATGCGCCTGCATCCCTACTACACCCAGCGAATTCTCGAGCGCATTTCGGGATTCAAGCACCTGGCCTTCATCGCCAGCACCCATCACGAAAAACTCGACGGTACCGGGTATTACCGGAATTTGAGGGCCACGCAGCTTCCGTTGTCGTCTCGCGCGATCACCGTCGCCGATATTTTTGAGGCCATGACCGCCAAACGCCCCTACCGCGATCCGATGCCGCTCGAATTGGTGATGCGGATTATGACCAAGGAAGTGCCGCATGCGTTGGACGAAGCCTGCTTCGACGCGCTGAAAACTCTCGACGGTATCTAGCCGCCCTCTCACGCACCCTGCCGCAGCAAAAACCAATCGCTAAAACTTAAAGACGATTCCCGCAGAAGCTTTCGGGCTGATTTGGTAGGTCCCGAAAAAGTGCGTCGCCACGCCGTCCACCGCGAATCGATACGCCACGTGCCGGTGATGCGCGTTCAAGTCCACGCCCACGCCAACCACTCCGGCAACCGATCCTTCGCCGCCGTACGGGCTCTTCGGCGCCAGATATGCACCGGCAATCAGTGCATGCGCCCACAGGTCCATTCCGCGGGGACGAACCCACCGAACTCGCGGCCCCGCTCCGGCCACCGCGACCCACGAATTCACGTTGGTCTGGCGCGAGTACGTCGCGAAAAATTCGCCGTCCACGCCGAACCAATCTCGATACCAGTAAATTCCAGAAACGTTGAATCCGTTTCCGTTCAGCGTGTCATTCGGAACTTCGTAAAATCGCATGAACGTGTAACCGACCGACACGTCATAGTCGTACTTCACGAAAACGCCTTGGACGCCTTGCGGCGCTGGCTCGGCGGGAAACGCTGCGGGCATCGCTGGGGGAAACGCCGCAAACGCCACCGGCTCCGGTTGAATTGCTGCCGGCATAGGCGAAACGTCGCCCGAAATATCGACAGGAAGATTACCGACGCTCGGCTGCGCCGCCGCGGCGAAAGGCGAAGGCATCAGCGACACCGAGCTAGTCAGCCGTGTCTGTGCGCCGGCCGTGGCCGCCGTTAACATCAAACCGCAGAACAACATGGAAATGGATTTCATCGTTCATTTCCCCCAGAACATACGAATGCGTGAGTAGTACTAGTGGTACCACCCTTCAACTTTGGCCGATGTGCCGATGGTGTGTCTACGACAATGATAGGCGCTGCCACGCGGAAATCACCCTGTTCTGTGGGCCAGTTTTGCACTTGGCCCAAAGGCCCACGCAATTCGAGCAAACGCGCCCGCCCGGGTGATGTATTAGTAAAACTAATTGCCTCCATAATTTATTGAATGTTGACTGCCAAAAACGTTTTGCTATTCTTCCCCTGCTGCCTTACCAGCAGCGCTTATCCAGAGTGGTTGAGGGGACAGGCCCTTTGAAACCACAGCAACCTGGTGCTATCGCCAAGGTGCTAATTCCTGCCCAGTGGGGAGAGATAAGATCCTCGATAGACCGGAACCCCGGTCGTTGAAGATTCAACTCCCAAACTGAAGTCTAGACGGACGCGGCAGCCGAAAATTCCGGCTGTTCGATTGTCCAATGCGGCGCACGGTGCGCTGTCGTAGGCCCAGCTTCACTCACAGGGCTTTGACAGAATCGCCGGCCTGCAGGCGGAGCATTTGCCGCCGAAAAAAAAGGGAGAACGTGTATGTCAAAGAAAACCAGAACCGAGCAGAACAGCAGCAACACCGAATTCGGCACCCGCACCATTCACGCCGGCCAGCCGTCCGAAGGCATCACCGGATCGGTCATCGCCCCGATCTTTCAAACCTCCACCTACGAGCAGGACGGCCCCGGCCAGGACAAAGGCTTCAACTATTCGCGCACCAATAACCCCACACGCGCTCGCCTCGAAACCGTGCTCGCCGAACTTGAAGGCGTGAAATACGGTGCAGCCTTCGCCTCCGGCCTCGCTGCGGAAAACGCGATCCTGCAAGCGTATCTGCGCCCCGGCGACGAAATCGTTATTCCGATCGACGTGTACGGTGGCACCTACCGCATTCTGAACAACGTCTTCCAGCACATGGGCGTCGTCATCAAGCAGATCGATCTCGCCGACCGCGCACTCGTCGAAAAATCCATCACGACCAAGACGCGCCTCGTCTGGATCGAATCGCCTACCAACCCGCGCCTAATCGTGTATGACATTGCTGAGCTCAGCCGCCTCGCTCACGCCAAGGGCGCGCTCGTCGTCGTCGACAACACCTTCGCCACGCCGTACTTCCAGCAGCCGTTCACCCTCGGCGCGGACATCGTCGTTCACAGCGTCACAAAATATCTGGGCGGCCATTCAGACACCATCCAGGGTGCCGTCCTCGCCAAAGAACTCTCGGTCTTCGAACCGATCAAGTTCCTGCAAAACGCCACCGGAGCCGTCCCCGCGCCGATGGACTGTTGGCTCACACTCCGAGGACTGAAAACGCTCGAGCTCAGAATGCAGCGCCACGAAGAAAATGCCATCGCCGTCGCCAACGCCCTGAAGGGCCATCCGCTCGTTCGCCAGGTCTACTTCCCCGGCTTGCCCGATGATCCCGGTCACGAACTCGCCAAGAAACAAATGACCGGATTCGGCGGCATGGTCTCCTTCGAACTCGATGGCACCATCGACGAAGTCGTCCAGTTCGTTTCTTCCCGCACATTTTTCACCCTCGCCGAAAGCCTCGGCGGCGTGAAAGCGCTATTGTGCCATCCGGCAACGATGACTCACGCTTCCATACCGGCGGCGGCGCGAGCCGAGCTAGGATTGTCAGACACGCTGATTCGTCTGTCTCCTGGCTGTGAAAATTCCAAGGACCTGGTCAACGATCTTCTCGAAGGACTCGAAGACGTCGCTCAACAGCGGTCCCTGCACAAGGTGGTAGCCGTCGGTGGCAAGTAAACATTCGACTGATTCGCCAGCGCATCACGGTAAATCAAAAATTGAAGTCGGCATTCTCGGCGCCACGGGCACCGTCGGGCAGCAATTCATCGCGCTGCTCGCCGGGCATCCGTGGTTCCGCGTCACTTGGCTCGCGGCTAGCGAACGCTCCTCGGGTAAACGGTACGGCGATTTGCCGTGGCGTCTATCCGCCGCGTTGCCGGACGACGTTGCAAATCTAAGCGTCGAGCCGCTCAAGTCCGGCACCGGACCCAAGCTCGTTTTTTCCGCTCTCGATTCCTCGGTCGCCGGCGAAGCCGAAATCGACTTTGCCGCCGCCGGCCACACGGTGGTAAGCAACGCGAAAAACCATCGCATGGATCCGCTCGTGCCGTTGCTGATCCCCGAAGTGAATCCCGAGCATCTGGCGCTGCTGCCCGAGCAAAAAAAGCAAAAAGGCTGGAAAGGCGTCATCGTCACCAATCCGAATTGCTGCGCCATTCCGCTGGCCATGGCCCTCGCCGCGTTGCGCCAATTCCATCCCAATCGCGTCCTCGTCACCACTCTTCAGGCGCTTTCCGGTGCCGGATATCCTGGCGTGCCGTCTCTCGATTCAACCGCCAACGTAATTCCCTTCATCGATGGCGAAGAAGAAAAAATCGAGAAAGAAACCAAAAAGCTGCTCGGCACCTACGCCAGCACCGGCGTCGAATTTCACCCCATGACCGTCAGCGCAACCGCTACACGCGTGCCGGTCATCAACGGCCACACCGAATCAGTCTCCGTCGGCTTTGAAAAGCCCGTCTCGCACGAAGACATTCTCGCGGCCTTCCAAAACTTTACTGGCGAACCGCAAAAACTCGGTCTGCCAAGCGCGCCACCCAAGCCCGTCGTGTACATGACCCAGCACAATCGCCCGCAGCCGCGCATTGACGTCGAAAAAGACGGCGGCATGTCCGTGCACATCGGACGCCTCCGCTCCTGCTCGATCCTCGGCCACAAGTTCGTCCTGCTCGGCCACAACACCATTCGCGGCGCCGCCGGCGCAGCGATCCTCAACGCCGAACTCATGGAACAAAAATCAATCTAACAATCTTCAGCATCGCAGTCCGCCTTTTCAGCGGACTGCGATCCGCTTCCCTCGCACTGAGCCTCATAAAAAAGTGGCGTGCCCAGGCAAACGTAACTAGAATTGCCCTCCGGCAGCCGTAAATTCAGCCGTCCTCAAAAGGGGATTCATGCCCTCACGCTCGGTCCGTTCCGCGATCCTTTCGCTCGTCTTGATCTTCGCCATCTTCGCGCCCGCGCCCACCACCGCGCTCGATAACGGCGTCGCGCGCACTCCGCCAATGGGTTGGAACAGTTGGAACAAATTCGCCTGCAACGTCAGCGAAGACCTCATCAAGAGCACGGCCGACGCGATGGTTTCGAGCGGCATGAAAGATGCCGGATACCAATTCGTAGTAATCGACGATTGCTGGCAAGTCAGCCGCGACGCCAACGGAAATATCGTCGCCGACGCGCAGCGCTTCCCTTCCGGCATCAAAGCGCTCGCCGATTACGTTCACTCAAAAGGCTTGAAGTTTGGACTCTATTCCGACGCCGGCACCAAGACCTGCGCGGGTCGCCCGGGCAGCCGCGGCCACGAATTTCAGGATGCGCAGCAATACGCGAACTGGGGTGTCGATTATTTGAAGTACGACTGGTGCAACGTGGGCACCGCAAACGCAGAAGCCGCCTACAGCACCATGCGCGACGCGCTCGCTGCCACCGGTCGCCCGATTGTCTTCAGCATGTGCGAATGGGGCACCGCCAAGCCGTGGCTCTGGGCGAAAGACGTCGGCAATCTGTGGCGCACCACCGGCGACATCACCGATTGTTGGAGCTGCAACAAAGAGTATCTCCACGGCTTTCTCGAAAATCTCGATCTGCAGGTGGGCCTCGAATCGTTCGCCGGCCCCGGCCACTGGAACGATCCGGACATGCTCGAAGTCGGCAACGGCGGCATGACCCTCACCGAATATCGCTCGCACTTCACGCTCTGGAGTTTGCTCGCCGCTCCGCTGATCGCCGGAAACGATCTCCGCACGATGACGCCGGAAATTCACGACATCCTCACCAACCGCGAAGTGATTGCCGTCAATCAGGATCCACTCGGCCGTCAAGGCAGCCGCGTATGGAAACAGGGCGACCTCGAAGTCTGGTCCAAGCAAATGGCCGACGGCTCGCGCGCCGTGGTGCTCTTCAATCGCAGCGCCGCTCCCGCAGACATCGCCGTCAACTGGGAAACCATCGGCTACCCCGCGAACGTCTCCGCCAACGTCCGCGACCTGTGGCAACACAAGGACCTCGGCAAATTCACCACCCAGTTCCACTCCACCGTCGACTCCCACGGCGTAGTCTTGCTGCGCGTCACGCCTTAACCGTCATCGCTCGCGGCGCACCACGTGACCGTCGAGTCGGGCCCCGTCCACCCAGATAATCTCGACTCTACATTGCTCACAGCCCGCGTCAGCGGGCATTCCTGCACGTAGCGCGAATCGCAACGAAGTTCCTGTTGCCGTTCGCGCCCCCGCCGCGTTCCAAGCGGTCCATGTGCGCAAATTGCTCGTTCAAATCAAAAACAGCCGGCGTCAGCCGGCCATCCTTCAGGCCGCACCCTAAACGCCGAACTACGCGAGCCACCTCTCCTGGTTTCAGAAGACGCCCGCGTCAGCGGGCTTACCTCTAAGTCGCGCCTATCGCGCCTGAAGTCCCCGCGCCGTATGCGCCGTACCGTCGTCGCCAAACACGCCAGCCAGATCGCTCGCCCGCAACTTCGTCGATCCCGCCGGTCACTCGACGGTCGCGCTCCTCCTGGCCGCATCGCCGCCTCCGCCTCACACCTTCCGCGCCGCCGGCCAACACCTCCCCGAAAGTACCCTGCATGTCACTTGCCATCTATGTACTAGTATGCTATGATACATCGGTATTACTAGCCGCATCCGACGGAGGCGCGATATGGATCTCGACGGCCAAGACGTTGTCGCATCGAACGATTGCGACCAGCTCCGGGCCGAAGATTGCGTCTACATCTTCCCGCGAACCCCGAAGTCAGCCCGCCGTCTCAGCCCTCGCACCCTCGCGAAACTCGTGTACGGCAAAGATTTCTTCCGCCGCAACGCGCCCGCTCCTCGAAATCGCTCGCCCTTCCCCGAAACTCTGCCGCCCCACGTCACCCAGACTGCCCGCGCCATCGTCACTCCGCGGAACGGCCGCGACGGCTACATCGAACGCACATCGAAATCGCCCAGCGCCTCTCGCGTCCCTCCCTCCGTAATCGATCCCGGCCCGTTCCGGCGTAAATCTCCGCGTGCCAAACACTTGCAAGCCGGAGTACGTAGTCGCCGCAACATCGCATCCGCACTGGACGCAAGCGAAACGCAGTTGCGATTAGAAACGCTCGTAACTTACAGAAAACAATCAGCGGCGCACACTTCTAATCGACACCAACAGCCCACTTTTTCGTCTTCAGTTGCGATTAGAAATTCACGCGCCTCGCGCCCAGCCCATCAAGCTCACGCTGACGATTTGCCGAACCCACCCTCGAGCGCTACGATTTCAACCATGCCCGCCGTCACAAAAATTCCAATTCCTGAACTCGCCACCCCTCGCCTCGTCCTGCGTCCGCTAGCACTTTCTGACGCCGCCGCGATTCAGGAATTTTTTCCGCATTGGGAAATCGTCAAGTATCTGAACAACGCCGTGCCGTGGCCCTACCCGCCCGATGGCGCACAAACTTTTCTGCGTGACGCGGCGTTGCCAGCCATCGACCGAGGCGAGCGCTGGATCTGGAGCCTGCGCCTGAAATCCGCGCCTGATCAGCTAATCGGATTGATCGAACTCGCGCTCGGCGAAACAAATCGTGGATTCTGGCTGGGATTGCCGTGGCAGGGACACGGTCTGATGAGCGAAGCCACCGTTCCGGTGAACGACTTCTGGTTCGACACTTTGGGATTTCCCGTCTTGCGCGTCCCCAAAGCCATCGACAACGCGGCATCGCGAAGAATTTCAGAAAAAAACGGAATGCGCGTCGTCGCCACCGAAGACCGCGAATACGTGAGCGGGCGTTTGCCGTCGGAAGTTTGGGAACTCCGCGCCGAAGACTGGCGGCGCATCCGCGCGGCGAAAAAAATCTAGGAATGTTGCAAGCTGGCGATGTCGATCACAAACCGGTATTTCACGTCATTCTTCAGCATGCGCTCGTAGGCTTCGTTGATTTTCTGAATCGGAATAATTTCTACGTCCGAAACAATATTGTGTTCCGCGCAGTAGTCCAGCATTTCCTGCGTTTCTTTCAGCCCGCCGTTGCACGAACCCGAAATCGAGCGGCGCTTCATCACCAGCAGCATCGGACTGATGGCCGGCTGCTTTTCCGGCAAGCCGACCATGCAAAGATTTCCGTCGCGCGCCAGCAGCGAAACGTACGCATTCAAATCGTGGTCGCCGGAAACCGTATCGATAATCAAGTCGAGTTTGCCGGCATATTTTTCCATCGCCGCCGCGTCGCTGGAAATCACCACTTCATCGGCGCCCAGTCGTTTTGCATCCGCCGCTTTTCCCGCGGACGTGGTGAACAGCACCACATGCGATCCAAACGAATGCGCGAACTTCACCGCCATGTGTCCCAATCCGCCCAGACCTACAACTCCCACGCGAGTTCCCTTCTTCGCGCCCCAGTGAACGAGCGGAGACCACGTGGTGATTCCGGCACACAGCAGCGGCGCAACCGCAGCAAGATTCAGCTTGGGCGAAACTTTCAAGCCGTACGTTTCGTCGACGACGATCACATCCGAATAGCCGCCGTACAGCGGCGCGCCGTTTTTATCCAGGCAGTTGTACGTGAAATCGATTTTGTTGTAGCACAAATGCTGCTCGCCGACTTTGCAGCTGTCGCACGTGCGGCAGGAATCGACGTAACAACCGACCGCAGCCAGATCGTCGAGCTTGAATTTCGTCACCGCCGCGCCCTTTTCAACCACGCGTCCGACGATCTCGTGGCCGGGCACCATCGGAAAAATCGCCGCGCCCCACTCTTCGCGCGCCTGATGAATGTCCGAATGGCAAACACCGCAATATTGAATCTGAATCACGATGTCGTTCGGCCCTGGACTGCGCCGTTCAAACTGGAATGGCGCGAGCGGTTGTTTCGCGACGTGCGCTGCGTAACCGGAAGCTTTCTTCATGGTCTGCCCCAAACAGCGGAGACATTCTAGCAAATGAAATGTGGAATCCATGCGTGCCGAGAGCACTCGGCAAAGCAGAGTTTCGCCGCGCGATTCATCGAGCCAGCAGAGTTCGCGCGATGTGCTAGGATTCGCACACGGACCGCGATCGAGGCGAGGAGAACCGCTACGACCGAAAAATTCGAGGCGATTGCGCTGACCGCCGTCTTCGTTGCCGCGATAGCGACTTGCGTTTTCACGTGTGAAGCCATTGCCGCGATGAAATCATCCAGTGTCCCCGCGGACTACAAAGGCAAACCGTATGGCGACGCAAGGCACAAGTCGAAAGCGCAGGCAATTCCCGGGCGCCTTCAGGCGGCGCTGTTCGACCTGGGCGGTGAGGGCGTCGCGTATCACGACACCGACGCGATCAATCACGGCAGCGGCGAACTGAATCACAAACCAGAGCACTGCGAAAACGGTGTTCCGGTCTCGACCTGCCGGTTCCGCGAAAACGAAGGAATGGATATTTCGTACGTGAAGAAGGGCGCAGATTTAAATCATCCGAACCTGGTGACGCCAGATTGGCAACAGCTTTACATCGGATGGACCGAAGACGGTGAGTGGGTGAACTACACCGTCAACGTGAAGCAGGCCGGTACATATCACATTTCCACTTTGTACACGCACCTCGCGCAGCCGATAGAATTTTCGCTCAACGGCAAGCCCGCTGCTGTGTGCACGTTGCCGGTCGATCCCGCAACGCAGATCGATATGACCAAGCTGCCCGATTGGGTCGTGTGGCACGTGTGGAACAATTTTGACTGCGGGACGATCGTATTTCCGAAGAGGGGACTGAATCTGCTGACGCTGCATTTGAAGCACGGAAATAATTTCGCCTATTTTGATTTCACGCCCGACTCGAAAAACTGGCACCCTGCGGTCGTAGTCACTTCAGCGCCCGCGCGTCCGCGCAATCAAATTCGCCGCGACACTGTTTAGTGGTGCTGCGCCGCGGGCATTGGCGATCTTTCGTTCGCGGATTTCGCATCGGGAAGAACGGGTTGGTGAACAGAGCCGTCACTGTCTTTGTTGTCGATGTCGATTGCGACTTTCCACGCGCCGTCGGATTGCTTCTTCCACACCAGCACGTATTTTCCGTGAAGCGTTGACTTGCTTCCGTTCTTCTCCGCCGTCACGTACTCGTACGCGCCGTATTCGTAGGCTATTTCGCCAGACTTCGCCACTTCCACTTTCGTCGTCTTCCACGATAGCGAGCTGTTTGGGTCCGGCAGATCGCGATCCCATCCGGCCTGTCGTTCGGCTCGCGTTGTCTGCGGCGGTCTACCGGGATCGAACGCAATCGCGTCATCGGCATAAAACGAAAGTGCTTTGTCGCGATTCTTCGCTGTCACCGCCGCGCTCCAGGCGATCGAGTTCGCGCGAATCGCAGCTTCGTCCGCCGCGTGCGTATCCGTACCCGCAGTCACACCGGACGGACTCGACGAGCATCCCTGCGCGAACGACCCAATACTGACAATTGAAATCAACGCGAGCAGCGGCGCAGCGAAGTTTTCGTTTGGTCTCATCCGTTGCATCCTACCACGCGAGAACAAGTGAGAACGCCGTTGATTCAACGTCGATTGAAATTTAGGGATTCGCTTTTTCGCCGGAAGGACAATCGTCGGACTGAACGGCGCCGCGGTCGGTGTGGCCGCAAGAAGGCGCGGGCGAGCCCCAGAAGTCGAAACCGCCGTTGTTTTCAATCGGGATTCCGGAGGAACGAGCGGGCGAGTCGGGCCTCAACGCGTAACCGCGAAGGCTCGCGATTCCAAAATTACCGCTACCCGGTGCGACGAATGCAGGATTCTGCGATTGGCCGTGGGCGTCCGCGGGCGCCGCGTTCACGCCAAAGTTCACGTTCGAATCGAAACTGTTGTCGGTACTCGGACCCTGGCCTGGTGCAGTCACGTACGCGCCGTCTTTTCCCCGGGACACTCCGTAGGAAAACTGCGCGCTGCCTTCCGAATAGAAAATATTGTTATAGAAACGCGCCTGGTTCGACCAACCCTTCCAGAAGCCGAACAGCACGATGTCCATGCGACGGCCCGGACCGACGTAAATTGTGTTGTTATAAACCTTCGTATTGGAAATGGGGCCAGTGAGTGTGATTCCCCGAGTCCGGTCATTCTGGCTGATGTTGTAGCGCGCGACTGTGCCGGTGTTCCCTGCGTTGTCTTTGGGATCGAGTTCGCCTTCGTTGCAAATCAGAAGAAATCCGCCGTCGTTATCGTGACTGTAGTTGTACTGGATCAAAGTATTTTTGCTGTTCCAGTCGGAGTCGAAACCTTCACCGTCGCGTTCGCTCTTCGTTCCGTAGGCCTCATTGAACTGGATAACGGTATCGTCCGAACTCCAGGCCCAGATTGCCACGTTGTAATCTTCCGAGCGCTGATTCGCGCGCCCCACAACATTGCGCTCGATCAACGCGCCCTCGGCTGCAACGACCACGATGCCGTCGCCACCAATGTCGTGCAGCGAATTGCCCCGAACGATAACGCCGAGGCTGGGAAACCATTTTTTGCGCACCCAGTTATTCGACCAACCGAAAATTCCGCTGCGATCGACGTGATAGATTTCGTTGTTCTCGATCCGCAGGTCGACGAATCGGCTGGGCTTTTTGTCGCCGTCGGACGTGTAGTCGATGCCGCCATTTTGCTTCAGTGAGTCTGAGCCATTGACGTCATGGATGGTGAGGTTGCGAATGTAAATGTGGTGGGCCTCGCCAAAATCATCGAGAGCCACGTGAACGCCGCGACGAATCGCAGTCTTGGTTCCGGTATTCGTAATCTCGAGGCCTTCGATCTCCCAGTATTCCTGATTCTTCAGAAGGACGGCGTCTTCCGCCGCTCCAGCGCATTCGATCACGGGCTTAACCCCGCCGCCGTAGGAGGAGACGAAGATGGGCTGACCCGCTGTGCCCGAACCCTTCGGCCACAGTTGTCCCTTCCACCTACCTGCAGACTTGAAAAGGATGTGCTGGCCCGGAAGGAACGTGGTGGAGTTTACGCGAGCGAGAGACTTCCACGCTTTTTCTGGTGAGTTCCCGTCCGCAGCGTCGTTGCCGTTCTGTGCGTCCACGTAAAAGGTCTGCGCGCCAGCCGCCGCGACGGGAGATTTGGAATGTGCGAAAAGTACGAGCAAAAAACAAAGGGCGGCCGACGCGAAAAGCGCCAGCCGCCAGATGCCTTCGTTACGTCCACCGCGGGAAATCAATTCTCCGCGATTTGATTCAAGCATTTCCACCCTTCATTCTTATCAGAAAAGAAACTTCGCCGCGAACTGGATGATCCGCGGATTGTCGATCGTGTGATTGATGATGCCGAACGAGGACGCAGCCGACAGATCGCCACCCGGATTCGCAAAGTGCGGCGTGTTGGTCACGTTAAAGAACTCGAATCGGGTCTGAAGTTTCATCCTCTCCGTGAAGGAAAAGGTCTTGAAGAGCGAGAAGTCTCCGTTGACCAATCCCGGACCACGGACAAGATTTCTGCCGGCATCGCCGAAGTACGAGCCATTGATGTTTGACGGCGTCGCGGGCGTGCAAGTGGTGGTGTTCGGCGCGCAGAACGCCGCGGTGTTGAAATATTCGCCGAGCGTACGCTGGCTCTTGGGAAGATTCGGATCGGCAATCAGGTTCGGACGCAGGCCGGGCTCATTGGTGTTGTTGCCGTTCTGCACCACGTTGACGGGCGTTCCGCTTTGCGCGACGAAAATTCCGTTCGTCTGCCAACCGCCCAGGATCGCATTCTCCACACCGCCCCACTCCGAACCGAACTTCTGACCGTGGCCAAACGGCAGCGTGTAGCTCGCGCTGAACACGAACAAGTGCCGCAGGTCGTAATCGGCAGACGCTTTTTCGGCATTCAGGTCGAACGGATTCTGCGGCTGGTTGTGGTTGATGCCCAGGTTGAATGGCGCCGGGCCGTTGTCGATGTTATGGCTGTACGTGTATGCCCCGAGGAAGGTGAGATTATTCCCGGCTCGCTTGGTCGCTTTCAATTGCAGCGAGTTGTACGTCCCCCATCCCAATGATTCCTGAGCCTCGATGTGTCCGAGATCACTGGTAAGGACGTTGCCCAAATTGATGTTGCCGATCGCGTAGGGCAGCGCCTTGCTGACGGATCCGACGTAGGCCGCCTCCGCCGTCATCGTGGACGTCACTTCGCGCTGCACAGTGAGGTTGTAAACCTGCGAGTATCCGGTCTTCAAGTTCGGATCGACGTAGTACACGGATTGAATGTTGCCGTTCGGAATTGTCGACGGATCAATCGTGGACTGACCGGGAGCCAGCGGAATTGTAGTGCTGCGCGGGATGCCGGCATCGAGCTGATAGGTGAATGGATAGGCATACGGGCTGTTGTAAAAGACCTGCTGCACCGCGAACGGATAGTTCTTGGTCAGAACTTCTTCGCGACCGTCGTTTTCCGGCGTGTAGAACAAACCGTACCCGCCGCGGACCACCATTTTCTGGGAGACACGGTAGGCGAAGCCGAGGCGCGGTGAAAAATCATTTTTCCGGGCGTTCATCAACGCGCTGGAATTGCCGCCTCGACCCGCGATCAGAATCAAATTGGTGGTGGGATCGTAGTTCGATTGGTAATTACTCTGCTCGGTGAAGGGGTTCGCAAATTCGTAGCGCAATCCATAGATCAAGGTGAGTTTCGACGTGACGCGGAACGTATCTTCCCCGTAGAACGCCAGCTCCCAGCTCTGTGTGCGCGGATTGGTGAGCTGCAGGCCGAGTTGATTGGTCTGCGGCAAGCCGAGCAGCAGGTCGGCGATTTCCGAACCGCCCTGGTAATACGCTTCGCCGCCGTTGAAGCAGCATGAATAGTCCTGCGCGGCAGTCAACGGGCCGTTCGGGGCGTAGATGTAAGGGCCGGCGTAATACTGGAAGCCCGTTGGGAATACCGAGAAATTCGGATTCGAATTCAGGCGACGGTAATCGCCGCCGAATCGAAACTCGTGGCGGCCAACCGAACTCAAAGTCAAGTTGTCTGAAAATTGGTAGTTGCTATCGAGAAAGAACAACGGTTTGTAGGTCGAGCCGCCGGTTTCGTAGCCCGATCCAAGGTAAACCTCCGGAAACCCCGAAGTTTGCGGGAAATTCGGAATGTTCACGTTGGGCTGGCCGTACTGCGTCGCGAGATCTTGTCCGTTCAGCAAGCTGTCTTGATTCAGCCGGTAACGGCTGTAGCCGAAACGTGCTTCGTTGATGAAGCGGTCGGAGATTATGTGCGTCTCGGTGAGCGAGAATTCCTGGCTGCGCGAGTTTTCTTTGTCGCCTTGATCCGCGTCACCGCCGCCGTTCACCGGGATCGCGCCGTGAAACGGGTCGGCGGTCAGCGAATTGAAGTCCGCATAGTGGTAAACAGCGGAGAGACGGTCCGCAGCGCTGAACACCTGATCGAACCGGCCGCTGAACACGCGCGAATTGAACTGGTACGGCGCATTCACCAGGAAATTGTTGTAGTAGCCGTAGTCCGTGCCGGGCAGCGTCGGCATCGGGAAGAAATTCTTCAATACCGCCAAACCTGCAGGGCTGACGCAGCTTCCGTCCGGCGCGAAGTTCGCAGGACACGCAGGAATCACGTTGCCGGGAAATTGCTGCGAGTAGAAATTCTGCGCGTAGAAGGCCGGGTTGTAGATCGTAACCGGCAATCCGTTGCCCGGATCGAGCAACTTCGAAAGGTCCACGCTTCCATCCGGGTTGTAGGTGATCTGATTCTGCGGCGGTACGGAGTCCAAATAGGTAATTGTGTTGCGGAGCCGTTCCTGCTCGTAGGAGCCGAAGAAAAAGCTCTTGTTCTTCTTGATCGGGCCGCCGATGGTGCCGCCGAAATTGTTCTGGTTGAGGTCTGGCGAACTGCCTGGACCGCTGAAGGAGTAGTTATCGGCCGCGGTCGCGTTGGGACGGTAAAATTCGAACGCACTCCCGTGAATCTCGTTCGTCCCGCCTTTGGTCTGAATCGAAATCACGCCGCCCGCGGCGTGGCCGAATTGCGCGGAGTAGTCCGAGGTGGCGACTTTGAATTCTTCCACCGCGTCGACGCTCGGTTTCAGGTTCGTATCGTTGTTGCGGTTTCCGCTGGCTTCGACGCCGTCGATCAGGATCGAGTTACCGAACTCGCGGACACCGCTGACGGACAAGTTCAGTGTATTGTCGCCGCCACTTCCGGACGTGACGCCGCTGGTCAGACGTGCGAGGTCCAGGAAATTGCGACCCAAGAGCGGCAGGTCGAGAATCTGGTGCGACTCGATCACTTCGCCGGTTTCGATGCTCTGCGTTTGCAGCAGCGGAGCGTCAGCGGTGACCGTGGCCACGGCGGAAACCGCGCCAATCGTAAGGGCGAAATTCTGAGAGATCTTCTGGTCGATTAACAGGACCAGGTCCTTCGTGGTCGCCTGCTCGAATCCCTGCTTGGTCACGTCCAGTGTGTATGTTCCCGGCGGCACGCTCAGAATCGTGTACCGGCCGACCGCGTCGGTATCGCCGGGATACACGGTCCCGCTCGCCTGGTTTGTGGCGGTCACGTGCGCGCCCGCGACCAATGCGCCGGAAGGATCGGTGACCGTACCAGCGAACGAACCGGTCGTCGCTTGCGCGAACGAACTGAGCGTTGCGAGCAGGACGGCGCAAATTAGAACCAGAAACTGGATACGGCTGGGCATGGCGTGCTTCATGGCGTTCTCCTGTGGGATCAACAAGTGAAGCTCCGACGGAACAGAACAACGGATTTCGAAACTGAAAGTGTGAATGGGCGCCGGGAGGTCAGGCGCACGGGATGCGAGGATGGCGAAATAGAGGCCCAATTGAGACCCAGTTGAAACCTATCTTCCAAGAAAGCACCCACCAGAAAATTCGAGTAAACGTTTACAGCCAGTGGCTGAATCCTAGCATTTGGAATACAGATGTCAACTATTTGTAACTCAAATCTTGGGGGTTGGCGTCGAATTTACTCGCGGTGCGTGTCGACGGGAGCTAGATCACCGTATCCGGATACGGTGAGAAAACCCTTATAAAAAGGCCATTTTCGAGTCGCCGATCGGAATTTCGTGCTCGGAAGCAGGCTCAGTCGCGGGGTGACGGCCCCGGCCAGTCGTCCGTGCGGAATGGCGAGACCGGCAGGCCCCCGGTGCTGTAAAGGTTTCCCGAAGGACTGTCTGCCCAGTCATATCGGACGGCCACCGGGGCCTCGACTTCGGGACTGGAGACGACGACCGTCTGCCCCTCGATCCTGGCATTGGCGTGATGAAATTCTCGATCGGCTCCGGCGATGGAAAAGCCAGTGAGTTCGCCGCCGTGAACCGCGAGCCCGGCGTGCGCGCCGGCGAATCGAACGATAACGTTCCGTTTCTCGATGGTCGCCGATTCGAAGATCGGTGCGACGGCGAAACCGTCCTTGCCGTACACATTCCCCAGCGCCCAGGTGGCCGCGCGGTCGCCGACTTCACGCTTTCGCGCGGGATGCACGTTTCCAGCGTCGCCCAGATCAATCGTGACCACGAGTCCAGCGTTCGGCACGGATTTCGCCGCGAGCAATTGTGCCTCGCGCACCTCCGCCCAAGCCGAGTTACCCAAATCAGGACTCGATCCGTGATTGGGTAACTGAACGATCAGGAACGGAAAGTCGCCTTGGCGCCAAAGCTCACGCCATCCGGAGATCAGAGCCGGCAGAAGCGCGCGGTACTGGAATCCGCGAAGCCCGTTGCTTTCCCCCTGATACCAAAGGATGCCGCGAATTCGAAAGGGCGCGAGCGGCGCGATCATGCCTTCGAACATTCCCGACGGAGGCCGATCCGCTTCACCCGCAGTCGTCATGCTGACGAGCCGAAAGCCGGAAAGAGACGATTGAGTGAAAGGAGATTGCACGCCCCAACCGTCCTGCTTCAAGTCTTTGAATAAAATTGTGAATGGTTTCCACTCCGGCGTGAGCGTGAAAATTTTCGACCGGTAATTGTCCCAATCCGAGATTGTCGGCTGAAGACTTTGATATCGAAACTGGCCGTCGCCCCGCGCCCAAAACCGCACGCCTTCGAATGCGCTCTGGTCCACCGGCGCGCCGCCAGGCTCGAAATCCGCCTGGAGGAACGAATCGTTGGTGCCATCGAGCGTGCCTTCCACTCGAATCGCGAAGCCGTTGCCTTCATGCCCGGGACTCGAGAGTTCAAATCGCGTTCCCGGACCATTCGCCCAGTCGTACGTCCAGCTTCCGCCGGAAGCGGAACGCGCAAGACCGTCGTCGAAGTTTGCGATCGGTACAGGCGAGTCGCCGGCCTTTGCGGGAATCAATTCGAAGTCGTCAAAGTCGATCTGGAAGTGCGCGGGCTGAGCGGCGAAAGATTTCGTGACTGGAGGTTCGGCGTCCCATTTTTTCAGAATCGAATTTAAGATGGGCTTTCCTTCAAGCGACTGAGGCGGAGTCCAGTCTTCGCCGGTCGAGCCTGACCACGCGCTCAGGATAATTCCAACGGGCACGTTCAATTGTTTCTGCAGGTCGGCGGCAAAAAAGTACGCGACCGCCGAGAACTCTTTGGCGCTATCCGGGCTGCTGATTTTCCATTCGGCGGAGCGAGTGTCGATCTGAGGCGTGACGGCGATGGCTTTCGGAACGGTGAAAAAGCGAATGAGCGGATGATCGGCGCGCGCGGCTTCGTCGTTGCCTCCTATAGCGTGGCTCAACGCAAACACCATGTTGGATTGGCCGGATGCAAGCCACACTTCCCCGATCAAGACGTCCGCGATGATGATGGTGGAGTTGCCGTGAACCGTTAGCGTGAACGGACCGCCGGCTTTGAGCGAACCCAGCGTCGCGCGCCATGCCCCCTGTGAGTCGGCTTTCGTTTCGGCGTGCAAGTTCGCCAAAGTGATCGAAATCGATTCTCCCGCGTCCGCCCATCCCCAAACTTCGATGGGCGCATCCCGTTGTAGCACCATGTGATCGCTGAAGAGATGTGGCAGCCGCGGCGCGGCTTTGGCCGCAGGAGCAGCCGCTGAAAAGAGGAACGTCGCGAGAGCGGCGGCCGTTGCCGCTCCCAACCATCGGCGTCGCGGTCGACGGCGCATCACTTGGCCTCCTTCCCTGCAGTGAGCCGTAGTTCGTACTCTGGAACCACGGTTACGTCGGAGACAGTCGCGAGCTGCGAGTTCGCATGGAAGTCGGGGCGAAATCCCGGTTCGAAAAAGATCGGCGCGTCCTTACGAAGCGGAGTAATTTTCATTTGCAGCAGGGCCGACTCATTGTTTCCGAGAAAACGTTTGAGGCCAAGCTCCCAAACTTCACCGTGGAAAAAATCGTCCTCGATGAACGAATTGCCTTGGTAGAGATGCGCGACATCGCCCTGATATTCAATGTTCAGGAAAAGATCGCTGCATCCCGCCGGCAGCGTTCGCGGAACCGTGATTTCGTAGGCCGCGCCCTCGGCAAAATCCGCCTCGACCGGCGCCAATGGATTGTACTTGCCCCTTCTCGGCGGCGGTGCCGGACCTGCCTCGCGAGTTTGCTTCCAAGCCGCGTGAACCTCGACCGCAGGCAGCTCGAATGCATAGCTGGTGAAAATCCCATCGCGTTTTGTGATGGCTGATCGATTGGCGGAACGCAGAGCCGGTTCGAACGCCGGGAATGCGGCGACCGATAGCCCTTTTGGGTCGCGCGACCTGAGATCGATCATGTTTCCGTCCACCAATACATCCGTGGCGGAAAGTAACACGCGTTCCTGGCCGTTCACGCGCGCCTTCCAGATATTTTTCGCCTGCTCCGAAGTCAGCAAGACGATATTTGTTTTGTGTCCGTCTGGCGTGACGATTTGCGCTGCGACGTTCGTTCCGGCAGTCAGGTGATCCAGAAATGTATGACCTTCTTCCCTTTCGACGTGCGCATCGAAGACACGGAGCGATTTTATCGACGCTGAATCGAATGCAAACTCCGTCGAAATCCCTGGCTGCGCAAAAAAGAAGAAGTACGATCCGCCGCCGGTCTCGAGCTTGCAGAGCAATTGGGCCGTGGCATATTCAAGTTTCACGCCATTCATGTCGAACCGAAAAGGCCAGATGAAATATTCGCCCGACGGAATGTCGATGGCTTTGCGCGGCAGCGAAATCTTTTCGGACGGCACACTCACCTGGAATTGGACGTTCTTCTGCACGGGCATTGGATATTCGCGGATGTAGTTGTTCACGAACAAAAATCCCCCGCCGGCGCCAACGCGTGCGGCGTATCGGGGCGTCACCTGGTCGTTGACTCCAGTCGGCGTGACGGCTGGCGCCACGGGCAACATCGACGCCAGATCGCTGCCAAAATCATTCAGGAACAGATGGAACTCTTTCAGGATGCGGTAGGAAGGCCGCACCTCGCCGAATTCGCCGAGCGGCGCCTGAAAGTCGTAAGTAATGATCGGCAGATCGTACACGCCGTCCACCGCGGCGGATTCCTGCATCGTTGTTTTCTTGCCGATGGGGTTGGAACCGCCTTGAAATAGGTAGTAGCCGTAAAGGTTCGCGCCCGCGCCAATGTGTGTGACGAATAAAGCGGCGACGTCGGCGGCGGAGATCACCGGTCGCCGGTGATAGGCGACTTGCATGCCGCCGCCCGCCTCGGCGAGAAAATAGGGATATTGCGCGAGGCTCGATTCGTCTGCGTTCACGGTGGCATTCGGATCGATGGTGATTCCGCCCAAATCGCGGCGAAACGAAAACGAATAGCCCTCGTTCGGTGGAAGTTTATCGAGCGAACTTTCCCAAAACGCGTCCGGGTACACGCCGAAAACTGGAACAACTTCCTTCGCGGGAAAATCGGGATTTCCCCATCCCGTAACGGTGTAGAACGGAACGATGAGTCCCGCGTCGATCGCCATCTTTTTCAGTTCGGAGATATGCGCAGCGCCTTCGTCAGGCCCTCGCTTCATATATTCGTTTTCCAGCTGGACGCCGATGACGTTGCCGCCGTCTTTCCACAGCTCGCCGCGCAGTTGCTCGCCCACTTGACCGTAATAGCGCCGCACACTCGCGAGGTACGCGGGATCGTTTCGCCGTGTCGGACCTTGCGCAACCACCCAGTCCGGCAAGCCGCCGTTCCGAACCTCGCCATGAACGTACGGGCCGATGCGAACGACGACCAGCAAATTATTTTTTTTGCAAAGTTCAACAAAGCGGCGCAGATCCCGATTTCCTGTCCAGTCGAATTGGTTCTGGATTTCTTCGTGGTGAATCCAGATCACGTACGCGGAAACGATTTGAACTCCCGCCGCTTTCATTTTCAAAAGCTCTTCATTCCAGTATTCCGATGGATAGCGGGAGTATTGGAATTCGCCCATCACGGGGAGAGCTGGTTTTCCATCGAGCACGAGATAGCGATTTGTGATCTCGATCGTCCTTCCATCGGGCGCTTTGCTGGTTTCGCCCAGCGCGACAGCAGGCGGCGCTTCGCTGGCGCGCGTCGCGTCGATGCCGAGAATGCGCACCGGCCCAGAGTCGGAGTTCGGAGTTGCGGACGGCGTTGTGGTCTGCGCTCCAAGCGCGAGGGCAAATGCCGAACCGAAAACGAGTGTCCAAAACTTGAAATACGAGAATTTCATTGTGGGATGGGCCCGATCCATATTTTCATTTGCAGGTTCTTTTCATCGCTGACGATTTCGGCGCGCCGGCGTTTCTTATGGCTTGTCCGACGGCGGCAGTGTGATCGCTACAACGGCAAACGGCTTCAGCGTTATCGTATCGCTTTGAACCGCGTCGGTGACGGGCGGATTGGATCCGGTGCTCACGTCAACGAATTCCTCAACGCCGCCATTTGCTCCCGCGATGGTCACATCCACTGCCGCATCTCGCTTGTTCACGAGCAGCAAACGCCGCTTGCCGTCTTTCGTGTTGACGGCCATGCCGTACACATACGGCGAGTCGGTGCGCGCCTCAACCAGCGTGTCACCGGGGCCGAAATTGTTTCGCAAAACTTTCAACACCCAGTAACGCGCGTTGGGCTGTCCGGTTTTCCAGTCCAGCATCGTGACGCTGGGAAATTGGGTCGGATAGCCGACGAGTTGCGATTCTCCAGCGACTTCGATGCCGAGGCGAGATAGTTCGCCGAACAGATACGCGTACACGGCGCCGGACAAGTTCCAGTAGGAATCGGGAATGAGCTGGCTTTTTTCTCCGGGCGCGAACTGGTTGGCACCTTCCGCAGAGATGGTGCCGATTTCGTTGATCATCGTTTTGGTTTGAGGAGACAAACGCTTGCGAATACTTTCGATATAGCGGACCACGTACAAAAATCCGTCGGCCTGCGCGAAGAACGAGTACTGCTGCGCCGCGGCGTCTTCGTCCGGTCCGGGCACAGCATAAAAATGGTAGGAAATATAATCGAGCGGAGTTCCAGGCCGGTGGTTGGCGGGATTCAAAAAATATTCGAAAAATTCCGGACTCTCGCGCGGCGTGGCGAGCGATGCTCCCACGAATTGCGTCTGGGGCGAAATTTTGCGGAGTGCTGCCACGGTTGAATCGTAGATCGGCGTGTAATCTTGCGCGGAGATGGCGTGCTCGTACTCCGGCTCATTGAGGACTTCCCAGTACGGAATCTTGAATGAATATCCGGATCGATGCTCTGCGCCGGCTTCGTCTTTAAATCCACCTTGCGTGTACCAACCGAAGAGCCTGGCGTAGTAGGCCGCCAACTCCTTACCCGAAGGATCGCGAAGCTTTGCACCCTGCTCGTAGTCCCACACGACTTCGTCGGGATTGGCCGGGACTGGAACGGGTGCGGGCGTGACGAACATCCACGTGGGGATCGTGCTGAAATTTAGCACCACCGAATGGCCTACGGTGGCGTGGAAGAAATCCAGCGTGATCGGATCGATCAATGAGAAATCCCAATCGGTTTTACCGTCGTGCGGTGGCTGCAACTCGGCGACGCCCAGTCGTGGGTACGGCTGCCACGGAACAAACCGCACATAGTCGGCTTGCATGTCTTTTAACGCTTTGAACGCTTGATCGTGAATCGGGCTTTCGCGACGTAGCAGCGGATTCACGACTACCTGAAGCGTCGCGGTCGTTTTGGAAATTGCAACGGTCTTGTCCCAGTGAACTGTGACGGTCGCCTTGCGAGTTTGCGCGGACAGCGATGTTGCGGCGGCGCAAAACAGGATCGGAGACAGCATGAAAAGGATTCGATTGCGAGACACTTGGCTGAGCCTCCGTCCGATTGGACGTAACAGCGACCTACATTGCTCTAGTTTTTCGCGGCGCCGGTGCGCGATTTCTTAGGCGGCGTTTCCGCAGACCGCGTCCCCAAGTGAATCACGACTTGCGCGCTCGCGTACTCTTGCGGCGTAGCCTGCGTCGACGCGGGCGCTGGCGCTTCGAATGTTACGCGAATGCTCGATTGGCCGTCGGCGGCCTTCACGACTTCGCCGCCGTCGACGGATTGCAGTTCGCTGACGTCGTTCACTCCCAGGTCGTACGCCTCGCCGGGCAGGCCTTCCAGGCTCAGCGTCAGCGTATCGCGCGCGTCGGACCATTTTTCAGAAATCACGCGCAGATTTTTGCTGAAGGCTCCCGCCTCGGGCCGGCGGTATGCGAGCGAAACGCTGAAATCGTCTCGCAGCGAGATGCGAAGAATATTCGCGCCGGGCTTCAGGTGTTGCAGAAGCACTGCGACGTGTTGGTCATCGCTGTTCGCGGCGATTTGAAATGGAATTGGCTTGCCGTTCCATTCCGCTCCCATCACCCGCGCTCGCAGACTGATCGCAGGGCTGAAGGCGATGGATGTTTCGGTGCCGGCTTTGGCGGTCGCCGTCAAGACGATGGCATTCGTCTGACGCTCGAATTCGAGATCGACGTGATCTTGTTCAGCACGGTCCTTACCGACCGCGATGTTTCGAATGGCGAAGCGGTTCCAATCGGGCGGCACATGCGGCGCGAACGTGATTCGTTTTTGGGCGGCTTGCACTTCGAGCCCCATCATCCCGCGCAGCAGAGGGCTTACGACCATGGCGGCCGACCAAATTTGATCCGGAGTGCCTCCGGTGAGGGCCGCGTAGTGTTCGCCGGAGAGAACTTCGGTGGTATGCCCGGGAGATTGGTCGAGTGCCAACGCGGCGTTCGCTTGAAGATTCGAGTACGCTGGAATCGCACGGTGATAGCGATACTCGCCGACCGACGCCCATCCAGTGAACAGAGGCCACACGGATCCGAAGTGATACCCGGACGGCCCGTATACGGGATCGCTGGACGAAAGAATTCGCATTCCCCAGTCGGTCTGATAGTGCGGGCCCGAGAGATGCTCGATGGTGGATTCCGCCTTCGCGCCATCGAGCAATTGGAACCACATCGGTACGGCGGCCATGGCGGTGAGCGGGCCGGATTGTTTTCCATCCTGCGTGAGTGAAAAAACGAAATCGGATTTTTCGGGCGACCAGAACAAAGTATTCAGCTTTTCTTTCTGCGCAGCGACGGTGGCGGAGATTTGCTTTGCTGTCTCACCTTGCGCGGCGACGTCAGCCAATTGCGATGCCGCTTGCGTCGCTTCCACACCCAACGCCGCTTGATAGAACTCCACATCGGCTGGATGTAACGGGCCGCCTTCGACCCAGCCGTGACCGACGCCGCGGTTCTGCGCGAAGCCGTCTTTGGTTTCGGTTGAAACCAGGAATTGGTACGCCTTCGAGAGTTGCTCCCAGTGCGATTTTGCGAATTCGACGTCGCCGCTCGCGGACACATAGTCGTTCGCCGCGATCAGCAGCAAAGGGGTCGCGTCCGCGGAGCCATAGGCGTATGGATAGTCCTTGAACCAGGGCGTCACGTCCGCGGTCTGAACCACTTCGTGGGGAATCTTTCCGTCGGCGCGCTGATACTTCAGCAGGAATTCGAGTTCGGCGCGCGCGGTGGCAAAATCGCCTTCGGCGTTCAGTGCGAAGGCGGTCCACAGCCCGTCGCGGCCAAAAAACCATGCGAAGCCCGGTCGCAATTCGCCTCCCGAGGCGCGGTAACCAGCGACCAGTCCGTTTCCAACGTTTGGATTATCGACGAGACCCTGGATCATGCTGATGCGCGACCAATCGTAGGCGCGCTGCAAATCCGAATCGGGGAGCTCGAGTTGAACTGTGTTTTTCAGGTAGGCGTCGTAGTACGCGCGCGCGTCTGCCTCGAGTGCGGATGATTGTGTGGTGAGCCGACGATACGCCGCAACGGCGTCTTCGCGACCTTTCGTGGACGCCGCGATAAAAATTGATTTCGATCCGTTTCCTTTCGCGAACGTTCCCAACCGGAATGACGTTTCCTTTGATTCGGAGTAATTCGAATCGTAGCCCATGACGAGGTTCGTCGCGTCGGGCGATCCGACGAAAGCTGCGTAATGATTCAGATCGTCAACGATGGAAAGCGCGTGCAGAGTGTAATCCCAGTCAGCATAGCTGCCGCCCAGCGCCGCGGGCCACATTAGTTGGAGGTCGTGCTCAAACGCGGCTTCCACATCGAGGGGCTGCGAAGTGTTCACCTCGACGGTGATGATCGCGCCTTGTTCGTGAATGGGCGCGAACAGCGTTTCGCGCGCGGTGAACGTATCACCCACGTAGAGAATCGTGGTGGATTCGGGCCGGACGGTCACGGATCGGGCGAGCGCGGCCGCTGGCACAACGTAGCTGCCGGTTACAAATCTCAATTGAAAATTCCGGAAGATTTTCAGCGGGTAAACCCAGGCTTCGAGCCGTCCGGATTCGTCTCCGAAAAGCGCGGCCTTCTGGCCCAGCGCTGCGGTGAACTCCCACGGGCGTACGGCGCGCGCGAGCTGCAGGTCGTTGGAGTTATGTTTGGCGTCGTGGTTGGCGTTGTCGTTTGCGTTGGGCGTTGCACCGAAACTACTGCAAGCCGTCACCATCAAAAAAACGAGCGCCACTCGGAACGCCCTGTGAGTCCGCGCGCTTCGTTGAGGTCCGACGCGTTGATATGACGTGCGTACGATCAATGTGATCCCGAAGGAATGCGCGTCCTCTGTTCAGTGGAGCGAGCCATTCTCATATGCTCGTCCAGCAAATTGCAATCGGCATTCAGAACTGTGGCTGCGACGTCATACCGACGCCGTTCGGCGACGACGCAAAGGGTGGCTCGCACCGAGCCGTGGAGTACGGGAGAGCCAGGCCGTAATTGCAGAAGCGGGGCCGGTAGTCATTGGAATCGGAGTTGCCGGCGCGGCGTTCGGAGCGGTTGATTTGTGGAACGGGGGTAAATAAAGAGTCATGAACACTCCACAAAAAAGAGAAGTGCCGTGGTGGGGTTACGTTGGCGGGATACTGGCCGTTACGATGGGACGTCTCGTACTCGCCATCAACCACTGGCAGGCCATAAAGGCGTCCTTCAGATAGGGCTTCAATACTCCCGAAGCCGGGTACTCGCATGTGCCCAGCTCGGAGCACATCAGGCGCACGTGCGGTTCAAGACTGAGACACAGGTCGCTGCAAGATACAGGTAGATTGTAGACGACGCGCGGTGGTTGTAAGCCATTTCGCACGCTTATAAACGACGGTGTGTTTCCCATCCGAAATTGCGGCTCGGTGAGTTTCCCGCGAAGCGACCTACTACGTTCTGACGTCTGCCCTGCCCTCGAAATCACCAAAAAATCGGGTTCGCGAGCCGGCCGTTGATCCACGGACGCCAGGATAAGAGTATTTTGGGGGAAAAGAGAATTATGGCGGAGAGAGTGGGATTCGAACCCACGGTAGGGGTTAACCTACACACGCTTTCCAAGCGTGCTCCTTAAACCGCTCGGACATCTCTCCGCTTGGGCGAGCTTCAGGAGCGTAGCAAATTGAGCGAGAACGGGCAAACGCCGCGGCGCGCGAGCGGAGTTTCGCCGGAAAATTTGCAGCGCCCATTTGCGGGTGGGAACAAAACCGCGCGTTGTCTGCTACAATTTTCGGTGCCAATCCGGGGTGGTGCAATTGGTAGCACATGGGCCTTTGGAGCCTAGAATCTTGGTTCGAGTCCAAGCCCCGGAGCCACTTTCCTTTCTGAATTCCCGCCGGAACTTGTGATTCTCTCGGAGTGTGCGCTAACTCGAAGCAGCGCCCTCGCAACGTCCCCACCATCGCCACGCGGCGAGGTGGAAGTACGCAACAAGGAGCTCGGCGGAAAACTTTATTGGGAGCTTGATAAGAAAGGACGATTCGGCTTTCCAACTATATCGGCGGCGGCGTCTTAACTCCGTGGGCGCGATTTGCCTTCGTAGAGGCGGGCTTTACGCCCGCCAGCTTTTGACTTCGACTTTGATGCCCCACCGCGCGTCAAATCAGGTCGGCCGTCGTCGAACGGACAAACGAAAGCGTGGCGGGCATAAAGCCCGCCGCTACAGAACATCACGGCGACCGGGCGACACGAACCCAAAAACGAAAGCATGGCGGGCGTAAAGCCCGCCGCTACAAAACATTACGGCGAGTCGGCGGCGCGGGTTAGTGGCTACTCGGAATCGGCGAGAGTGGCTGGGTCGAGTGACGGAAAATCGGCGTCGTCTTCAAATTGTTTGGCTGGGTTGACGCTGGGATTCGACCAGACGATTTGCAGTTTCGTGGTGCGGCGGAGTTTGCAGTAATTCGCGCTGGCGCGCAGAAGGTCTTCAAATTCACGCGCCGAGCAGGCGCGAACGCTTGAAAAGTTCCCAAGGTTTGAAGCCACAGTTTCTCCCTCTGTCCCCACCCGGGACAAATCTGGGATTAAACGGGGCCGGACCGCTTAACCAACGGATCGTGCAGGTTTCGGCAGGGTATGCCCGGCGACAGGGAGTGTCAAGAAATATTGTTTCCGGAACGGGCGCGGGCCGGGCGAGCGTCACTTTGCTCGAAGTGCCGCGCGAGATCGCGGCTGCGCGGCGCAATTCCTTGCGAAAATTTCCGCGTCGCCGTAGTCTTAGCGGCAACATGCCGGAAAATCCAGCGGACTTCCTGATCCTCGGCCTGATCTGGTACATCGTATTTCTGTTTTCCACCACGTGCCATGAAGGCGCGCACGCGCTGGTGGCGAAAATCGGCGGCGATTCGACGGCGTTCAGCGGCGGACAGGTTTCGCTGAATCCCTGGCCGCACATCCGGCGCTCGCCGTTTGGCCTGGTGGTTGTTCCGATTCTTTCTTACATCACCATGCAATGGATGATCGGATGGGCCAGCGCTCCGTACGATCCGGCGTGGCAGGAGCGTTATCCGAGGCGCGCGGCTTGGATGGCGCTCGCGGGTCCGGCCGCGAATTTTCTGCTGGTGCTCGTCGCGGCGATCGGAATTCGCGCCGGCATCGCGCTCGGCTATTTTCAAGTGCCGGAAATGATGAACTTCACCCACATCGTGGTTCCCACGGGCCAGGGCACGGCGGGATTTTTCGCCACGTTCCTGAGCATTTTGTTCGTGCTGAATTTGCTGCTGGGCACTTTTAATTTGCTGCCGGTGCCGCCGCTCGACGGCAACACGGTGGTGACGCTGCTGATGCCGGAAAATACCGGACGCGCGTTTTTGAACTGGTCGCGGACCGGAGGGTTCGCCCTGATCGGATTGATCATCGCGTGGTACGCGTTTGGACGGATTTTCAGCTACGTTTTTCACTTCGGCTTGGTGCTGCTGTATATGGGCACTGGACAGGTGAGCTAGCAGGATTTTCTTCGGCGCTTCGCAGCGGCGTGCAGGTTCTCGCGGTTATAGAAGATGGTTCAAAAGCAAACACGCTGCGAGTTGGGAACAGTTTTTTCGCCCACGTCTGGCGGTACAGGCCCCCTAAATCCTTTCCGGTGAACGTCGCGAACGCGGCGGCCTTTGGCATCGCGTCTGCAATTCACCGCCTCGGAGGCAGGCCATGGACTCCTACACAAAAAACTCGCCGAGCTACCGTGTGGAAGTATCCGGATGGGACGAGAAGGAAAACTTCTTCGTCGAGAAAACGATTCTGGATTGGAGCGACGGGATGCGCCGCAGAATCGCCGTGCATGTGCCGGTGGCGCGCGACGCAGTGGTGTTTGTGCGCCTGGCGCAGCAGGTCGGCGGCGGAAGCAGTTTTCCAATTCCCTACCGCGCTGTGGAAGCGATCCCCGAGCGCGACGGCGGATGCACCATGTTGACCGTGCAGCAGCTGCAGCCGAGGCGAGCGTTTCGTGAGCGAGCAGAAATGACGTTTGACGATCGCGACGTAGCCTGAGCCGGACGAATTGACGAAGTCGTGAGAGCGAGACTATTTCGGAGCACGTGTTCCGACTTGGTGCCCGAACTGGGAATTTCATCGAGCGAAACGCGCCAGTTTGATTCAACTCGCGCGAGCGATATTGTCATGTCGCGGCGAAATTTGCGCGACGTAAATCGCAACGTTTGCAGGCAGAACAGTTTAGAGCGACAGGTTTGTGATTGTGTATCACACGTAGCGCATCCGGAACATCCCCGCAGCAACCTGCTCATTGTGGCACTGCCCTTGCCTGTAGTGTCTCCATGCAAGCACTTCAAGAACGTCCCACCGCAGAAACAGCACGAAAGAACCTGCCCGTCTGCATCCTGGACGACGAACAAGATCAAGTGGAACTGACGCGCACGCGCCTGGAAAAAGCGGGCTACCCGGCGTTTGGAACCACGAACGCAGAAGAGGCGCTGCAGAAAGTCCGGCTCGGCGAATGCCGCGCGGTGATTGCCGATTTCAAAATGCCGGCGATGGATGGGCTGGCGTTTCTGGAAAAAGCGCTGCAGTTCGATCCTTCGATGTACGTGATACTGGCCACGGGATTTTATTCGGTGGACTCGGCGATCGAGGCGATCAAGCGCGGCGCGTACGACTACCTGTGCAAGCCCGTCGATTATGCCCGGCTGATTCGCACGCTGGACGATCTGGCGGATTCGTTTTCGCGCGACCTGCAAATTCGCGACCTGGAAGACAAGCTGCTCGATAACCTGCTGTTCCACGGAATTGTGGGGCGCAGCCCGGCGATGCTGGAAGTGTTTGACCTGACAAAAAAAATCGCGCGGCACTATACCAACGTGCTGGTGACGGGACCGACCGGCTCGGGCAAGGAGTTGATCGCGCGGGCGCTGCACCACATGAGTCCGGTGGCACAAAACAAATTTGCGGTATGCAACTGCTCGGCGCTGGTGGATACGCTGCTCGAAAGCCAGCTGTTCGGCCACGTGCGCGGCGCGTTTACCGGAGCCAGCGATACACGGCCGGGGCTGTTCGAGTACGCGAACAACGGAACGGTGTTCCTCGACGAAATTGGCGAGACCAGTCTGCAGATGCAGGCCAAGTTGCTGCGCGTGATTCAGAATCGCGAGATTCAGCGCGTCGGTTCGCCGGAGGTTCGGAAAATCGATGTGCGATTGATCGCTGCGACGAATCGCGATTTGCGCGCCGAAGTGCTGGCCGGACGATTCCGCGAAGACTTGTTCTACCGGTTGAGCAGCATCGAAGTTCGCGTGCCGGGGCTGACCCAGCGCACCGAAGACATTCCGATTTTGCTGCAACACTTCCTGAAAAAGTACAGTCAGACCTACGGCAAACCGTTTCAGGGCCTCACGCGGCGAGCTCACATCGCTCTGTTGCAGCACGACTGGCCGGGAAACGTGCGCGAACTCGAAAACGTGGTCGCCAGCGCGGCGATTACCGCGGCGACCGATTTTATCGATGTGACCGATTTGCCGCCCCATCTGCAACGAGCGCAGCGGCGCGGCGGCGCGGCCGATGAGAATTGGCGTCCGGTGCCGCTCGATGAAATCCGCAGCGTGCATATCCAGCGCGTGCTCGACATGTGCAACGGCAACCGGGTGCGAACCGCGCAGGTACTTGGAATCGGGCGCACCAGCTTGTACCGCTTTCTGAAGCGTTCGGCGAAACAGAAAGCGATTGCCGCCAAGAACGGCGCGTAGAATTTCGGCCGCGAAATCCGCGAGGGAATATTGTTATGGAGAAATTCACATTGGCGAAGGGCGGCGGGTCCGAAGGCGATGGCGGACTGGTGAAGCGCGAAAACCGGATCGGTCTGCGGTTTTCGATTGAGATTTCAGGATTCGATCGCTTCGGCAGGCACTTTATCGAGCGATCGGAGACCGCGAACGTCAGCAGGAACGGCTGCAAATTCCGCATTCACAAGGAAATCAAACCGGATTCGGTGGTGGCGATTCGCGTGGTGCGTGCGAAGGACCCGAAGGGCGACAGCGCGCCGATTCTGTTTCACGTTTCGAGGACGGAACCAACGCGCGACGGGTGGAGTGCGGGCGCGGCGAAACTGATTGGCGGCGATCCGTGGTCGGTGGATTTTGCGGCGCTGGAGCGGCCGCCGAAAGTGCTCGATTGAGTTTCGGCGTGCGCGAGGGCGCGAACGATCAAAGATTGCAGCGTGATGCCGCATCGAGTGTTGTTGCTTGGAGTGCGGCGGGAGCGAGAGATCTGCGAGCGGCATGGCTGAACCTGCGCTCCAGTGAACGGGAGCGCACTCAGGCACGAGTGCCTGAGCTACCACAACGCTGGAGGCGACGGTGTGCGGGTGGTACCGGGCTTCGGAGCTGAAGTTTCGTGGTGTGCGGCGGCAAGCCGACTTCGCGGTTACACCGCTTCGTCGCGCCGTGGGCCGCCGGCTCTGGCGACCGATCGAATGATGCAGGAGGGTTGAATATCTCGCGGCGTGCGGTCGCGTGGGGATCTGCCTCGATCGGGATTACCTCCGCGAGCGTACTCGGTCCAACAATTCGTCGTAAAAGGCGGCGGCAAGCCGACTTCGCGGTTACACCGCCTCGTCGCGCCGCGGGCCGCCGCACTTCACGAAAATTCTGACCGACGCCGCGCGGCGAATGCTCAGCAAAATTGCGGCGCTGGCATGCGTGAGTGAACCGCGCGCGCGAATACACCAAGCGCGCCCTTAGGATCGTTAGTTTCCGCCGCTGATCGACTGGTTCGGAGCGCGAAGCAAATTGCCGGGCAGCGACAACGTGGAATCCATGCGCACCAGCATTCCGGTCTGCGCGGGCAGCTCAACGTCCTTACCCTTTTTCGCGACGATGTAAGCCGACGTGCCGACCAGGCCGATCACCGTGCCGCGAACGACGCTGCCGAACACCACGCCGGCCAGAGCGCCTGCGCCGGTGCCGAGTCCGCCGGTCATGATGTCGCCCTTCAGGTCGCGCTTTTCCTCGACCACCACGCCTTCGGTCGTCTTCAGGTCTTTGCGCTTTTTGGTGTCATCGAGCGTGCCGGTGTAAAGCGACAGGATGCTCATCTGCACCGGAAAAATCCGGCTCTCGACTTCCACCGAGTTGAACACCAGATTGATCGTGGCGCCGCCGCGAACCATGGCGAACCATTTCGGACGGGTGACGCTGGTGACCGTGCCGTGAATTTTCGCTCCGGCGGGCAATAGCAGTTGATTGCCGAGGAAAACGGGCTCGGCGACGATGGCGGTGAATGGATCGCCGTCATGCGCGACCGACGAGGTAAGGCCGTTGATCAGCGTCAGGCGGACTTGCGTGCCCGGCTGAATGGCGGTGGCCGATTGCGCGTGAACGGCGGGAACCACGCAGAGCAAAAACGAAAACAAAACACAGAACGATATTAGGCGCTTCATGCGAATCCTCCAGAGTCGCGATGGGGACGTTGGTCGTCCCCTCCGCGCTAAGCTCAAGACACACTGAGCTAACCCCTTAACGTGGGGCTGACCGCTGGCGCAGCGGATGGGTGCGGAGGAAGCACCCGGCGAATAGGGTAAAACAGGAGCGCGAATCAAAGGCGAAGATTGGGGCGGTGTGATTCTTACTCGTTAACGGGTGGATCGGCTGTAAGTAGCGGCCCGTGAGGGAGTAGATTGAGCGGCCGCGTCTCTCTGACGGAGGACTGAAACCAACGGCTGCGCCTTCGCAACTGTTCACGCAACCTTAGTGTAGGCAACTCTCCGAAACGTTTCTGCTACCCTGTGCTGAAATCCGATGGGCTGGCCTGCTGCTCTGCACGGCTGTTTCGCGCGATGGGAGATGAATCGCGAGCTTCGGTCGTGAGTCTAAAGATTGTCGGTCCTACAAGGAGAACGATTCGAATGAGCCAGGGAACACAACCAGTACCAGCGAAAAGCGAAACTGTGAAACCAAAAACCTTTCCAGCAAAAGCGTACGGCGCACAGAGCGCGACGTCAGGACATGCGCGAACCAGCATCGCCCGCCGCGAACCCCAGCCGCATGACGTGCAGATGGAAATTTTGTTTTGCGGCGTATGCCATTCGGACCTGCACCAGACGCGCAACGAGTGGAAGGATTTCATGCCGACGGTATATCCGTGCGTGCCTGGGCACGAAATCGTCGGACGGGTGACGAAAACCGGCAGCGCGGTTACGAAATTTAAGGAAGGCGATCTGGTCGGCGTGGGCTGCATGGTCGATTCGTGCCGCGTCTGCGCGAATTGCAAAGCGGGCGAAGAACAGTACTGCATGAATTTCGCGACGTTCACCTACAACGCAGAAGACAAAATCCTAGGCGGCGTCACCTACGGCGGCTATTCGGACAGCATCGTGGTCGATGAGAATTACGTGCTGCGCGTGCCGGCGAATCTCGATCCGGCGGGCGTCGGGCCGCTGCTGTGCGCGGGAATCACTTCGTATTCGCCGCTGCGGCACTGGAACGTGACCAAGGGCCAGAAAGTGGGCGTGATTGGACTCGGCGGATTGGGACACATGGGCGTGAAATTTGCTCACGCGTTCGGGGCGCACACCGTTTTGTTTACCACGTCGCCGAATAAATCCGCGGACGCCAAGCGTTTGGGCGCGGATGAAGTGGTGGTTTCGAAAAATCCAGAGGAGATGCAGAAGCACGCATCCAGTTTCGATTTCATTCTGGATACGGCCTCGGCGGACCACGATCTGAACCAGTATCTGCAGCTGTTGAAACTGAACGGCACGATGACGCTGGTAGGCGCGCCGGAGAAACCGGCTGCGGTGGGCGCATTCAATCTGATCATGGGACGGCGGCGCCTGGGCGGAAGCGGAATCGGCGGCATCCGCGAGACCCAGGAGATGCTGGATTTCTGCGGCGCTCACGGTATCACGTCGGACGTTGAGATCATTCCGATTCAGCAGATCAACGCAGCGTACGATCGGCTGGCCAAGGGCGACGTGAAGTATCGATTTGTGATCGATATGGCTTCGCTGAAACAAAGCTAAGCTCGGCTTGAAAAAGAAAGACGCTCGACAGATGCCGGTTTCGGTGGAGGCTCGCTCCGCGAAACCGGCCTCTTGTCGATGAGTTGCTATTCCTCAGTTGCAGAGGCAGGAGGAGGCGCGTTGCGTGTACTTCGATTGAGCGACGACGGATCCGGGAAACTGAATCCCGGCGAAGCGCCGAAGCCAGTTGCAGGGACAGGAGATGTGCTGGTGCGTGTGATGGCTGCGGGAGTAACGCCCACCGAAGCGCACTGGCAACCGACGAGGAACACTGCGACCGGAGCGGTGCGCCACGGCGCAATTCCCTGCCACGAATTTTCGGGCGTAGTCGATGCTGTGGGCGCGGGTGTGATGGATTTTCGCGCGGGCGATGAAGTTTACGGGATGAACGATTGGTACACGGAAGGCGGACTGGAGGAATTTTGCGTTGCTCCGGCGAGTTCGCTGGCCAAGAAACCGGCGAAGCTTTCGTTTGCGGAGGCGGCGACGGTGCCCATCGGCGCGCTCACTCCGTGGCAGGGATTGTATGAACGGGCAAAATTGCAGCGCGGCGAGCGCGTGCTAATTCAGGGCGGCGCGGGCGCGGTGGGAATTTTCGCGATTCAACTGGCGAAAATTCGCGGGGCGTACGTGATTACCACGGCGTCGGCGGCCGATGGTGATTTCGTGACGTCACTCGGCGCCGATGAAGTGATCGATTACAGAACCGAGCGATTCGACGAGCGCGTGAAAGACGTGGATGTGGTATTCGACGTGGTGGGCGGCGAGACGCTGGCTCGATCGTGGAGCGTGTTGAAGCCGGGTGGACGCCTAGTGACGATCGCGTCGAATATCGCGCCGGATGCCGATGAGCGGACCAAAAATGCATTCTTTATCGTCGAACCGAATCAGCAGCAGTTGATCGAGCTGAACAAATTGTTCGATGCGGGATCGCTAAGAGCGTTCGTCGGCGCCGTGGTTCCCATGGCCGATGCGCTGGACGTGTTTGAAAGCACGTTCGGCGGCAAGCGCGGGCGAGGAAAGTTAGTTGTCGCGGTGCCCGAGCAAGCAGGCGCCGGTGCGAGCGCGAGCAAAACCGCACGCTGACGCGTGCGGCTCGAAGCCGCGCATTACGGTTCTGGTTGGAAAGCGCGCGACTGCTCGGCGATCTATTCGGAACGAAGCGAAATGTTCAGATCCGCTCGCGACGCGCGACGAGCGGGAATCCAGCATGCCGCGCAAGCGACGAGCGCTAGAAATACCGGGACGAGAGTAAACGTCGCGAGATCGTGCGGACGAATCCCGTACAGAAAACTTTCCGAGAATCGAGCTGCGGCCCACGCCGCCGGCAGACCCACCACGATCGCAACGGCTGCCAGGCACATTCCCTGCCCGATCACCAACCGCTGCACGGCGCCCAACTGCGCGCCGAGCGCGATGCGAATGGACATTTCGCGCGCGCGGCTGCTGACCGAATAACTCATCAAACCGTACAAGCCGACGGCCGCGAGCACCAGGCCAATCCCTCCGAAGATTCCAAACAAAGTCCCGGCGAGCCTTGGCAGAAACAGTGCGCTGCGGAGATGCTCGGCGATGGTTTGTTCGCCGTAGATGGCCATCGAAGAATCGAGAGAATGAATTTGTTCGCGCACGGAGTTGGTGAGCGATGCAGCGCTGGCCTGGCCCGAAGTGCGAACCACAAGCGTGTAGCCGAGGAACGACGGATCGGTGCCGGTGGTTTGCGCGAGCGACCGGAACAGCACGGGACGAGTCTCTTCGCCGAGGGTGCGCGATTTGATGTTTTTCACCACGCCGATAATTTCGTAAACGACTCCGGCGCCGTTCACCCGCCGTCCGAGGGGATTCGCGCCGGGGAATAATTTTTCGGCGAACGCTTCGTTTACAACGGCGACCTTCGGCGCGTCAGGATTTTCCGCGCCGAAATCGCGGCCGGCGACGAGCGGAATACCGAGCGTGTCGAAATATCCGGTGCTGGCCATGTAGAGTTCGACGGTGTCGAGCGTGCGCGAGCCAGTGGGCGCGCCTTCAATGCCAAAGCCGTCGCTGCGATTGCCGCCGGATAGTGGGACGCTGTCGGTGGCGGCGACGGAAACCACTCCGGGAATCGCAGCGATGCGTTCGCGAGCAGCGTCCAGAAATTGCGCGGTGTGCAGCGACGTGTAGCCGTGAACGCGCGGATCGACCGAAACCATCAGCATGTCGCGCGAACGGAAACCGATGTCGATGGTGGAGGCGCGCTGAAGGCTGCGAAGAAACAGGCCGGTCGCGCACAGCAGCACCAGCGACATGGCGATTTGAGCGACGACTAAGAAATTGCGAAGCGTGAAGCGGCGGCCGGGGCGCGAAAGCGCGATTTCACCCTTGAGCGCGCTTGCAAGAGCAGGACGAGAAGCGATCCACGCCGGCAGCAAACCGAAAACCAATCCTGCGCACACGCTGAGCGCGAAGGTGTAGAGCAGCACGCGCCAATCGACCGAGAGGCTTACGTCCAGCGGAACCGGAGCGGGAATACGAAATGCGGAGAGCGCCGAAGTGGCCCAGAGTGAAAGCATCGCGCCGAAAACTCCACCCGCCAATGCCAGCAGCACACTTTCGATCAACATCTGGCGGAGCAACTGCGTGCGCGTCGCGCCGAGCGAAATGCGAATCGCCATTTCGCGCTGACGTCCGGCGCCCTGGGCGATCAGCAAGTTCGAGACATTGGCGCAGGCGATTCCCAGCACGAGCAGGACGACGACGGAAAGCGCTGCGAGAAAAAGGAGGAATGTGGATTTATCGCGCGGTGGAAGCGAGCCGGCCTGGTCGGTGAGGAAACCGTTGCCTTTGTCGGTGTCGGGATACGCTTTCGCGAGGCTAACGGCGAGGACGCGTAGCTCGGCGTCGGCTTGCGATTTGGAAACTCCGGGCTTCAGACGCGCAACAACGTCGAGCCAATGATGGATGCGGGAGTTGCGGCTGGGAACTTCGGGAGCGAGTCTCTCGAGATTGCCGAGGGGAATCCAAAACTGCGGCGCGAGAATTAAGTCGAGGCCGCGGAAGACGGGCGGCGCGACGCCCACGATGGTGAAGGGATGGCCGGAAAGATTGAGCGACTTATTGATGATTTGCGGATCGGAGGCGAAGCGGCGCTGCCAAAGCTCGTGGCTGATGACGATGACCGGAGCGTGCTCTTCGCTATCGAGAAATCCGCGGCCGAGAGTCATCGGAATGGCGAGCACGTCGAAATAATTTGCAGTCGTCGATTGACCCCAGGTGCGCTCGGGCTCGCCCGAGCCGCCGATGGAAGCGGGCAGCAATTCGTAGTAGGCGGCGACGCCGGAAAAACTTTTGGTCTGGTCGCGAACGTCGGTGAAGCCGGGATACGGAAAATTATTGCAGCACTGATCGCCGTCGTGGGTGGTGTGAATCGAGAGCAAGGTCGAAGGATTGCCGACGGGCGCGGGGCGAAGGACGAAGCGGCTGACCATTGAGAAGATCGTGGCGTTGGCGGCGATGCCGAGCGAAATTGAAAGGACGACGGCGGCGACGAATCCCGGTGACTTCGCCAGACGACGCAAGCTGTAGCGGATGTCCTGACTCCACATCGACGACACCGCCCACATTGGCATGGATTTCCTCCGTCGTGGACAGATACGGCACCGGCGGGTGAAATGTTCCGCGCGAATCAACGCCGGAAGGTTTCACGCGACCGAACGCTGTGCTAAGATTTTGTCGGCAGTTGTGACGTTGAAATTTGCGGAGTGACTGCCCATCAGTGGGACTTCGGGCTCTGTGCAACGATTCCCCGCGAACCCCGCCAGGCCCGGAAGGGAGCAACGGTAGCGGGTCCGTCTCGTGTGCCGCGGAGTACCCGAAGTTCCTCTCATTGCAGCCGGAATCGCACGACAAACGAGCGCGATGGCAATCGACCCCAAACCGTCTGCAGCAGCAATCAAACTCAATTTAGAACCAGACGTTGTCGCGAACGCCGCGACACGCGATGACGCGCGTTTCCATTTCCGGCAGGTTGCCCACTCATGAGCTATAAAGTCATCGCGCGCAAATATCGTCCCGGCCTGTTCAGCGAGGTGGTGGGACAAGAGCATGTGACGCGGACGCTGGCGAACGCGATCCAGTCGAATCGCGTGGCGCACGCGTACATTTTTTCCGGAGTGCGAGGCGTGGGCAAAACCACCACGGCGCGAATCCTGGCGAAAGCGCTCAACTGCGTGAAGGGCGCGAGCGCCGATCCGGACAACACATGCGATTCGTGCGTGGGCATCATGTCCGGCACTTCGCTGGATGTGTTGGAAATCGACGCGGCATCGAATCGCGGCATCGATCAGATTCGCGAGCTGCGCGAGATGGTGCGGTATGCGCCGGCCAGCAGCCGGTACAAAGTTGTGATTCTGGACGAAGCGCACCAGTTGACGGATGAAGCTTCGAACGCGCTGCTGAAAACTTTAGAAGAGCCGCCGGACCGGGTGGTGTTCATTCTGGCGACCACGCGTGCGGAAGATTTGGTGGAAACGATCAAGTCGCGCGCGCAACTGTTTCAATTTCGAGCGCTGTCGTTTCAGGAAATTGCCGGCGAGATCGAGCGCATCGCGAAACAGGAAAAGTTGAAGATCGAGCCGGGCGCGGTGTCCGTGCTGGCGCGCGCGGCGGAGGGCAGCCTTCGCGACGGGCTCTCGCTGCTGGAGCAGGCGATCTCGTACAGCGACGACACGATCACGGATGCGAACGTTCGCGAACTGTTGGGCGTGGTGGCGGAAACCGTGCTCGACGATCTGGTGGACGCGATTTCGCAGCAATCCACCGAGAAGGCACTCGGTCTGGTTCACCGGCTGATCGGCGATGGACAAAACCTGCAGCACTTCTGCCGAGAAGCGATCCGGCATTTCCGGAATTTGCTGGTGGCAAAGGTGTGCGGCGCGGAATCAAAACTGGTGGAAGCGCCGGAAGATGAACGGCCGCGGCTGGCAGAACAAGCGGCTCGATTCAGCGAAGAAGACCTGACGCGCTTTTTCAATTTGTTGCTGGCAACCGATGCTGAGCTGCGGCGAGCGCCCGATCCGCGGTTGCATCTGGAAATGGGGCTGCTGAAATTGATCAACGCAAAACGCCTCGCACCGCTGGAGGAATTGCTCGCGGAACTGCGAGGCGGCGAGGCGCGACCGGCGGCGAAGGCAGCGGGTGGAGATTTTTCGGGCGGAGGTTCGAGCGGCGCGGGGAGCCGCGGAAGCGGCGGAAGTTTTTCGGGTTCCGGTACGGGCTCGGGATCGGGGACGCGATTTTCTGAGGATGCCGCACGCACGCCGATTTCGGCACAGGCAGTTTCACCGACTGGCGCGGCCGTTCGGATGGCGACGTCACCTGCGGCCGATGCGGCGCCGACACCGAGCACAACGGCAAACACAACGCCGGTAAGTTCGATTCCGACCGCGGCGAATCCATCGCCGGCAGCTGCGCTTTCCGTTACGCCACCACGATCGTTCGCTCCACCGCCGTCATTTGCGGCCGCGACGGCAACAAAACCTGCAATCGCTGAACCCGCCGCGCGAGAAATCAAATCCGCCGCGCCGGCGACAGCTCCGGCGGAGGCTTCGGCTGCAGCAAAAATTTCGGATGTGAAGGAAACGCCGGCGACATCGACAATTTCGACGCCCTCGGCCGCGACGAATGGTTCGACTGCGCCGACGAACGGCGACGCGGCCTACGTGTTGACCGACGCGCAGGTCGAAGCGATCAAGAACGGCGTCGCGAGCCAGCGATTTCTGGCGACGTTGATCGATTCGGTGGCCGCATGGCAAACGCAAAGCGGCGAAGTGCATCTAATATTTCCAGCGGAGAGCCGCAACATCTCCGAAATGCTGCAGGCGAAAGACCCGATGGACAAATTGCGCACGGTGCTGCAGCAAGTGCTCGGCCAACCGATGCGCGTGTGTGTTAAACTGGATGCAACTCGAACGGCTGCGTCTCCGCGTTCTGAGTTGCGGTCGAAATTCGAAGAGGATCCTATCGTTAGGGCGATGATTCAAAAGTTCGGCGGCCAGATTTCCAACGTCAAACGCCCGGGCGAGGAGTGACCCATGGAAGTGAAAGCTCTTCAGCAAATGCTGGCGCAGTTCCGGCAGGTGCAGGAAACGCTGGAAAAGCAGATCGAAGAAATTTCCGTGGAAGCGACCGCGGGCGGCGGAATGGTGTCCGTGAAAATGAACGGACAAAAGCAGCTGACCGACGTGCGGATCGAGACGGACGTGTTCAAGGGCAAAGATCAGGAAATGCTGCAGGAATTGATCCTGGCCGCGGTAAACGACGCAACGCGGCGCGTGGACGAAGAACTTTCGAAGCAAGTGAAAGAGCTGTCCGGCGGAATGCCGGGCGTGGCAGGCCTGAAAATTCCCGGCCTGTTCTGAGCGTTTCGGTTTGCAGCCGCGGTGTGCAGTTCGACGTGATGTGCTTCCCTTCTCTTACAAAATGTAATCGGTGAATGGAGTTCCATGCCTGATTTTGCCCCTTCGATCACGCGGTTGATAGACGAGTTGAAGCACCTGCCGGGAATCGGGCAGAAAACGGCGCAGCGCCTGGCGTTTCACCTGTTGCGCGTGGACCGCGAGCAGGCGTTCGCGCTATCCGACGCGATCCGCGAGGCGAAAGAAAAAATCCGCGAGTGTTCGGTGTGCAACAACATCACCGACATGGACCCGTGCATTTTTTGCTCGAGCGCGACGCGCAGCAAGAAAACGATTTGCGTAGTGGAGGAAGCGACCAACATCCAGGCGGTGGAGAAGACGCGCCAGTTCGACGGTTTGTATCACGTGCTGGGCGGAGCGCTTTCGCCGTTGCAGGGAGTCGGCCCCGATCAGCTGAAGATCAAGAGTTTGATTGAGCGGTTGAAAGGCGGCACGGTGGAAGAAATTATCGTCGCCACCAGCCCGACGGCTGAAGGCGAAGCAACCGCGGTGTATCTATCGAAATTGATCAAGCCGCTTGGGGTGCATGTGACCCGCATCGCGATGGGAATTCCGGTCGGATCGGATCTGGAATACGCGGATGAAGTCACGATGTCGAAAGCGATGGAAGGCCGCCGCGATTTGTAATCCGCTGCGGCGGTATTTTTTACGGACTGTGCTTCCCCGCCCCTTGCGGTTCCGGCTTCGCCGCTCCCGCCGTTCCGTTTTTCTGTTCGTGCTTTGAGCCGCCTAAATCCAAGCCATATTGAGGATGGTCTTTTGTTCCGGTGATTTTGATCGGAACGCTCGAGCCGCCATTCTTCCCCCTGAAAAACGGATCGACGGCTTTCATGAAGAATGATTTCGATCCGGTCATGGTCTGCGAAAGTTTCGCCTGCATCAGCAGATGGCCGTGAAAATCCATTTCGCCGCTATCCATTCCGTAGGTGCCGTGCAGTTGGACGGTCGCTCCAGTGACACTGAACCCCAGGTCGGGAAAAGTCATCAGGCCGTCTTTCAGCGCGAAGGTGCCGCTCAGATCGGACACCACGTTGTCGATCGATTGATCTTCCGGGTGTCCCTGACTGCGGCGGCTGAGCGAATCGATTTTTTCCTGCGCGCTTTCGCTGGCGAAGTGCGCGTCGGCGACGTTGAATTTTCCGGAGACCGTTAATTTCTGCATCAGATCGGCGTCGCCTTCGGCGATTTCCATGTCGGCGGTCAAGCGTGTGTTGCCGTTCATGATCGGCGGCTCATTTTTCACGGTTAGGAAGAGCAAGTCTTCGATGCGCGCCTGTTTGGAATCGACGGCGAGAATGATGGTGCGGCCTTTTTGCTTGGTCAGGTCGGCCACTTCCCCGTTGACCGTCAGCGTGGTGTGCAGGAAGTGGGCGATCACCGGTTTTAGAATCACGTTGCCGTTGGTGCCGTCCACAATCGCGGAAAATTCGGTGTGCAGCGCAACGGGGTGGGCGCTCATGCGCAGCGCGAAATCGGGAATGTCGGTTTGTCCGTGGACGTTCAGAAAATCAAGCGGCCCGCTGAACTGTCCGGTGGAATGCATGGTGCCGGAAAGTCCGCGGAGCGTGCCCATATCCGCATTTTTGAAGTCGTAGGACGCGTTCACCGGAATCTGGCGCGGCTCGTCGGGAATCCACGGGCCGAACTGGCCCTTGGAATCGATTTCGCCCTTCGGGACGGCATTGGTGAGCTGTGCCTGGAAATCGGCCGGCCCATCAAAACTGAAATTTTGAATGTGCAGATGCTCGATCGGAAACTCGCGCGGCTCTTTCGTGGGATCGGAACGCAGAATCGTGATCAGCGCTCCGTCAGCGTTGATGCGCTTGATGAACACGGGATATTTTTTGGCGAGATCGATGTTGGAGGCGTGAATTTGCGGCCGCGCTCCGCTGTCTTTGGGCGGCATGGTGATGCGCAGGCCTTCGAGCCGGACATCGGAAATGTAGATGTGTTTTTTGAAAAGGCCGAAAGCGGTGGTGGCGAGCGTGACGCGGCGAATTTGAATGAGCGGCGGGACGTCGGTACGGCCTTTCAGCGTAAGGACCAGGCCATCGATCGTCGCGCTCGGTTCAGGCCAGAGAGCTACGTCAAAATCCGTGAAGCGGACGTCGCTTTGAAATCGGGCGGCGAGATAGGTTTGCACACGCGTGCGCGCTTCGCTTTTCAGTTTCGTCGCAAAAACGGTCAGCGCCAGCGAAACTCCGACTACCACGCCCAAGAGCGCGATTCCAATGCCGATGAGCAATTTCCGAGGATTCAGAAAAATATTCTCCTTACGTTTTGAATGCGAAAGTCACACCGGCCACCTGAAATTTAGATTCTCAGTGTACTGAAGGTGGCTCAAAAATTGTTAGCGGGCGCCGAGGCAGTTCCAGTGCGGTCAGTCCGCTTGCGCCACCACGTGCGCGGGCGTATAGGAGTCGCAACAGCAGACGGAGGCCGCGATGTCGTCCCTCGACAAATACATGACGCAGTACGACCACGAGCACACCAACGGATGGAACAAGATTCTGCACGGCATCGGCATTCCGATCATCATCGTGGGAATTCTGCTGGCGGCATTCACGTACTGGCGAGTGGGCCTGGCGCTTTTTGTGGGCGGCTGGGTACTGCTGCTGGCCGGACATCGAATCGAGGGCAACAAGCCGGCGTTTTTCCAGGGCGTGATTTATTTTCTGGTGGGCCCGATCTGGGTGGCGAAAGAGTTGAAAGATGCGCTGATGGGAAAGACGGGAAACTCGGCGCGAACGAACTGAACGTTCTCACGCAACCTCGTCACCCAACCTTAAACCGTAGCCTCGAAACGCAACCTCAAACTGTAGCTTGGAAATGCAGCGAAAATTCACCACGCTGTAATCCCTCCGGCGGGCCCGCGCTGTTCGTTAGAGTTAAGTTACCCTTTCGCACCTTCGAGGTTGACGTCACGCCCTCGACCTTGGGAGGTGCTACCCTTAGAAATCAGCCCTCGGAGGGGTGAGTGTCCGAGTCTTCACTGTCGAACGATCCCGTACCGCAGAAGCGGCGAAGTACGCGAATTGTGCAGGCCGTCCCGCTGACGGTTTCGGGCACCGATGCGCTCGGCCAGCCGTTCAAAGAGCGCACCACGACGGTGATGGTGAACTGCCACGGCTGTAAGTACCAGTCGAAACACTACGTTCCGAAGAATTCGATCGTAAATTTGGATATTCCCCGCCCAGAACCGGGCAGCGCTCCGCGGCACATTCAGGGCCGCGTGGTGTGGGTGCAGCGTCCGCGCACGGTGCGCGAACTTTTCCAGATTGGCCTGGAATTTGAAAGCGCCGCGAACGTCTGGGGCATCGCATTTCCACCGGAAGATTGGTGCGAAGCGCCTTCCGACGCGTCGGGAACGGTCGCTGCTCTGGCCAAGCCGTCCGGCGAAACGGCGCCCGTGCGATCAACTCTGCCAGCGCCTTTGAAGAATGCCGAGTCGCTGCTGCAGGAATTTAAAATTACTCCGGCGGCACCAACGGCCGGACATCCGACGGCTGCGCCGCCGCCTCCGGCTGCTCCGATTGCGGTGACGCCCGCGGCGCAGAAGCCGGCGGCACCTGGGGCACCCGCAGCGCCCTCGATTCCGACGTTCACGATTCCTCCGGCGAGCGCGCCGCCACCGGCAGCTCGCGTTAGCGCTCCGCCCGCTCAACCGTTCGCACCGGTGGTGTCCGCGCCGGCGCCGCCCAGCGCGAAAGTGCCCGCAGCGCCTCCGGCCGACAGCAAAATTCACGTGGTGCCGCCGCCTGCGCCTGCGGCGCCGGACCAACAGGCCGTGCTCGCGCGACAGATGGCGCGAATGGTGACCGAAGCGAAAGAAAATCTCGATAAGACTTTGCGGCACGACGCCGCGCTGGCCGTGAGCGAGAAGATGAGCGCGGCGCGCCAGCAGCTCGACGCGCAGCTGCACGAGGCGGTGGAAAAAGCCATTCAGGAATCGATGGCTCGCGTTTCGGAAACGGCTCTGAATACGGTGGTGAAGCAAGCCGCCGATCGCACCGCATCGATTGTCGAGGAAGCGCGCAAAGCGACCGACGCGTCCGCTTCCCAACTGGACGATAAGGTTCGCCGCGCGGTTGCCGAAGCGGTGACGCAGGCGACCGACCAGGCCGCGAAGCAAGCGGCGCAGCAGACCGCCGAACAACTGGCGGCGACGAGTTTGAAGCAGTCGGTGGATGAAGCCGTGGAACGCGCGCTGCGCGAGCGGCAAGCGAACACGCCGTCACTGGAAATTCTGGCTTCGCCGGAAGCGGCGCAGCAGCATCTGAACGATTGGAAGAAAAACCTCGAAGAAACCGCGCAGGGGGTTCGGACCCGAACGATTGCGGAAGCGGAATCGGACGCCGCCGCGGCGCGAGCGCGCTGGGATGCGGAATTCGCGAACGCTCTGGCCGGCGCTTCGCAGAAGATTGCCGAGAAGGCCGGGGAAATCTCGGAGGCGGCGGTACAGAAGGCCGAACGCGACGTAGCCGAGCGCGCGCAAACTCTGCGTGCGTCGCTCGACGAAGCTATCGCGTCGGCGGCCGCGCGCATTGAAACAGTCGGTTCGGGACTGCAGCAGGAGCGGCAGCGCGCCGAAGAAGCGAAACAGCAACTGCACGAAGCGACGCAGTCCGCCCTCGCGAAAACCCAGCAGCAGCTCGACGAATATCTGGCGTCGCAATATCAGGAAATCAGCATCCGCGCCGAACAAGTGATCGCCGAGCGCGCCAAGCAAATCGAGCCGGCCATTGAAGCCACGGCGCGACAGGTGATGGACCGCGCGGCGGGCGAACTGGCCGAGAAACTATCGCCGCAGATTCAGGAAGCACAGCGGTCGGTGGCGGATTTGGCGGCCGCTCGCCAACAGGCCGAAGAAACTCACACGCACATTAAGAATCACCTGCAGTATGCGAACGATCACGCTTCGCAACTGAAAGATATTATTGCCGCGCAGGTGCAGACCGCCGCCGATCAGGTGGCAAGCCTGAAAGACACGGTCGGCGGGCATGTGCAAAGCGCCGCGAATCAAGTGGCGCAGCTGAAATCGACGGCTGACTCGCACGTGCAAGCGGCTGCCGATCAAGTGGCGCAGCTGCAGTCCACCGTCGGCGTACACATTCAGGGCGCGGCCGGCGAAATTGCCGAGTTGCGCAGTGCGGCGGTCGAGCAGATACGGCAAAGCAAAGAAGAAGTGGCGCTGCTGCAGACCGAAATCCGCGAACAGATCCAGCAAGCCACCGATCGCGCCGATCGCATCCAGGACACGATTCGCGAGCAGGCGCAGATCGCTTCGCAGGAAGCGATTCAGGCTTCGCTGGCGCAGGTGCGCGAGGAAGCTGCGAAGCTGCCGGCAGAGTTCGAACAGAATCTGCGGCAAGTGACTTCGAAGGTCGAAGAAGACCTGCTGCAGCGAAGCAGCGAGATTCAGCACCAGAATTACGAAGCGATGATGAAGTCGGCCGAGTGGTATCAGAAGAAAGCCCACTCGACGATGCAAACGTCGCTGGAAAAAGCGGTCGAACAATCGACCACGGCCCTGCGCGACCGCGCCGCAGAAGTTTCCAGCCTGCTGGCTTCGGAACTCGATCACTATCGCCGCACGTATCTGGAGCACAGCACCGCGCAGATCGAAGACGCCGCCAAGGAAGTAATTGGGCGCGAACGCGACAAGATGAGCGAAACGGCGCAGATGGTCACCGCCGGATTCTCCGATCAGGTTTACCGCGTCACTTCGGATTCGCTGACGCGCTTCGAGCAAACCTCGCGTGCGGCGCTCGAAAAATCGCGTTCGGACATGGAATTCAACCGCGAAGCGTCGCTGGTGGAATTCCAGAAGAGTCTGGACGAGAAAATGACCGAAGGCGTCGATCAAGCGCGCCAGTTCCTGCAATCGCATCTGGTCCCGATGATGGAGCAATGGGACGCGAAGCGAGAAATCGAGAAAAAACAGTGGATGGAGCAGCTGAAGAAGAGCACCGACGAATCGATCGAAAGCTACAAGGCACGCCTGGAAAACACTTCAAATAGTTGGCTGCTGGCTTCGGCCACCACGCTGGGGCAGCATTCGCAGTCCGTGCTGGATACGATTGCCAAGGCCGCCGAAAAGCGGATTCGCGATACTTGCGCCGAAGTGCTGGGCGGCATGGGCGACACGCTGAAATCGCGGCTCCTGGGTCTTTCGGCCGACTATAAGGTCGAAGAGTCCGACGAACCGCCTGCGCCGAAAAAGAAGTAGCCGCTCACCGTTTCCGCTGTGGCTCATCTGCCGTTATAATTGATGTATGGCCAACCAAGCGTTCCTCAGCATCTGGCTGAAGGACCTTCCCGAAGAGACAATGTTGAAGCGGTGGGGCGATTTTCTGGGGACGATTCCGTTTTCAGAGACCCAGCCGGGATTCACCTACCTGGAAGTGCGCGCGGTCGATTCGACAGAAACTCCGATCCTGGAGCAGGACCTGCGCTCGCTGCCGCTCGATGCGCCGAGCATCATCGAAATGGCCAGCGCGCACCTGCATAGCGATTCGAATTACATGACCATGACCAAGTGGGATTTATGGTCGCAGGAAGGCGATCCCGCGGCGTGGAAGAGCTCGCCGAAAAACCTGGTGCTGGCCTGCAACGGCGAAGACTTCGACGACAAAATCTGGGAAGAGGACGGCCACTTCGCCGCGTTGCTGGGATTGGAGCACTATTTCACCGGGCACGGAGGCGTGCTGGGTGTGCGGCAGATTTCCCGGCCCGAACCGCAAAGTCCGGAAGAAGCGTTATTTCTCGAATCCATGAAGGTGCCCGCGAATCTACAGATGTATCAGGAAAAGACTCGCGACAACATCAAGAAGCTGTTCGATTGGGTGGGACGGATCGAGAAGGCGATTCCGGCGGTGAATGTGCGGATCTGGTCCGAAGGCGAAGAAAATCTGGAAGCGCGGCTGGACGAGATTCTCGCCGTCCGGTAGCGGTTGCGGCGGTGGTGCTTACCGAATCACCGGCGCGGCGTCCTTAGACATTCAGACCGGGCATCCGAGAAGTGCGCAGTAGCAGGGACGGCGGTGGCGGCTGCCGCGAAAAAGTGACACTGATTCTGGCCGGAGCGGTTCATACTTTCACCCCAATGAAGAAACTGGCATTCCTAGCTTCAGCGTGTCTGGTCGCAGTAGCGCTCGCATCGTGCAGCAGTTCGACAACGACGGCGCCGGATTCGTCCGCGAAAACCGCGCCGGCACAGGCCGCGACGTCCACTCCCGCCAAGCCGGCCGTGCCGGACGAAATCCAGAAAGTGGCTGAAGCTTCTCTGGGTTCCGAGACCGAAGTGTTGCTGTACGGCGATCTTTCGAAGACCGGGCCGCAGCAAGTGCTGGCGGTAAACCGGCTGAAAACCACTCCGGAAGGAGTGGCGCCGGGAATTCTGGTGAATCGCATGGTGATTCTGCAGAACAACGGCGGCGCCTGGAAGGAAGTGCTGCGCGCCGATGAGCACCTCGAGAATTCGAAGGGATTTCTGGGCGGGATTCCGCTCGCGCCGGTCAACGGCTGGCGACTGCAGATGGATCAGGACGATCCGAAGAAAGGGTTGGTGCTGTATTTCTCGCCGATCGTTGCTCCGAAGGGCGGCCACATCGTGCCGCTGGGAGTGCGCTGGAATCCGGAAGTGAAGCGCTACCAATCGCTGGACTCAACTTTTCAACAATTCCTTATTGAAGTGCCGCAACTGGAAACGCCGGAGTCGCAAGTCCGCATATGAGCGCTGCAGCACAAACCGTGACAGCACCGGCAAACGCGAAAGCCAAGCGGAAGTCGTCTGGGTGGAACGACTTGAAAACGCTGATTCCCTACCTGCGCAAGTACAAGGGGATGACGACGCTGGGCCTGATCACGCTGACGCTGATGGGCGCGGTGGGCGCGCTGCCCCAGCTGATCATCGGGATGATCACGGATTGCCTGCAGGGCACGCCGGTAACGCTGACGACGCTCCACGGATACGCACGGCATCTGCTGTCGCCGCTGATCTCGCTCTACGTGCCGCTGAACCGTCACTCGCTGGGACTTTTCTGCGCGGTGCTGGTAGGCGTGATGTTCGTGAAAGGATTTTTCAGCTTCTGGACGCGCTGGATCCTGATCGGCGTTTCGCGCGAAATCGAATACGACCTGCGCAACGACATGCTGGAACGCATGGTGGCGCTCGAACCGGAATTTTACGTGCGCAATCGCACCGGCGATTTGATGTCGCGCGCGACAAACGATTTGAACGCAGTGCGCATGGTGCTGGGGCCGGGCATCATGTACAGCGCAACCACGGTGGTGACGATGCTGCCGGCGGTGTATTTCATGTTCAAGCTGGCGCCCAGCCTGGCGCTGTGGGTTTTCATTCCGGTGCCGTTCGTGGCGTTTGCGGTGCGGTTTTTCGGCGAAACGATTCACCGATTGTCCGAACAGATTCAGGCGGCTCTGGGCGCGCTTTCCACGCGTGCGCAGGAAAACCTGACCGGCATTCGCGTGATTCGCGCCTACGCGCAGGAAAAGCCGGAAATCGAAGCGTTCGATCGCGCCAACCGCGACTATGTGGACCGCAACATCAAGCTGATTTCGACCTGGAGCTTGTTCTTCCCGTTTCTGACCGCGCTGATCGGCGTCACATTTGTGATTCTGCTCGGCAAGGGCGGAAAAGACGTGATCGATCACCGCTTTGCGGTGGGAACCATGTGGGCGTTTTACTGGTTCCTGGGGCAGCTGGTGTTTCCGATGATCGCGCTCGGCTGGGTGACGAATATTTTTCAGCGCGGCGCAGCTTCCATGGGCCGTCTGAATTTTATTTTGACCGCCACGCCGAGTATTCAAGACACGCTGACGGTGCGCAATCACGTAACTTCCAATGGAGACCGCGCAGCCGCCGATGCGGCGCAAGCGCACGATTCGACGATTCGCGGCGAGATCGATTTCCGGCATCTGACGTTTACGTATCCCACGGCGCCCGAAGGCCGGAAAAAAGAGGATGGTCCTGCAGCGCCTGTGCTGAAAGATATCCAGCTGCACGTGCCGGCGGGATCGACGCTCGCGATTGTGGGCCCGACCGGCAGCGGCAAATCGACGCTGGCCGCGTTGATCGCGCGGTTGTGGGAAGCGCCGCAAGGCTCGCTGTACATCGACGGCCGTTCGATTCGTGAATTTCCCCTGGCGGAGTTGCGGCGGGCGATTGGCTATGTGCCGCAGGATACGTTTCTATTCAGCGACACGCTGCGCGAAAACATCGCGTTCGGCGTGGAGGAAGCGATCGAGAATAACGTGCTGGAAGCCGCCGAAATCGCGAGCTTGTCGGGCGAGATTCAGAGTTTTCCGCAGAGTTACGAAACGATGGTCGGCGAGCGCGGCATCACGCTTTCCGGCGGACAGAAACAACGCACCTCGATTGCCCGCGCGGTGCTGCGCCAGCCGCGCATTTTGATTCTGGACGACGCGCTATCGAGCGTGGACACCGATACCGAAGAGCGAATCCTGCGGCGGCTGCGCGAGGTGATGAAGCAGCGGACGTCGATTTTGATTTCGCATCGCGTCTCCACGGTGAAAAACGCCGACCAGATCGTGGTATTGCGCGATGGACGGATCATCGAGCGCGGCACGCACGATGAATTGCTGGCGCTGAACGGGTATTACGCAGATTTGAATCAGAAGCAAATGCTGGAAGAAGAGCTGGCGCGCGAATGAGCGATTTCCGCGAAGAAGAGAAACTCGGCAAGCTGTACGATTCGCAGCTGACCCACCGGCTGCTGACGTACCTGCGTCCGTATCGCTGGCACGTGGTCGGAGCGGTGTCGTTCACACTCGCGATCACAGCAATGGAACTCGCCGGTCCCTACCTGTTTTACCTCGGCATCGACAAATATATCGTGCCGGGATACGACGCCACGATTCCGAAGTCGGTCGCGCTGGTTGGCTTGATGTGGGTGGTGATCGCCTACGCCGGCTCGATTTTCGCCAGCTTCGGCCTGCAATACGTGCAAGTGCGCATCATGCAGTGGGTCGGGCAGCAGACCATGTACGACCTGCGCAAGGAAATTTTCTCGCACCTGCAGCGGCTGCCGATGAGCTTCTTCGACCGAAGCCCGATTGGGCGGTTGGTGACACGCTCGACCACCGACGTGGACGCGCTCAACGATTTGTTCGCTTCGGGTGTGGTGGCGATGCTGAACGATTTCGTGCTGCTGATCGCCATGGCCACGGTGCTTTTCAAGTGGCACAAGATGCTGGCGCTGGCGACGCTGAGCCCGTTGCCGTTCATGATTTTGCTGACGTATTTTTTCCGCAACCGCGTGCGCGACGCGAACCGGCGAATTCGCACGGCGATCGCGCGCATCAACGCGTTCCTGCAGGAGCACGTGAGTGGAATGGCGGTGGTGCAGCTGTTCAACCGTGAGCAGAAATCGCGCGCGAAATTCGAAGAGCTGAATCGCACGCATATGATTGCGTACAAGGATGCGATCGACGCGTTCTCGCTGTTTTATCCCGGCGTCGAGTTCCTAAGCATGGCGGGCATTGCGTTGCTGTCTTGGGTGGGCGGCAGCCGGGTGATCGCCGGCACGATGGGAATCGGCGTGGTGGCGGCATTCATGATGTACGGGCAGCGATTTTTCCGCCCGATTCAAGACTTGAGCGAAAAGTTCAACATTCTGCAGAGCGCCATGGCGGCTTCGGAGCGGATTTTCCGTTTGCTGGATGAGCCGGTGACGATCGTTTCGCCGCCGAAAGTCCACAGACTGACGGCGCCGCGCGGCGAAATTGAATTCCGCAATGTGTGGTTTTCCTACACCGGCGGCGCGGAACCGAAAGACGCCGACTGGGTGCTGCGCGATGTTTCGTTCCGCGTGGAGCCGGGGCAAACGCTGGCGATTGTGGGCCACACCGGCGCGGGCAAGACGACAATCATTCAGCTGCTGCTGCGCTTTTACGATATTCAGCGCGGGCAGATTCTGCTGGATGGCGTGGACATTCGCGACCTGGCGCTTGAAGATCTCCGCAAAATGTTTGGCATCGTGCTGCAGGATCCGTTCCTCTTTACCGGCACACTTGAATCGAACGTAAAACTCGGCACGCCGACGATCGACCGCGCGGCTACAGAACGCGCACTGCGCGAAGTAGGGCTCGGCCCGTATCTGGAATCGCAACCGATGGGCGTGGAATCACCGGTCACCGAACGCGGTTCGACGCTATCGGTCGGGCAGCGGCAATTGGTAAGTTTTGCGCGCGCCCTGGCGCACGATCCAAAATTCCTGATCCTGGACGAAGCCACTTCGTCGGTGGACACGAAAACCGAACTGCTGATCCGCGAAGCGCTCGATCGATTGCTGAAGGGCCGCACGGCCGTCGTGATCGCGCACCGGCTGAGCACGATTCAATACGCGAATCGCATCCTGGTGTTCCACAAAGGCAAGCTGCGCGAACAAGGCTCGCATCAGGAGCTGCTGGCGCTGCGCGGAATTTATTTCCGTCTCTATCAGCTGCAATACAAAGAGCAGGAACTTACCGCCGCGCTGCCTTCGGCCGGCCTGGCCGGATTTTCCGAGCAAGTTTCCGCGAACGACTAACGCACAAACGATTGACCGACGCGCACGCACGCTGCACGGCTTTGGGGTATACGCGATGGCCACCCGAATCAACCTAAGCGAAAAATTTGCGAGCTTCACCGAACACTGGCGCCCGAAGGTGATTGGCGAGCTCAACGGCCAGGAAGTGAAAATCGTGAAAGTGCAGGGTGAGTTTCCCTGGCACCATCACGATCACGAAGACGAATTCTTCCTGGTGTGGAAAGGCTTGTTCCGCGTGGAGTTCCGCGACCACATCGTCTCCCTCGGGCCCGGCGAAGGCGTGGTGGTGCCGCGCGGGATCGAGCATCGCACTTGCGCCGACCAAGAAGCGGAAATTTTAATATTTGAGCCGAAGGGTGTGCTGAACACCGGCAACGTGCACGACGAAACGTTTACAGCACCCAACGGCGTGAAAGTCTGAGATTTCGGGTTTGAACACCCGCGCACCACTCCCCCGCTTGTTGCCGGATGCAATTCCTGCCACTATCACGCGGCCAATATGAGCGCACCGCAAATCCTGCTGTCTGCCGGCGAAGCTTCGAGCGACATGTATGCCGCTCGACTGGCTACGGCCATTCGCGCGCGCGTGCCCGACGCGCAGTTTTTCGGCATGGGCGGCCCGCGGATGAAGGAAGCGGGCGTCGAGCTGGTTGCCGACTATCACGAAGTGGCGGTGGTGGGCATTTCGGAAGTGCTGCACAAAATCCCGACGGTAATCGGTGTGCAGAACCGGCTGAAGCGCGAAGCGAAGAAGCGCGGCGCACGGTTGGCAATCCTCGTCGATTCACCGGGAACGCACTTGGGCGTGGCGCGGCGGATGAAGCAGATCGGAGTTCCGGTTGGATACTTCATCGGGCCGCAGATTTGGGCGTGGCGCGCCGGACGAGTACGAATCGTGAAGCGCCGGGTAGCGCGCATCGTGGTGATTTTTCCGTTCGAAGAGCAGATCTACCGCGATGCCGGAGTGCCGGTAAGTTTCGTCGGGCATCCGCTGGTGGAGGTGGTGAAACCGACGATGGACCGCGCCGCGTTTTGCGCGAAGTTCGGGCTCGATCCGTCGCGAAAAATCGTGACGATCCTGCCGGGCAGCCGGCCAAGCGAAATCGCGCAGAATTACGCCCGCGTCGTGGCGGCTTGTGAGCGGATCGGGCGGCCGGGCGACGTGCAATTCGTCCACGCCGCAGCGCACAGCTTGACGGACGAGTTTTACGAGCGCTATGCGAAACCGTCGTTTGATTTGAAGCGCGTGGAAGGATTCACCTACGACGCGCTGGCAGCAGCGGATGCTGCAATCGTCGCGAGCGGCACCGCGACGGTGGAGGCTGCGCTGCTGGGTTCGCCGATGGTGGTGGTGTACCGCGTGAAACCGAGTACCGCGTTTATCGTGAAGCGCCTGCTGCGCACGCCGTTTATCGGCATGGTGAATCTGATCGGCGGCCGGCAAATCGCGCCGGAGTTCGTGCAAGACGCGTTTACGCCGGAAGCGGTAGCGGACGCCATCCGGCGGCTGCTCGATTCCCCACAGGCACGCGACGAAATGAAGACAGGGCTCGCCGAGGTGCGCGCGAAGATGGGCGGCGGCGGAGCGATCGAGCGGGCTGCGGACATTTTTGCGGGGATGTTGTAACCTTTTATGCGGGGCAACTAGCGGCGCGCTAAGTGTATCTGAATGAAGTAGGCATGCTCTCGCCGACGAGGTACTGGTTCTTGCTCAACTTCCATCGACTGCCCGCTGTTCTCGCGCTTGGAGTTTTAGCCGCGTTCGCAAGCCCGGTATTTGCGCCCAGTGCCGCCCAGGCGCAGGCCCCGCACGCCAATCCGTTCCGAGCGAATAACTACGACGTCCAGGTGCTGCTGCATCCCGAAGATCAGACGATTTCGGCGCAAGCGCGCGTGGAATTTATCGCACAGGAAGTTTCCCGTACGGTGGTTGTGGAGCTGCATCAGGATCTGAAAATCAATAAAGTGTCTGTGCCGGGCGGTCCGCCGCTGGAATTTGAGCGCGACAACAATTATCCGCTGCTGTTGACGGTGGGCTTGCCGGACGCGGTTGCGCCGGGTCACGTGGTCACGCTTGTGTTCGACTACACCGGTCCGGTCTCGAGCGAAGACGACAGCCCGACCAAGGGCGTACGGTTTGCGTCGGTCGACAAGACGTCTGCATATTTGCTGCTGCCATCGCGCTGGTTTCCGCTGACGAATTATCCGACCAACCGCTACACCGGCACGTTTAAAATCACCGTGCCCGATAGCTTTGCGGTGGTCGGCACCGGAACCGCCGATCCGCCGACGATGTCACCTGGAATTGGCCGGAACGCGCAGGGCCAGGCGACGTATGTGTTCCACTGCAAGCAGGCCGGTCCGAACGGCTCGTTTGTGGCCGGGGCGCTGCAGCTCACGCCGGTGCAAGCCGAAGGCTTCAACGTTTCTGTCTACACCGCGCCGATCCAGGCGAACACCGCGAATTCCTACGCGACTTCGCTTTCGCACATCGTTTCGTTTTTCTCCGATTCGTTTGGCGGATTGCCGCCCAGCGACCAAAACCTGACCATCGCGGAAATGCCCGACGGCACGGTGAGCGGATTCTCCGCGCCGGGATTGCTGCTGATTAGCGCGCGGCAGTGGCAGCAGCGGCCCAACGACCGGCTGCTATCGCAACTGGCCGCCCAACAATGGTGGGGCGATCGCGTGTTGCCCGCAACGGCGTCGGACGCGTGGCTGACCGACGGGCTTTCGCGATACGGCGAAGCGATGTATGCCGAGCAAAATGACGGCGCGGCGGGATTGCACAAGGCGCTGGAAGATTTTGCCGTCGGTGCGTTGATGTACGAAGACACCGCCCCGATTTCGCAGGCTGGGCGGCTGCAGACTTTCTCGAATGAATACCGCTCGGTCGTGGCGGACAAGGGCGCGCTGGTGTTTCACATGCTGCGCACCGAACTGGGCGACGACAATTTCACTGCGCTGCTGCGAGACTTTTTCAAGAAGTATGATGGGAAGAACGCGAACCTTAGCGATTTCGAAAAAATGGCGACTACCAAGATTCCGGCGCCGAAAAAGGGCGAGCCGCCGGTGAATCTGGTGGCGTTCTTTTCCGAGTGGCTGAATTCGACCGGCGTGCCGGAATTCAAAATGGAGTACATCGTTTACCGCACGCGCAAGGGTTTTAAGGTGGTCGGTAAGATCCACCAGGATCTGGATACGTTCCGTATGCCGGTGGAAATTCGCGTGGACACCGAAGGAAACCCCGAAACCACGAAGCTGCTGGTGACCGGCACGACGCAATCGTTTGTGATTTACACGTTTGGTCGGCCGAAGCCGAACGGAATCGTGATCGATCCGAATAATAATTTGCTGAAATCGACGCCGCGGCTGCGCGTGCGAGCGTTGATTGCGCGCGGCGAAGGCGACGCCGAGCTGGGCCGCTACTACGAAGCGATTCAGGAATACCAGAAAGCGCTCGATGCGCAGCCGAGCAATTCGCTGGCACATTTCCGGACCGGCGAGGCGATGTTCTACCAGAAGAATTATCAATCGGCGGCTAACGCGTTCCGGTCGGCGCTGGGCGGCGATTTGGATCCGAAGTGGACCGAAGTGTGGAGCCACATTTACATCGGCAAGATTTACGATCTGCTGGGGCAGCGCGAGCGCGCGGTGAATGAATACAGCCTGGCGCAGCATTTGAACGACGACACGGCGGGCGCGCAAGCCGAAGTGGCGCGCTATCTGCAGAAACCATTTAACGGTGACGATTCCGCTCCGGCGACCGCGCCAAACGCCGGCACATCGGCTCCGCCGCCTGCTGCGGCGCCGGCTCCGAGCGCACCGGCTGCGTCCGGTGATCCGAACAAGCCTGTACTGAAGCGGCCTTCCGCGTAAAACAGGAATTTTCCTGCCAAAGATGCGCGGCTAAAGCGCGGCGAGTCCGGTCAACGCGGCCGGTTCGATTCCCTTGTGTTGCACCAGGACTTTGAACGTCTCGCCCATTCCTTCCGGATGGATCAGCGTCTTGAAGATGTTTGTGGCGCGAATGCGTTCCTGCTCGCTCATTCCGTCGGACTCCAAATCGGCGAAATTACTCTGACGCGCCAGCGCCAGCAAAAAATTGGATTGCGTGGTAAGTCCAGTGCGAAGCAGGCCGCCGCGCTGGCCGGCGCGGTCGATGGCGGTGAAATCGACATGCGCGGTCAGGTCTTGTTCGCCGGGGGCACGAAAATATTTTTCGCTGGCGCGGTGCCGCTCGTAGGCGAGCAGTGTCCCGCGCATGTGGCGGTCGCTGAAAAGCTCCGCGGCTTCGTAGCCGTAATCGATCGTCAGGACGTAACCCTTCCCTAGCCGCTTCCCCGCTTCTCGAATCCAGCTGCAAGCTTTCAGATTTACTTCGGCCTGCTGACCGGGCAGCAATATGATTCCGTGGCGCTCGAAATATAGCGCGAGCGCGGGAGTCGAGAGCGGGCCGGGCTGCTCGGAGAATCCGTTTTCTGTGTGATGGACCCACAGTTCCTGCAAGCCGCTCGCGTTGCCGATCACGCGATGAACTGGCAGCGCGTCGAAAAATTCGTTGGAGAAAATGCAGCCGCACGGAATTTCGGGCGGCAGTTCCGCGAGCGCGGCGAACCGGTTTACTTGCGCGTGCCGTGGCAGCGCCTGGAGGGCGGCTGCGCGGCGAGGCTCCGAACGTTCGACGGCTCGATACGACAGAGCGTGATAGAAGTCTGGGAACTGCGAGGCGACGAAATCGAGAAAGTGCTTCGCGAGCGCACCGGTGCCCGCTCCGGCTTCGACAATTGTGAAACCGTCGGGCCGTCCGAGTGTGGTCCACATTTCGTGGACTTGGCGGGCGAGAAATTTGCCGAACAGCGCGCTGGCATCCACGCTGGTGAAATAGTCGCGCCGAGGCTGCGTCGATGGCTTGGTGTAGTAGCCGAACTGTGGATGATACAGGCAGTTTTCCATGTAGTCCGCGAAGGTGATGGGGCCGGCGGCGCGGATGCGGGACGCGAGAATTTCAACCAGCGGCGGCGTGGGAGGCACAACCATTGGGCGAGGCGTTGCGGACGTCATCCGCGCGCCTCCGTGAATACGATGAAGCGCTTGCCCATTCGGCGGGCGACTTCTTCGCAAGCGGCGACGGTTGCGTCGGATGTCTCCGCACAACGAATGATCTCGATCGAAGCGGGTCCGGAAGATGGCGTCGCTTGCGCGGTGGCTTGGGATGGGGGTCTTACAAAACGGAACCCGACGCATTCTTCGCGGCGGAATGTAATCTCAGCAAGATCGGCGATTGGAAACGCTGAGGTGTTGGTCGCGAGCACGGCGCCGGGCTTGGCGAACTTATCGAAAATCGTGAAGATTTCGAGTTTCACTTCCATTTCTTCCGGCAGGGACTCGACTAACATATCGGCTTCGCGGCACACGTCTTCGACCGAGCGGGACGTGGATAAATTCGCGAGCGCCGCATCGGACTCGGCCCGCGTGATTGTGCCGATGGCCAGAAAGGAAGCAAACGATTGCCGGATCGACGCCATTCCAGCAGCCATCACTTCGGGTGAAACGTCTTCGAGGATTGTGCGATACCCCGCTCGCGCGGCCTCTGCGGCCAGAGCGCTGCCGCTGCGGCGTGCGCCAATCACTCCGATCGTTTTAATTGGCAAGGTGCGCGAGGGCTCCTAAATTGCAGCGCGATCGAACGCTGCGCGAGAAGAACACTACGACGATACACGAGGACACGCTGACCAGAAGTGGCTTCGTTTCGAAGGCGCAATCGACTCAAGGCAAAGAAAAATCAAAACGTCCTAAATTTCGCTGATTCCCTTTTCGTCGAACCCCAGCACGATCCGTCCACCGCCGATAATCACCGGCCGACGAATCAGATTGGGAGTTTCGGCCATCATGCGGATCGCTTCGGCGCGCGAAGGCGGATTCTGTTTCATATTTTTCGCGCGGTACAGCTCGTTGCGCGTGTTCAGAAAATCGCGGTGGTCGCGGTCGCCGATCAGCTTTTCGAGTTCGTCGGCGCTCAGGCGCTCCTTATCCAGATCGCGGAAGTGCAGTTCGAAGCCACGCTTTTCCATGTAGGCGCGCGCGTTGCGGCACGAGGTGCAGGAGGGCTTTTGCAGGAACTGGACTTTCTTTCCGCGCGACGAGGATTTCGATTTCGCGCTGGGCTTCCTTTTGGTTGGCATACCTGCTCCGTAAAATCGCGACGTTAGTAGCGCGGGACCAGCGGATCGACCTCGGTGGTCCATCGTTCGATTCCGCCGGTCATGGACCGCGCGTTTGAGACGCCCTGGTTGCGCAGCCATGCGGCGGCATCGAGGCTTCGCATGCCGTGATGGCAGAACAGAATCACCTGCTCGGCGGCGTCGAGCCGCTGCAAATTCGCAGGAATGTCGCCGAGCGAAATCAGGACGGAACCCTCGATGTGGGCGCGGTCGTATTCCCATTTTTCGCGGACGTCTACGAACAACACGTCTTTGTCACGCGCGAGCAGCGCTTCCACGTCTCGCGGCAGAATTTCGATATCAGCCATCAGGTCGTCATTCATTCGATTCCCAAGTACAGAGGATGCGGCGCGATTTTGCACGAAGCTCGCACAACTGCAATTAGGATAGCTGAGATTCGGCGAGCCCGCGGAAGATTTGTGATCGTGAAAAATCGAAGGTCGATCGAGCAGCGGTTTCAGTGGCCTTTGAAGTTCGGCTTTCGCTTTTCGGCGAAGGCGTTGAGCCCTTCCAGGCAATCTTCCGAACCGAAGCAGTGAAGCTGCAGGCGAATTTCCTCGTCGAGCGCGGCTTCGAGCTCTTTGCGCTGTTCGCTGATCATCCGGTGCTTCACGTCGCGGTAGGCCATACCGGCGCCGGCCGCCATGGATTCGGCGAGCTTCCTGGTTTCCTGCTCGAACTCGGCCTGCGGAATCACGCGAGTGACGATTCCGAGCTTCAGCGCGTCATCGGCTGACAGCATCCGCGCGGTGTAGAACAGTTCCGCAGCCAGCGTGGGGCCGACGATTCGAGGCAAAAAGAATGTGCCGCCAAAATCGGGAAACAGCCCAATCTGCGAAAACGATTCGGCGAATTTCGCCTGATCGGACGCGATGCGAATGTCGCCGGCGAGTGCAAGATTCATTCCGCCGCCCGCCGCTGGACCGTTCACGGCGCAAATGACGATCTTGGGCATGTTGGCGATGGCCATGGCGATTTCCTTGCCGGCCTTCAGCAACTGTTCGAGTTCCTTGAACGCATTTCGCTTGCGAAGGTCGCGAAGCAATTCGATATCGCCTCCGGCACAAAACGCGCGGCCGGCGCCGGTGATCACGACCACGTGGATCGATTTATCTTCGACGGCATGCAGCAACGCGTGAACCAGCGCGGCGCCGAGTTCGATATTGAGTGCGTTGAGTTTTTCAGGACGATTCAGGCGAATGGTCATAATCGCGCCGGAGCGTTCTTCGATGACGATGGAATTTGTGCCGGGCGCTTTGGCTTGGTCCTGCGAATTTGCTTGCGGCTGGTCGGGCGAGGGGTTCTTCACCTGCTCTGGCGAACTCATGTCCGAGTGTTTCTCCTAGTCCTTTAGACTCTTCAGGAGCACGGCGAGCTTCTTAAAATATCGGGTTTTCAGGCCCTTGTCTGTGCCGGTGTTGATGCCGCTGGTGGAGGGCAAAACGAAAACGTGCGCGTCATAGAGTTTTTCCTTCTGCAGGCCGAGCTTGCAGGTGCGGCCGGTGAATTTCTCGTACACCATTTTCCCGTTGAAGGCGATTACGCGAGGGCGCAAATCTTCCAGCTTCTGCGCGAGCAGCACGCGACCCTCGGCAAATTCCTGGCGCTCGAGTTCATCCACGCCGCGCGTCGGCCGCTTCACCAGGTCGGTCATGCCAATGCCAAACTCCAGAATTCTTCGGTCGTCTTCGTAGCTGAGTGGCTCGGGGATCACTCCAGATTCGTACATGATCGGCCAGAATTGATTACCGCGCCCGGCATAGTAATGCCCCACGCGCGCCGAACGGTCGCCGGGATTGGCGCCGATCAGAATCATTTTCATGCCCTTGCGAAGATAATCCGGCAGTGTCCGCATTCCGTCCCTTAGCCCGGCTGGGAGTTCCGAGATTGTTTGTCGTTGCCGCGAAGGTGAGCTAGCGTGCGTGAATCGGTTCGGTTACCGGCAACGAAATTCTGCCCGGCGCATTCGCAGCGGTGCGCCCGCCACCCATCAGCCCGTAGTGCAATTATCCGCCACGGATTGCCCGGTTCGCAAGGTTCGCAGACGGCGCGTTTCTAAGCCGTAACCGGTCACGACGCCGCGAAATATCGATATTAGAGAGCACGGGCTGAATTTCGCTCAGGCGGGCGCATTCGGGCGCGTTTGCCAGATGTGCTACCATTTGGGGTTACAAAACACATATGAGCGCACCCAAACTGAACCCGCTCAAGCCCGCGAAGCCGGCGGAGCCTCGTCCGCAGCTGCCGTCCACGGTGGTGAAGGAAGACGAAGCTGAACTGGTGGCAGCGGCGCAGGCAGGCGACCTGACCGCGTTTGAAACGCTGGTTGGCCGGTACGAGCGCAAGATTTTCCGCCTGGCGCAGAACATCACCCAGAATCGCGAAGATGCCGAAGACACGATGCAGGAAGCCTTCCTGAAGGCTTACCAGCACCTGAACGAATTCCAGGGCAATTCGCGGTTTTACACCTGGCTGGTGCGAATCGCCGTGAACCAGGCGCTGATGAAGCTGCGCAAGCGGCGCCCGAACCAGGTTTCGCTGGATGAGGAAATCGAAACCGGCGAAGAATCGATGCCCCGCGAAGTGGAAGACTGGGGACCATCGCCCGAAGATCGGTACGAACAGAGCGAACTGGGCACGATCCTGACCGATACAATCGCCGAACTGGATCCACCTTTCCGAATCGTTTTCCAGCTGCGCGACATCGAAGAATTATCGACGGAAGAAACGGCAGAGGCACTTGGGCTGTCGGTTCCTGCGGTAAAATCGAGGTTGCTGCGGGCCCGGCTGAAGCTGAGGCAAAAGCTCAACAAGTATTTCAAACGGAGTGAGAATCAGTGAACTGCCGGAGCATCATTAAGGAATTGGCGAACTATTTGGACGAAGCCCTCGATCCAATTCTGAAGTCGTCGATTGAAAAGCATCTGGAAGGCTGCGAAGACTGCCGCGTGGTGGTTGATACGACCAAGAAGACCATCCAGATTTTTTGCAACTCGGAGCCGGCTCCGCTGCCCGAAGACACGCGCCAGCGGTTGCGCGATGCGCTCTTTAAGCAGCTCAATCGGCTGCGCCCGCAACCCCGCGCGTAACGGAATTACTTGCCAGTTTACGGGCCGGATCCTTCCCACATCGCAACTTCCCGACCGATTCCCTTTTGTTTCGCCAGCTCGTAGATTCTCCCAGCGACCACGACGTCTTCAATCGCGATTCCGTTCGATTTGAACAACGTAATTTCGGCGTCGGATTTCCGGCCGGCTGTTTTGCCGGAAACCACGTCAGAAAGTTCGAGTACGTCGCGCCAGCGGCGTTCGTCATCGTCGTACATCTGAATCAAATCACCCGATTCCAGTTTCGATTGTGCCCGCGAATCGGCCACGATTACGTTGCAGCGGCGGACCGCTTCGGGATCGAGCTCCTGCTTCTGCGGAAAATTGGCGCCAATGGCGTTGATGTGCATTCCGGGCTGCAGCCGGCGGCCCTCGAGTACCGGCGTCGATGAAGTCGTGGAGGTGATAACGATGTCCGCATCGCGGACCGCTTCCTCGGCGGATGAAGATGGGTGCACCGGAATTCCGAGCCGGTCGGTCATTTCCTTGGCGAACGTTTCGCGGCGGCCCAGGTCGCGGCCAAACGCGCGAATGCTTTCCAGTTTGCGCACGCGCGAAATCGCTTCGAGTTGAGTGCGGGACTGAAGTCCGGTGCCGATGATCGCGGCGATCTTGGCATCCTGCCGCGCCAGATATTTTGTAGCGATGCCGCTTGCCGCGCCGGTGCGCATCTGACCCACGTAGTCGGCTTCGAGAATCGCCACCAGTTCGCCGGTTTCGATGCGAAAAAGCGGAATCATAAAGCGCAGCACGCGGTTCACGCTGGTGTAAATCTTCAGGCCCATGTAACCGCCGGTCTGATCGACGGCGGCCATATAATGCAGGAATGTTTTCCCGGCGTGTAAACGTTGGCGCGAATGGTTCTCGGCGGTGTGATCGGCCAGGCGCAGAAACGACTGCTCGACGCAGTCCAGCGCCAGTGGCATGGTGAGCAGCGATTTCACTTCTGCTTCAGAAAGCAACAAGGGCATGCGAGGCCTCGGGAATTACGCGGAAATGATAACGCGAGCGCGGAAGGTTCCTACAGTTTAATGCGGTAGCGAAGCACGCGGGTTTCAAGCGTGTCGAGCACTAGCAACTCTCCCTGCGGATTTACAGCGAGCACGGGCGGTTCGCGGCGGCCTTGGCCCAGTTGCGGAGCGAGATCGGCATCGATCACTGGCTGGCCTTCCATCGTCGCGATATGAAGAGTGCGGCCGTCAGCGTCCATCACGAAAATGTGGTTTCGCCAGAATGTGAATCCGGCAAGGGGCTTCCAGCGAATGGCGGCGCCGCTCGGGCGAATTTCGCTGACGAAATTTCCCTGGCGCGAAAACTTCAAAATGCCGCCGGCAGAATCGCCGATGTACAGAAAATCGTCGGGCCCGTGAACGATTGGACCGAAGTGCGACGAATCGGTCGTTTTTCCGCTGGGCGTCCAGGTCTGGACGACTTTGGCGCGCGGCGTAAAGGTGATCACTTTGGCGGCGGCGGAATCGAGCACGTGGATCAGGCCATCGTCGCCGACCGCGACACTCACGGAATTTTCTGCGCTCGACTTGGTCTTGAGTTTTAGCTCTTTGTACTTGTCGCCGTTCGGCAGAAAAATGTAAACGCTGTCGCGCACCGGATCGGATACGTACATCGCGCCGCCGTCATCGACAACGATCATCTGCGGGTGGTTCAGGCCATCCTCCTGAAAGGAAAACAGAGGCTTGCCTCCGTGCTCGAATTTGTTCACGAAGCCGTTGCCGATATTGGTGATGAAGACTTCGCTCAGGCCGTCCACGGCGATGCTGCTGGGATCTTTCAACTGTCCGGGATCGTTGCCCTGCACGCCCCAGGAATCTAAATACTGAATCGAAGGCACGCTGGGAATCTGGGCGATCACTTCGGCGGGATGGCCAACGCAGCCGGCGGATGCAAACACAAGTGCGACTACGATCGAAAGCCGAAAATAGAATGCGCCGCGCCGCATGAATTCAATTTACAGCAGATGTTGGGAGCCAAAGCGGCGAATGACGCGGAGTGACGCGCGGTGATTAACGCTTGTGTTTGCGGGGCGCCGCGCCATCGTCGCTCACGCGACGGACGACGGTTTGAATCAGACGGTACTTGCGTTCGGTTGAGCCGCTGCCGGATAAATCCTGAAACGAAAACAGAGCATCGGCTCCGGGCGCCGAGCCTTTGGTGATTTCAATGGGCAGTTTGCCGCACAAATCGCTTTCGATGAACGCGGTTTCGTAGCGATCGTGTTTCACCGCCCAGGTGTATACACGCATCAGCGTGAAATCGCATGCCTGGCCTTCGGGGCCGTGCGTTCCCACGAGCAAATATTGCGGTTTCTGCGAGCCGGTCGCGTCGGTAACGTGATTCAGCTCAAACCAGGCGACGATGCGCATTCCCGCGGAGCTGGCGTAATCGGGCAGCGGCGAAGGAACGTCGAGCTCGATGAATCGGCCGAGCAGCCATCCGGATTGAGCGCCTTCGTCGGGAGTTTTGGCGCGCACCAGCCACCAATCCTCTTTTTTAACGTCGGAAGGAGCTGCGCCGGCATCGTTGTCGGTGTTGGCAGTGGTGGTGACAGGGATTTCGGCGGACTGGCGGGCGAGCACGTCGAGATGAACATCTTTGCCAAGCTGGCGAATGCGCGGAGTGTCGCGACCGGGGCCGATGTGAAGATTGCTGAGCACGCGAGTGTGGCCGACGGCTTCGACCGGCATGCCCTCGGCTTTCGTCTCGAGATCTTTCACCGTCTGCCAAACGTCGGTGGACATCAGATCGTGCTCTGAAATCCAGCCGGTGACTCCGTCGGCTGTCTTCACTTTTACCTGATCTTGAAATCGCTGCAGGACTTCGAGGCGTTCACCGTACGGAAGGGTGCCGATCTGTTCGCGAACCTGCGCGGAGGTGCTCCAGAGAAGTACGTGGTGGCCGCCGGAGTAGGCGAATTCGCGCGAGCCCGCGGACGGACGGTTGTACACATAAAACGCGACGCCCAAAACCAGAACCAAAGCAAAACCGAGAAGCAACTTCCTCATTACGGACGGTCACCGAAGGTAATGCCCACGGCGCGGGCGGCGCGGACGTAGTCACTGGATGGATCAACCAATTTATTTGCGCCGATCGCTTCGGTGAGCGGCACCGATTCGATTTTCGACGAGCGCAGACACACCATGCGGTCGTACTGACCCTTGGCGATCAGGTCCACGGCGTGAACGCCGAAGCGCGTTGCGAGAGTGCGATCGAACGGGCTCGGCGAACCGCCGCGCTGGACGTGGCCGAGAACTGTGACGCGAACTTCGCGCTTCAGATATTCGCGAATCGCGTAGCCGATAGCGTTGCCCACCTGACCTGGGATCGGTTTTGGAAAGGGCTTACCCATGCCGTCTTTTTCAGGCAAACGGACGCCCTCCGCGACCACAACCAGGCAGAAACTGCGGCCGCCCGCTTCGCGGCGGTTGATCGCTTCGCAAACCGTTTCAATCGAAAACGGAATTTCGGGAATTAGGATCACGTCGGCGCCGCCGGCCAACCCAGAGTGCAAGGCAATCCATCCGGCATCGCGGCCCATCACTTCCACAACCATTACCCGTTGATGGCTTTCGGCCGTGGTGTGCAGCCGGTCGATCGCATCGGTAGCCACATGCAGCGCGGTGTCGAAACCAAACGTGAATTCCGTGGCCAGCAAATCGTTATCGATGGTCTTCGGCACGCCCACCACCTTCACGCCGAGCTTCGAGAATTCGTGCGCGATGGTAAGCGTTCCGTCGCCGCCGATTACCACCAGCCCTTCCATGCCGAGGCCCTTCATATTTTCGATGACGCGCGATGAAAAATTATGAATGACGATTTTTCCGTTTTCCTCGACCGGAAACGCGTGCGGATTTCCGCGGTTCGTGGTGCCCAAAATCGTGCCGCCGCGCGGCAAAATTCCCCGGATCGATTCGAGCGTCAGCTCGCGCGACTGCTCCGGCCAGATCAGGCCGTTAAATCCATTGGTGACGCCGATGACGCGCCAGTCGTGCTCGAGCTTCGCGGTGCGAACCACCGCGCGGATCACGGCATTCAGTCCGGGGCAGTCTCCCCCTCCATTTACGATGCCGATCGTTCGACTTGATGAAGTCATCTTCTGCGAGGCCCCCAGTGGTGCGGCAAGATTTTACACTAAGCGTTGCGTAACTTTTAGGGCGGCTTGCAGAAATTGTTTCCATCGGAGCGGAGAGCGCGCGCAATCGGTCTGGTAGAATGTCGCTCGAATTCTTACAGAATTTTTAGAAATGGGAGGAAATCGGGATGAAAGAACTTGAAAAGCTGAGGCCGCTGGCGCTGCTGCTGTTGCGCGCCGCACTGGGAATCATCTTCATCTACCACGGTTACCCGAAGTTGTTCACCCACACGCGCGACGCGATGCAGGGATTCGTTCACATGGGATTTCCCAGCTATTTCGTGTATCTGGCGGGAGTGATCGAATTCTTCGGCGGCTTTCTGCTGATCTTAGGACTGTTTACGCGAATCGCGGCGCTGCTGATTTTCCTGGAAATGTGCGTGGCGCTGGTGAAGGTGCACGGCCTGTTCGCGAATCCGATGAACGTGGACGTGTATCAGTTTCCGCTGATGCTCGCTGCGGGAGCGTTTGCGCTGGCGACGGTCGGCGCGGGAGTCGTGTCACTCGACCACGCCGTATTTCCCGAGGGCCGCAAACCATCGAAGCGGCCGAAGGGCAAAGATCGAGAGTAGCGCGTAGTTGCGCGAATGGCTCGTCGGACCGCGACCGGAGCGAGCTAGACGGCTTGAGGGTAGTTCGACGACGCCGAGTGAACAACTTCTACGTCGGGCTTCGGCGGGGCCGGCAGCACCAGCCAGGTAATCAGGTACGCCACCGATCCCGGAATTATGCCGGTGACGAACGTGACCAGAACCCAGATCAAGCGGACGACGGTCGGGTCGATGTCCATGTACTCGGCCAAGCCGCCGCACACGCCGCCGAGTTTCGCGTCCTTCGAGCGCATCAGCCGCCGCTGCGGCATGGGAATACCGGCCGGCGTCGCGCCCGGGTGCTGGCGGGCGCCGCAGAAATAGCAAAAATTAGAATAGTCGGTGATTTCCTTCTGGCAGCCGGGACAATTCATAGGGTTACCCTCCCTGGCGTTCACACCCGTGGCGTGTGGCGCGTCAATCTAAGATACGAACCGGCACGGCGAAAAGTTTCAACCGCGTCCGGCGTTCATGCCGAGAGCCTAGTAGCCGACCAACTCATTCACAGCCCGGACGATATCGTCGGTCTGCGGGAGAATCTCGTCTTCGAGTTTGGGCTGGTACGCCACGAACGTGTCTGTCGCTGCCACGCGACGGACGGGCGCGTCCAACTGGTCGAACAATTCCTCGGCGATGCGTGCCGCAATTTCCGCGCCGTAGCCCCACGAGCGAGTGTCTTCATAAGCCACCAACACGCGATTGGTCTTCGACACCGATTCGGCGATGGCTTCCCAGTCGTATGGACTGAGCGTGCGGAGATCGATCACCTCCACCGAAACGCCGCTGCGCGCTAGTTCAGCCGCCGCTACTTCGGCGCGATGCACCACGGCGCCGTAGGTGATGATGCTGGCGTCGGTGCCTTCGCGCACCACGCGCGCTTTGCCGAACGGAATGGTGAAATCCGCGCCCGGATATTCGGAGCGGTTGTACGGCTGGCGGTACAGGTGCTTGTGTTCGAGAAACAGAACCGGATCATCGGAGCGAATCGCGGTGCGGAGCAGACCGCAAACGTCGAGCGCCGTCGAGGGCATCACCACACGGAACCCGGGAATGTGGGTGAACGTCACTTCGCCGCATTGGCTGTGATAGATCGCACCGCCCGTCAGGTATCCGCCGATGGCTACGCGCACCACAACCGGCGATTTGAAATTTCCCGCAGAACGCCAGCGCATCGTTGCCAGCTCGTTGCGAAGCTGCATCATTGCCGGCCAGATGTAATCGAAGAATTGAATTTCAGGCACAGGCTTCAATCCGCGGACGGCCATGCCGATCGAACGGCCAATAATGTTGGCCTCGGCCAGCGGAGAATTGAACACGCGATCGCTGCCGAACTTGCGCTGTAAACCGGATGTAGCCTTGAATACGCCGCCCTTCCCTTTCACGGCGGGAAGTACGTCTTCATTGCTGCAATCGGCGACGTCTTCACCGAACACGACGATGCGCTCATCGCGTTTCATTTCGTCGAGCAGCGTGGCGGAAACCATTTCGACCATGGTCTTCGGATGGCCTTCGCGTTTGGGCGCGACGTCGAAATGTTTATCGGCCGGATCGATTTCCGGCGAATAGACCCACTTGTGAATGGAATCCGCCGCGGGCAGTTCAGCGGCGAGGGCGCGGTCGGTGGCTTCGACGATTTCGGCGTCCACTTCCGCTTCGAGCGCCTCGATTTCCGATTCTTCCAGAATTCCTTCGCGCACCAGAAATACGGCGAACTTCGGCAGCGGATCGCGCTGCGCTTCGTCCGATCGTGCCGCTTCGGATTTGTAAAGCTTTTCGTCGTCCGATAGCGAATGCGAGTACGGCCGGACCACGTGGGCATGTACTAGCGCGGGGCCCTTGCGCGCGCGAACGTACTCCGCGGCACGGCGAAGCGTGGCGTAACTTTCCAGTACGTCGGTGCCGTCGCACTCTTCGATCCGCAGATTCGGAAATCCGACCAGCAATTTCGAAATGCTGCCGCCGGCGGTTTGCACTTCGACGGGAACCGAAATCGCGTAGCCGTTGTCTTCGATCAGGTACAGCATCGGCAACTTGTGATTCGAGGCGGTGTTCAGCGATTCGTAGAACTCGCCTTCGCTGGTGGTGCCATCGCCCGCGGAGACGTACACAATTTCGTCTTTGTGGAACGTAACGCTGCCGCCGAGTGGCGCTTTGCGCGCCTGGTCATACGCTTTGGGAAATTTGCCGTAATAGACGCCCGCTTCCGCGGCGCCCACGGCTTGGAGGAATTGCGTGCCGGTCGGTGACGAACGCGAAACAATGTTGTAGTCGCGATGGCCCCAGTGCGACGGCATCTGACGGCCGCCCGAAGCGGGGTCGTCTTTTGCGCCGACGCCTTGCAACAGCATTTCGTACGGCGTGACGCCCATCATCAACATCAACGCCCGGTCCCGATAATGCGGAAAAAGCCAGTCGTGAGTGCGCTTCAGGACGAGACCGGCGGCAGCAAGCACGCCTTCGTGGCCGGCTCCGCTGATCTGGAAGAAGATTTTGTTTTGTCGCTTGAGCTGGATTTCGCGGTCGTCGAGACGGCGCGAAAGGTACATGGTGCGGTACAGCCGGACGAGCGTATCGCGGTCCAGACCGTGATACTTGGTTGCGTCAAACCGGGCGGGCTTCACCTTTGCCTGAGTGGCCATCGGCTCCCTTATCAGCGATACGTTCGACAGCCTATGCTGCAAACCCCATTATAGCCAATGGCTGGAACGCCGCCAAAACTACGTTCGCCAGGCAATCGCTCGACAATCCCGCCAATTTGGAGTGCCGCCCCGCGAGATCTAATCAAGCTCCTCGAATGTTTCTGCGGTCTCCGCGTGCGCCGGGTCGCCTGGACGAATCAGCTTTCCCTTCGCCGACTTGAACGGCTCTTCGGTGGGAATGCGCTCCAGCCAGCGCTGGTGCGAAAGCTTTTCGTGCGACGAAAAATCGAGCCGGACGAAGGCGCGGACTTTTCCGCCTGCAGCGGCGGGCGCTTTCTTTTTTGTTTTTGCCGAGCCCTTCGCTTCCGCGTCGCCGGCGGCCTCGCCTTCCACGCTTTCGCGCTCGAACTTCAAGAGAATCTTTTTACCGAGCCGGAATCCCTGCGCCCAGTTGTCCACTTTGTGCCGCGCCTGCTGAGCCGTGTCTTCATCGCTGCCGAAATCGTAAATCAAAAAGTCATGGGCCATGCATTGTGTATAAAGGCGCGGGCCGCGAGTGTCAAGGAAAGCCGTGCGATGCGGCGCACGCGCTTTACATCGCTGGCGGCTTTGGCTAACGTAACTTTGGTTCGCGTGACTTCGGTTAGCGTGACTCTGCTTTTCGTAAACGCGTTCGCGTAAAGGCGTGGCGATGTTTGTTCCGGCAAATGGACTGGGGAAAATCGGCGCTGGGCAGGATTTGGTCTATATCCTCGTCTTGAAAGTCGGATTTGCCGCGTCGCTGGCTGCGTTGCTGGTGCGGTTTCGTTCGTTTCGCCGCTTGCTGTTCACCGAAATCCGCGACTCCGATCAGAAAGTGATGTTGCTGCTGTTCCTCACGCCGCCGCTGGCGATCGGCGTATTCCTGCGTCTGGTCGGTTACCAATTTTTCGATTTGACGCTCGAAGGCTCGTTTGTAATGGGCTTGATCGGAGGACGAATCGTCGGACTGCTCGGCGGATCGCTGATCAGTTTGCCTGCCTTCGGAAACCACGAATGGGTTTCGAGTCCGATGGCTGCGCTCGTTGGGCTGCTTGCGGGAGTGGTTCGCGAATCCATGCCGGAGAAGGAAGACGTCTGGCACTTCGGTCCGTTCCTGTTTTTGAGTATTCCCGAATGGATTTGGAAAATCGTCCGCTACGCCAAAGGCAATTGGACGATGCTGCCGTTTTTTGTGTGTGTCGCCTTCAACGTGATTCAGATCGAGCTCGCCGAATTCATTCCGGCGCGGTGGCTGTTTTCCTACCATCCGAGCAATTGGGGATATGCCCTGCTGGTGGTGCTTTCTTCGCTGATGTGCGTGGCGATGGCGATCAAGATCTGGAACAACACGCGAATCGAGATGAACCTGGAAGAAAATCAGCAGTTGCTGCTGAAAGCGCGCATGGACGCGCTGACCAGCCAGATCAATCCGCACTTTCTGTTCAATACGCTGAACACCGTGTCGTCGTTGATTCGATTCGATCCGGACATGGCGCGCGGCGTGGTGCTGAAGCTTTCGAATATTCTGCGGCGGCTGCTGCGCAAACACGAATCGTTTGTGCCGCTGCGCGAAGAAATCGAATTCATCGACGACTATCTGGACATCGAAGTGATCCGCTTTGGCCGCGACAAGCTGCAAATTCTAAAAGAAATCGACGCGGAGACGCTGGAAACGTTTGTGCCAAGCATGCTGCTGCAGCCAATGATCGAAAATTCCATCAAACATGGCTTGGCGCCGAAGGTCGAAGGCGGCCAGATTAAATTGCGCACGCGGCAGTACAACGGCCGGCTGCTGATCGAAATCGAAGACAACGGAGTGGGGATCCCGCCCGAGCGGCTCACCGAAGTGTACGGCGGAGGGATCGGAATTTCGAACGTGCACGAACGGCTGAGGCTGCTCTACGGCGATCAATTTCGAATGGACATTCGCAGCCAGGAAGGCCAGGGCACGCAAATTCACATCGAAATTCCAGAACTGGCGACCGCGGATCCATTTATGGATTTGTAACTGTTTCGCTTTCCGCGCGGTACAAGCCCACCAGGCGCGACACCAACACGGCGAGATAAAACAATCCGAGAATCGCTTCCACGGTGGTGAGCGACCGCGCTTGTTGCGTCACCGGAATAATTCCCGCAGAACCCAGCGACGTCATGCTGCCGAAACTGTAATAAATCAGATCGGACTGCTCGATCACTTTGTGGACATTCGTCTCCGGGACCAGGTAGAAAGCGTCCGGCTGCACTTTCGCCAGGAAGTAGTACAGATTCGAGAATGCGAAGCCAACCATCATGTAAATGCAGATCGCACCGAAAATGGTGGACGAAGTGACCCGCGGGCTGCGAAAAATTCGCCGGAAAATCGTCACGAGAATAAAGACGTCAAATCCAAACGTGAACATGATCCCAAGAAGAGTGAGGACCCCCGCATCCTCTTTGGGTACGAAGATGGCTCGGTTCAGTGCCGCCGGCACGGCGAGCAAAATCGCGAAAATCAAAGTGGTGCGGCGGAAGCTCACAGCGTACACGCTCAGCGCCGTCAGACCGATGCCCAGCACGCGAAACCATTCGTAGCGCAACCCACCGCCCGCGTAGGGATACAGCAACAGATTGCCGAGCAGGACCGAGAACAGCAGCGCGTAGCGGCGCTCGGTTCCGGGCAATTCGATATGTGGATGCGTCAGCATGTTTTGCGTATCGGCGACGAGATTTTAACTCTGAACCGGTGCGAATCGAATGGCGAAAATGGCCGATTGAAATGATTCACAGGAAAGCAAACGATGGCCGACGAGAGTTCGACTTTGCGTTGGACTCTTCAGCGCGTTCTGATAGGTTGCCATGTACCCTGGCTGCGACTCCGAAACGGACGGTGTAGGAATGATTCGAGCAATCACAGTTGCGATACTCGCGAGTTTTCTGTGCGGAGTGGCCGGCGCCCAATCGCCCGATCGGGCGACGATCGTCAAAGAAGAAAGCAAAATCGAATTTCACGCCAGTTCGACGTTCGCGAAAGTCGTGGGTGAATTCTTACTTTGGGACGCAAGCCTGCAGATGCCCGCAGGCCACCTGAAAGACGGCAGCCTGGAACTCGACCTGAAATCGGAAAGCGTTCACACCGGCAGCGGACTGAAAGACAAAGAAGTCCGCGGCAAAAATTTCTTCAACGTGACGCAGTATCCCGACATTCATTTCGCTTCCACTGGCATTCTGCCCGATCCCGACCCGGCGAAATTCACGATGACCGGCAACCTGACGCTCCGCGGAATCACCCGGCCGGTGACTGTCGCGGTCGCGATCACTCCCCTGCCGAACGGCAACCAGCAGATCGAAGGCGATTTCACTTTTAACCGCCGCGATTTCGGAATGACGCACAACATGCTGTTCAACAAGATCGCCGACACCATCCGCGTGACCATTCAACTTCATGTGAAACCTACGGACGCTTCGGCCACGCCGACGCAATAAATTCCCACACGAAATGGCGGCGAAGGCAAATCGGCCCAGATCGGCGTTTGCACGGCTTTCCGCCCGCCCCGCACCTCGCGCAATTCTTGAATTGCAGCGCTCAGCTTGGCGTAGAATGGCGATGTGATTCGAGCCGAAGAAACCCTGCTAATCGACGACACCGAAGAGAAGACTTCCGTCTGGCCGGCGATTGCCCTGGCGCTCTTTGCCATCGTGGTCGCGGTGTGCACGCTGAAGTTTGGCCTGCAGACGCTCACATGGCTGGAGGCGCGGTCGCTCGCGAGCGCGAATCCGTGGATCGCCAACGTACCAAAGCCGCTCGAAAAAACGCCTCCCGCCGCGAAACCCGACTACGTGAAGATGTTTGAATTCGAATTCAACTCGCCGTGGCCCGGCAAATCGAAGGTCGAGCGGACGTTGACCTACGGCGTCGCGCGGTACGATTCGGGCCAAGCCGTCGTGTTTTTCGATCCACAGTCGTCGCTCGATACGGTGGGAGCGCTGAAAGCGGCGAACCCGCTCGATTATCAAAAATTCGCCGCGATTTTCGCCGGCAATCCGGTCGACTCGAACTATGGCTTGTATCAGGCGGTCTATAGCGTTTCGCCCACGGAAGTTTCGCCGGTGATGAGCGTTGGCGACGCGCAGCGGATGAACACGCTGCTGATGTGGAAGCTTGCGTTTGGTCCAGACTTGAGCGGGGATGGTCCGTTTTACTCGCTGGATTTCGGTACGATTCGCGGGTTTCAATTCGGCGATCCTGCGTCGGGCCGGCCTGTGGCTGTGCGCGGATTCGACGACCGCAATCATCAATACCGGTTTATTTTTACGGTGGTGGCAGGTTCGACCGCGAAGATTACGCAGGAAGAAATTAATTCCGCAGTTCAGTCGGTGCAGCCGGTTCCCTTCGAAGACCGCTAGCTCGCCGCGTTACGCTTTTCCGTCCAACACTCGCTGGTAATACCGCTCGTATTGAGGAATCACATCGTTAGCGCAGTATTTCGCTTTGGCGTTGATGCGCGCCTGTTTTCCCATCTCTCGGCCGCGATCCGGGCTGGTGAGAATTTTCAGCGCAGCCGCAGCGCCGGCCTCCACGTCGCGCGGAGGAATCAAGTAACCGTCCACGCCCGGCGTCACCACTTCGGGCAGTCCGCCCACGTTCGAAGCAATCACGGGCATCTCGCAGGCCATCGCTTCGAGCGCCGCAAGGCCGAAAGATTCCAGTTCGCTCGGTAGCAAGAACAAATCGCCGACCCCGAGCTTTTCCTGCACCATGTCCTGCTTGCCGAGGAAGAAAACATCCTTCGACAGATTTTTTTTGCGCACGATGTATTCGGCGGCGCCGCGGTCGGGCCCGTCGCCCATCATCACCAGCTTGGCGGGAATTTTTTCGCGGACCAGGGCGAAGATTTCCACTACGTCTGTTATGCGCTTCACCGGCCGGAAATTCGACAGGTGCATCAGAATCGGTTCGCCATTTTTCGCCCAGCGCTTGCGGATCGATTGGTCGGCGGAGCGATGGTACAAATCGCAGTTCACGAAGTTTGGAATCACTTCGATCGACCGCTTGACGTCAAATTCCTGGTAGGTGCGGTCGCGCAAGTACGCAGAAATCGAAGTGACGCCGTCGCTTTTCTCGATCGAGAAACGCGTAATGGGCAAGTAGCTGCGGTCGCTGCCGACGAGAGTAATGTCGGTTCCATGCAGCGTGGTGATGAACGGCAGATTCTTCGGCTTGCTCATCATCTGGGCCAGCATCGCGCTCACCGAATGCGGAATCGCGTAATGCACGTGCAACAGGTCGAGCGACACTTCTTCGGCGACCTCAAACATTTTCGTCGCAAGGGCCAGCGTGTAAGGCGGATGGTCGAACAGCGGATACGAGGTGACTTCCACTTCATGAAAATGGATGCGCTCGTGCGCGGAGTTCAGGCGGATCGGCATCGCGTAACTGATGAAGTGGATTTCGTGCCCGCGAGCGGCCAGCTCAATGCCCAGTTCGGTCGCCACCACTCCCGACCCGCCGTACGTTGGATAGCATGTGATCCCGATTTTCATGGGCCCCCGTGTGACTCTAACAGTGGTTGAAGCAGCCCGGCAAGAATCCGGGTATATTGCCTAGGCTAACCGCACGGACGTACTGCGGCGCGATCGCGCGGGCGCGCCTGCCGCTGACGCACTGGCCAATTAGACGGCGGTCGAACGCGTTTCGATGCGGGAAGTTTTGCGGCCGGCGCGCCGGGTTGTGACGAAATTCGCCCCCGCAGCGACATACCTTAGGACAGGTTGACCGAAAATGGCTGCCAAGCCGACCAAGATGGAGCGAGCCGCGAAGAAGGAAATGCATCGCCGCCTGCGCGAAAACGGAACCACGCGGCATATGGGATTCGTGCTCACCCGCGCGACCTACGGTCGGGTGGTTCTGACCATGCGCGTCGCGAAAAAGCATCTGCAAGTGCATGGCGTGGTGCACGGCGGAGTGCTCGCAGCGATGGCCGACACAGCGGGTGGACTTGCATCGTACATGGCCGCGCCGCCGGGCCAGCGCGTCGCCACCATTGAAATGAAAATCAACTACCTCGAAGCCGTCGAGTCGGGCACCGTGACCGCCGACGCCGAAGTGGTTCGAATCGGCCGGCATATTTCGGTGGTCGATTGCGACATCACCGACGACAACAAGCGCCTGGTCGGCAAAGCTCTGATGACCTTTTTCGTGGGACCATTTCCACCCGCGTCTGCGGCCGGCGCAATCGCCGCAAAGAAAAAACCGGGTACGCGGAGCTAAACAGCGATCCGCGTCCCGGTTTCGATATGTTGGCTTTTGGACTGACTTATCTAGCTGTTGCGATTGGCTCCCGACGATGAACCAATCGATCAATCGTCGTGCGAAGCGCCGTTCGACCCGTTGGTCCCACCGTGAGCCGCATCTTCCCCGTCTTTGTACAAATATTTAATGCAGTGTTTGTAGACGAGCAGGTTGGGGCTGCCGATGCGAGTCAGCTTGATGCAATCGCGGTCATACCATTCCACCGATCCGTGCAGAACTTCGCCATCGGTCAAAACCACCGCGACGGGAGTTCTCGCCTGCATCTGCTTCACGTAGTAGAAACTTTCAGCATGAGTTTGTTCGGGCGGAGCGGGTTTTTTGCGAGAGTTGGCCGGCGCGGCCGACGGTTGCACCGTACGTGCCGGAAACTGTTGCTCTTTCACATCTGTAAGAGTGGGGCGGAAAAGTTTGCGGTTTACCATGACTGCTCCTTCCGAAGGATACTTCTTATGACTATCGAAGAAGCGTTTCGGTTGCGCCGAAATGAAAATAAATTGATTTTCTTGCGGCTTAGCGCGTTCCAAGCGAGATCAGCAGCGAATCGAGGCCGAGCTGGCGCCCGATATTCCGGCGGAGCCGGCTTTCGAGCTGGTCGAGCCCTCGTGTTGCCCGAACGAGCCATTCGAAATTGATTTTCTTGCCGAGCGATTCGAGTTCCCGGCTCAGATCGGGATTTCGAGGAAGACGGCTCTTCGGACTCTGGGATAGTTCGAGAAGGTCTGTAAGCAAACTATAGAACAGCGGCAGGATGTTTTCAAACGATTCCTTCTCCTGCTTGGCCATTTGCGCGGTGGCCGCGAAGATTTCCGAATATTTTCCCGCGCTGGCTGCTTGATCGAGCAGATTCAGCACGCTGCGTCGCAGGCGTTGCGATTCCGCGAGATTAAGAGCGAGAGCCGCGCCCGGACTGCCGGCGGAAAGCTGCGCGGCCAGCGCCGGATCCGCAACTTTGCGCTGCTTCAGAAATTTTACGATCGACGCTTCCGGCACCGGAGCGAAATGAAATTGCAGACAGCGCGAACGAATCGTCTGCAGCATCGAATCGGGCCGCGGCGCCAGCAGAATCAGCGTCGCGTACTCAGGCGGCTCTTCCAGGATTTTCAGGAACACATCGGCGTCGGTCCAGCGCATCGTGTCCGCGCCATCCAAAATGAAAATCCTGCGGCGCCCTTGCGGCTTGAAATACGCGGCGCGTTGCACAGCACGAAGCTGCCCCACGCGGATCATCGGCCGCGCCACCGGACTGAGCCGCCGAACCGGGTCGGGGACCAGCAGCCAGACGTCGGGATGCGGTTCGATAATCAGCGGCATTCGCTCGACGGCGCTCGCATCGGCGCTTTCGCCGCGTTCGGCAAGCCCGGCGGAGATCAAAGGCGCTGGATCGGCGAGCGGCGCCATGCGCAGGCAGGAATCGCACTCGCCGCAGAAATCGTCTTTCAAGCGCTCACAATTCGCAGCCTGCGCGAACATCCGCGCCAGCGTGTATTTTCCGATGCCCCGCGGTCCGGTGAAAAGCATTCCGCTGGGCGGACGATCGCGACGAAGCATGCCGCGCAACGCGGCGACGATTCGTTCATTGCCGAGAAATTCGTCGAAACCCATCGTTCCTGCGGTTCCTTGCGAATCTAGTTTACAAAGTGTGCGCGAAGCACACGCGCTTCTACGGCGGCCAGAATTTCCCTGTGAATCGCGCTAGGCGATCGGAGCTTGCCTTCGCCAGCGTCAAAACATTCGATCTTGATCCAGTTCGGGCTCAGCGCCAGCTGGTCGTACACCTCGGATGCTGCCTGCAGGTGCGCAACATTTGCTTCCTGCAAGTCGCGCTCGAGTTTCGTGTAGTCGCGCTTACCTTTTTGCGCGATCAGGCGATGCGCTTCGGACGTGGGGATGTGCAGGAAAATCACCAGGTCTTCCGCCGGCAATCCGTAAATTTGATATTCGAGTTGATTCAGCCATTTCAGAAATGCCGGGCGATGTTCGGGCGGTACACGCGCGCCCTGATGCGCCATGTTGGAGGCGACGTAGCGATCGGCGATCAACGTTCGACCGGCGGCGAGTTCCGATTCGAGCGTCGGCTTCGATTCCAGACGGTCGTTCGCGTAGAGCAACGCGGAAAAATGTGGATCGACGTGTTCGAGCGGACCGAAATCGCCGTTCAGAAACTGGGCGACGAGCTTGCCGAAGAATCCGTCGTAATTCGGAAACCCAACTTGCACGAAATCGACTCCGCGCGAGGCAAGCGCGTTTGCCAGCAGCTCGATCTGGGTGTGTTTTCCCGAGCCGTCGATCCCTTCGAGGACGATCAATTTTCCGCGCGAGGGCATGTCCGTGGAATCAGTTTAGCATAGCGGCTCGCGGAGACTGGATGCGGCAAGGCGTGCGAATCGCAGACGCTGATGCGATCGGGGTCGAAAGAAACAGCGGACTAATTCGAGGCTTGGGACGGCGGAGTTTCGGCGTTCAGCGTTTCATGCATGCTCAGGATGAACCAGCGCCCGTCGGTCTTGCGGCAAATCATCATTCCCTTTCCGACGCGATGCTTTTCAGCGGAATCGATCGAAAAATCGTACAGCGTCCAGACGACGGAGCCAACGGCGCGCTGGTCGTTTACTTTCATCGAATAGTGGCCGTGTTGCCCCGGCCCGAAGAACTTCGCGCGCAGATACGCAGACGCTTCGTTGCGCCCATGAAGTTCGCCGGACGGCATGCTCCACACAAAATTGGAATCGAAGCACTCGGCCAGATAGTCCGCGTCCGCGACGTTAAACGCTTCCGAGCATCGATGCATCGCCGAGTCCATTTCCGCGATCATCGAAGTTTCCGCGCCGGTGGACGCGCCGCCGCCGAGCCGCGCGACATTGTGCTTCAGATCGAGAGTCACGCCGAGGCGCTCGAGCAGGTCGACGCCGAGAATTCCATCAATCGTCCCGCCGCACGCTTTTGCAATCGGCGAAAGATCGACCGCATCCATTTTCAAATTTTTCAGCGTTCGATCGCCCAACGATAGCTGCGAGACCAGCGCTTCGCGGCCGTGGGTTGACGAAACTCCGGTCCACGATGCGATTTCAATTTTTTTGTCAGTTCCCGCAGCGACGGACGAAAGATTCAATAGCGAAGTTGCGCCCGTATCGACCAGGAATCGAAGATTTACGCCCGCGATCCTGACGCTCACGACCGGCAGCACATCGCAATGCTCAAGAGGAATTTCACTTCCGGCGGCTGGCGGCGTTTGCGCGTTCAGGCTCGACGCACACAGCATGCAGCCCGCGCACAGAAGAAAAACCGTCGCGAGCCAGCCCGATGTGCGCATTCACTCCACCATTGTCCCAGACGCGACGCTGCGTTCCGATGCCGGCACGGTTACTTGCTCAATGCGCTGCACAACGGCCTGACGCGACGCGCGAAAGCCGGAGTCGTCTTTGAACAAGCGCGAACTCCAATTCCCGCCCATCGCGAGTGCGTGCATTTCAAACGCGAAGAGGCGCGCATCCACTTCGCTGCGCAGTTCGCCGGTCGCTTGCGCATCGCGTACCGTTCGTTCGAGCAGGCCGAGCCATTGCTTCATCAATTCGACGATGCGGTCACGCACTTTTCCCGGACGGTCGTCAAATTCGAGCGAAGCGGCCGAAAAAAAGCACCCGCCGGGAAAAACTTTGTTTTCGGCATACGCAACCCAGTTTTCGCAAAGGTGCCGCAGACGGCTCAGACCTTTGAACGGGCGAGCAGGATCGATCACGGCCTCGACGAAAATGTCGCGCGCCTCGTCCACCACGGCGCATTGCAATTCCTCTTTCGAGCCGAAATGGGCGAACAGGCCGCTCTTGCTGATGCCCAGCGCCGACGCCAGGCTGCCAATCGTTAGACCTTCCAGGCCGTCCACCGACGCGAGATTCGCTGCTCTGCGCAGGATGGCATGGCGAGTTTTCGCGCCACGAGGGCGCGTGACTTTAGCAGCGCCGTGCTTTTTGGCTCGTGATTTCACGCTGCTGTAATAGCACGACCGTTCGTATTGCTACAAGCGGAATATTCCGTGCCGGTCGAGGCCTCCCGCGTTCCCCGTGATAGAATCTCGCGCGATGCTGGACCCTACCCCGCCATCGCGAATCGCCGAACACCTCCGAGACGTGCGGCAGCGCATTGCGGCTGCGGCCCTGCGAACTGCCAGAAGCCCGGAAGACATTGAATTAATTGCGGTTACAAAGACCCAAAGCGCCGAAACCATCCGCCAAGCTGTCGCGCTCGGGCTGACCACCCTGGGCGAAAATCGAGTGCAGGAGTGGGAGTCGAAACGCGCCGAAGTCGGGGCGGGCGTCCGCTGCCACCTGATCGGGCACTTGCAGAGCAACAAGACCCGCAAGGCCGCGGCGATCTTTGACCGCATCGATTCGGTAGATTCGCTGGCGCTGGCCGAACGGCTCGACGTCGCGGCGAGCGAACTGAATAAACGGCTGGGCGTGCTGATCGAAGTGCATCTGGGCGGCGAAGAATCGAAAAGCGGCGTCGAAATCAAGAATCTGGACGCGCTCGCCGAAGGAATTATCGGCAGCGAGAATCTTGATCTGCTCGGTTTGATGACCATCCCGCCATTCATCGCCGACGTGGAACTGGTGCGGCCGTATTTCCGGCAACTGCGCGAACTTCGTGACGGTCTGCGCGGCCCTGGACGTCCGGAGTTGACGGTGCTCTCGATGGGCATGAGCCACGATTTTGAAGTGGCGATCGAAGAGGGCGCGACGGAAGTTCGTCTCGGCACGGCATTGTTTGGCGCTCGAGCCACAAAAGTGTGATCGAGATTCGCGAGCGCGACGGCGAAGTTTCTTTCCTGGTGCGTGTTTCGCCGCGGTCGAGCCGCGACGCGATCGAGGGTGAGCATGGCGGCGCCTTGAAAGTCAGGCTGCTGGCGCCGGCGCTGGAAGATCGCGCAAACGAAAGCCTGCGGCGAGTGCTGGCGGCGCGTTTGGCGGTGCCGTTGTCGGCTGTTAGAATCGTCGCGGGCCAGAAAAGCCGCAGCAAGCGAATTTCCGTCGCCGGAGTGGGGCGCGAGCAAATCGAGGCGCTCGCAGAACCGCACGGCAAATAAAATTTGGTCGCAAAGAATCGACGCAAGTATTCAGCGCAAGGACTATCGCGATGGCCGACATCAAGGCGATTCAAATCGAACTGCGTGATCGAAAACTGGATGGCTGGCTTTTCTTCGACCATCATCATCGCGACCCAATTGCGAAGGCAATTCTCGGCTTAGGCAGCGGCCTGGTGTCACGTCGTTGGTACTACTTCATTCCCGCGAAAGGCGAGCCGCGCAAGCTGGTTCACAAGATTGAAGCGGGAATGCTCGATTCGCTTCCCGGCAAAAAACTCACCTACGCCGGATGGGAAGAACTTCACAAGAATCTGGCGAAACTTTTAACCGGCGCGAAAACGATCGCCATGCAGTACTCGCCGGACAACAACATCCCGTACATCGGTCTGGTGGACGCGGGCACCATCGAGCTGATTCGAAAAATGAAGAAGAAAGTGGTCAGCTCGGCCGACCTGGTGCAGAAATTCGAAGCAACCTGGACTGCCGAACAGTTCGACGGGCATCTCGAAGCCGGCCGGCTGATCGACAAAATCGTTCACGAAGCGTTTGGACGCGCGGCGGAATTTGTGCGCGACGGAAAACCGCTCACTGAATTCGAGCTGCAACAATGGATTCTGGAGCAGTTCCGTTTGCGAGGGCTGACCACGTCCGAATCACCGATCGTGGCGGTGCAGCCCAACAACGGCAATCCGCATTACGAGCCGACGCTGAAAGGTGCGCGGCCGATTCGAGCAGGCGACCTGCTGATGCTCGATGTGTTTGGAAAATTGAATCGCCCTGGCAGCGTGAATTACGACGTCACCTGGATGGGATATCTGGGCGCGCGAGTGCCGGATTCCTACGCGAAGATTTTTCGCATCGTGAAAAACGCCCGCAATGCAGCGGTGGAGCTGGTGAAAAACGCGATCGCCAGCGGAAAAACGATTCATGGATGGGAAGTGGACCGGGCTGCCCGCGAATCGATTCGCAAAGCGGGATACGCAAAGTATTTCGTGCACCGCACCGGCCATAGCATCGGCGAAGAGCTTCACGGCAACGGCGCGAATATGGACAGCCTGGAAACACGAGACGATCGCAAAATCGCGCCGCACACATGCTTTTCCGTCGAACCGGGAATTTATTTGCCGGAGTTCGGCATTCGCAGCGAAGTGAACGTTCACGTGAGCGACCACGAAGCCCGCGTGACGGGCGCGATTCAGGAAGAAATTTTGCCGCTGCTGCCTTAGGTGAATGTGAACGAAACGCCGCGTGATGGATTGCCGCAAGAAGCGCCGAGTGACGGCGGCGAGCGCGTAACGGTGGTGCGCGAAGAATTCATCGTCGAGTCCGTCACGGCTGATCCAGTGCAAACCGAAGCCGCGTCACGCCGCAGACGAGGAATTCCGCCGCTGGCGTTCCTGGTTGGGCTCGCAGCGTGGCTGGTGCCGGGACTGGGACATTTGCTGACCGGCAAATGGCTTCGCGGATTGGTTTTCTTTTGCTGCGTCGGCGGACTGGCGATTGCGGGCTACATGCTGCGAGGCAATGTGTTCGCGCGGCATTCGACCGATCCGTTTGGCACGTTGGGATTTCTGGCAGACGTTGGCTCGGGCATGTTTTACGCGCTGGCAAAGTTTTTCGAGCGTGCGGGACCGGACGTATCTCGCGCAGCTGGCGATTACGGCACTCGATTCATCGCAGCGGCGGGCGTGGTAAATCTGCTGGGCGTGTTTGACGCCTTTGAAATCGCGGCCGGGCGAAGGTAAAAGCGTGCGCACTCTTTCACCGATTCTGCATCTAACTGGCGAAGCTGCGAAATATGCTGCGGCCGCGGGTAGCGGTCGATGAGTTTAGCGGGAATGAGTCACTTTGCTTCGATGCTGCTGTTTGCCGCGCTGGTTTCAGTGGGCGTGGCGTGCCTGCTGCAGCGCTCGGCGGCCGAACGCGTTCGTCACGCGGCAATCACCTTTTCGCTCTTCGTTCTGGTGGGCGTGGGAATTGCGTGGCTGATGTACCCGATTTCGCGATAACGAAGCGGGCCGTCGCTGCATCCAACGTTGCAGCCAGATCGGATGATTTCTTGAACCCAGGGAGAAATTGGTGAGCGATTCGAAGGCAGATTTGTGCGGGCGTTGCGGGGCGGAGATCGATCCGACGCGGCGCGTGGATTTCACGCTGAAAGACGGAACGCGCGTGTGCGATTCGTGTTTTGTGAAGGGCACCAAAAGTCCGACGCGCGAAGGACGAAAACCCTCGCAGTAATCATTCCTTTAGCTATCTTTAGTCTTCCCCGCGTTTTTCGTTAGGTGCCAGGAATCGCACCACTGGCACAAATAGGCTTTCATATTTTTCGGCGCGTTGTTGGTGGCCACCTGGTGCGCGGCGGTCTCCAGCGCTTCCCGTTCGGAAAGATATTGGCGTTTTCCCGTCACCGCGCAACGCGCTGAGTCGTTCATTCCTATTTTGCTCGCGGATTATTTTGCGCCGTAGCGCTCCCGAAGAATATTCGCGTGCCGCAGTTCGTGGCCAAGCAGATGGTAGGCGAGTCCGCGCACGGTGGCCGAATTTCCGTCCGCTTTGCCGCGACGAACCAGCGCGTCATCGGTGAAACTGTTGAAGAGATCGATCGTCGAACGCCGCGTGCGCGCATATTCGCCGAGCAAATCGTCGAGCGATCGGTCGTTCGCATTCGAGTTGGCGGCGAATAATTCCTGGTCGTAGCCGGGCAGCTCGGTGGCGTCATTGCGCGCAAATCGAAGCGCGCGGTATGCGTAGATGCGGTCGTCGTCGATCAAGTGCGCGAGCACGTCCTTCATCGTCCATTTGCCGGGTGCGTAGCGGTGAAGCAAACGATCGTCTGGCTGCGCGCGGTATAGCGCTTCCACGTTCGTCGCGCTTTCCGCGAGGTGATCGAGCACGCGGCCATCATTCGGCGTCAAATCGACGTAGATGGCCGCGTACGGCGCGTATTCGCTCGCGTCGGGCTTGGGGATTTTTCGCAGCGTCGGCATCGGTTGATCGCTCCCGCGCTAGGTTAACGCAAATCGCGCACCTCGGCGATAGATGCAAGCATCGCGAAACTGGGATGCACGGCGTTAACGCTTTCGCGGGTTGCAGCCTCGGCGGCCGATGGGGTTATGCTAGAATTGTTGGTGCTGGTGAGACCGGAATTGTCGCCGGCGCAGTCTTCGTTTCCACTCCGCGCTTTGAACGGTTCGCCGAAGTAGCTCAGTGGTAGAGCAGCCGATTCGTAA